>JADKJM010000013.1 GCA_016721005.1 Flavobacteriales bacterium
CGGCGCGGATGTAGCCCTTCTCGAAATCGCTGTGGATCACACCCGCCGCCTTCGGGCCGGTATCGCCTTGATGGATCGTCCATGCACGCACCTCTTGCACACCTGCGGTGAAGTAGGTCTGCAGTTTCAAAAGGTGATAAGCCGCGTGGATCAACTTGTTCACGCCGGGCTCTTCCAGACCGATGTCAGCGAGGAACATGGCACGTTCCTCAGCGGTCTCCAATGAGGCGATCTCGGCTTCCAACGCTGCGGTCACGAAGATCACCTCCGCGTTCTCATGACCGAAGGCGGCCTTCACCTTTTCCACGTAAGCGTTGCCGGTGGTGGCACTCTTCTCATCCACGTTACAGACATAGAGCACAGGCTTGGTGGTGAGCAATTGGAATTCATCCACCAGTGCAGGGTCGTCGTTCGCGGCCAACGCGGTGCGTGCGCTCTGGCCTTTCAGCAGGACCTCACGAATGCGCGAGAGCAGTTCGAACCGCTTCTTCGCTTCCTTCTCCCCGATCTGCGCCTGCTTCTCCAACTTCTTCATCCGCGCTTCCACGGTCTCCAGATCCTTCAATTGCAGTTCGATGTCGATCACCTCCTTATCGCGGACCGGGTCCACCTTGCCATCCACATGGATCACGTTCGGATCATCGAAGCAGCGCAGCACATGCAGGATGGCATCGCACTCCCGGATGTTCCCGAGGAACTGGTTGCCCAAGCCTTCACCCTTGCTGGCGCCCTTCACCAACCCAGCGATGTCCACGATCTCCACCGTGGTGGGGATGATGCGCTGGGGTTTCACCAGTTCGGCGAGTTTGTTCAACCGCGCATCCGGTACGGTGATGGTGCCCACGTTCGGCTCGATGGTGCAGAACGGGAAATTGGCCGCCTGCGCCTTCGCATTGCTGAG
Source organism: Flavobacteriales bacterium (assembly GCA_016721005.1). Taxonomy (GTDB): domain Bacteria; phylum Bacteroidota; class Bacteroidia; order Flavobacteriales_F; family PHOS-HE28; genus PHOS-HE28. The sequence goes on from JADKJM010000013.1 coordinate 902, forward strand.
GCAGTTGAACAAGGTGCTCTTGCCCACGTTGGGCAGGCCGACGATTCCACACTTCAATCCCATGGCTGCTTTTCCTTTTCGGGCCGCGAATGTAGCCGCTTCGCCCGGGCGGTTATCCCGGAAATTGAACAGGGGCCCGAAAGCCCCTGCCCAATTACAGACCGGTCCAAAACCAAAGTCCCGGCCACCCTAAAGGAACGGACGAACCACGCGATCCGTTGTCCGACGGTTTCAATGACCTCGATCCCCGGCTGATCAAGGCACGCCCATCAACGGCTTCCGCACTTTTCAAAAGTTCTTCACACGGGCCAAGCCGCCACCCGACCCCGGCTACTTTTGGCCAGCCTTCAGCGCCATGACATCTTCACCCTCCGTGGCCACTTCCCCCGAAACCACCGTAAGCGAACTGCAACGCATCGCCAGCCAGATCCGCCGTGACATCGTCCGGCAGGTACACGGCTGCCAGAGCGGGCATCCAGGCGGTTCCTTGGGTTGTGCCGATTACTTCACCGCCCTCTACTTCCATGTGCTCCGGCACGATCCCGCGAAGTGGGACATGGACGGCAAGGAACAGGACCTCTTCTTCCTCAGCAATGGGCACATCAGTCCGGCATGGTACAGCACATTGGCGCGCAGTGGCTACTTCCCGGTGAAGGAACTGGCCACCTTCCGCAAGCTTAATAGCCGTCTACAAGGCCATCCCACCACGCATGAAGGATTGCCCGGCGTGCGTATGGCCAGTGGATCACTGGGTCAAGGACTCAGCGTCGGGATCGGCGCGGCGCTCGCCAAGAAGCTGAACGGCGACGGCAAGCTGGTGTACACCCTTCACGGCGATGGTGAATTGCAAGAAGGCCAGATCTGGGAAGCGGCCATGTACGCTGCCGGAAACAAGGTGGACAACTTGATCAGCACCGTGGACTACAACGGTCGGCAGATCGATGGCGATGTGGACGACGTGCTTCCGCTAGGCGACCTGAAAGCGAAATGGCTCGCCTTCGGTTGGGATGTGTTGGAGACCAACGGCAACGACATGGATGCGTTGCTGAAGACCTTCGCCACTGCGAAAAGCCGCACCGGCAAAGGCAAGCCCGTGATGATCCTGATGCGCACCGAGATGGGTCAGGGCGTGGACTTCATGATGAACAGCCATGCGTGGCACGGCATCGCCCCGAACGATGAACAACTCGCCAGCGCACTATCACAACTGGAAGAGACGTTGGGAGATTATTGAGCGATGAACGTTGAACGCCGCCAGCGTGGCACGTTTTTCACCCGCGAAGGCCGCATGCATCGTCCTTCTTCCGCTTCGCCGTTGTCCCGAACGTTCTTCTACGGTGCGTTCGCACTGATCGCCGTGCTACTGTTGCGACCGACCTTCCTGCACGCGCAGGACAGCGCTCCACGTCCGCCGCTCACACGGATGCTCTTCGTGTTCGATGCGAGCAACAGCATGAACGCGTTCTGGGGCAACCAGCCGAAGATCAATACCGCGCGAGAGGTCTTGTTGAAGTCCTTGAAGGAACTCGAAGGCCAGCCGGATCTTGAACTGGCGCTGCGGCTATACGGACACCAGACCCCGATCCAACCGGGCAAGCAGGATTGCAACGACACGCGGTTGGAAGTGCCCTTCAGCACATCGAGCATCGAACCGATGCGGCAGAAATTGATGGCCACCAAATGCCTCGGCACCACGCCCATCGCCCGTTCGTTGGAGAAGGCTGCGGAGGATTTCCCGGCGCTGGACAAGAGTCGCGGAGCGCGCCCGGTTCGCAACATCATCATCCTGATCACGGACGGGATCGAGGCGTGTGATGAGGATCCGTGCGCAGTGAGTCGAGCGTTGCAGGCGAAGGGCATTGTGTTGAAGCCCTTCGTGATCGGTGTGGGGCTCACGGAGAATGATCGGTACTCCTTGCAATGCGTCGGCAACTACTTCGATGCGAGTACACCGGAATTTCTCGAGCACGTGTTGAAGGTGGTGGTGACGCAAGCGCTGAACAGCACCACGGCGCAGATCAGTTTGATGGCCACGGATGGCAAGCCCTCGGAGACCGATGTGGCCGTGACGCTGTACGACCAGAAGAACGGTCAGGTCCGCTATCACATGGAGCACACCATGAACGCATACGGAACGCCGGACACGTTGACGATCGATCCCATCTTCACCTACCGGGTGGTCGCACATACGCTGCCGCCCTCGATCCGGGAGAACGTCACCGTGAAGCCCGGCGTTCACACCAACATCGCGGTGGATGCAGGCATGGGTTCACTCGCCTTGCGTATGGGTAGCGGACCACCCGATGTGGGCACCGTCAGTTGCATCATCCGAAAGAGTGGCGACCTGAACACCTTGCACGCACAGGACCTTGGCACCACGCAACGCTTTCGTGTGGGCACCTATGATCTGGAGGTACTCACGTTGCCTCGCACGTTGATCCCGAATGTGAAAGTGGAACAAGGACGAACTTCGGACATCGTGGTGCCGCGCGCCGGTGTATTGAACGTGTTGCCTTCCGTGCCGGGCCCCGGTTCCATCTTCCTGAAGCAGGGCGATGAACTGATCTGGGTGGCTGATCTGGATCCAGGCGCGGTGCGCGGGCAATTCCGATTGCAACCGGGAAGCTATCAAGTGCTCTACCGAAGTCGGAACGCCAAAGAAGCAGAGTACAGCATTACCAAGGACGCTGTGATCGAAAGCGGCCGATCCATCACGATCAATTTCTGAACACATCAACACATGAGCTCCTACCCCATCCTCGACCAGAAGGACACCCGCAGTGGCTTCGGCGCCGGTCTGCTCGAACTCGGCCGCTCGAACCCGAACGTGGTTGGCCTTTGCGCCGATCTCACGGGATCGTTGAAGATGGATGCCTTCCAGAAGGAATTCCCGGAGCGCTTTTTCCAGATCGGTATCGCCGAGGCGAACATGATGGGCATCGCGGCGGGACTCACCATCGGCGGCAAGATCCCGTTCACCGGCACCTTCGCGAACTTCAGTACCGGGCGTGTGTATGATCAGATCCGGCAGAGCATCGCGTACGCTGGCAAGAACGTGAAGATCTGCGCGAGCCACGCAGGACTTACCCTCGGTGAGGATGGCGCCACGCACCAGATCCTGGAGGACATCGGACTGATGCGCATGTTGCCGGGCATGACGGTGATCGTGCCGTGCGACTACAACCAGACACGCCAAGCGACCATTGCGATCGCGGCGCATGAAGGTCCGGTGTATTTGCGGTTCGGTCGCCCGAAGTGGCCGGTCTTCATCCCGAATGAATTGCCGTTCCAGATCGGCAAAGCGCAACGCTTGATCGAAGGAAGCGACGTGAGCATTTTCGCATGTGGTCACTTGGTGTGGCGCGCACTACAAGCCGCCGAGGAATTGAAGAAGAACGGCGTGAGCGCGGAGGTGATCAACGTACACACGATCAAACCGCTGGACCTGGATGCCGTCCTAGCTTCCGTCGGGAAGACAGGATGCGCGGTCACTTGCGAGGAACACAACCGGTACGGCGGTTTGGGCGATGCCATCGCGCAAGCGCTTGCCACACACAAACCAGCACCGCAGGAATATGTAGCCGTGAACGACAGCTTCGGCGAGAGCGGCACACCGGACCAACTGCTTCAGAAGTACGGACTGGATGTGCCGGACATCGTAAAAGCGGTGGGAAGGGTGATGAAGCGGAAGTGACCTCACCCCCGGCCCCTCTCCCTCGCTTCGCTCTGCTCGCGATGACAAGGAGAGGGGAGCAATGCCCCTCACCCGGATGCACGAGAGGCCGATGAGCGAGCTATCCGATACCGAACTGCTCGATCTCTTTCGCAAGGAGGAAAGTCGTCATTATGCATTCAACCTATTGGTGAACCAATACCAGCGCAAGCTCTACAGCTTCATCCGGCGCATGATCACGGATCACGATGAAGCGCAGGATGTGTTGCAGAACACCTTCATCAAGGCATGGCACGGATTGGATCGCTTCCGCTCGGACAGCAAGCTGTACAGTTGGTTGTACCGCATCGCGCACAACGAATGCTTGAACCATTTGCGCAGCATGAAGCGCGGGCTGTTCACGAACGATGAAGCCGTATTGGGCCGACTCAGCACCACCTTGGACAGCAGCGAGCACTTCAGCGGTGACATCATCCAGCAGAAACTGCAGCGCGCGCTCATGCGGTTGCCGAACAAGCAACGCGCGGTGTTCACGATGAAATACTTCGAGGAATTGAAGTACGAGGAGATCAGCACCATCACCGGCACCAGTGTGGGCGCGTTGAAGAGCAGCTACCACATCGCGGTGAAGAAGATCGAGGCGTGGGTCACCACCGATCAAACCAAGAACGACCCTTCAACGTCCTAGTTCCCGAACGCCATGAACTCCGCGAACGATCACGACGAATTGAAGGACGCACCGATGCTGCGTTCGATCCCGAAAGTGGATCCGTTCGTGGTACCCGATGGATTCTTCGACCGGTTCCCGCACCAGGTTCAAGCGCGGATCGCGCAACGCACGAGCCTGGTGGAGCGGATCGGCACATGGCTTCGATCCTTCTCGTGGCCCCTGCAACTCGCGGGGATCGCCACCATGGCGCTCTTGATCGCCGGGCCATTGTATTTCGTTCTTCGTCCGGCATCCATCACGGAAGGAAATGGCGTTGCCACGATCGATGTTGCACCCAACGAGCTCGATCCGTACACATTGGATGAGACCGACCTGTACACTGCCATTGATGATGCGCCTGCCCTGATGGCCGCCGTCAGCGATGGATTCACACCGGATGAAATGGCCGCGTACCTGGAGCATGAAGAACTTCCGTTGGACCTTTTGATCGAAGAGCTATGAAGACCTTGTTGCGCATCACCACCCTGTTCCTTCTGTTGGCGCCAGCGTTCCACGCGACCGCGCAGGATGAGGACATGCCGCCTCTTTCCTCGGATCGCCTGAAGGAGATCAAGGCGCAGAAGACGGCCTACCTCACCACCAAATTGGGCCTCACATCGGATGAGGCGCAGCGCTTCTGGCCGATCTACAACGAGTACGACGATGCGCGGGAAAAGCTCCACAAGGAGATGCGCGAATTGCACAAGTCCGCAAGCCGCGATGGAGCGCTGGACGAAGCGAAGGCGCGCGAAGTGCTCAACAAGGGCTTGGATATTCGCACACGCGAGTTGGATCTGGGGCGCACCTTCAGTGATCGCTTCGTCAAGAGCATCGGAGCGGTGAAGACCGTGCAACTCGTAAAAGCGGAGCGCGATTTCAATCGGGAGGTCCTGCGTCGGTTCAAGGAGAAGATGGAGGATCGGCGCGGTGACCAGCGCGGTCCGCCACCCGACGGTCGGCGATAGCGCCACGCGTGCGACATTTGGGACCCTTCCTAGAGTGAACGGCCCCATGGATCCGATCCAATTCCTCGGTGAAAACCTTGCTCCAACGAGTCCGACCCCGATGGGGCTGGAGATCGTGGGCGCGGAAGGCTGCTGGCTGACCGCCAAGGATGGCAAGCGCTATTTGGATCTTGTTGCAGGACTCGCGGTGAACAATGTCGGACACCGGCATCCGAAGGTGATCGCGGCGATCAAGGAGCAATGCGACCGGTTCCTGCATGTGATCCCTTACGGCGAATTCGTTCAAGCGCCGCAAGTGGAATTCGCAGAGCATCTCACCGCTGCGCTGCCCGATGGCTTGGACAGTGTGTACTTCGTGAACAGCGGAACGGAGGCGATCGAAGCCTCGGTGAAACTCGCGAAGCGTGTCACCGACCGGACCAGATTGATCGGATGTCGGAAGAGCTACCATGGCAGCACGCACGGATCACTGAGCCTCACCGACAACGAATTGAAGAAGTACCGCAGTCGCCCGCTACTTCCGGATGCGGGCCACATCGCGTTCGACGATCCTTCAGAACTCCTTCGCATCGACGCGAACACCGCGGCGGTGGTGGTGGAACCGATCCAAGGCGATGCCGGCGTGCGGATCCCGGATCCGGCGTGGTTGCGCGCCTTGCGCGAACGCTGCGATGCGACCGATGCGCTCCTCGTGTTCGATGAAGTGCAGACCGGTTTCGGGCGGACGGGGACCTTCATGGCCTTCGAGCACAGCGGGATCGTCCCCGACATATTGGTGCTGGGCAAAGCGTTGGGCGGTGGTTTGCCGATGGGAGCATTTGTGGCTTCGAAGGACCGCATGGCGTTGCTCGCAAGTGACCCGGTGCTCGGACACATCACCACCTTCGGCGGACACCCTTTGCCGTGCGTGGCCGGGATGGCTGCACTGGACATTCTCTTCGAGGAGGATCTCGCGGGCAACGCGGAACGGATGGGCCAAGCGTTCAAGACCTTGCTCGTTCACCAAGCTATCAAAGAGGTTCGCGGCAAAGGGCTGATGCTCGCCGTGGACCTCGGCGATGCGGACCTTGTACAGCGCGTGGTGAAGGGCTGCTTGGAACGCGGCGTGCTCGGCTTCTGGTTCCTCTCCTGCCCCACTGCGTTCCGGATCTCGCCGCCGTTGACCATTTCACAGGAGGAAGTGGAAACAGCATGTGGAGTGATCAAGGAGGTGCTGGACGGAATGAGTTGAACGAACATTCGTGCGTTCTATACAACTCCGGCCAGCATCTGAACGGGTCCGTATCCACTGCAACTGGTTACCAGGAAAGGATATTGCCGCAAACGGGTCCTTCCAAGAACAGGCACCGGTGGGGTCCGGTCCAGGAACGGTGCCCTCGGCGGATCGGTCCCGCACTTATCTTGCGTCCGTCAAAACCGGACCCCTCATTTTCGAACCGATGAAACGACCGATACTCGCTACGCTGGCCTTGCTCGCGCTTACCACCGCTTGGGCCCAGCAACCCACCGTGCTCTGCGCCACGGATATCATGCGCGCCCGCGCCATTGCCGAGGACCCCGATTTCCTGATCCGCGAAGCGGCCTTCGAGCAGGAGTTGCAACAACTGATCGCCAACAGCGCCATCCAACGGGATGAGGACCAGACCTATGTGATCCCGGTGGTCTTCCACATCATGCACCTGAATGGCAGGGAGAACATCACCAATGAGCAGGTGCTCAATGAGATGGAGATCCTGAACAGGGATTGGGCCAAGCGGAATGCGGACACATCCCTCGTGATCCCCGCATTCGCGGACAACATCGCCAACATGAACATCGAGTTCAAATTGGCTTCGATCGACCCGCTCGGGCAGTGTACGACCGGCATCATCCGCCACCGTTCCGCCGAAACATTCCGTGGGGAGAGTACCTCGAAGGAAAAGCCATGGCCCCGGAGCAAGTACCTGAACGTCTGGGTGGTCAAAGGCATCTTGAGCGGTGCCGCAGGCTATTTCTCGGGTGGTCCTCCCAGTTGGACAGACGGCATTGTTATCCTTCAGCAATACGTTGGTGATGGTTCATCCAATGGTACAGGTAACGTCAACCAGTCCAGGGCACTGACCCATGAGGTGGGCCACTACTTGAGCCTTGCGCACGTATGGGGAACAAATAATGGCGTCCCTGAGGGGGCTCCTCCCTGCCACATGCAAGCTGTGTGCGGAGATGACGGCGTTGAGGATACCCCGTTGACGAAAGGTTGGTCGTGCTGTCCTTCTGCTGAAGAATCAAAGGATTGCGATCCGGACATCTATGAGAACTACCAGAACTATATGGAGTACTCCTATTGCTCCCGGATGTTCACACATGGTCAAAGAGACCGGGCTCGCGCCGCACTGCTCTCCCCCACTTCCCAGCGCGATATCCTGTGGACCGCTGCGAACCTTCAGGCCACGGGTGTGGCACCGGGTTATGAAATGACCTGCCCGCCTGAGGCGGATTTCTATGCCCAGGTCGGATCGGATCCTACGAATCCGGCCATTCCCTTTCCGGCCATGTCCTGCACCAATACGAATGTGCGTTTCTATGACAACTCCGCTCGTGCGTTCCCGACCAGTTGGTCCTGGACCTTCCAGGATGGCACGCCGTCCACCTCCACTGCGCAGAATCCTTTGGTGCAATTCTCCACCACGGGTTACAAGAGCGTTACGCTGACGGTGACGAATGATCATGGATCGACCTCGAAGACCGATCAGTACGCTGTGTTCATCGGTGGCCCGGATGTATCGATCACCCCTTACTACGAGAGTTTCGAGACCATGCAGGGTGAGGACCTCAACCCCTATGTTTCGGTGAACTATGAGGCGAACCTCACTTCTTGGAAGCGGTTCACCGGTGGTGGTGCGACCGGTCCATCCTGCGCGATGCTGAACAGTGGCTCACGGAACCAGTTGGACTTGATCGATGGGGACAATGAAGGGGATTACGACGACCTCGTTACCCCGCTTCTGAACCTCTCCGGTGCACCGAGCGCGCAACTGTCCTTCCGGTATGCGTACAGTACGATGACCACTACCGCGGCGGAGATCACCGAATACCTCGAGATCAAGTCGAGCACGGATTGCGGCCGTACCTGGTTGGATCGTGCCACGATCACCGGAACCCAGCTTGTGACCAATGGCAACAACATGGCGGTTCCACCGCAAGCGTGGACGTTGCGCACGCTCACCCTGCCGGGATCCTTGTTGGCCCAGAACGTTCGCTTCCGGTTCCGCTACGTCAGCTCGGAGTTCTCCGGTAACCTGTTCATTGACGATATCTGGATCGGTGTTCCAGTGGGTGTGCAGGAATTCACCAACGAAGGCTTCATCTCCCTCTTCCCGAACCCGACGAATGATCACTTCTCGATGCAAGTGATCGGCATGGAAAGCACAGCAACGGAGATCACGATCACCGACCTGCGCGGAGCCGTGGTGTACCGGAACAAAGTCCAGCCCAATGGCGGTGCAATGATCGAACTGAGTGCGAGCGAGATCGGCCTTGCAGAAGGAATGTACCTCCTGCGCGCCGCGAACAACGTGGGTAGCAGTGCTCAGAAATTGATCGTAGGCCGATAGTCTGAATACCCTCCTCTAGTGAAAGGGCCGGTTCGAGAGAGCCGGCCCTTTTCTTTTCGGTTGACTTGCGTTCCCTTACGCACTGAAGCCCGCTCTGGTATTCAACTTGTCGAAGATGCTGATCAGCAACCTACCTTCCGCACGGATGGGGAATGCGGGATCAACCGCGCGACAACCGTCCGCATCAGGAACCATCCAAGTATGGACGGGTTAGCCAAGAACCTTGCAGGACCATTGAGCCGGCTTGTCGCCAACAGGCGTACAGCGCTGCTCTCCCAATGGGCCGAAACATATCTGGGTGTGTTGCTGGGCAAAGGCGCGGGAACCGGTTGGGCCATCGCTGCGGAGGTCACTGCTGCCCGATCGGTGATCCACACCGACGAACCCATTCTCTTCGATGTAGGAGCCCACTTGGGTGAATGGTCGGTCCTGGCCAAGCAACACTTCCCAAAGTCACGGCTCATTCTTTTCGAGCCGCAACCGAGCTACCAGAAGGCGATCGGCGAACATGCCTTGTCCAATAGCGAACTCATCCCTTTCGCGGTGAGTTCCTCGGTGCATCGGATGTCCTTGTTCGCGAGTGCGGAACACGGCGGCATTGCTTCGGTCCATGAGCGTCGCGATAGCTTCTTCACTGACGTTGAGTTCGTTCCGACCGAGATCGATACCGTGACCATTGATGACGTGGTGGTTGAGCGTGGGATCGCACAAGTGGATTTCATGAAGATGGATGTGGAGGGTCACGAACTCGATGTCCTGCGTGGCGCTCGCAAGAGTCTCGAGAGCGGCCTCATCAAAGCGCTTTCATTCGAATTCGGATCGGCGAACATCAACTCGCGCACCTACTTCCACGATTTCTGGGATGAACTGACGCCGCTGGGTTACCGGATCTCCCGCATCCTTCCTTCCGGAAAGGTGTTGCCGATCGAACGTTACTACGAGGACTGCGAGTACTTCCGCGGAGCCACGAACTACATCGCACACCTACCGAAGCGGTGATCGGTCGACTGCATTGTTGATGGCTCGACCACCGAGCGCACTATGCACATGTCGCCTACAATTGAAGAAGCCCCGGCGATCGCCGGGGCTTCTCTTTGGTTCATGATCGCTTAACGCGCTACCTGCACCCTTTGCACCTTGGTCCACTGGTCGGTCACCAATTGGATCAGATACTGGCCGCTTTGCAAGCCACGCATATCGATGCTGCTCGTGTTGCTCGCGCGCAGGTTCATCGGTTCATCGAAGACCTGGCGGCCGCTCATGTCCAACACACGCACACGTGCGTTGCCGGTGACCTCGCTACCCACACTGATGTAGAGCACGCCTTCCGTGGGGTTCGGGAAGACCGAGAAGCCCGTCGGCGAAACGTCATCAATACCGACCGCACCGCAACCGACCGTCCAACGCAAGGGAACCGTGGCCTGGCCATCGTCACAGGATCCCGTCGCATTCGATTGGATCCGCAAGGTGATGATGTGCTCCGTGTTCTGCGAATTCACCGCGAACCCGGACAGGTTGCCGCCGTTACTTCCTTGGTAGATCACCGTTGAGTTCTCATTTCGGCCGTTGTACACCACGATGCGATCGCCCGTGAGCATCTGTCCCCAGAGGAAGGCGATGGTCGTCGGCACCGGTTGCAAGGACTGATAGGTGTACCAACGGTCCTCCGCATTCTCGTAGCAGTATTCGTAGTTGTCGAAGCCGCAGGAACGGATGATGCAACTGTCGCTCGGGAAGGTGAGGGAATCGCTCAGCCAGGTGCAGCCAGGACTTGCCAGGTCGGTCACGCCGAAGATGCTGAGCGAGTCGTGGAAGTACGGTCCGAATTCATAGACACCTGCGGCCGTCACCGTCATGCTCTGCCCGGTGATCATGTTCTCGATGGTCATACCATCGGCACCGGGTGGCGCGGTGACGATGACCTCGGTCCTGTAGTTCCGGTGCAGGCAATCGGATATCAGGTTGTAGGAAACGCCTGGCGTGGAGCAGCCCACGCACAGCACATTGAATTCCCACGGGTCGTAGCTGGTGTTCGGCGTGCCATTCGTATTGCATGCCCCGGACGCATCCGTGGTCAGGGTCATGTAGATGTTCGGACCTGTGGTGGTGACGTTCACCGGCTCATAGATCCACGCCGTTCCGTTCACCGCACTTCCAGCCGGGCCGAGGTTCGAGGTGGTAGCACCGTGATTGAACAGGATCGTGCCGGTCGCATCGGGCCCATCGTAAATGATCAGGTCATCCCAAGCGTTGCTTTCGATCGTGCCGCGAATGAAGCTCAGGTTGATCGTACCGGACCCATCCGGCGTGGCATACGCCCAAGCCGTATTCTCGAGGTTGGTATAGCAATAGGTCTGGGCCAATGGAGTTCCGCCGCAAAGGACCGTTGGACACAAGGGATTCACCATGGTACCCGAATAGATGTTGCACAGGCTGTTCGCGTCGTTCTCGATGGTGATGACCACCTGCGTGCCCGAGGTGAACGGACCCACTTGGTATGTTCCGATAGCGGTGATCGTGTCACTAGGCAAGCCCGCGGTATTCGAGATCACCGGGTCCGGGTCCGAGCCTAGATCGGTCACCACCACATCCACGAAGTATTGGAAGTTCTCGCAGTCCTGCACGATGCTGAAGGTGGCCGTGGGCGGTACGCAATCCAAGCAGTCCACCGTCCAATCAACAGGGTCCTGGGTCGCGCTCGTTGCGCAATCCGTGAATCCGTCCGCGAGGATCCGCACGGTCATCCGGTGATCCACGTTCGTGGTGTAGAAGAACAGGCCGGTCACGTTCGTCACGGTTCCATTGCCGGAATACAGCAACGGCGCATTGATGTCTCCACCATCGTAGACCTGTACCAGATCACCAGCGAAGACGGTGCCCGAGTTGAAGAAGATGCCGAGCGGGAAAGTGCCCGTACCCTGGTAATACCAACGCACATCATTGTTGTTCGCGTAGCAGTAGTTCTGGTTGATCGGTGTACCGCACGTGATCAGCTCCGGGCAAGTACCGGTGTCGGTGAAATCACCCTTCGGGATGTTGCACAAGCTGTTGCTCTCGTGTGCCAAGGTCACGTTCACGATATCGCCGAAGGGGAAGGGGCCGAGGGTGGTGATCCCCAATGGCAATCCGGCCAAGTTCTGCACCGGTCCAGCGTTCACCGTGTAGTCGATCGATGCCGTAGTGCCATCACCTGTACTTGTGATATCGACATCCAAGCTGAATTCATCGTTCGCACAATCATCCACAATGGTCACGGTGCCCTCCGGGATGGTGCAATCCAGGCAGACCACATCCCATTCCCAGGAGTCGAAGTTCGTGGCCGGGAAGGGTTCCCCGCATTGCACCGACCCATCGGAACTCATCTCCATATAGAAAGTACCGGTGGTGGAATAGAACTGGAGCCCATAGAACGGGAAGGTGTTGGCAACGATGTTGCTTCCCACCGGACCGAGGTTGTACGACAAGAAGGTCGTGTGGTCGAACAGCAGCGTTCCAGTGGCATCCACCCCGTCATAGATCCGGAGGTGATCATAGGTGTTGCTTTCGATGGTGCCGTGGTGGAAGGTCATCCGCAGGGTGCCGCTTCCAATGGATTGGTACGACCAGTTGTGCAGGTCGCTGGCCACATAGCAATAGTTCTCCACCAATGGAGGAGTACCGCATACGATCAAGTTCGGGCAATCTCCGCTGTCCGTGTATGTGCCCAGTGGAACAACGCAATCCGGGTCCGACTCATGGTGCAGGTAGACCACGATCACATCATTGATCACGAAGGGTCCGAGAACCGTTTCACCGATGCCGATACCCGTCAAGCTCTGGGGGAGGCCACCGTTCACCGTGTACACGATGGTCACCGTGGCACCATCGCCTGTGCTCGTGACACTTACCGGCACACTGAATTCGTTGTTCACGCAGTCGTCCACATTGGTGGCCGTTGCCGATGGCATCTGGCAATTCAAGCATCGCACCTGCCAGTTCCACTCCGTCTGTCCGGCATCCCCGCAGGAGGTGAACCCATCAGTGACCAGCTCCAGATGGAAGGAACCCGAGGTGGAGGAGACCATCAAACCTGCCAGGTTCACGCTCGTCGCGGTCGAGTTCTGGTATAGGATGGCCCCGGTGTTATCCGTTCCGTCGTAGATCGTGAAGACATCGTAGAAACTGGACTGCACGTTCCCGCTGATGAAGGTGAGCAGCAATGTTCCACTACCTCCAAGCGAAGTGTAGTTCCACACTTTCGTTTCATCGTTCGAATAGCAATAGGCGAAGTTCTGCGCAGGTTGACCGCAGAAGATGTACACGGGACATTCGCCGGTCTCCTGGAACATTCCCAGGTCCTGGTTGCAGGCCGGATCCGTTTCATGCTCCACCGTGATGAGTACCTGTTCACCGAAGAAGTAAGGTCCAACCTCCGTAACGCCGAGTCCAACGCCGGTGATCGTCTGGATATCACCGAAGACATCCGTGGTGATGTTCACGCTCGTACCACTGCCAAGGGAGACCACATCCACTTGCACGGTGTAGGTGCCGAGATCGCAGTCCTCCACCAAGGTGGCGAAGGCCAAGGGCGGCGCGCATGTCCCGAAATACTGCACGGAGGTCACCACGCAATTGGTCTGGGTCGTGCAGGCATCATCGATGGTCCAATGCGCGAACAGGTCAACCGTGCCGGTGGGAGTCACATCCACGATGGAATAGCCTTGCCCGACGACAGGTCCATTGAACGTTCCTTCACGCACGGTGATGTACCCGCCGCTCTCCAACCGGAAGCGATAGGTGGCCCCGGCCTCAATGGCCGTTACCACGGAGTACTCCGCTTCGAAACTGCAGGTCGAGATGGTGGTCACCAAGCCACCGGCATCGGGAATGATGGAGTTACCGGGGTATTGAGCGGTATTCTGGCAATCCCCTTGGGCCATGGCCGAAGGAGCGGCACCGAGAAGCAGAAGGCCCAACAAGGTTGAAGACAAGCGTCCGGATCGGTTCATTTGGTTAGGATTGAGGTCGTAGGAGGTTCGCGGCTAAGGTAGTATTTCACTTGGGCGGCTTTTCGTGATGGTACGACCGGTGCTCGCGCACTTTATCACCGGCTCAGGATCCTAAGAAGGCCTCACTGTTTCCGCAGGTATAGTTCCTTCACCACCTCGCAGGCGGGCTTGGGGTTCCCTTCGAAGTCGATGATGCTCCAACTCGGGCCGGGCCAGCAATCGTTCAGTTGCCAAAGGAGTGTGCCCATGCAGTGCGGCTGTGCAGCCATGTGTGCTTCGATGGCCATGCCGTACGCCTTGGCTTGCACGCGCTGGCTTGCTTCAATGAAGCCGCCCAAGGTGGTGGGCCTCTCCTCTCCTAGTTCCCGTTCGATCGCATCCCAGATCGGCTTATCCGTCTTGTAGCTGCGCTGAAGGCGACTCACGGCCGGTGATCCGAGATAGAGGCTATCCGGGTCGATGTACTTCGCTAACAACGCGCTATCCGGGTAGCTCTGGAAGCCGTACTCGCTCACGAAGCGGCCAACATTATTCTTGAACGAGGAAAAGGTTGAATCGCCGTGCCAGACACCCCAGTAGTGGAGGTCGCCGGAGCGGAGGCCTTCAGCGGAGCCCCAGTTGCTGAGTGGGGAGGTGGGGGTGTATGGAATATTCCCACCATCGTGATACCAACCCAATTCCTTTGTTAGTTCAAATTGGAAGAAATCTTCATTCACGCGCGCAACCAAGATTGAATCTGGTCCATGCAACACATAACGATCCTGCCAGCCCCAGTTCTTCCACGCGACATCCAGTTCATTGTTTCCACACCATAGCACGAGACATGGGTGATGACTCAACCTCATTACCTGATCCCGTATTTCAGCGCGAACATTTTGAGCGAACTCGTGATCACCGGGTGGAATGTTCGCGAACATGAAGTCCTGCCAAACCAGAATACCTGCCGTGTCGCACGCATCGTAGAAAGACTCGGGAGGGTACACACCACCGGCCCATAGACGCACCATGTTCATGTTCGCTTCGCGCATTCGCTGCACCAGCGATATCCACTCGCTGTCGTTCGCGCCCGTTGGGAACATCGAGGGTGGGACCATGTTCGCGCCCTTGGCAAAGACCGTCGAATCGTTCAACAAGAAGGTGAAGGCCTTCCCTTCGGCGTTCGGGGTCTGGTCCAATTGGATCTTGTTGAAGCCGACCTCGTCCTCCCACACGGAGAGAAGCTCTTTGCGCAACCATAGTTCAACCCTGAGGTGGTGCAGCGCTTGAGCACCCGATCCGCGAGGCCACCATTCTCTCCATCGTTTCAAGTCCAGCCGGCAAGATGAGAGCCAGGGGCTTGGAGGCCTCCTTCGTGCCTTCGAGGTATTGATGTCCTCGATGATCGTATCACCATCGAGGATCGCCCTTACCAATGGGCGCACCCCAAGGTCGATCAGGAGCTCAGGAGTCAAGAAGAGGTTTTCCTCCCGTCCGACCGATCCAACGAGCCCGTTCTCTACACTAGGCACAACCGCTCCTCGCCAGGTTCCGACCCCAACCACTCTCGCCTTGCTCCATCCCCTCAACTCCACGGCTTGCCAGATCCCGCTCGTGACCAATCGTGGGCAGAAGTCCCAGCCGAATTGGTACGCCGCCTTGCGGATGTATGGGCTCACACCACTCGGGTCGTTGTCGTGCGGGAGTTGGATACCATACGCATCGCGGAGCTTCGCCCCTTCCTTGATCGGGCTCCGAAAGATGACCTTCAATTCATTCGGACCAAGCCGAAGCAAGGGCTTGATGGACCATTCCCAACTGCGGAACATGTTGTCCGCCTTGCCGAGCAAGGAATCATTCAAGTAGACCTCTGCAAAAGTGTCCAGTCCTTTGAAGACCAGATCGAGATGTTCATGCTTCAAGAGTGTGTCCGTGACGACGATGGTGCGCTTGTAGATCCACGCTTCATTCTCGATCCATTGCACGCTATCGATGTTGCTGCCTTGCATGAAGTCGGGGATCAACCCGTTCCGCAGCAGGTCAGTCTGCACCACGCCGGGTACCTCCGCCGGATACCATTTCTCCTTCCCTACTTGGCAAAAGGTCCAGCCATCGTGCAGCGGCATGTGTACTTCCTGCGCGACGACCCACACGCCGAACAACGACCAACCAACAACGAACAACCACCTCATCGCAAACCGGCTTTCACCAGCGCATTCAGCACGCCTTCGATCTTGGCTTGGTCAGGTACCGTCTCGAAGTGTACGCCGACGTTCGTGCTGCCCATGGCGACCTTGTTCTGCATCGAGGCTTTCGCTCGTTGCGCTGCGAAATGGATCTCCTTCGCTCCGGTACGCTCCACCAATTCAACCACGTTACCAGGTCCAATACCGCCAGCGATCGCTACTTCGCATCCTTCACCGGCCGACGCGATGATCCGTTTGATCGTCTCAACACCATCGACCGCGAGCGTGGCACCGCCGGAGGTCAGGATCCGATCGATGCCAAGTTCGATGCACGACTCCACGATCCGGATCGGATCCGCAGCTTGATCGATGGCCCGATGGAAGGTGATCTCGCTCTCAGGAGCCAGCCGTTTCACTGCGGACATGACCGAAGCGTCGCATTCACCAGAAGCAGTTAACGCACCTACGACCAGGCCGATCGCACCTGCACCGAACACCTCGGCATCGGTGAGCAGGACCGCTTGTTCCGCTTGGGTGTATTGGAATCCTCCCGGGCCGGGGCGTAGAAGTACGCGTGCAGGGATCGGGACCATCGCTCGGATCGCATCCACCAGTCCGGAGCTGGGGGTTACGCCTCCACAAGCCAGCCAAGTGCAGACTTCGATCCCATCTGCGCCTGCGTCATGGGCGACGAGTGCTTCCTCAATGGACGCCACACAGATCTCCACCCTTACCGCCATGCTGTAAACATAACCGGCCGGACGTGCAACCCGAACGGATGCCGAACGTACCAAGGCCCCGATGTCCAAACTTCGCCTTGTCGCTATTCTGATCCTTGGTTCGCTCGGAGGGCCGGCCTTGCATGCGTCCAACTTGGGCGACAGTGTACGCTACGTGCTTGATACCGATGCTTCTACTCAGGAACGGGTAGATGCCTTGATGCAATTGGCCTTACGGACCCGGTCCACGGATCCGACCAGTGCGTTGGCTCATGCACACAATGCAGTGCGGCTTGCCGAACAGAGCGGAGACCAGCTCCTCCTCCACGAAGCCTTATCGGTTACGCGAGGGATCCAGGCCGCCATCGGACTTCATGCGGACCATCTCCGCACCACGTTGTCCGCATTAGCGATCTCCAGATCCTTACAGGATCCCGCACGGATGGCCGAGGATCTGCAAGCCGTTTCCACTGCATACCGGGTGAACCAACGCATGGACAAGGCGTTGGAAGAGGCCCGGAACGCACTGGCCATCGCGGTGGCGACCAAGGATGCTGACCTGATCCTTCGTTCACGCGTATTCCTGGTCCGTACCATGGTGGAGGCGGGTCGTACTGACGAAGCCTTGCGAATGGCCGAACTGGCGCTGACCACGCCCACGAACCCGGATCGGGCGATGATCCAGGCACGTACGCGGATGCTCATGGCCAAGGCCTTGATGGCTCAAGGTAAACCGCTGGATGCTTGGCCCTATCTGGTGATGGCCGGCCGGGTGATCAACGCATCCGGGACACCGGATGATCGTATTGAACTTGCCCTGGCCCAAGCGCGTGCATCCGCGCGCGCTGGCAGGCATGCCGATGCCATTGCCATGATGAACCTGGCAACCGGGCTATTCGATCTTACCATTTGCCCGGACCTGCAACTTGAACTTCTCCGAACCCGGTATGAACTCGCCCTCGCCCGGCACGACGACGAGGCCGCGTTGCATGGCCTGCAAGGGTTGTACAACGCTGAGGACTCCTTCAAGCGCGCGGAAAGCAACATGGTCCTTGCAGGAATGCAGGTGATGTATGAATTGGAGAAGAAGGACCAACTCAATTCCGATCTGGCGATCGAGAACAAGGAAAAGGAAGCGACCATCGAGGAACAGCGGATCTCCAACAGGCTCTTGCTGTTCATCGTGCTGCTCTTCGTTGGACTCACGGTCGCTTTGTTCTTCATTGCCCGCATGAGCATCCGGACCGCGCGCCGCTCCCGGTTGAAGACCGCATTGATCCAACGGCAGAAGGATGAGAACCATGCGAAGAACCTGGAATTGCAGCGCCAGAATATGCGCTTGGCGGAGGCGCTCATGAGCGATGAGCAAAAGGACATCGTCATCAAGGAGATCCATCACCGCGTGAAGAACAACATGCAAGTGATCGAGAGCCTGTTCGCTATACAGGCTCCCGAAGGATCCAACCGCGCTTGGAAAGAAGCGCAAGGCCGATTGAAGGCCATGGCCTTGGTCCATGAAGCCACGCACAAGGTGGGTGGAGAGGAATCGATCCCGGTGCAACCGCACTTCGAGGAACTGGCGCGGAACGCACTGGTGGCCTACGGCTGTCATGATCGCGTCTCCGTATTCGTTGACGCCCATCGGATCGCGATGCATGCTGCGGACCTGATGCCATTGAGCCTACTGGTGAATGAATTGATCACCAATGCGATCAAGTACGCCTTCGAAGATCGCGAGGCCGGTTCGATCCGGATCGGGCTGAGGAATACGGATGGAACGATGGAGTTGACCCTTAGCGATGATGGTGTGGGCTTGGATCCCTCGGCCAGCAAAGAAGAACTCGGTTCCATCGGTTCCGGCCTCATCCATTCACTCGCCCAACAACTGAACGGGAAGATGACCTTCGCCGGTGGCGCTGGCACGACCTTCCGCCTCGCGTTCATCCCGGACAGGATGGAGCAGCGACTGGCTTCCTGATCCCCAATATCACGCGGCTATCTTCGCCGCCCCAAGCGCGGGAACCACCGCGCGCCACGGCCTCCATGGATTTCCATTCCCTCGGTATCAGCAACGACCTTCTCGAAGGCCTTGCGGCAATGAACATCAAGGTACCCACGCCCATTCAACAACAGGCCATTCCGGCCGTGCTGGACCATCGTGACCTGATCGCATGCGCGCAGACCGGCACCGGTAAGACGGCCGCGTTCCTGTTGCCCGTGATCGATGTGATCACCGGCTATCGGCCGCGTGTGGAAGGATCGATCCGCGCTCTGGTTGTCGTTCCTACACGCGAATTGGCCTTGCAGATCGATCAACAATTGCAGGCCATTGCCTACCACACTCCCATCACTTCCATTCCACTCTATGGCGGCAGCGATGGTTCCACCTTCGATCAACAGAAGCAAGCCCTTGTCGGTGGTGTCGAGGTCGTCGTGGCCACACCGGGCAAGTTGCTCAGCCACCTCAACCTGGGCTATGTGCCGGTGAAGGGAGTTGAATTCCTCATTCTCGACGAAGCCGATCGTATGTTGGACATGGGTTTCGTGGATGATATCAACCGCATCATCGGTTTTCTTCCGAAGGACCGCCAGACCCTGATGTTCAGTGCGACCATGCCTCCCGCGATCCGGATCTTGGCCAAACAAGCATTGCATGATCCGGTGGAGATCACCATCGCGCTGAGCAAACCAGCGGAAGGCGTGGACCAACAAGCGTACGTGGTGTATGACATGCAGAAGGCCGCGATCCTGGAACACATCCTCAACACCAATGAGGCCACCACGATCCTCGTCTTCGCCGGGCGCAAGATCGAAGTGAAGAACCTGAACCGGCATTTGCAGAAGAAGGGCTTCAACGCACGCGGAATGCACAGTGACCTGGAGCAGACCGAACGTGAAGAGGTGATGCTCGCTTTCCGGAACCGGAAACTGAGGATCCTGGTGGCCACGGATGTGGTGAGCCGCGGCATCGATATCGACGACATCGATCTGGTCATCAACTACGATGTGCCGAACGATCCGGAGGATTACGTCCACCGTGTGGGCCGTACGGCACGCGCATCCCGCAAGGGCACGGCCGTCACCTTCATCAACGAGAAGCAGATGCGCGAATTCGGGCGGATCGAAGGCTTGATCGGCTATGCGGTGCGCAAGATGCCACTGCCTGCGGGGATCACCGGGCCTGCCTACGACACGAACGCGAAGGCACCGCGTGGTGCAAAAGGGAACGACCACCGCAGAAGCGGTGGCCGCGGTAATGGTTCCGGAAGAGGTCGGCGCTAGCGCGAACGGAACTTATCCTTGTTGGCATTCAGCACGGCGATGGCATCCCACGCCTTAGCCGCTTTGCCCACGCGTTCGATGCGCACGGTCTGCATCACATCGTTCTGCTCGATCTTGTTCACCACGTCCTGTCCGCTGGTCACATAGCCGAACACCGTGTGCTTGCCATCAAGCCATGGCGTGTCCTTGTGGGTAATGAAGAACTGGCTTCCGTTGGTGGCCGGGCCGGAATTGGCCATGCTCATGGTACCGGCGCGTGTGTGCTTGAGTTCCGGGTGGATCTCATCGGCGAATGAATAGCCTGGACCACCACTGCCGGTCCCTGTGGGGTCGCCACCCTGGATCATGAAGTCGGCGATGACACGGTGGAACTTCAACCCATCGAAGTAGGGCGTACCCTCGGGCTTCGCGGTGTTCTTCATCTTGCCTTCCGCAAGTGCGACGAAATTCGCCACGGTCATCGGGGCCTTTTCGTATTCAAGTTTGACCACGATAAGGCCCTTGGTCGTTTGGATCTTGGCGAAAATGCCGTCTTCTGGATTCTCCACGGTGCTTGTGCTGGGTTGGTTGGATGTGTTGCTGGCGGCGACTCCGCTTCCGTCGGTGGACGATGTGCAGGAGGTGAATGCGAGACCCATCAGGGCCGAAAAGGTGATCGGTAGGAGCATGGTCATTGCGTTGGTTGTTCGGGTGGTAAATGTAGAGGTGGATGGTATTCCGGTCCGTGCAAGATCCTCAGCGAAGCATCACTTCCTCTATCGCTTCGAGTTTCTCCTCGGTAAAAGCACCCTGCTCCCGGTGTATGATCCGGCCCTCCCTATCGAGCACGAAGAAGTACGGCGCGTCCTTGTCGGCCAGACCGAGCGCATCCTTCAGGAGATCGAGTTCAGCCTTCGCGAAGACGACATGATCCACCACTTGGGGTGAGGCGCTCTTCCTGAACTTCCGCATGCTCGGTTCATAAGCCGCTTTGTTCATACCGGTGAAGAGCGGAACGAAATAGACGTTGCATTGATAGGCCCCGGCGAACAATCCGTGCTTCGCAATGAAGCGGAGGTAGGCCGGTTCGAACCACTCCTCCAACGCAGGCTGTGCTTTCTGACTGTACGCCAAACCGATGATCGTATAGCCCTTGCCACTCGCCGATGGCAGCGTTACTTCCCTCCCCTCGGAGGTCTCACCGGAAAGCGTCGGGAAGAGTTGTTGGGCCGGAACAAGTCCAGCGAAAAGCACCGCGATCACCGTGAAGGATCCTTTGATCATGGCACGCGGGCTTGCAACCATCATACCATCAGCGCACACCGTCCATCGGGTTCTTCCCTTTGTGCGGCCGGAACCAGTCCTTCATCCGTTCGATGTCGGCCGCCGGGTCGTCGGTCAAGGGGAAGGGTGCGGAGAGGATCGCCAGCTTCTGCGCGTAGTCGAAGGTGACAAGGATGATGGGCACCCCGGCCTTGGTAGCGATGCGATGGAATCCGGTCTTCCAATCGGGTTGGTACTTACGTGTCCCTTCAGGCGCGATCGCGATCTTGGTGATGAGGCCCTGATCGAACATCGCCACCACGGCATCCACCAGATTGTTGTGTTTGCTGCGGTCCACCGGGTAACCGCCCACGGCGCGGAAGAACCAACCGAACGGGGGCTTGAAGAGCGATGCCTTGCCGAGGAATCTCACGTCATCCATCCGCGCCAAACTGCGCACGGCAAGACCTACGGGAAAATCCCAGTTGCTCGTGTGCGGTGCCACCACCACGATGTAGCGCGCAAGATCCTTCGGTCGGTCATCCTGTATGCGCCAACCGCACAGGATCCGCAAGAAGAAGTGGTGGATCGGTCGCATGCGAGGTCGGCAAAGATGGTGATGTGCATGATCGGATCGAACCCTGCATCCCCGATCACGTCATAGAGGCGAACCAGCAACAACCGATCATGAAGAAGACCATCATCATTGCCGCCCTTACCATCCTTACGAGCGCGGCCTATGCACAGGACAAGGAGAAGCCGCAAAGGACACCCGCTGAACGCGCGCATGTACGAACGGAACGGATGACCAAGGACCTTGGCCTCACCCCGGAACAGATCACCAAAGTGGAAGCCATCAACCGCAAGTACGCCGAGCAGGCGGAGGGGATGCGGGCCGCGCGCGAACAGGAGGCCAGCCCGGCCCGGAAGGCCGCTCAGGAGAAGCGCAAGGCGTTGCGCGATGCGCATGACGCGGAAATGAAGGCGGTTCTTTCCGACGCGCAATTCGCGACCTGGAAGAAGCAACAGGAGGAAATGAAAGCCCAGCACATGGACCGGCGCGGTGGCAAGGGTCCGCGCAGCAATGGGCGGCCTACCAAGTCGGAACAGTAGGACGATCACCCTGTGTGCAAGAGCCCCGTGTTCCTCATGGATCACGGGGCTTCTGCATTTCGCCGCCCCTACCCTTCCTTTGCACCATGGATCCGATCACGGTGGAATTGCGCGGAGAGTTCATCGAGTTGAACCAGCTCCTGAAGTTGGCTGGCTTGTGCGATTCCGGCGGACAGGGGAAACAACTCGTGGCCGAAGGGCGTGTGAAGGTGGACGGGCAGGTGGAATTGCGCAAGACCTGCAAGATCAGAGAAGGGCAGGAAGTCCTCTTCGCAGGACGAACCGTGCGTGTGGTCGCGGGCTAGCGCCGATCAATTCGACGACCTTCCGATCCGGACATAGTCCAGATGAAGGACTTCATTGCCCGGGAGCGCGTCCTTCAATTGAAGCACGCCAGCGCGCTTTCCACCGCCTTTGACACCACCTTCCACGGAGAGTGCATTGTGCGATCGATCCACGTTGATCCGCGGCGCCGATACCCGCGTGGCGATCACGAAATCGTCGGCCCACCAGCCGATGAGGCTCAGGTTCAACTGCCCGCTGATGTACTCGATCACGGGCGCTGGCATCTTCCCGTTCCAATAGATCTGCGAGAGGTCCACGCTGGCCTTGGGCGGCATGTTCACATGGATGCTCGCCTTGCGGACGGCATGTTCCACATGGAAATTGGAAAGCGCGAACTGCTTCACCACCGAGTTGCGCGCCGGGGAATCCTCGTTGCCATCGATCACGGCGTTCAGGAAAAGGTCATAGTCGCATGCTGCACCTTCGCTGATGCAATCGTTCAGCCGCACGCCGTTGCAATTGAGCACGCTGTACGCCCGCGTGGTGGTGGCGGCCGCATACACCCTGCATTGCTCCAACACGGTGTGATTGCTCTGGCTATTGCTCCATGTGGCTCCAGGCCAATCCCCCGTGCGAACCACGAACCCGAGCTTCGCCGGATCCGTCACCAGGACATTCTCCACGCGCGTCATCAACGCGAACCGCAGATCGATGGCCACTTCGCTCTGGCCCGTGAGTCTGCAGTTCTCCACCACACTTCCCAAGGTGGCTTGCAGGTCGATGGCTTTGCGCCCGCCTTCGATCACGGCGAAATCACGGATCACATATCGGCTTCCGGTGCGGCGCTCTGCATCCTTCTGATCCACGATCCGCCGCGTGAACCCATTGCTGTTCGGCCCGAGGACGAGCTTCGCTCCCGCCCCATCGATCACAAGCAATGGCAGATCCGGCAGGACGATATCCGCGTTGCAGTTGTACACCGCAGCAGCCGAGAACGTGACCCGCGTAACGTCCTTCGGAAGACTGGCGAAGAAGCCGGGGACATCGCGGACCGGGACTACAAGGTCCGTGGCCTGCGCAGTGAGGCCGCAGAACAGAAGAACCGCAGCAGGCAGGGACCGGAACATGTGCCGCAAGCTAGCACCATGGCGGCATCGGGGCCGTGCGTGGTGACCGTGTGGTGGCGACACGATCCGAACATCCGGCACAATATGATCCGCACGAAGCGTATATGAATGCCGCTCTTCCACCTACTTTCGTAGCATGAACATCAGGATCCTCCTAACCGCTGGTTGTATGGCTATGACCGGCTTGTTGGTGGCGCAAGCGCCCACCGCACCCGCACAAACCAAGGAACAAGCCCCTGCGCTGCAGCTCTCCCGCCTGACCTCCGAGGGGATGATCAAGGAATTGGGACTCACACCCGAACAGGTCTCCGCCTTGGAGAAGATCGAGCAGGAACACAGCGAAGCGATGAAGGATCTGAACCGTGAGAACCTGGAACCCGCGGCCAAGCGAACACGCACCATCGAAGCGCGCGACAAGAAGCAAGCAGCGATCAAAGCCGTTCTTACCAAGGAACAGGCGGCGAAGTGGGAGGAACTGAAGAAGAACCAACGCGCCGCGTACCTGAAGCAACGGCAAGAGCATACGGCAGCGCCCACGCACCAGGAATAACCGGAACCCGGTCCCGTAACGAAGCGCGCTCGCAAGGGCGCGCTTCGTTGTTCTTCATGCGAACCAACGGATGTGAGGTTGCCGCGCGAAACCCCAGCTACATTTGGCTGCATCCCGAACATCATGAGCAACGTGTACTACCCCGACTACCTGCAACTGGAAAAGATCCTGGGCGCCCAAGCGCCGGAGAGCGACAAGCATGGCACGCCCGCGCATGATGAAATGCTCTTCATCATCATCCACCAGAGCTACGAACTGTGGTTCAAGCAGATCCTGCACGAGGTGGGTAGTGTGATGGCACTCTTCGCAGACGGGCATGTGGACGACAATGGTGGTGAGTTGAGCGTGGCGGTGCATCGCCTAGGGCGCGTACACACCATCCTTCAGGTCCTGGTGAAGAAGATCGACATCCTGGAGACCATGACCCCGCTGGATTTCCTCGACTTCCGGGACATGCTCCGCCCGGCGAGTGGATTCCAGAGCATGCAATTCAAGATCCTGGAAGCGAAGCTCGGCCTGCGGATGGAAGCGCGTTTCGGCAAGCAGTACTACACCAGCCAGCTGAAGCCGGAACACAAAGCGGAGATCGAGGCGCTGGAAGGAGAAACCACCTTTTTCGAACTCATTGATGGTTGGCTGGCGCGCATGCCCTTCTTCGATGCCACGTACTGGCCGCAAGGTGAAGCTCCTCTGTGGGAGACCCTCAAAGGGATCTATGCGGGCTCGCTGGTGAAAGGTGAAGAAGGGAACCTCGCTCTTTGGGAAAAGCTCTTCGAGACGGGTGAGGGTCGGCAGCTCTCCCCCGCTGCTGCACGCAGCGCGGTGTTCATCATGCTCTACCGCGATGAACCGATCCTCCAGATGCCTTTCCGGCTATTGGAGCGGTTGATGGATATTGATGAAGCCATGGCCAACTGGCGGTACCGGCATGTGAGCATGGTACACCGGACCATCGGGTTGCGCGTGGGCACGGGGGGCAGTACCGGCAAGCAATACCTCAGCGGTGCGTTGAACAGCCACCACATCTTCCAGGAGATCGCCGACCTGAGCAGCTTCCTGTTCGAGCGGCGCAAGATCCCTGCGCTACCGGAAGCGTTGCGCACCGCGATGCGCTTCCGCAGTTAGGATCACATACGGCGCACGCCCACATAAGTGGCGAGCACTCCCAGCACCAAAGTGGGGATCATCATCATCCCTTGGAAGAGCATGAGGTGATAGCCCAAGGCGCACCCCATGGTGACGGCCAAGCCGAAGGCCGCCCAACGCATGAGCCACGGGTACATCCCTGTGAGCGCGGGGAGCACCAGACCCAATGCACCGGCCAGTTCCAACGCTCCCAGCATGCGCACGAACCATTCGGGCATCGAACCGGGCCAGGTGAGGATGCGTTCAAGCTCCGGTATGGATAGGGTGAGTTTCATCACCCCCATGATGCCGAAGGCGATCACGAGGATGATCTGGGCCACCCAGACCGTGAGACTGACCTTGCCATTGCTGGTTGAGATGTTCGGATCTTCCATGGCTGATGGGTTTGATCGGTGATCCCTCCCACGGACTCTCCCGCACGAACGCGTGCAAAAGATAACACCGATCCATCCGGACGCGACATGGACCCGTATGGTTGACGAGCCTCGCGCGGCGGTGGTAAAGGGGGGGCGATGCTGCTACCGGAGGGTTCGCGACATCACCCCAACCGCCCCACTAACTCTTCTATCCCATCCTTCAACTTTTCGCATGCACGCACGGCATCGCGCATCAGTTCCGATCGCGGGGTAAGCGTGCTCTCCCGCAGGGCATCCACCAGGTCACGCAGACCTGCGCATCGTTCATCCAAGGCGATCGTTCCCATCTGGTTGTCGATCACTTGGATCAACTCGGCATCCAGATGGTGGTTCCGCAATTCGGTCTCCAACATCACCACACTGCGTCGTAGTTGCCGCAATCGCCGCACAAGGTCTTGGTCGTTCATCGCGGCGAAGATCGCTTTCAATGCATCCCAAAGTGTTCGGTCGCCCTGTACTGTGCGATGCGGATCCACATGGGATTGACCGACCTTCGATCCATGCGCTCAACGATCGCCATTGTCCTGCTCGCACCCTTCGCGCTATGCGCCCAGTCCTTCCCTTGGGAACGCCCGCTCATGATCGCATGGTCGAATGATGGGATCACCTTCGATCCGCCAAGCGTATTCCAGGATTCCTCCGGCGTGCCCAGCGGGATCCGTTGGCATGGTGATACGCTGATCGCCGCCTTCCAATGGTTCCGCCAACCGAATCCTTCCCCGAGTTGGGACCGCGTGGCCGTGAAGTTCTCTTACGATAACGGCGCGTCGTGGACAATGCCCACTCCCATCGTGGTGAACGGCCTGCCGCCGAATTACCAGCGTCCGTTCGACCCGACGCTCGCCTTGCTCGGCAACGACAGCCTGCGCATCTACTACTCCTCCAGCGCTGGCATGCCCATGGGCTTGGACTCCACGGTGAACACCTATTCGGCCGCGAGCGCCGATGGCATCCACTACCAGTTCGAACCGGGTGCGCGCGTGGATGTGGTGGACCATGCCGTGATCGACCCGGCCGTGATCCAATTCGGGCCGGGTTGGCACTACCTCGCGCCAGCCGGTCCTCCTCAGGCCGGCGCCTATCACTACCTCGCGCCGGATGGTATCACCTTCAACGCGGTGCCGGTGATCCCCTCCGATGCGCAGCACAACTGGACCGGCAACTACATGGTGAACAGTCCCACCGAGTTGCGTTTCTACGGTGCGGGGCAAAATGGCATATGGTACAACAGCTCGCCCAACGGCGGGGTGTGGAACGGTTACGTGCCCACGAACATCCAAGGCGGCGACCCCAGCGTGTTGCGCGTGGATACCGACACCTACCTCATGGTCTACGTGGGCATGCCGTACACCACTGCGATCGACGGGATCACCGATCCAACAGCCCGCATCGCGCTGGTTCCGGTTCCTGCACAGGACGTCGTTTACATCCGCAGTGATGTGCACTTCCAGGGCTATCGCATCCTGTCGGTAGCGGGTACATTGCTGCAGGAAGGTGTGCCGATCGACCGCACCATCCGCGTGGACCACGTACCTGCGGGCCTGCATGTGGTGGAATTGACGGACGCGCAAGGAATGATCCACGTGTTGCGCATGGTGAAGCAATGAGGACCGGCGAAGAACGCGTTCAAGGATCACCGTACTTCGCGGTATGAGCAAGCGCTACAGGAATAGCTGGACGGTCCGTGGAGTTGCAGTGATCGCCGCGTGCGCGTGGATGAGCGTGGCAAGCGCGCAGTTGCGGCCGGCCTACGCGCTCTTCGATGCGGCGGGCAAGAAGGTATCGCACAAGCAGTTCCTGCGCACGGTGGCCAGTGCCGATGTGGTGTTCTTCGGCGAGCAGCACGACAACCCCATTGCGCATTGGTTGCAACTGCTGGTGGCTCGTGATCTCGCCGCGCGTGGACCACTGGTGATGGGCGCCGAGATGATCGAGGCGGATGACCAGGCCACGCTGGATGCCTACTTGCGCGGCGAGATCGATCAAGCGGCGTTCGACACGCTTGCCCGATTGTGGAAGAACCACGCCACCGATTACGCCCCGCTGGTGGATCTGGCCAAGGAGAAGGGCCTGCCCTTCGTGGCGTGCAACGTTCCGCGCCGCTTCGCGCGCGCCGTGGGCAAGGGCGGCTTCGCAGCGCTGGATACCGTGCCCGAGGCGGACCGCCGCTGGATGGCTCCGCTGCCCATTCCCTTCGACGCCACGTTGCCCGGTTATGTGAAAATGCTGGAGATGCTGGGCGACCACGGCACCCCCGACGTGGTGAAGGCGCAAGCCTTGAAGGACGCCACCATGGCACACTTCATCGCGCAGCACGCCAGGAAGGGCGTGCGCTTTTTGCACTTCAACGGGAGCTATCATTCCGACTTCCACGAAGGCATCGTGTGGTACCTGCAACGGGCGCATCCCGAACTGAAGGTGGTGACCATCGCCAACGTGGTACAGGAAGAGTTAGGCCACCTCGAAGGTGAGTACCGCGGCCAAGCGGATATCATCCTCTGCGTGGATGAGGCCATTCCGGGTTCAAACTGAGCCGGGCCATCATTGCTCCACCTTCAACCAATCCGGCTACTTCTTCGCCTGCTTCAACTTCCGCCGGATCCCATCTCCTCGAACTCATCTATTCGGAGGGACAGCAGTGGTTGCGCTTGCTGAAGGAGAGAGCTTCCTCGATCACGCAAAGCACTTCCCGTGGATCGATCGGCGATCAATGCTGCACCAGCAATTTCCCTGTGATCGTGCGATCCGGCAGGTGTACCATCAGCAGATAGAACCCGTTCGACAAGCCTTGGACATCGGCGCCCACAGGGTTCCTGCCGGGTGCCATGGTGCCGGACCAGATCCGTTGCAGGGGCCGCCCTTCAAGGTCCGTGAGCACCAGGTCGAGGGTGGTCGCATGTTCCAGGTCGAGGACCACTTGGAAGCGATCGATCGCCGGATCCGGAAAGACCGTCCCGAGAAAGTCGTTCATGCCTTGATGCTCCGGAACGGTGGTGGGTGCGAGGGGTTCACGGATGGCGAGTTGGAGCTGCCAGCCCGGGTTGGTCCCTGAACCGGAATACGCGCCCCGATAGGTCCAGTCGTACGCGTCGCCATTGAAGTCCAGGTCGTGATCGGAAAAACCGGTGTAGAGCGCGTTGCTCGTCAAGGTCCCCTGCAACTGGCCCGCCAACGGGTACAGGTCCAGGGACGCCAAGGTGGTGGAAGGTGAGTTCACTTTGCTCGCAGCGCTGGCATAGCTGCCGGTGACGTTGTCCACCGTGTTCGGCGCCGTGAACCCGGTGGTGGGGTTGCCACCGCTGAAGACGGCGTTGGCGGTGCAGGTCTGCTGGAATCCCGTGTTCGCGCCGGACAGGCTGATCCCGCTGGCAGCGGAAGTGGAGAGCACCGTGTTGTGGAAGATGTTCATGGTGCGCGGCGCGAAGCCGTTGTGGTTGTTGATCACCACGGTGCCGTAGCCCGATGGCGCCACATGGTTCACGAACACGTTGGCGTAGGCCGTGGTGTTGCCGGTCACCTGCATCAGGGCTTCCGTGGGATTGTTGTAGAAGAAGTTGCCGTACACCTCGTAACGGTCGTTCGCGCCGTTGCCCGTGGAGGGGAAGTTGTCCATGAGGATGCACGGACGCGATCCATCGCCCACGCCGACGGGGGTGCTGCCGCTGGCCTTGCTGAACACATTGTAGCGGATGATCGTCACCTGCCCGTCCACAGCGGTACCGGGGAAGAGGTCGCGCACGTTGTCCAGCTGCCCCTTGATCTGCAGGTTGTAGCCTTTCGTGTCGATGATCAAGTTGTTCTCGATCACACCGCCCACGAAGGGACTGGTGCTGTCCGAATTGCCGAGGTAGATCCCCGTGCCCGCCGCGATGATCGTGCATCGTCGGATGGTCCAACCCCACGCCGCGCACTTGGTGCTGATGCCCACGGTCTGGTTGTCGCCCACGATGCTGCCCCCGTTGTTCACGATGGTGAGGCCCTCCAGCGTGATGTGGTGCGCGAAGTGCGTGCCTCCGCCGCCCGCCTTCACCCCGTCGATGTAGTTGATGTTCTGCCCATCGATCTTCAGGTCGCGGATCACCAGGTAGGAGCAATCGGTGATGTTGATGGTGTTGCAGCAGGCGTTGCCCAGGAACACGGTGCTGTTGCCGGCGCCGATGATCACGACGGGCGCGCCAGCGTTGCCGTTGCGGTTGCTCAGGTTCATCTGTGCCGTGTAGTTGCCAGGCGCCAGCGACAGCGTGTCGCCCGCCACCAATCCGCCCAGGTAGCTGGTGTAGTTCGCTGGTGTTGCCGATATGAAATTGGCGTGCATCGCACCGGGTGCGCAGCACATGACCGCGAGGGCCAGCAGGATCTTCTTGTCGTTCATGCCGAGCGGACGTTGGTGATCCCGTGAAAGTAGGCCTTGTGCGAACACTTCACCGTGAACCGATCAACGTGATCGCGATCACATCCCCTGCTCCACCTTCAACCAGCCCGGCAACTTCTCCGCCTGCTTCAGCCATGCCTTCACCTGCTTCTCATCGACATCTTCAAGTGAGCGGTAGTCGATGGCGTTGTTCCCCTTGCCCACGGGTAACGTGGGCGTGAGTTTTGGACCGTCGAAGAACAAGAGCTTCACGTGCGCATTGAATGCGTTGACGCTTACGATCCAGCCCTGGCCCCGCAAGCCGTAGAAAGGCACGTTCCACTTTACCGTACACACCACGTCCGGCAAGGCCTCCAGGATCAAGGCATCAATGCAGTATGCGATGGGCTGCAACTCCGGCTTTACGCGCGTGATCCATGCTTCCACGGCCGGCCGGCCTTCAGGTTTCGTTCCGGGCATGGTGCGTAACATGGCTGAAAGGTATCGAGACGGAATGTGCTGTTCTTCTTGCCGGGATGGATCCCGGTCTTCCCCGGTCCGATACTTCACGCCATCGCGTTCCGCCGAACGCTACCTTCCTATCCACCATCACCATGATCACCTTCCATCGAACATGCAGGATTGCGTTGCACGTTCGGATGCCGCTCTTGGTGTGTATGATGTGGTGCTCCGCAGCGCTTGTCGCCCAGAAAAATCATCCGGGTCTGGGCATGGATCTGCCGGATACCACCGGCCTACCATCCATCACGGTGGAGCAATGGAACGGCCTTCCTAAGGGCGTGAAGCTTCCGCACAAAGTGGACCTCTCACCCTGGTTCCCGCCCGCCGGTGATCAGGGACGGCAGGGGTCCTTCGTGCCTTGGGCCTTTGCTATGGACTGATGAGCTACCGCCAGAACCGCTGGCAGGGTCGCACATGCGCAACCCGATCGGTGTGAATCCACCCTTAGTGCGGAGACCCGTTCCACCGACACCAGGCTTGACCGGGTCTCGTAAATGCGGATCCCGGTTCTTTTCGGACTGGTGTGATGTCGACGCGAAGTGAAGTGACGCCGTCATGCAACTTCAACAAGTCGGCGTTTCCGACAGGTCGAGGTCATTCCTGTTGATGGGAATTGATAATTCCTGTTGCAGCCAAACAACCGGCCGCCGTGAGCCGACCACCCCCGCATCGTCACTGCGCCTTCACCACCGCGACTGTACGCGCGCCTGTTCCATCCATCGCCGTGCAACGCAAAGTGTACAGCCCTGCCGCCAAGTGCGCGGTGGGTAAGGTGGTGAGCGTCCCGCTGCGCGTTGTGCCCGAGAGCAACTCGGCACCCACCGCGTTGTAGAGCACGTAGCGACGATCAGTGCGCGAACGCAACGTGAGCGCATCGGTAAAGGGGTTGGGGCCGAGGAGCACATTCTCTTCGGCGAGTTCCTGCACGCCGGTACATACTTCCACTGTGAAAGGCACGGCGATGGAATCCGCGCAGGTGTACACGTGCGCCACGGATTCCGAGAAGTAGAGGTCGATATCCGCGACAGTGCCGTATTGCCCGGTGCCACGCGCGTACAGTGTTCCATCCGTGAAGTAATAGACCTGGTCGGCGGTAGGGAGCGCATCCGCGACGCGCTCCATGTGAATGGTGTACACCGAATCACGGTACACTTCAGGGTGAATGCTGCCGAGCATGTCCGGGTAGGAGCCGACAACGGTGATGGTGTCCGCACCAATGAGGAGGCCATCGGGCCCGGTGCCGTGCAGCACGCGCACCGCGTAACTGAAGGGACCTTGGTTCCCATAGAGCCCGAGGATGAACTGCTCGAGCCGTCCGCTGAACGCCGGTGTGAACGATTGCCACATGACTGTGCCTACTGCGGCTGTGCCCTGCGCGCCGGAACTGTAGCCATTGAGGCCGGAAGCCTGGTCGTAGAACGAGACGGTGTCCAACACTTCCTCATAGTAATACTGCGCTATGTGCGGACCTACGCCGAGCGCGGTGGCGTTCAGCAGGCTGTCGCGCACGCCATCCACGGTGATGTAGCCGCCGAACGGATCGCCCACTAACACGAAGGGATCGGCGCTTAGACAGAGCGGCGCATTGAGCGCGGGAATGCCGAGCGCGGGCGCGGTGATGGTAAAGATGGAGACGGTGGTGTCCGTGCAACCGAACGCGGTGTTGATGTACTGCAACGTGTGCGCGCCTTCACCGAGCGCGGCGGGCACGAAGGCACTGGTGTGCGCGCCTTCGATCCAGATGTCGTCATCCGGCGCGCCCGCGTTATCGCCGATGAGCCACACGGTATCCACCTCGCTCGCGCAATACGCAGCAGCGAGGTTGAGCATGTAATGCGGCGGCACTTGGTAGAGCTCGTAATAGCGGATGGCGCTCTGGCACGGCGGCAGTGCGTGCACCCAGGTGCGGAAGGCGGCATCGCGGTACGCATCCACGTTGCTGCTGCCGCGTGTGTAATCGTAATAGACCCAATTGGCGCCGAAGCTGGTGACCTGCGTGAAGGCATGCTCCGCGACGAGTTCCAGTGTGTACGTGGCCTCATTGATCATGGGCACGAGGCCCGCCACGGGGAAGGAGAGCCAGGAGGTGTCCGCGATGGCGGAAGTGGAGATCGTGGTTTCGTACAGCAACACTCCGGCACCCGCACCGCTGTACACACGCAATCGGAAGTTGTTGGGCAGGTCATCGTGCAGCAGGAAGTCCACCTGCGTCAGGCGGCCATCGGCACCGGCGCGCAGGGTTTGCACCAGGCTGTCCAGCACGGTGTAGCTGTATTGGTAGTTGGAGTATTGATCGTACATCGTAAACGCTTGGTCGATGTACGTGCTGCTGTCCAGAGGCGGCACGTCCGGTGTGAACGTCACATAATACTCGCCCGGCGTGTTCGGTGCGTTGGTCAAGGTGGTGCCGCTCACCAGCGGACCATCGAAGCTGCCCGGACCGGGAGTGGCGGAAAGCGCGATGGATCCCGTGTTGTGGCATTGCCGCGTATCGAAGGGCGTGATGGCGATCGGGACATAGCTCACGCGCAAATTGGTCTTCACGTTGTCCAGCACGTATTGCATCGCCTGCGCCTGACCTTGTGTGAAGGTGCTGAGGTCGCACGGCGCGTAGCTCATGATGTTGTTGGTGATGGGCTGGTAGGCGTCGCCGTTCGCATCCAGCACCGTACCGATGTACGTGCAGCCCGCGAACTGGATCATGCCGGGCAGCGAGAGGTTGGGATCGGCCGGCGTGTCGCAGATGAAGTCGCCCGCTGTGGTGCAGTTGCTGCCGTCCACGAGTTCGGCACCCAGGACGGAATCGTGCGTGTGCATCAGGCCGAGCGCGTGGCCCACTTCATGCGCCGCCACCTGGATGTTGCCCCCGCCGTGCAGGTACACGATGTCGCCCATGTTGAAACCGGCGAGGCCGTTGGGCAACAACGCGGCATACACCAAGGTGATGTAGCCCGGCTCGTAGTACGGGATCAGGATCGCGGGATCCAGGTTCCATAAGGCGTAGAGGTTGTAGTTATCGACGACTTGCACCGGACCGCACAGCTCGAACTGGATGCCGGTATTGTTCTCCGCGAAGAGCGCGTTCATGCCATCGATGTCGCGTTGCACGATGCTGGGCGTGCTGGCATCGCCCCCGGGCCCCACCTGCGAGGCGATGATCACCTTGAGCTTCACATAGCGCGTGGCGCCACGGTTGCCGGTATAGCTCTGCGCAGCTTTCAGGATGGCAGGGGAAACGGACGATGTGCTCTGGCACCGGATGCCGTGGGTCTGGGCGGCGAGGACCAGCGGAAGGAGACTTGTAAGGACAGCGGCCAGAGTGGAAAGGAGAAAGCGCATGGTATGGGTGACCGCATGACGCGGCGGATGCGAAGATGGGTTGTCCGATGGGGTGAATGTGTGAACGGGCCATGACGAGAATGGCACACCCTGAACGACCCCGGATCACGGGGTTGTGATGGGTTCCTCCGCAGCCGCGTTGTATGCGGCCAGGCAGGAGTCAAGCGGCTGGCCGTGTACATGAATGCACGCGCAGAAATCCTCGCATGCCTTGCACTTGTTGCTTCCCTTGCATTGCTTCTGGCAATCGGACAAGCGAATGCGCGGTGTGATGCTGTACCCGAGCGTGATGAGAAGGACTACGACGACAATGGTCGCACCCACCCCCGCGAAGAACTTGAGGGGAAAGGAGTTGTCGCGAACCGTTGACGCGAAGAGTGCAGCGTTCGCCTGACGGTGATGGAAGGGAAGGATGTACTTCAGCTTGTGATAGTCCCAGCAGAGCAGGTACAGGTTCGCCAATACCATGAGGGGCGAAGTGATCAGCGAGCCCTCGAACCGCAGCGCCAATGACAGGATGCAGATGTTGAGAATGATCGGGAAGTAGATGACAGCACCGAGTGTCGCGGTGCGCGGGATCAGCAGAAGAATGGCCGCTGATACCTGCGCGATACCGATGAGCGTATAGTAATAGCCCGTGAGGTGCAAGGCCTCCAGGTAATGTCCCATGGGATGTTCCACCGGTAGGCCCGTGAACCGCTCACCCATGATCTTCACCATGCCCGCAGGCAGGAAACCAGCCGCCAGCGCCACCCGGCAGAACACGGCGAAGTACCCCAGCCATCGGTTCGCTCGTGCGCGGGCATGCAACTTGTCAAGTTTGGAGGCCAGGCTCATTCGCTCGGGGTTGATCGCGATCGATCAAAGTTCGGCACGATCCCCCGCTGTGCTGGTGGAAGGATCTGCCAAGTGTGTTGGCCAGGTTGGAACGGCTTCGATGAGGTGAATTTCTGGCAACCCAGCGGCAAGGCGCCGTTCAAGGATCGGCCACAGTTCACGCCCCCTCCTGTTCAAGCTGAAGCGGCCACATGTCCGATCGTCCTGCGCGATCCACCAACACCGCATCAGTGTGTGCCCAGCAGCACCTCGCGCAGCACCACCGCTTGGTTGTGCTCCTCGTCCTTCGCACCGTACAAGAGGCTTACGCGCTGCTTGCGCGCCAACTTCCGGATACGCGCCAATTCATCAGCGTGATCCTTCAGTTCTTTCACATAGCGCTTCTTGAACTCGGCATACTTCGGCGGCTCGTGCCCGAACCATTTGCGCAGTTCCGTGGTAGGCCCGATGTCCTTGGACCAATCGTCCAAGTGCGCATTCGCCTTTGATACGCCGCGTGGCCACACGCGGTCCACCAGCAAGCGGTAGCCATCATCCTTCGCTGGTGGGTCGTAGATGCGTTTGATGCGGATGTCCATCGTTCAGGAAGGAGTTGGCTCGGAGAAGGGTGCGGGATGGTGGAAGGGATCGCGCTGGGTGGCGGAGGATCCCGGTGTGGTATCCGTGAATGTGGGCCGAATTAGAAATGAAGGTCCAGCATCTTCTCTTGCACGCCCAAGCTGGTGAGCGCGCCCTGCACGGCCTTCACGAAACCCTCCGGCCCGCATACGTAGAACGGGCGGTCCGCATCGCGCAGGTGTTGCTTGAACAGTTCAGCGCTGACCATGCCATGGAGGTGGCCGGGCGCTTCCTCTTCGCTTAGCACACTGTGGAACTCCGGGCCCAAGAGGCTCTTCAATTCGTCCTCCAGGAACACGTCCTCGCGCTTCTTGTTGAAGAAGAACAACGTGTTTCCGGCCAAGGTGCGATCCACCTTCTTCTGGCGCAGGATGGCGATGAAGGGGGTCATTCCCGTGCCGCCCGCAACGAACACACCCGGGCCTTGCAACTTCACCGTATCCCACGCATCGCTGATGATGATCCGGTCCCCGACCTTCAACTGTGCGATGCGTTCGGTCATGCCGTGGTGCTGCGGGTAGCATTTGATCATGAGCGTGAGGTGCTCATCACTGTCCAGTCCGGTGAGGGTGAAGGGTGATCGCTTGCCTTGCATCCCAGGTCGGTCCAAGCCGAACTCGATCGCCTGCCCGGCAATGAAACGATAGCCCTCGGGCCGTTGCATGGTGAGCCGTACCACATCGTGCGTCACTTGCTCCTTGTTCAATAGTTCCACTTCATGTTCCATGGTGATGGTTGGGTTTGGCCGGGTTCAGTGTGCTTGGGGCCTGCCCGGCTGCAAGGGCCTCAAGGTGATCTCGTCCACGAGCAGGTTATCGGGCGTTTCCAACAGGTGGATGATCAGCTGTGCAACATCATCCGGATGCAGCATGTTGTCATGCGCCTCGATACCCGACCGTTCGAAGAAGTGCGTGCTGATGCTGCCGGGGTTCACACAAGTGACCTTGATGCCGTTGTAGCGGAGTTCACGTGCAAGGGACTCGCTGAAGCCCTGCACTGCGAACTTGGTGGCACTGTATCCGCTGCGTTCGGCACCACCTACTTTCCCCAAGATCGAGCCGATGTTGATGATGTGCGCAGGACCGGCCTTCCGCTTCATGTGCGGCACAATGGCCGAGGTGAGGTGGAACAGGCCGTTCAGGTTGGTGTCGATCATTTCACGCCAGCGTTCCGAAGGCAGCTCATCGATCTTCGCGAAGTAGCCCGCACCGGCATTGTTGATCAGGATGTCCGGCGATGCATCCCCGATGAATGTGCGTTCCACCCATGCGCGCACGGCTTGTTCATCCGCGATATCCAGAACGGCGGGTACGAATTGGTCGCCGAGTTCCACCTTCAGGTCAAGCAGCTTCTTTTCGGTGCGCCCCAAGCCATGGACCGTTGCGCCCTTTGATACCAAGGCCTCAGCCAGTGCCCTGCCCAAGCCACTGCCCGCACCGCTCACCACCGCTGTTCGGTCGCGCAGCTCCATCGCTCTCAGCTCTTTTGTTCCTGCTTCCGCATCTCGTCAATGGCAATGGCCGCATGCGCGGTGGCGGCACCTGCGCGCATTTCCGCCGCCACCCAGATGGCCTCCATCATTTCCTCCTTGGTGGCGCCCTTCCGCATGGCGTCCTTGGTGTGCGATCGGATGCAGTACGGGCATTGCGTAACGTGCGCCACGGCCAAGGCGATCAACTGTTTGGTCTTGGCAGGCAAGGCTCCATCCTGGAATACCGTCCTGCTGAAGTTGCGCCAGGCTTCCATGGCCTCGGGTGCAAGCGATGCCTGCATCTGGATGCCTTCACGCGTGGCTTGGGGGAAGAGGTGAACGTGTTCAGTGTCCATGGTCCGGTGTTATTGGTTGTGCATGTTCGATCCAAGTCCCGTTCTTCAAGTGGTCGTTCGCTTCCGCCATGGCATGCAGCATCAGCGGTGGTGCCGATGGAGGTGCTTCACGATCGCTGCGACCTCCCCGTTCGAATAGGTGCCATAAGCATTGACCAGCGTGCCCTTGGCGTGGTGACGATCCGAGGAAACGGCGTACACCACCATTTCATCGCCCGGGTCCGAGTCGCCCTCGAACCGGTACACCTCATCGATCCGGAAGTCATCCGCCGATAGGTTCAGCGCTGGGGCGTGGCAGATCAGGCACTCCTTTTCCACTTGGACATTGAAGTCCAACGAGTAGCCCCTTTGCTTGAGGTCCTTGATCGCTTCGGTCACTGTGTCGTAGTTGTACATCATCGTGTTATTTACCGCCCTCGAACTCCAAGGTAGCGTTGCTCCCCATGATCACGGTCGCTTTGAATGTGCGAGCCACATTGAGCGTGTGCGCCTTCCCGGCGGGGATCAGTAAGCTCGTTCCCGCCACCAACGGCGTACCGCCCTCTTCCATCACCAACGTGGCTTCGCCTTCCAGCACCACCACCACGGCCTCACTGGTGCAGTGGTGCGCTGGCATCACGGCGCCAGCCTCTGCGGTGACCTCGAGCAGCTTGAATTGCCCGCCGACCTGGATCGGCCTCAATTGTGGCTTTGCCATGGTTCCCATGATCATGTTCATTGTACCAATTGAGCTACCGCCGTGACCTTCGCCGATCCTCCCGCATACAAACGCGAGATCGGACATTTCTCCTTGGTCAGGGCCGCCAATTCCTTCAAGTGCTCTGCCGTCAGTCCCGAACATGCCACCTTGCAGTCCAAGGCGATCGAGGTGATATGCGGCCCGGTATCGTCCTTGGCCATGGTGACCTGTGCGGCGGTGTCGATGCTCGTGGGCTTAAGCCCTTCCTCTGTGAGCAGCAACGAGAGGTACATGGAGTAGCAACCCGCATGGGCCGCTCCGACCAGTTCCTCCGGGTTGGTGCCCCTACCACCTTCGAAACGTGAAGCGAAGGTGTAGGACCCTTCATAGCCGGTGAAGCGCATGGCGCCCTTCCCCTCCTTGATCGTTCCCTTCCATTGGGCGTTGGCTTTTGATGTTGACATGACCTGTTGAGTTGATCGTTGGACCCTGCGAAATGACGGAGCCCTTATTTAGGACAAATATATCCTTTAATGGACGAGAACGAACCGGAGCTCGCCTTGCCGACAACTCGTGTCGATCCCTTTTGAACGTGATCCAATTGGTCCACCATCAAGTACAACCTCACTGCTTCACCACCACGACGGACCGGTGAGAGCGCGCCCTTGATGGTGGGGAAGCTGACGCGTGCATGCCGGTTTTCCGGGCGCGTGTGGAAGCCATCGGGATCCACTCCCGGCTCGTCGGTCGGGATGACGGGTCCGGAATGGTGTAGGGTTCAGATCCGGTCCAACGTCTCCAGCAAATACCCCCAGAACTTCTGCACGGAGCTGATCTGCGCGCGTTCGTCCGGCGAGTGCGCGCCCCTGATGGTGGGACCGAAGGAGATCATCTCCATCTCGGGGTAGTTCGTGCCGAGGATGCCGCACTCCAGGCCAGCGTGGCAGGCGAGCACGTGCGGCTCGCTCTTGAAACGTTCCTTGTAAATGCTGGACATCAGCTTCACGATGGTGGCGTCGGGGCGGGGGACCCAGCCGGGATAGCCGCCAGCGAATTCCACCTTGGCATCGATCAGTTCGAAGACCGCCTTGATGCTGTTGGCCTCGTCCATCTTCTCGCTGGTGACCGAACCGCGCGTGAGGCACATCACCGTGTAACTGCCGTTCTTCAATTCGATGCGGGCCACGTTGTTGCTGGTCTGCACCAGGTCCTTCACATCGGGGCTCATGCGGTAGATGCCTCCCGGGCAGGCCTGCACCGCGCGTAGGAAACGTCCTTGGTCCGCGGTGGCCATCACCTTGCCGCTCGGATCGGCAGGAGTGAGTTCGATCTTCAGTTCCGGGTCGGTGGTGTCATACTCGGACTTCAGCGTATCGCGTAGTGTTTCGAAGTCCTTGGTGAAGGCCTGCACCTTGTCCGCAGGCACGCCGATGCTGGCGACGCTTTCCCGTGGGATCGCGTTCCGGAGGCTACCGCCCTCGATGGTAGAGACGCGGATGCCGTGCCCTCGTTCTCGAGCAGGATCCGGTTCATCAGCTTGTTCGCATTGCCGCGCCCGAGGTGGATCTCCGTGCCGGAATGTCCTCCGGTCAATCCTTTCACCGCGAGGCGATAGCCCTTGATCCCTTGTGGAGCCGCTTCGCTCGCGTACTTGCCCGTGGCGGTGACATCCACGCCACCCGCGCAACCGATGGTGAGCTCGTCATCGTCCTCGGTGTCCAGGTTCAGCATGATGTGCGCGTCCAGCAATCCGCCTTTCAACTCGAAGGCGCCGGTCATGCCGGTCTCCTCATCGATGGTGAAGAGCGCCTCCAGCGGCGGATGTGGGATGTCCTTCGATTCCAGGATGGACATGATAGTGGCCACGCCGATGCCGTTGTCCGCGCCGAGGGTGGTGCCATCGGCCTTCACCCAGTCGCCGTCGACCTTCATCTTGATGCCGTCGGTGTCGAAGTTGAAGTTCGTGTCGTTGTTCTTCTGATGCACCATGTCCAAGTGGCTCTGCAAGGCCACCGGCGTCATCCTCTCCTTGCCTTTGGTGCCGGGCTTCTTGATGATCACGTTGCCGGCCTCGTCCACGTGCGTGGGCAGCCCGAGCTTCTCCCCGAACTCCTTGATGAACTGGATCACGCGCTCCTCCTTCTTGCTCGCTCGCGGCACGGCGTTGAGGTCGGCGAAATGGTTCCAGAGGGCTTTGGGTTCGAGGGCGCGGACGGCTTCGTTCATTGGAATGGATACGGACAGGATGGATGAGGAGAACAGTTGGTCCCGGATCAGGGATCATT
The DNA here is from genome assembly GCA_016721005.1 of Flavobacteriales bacterium. Lineage (GTDB taxonomy): Bacteria > Bacteroidota > Bacteroidia > Flavobacteriales_F > PHOS-HE28 > PHOS-HE28. Next base: position 41,330 of record JADKJM010000013.1, read on the forward strand.
GGCCGGTGAAGTTAGGATCTCGTGGAAAGGGGCTGGATCCGATGGGCTATTGAAGCAGTGGCGCAGGGAGCTTCCGGGAATGGCTTGACCAAGTAAAGTGGAGATGCTCGCCGACAGGATACGGCGCCATGGTTCCGGTGCCGGAGGGACAATGCGAAGCGGCGCGCTGGCGAGCCTGTAATAAGGGGCGGATCCAACCCATTAACGCAATTGCGGGGTCAAGGGCCGACAAAGTTCGGGTGAAGTCCAGCGCACCTTCACTGAGTTTTCTCAAACCTCAGCCCAAGTCCGCGAGACCTCAACCAAAGTCCGCGCGAGTTCGAAACCGTGCTTCCCGCTGTGGCGGGATGAGACATCTTCCGCAAACGGATAATGTCATCCGGCGAAAGCGACGGCGCCTTGGTCACCGCGGGCCCAAGCACGCCTTCAGGTCGAAATCGCCCGGTGCGTTCAGCACGTCCAAGCTGAAGTGCAGCGCAAGGGCCAACCGGCCGATCTCCTCGAACAATGGCCACTGCTCGCCCTTCTCAATGTCGGAGATCTTCGACTGACCGGCATGGATGAGGGCACCCATTTGCTCCTGGGTAAGCCCCCGGGCCAGCCGTATCAGGCGTAATCGATATCCCAGTTCCGTGCGGGTCATGGCAGGTGGTGTTGCTGAGGATCACGTGCTCCCCAATGCGACGACAACGCAGCATTGCACCGGACATTGCATCGTGGCCGCCGCAGGACCGACCATACCTCTTCATCAAGAACAAGGTGGACGTGAAGCCTCTGGAACCTTCGCGACCATGGAACCATTGAAGCACCATCACGCCTTGGACCAGCTACCACTTAGCACCCGGTGCTCGGCAACCGAGCACCTAGTGCTCCATCACTTAGCACTAGGTGCTCCATCACTTAGCACTGCTTGGTCCATCACTTAGCACTAGGTGCTCCACCACTTAGCACTAGGTGCTCCACCACTTAGCACTAGGTGCTCCACCACTTAGCACTAGGTGCTCCACCACTTAGCACTAGGTGCTCCACCACTTAGCACTGGGTGGTCGGCCACTTAGCACTAGGTGCTCTACCACTTAGCACTAGGTGCTCCACCACTTAGCACTAGGTGCTCCACCACTTAGCACTGGGTGGTCGGCCACTTAGCACTGGGTGGTCGGCCACTTAGCACTAGGTGCTCCACCACTTAGCACTAGGTGCTCCATCACTTAGCACTAGGTGCTCCATCACTTAGCACTAGGTGCTCCACCACTTAGCACTAGGTGCTCCACCACTTAGCACTAGGTGCTCCACCACCCGGCACCGGGTGCCCCGCTGCCTCGCCTTGGGTGCCCGGCCGACTTATGGTAGTTCCCGATAGCGTATGGGAGTTTCCCATACCGTATCGGCCACGGCGATAGGCCGCACAAGTCCTGCACCTGCGCCGCGTTAAGGGATCGTGCCGCGGAATGCACCACGGCCGGAACAACCAACGAACGCCATGAGAGCCAACATCAAGATCGGACTTGCCAACATGCTGCCCCCAGCCTTGCTGGCCTTCTTCAACCACATCATCGCGAAGCTCACCGGCAACGCGCAGTTCCCCAACCTGCCCATGAGCCTTGTGGACATGACCACCTTGAGCACCTCGCTCAAGAATGCCATCTCCGCCGCCATCGATGGTAGCAGCACCGACCGCGCGCACCGCAACGCCGTGGTGCTGCAGGTGCAGGACGTGCTGCGCGTAACAGCGGACTACGTGCGGGCCGAGTGCGACGGCGATGCCGAGCTGCTCACCACCAGCGGCTTCCCCCTGGCCAAACAACCCGAGTCGCACACGGAGGTGGGCATCCCCAAGAACGTGCGCGCCAGCGCCACCGATGTAAGCGGCGAGGTGAAGCTGTGGTGGGGCCGCACCGTGGCCGCGCGCATGTTCCGCGTCGAACAGGCCGCCAGCGACCCCACCCTGGGGGTGACCACCTGGAACACCGCAGGGCAGGTGAGCCGCCAGCGTTTCATCGTCACCGGCCTGGAACCTTACAAGAGCTATTGGTTCCGCGTCGTGGCCCTGGGCATCGACAAGGAAGGCCTCCCCAGCGACGTGGTACTGGGCCGCCCCGCATAGCCCGCAACGCAATACACGCCAGCCCCGGCCCCGAAGCAGGAATGCGGAGGAGCCGGGGTTGGTTGCGTTTTGGCAGGACCTAGATGTGAACCTGGAAGAGACGGCCTGCCTCCGGCAGGTAAATGCACCGGAAGCTGGTGAAGATGTTTCATCCCGCCTAAGCGGGAACGCTGCCAAGTACCCTCTTCGCTGGTGGAGAAGGCGCGGGGTGTGGCGACGAAGTGGGATCGGTTGTGAGGCCAGAAGCCATTGAGTACAAAGGCGCTGTCGCATCTTTGACAAGTGTGTACGGAGCCAGAGCCTTCTACTTTCCAAACGCTTGTTGACTGGCTCAACAAGAATTCCGGCGCGATCCAAGCTGCATCCACTGTTGTGCTTGTGGCCATTACCGGTTGGTACGCGATGCTCACGAAGCGATTGGCATCTACTGCACGTGAACAGTTGGACGATGCGCGAACCATGCGCACTGAACAACTCCAAGAAAGAAGCGCGCAATTGAATGTTGTGCTAACGAGACTACAAGACTCGCTGTTGAACCTTCCAACGCAATCGGTTAGTCCTCGCCAGATTGATCAAGTTTTGACGAACTATGATGAACTCCAGAGGTCGCTAGCCAGCCTTGGACAGGGGCTCCCTGAAGAAGTGAGCAAGGATCTAGAGACCATCTTGAAATCGCTTCGTGCGCTGAAGCAGGTGACCACCACTGGGTTGAGACTGTCACCCGACGCAGCGAACGAACCACCGATAGCACTGCTTAACTTGAAGGAAACCACAGCGAGGGTGCTGGAATATCTTGCAACCCCCTAAGCCTGAGATGACCATGTTTGACCACAAGCACTACGTCCCGATACTGAAGGCCCGAATGGGTGAGCTAGGCGCGCTTACTGAACTCCATCTGGAGGCAAAGGGCTCGTTGACCCCAATGCTGTCGATCCCAGCGTTGCCATGGGACTTCGAGAAAGAGGAGCCTACGAAGAGCATTGATGAGTACATACCTGGGTTTGCTACGAAGATCCATCGCGCGTGGGGGGATGGTCTCGTGTTCATCGAGCTAGCAGAGGTGGATGGAGAGATACTCCAAGGTGATCGGCACCCGGCTACGGTGGTATTTGATGAAGCTGAGGGTCTTGGGCTGTCGGCAGTTCCAGTTCTCGGTCTTCAACGGAGCCCGCGTTACTTGCAAAGTGCTCGCGAGGTGATCAAGAAGCAGAAGCGAGGTGCGTGCATAAGGGTAGACAACAGCGACCTTGAGAACCCCGGTGCACTTAGCAACGGCCTGAACGAATTGATCACCTACTTGGGTCTTCAGCGAGCCGAGTGTGATCTGATCTTCGATTTGAAATTCGTCATGCCGGAAACACGTGGACCGCTGATGTTCGCGATGAATACCATCCTGAGTCTGCTACCCGGGATTGAGGCATGGCGTACGCTGACTCTGGCAGCGTCGTCCTTCCCGGACAGCATGATGAACATTCCATCCTTCACGTTCCACGAGGCACCACGGGTAGAATGGGACATCTGGACGAGCATGGTTACCAAGGGCGGCATACCTCGGTTGCCAACATTCGGAGACTATGCCATTTCGAATCCGAGTCCTTCGGGCGAGGGAATAGATCCGCGAATCATGCGAATGAGCGCGAACCTGCGCTACACGTTGGATCGCACTTGGCTCCTACTGAAAGGACGTAATGTTCGTGACCACGGATACGAGCAGTTCAACGAACTGTGCCGCCGACTAGTGGATGCTGGAGACCTGTTCAAGGGTCCTCAATTCAGTTGGGGTGACAAATACATACACGACGCCGCAGCGAATGCTGGCGGGCCCGGAAATGCTACGGTCTGGCGGAAGGTCGGAACGTCACATCACCTTGCTCAGGTGACGCATCAGATCGCCACCCTTCTCGGCTGACGAGTTTGGCTCGGACCGTATCGCGCAGTTCATCCAAACGCAGGTAGTCCGCAAGGGTCTGCCAGATCTGCTTTCGCGTCTTGGACAACAGCCCTTGCGAAAGTCCACGTTCATGCAGCACCTCCAGAGCCTCTTCGCGCCATAGCAACTGAGCGATCGAATAAGGATCGAGACTTGGGTTCTTCTTTGGCTTGCGCTTCTGCACAAGTTCAGGACCACCACCTTCGGTAGGCTTAGCGACTACCACACCCCACCACGTTGGAACCACGTCCTTGACCGAAGGGAAGTACGAGGGCCCTACGACTACAGTAACATGATCGAAAACCTTTGAGTAGTACACAGACTGTTGGGGCAGGCGTTCCAATGTGTCCCGTTCGCTCTTGATCTCGTAGCCATTGAGCGAGCCGTTCACCACGGCCATGTCGATGCGGACTGAACCCTGGCAGACGCCTAGTTCATCAAGGATGCGGGTATCGCTATCATGGCCGTACTCCTTCTGGAGTTGGTCCCTGAGAACGGTGCGAATGTCCCTATCGCGCATACGGTGCTACCGGCATCGGGTCAAAGGAAACAGAATGTCGACCCGGTTGAATCCGGCCCTCTAAGTTACCTCTCCACAGGAGCAAGTTCATCGGTGTGACTTCGGACACGTCCAAGCGCGAATACGCTCGGCGTGGTGATAAAGTAAGGTGCGGCCTGACCTAGTGCTTCCTGATCGAATAGCAGTTGGTCTCCACGAGGATCTTATCATGAACCGCATTCTTATTCACGGTTTCCAGGATCCAAGCGCGGTCTGCGCTTGAAGCCGCTCGGATGTTGGAATAGGACAAGAAGCTCAGCAGGCGATCACGGTCATCAGGGTCAGGGAATCGAGTGGGATTTCGAATGCTCGACTGGATCACTGACTTGATCACTTCAATGTCAGCTCGGCTCTCGATGTGGGCGTTGGCGAACCGGGCATGCTCCCAATATGGGCGTGCCGTTCTTGCCCAGAGCTGACTGAAGATGCTGTCTTCCTTGTCAACGACAAAGACAAAGTGGACACCTCTCGGCAAAGAATCGATCAGATCAACGAACTGCTCGTCTTGCATGAAGTAATTCACATGGACCATCATCGCGATATCCACATTCTGCCAAATGTTCGGAAGATGGTCGGAAATGCCACCGGCGATTATGGACACATCCGAGAAGAACCCATCCAGGTCAATGTTCCGTCGTGCCGCTTCGCACATGTGAGCATCAATATCGATTGCCGTTAATCGCAGGTTTCGATCGCCTAGAGACAGCGCGACCTTATTCGTCAATGTGCAATCGCCACAACCAAGGTCAAGCAGTCGTTTGTGAGTGTGCTGTCGAAGCAAGTCAGCCACATGCACCGCAGTAATGTCGTTCTCGTTCGAGATCGCGCGGTAAAGCTGAAGGTCGCTGAAGTAGGTGTCCGTCGGCTTCGTGTGAAGCGCCGAACGGGAAGGCTTTGCCAATGAAAGGGACATGCTTGTTAGAATGGGTTGTACGAAACGTTGTGATCGAAACGATCCTCCTCCTCTTTGCGCTTGATCCAATTCACCGCGAGATACGTGAACGGCGTCGCGACGATCTCATAGACCGTCTTGAGCAAGAAACCAGTTCCAACAACGACCCAAAGATCGGCCGTTGGGAAGATGCCGTAGAACGCAATCACGTTAAAGATGATGCTATCAAGCCCCTCGCCAACTAGCGTGCTTCCGATAGTCCGCGCCCAGAGCATCTTCCCCTGCGTTCTTTTCTTCATGATGCTCATTACGATGCTGTTCGCGAACGATCCGACCAAGTATGCAATGAATGACGCCACACCGATACGCGGGATGAAAGAGAAGATGCTATCGAAGGCTGCCTGATTGGTCCAGAACGGTGCTGGCTCCAGTTTGCTGGCCAAGAAGTAGATGAGGCTCATAAACGCAATGGTGAAGAAGCCCCACCAAATCACGCTCTTAGCCTTTCGATAACCGTACACTTCAGTCAGAACGTCGTTGATGATATACGACAACGGAAAACAAAGAATTCCAGCAGGGATTGCAAGGCCCCATAAAGTGATAATCTTGACAGCGACCGTGTTGCCGACGATCAAGCTGGCAACAAAGAGCATTGCCACAATGTGGAATAGTCTGTAGCCCTTGGGAGTACTCTGCTCGAGTTCGTTCTTAGGGGTGGCCATTATGTTAGGGGTTTGAGAACTTATACCGGTGAGCTGATCATGTCCTGATAGGTGACGGGATTGAGATTGTTCTTGCTAACGAGATTGGGGTACTCGTGCGCTTGCCAGAACTCCAAATCCTCCCGACGCATCTTTGAAATGGAAACTGCGGTTCCGCCGTGGTAGTGCAATACGAAGCCCCCGATTTCGCGGTCGTAGTCAAAGATGACATAGGGGTGCAGGAAGAGGCGCTTGTCTCTGTTCTGGAAGACCTTAATTAGCCCCTTCGTATTCCACTCCTGAAGTAAATCATCGGGAGTCTTTCGCTTCGGGGCTGTGCGCTTCTCCTTCTTACTGCTCTTTACCTCCTTCTGCAAGCGATCTCGCAATGCTCTCCAGAAGCTAATGGCAACGAGCTCGTCCGCAAAGTAGAATGTGTACTCAGCACTACCCTCTCTGACGTTCTCAACCAGACGTTCTGCCAAGGTGCACCCAAAATCGTTCTGAAGGAGTTCGGCTGGCTGCCGAGTAATAATCCAGTGCTTCTTGGCATTCCTACTTGCCGTCGCAAGGTCTTGCTCTAAGAGGGCGGATGACATAGCATCGCCATCGCGCCACTCCGATTTGAGGTTCTCAAAGGAAACGTCGAAATCCTCCTCGAAATCCGACCAGTCAAAGTCACCATCGACCTTGGTCCGAACTGCGGAATAGATGGCATCCTTGAGAAGCGTCGGCAACGAACGGCTGTGCTTGTCGCCGCCATGACGAAAGACTTGACTCAGTAGAGCACGAACGGATCCCGACTTGCCGAAGTAGGTTGTCCCCTTGATCGATGCAATCGCACTGGCCAAATCCAGCTGGTTTCGAAAAAGAGGACCCTTGGTCTTGACGTGCGGAAGGTGTCGTCGGAATAGGAGCTGCTGCGGGAAGAGTTCGGAACGAGAGGTGGCCATCCCAGTGCTAACGGTGGTGCAATGTAATAGACGAAAGCGCATGGAGGCAACCATATCCTACATGATCACGTCCATACACTTGACATGCTAACACTCTTGTAACATTCAACGCGATGAAATCAACCCTCCTTTTTGCCGGCGTGGTAGCCCCGGTAGTAGCCTGCAGCCAGATCAAGGTGATCAACACGCTCGGCCCCGGCACCATGGAAATGACCTGCTGGGAAGGCGCAGCCGCAGCCGCGTTCACGCCAGGAGAGCTCGAGGTGATCCAGCCGGGTGAAACTGCGCAGGTGCGTTGGGTGGGGCCGGGCCAACTGGACCCGGTCACGGGCCTGCCGCTTGTACGGCCGGGAAGTTCAGACCCCTCCATCGTCATCGGCGACTTTACCGGTGTAGGGGCGCGTTGTGCAGCCGTTGTCATCGAAGTGAATGTAGGGGGAGCGGACGAAGCCTTGGTCGTTTGGCTTGCGCCCGTGATCCAGGACCCCCTGGACCACACCGACGCCCAAAAACCATCGATCTGGTCGATGTTGTTGGATGCCAACAATCAGCCTCTTCCGTGTTCCGGTTTCCAAGTGAACAGTGCCTCCCGGGACCGATGGGAAATGGTTGATGGCCAGAACGACGTGTACCACCGGCGATGGTTCGCCAACATCATTCCATTGCGTGGGTACGAAGGCCAGCGACTTCTCCTCCAACTCGCCACCTCGGACTGCATTCCGGCTGCGCATTTCGGATATGCGGCGATGCAGGTGTACCACGTTTCGCTGTCCATCGACCGGCAGGAACTTCCGTGTGCGGGTGGTTTCGTGCTGACGGCACCACCCGGTGCGTGGACCTACACCTGGACCTGCGATGCCGTGGACGGATCATGGGAAGGCGAGTCGATCACGGCTACCACGCCTGGCACCTATACCGTGACAATGGAAACGCCTTCGCGCTGCTTGTACAGTATGACGGTGGATGTACCCGCGCAGGAACCAGCGCCGGTTGTTGGACAAGTCACGGTCGCGGGTAAGATCACCTGCGAAACCGACGGCGTGGAGATGGCCGCTCCGACCATGGCCGATGTGGAGTCCTATAACTGGTTCGATCAAGCCACCGGGCAATGGGTCGGAGCGGGACCGAAGTTGATCGCCAAGGCAGCGGGAACCTACATCCTAGAGATCAAGAGTTCGCGCGGAACGACCTGCGACCGAACCCGGGAAGCGGTGGTGGAGGCGGACATGTACTTGCCGAGCCCGGCGTTCAGCCTTGCTCGGGCGCATATCTGCAAAGGGGACAGCGTGCAATTGATCATCGACTTCGAGGCGAAGAGTTCCAAGATCGCCGTGAGTGAATCGCGGGACTTCGGCGACGGCACGGTCGAGGCCATGGCCCTTACCCACGGATACGGGATCCCGGGAACCTATGACGTTGTCCGCAGTTTCACGAGGGGGATCTGTCGCGAGGACCATGTGCAGACCCTGATCGTGCATCCGCTTCCTCAACCCGAAGCGCTCATCGTGGCTCATTGTGGTCCGGAGCGTAGGCAGCGCACCTATGAATTCATTCCGGAGGAAGTACCCGTGCCGTTAACTGCACTCACCATGTCATTGTCCGCATGTGGTGGGCGGTCCATTCCGCACGATCGGAACGGGATGAACATCCTTGCCAAAGTGCCGGGTGACAGTTGCGTCCACATCCTGATCGAAGCGACGGACACGTTGGGTTGCTCCGGTTCGACAGAGAAGGAATTCCGTGCCCCCTGGGATCCCGTGGCCGACTTCGTGTGGGAGCGGATCCTTCCACCGGGCGCCTTTCGACTAGCTATTCGAGACTCCAGCAAGCACTACATCAGTGAGCAGTGGGTCGCCGATGGTGCGACGATCACGCGGGACACATCCGGCCATGTCGTGCAATTCGACTATCCCGCCCCAGGTGAGTATCTGTTCAAGTTGGACGTCACCGGCTCACCCTATACATGTCCGGATGTCCAATCGGACAAGGTGACCCTCCGGCAACCGGAGATGGAGAAGTATTTCGGCGCGTTCCAGTGGCCCACGCCATACGAGCGCACGATCCCCAAACGATGACACCCAACCGCCACTTACATCAAACAAACCCAACGATCATGAAAAGCACGCTGACTCTTCTTCTCGCCTCCTGCATCCTGACCTCTTCCGCCATCGACCCCAAAAGCTCCAAGGCCAGGACAATCCTGTGCAACAACCTCCACGAGCGTGACACGGTCGAGGTGGTGATCGCTCTGCGGGTGGGAACGACATACCGCGCACTGAAAGCGTGGCCGGTGGCACCGGGGCTTGACACCCTCATCACCGGGGTACACGAACCCGAATTCGTGTACTACGTCCGATACCGCGGCCGCAACGTCGCGGACTACCAATACAGCGGGCCCGACGCCATGCGCTATCGGTTCACACCGCCACTTGGCGATGCCGGTGATCGCCTTCGCGCCGATGTGAACGGCGTGAACGCGAACGAATGGGTAAGCGGCTTTCCAGTGGTCTTCGACGATACGGATTCGAGCTATACGATCGTAGTCGTTGAACCATCGCACTGCAAGGGAAAATGCGTAGATGGTCATGGTCGGGTTTTCAACTTCATGGAATTCTTCGACACGAACTGGAGCGCTGGAGTGCCCAATGGCAAAGGCCGGATCGAATACGGCGACACGATCGTTACGGCGATCTGGCACGGCGGTGTGCTCGATGGACCGTGTTCTGTCAAATTCGGGCGCGTCCGTGATGCGAAGGGCTCATTCGTCAACGGCGCCATGCACGGTGAGTGGCGGTTCGAGGACCACACGCGTGATTGGAGTTTCCGATACACCTACAACATGGGCGTGCTGGAAGGGTTCCAGGTACAGCGCATTGACGGAGTGGAGACCAAAGCGTACTTCATCAACGGTGTGCTTGACCCCACGCAGGTGCATCAAACGTTCAAGCATAATCTGCGGAAGAGATGAACAGCCCAAGGCCACGATCCGACCATCCTTCGGCACCTAAACACCTCAAAGCCTTGAGTGCACTGGTCGTCATGAGTCTGGTCCTGTGCCTTGCTGGATGCGTTGCGTTCGGTGAAGCCAGTCTAGCTCGAGGTGCACTAAGCCGCGCCGCCTTGCGAGGAGCTGCACGCAGCGAGATCGCGCTCCTCGAACGCTCTGGATTACGGTTGGCCGGTGGTGAAGTGGTCATCGCGGATGCAGCCACATTTCGTTCCACAATGGCCGGTATCCGGATGCGAGGCTCTGTGTTCGGTCGACCTCAACTGTACATGTCCGGTGAGTCGACGGCATTCGCTGAAGTCGTGAACCCCTCCACTGTGCGAATGTTCAAGACGAACCAGCACCTCCGACTGCCGGGCGAGTTGCGTGTTGTGACTGGGAACCGCGTCAACGTTCGCGTCGGTCCCGGCCAAGAGTACCATGCTTTCCGGCAATTGAATCCCGACCAGATCGTACTCGTCGAGGCCGTTCAGCCCGGCTGGTGCAGGGTCCGTATCGGTGAGGAATTTGGATGGATAGCCGCGGCGTTGCTTGCGACTTTGAGTGCTGATGATCAATGGCAACAGCATTGAGCGAGTATTGCCTCGGGCCGTCGTGGTCCAAACCCCGCACGTGTTACGTCCACGACGGCTGATCAGAGCAGAAGCATCTGCTGACCAAGTGCTCCGCACTCGTCGAATTTCGCCTACCCCACCACCACCCTCCCCGTCTTCTTCGCCAGATCTGCGATGAGCGGAGCCGAAGCGTCTTCTTCGCTTCGGTAAGGCCCATGATCTCGGTGAGGAGGGCCATCACGCCAAGCTCATCGGCGGCCTTCAGTTGTTCTTGGCGGTCGCGGATCCCCGCAGGAGCGGGATGAAACACATGCGGTCCACGCGGCGCTCTTTCAGGATGTCCACGCTTTCCCCCAGCGCATCGTAGCACTTCGCTTTCGCGGCACCACTATTCAGGTTCCATGTTCTCCAAGTCATCCAGATCCCGGTGGCGGCCGGTGGCCTTCTTGTTGGTCACCAGATCATGATAACCGATGAAGTTCATGGCGAGCCCATCGAAGGTGACCTCCTTACGGTTCGAATAGCAGGCATCGAAGGTCACGCCGTCAATGCTAGTGAGCAGGTCGATCCGAAGGGGAGGTTGTCCGAATTGGATCACGTTGGCCTCTTTCGTCAGATCCGCTACGGTGAGCTTGAAGGAGCCGAACCCGAAATCATCGATCGCCCTCAGCACGCGTTTGGCGTTCGCTTCGGTCGGATCCAGCCAGATGTCGAGGTCACCGGTGTAACGGGGATAGCCGTGAACGCCCACGGCATAGCCGCCCACGATCATATACTCCGCCTCATGCTTTTTGAGCAACGCGACAAACTCTTTGAAGTCTTTGCTCAGCATGTGTGGGTCCCATGTACTGTTGGCGGAGGAATTCGAGTGCCTCCAGCCGTTCGGCAGGTGTTCGCTTCCGCCAGAACAACTTGTCGTTCGGCTGCTCTTTCAGGGAAACGATCCGCATCGTGCGTTCCATGGCATGAAGATAATGGATCCATGGTCGATAGGGCGCTATTCACGCGGTCTGATCTAGTTTCTTCACCATGGTGAGGATGGTGGCAATAGCCACAGTCTCACCGGTCTCATCAACAACATCCACCAGGAACTTGACCTGCTTCGCTCCGCTCGCAGTGACAGAGATATGGGTGGTCGCCGTCATGCTTGGTCCAGCTTTTTAACCATGGTCAGGATGGTGGCGATCGCCACTGTCTCTCCCGTTTCGTCAACGACGTCGACTAGAAATTTAACTATGCCCGATGCCACATCCGCCCCCTTCGGCGAATCCTCCTTCAGTTCCTTCTTCTCCATCCCGGGCCAACAGGCCCTCCTTCTCCTTCCCGGTGAACTTGACATATCCAGCGACGACAGCTGGTCACGTGGAAACAGGTTATAAGGTGACGTTCGCATCACCCCTTTCGTTTCTGGTTCCGCAGTTCGGCTACCAAAGCCTTCATGGCCTTGTTGTCCACGGTATCGTAATCGCCCTTGTCGTAGATGCTCAGCAGGTAGATCTCACGATCCTCGGTAACGACATAGGTGATGACCCGCGCGCCGCCGCTCTTTCCCTTGCCTTTGCTGGCAATGGCCAGCCGGACCTTGTACAGTCCATGTCCAATACCAGTTCCTGTGGTGGGGCGTGCCTCCAACTCCTTTTCCAATGCAAGCAGGTCCTTGGCCAAGGACCGATGGCGTTTCAGAAGTGGACGTAGTTCCTTCTCGAACGCGGGTGTTGGGATGACCCTATGCTTCACGCAGCACGTCCTTCAGGGTCCGCTTCTTCAACTTACCGGAACGCATGCGCGTTACTTGGGTCAACGCTGTGCTCAACGTTGAACGGAGCTTGAGCAACTGCTCGTAATGGCGCACCTTTTCCACAAGTCCGTTCCAGTCCTCCACAGGGATCTGAACGGCTTGGATGTTTCCATCGGCATCGTTCACGTATTGCATCGGGACTTTCATGATCTCAAAGATAGAACGTGCTACTGCTGATCCAGCTTCCGCACCATTGTCAAGATGGTCACGACCGCCACCGTCTCACCAGTCTCGTCCACGACATCAACCAGCCCCTTCGCTTTGCTCGGGGTGACGGATATGTGTCTTGTCGACGTCATGCTTGGTCCAACTTTTTGACCATGGTCAAGATGGTGGCGATCGCTACTGTCTCTCCAGTTTCGTCAACGACGTCGACAAGAAACTTGACCTGCTTCGCTCCGCTCGCAGTGACAGAGATATGGGTGGTCGACGTCATGCTTGGTCCAGTTTCTTAACCATGGTCAAGATAGTAGCGATGGCTACTGTCTCTCCCGTTTCGTCAATGACGTCGACTAGAAATTTAACTATGCCCGATGCTATGTCGGCACCTTTGGGACTGTCCTCGGTCAGAGTCTTCTTCTCCTGATCCACCTTCTCCTTCACGGTGAACTTCACCTGGATGGTAGAGCCCGGATAAACAGGCTTCGTGAAGCGTGCTTCCTCGATGCCGTAGTTGAGCAGCACAGGCCCTTTGGGTGGATCAACGAACAAGCCCGCAGCACGCGATAGGATGAAATAGCCGTGCGCCACGCGACCGGTGAAGACCGTGCCGTCGAGGGCATCGGCATCCATGTGGGCGTAGAACTTGTCGCCGCTGAGGGCCGCGAAGTCCTCGATGTTCTGCAGCGTTACGGGGTGCGTGTCGGTGATGAGCGTGTCGCCTATTTGCAGTTCCTCGAAGTGCAGGCGGAAGGGATGCTTCTCCGTGATGTGGTACTTGGCGCCTTGCTGGTATTGCTGCGTAAGCGCGGTGATGGTGGTGGGGCTGCCCTGGATGGCGGTGCGTTGCAGGTAGTGCAGCACGCCGCGCTTGCCGCCCATCTCTTCGCCGCCACCGGCACGTCCGGGACCGCCGTGTACCAGTGTGGCCAGTGGCGATCCGTGGCCGGTGTTCTCCTTCGCCATGTCGCGGTTGATCACCAGCATGCGGCCGTGGTGGCTGGCGGCGCCCCACACGAATTGCTGCGCGACTTTATCATCGTACGTGGCGATGCTGGCGCAGAGGCTGCCCTTGCCGAGCTTGGTAAGGGCCACGGCCTCGTCGATGTCGGTGTAAGGCATAAGCGTGCTCACCGGGCCGAAGGCTTCGATGTTGTGGCTCACCTGGTTCTTCCAGGGATCTTTGTTCAGCAGCAGGATGGGGCTCATGAACGCACCTTTGGTTGCATCGGCTCCGGTAACGTTCACCTGCTCGGGATCGCCGTACACCAGCTCGCTGCCTTCCATCAGCTTGGCGAGCTGCTCGCGCACTTCGCGCAGTTGCGTGGGTCCGGCGAGGGCACCCATGCGGACCCCTTCGGCACGCGGGTCGCCGATCACGGTGCTGCCCAGGCGTTTGCCCAATGCGATCTGCACATCTTCCACCAAGTTCTCGGGCACCATGATGCGCCGTGCGCCGGTGCAGCGCTGGCCGCACTTCAAGGTCATCTCCTTGCCCACCTCTTTGATGAAGAGCGTGAACTCCTCGGTGTCCGGCGTGGCATCGGGACCCAGCACGATGCTGTTGAGGCTGTCGGCCTCCATGTTGAAGGGCACGCTCTCAGCGATGATGCGCGGGTGCGCTTTCAGCATGCGGCCCGTGGTGGCGCTACCGGTGAAGGTGACGACATCCTGGCTTTCGACATGATCCAACAGATCACCGGCGGAACCGACGATGAGTTGGATGGCGCCTTCAGGCAAGATGCCTGAGGCGACTATCGCCTTCACCATGCTCTCGGTAAGGAAGCTGGTGACAGTGGCGGGTTTCACCACGGCGGGCATCCCGGCCATCCAGTTCACGGCGCACTTCTCCAGCATGCCCCAGATGGGGAAGTTGAACGCGTTGATGTGTACCGCCACGCCTTCCTTGGGCACCATGATGTGGTGGCCCATGAAGCTGCCGCCTTTGCTGGTGAGCACGGGCGGACCGTCCACATAGAAGGGCATGTTGCCGAGCTGTTTTCGCAAGCTCGCATTGGCGAACACGTTGCCGATGCCGCCTTCGATATCCACCCAGCTATCGGCCTTGGTGGCGCCGGTCTTGTAGCTCACTTGGTAGAACTCGTCCTTGCGGTCCATGAGGTACATGGCGAGTGCCTTCAGCATGCGGCCGCGCTCGGGGAAGGTCATCTTTCGCAACGGAGGACCGCCGACCTCGCGGGCGTAGGTGAGCATGGCGCCGAAGTCGAGGCCGCCGGAGGAGGTGGTGGCGATCAGTTCGCCGGTGGAAGCGTCGTGGAGCTCGGCGAGTTTGCCGGATCCTTTGATCCATTGGCCGTGTGCGTAGTTCTGGAGTTGCATTGTGGCGAAAGTAGAACGCGGGGGAGGTTAACCGCAGAGGTGCAGAGGGCACAGAGGAATGCGAAAGGCATCCGCAGATGGCGCAGATAGCGCAGGACCTGTCCCGTGGAACGGGATGAATGCGCCACGGGGTATGTCGGTGTGGTGCCCTTCTCTGTGCCCTCTGCTTCTCTGCGGTTCAAATGCATTCCCTTGCGCTCTGCCGTTTAGCTTTGAACTATGGATCCCAAAGCCCTCAAACTCGAACTTCTTGAACGTATCGCTCTGCTCGATGATGAAGCGCGTTTGCTGGCACTGAAGCGCGTCCTCGACAGCCCGCTGGACTACCCCATTTCGAACGAGCACCTGAGCGTGGTGAAGGAAGGAAAGGAAGCATACGCGGGTGGGACGGCGCGCACCTACACATGGGAAGAAGTGCAATGCATTCTCATGGAGGATCGTGCACACCAGGCCGCGTTGCGCCACCAGCCCGGTGATCTGGAGCTATCCGATGCGGAACTCGCTGTGCTGGATGAACGGCGTGAGCGTCACCTGAAAGGCGAGAGCCGCTCGTACACCTGGGATCAGGTCGAAGCGATCCTGAAGAACGACCTGAAGCGCTGAGCGCATGCTGGTCATCAAGGAGGAGGCGCTCCTCGAGATCCGCCGGGCATGGGCCAGGCAACCCGAGCGCGTTGCACCGTTATCCTATAAATTGGCAGCGTGCGATCCCTCACGTTCTCCTTGGCGCTCGCGGTTGGCTCCGGCTGCACCGCTCAAACTGTTCTGACCGATGCGAATAGCTCTCCACAACCTGGGGATGCATACGTGCGCGGGCAAGGCTCCTATCTCGACCCCGCGCCGATCATGGGTGGAACTACCACGTATGATTATTCGGGGTTGGGTCCGGGTTGGGTGGACACGCTCCGCTTCACGTCGCCATCCGATACAGAGTGGTACAGTGGGCTTGTGCCCGGCGCCGACGCGGAACTCTACTATGGGTCCACCACCCCTGATGGGGAGGTGATCTATTATTCCGGCACGAGTACCGGCTTGGAGGTGATCGGTGTGATCGACGCAGGGACCCTGGTGATGTCCAATACCAAGAAAGTCCTGGTCTATCCATGCATGACGGGTACTTCCTGGACCGATACGTACTTCGGCTCCGTTGGGTCTTACACCAAGGGCGGGGAGATCTCGGTTGCCGTTGTTGCCCAATGCGATGTGATCACGCCGGCAGGCACCTTTTATGATGTGCTGCGCTTGAACGTGGTCGAGGGCCTGGACTACACCTATTTCGGCAAATTCGTTCTGCACCGCGACATCACCATCGCGGTGTACCGTGCTCCCGGCTTTCATCATCCCGTCATGTACTGCATCACCTCCACGGGTACCGATGAACTGGGCAACCCCATACCCGGTCTCTACGGCGAACAATGCCAGTGGCTGCGATCGGACATCAGCACGAACACCCAGTCCCTGGCACCCACCTTATCCGCGTGGACGCTCTTGCAGAACCCGGTGGAGGATCTGCTCCGGGTCTCTGGAACTGTCCGTTCCGATGTCGCGACCTATCGCATCCGGGCAGCGGACGGCAACTTGGTGCGTGAGGGTCCTGCTCGCGATCTGCGCACCGGCGTGGTGGTGGACGATCTGTCCAGCGGCATCTATCTGCTTCAGTGCGATGGTGCGGCGGTCCGGTTCATCAAAGAATAGACGAGGAACGGTGGTTCTTTAGTGAGCTCGTCTTGCGCAACGGCGGACCGCCGACCTACGGGCGTAGGTGAGCATGGCGCTGAAGTGGAGGCCGCAGGAGGAAGTGGTGGCGATGAGGTCGCCGGTGGAGGCGTCGTGGACCTCGGCGAGTTTGCCGGAGCCCTTGATCCATTCGCCGCGGGCGTAGTTCTGAAGTTGCATTGTGGCGAAAGTAGAACGCGGGGAAGGTTAACCGCAGAGGCGTCCCTCCTTCGTCGGGATGAACTCCGGGCACGGAGGAATGCAAATGCCTGCCGCAGGCCCTGTCCCGTGCAGCGGGATGAATGCGAGCACGCGGTACGGTGGTGTGGTGCCCTTCTCTGTGCCCTCTGCACCTCTGCGGTTCAATTGCATTCCCCTCCGCTCTGCCGTTCAGCTCTGGGCTATGTATCTGCGTTCTGTCTTCATCTGCGTTATCTGCGCCATCTGCGGCTGACCCGCATTCATGATCAATCCCATTCACCATGTGACCATCCCATCCCTCCATCGTTCCCCTAGCGTAGTCGAACCTAAAAGAGAACATAATGAGCACCGATCTGGAACAGGAAGTATTGACCAAGCTGGATATGAACACGATGGAACGCTTGGGCGTGAAGGAGGAAGCACTGACGACGTGCCTTGATGTCGCCGGTGAAGTAACGCGCGAAGTTGTGGCCGAACACTTGAGCACTGGAGCGCACCACTTGCGCATCCTGTATTCACGCGCACCCAACACCGATAAGGCCACCGCCTTGCAACTGGTGATGGACAAACGTTTCAACGAACGGATGCGCGAGGAACTGGATCTCGACGCGTGCGATCTGTCCACGTTGCGGAAGAACGTGATGCCCGCCTACACCAAAGCGGTATCGAAGCAGGTGAAGGGCCGCACGGAAGTGCTGGAGAAGCTGGTAACCGAGTAGATCTCCTCATGATCCAGGATGGCCGATCGCGACGCAGAAGCCGATCGGCCCATCGACCCTTCTGCTAGTCCCCCCTTCTCCTTCCTACCCATTTGTACACTTCGAACCAAGAGACGGATGCAAGACCGATGAAGGTCGCTGTGCCCAGTTGTGTCAGGTCGGGCAACGCCATGTGGAAGAAGTCGCGCACGGTCGGAACGACAAGGATGATGACCAGCAACGCGACGGTGATCCCGAGCATCGCCATGAGGATGCCGTTGCCATTGCGGAAACTGGTGAGGACGGATGCGGTGAACGAGCGGTTCACCAGCGAAAGCCCGATGTTGGCGATGACCAAAGTGGTGAAGACCTGTGCGCGCACGAGTTCTTCGGAGTGCCCTTGAAGAACGGCCAAGCGGTACATACCCAACGTGCCGAGGGTGATCACCAACCCCTGCCAAACGCTGACCGAGATCTCCTTCCATGACAGGAACGTGAGCCTGAGCGGACGCGGCGGCCTACGCATACCGTCATCTTCCAGCGGCTCGTTCTCATAGGCGATGCTGCATATGGGACCCATGATGAGTTCCAAAAAGATGACATGCAGCGGCGTGAAGATGTTGGGATACACCCAACCGAGGAACACGGGCAACGAGACCGTGAGGATGATGGGGATGTGGATGGAGATGATGTACTGGATCGCCTTCTTCAGGTTGCTGTAGATCTTGCGGCCCATGGCCACGGCATCCACCATGCTGCCCAGATCGTCGTTGGTGAGGATGATGGCCGCCGCCTCCTTCGCCAGTTCGCTGCCGCGCTTGCCCATGGCGATGCCGATGTGTGCGGCCTTCAGCGCGGGCCCATCGTTGACGCCATCGCCGGTCATGGCCACCACATGCCCTTCGGCTTGCAATGCGTTGATGATGCGCAATTTGGCTTCGGGGAACATGCGCGTGAAGATGTTGGTGTCGTTCACCGCTTCGCGAAGCCCGGTATCCCCGAGCTTCATCATGTCATCACCGCTCATCATCCTTTCCGCACCCTTGAACCCGATCTGCTTCGCAATGGCGGCCGTGGTGAGTGCGTTATCGCCGGTGATGATCTTCACCGCGATGCCCGCGGCATCGAATTGCCGGAACACCTTCGCCATGTTGGCTTTGGGTGGATCCTCGAAGGCCACGAGTCCAAGGAAGTTCACGGCGAAGGCTTCCTGATCGGCGGGGTATTCCCCATTGTCATGCTCCACTTCACCGACCGCGAGCACGCGCAGCCCTTGGGCGGCGAGCACATTCACGTTCGCTACGACCTCCTTCTTCTCCACCTCGCTCAAGGTGCTTTGCCGCAAGACCCGCTCCGGTGCGCCCTTGCAGGCGATGATGCGTTCGCCCGTGGTGTTCGCGAACACATGTGTCATCATCGGTGGTCGTCCACCCAGCGGGTACTCGTGGACCATCCTGGACTCAGGACGACGATCCTTCTCCGTGTTGCGCGCATAGGCCGCGTGCAGTGCGATTTCCATCGGGTCGAAGGGCACGGGTTCGCTCGCCCACATGGCCATTGCGATCACGCGACGCGCATTCGCACCGGTCCATGCGCCCGGTGCCAACAGTTCCTTGTTCGCCTGCACGTACAGGTGTGCCAAGGTCATGTGGTTCTCGGTGATGGTACCGGTCTTATCCGCGCAGATCACCGTGGCGGAGCCGAGCGTTTCCACCGTGGTGGCGCGTTTGACGATCACGCCTTGTTTCGCCAAGCGCCATGCGCCCAACGCGAGGAAAGTGGTGAAGGCCACGGGGATCTCTTCGGGCAGGATGGACATGGCCAGCGTGAGACCGGTGAGCAGGCTCTCCGACCATGATCCGCTGCGGAGGAAGGCCACGACCCACACCAGCAGGAACACCACCACACCCACAATGGCCATGTTGCGCACGAAGCGCGTGATCTGTTGTTGCAGTGGCGTGGGCGGTACCTGGATCGCTTTCAACGAGGTGCTGATCCGGCCCAAGGCCGTGGACTTTCCGACCGCCGTGACACGATAGAGCGCGAGGCCAGAGACCACTTGCGTGCCCTTGCTCACCTGTGCCAATTCCTCTTGCGCACTACGCGCCACAGCAAAGGCTTCACCCGTGAGGATCGATTCGTTCACACTGAAGTCGTTGCTCTGTACGATCACACCATCCGCAGCGAGCAGGCTTCCTTCCTCCGCCACCGCGTGATCACCCATCACCACGTCCTCCGAAGGGATCTTCACCACGGCACCACTGCGTACCACAGTGGCCTCCGACCGCGTGAACGCTTGCAGGGCTTTCAACGCGCGCCGACTGCGACTGTCCTGGTACAACGAGATGCTCGAGACCAGCACGATGGCTCCCGCCATGAAGAGCGCTTCCGGGACTTCTCCGAGGGCGAAGTAGATCGCACTGGTGGCCACCAGCAGGAGGAACATCGGTTCCAGCACAATGTCCTTCACCACCGGCCAGAAGAAATCCTCTTCCTGTTCTTCAATGATGTTGCGGCCGTGCTTCGCGCGTGCGGCCAGCACCTCCGCATCGCTCAGGCCATCAACTGGAAAGGGGTTCGGCGGCACGCGGACAAGATACTCGACCATCCCTCTTCAGCGGCTTGGTTTGGATCGAACAGTCAGCGCAGAGGAGGAGTATGGCGATGGCCGGATGCATGGCTCATGTGGCCAGTCTCCACGCCATCCCCACCAACACCACGGCCATGATCACCGTGTAGATCTCCTTGTTGTACTTCGCCAGCCAATGCGGTAGGTAGATGTCGAAGTTGGCCTTGGTGGATGCGGAGTATTTACGCGCGACCACCGTGAGCGGACAGGACCAGCGGAAGAGTAATAGGGCCAGCACCTCCAGCCCGATCAAGCCCAAGGCGATCCAGAACCATCGGTCGATACGATCCATGATCACCGCGTACAGCATGTAGAAGATGACCCCGTTGAAGAAGAGCCAGATCGCGGTGTGGAGGCTCTTGATGGCAGTGAGCTTGGTGCGGTCGGTCATTGGTGATCGGTCCTCGATCCAAGGTATCAGGCCCGCGTCAGCGCATGACTGAGGACCGTCAGTTCCCTCCTACTCGATCACGAAGGGGAACGACCGCTCGTCAATACGCAAGAAGTACAAACCGCTCGGCAATGCCGTGGTGCGGAGTTCGATCCGGTTGCCCTGTTGTGTCAAAGGCAAGGCGACCAGCTGTCCTGTTGGACCATACACGCGCACGAGTGCAGTTGGAACCACATCAGCAACATACACCACCTCATGCGCCGGGTTCGGCCATACCGTGATCCTTGTGGCGCTACGGTCCGGAGCGATCCCCGTCGTACACGTCTCGAAGGCTCCGGCATCCAACGTCGCATGCTGGCACCGTGTGCTGTTGCTGACCGGATGAACATACTCGTCCCAAGCGACCAACGGGTAGCTGCTGTTGGCAACGCCAGCGGGAAAACCGAACTGATGTGCGGGTGAAGCGGTGGTGATGTGGTAATCATAGTTCGCTGGGGAATCGAACTGCACGGCGGCGATGGTGCTCCGAAGGTTGGTGAGCGTATCGATGCTCGCAGGCCACGCACCCGCCATGAAATTTCCTCCGCCCGCTAGGATGTTGCTGTAGGCTTTGAAGTAGGCCGCACTCGCCACGCTGAAGAAGCTGCCCACGGTCTTCTCGTTCACCAGCGTGTTGTTGATCGCATAGAGTTCGTGTGGTGTGATGTTGGTCAAGCCTTCAAGCCCGTAACCCACCATGTTGCTGTTCTGCCCTTGCGGTCCTTGTTGCACCACATTGCCGATGAGGTAAGCGGTTCCACCGTTCGGCAGATCGATCTCCCGGCTGGCATCGCCGGTGGCTTCGTTGCTGAAGCGGTTGTACTCGATCACGTTCACTTGCGCGCGACTCTTCAACTCATGCCCTACATGCGCGTGGTGACTGTAGTTGTACCTGAAGATCAGGCTGTCGACGTGATTGATGTAGAGGTTGTGCGAGAAGCCATCGCCAAAACCGTTGTGATCGAACTCAGTGTGTTCGATGCGGATGGTACTCGGGTTCACATCACCCGCAAGGATCCCGTTCTCATTGTCGTGGAAATAGCAATGCAGCACGGTGAGGTGATGTCCTTCCTGACGGATGCCCGCGCCGTTGTTATCGGGCACGCTGCATTCGCTGAACTCGATGTTCTCCACTGTGGTCCGATCGCCCTGGATCACCCAGATCGCTTTGCCGCCCCACGCATTGCCGTTGCTTTCCAGGTGCGCCATCCCTCCCATCCCGCGCAACAACAGGTCATTCGCTTGCCAGCGGGCCACATCACTCGGGTAAACTCCTGCTGCGATGTTCACCGTATCGCCATTGCCCACCAACGTGGAGACTTGGCTGGGCGTTGTGTACGTCTGCCCGGAGCCCACTTGCCATTGCGTGGCGCTCGCCGTGAGCGTGATCGCCATGCATGCGCTCAATAGGATCGTCCGGTTGGTCATGCTTCGAAGATAGTCCCGCTCTTTCCCATCAGCACTTCTTGGGGACGAACTGTAAGGTTATCCGACGTCTCCCGACAGCAACAGCGCCAACATCGCGTTCCATTACCTGAACCAGGAGATCATCCGCGACCCAACTTGAATGATGGCATGATGATGGTGGCATTTCACATGAGAACGATCACACCTAAACCCCAACGACCATGAAGACCCTGATGATGATACCGGCTATGTTGATGTTCCTGGGAACGACCCAAGCGCAGGACAGGACCACACCTCCGGCGAAGGAGAAACCAGCTGCCACATCGACAACAACAGGTACGGTGGAGTTGCTGAAGGAGCACACCTGCACCGCCGCCTGCGTGGATGGCAAGCACATGTATGCACATGGTGAGAAAGGGCACGCCTGTACCGAGGAATGCATGAAGATGCATCATGCAGCAGCGACCGGACATGAAGGCCACGGACATGGTGAGATGAAGGAGGCGAAGGAAGAAGTGAAGGCGGCAAGTGGTGAAGCGAAGGAGGAAATAATGGAGCAGAAGGGCGAAATGAAGACCCACGTGTGTACCGCAGCCTGCAAGGATGGCAAGCATGCCTACATGCACGGTGAGAAAGGCCACACGTGCGATGCGACGTGCGCACACATGCGTGAGCGGAAGAAGTAGACCGCGCGACACCTCAACGAGCGAAAGCCGGTGAACGCTTGCACAGCGATCACCGGCTTCGTTCGTTCACCTCAAATGATCAGGCGCACGCCGCCGAGATCGGCCACACGATAAGGGAAGTGATCTCCGGGGGAGCCGATGAACATGAAGTTCTTCGGGATCTTCCAGTCGTTGCTGAGTTGCTCCACCAGTTCAGGTCCGAAGATGCCGCGCAAGCTGATGAAGTCGATATCGATATCCGGATACACACGATCGAGCACTGCGATGTCGTTCAGGAAATCCTGTGACACCTCCTGATCATCCTTCAACACGGTCACGACGCGCAGTTTCTTGGTGATCTCGTTGTTCTCCACGTACATCATCACGCGGTTGATCACGGAGATATCATCCCCTTTGGTGAAGTACACGAACTCCTGCTGGGTGAGTTCCCGGATCGTGCGCGAGAGTCGCAAGCGGCTCGCCGCAGCGAGGTGTTGAAGCGAATCCAGGAAACTGGAGACCACCACCATCAGGTACTCCAGGATCACGTTCCGTTTCAGGAAGATGTAAATGGTCAGCATCGCGGGGATGAAGTATTGCAGGAAGACCACGAGCAGTTCCGGATGCAAACGCACGTTCGCGTAGAGCGCCACCACCACCGCCATCAATGCAATGGCGACCACGAACGGCGCAGCGGATTCCGGGCGGGGCAACCGGGACCGGGTGATCTTCAGGAGGAAATTCCCATAGGCGAAGAAGGCCATCACGGTGAGGAAGGAGATGGTATAGACGCCGGCCAATGCGCCGACCTCACCGTTGGTGATCATCAGGACCGACAGGCAGAGCAGGAAGAACAGGATCAGGATGCGCGGTGAACTGCCTCGCTTGTTCTCCTTCAGAAGGAATTGAGGAAGCACGCGATCGAGCGTCATCCGGCGCATCAATCCGCCCACACCCACGAAGCTGGTGAGCACGGCCCCGCAAAGCACAAGGACCGCATCGATGGAGATCGCCGTGGAAAGCCACGGACCACCGATCTCCATGCCCATGAACGAGAGCAGCGCATTGGAGTTCTCACCCACTTTGGCGAGCGGAAGAAGCATCACTGCAAGGAGCGCCATCAGCGGATTGATGATGGTGACCGCGAGCCACATGTTGCGCAGGGTCTTGCGGAAAACACCCGGCGCCTGTTCCTCCACGAAGTTGGCCGAGCTCTCGAAGCCGCTCACCCCAAGCATGGCCGCGCCGAACCCGAAGAACAAGGCGGTCGCAATTCCTGCTCCTCCTGGAAGTGGTGCCGAGAAGTTCAAGCTGGCGATGGATAGATCATGCGTCGCCAGGAAGAACGCACCACCGACCAAGAGCAGCCCCATGGTAGCCAAGTGGGTGATGAAGATGATGATCGCAACGATGGCCGATTCCCCGATCCCCCCGATGGTCAACAGAAGGAAAACGACAAGGACACCGATGGTCGCCTTGATGAGCGGCAGTCCTTCCACCAGGTTGTGCAGGTAGTGCATGGCCTCGGTGGCGCTGATCACCGCTGTGGCCATGTAGCTGAGGATCGTGAGACAGGCAGCCACACTCGCGTTCGTCTTGTTGGTGGTATTGAGCAGTACGTTGTACGCTCCACCGTTCAAGGGTAACGCGCCGACCACTTCACCATAGATCTTCCGGTAGAGGAAGAGCACACCGGCCACAAGCGCCAACGCGACAAAGGCCCATGGCCCCGCGTAGCCAATGGTCAGCGCACTCACGTAAAGGCAACTGCTGGTGATGTCGTTCCCGCAGATCGCGGTAGCCGCAAGAGAGCCGAGCTTCTTCGGACTATGAGTGGTTCGATCAGGGGTCATGTTCACGCAGCAACTCCTTCTGTCGCCTTCCTAACAGCCACTTCCATCTTCGTGAGCATGGCATCCAACTCGGCTTCCGTCCACGTCACTCGGATGTTGAAGCTGATCAAGCGGCTCATGACCGCATCGGTCTTCGGGAACTTCAGCGTCTTCAGATCCTGCGGCAGGCCGAGCTCATGCGCTACCATGCGGTAGGGCATGTTCAGGTCCTTCAGGTGATCCCACTGCTTGATGTAGTGGTACATGTTGTCGAACCAATACCCCACACCGATCCCAGCCTCACCAAGGTTCTTCACGCACGCGCGCGCCGTGGTCTCATCGGGCATCAGCAGGTGGAAGAATGTGGCGCTGTCACCGGCATCGTCGCATTGTTTGCGGAACGAGAGTCCGGGGATCTTCGACAAGCGCTCTTGGATGATCGACTTGTGTTTCCGCTGCTGGCTGATGATGTATGGCAGCTTGCGTGCTTGGGCCAGGCCGATCGCCGCGTTGATCTCGCCCATGCGGAAGTTGCTGCCCATGATCGGGTGCGGTTCCATGCCACGGTTGTTGCCCTCGTGGTTGTGACCGTGATCGCTGAAGTATTCCGCGGTCTTGATCAGCGCTTCCTCGTTGGTGATGATCACACCGCCTTCCCCGCACGTATTGATCTTGAAAAAGTCGAAGCTGAAGCTGCCCATCTTGCCGTAGAGGCCGAGGTGCTTGCCCTTGTAGGTGGCGCCGAGCGCTTGCGCGGTGTCCTCGATCAGCATCACGTTCTTCTCGCTGCACACCGCCATGATCCCATCGAGATCCGCAGAAGCACCACACATATGCACGAGCAGCACGGCCTTGGTCTTCGGGCCGCACACCGCGCGAATGCCTTCCGCGCTCATGCAAAGCGTCTCATCGATCTCGGCGAACACGGGCAACGCACCTGCCATCAACACGCTCTCGATCGTGGCGATGAAGGTGAAGGGCGGAACGATCACTTCATCGCCATAGCCCACGCCACACGCCGCGAGCATGGTGCTCACCGCCGTGCTGCCACTGCTCACGGCCAGCGCGTGCTTCGCGCCGGTGAATTTCGCGATCTCGGCCTCGAAGTCCTTCGACTTCCAATGGCCCTTGCGCGCATCGTCGTGGTTGTACCGGAAGAGCACGCCCGTATTCAGGACGTCCATCACTTCCTTGCGCTCCTCGTCTCCGAATAACTCCGTGCCTGGCATGTGGTCTTCTTTGGTGGGCCAAAAGTAGCCGCGTGTAAGGATGTCGCCATTCGCCCGACCCCACAATACCAACTCCGGGACGCGTTCGTTCCTTGCGCTGATCCCTCCACATGCGAACCACCACTCTCCTACTCTGCTTGACCCTTGGCGCTTTCTCGATCGACGCGCATGCACAAGGATGCAGCGATGCTGGCGCGTGTACCGCAGGTCCGATCGGCGAATTGCACATGGGTGACAGCACCTCCACCGATGACGCGCGCCACTTCGCGCGACTCGGGTTCAGCATCGCGGGTGGCGAGCAAAGCACTTCGATCCTGCAGGTCGTTCCGGAGATCGGCTTCGGCATCACCGATCGTTTCGGAGTGCAGTTGAAGGTCCCGTACATCAGCGCTTCCGGGAAGTTGGGTGATAACAGCGGCGTGGGGGATCCGACATTCACTGCTTCCTATGCGTTCATTAAAGAGCGGAACCAAAGGCTCGATGCGATCGTGGGTGTGAAGGTCAACGCGAACAACGCGGATGCCTCCACCACCGAAGGCCTTTCACTGCCCATGCCCTACCAGACCAGCTTGGGGACCACGGATCTGCTCCTCGGTGTGAATTACCGCCGCGGGCGGATCAGCGTGGCACTGGCTTACCAGCATGTACTGTCGAACCAGAACGAGAATGGCTTCTTCGGACCTGAGGGCATCGATTCCCTCGACGCGATCGGATACTTCTCAAGCGCACGACTAGTACGCGCGAATGATGCCGTGGCCCGCGTACAGTACGCGATCCCCATCGGCAAACTCGTTGTACAACCTGGACTACTTGCGATCAACCATTTGCAAATGGACAGCGAGCTTATTGTTCCACAAGGTGGTGGTAGCGTCGGTCCAACCAATACAACGCCACAACGTGTGGATGTCACCGGTTCCGGCGGCCTAACGCTCAACCTCACCGTGGATGCACGTTACCCATTGAACGACCACCTTTCACTGGAGGCTGCGTACGGTTCACCGCTCGTGGTCCGCGAAACGCGGCCGGATGGATTGACGCGATCCTTCGTGTTGACCGTAGGCCTGCGCTACGCGTTCTGAGGCCCCGAACCGATCGATCACCGTAGCCTGGTTATGGAACGAAGGCGAAATGAAGTCATCCGTTGCGTGGTCAGATGGGGAATTGGTGATATTTGGTCGAATGTGATCGAACCATTTACGGGATCCAATGTCCTTGACCATCATGAACGGATCGATCCGCGGGTTAGCGTTGGTCATTCACTGCGCACTCGGGTTCCCGAACCTGATGGCCCAGGGAAGCGGCGATGCCGGAGCAGGACAACTAGGACCCATTGGCCTTTTGGAGTTGGAGCGGGATACCGCCAACCAATTCAGTGGGCGGGTTGGGCTTGGATACTCTTACGGGATCGGTGAACGCGATACCCGCATCGCGCGGATCACTGCCGATGTTCATTTCCACATTGGTGATCGCGTTGGACTCCACCTCAGCATCCCTTACGTATCCGTTCAAGGTGAACTCAGCAATAAGAATGCGAATGGCGATCCTATCATGTCGGCGTCTTATGAATTCTTGCGATCGGCACGGCACAGCCTTACTGGTATCCTTGGCGTTCGGATCCCATTAGGACCTACTCGATTGGATGTGGCCTTCCTACCAGAGAATGGACAACTCGACTTGCCGATGTGTTATCAGCCCGGACTCGGCTCTACGGATGTTCTATTTGGTATCAATTGGCGCCGAGACCGCTTCAGGGTCGGCGTGGTGTTTCAGCATGTGCTCACAGACAACAATAAGAACCAGTACTACAATTCCGGCTGGGCGTTCCATGATCGCCCAGGCTTGGATTACACGGAAGGCCGTTATCTACGGCGCGCCGATGATGCGGTCCTTCGCGTTCAGTATGTGATCAACCATGGCTCCCTATACGTGCGGCCAGGCTTGCTCGGCATCTATCATCTGAAGGATGACGAACGAGTTCAGGGTCATCCCAGTTCCCCGCTATACTATGCGGTCCTTCCGATCGCGGACTCTGAAGGACTTACGTTGAACTGGACAGCCGACATAGGAGTGGCTCTCGGAAAGCGCGTGCTCTTTGAAGCATCATTCACTGCTCCCATCGTCCAACGAGCCCTTATGCCGGACGGCCTGTCGCGTTCCTGGGTAGCCGGATCGAGCGTCAGTATCAGATTCTGAACGGCGATTACCTTGGTCGAGTGACTCGATCACTTCTCGCCATCGCCGCCATTTCTGTGGCGCAATTCTGTTGCGCTCAAGTCGACCTTCCCGTCTTCGGTTCGCAGCACGTGATCAACGGCTACGCTAAGGACATCGAGGGCGAAGTCCTCTCCTACTTCAGCGTGTACCCGGAGCATGCGACCACCGCGCTGCTGACGCGATGCACCGATGGCCAGAAGGCGATCGCGTGGGAAACCGCAGTCGTACCGGCATCCGAACGGGAGTCCACGCAGTACTTCTACTTCAGTTGGATCGCAGCGCACAACAGCACCACGAGCGATGGGGATCGGAGCTTCGACCTTTACATCAACGATACGCCAGCGCTCACCTTCACCACGCACCATAGCACGAAACCCGCGACGTGGTCAGCGGCGGCAGAGGACAGCACCAAGCTCGTCTTCGAGTTCAGCAAGATGGACCGCCACGGCGATGCGCATGGTTTTGCCCATTTGCGTGTGCCTCGGAAGTATTGCACGCTTGGACAACCGCTCAAATTGAAAGTGGTGGGCCACGCACAGGACAGCCCGGATTGGTTCATGACCTTCCGGTACAAGTTTGAGGAGAAGGCTGAAGTAGAAGTGATGCCTTTTGTTCTGCACTACAGACAACAGCAAGATGTACAAGTAACCACCATGCACTTCGGAAAACCAGAAGCAGTCTTCGTATGGTTCAATGGCGAAGAAGAAACATGGTCGAAGCAACCTGCTGGTATGGCGCTCAACGGGATTAGTCGCACCTATAGGATGATCGATAAGTCGTCGCAGGCAAAAGAACTTCGTGTTCGTGTCCGAATAGGGGAAAGGCTGGTTACTGACACGGTTGTAGTTGTGGCTCCCGTTATCCACCGCGACATCCACCTCATCCACCACAGCCACACCGACATCGGTTACAGCCACCTGCAAAGCGAAGTGGAGGTGATCCAGAACAACAACATCTTCAGAGCACTGGAGCTGATCGATCGCACCAAGGACTATCCGAAGGACAGCCGCTTCGTGTGGAACGTGGAGAGCCTCTGGGCCGTGGAGAATTTCCTGGGCATCGCGAGCGAAACGGACAAGCAACGCTTCATCGCGGCGGTGAAGAGCGGCAGCATCGCCCTCAGCGCGAACTATGCGAACATCCTCACCGGCCTGTGCACGCCGGAGGAGATGCACTGGATCGTGGAGTACGCCGATTCGCTGCGCGCGTGGTACGATCTGCCGATCAACAGCGCGATGCAGACGGACATCCCCGGCATGAGCTGGAGCATGGTGGACGCCTACGCCGCGCACGGCATCCGCTACCTGAGCCAGGGGCCGAACTACATCCCCGATATGCCCGACGGCGGCGACCGCATTGGCAGCACCCTGCGCGAACAAGGCGACAAGCCCTACTGGTGGAAAGGCACCACGGGCAAGGACAGCATCCTCGTGTGGACAGCCGGTCAGGGCTACGGCGGCTGGCACGGCTTCACGGCCGGAGCGATAGGAGAACGCGGCACGCGGAAGATCGCGGCCTACATGAACGAGCTCGCCGCGAAGGGCTATCCCTACGACATGGTGCAGTGGCGCTACAACATCGTGAGCGACAACGGCCCGGTGGACAGCACCATCAGCGACTTCGTGCGCGACTGGAACGAGAAGTACGCTTCACCGCATTTGATCCTCGCGAACGTGAACGACATGATGGCGCGCTTCGAGGCGAAGTACGGAAAGCAGATCCCGACCTGGAGCGGTGATTTCACGCCCTATTGGGAGGATGGCGCGTACAGCACGGCGAAGGAGGAAGGCGATGTGCGTGTGCTCAGCGCACGACTTTTCAACCTGATCGACGCGGCCAAGATCTTGAACAAGGCCATCGACCCGCATCTGCTCTACCGCGCCAAGCGCAGCATCGTGATGTGGCACGAGCACACGTGGGGCTCTTGGAACAGCATCAGCGAACCGGATGCGCCATTTACAACCGAGCAATGGAAGTACAAGAAGGCCTTCGCGGATAGTGCGGGGTGGTATGTGGGTGAAATTGCAGGAGAGGCTCGATTTGCCTCACCGCTTCCTGCCGACCCGGACTCACTCATAATCGACCCGATAGTTCCGAACTACAGGACAGAACGAGGTTCGTGGCGAATGCTTGATGGAATGGAGGCTGATCCAGCAACTTGGAAATCAAAAGGAGGTCTGCTCGAATGGTGGGGGGAACGAGGAACTGACTCTGTTCAGAATTTTCGTCCCAAATACAAGGACGGAGTTTTCAACGTGCGGTACCGTTCACGCTTCCCTCTTGTAGTGGAAGGCACTGACAGCATAGTGGTTCATCTGAAAGAGCACTTGAACGGCACAACCCACATCGCTTCAGTGATCCATAAGAATTCCATTAGGGAAAAGGAATCCCTCCACCTCGCTCTCCCCTTCTATATCCCCAATGCTACAGTCCGCATCGGCATCAGTGATACCTGCGTGACGCCAGAGAGCGGCCGCATCCCCGGCAGCAACAACGATTTCTTCTGTGCACAACGCTGGATCGACGTGAGCAACGACAGCATGGGTGTCACCATCGTGTGCCCGCAAGGTGCGCTGTGGGAAGTGGGCGAAATGGTGGACGAGCGCAAGGTGAACCCCGGCGCAGGCACGAACCCGGAGCTATACAAAGCGTGGAAGACCGAGGCGCATTCCAGCAGCACCCTCTACCTCTACGCGCTCAACAACTATTGGCATACCAACTTCAAGGCCGACCAGGAAGGGCCGATCACTTTTGACATCTACCTGAAGATGCACGGTCCGTTCAAGCTGGAGGATGCGCGGCGCTTCGGGCTGGAGATGACGCGGCCGTTGATCACGTGGTGGAAGTGAATGCGAATGCGAGGCACCGCTAAGACGCAAAGAGCGCAAAGACAGCCGTGCATTTTCTTGGCGTGCTTTGCGTCTTTGCGGTGAACCTTTGAGTCCATGAAGAAGCGCCCACTCAGCGGCCTCGGAGGCCTGGTGTACAGCACCAACAAGAACCTGAGCACCGCGCGGGAACCGGCCACACTGCCTCCCGCGCGACAAGACCTGCGACTCCATCTCGACCGATTGAAAGGCAACAAGGAAGTGACGCGCATCGTCGGATTCATCGGGAAGGACACGGACCTCGATGATCTCGGGCGTACGTTGAAAAGCAAGTGCGGCGTGGGCGGCAACACGAAGGATGGTGTGATCCTCTTGCAAGGCGACCACCGCGACAAAGTGCTGGCCTTCCTCACGGAGAAAGGATACAAGGCGAAGAAAGCGGGAGGATAGACGTGATCGTCATCCCGGAGCGCGGAGTTCCGCGAAAGCGGAACAGACTCCGCGCATCCGGGATCTCGTTCGACCTCATCGAGATCCCGGATGGCCGGGTTCCACGATCTTCGATCGCCCGGCCTCCGGGATGACGTTCACGTGCGATGCCTGCGAAGAAGAAACCCCAGACCTTCAAGTTCACCGCTCCGATGGAACGCATGGACGGCCGCTTCGCATGGAGCTACGTGGAGTTCCCATTCGACGTGGAAAAGCTTTTCGGCAAGCGTGGGAACGTGCGTGTGAAAGGAACGATCAACGGTGTGCCGGTGGACCGCGCGCTGATGCCCACGAAGAGTGGATACCATATCCTCGTCTTCGGAGGAGACTTGCGGAAGAAGGCAGGCATCAAGAAGCCAGGTGACAAGGTCCATGTCGAACTATGGCTCGACCCGGAGCCGGACCGCATAGACCTACCGGAAGAGTTGGCGGAAACACTGGAATTCATACCCGGGATGAAAGCTGCGTGGGACAAATTGAACCCAGGCATGCAACGCAACATGTGCTATTGGGTGCGAAGCGGAAAGACCACACTCACCCGCGCAAAGCGCATCGCTGAATTGATGCGGCGCTTGGAGACCGGCGATCCATACGGTGGCCGACCGACCAGGTAGCGGGCCGCTTGAGATCCCTACGGACCGGCAATCGGTGTGGGACCGATCGTGACGGGACGCTACTTTGCCGATCAATCATCCCGATCATGTCCCTTATCCGTACCACTTCGCTCAGTTTCGTCATCTGCACTACGGCCGCTTTCGCACAGCAGCATGAGGCCGCCCCGACCACGCAGGAGTTCACCAATTCCCTCGGCCAAACGGTGACGGTGACCACGCCGACCTCCTTCCTGATCTCGCCTCCGGTGAAGGATTGGCCGCATGTGGAGGAAAGGGACAGCCGCGCCGAGGAGCGCCGCGAAGTGGATGAACGACCTGAGCGACCTCCGGTGGTGGACCCGGCCGCGTTGGATGAAGTGGATCCGGTAGTGCAAACCACGCCCGCATCCCGCATGATGCATGCGCCCAGCGTGAATTTCCCGGGATCGAATGGCACCGGCTATCCGCCCGACCCCACCGGCGCTGCGGGCACGGACTATTACGTGCAAGCGGTGAACACTTCGTACAAGGTGTGGCACAAGACCGGTGTGTCGGCGAGTGCGACTTACAACCTGAGTACGCTTTGGACCGGCAGCACGAACGACGGTGATCCGATCGTGCTCTATGATCGGCACGCCGACCGCTGGTTCATTTCGCAATTCAACGACAACCCGAACCGGATGCTGATCGCCGTGTCTCAGACGAACGATCCGCTCGGCAGCTACTACGCTTACTCGTTCTCCTTTTCGCAGTTCCCGGATTACCCGAAATTCAGCGTGTGGTGGGACGGGTATTACATGACAAGCAACAGTTCGAAGACCGCCGTGGTGTTCGAGCGCACTGCTATGCTGGCCGGCGATCCCAATGCGCGCATGGTCGCCCTCAGCGCACCGGGTGTGGTGAGCAGCGGTTTCAAATGCGTGATGCCTGCCGATGCGGATGGTGACCTGCCGCCGGACGGAACGCCTTGTTGGTTCTTCAATCTGGAGGACAATTCGTGGGGAGCACCGGCGGACCGGATCAAGATCTACCGCATGAACACCGATTGGACCAACGTGGCGAACACCACCGTGGTGCAGCACCAGACGCTCAACACCGCCGCCTTCGACACGAACATCGGGAGCGGCTGGGAGAACATCGCACAACCCAACACCACGCAAAAGCTCGACGCCGGTATGGGCTACATGTATTTCCGTGCACAGCACACGCGCTGGGTGGATCACAATAGCGTGATGCTATGCCACGGCACCGATGTGGGCGGCGATCATTGCGGCGTGCGCTGGTATGAATTGCGTGACGCGAACGATGGCAACTGGACCATTTACCAGCAAGGCACATGGGCGCCTGATGCCGCGGATCGTTTCCAAGCCAGCATCGGCATGAACGACCTCGGCGATATCGGGTTGGCGTACAATGTCGCGGATGAATTGAACAGTATTTACTGCGGCATCCGATATACCGGCCGTCTCGCTGGTGATCCGCTCGGCCAAATGACGCTCAGCGAGACCAATGCGATCGCCGGGACCGGTGCACAAACCGGCACGGAACGCTTCGGGGATTACGGCCACTTGAGCCTCGACCCGGACGGCAACAACTTCTGGTTCACGGGCGAGTATTTCGTTTCCGGCGGGAACATCCGCACTCGCATCTTTTCCTTCAACGTGGAAGATGAGTTCCTCGGTGTCGAAGAAGGAACCACCCACGGGCAAACCTTCACCGCGTTCCTGGCAGGCGGCATCTTGAACATCAATGCACAAGACCTTCCCTCGACGGACGGCCTCGTGTTGGATGTGATCGCCATGGACGGCAAGCAAGTGATCACCGAACGCGTGAATGCGCAAGGGAGCAGTTGGAACGGCACCTTGGATGTGGACAAACTCGCTCCGGGCATCTACTTCGCACGTATCGGGAACGCTCGCTTCCAACGTGTGCAACGTTTCAACGTAGCGCAATGAGCGGAGACCTTCTTTGATCCGGCGTGATCGCGCTGGCTTCCCTTCTCGGCTCATGCTGCGCACCAAAACCCGCGGCTTCCGGGATCCAAGGGAGCGCTCCGACCATGAGCGATCCATCGGTTACCGGCACGGTGACCAACGCCCATGCGGCCCATGGCTGTCCGTGGTCGATCGACCTCGGAGCGGGCCATGATCCGCGTTACCTGACCCCTATCGGAATGGATGAGACGTTCCTCAAGAACGATGCGCATATCCGATCCACACACCGCCCGTCGCGCACATCGTCGGGCAGTTGTACCATGGGAGCACCGGCTGTGATCGAGAACGTCGTGGCCATGTGGATAGCCGAGCGGATCCACTTGAAGTGAAGAAGCCCCAGCAAATGCCGGGGCTTCCATGTGTAGGCGTTAATGCTTACTCAGCAGCAGGAGCCTCTTCAGCGGCAGGCGCCTCAGGAGCAGCTTCAGCTACACGAGCCTCAGGAGCAGCTTCCTCAGCGGCAGGCGCTTCCTCAGCAGCGGCTTCTTCCACAGCAGGAGCAGCCACTTCAGCGGCGCTCATCGCAGCCAACTTGGCGCTCAGGGCAGCGGCCTTGGTGTCGCTCTTCTTCACCTCGGCAGCAATGCGGGCCTTCTCAGCGTCGGTCTTGCCGGTCGCCAATGCGGTGCGCTTCGCTTCGATCTTGGTGGTCTTCTCGTTCAACCAGATATCGAAGCGGCGGTCGGCCTCTTCCTGGGTGAATGCGCCCTTCTTCACCCCGTTCAGGAGGTGGTTCTTGTACACCACACCGGTGTAGCTCAGGATCGCGCGGCAAGTGTCGCTGGGGCTAGCTCCTTTCTGGAGCCAATCCAGGCACTTGGCGTTGTCGATCTCGATGAACGCAGGGTTCTGGTTGGGATCATAGGCACCGATCCGTTCGATGTACTTCCCGTCGCGCGGGGCGCGGGAATCGGCCACCACCAAGTGGTAGTAAGGCCGGCCTTTCTTGCCTTTCCTCTGAAGGCGGATGCGAGTTGGCATGTCGCTGTTTGTGTTTGTTTCCCCGGAATTGGGGCCGCAAATATGGGCTTTTCCGGTGGATGAACAATGCGAGGAGGACATCTACCGCCACGACGCAACGGACGCAACGGTTGCGCCACGTTTCTGGCAGCCCAAGTACCTCAACCTTTTCGTTGCGGGACCGTTGCGTCCGTTGCGTCGTGGCGGTGAAAGAAACCGGCACCGACCTTTACACCCATGCGTTTCCTCCTTCCGGTTCTCATTCTACTCTCCTCCTGCGCTTCGGCACAGACCAACCCGGAGCCGCCCCTCATCCCGCGCCCGGTGTCCATCACGATGGCTGAGGGTTATTTCCCGGTGACCAGCGCCGTGAGCATCATCATCGACAGCAAAGAACTGAAGTCCGAGGGCAGCTACCTGCGCGATGTACTGGCCACGCTCCTTCCCGAAGCGCCGATGCTCCTTCCACAACGCACCATCGAAGGACCGGTGATCGCACTTGCAATTTCCAACGACGGTGAAATGCCCACCGAAGGCTACAGCTTGCACATCACGCCAGAGCGCATCGACCTCGTTTCATCGGACCGCGCGGGGATCTTCCACGGGATCCAGACACTCATTCAATTGCTCCCTCCGAAGGGAAGTGAAACAGCAGTCCCCTGCCTCACCATCACCGACCACCCGCGTTTCGCGTGGCGCGGCATGCACCTCGATGTCAGTCGCCACTTCTTCGGCGTCGAGTTCGTGAAGATGTACATCGACCTGTTGGCGAGGTATAAGATGAACCGCTTCCACTGGCACCTCACCGACGACCAAGGCTGGCGGATCGAGATCAAGAAGTACCCGAAGCTCACCGAAGTGGGCGCATGGCGAAGCGGGAGCCAGATCGGTCCATACGGTCGGGGCGAGTACGACAGCATACCATATGGCGGCTTCTACACACAGGAACAGGTTCGCGAAGTGGTAGCGTACGCGGCGGCGCGACACATCACCGTGGTGCCGGAGATCGAAATGCCGGGACACGCCATGGCGGCGCTTGCGGCGTACCCGGAATACAGTTGCAAGGGTGGCCCTTTCGAAGTGCAGAAAGGCTGGGGCGTGTTCGAGGATGTGTTCTGCGCTGGCAACGACAGCACCTTTTCCTTCTTACAGGATGTGCTGTCCGAAGTGATGGGTCTCTTCCCCGGTGAATACATCCACATCGGCGGTGACGAATGCCCGAAGGAAAGCTGGAAGGCTTGCGCGAAATGCCAAGCGCGCATGAAGTCCGAAGGCTTGAAGGACGAGCACGAACTCCAGAGCTACGTCATCCAACGCATCGAGAAGTTTGTGAACGCGAAAGGCCGGAAGATCATCGGCTGGGACGAGATCCTGGAAGGCGGACTAGCGCCGAACGCAGCGGTGATGAGTTGGCGCGGAACCGAAGGCGGCGTCGCCGCAGCGAAGAGCGGCCACTATGCGGTGATGAGCCCTGGCAGCCATTGCTACTTCGATCACTACCAAGGCGACCCAGCGAACGAGCCGCTGGCGATCGGCGGCTATACCACCGTGCAGAAAGTGTACAGCTACGAGCCGATCCCTGCGGAACTGAAAGCCGACCAAGCGAAGTACATCCTCGGCGCGCAAGGCAACGTGTGGACGGAGTACATCCTCACGCCAGAGCAAGTGGAATACATGGCGGTGCCGCGCATGCTGGCGCTGGCTGAGGTATTGTGGACGCCGAAGGATAAGCGGGATGAGGCTGACTTCATCAAGCGGTTGGAGCTGGAATTCCCGAAGCTGGAAGCTACGGGGGTGAATGCGAGCAAAAGCTTGTATCAGGTGCGGATCAAGCCGCGTCAAGGCAACAAGCCGGGCACCATCGAGTTGGATATGAGTTCGGGCACATCCCGAGGTACATGCATGTATCGATTGGAAGAGGGTTATGACAGACCTGATCGAACCCAATCGATTGTGAATGGCTTCTATCAGAAGACTTTGTTACTGAATCAGTCGGGGCGGCTTGAGGGCTACTTGACGGACACGATTAGTGATAGATGGACCGAATACCCCCCTTCAAAACAGGAATTCCACTTCAACCTTGCAACAGCACAAAAGATCACCACCACTCCCCCACCCGCCGAGCGCTACAGCGAAGGCGGCGCCTTCACATTGGTGGATGGTATCACCGCGCAAGAGAAGCGCGTGAACACCGAATGGCTCGGCTGGCTGAAAGATGTGACGATCACCGTGGATCTGGGCAGCGAGCAGGACATCAGCCACATCGGTATCGGCGCGTTGAACGAGACGTACAGTTGGATCCACTTGCCGAAGCAAGTGGAGGTCAGCATCAGCAGCGATGGGAAGAACTATTCGCCGTTGGGTTCTGCAGAAGCAAAGGCAACGGTCGGTCGGAGTGAGTTCGTGATCAACAAGGCCGTGAAAGCGCGGTACGTGCGGTTGGTGGTGAAGCACGCGGGCCTTATCCCGGAAGGGTTTCCGGGCGCAGGCAAACAGAGTTGGTTGTTCCTGGACGAGATCGAGGTGCACTAGGAACGATCTTTGTCGGGCGCTAACGAGATTCCGGGTCAAGCCCGGAATGACGGACGCAACGGGCCTGGAGTGACAATTCAAACAGTATGCGGACACTCATCACTGTACTAGCGATCATTGGCGGCTTCGCGCTGCACGCGCAGAACACCATCTTCAGCCACGCCATCGGCAACTGGCGCAACGGGCCGGTGGTGTACATCACGCCGCTGTTCGAGACGACCGAGGCCACGACCAAGCCTCAGCTGAAGGAGCAACTCCGCGCGCAGTACCCGGAGCTGAAGGACATCGCGGACACGGACTTCGACGTACTGCTCTTCGGCACGACGGAAGAGGGCGAGGAAAGCCGCCGACTGCTCAAGGTCAAGTACGGCATCCGCAAATTGCAGGTCGTGCTATTGGACGCGCCGCCGCCTGCGAAAGAGGAGTAGGCTCAGCGATCGCCCGGAGGATCCAACTCCCACGTTATCGTCGGCGATCCTTGTCTGTCCCAGATCTTCGTGGCACCATGCAGACGCTCCACGCCACCTTCATCCTCTTCGTCAAGGACCAACAACGCAGCACGGCATTCTATCGGATCCTGCTGGACCGCGCACCCACGTTGGAAGCACCGGGCATGACGGAGTTCACATTGAATGAGGGCTGCAAACTGGGCCTGATGCCGGAGAACGGGATCGCGCGGATCATCTCCGGCCCGTTGCCGCATCCGTCCACGGCGCAGGGCGCACCGCGCTGTGAACTGTACCTCCTGAGTGCGGACCTGCTCGCCGCGATGCGATCAGCGGAGAAAGCGGGCGCCCAACCTGTGGATCCTTTGGTGGATCGTGATTGGGGCCACCGCGTCGCCTACTTCGCGGATCCCGATGGACACGTGATCGCCCTGGCAACGGAGATGGCCTGATGGTGATGATCATCACCGGTCGTGCAGTCCGGTTGGCGGATCTTTGTGGCATGAAAGCGAACATGGGTTCCTGGGATCGCATCCTGCGTGTGATCGTAGCGGTGGTCATTGCTGCGCTATACTTCATGGAGGTGATCACCGGCACGATCGGTATCCTGCTCATGATCCTGGCCGCTGTACTCGCGCTAACGAGTACCATCCGTGTGTGCCCGTTGTACCTCCCATTCGGTTTCAGCACCAAGAAGAAATGAAACGGAAGTACCTGATGATCGCCATCGGTGCCGTGCTGGGTGCCATCGGGGGATGGGTGTACTGGTCGCAAGTGGGCTGCGCAAGCGGATCCTGTGCGATCACCTCC
Source organism: Flavobacteriales bacterium (assembly GCA_016721005.1). Classification (GTDB taxonomy): domain Bacteria; phylum Bacteroidota; class Bacteroidia; order Flavobacteriales_F; family PHOS-HE28; genus PHOS-HE28. Next base: position 80,000 of record JADKJM010000013.1, read on the forward strand.
CACCCGCTCAACAGCACCTTGTACGGAACCTTTCTCGGTGGACTTCTGGGGTCCACGCTGAATGATCTCCGCAAACCGAAGAACACGAACGAAAACACCCACTGAACCATGCTACGCTCCCTCTTTGGCCTCGGCCCGAAAGTCGATATCACCCGGATGATCTCCGACGGTGCCTTGATCCTCGACGTCCGCACACCGGACGAATTCCGGCGGGGTCATGTGCGCGGCTCCACGAACATCCCGCTGGACCGCTTGGCGAAGGACCTGAAGAAACTGGACAAGCAACGCGCGATCGTCGCCTGCTGCCAAAGCGGTATGCGCAGTGGTAGTGCGGTTGCCGTACTGGAGAGGAACGGTTACACCGCGCACAACGGCGGTTCATGGATGAACGTGCAAAGCCGGTCACCGAAATGATCAAGGACCGCATCCTTCGGGGTTGGCACGCCATGCGGGTGCTGCGCGCGGTGTTCGCGGTGATCTTCGTGTTCGCCGCGATCTCCAGCAACGAGCCGGTGGCTTGGTTCGCAGCGGCCTTCTTCGGCATACAGGCCCTGTTCAACATCGGGTGTTGCGGGGTGGACGAGTGCCAACCGTCCCCTTCGCGGCGAACCAACGAGACAGGCACAGAACCCATCATCTACGAAGAGATCCGATGAACACGCAAGGAACACCCTCCTCCTTCAAGGAACTCATCAACGGGGACAAGCCCGTGGTGGTGGACTTCTTCGCGGAATGGTGCGGCCCGTGCAAGGCGATGAGGCCGATCCTCGATGAGTTCAAGAAAGCGGTCGGTGATCGCGCTGCGGTGATCAAGGTGGACGTGGACCGCAACCCGGGCGCCGCGCAGGCTTACCAAGTGCAAGGGGTACCCACCATCGCGATCTTCAAGAACGGGCGCATCGTCTGGCGCCGGTCGGGTGTGCAGAGCGCCAGCCAGCTAGAGGCCGCGCTCCAACCCTTCCTGTGAAATGGAACTCGGCTCCGAAGAGAGGTGAACCTCCACCGCGCCACGCGCCAAGGAGACCCGGCCGCGTGCCTGCAATTGATGCAACAACCGCGTGATCACCTCGCGGGGTGAATTGAGTTCATCCGCGATGTCCTGGTGGGTCACCTTCAGGATGGTATTCCCGGTGGCCTGTACGCGTTTGGTGAGGTAGTTCCACAACTGCTCGTCCAATTTCTGGAAGGCCACTACCTCGATGGTCTCCAACAGTTCCCCGAATCGCTGCGCTTGGGTGTCACTTACGAATCGTCGCCATTCCGGGTACACCATCCACGCATCCATGCGATCCGATGGGATAAGCAGCAGATCCGCATCCTCCTCCACCACGGCCAACACCGAACTGTTCCGTTTGGATGAACAGCAGGTGAGCGAGATCGCGCAGGATTCTCCGGGTAGGATGTGGTACAGGAAGCGTTCACGCCCGCTCGCGTCCTGCGCCAGGATCCGTAGGCTGCCCTTTTCCACAATGGGGACATGCGTGATGACATCACCCGGACTCATCAGCACGGTTCCCGCTGGAATGTGCCGCCGCATGACCACCTCGTTGAACGCGCGTTCCAACTCCTTGTCCTCGAACATGCAGGCAATGTACCGCGAGCATGGATCGAAAGTGCGGACGATCGTCAGCGCTCGACAGTGGTATCCGTGATGGACCTCTTGCTCATGAGGGTGATCCGCGCCGATCATAGGCTCTCCACGGCTGAAAGTACACTCATGCACAGCAGCACGGAACGACGCTCCAGCACCTGACGAACATCAGGGGTGGGGCCATTCCGGCCCGATAGGTTTGCACGCATCCATTGACCGTGCGCAAGCAAGCCATGTCCCCCCAGCCGATCACCACGATCCGTGATCTGGTCCGCGAGTTGTTGCGGAACAGGGACCTTGATTCGTACCCGGGGATCCTCGCGCGGTATGCCATTCCGAGTCGCGACCTGGAGCCTTACTTCCGCTGGAACACGCGGCACTATACACGCACGTGCATCCTCCGGAATGATGATTTCGAGTTGTTGGTGATCTGCTACGAGCCCGGTCAACGCACCAGTATCCATGATTTCAATAGTGAAACGGCATGGGTCCATCCGGTGATCGGCGAATTGGTGGAGGAGCGCTTCTCCATTGAGCCGAACGGTGGGTTGGAACCGGTCAGCGAAGCACACTTCCACCCCGGCGATCTGGATCGGTTCACCAAAGGCTCATCCATCCACCGGTTCACGAACCGGGGACCGGGGCGCGCGGTCACCGTGAACCTGTACGCGAAGCCCATGAGCCAATGGCGGGTCTATGACGAGCGCACCGGTGGGGTCAGCATTTCACCGGCAGGACCGCCGCGATGAACGCCGTCGCTACCTTGGCCAGCAATACTGATCAGGGCATGCGGCAGGTGGCGATGGACATACGACATGTGGGGGAATTGCTCTTCACCACGGCGGCGGAGGGCTTGGTGGTCGTGGATCGCGAAGGGACCATCCTCCTGCACAACCCCCGTCTGAACGAGATGTTCGGTCATACCGGTGAAGAGTTGAACGGCAGACCCATTGAGGACCTTCTTCCCGATGCGGCGCGCGCGCACCATGTCCACCACCGGGCGAACTACGCCGAACATCCCGTGCCGCGCAGCATGGGCATGGGCATGGATCTCTGGGGGCAACGCAAGGACGGCAGCATTTTCCCGGTGGAAGTAAGCCTGAACCACTTCAACGTAAAAGGGCGGATGTACGTCATGGGCCTTATCACGGACGTGACCTTGCGGCACGAAGCGGAGCAAGCGCTTTACCGGAGCAAGCAGGATCTGGAGGAACGCGTGGAGCAACGCACCGCAGAACTCCGCGAAGCCGAGAAAAGCGTTCGGGCCGCCTTGGAGAAGGAGCGCGAACTGCATCAACTGAAGAGCCGCTTCGTGGCCATGGCCAGCCATGAATTCCGCACGCCCCTGAGCACTATCATGGGTAGTGTGGACCTGATCGGCCGATACGCCACCGGCGATGAGAAAGTGGACAAGCATGTGAAGCGCATCCGATCCAAGGTCCGTGAACTCACCTCCATGCTGAACGAGTTCCTCTCACTGGAACGCATCGAACAGGGCCAGACCCTGGTGAACCCGACCAGCTTCGACATCATTCATCATTGCATCGAGCAGATCGAGGAGCTGCGCGGGCTGGCCAAGGCCGGACAATCCATCGATTACGATCACAGCGGAGAGGAACGGACGATCGGAACGGATCGGCAAATGCTCGGGCATGTGATCACCAACCTCGTGACCAATGCGGTGAAGTACTCCCCGGAGAACAAGCCGATCATGTTGCGCACGACGATCCACGACGGTTCGCTACGGATCACCGTGCAGGACCGGGGCATGGGTATTCCCATGGAGGACCAGCAGCACCTCTTCGAGCGGTTCTTCCGTGGTGGCAATGTGATGACCATACAAGGGACCGGCCTCGGCCTGAACATCGTGAAACGCTACCTTGATCTCCTAGGAGGCACCATCAACTTCACCAGTGAACCGGGCAACACGGTGTTCCATGTTGAAGTACCCCTGATCGCGATCACCCCGAAGACCGAACCGCAGACCATTTAAGAACATGAAGACCATCCTGCTCATCGAGGACGATGCCGATATGCGCGATAACACCGCGGAGATCCTGGAACTCGCCAACTACCGGGTGCTGAAAGCCGAGAACGGGAGGCGCGGTGTGGACCTCGCGCGCAAGGACGTTCCCGACCTCGTGCTCTGTGATATCATGATGCCCGAACTGGACGGTTTCGGCGTGCTGCACATGCTCGGGCGCGATCCCGCTACGGCGGAGGTGCCCTTCATCTTCCTCAGCGCGAAGGCCGAGCGTGGCGACGTGCGCAAGGGCATGGAACTCGGCGCCGATGATTACCTGACCAAACCGTTCGAGGAGACGGAATTGCTGAACGCGATAGAAGGCCGGTTGAAGCGCGTGGAGTTGTTCCGCAAGGGATTCGATGAAGGCTTCGAGGGATTCAACAAATTCATGGATCAGGCACGCGGCCTGGAGGCACTGAAGGACCTGAGCCTTGACCGCCGTACCCGGACCGTTGCCGCGAAGGAGGTACTGTTCCACGAAGGCGATGAACTGCGCGGCATTCCCTACCTCGTGAAGGGGAAGGCGCGCACCTTCAAGATCAACAAGGACGGCAAGGAACTGGTGACCGGCCTGCATGCCGCCGGTGAGATGGTCGGTTACATGGGCCTGCTGGAGAACGGCCATGCACTGGAGACCGCCGAGACGCTGGAGGAATGTGAAGTGGCGACCATTCCTCGCGAGGACCTCCTAGCCCTCTTGTACAAGGATCGCGACGTGAGCATCCGCTTCATCAAGATGCTGGCGCATGACGTGAAGGAGAAGGAACAGCACCTGTTACAACTGGCCTACGCGAGTGTCCGGCAGCGTGTGGCTCAAGCGATCCTTCGTGTACACGATCGCTATGCGGGATCCGCGAGCAGCGGGCTTGGCGTGCGGATCAGTCGTGAGGACCTCGCCTCCATCGTGGGGACGGCCACGGAATCATTGATCCGGTGCATCACGGACCTCAAAGAGGATGGTATGATCGCGAGTGAAGGAAGGGATGTCGTGATCAAGGATAAGGCCCGGCTGGAGCGGTTGGCGCAACGGTAAGCAACGAACTCACAAGCTTGTAGGCGTGATCAGTATCCGATCAGGTCCGCTACGGCAACTGCTGTAGGATGAACGCGGTTGGTATGCTTCCGCCGATGTTCACCAGGATCGGATCGCGATCATTGGCACCACCCACGTAACGCACCGCACCATCCATATTCACATCCTCCGGGAAGTATCCGTTCACCGTCGCGGTAGGTACGCTTCCGCCGATGCGGGTCAGGATCGGGTCGCGGTCGTTGCTCGCACCTACATAACGCATGGCGCCATCGGCCTGTGTGTTCCCGGCCCATAGGGCTTGCGTGCTTCCGATCGGTTTGCGTCCATTCGTTCCATAGGTGATGGTGGCAGTAGACCGCATGTCCAAGATCACCGACGTGTTCGTGAGCGATACCCCACTCGATGTCATGCACGCGAAGTGGTTCCGATGTCGTACCACCACGAGGTAGCTCCCGGAACCCACGCGGAACGTGAGCGGCGAGATCCCATCCGCGGCCACCACGTCGCCATCACGTTGGAGCAAACCTTGCGCGGTAGCAGCGATCATGGTCGGTTGTGCAGCGGGTCGCAGCTCAACGCGCACCCAATCCACCACCGCATTGTTGCCGGTGATCGCAAGCACCGGTGCTGTGGTCACTTCTCCCCCACCCTTGGACACTTTTGGGTAACCAAGTGTGGTTGTGTAGGGCTCCGTGGCGGGCACGAGGCTGGCCATTCGCAATGCATCGTTCATCAGTCCGGTGCCGCTGTCGAACGGTCCTTCCAACACCAGCTTCGCGTTGAGCTTCACCGAGGCACCGGCATCGATGATGCGGGAGATCACACCGGTCTCCGTGTTCACCGCGTAGAGTTCGTTGTTCACATCCTCCGCAATGCAGGCCAGTCCATAGGAACCGGTCGTGGTCAGGGCTTCTTGGATCCATCCACCGCTCCCGTTCGGTCGCAACGAATGGAATTTCCCGTGGCAGTAGTCGGTGTAGATGTACCGGCCGGCCAGGTTCGGATAGCGCGTACCACGATACACACGACCGCCGATCAATGAACACCAGCCGCCGCTGTGGTTGTGATCCTGGATGGGTTCCACGTATGCGCTGGCCGGTGGACACGTGCCTTGGTCGACCGCAGCATTCGCAATAGTGCCTTCGCGACAACGCCACCCGAAGTTCGGACCGGAAAGGTTTCCAACGGCGATCCGATCCACTTCCTCCTTCAAGGCCTGCCCCACGTCGCCGATCCACAGATCACCGGTGGTCACATCAAATCCGAAACGGAACGGATTGCGCAGGCCACTCGCGAAGATGCTCCGCAGCGTATCCACGTTGTTCGCAGAGGCGAAGGGGTTGTTGGCCGGAATGCTGTACGGCAATGCTCCGTTCACATCGATGCGATGCAGTTTGCCGAATCCGAGCGACATGTTCTGGGCACGGTTACCGGGATCGTCGCCATCGCCGCCATCACCCGGCGCGAAATAGAGATGGCCATCAGGACCGAAAGCGATGTCGCCTCCATTATGGTTCGAATAGGGCTGTCCCAATTCAAAGAGCACGACTTCACTCGCCGCGTTCGCCACATTAGGATCGGCACTCACCGTGAAGCGCGAAAGCCGCACGGCACCATTCCCCGTTCCGCTACAGTAGTACACATAGAAGAACCCATTGGCCGTGTACTGCGGATGAAAGGCCAGCCCCAGCATGCCCTGTTCTCCTCCACTACTATTCACCGGACCGGAGATGTCGAGGAACGGTGTAGCAAGTACTTGCCCATCCGCGCGCAAGATGATCACGCCCGAACGCTCCACGATGAACAAGCGGCTATCCCCGCAGTGCGCAAGGTCCACCAGGTTCGTGAACCCCGTGGCGACCGTTTCCAACTCCAAGGTTTGCGCGTGCAACGTGAAGCCTGCGAGGCAGGCGAAGAGGATAGAAGAGAGTCTTAGGTGCCCCATGTGTTCGATCTGATCATGTTGCGCATTCCGCTTCAAGCATCGCGCCGCTGCACTTCCACATGATACAACGTGGCATGGTCCATTGCTGGAAGATCTCGACCAACCCGGCTCTCATCTCCCCGAACCCGGACATTTTCGGCGAGCGGTGTCACGATCACGACTGTTGATCGAACGGTCGCTTGAAGATTCCTGCCAACACTTTGGGGAATTCTCACCACATCGATCAAGCGCTTCCGCAGTCCATCTTCGGAGTCCTGCCGGTTCGCCAGACCTCAATCCGCCTTCTTGGGCTGCTGCGTTAACCGGCTCCACTCGGCGAATTGTTCCGCGGTCATGATCGCTTTGTACTCCGCGACCCTTCGCTCCTCCAAGGCATCCAGGCGCTCGCGCGTCTCCGTATCGCTCCAGCCATCAACGGCCAGTAGCTTATCGTAGTCCTGTTGGTAGCGCAGTTCGGCGTCCTGTAGGCGATGGCGTTGCGTGGTATCCAACACCAACCCACCAACCAATCCATTATCGGTCATCAGCCAGGTCCGCTGGGTCGATGTCTCTGGAAGCGATTGGGCGTGCGCGCCTAATGCGAAGGCGAGGAGGAGGATGGATGCGAGGGTTCTCATGATGTGTGGTTCTATACTCCTGACCGCGCAGATCGCATTCCCGATCGCCAGGTGTGCTTACCTAGGCCTTGCTCACGGCGAATGCCGTTCGAAATGTGGGGTCCGGCTTTCCCACGGTGAGCATGCACCGCCTCGCACATTTGGATCAGGGTACCTTCCCAACGGACGGATGCGCAACCGGCAAGGCTGGCTGCCCGTCGTCAGGATCGCCTGATCGCGCGGGTCTGTTTCCATCAGTCACGACATAAGAAACACTTCCTGCTTCAATCCTATTTCTATGACAAGTGCAAATGCGGCTTGTAAGGTTTTCCTGATGCGATCACGGCCCAGAGGTGATGGATGATCTTACCGGCGACATTGTTGAGCACTACGTGGTCTTTTGCCTTCTGCGATCTTTCGTAGGTAATAGTCTCGCAGTGCCTGAACCCTCACGGCGCTGAGTGCCGCTAGGCGCAGCAGGCTTTGAGGGCGTTTGTTGGCGAAGGATGAGGTGCTGGTCTTGCGGACTGGAGCCGGAGGTCTTCTCGAAGGGGGGCCCCACATAACAGACCAGTTGCCGTGGCGTATTGAAGCGCGTGAAGCCATCGGTATGCGGATCGGTTCGCTGGAAAGCACGGGGCCTATGCCACTTACGGTTTGGGCCAAGCGGTTCTTGCGGGAGAGCTCACGATCCTTGTTCACATGGCCTTGATGGCTTCCCGGTTGGCGTCGAGCGCTCCGGGGCTTTGAGCTGGCGCTCCAGTTCGGCTTTCACCAGTTGCTTGGCGCCCCCTGTCATGTACAGTACGTTGTCCTGATGCGCCCGGTCCTTGCCACGCTCCTTCACCAAGCGCTCGCGCAGGGCCAGCAGGGTCTTCAGTTCGGTGAAGTCCAAGCAGGAATGCTGCAACAGGCGCGCCTTGTCGCCGAAGCGCTGCGCATATTCGGCGATGCGACGCGCATCCACCCGGTCGCTCTTGCCCCGTTGCATGCCGATGCTCAGTCGGATGTCCGTGGCATGTGCCACCAGGTGGGCTGGCCGGATCCAGCAGGGTTTTCACCACTCCGTGGCTGTAGTGCCCGGTGGGTTGAGACACCAGGGTGGTGGTGTCGCAAAGCCCTTGCTTGCGCCATTTGCGCAACAGGGAGCGCAAGGCCGTTGCGCTGTTCTTGATCCGCTCTTCCTTGGCCAAGGTGCCTTCTTCATTCCGCAAGGCCACATCCAATGTCGCCTTGCTCACATCAATTCCTATTGTTCTCATGGTACTTTTGGGTTGTGTTCTTTACTCACTGAGGGGGCTGAGCAAGGTGTCCTTCGCTTCCAGAACTCTAACAGGCCCAAAGCCTCATTTTCTATCCGAGCCTTGGACACCGTGGATGCGAGAGGTCCCAATAGACGCACAGGTCTTTCAACCTGAACCTTCGCCCGGTTCACCTCCCGCATCGCTCGGCTTCCTTCAGTGTGTTTCCAATTCAAAGTTCAGCGTACAAGCCTAGAGTACCTTCGCGACGTACCGAAAAGATCATGTCACGAACGAGAACCGAACCGGAAGCCACGATCTCCTTGACCGAATTGCGCGAGGAGATCCTGCGCGACTATGAACTCTGCGTCACCAGCCGCGAAGCCAGTTTGATCGGCCGGAAGGAAGTGCTGGGTGGCAAAGCCAAGTTCGGGATCTTCGGTGATGGCAAGGAACTCGCGCAGGTATGCATGGCCAAGCAGTTCCGCAACGGCGACTGGCGCAGCGGCTACTACCGGGACATGACCTTCATGTTCGCCATCGGTGAGCTCACCGTGCAGCAATGGTTCGCGCAACTGTATGCGCACGCTGACGTGAAGGCCGATCCCAGCAGCGCGGGCCGAAGCATGAACGGCCACTTCGCCACACGTTCGTTGGATGATAACGGCGAGTGGAAGGATCTGATGGCGCAGCCGAATTCATCACCGGACATCTCCCCCACCGCCGGACAAATGGCGCGCCTGCTGGGACTTGCACAAGCGAGCAAAGTGTTCCGCAACAACCCGGCACTGCACAGCTACACGCACCTCACCGACAAAGGGAACGAGGTCGCCTTCGGCACCATCGGCGACGCGAGCACAAGCGAAGGACTGTTCTGGGAAACGATCAACGCGGCCGGTGTACTGCAAGTGCCCATGGCCATGAGCGTGTGGGACGATGGCTGGGGCATTAGCGTGAGCAAGGCCTACCAGACCACCAAGGGCAACATCAGCAAAGTGCTGGAAGGCTTCCGCAAGGAAGAGGGAACCAATGGCCTGCGGATCCACAACACGAAGGGTTGGGATTATGTACACCTGAACAAGACCTATGAGGAGGCGATCGCGCTTTGTCGCGAGGAGCAAGTGCCTTGCCTGATCCACGTGGCAGAGGTGACGCAACCACAAGGCCACAGCACCAGTGGCAGTCACGAGCGCTACAAGAACACCGTGACCGATTGGATCCGCGACGACAAGACCGGTGCGCCGAAAGAGGAAGTGCCTTTGTTGGAGTGGTACAAGGTGTATGACTGCAATGTGAAGTTCCGGGAGTGGATCCTGAACGCACGTCCCGGTGGTGAAGCGATCGCCACGGCGGAGGAGTTGGATGCGATCGAAGCGAAGGCGAAGTCCGATGCGAAGGATGCGCAGAAGGCGGCGTGGAAGGCGTTCCAAGATGAGATCAAGACGGAACTGAAGGATGTGGCCTTCATGCTCGAAGGACTGGCCACTGCGCGCTTCAGGGGTACCGGGACCGCGGCTGCACAATTGATCCAATTGCTCACCGACCTCCGCGCCGAGCTGACACCCGGCCGTAAGGAGGTGGTGAGCGCTGCCCGCCAAGCACTGCTGATCGGCCATGCCGCCGACCCCATCGCGAAGCAGCCCTTGAGCGACTGGGTCGCTTCCTCAACGGCCCGCAACGCCGATCGCTACGGATCACACCTCTACAGCGAGAGCACCAAGAGCTGCTTGAACGTGCCCATCGTACCGGCCGAATACGCCACCGATGAACAGGTCGATGGCCGCATCATCATCCGCGACAACTTCAAAGCTCTTTTCGAGAAGGAGCCACTGCTGCTCACCTTCGGGGAGGACACCGGCAAGATCGGCGACGTGAACCAAGGCATGGAAGGCATGCAAGTGGAGTTCGGTGAATTGCGCGTGAGCGATACCGGCATCCGCGAAGCCACGATCCTTGGCCAAGGCATGGGCATGGCCCTGCGCGGCCTGCGTCCGGTGGCGGAGATCCAATACCTCGATTACCTGCTCTACTGCTTGCAAGGCATGAGCGACGACCTCGCCACTGTGCAGTGGCGTACCAAGGGCGGCCAGAAATGCCCGCTCATCATCCGCACGCGTGGACACCGTTTGGAAGGTGTGTGGCACAGCGGCAGCCCGATGGGCATGATCATCAACAGCGTGCGTGGCGTTGTGGTGTGCGTGCCGCGCAACATGCAGCAGGCTGCGGGTATGTACAACACGCTCCTGCAAAGCGATGATCCCGCATTGGTGATCGAATGCCTCAACGGTTACCGCAGCAAGGAGCGCCTGCCCAGCAACCTCGGTGCATTCACCGTACCCATCGGTATTCCGGAAGTGGTGCGTGAAGGCACGGACATCACGCTGGTGAGCTACGGCAGCACGTTCAACATCTGCGCGAAGGCGGCCGATGAACTCGCCGCGCTCGGTATCTCCGTGGAGATGATCGACGTGCGCACGCTCCTCCCCTTCGATCGCAACCACCTGATCGCGGAGAGCCTGAAGAAGACCAATCGCCTTTTGGTTGTGGATGAGGACGTGCCCGGCGGCGCCAGCGCGTACATCCTTCAACAGATCCTGGAAGTACAAGGCGGCTACCGCTACCTCGATGGCACACCTTCAACGCTCACCGCGAAAGCCCACCGACCTGCTTACGGCAGTGATGGCGATTACTTCAGCAAGCCGAGCCTGGAGGATGTGGTGGAGAAGGTGGTGGGGATGGTGGCCGAGTGACGATCGTGGTGGCGCTCCGCGCCTTCACAAACCCGCACGAGTGGACGGATCGATGCGGAAGTGGACCATCGCATCGGCGAGTTGAACGAATTGAATGGTCTGCTATGCCCAAGGCCGCCTACCGCGTTTATGTGATCGAGCTCTCCCGGAAGGTGTTCACGGAGGACCGGAAATTCCGCGAAGCGAACCCGCAGTTCAACGGTGTGTTGGAATGCCTGTACGTGGGCATGACGAGCAAGACGCCGCAGCAGCGCCTCGCGCAACACAAGAGCGGCTACCGCAATGCGAAGGGACAGAAGCTCTCCAGCAACATCGTGGAGAAGTACGGGCGTTACCTCAGGCCGAGCCTCTACCAGGACATCGGTCCGCTGAGCCGCGCGGAGGCGCTGGAGGTGGAAAAGGGATTGGCGCTGGAACTGCGCAGGAAGGGCTACGCGGTGTGGACGAATTGAACGGTCTCCGCGCTAGAACGATCCAGTGCGCAGGTAAAAGGACACTGAGGATCCGCCAAGGTGGATCGGTAAAGCACGAGCGATCCCTTCAAGGCCGAAGCCCTACCCCACGCACCGCAACACCAGCAAAGGGATGGAGGTATGCAGCGCCATTCGCTTGGTCTTGCTGCGGTGCAACAAGCCTTTCCAGGATCCACGCTTGCGATGGATGCTCACCACCAGTTGGATATGGCCGGTGCGCGCGAGCTCATCGATCGTGGGCGCGATCTCGGCGGCTTGTACCACCACGAAGGAGTGCAACGCGCTGCCGATGAGCTTGGCGAAGGCCACTCGGTCCGCGTTCGGTTCAAAGGCGATATCGTTGGTGCGGACATGCGCGATGACGATGTGTGCCTTCTTCCGCTTCGCCAATGCAAGCAGTGGTTTCAGCGCGGCGGCATCCACCGGCCCACCATCATAGGCCAGCAGGATGCGCTTGATCGGTTCCGGCTCCCATTGCCCGGGAACGATGATCACCGGCAAGTGCGCATTCGTCACCACATCCATGGCTTGGCTGCCCACCAACTTGTTCTCACCTACACCGTGAGCTCCCATGATGATCCAATCGCCACCCTTCTCCTTCGCGAGTTGATCCAGTGCTTCCGGCAACCACATGGTGGTCGCCTTGCGCACCAGTTGCGTACTACCTGCGTGCGTCTGGCACTTGTGTTGAAAGGTCAGTAGCTGGGCCATGGCTTGTCGCTTTGCCGCACTCGCCATTTCCGGGAACATCGCATGCGCGGTGGATGGAGTGAGGTACGCATGTACGAGGGTAGCCGTTGATCGCGAACCGCCGAAGTGCGCAAATGCGAAACGTGCCGCCGTTAGTGAGGTGTCACTGAAGTCCGTGGGAAGAAGGAGGTGTGCCATGGGTTGTCCCGTTGATCGCAAGATGCGATACCTTTTACGATGAAGTTCTGACCGCCGTCAATTCCGGAATGCCTAGCTGGGGCTATTCTTGTGCGGACCGAGGAACCTGAAGCGGTCCGCCGCAAGCCATGGCCACCAACTACGAAGCCTTCTACACCAACCTCGGATACCTCTTGTACAGCGTGGCCGCGAATGATGGCCAAGTTCGACCGGAGGAACGGGCTGCGCTCGGTAAATTGATCAAGGAGCAGTGGCTTCCGCTGGAGAGCAGCCGCGATGCGATGGGCACGGACAAAGGCCACTACATCGATATCGGTTTCGACTTCGCGAATGACGAAGGCATGGAAACCGATGAGGCCTTCCGCCGGTTCGGCGAACACCTCCGCGCCCAAACGGCGATGTACGATGTGGGCATGCGCCGGATGATCATGCAGACCGCCGTGGCGATCGCCGATTCCGTGGCAGGTCGGAACAAGTCGGAACTGACCCGGTTGACACAGCTTCGTATGCTCTTCGGGGAGGTTCCTGTCCCCGACCAGGCAGGTTGATCATCGCCGAAGCCCGGTCACGGGTTCTCGTCTGCATTGTTGTAGATAGGGCTGCACGCTAGGGCAGCGCCGTCCATTTCGCAGTGGTCCTGGTGAAGTTGCGAGGGTCTGCAGGGCGGTTGATCCGCTGCTCCGCCATGGATGATGGTGTTCCTATTCCTTGCCCTTCGCCTTCTCCTTGAAGTACTTGCGGAAGAACCAGTTCCGTTGCAATGCGCGGAGGTCCTCGTTCAGCAATGTTGAACTCGTATCGAGTCCGGCCACCACGCGTTTCACGTCACGTGTCAGGGTGGTATCCTTGGTAAGGGTATGCGTAAGACCGCCGGGGCGATCGAGGTCGGCAGCGAAACTTCCCAAGCGCTGGCTTACGAACAGGAGTGAATCCGAGACCGAGCGAAGGTTCGCGATCAATCCGCGCACCTGCCCATCGGTCACCGGGTCGCCGATCAGCGCCCCCAAGGCACCTTGGCCGTTCTGCACGTCGCGTATGATGGTATTCGTGCGCTCGGTGAGCAGGCGTGCGTTGGTCGCTGCCGTCCGGATCTCCGTGACCACAAGGCTCACATCGTTCATAAGCGTACTGTCGCTCATCATCCGGATCAAGCCGTGCTCACTGTTCAACCGCTCGGTGAGGTCGCGCAATTCCTCCGTGATCACCACCACGTTGTCATTCGATCGGCCCAAGGAACGCAACATCGCGTCCGTGTCCAGTCCCTTTCCGGTCCGGAGTTCCATATCGTCCGTGAGCGGGGTGCCGTTGCCATCCCCCGGTTCGATGCTCACGAGCTTGTTACCCATCAGCCCGTCCGATGCGATGCGTGCGATCGCGTTGGACCGGATGTGCTCGGCCGCGTCCAGGCGGATCATCATGTCCACCAGCACCAGGGTATCGCTGAGGATGGTGATGCGTTCCACCGTGCCCACATCGATCCCGACGTAGCGCACGTTGTTCCCTACGCGCAGCCCGCTCACTTCATTGAATCGCGCTTGCACATCCATGGTCCGGCTGAAGAGATCACGCTTGGATCCCAGCAGGTACAGCCCCACCACCAGGACCGTGATCCCGGCCAACACGAACGCTCCGAGTTTGAATGCACTACCGCGTAGTTCCGCCATCACATGAAGATGAAGAATTGTTGGACCACTGGATCCTGCATGGATCGAAGTTCGTCATAGCTGCCTTCCACGTAATTGCGCCCATCCATCAGCACGGCGATCCGGTTCGCCGCGAGCTTCGCCACGTTGAGGTCGTGGGAGATGATCACCGAGGAGGTGCCGTACTTCTTCTGTAGGCGCAGGATCAGTTCCACGATCTCCTTGCCGGTGATCGGATCCAAGCCCGTGGTGGGCTCATCATACAGTACGATCTCGGGCTTAAGGATGAGCGTTCGGGCAAGTCCGATCCGCCGCCGCATACCTCCGGAGAGTTCGCTCGGATACAGGTCCGCGGTGTGCTCGAGGCCGACGTTCTCCAAGGCCTCCTTCACGAGCGCATCACGCTCTTCCGCGCTCTGTGCGAACCAGTGACGGCGCAATGGGAACTCCAGGTTCTCGCGTACGGTCATCGAGTCGTAGAGCGCGCTGCTCTGGAAAAGGAAACCGATGCGCACACGCAAATGATCCAGATCATCCTGGCCCAATGCGTACACATCCTGTCCAAGCACCATCACTTGGCCTTGATCAGGGCGCAGCAAACCCACGATGCACTTGATGAGGACGGATTTCCCGGAGCCCGACTTCCCCAGCACCATCACATTCTCTCCGCGATGCACATCGAGGTCGAAGCCCTTCAACACCTTGTTCGTCCCGAACGCCTTGCGCAGATCACGCAGGCGGATCACCACTTCCCGCTCTACACCGACCGTGGGCCTCATCTTGCTATCGATCGCTCCTGCCATCAGTTCAGTCCCATGATCTCGGTGACCTGCACCGCAACGAGGTCCAGGATGAAGATCACCAGTGATGCCACCACCACCGCTGAATGGGCCGAGCGTCCGACACCTTCGGTTCCCTTCTCCGTGTTGTATCCTTTGTAACAGCCCACCACGCCGATGGCCAATCCGAAGAAGATCGACTTGATGAGCGCAGGTAGGACATCACTGAAGACGAGCGAATCGAAGACCTGCTGTTGGAACAACTGCCACGTCACCGCCCCCTTCATGTTCACGCCGATGAAGCACGCCCAGATCGCGATGGCATCGGCAAGGATGACGAGCAAGGGAAGCATCAGGATCGTGGACCAGATCCGCGTGACCACAAGGAACTTGAACGGATTGGTGCCGGAGACCTCCATCGCGTCGATCTGCTCGGTCACCTTCATCGAACCGAGTTCGGCTCCGATGCTCGACCCGATCTTCCCGGCGCAGATCAGCGCGGTGATGACCGGTGCGATCTCACGCACCACGGAGATCGCCACCATGGCAGGCAACATGGTCTCGGCACCGAACCGCGCGAGTGTCGGTCGTGATTGGACCGTGAGCACCAAGCCCATGATGAAGGCTGTGATGGCCACCAACGGCAGGGATCGGTATCCGTTCAAGTAGCACTGCCGCACCAACTCGCGCCATTCGAATCGCGAGCGGAAGGCCTCGCGGAAAAAGCGACCCGTGAACCCAACGAGTTCGCCGACCTCGGTGATGATCGCCTTTGCTCCCCGCATCACGTCGCTTCGATCCATAGGGAGAAAGTAGGATTTACGGGCCGATAAGGAGTTGATGAATGTCAGATCACAATGCGGCCACACGAATACCTCGTTGCAATTTGACGCGATCCGACCCTCCTCCTCCACCATTGTCCTCCCGCGTGTCCGTGTGGTCGATGAGCGGTGCATGCTGAAGTACATCATGCGCGCGATCCGCCACCTATCACCATGCGAACAGATCCCTCCGACCAGTTCACCTTCTCCGGCGGAGCACGCCGGCCATCACACGCACCGTTGGGCGGGGATCGCGTCGTGTCGCTTCCTTCCTATCCATCTCCGGACCCCTCCGCGCGCAACCGTTCATCATTCCATGCACTGCACCGGACAGCATCGTGGCCCGATACCGGGATGATGCCGATCGACTTGCCTTGGACCGCACCTTCCGCAATGGAACCACATGGACGGACTCAGTGGCCATTGATACCGCATGGTCACGCACCGCAATGAACGCGTTGGTCGCGGTGTACAATTCCACCTTGCCCGCCCGAGATACCGTGGTGGACATGTTCGACATCCATGTCTTCCCGTGGTTGCCGCTGCGATCGTTCTACGTACGTGCGGATTCCACTTTGCCTTGGATGGAAGAACTCCAAGGGCACATCCAAGGATGCCGACCATAGACCGATCTGCCTATGGGATCCGCTGACGAACTACTCAATTGGCCGGTTGGACGGCAGCCACCTGGCGGTGTTCCAAACAGCGGCCAACCAGAACCTCCACGCGTTGTGCGCCTTGTTCGCCGGAATGCAGGGTGTGTTGTATGCCGAGCCCGATGGTGGTTGTTGTGATGGCAACACGATCACGGATTCAGTGTATGTGGACCATGTGAACATTGTGTACTCGCATGGTTGGGGAGACTGTCCGGCAGGATGTACCGCACGCCGCTTCTGGGAATTCAATGTGTTACCGGATTGCTCGGTGGAGTACATGGGAAGCCATGGCGCCCCCTTGCAACTGCCCACAGCAGTGCCGACCGGGCTGAGTCCCGCGCTGAAGGCGTACCCCAATCCGTCCACTGATCTCATTCACGTGGAAGGCGTGGGTGAGCCGTGTGGCATCCATCTATACCTCCGATGGCCGCATCATCAGTAACCTCCGCGTTACCGCCGGTCGTCTCGATATACACCTGTTACCTGCTGGAGTGTATTGGTTGTGGCTGGAAGGAGAACCCGTCTTCGCGCCGTTGATGTTCGTGAAGGGGTAGTGAACGGATCGGGCGGCCGTGCTCAACGCTGCCGATCACTTCGACTCGCCGTCCAAGGCGATCGCCTTGGGGAAGAGCAGGTGGTTCTCCAAGTGGACATGCACATGCAGGTCCTCCTCGAATTGCTTCAGTTCCTCGAACGTCAGTCGGTAGGTTGTGCAGGCGCCCTCGGGTGGTGTCAGATCGTTGGTGATCTCACGGATGAGCGCGAGGCGATCACCTTCGGCCAGGTGTTCCGCTTCCATGGCCGCAATGGGGTTACTGAACGTGCCGAAGGGAAGTGCGGGGCGCGGTGCTCCGGACAACAGGGCCTGTTCCGTCTTCTTGATCCACGGAAAAAGGATGAGTTCCTCCTTGGCCATGTGCTGGGTGAACTCACCAGCGGTGATCGCGAAGTGGTCACGCACATCCAGCAATTCGGGGTGCTCCCGACCGTGGACCAAGGCGATGCGTTCCGTGTGCTTCAGCAGTGAAGGGATCGTGGCCTTCACGTACGCGTGATGCACGCTTTCGATGTGATCGATCAGGCCGGACATGGACAATTGGTCCGGACGGAAACCTGTGTTGCTAGGGGTCGCTGATCGCAGGACGGTCTCCAGCTTTTCGGAAACCTCCTTCACGTCCAAGCCTTTCTCGGCGCAGGCCTGTTGAAGGCTTCGCCCACCCTTGCAGCAGTAATCCAAGCCGTAGGATTCGAGCACCTTGGCGGTGGCGGGTTGATCAAGCACGAGGTCGGCGAGGCGTTGTTCGATGACGGATTCCATGGTTCTTCAGTATTGTGTGCCAAAGGTCCCCGATCATCGGAAGATCCACCCTGACAAATATCATCCAACGCATCCTTCCCAGATGTGTCAAGTGTTTCCGGGGTGCGAGGGGATTCACACCATGGGATCGTGGAAAACGAAGCAAAACACGTCCGCGTTCTGATGCCGAAGATCAGCAGCTTTGGCCACCCGTCCACATCAGTTCCGGCATCCTATTCATGATCTCTATGACGACACTCACCAGCCCCTTGAAAGCAATTGCCCCCACCGGAACCGAGCGCGGATCGACCTTCACCAAAGAGGAGGTACTGGCCAATGCGCTGGCTTATTTCAAGGGTGATGAACTGGCTGCGACCACCTGGCTGAACAAGTATGCCTTGCGCAATGGCGAGGGCACCTTGGTGGAGGATTCCCCGAGCATGATGCACCAGCGCATGGCCCGGGAGTTCGCACGGATCGAAGCGAAGTATCCAGTGCCCGACGCGAAGAAGCAGGCCTTCCTTTCCGCCTATGGTCGGCAGCGTGCCGCGCTTACCGAGGACCGGATCTTCACGCTCTTCGACGGCTTCCGTGATGTGGTACCACAAGGCAGCGTGATGGCCTCGCTCGGCGATCCCTATCGCCTGGCCTCCCTGAGCAATTGCGTGGTGCTCCCCTCCCCGCTCGATTCCTACGGCGGCATCTTCCGCAACGACCAGCAACTCGCACAACTCTTCAAGCGCCGCTGTGGGGTGGGCTTCGACCTGAGCACATTGCGTCCGTCGGGTGCGGCCGTGAGCAACGCCGCACGTACCAGCACCGGTGCGGTGTCCTTCATGGAACGCTTCAGCAACACCACCCGCGAAGTGGCGCAGAAAGGTCGGCGCGGCGCGCTCATGCTCACCATGGACATCGCGCATCCCGATGTGGAGCAATTCATCACCATCAAGCAGGACCTCACGAAAGTGACCGGCGCCAACGTGAGCGTGCGCGTGAGCGATGCCTTCCTGAAAGCCGTGGAAGCGGATGCGGACTTCACCCTGCAATGGCCGGTGGAAGCGAAGGAACCCGAGGTGACGCGCGTGGTGAAGGCCCGCGAACTCTGGAACACCCTGGTGACCTGCGCGCACAATAGCGCGGAGCCCGGCATCATCTTCTGGGACCGCCAGCATTCCTACTCCACCTCCTCGGTGTATCCCGGGTTCCGCAACGAGAGCACCAATCCGTGCAGCGAGATCGCCATGCAGGGCGGCGACAGTTGTCGCTTGATCGCGATCAACATGCACAGCTTCGTCAATGATCCCTTCACCGCGAAGGCCTGGTTCGACCACGAGCGCTTCGCCGCGGTGACCTACGAGGCGCAACGCCTGATGGACGACCTGGTGGACCTCGAACTCGATGCGGTGGATCGCATCCTTGCCAAGATCGATAGCGATCCGGAAGCCGATGAAGTGAAGAGCGTGGAGCGTTCCACCTGGCAATTGCTGCGCGATACAGGGAAGAAAGGCCGTCGTACCGGACTCGGCTTCACCGGCCTAGCCGATGCGGTCGCGGCGCTGAACCTGAAGTACGACAGCGATGGCGCGTTGGAGGCCGTGGAGGACATCCTGCGCACCAAGTGCCGCGCGGAGTTCGACAGCAGCATCGACCTCGCGATCGAGCGCGGCGCCTTCGAAGCCTTCGATCCCGCCGTGGAACGGACCTCTGATTTCACGACGATGCTGGAGACAGAACTACCGGAAGTGCATGACCGCATGATGCGGCACGGACGGCGCAACATCAGCCTGAGCACCGTAGCGCCGACAGGAACGCTGAGCCTGCTTACGCGCACCAGCAGCGGCATCGAACCGGTGTACATGCTCGGCTACACCCGTCGTCGCAAAGTGATGCCCGGCGATCCGAATGCGGTGGTCAGCTTCACCGATGCACAGGGCGATCAGTGGGAGGAATTCACCGTACACCATCCACGCCTGCTCGACTGGATGGAGGTGACCGGCAAGAAGGATCCCGCAGAGAGCCCGTACCACGGTGCCACGGCCAACGACATCGACCGCGAGCGCAGGATCCGGATGCAAGCGGTGGTACAGAAATACACGACGCATTCCATCAGCAGCACCATCAACCTGCCCTCCACGGCCACCGTGGAAGAGGTCGGCGCCATCTACCTCGATGCCTGGCACAAGGGTTTGAAAGGCATCACCGTGTACCGCGACGGCAGTCGCAGCGGCGTACTGGTGGCGACCAAGGAGAAGGCGACGGACGAGAAGGTCCACCATGTGAAACGACCGGAACGGTTGGATGCGGATATCCTGCGCTTCAACAACGAGACCACACCATGGCTCGCCGTGGTGGGCAAATTGGATGGCCGACCCTACGAGATCTTCACCGGCAAGGCGGAAGGCGTGTTCGAACTCCCGCGTTGGGTGCAGAACGGGTGGGTGGTGAAGCGCCACTGTGCCCGCAATGGAAAGAACGTGTACGACCTCGAGTACGCCGATGGCGAGGAATTCCGCGCAACGGTGCAAGGCCTCAGTCGCAGCTTCGACAAGGAGTACTGGAACTACGCGATCCTGATCAGCGGCATGTTGCGCGAGGGCATGCCCCTACCCCAAGTGGTGGATGTGGTGGCGAACCTGAACCTCTACGACGCCACGTTGAACACGTGGAAGAACGGTGTGGCCCGTGCGCTGCAACGGTATATCGCCGATGGCACGCAGGCCACCGGCCGTAAGTGCAACGACTGCGGTGATGCCGACGGGTTGTACTACGAAGAGGGCTGCCTGAAGTGCAAGAGCTGCGGCGGGACGAAGTGCGGGTGAGTTGATCCGCCGACCGTAGAGGCATGCATTGGTGCATGCTCGTGAGAATATCCTGTGTGTCCCGGAACATGGATCGGGGCGTGTCGAGCATGACAGAGCCGATGCCTGCATCCCCAATAAGCACTGGGCCGGACCGGATCGGACCACCGGACATGGACCCGCCCTTGCACGTTGACCCGCGTGCCCGGAAAGCGGTCTTCATCGTGGCCATGTTGCTCTGCCTCAGCCCGGCCATGGGCCCGCCCTTGGCGCTGCTGCTGGGCTTGGTGCTGGCCCTCACCATCGGCGATCCCTTCGCGCGCTGGAACCACACCGCCACCGGATGGCTGTTGCAAGCCTCCGTCGTGGGCCTGGGCTTCGGCATGAACCTGCATCACGCCATGGCCGCTGGCAAGGACGGCTTGGTATTCACGGTGTCGTCCATCATGCTCACCCTCCTCTTCGGTTGGTTCCTCGCCAAGCGCTTGCGGGTCGATGGCATCTCCGCTTTCCTCATCTCCAGCGGCACCGCCATTTGCGGCGGCAGCGCCATTGCTGCGGTATCGCCCATCGTGCAAGCGGACCGCAAACAGATGACCGTGGCGCTGGGCACCGTGTTCATCCTCAACTCCGTGGCCCTGCTGATCTTTCCATTGCTCGGCCACCTGTTGCACATGACCCAGCACCAGTTCGGCCTGTGGTGCGCCATCGCCATCCACGACACCAGTTCGGTGGTGGGCGCGGCCGCAGCGTTCGGTGAAGAAGCGCTACAAGTGGCCACTACCGTGAAGCTGGAGCGCGCGCTCTGGATCGTTCCGCTCTCGTTGATCACCGCGCTGGTGATGAAAGGCGGCGGCAAGGTGAAGATGCCGTGGTTCATCGGCCTCTTCATCGGGGCCATGGTCTTCAGCAGCTACTTCCCGCAGTACCAGGTCGTGTACGAGTGGCTGACGTTGGCGGCGAAACGCGGGTTGACGCTCACGCTCTTCCTCATCGGCGCCAGCCTCACCCTGGGCACCATGCGCAGCGTGGGCGTGAAGCCGATGGTGCTGGGCATCCTGCTGTGGATCCTGATCAGCGTGATGTCGCTGATCGCGATCCTTGGGGTGGGCTGATCCGAGGACCGGCCCCGGATGCCAAGGTCAAGGTTCCCGGTACGTGAAGCGCAGCAAGGTCGGCTTGTGGTCCTGCCCTTCATTGGTGATCAGCATGTCGCCGTTGTCCAGGAAGGTGATGCCTTCGGCCTTGTTGAACACCTTCGGGTCCAGGGGTTCCATGTGCAGCACGTTCCCGTTCATGTCGAAGATGAAGAACAGGTGGTCCGCGGCCGATAACAGGAACAATTCGTTGCGGATCGGATGCACGCTGATCGCTGAGGTCATGAACTTCAGCATGGGCTCTTCCACGGGAACTCCTTTTTTCTTCCGGCTTCGCGTGGGCAGGTCGATCTTCCTGGCCATGGCGAATTCCTTGATGGCCTGCACATCGAACTCGAACACGGGATCGGGCAGCAAGGTCTTCGTGGCCAGGTCGAAAGCGTAGATGGCCCGTTTGTCCTTGAACTCCGGTCCCTTGCCCAGCTTGCTCTTGCAGCCGATCAAGAGCCTGTTGTTCGCCTCATCGTAGCACAGGCCCTCATTGTTCCGCGCGGGGATCGCCGTGGGATACGTGCGCAAGGTGAAGTCCTTCCGCCGGTAATCGTCCACTTCGAACAAGGTGGCATCGCTGCGCAGGATGTACATCGCATCGCCCACGCGGGTAACGCCCTCATAGTCGCCATCGATGTGGAACTGGAATTGCTCCTTGATCGCGTTGGTCGTCAGGTCAAAGAGGAAGAGGATCCCGTTCTCGTCCTGGATGCAGGCCACTGTGCGGGCATCGATGTCCGTAACGCCGGATACTTCATGCAGCGTGTCCGGCAGGACGGAAATGGACGTCGGCTTGCTCAGGTCGTACCCCGTGGAACCGATCTTCGTGGCGGGACCCGAGCTGCTGCACGTTGCAAGGAGCAATGCCGTAGCAAGGATAATGGAAGGAGTGGTCATGTCGAGGGTGCTCTTCAAGCGGTGAACGAAGGATGCCGGAAGGCCACGGCCCATCCGTCGCTCGCTTTCGGATGCAAGTTCAACAATACTCCTTTCCCGATCAGCATCAGTCACCGACCTTCGCCGATACTTTCGAGTTGTCCACCTTTTCCAGGTAGATGGTCTCCTCCCCCTTGGGAAGGTTCCATGTGATGGTGGTGCCTTCCCGGTAGCCCACTAACGCGGAGCCCATTACGGTGAAGACCGAGAGCTTGTTGGCCTTGAGGTCCGCATCACGGGGCATCACCAGCTGCAATCCATCCTTCCTGCCGGACGGCGCTTGGATGGTCACGATGCTGTTGACGCGTACCACGTCATGCGGCAGGTCGTTCTCTTCTCGTACGTCGGCCTGCTCCAGCTCGGCGTAGAGCTTGTCCAGGCTGTGGCTGATCGAGATGTCGGCGGGCGTGCTGCCGATGATCCAACTCATGATGAGCTGGCGCTCCTTGGCGCAGATGATCAAGCGTGGGTTTTCCATTTCAGATCCGTTTGAGTTCATTGATGATCGTTTCTAGGCTTTGTTTGGCGTCCCCGAAGAGGATCTTGCAATTGGCGCGGTCGAACAGCGTGTTGGTGACGCCGGAATAGCCTTTGGCCATGCCGCGTTTCATCACGATCACCTGCTTGGCCTTGTAGGCACGGATGATCGGCATGCCGTAGATGCTGCTCGCAGGGTCGTTCTCCGCTGCGGGGTTCACCACATCGTTCGCACCGATCACGAGCACCGCATCGTAGTACTCCATCTTGCCGTTCGCGGCGCTCATGTCGATGACCGAGGCGTACGGAATGTTCGCTTCGGCAAGCAGCACGTTCATGTGGCCCGGCATCCTTCCCGCTACAGGATGGATGATGAAATGCAGGTCCACGCCGTTCTGGCGGAGCTGTTCCTGCAAGACAAAGCATTCGCGCTGTGCCTGCGCCACGGCCATTCCATAACCGGGCACCACGGCCACTTGCTTGCAGAAGGCCAACAACGAGGCGGTCTCCACGGCGGTGATCGGCCTGATGTCCTGCTCGGCCTCGTTCGTTGGTGCGCCAGAGGAGCGGAAGCTGCCCGCAAGGACATTGCCCAACGAACGGTTCATCGCGGTGCACATTTGCGTGGTCAGCAACAGTCCTGTAGCACCTACGAGAATGCCACCGATGAGCATCACCGGATCGTGGAAGAGAAGGCCGGCCATGAGCGTGGCCACGCCGGTCAAGGCGTTCAGCAAGGAGATCAATACCGGCATATCGGCACCGCCGATGGGCAGGGTGAAGAAGATGCCGTAGAGCAACGCGGCAACGGAGATAGCAAGCAGCAGCAGTGGGAATGGCAGGGTGCCGGTGGATAGGACCAGGTATGCGACCGTCATCACGCTCATGGTCAACAAAAGCACCTGCGCGATGTACTTGTGTGCCTTCACCGGACGGGGCAGTTTGCGTCCATCCAGTTTCATATAGGCCACCATGCTGCCGGTGAAGGCGGTACCGCCGAACACCCCACCGAGGATGAGCACGATGCCCAGGAACTTGCTGTCCACCGGCCCTTCGCTGTACACGGCGTTCAACCCCAGCACCACGGCGCAAGCACCGCCCAAGGCATTGAAGATGCTCACCAACTGTGGCATGGATGTCATGGCCACGCGATCACTCCACAACTTGCCGATCACCGTGCCGAGGAGAATGAGTCCCAGCAACAAGGCGATAACGAAGCCGCTAGTGCCGGGTCCGCTGTGGGCAATGGCCACGGCGATCAGCGCGATCACGACACTTGCCGCAGCCACGGTATTGCCCAGCTTGGCACGGGCCGGATCGCCCATGTACTTCAAGCCTTGCACCAGCCCTACAGCCGATGCGAGATAGACCAATGCCATGCTCATGGTCGTGGGCCGCTGGCCGGTTTACGTTTCACCACGAACATGGAAAGCATGCGGTGCGTGACGAAGAAGCCCCCGGCCATATTGATGGTGCCGAGCAGCACGGCGAGGCACGCCGCCGCCATGGTCCACGGGCTTTCCGTGGTGGTGTTGAGCAATTGGATGATGCCGCCGATGAGGATGATGCCGCTGATCGCGTTGGACCCCGACATCAACGGCGTGTGCAGGACCGCCGGTATGTTCTTGATCACCTCGAAGCCCAAGAGCAGGCTGAGCGCGACAACGAACAATCCGTCGATCGGGGTGATCGAATAGCTGAAGTCCATGGGTCAAAGGGTTGCAGCGGTGAGCGCGCGGACACGCTCGTTCACCAGTTCGCCGTTCTGCACCACCAGTGTGGAACGCAGGATCTCGTCCTCATCGGCCTTCTCGCGGTGTGCGAGGAAGTGTTCGATGAAGGCGCTGTAGTTATTCGAGAGCAGGAAGGAGGTGCTGTGCGCACAACTGCATTCGATCGAGGTCGGGCCGAGGATGGTGACCTCGTTGCGCATCACCGTACGGTCCGGTTGCGTCAGCGTACAGTTGCCACCCGATGCGGCGGCAAGGTCCACGATCACGGCACCGGGCTTCATGCCCATCACCATTTCCTCGGTGATCAGGGTCGGTGCTTTCCTTCCGGGGATCCGTGCAGTGGTGATGATCACATCGGCCTTCGCCGCTTCGGACGCGATACGTTCACGCACTTGTTGCAAGAACGCCTCCGATTGTTGCACGGCATAGCCTCCTGCGCTGCGATCGTTCACCGCGCCTTCCACTTCAATGAATTCCGCACCGAGGCTTTCCACTTCTTCCTTCGACGCGCTGCGCACATCGTAGGCCTTTACAACCGCACCTAAGCGGCGTGCGGTGGCAATGGCTTGCAGACCGGCCACCCCCGCGCCCATGATCAGGAAATTCGCCGGGCGCAGGGTGCCACCAGCGCTGGTGATCATCGGCACGGTGGCCAATGATCGCTCCGCAGCCAGCAATACGGCCTGGTATCCGGAGATGGACCCCACCGACGAGAGCACGTCCATGGCCTGGGCCAGGGTCGTTCTCGGCATCAGGTCCAGACTGTAGACCGAAACTCCTTGCCGTTGGTACAGGTCCAACTTGGATGGCATGCCGAGGAAATTGAAGAAACCAATGAAGGTCTTGCCCCCATTGAGCGGCCCGCCAAGATGGTGATGGTCATAGCTCACCAGGACGTTGGCCCCGGTGATCACTTCCTCCTCCCGATCCACGACCTGTGCCCCCGCCGCCGCGAACGCTTCATTGGTGAAACCGGCCGCCCGTCCAGCATCATGCTGTACGATCACGGTGGCTTTCCCGCTCAAGCGTTCAACCCCGGCAGGCGTAAGCACCACCACCCGGCGGTCCGCCCGTTCCTTCAAGATCCCGATGCGTTCCATCGCCTATGGGAAAATGCCGCGCTCCTTGT
Source organism: Flavobacteriales bacterium (assembly GCA_016721005.1). Classification (GTDB taxonomy): domain Bacteria; phylum Bacteroidota; class Bacteroidia; order Flavobacteriales_F; family PHOS-HE28; genus PHOS-HE28. The sequence goes on from JADKJM010000013.1 coordinate 105,960, forward strand.
AGGCCTTCTCCAAACGGCGAAGGGCCACGATGTACGCGCTGGTGCGCCAATCCACCTTGAACTCCGCAGCCGTATCGGCCACTTTCGTGAAGGCGTCCTCCAATTTCTCCTCGAGCATCTCCAGCACCTCCGCGATCTTCCAGATCTCGCTGCGCTTGTTCTGCAACCATTCGTAGTAGCTGCCGATCACGCCACCGGAGTTGCAGAGAATGTCGGGAATGATGTCGATGTTCTTCTCCCGGAGCAAGCGTTCACCTTCGGTGTTCGTTGGGCCGTTGGCGCCCTCGGCCACCACCATGGCCTTGATGGAACCGGCGTTCTCACCCGTGATCTGGTTGCCCAGTGCAGCGGGCACCACGATGTCGCAGTCCAGTGCGAAGAATTCCTTGGGCTCCATTTCCTTGGCGCCGGTGAATCCTTTGATCGTGCGTCCGTTCGCGTCGCTGTGCGCCAACAAGGCTTCCGGATCGATGCCCTTGGGATCGAACAACGTGGCGGTGGCGTCCTGCACGGCGATCAAGGTGGCGCCTTCCTTCAACAGGAAGTGCGCGGTCCAATAGCCCACGTTGCCGAAGCCCTGCACGATGTACTTCATGCCTTTCACGGACTTGTTGCGGCGCTTCGCCCAGGCCTTCAGGGTTACCACCACCCCGAATCCGGTGGCGCGATCACGACCTTCCAAGCCCCCGGCGCCCAGGGGCTTTCCGGTCACCACGTGCAGATTCGAGAAGCGAGTGGCAGGGGATTTCGTGGACGAGTAGGTGTCCGCGATCCACGCCATGATCTGCGCATTGGTATTGATGTCCGGCGCTGGAATGTCCAGGTCAGGCCCGATGTTGTCTCCCAATGCGTAGGTGAAACGGCGCGTGATCCGCTCCAGTTCGTTCTGCGAGTACAGCTTCGGGTCGATCTGGATCCCTCCCTTGGCACCGCCGTAGGGCAAACCTGCCAACGCGGTCTTCCACGTCATCCAGATGGCCAGCGCGCGCGCGGAGTCGATGTCCACCGTTTGGTGGTAGCGCAAGCCGCCTTTGTACGGCCCGAGCGCGTTGTTGTGCTGCACGCGGTAGCCGGTGAAGACCTCGATCTTGCCGTTGTCCAGCTTCACCGGGAAGTGGACCACGATCTCGCTGTTGGTCTTCGCCAGGATCTTGCGGACGCCGGGGTCGAGGTCCATGATATCGGCGGCATGGGCGAACTGCTCCATGACGACTTCGTACATGCCTTCCTTGCGGACGGTCTTATCAACGGTTGCGGTTGTCATTGTCGGTTTGTCGGGGTTCATTCGTAATGTTCGCAGTGGTACGTGATGCGCTCAGGGTCGCGCAAGGCGCAGTGTTCAATATGGATGCAGGAGCCGCACAATCCGGGTACCACAGGTGTGCGCACACCATTCACCATTGTGGCGCGGACCGGTTCCTCCTGCTTCCGTTCCACCTCATGCTCCTCGCAGAACAGGATTGGGGTGCAGGAGCTGCGTTGGAATACGCAGTTGCCATCGTGTACACAATCGGTACAGATGGAATGCGATGCGGTGGAACGGCCGGAAGGACGCGACAGGGTCTTGGACATGGCCCCTTAGTAGTCATGCGTTGTGCCGATCGCGAACAGGTCCCGTGCCGGATGTATGTACTCCTTTGCAAAGCGTTGATATCAGTGATCCTTACCAACCAATGATCTTTGGCATAGGTCCGCATCACCGTAGCAAGTGCTTTGCTGAAAGCGGGGTGGTATTCCTCGACCGGCCCAAAATGTACCGGTCCTACTTCAACTTTTCCCGCAACGTCTTCCGATCGATCCCCAGGATCTCGGCCGCCTTGGTCTTGTTGTTACCTGTGGCCTCCAGCACATGCTGGATATGGAGCTTTTCCATTTCGGCGATGGACAGGAGCTCACTGTTCGCTGTCCGCTTCGGGGCGCTTGCCTTCATAACCTCCGGCAGATCGTCCATGGCGATGGCACCGTCCTTCATGATCACCGAGCGGTGGATGAAGTTCTCCAGCTCGCGCACATTGCCCGGCCACGAGTACGCCTGCACGGCATCCAGCACCGCAGCCGATATGCGCAGCGGCTTCTTTCCCATCTCCTTGCAGAACTTGCTGTTGAAGTGATGGACCAACAAGGGGATGTCCTCGGCCCGATCACGCAAGGCAGGCAGGTGGATGTTGATCAGGTTCAAGCGGTAGTACAGGTCTTCGCGGAAGGTGCCGGTGCGTACCATCTCCAACAGGTTCGAGTTACTGGCCGAGATCAGCCGCACACTAACGCGCTGCGACTTCGTGGCCCCCAGCATGGTGATCTCCTTGTCCTGTATGGCGCGCAACAATTTCGCCTGCACAGCGGCCGATGCGTTGCCGATCTCGTCCAGGAACAAGGTTCCACCATCAGCGGCTTGGAAGAAGCCCGCCCGGTTGGTGGTGGCTCCGGTGAAGGCGCCCTTGGTATGGCCGAACAATTCGCTTTCCAGTAGCTGGTCCGGGATCGCGCCGCAATTCACAGCCAGGAAAGGAGCCGATGAGCGATCGCTGTTGTAGTGGATCGCGCGTGCCACCACTTCCTTCCCTGTTCCGCTTTCGCCGGTCACCAGCACCGTGGCCTGATTGTTCCGCGTGCGCTCGATCACCCGAAACACTTCCTGCATGGCCGATGACCGACCGATGACACCCGGAATACTTATCGTTCCGGCAGGATCCTCCGAGATTGGTGCAGTGTTGGCCCCGAGCGCCTTCTCGACCGCATTGCGCAGTTCATCCTGCGTCACCGGCTTCACCAGGAATTCCACCGCGCCCAATTTCATCACGTCCACCGCCACCTGCACATCGGGATACCCGGTCACCACGAGCACCGGCACCTGCGGAAAGTGCTGCGCGATGTAGCGAACGAGCTGGGTGCCATGCACGTCCGGCATGTTCAGGTCGGTGATCACGAGGTCCACCGGGCCTTGCTCCAGCACGTCGATCGCATCCACCACATTGTTCGTGGTGAAGGGCGTGAGGCCCATGTTGTTCATGTACCGGCGAAGCAGTTCCAGCATGTCGCGGGAGTCATCGACGAGCAGGACCGACGGCCGTTCCTTCATGGCATGGGGAAAGTGAGCGTGAAGGTGGTGCCGACACCGACCTCGGAACTGACGGTCACATCGCCTTGGTGGGCTTTCATGATGCCATGCACAACGGCCAAGCCCAATCCGGTGCCTTCGCCCACCGCCTTGGTGGTGAAGAAAGGTTGAAAGATCCTCTTCAGGTTCTCTTCCGCGATCCCTGTTCCCGTGTCCGTGATCGTGATCTCCACCATGCGATCATGTTGCCTGGAAGCGATCGTGATGCGCCCACCGGTCGGCATGGCCGCAACGGCGTTCAGGATGATGTTCGTGATCACCTGCGCGAACTGCACCGTGTCCAGGCGCAATTCCGGAAGACCTTGGGCCAGGTCCCAGGTGATCCGCACATCGCGTTCCTGCAGGCGTCGATCGATCAACCGCACCGTTCCGCGGATCGCCTGCTCAACGTCCGTTGGTTGGAATTGCGCGGGCATTTCGCAGGAGAAGTACATCAGCTTCTTCACGATCTCACGACCGATCAACGCCGAGTCGATGATGCGTTGCAGATCGCTCTTGCGCTCCGGCTCGGTCTCATTCTCCTTCAGCAGCTCCGCATAGCCCAGCACATTGCCCAGTGGTGTGTTCAGCTCGTGCGCGATGCCCGCAGTGAGCTCCCCGAGAATGGCCAGCCGATCGTTGCTGCGCAAGTGCGCCTGCAACAGTGCTTGCTGTGCGCGTCGTTCGTGCCGCTCGATGATCAAGGAGAGTTCCTGCGCCAGCTTGTCCAGCAACTGCTGTTCCTCCGGTAGGAAGAGCGGTTGATCCTGCGGATCGAGGTCGGCAGGATAGGAAACGGTGATCCTCCCGCGTGCTTCACCATCCACGGTCAATTCCGCGGAAAGACGATCCGCACTTCCCTCCGTACCGTACTCCTGCTCATCCAACCGCACCTGGACCATGGCCGCTTCAGGGAACTGGAACCCTTGTGGAATGGCAGCGACAACCGCACGAACAAGATCCGGAAGGGGATCGTCCGGTCTTTGCGCGATGCGCGCCACTGCGTACAAGCACGCCAATTCCTTGACCCGCTCGGTCAACTTGCGCTCTGAGATCTGTTGTGGCATAGGCGTGAACGATCGATCACAAAGCTATCCGCCGTGGATCCGATCATGGTCACGCCCAGAACGCATCCTCCTCCCGGCCGTCCTCTTCCTTCGGGACCAATGAAGAATGGATCAGGTCGATGCGATCAAGCTCTTTGTCCGTCGCCACCTCCTCGATCGCGGTGAACAGCACGCGTTCCTCGAAGCGGATGTGCGCTTCCAGTTCCTCCTCGATCTGCGAGATGCGGGTGATCGGGTCGTCCGTGCCTGTGAAGAGCCGGGTCAATCGGCGATGGTCCGCTAGTGTCATAACCCATTAGTTCATTAACTAAACGACGCGGATTTTTCCAGCATAGGTCCATTTGAAGGGTGCCGCCCGTTGCTCGTTGTAGGTTCTGATGTACTCCATGATCTGGTCGACGAGTTGTTTGGTGGACTTCCAGACGCCGTTCTTCAAGACGTCCTTGGTCAGCATGTTGAACCAGATCTCGATCTGATTGAGCCAAGATGAGTAGGTGGGCGTGAAGTGCATGGTGATCTTCCGTTTGGGTTTCAACCAGGCCTTCACCTCCTTGATTTATGCACGGCCAGATTGTCCGTGATGATGTGCAGATGGTTGTTGCGGAAGGTGCGGTCGAGCTTCTTGAGGAAGGTCAGGAAGGTGGTTGCGTTGTTGGCTTTGACCGGTGTTGCGGTTATCATTCCGGTATGCACGGCAAGGGCGGCCATGAGGGCCACGGTACCATTGCGCTTGTAGGTTGCCGTCATGCGCTTGGGCGTGCCCGCCCGAAGTGGGAGTATCGGCTGTGTGCGGTCCAGTGCCTGTATCTGGGTTTTCTCGTCCACGCTCAACACGATGGCGTTCGCTGGCGGGTCCATATACAGACCGATGATGGTGAGCATCTTGGACTCGAATTCAGGGTCAGGACTTTTCCCGCACCAGTACTCGGTCTTGTGCGGTTTCAGATCAGCGTGCTTGAGGATCAGATGAACGGCGCTCTGACTGATGCCCACTTCTGATGCGATGCGCTCCTGAGACCAATTGGTATAGCCGCCCGTAGGCTTCTCGCACGCTTTCTGGACCACGCGTGCCTTCTGCTGAGCAGTGATCGTTCCTACTTGCCCGGACGAGGGGCGTCCTTCAACCCGGCTACGCCCAGTTTTCTGAACCGGTTGCGCCACTTGTTCACCGTAGGGCGGGTCATCCCGGTGCGCTTGATGATCCCATCCAGACTGTGACCATCATGGCTCAACACGATCACCTGCGCACGCAGACCGTATCGACGCTCCAACTTGTGGGAGCGGACCATCGCCTCAAGTTCCATGCGTTGCTCTTCGCTTACAGGGATCGGTTTTGCAGTTCGTGCCATGCCGCGAATATAGCACTATTAGTTTATCTATTACATGGTTATAACACTAGGGCACGTTTCACCAGTTCGTGATCGTTGCCCAGGATCGGGAAGATCGCTTCCTCCTCCAATCCGAAGTGCGGCACGAGGTGTTCCGCATGGAAACGTTGGCAGTACGCCATCATGCGCGCAGGGTCCACGTTCTTCTGTAGTCCCGTGCGCAGTTTCCAGCAAAGCAGCAAGCCGTGGTGGTGATCGCCTAAGGATAAAGCGGGAGCGTTGAAGCGCGTAAGGATCACAACAATTGGCATGAAGTGCTGATGCACCATGAACCACCCGAACTACTTTTGGAAGGAACGCATGAAGATATTCACGACCATCGGACTGGTCCTGTTGTTCATCCTGAGCACGACAAGCTTCCGGTTGAGCACGCATCGTTGCGGCGGTCATTTGATCAGTTGGGCTGTGTGGGGTGATGCAGAGCCGTGCATGCACAGCAAAGCGGATGCGCCTGCCTGTCCCATGCATCCCAAGCCTGCCAAGAGTTCGAAAGGATGTTGCGATGACCATGCGGAGACCGTGACCGGACTGGTGCCGAACACGGTGGTAAGCACCGCACTGGAAGCACCGCTTGCGATCGCAAGCGTGATCGCCATATTGGTAGATCACTTCGCTACCACAACGAATGCTGGCCATGGCTGGTCGCTTGTGGCACACTTCCGACCGCCGCCGCTGAGCGGTTGGGCGATCCATATCCTGGAGCGCTCCATCCTTCTCTAGACCGTTGTTGCCTTCCGGTCCGTCCTGCAGGGATGCGATCGCTGCTGTCCATTTCCCTGGACCCTGGTAACAACGAACATGCTCAACGCACTCATCAAATACTTCCTGGCCAACAAGTTGGTCACCATGCTGCTCCTCGTGGTGCTGGTGGGCTGGGGCATCGTTACTGCGCCGTTCGGTTGGCAGGTGGGCGTGCTCCCCTCCGACCCCGTAGCGGTGGACGCGATCCCCGACATCGGCGAGAACCAACAGATCGTCTTCACCAACTGGCCGGGGCGCTCGCCGCAGGACATCGAGGACCAGATCACCTACCCGCTCACCACGAGCCTGTTGGGGATCCCCGGCGTGAAGTCGATCCGCAGTTCGTCGGTCTTCGGCTTCAGCAGCATCTATGTGCTCTTCAACGAGGACATCGAGTTCTACTGGTCACGTTCGCGGATCCTGGAAAAGTTGAACGCATTGCCGTCTGGTGTACTGCCGGAAGGCGTGCAACCCGCCTTGGGTTCCGATGCTACGGCTCTGGGCCAAGTGTTCTGGTACACCTTGGAAGGGCGTGATCCGGAGGGCAATGTCACCGGCGGCTGGGACTTGCACGAAACACGCAGCGCACAGGATTTTCTTGTGAAGTACGCATTGAACGGTGTTGAAGGGGTGAGCGAAGTGGCCTCCATCGGCGGCATGGTGCAGGAGTACCAAGTGGATGTGGACCCCGAAGCACTGAAAGCATTCGGCATTCCGATCCATCAGGTGATGCAGGCGGTGAAGAACAGCAACCGCGATGCCGGTGCCAAGACGATCGAGGTGAACCAAGTGGAATACCTGATCCGTGGATTGGGCTACATCCGTTCCATCAGCGATCTGGAATTGGCGGTGGTGTCCGTGAATGATAATGTGCCGATCCGCGTGAAGGACATCGCGCGCGTCTCGCTCGGTCCCGCCACACGGCGCGGGCTGTTGGACAAAGGCGGTGCGGAAGTGGCGGGTGGTGTGGTGATCGCGCGTTACGGCGCCAACCCCATGGCCACCATCCATGCGGTGAAGGCGAAGATCGCGCAGATCGCACCCGGCTTGCCTTCCAAGGTGCTGACCGATGGTACCAAGAGCCAACTCACCATCGTGCCGTTCTACGATCGGACGCAACTGATCCACGAGACACTTGGTACACTGGAGGAAGCGCTCTCACTGGAGATCCTCATCACCATCATCGTGATCCTCATCATGGTGATGGAGTTGCGCAGTTCGTTGATCATCGCATCGCTGTTGCCGATCGCTGTGCTGATGGTCTTCATCGCCATGCGCTACTTCCATGTGGACGCCAACATCGTGGCGCTCTCGGGGATCGCGATCGCGATCGGTACCATGGTCGATCTCGGGATCATCCTTTCAGAGAACGTGATCCGGCACATGGACGAGGACAAGGGTCGCAGCCCATTGTTCGATACCGTGCAGAACGCCTGTCTTGAAGTAGGCCCTGCTATCCTCACCGCCGTTTCAACAACCATCGTCAGCTTCATTCCAGTGTTCACCATGGAGGCTGCGGAAGGCAAATTGTTCCGACCACTCGCCTTCACGAAATCCTTCGCCCTGCTCGCTGCGGTGATCGTGGCGCTCTTCATCCTGCCCACCTTCATCCACCTGATCTTCGGGATCAACGCACGCAAGCGCTGGACGCGCATCGCGCTGTACGCGGTGATGGGCATCGGTGGTGTGACGGCATTGCTGTTCGGACATGGTTGGGCGGGCATCACCCTGCTGGCGCTATTCGTCGCGCACGGCGTGCAGGAGCGCGTGAAGTCCGATCATTTCCTTATCCGCAACCTGGTCTTGGGCGTGGTGTTGGTCATGGCCGGTTGGCTGCTCAGCGAGCTCTGGCGGCCCTTGGGTGTGGAGCGATCATTGACCCTCAACTTCCTCTTCGTTGGGTCGTGGATCGCGCTGATCCTTTCCGTGTTCTGGCTGATCCAGCACTTCTACGAGCGCATCCTGCACTGGTGCCTGCGGAACAAGCGCGCCTTCCTTTCCATCCCGCTCCTCATCGTGCTCTTCGGGGCCATGATCTGGCTGGGAACAGCGAAGGTCTTCTCGCCATTGGCAAGCGCCACGCGCATCGTTGGTTGGGACATCACTCGGACCGCACCATGGCAGGGCATGGCGTCCGTGTTCCCCGGTGTAGGTCGTGAGTTCATGCCCTCCTTGGATGAAGGCAGCTTCCTGCTGATGCCCACGTCGATGCCGCATGCAGGCGTGGACCAGAACCACCGCGTGGTGCAACAACTGGACATGCGCGTATCGGCGATACCGGAAGTGGAAATGGTAGTTGGCAAGATGGGACGTGCAGAGACCGCGTTGGATCCCGCACCGATCAGCATGTACGAGAACATCATCAACTATCGGCCGGAATACGAGGTGGATGAAAAGGGCCATCGCCGCACCTACAAAGTGGACGCAAAGGAGCGGTTCATCCTCACCACAGGCGATACGCTTTCACAGGCAGAAGCGCTGACGCCGGGCTTCGATCGCAGCGCATTGATCCCGACGGAACGGGGTCGCTACTTCCGCAACTGGCGGCCGCACATCCAACGTACGGACGACATCTGGGAAGAGATCGTACAGGCCACGGAACTTCCCGGTGTCACTTCCGCGCCCAAGTTGCAACCGATCGAAACGCGGCTGGTGATGTTGCAGACCGGCATGCGCGCTCCCATGGGCATCAAGGTCTTCGGGCCGGACCTGTCCACCATCGAAGCCTTCGGTCGTGAGTTGGAGAGCATCCTCAAGCAGGTTCCCACGGTGAAGGCCGAGGCCGTCTTTGCCGATCGCATCGTGGGCAAACCCTACTTGCAATTGCGCATCGACCGCGAAGCGATCGCGCGTTACGGGCTCACGGTCGAGGATATGCAGCGCACCATCGAGACCGCGATCGGCGGTATGGTGAACACCACCACCGTGGAAGGACGCGAGCGCTACCCGGTGCGCGTCCGCTATCCGCGCGAACTGCGTGATGACCCGGAGAAGCTCGCCCGCGTCCTGATCCCTACGCCCACCGGTGTGCAAGTGCCGCTCGGTGAACTCGTGTCGATCGAATACGAGCGCGGCCCGCAGATGATCAAAAGCGAAGACACCTTCCTCGTGGGCTATGTGCTCTTCGACAAGGTGGCAGATGCGGCGGAAGTGGACGTGGTGAACGCCGCGCAGCTCGCGATCCAGGAGCATATCGATCAGGGCCACTTGACCCTGCCCGCCGGTGTCAGCTATCACTTCTCGGGCAGTTATGAGAACTCCGTCCGGGCGGAGAAGCGCTTATCGCTCGTAGTTCCCTTGGTGATGATGATCATCTTCCTCATCCTCTATTTCCAGTTCCGCAACGTGCTCACATCGCTGATGGTGTTCTCGGGGATCGCGGTCGCTTTCGCAGGTGGCTTCATGATGATCTGGCTCTATGGCCAAGGATGGTTCATGAACATGGAACTGTTCGGCACCAACATGCGCGACCTGTTCCAGATGCACACGGTGAACCTGAGCGTAGCAGTGTGGGTGGGCTTCATCGCCCTCTTCGGCATCGCAACGGACGATGGTGTGCTCATGGCCACCTACCTCGATCAGCAATTCACGACCACCGCTCCAAAGGACCGTGACGATATCCGGAAGGCCGTGGTGGCAGCAGGCAAGAAGCGTGTTCGACCTGCATTGATGACCAATGCGACCACGCTGATCGCGTTGCTTCCGGTGCTCACTTCGACGGGGCGCGGAGCGGATATCCTGGTGCCCATGGCCATCCCTTCGTTCGGCGGTATGTCGGTCGCGATCATCACCATTTTCGTTGTTCCCGTGCTCTACAGCGCACGGATGGAATGGCGGCTCAAAAAGACCAAGCCATGAGGAACGCACTTCTTCTCATAGCTGTCCTCGGGGTGGCGACCGTGACCTGTGGACAATCGCTCGATGCGCATTTGCACCAAGCCGTTGCATTGAACCCGGGCCTGCATGCGCGCTACGCGGAGTTCGAAGCGGCCCTGACGCGATCCGCGCAAATGCGCGGCTTGCCCGATCCATCGCTCAGCATCGGCTATTTCATCAGTCCGGTGGAAACGCGGATCGGACCACAACGCGTGCGCTTCTCCCTGACGCAGATGTTCCCGTGGTTCGGTACGCTGGGTGCGCAGGCGCGTGCTGCCGACCTACAGGCCGAGGCACGGTATGAAGCTTTCCTCGAAGCGCGGAACGAAGTCTTCTTCAAGGTGCGTGCGGCCTACTATCCCTTGCACGAATTGGAACGCACGATCGTATTGGAGCAGGCCGATCTGGCGATCCTGCAAAGCCATCGCGAGTTGGCGCTCGCGCGTTTCGAAGGCGGCAAGGGGCGCATGGTGGATGTGCTGCGCACGGATCTCATGATCAACGAGGAACGCACCGATATCGAAGTGCTGGAAGAGCGACGCAAACCTTTGCAGGTGGCTTTCTCCAATGCCGTTGGATATGCAGACGTGGTGCAAGTGGACATCAGCGACAGCTTGACGCTCGTTGATCTGGCCGCGAACTATTCCACCGATAGTCTGCTTCGTAGTCCGCGACTATCAGAGTTGGAGCGACGTGCGGATGCGGCCATGGCACAGGCGGAGGCTGCCCGCAAACAAGGTCTGCCGCGCTTCGGGCTCGGCTTGGACTACGTGGTGGTGGATCCGCGCACGGACATGGAGCTTCCGGACAACGGACGCGATGCGATCATGCCGATGCTCAGTGTGAGCCTACCCATCTATCGCAGTAAGTACCACGGGGCGGTGGAAGAGGCGCAGGCCATGGAACGCATGTTCCAGGACATGCGCGCGCAAGTGGAGAACGACCTGAACAGCGCGTATGAAAGCGCCTGGTTCGATGCCTACAAAGCCGCGCGCACCGTTCAATTGCTCGACACGCAGATCGCGGTCGCCCAACAGATCCTGGATCTGTTGCTCGCCGCGTATGCGAACAGTGGATCCGAATTCGAGGAAGTCTTGCGCATGCAACAACAAGTGCTGCGCTACCGACTGATGCGCCTCGCGGCCATGCGCGAACACCACACAGCCGTCGCGAAGCTCGATCACATCACTGCCAAACAACTCAACAACTGAACAACCAAAAACCAATGAACATGAAGACCAACATCCTCTCTACCGGCTTGATGGCCGTTGCGCTTCTCGCGTTCACCGCATGTGGTTCGAACGACCAACATGACCACAACGATGGGGAGCAACATGAGCACATGCAGGGCGATTCCGCAAGCACGATGCACAAGGAACATGCGGCCGCCTACCACTGCGCGATGAACTGTGAAGGCGACAAGACCTATGCGGAGCCCGGGAAGTGCCCGGTTTGCAACATGGACCTCGTGGTGGTGGAATGAACCCATTGCTGCGCGGTTCGGGTGACTTGAGCCAATGAAGTCCAAACACGAACGATCATGAAAACGCTTGATGTTAACCGCTTTGGAATGGCGGCCGGTGTAACCGCCGGTCTGCTCTATCTGGGCTGCACCCTGGTCATGCTCATCGCTGGCCATGCAGGTACTACTTACCTTTTTAACAGCCTGTTGCATGGCTTGGATGTGAGCGGCATCGTCCGGATGGAGATGTCCATGTGGCAGACCTGCACCGGTTTCCTGGCCACGCTGGTCCTCGGCTGGCTAACGGGAGCCTGCGTTGCGTGGATCTACAATATGGGCCAGCGGCGCGGATCGGCGAAAGCGAATTGAACACGATGACGACAGGCAATACATCCATCACGCGCCGCAACGGGGAGGTCGTACCCTTCGATCCGGAGCGGTTGCGCCGATCGCTCGTGCGCAGCGGTGCTGCCACGGACGAAGTGGAAGGCGTAGTGGAGGAAGTGACGGCACAGCTTCACGAAGGCATGAGCACCCAAGCGATCTACAAGACCGCCTTCCGCATCCTGCGCAAGCGATCGCGTGGGGTGGCTGCTCGTTACTCCCTGAAGCAAGCCATCCTTCAACTGGGGCCTTCAGGCTTCCCATTCGAGAAGTACGTCGCCGCATTGCTGGATCACCAAGGGTTCAGAACACAGGTCGGTGTCATCGTCCAAGGTGCTTGTGTGGATCATGAGGTGGATGTGATCGCGGAGCAGGGAGAGAAGCACTTCATGATCGAGTGCAAATTCCACAGCGATCCCAAGCGCAAGTGCGATGTGAAGATCCCGCTGTACATCCAAGCGCGCTTCAAGGATGTCGAGGCGAGCTGGGTGCAACGGCCGGGTCATCAGCACAAGTTCCACCAGGGCTGGTTGGTCACCAACACGCGCTTCACGAGCGACGCGATCGCGTTCGGCGAATGCGCCGGCTGCACCGATCAGCTGGGACCATCCGCACAAAGGATCCTTGCGTGAGTTGATCGATCGAAGTGCCTTGCACCCGATCACCTGTCTTACCTCACTGTCACGTGCTGATAAGCAACGCATCCTTGACGATGGGACGGTCCTGTGCGCCGATGTGCTCCGCGACCCTACCATCCTGTCCCGTTCCTCCGTCGATCCGCGCAAGACCGATAAAGTGTTGAAGGAGATCGATGAGTTGTGTAGCATCGGGCATTCCGGTACATCATGAAACCACGATCCCGAAATGAGCTCCCGAATGAAGCAGAAAGAGATCATCACGAATTGGAATGTGATCACCGGTGGGCCTTGCACCGGCAAGACCACCGTCGTCGAGATGTTGAGTGGGATGGGTTATGCCACGACCATCGAACATGCGCGCCACTACATCGATTCACGCAAGGAACAAGGAAGGACCGTTGACGAGATCCGCGCGAACAAGCGGAAGTTCCAACGCGGCATCCTGGAGATGCAGATCGAGGAGGAGACGAAACTGGATCCGAACGAGATGGTCTTCCTTGACAGGGCACTTCCGGATGCCTTGGCCTACTACCAATTCCTGGGACTGGACTACGACGAGGACGTTGTGGAGATGAGCGCTCGGTATTGCTATCGGACGGCATTCATCCTTGCGCGCTTGCCGCTGATCAATGACTATGCACGACTCGAGGACCTGGAAAGCCAGATCCGGATCCACAACCTGATCATCGAGGTGTATAACTCATTCCCGTGCCCTGTTGTGCATGTTCCTGTGCTCCCTCCTCAAGAGCGCGTGGAGTTCATCCTGAACAATATCGCCCCCGCATAGCGCGCCAAAAATTCCAACCATGGAGAATCACGAACACCATTCAACCGAAAAGCATCAGTCCCATACAGGACCCATGCACGGTGATCACGATGCTACGGCTGCGCATGGCATGCCCGGCCATGATCACCACGCCATGATGATCGCCGACTTCAAGAAGCGATTCTGGATCTCGATGGTGCTCACCATACCTGTCCTTCTCCTTTCGCCGATGATCCAGGAATTCCTGGGTCTGGACATCGTCTTCACCGGTTCTGCCTACATGCTATTCGCATTGGCGTCGGTGGTCTATTTCCACGGCGGATGGCCGTTCTTGAAAGGTGCCATTGGCGAATTGAAGAAAGGGGCACCGGGGATGATGACCTTGATATCGGTCGCGATCTCGGTGGCCTATCTGTACAGTTCCGCTGTGGTCTTCGGGCTGGAAGGCAAGCTCTTCTTCTGGGAACTCGTCACCCTGATCGACATCATGCTGCTCGGGCATTGGATCGAGATGCGTTCGGTATTGGGCGCCTCCAAGGCATTGCAGCTTTTGGTGAGCATGATGCCCGACGAAGCGCACTTGGTGGATGGGGATACGGTACGGCAGGTGAAGCTCGCGGATCTCAAGGCCAACGATCACATCCTGGTGAAGCCGGGTGAGAAGGTCCCGGCCGATGGTGTGATCGTGAAAGGGGAAAGCTACCTGAACGAGAGCATGCTCACGGGTGAGTCGAAACCCGTGCAGAAAGGCAAGGGGCAGCAGGTGATCGGGGGTGCATTGAACGGCAATGGTGTGCTGGAAGTGAAGGTGGAACACACCGGCAAGGACAGTTATCTGAACAAGGTGATCGACATGGTGCAGGAGGCGCAAAAGACCAAGTCGAAGACCCAACACCTCGCGGACCGTGCCGCCAAATGGTTGACGTACATCGCCCTATTCTCAGGAACCGCAACGCTCGTGATCTGGTTGGCGGTCGGTAAGGAATTCGTGTTCGCCTTGGAGCGCATGGTCACCGTGATGGTGATCTCCTGTCCGCATGCCTTGGGCCTGGCCATTCCGCTGGTCGTAGCCATTTCCACAGCGGTCAGTGCGAGCAACGGACTCTTGATCCGCAACCGCACGGCCTTCGAGAATTCCCGGAAGATCACCGCGATCGTCTTCGACAAGACCGGTACGCTCACCACCGGTGATTTCGGTGTAACGCGCGTTGTAGCAGTATCCAGCGCGTACGATGAGAAACAACTCGTCAGGCTGGCCTCCGCGTTGGAACAGAGTTCCGAGCATCCGATCGCCGTGGGCGTGATGCAACGTGCGAAGCGTGATGGAACGACCGCTCCTTCAGCGACCGGATTCGAGGCCATTACCGGCAAAGGCATTCAAGCGACAGTGAACGGGCAGAGCATCAAGGTCGTCAGTCCGGGATACCTGCGCGAGAACGAGATCACCATTCCGGAGGGAGCGTATTCCGATGCCGCTGAGACGGTGGTCTTCGTGATCGTGGATGGCCAACTGGCCGGCTACATCGCATTGGCCGACGCGATCCGTGACAGCTCAGCGGCAGCGATCGAGAAATTCCATCAAGAAGGCATCAAGGTGTACATGGCCACTGGCGACAATGCGATCGTGGGCAAGGCCGTCAGCGATGAGCTTCATCTCGATGGATACTTCGCAGAGGTGCTTCCCCATCAAAAAGTGGAACTGATCAAGGACCTGCAGGCAAAGGGCGAATTCGTTGCCATGACCGGCGATGGCGTGAACGATGCCCCGGCGCTTGCACAAGCCGATGTGGGCATCGCGGTAGGTTCCGGTACCGATGTGGCGGCGGAGACTGCGGACATCATTCTTGTTCGGAGCGACCCTGGCGACATCCTGGGCTTGATCCGCTTCGGAAAGGCCACCTATTCGAAGATGATCCAGAACCTGATCTGGGCCACCGGATACAACGCGATCTCCATACCCCTTGCGGCCGGTGTGCTGGCTCCTGTGGGCTTCCTGATGAGCCCGGCGGTTGGCGCTGCGCTCATGTCGCTCAGCACCATCGTGGTCGCGATCAATGCGCAACTGCTCAAACGCAAACTTCATCTTGCTTCATCATGAGGATCCCCTCCATCATCCTTCGCTTTCGCACGCCGCTGATCGTGATCGTTACCCTTGCCGTTGGGCTGCTGCTCGGTCGCGCATTCTACGGATCGCCTCGTTCCAACTCCACCATGGAAGGCACGGAACACCAGGGCCACGGTGAGGTATGGACCTGCTCCATGCATCCGCAGATCCGAATGCCTGAACCGGGCCAATGCCCGATCTGCGGCATGGACCTGATCCCAGCGACGACCGCCGGTGGCAAGGGGGCGGACATGGAAGGCATGGATGACATGACGGCCGTTCACCTTTCGGAACATGCCATGAAGCTGGCGAATGTGCGGACCATGATAGTGGGCGATGGTGGCTCCGAAGGTCTGCTGAGGCTAACGGGAAAAGTGCAGGCCGATGAGCGTCGCGTTTACGCCCAAGCCACGCACGTGGCCGGGAGGGTGGAAGAATTGTTGGTGAACTTCACCGGTGAGAAGGTCACAAAAGGACAGGCCCTCGCAAAGCTCTATGCACCGGAACTGGTGACCGCCCAGGAGGAGTTGTTACAAGCACATCGGGTTCGTGAAATGCAGCCAGCCTTGTACAAAGCGGCGCGAGAGAAACTCCGGAACTGGAAGCTTAGCGATGCGCAGATCGATGCCGTGATCAGCTCCGGCGCCACAAGCGGTCTCGTGACCATCCAAGCCGATGTCTCCGGCGTCGTGGTGGAGAAACGCGCGGAACTCGGGGACTATCTCCAACGCGGGGAGGCGTTGTACCAAGTGGCCGACCTCTCTCAAGTGTGGGTGCTCTTCGATGTGTATGAAAGCGATCTCAGCGCGGTACGGAAAGGGGATGTCGTGTCCTTCGCGATCCGTTCGCTGCCCGGTGAGTCGTTCGAAGGCACGGTCTCCTTCGTGGATCCGATCGTGGACCCCGAAGCCCGCGTTGCACGAGCACGCGTGGAAGTGCGGAATGACAAGGAGCACTTGAAGCCGGGCATGTTCGTAACGGGCAAGATCAGGACGACTGCGAAAGGAGCGGATGGGCACTTGGTCGTTCCACGATCCGCAGTACTCTGGACAGGTCCGAGGTCAGTGGTGTACGTGAAGGACAGCACAGCGGAACATGGCCTGTTCCGCATGCGCGAAGTAACACTGGGTCCCGTGATGGGCGATGACCAGGTGATCGCTTCGGGTCTGCGTGCCGGTGAAGAAGTGGTGGTGAACGGAACCTTTACGGTGGATGCTGCTGCACAACTATCCGGAGCGCCCAGTATGATGTCACCGGAAGGTGGGCCAGCTCCTACAGGCCATCAACACGGATCATCCGGGCATCCAACAGAGCAGTGAGAGATTCCTTTAGAGCGGACCGGGGCAATTGTCAGCCCGAGGCGCAGCGCTCATACTACCGTCTCAACCAGATCTTTTTTCGGCGATCCTGTGGGATCCCCCGGGAACCGGCACCGGTGATGCGTCCATGAACCGAGGGTACTTCGAAACCAAAGTCGTCACATCCAGAACGCATCCTCCACCTGATCGCGCACTTCCGTCGGGTTCAACGAAGAATGGATCAGCTCGATGCGATCAAGCTCCATGTCCGTCGCCACCTCCTCGATCGCGGTGAACAGCACGCGTTCCTCGAAGCGGATGTGCGCCTCCAGTTCCTCCTCGATCTGCGAGATGCGGGTGATCGGGTCGTCCGTGCCTGTGAAGAGCCGGGTCAGGCGGCGATGGTCCGCCAAGGCGCGTTTCACCAGTTCGTGGTCGTTGCCCAGGATCGGGAAGATCGCTTCCTCCTCCAATCCGAAGTGCGGCACGAGGTGTTCCGCATGGAAGCGTTGGCAGTACGCCATCATGCGCGCAGGGTCCACGTTCTTCTGCAGTCCCGTGCGCAGTTTCCAGCAGAGCAACAGACCGTGGTGGTGGTCGCGGCTCAGCGGCTTGAGGCTCTTGTGGCGTTTGATCGGCTTCGTGGTAGGCATCGTTCGCTATTGGATGAAGGCACGGGGGTCCTCGCGCAGGCGTTCGATCCGCATCAGGAACATCTCGGCCATGCGTTCAGCGTTACTGTGGGCCAGATCGGCAACCGGCCCTTTGAAGAGCTCGTCCACTGTTCCATTGAAGAGGTTGAGCCAACGCGTGAAGTGCTCCTCGGAAATGGGCAGGCCGGCATGCGGACGGAAGGGCACGCCTGTGTAGGATCCCTCATTGATCAGCACAGTGCCCCAGAAGCGGTACATCTTGGCCAGGTGCTCCGGCCAGCGGTCCTTGATCACGCCGTTGAAGATGCCGCCGAGCATGGGGTCCACGCGCACTTTGCTGTAGAAGGTGTCCACGAGCGATCGGATGTGCTCGGGGGTGATGATGTCGCTGCGTTCGTTCGTCATGGAATGTTCGGCCGGATGTGATCGTCACCGCTTCAAGTAGGTCGAACCGTTCATGATCCCGGTGGTAAGACTTTCCACCGTGGTTTGCTCCAGCATCGCCCGCAGATCACTGCGGATCGTTTCGAATTGACTGTGCAGCGGACACGGTTTCAGCGCGTTGCACGCCTTCAGGCCCATGCCGCAGCCGCGGTACACGGTATCATCATCGATCGCTTTCACGATGTGGCTCAGCTTCACCTTCCTGGCCATGGAAGGTGGAAGGTCGAAGCCGCCGTTGGGTCCCTTGCGTGAAACAAGGAGGCCCTCGCGCGCCAGTTGTTGAAGCACCTTGGCGGTGAAGGCCTTGGGCGAATCCGTGCGCTTGGAGATGGCCTCCAGGCTCAACCTCTCCCCCGCCGCGCTCGCCGTGGCGATCAACGTGGTGGCGCGGAAGGCGTATTCGCAGGCCTTGGAGAACATGGCGCGGCGAAGGTAGTGCGACGAACGTAGATTAGGACATATATGTCCGAATTGAACCAGAGGTGCATCTGTGCAGTTCGTGCGGAAGGAATTCACCGGATGGCGATCAGGCGATGCGCGGATGTGATGATCGTCACGTACAGGTTAGTGAACACTAACTTACTTTGCTCCCGCACCAACACCGCATCACCATGCACGGCAAGAACAACATCGCCATCGGCTTCCTGATCATGGGCGGCTTCATGCTCTACGGCTTCCTGCTGATCTACCTGCGCGACTTCGCGCCGGACAAGCAGGCGTGGGTGGACTCCTACTCCACCGGTAAGCACTTCGAGTCGCGCCTGGCGCATGTGCATGGCAACCTCTTCGCGGTGTTGAACGTGATCATCGGCTACCTGCTCCTGCACTTCAGCGGAAAGCTGGACCATGCCAAGGCGATCTCGTGGTTGGCCCTGGCTGGTCTTCTGATGCCCATAGGCATACTGGCTGAAGTGTACTTCGGTGTGCCGCCGGCGCTGGTGCTCGTGGGCGCCATCGCCATGACCGCCTCGGTGATCTGGCTCGGCATCTCCTTCTACACCATGAAGATCGCAACGAAGGAAACAGCTTGAAAGATCCGTTCACCATGGAAACGAGAAGCTACCCCGCCGTTTACCGGATCGTCCACTGGGCCATCGCTGTTTCGTTCCTGCTCTTGCTGCTCACGATCTTCCTGCGGTTGACGTGGATGAACAAGCACAATGTGGCGGCCATCATACAAGACCAGCTTGCCAACACGGATCAGCATGTTTCCGAGGATCAGGCCATCGCCTTGGCCAAGAAGATCAGGCAGCCCATGTGGGACTGGCACATCTATATGGGCTATGCGCTGGTGGGCTTGTTCGCGTTCCGCTTCATGCTTCCCGCCTTCGGGCGTATGAAGTTCCAGAACCCGCTGGGCAAAAGCCTGTCGGCAACGGCGAAGTTCAGGAAGTGGACCTACCTCGTCTTCTACGCCATGGTGGTCGTCTCATTGGCCACCGGGCTGCTCATTGAATGGGGGCCGAAGGAATGGAAAGAGCCGCTGGAGGAGGTCCACGTTCTTGGCATCTACTACTTGGTGGCGTTCATCGCGATCCATTTGGCCGGCGTGTTCTGGGCGGAGTTCACGGACCAGAAGGGGATCGTTTCACGAATAGTAAGTGGCTCCGCAGCTCGTTCCGAACCATAGATCACACCGTTAAGCAAGCGGCTGGATCTCGATCAATATTCAACACTCACCATTCACTAATAGAACGTACACCATGAAGACCAACTCCATCGGCCTCGACCCCAAGA
Source organism: Flavobacteriales bacterium (assembly GCA_016721005.1). GTDB lineage: Bacteria > Bacteroidota > Bacteroidia > Flavobacteriales_F > PHOS-HE28 > PHOS-HE28. Next base: position 125,615 of record JADKJM010000013.1, read on the forward strand.
AAGCAAAGGAGCTCAGCGAAAAGCTGAACGTTCTCCTTGCGGACTACTCCATCTTCTACCAGAACACACGCGGTTTCCATTGGAACATCAAGGGCGAGAAATTCTTCGAACTGCATGTGAAGTTCGAGGAGCTGTACAACGACCTGCTCCTGAAGATCGACGAGGTTGCTGAACGCATCCTTACGCTCGGGCACACACCGGAGCACACCTACTCCGCTTATGCCGAACTGGCCGGGATCAAGGAGAGCCCGAAGGTGAGCGATGGCATGAAGGCCATGGAGAACGTTCTGGCTTCGTTCAAGGAGCTGATCATGCTGCAACGCGAGATCCTGGAGTTGAGCAGCGAGGCGAGCGATGAAGGCACCAACGCACTGATGTCCGACTACATCCGTGAGCAGGAGAAGCTCGTTTGGATGTATTCGGCCTACCTGAAGAAATAAGCCAAAAGCAGCGACAATGGGACAGATTGTTAACATACCGGAGTCCATCAGCTCCCGAACTGACTTCAAGCGGAAGTTCAGTTTCGCGGAGATGTACAAGTCCTTCGTTTTCATTCCCGGCGCGATCTCGCGCTTGGGCGCGAACAAGAAGGGCAAATGGGTGGAAGAGGACCTGGTCCGGCGGATCCAATTGGCGGTTACCGAAGTGAACGGATGTCCTGCCTGTTCCTACCAGCATACCAAGATGGCATTGGAGCAAGGCATGAGCAACGAGGAGATCAGCAGCTTCCTCAGCGGTGGTGATCAGTTCATCACGCCTGCAGAAGCCAAAGCGATCGTGTTCGCCCAGCACTTTGCTGATGCCCGAGGATATCCGTCCGCTACCGCATACAACGCGATCGTTCAGGAGTATGGTGAGCAGAAGGCGGGTGTCATGTTGGCCGCTTGCCAAGTAATGATCTCCGGAAACATGTACGGCATTCCATACAGTGCCTTCCAGTCGCGACTGAAAGGGAAACCCTACAAGGACAGTACCCTATTCTTCGAACTGGGGTTGCTGATAGGCGGAGTGCTTTGTCTGCCGATCGCCGTACTGCATGGTTTGCTGCGGGGCCTGGTGGGCTTGCCGAACGAACGGCTGGACCTATCCACCACAGACACCGATCGATAGAGAACCAATGGCCACGACCACAAGCATAACACCGCGTCAATTGGAGATCATCGCCGCCGCAGGGCAGTTGATCAGCGAGGATGGTTATGCACGCTTGACCACCAAGCGCTTGGCCGAGCGCATGCAATTCAGCGAAGCCGCGCTGTATCGGCACTTCGCCAGCAAGGAGGACATCCTGGTGAAGATGCTGGAGTTGCTCACGGCATCGGTGCAGGAGCGCATGGAACTGGTGACCGGCCAAGAGGAGCGCCCCGACATGCGTTTGCGCGCCATGTTCGACAGCCACTTCACCTACTTCAAAGCGCATCCGGAATACCTGATGGCCATTTTCGCCACCAACTTCATGGAGTCCTCACCGGTGATCGATACCGCGATCAAGAACCTGATGGAGGTGATGCGCCATCATCTGCGAGCGGTCGTGAGCGCCGGCCAGGAAGCAGGCACCTTCACCCGGGCGATCCCCACCGACATGCTGGTGCAGATCGTGATGGGCACCTTCCGCCTGCACATGCTGCAATGGCGCATGACGGGCAAGAACACCGATGTGAAACGCGTCGGCAACAAGCTGATCGACACTGTACTCACCTTGATCTCCACACGATGAAAACAACACAGAATGCAACTTGGATACGTTGGGCATTGATCGCGGTGCTGCTGCTCTTTGGCGGCATCACCCTGTTCCTGAGCGCCTCCGTGCTGCTCGACCTCTTCGGCATGCGCGAGAAGGAAGGCAACTACGTCCAGTTCGTTGTGCTGGCTAATTTCTTCGCGTCGATACTCTACTTCGCTGGGGCGATCGGCCTTATCGCACACAAGGCTTGGGCGCGCTATCCCCTGTGGATGGCCAGTGTGGTCATGCTCGTGGCATCCCTTGCCTTTGGCTGGTACGTGTACCAAGGCGGCATCCATGAACAACGCACCATCGGCGCAATGGCCTTCCGCACGTTGCTCACGATCGCTTTCTACGCCACGGCTGTTTGGATCGGCCGTGCGCACCATCAACGAACCAACACAACCACCGAACGACCATGAACCACAAACTCGCATTCATCGCCGGAGCACTTGCGCTCTTCACCTTCGGGTGCAACCAGCAGCACGAACAAGCTGGGCAGGCCGATGCTGCCCCACCTGCAACCGCCAACCACGAGCATAGCGAAGACGCGCAGGCCGAAGAAGGAGGATCTTCAACAACAACCGTTACGCTCGATAACGGAAAGCGCTGGAAAGCGAACCCCGAGACCACATCGGGTATCGCGAACATGGTGGCGCTGATCGAGAAGCAGGCCGCCACGCCCGGTGATGCCAAGGCGCTGAAAGCCGCGCTGGAAGAGGAGTTCGGCTTGATCTTCGAGCGTTGCACCATGACCGGTGAAGCGCACAATCAACTGCACAACTACCTGATCCCGATCCATCAACGCTTCAGTGGTTTCGACGCGGGCGATGCAACGCAGTTGGCGGACATGAAGAGCTATCTCGGCATGTACGGGAACTATTTCGAGTAGGAGAACAGAACGATGCTCCTGCCGCTGCACATACCGAGTTCCTACCGCCGTTTGCCGGTCGTGGCCGCCATGCTGCTGAGCCTTGCGCCGGTGCATGCGCAAGTGCTTTCGTTGCAACAGTGCATTGATTCCGCAATGGTCAACGAACGCCGCATCCTCATGGCCGGTATCGATACGCGGATCGCGGAGGAACGTACCGGTGAACTGCGCGGCGCCCTGCTCCCGAAACTGCGCGGCGTGGTGGACTACAAGTACTACACGGACCTCCCCTACCAACTGATGCCGGCCTCCATCTTCGGTGGTCCGGCGGACATGTACCGCGAGATCCAGTTCGGCACCCCGCAGAACGTGGCGGCCAACCTGGCGTTGCAGGTGCCCTTGTACGATCCGGCATCGTTCAGTGCGGTACAGGTGGGCAAGGAAGCTGCGGCCATGGCGACGATCCAGCACGAACGCACCCGTGAGGATGTGGTGATGGAGGTGAGCGCCGTGTACTACAATGCGCAGATCCTGCAAAGCCGTTTGGCCTTCTTGGACAGCAACGTGGTGAATGCCGCAGCCTTGGTGCGAACGCTGGAACTGCTGTACGGGCAAGCGCTTGCTCGGCGGACCGACGTTGACCGCATCGCGCTGCAACGCGATCAGCTGACCACGCAACGCACACAAGTACAAGGCCAATACGAACAGGTCCTCGATGGCTTGAAAGTCTTGACCGGAACGCCGTTGGATGCATCGCTTTCCGTGGACACGATAGCACCGGCAGCGGAAGTGACCACCACCACCACGGGCGCTACCACGCAACGGCGCATGGCGGACCAAGCCTTGCGTTTGCGGAGCGCCGAACTGCGCACCCTGAAGCGCGCACGGTTGCCCGGAATAAGCGGGCAAGGGCTTTACGGAACCACCGGCTTCGGCCCATTGGACACCGATGATCATTTCAACTTCTACCCCATCGGATACCTCGGTCTTCAACTGCAAGTGCCCCTGTTCCAAGGAACCGTGCTGGCGCATCGCATCAAGTCCAAGCAGTTCGAGCTGGAGCGTACCGAACTGCAACGCGATGCCATGCAGGACAAGGAGAACGTGGAGCGGCGCAGTGCGCAGCGGCAGCTCACGATTGCCGAGCAAGCGATCGTGAACAACACAGCGCAATTAGCGCTTGCCCAGCGCATCCGGCGCAGCACCATGGCACAACATGCGCAGGGCCTTGCCACCGTGCCGGACCTGATCCTTGCGGAACAGGGCGAGCATGAAGCGCAGATGAACTACCTCAACGCCTTGGTGGACCTGCGCAAGGCACAATTGGAATGGCAGCGCCTGAGCGGTGCGCTGCTCAACAGAGAACAGCCATGAAACGCATCATCCCCTGGATCGTGATCGCCGCCTTGTTGGCGTTGACCGTATGGAAACTGGCCAGCAACAAGCGCACTCAGGAGGAACAGGTGTACCGCTTCGACCGGAACGCGCCGGTGCATGTGGTGGTGGACACCGTGCGCTCCATCGCGCTTTCCGAAGGCGTGCGGTACAGCGGCACGATCGAGGCCGTGAACGAAGGAAAAGTGATGGCCGAAGTACCCGGGCGTGTGGTCGCCGTGCCAGTGCAGGAAGGACAGTGGGTGGAGAAGGGTATGGTGATCGCACGCTTGGACGGCGACCTGTTGCGCAGGCAATTGAACGCCGCGCAAGTGCAGGTGGAAGGATTGGAGAAGGATCGGAAACGCTACACGGTGCTGGCTGCGGAAGATGCGGTGCAAGGCGTGCAACTGGAAAAGACGGAACTCGCCTTGCAAGCGGCGAGGATCCAACTCGGCACCTTGCAGGAACAGGTGCAACGCACGGAGATCCCCGCGCCGATCAGTGGTTTCATCGCGCAGCTTTTCGTGGATGTGGGCACCGTGCTGAACCCTTCCATGCCCGTGGCGTTGATCAGCGATGATCGTGCGTTGGAGTTGGCCATCGCCGTGCCGGGTGCGGAGTTGGATCGCTTCCGGAAGGACCAACGCGTTGATGTGCTTGCATCGGGCAGCGGAATGCGGATCAACGGCGTAGTGAGCAGCGTTGGAAATCGCGGCGACATGTCCCACAACTTCCCTGTACGCATCGCGCTGAACGGCGCGGATACCAAAGGACTCAAGCCCGGAATGGCCGCAACGGTGCGCTCCGTTCCCACGGACGCTGTAGCTGCACCGACCATCCCCGCAAGCGCGATCATCGGATCCACCTTGGAACCCGAAGTGTACGTGGTGCGGAACGGACGTGCGGTGCGCGAGCGGATCACCACCGGTGCAGGGAACGCGGAACAAGTGGCCGTGGTCCATGGCCTTGCCGTCGGCGACCTCGTGGTCATCAGCGGTTTCATCAACCTCAGCGACGGCGTGTCCGTGAAGACCAAGTAGCGTGTATACCGAACCGCAGAACGAACGAGCGACATGACCATCACCGAGATCGCCATCAAACGCCCATCGTTGATCATCGTGATCTTCGGCGTGCTGTTCCTGGGAGGCATCGTGGCCTATCGCGGATTAGGCGTGGAGCTGATGCCCGACTTCAACCAGCCGGTGATCACCGTGCGCACCATGTATCCCGGCGCGGCGCCGGAGGAAGTGGCCAACAGCGTGACGCGTCCGGTGGAGGATGCGCTCAGTTCGCTGGAGCACGTGGACTACATCGCCAGCCGTTCGTTGGCCAATGCGTCCATCATCATCGTCAACTTCAAGTACGGCGCGAACTGGACCTGGCCATGCAGGATGCGCAGCGGCAGATCGACAACATCCGCAAGGACCTGCCCGAAGGTTTGCAGCCGCCGGTGATGTCCAAGGTCTCGCCGAACGACCTGCCGATCATCAGCGTGAGCGCCTTGAGCGATCTGCCCGCGCCGGAGTTCTACCAGCGCATGCAGGACGAGCTGTTGCCGAGGTTCCAGCAACTGAAGGGCGTGGCGGAGATCACCTTGCTGGGCGGTGAACAGCGCGAGATCCAAGTGAAAGTGGACCAGGCCAAATTGCTGCACCATCGTGTTCCACTTCCGCAGGTGACCGAGGCCATTCTGCGGGCAGGCCGCGAGATCCCCGCTGGTGATGTGCGCACCGAACGCGATCGTACCACCGTGAAATTGGCAGGCAAGATCACCACCTTGCCCGAGTTGGCGAACGTGGTGGTGGCCCAGCCCGCGCCCGGTTCAGTGGTGCGCGTGAAGGATGTCGCTACCGTCGTCGATGGTATTGCGGACATCAGTTCCGTGAGCCGGTACAACGGCGAAAGCGGCATCGGGCTATTGATCAAGAAACAAGGCGATGCCAATGCGGTGGACGTGAGCCGCGCCTTGCGTGCAGAGTTCGCCCGGATCGAAAAAGAAGATCAGGTGAACAACACGCGCTTCATCCTCGCGGATGATAGCACCGACATCACCATCGAGGCGGTGAACGGCGTGCTCGTGGACCTCGGGTTGGCCGTGCTGCTCGTGTCGTTCATCATGCTGCTCTTCCTGCACAGCCTGCGGAATTCGTTGATCATCCTCGTCGCGATCCCAGCGTCATTGGTGAGTGCGTTCGTCGCCATGGGCCTCTTCGGCTACACGCTCAACCTGATGACGCTGTTGGCCATGTCCCTGATCATCGGCATCCTTGTGGACGACTCGATCGTCGTGCTGGAGAACATCCAACGGTACCTGGACAAAGGGCACGACAAGGTCACCGCTGCGATCGAAGGCCGTGCGGAGATCGGCTTCAGCGCATTGTCCATCACCCTCGTTGACGTGGTGGTATTCCTGCCCATCGTGTTCGTGCAAGTGTTCGTGGCCGATCTGCTGAAGCAATTCAGCGTGGTGGTGGTGGTGAGCACCTTGATGTCGCTCTTCGTCAGCTTCACGCTCACACCGTGGCTCGCATCGCGCTTGGGCAAGAAAGAAGAATTGAAACCCACGAACTTCTACACGCGCAGCCTGATCCGTTTCGAGCATTGGCTGGATGGGCTCACCGCTTGGTACACCGGCGCGCTGCGTTGGGTGCTCAGCCACAAGCTCGCGTTCATCGGCATCCTGCTCGCACTCTTCGCGGGCACGGGGATCATGATGAAACAAGGCATCATGGGCAAGGAACTGATCGCCACCGGCGACCAAGGCAAGTTCCGCCTCGCGCTGGAATTCGACAAGAACACGGCGTTGAAAGAGAACAACCTGCGCTCCCTCGAAGTGGAACGTTTCCTACTCGCACAGCCCGAAGTGAACAGTGTGTTCAGCAACGTGGGCGGCCCCAGCACCGGCATCGGCAGCATGGGCGTGGGCGCAGAGAACAAGACCGAGCTCACCATTGCGCTGCTGCCCAAGAAGGAACGCAACGGCATCAGCACCGATGCCTACATGAAGCATGTGCGCCAAGCCTTGCAGGACAGTTTTCCGGCGATCGACTTCACCATGGCCGCCATTGGGTTGATCCCGCGCACAGCACCTGTGGAGATCACCTTGAGCGGTGCCGATCACGATCTCGTCATGCACACCGCGCAGTTGTTGAAGGACACGCTGATGGGCGTGCCCGGCGCCAACAACGTGCGCCTGAGCATCGAAGCGGGAAGCCCCGAACTGCAGGTTGAACTGGACCGCGACCGCATGGCCATGTACGGCTTGAACACCGCCGCTGTCGGAGCCACCTTGCGCAACGCACTGGCCGGTAACGACGATGGCATCCTCTACGATGGCGGCACGGAATATCCTATCCGCATCCGGCTGGACGACATTGATCGCCGGAGCGCGGAGGATGTGGCGCGCACGCGCTTCGTAACGCCCGCCGGACTGGCCGTGCAACTCGATCAATTCGCTACCGTGGTGCGGCGCGAACCGCCCGCCATGGTGGAGCGCATGGACCGCATGAACGCCGTTACCCTCACCGCCGATGCGCTGGGCAGAGGCAGTGGCACCGTGGCCGATGAAGTGGTGGCCTACGTGAAGGTGAACCCTTTGCCGGCCGGCGTCCACATGGCCTGGGGCAGCGATATCAAGCGGCAGAACGACAGCTTCGGCTCGTTGGGCGGCGCGTTGCTCGCGTCACTGATCCTCGTGTACCTGATCATGGTGGCGCTCTACGACAGTTTCGTGTATCCCTTCGTGGTGCTGTTCAGCATCGTGGTGGCCATCATCGGCGCGTTCCTCGCGCTCAACCTCACCATGTCCACGCTGAGCTTGTTCACGTTGCTGGGCATGATCATGTTGCTGGGCCTGGTGAGCAAGAACGCCATCTTGATCGTGGACCGCACGAACCAACTGAAAGAGCACGGCCTGCACTACCGCGATGCCCTGATCGAAGCGGGCACCACGCGTTTACGGCCGATCATGATGACCACCGTGGCCATGGTCTTCGGCATGCTGCCCATCGCACTGGCCACCGGCACCGCCAGCGAATGGAAGAACGGTCTGGCTTGGGCGCTGATCGGCGGCCTAACCAGCAGCATGTTCCTCACGGTGTTCCTGGTGCCTGTCGTGTACTATGCAGTGGATACGGTGAAGGAGCGATTCAACAGAAAGATCGCGAATTGACATGCGAGCATTGATCACTGGTTCGTTGGCCATGCTGCTCTTGCTCCGTTCATCCATGGCCCCTGATGACGCATCCTATTCCTTGACCGTAGAGGTGAAAGGGCTGCGCAATTCCACCGGAGAAGTCCAGTTCACCTTATACAACAAGGACGGTTCGATACCCGATGAGCACTTCGCGAAGTATTACAAACTGTTGAAGGCAGGGATCATCAACGGATCTTCCACGGTCCGGTTTGAGAACATCCCTCAGGGCAGGTATGCCGTGAACATCCTGCATGACGAGAACAAGAATGGCAAGATCGATAAGGGCTTCATGCTCCCCGTAGAAGGGATCGGTTTCTCGAACTATGCATCGATCGGACTGAGGAACAGGCCGAATTTCTCCAAAGCCGGCTTTGATCTGAACAGCGATCGGACGATCGAGATGAAGGTGATCTATATGTAGGTGGATCCTCCGGTAGCAAGTGTGAACGAACGTTCATCGTTCAGGTTGAACAGAGAAGAAGGTACTTCGAAGTACGTGTTGAGAACCTGACATGGTCTGTAGGCACGGAACCGAAGCGGAGCGGTGGTTGATGACCGGGTACCTCCTACGTTAGTGTGCGAACCTTGCCCGAGCGTGATCGGCAAATGGGCCAGGGCACCCGGAAGATCCTTGAACGGCACGTGTGGCTTTGCCACCAGTACACGGGGCTGCCTTATGAGTATGATACATATCATATCTCTTGGCCAGCGGTGAGGTACCTTTGCAGGTCTTCGATCCATGTCGATCCTACAGCACAGATCATCGGGTCCGTCAGGTCATGGCGGTTGCCTATGCCCGCATGGGGCCTGTTTGGCATTGGGCCTGTCGGTACCTGCATATGTCGGGATCGGATGCGGACGCCTCCCGTATGGTCCGATCTATAACGCTTCTTCATGAACGCGTTGATTCAAGGTGGGGTCCCAGGTGTTTCGCAAGAGCCTTCGTTCAACCTGCTGGATGACATCGAGCGCTTGAAGCGAGAGAAGAACGCCATCATCCTCGCGCATTATTACCAGACACCGGACATCCAAGCCTTGGCGGACTTCGTGGGCGATAGTCTGGCCTTGGCGCAAGCCGCCGATCGCAGCACTGCCGATGTGATCCTCTTCGCAGGGGTGCATTTCATGGCGGAGACCGCCAAGATCCTCAACCCGAAGCGCACGGTGCTCCTCCCCGACCTGGAAGCCGGTTGCTCCCTTGCTGATTCAGCGCCGCCCGAGAAGTTCAAGGCCTTCATCGAGGCCCACCCCGATCATGTGGTGGTGAGCTACATCAACTGCAGCGCGGAGGTGAAGGCGATGAGCGACATCATCTGCACCAGCAGCAATGCGGTACGCGTGGTGAACAGCATTCCTGCGGACCGCAAGATCATCTTCGCGCCGGACAAGCATCTAGGCGCATACGTGCAACGCGTTACCGGGCGTGACCTGCTACTGTGGGACGGCGTGTGCGAAGTGCATGTGGAGATCAGCATCGACAAGTTGAAGATCCTGCTGGGCAAGCATCCCGATGCGAAGCTCATCGCGCATCCCGAATGCCCGCCGGAGATCCTGGCCGAAGCGGACCATGTGGGATCCACCTCTTCACTGCTGGAGTTCGTGCAACGCGATCCCGCACGCACCTTCATCGTCGCCACCGAGGCGGGGATCCTGCACAAGATGCGCGAAGCAGTGCCGCACAAGGAATTGATCCCCGCGCCGGCCCATGCGAACAACACCTGCGCGTGCAGCGAGTGCCCGTACATGAAAATGAACACGGTCGAAAAGGTCTATTCCGCACTGCTGCACGGATCACCGGAGATCGTGCTGGACGAACAAGTCCGTGAACGGGCCGAGATCGCGCTGCGGCGCATGATGCAACTGGGATGAAGCGGCCGCTGAAAGTGATCGTGGTAGGCAGCGGCGTGGCGGGCATGGCCTTCGCGCATCGCTTGTCCACGTTGATGAAGAAAGGCGATGTGGAGATCCACATGCTCTCCAAGGCGCCCCCGGAGACGAGCAATTCGCACGCCGCGCAAGGCGGTGTCGCCGCAGTGATCGATCCGGCCGATTCGTGGGAACAGCATCGGGACGACACCCTCGCCGTGGGCGCGGGCCGGTGCGATCCGGAAGTGGTGGAACGCGTGGTCCGCGAAGGACCTGCATGCATCCGGGAGCTCTTGGCGATCGGTGCGCGTTTCGATACCGATGCACAAGGGCACCTGGATGCCGCGCACGAAGGCGGGCACAGGACCCCACGGGTGGTCCACCACAGCGATCATACAGGCGCTGAATTGGTCCGGGTATTACAGGGACAAGTGAAGGGCACGGCCCACATTACGGTCACCGAGACCCTGTTCGCGCTGGACCTGCTGGTGACGGATGGACCCGATGGTCGCCGTTGCAACGGTGTGCGTACGATCGACATACGCACCGGCGCTATCCGCGAGCACTTCAGTGATGCGGTGGTATTGGCCACGGGCGGTGCAGGCCAGGTCTATCGGCACACCACCAATCCGATCGGCGCCACGGGCAGCGGCGTGGCCATGGCCGTGCGAGCGGGAGTGCCGTTGCGCGATATGGCCTTCGTGCAATTCCATCCCACCGCCTTGTACGATCCGCAGCGGAAGGGAGCATTCCTCATCAGCGAAGCAGTACGCGGTGCGGGCGCCGTGCTGTTGCGTCCCGATGGCACGCGCCTGATGGAAGGATTGCACCCGATGGCCGATCTGGCCCCGCGCAATGTGGTGGCCCGTGCCATCCACACCGTGATGCGCGAGCAGCGCGTGCCCCATGTCCGGCTGGATGCAACACGCATCGGTGCGGTGCGCTTCGCCCGCGAGTTCCCGATGATCATGAAGCATTGCATGGGGACCGGTCTCGACCCCACCAAGGAACCCATCCCCGTGATGCCTGCCGCCCATTACCTCTGCGGTGGGATCCGCACCGATGCGCAAGGCCGTACCCTGCTCAACGGACTCTACGCCTTGGGTGAATGCGCCGGTAGCGGGTTGCATGGTGCCGACCGCCTCGCGAGCAATTCCTTGTTGGAAGCCTTGGTGATCCCGCGGTACGCGGCTTCATCGGTGATGACCTCAGAACGGAACGCCCCTATTCCCGAAGACGTGGAAGTGGGGCGCTCCTCCTTTGCCGACGAGGACCCTGCGGTGATCGCCGCACTCGGGGAATTACGTGACCTGATGATGGACCGCGTCGGTATCGTCCGCGATGATGCCGGGTTGCAGGTCGCGTCCAGCAGCATAGCGCGGATCCAGCAGTTCGTAGTGGACCAATGGGCTGGAGGCGGGCATTCCATGGATCTGTATGAACTGCGAGACCTGGTGCTGGTGGCCCAAGCCATCTGTGAGCAAGCCATCGCCGAGCCGTTCAGCGCCGGTGCGCATTGGAACCGGGATCGACAGACCAGGGCTTCCACGGGGAACGGAGGGCCGGACACATCCGGATCGTCCAGATCCATAATGCACCATGAAGCTTTGAAATAGCGGCTAGAGGCATCATGAACAGGGATACGCATAAGGCCAACGCGCCACCCTCCTCCGTTCGATCCCGAGCGATGGGGATGATCAGGAGCTTGTCACCGGCCTATTTCGCGATGGTGATGGCGACCGGGATCGTCTCGGTCGCTTCCCATCTGTTGGGGATGCCCCTGATAGCCAGGGCCCTGTTCGGGTTGAACATCGTAGCCTATACGGTCTTATTTGTAGCTACCGTATTGCGTTTCGTCAGGTACCGGAAGGAATTCCTGCACGACCTCTTCAGCCATACGAGCGGCGTAGGCTTCTTCACGTTGGTCACCGCCACATGCGTGCTGGGTTCCCAGTCCGTATTGCTGAGCGGGAATTATGGGATGGCGTTGATCCTGTGGGTGGCCGGGATCGTCCTTTGGTTGATCGTGACCTACACCATTTTCATCACCTTCACCATCAAGGAGGACAAGCCGCCGCTGGAGGTCGGGATCAATGGGGCGTGGCTTCTCGCAGTGGTGTCCACGCAGGCCTTGGCCGTCCTGAGCGCGCAGCTGTCCATGCACTTCGAGACGCACAAGCTGATCATCAATTTCTTCGCATTCTCCATGTGGTTATGGGGTGGCATGCAGTACATCTGGATGATCTCGCTGATCTTCTACCGCTACACCTTCTTCAAATTCTCCCCGAGCGACCTTTCACCGCCTTATTGGATCAACATGGGTGCCATGGCGATCTCCACGCTGGCCGGATCGCTGCTGATCCTCAACGTGCCCCACGCCCCCTTCCTGCTCTCAACGTTGGCCTTCCTCAAGGGCTTCTCGATCTTCTACTGGGCCACCGGCACATGGTGGATCCCGATGCTGATCATCCTGGCCTATTGGAGGCATATCTATAAGAAATTCCCCCTCACTTATGACCCGCTTTATTGGGGTGCGGTCTTCCCCTTGGGCATGTACACGGCATGCACGTTCATGGTGGCGAAAGCGATGAACCTTGAGTTCCTGATGCCGATACCGACGTATTTCATCTATGTGGCCCAGCTGGCCTGGTTAGCTGCCTTCATCGGGCTGGTCCGCAAGCTGGTGAAGGACCTTTTTCATGGCCAGTGAGGAACGGCGTTACGCGCAATGGAATATCCACCAGTCGCACATTCCCGACACTCGCTTATTAGGCCGAAAGGTGCAAGAATGTCGATCGCCCGGCATCCAAGTTTCCATGATGAAGGTCAGCGGTCCATTTGCCTCGGACCACGACCTTTGACAGCCCGAAGCACCCGGGCTGCACCCATTCCCCGTAACCGCCTCTCCAATATGACCACTTCTCTCATGATCCATCCTGATACTGGTGCGTAGCGATAACCTATCCAAGACCATGAGCCGATCACCGATCCCATCCACCCCGCACACCTTCCACATCCCTGTGATGGGTCTGGGCTACACCATCGACACACCTGTGAAGGTGGCCCACTTCGGCATCAGTTCCGTGGTGTCCATCATCGAGGACGAGTTGGTGGAGCGCATGCGTGAGTTCCACTGCCGAATGGAAGGCGAACAATTCGTGCCCATCCCGAAGACGGAGCTGGACCATCGCGCACTGCGCATCACAGCCTATCTCGACCTGCTGCATCGGATCGTGCAACGCAACGTCGAGCGTGTGAAGACCGCCCCGTTCGGACCCGGTTCCGACATCACCAAGTACTTCGAGATGCTGCCCGACGGCAACCTCGTGAAAGTGATGTACGAGGAGATGGTCGGTATGGAGGATGGCCCGAAGAAGCTCAACTACCAGGAAGAACTCCGGCGGACCATCCAGGCAGGCGCCATTGATGTGAACATCATGGCGAAGATCGATCGCCCGCGATTCACCAAGGAAGGTGAACCGCTTCCTGCCGAGTATGCGGATGCCATGGCGGCGTTCCGTGGCTTCGCCAACAGCACGCTCACCGGAGCCGTGGTGCTCAGCGCGGGTTACAACCCCAGGCTCTACGCCTACATCGCGCAGTTCCCGGATCTCCTGCCCGATGCGCAAGGACGATTGAAGAAGAAGGTGATCCTGAAGGTGAGTGATCTGCGTTCCGCGAAAGTGCAAGGCAAGATCCTCGCGAAGAAAGGCGTATGGGTCTCGGAGTACCGGATCGAGAGTGGATTGAATTGCGGCGGTCATGCCTTCGCCACGGATGGCGTGTTGCTCGGACCGATCCTGGATGAATTCAGGAAAGAACGCGAGGCCATGGCGTTGGAGGTCGCAGAGTTGTGCAACAAGGCACTGACGGAAAGCGGTCACAGCGTATTCCCGGTTCCACCCGGCATTCGCATCACCGTGCAAGGCGGTATCGGAACGATACAGGAGGACCGGTTCCTACGCACCTTCTACGAAATGGATGGCACCGGTTGGGGAAGCCCGTTCCTGCTCGTACCCGAGGCCACCAATGTGGATGACAAGACCTTGCAACAGCTCACCGAAGCCAAGCCGGACGATTACTACATGAGTTGGGCATCGCCCTTGGGTATCCCCTTCCACAACTTCAGGCCGAGCACCTCCGAAGCGCAACGCAGGGCACGTATCGCGAAGAACAGGCCCGGCAGTCCCTGCTACAAGGAATTCCTTTCCACCGATGTGGAATTCACCGCTACACCCATCTGCACCGCATCACGCCAATACCAGGACCTGAAGATCAAACAACTCAACGGCATGGGCCTAGGCGAGGCTGCTTATGCGCGCGCCTTGGAACGCATCACCGCGAAGGACTGTCTTTGTGAAGGGCTGGGTGCCAGCGCGCTCATCAAGGACGGTATGACCCCGGCCCACAAGCTGGAGGCCGTGGCCATCTGCCCCGGTCCGAACCTGGCGTATTTCTCTCGCGTGGTATCGCTGAACACCATGGTGGATCACATCTACGGCCGCTTGTCACTGCTGAACGACAACCTGCGTTCGCACATGTTCGTGAATGAGCTGATCCTTTACGTGAAATACCTGCAACGCGAGATCGAACAGGTGCGCGAGGAGATCACCGAAAAACAACTCAAGTACTTCAACCAGTTCCGCACGAACCTGCTGAGCGGGATCGCTTATTACCACGAACTCATCCCATCGCTGCGTCGCCACGGAATTCCTGGACTGGATGCCTTCAAGGCCGACTTGGAGCGCCATGCCTTGGAGTTGCGCGATCTGCTGCTGCCCGAACTGCGGCCGGTATGAGCCGCGTTGATCCGGGGCTTACCATTTTCCAACGAACAACAACGAACAACCGTTCCGCCGAACGGAACAGAACCTGATCTTCCATGTCGACCACACACACTTCCTGGGCCGAGCCCTACAAGATCAAAATGGTGGAACCGCTCTTCATGACCACCCGCGAACAGCGCGAGGAGGCCTTGAAGGAAGCGGGCTTCAACACCTTCCTGCTGAAGAGCGAGCACGTGTACATCGACCTGCTCACCGATAGCGGCACCAGCGCCATGAGCGATCGCCAATGGGCCGGCATGATGATGGGCGATGAGGCCTACGCTGGCAGCCGCAACTTCTACCACCTCGAAGCGGCCATCCAGCGCTACTACGGCTACAAGCACATCATCCCCACGCACCAAGGGCGCGGCGCGGAGAACCTGATCTCACGCATCCTCATCAAGCCGGGCGATATCGTACCGGGCAACATGTACTTCACCACCACCAAGCTCCACCAGGAGATGGCCGGCGGCACGTTCGCGGACATCATCGTGGACGAAGCGCATGATGCCAACAGCGCCTTCCCGTTCAAAGGGAATGTCGATCTGAAGAAACTGCAAGCATTGATCGACACCCACGGTGCGGCGAAGATCCCCTACGTCAGCATCGCCACCACGGTGAACATGGCGGGCGGGCAACCGCTCTCCATGGCCAACATGAAGGCCGTGCGCGAGCTCACGAAGAAGCACGGCATCCGCATCATCCACGACATGACCCGCGTGGCCGAGAACGCCTACATGATCAAGCTGCTGGAGGAAGGGCAGAGCCACCGCCCCACCGCTGAGATCGTGCTGGAGCTCTGCTCGCTCACCGACGGCGCCACCATGAGCGCCAAGAAGGATGCGCTGGTGAACATCGGCGGTTTTCTGGCCACGAACGAATGGGATGTCTTTGAAGAGGCGCGCAACCAGGTGGTGATCTTCGAAGGACTGCACACGTACGGCGGATTGGCGGGACGCGATATGGAGGCCATGGCGATCGGCATCTCGGAATCGGTGGACGAGGACCACATCCGCGCACGCGTCGGCCAAGTGTTCTACCTCGGAAAGAAATTGCAGGCCGCCGGTATCCCCATGGTGAAACCGATCGGCACGCATGGTGTGTTCCTGGACGCGAAAGCCTTCTTGCCGCATGTGCCGCAACTGGCATTCCCCGCGCAAACACTCGCTGCGGAATTGTACCTCGATGCAGGTGTGCGCACCATGGAGCGCGGCATCGTCAGTGCGGGCCGTGACAAGGAGACCGGTGACCACTGCTATCCGGAACTCGAGCTCGTGCGGCTCACCATCCCGCGTCGCGTGTACACCCAAGCGCACATGGACGTGGTCGCCGAGAGTGTGCAGCGCGTGTATGAACGCCGGGCTTCCATCAAAGGCTTGCGCATGACCTACGAACCCAAGTACCTGCGCTTCTTCCAAGCGCGGTTCGAGACACTTTGAACATTCACCTTGACTATCGCAGGAACGGTCAGTGCATTCCATTGTCTGATCGTCTGATCTTCTGATCGACTCCCCATGCAACACAAGACCGTCATCGAGCCCTTCCGCATCAAGAGCGTGGAGCCGATAAGCGTGAGCACCGAAGAGGAGCGCACGCAATACTTGAAGGATGCGCATTACAATCCTTTCCTGCTGCGCTCGGACAATGTGATCATCGACTTCATGACCGATAGCGGCACCAGCGCCATGAGCGCGAAGCAATGGGCCGGTATGATGGAGGGCGATGAGGCCTACGCCGGATCACGCAGTTGGGAGCGCATGGAGAAGGAAGTGCGTGACCTCACGGGCATGCAATACATCCTGCCCACGCACCAGGGCCGCGCTGCGGAGCGCATCATCTACGGCCACTTGGGCGGTGCAGGCAAGGTCTTCATCAGCAACACGCACTTCGACACCACGCGCGCCAACATCGAATTCAGTGGGGCCACCGCGATCGATATCCCCATCGCCGAAGGGAAGGACACGGCACTGCAGCATCCGTTCAAAGGCAACATGGACGTGGCCGCATTGGACCTCTTGCTGAAAGAGCACAAAGGCCATGTGGGCGCAGTGATCCTTACGGTCACCAACAACAGCGGCGGTGGCCAGCCGGTGAGCATGGCCAATGCGGAAGGCGCTGCCGCGATCTGCAAACGGCACGGCGTGTTGTTCCTGCTCGACTGTTGCCGTATCGCGGAGAACAGCTGGTTCATCAAGCACCGCGAAGAGGGCATGGAAGGTGTCACTTACCGCGAGATCGCCCAACGCATGTTCGCACTGGCCGATGGCGCGGTGATGAGCGCGAAGAAGGATGCACTGGTGAACATGGGCGGCTTTCTTGCCTTGAAGGATGAAGCGTTGGCCGAAGCCTGCATCAACTTGCTGATCATCACCGAAGGCTTCGCTACGTACGGCGGGCTGTCCGGTCGCGATATGGAAGCCCTTGCGATCGGCTTGCAGGAGATCTTCGACCCGCACTACCTGGACTACCGGATCAAGAGCACCTTGTTCCTCGGGATGAGGATGCATGAGATGGGCGTTCCCCTCATGCTGCCCATCGGTGGCCACGCCGTGTATGTGGATGCCAAGAAGCTCTATCCGCACATTCCACCGGAACAGTATCCAGGCCAAGCGTTGGTGTGCGAGCTGTACGAGTTGGCGGGCATCCGTACCGTGGAGATCGGCTCGGTGATGTTCGGCACCTACAACGCGGATGGATCGTTGAAACCCGCGCCCATGGAACTGGTGCGTCTGGCCATTCCCCGGCGCGTGTACACGCAAAGCCACATCGAGTACGTCATCGAGACCTTCGCCGAGATCATGAAGCGGCGCGAGAATGTACTTGGCCTGAAGATCATCAAGGAGCCGCGTTTCCTGCGGCATTTCACCGCGCATTTCGAACCCTTGTCATGAGCGCTGAATTCGCACACGACCTCATTCGTGTCACCAAGCGCTTCACCTTCGAGATGGCCCACGCGCTGCGCTGCCACGATGGAATGTGCGCGCAGATCCATGGCCATTCGTATGTGTTGGACGTCACGCTGAACGGTACACCGCGCAACGAACCCGGTGATCCCAAGGACGGCATGGTCATGGACTTCGCGGAACTGAAGAAACTGGTGACGAAAGCCGTGATCGAACATTACGACCATGCGTTGGTGCTTCACGAAAAGGAGCGCGAGCATGCATTGCCGGACCGCGACCTCTTCGGGCGTACACGCTTCACACCGTGGCAACCCTCCTGCGAGAACGTGCTCTTGGATATCGTGGCGCGCCTGCGAAAGGTGATCCAGGCACCAGTACGCTTGCACCGTGTGCGCCTGCAAGAGACCGCCACGAGTTGGGCGGAGTGGGAGGCGGAGTGATCGATCAGGGTTTCACGAGCGGCACATCGTACAGCGCGAAGCACGGATCAGCGGTGAGCAGCAGCATGCCTTCGGCCTTGGCTTGTGCGATCAGCATTCGGTCGAATGGGTCGCGGTGGTGCATGGGAAGCGCGGAAAGTTCAAGGATATGCGACATGGTGATCGGTAAAGGGACGAATCCTCCAGCGGTGAACGTCTTGAAGAAGTCCTCGATCGGCCTGTGCAGCTCCAATTTTCCGAGCATGTGCTTGATCGCGATCTCCCACAAGGTGGCAATGCTAACAAGACACTCATTCTTGGGATCCTCGATGATCGATCTGCTGGCAGTGGTGCATTGCCGTTGGCCCAGAATGAACCAAAGGAAGACATGGGTGTCCAGCAACACCTTCATTCCATGTACTCCTTGAAGTCATCGAGCGGTGCATCGAAGTCTTTGGATATGGTGGCCATGCCTTTGGCGATGCCGAACACCCGCAACTTTCCCGTACCGCTTTCGGGCGATCCGGGCGATTTCTTCTGTCGCTCCCACTGCTCCATCAGCGACGCAATGAACGCGATCGCCTTTTTCCGCACCTCTTCCGGGAGGGAGTCAAGCCGGATGTACTGGTCATGGCTGGCCATACTTCAAAAGTAAGAGAAGTCGATCCAAGTGGACCCGGATCATCTTCCGCGCAGATGCAACTTGAATTCGTGGCGCACCTGCGAGATGTGATCCCGGCACCAGCACGCTTGCACCATGTGCGTCTGCAAGAGACCGCCACAAGTTGGGCGGAGTGGGAGGCGGAGTGAGTTCGGAAGCTCAGACCTTTTCCAACACGCGCTGCAACGCATCGCGGACCTGTGCTGCGATGGGTTCCACGGCCGGGTTCCCCACAGCCCCCATCGCCGCAGCGGGATCGATCGCGGCCAGTTCATGCTTCCCATCAGGCAATTGGCGGATGGTGACATTGCACGGTAGCATCGTGCTGATGTGCGGTTCCAAGGTGACCACTTGATCGGCGAAGACCGGGTTGCAGGCACCCAGGATCAGGTGCGGCAAATGGTCCTTGTCCAGTTTCTTCTTCAAGGTCGCTTGCAGGTCGATCTCCGTGAGCACACCGAAGCCTTCGGTCTTCAGCGCTTCAACGACGCGTTCCTTCAATGCGGCCATGTCGGTGGTGTCGATGGTACGGGTGATGCAGTAGTTCATGTCGTTCCGGGTTGATGCCATCGGGTGGCATGCAGTGTTCCGCAAAGGTCGGACGGTTGATCAAGTGTGGATGTGATGATGGTCACGAAGAGTAGCCCTCCCCTATCCATCCAGCCTTTTCAATGGCTTGGTAACACTCGCACGTGCGTCTCCGGATCAGCCGCCAATGGCCTGCATGGTCCGGTTCCGGGAGTGGTTCTCCGGCTTGCTGAATTCCTCCAACGTATCCATTCCGCCGCGCTCCTTCTTCTTGTGCAGGACGGTATCACGGATCAGGTCGGTGATGTCCTCACCGTTTCGGTAGGCGCTTAACAGGTCGGTCTCGGTGCCGGAGAACAGGCAGTTCTTCATGCGGCCGTCCGCCGTAAGCCGCAGCCGGTTGCATGAATCGCAGAACGGGTTGGTCACGGTGCTGATGACCGCGAAGTCGCCCTTGTGTCCTTTGATCCGATAGTGCTTCGCCGTGTCGTGCGGGCCATCCGTAAGCCGTTCAATGTTGTTTGCTCCGAACCGGGTACCAACCGTGTCGAGGACTTCCTGTAAGGAGATGCCCTTGCTCCAGTCCCACCGGTTCCCGTCGAAGGGCATGAACTCGATGAAGCGGACCCGGACGCCTTCTTCCGCCGTCCATTGCACGAAATCCCCGATCTCGTCGTCGTTCGTGCCGCGGATCAATACCACGTTCACCTTCACATCGAAGCCCTCCCGCATAAGCAAGCGGATGTTGGACATGACCTCCTTGAAATGATCGCGCCGCGTGATCCGATGCATCTTCTCGGCGTCCAACGAATCCAGGCTCACGTTCACGCTTCGTATCCTGGCTCGTTGGAAGACGTCGATGAAGCGGTCCACCAGTACGCCGTTGGTGGTGATCGCGAGTTCCACGGGGAGCCGGGACAGTCCCTCGATGATCTCCGCGGCATCGCGCCGGATCAGTGGCTCGCCACCGGTCAGCCGGATCTTGCGCACGCCCATGGAAACGAATGTGCCGGCGATGGAAAGCAATTCCTCCTGCCGCATGAACTCCTCCTTCGGCCGAAGCGGGATCCCCTCCTCCGGCATGCAGTAGAAGCACCGCATGTTGCAGCGCTCCGTCAGGGAGATCCGCAGGTAGTCGTGCCTCCTTCCGAAGGTGTCCGTCAACATGTTGCCCCGGTCATCCATCAGAGGGTCATTTGGCAATGCGGTCGAACTCCTCGGTGCTGATCAATTTGTGCGCAAGCGGGAACAGGATGTTGTCCTCGCGGTGGATGTGCAGACGGATCAATTCCGTGAGCTCCCTGCCTGTGTTGCATGCCGTGTCCAGCACGAACGCGGCCGAGCGGGCATCAAGCAGGTGCGCCGCAAGGCCCAGCATGTTGAAGCACAATGCCCCGAGCTGGATGAACTTCACGTGGTCGTCCTCCATCAGGTCGATCGCCGTGCGGGGCACCGCGTCAACGCTGTGCTCTCCGGTACCGACAAGTTTGCTATGCAGCAGGGGGAACAATTGTCTTTCCTCGCGCCGGTTATGATCGAGCAGGTGGTCGTCGAAGTATTCGAAGAAGTCGTGGAAGTCCGCGCTGACCTCCTCGTCCATCCGGTACTGCTGCTCCTTGTATCGCGCCAGGGCTTTGTCGAAGCGCTCGACCATTTCCACCCCCTTCTTGTGATCGTCCATGTAGCGCTGCAACAACGGGTGCATGGCCTCATAGGGAACGTCCTCGATCACCGTTCCACCGTATGCGTCCGGTGGATCCATGGGCGAATTCTCCTCGTCCTCCAGTCCCTTCTCCACGTTCCGCTGGAGCGGGTCGGTCTTCTTCAGGCTCGGGTCCAACTTGGGACCTTTGTTGTCCAATCGTGTTCCTGTCTCCGGGTCGATGATCTTCATGGCGTTATGTGCTGTGGGGTATAACGAGGAACGCAATGTAGGGTGGATAGCAGGTCGTATAAGGCATCCGTTCGGTTCCTTCTGGTGCCAAAGGACGCACTGTCCTGATGAACGCGACATGAGCTTTATCAGGGGAAACCGGGATCCACACCCGGACCCGACAGCGCCCTGCCGTTCAGAACTGCAGCCCTGTGAACCGCTTCTTCATGTTGGGCCGCACCAGGACGGCGATGTAGGCCCAGTTCTGCATGTCCGCGATCACCGGCGCGGATCCCAACTGCTGAAGTGTTTTCGTGGCGAACATCTGGGAGTAGCCCATTTGAAGGGACACCACATCGTTGAGCAGGTGGCCCATGCTCAGGTCGATCTCGTTGCCGAGCCTGTTGTCCATCTTCTCGCCGTTCTTCATCACGTTGGCAGCGGCCTGCAGCTCATGGATGTTCATGGAGAGGAAGGTGCGCTTGTTCAGGTCGTAGCGTACCCGCAGGAACACGTCCATCAGGCCCACCGAATTCCCATGCCGGCCACCCACGTAGAAATAGTCCATGTAGCCATTGTGACCATGGTTGGTCCCGTACATCGGAGCGTAGGATCGGTTCACCTTGTCCGTGGCGTCCTGCGCAGTGCCGGAGAGCAGTTCACCTCCCAAGGTGGTGAGCAGCGCGGATCCCTTCTCCTTGTTCATGTCGAACTTGTACGAGACCTGGACGTTGGCATCATAAGCCTGCACTACGCGCTTGCCCACGTCCTCGCCGATCTGGTGGTAGTAGAAACCTGAAAGTGTAAGGCCACCACTCTCGTAACGAATGGTGGGCAGTCCGATCGTCTGTGTGTAGCGCACCCCTTGCGAGGTCACAGTACCCACACTGTCCCTGGAGGTGTATTGCAATCCGTTGTTCCAGAAAAGCAGGCTCAACCGGAACTTGTCCCAACTGCGTTCCATCCAGAGCATCTGGGCCACTTTGTATTGGTTGGCCACGGCGTATGGCGAATGTGTGAGTGATTCCTGCGCCGCATTATACGCCGCACCCAGATGCAGTTTCATCTTGTTCTTCTCGAACTTCAGTAGCGCGATGTCATGCGATCGGGCTTGCAGTGCCCAGTCCAAGTTCCCGAGGAATCTGGCATTGTCGTAGTTCAGTTCCTGACGCCCGAGTTTCAGGGTCCAACTCGTATCGAGCTTGATCTCGGACCAAGCCTCGTGTACCGAAAGGAATCCGTCGGTGGTGTTCGTCTGGGACGTGCTTCCCCATGTCCGTATGTCCTGCACGCTCACGAAGAAGCTCACCTTCTCATGGGTGTACGTGGCTTGCAGCCGTGTACGCTGGCCGATGGAGAACGCAGGGTCCTGGATCGTGTCGATGAGTTTTCCGTAGCCGTTGCGGAACTCCGCGCGTTGCAGCAGCTGGCCGCCCCAAGTGAACTGGGAGAACGCTTCCAGCGGCAGCAAGGTGGCAACGAGGACGCAAAAGCCCAGCGCATGCATCAAGCCCGATCGGGTTGCGATGAAGCACGCGATGCAGGTGCTCCGATACAGGTCGGACTTCGCGCTACGGCCCTGCATGCGCTTACTCGTTCCAGTGGATCATACGGCTCACCACGCGGCTCATCCACCAGTAGCACACGATCGAGAGCGCGAGCATGAGCAACCACGAACTGGTCCACAGGCCTGTGCCATCGAGCAGATAACCGAAGAGGATGGGGCAAAAGAAGCCGCCGAGCCCGCCGATCACCCCGACCATGCCGCCAACAACGCCCACTTCACTGGGGAAATACTCCGAGATGTGCTTATACACGGCGGCCATGCCAACGCCCCAAACGAGGCCGATGAGGATCACCAGGAAGGTGAAAACCCGCATGTTCGCTTGGAAATAGATCTGGGTGATTCCTCTTGCTATGAGTTGCCGCTTCTCCACGTGATCGCCCGGCTTCACCATCGCCTGTTGCCAACTAGCCTTGGTGGGCATGACGATAACGCTACGATCCAACTTTTCAAAGTCATGGCGGATGCGGGTGAGCGGATAGTCCTTTCCACTGACCGTTACCAAGCTATCGTTCACTTGTTCCACCACGCCTGCTTTGACGGCCATGATCCCGCGACCGGGCGAGACCACCATCATCTTGGGCACCACTAAGCACAGGCTGATCAGGACCGAGAAGCTCAGTACCCAGGAGATCACGCGGCGTGCTCCCCATTTGTCGCTGAACCAGCCGCCCACAGCCCGGGTCAAGCCCGCGGGAAGGCTGAACATGGAGGCGAACAGGCCGGCCGTCACCAGCGAGGTGCCGTAAACGTTCACATAGTAAGGGACCAGCCACTGGGCGAAGGCCACGAAACAGCCGAACACTAAGAAATAGTACAGACCGAAGCGCCACATGCGCACCACGCGCATGGGCTTGAGGAGCGTGGCCAAGGTGCGCGGCGGACCGCTCAACTTCCGGTTCTCCGTGAACAGTACCATCAGGATGGCCATGCCCACCAGCACGGCGGCATAGAGCTGGGGCAACTGGCGCCAACCCTCCATGTCCGCCCCGTCCTTAGTGAGGTGCAGCAGCAGCGTTGGGGCGAAGAGCGTGGTGAGCGCCGCACCCGCGTTACCAGCACCGAAGATGCCCATGGCAAGGCCCTGCTGCTTTTTGGGATACCATACCGAGGCACTAGCGATCCCCACGGCGAAGCTGGCCCCCGAAAGGCCGAAGCCGAAGCTCATCAAGGCGAACCCCGCGAAGGAGTTCATGTAGGAGAGCAGGAACAACGGGATGGCGGCCACTATCAGCAGCAATATGAAGACCCATTTGCTGCCAAAGCGGTCCGTGAGGATGCCCAAAGGCAGCCGGAAGATGGAACCCGTGAGCACCGGGATGCCCAGCAGCCAGCCCACTTGCACCGGGGTCCATTTGAACACGGAATGGTCCACCAGGAAGGTGACCAGCACGCCGTTCATCATCCACGCTGCGAAGCACAGGGTGAACGCGAGCGTGTTCAACGTCAGCATGCGGTGCGACTTGCCCGTGGCCTTCTCAATCGTATTCATCTATTCGGTTGGCTATCGGTGAAAGCGTACAACTGCCCAGATGCATCCGGCATATTCGAACAATGGATCATCGGTGTGCGGAGGTCCGGAATGTCTGTGCGCAACATGCCGGAAGGCGTTGGATTCGGGTGTGAAAGTGTGGGCCGTTCCTCCGGCAACCCATGACGTGTGACAAGCGATTGTATGATATGGATCAGTGATCACGGATCATAGCGTTGAATACCTTGCGCGTTCGTTCGGACCGCACACGGCGGTCGGCATTCCCCGCTAGGAAGGACGTTCCGGTCCGCATTCGCACCAACGTGCATCACACACCCACCCGACCATGACAGAAGTGAAGGAGAATGTTTCGTTGGAAGTCGTTCGCAAAAGCCCAGCACTCCACGAGACGATCGCGTTCTGGTTCTCGGACCGCGACCATTTGAGGTCGCCTTTCCCGCCCGCCATCCGCGAGGAATTGACCGAACGGGCCGCAGTCCAATTCCACAAATGGGTGAACCTGCTCGACCCGAAGGCCAAGGGCGAGGTGGACGACGAGGTGGTGGGCGAGAAGATCGAGGAGATCATCTTCGCAAGTGCCATGGAACTGGTCACCGACGCCGAGCAACGCATCACCATCCAGTATCCGTTCATGCCACGACCAGGAGACCCGATCACGTCATCGGACGGCGCAGAGTCCAAGGTGATCGCACGGAAGATCGAGAAGGAAGGCAAGGACGGCTTCCTGATGGTGCTTGCACGGGAGACCGGCTCGGGCAAAGAGTGGAGCACCCGTTTCGAGTTGCCCTAAAGGCCAAGCGGTACATATCGTTGACGAGGGGCTCCGGTATGGAAGACCTGGTGGGAGTGAATTCTTCACATCCGCAGTACCATAGCATCAAGTGGTACACTTTTGCAGGATGAAATGGATCACCGGGTCCGCTTGGACCGCCCTTTTCAACCTCGCCCTTGCGGTGCCTTGCTGGGCGCAACAAGGGTCGACGCACACCGGCCGGGCATGGACCGCTTCGCTTATCAACGAGTCCACCGCGATACCCTACACACGTTTCTTCACCACACCGGTCCATCCTGGAGTGCAGGTAGGCACGGAATTCCCTTTGAGGCAAGGGCGCTTGAGCCGCTTCTACGCCACCGCGCATGCAGGTTACGTGTATCACAACTACCTGTTCCAAGGTGTGTATTTGGGCAGCGACCTGGCCTATGAGCACCGCCTGGACAACGGGTTTTGCTTCGGCGCACTGCTGGGCGCCAGCTACCTGCACACCTTCGCCACCACGGTGGAATGGCGTTTTGAGAATGGCCACTACGTGCAGAAAGGCGATACCGGGAATGCCCGCGTGATGCCATCTCTCACGCTGGAGACGGGCTATTACCTAGGCCACGATCCGCAACGGCCGAAACTGTTCGTACGCTACCAAAGCTGGGCCGAGTATCCCTATTCGCCGGGGTTCATACCGGTGCTGACCCACATCAGCCTGCACATTGGTGCGCGCGTGGTGTTGGGGCGCGCCAAGGCTGGACCGGAACCAACGCCTGCGCCATGATCCGCCACGCACTCCTGCTTGCCGTGCTGTTCGTGTTCTCCGGCGGATGCCGTAAGGGGGAGGAACGACCAGCGTCCGACTATGCCTGTTCGTTCCCGATCGCGGATTCCAGTGGATCACGTCCACAGGCTTCGGTTTGCCAAGGGCTGCTCGCCACGATGGCCGGTGACGGTGTGCCCGGTGTGTTGATGAGCGTGCATGATCCGGTGCGTGGCGAATGGAACGGCTCCGCAGGGATGGCCGACCTGTTCAACGGGGTGGTACTTGCACCTTGCAACCGTACGCGGGTGGGCAGCACGGTGAAGATGTTCACCGCCGCAACGGTGATGCTGTTGCAGGAGGAAGGAAAACTGGACCTGGACGACCGTATCGCCGAATACCTGAGCGGCGACCCCATCGATCGGCTCGCGAACGCGGACCAGGCCACCATCCGGCAGTTGCTCCAACATTCCAGCGGCATCTTCAACTACATCCGGAGCGCACGGTTCCAGACCGCATCGCTCAACGACCTGGTGCGCGTGTGGCATCCGGAGGACCTGCTGCATTACGCGTACGGAAAGCCTGCCGCGTTCGCCGTTGGCAGCGACGTTGCTTATTCCAATACCAACTATGTCCTGCTCGGCATGCTGATCGAAAAGGTGGAGGGCAAGCCCTTCTACCGCGTGTTCGAGGAAAAGCTCTTCGGTCCTCTGGGACTGAGCCTCACCGCGTTCGCCGCGGAAGATCCTGTGCCTGCGGACCTCATCCGGGGATATGTGGACCTGTACAGCAACCTCAACGTGATCGAGTGCACCTACTTCAGCGGTTGGGATTATTTCACGGCGGATGGCGGCCTCATCAGCAACCCGCATGACCTCGGCGTATTCCTGCGGGCCTTGGTGAACGGACAGGTGGTGAACGCAGCTTCCTGGGCCGAAATGACCGCCTGGCGATCACCCTCTGAACAAGACACGGAGTTCTATCCCATCGCTTATGGTCTGGGCATTTTCCGGATGCAGACCCCGCACGGCGTAGCGTGGTTCCACAGTGGTGATGCGATCGGCTATTACGCCTGCATGGCCTACTTCCCCGATCAGGCCACCACGGTGGTGTGGGCCGTGAACGGCAACTATGGCCGCATTGACCAGGCCGTTTCCACGCGGACCGCCATGGATAGGATCTTCAACGCAGTGCTGCCCTGATCGCCGATCACGGATCCGCTGCTCGCCTTGGGTCAAGTGCGTTGGACAGGCCGAGTGTCATCCCGGCATGAAAGCCGGGTCGGCATCACAACGGTATGCCGCCATGGTTATCCCGGTCGCCAGTGACGGCGTATTGGAATTACACGGCCAACTCCTTCCGCAGCTCCCGCACCATCCGGGCAAGCTCCTCCTTCCGCTCCGCTCCGGTTTCGCGGTCATGGTCCTCGAACTGGAAGCCGACGCGATCGAGCGTGTTGTCGTCCAGCAGGGTCATGGCCATGTGGAAGACCTCGTCGTTCTCCACGGCGATGTGGTCCAGCAGGGCCTCGCTGTAACGTGCCAGCCCGTCGCGCACTTGGGGTAGGCGGCCCGCTTCCAGATCCTTTGAAATGCCATCGAGCATCTCGCGGAAATCGGCGTGGTTCTCCAGCATCTCCTTCAGCACGCCGTCGCCGAGCATCTCGTTGCTCTCCAGCATCAGGGGGAATAGCACCTCTTCCTCCTTGTGGTGGTGGTATTGGTCCGCGTAGGTCCTGAAGAAGTCGATCAGGTCCTTCATGGTCCGTACGTAGCGCTCATCGTCCTTGCCGATGAGGGTTCCGGCTTCCTTGGCCACCTCGATGGCCTCGACGATCATCTCGTGCTCATCGTACAGGGATCGTATCGCGTTGTGCATGGTTCTGGTCGGGTTCTGGTTCAGTGCTTTTCCAACTCCTCGAAGCTGCGCTCAAGGAATACGGTGATCATTTCTTTCCGGTAAAGCCGGGGGTACGGATCGTTGTCGATGATGCGCGCATGCTTCACCGCCTTCTTGATGAGATCGGCCGGAGCATCGGTGCTCAGGCCATCCACGATCACCGGTTCCGGGTCCACCGCGCCCAGCACGATGCGCACGTGGCCGGCGGCATCGATGGCTACGGCGGTGGTGAGGGAGGAGAAGTCCACGGCCTCGCGGGGGCGGAGCTTGCGGAAGGCGACGCGGAAGTCGCGGCCGAGTGGCAGCAGGACGGCCTGGATCAGTGCGGTGGGCGGCAGGTTGCGCGGGCGTACCCCATCACCGGTGTAGATGCTTTCCAGCGGGATGGTCTGCTTCCCTTCGGCGGTGACCACCTCCAATTGGGCTTCCATGGCGATCAGCACGGGTGCGGTGTCGCTGGCGAGCTTGGAGAAGCAGCCCTTGCGTCCGCCAGTGGCGATGCAGACATCGCCGTCGCACTTCAGGCAATAGCCCACGGCGTGGCGCCACCATTCGCTCTGGTTGTAGAAGGAGCAGCGGTTCTCGCACAGCAGGTTACCGCCTAGGGTCGCGCTGCGGCGGATGATCGGCGAGGCGACGGAGTGCGCGGCCTTGATCAGTGCGGGGAAGCTTTCGCGGATCACCGCATCGTCCTCCAACGCGGAGAGGCACACCATGGGACCGATGCGCAAGTGATCGCACGCGACGGTCACTTCATTCAGCGCGACTATGCCTCTGAGGTCGATCAGGCAGGTGGTGCCGTCGGTGCCTTGGAAGGAATTCACCAGCACGTCGGTGCCGCCGGCCAGGAAGCGGAAGTCGTCCGCGTGTTCGCAGGCCATCGCCACGGCCTCCGCTGCGGTGCGTGGTTTCAGGAAGAGGCGTTCTGCAGTGATCATGGGCGTTGGGATATCAGGGCAGCCTCCTTTTCCTTCTCCTTCATCAGCTGCAGCACGTGCTCGGGCCGGATGGGCAACTGCGTGACGCGCACACCCACCGCGTCATAGATGGCGTTGGCGATGGCGGGGATCACGGGATGCAGGGCGCCCTCGCCGCATTCCTTCGCGCCGAACGGGCCTTCGGGGTCGTTCGTCTCGATGATGGCCGTGTGCAGGTTCGGCGTGTCCATCGATGTGGGCATCTTGTAGTCGAGGAAGTTGTTGTTGATCAACAGGCCTTCGTGGTAGCGCATCTCCTCGCTCATGGCCTGGCCGATGCCCATGTGCCAGGAGCCTTCGAGCTGGCCTTCCACGGCGAGCGGGTTCAGGGCCTTGCCGCAGTCGTGCGCGCCCCATACGTCGAGGATCTTCACGCGGCCCGTGCGCGGGTCCACGGTGACTTCTGCGGCGCAGGCGCCGAAGGAATAGGACGGGCTGAGGCCCGCGCCTGCACCTTTGAAATCGCCGCCGAGCTTCGGGCTGATGTACTTGCCGCTGTAGTTCACGGCGCCCCTTCCGGCGGTGATCAGGTCCACCGCTTCGATCCATGAAAGATCCACCGTGCGGTCGTTGCTGCGGACCCGTGCGTGCTCGAAATGCAGCTCCTCCGGTGCGATTCCGTGGCGGCGCGACACCGCTTCCGCGAGCGCGTTGCGCAACTGCTCCGCCGCGTCCTTGGCGGCATTGCCGGCCATGAAGGTCACGCGGCTCGAATAGCTGCCCAAGTCCACTGGCGTGAGGAGCGTGTCGGCGCCGAGGACGAAGAGGTGCTCCATGTCGAGGCCCAGCACTTCGCCCACCACGATCGCGAGCATGGTATCGCTGCCCTGACCGATATCGTTGGCGCCGGAGGTGATCAGCACGCGGCCGTCGAAATCCAGCTTGAGGTGGACGGTGCTTTGCGGCAGCTCGTTGCGGATGATGGGCAGCGCGCTTCCGCTGATGAAGAAGCTGCAGCCCACGCCCAGCCCATGGCCGTAGGGCAGCTTGCCGTGGCGCTTGCTCCATCCGGACCGCTGCGCCACGCTCTGGATGGACTCGCGGCTGCCGTTGGAAGTGATGCGGTACTCACCGACGGTAAGGGTGTTCGACTCGAGGAAGTTCTTCATGCGCATCTCCACCGGGTCCATGCCGATGCGGTGCGCGATGTCGTCGATGAGCGATTCCACGGCGAAGCGCGTATTCACTGCGCCGTGGCCGCGCATGGCACCGCTTTGCGGCTTGTTGGTGTACACACGATGCGTGGTGAATCCGAAGTTGTCGAGCTTGTACGGGGCCTGCAGCAGCACCCCGTTGTAGTAGCTGGTCACCACGCCGAAACTGCCATACGCACCGCCGTCGATCGTGATGTTGGCATCGAGCGCCTTCAGGGTGCCGTCGTTGTTCGCACCCAGTTGGATGGTCATGCGCGAAGGATGTCGCCCATGGTTGGTGAGGAACACTTCTTCGCGGCTCAGGCGCACCCGTACCGGGCGCCCGGTGCGCCGCGCGATGTGTGCGATGATGATCTCGTGCGGGAAGGGATCGCTCTTGCCGCCGAAGCCGCCGCCCACTTGCGGCTTGATCACGCGCACCCGGTGCAGCGGCACTTCCAGCACCTTCGCCAAGGCGCGGTGCAGGTAGTGGGTCACCTGCGTGGCGGTGGTGATCGTCAATCCGTTCTCGTCCCAGAACGCGTTGGCGGCATGCGGCTCGGTGAAGCCGTGGTTCACGCCTTCCATACTGAAGGTCATCGCGCTCACCACCTCGGCGTCCTTCAGTCCTTGGGCCTGATCGCCGAAGCGGAGCTCGGCCTTCTTATGCACGTTGTTGCCATGGCGCGTGTACGCGTGGATCTTCTCCTCCGACCCCACATCCGCCAAGCTGTCGTCCATGGTGAGGAAGGCCTTGATGGGGTTGTACGACACCTTGATCAGAGCGCAAGCGGCGGTGGCGATGGCCTCCGTGTCCGCGGCCACTGCGGCGACGATCTCGCCGATGTAGCGGGTCTTCCCCAGCGCCATGGCGGTCTCATCCTGCGAGATCGGCAGCACGCCGAACGGGATGGGCAGCTCGGTGCCGGTGGCCACGTAATGCACGCCCGGCAAACGCATCGCCTCGCTGGCATCAATGCCGAGGATGTGCGCATGGGCATGCGGGCTGCGGAGGAATTTCACATACAGGGCGTTCTTCGGGGAGAGGTCGTCGGCGTAGTCGGCGATGCCCTGTGCCTTGCGAGCCGCCTCGATGTACGGGCGGCCCGTGCCCACCATGCCCGCCGGTGCAGCTACGGGTGGAACGACCCCGTCGTGTTGCTCCTTGGCGTATTCGGCCACGGCCTCGATGATCTTCTTGTAACCTGTGCAGCGGCAGACGTTCCCGGAGAGCGCCTCCTTGATCCCCTCCACGTCGGTGTCCGGCTTGCGGCCCACATGGTCCAGCGCGGTGAGCACCATGCCGGGCGTGCAGAAGCCGCATTGGACGGCTCCCTTCTCCACGAATTTCTGTTGCAGGCGGTGCAGTTCCCCGTTGGTGGAAAGTCCCTCGACGGTGGTGATGGCGGCACCCACGAAACGCATGGCGGGCGTGATGCAGCTGAGCACCGGTTCGCCGTCCACCAGTACGGTGCAGGCGCCGCAGCTGCCCTGCGAGCAGCCGATCTTGGTGCCCGTGAGCCCGATCTTCGTCCGGATCACTTCCGAAAGCATGTCATGCGGTTCCACCAGCACGTGGTGTTCCCTGCCATTGATCGTGAACCGGGCCTGTTCCATGGGTTCAGCGGTTTGCGGTGGGATGAAGTGAGCGGGGGATCATCGTGCGGTGTTCGTTTTGGTCATAGTCCGGCGCCGATGCTTTTGCCGCCGTCCACATAGATGGTCTGTCCGGTGATGAAGCGGGCCTTTTCGGAAAGCAGGAAGGCGACAGTGTGCGCCACGTCCACGGGCTGGCCCATGGTGCGTGTGGGCTGCGCGGCGATCAAGCGCTCGAGCACTTGGGGATCGAGGTTTTGGGTGAGCGGCGTGTCGATCAGGCCCGGTGCCACGGCGTTGACGCGGACGTTGGAGGGGCCCAGCTCCAGCGCGAGTACGCGGGTGAGCGCCACCACGCCGGCCTTGGATGCGGCGTAGTTGCTCTGGCCGGGATTGCCGAGCCAGGCACGGGAGGAGATGTTCACGATGGCCCCGGCCTTCTGTTGGCGCATGCGGATGGCGGCCTCGCGGCACATCAGCCAGGTGCCTTGCAGGTTCACGTCCAGCACCGCTTGGAAATCCTCCAGCGGCATTTTCCAGATCGGCCGGTCGCGGATGATCCCCGCGTTGTTCACCACGGCGTCCACCTGCCCGCGAAGGCGCATCACCTGCTCGAACAGGTCGCGTACGCCCTCCTCCTGCCGGATGTCCACGGCGATGTAGGTGATCTTGTTCTTGCCGAATCGGCTCGTCAGCTCTTGGCCTGCGGCGTGATCGATGTCCACGGCGACCACGTGGTAGCCTTCCGCCACGAGTTGCTCGGTGATGGCGTGACCGATGCCCTTGGCGGCGCCGGTGACGATGGCGGTGGGTACGTTGCTCATGATGCGGTGATCTGGTTCTTCACGCGGATCAGTTTCGCGAGGATGCTCACGGCGATCTCCTCGGGCCCTTCCGCGCCGATGTCGATGCCCATGGGCATGTCCACCCGGGCCAGCTCTTCCGCCGTGGCGATGCCGCCTTCTTGGAACATCTTTCGCGTCATTTCCACCTTGCGCTGGCTGCCGATCATACCCAAGTAGGCGAAGGGCCTCTTCAGGCAGAAGGCGAGGATGTCGCGGTCCATCGGATGGCTGTAGGTCATGATGGCGATGTAGCTGCGTTCATCGAAGGGAAGGCTGGGCAGCACCTGGTCGTGCGCGACCGGCAACTGGTTGATCGGCGTGTCGGCGAGGTCCTTGAACCGATCCTTGCGCTCGTCCACCACGAAGACATCGAAGCCCGTGCGATGGGCGAGCTTGGCCAAGGCCGTTCCCGTGTGGCCCGCGCCGAATATGTAGAGTTTGTTCTTCTTCATCACCGGCTCGATGTAGATGTCCACGCTGCCCCCGCAGCACATGCCGTGGTGCTGCACCAGGTCGTGTCGGCGCAGCGCGGGATGTCCGTTGCGGATCACCTCCAAGGCCTGCTGGATCACCGAGCGCTCCAATTCGCCACCGCCGATCGTGCCATGGATAGTGCCGGATGCCAGTACCAACATCTTGGCGCCCACCCGCCGGGGCGTGGATCCCCGCGTGGAAACAATGATGCACAGGGCCGCGGCCTCCTTCCCGTCCCGCACCTGGATCGTTCGCTCGTACAGGTCCATCAGTAGGCATGGTCAGGGCCGGTCATGTAGTGCCGGGAGTGCTCCTCCGGCGTGTTGATGTTCGCGAGCACGCGGGGATCGGCGGTGGGAACGCGATGGCGTGCGGACCCGGAGAAGAGCAGGTTGAGCGGCGTGTCCGTGCCGCTATCCGCCAGGACCAGTTCGATGAGTGGACGGCCAATGAGCACCGGATGGCCGCCTTGGCCCTGGTGCTCCGGTGTGACGTACGGTGCTTGTTCGCGTGCGGCGTAAAGGGCGCCGATCAGCTCCGGGTCCACGAAGGGGTTGTCGATGTTCTGGACGAAACAATAGCGGACGGAGGGAAGCGCCGCCAGCCCCAAGCGCAGGGAATGGGCACGCCCGAGATCGGGGTCGGGGTTGCGTATGATGCGCACGCCGGGGATGCTCTCGTACAGGTCCGTGGGGATCGTCGGTGCCACCACCAGGGCCAAGGTGCGGATCCCGGAGGCCGTGTATGAATCAATGATGTGCGACATATAAACGCCACCGCTGGGAAAGGGCAGCAGCGCCTTGTGCGCGCCCATTCGTCCGGAGCGCCCGGCGGACAGCACCACGCAGCCCGCGTCATGCTTGGGCGGCCGCTTCATGGCCTGTGATGTCAGCAGGATCATGGCACTTGCTCGGGGTGTCGGGGTTCTTTATCCGGAATGCGTTCCTGCCGGATGCGGATGCTGCCGATCGGGCTGTGCAAGTTCTGACAGGATCGCCAATGTCGGAGCAGGTGTTGATAAATTATATGATATAAATCATATAACTGTTTGATAGTTGATCTACCTTGAGCCCGCAATGACCGTCCCAAGGCGGGACGCCAACACCACTGCTGATGGTCGAACTATTGACGAAACCCGCACGCCTGGGAACGATCCTGGCAGAATGTGAAGAGGTCGCCTTCGACCTGGAATTCAAACGTGCTAAGCAGTGGCGGGAGGCGGCGCCGGACCGCCTGCTCGTGGGCTACCTGCCGATCTACATACCGCGGGAGGTGCTGCACGCGGCCAATGCGCTGCCGGTGGGCATCATGGGCGCGGGCGACCGCAAGCAGATCATCAAGGGCGATGCCTACTACCAATCGTACATCTGCCACCTGCCGCGCGGGGTCATCGAGATGGCGCTGGACAGCAACCTCGTGGGATTCGACGGCTTCCTCTTCCCGGCGATCTGCGATTGCATCCGCAACCTCTCCGGCATGTTCAAGCTGGCGAAGAAGGGGAAGTTCACCCGCTACTTCGACTATCCGCAGAACTTCACCGAGCACATCGGCGGCCCCTTCTTCCGCGAGCTGATCCAGACGGTGCAGGAGGACATGTTCAAGCTGAACGGCGTGGAGGTAACTCCCCGAGCGGCTCAACCATGCGATCACGCTGTACAACCATAACCGGCGGATGATCGAGGAGATCTACGACATCCGGCAGCAATACCCGTGGCGCCTTTCCGCCGTCGACACCTATTATATCCTGCGCGCCGGGCTGGCGATGCCGGTGGAAGATCACAACGTGATCCTCGAAGAGGTGCTGGACCTGATCAAGGAGGACCACGGCGAGCCGATGGACAACATCCGCGTGGTGATCACCGGTTCCTTCTGCGAGCAGCCGCCCATCGGCATGCTGAAGTCCATCGAGATGGCGGGCTGCTACATCGTGGACGACGACCTGATGCTCGGCTCGCGCTGGACGCAGGGCGACGTGGACGAGAACACGGCCGACCCCTTGGGCGCCATCGTCAACGCCTTCCTCACGAAGAGCCCGGCCTCTTCCGCCGTGTACGACGTGGGCAACCCCAAGGGCGCGCGCCTGGTGAAGCTCGTGCGCCGCCGTGAGGCCGACGGCGTGATCTTCTGCGCGGCCAGCTTCTGCGACCCCGCCCTGCTGGACCGCCCCGAGCTGCAAAAGGCCTGCGACGCGGAAGGCGTGGCCCACATCAACTTCCAGTTCCACGAGAACACCGGCCAGTTCAAGGTGATCAAGGAACAGGCCGGTACGTTCTCCGATTCCATCAAGCTCTGGGTCTGACCCACCAACGCACAAGTACAATCCCATAACACCAGGACCCAATGGCACAGGCGATCGAAGCGATCAAGGAAAAGAGCATGCTCATCCAGAAGGAGATGCTCGCGGAGCTCTTCACGGAGCTGAGCACCGCCAAGGAAAAGGGCCGCAAGGTGGTCTACACCTTCGTGCTGGGGAACCTCACGGAGCTGATCCTGGCGATGGACATGCTCCCGGTGTACCCGGAGATCAACGCGCTGCAGTCCGGCATGCGGAAGAAGTCCGCCGGCTACATCAAGGACGCGGAGAAGGCGGGTTTCAGCGAGGACGTCTGCACCTACGTGAAGTGCGACATCGGCATGATGCTCAACGGGAACATCGGGCCCACCGGCGAAAAGCTGCCGGAGCCCGACCTGCTGTTGCTGAGCTACACCGGCTGCTTCACCTTCATGAAGTGGTTCGAGAACCTTGAGCGCCTATACCCCGGCGTGGAGATCGCCATGCTGCACACGCCCTACCAGGAGGACGGACGCATCACCGACGACCAGGTGGCCTACATGGTGAAGCAGCTGGAGGAGGAGGTGATCCCCAAGATCGAGAAGGTCGCCGGCAAGAAGCTGGACCGTGCGCGCCTGTCGAAGATGCTGGAGGATTCCTCCAAGGCGGAGGACCTCTGGGTGAAGGTGCTCGAGTCGGCCAAGAACGTGCCCTCGCCGATCGACTCCTATTTCGCCGGCGTCTATTACATGGGCCCGTTGTTCACCGCTTTCCGCGGTAGCGAGCGCGCCTTGGAATACTACCAGGAGCTGCACGATGAGATCATGGCCCGCAAGGAACAGGGCTTGCTGCCGATCACGCCGGAAGGGGAGATGAAGGAGGAGCGCTTCCGCCTGGTGGTGGAAGGGCCGCCGAACTGGACCAACTTCCGCGAGTTCTGGAAGATCTTCTACGACATGGGCGCAGTGATCGTGGCCTCCACCTACACGAAGGTCGGTGGGGTGTATGACCAGGGTTTCCGCCACGATCCGAAGAACCCGATCGAGAGCCTCGGCCGCTACTGCATGGGCTGCTACACGAACCTGAGCCTGCCCCAGCGCGTGGACCTGTTGGAGAAATACATCAAGGAATACAAGGCGGACGGTTTCCTGATCAACTCCATCAAGAGCTGCAACTCGTTCTCGGCCGGCCAGTTGCTGATGATGCGCGAGATCGAGAAACGGTGCAGCATCCCGGTGGGCTTCATCGAGAGCGATCTGGTGGATCCGCGCTATTTCAGCTACGCCAACATCAAGAACCGCCTCGAATCCTACTTCCAGATGCTGGCCCAGCGCAAGACCATCCTGGCCCAGGAAGCCACCACTGAAGAAGCCTGAAATCCACGTGCAACGATAAACGACCGGCCATGAGCAAGTACTATCTCGGCGTGGACCTCGGATCCACCACCTCCAAGGCGATCATCATCAACGAGAAGGATGAGATCATCGGAAGGGGTATCACCAACACCCGCGCTAACTATTCCGTGGCGGCCGACATCGCACGCGACGAGGCGATCTACGATGCGCGCTTCTCCGTGCTGAAGAAGAACCTGGAGGCCGAGCTCAAGGCCAGCCTGCCTACCGCAAGTACCTCAACGACCTGGAGAGCGTGTTCCGCTACGAGCAGTTCAAGGTGCGTCTGGACAAGCTGGGCGATGAACTGGTGAAGACCTGCAGCGAGTACTTCACCGAGGAGGACAAACAGCAGGAGTTCCTGAGCCACCTCCGCTCCATCCGCCGCGCCTTCAAGCCGAAGATCAAGCACGACTACCTGTACAACGACCTGGGCTCCAAGAACCAGTTCTTCCGGGACATCGTCTCGGAGAAGTACAACGAGCAGGTGAACCAGCTCGGCCCCGAGCTCTTCGAGCCGCTGATGACCCTTTGGGACAAGAGCATCACACCGGCCGAGAACGAGGTGGTGAAGTTCGACTTCAAGACCCTGGTGCATGAGGCCATGGAACTGCTGAAGGACAAGTACGCAGGTCTGCCCGACGAGCCACAAGTGACGCCCATCGAGGACGGCCCCGCGTTCGATCAGGAGATGTACGTGCTGAAAGGACAGTTCAACACCGTGGCCGATTCCCTGCGCGACCGCATCGATGAGGTGGCCGGCCTGGAGTTCCACATCGCCAACATGACCGGCACCGGCTATGGCCGTGCGCTGCTTCCCTTCCCCGAGGACTGCATCCGCTCGGAGATCCTCTGCCATGCCTTCGGCGCGCATGCCGTATTCCCCGACACACGCACCGTGCTCGACATCGGCGGACAGGACACCAAGGCCATCCAGGTGGACCAGTACGGACTGGTGACCAGCTTCCAGATGAACGATCGCTGCGCTGCCGGATGCGGCCGTTATCTGGGATACATCGCCGACGAGATGAGCATCTCGCTGAACGAGCTGGGGCCGCTGGCCCTGAAGGCCGAGAAGGAGGTGAACATCTGCAGCACCTGCACGGTGTTCGCGGGGGCTGAACTGCGCGAGCTGACCAACCTGGGCGAGAAGCGCGAGGACATCCTCGGCGGCCTGCACAAAGCGATCATCATGCGCGCCATGTCATTGATCGCCCGCTCCGGCGGCGTGTTCAACGAGTTCACCTTCACCGGTGGCGTCGCCCGGAACCAGGCCGTGATCAAGTACCTCGGCCAGTTGGTGCGCGAGAACTACGGCGAGGGGATCAAGATCAACATCCACACCGATTCCATCTTCATGGGCGCCCTCGGTGGCGCCATGTTCGCCCGGCGCAACGTGAAGGCGGAACTGCCCGACCAGAAAAGAACGAGCGCGAAAGTCGCCTGATACACGATGAGCCAGAAGAAGGTATTGGTCCTGGGTGCCGGCCTGATCGGAAAGGCGATCGCCGCCGATCTATGCCGCAGGCATGCCGTGACCAGTGCTGATCGGAGTCCCGAAGCGCTTCAAGAACTCGCTCGCCATCATCCCGTCGCCGCGCTCGTCCTGGACATCACGGATCAACGCGCATTGGCCAAGGCGGTGCTTCCCTTCGACCTGGTGATCGGCGCGGTGCCCGGTGCCTTGGGCTTCGCCACCCTGCGCACGGTGATCGAAGCCGGGCGCAACGTGGTGGACATCTCCTTCTTCCCGGAAGATCCCTTGAAGTTGGACGCGCTGGCCCGTGAGAAGAACGTCACCGCCGTGGTGGACTGTGGCGTGGCGCCCGGCCTGTGCAACATCATCGCCGGCCATCACCACCGGGAAAGCCCGCTCACCAGCTACGAATGCTTAGTGGGCGGACTGCCCGTGGAACCCGAATGGCCCTTCGGCTACAAGGCCGTCTTCTCACCCGCCGACGTCATCGAGGAGTACACCCGCCCGGTACACCTGCGCGAGGGCGGGAAGAACGTGGTGCGCGAGGCGTTGAGCGCGATCGAAGCGGTCGACATGGAAGGCGTGGGCCGCTTGGAAGCCTTCAACACTGACGGCCTGCGCACCCTGCTGACCACGATGCCCGAAGTGCCGCAGATGGTGGAGCGCACGCTGCGCTATCCGGGGCATGCGGAATTGATGAAGGTGTTCCGTGCCACCGGCCTGTTCTCCACGGATCCCGTGGACGTGGGCGGGACGCAGGTATCGCCGCTGAGCGTAACGAGCGCCCTGCTCTTCCCTCGGTGGAAGATGAAGCCACAGGACGAGGACCTCACCGTGATGCGCGTGACGCTGAAGAACAGGAAAGGGACCATCACGTACGACCTGCTCGACCATTTCGATCGCGACAGCGGCACCCAGTCGATGGCACGCAGCACGGGATACACCTGCAACGCGGTGGCTGAACTGATGCTGCAAGGCACGTTCACCCGCAGAGGATCAGCCCGCCGGAGGTGGTCGGGGCGGAGGACGCCTGCTTTGATGGCGTGATGGACTACTTGAAGGAGCGCAACGTGAATTGCGTGGAACGGAAAATGGAATTACAACCGCGAACAGCTTAGAACGGAACAATGGAGCACAGCACATACACCATGGGGATCGACGTGGGCAGCAACTTCATCAAGTTGGTGCTCATGGGCTACGACGGCGAACCTGAGATACTGGACAAGCGCACCGAGAAGATCCGCAAGCGTGACCCCTCGGCGCTGGGGGATGAGATGGTGCAGTCCATGCTGGAGCGCAACAAGCTCAAGTACGAGGACATCGCCTACCTCGCCAGCACGGGCGAAGGGGACATGGTGAAGCGCAAACGCGGCCACTTCTACGGCATGACCACCCATGCGCGCGGCGGTAACTTCTTCTTCCCCGAGGCCCGCACCGTGGTGGACCTCGGCGCGCTCTATGTCCGCGCGGTGCGGATCACCACCGAGGCCCGCGTGGAGGACTACAAGATGACCGGGCAATGCGCTTCGGGATCCGGTCAGTTCCTGGAGAACATCTCGCGCTACTTGGGACTGAGCATCGAGGAAGTGGGCGACGTCTCGTTGACGAGCACCCAGCCCGAGGTGAGCTCCGGCATCTGCGCGGTGCTGGCCGAGACGGACGTGATCAACATGGTGTCGCGCGGCATCGCCACGCCGGACATCATCAAGGGCATCCACATCAGCATCGCCTCGCGCATCATCGAGTTGATGAGCTCCTTGAAAGCCGTTTCACCCATCGTGCTCACCGGCGGCATGGCGCTCAACAAAGGTATGATCCATGCGGATCAACGAGGCCTTGAGGAAAGCAGCAAGGGCTTCGGAGGTGCGCACCATCCTGACGCGTCTACGCGGGCGCCATCGGTGCGTGCCTCTGGGGCGGGTACCGCGATGCGAAGCTGCGCGAGAAGGAGGCCCAACGTGCCATGGAAGCCTGATAGAACGATCCCTCCAACGCGGCCCTGGCCGCCGGTAACCAAACCGAAAAGCGATGCGACTCAGCGGACCCGAACTACCCCCCGGTGCATTGATCCCCAACGTGGCCACGCTGCTGCGGATGAACGTCGGGCTGTTCGGTAACCGGCCTGTGTTCTGCGAAAAGCGGAACGGCGCATACGCATGCATCACCTGGAACGAATTGTTCGCCGATGTGCGCGCGATCGCGTCCAACCTGCGCACGCGCTTCGGGTTCGCCGGGAGAGAACTGGTGATCTTTCTCGCCGAACCGTTCCGAGATGCTGCGGCTCGAACTGGCCGTGATGGCCTCGGGCGGTATCGCCGTGCCCATTTTCGCCTTCTTCCACCAGGAGACCGCCGAGCTGTTGATCAAGCACAGCGATGCGCGATTCCTCGCCGTGGCCGGTGAACTGCAACTGGACCGGCTCGATCCCGATCTGCCATTGGACCATGTGTTCTGTTTCGATCGCGTTACGCGCCCCGAGCGCAAGAACCTGGTCGCTTTCGAAGAACTCCTGGCGCCACCGGCCAATGGTGCCGATGTC
This sequence comes from Flavobacteriales bacterium, assembly GCA_016721005.1. Classification (GTDB taxonomy): domain Bacteria; phylum Bacteroidota; class Bacteroidia; order Flavobacteriales_F; family PHOS-HE28; genus PHOS-HE28. The sequence continues at coordinate 166,036 of JADKJM010000013.1, forward strand.
CTCGATCTCGACGCTGACCCGGACGCATTGTGCCTGAACATGTACACGTCCGGCACGATGGGCACACCGAAGTGCGTCCAACTGAGCCACCGCAACATCCTCTCCCAGCAGGCCGCCCTCGCGATGCTCTGGGACCTTGGTCCGGACGACCGCTTCCTCAGCTACCTGCCTTGGCATCACAGCTTCGGCGGCATCTTCGAATTGTTCACCGCGTTGCGCACAGGTGCGACCATGTATCTGGAATCCGGCTACGGCAAGGATCCGATGGAGATTGGCAGGAGAACTGGAAGCTGGTGCGGCCCACGGTCTTCTTCAGCGTGCCCAAGGTGTACCAGAGCTTGGTGGAACTCACCCGGCAGGATCCGGAGGTCGAGCGCCTCTTCTTCCACGCGGGGCTCAAGTTCATTTTCACAGCGGCAGCGGCCCTTCCGCAAAAGCTCAGCGAGGAGTTCGAGCGCCGAGGCGTCCCGGTGATCGAGGGCTGGGGCCTCACGGAGACATCGCCGTGTTGCACGCTGACCGACCCGGTCCGGAAACGCGCCACCGGCGTGGTCGGCAACCCATTGCCCGGATCACCATCCGCTTCGCCGAGGACGGTGAGGTGCTGGTGAAAGGCCCCAACGTGATGTGCGGCTACTATAAGAACGACGAGGCCAACGCAGGACTCTTCACCGATGATGGCTTCTTCCATACTGGCGACATCGGTGAGGCGACGCCCGACGGCCTCAAGCTGATCACGCGCAAGGACCGGATCTTCAAGCTCAGCAACGGCGAGAAGGTCATCCCTTCGGACCTCGAGAAGCTGATCGAGTTCAAGTGCCACTACATCTCCTTCGCCATGGTGGTGGGCAGCGGACAGGAGTATCCGATCGCGCTGCTCTTCCCGAACAAGAAACAATTGGAACGGCCTGATTATGCGATCAGCCCGATGGAGGGCTGCTTCTGCCCGCGCAGCTTGGACGAATTGCGCAACTGTTTGCACGGCTGCCTGCATGATGCGAACTGCGGCATCGGCCAGAAGTTCGCCAAGATCAAGGCCGCCATGATCATCGACGATGAACTGTCCTTGGCCAATAACACCCTTACCCCGAGCATGAAGGTGGCACCGCGCAAAGTGGTGGAGGCCTACCGCGCGCACTTGGAGAACCTCTACGGTGCCGAGAACGCGCTGGATGAGGAAGTGTACATCATCAAGCTCGACGACATCCACACCGTGGGCCGAAAGATCGCCTGACATGCGCGCCATCGAAGCCACCACCGAACTGAAGCGCCTGATGGGGGCGTACTTCCAGGGCATCAAGAAGCCGATGGCCTGGTGTACCAGCGTGGGCCCGGCGGAACTGTTGCGTGCTTTCGGATTCGAGGTGTACTTCCCCGAGAACCACGGCGCCCTTCTCGGTGCCACACGAACTGCTGGCGACTACATCCCGGCCGCAGTGAAAGAAGGATACGCCGGTGATATCTGCTCCTACCTCACCAGCGACATCGGTGCGCACCTCAGCGGCGAAACACCCCTGAAGAAGCACTACGGATTGAAGGAGGTGCCGCGCCCGGACCTGATCGTGTACAACACCAACCAGTGCCGCGAGGTGCAGGACTGGTTCAGCTTCTTCGCCAAGGAATACGACGTGCCCGTGTTCGGCATCACGCCGCCGCGGCATGTGGACGAGGTGACACCGGCGCATGTGGCGGACGTCGTCGCGCAGTTCAAGGAACTGGTGCCGGTGTGCGAGAAGATCAGCGGCACGCGCTTCGACATCGACCGCTTCCGCGAAACGCTCCGGCTCAGCCGCGAGGCCACTGACCTGTGGAAGGAAGCGCTGGCCACCGCGATCAACAGCCCAGCGCCGATGCTCTTCTTCGATGCCACGATCCACATGGGACCGATCGTGGTGCTGCGCGGCACCCAAGAGGCGAAGGACTATTACGCGTTGCTGCTGAAGGAACTGCAGGGCATGGTAGCGCAGGGCGAAGGCGCCATCCCCCGTGAGGCCTGCCGCATCTACTGGGATGGCATGCCGATCTGGGGCAAGCTCCGATCGCTCAGCGACCTCTTCGCGAAGAACCAGGCGGCGGTCGTGGCTTCCACCTACTGCAACAGCTGGGTGTTCGATGCTTTCGACGAGCGCGATCCCTTCGCGTCCAGCGCACTGGCCTACACGGAGATCTTCATCAACCGCAGCGAGAAAGCGAAAACGGCGATCCTCGGCCGCATGGTGAAGGACTACAAGATCGATGGCGTGATCTTCCACGACGCGAAGACCTGCCACAACAATTCCAACGCGCGCTTCGGCATGCCGCAACGCCTGAAGAAAGAGGCTGGCGTGGAGACGCTGGTGCTGGAAGGCGACCTGTGCGACCTCCGTTTCTACAGCGAAGGCCAGAGCCACACCAAGATCGAGGCGTTCATCGAACAACTCACCTGATCACCATGGAAGACCAGAACGGGACCTTGCGGGTGGGCGTGATCGGCATGGGGCCGGTGGGCCAGATCCTCGCCGTCCACCTGAAGGAAGCGGGCTGCCACGTTACCGTCTGTGACCGCAACAAGGAGCGCGTGGAGCTCATCCGGAAGGAGGGCCTTCACCTCGAGGGCAAGATGGCCAAGCAGCAAATGCCGGACGAGGCCTTCGACACGGCGCGCGAACTCGCTGCGCTGAAACCGGATGTCATCATTCTGGCCATCAAGGTCTATCACACCCGAGCGGTGATCGAAGAGTTGCTGTCAGCGGGTGATGGCAAGCCCTACATCATCTGTGCGCAGAACGGCATCGATGTCGAGGAGCCCGTGATCGACATGTTCGGCGAGCAGCGCACCTTCCGTATGGTGCTCAATTTCGCCGGGAACTTGGCTAGGCCCAACGCGGTCAACGTCACCTTCTTCAACGCACCCAATTTCCTCGCGTCCGTGGACGATTCCCAGGGCGCCTTTGCGGAACGCTTCGCCGGAACGCTCTCCAGCGTCCACTTGGACACCGTGGTGGTCGACTCGTTCTCCCTCGTGGACAAGGTGTGGGAGAAGACCATCCTGAATTCCTCCCTCAGTGCGTTGTGCGGCCTTTCGCGCCTCACCATCCGCGAAGCCATGGAGCAGCCGGGCATGGCGGAGATCATCGAGCATGTGATCGAGGAGAGCGTACAGGTAGCGAAGGCGGAGGACATCCGCTTCGGCGATAATTTCATCAAGCTGTGCATGCGCTTACCTGCGCAAGGTAAGCAACCACTTCCCGTCCTGGCGGTGGACATGATGAAGAACCAGCAGACCGAGATCGACCACTTCAACGGGCAGTTCGTCAAGTACGGTCGCAAGCATTACGTGCGCACGCCGCTCAACCTGCTCTTCACCAACATGGTGCTGTCGCACACGAAGAAAGGCGCCGCTCTGGATGCCCCGGAACCCTTGGCCCTCGCGGGGATGTTCGCCATCGAAGGCACCGGTGCGATCAAGGAAGCCAGTGCCGGAGGGCACTACGTAGGGGTCGATATCGGATCCATATTACACCAAGATCAGTGATCGATGAGGCCGGTGAAGTGGTGTACCGCGAACTGCTTCGCACCCTGAACCGCGACAAGAACGCCTTGTACAGCGCGCTCAAGGACATCGAAGGCCGTTATACCGTGGAAGGCGTCTGCGCATCGGGCTACGGCCGCGAGCATTTCCCGAACGCCGACAGCACGAAGACCGAAGTGAGCTGCGCGGCCTTCGCGATCGATTCCCTGTATCCGGGTCGCAAGAACATCGTCGACATCGGCGCCGAGGACATCAAGCTGATCCGCGCGGCCGACGGCGGCAAGGTGGAGGACTTCTACATGAACAACAAGTGCGCGGCGGGCACTGGCGCATTCATCACCGAAGTGGCCGAACGCGCCGAGATCGACCTGCGCAACATGAGCGAACTGGTACCGCTCGGGTGCGATGAAGGAGCTCAACAGCTTCTGCACCGTCTTCGCGAAGACCGAGATCATGAGCTGGATCGCCGAGGAGATGCCCGTGGAGGACATCGCCAAGGGCATCTACCTGAGCGTGGCCAACCGCATCTACAAGATCCGTATGGAGCCCGATCTCCCGATCTACCTGGTCGGTGGCGTCATCGCTTATCACCCCTACTTCAAGACCATCCTCTCCGAGCGTTTCGGGCAGGAAGTGGTCATCCCGGACCATCCCCAATTCATCGTCTCGCTCGGTGCCGCCCTCTACGCGCGCAAGCATGCGCAGCAACCGGACACCGCAGCAAAGGCCGATACCAACGAGCAGAAGGAACGCGCATGAAAGCAGTACACGACAAACAGAAGGGATTCGGCATCCAGTACGACGGTATGTACTTGGTGCATGGAGCACGCACGGCATTCGGAAGCTGGGCGGCACGCTCGCACAAGTATCCCCGACGGACCTGGCCATTTTCGCAAGCAAAGCAGCCATGGAGAAGTCGGGCATCCGTCCGGACGAAGTGGATCAGGTGATCATGGCGAACATTGGGCAGAGTTCTTACGATGCCTACTTCCTGCCGCGCCACATCGGGCTGTACGCGGGTGTTCCGCAAGGCGTACCCGCCGTGATGGTGCAGCGGATCTGCGGCTCCGGATTCGAGACCATCACTGCCGCTGCGGACCAGATCGCATTGGGCAAGGCCGGTGTGGCCCTGTGCGGCGGCACGGAGAACATGTCCCTCGCTCCTACCGTGTCCTTCGGCAACCGCATGGGCTATCCCCTGGGCCGCGTGGAATTCAAGGACCTGCTGTGGGAAGCGCTCAACGACAGCGCTGCGGTGCCCATGGGCAACACGGCCGAGAACGTGGCGCGTCTGCACGGCATCACCCGCGCGGAAACGGATCTCTTCGGAAAGCTCTCCGTGGACCGCGCAGTGGCCGCCACGGAGCGGGGCTGGTTCAAGGATGAAGTGGTGCCGATCGACGCGACGGTGTTCGAGATCGAGGGCCTACGGCCGCGCAAGGTCGGCCTGCCCAAGGGCGTGAAGGGCTTCATCACCGATGAGAACATCCGGCCGTCCACCTTGGAGGGCATGGCGAAGTTGCCACCCGCATTCGACAAGGAGGGCGTGCAGACCGCAGCCAACTCCAGCGGCATCGTGGATGGTGCTGCGGCCGCCGTGGTGGCGGGCGAAGCATTCGTGAAAGCGCGCAAGCTGCAACCGCTCGCCCGCATCGTGGCATCGGTAACCAGCGGCGTCGATCCGCGGACGATGGGCCTGGGCCCCGTGCCCGCCATCAAGCTGTTGTTGGAATTCACTGGCCTCAAACTGGCCGACATCGGCCTGATCGAGATCAACGAAGCGTTCGCCGCGCAGTTCATCGGTTGCGAACGCGAACTGGGACTGGATCGTTCGATCTGCAATGTGAATGGCGGTGCCATCGCGTTGGGCCATCCCTTGGCCGCCACCGGCCTGCGCCTGTCGCTGACACTGGCCCGCGAGATGAAGGCGCGCAAAGTGCGGTACGGCATCGCTTCCGCATGCATCGGCGGCGGTCAGGGCAACGCCATCCTTTTCGAGAACACGGAGCACTGATCACATGGCAACAATGGAACAATGGCAGATGACCGCGCTGAAGGCGGACTTCGCGCGGGTGGAAAGTGAACTGCCGACGATCACTGCGGACGAGGCCTTGGTGAAAGTGGCCGGCTGCGGTGTGTGCCATACGGACCTCGGCTTCTGGAACGATGGAGTGCGCACGAAGAAGGAACTGCCCCTGACGCTCGGCCATGAGATCAGCGGCACGGTGCTGGAAGGCCCCGCGCACCTCAAAGGCCGCCGCGTGATCGTGCCCGCCGTGCTGCCTTGTGGTGAGTGCGACCTGTGCAAGAAGGGACGAAGCAACATGTGCCAGAAGCAATGATGCCGGCAACGACCTGCATTTTTCGGCGGCTTCGCATCGCACGTGGTGGTGCCGCATCGCCACTTCTGCGTGCTGCTCGGACGATCTGCTGCAACGCTATCCGTTGAAACGCTCGCGTTATCGCCGATGCGATCTCCACGCCCTACCAGTGGTGCGGAAAGCGAACTGGCAGCGGGCGACCCCGCCATCGCGATCGGCGTGGGCGGCGTGGGCGTGTACGGCGCTCGATCGCCGGGATCATGGGCGCGAAGGTGCTCGCGCTGGACATCGACGACGGGAAGCTGAGCGGGCGAAGGCGCACGGCGTGACGCCACGCTCAACACCGCGAATGAGCGGCAAGGACATCAAGCGCGCGTCCGTGACTGGCCGGGAACTGGGCGCACCCAAGCATGGCTGGAAGATTCGAGTACTCCGGCACCACCGCCGGGCAGGAACTGGCCTTCAGCCTCGATCACTTTCACCTCTACCCTCAGCGTCGTGGGCTTCACGATGGACTTGCTCGAAGTGCGCCTGAGCAACCTGATGGCCTTCGATGCCAAACCGATCGGCACGTGGGGCTGCAAGCCGGAGCTCCATCCCGAAGTGGTGGACCTGATCGCCAGCGGCAAGCTCGACATCCACGACTTCGTGGAGGCCGTCCCCTGTCGCGGATCAACGAGGTCTTCCGCAACTCGCTCGCCCACAAATACACGAAGCGCATCGTACTCGTGCCCGATCATACCAATTGAAACCCCGATCCCTCCGCACGCCATGGAAGCACCGCACAGCCACAACATCGTTGAACACACGTTCACCGAGATCATCTCGAGAAGCGACCCTGCTTAGACCACGACGGCAGCCCCGTGAAGGGCCTGTTCAACGCGCGGATCATGCTCAACAATCCCAAGCAGTACAACTCGTACACCACTGCCGCAGTGAAGGAGGCGATCCTCGCCTTCCGCACCGCTTCCAACGACCGCAGCGGGTGGTGGCCGTAGTGTTCACTGCCGTGGGCGACAAAGCCTTCTGTACCGGCGGCACACCGCGAATACGCGGAATACTACGCGGGCAATCCGCAGGAGTATTCCCAGCACATGCGCTTGTTCAACGACATGGTGTCGGCGATCCCGATGTGCGAGAAACCCGTGGTGTGCCGCGTGAACGGCACGCGCATCGGCGGCGGACAGGAGATCGGTATGGCCTGCGACTGCAGCGTAGCCAGCGACCTTGGCGCGTTTTGGGCAGGCCGGTCCTGCTAATGGTAGCGCGCCCATCGGCGGTGCCAGGGATTTCCTGCCGTTGTTCACCGGGATCGAACGGGCGATGGTATCGCTCACCCTCTGCGAACCGTGGACCGCCCATCAAGCTTATTGAACGGCGATCTGCGACATCGCACCGGCATTGAACGTGGACGGGAAGTTCATCGCGAACCCCTTGGTGCGCTTGACCGCGTGACGGACGACCATGGTCGCATCGTCTTCGGCACGATGAAAGCGGCGAGGAATTGGAGAAGGCCAAGGCGATCATGGCCAAGGGCGAAGTGGACCTATCGATGTTGGATGCAGCGGTGAACACGCTCATCGCCAAGTTGCTCCACACCTTCCCCAACTGCATGAACAAGACCATCAGCGAGGCGCGCAAGGCGCAGCTGGACCGCTGGGACCGCAACAAGGAGAGCAGCCGCGAATGGCTCGCGCGGAACATGATGACCGAGGCCCGCTCCGGATTCCGCGCCTTCAACGACGGGCCCAAGGAGAACCGCGAAGTCGATTTCATCAAGCTGCGCCGCATGCTCGCGGAAGGGCATCCATGGAACGACGAACTGGACAAGGCGATCTCGCCCCATTACCAAAACCGGCGAAGCAATGACGACAACGAACTAAGAAAGCAACAGCACGAGCGATGACACCGACGATGGCGACGCAACAATTGAGAAGACACGACTGACGATGGAGCACGACGGCGCAGTAGCGCGGATCGTGCTCGATGACGGAAAGGGAACGTGCTCGACCATGTGATGATGGAGAGTCGGCGTTGCATCCTCGACGGATTGAAGGACAAGCGGACGTCAAGCTCATCACCTTCGAAGGCAACGGCAAGCACTTCTCCTTCGGAGCCAGCGTGGAAGAGCACCAGAAGGACATGGCGCCCGCGATGCTGCGTTCGTTCCACGCGCTGTTCTTCACCATTCGCGACTTGTCCATCCCGACGCTGGCACGTATCAGCGGCCAATGCCTCGGCGGAGGAATGGAACTGCCATCATGTGCGACTTCCTTTTCGCGGACCAAAGCGCGCGCCGGGCAACCGGAGACGTGCCCGGCGTGCTCCCGCCCCGGCATCGCCAGATCCTGCCGGAGAAGATCGGTCGGGCCTGCGCCACGGACCTCTTGCTCACTGGGGCGCACCATCGATGCGCAGGAAGCACATGCGATCGGATTAGTGAACGCGGTTGTAGCGGACCGTGCCGCGCTCGAAGCGCACGTCGGAAGTTTCATCGTTGCGCGATCCCGCCGAAGAGCGCATCCCCTTGCGCTTCGGGGTGAAGGCAGCACGCGTGAAATTCAACCACGTGCTCGGGAATTTTGCCCGCGCTGGAACAGCTCTATGTGAACCAATTGATGAACAGCGCCGACGCCAACGAGGGGCATCACCGCCTTCATCGAGAAGCGCGGCGAAGTGACCAACTGCTGAACGAAGACCAGTTAGGAGAACGATCAAGACCGTCGGCGTGGTCGGTGCAGGCACCATGGGTGCGGCCATCGCGCAGAAATTTGCACAGGAAGGCTTCACTGTCCTGCTGGCAGACCGCATCAACCTTCCGTGAGAAAGGCATGGGGCGATCCGCACGATGTTGGCCCGGGCGTCGAACGCAAGGTGTTCAGCGAAGCGCTCGCGAATGATGCCTTGGCACGCATCACCGGCACCGCTGACCTGAGAGGATATGGAAATGGCTGCGACCTCGTGGTGGAAGCCATCTTCGAGGACCGCGACGCGAAAGCGCAACTGTTCGCACGCTGGACGGCGTCGTTTCCATCGACCACCATCCTTACTACCAACACCTCTTCGTTCTCGATCACCGACCTCTACCACGTCGGCATCGCATCCCGAACGCTTCATCGGCCTGCACTTACTTCTACCACGCAGCGAAGAACCGCTTGCGGGAGACTATCCCCGAGCACACACATCGCCCGAAGTGTTCGATGCCGTGCGCGCGTTCTGCGAGCGTTCCGGAAAGGACGCATCACCTCCGCAAGGATGCCAACGGCTTCGTGGTGAACCGCTACTTCGTCCCATGGCTCAACGAGGCTGCGCGCTTGCTCGATGAAGGCGTGGCCGACATCCCCCCAACATCGATGCCGTGGTGCATGCGCACTCGGATCGGCATGGGACCGTTCGCGCTGATGAACGCCACCGGTGTCCCCGTGGTCATCACGCACAGCGCACGCTGGAGGTTTTCGGTCCGTTGTACGCCGTGAGCGATCGCCTGAAGCAGCAGGCCGAAGCGAAGCAGCTTTGGGTGCTGGAAGGTGGCTGACACGACGAGGCGAAGGCCTGCACGATCTCGGAGCGCATGCTAGGCACCGCCTCCGATTCGTTCCCAACTACTCGATGAGCAGGTTTGCGGTGTGGTGGGAGATCAACCGCGTGGTGCGCGATCGGCCTGCGCTGGCGCAAGGGTCCGACGATCTGATGGAGCGCTACGGCGAGGCAGAAGTGCAGAGGCTCTTGGCCGCCATGGCTGCTCGACACGGCACTCCTGTTCCCAAGTCCATCGGCCCCGCATATTGGAGCATGGAGTTCGAAGCTGCGGAAGAAGAAGAAGAACATCGCGGCGTATCGAACTGGACCGCCCGGAAGACAGCAATGCGCTGAACGAACCTCGTGGTGCGCCAGTTGACGCGAAGTTCAAGGACGTGGATGAAGACCTCGATCGATACGCATCTTCTCATCGGTTCCGGCAAGGCCTTTCATGGCCGGGGCCGACATCAAGTTCTTCGTCGATCACATGAAGAAGGGCGATCTGAAGGATCGATCGCTTCACACAGTACGGCCATGGACGTTCGCACCGATGGACTCGACTCGGCGAAGAAGGTCGTGGCCGTCCTCAATGGCCTCACCTTTGGGCGGCGGTCTGAACTCGCCCTGTGCGCCGACCCGATCCTAGCGCTGCCAAAGGGCGAAGCTCGCGTTCCCGGAAACGGATCGGGATTCACCCTGGCCTTGGCGGCACCCAGCGCAGCGTGGCCTGCGTGGGCAAGGGCATGGCGAAGTACCTCATCCACACCGGCCGCATGTTGACGCCACGCAGGCGGAAGAGATCGGCTTTGGCGGACTGCGCGATCGACCGCGATCGCTTGGCGATCTGATGGACGGACGTGAAGCCTGCCACAACGCTGCGACCCTGAGTTGACGACCAAGTGGAGTTCGCTCGCGGAATTCTTCGGAAAGCACGGGGTCGATGAACTGCCGACTATGGACCATGCGCCGAACGGCTTGAACCTCGAAGAGATCGTGCGCACTGCAGAAGACTCCTATCAACCAAGGCGCCCATCGCACTGCGCCTCGCCGACCGCTCGCATCGATGAGGCCAGGACCCAGTTCCGAGCCCCCCGCGCACCCGGAGACCGTGTTCTCCTCGAAGGATGCAGGTGCTGGGGCTCACTTCGGATCGGGAAGAAGGTGGAATGTTCGGGGTGTAGGGTACTCTGAAGAACCGCTACGGTAGTCGCGGTATCGCTCACCTGTTCGGGCCGACCAAGGGATAGCGCAGGAAGGGCAGTCATTCATGGCATGCACTGACCTTGTCCCTGTTCCAACACCCAAGCGAAAACCTATTTTTATAATAATGTCGGCCCTTGATCCTTCCCAAGTTCGGATGCCGTGGTGCTCATCGGCAGGTTATCCTGTCTCCCTGCATGTTCGCGACGATGGTCCTTATCACCACTGTCATTGACTACGCATTAAACGCCTGGCAGATCTGGTCCGTGTGGGCCGCTATCTGGGCCCCATTGGCACCGGATCATCATCGCCCTCCTTCGGCTACTCTGCTCCGCAAGCGGAAGATTCATCCGGGCTCCGGCCTCACTGAAGAAGCGTTATCGCACTGCACGAATACATGG
>JADKJM010000014.1 GCA_016721005.1 Flavobacteriales bacterium
CAAAGCCTGCGCGGCAAGAGCGGCGCCGAGCTGGAGAGCCACTACGTGAAACTGCTGGACAAGCTGGGCAAGGAGAAAGGCATGCTCGGCGACATCTTCGTAAAAAGCCAGAACAAGATCACCGACCCCGCCAAACTGCACAAGCTGGTGCAGCTCATCGACAGCGAGAACTGGGTGGTGCTCGGCGCCGATGTGAAGGGCGACATCTACGAGGGCCTCTTGCAGAAGAACGCCGAGGACACCAAGAGCGGGGCGGGCCAGTACTTCACACCGCGTCCGTTGATCCAAGCCATGGTGGAATGTGTGCGTCCGTTGCCGATGAAGACCATCGCCGACCCGGCCTGCGGCACCGGCGGTTTCTTCCTCGCGGCGTACGACTACCTCAACGACAAGAAGCACTACAGCCTGAACAAGGAGCAGCTGAAGTTCCTGAAGTACGAGACCTTCCGCGGCTGGGAGATCGTGGCCAGCACCGCGCGCCTCTGCCTCATGAACCTCTTCCTGCACAACGTCGGCGACATGGACCACGAGAGCCCCATCGTCCGCGACGACAGTTTGCGCGCCGCACCGGACCGGAGCTACGACTACGTGCTCACCAACCCGCCCTTCGGCAAGAAGAGCAGCATCACCGTCACCAACGACGAAGGCGAGGAGAAGCGCGAGGCGCTCACCTACAACCGCCAGGACTTCTGGGCCACCACCAGCAACAAGCAGCTCAACTTCGTGCAGCACATCCGCAGCATGCTGAAGATCGGCGGCAGCGCCGCCGTGGTGCTGCCGGACAACGTGCTCTTCGAGGGCGGCGCCGGCGAAACGGTGCGCAAGGAACTGCTGAAGACCACCGAGCTGCACACCATCCTGCGCCTTCCCACGGGTCTCTTCTATGCCCAAGGCGTAAAGGCGAACGTGCTCTTCTTCGAGAACAAGCCCGCCAGCAAGAACGCCTGGACCAAGGAGGTGTGGATCTACGACTACCGCACCAACATCAAGCACACCCTGAAGACAGACCCACTCGCCTTCGAGGATCTGAAGGATTTCATCACCTGCTACAACCCGGCGGACCGGCACAAGCGCAAGGCGACTTGGTCGGAAAAGTCACCGGAGGGCCGTTGGCGCAAGTACAGCTACGCCGAGATCGTGGCCCGCGATAAGGCCAGCCTCGACATCTTCTGGCTGAAGGATGATAGTTTGGAGGACAGCGCGAATCTGCCGGAGCCGGGGTGCTCGCCGCGCAATCGTGGAGGACCTGGAAGTGGCGTTGGAGCAGTTCAAGATGATAGCTGGGGATCTGAACAAGTGAGACATGCACACCATTTGCCGCGATGGTCAGGATCACCGGGACCATGACAGAATCGTCTATGGACGGGATCGTCCTCGCTATCGCGAGTGCGGAGCTTAGCTGGTTACGTGTGCCTAGAACCTCCGCGGCGACCCCGCCTCGAGACCCTGCGTATTGCCGCGATCTGGTCCTGTAACCCTTTTCAGGACGAGACAGCCGTGGTTCATTCCCCGAAAGGGTCCCGCTACCATCCCCCACACCACCTTGTCTATCGGCAGGCTGAGGTCCTCCTCCCTCCCACCCTCGATCCGCCACCACCGGAAAACCTCCTGATCGCCCGGACCATTGATCCCGGTGAAGGGCGCAGTCACCACGGGGATCGCGGCGGGATCCGCCACGCGGAAGGTGTAGTACACGCTCACCACTTGCATGGGGGTGTTGTGGAACGTGCTCTGCTGGAAGAAGTCCGTGGTGTAGAAGTGGTGGACATCGAGTGCTTCCACGCCGATCTCCTCGCGGATCTCGCGGATCAGGCAATCCTTCAGCCCCTCGCCGAACTCCAACCCACCGCCGGGGAACTTGGTGATGCGCTGGCCTTTGATCAGCTCATCGGACACGAGGACGGAGCCGTGATGGAGGAGCAGGCCATAGACGCGGATGGTGAAGCGGGGTTCCATTGCGTGCAAGATCGCGTTCAGGATGGTGCATTCGGTTTGATCGCCCGCAGCATCTCCTTCTTCCCCACGGGACCCGGGATCCGCGCCACGGTGAAGCCAGCGGCTTGCATCGCGCGACGCACATCGCCCTTTGCGCAGTACGTCACCAATACACCGCCCGGTCGCAGTGCGTGAAGCATTCGCCGGAACACATCCACGGCCCACAACTCCGGTTGGGCCTTGGGTGCGAATGCATCGAAGTAGACCACATCGAACTCCGCCGCCGCTTCGAATTCCTGCAACGGCGTCGCCAGCTTCCGGAAGGTGAGTCCGCCGAGCGGTACCTGCCAGTCGGAGGATGGTGAGGTCATGCGCTCGATGAAGGGTTCGTGCAATCCGGGCCATGCGAGATCCTCGCAATGCGCGAGCGCTTCAAGTTGCTCCTTGGGCAACGGGTGCGGTTCCAAGGCGGTGTACGTCACCGTGCATTTGCCTTCCAAGCAGCGCACCCACGTGAGCAACAGGTTCAGTCCCGTCCCCAGCCCGACCTCCAGCACATCCACCTGCTTCTTGCCCACGAACTCCAGCCCGGCCTTGATGAACACATGCGTGCTCTCCTGCACCGCCCCGTGTACGCTGTGGTAGAACACCTCCAGTTGCGGACTGTGCAACGTCAGGGACCCATCACCGGTGCGGCGCGTGATCAGGTCGGTCGGAAAAGGATCGGTATCCATGTATTGCACACTCCGGAAGTTGGTACCCGATGCTGGGTCGGTCCGGCTACATTCGCAAACCTATCCCCTGCGCATGAACCGTGTAGTGCTTTTCGTCCTCTTCATCGCTTCCGCAGCGATGTGCTCCGCGCAAAGCTGGGTGTCGCTCCTGCTGGATGACAGCACGAACATCCACGCGGTGAAGGCGGCATTCGATGAAGCATGGCAGGGGCGGCCGTACGAAAAGGGAAAAGGCTGGAAGCAATTCCAACGCTGGTACTGGTTCAACGACCAGCGCACGTGGCCCGATGGCGAACGCGTGGATCCCAGCACACGCATGGAAGCGAATGAGGCGGTGCGCACCATGCGCATGCAAGGTGTGGGCGCGCGTGATGAAGCGGTGTGGGAGTCGCTCGGCCCCACGAGTTGGTTGAGCATCAGCTACAACCCCGGCAACGGCCGCGTGAACACGGTGGTGGCCGATCCCGCCGATACGGACCTGCTCTATGCGGGTACCCCATCGAGCGGCTTGTGGCGAAGCACGAATGGTGGATCGAACTGGGAGGCGCTCTTCACCGACCTGCCGAGCATGGGCGTGTCGGGCATCGCGATCGACACCATCGGCGACGGCATCATCTACATCGCCACGGGGGATGGTGATGGATCGGACACCTACAGCGCTGGCGTGCTGAAGAGCCTGGACAACGGGGCGACATGGGTGCCCACGGGCCTGAATTGGAACATCACCCAATCCCGCACCACGCGCGCGTTGCGGATGAACCCGAACGATCCCACCAACTTGTACTGCGCGTCCAGCAATGGCCTCTACCGCACCGTGAACAGTGGCGACACGTGGCAACAGATGAACAGCGGAAGTTTCCGCGACGTGGAATTCATGCCCGGCGATACCACGCTCGTGTTCGCGTGTACGAACCAGCTCTTCCGCAGCACCGCGAACGGATCGGCGTTCTCCATGTCGGGGATCACGGGACTTCCCCCGGAGAGTGAGGTCGGGCGCATGGCCGTGGCCGTGACACCTGCGGACCCGATGACGGTGTACGTGTTGTGCAGCGCCGAATTCGACAACAGCTTCCTCGGCTTGTACCGCAGCACCGATGGCGGCTCAATGTTCGAACTGATGTCCGACTCGCCGAACATCTTCGGTTACGAGGATGACGGCAGCGACAGCGGCGGACAGTCCTGGTACGACATGGCCCTTGCCGTGGATCCGATGGATGCGAACACCGTGTACATCGGTGGGGTGAACGTGTGGAAGAGCGAGAACGGCGGGGTGGATTGGCAGATCATCTCGCACTGGGTCTTTCCCTCCGATGTGGGGTACACGCACGCGGACATCCACTCGCTCGATTTCATCGGAAGCCATTTGTTCTGCGGATCCGACGGCGGCTTGCACCGCAATGAGAACGGGCTCGGGAACTGGACCGACCTCAGCGCAGGATTGGACATCATGCAATTCTACCGCCTCGGTGGAAGCGAACTCCTGCCGCAGTTGATCATGGCGGGCGCGCAAGACAATGGCAGCAACCGTTACCAGAACGGAACATGGACGCACGTGTTCGGTGCGGATGGCATGGAAGCCGCCGTGGATCCCGAGGATCCGCAGATCGTGTACTGCTCCTCACAGAACGGTGGCTTGCGACGCTCCGATGATGGCGGTACCGAATGGATCGGCATCGGTGATGGCATACCCGATGAAGGCGCGTGGGTGACGCCCTTCGTATTGGATCCCACCTGGCCCGGCCGCATCATCGCAGGCTATGTGAACCTTTGGGCATCGGATACGCGCGGTGACTCGTGGTACCAGCTCACGTACTGGGACGACGCGCAGAAGGTGCGCTGCATCGCGATCGCACCGAGTGATGGTTCGGTGATCTACGCCGCACGCGCCGACCGGGTGGAACACAGCTTGGATTTCGGCACGACATGGTCCGATATCCGCCCCGGTCTTCCGAACAATGCACCGACCTCCATCGCGGTGGATGATGGTGATCCCTTGCACCTATGGATCTCCTTCTCCGGGACCTCCGCCAACAGCAAGGTCTTCGAAAGCATGGATGGCGGCCTCTCGTGGAACAACCGCACGCTGAACCTGCCGAACACACCAGTGAACAGCGTAGTGGTGCAACCCGGCTCGCCGAACGGCCTTTACGTTGGCACGGACCTCGGCGTGTTCTACCTCGATGACTATTCGCCTACGTGGGTTCCTTACGGGGTGGGCATGCCGAACCTGGTGGTGAGCGAACTGGAGATCAACATGGCGACCGGGAAGTTGCGCGCGGCTACCTACGGAAGAGGGATCTGGCAGGCCGACCTGTACTTCTCACCGTTCGCGAATGTGCATGAGTCCTCACGGATCGAAGGTCCGCGGTTGCTTGCCTTGGATGGAGAAGGGCATTACCTGATCCAAGCACGGACCGGCGGGAAAGGGATCACCGGCGTGCGGGTCCTGGATGCATTGGGAAGGATCGTGGATGAGCGTCGTCCTGCTGGAGCGTCGGAAACGATCGTCGATCTCTCCGACCGGAGCGCGGGTACGTACGCCGTCGTGATCATCACGAACGAGGGTGCGTGGTGCAAGCGCGTGGTGCGCTGACCGATCTACATCACTTCGATCTCCGTGCGCCGGTTCAACGCCTTGTTGGCATCCGTGTCGTTCGGTGCCACGGGCTTTGTGGCACCTTTCCCAATGGCCACCAGACGATCGGCCGCGATGCCTTGCGCGATGAGGTGATCACGGACGGCGTTGGCCCGGGCTTCGGAGAGGGACTGGTTCAAGGCATCGTTGCCATCACTGTCCGTGTGGCCACTGATCTCCAAGCGCAACGATGAATTCTTCTCCAGCAGCGCTTTCAATTGTGCCAGTTCGGCCAGGGATCCGGGTTGCAGTTCCGCACTTGCCGTGGCGAAGAACAGGTTGCGCATGATCGCCTCCTTGCCCTTTTCCAGCGACATCAGTTCCACGTTCAGGTCCATGTTCATTCCGCGTTCGCCCTTGGGTACGCGGATGTTCTCGGAGTGGATGAGGTAGCCATCGGACTTCACATACATCGCATACTCCTTCCCTGCGGGAACGGCCACCATGTACTCCCCGTTCGATGCATCGCTGCGGAAACTCGCCGTGAGTGTGGCGTCGTTCAGGTCCACCAGTTCAATGGTGGCTTCCATACCGTTGAGGTAGTGGAGCGATCGGATATAGCCCTTGATCAGGACGGACATGGGCGTTTCCTCGGGCAGCACCGCGGCACCTGCTGCGCTCGCGGTCGGTTCGCCGGGTCCGGAAGCCGGATCCGGCAGGAACTCGACGGCGTAGAGATCATCCTCGCCCAGGCCATCGGCGCGGTAGGAGCTCATATAGCCGTTCGTCCCGTCGGCACTGAGCACGAAGAACAGGTCATCATCCGGTGAATTGATCGGCCAGCCCATGTTCTCGGCTTTCGTCCAATGCCCATCGATCAATTGTGAGCGGAAGACGTCGTAGCCTCCCATGCTGTTGTGGCCCTTGCTGCTGAAATAGATGGTGCGACCATCGGGGTGTACCACCACGCCTTCCTCGTCGTAAATGGTGTTCACGTTGGGACCCAGGTTCTCCGCAGGTCCCCATTCACTTATTGCTGCATCCCAATGACTGCGGTAGATGTCCTGGCCACCCACATTATCATCCGGTCGCTCGCTCACGAAGTAGAGCCATTGCCGGTCGAAACTGTACCACGCGCTGCTTTCATGGCTGGGTGTGTTCACGTTCGATCCGAGCGCGACGGGTTCGCTCCAATGCTCACCGGTGCGGCGGCTTTCATAGAGATCCCCGGCGCCGTCGTGATCGCGGTAGATGAGCATGGTACGGCCATCGTTGAACAAGCCGACGCTGGCATCGTTCCCTGCGGTGTTCACCGGAGCCGGAAGACGGGTTGCCGTGTGCCAACCCGAAGGTCCGCGTTGGCTCATATACACATCCTCGAAGTAGTCGCCGGTCACCTTGTTCACCTTGGCATCCGCTGAAGCAGGACGACGGGAGGTGAAGAACAACAGGGATGCGTCGGCGTTGACCACAGCGCCGTAATCCGCCTGGGCGGTGTTGATGCCCTCCCCCATGTTCTGCACGCGCACTTGCGCCGGCGCGGCCATCAGGGCGCGTCCGTTCCGGCATTCACTGATGTGCTTGTCGGTGGTGTTGTACAGCGGTTCAGGGTCCTGGTAGGGGTTCTGCTTCTTGTGCCGATCATACGCAGCGATGGCGGCATCCCATTGCGCATTCAACTGGTGGGAATAGCCCAGCAGGAACTGTACGTGCGGCAGATCGGGTTGCACAGTTGCCGCCTTCAAGAAATACGGCAATGCCTTATGCCGGTATGGTCCGTTCAATTGGCAGAGACCCATGCGGATGTTCACTTCGGGATCATCCGGGAGAATGGAAAGGGCCTGTTCGTAAAGGATCCCGGTCTGCACGAAGACCGCGTTCCCGTCCCGTTCCAAGCGATCGGCACGCTTCAGCAGGTCGAGGACCGCCTTGTTCGTGATGGCGGTTTGGGCCAACGCGGTGCTGAACGAAATGAAAAGGGCCATCAACGCCAGCGGTCCCAACGTTCTGCGGAGGTGTCGCATAGCAGGTTCGGAGTTCATGAAAAGCGATCGTTCATACGCTGCTGGAACCAAAGGGTTGCCGGGGTGGTGGGCATCGCTACTTTCGCCCCCGTTCGATCCGGCAAAGCGGATCGACCACACGAATGGCCAAGAAGAAGAAGAAAGCAACGACCGCCAAGGCGCCCAAGACCATCCTCACCAAGGACTCGCTTCAATTCCTGGAGCGCTACCTGAACAACGCCTCCCCCACGGGATTCGAGAGCGCAGGCCAGAAGCTCTGGCTGGAGTACCTCAAGCCCTACGTGGATGATCACTTCGTGGACGCATACGGCACCACGGTGGGCGTGATCAACCCGACTGCGAAATACAAGGTGGTGATCGAGGCCCACGCCGACGAGATCAGCTGGTTCGTTCACTACATCACCAAGGAGGGCTTCATCTACGTGCGCCGCAATGGCGGCAGTGATCACATGATCGCGCCGAGCATGCGGGTGAACATCCACACGGACAAGGGCATCGTGAAAGCGGTGTTCGGTTGGCCGGCGATCCACGTGCGCAACGCAAAACCGGAGGTGGCGCCCACCACGGACAACATCTTCCTGGACTGCGGCTGCGCAAGCAAGGAGGAAGTGGAGAAACTCGGCGTACATGTGGGCTGCGTGGTCACCTTCGTGGATGAGTTCATGGTTCTCAACGGCCACAACTTCACCGGCCGCGCGTTGGACAACCGCATGGGTGGGTTCATGATCGCGGAAGTGGCGCGACTGATCAAGGAGAAGAAGGAGAAACTGCCCTTCGGATTGTACATCACCAACAGTGTGCAAGAGGAAGTGGGCCTTCGCGGCGCGGAGATGATCGTGGAGCGCATCCGTCCGGACCTCGCCATCATCACGGATGTCACGCACGACACGCAGACGCCGATGATGAGCAAGGTACAGAGCGGCGACATCGCCTGCGGGAAAGGACCCGTGTTGAGCTACGCGCCCGCCGTCCACAACAACGTGCTGCGGCATATCGTGCGCACTGCGGAAACGGAGAAGATCCCCTTCCAACGGCTCGCCGCCAGTCGCGCCACGGGAACCGATACCGATGCGTTCGCGTATGGCGCTTCGGGTGTGCCCAGTGCGCTCATCAGCCTTCCATTGCGTTACATGCACACGACCGTGGAGACCGTTCACCGCGACGATGTGGAGAATGTGATCCGCCTGATCCACGCCAGCGTGAAGGGGATCAAGCCCGGGCAGGACATGCGCTACTTCAAGTAGATGCGCTTCGAGTTGCCGGACAATGCACGGGAGGCGTTCCAATTCCTCGCGTTGGCATTGGGTGCGGTCCTGTTGCTCCGGTGGGCACATTGGGGACTGGAAAGCTGGTTGGCGCCACCGTTGACGACGGCATTGTCCGTTTCCATCGCAGGTCTTCGCTGCGGATACCTGATCGGTGATCACCACACATGGGTGGTTGGCGGGCAGGATCTTCCGGGCCGGGTGGCCCTCGCGGTATTGTTGTCCTTGGTCGGCGGTCTTGGCGGTGCGGCGTTCGGATGGCTCGTGAAGCGCAAGTGGAACCCGAAGCGTGGGCGCCCGGTGGTCGTTGGTGCGCGAGCTGGCATCCTGGTCTCTTTGGTGTGTGGCTTGGCCAGTGCGCTCTTCGTTCCACCCGTGTCGGTATCGCTCTCGGATGAAGGCCCCGTGCTGATCCAACGTCCGGAATTCTTCCACACGCTCGGTCTTCCCTTCACACCGGAACGGACATTGATCCCGTGGTCCACGGTCACTGCCGCTGAAGTACACACCGATGAACAGGTGTGGATGGTGGTCCTGGAAACCCCGGGGCGCGGGTTCGTGGTCGCCGAAGGCACGGATGGTCTTCCGGAAGCCGCTCGGGCAACGCGCTTCGCGGAAGCCTTGAACGCTGCGCAGAAGGCACACGCGCATCCGTGAACGATCGATCCGCTCGACTTTCCCCCATGATAGCTCCAACTTAGCGGGCCATGCGGGTCCGTTTCATCAAGGTCACCGATACCCATCCCTTGCGTTTGCTGGTCCTCCGGCCGGGCGGAACGCAGGAGGATGTGGAGTTCGCCAACGACCGCCTTGCCGGGGCATTCCACCTTGGCGTATTCGTGAGCATCGAAACCGTCTGCGTCGCTTCCTTCTATCCGGAGAAGAACGACACATTGCGCGGCTGGAAACAGTACCGGTTGCGCGGCATGGCCACCCATCCGGATCATCGGAGCCGGGGTGCCGGAGAGAAATTGATGCGCTTCGCGATGGATCACCTGCATGCACAGAACGCCGATCTGTTGTGGTGCAACGCACGGATCAAGGCGGTGCCGTTCTATGAACGCCTCGGTCTCGTGGTGGTCGGTGATGCGTTCGAGATCGCCGGCATCGGGACGCACTACCTGATGCAACGCAGGATCCCCTGATCGTTCAGTCAGCGGTAAACTTGTCTCGGGCCATCCAAGGTCCGTCCAGCCCCTTGCCCATCCGGGATCGTGTTCTCCTATTCACACTCGTCGCCTTCGGCTTGGCGGTGAAACTGCTGTGGTTGGATGTGAACGAACTGGCGCACGACGAACCCTTCACGGTCTATTGGTCGCAACGGCCACTCCCGGAACTGTGGGCGATGTTGCGCACGGAGAACAACCCGCCGCTGTATTTCCTGTTGATCAAAGCGTGGAGCGCGATCGTGCCGTTCGAGGCGGCGTGGCTGCGTGTGCCTTCGGCCCTGTTCAGCGCATTCACCGTCTGGCCTTTGTTCCTGCTCGCGCGCCGGATGGGAGGACCACTGGTGGCGGTGATCGCCTCATTGCTCTTCACCTTGAATAACTACCACTACGGCTTCGCACATGAGGTCCGGGCCTATTCGCTCTTCGCGCTGCTGGTTGTGACAGGAATGTGGTTGCTATGGCGCGCCAAGGATCATCCGGAGCGCGCCAACCGGACAATGCTCGCCCTCGCGGTCATCAACGTCGGGGTGGTGTACACGCACTTCTTCGGTTGGCTGGCGATCGGTCTTCAACTCGTGATCGTTCTTCTTCTTTCTGAATTCCGACCGGTCCGGCGGCGGTTCCTCATTGGCCTGCTCATCACCGCAGTGTGTTCCACCCCTTACGCATTGATCTTCCTCGGAAGGCTTTCGCAAAGCGTAACCCTCGGCACTTGGTTGGAAGCGCCCGTACCGGAGGAACTCTACAATATGATCTGGCGCTGGAGCAACGCGCCCGTGCTGGCGGTCGCCTTCCTCGCGATCATTGCGGTCGGGCTCTTCCGTTCCCGAGCGGGTTCAACGGGGATCCGCTTCGCACTGCTGTGGACCTTCCTCCCGCTCTTCGGCATGTTCCTCGTCTCATTCGCCGTGCCCATCTTCCTCGATCGCTACCTGGTGTATGCGGCACCGGGGTTCGCGCTGTTGGTGGCGCTTTCGATCGGTGGGTTGCGTGTGCCAATGCGCGCTTCGAACGCTATTGCGGCCATCGTCATGGTGGGCATGGCATTCACCTTCACTCCTTGGAAGAGCGGCGTGTACCATCCTGTGCGCGTGGTCGCTCAAGTGAACAAGTGGGCCAGTGTGGACCACACCTTCCATGTGGTGCCGCGCTGGTATTGGTTGAATTACCTCGCGGCGGAGGATCTCGATCAACTGAAGGAGGACCAGACCCCGTTGATCACGTATGCGACCGAAGCCATTGAAGCCTTCACCATGGACCCGACCGGGCCGACGATCGTGGTGGATGCGAGTGGGAGTACACGCCTTGCGGATGCAGCATGGTACCGAAGCCTCCGCGACGCGTACCCCGTGGTCGATTCCCTGGAAGCCGACCACCGCGTGTGGGTCTACCGCTTCCACCGGTGATAACCGTGACCAACCGTTCATGGAACGGGGTAGGCCGTATCGGATGCGGTTGGCACCTTTACGCCCCCGGAACCAACCCCGAGAAACCTCCAACCCCATGAAGTTCAACCCGTCGCTCTCCTTACGAACCATCGCACCGATGATCCTCGGCGTGGCCCTGCTCGCCTCGTGCGGCACGGAGACCGCGGATCACGCCGCCATGAAGACGCCGCCACCGGTGATCGACATGAAGGACTTCTTCAAGAACCCGGAGAAGGCCAGCTTCCAGATCAGCCCG
This sequence comes from Flavobacteriales bacterium, assembly GCA_016721005.1. Taxonomy (GTDB): domain Bacteria; phylum Bacteroidota; class Bacteroidia; order Flavobacteriales_F; family PHOS-HE28; genus PHOS-HE28. The sequence goes on from JADKJM010000014.1 coordinate 11,386, forward strand.
AACGGGCAGTACATGAGCTACCGCGCGCCATGGCATAACCGCATGAACGTCTTCGTGCAGAAGATGGGTGACAGCACGGCCACGCAGGTGACGCATGACACCATCCGCGACATCGGCGGGTACTTCTGGAAGGGTGATCGCTTGGTGTACAGCCGCGACATCAATGGCGATGAGAACTTCATCGTCTTCAGCGCGAGCATGGACGGTTCGGATGCCAAGGCCCTCACGCCGCAATCCGGCGTACGTGCCGGAACATTGGATCGCCTGCACAACATCGCGGGTATGGAGCAGAACATCCTGATCCAGATGAACCAGCGCAATCCGCAGGTCTTCGATCCCTATCTCTGCAACATCAACACGGGTGAATTGAAGCCCTTGTTCGACAACAGCAAGGACAACTTCGAGGGTTGGATCACGGACCACGCGGGTGTGATCCGCATGGCCACCAAGACCGACGGAACGGACCAAGTGGTGTACTACCGCGCCACGGAGAAGGACCCGTTCGTGGAATACATGCGCACAGGCTTCAAGGACAGCTGGAGCCCACTCCTCTTCACCTTCGACAATGCGAACCTGATCGTGAGCCACAACCTGAACGGCCGCGACAAGACCGCCGTGGTGGAATGGAACCTGGCCGAGAAGAAGGAGACGAAAGTGATCTACGAGGACAAGGACTACGACGTGAGCAACGTGAACTACAGCCAGAAGCGCAAGGTCCTTACAATGGTGACCTGGACCGGCTGGAAGGAGGAACGCAAGATCCTGGACGAAGTGACCAAGGGCCTGTATGACAAGCTCGCCTCCAAGTTCGAGGGCTACGAGTACTGGATCTACGGCGAGAACGACGAGGAGACCATGTTCATGGTGTGGGCCGGGAACGATCGCCAGCCGGGCAAGTACTACTTCTACGATGCCACCGCCGACAAACTGAAGGAGGTCGCCACGCTGCGTCCGTGGATCAACGAGGACCACATGGCGGAGATGAAGCCCATCACCTACACCACCCGCGATGGCCTTACCATCCACGGCTACCTCACGCTGCCTGTGGGCCGCGAAGCGAAGAACCTGCCCGTGGTGGTGAACCCGCACGGGGGTCCTTGGGCACGCGACGATTGGGGCTTCAACTCCGAAGTGCAATTGCTTGCGAACCGAGGCTATGCCGTGTTGCAGATGAACTTCCGTGGCAGCACGGGTTACGGTCGTGAGTTCTGGGAAAAGTCCTTCAAGGAATGGGGGAAGACCATGCAGGACGACATCACCGATGGTGTGGAGTGGCTGAAGAAGGAAGGCATCGCCGATAGCTCGCGCATCGCGATCTATGGCGGCAGCTACGGTGGATATGCGACACTTGCCGGGGTCACATTCACCCCGGATCTCTATGCCTGTGGTGTGGACTATGTCGGCGTAAGCAACCTGTTCACCTTCATGAAGACGGTCCCACCCTATTGGGAGCCGTTCAAGAAGATGATGTACGAAATGGTGGGTGACCCGAAGACCGACAGCCTGTTGATGCGCGATGCATCGCCGGTGTTCTTCGTGGACCGCATCAAGTGCCCGTTGTTCATTGCGCAGGGTGCCAAGGATCCACGCGTGAACAAGGACGAGAGCGACCAAGTGGTCGCGGCCTTGAAGGCACGCGGCATCGACGTACAATACCTGGTGAAGGAGAACGAGGGCCACGGTTTCCACAACGAGGAGAACCGCTTCGACTTCTATGGCGCCATGGAGAAGTTCCTGGACCAGCACATCGGTGCGGGATCCAAGCCTGCCGCCAAGGAGGAGGCGAAGGCGGCGGCCTGATCAGTACGACCAAATGCAAAGACCCCGGTGGATCGCTCCACCGGGGTCTTTGCATTCAGGGCAGGATTACATTGGTCGAATGGTCGACGTGGCCGAGCAATTGAGGAGTGAGTGCGTGCGCCGGTTGAAGGAGAGCGAGGACCGCATCGTGAAGTGCTTGGGGCTTCTATCCGAGGAACAGGTCTGGCGTCGCGCCAATGCACATGTGGTGAGTGTCGGGAATCTGGTCCTGCATCTCTGTGGGAATGTGGGCCAATGGATCACCAGCACATTGGGTAACGTTCCGGACCAACGGACGCGGGATGCCGAATTCGAGGAACAGGGTCCGCTTGCGACTGCCGAGCTGAGTGATCGGCTTTCACGGGTGCTGATCTCCGCACGAGAAGTGATCATGCAATTGCCTCCGGAAGGGTTCGCGCGGAAGTGGAAGGTCCAGGGCTTCGAGGAGTCGGGAACGGCCATCCTCCTGCACGTGGTGGAGCACATGAGCTACCACACCGGGCAGATCACCCTGCACACCAAATTGCTGCTTGACATCGATACCGGGTATTACGCCGCTAAGGACCTGAACGCGAAAGGTTGACCTCCCGGGGCAACCAGTTCACCAATTCGCAACGTCTCGTGTGCGAGACGGCCACCGGGTAGGGCACCAAGCCACGCACGAAGGAGTCCCGCTCGGGTACCGATCAAACCAATGCCTGCGATTATCTTGCCTCACTCCCTGCTCCGATCCATGTTGAAGAAATCCCTCGCGTGCTGTTGTTTCTCGATCATCCTTGCCGGGTCGGCGCTGGGGCAGGTCGTCATCAATGAGTTGAGTGCTTCCAACTGGACCGGCCCGACCGACAGCTTCGGACAACGCGAGGACTGGATCGAACTGTTCAACACCACCGGCGCGGTGGTGGACCTGAGCGGCTGGTACCTGAGCGATAGCCAGACCAACAACACCAAGTGGCAGATCCCTCCGGGCAATACCATTCCGGCGAACGGGCGCTTGATGGTCTGGTGCAGCGCTAGGGGTACGGTGGCCGGTGGCACGTTGCATCCCAACTTCAAGCTCACCCAGACGCAAGGTGACCGCGCCGTGCTCAGTGATGCCAGCGCCAACATCGTGGACAATTTCCTCTTCAGCGAGCCCACGCAAGCCGACCACAGTTGGGGACGCACCACCGATGGCGCGGCGACGTGGGCGCTCTTTCAAACCCCCACACCGAACGCTGCCAATGCGGGAGGTGGACCGTATTACACCGCCAAACCCACTATGAGCCAACCAGCAGGGTACTATGGTGGCGCGGTAAGCGTGGCGCTGTCCTCATCCGACCCAACGGCCACCATCCGGTACACCCTGAACGGATTCGAGCCCACTGCAGCGAGCACCGCCTACGCGGGACCGATCAACATCGCCACCACCACCGTGCTGCGCGCCAAGGCCTTCGGCGCAACAGCAGGAGTACCCGCCAGCTTCATTGAGACCAACACCTACTTCATCGGCGTTACACACACCGTCCCGATCCTCAGTTGCTCCGGTGATCAGGTGCAGACCTTGTTGAACGGAACGCAACTCGAACCGATCGCCTCCATGGAGTATTTCGGGCCTGATGGCGTGCAACGCGATGAGGTGACCGGCACGATGAATGAACACGGCCAGGACAGCTGGGCATACAACCAACGGGGCTTCGACTGGGTGTCACGCGACCAGTTCGGAGAGAACAACGGGATCCACTACCCCATTTTCGCCATTTCCGATCGCGATGTGTTCCAACGGGTGATCGTGAAAGCGGCGGCCGGGGACAATTATGAGTTCGGCCCCGGACAGCCCGCCCACATCCGTGATGCTTATGTGGAGTCCCTGAGCCAAATGGGCAACCTTAAATTGGATGAACGCAGCTACGAAGCCTGCGTGGTGTACATCAACGGCCAGTACTGGGGCGTGTATGACCTGCGCGAAAAAGTGGATGACGCGGACTTCACCAAGTACTATTATGGCCAAAGCGAATACGACGTCCAGTTCCTCAAGACCTGGGGTGGTACGTGGAGCGAATATGGCGGCGCACAAGCGCAGACCGATTGGGATGCGTTGCGGGCCTACATCATGGGCAACAACATGGGTGATCCCACCGCCTTCGCTTATGTGGACGGTGAGTTCAACTGGAAAAGCCTGATCGATTACTTCTGTCTGAACAGCTACGTGGTCTGTGCCGATTGGTTGAACTGGAATACAGGTTGGTGGCGTGGCATGGATCCTTCCGGGAACCACAAGAAGTGGGGCTACATCCTTTGGGATGAGGATGCCACCTTCGGGCACTACACCAACTTCACCGGGATCCCGGACCAGAGCCCGAACGCCGATCCCTGCACAGTGGAGGATCTGCCGAACCCTGGCGGACAAGGCCACACGGACATCCTGGAGAAGCTGATCAACGAGAATCCGATGGTACACGACTACTACGTGAACCGCTACATCGACCTCGGCAACACCGTCTTCAGTTGCGACTTCATGATCCCTTACCTCGATGGGTTGATCGCCACGATCACCCCGGAGATGACCGGGCAGGTCACGCGTTGGGGCGGCACCGTTGCTGACTGGCAGAACAATGTGCAGGTCATGAAGAATTTCATCGAGGCACGTTGCGTGACCATCCAGCAAGGCTTGGTGGATTGTTACAACCTGAATGGTCCATATGATGTGGTCTTCAACGTGGACCCACCGTTGAGCGGGGAGATCCAAGTGAACAGCCTCACGTTACCGACCTACCCGTTCACCGGAACGTATTATGGCGGCGTCACCACAACGCTTGCTCCTTTGCCCGCAACGGGATGGCTCTTCAGCCATTGGGAGGTATTCTCCGGCAATTCACTCTCACCGAGCCTCACCGACTCACTGGTCACCGTGGACTTCATCGGCGCGGATAGCATCGTGGCGCACTTCATCCCACCCATCCGGTATGACGTGATGTTGGACGTCGTCCCACGCGGCGGTGGCACCATCACCTTCGATGGGACCACATACGCGAACTTCCCTGCCATCGCTTCCGTGCCGGAGGATATCGATGTGGATTGGCACATCAACCCAACGCTCTACTTCGACTTCCTGTATTGGACCGTGAAGAACAATGCCTTCACGCCTGCGGATAGCACGGCCAGAGAATTATCTGCGCGCTTCCTCACCACGGATACGATCGTCGCCTACTTGAAACCGCAGGAGTATGTGTTCTATGTGGCCAACGCGTTCTCGCCGAACGGTGATGGCTTCAACGACACCTTCCGGCCCGTGATCAACGTGGTGGACCTGGCCTCCTTCGAGTTCGAGGTCTTCGATCGGTGGGGCAGTGTGTTGTACGCTACCAACAACCCGTGGGCGGAATGGGACGGTACTGCGGGTGGCCATGATGTACCCGTCGGGGTGTATCCGTTCCGGGCCTATGCAGTGGATGCCGTGAAGAAGGACGTTCACGAATTGTTCGGGCACGTGACGATCGTGCGCTGATCCGAAGTGCGGCTCGTGCCGCGTTGTGATCAAGGCAGCAACTTGCCCGGGTTCATGATCCACTTCGGATCGAACACGTTCTTGATCGAACGCATCAAGGCAAGTTGGGTTTCATTGAACGCGATGTCCATGTACGGGCGCTGCACCAGGCCGATGCCGTGCTCACCGCTCAACGTTCCACCAAGTGACACGGTGAGTTGGAAGATCTCCCGGATCGCCTTCGGAAGTTCGTTCTCCCAGAACGCATCCGACAATTCACCCTTGATGATGTTCACATGCAGGTTCCCATCACCGGCATGGCCGTAACACACGCTCTGGAACCCGTACCGCTCACCGATCTCCTTCACACCGGCCAGCAGTCGCGGTAATTCGAAGCGCGGCACCACGGTATCCTCCTCCTTGTACACGCTGTGCGCTTTCACGCTCACCGGCACACTTCGTCGCATACGCCACAGCGCGTCCTTCTCCGCGGTCGACTCCGCGAAGAGCACCTCCCCGGCATCGTGCGCTTCCATTACACCGAGGATCGTTTCGCAATCGCGCATGAGCGCATCCGGGTGATCGCCATCCACCTCGATCAGGAGGTAGGCGCCCGGCTCCGTGGAAAGCTGCGATGGAAGTCCCTCTGTGTGTCGCATTGTCCACGCGATCGCATCGCGTTCCATGAACTCCATCGCACTCGGTGTCACACCGGCACGGAAGGTCGCGCTCACCGCTTCACATGCACGTTCCGCACTGGCGAATGGCACAAGCATCAGTCGAGTTTCCTTCGGCATGGGCACCAAGCGCAGCACCGCTTGTGTGATCACCGCCAAGGTCCCTTCACTCCCCACGATCAGTCGGGTGAGGTCGTAGCCCGTGGAGTTCTTCAGGGTGTTGGCGCCGGTCCAAATGATGGATCCATCCGGCAACACCACTTCAAGGTTCAACACAAAGTCGCGCGTGACACCATATTTCACCGCACGCGGACCGCCTGCGTTCTCGGCGAGGTTACCACCGATGGTGCAGCTGCCCTTACTGCTGGGATCGGGTGGGTAGTACAGGCCCTTCGCCGCCACGGCTTCTTGCAAGACCTGCGTGATCACACCGGGCTGCACGATCACTTGCAGGTTCCGGTCATCGATCGCAACGATGGAGTTCATGCGATCGAGCGCAAGACCGACCCCGCCGCAGATGCTCAAGGCCCCACCGCTCAAGCCGGTCCTTCCTCCAATGGGCGTAACCGGGATATGATGCTCGGCACATACGCGCATGACGACCGCCACTTGTTCCGTGGTGCGCGGGCGGACCACGACCGACGGTGGGTGCTTCAGATCCTCGGTCTCATCATGTCCATAGTGGGCGCACTCCTCGTGCGTTTCCAGCACGGCCTCCGGCCCGAGGCTCGCTCGAAGCAATTCCCTGATCGGCCCGGTCACCTCCACATACCGCATGGGGCGAAGTTCACTTTTTGGATGCATTCAGCTTATGTGGTGCCGGCACGAACTGAATATTCCGCGAAAAGGCGGTCAGGCAGCGAACCTCGTTACCTTTCGTCTCATTGTAAGAAGCCCTTGAACCATGAGATCATCGATCCCTTTCATCCTTCTTTTCATGATCGCGAGTCCGGCATTCGCGCAGAACATCGCGATCAACGCGGATGGAGCCGCACCAAATACCTCGGCACTGCTTGATGTGGATGCCACCGCGTTACCGGCGCTTGCCAAGAAAGGCTTGCTCGTACCGCGTATCGCGCTCGGTGCGACCAACGTTGCCGCTCCTGTGGTTGCACCGGCCACTTCGTTGTTGGTATATAACACGGCAACTGCAGGCGTGGCGCCGAACAACGTGAGCCCCGGCTATTACTACTGGAACGGTGCGGTGTGGATCCGCTTCGCATCCACCGGTGATGGCTGGCTGATCACGGGAAATGCAGGCACGGTCGCTGGCACGAACTTCATCGGCACCACGGATGCGGTGGATTGGATGATCAAGACGGGCGGTGCGTTGGCTGCGAACGAACGGATGCGGGTGCGCTCTACCGGTCAAGTGGTCCAGAACAACACGGCCCATTTCGCCGGCGATGTCTTTTCCGTGTATGGGAACACCACTACGAACGGAGCCACGCCTTCGATCAACAATGCGGTAGGCACCTTCTCGGTGAATGGATATGCTTCCGGGAGTGGCACGGGTGTGTATGGTGAAACAGCCGGTGGCGCCACTACGAACGGAACTGCGGTTTGGGGAGATATCTATGGAACCGCGACCACGGCATCCTCCACATCCGAAGGCGTGTGGGGAACGAACAGTACAGCTCCTGCCGGTACCGGGCTTACGGCGTCCGTCGCCTCCGGTGTTCGTGGTGATGCCACCGGCGCTGCTGGAACGGCGTTCACCATGGGTGTTCTCGGCACGAACACAGGTACGACGGGATCGGCATTCGGTGTATATGGCCAGAACACTTCCTCAACAGCTTCGGGCGTGTTCGGTGTCAACTTGAACACCGGGGCGGTGGGTGCACGAGGCGTTGAAGGCCAAGCTGCTGGAACCGCTGGAGGCATCGGGTCCATCGGATTCTTCACAGGCGCCACCATAGGTGCTGGGCAATCCGGGTATGGGGTCCGTGGCGTGAATAATGTGGCACCGACCGGAACAGGATTCGCGATCGGAGTGCGCGGTGATGTGGGAGGTGTCAGTGGTGCCACTTATGGTGTTTACGGCCAAGCAGCCAGTGCGACCGGTTTCGGAATGGACGGGGTGAATACCAACGTGAATGGCACGGCGATGATATTGACCGGGAACAATGCCGGCGGCACGTATCTCGTTGCTGGAAGCGGGGCCGCGATCAATGCGAATGGGGTCGGCACCTTTTCGATCGCAAAGACCGCCGCAAGCGGTATCGGGATCATCGCCATCGGCAACAACCTGACCGGGTCCATCATCGCCCCGGCACGTGGTTGTGGTGTATCCGGTGTAGGCACCCAGTACGGTGTGATGGGATTCGCAACCACGACGGTGAATACGATCGAAACGAACAATTCCGCCTTCAACGGTGCGGCAGCATCCGCCGGTGGATATTTCGAGGTTCAGGCTGCTGCCGTCGCACAAACGTGGGCTTATGTCGGGGTGCGTGATGGTGGTGGCGTGAATCGAAAGATCATCGGACCGGGAACAGTGAATACGATCGTGCATGACCTGAAAGGGAATCGCGTAGCCCTCTCCTGCCCTGAGGCGCCGGAGAACCTCTTCCAGGACTATGGTTCCGGCCACTTGATCAATGGTCGCGTTCAGGTGATGCTCGATCCGATCCTGTCGAAGAACATCGTCGTGAACGAGGCGCATCCGCTTCGTGTCTTCGTGCAATTGGAGGGCGAATGCAACGGCGTGTATGTCACCAACAAATCAACGAATGGTTTCGAAGTGATCGAACTCGGCAGTGGCACATCGAATGTTTCCTTCAGCTATACCGTGGTCGCCAACCGCGCCGATGAAGTGAATCCGGATGGCACGATCGCCCACTACTCAGCAGAACGTTTCCCGGCCGCCCCTGGCCCGCAAGCGAAAGTGTTGCTGGAAACGCGGGCGGATGACACTGCGGTGCGATCGGAGATGCGCGATGCGCCGACGGCTATAGCGGCGCTACCGACCAAGAAGATCAAGCGTTCGCGCTGATCAATCCACCAAGGTGACGTGTCCGATGTAATCGCGGGCGTCGCCGTCGCGTTCCACCACCACCTTCCACACGTACACATCGATCACTGGAGGCTTGCCACCCACTCGGCCATTCCAGCCCTCTTCCCGATCGTGCGTCTTGAAGATCTCCATGCCCCAACGATCGAACACGAGGAAGGTGTACTTCCAACCCACATAACCATTCACGATCGGACGGAAGGCTTCGTTCCGGTCGTCGTCGTTCGGCGTGAATGCGTTCGGCACGAAGACGATGGCATCATCACCCACCAACTGGAATTTGCAGATCGTATCCGGGCAGGAGTATGTGTTCACCGCGACAAGACACACCGTGTAACCGCCGCCATCCGCAGGGAACAAGTGCAACGGATGCGTGTCGGTGGATCCTTCGCCATCACCGAAATCCCATGAGTAGGAAACGGCACCCTGACTGAGGTTGCTGAACTGTAATGCGTTACGAACGCTGAGCAAGGTGTCGCTCTCGTAGTCCGCGTTCGGCGTCGGGTTCACGATGATCGCTCCCGGGGCTACGAGTGTATCCACACAGCCACCAGCACCCGTGGCGATCAGCGTGATGGAATAGGTGCCTGCCTGGGCATAAGTATGCATCGGTGCATCCGCGACGGAGATCGTCCCATCACCGAAACGCCAAAGGAAACTGAACGCGTTCACGGAGGTGTTGGTGAAGAAGATCGGGCGACCTGCACATGCCGGCTGCGGCAAAGCGAAGAACGAAGCCTCCGGTGTCGGGTGTACGGTGAAGCTCTCCTCATGCTGATCGGTGCAACCGAACTGGTTCGTCGCGGTGAGCCGAACGATGAATGTACCCGGTTGATCGAATGTGATGTCCGGTTGGTTCAGGATGGATCCCTGCCCGTTCCCGAGATCCCACTGATAACCGATCGCACCCTGCGAACCATTCAATGTTTGCACGGTGACCGGAGAGGTGCAACTCTGCGCGGCGGACAGCGAGAAGAAGGCGCTCGGCAATGGATGCGCGACCACCGGCGCCGTGATCGTGTCGGCACACCCGTTCACATTCTCCGCGATCAAGGTGACCACATAGGATCCCGCCGTGGTGTAGGTATGGAAGGGCGCCGCCGTTCCGGTCGTGTTCCCATCACCGAAGTTCCACTGGTAGAAACTCGCGCCGGTGCTCGCATTCGTGAAGGCGACATCCAGATCGATGCATCCATCCATTGGATCGGTCGTGAACGCAGCCACGGGCGTGATGGAAACGTTCACGTTATGCGTGATCGTGGATGTGCATCCGTTCAGTGCGCTCGTCACTGTCAACGTCACCGGGAAATTTCCGCTCGTGGCATAGCTGTGCGAGGGTGATGTCAGTGTGGAAGTTCCACCATCACCAAAGGTCCATTGCGAACCGGAGATCCCAACGGTCTGGTTCGTGAACGTGAATTCGCCGCCCACACATACACCTTGCGGTGCGGTGGTGAAGGCGACCACCGGTGAAGGGAACACCGTGATCTGCTGACTGTATGCATCGAAGCCGCAACCGTACGCGGACAGTTCGATCGTGTATGTGCCGGGCGTGTTGTACGTGTGGCTCACGTCCTGTGCGATGCTGAAGTTGCCATCGCCGAGATCCCAGACCAAGGCGGTATCGCCACTGGTGATGTGTGTGAAATTCACTGTGAGCGGCGCACATCCTTGCACGGGATCCATGTTGAAGAAGGAGACCACATCGTTCGGCAACACCGTGATGGTGAAGTCCGCCGTATCGCTGCCACATGCATTGCTCGCGATCAGCGTGATGGTGAACGGCGTATTGATCGTATCCGCCACATAACTGTGCGTCACGATCGTCGCTGCGGAATTCCCGAAGGTGCCATCACCGAAGTCCCATTGGAACGTATCCGGCAGCCCATAGCTCACGTTCGCGAATGGCACATCGGCATAACTGCAATGCACGTTCACATTCGGTCCGAATACGGCGGTCGGCGCAGGCATCACTGTCACATCGATCGTCACCGCATCACTTCCGCAGGTGTTAGTGGCCGTAAGTGTGACAGGGTACACGATCGCATCCTGTGGATCCATGGGGAAGATGAACGACCCCGGCCATTGCAACGCGCTGGAGCCAAGTCCGCCGAAGTCCCACCAATACCCGATACCGGCACCGATGGATTGGTTGTCGAAGTTCACCGTGAGTGGACCGCAGCCGTTGTCCACATCGAGGATCGGATCGGCCTCGGGTACATCCCATACGATCACGGTCTGCGTGATGGTATCGGTGCAACCGGCAGTGGTGAAGACCACCAACTGCACATCATACGCACCGGTATCGAGGTACGTATGGAAGGGATCCATCGCCAAGGAGGTCGTGCCGTCCCCGAAACTCCATTCGCTCGCCACGGCGCCGACACTGTTGTTCGTGAACGCGAATGGCGAGTTGGCACAGGCGATCGGTGCGTTGCTGAAATCCGCGGTCGGCAAAGGCTGCACCGTGACCAGTGCATTGTCCGAGTTGCTGCACCCGGTCCCGGGATCGGTGTATTGGTACACCACCGCGTTACCGCCAGGCAACGCTTGCGTTGGATCGAATTCACCCGTCGCGGGGTCCACGCCTACCCCGCTCCATGTTCCGCCAGCCGGATCCGCCGTGAGGATCTGCACGCCGCCATCAAGGCACACCGCGATATCGGTACCGGCATCCACCACGGGCAAGGCATTCACCACCACCGAGATCTGATCCTGCAACAAGCAGGTAGCGGTACCGAATGAATAGGTGAGTGTGTAACTGCCGGGCGTGGTCGTGTTCAACACTCCACCGGCGTTAACCTGCGGACCACTCCACGATCCGCCGGCCGGGTTACCGACCAATTGCAACGCACCGCTGTTCACACAGACCGAAGTGTCATTCCCTGCGAAGGCCGGTATGACGATCGGCTGGATGTCCACCGTGATCTGATCGCTTCCGGAACATCCGTTCGCGTTCGTGACGCTGTACGTGAGCACATCGCTGTCCACACCAGCAGGTGTGATCTGTCCACCGGGCGTCACCGGGATCGTATTGCTGCTCCATGTTCCACCCGCCGGTGCACCACCCAACTGATAAGCGATCGGTTGGTTGCACAACACCACATCAGGCCCTGCATTCACCACGGGCAGGGCATCCACTGTCGCCGTCAGCGTGGCCGTGCTTTGGCATCCGTTCGCATTCCCGAAATTGTACGTGAGCACGTGCGGTCCCGCAGCAGCAGCTCCGGGATCGAAGAACCAAGGTGGCCCGCTCACGCCCACGCCTGTCCACGTCCCACCGGCAGGATTTCCGACAAGAGCGACCTGCGCTGCATCGGCGCAATTGCTGAAGTCGGGCATCACATTCAGAACCGTAGCACCCACCACATTCACCACCGCTTGGTCGCTTGTGGCACAGGTGCTCGTTCCGAAGTTGTACGTCACGTTGAAGTTGCCCACTGCGCTCGGGGTGAACCATCCACCGGCTGCGGCGCCAACCCATGTGCCACCTGCAGGAGATCCAGCCAATTGCGTAGCGGTGTTGCTCTGGCACAAGGTCACATCGGGTCCCGCATTCGCGAATTGCGATACCGCTTGCACCGTCACGTCCACTTGGTCCGTGTTCGTGCATCCGTTCGCGTTCGTATGCGAATAGGTCAAGGTCACCACGCCAAGTTGGCCCGGTGTAGGTGTGAAAATGCCACCCGCAGTAACACCGAGGCCGCTCCATGTGCCCGGCGCCGGCGCTCCGCCCATGTTCACTTGGATCGCCTGATCGCAGAAGGTCTGATCAACTCCGGCATTCACCACCGGCAGCGGATACACCGTCACATTCACGGTGGCACTTCCCGGACAGCCACCGGTATTTCCCGAGACCGTGTACGTGGTCGTTACTGCCGGGCTGGTCACCAGTTGCGGCCCTGTGCCGACCTGCGTGGCACCAATGAACCATTGATAATTCCCCGCACCATTCGCCGTGAGTGTGGCACTCTGGCCGTTGCAGATCGCCGTGGCTGGCGGATTCACGGTGACGTTCGGCGCAGCGATCACCTGCACGTTCACCGTGGCGGCAGGCCCCGTGCATCCGCTACTGATCGCCACCACGGAATAGACACCCGCGTTCGCAGCGGTCACGTTCGGGATCGTCAGCGAAGGTTGATTGCTGATGACCGTGCCCGACGGATCCGTCCACTGGAAGGTGACGCCAGCGATCGGTGTGGCACTGAGCGAAAGGATCTGTCCGGCGCACACCGGACTGTTGCTGGCGATCACCGGCAGCGGAGGCAACGTGCCGATGGCGAGGTTCCCGTTGGCCGTTGCATTGCCGCACGCATTGGTCACCGTGAGCGAGATCGTCGGGTTGCCGGGTGCGTTGAAACAGATGGAACCCGGTGAAGCCGTGGCTGCATTCGCGGGCGTTCCACCGGGGAAGGTCCACGCGTAGGTGGTGATCGCCGATCCGCAATTCTGCACCACCGCGCTCGGGCTCACGCACTGCGTGGCGCAAATGCCACTGAGCGCATTCAAGGAGACCTGCGGTGGAGCATTCACCGTGATCACTTGTTGTACCAACGGCACGTTGCACGAATTGATCGCGCGGTACTGCACCGTATACGTCCCGGGTTCGGTAAAGAGGAACTGTGGTTGCAAGCTGGTCGCATTACCGCTGGCGAAATTCCAGGCCGGGCCAGCACCGCATGCTGCCGCCACACCGATCACGGTCCATTGGTGTGTGAGCAGGCAGCTCGTTCCGAATACGGACGTGTTGGTGTTCACCGGTTGGAAAGGCGCGCAACCCACGATCGGGAGCAGCGTGAACGACGGTGTTGGTGGTTGCTCCACACAGATGACGCGATCCAGTGAGGACAACCCACAACTGTTGCCGGTGCGGTCCGTGATGGTAAAAGTACCGGGAACGTTGAACTGCACACCGATCGACGCTGAACCATCGGTCCACAGACCGGGGTTCGCAGGATTGCCGTTGTCGTTACCGAATGTCCCGCTGACCAACGTCCAACCTGCAGCGGGCAGAATGGACCAGATGTTCCGCGGTGCGGTGGCACAACCCGGTGCTGTAAGTCCGATGCTTTGGTCGGTGCAGGTCACCGTGGTATTCACGCACGTAGTGTCGTTCGGCGAGACCGTGAAGGCCGCCTGCGGTGTTTCGCTCACGCGGATCGGACCGATCTGCCCTTGCGTTTGATCACACGGGTTCTGCGCCGTGAACGTCACGTTCAATTGGCCACCCGGCATGCCGCAAGTCGTAGTGAGGTAGGTGTGATTCACAAAGGCCGGTGGGGGGTGTGTCAACGTCACGCTGTTGCCATCACCGAAATTGATCACGTACGTGGTGCCCGGTGAATTGGCCGCCACACTGTTGATGTAGAACGGAAGCGTTGCGCCGGTACACACGTTGGTGTTCGGATCCGTGCTGATCCCGCCGCCCGGGTTCGTTCCGAGGAAGACCTGGTACTGCTGCGTGCGCGTACAGCCGTTCCCGTAGTTGATGGTGTACGTCATCGTCCACAACCCCTGGGCATAGGTGTGGTTCAAGCTCCAGCCCTGCGCGGGGCTTGCATTCGGGCTACCATCGCCCCAATTGATGATGTGCGTTCCCGCCGGGGCGGCCGCGCTCTGGTCCGTGAAACTGAAGTTCCACGATGCGGACGGATCGCAAATGCTGAAGGTGGTGAGTCCGTTGAACGTCGTGATCTGCTCAGGGCCGGAGCTGGTCAGCAACGCTGGGGGTGCAGGCGTCACGTTCACCGTGATGTTGTCCGTATCGGTACAACCGTTGTTGCCCGTTATCGTGAGGGTGTACACCGTGGTGGTGGTCGGATCCGCGATCGGGTTGGCGATGTTGGGATCGCTCAAGCCGGTGACCGGAGACCAAACGAAGGTGAATGGGCCTCCTCCGCCGTTCGCTGTGCCGTTCAGCTGCTGGCTGGCCCCTTGGCAGATGGTCACGTTCGGTGGGCCTGCGTTCGCGATGCACTGCGCAAGCGCCTTTTGCGACCCGAATAGGGCCGAAAAGGCACAAACAACTACGAACCAGGTCCTACCGGATACCATCAAGGCGTATTTCGAGGGGTGCAAACTAGCGGAGTGATCGTTCACGGAAGCCGCTGCGGACAAGGGATTTATCAACCAGCGCGGTTGTACAGTGACGGAGAGAAGGGTCGGACCGTTGCCTTCCGGATCAAGCTTTTCGATCGACGAACCCCGAATTCGGACTTGTATATCCATTGAACTCTTTGGTATGGTCGCGTGTACGGGAAAGCAGATCCGGAGCGTTCTCCCATAAACCCCAACGACCATGATCATCGCGGCTTCCCTCCTCCTACTCCTCCTGCTCAGTGCTTTGTTGGCCACCGGCAACGGCTGGAGCAACGTGCTCTCCAGTGATCGGAACGAACTGGTCTTCGCGGACCGGAACCGCGATTACGGGGCGTATGTGATCCGGCGCGAGCATCACAGGACCATGATCCTCGCCTTCGGTATCGCTTCTGCTTTCGTGGGAACGGCGCTGATGCTTCCGAAGTTGCTCGCATCCGACCCAACAACACCTATCCGCGCATTACCGATCATTCCGAACGAGCACATCTTCGACTTCACCGCACCGGATCCGATCCAACGGACCGAACCTGCTGCCACTCCACCCAGCCGACCATCGGATCCGGATCGGCTCGGCTCCTTGGTCGCGGTGGATTCAACGGCGATCACACCTGTGGACACCACCACCCACGGGGATCCGGACCCCGGACCGACCGGACCCACGGGGCCAACCGGACCGACCGGACCCTCAACAGGCGGCACAGGCACCACAGCCGGGCGCGATACCACCACCCGAGAAGGATGGCAGGCGGATTCCGCTCCTGAATATCCCGGTGGGTTGGATGCACTCTACGACGACCTGCGGAGGATCATCCGCTACCCGCAGATCGATGTGGATGCGGGCCGCGAAGGCAAGGTGTACGTGAGCTTCGTAGTGACCGAGGAGGGCGCGATCTCCCTGATCAGCATCGGACGTGGTGTAAGTCCCACCCTCGATGCCGAGGCACAACGCGCCATCCGTCAGTTGAAGAAGCGCTGGAAGCCAGGCAAATTCCAAGGAGAGGATGTGCGGGTGCGCTACAGCATGCCGATCTCCTTCCTGTTGAAGAACCAATAGGTGGGTGCGGATGATGATCGACCGCGCGGTGTAGTGCATCGCGCGGTCGACATACCCGGACAGCCTTTCGGCTCCCGATCGCGTCTTCATGATGGACCAACGATCACGCGCCATGAAGTCACTCCTACTCACTTCGTTCCTGCTTCTCTCCGCGCTCGCACATGCGCAACTCTTCAATGGCAGTTTCGAACAAGTAGGCTCACCCAGCTTGGCAGGTTGGGAATGGACCTGCGACGACCCGGAGTCCGTGAACGAAGGTGCCCCGAACAGCGGTGAATGGAGCGTGACGAAACAGCCGGGCAATGCAAAGGGTTGCTTCCCGAATTTTCTTTTCCAGCGCTTAAGTGACGTCCAACCGGGGCAGATGCGCACACTCACCGGTTGGGTGCGTTGCACCGCCAGCCTCGGTTGTCCGGGTGCTTTCATCGGTTTCGGGCGGCTCTCCAATGGCATGGTCATGGCCGAGGAGAACGCGGGATCGAACGCAACAGAGTGGACCTTCCTCGCGATCACGGATACCATCGAATTCGATCCAGGGGATACAGCACTTGTCGTGTTGAACGGTGGTTTTGTTGGTGGACCCGCATTACCCCCTGCGGCGAATTTCGACGGCATCGAACTACTCGCACCACAAGGGATCAGTAGCGTACCAGGTACACCGATCAGCCAGCGATGGGATGCCATTTCACGCACGCTCTACCTCGGCTCAGTCACGCCTTTCCAAGGAGGCGTGACGCTCTTCGACGCGACAGGTCGGATGTTGCCGGCGATCGTGCGTCGTGCTTCGCCGACGAATTTGCAGATCGATGTGGAAGCAGCGACCAGCGGGGTCTACTTCCTGCGCGTGGTCAACGGCGAGGGTGAGCGCGCCGTGCGCTTCGTGGTGAACTGATCACTTCACAACACCACAGTCCGCACGAAGTCCAGCGCCGCTTCCATCGGTTCGTGCATCACCACATCGTCCTTGATGAAGGGCACGCGCTTGCGGAATGCGGCAACGAACGCTTCGATCGCCTTTGAACTCTTCGTCGGTCGGCGGAACTCGAGCGCTTGCGCAGCGGTGAAGAGTTCGAT
The DNA here is from genome assembly GCA_016721005.1 of Flavobacteriales bacterium. GTDB lineage: Bacteria > Bacteroidota > Bacteroidia > Flavobacteriales_F > PHOS-HE28 > PHOS-HE28. The sequence goes on from JADKJM010000014.1 coordinate 28,569, forward strand.
CGCGAGGATGCGCTCCACATCATGCACCACCGCCCAGGTCTTGATCGCGGCGGCGGCGCCCATGCTCACATGATCCTCCTGCCCGTTGCTGCTATCGATAGTGTCCACGCTGTTGGGCATGCACCGTTGTTTGTTGGCGCTCACCAATGAGGCCGACGTGTATTGCGGGATCATGAAGCCGCTGTTCAGTCCCGACTTCGCGACGAGGAAAGGTGGTAGTCCGCGCTGCCCACCGATCAGCTTGTACGTGCGGCGTTCGCTGATGCTGCCGAACTCGGCAACGGCGATCGCGAGGAAGTCCAGCGATAGCGCAAGTGGTTGTCCGTGGAAATTCCCTGCGCTGATCACGCGATCCTCGTCGTCGAACACCGTGGGGTTGTCCGTAACGGATTCCAGTTCGCGTTGCACCACACTGGCCACATGCGCGATCGCATCACGGGACGCACCATGCACCTGCGGGATACAGCGGAAGGAATACGGGTCCTGCACATGGAGTTTCTCGATCCGCATGAGCGCGCTGCCCTCGAGCAGATCGCGGATGTGCGATGCCACCATGGCCTGGCCCGGATGCGGCCGCACGGCATGCACCGACGGGTGGAAAGGTTCGATGCGACCATCGTACGCATCAAGCGACACGGCCGCGATGATGTCCGCGAGGTGTGCAAGACGCATTGCGCGCAACGTGAGAAGTGATGCGTACGCGTTCATGAACTGCGTGCCGTTCAGCAGCGCAAGTCCTTCCTTCGGTCCGAGTTCCAGCGGTTCCCACCCGAGCTTCTTCAAGGCTTGCGCGGAGGGCATCCGCTTTCCAGCGAGCACCACTTCACCCAAGCCGAGCAACGGCAAACTGAGGTGCGCGAGCGGCGCGAGATCACCACTGGCACCGAGTGAACCCCGCTCGTACACCACGGGTAGCATGTCCGCATTGTACATGTCGATCAAGCGCTGCGCGAGCGCGAGTGCCACCGCGCTGTGCCCGAAGGCCATGTTCTGCACCTTCAGCACCAGCATCGCACGGACGATCTCCGCAGGCACCGGATCACCGCTGCCGCAGGCGTGGCTCATCACCAGGTTCTTCTGCAATTGCGCGAGGTCGCGCTTCGCGATGGAACGATCGTGCAAGGCACCGAAGCCGGTGTTCACACCATAGATCGGCGTGTCGCTCTCCTTCAATCGCTTCAAGAGGTAGGCATGGCTGCGCTTCACGGCAACGACCGCATCCTTGCCCAAGGTGATGGGCTTGCGCTCCCGCACGATGGTCTCCAGATCCTCCAGCGAGAGGCCGATGGTATTGATCGCGTACGGCTTCATCCGTTCAACTTATTGATCAGTTCCTCAATGGTCATCAGATCCCCTTTCTCATTCGCCCCCATCTTCTTCAGCGTCACCTTCCCATCCTTCATCTCCGACTCGCCGACGATCGCGACGTAGGGGATCCCTTTCTTCTCGGCATAGGTGAACTGCTTCGGCAACTTCACCGTGTCCGGATAGAGTTCGGATGCGATGCCCGCCTCGCGCACCGCTCGCAATAGCTTCAAACAATGCATCGCTTCGGCTTCACCGAAATTGGCGAAGAGCAGTTGCGTACTGCTGCCCAACTCCGCCGGGAATTTGTTCGTCTCCAACAGCACATCGTAGATCCGGTCCGCACCGAAGCTGATGCCCACGCCGCTCATGTTCTTCAAACCGAAGATGCCGGTGAGATCATCGTAGCGACCGCCGCCGCAGATGCTACCCGGCATGCTGCCTTCCGCAGCCTTCACTTCGAAGATGGCGCCGGTGTAGTAGTCAAGGCCGCGAGCGAGGCCGACGTCAACGGCCAATTTCATCTTCCCACTACCGCTCATCTTCTCGTCATTGAACCAGCGGACTAATACCCCAAGCTCTTCAACTCCACGAAGGCCAATCTCAGACCCTTGCATGAAGGACCGCAGCTCCTGTACGACTTCCCCGTGGCTATATCGATAGGGCGCAAGTCGTGCCCTCAATTCCATGACTTCGTTCCATCCAGCTTCACTAATGCCTCGACCCAAAGCCTCTATTGACAGAGCTTTCGTATCGACCTTATCCACCTTGTCCAACACAATCGCTACATCACTCAGCTTGTCTGCATGACCAATCCGCTCGGCGATGCCAGCCAGAATCTTGCGGTTATTGACCAGCACTTGAACATCCAAATCCAAGGCGGTGAACACTTCATCAATCACAGCCAATAGCTCCACCTCATTCAGCAAACTCGTGCTACCGATCACATCCGCATCGCATTGGTAGAACTCGCGGTACCTCCCCTTCTGCGGTCGGTCGGCACGCCATACCGGTTGGATCTGATAGCGTTTGAAGGGAAAGGTGATCTCGTTCTGGTGCTGCACCACGTACCGCGCGAATGGCACAGTGAGGTCGTAGCGCAGCGCTTTTTCTGTGAAGTACTTCGCTTTGATGTAGTCTCGAATCTTGCCTTGAATGTCGTGTTGCACTTCAGGTTCAAACTCTATCTCATCATCCCTCTCCTTACCTCCGAAGTAATTGACAATCTCATCTGACAACTCATCTAAATCGAAGTTCCTGTAGAAATCCCCGCTATTGAGCACCTTGAAGATCAACCGATCCCCTTCTTCGCCGTACTTGCCGGTGAGCGTTTCCAGATTCTCCATCGCGGGCGTTTCCAGCGGCAGGTAGCCGTACTTCTGAAAGACCTTCTCGATGGTGTTGAAGATGTACTTGCGGCGCAGCATCTCCTGCGGGGAGAAATCGCGCGTGCCTTTGGGTATGCTCGGCTTGTTGGCCATGGGCCGCGAAAGTAGCGGTGCGGTGTTGAGACGAGTGGAACAAAGGCCCACCCTCTAGGCATTGGCTTCCGCAAGCCTTTCCCATCGTGGCATTCCCACCTGCTGCGACCCTGCCCTACGGCAGGTCGGTCCACATCCCGTTGGGTTCGCTACATGGCACCTGTTCCAACGACCCCGGAGGGGCCGAAGCAAGGGCCGTCGTTCAAGAGGCAATGGCCTTCCGTTCCGATCACTTCAACCGCACGTAGTCGTGCTTGTTGCCGGAACTCATCTCCCTCGTCTCCACCGCGACATACGGTAGCGCGCGCATCAGGTCGGAAAGTCGCTTGTAGCCATAGTTCCGTGCATCGAACTCGGGCTGCTTCTTCAGCAGGCCGGTGCCCAATCCGCCCAGCGCGATCCAACCGGAATCATCGGTCATGTCCTGGATCGTGGTGGTGACCAGGCGACGCAATTCCTCATCAGGCCCTTGTACGGGTGGCGTGTGCTGCAGCTTCCCGCTGGTCCTTCCGGACGACGGTGGCGGCGGTGCGAGCACTTCCACGAAGACGAATTTATCGCACGCGTTGCGGAAGGAGGTCGGCGTCTTCTTCTCGCCGATGCCATACACCTTCTTGCGGCCCTCGCGCAAGCGAGTGCTCAACTTGGTGAAGTCACTATCACTGGAGACGATCACGAAGCCGTCCACGTTACCCCCGTGCAACAGGTCCATCGCATCGATGATGAGTGCGGAGTCCGTGCTGTTCTTGCCCGTGGTGTAAGCGAACTGCTGCACCGGGATGATGGCGTGCTCGTTCAGCACATCCTTCCATCCCTTCAGATGTGGACTGGACCAATCGCCGTAGATCCGCTTGTAGATCGGGATGCCGTAGTTGGAGATCTCCTCCATGACCTGCTTGATCGGTTTGGGTGATGCGTTGTCGGCATCGATCAATACCGCGAGCAATAATTCCTTGTTGGGTTCCGCCATGGGATCTGGTGTGTACTTCGTGCCTGCAAACGTAGGCCGTGGTGAACGGATGGACGTTGCACCGCTATCGGATGCGCTTCGCGGAGCGGTTCAGTGCTTGGGATCCGCTCGTTGCGGCGGGCACTCCTTCCGCAGCAGGGTCTCCACATCGATACCCGCGCCAGCACCGGCCGCCGCCCGATACCGCTTGAACCAGGTCCATGCGGCGGCGCAGTCATGCAGCTTGACGTTGCATACCACTAGGCGTTGGAGTGCATCCTGGTCTTCTGGCGCATATCGCACTGCGCGCATCAACATGTTCTTCGCTTTCTCCGCAAGCGCGTTCGCCGCTGCAGGATCCTTGCTTCGCATGACATACTCCTCCGCGAGATAGGCCGTCGCTTCCGCCGTGAGCAACGCCACGTGCGTACTGTCCATGGACAAGCCGCCGCGGAACATGGTATGCGCCATCACCGGTTTGTCCAGTTCCATGAAGAAGGTGCCGTACGCGAGGTAGATATCGGTGTTGGTGGAGTCCAAGAGGAAGGCTTGGTTGAAGCGGTACATGGCGCTGATGTGATCCCCGCTCCGCAGGTAATTGTATCCAAGTCCTAAAAGATATGCACTCGACGCGCGCGGTGTGCTGTCGTTGGAAAGGACCTGCTGCACAAAGGCCGCATCACTTTCCAACTGGCCAGTGGACTTGGGCACGTCACCATATCGTGGTCGCAGACGGATATCCACCAAGGCGCGCTGGTGCCATTCCTCGAAGGTGAGGTGTTGCGCGATGGCGGAGGATGCACAAAGCGTGAGCAGAAAGAGGAAGAGGATCCGCATGAGCGAGCGTTGACGAAAGTAGGGCCTCATTCGGACGTGTATATCCTACACGAAACCTTGCACGCCGAAATACATCATTCGCAGCGCGATGCCCGTAACGTTGTGCCGAGCGAAGGTCCGCCCTACGGCGGATCCAGTTCTGGTCGGCGGACCGCCTAGGCACAGCCAAGGCGGTTCCGCTGTTTTTGGTAGGTTCACAGTCGCGAACCCTTGCCCCATGAAACACCTCTCCGCTCTCGTTCTCTCCTCCCTTACGCTTGGCGCTTCGGCCCAACTCACCATCACGGACAGCCTCAGCGTGGGCACCTTGGCACAGTTACTCGAAGGCCTCAACGTGAGCATTGTGAATGTGGAAGTGAACTGCGCGGGCAGTGCGATGGGGCATTTCTCGGGAAGCTCCGAACTCGCCATTTCTGAAGGCCTCTTGCTCACCACTGGCGGTGCGGATCTCGTAGCCGGACCGGTCGGTGATTTCGCATCGGGTTACCCCGGTACACCGGGCGATGCCGACCTTGAACTTTCACTTGGAATGGGCAGTGGCCTCACCTACGATGCGTGTGTCCTCGAGTTCGATTGCGTTCCACTGGGTGACACGCTGCTCTTCAATTTCAGCTTCGGCAGTGAGGAGTATCCGGAGTTCGTTGCTTCCGACTTCAACGATGTGTTCGCGATCTACCTCTCCGGACCTGGATTTCCCATGCCCACCAACGTGGCCGCACTTCCGGATGGCACACCGGTGGCGATCAACAACGTGAACGCCGGGTTGAACAATGCGTATTTCTACGATAACGAAGTGGGCACGGGGACCATGGTCACCTACGATGGCTTCACCACCAACCTCACGGCCTTCGCGGTGGTATCGCCGGAGGAGACCTATCACTTCAAGGTGGCCATTGCCGATGTGGCGGATGCATCCTTTGATAGTGGCGTCTTCCTCGAAGCCTTCAGCTTCCGCAGTGTGTTGGTGACCACAGGGATCCATGCGAACAACTCTCCGATCCGCTTGTCGCGCCAAGGCGATCAACTCATCGCCACACTTCCCGCGCTTGCGGCGAAAGGCGAACTGGCGATCCTTGACGCCGCTGGTCGCACCGTTCAACGCACCCGCATCAGCGGGGACCGCACCGTCCTCGATCTCGCTTCATTGAACAGGGGCCTGTATGTGTTGCAGGTCCTTGGTGTGGACGGCATCGCGCCGGTGCGCTTCGTGCAGGATTGATCACCCGGTTCCCGTACACGCACTTCCCATGGCCCGATCATTGCCATCTTCGCGGACGATATCGAACCCCATGCGTTTCCTCTACGCCCTCCTCTTCCTCCTTCCTTCCCTGCCCGGTGCCGCGCAACTCCTCTCCTTCGATGAGTGGTACGAGCGCTCCATCAACGACATCTACCTGAAGCCGCGCTTCGGCGATCGTGGGCCCGCCGAGGTGAACAACACGATCGACCAGGATGTCTTCGTGGCGATCATGAACAACCGCAACCGCCAGCGCGCCGTGAGCGACAGCTTGGTGAAGCTCGGCATGGAGCGCTTGAGGAAGAATGATCACGTCGCATCCATGCACCGCTTCAACGAAGCGTGGTTCGCCATGCCGATCAACCCCGATGTACACCGTGCCTTCGGCGCCTACTTCCGCAGCATGAAGCGCCCGTTGGAAGCACACGACCACTACCAGAAGGGCATCGCATTGGACAGCACCAACGCGCCACTGATGGTGGAAGAGGCCGATGTCTATATGGAGCAACGCTACCACATGCAACAGGAAGGACGCGACAAGAAAGCGGAAGAGTTCCTCCAGAACGCGTTGGCGCTCTACCAACGCGCGTACCGCCGCATGGGCAACGATCCCGAACTCACTTACAGCCTCTTCATCTGCCACGTCCTCAACCTCAACTGCCCCAAGGCGTGGGAGTTCCACGACAAGGTGGTTGCGATGAATGCCCGCACCGTGGAGGACATGTACCTGAACCGCTTGAAGGCGTATTGTGTGCGGTAGGTCGATCCAGAGAAGAACATGAAAAAGCCCCTTTCCGGAAGGAAGGGGGCTTTTTCGTTTGCACTGTTACCTTCCGTGCATGAACGCCTCGCTCCGCGCACGATCGATCGCTTGCCTGTCGGTGATCGGTGTCTCCGGACTCTTCGCACAGGACTGCTCCATCCCCTTCACCACACCGCAATTCGGTGTGCAACAGGAGTTGGATATCCTGTACGGTTCCGCAGTGCGGTACAACGGCGCCACGCAGGAGTTGCGCTTGAACCTCTTCAAGCCGGTGGGTGATGGGCAGACGCAACGCCCACTGATCATCCTTATCCACGGCGGCGGCTTCACCGGTGGTGATCGCGCCGACCTCAACGCGATGTGCCAGGACCTCGCGAGCAAGGGCTGGGCGGCGGCCACGATCAGCTACCGGCTCGATTTCTACGGCACATGGTTGTTGAGCTCACCCTGGGCGTACGATCCAGCGGAAGTGATCCGCGCGGCGTACCGCGCACAACAGGATGCGCGCGGCGCCATCCGTTTCCTGAAAGTACGCAGTGCGATGGACAGCACGAGCACCACGAACGTGATGCTCATGGGCTTCAGCGCGGGCGCCATCGCGGCCTTGCATGTGGCGTACGTGGATGTCCCTTCGGAGAAACCCGCGTCGTGCGGGGCCATCGGCAACGTGGTGCATTTCCTCACGCAGTATCCGCGACCCGATCTCGGACCGATCGGCGGCACGTTGAACCTCAATGGCATGACTGATAAAGTGCTCGCTGTGGCCTCGAACTACGGCGGCTTGTTGGATACCACGCTCGTCTCCGGGCCGCTGGATCCCGCCTTGTACATGTACCACCAGAGCGGCGACCCCGTGGTGGGCTGCAACTACCAGAAGGGCCTGTGGGGCATGCCCTTGGGTGTGGGCGACAACTATCCCTACCTGTACGGGTCATGCGTGATCGATACGCGCGTCCAACACCTCAACCCCGCACCGGGGCGTTACCTCTATCATCCGTACATCGGCAATGAGCATGCGGTGCATGATCCGGCCGGGATCCTGTTGGAGACCACCCAGTTCCTGCGCGATCTGTTCTGTAGTCCCCAGGTGGCGGGAGTGAGTGTCGCTGTACGCGTTCTTCTGGAAGGTCCGTATGATGCATCCACTGGCCTGATGGGCGATCCCCTCCGCAGCCTCGGCGGCTTCCCACTGACCGAACCGTACACCGCCATGGGCTACGTACCTACCGGTGGCGGTGGCAACGAATACATCCAACCCACCGTGCTGAACACCACCGGCGCGAACGCTGTGGTGGATTGGGTGGTGTTGGAATTGCGCGATCGTGATAATGCGTCCGTCGTGCTCGCATCGCGCAGCGCGTTGGTGCAGCGTGATGGCGATGTGGTGGATGTGGACGGCACCTCGCCGGTGAGCTTCGGCCAAGGGCCGAACACCTACTATGTGGCGGTGCGCCACCGCAACCACTTGGGTGCGATGACGGCGAATGCGATCGCGCTGTCCGCCACACCTGCGAACATCAACTTCACCACATCAGCAACAACCACGTATGGGACCGAAGCGCGCAAGAGCGTCGTTGGTGTCTTCCCCGCCGAGGTGTTGTGGGCGGGCAACGTGGACTTCAACAATGAACTGAAGTACACCGGCTCCTTCAACGACCGCGACCCGATCCTCCTAGCCATCGGAGGATCCATCCCCACGGCCGTGCTCAGCGGCCAATACCGCAAGGAGGATGTGAACATGGACGGCGTTGTGAAGTACATCGGCGCCAACAACGACCGCGATCCGATCCTGGAGAACATCGGGGGCAGTGTGCCGACGAATACGCGGGTGGGGCAGTTGCCGTGAGGACACACTCCGAGCAATGCGCGGAGCCAGCCCCCTTCAGTGCGTGGCCAACTTCCGCACCATCTCCTGCGTGAAGGTGGAGGCATCCGGCCCATAAGCGTCCACCAGGATCCCGCGGATGCGATGGTCCTTCGAGCTGATGGCGTACACGATGCTCTGGTCCTCCGGATCGCTCATGCCCTCGAAGCGATGGAACTCATCGATCTCGAATTGATCGGGTGAGAGGCTGATGTCGCGTGCGTCACAGACCAGGCAATGTTCCGCAGCCGTGAGGTCGTAGGTATAGCCCCGGCGCTGCAGGTCGTCCACGGCTTCTGAGAGGGTGGTGTAGGCGGGCATCGGGTGAAGGTAGGACGGTGACCCGACCTGCTCGGAGGCTGTCACCGCGGACAGATCCTTCGGTGGCGATGGTTCACGCAGGGTCCCGGAACGGGAGACCCTGCAAAGGCGGAGAATACCTTGGAACTCCGGATCCGTCGCAGCGAAGGCTACCGCGACACTTTGGAACTGAGTATGCCGTATGTGCTGTGATGCGTTGTGGAACGTACTTGCACGAAGATCTTACCGGTCTGATCGTGGATCTGTGCCCAGCTAGCGGAGAAACGCGCTATACCTCCATCTCGGGCGATGTCGGGATCAAGATCCGTTCTCGTCCCATCGTCCGACAACGCGGCCATCCATACGGTGCATGTCTCGCAGTCGTTCACAAATGCCACCACCACGTAGTTGGTCCCCGCCTGGAACTCCCGGCTATCGAAGAGGAGGCTCTGCCCATCCGCACCGTCTTCCCACGTATCAACGGCACCATGGTCCAATATCGTGTATTCGTTCTCAACGGCCTCCTTCATCTCGATCTTCGCCAACTCGTTGAGGTCTTGTGCATGCAGTGCGACGCATGCACCGCATACCAGTGCGGCAGGCAATGAAAGGATCCGCTTTTCCATGGAACAAATATCCGGGGCAACCCGGCTGATCGCAAGGGTGAACAATGGGCAGGGTCGCAGAACGAAGATCCTGCAAAGGTTTAAGCGACCCACCTCGGAACCGCAGTAAGGTGAAGGGTCGGAACTCTTGCGCCCGAGAGGGAGAAACACTACACCACCGCCCAAGCCGCGAGCGAGAGGCGGCCAACATCTTGGATGCTGAGCTTATCCGCGCATCCACCGCCAGGAAGTAGAAAAGGGCGGGCTTCCCGCTAAGGCGGGACAGGTCGTGCTGGGCGATGTCCATCACTTTGCAGGCCACTGACGGATGGGACCGCACCTGTACCTTCGGGTCATTCTCACCCGCCACCTCCAGCACATGAGCCAGCGTTCTCTATTCCTCTACATCTCTGCGCTGCTCGTGCAGGGCACCATGGGCCAGGCCAACTGCGGCCAGACTTCCACCGGGATGGTCCCCATCAACGACCTGGGCACCGGCACCTACATGGGCATGATGGGCGGGCTCTATCCCAATGGCCTTAATGTGCGACCCACTGCACACCAGGCTGCCGGGCTTGCTTTCGCCGCGCAGGTGCAACCACTGGATACGACCGGCGCCCCTGATCCCGAGAACGGAAAGGTCGTTTGGTTGAGCATCGGCTTCTCCAATGCCACACAAGAAACCCAGGCCTTCATACCCATGGCCACCGCACTGCCCGACCTGAACCCGAAACTGGTATTGGTGGATGGCGCGCTGGGTGGGCAAACGGCCGCTATCCTTTCCACGCCGACCAACCCCGGCTATGCCGCCTATTGGAACACCGTGATCAACCGCCTTTCAGCGGCCGGGGTAACGGACCAGCAAGTGCAGGCCATTTGGCTGAAGGACGATAACCAAGCCACCCTTCCCATCGAAGAGCACTCCGACTCGGTGCATGTCCAATTCAAACGCATCACCCACGAATTGCACGACCGCTTTCCGAATGCGCACCTCTGTTACATCGCCAGCAGGATCTATGCGGGCTACGCCAGCAGCGCTTTGAACCCCGAGCCCTACGCCTACCGCAACGGGTGGACGATGAAGCAATTGATCGGCGAGCAGATCGCGGGCGACCCGGAATTGCAACACAGCGGTGCAGGCGCGAACGCCCCTTGGCTTTCGTGGGGCGTGTACCTATGGGCCGATGGCACCACCCCGCGCAGCGATGGGCTAACATGGGTCTGTCCGGACGATTATCAGAACGATGGCACACATCCATCCACGATCGGTCGCGCGAAAGTGGCCACGCTGCTCCTGGACTTCTTTACCACCGACAGCACCACATGCAGTTGGTTCCTGAACGACTGCGGCATAAGCACCGGCGTTGCGCAAGTGGAAGGACCATCACTGTCCGTGTTCCCGAACCCCGCCATCTCCACCATGACCATCAGCGGACTGCCACTTGGTGCATCGGTCATCGCTGTGTTCGACGGCAGTGGGCGCCGAGTACTCGGGGCATCGCTCAGCACGGCAGGCAATGTGATGGATGTTGGCGCGCTCTCTTCCGGCGTTTACCAACTGGTGGTGTATGGTGAACGCATCCGCACCGCACGCTTCGTGATCGCGCAACGCTGAAGGTTCGAATAGGACCGGGCTGTGACGAAAAGGGCTTCCCCTACAAACTGATCGCCCACCGCATGGGCATCGCGCTCTCCACCGTACACACCCACCGCAGCAAGGTGTTCGAGAAGCTGAAGGTGCCCAGCCGCACGGCGCTGATGCTGCTGGCAGTGCGGCTTGGGTTGAGGGTGCGTGGAGCGCCAACGCGATCCGATCCTGCAGAATATCGGCGGGAGCGTGCCCACGAATACGCGGGTGGGGCAGTTGCCGTGAAGCCGCACTCCGAGCAATGCGCGGAGCCAGCCCCCTTCAGTGCGTGGCCAACTTCCGCACCATCTCCTGCGTGAAGGTGGAGGCATCCGGCCCATAGGCGTCCACCAGGATCCCGCGGATGCGATGGTCCTTCGAGCTGATGGCGTACACGATGCTCTGGTCCTCCGGATCGCTCATGCCCTCGAAGCGGTGGAACTCATCGATCTCGAATTGATCGGGTGAGAGGCTGATGTCGCGTGCGTCACAGACCAGGCAATGTTCCGCAGCCGTAAGATCGTCGGTATACCCTCGGCGCTGCAGGTCGTCCACGGCTTCTGAGAGGGTGGTGTAGGCGGGCATGTGGTGAAGGTAGGACGGTGACCCGACCTGCTTGGAGGCTGTCACCGCGGACAGGAGATCCTTCGGTGGCGATGGTTTACGCAGGGCCCCGGAACGGGGAGACCCTGCAAAGGCCGAAGATCGTTTCAGCTGCGGCCGCGCCAGTGCTCGCACACGCCAACATCGCGGACTTCGGTGTCAAACTCTCGGACCATCCGCATTTGACCATTGCTGCCGGGTTGAAACCCGCGCAGTTCGCAACTGCATGGCACGCGCTTTCCAACACCACGTTCAGTGAGGTGTTCGCCGTGGAGCAGGTGATGCTTATGAAACGGGAACTATCACCGACTTGTCGTTATGCGCCGGTGCGGAACTACTGGTTGCGCACTTCATAAGGGGCGCAACAAGAAGAGGCAGTCCGGAGAAGTGATGTAATGAGAGTGCCACGAGTTGCAATACCTGTCCCGCCTTAGCAGGACTCGCGGCAGCGGTGTGGCGCTGCTTGTTGGAAGCGGTCAACAGGAGCGCGGAGACCGGGGTGCCCTGCGAAGGCACAGAACGAAACACGAACACCGCACGCCGTTAGGTTCTTGCGCCCACCTCTCGGTGACCGTGCCACGTACCCCTCTGACAGGGTTCCAGCGTGCGGCGTTCAACGGTGTGAAAATAAGCAGGATCGGCCGCTTTGAGTGTGGGACGACTCAATGCGGAGACCACGACTGAGTTTGGATCTGAACGTCCTCCGGGTAACGGGACTGCGGCTCAAGGCCGCAGTGACGCTCGCGGGTACGTCACTGCGGCCTTGAGCCGCAGTCCCGCCGGAAGAATGAAGCATTGACGAAGTCTGGTTGTGAAGCAAAGCGAAACGCCCTACATCGTCTGGTGCCTAATGCCACCTTGCGGCCGACACGTCCATGTACCCCGTTTTCAGGGGGTCCGATGTGGAGCGCTTCAGGGTCGAAGGTAGGATCGCAAAGGGGCATACACCCGGATCGAAAGGCATTGGAGTTCGATCGCGAAGTCGAAAGGTATCCGGGCAAATCGTTTCCTTGCGAAGCCTACCCCCATGCCCCTCTCCCGCACCGAGATCCGCCGCCGCGCCACCGGCTTCGCGAAGCGATGGGAGGCCGCGCACAACGAGGACGCCGATGCCAAGCCGTTCTGGGGCGAGTTCTTCGAGGTCTTCGGCGTACGGGCGCGCACCGTGGGCAGCTACGAGCTGCATGTGAAGAAGCTCAGTAAAGCCGACGGCTACATCGACTACTTCTGGCCCGGCACTTTGTTGGTGGAACACAAGAGCAAGGGCAAGGACCTGGACAAAGCCTTCATCCAAGCCAACGACTATTTCCACGGACTGAAGGAGTATGAGAAGCCGCGCTACTTGTTGGTGAGCGACTTCGAGCGCTTCCGGCTGAAGGACCTGGAGACCGGCACGCTCACCGAACTCACGCTCGCCGAGTTGCCCAAGCGCACGGAGGTCTTCGACTTCATCAGCGGGTGGAGTGCGCCGAAGCCCTTGGAGCAGGACCCCGTGAACCGCAGGGCCGCCGAACTGATGGCGCGCTTGCACGACGAACTGAAAGCGAGCGGCTACGAGGGTCACGCATTGGAGCACTACTTGGTGCGCTTGCTCTTCTGCCTCTTCGCCGATGACACCGGCATTTTTGAGCAGCAGGTGTTCTACGACTTCGTGGAAGGCCACACCCGCGAGGATGGCACCGATGTGGGCGCGCAACTCGCGTGGCTCTTCCAATTGCTGAACACACCCGATGCCCAGCGCGCCAAGAACCTGGACGACCGCTGGAAGGACTTCCACTACATCAACGGCAAGCTCTTCGAGGAAACGCTGCCCATTGCGAGTTGGGATGCGGTGATGCGCACCACCCTGCTGGAATGCGCCGCGCTGGATTGGACCAACATCAGCCCGGCCATCTTCGGCGCCATGTTCCAAGGGGTGATGGACCCCAAGGCCCGCCGCGACCTCGGCGCGCACTACACCAGCGAGCAGAACATCCTCAAGCTCATCAAGCCGCTCTTTCTGGATGAGTTGTGGGAGGAGTTCAACAAGGTGAAGGGCAGCAAGGCGCAACTGGACCGCTTCCACCACAAGCTTGCGGAATTGCGTTTCCTGGATCCCGCGTGCGGCTGCGGCAACTTCCTCGTGATCACCTACCGCGAGCTGCGGCGCTTGGAAGTGGAGGTGATCAAGGCGCAGAAGAAAGGCCAGCAAGTGGTGAATGTGGATACGCTCATCCTTTTGAACGTGGACCAGTTCTACGGCATCGAGATCGAGGAATTCCCCGCGCAGATCGCGCAGGTGGCATTGTGGCTCACGGACCACCAGATGAACCAGGAGATCAGTGCGGCCTTTGGCGAATACGTGGTGCGCATTCCGTTGCGCAAGAGCGCGACCATTGCGCATGCGAATGCGCTGCGCATCGATTGGCAGAGCCTACTTACTGGTGAGCGTCATGCCGGAAGCCGGGCGATCGAAGATCGCGGACCCATCACGAACGTCACTCCGGAAGGCGGGCACCGCGAAGCGGTGGGGACCCGCCTATCCGGAGTCTCACAAATGCCTAACGGATCGCAGGGCATGGGTGAGACTCCGGGTCGCGCTCGCGGAGCCTCGCTTGCCCGGAGTGACGTGCGCAATCAGAGTGGCGACGAGCCGCGCTACGACTACATCCTCGGCAACCCGCCGTTCGTGGGCAGCAAGATGATGAGTGCGGACATGCGCGCCGACCTCGAAGGTGCCATGGTGGGCTGGCCGAAGGCAGGCACCTTGGACTTCGTGTGCGCGTGGTACGGCTTGGCGGCGCGCTACATGAAAGCACACGGCAACGGGCATACGCGGTGTGCCTTCGTGAGCACCAACAGCATTTGCCAAGGCGAACAGGTCTCGGCGCTGTGGGCGCCCTTGTTGGCACAAGGCATCAAGATCCACTTCGCGCACCGCACTTTCCGGTGGAACAACGATGCGCGGGGCATTGCGGCGGTGCATTGCGTGATCGTGGGCTTTGGCGATACCGACATTGCGCGCAAGCGCATCTTCAGTTACGCCGATGCGCGCGGCGAAGCCACGGAAGAGATCGCGAACAACATCAACCCGTATTTGGTGGATGGGCGCGATGTGATCATACCTAGCCGGAGCAAGCCGCTTTGTAATGTGCCGGAGATCGGCATCGGCAATAAGCCCATAGACGGCGGCCACTACCTCTTCACTACCGAAGAGCGTGACGCCTTCATTCAACTTGAACCTGCATCGAAGCCGTTCTTCAAGCGTTGGTTGGGCAGCGATGAATTCTTGAACGGTTGGGAACGCTGGTGTCTTTGGTTGGGCGATTGTCCACCCGATGAGTTGCGCCGTTTGCCGGAAGCGATGAAGCGCGTGCAGGCAGTGCGACAAGTACGCCTTGACAGCAAGAGCGCACCGACACAGAAGTTGGCGGACACGCCAACGCGTTTCCATGTCGAGAACATGCCGCACTCCACCTACTTGATCATTCCGGAAGTATCGAGTGAGCGCCGCCGGTTCATTCCGATCGGGTACGAAGAACCAGACACGCTTGCGAGCAACCTTGTCAAGATCGTGCCGAATGCAAGCCCTTATCACTTTGGCATTCTCAGCAGCACCATGCACAACGCGTGGATGCGTTCAGTTGCGGGTCGGTTGAAGAGCGACTACCGCTACTCGAAGGACATCGTCTACAACAACTACCCCTGGCCGGAGTCGCCCACCGAATCGCAGCGCACGGCGGTGGAGCAAGCGGCGCAAGGCGTGCTGAATGCGCGGGCCGCGCACCAAATGCCCCTCACCCCCAGCCCCTCTCCCAAGGAGAGGGGGGCATCCCTCGCCGATCTGTACGACCCGCTTACCATGCCGCCCAACTTGGTAAAGGCCCACGCCGCACTGGACAGCGCCGTGGACAAGTGCTACCGCAAGACGCCCTTTACCAGCGAGCCGCAACGGGTGGCGTATTTGTTCGAGTTGTATGAGAAGTACACGAGTGGGTTGTTGGCGGGGGTGAAACCAAAGAGGAAGAAGAAGGGATGAGTAAGCGTGAATACAGCCCCTCCCCGGCCCTCCCCGCCGGTGAGGGGGGAGTGCGCGCTACGCTTGCACCATATGCACAACCTCAGCTCGGAGCGCTCTGACCCTCTCCCCCGGAGAGGGCAGGGTGAGGCGCGCATTGGCCTCGCGCGGCATTGCATTTCGATCTACCTTCCACTGCATGAACGAACGCGGCAACGATCCGGGGAAGGCGGGGAAGAATTGTAGCCCCTCCCCGGCCCTTCCGCCGTATGGCGGGGAGGGGGAAGCTCTTAGTGGGCGTGGTGCTGCGGGCGCAGTACATGGCTTGCACACGGCCAACGTGAAGATCTACGCACGGCTGAAAGGCTATGCCAAGGAGATGCGCCAGAACCCTACACCGGCAGAGCGGGTGCTGTGGCGCGCGCTGCGCGGCGATAAGACCGGCGTGTATTTCAGGCGCCAGCACGTCTTGGGCAATTTCATCGTTGACTTCGTTTCGTTGGATCGCCGTTTGGTGGTCGAAGTGGATGGCGACATCCACGACCACCAGCAGGCCGAGGATGCGTTGCGCACGCAGTGGCTGAAACAGACGAGCTTCCATGTGCTGCGTTTTCGCAACGAGGAAGTGCTACATCATCTGGACAGCGTGGTGCTACGCATCAAGCAAGCCATTGCTGCACAACCTTCGCTCGGAGCACTCTGACCCTCCCCCTCGGGGAGGGCAGGGAGGGGCGCGCTATGGCCCGTGCGGTTCGTCTGGGCCGCCTAACTTTCCGCCATGATCAAGAAGGTCCATATCAAGAACTTCAAAACGCTGAAGGACCTGGCGTTCCCGTGTACGCGGATGAATTTGTTCATCGGGGATACGAATGCGGGCAAGTCGAACCTGTTGGAGGCGCTGACCTTGCTATCCAGGGGTGCACTCCAACAGCGCATGTTCGACCAGCGGCTCATCCGGTATGAGGAGTTCGAGGAGCTGTTCCCGCTGCGTGATCTGTCAGAGCCGATGCTGGTGGCAGCGGATGGGCTGCAACTGCGCATCAATTATGAGCAAGGCCGCTTCCGTGCTGTGGTAAGCGAGCGCAAGGGTACCAAGGGTAAGCTGGGCGAGGTGGCGAGCACCTATGTGGACCCACGCGGAATGATCGACGATAATGCCTTCCAGTTCACCACCTACATCCGGCGCTACCAGTTCCTGCCGGACCTCGTATTCGGTGCGAACATCATGAAGGAGATGGAGGCACCCTATGGGGCCAACCTGCCCGGATTGTTGGCCTCGAACAGGAAATTGCGTTCCGAACTCTCGAAGATCCTGGAGGGCACGGGCCTCCGGTTGGAAGTGAGCCTGAAGGAGAACAAGATCCGGCTCAGTCAACTCACCGATGAGAACATCGTGGTAACGCTGCCGTACCGCAACCTGAGCGATACGATCAAACGCTACGTGTTCATTTACGCCATTCTGGGAACCGTCAAGGGCTTCACACTTCTTTTCGACGAGCCGGAGCAGAACACCTTTCCGTTCTACACCAAGCACATGGCCGAGATGATGGCACTGGACAACGGCAACCAGTACTTCATCACCACGCACAACGAGTACCTGTTCCGATCGGTGGTGGAGAAGACCAAGGTCAAGGACCTCTCGGTGTTCATCACGTACTTGAACGCCGATGGGAACACCGCGCTGAAGCGGCTGGCCCCGAAAGAGCTCGGGGAACTGCTTGACATGGACGTGTTCTTCAACATCGATCGATTCCTGCCCGAATGACGCGCCCGATCATCGTGGTGGAGTGCGACAATGACGAACTCCTGCTCCGGTTGCTGAAGATCCCACGCTCCCGGATCCAACACGAGGGCAACCGGGATGAAGTGGTGAAGTACATCAACCGGAACGACCCGGTGCGCTACATCGGTATGGTGGATGAGGACCCCGGAACACCACGTAGCCCGAACCGCGCCCGCTTCGTGCGGAAGGAGTTGCGCAATGGCGTGCAGGAAGAGGTGAACGGCGCCCGCCGCTTGGTCGTGTTGAAACCCATGCTTGAAGGCTGGCTCATCAGCGCCGTGCATGCAGCGGGCGGCCGTATGGTACACCTGGACAAAGGCTTGAGCGATGTGCCCTCGGAACTGCACAGGCAATTGATGCCACGGGGCGATAAGCGCATGAAGAAGGTCATCGAGTTCCTTGACGGCAGGAAGTCAGCGCATTTGAAGTCCTTGCGAAGCGCACTGCACATCGGCTGATGGCCACCTTCCTTAGCACCACGGATAACCGCGCCGCCAACGAGTGCAGACGCGAGACACCATAAAGCGCAGCGTTATCCCGCCCTGGTTTCGTTCCACATACTCCCCAACCTCCTCATCGCCCTCGGCACCGTGCTGGTCCTTGCTGGTGCTTTCTTAAAGATGCGTAGCCCAGTAACCGCAGAGCCTTTGGCCAAAGAAGCCCCGGCCCCCAGCACCGGTCTTAGCGAGGAAGAGAAAGGTCCGGCCTTCGAGGAATGGGTGGCCGACCGCTTTCCAAAAGTGTCCTTTGAGCGGAAGCATTGGCGAAGCGATAAGATCACTGCTGCGGGCCGCTATGCCGAAAGCAACAAGGACCCGGATATGGAAGTGGACCTGGTGCTCGGTCGCACGCATTACCCCTTTGCCGTGGAGTGCAAGTGGCGCGCGCGTATGCCCGATGGCGAAGTTCAATTCGCGGAGCCCTACCAGATCGAGAACTATCGGGCGTACATGCAGCGCACCAAGCGGCCGGTCTTCATCGTGCTGGGCGTGGGCGGGTCGCCTTCGGCCCCTTCCTTCCTCTATTGCATCCCGGTGCAAAACGCGGGGAACGGCACCAAGAGCAGCATGGAGTTGCTCACGCATTACCGGCAGAGCATGAGCCGTAAGGCGGGTTTCTATTTCGACGTGATGCACGGCACGCTGAAGTACTAGGCAGGCATCTTTCATTAGCGTACTCATGCCAGCCACCCAACTCGCCGCCGCCCGTAAGCTCCTGAGCGATGCTCAACTTGAGGCATTCCTATATGCAGTCCGCGATGAAGGTCGGGTACGTGCTGCGAACATGATCCTGCCGGGGAAGTACAGTAAGGTGCTCGACCTCGACAAAAGCTTCGCGAACCTGGAACCACCGCCGCGCCGTGAGCTCGGTATGACAGTGGAACTGAAGGTCGAGCGCCTTGCACCGCGCACCTTCCGCATAACCTTCGGTATGCACGGCGCTGGTGTTGGCGATGGCGGCGTATGGTTAGCGGTGTTCACGGCCAAGGGCGCCGTGCAGCGGTTGGTGGCCGAAGGGTTCTGGATTCATTAGGTCCTAGGCCAACCCGCTGTCCCCCCTCGAACACCGCCCCCACGCCCACAGATCCTCTTCACTGCCCCAGCCCTTCCAACTATCTACTCCGCGTGGACCTCAGGGGGCGGTGGCGCCATCATCCGCCAGGTCCTGTTCTGTCGGATCAACCATGCCGCGCTGTCGAGTTGGTTATTGAGCATGAGGATCATGAACGGAAGCTTGTCCCCCTTCTTCTGCATCAAGCGCATGATCTCGGATACGGGGCGTGGCTGGAAGGTCACCTCCTCCTCGTGGTCCGTGGCGCCGATGAGGTCCCGGTCCACGGTGGTGGATGCGAGCCATGCGGTGAGCGGCTTCCCATCCTCCCCCAGCATGAAGGCGGGGCTTCCATCGGTCCTATTCACTAGGAGGTAGAGCACTGCAGGGCCGTTCATGAGCTCGTGCAGCACCTGTTTCCCCATGGCCTCGGTGCGGAAGTAGGCATACCGTTCCAAGAGGGCCAGGAGCGGCTTGCTCTCCTCGGCGGTGTGTGGGTCGTTCATTTCCATGGCGCGCGTGGCGAAGTAAGTCACCATGTTCATGAACGGACCCCACGCCCTGAAACGTATACCCTGGGATCCGCATCCTATACCCCGCACGCCGGATCCTTAAGGATGCCGGACTTTCCTTCAGGCTCCTTTGTCCCTGTTGTCTTTGCAGGGTGAACGCCGGGGGCCGAAGCCCCCTTTTCGGAAGAACAGGGCTTGCTCGCGGGGAAGGACAGTGCCGAATGGCCCCCGCTTTCATGGAAACGCCTGTAAACCAATCAATTCGGAAGCGCACTGGTCCTGGCGCGCCTCGATCGTGTGCTGACGTGACTCGATCGAGTGCTGACGTGACTCGATCGAGTGCTGACGTGACTCGATCGAGTGCTGGCGTGACGCGATCGAGTGCTGGCGTGACTCGATCGAGTGCTGGCGTGACGCGATCGAGTGCTGGCGTGACTCGATCGGATGATGGCGCGACTCGATCGAGTGCTGGCGTGACTCGATCGCGTGCTGACGTGACTCGATCGCGTGCTGACGTGACTCGATCGAGTGCTGACGTGACTCGATCGAGTGCTGACGTGACTCGATCGAGTGCTGGCGTGTCTCGATCGGACGATGGCGTGACTCGATCGAGTGCTGACGTGACTCGATCGAGTGCTGGCGTGACTCGATCGAGTGCTGGCGTGACTCGATCGAGTGCTGGCGTGACTCGATCGAGTGCTGGCGTGACTCGATCGCATGGTGGCGTGACTCGATCGAGTGCTGGCGTGACTCGATCGCATGGTGGCGCGACTCGATCGCATGAGGGCGTGACTCGATGGCGTGCTGACCGGTCACCTGCGAGTGCGCCCGGATGGCGATGCGCTGGAGGCGGCCAACATCGCCGTGTTCAACAACGGCGGCAAGCAGGACCGTTTGGTACAGCAAGCTGCCGTGCGCAAGGTGAAGGCGAACATCAAGATGCTCGCGGGCTACGTGCAGGCCGAGAGCGGCGGCGATCCAGTGAAGATCGCCAGCGCAGCCTTCGGCACGCGCAAGGTGCCGCAACCGCCGGGGCCAATGCCCGCGCCACCCAATCTGCGGCTGGTGATCACCACCCTGCCCGGCGAACTGAAGGCGCGCTGGGGCGGCGTGAAGGACAAACGCCTCTACGTGCTGGAGATCAGTGATGCGGACGTGGTGCCCGCCAACTGGAAGCCCTTGGCGATGACCAGCCGCAACTTCCACCTGATCATGGGCCTGGAGAGCCACAAGCCCTATAGCGTGCGCGTGCTGGCCGTGGGCAGCTTGGGCGTGGGCCCTTGGAGCGACGTGGCCACCACCAAACCGCTGTGATCACCGTTCCAGTGGACCGCGATGGAACCGCAGCTCTCCTCCCCTTCAGCGAACAAAGCGCCGCGCGTGGACCTGCTAACGGAGGTGGAGTTGTTCTTCATCAAACTCTGTTGTGACGAAAAGGGCTTCTCTTACAAGCTCATCGCCGACCACATGGGCATTTCGGTGAACACGGTGCATTCGCATCGGCGCAAGGTGTTCGCGAAGCTGAAGGTACCCACCCGCATCGCGTTGGTGCTGCTGGCGCTCAGGCTGGGGCTGGGGTGAGGGTTCGTGGATGAGCAACGGTGATCCGGTCGTACACCGCCACCCCACTGGTTCCAAAGCCGTGAGCACAACCTACCCCCGCACCAACTTCCGGTACTTGAGCCTGTGCGGCATCCGCCGTACAGCGGACCGCCGAGGCGCTTTTGTGGTTCTCCTCGTACTCCGCGAAGTTGCCTTGGACCAAAGGTCATTCCGCCGTGCAACCGCACAACGCGCCGACCCTTAGAACACCCGCTTCGCCTGCGCCCTCAGGAAGCGCTTCACTTCCTCGAATGATGTCTCGTGCTTGCTGGAATAGAGAATGGGCTCATCCTCCAGATCATCGAAATACACCAAGGCCTTCAGGATGAGCGCGCGATCCAATTGAGGGAGCTTCAGGGCGCATGATGCAAGCAACTCCTCGATGGGGATCCGGAACAGGATGAAGTACAGGTCCACGTAATCCTTCATGGTGCCGCGACCGGTGATGGCTGAGAGTTTCATGCAACCGATATCGGCGATGTCCGCGATCTGAAGGTATTCCGTTTGGATCAAAGGCTCGAGCAATGGGTACGGATACCGCATGCAGCTGAGCTTGATGCTTTCCCCAGCAACCACGCTCAAGGTGTTGCGCTCATCCTGCACTTTCACCAGGGGCATACCGGTGAAAGTGTCCGACAGGATGTCGAAGAGTTTGCCTGTCTCGAATGGATCGGGCGTGAAGAAGTCGAAGTCCACGCTGTCGCGATGGCCGATCTGCAAGGCCAAGGCAGTGCCACCGGCCAGATGGAAACCCTCCGAACGCAACACACCCAATGCAGGCAGGATGCTGCGCCGTTGCTCATCGAGGATGGTCCAGAACATGGCCTCAGAAGCGCTTCGCTAGCTTCGGTTCAACGTCGAACACCAGCGACCAATAGTTCAACGACCGCTTGTTCCACTCGCCCGGTCGTGGGTTCCTCACCGCTGCGGCGATACGTTCGCGCGGGTAGACCTTGAAGAGCCATTGCAGCGCATCGTACGTGCCAAGGTTGAGCACGTTGGTGATGATGCGCTCTGCGTGCTGCTCCAGATCCAAACGTTCCGGATCGTACGACCAGAGCGCCGCGCGAACAGAAGCAGGAAGTGCATTCGCCATCCCCCGAAAGTACGGCGCTAAGTGCCTACCCCCGCACCAACTTCCGGTACTTCATCCGGTGCGGCATCCGCCGTCATTGCGAGGAGGTACGACGAAGCAACGGCGGACCCAATCGCTTTTTGCGGTTCTCCTCGTAGTCCTGGAAGTTGCACCGGACCAGTACACGTTGATGTCGCCAGTGATCCGATGGATCTGACCATACGTTCTCACACCTCATAGAACATCAAACGCAGCTCGCCTTCCAATCGCCGAAAGTCAGCATCCGCAGTGAGCAGAGGTACATCAAGCGCAATGGCCGTAGCCGCGATGATGGCGTCCGGCAATTTCAACCGGTGCTCCCGCCTGATCACGATGGCGGCATCCATGATCGAGCGATCGAACTCTACCATTGGCCATTCGTCCACAAAAGCTTCGATGCGCTTCAACTCCGCTTTCGACAGGCCCGGCTTGCCTAAAAGTTCCATCCGTGTAATGAAGGAGATCACCACCTGCTGTCCGTGGATCGCATCCGCTGCCGAGCGATCTCCACGCAACAGGTAAAGGGCAACGTTCGTGTCCAGCAGCAGCTTAGTCCCACTCATCGCGCCACTTTCGCTGTAGGGCTATAGGGTCCTCCTTCAACTTCAGCACACCGAGGTACTTGTACACATCCACCTCCTTGTGCGCCTTGGGTTTGGTCGCATGCAGCTTACGCCACTGCGCCATGATGCGCCGACGTGACATTCCCCGCTTTATGATGACGACCATGCTTCAAATATAGGTGTGGTAATAGGTGTTGCAGCTCACCCCCGCACCAACTTCCGGCACTTCATCCGGTGCGGCATCCGCCGTCATTGCGAGGAGGTACGACGAAGCAACGGCGGACCCAAGCGCTTTTTGTGGTTCTCCTCGTAGTCCTGGAAATTGCACCGGACCAGTACACGTTGCTGTCGCCCTCCCCGCTTTTCAGCGGGACAGGTTGTGCGTCGCTGCGATCGAGGAAGGCGATCGTGGCTGATGATCACCGCAGCCATTCGCCTGCCAACCTCAACGCCTTCTCCTCCACCTCCGCGCCTACATGAAAGCCCACTCGCATGAGGTCACGAAGCACTGGGCGGATCGCAGGGACGATCCCCCCAGCCTTTGCTTTCAACAACACGCCGATGGTACCGGTATGCGGCAGATCAAGCCCTGCGGCCAAGCGACGAGCAGCGAGGTCATCGAGGATCACAACGCTTCGTTCCGTCTCCATCGCCAAGGCGATCGCACTCGCCTCACCGGCGTCAACGAGATCCAAAAAGCGGCGGACAAGTGCTTGGTCAACGGGCGAGCGCACATCGATCCACACGGGTATCGCCAACCCGTATTCGGTGATCACTTCCGGGGTAGTGAGTATCCGACCATAGACACGATGAAGGAGTTCAAGGTGTCCCGCGTTCGTCAACGCGATCAAACAACTACTGTCCGAGATGATGACTTCAGGCATTCCTCATGTCCTGCTCCAGGTCCGATGCCGGATAGTTGAACACGGACACACCGTACTTGCCCAAGCGCTCCATGAACGTGCGTTTGTCCAGACCAGCCAAGGTTGCAGCATGCCCCATGGCCAGTTGGCCGCGATCGTACAACTGCGCAGCGAGCATCATCATCAATTCCGGAAGGTCCACCTCAACGGAGTCGGGGACTTCGAGCACCAGCTTCTTGGACATGAGCGAAAGTTAGGGGCATCCGATCGAACACCCGAGAAGAACGCGCCTACCCCCTCACCAACTTCCTGTACTTCATCCGGTGCGGCATCCGCCGTCATTGCGAGGAGGTACGACGAAGCAACGGCGGACCCACGCGCTTCTTGCGGTTCTCCTCGTAGTCCTGGAAGTTGCCCTCGAACCAGTACACGTTGTTATGGCTATCGAAAGCGAGGATCCCGCTTAGGCGGGACAGGTCGTGCGTGCAAATGCGATCGAGGAACCAGCGATGCTCACTAGTGCATATGTGTCTTGGTCTTTCTGACACTTCCATCCTTACGGTAGTAGATGAAGTCCCCGATTTTTTTCCCGTGGAGGAAATCCCCTTCTTCTTTGATCCGCCCCTCGGGGTAGTAGTCAACCAAATGTCCGTGCAGTTTTCCTTGGTCGTCATAGTTCCACTTGTACTTGGGCGCGCCTGTTTCGTAAAACTCCAAGTACTCGCCCACGGTCTTGAGGCCATCCTGTCGCTGGCTGTATTTGACCTGTCCATTTGGGTAGTAGTGGATCACAAGGAACCTCCACGGGTATTGGGTCCCAAAGTTCTCCTTTGTCGCAAGCTTGTTGCGGTTCTCCTCCGTTCGGGTCAGCTTGGTCATAAAATGCCAGCCCTTCTTCTTGTAGTAGCGCGTTTCCGCAGGTGCTGTGTCCGGGAACTGAATAACACCGATCTGTCGCAAGTTGCCATTCTTGCGATAGCTCCGCCATTCGCCGACCCGATGGTAGACCGTATCAAGCTGTCGCTCGCCGTTGAAGTGCGGAAAGAACATCGAACTGAACAACCATCCCTCCATTTCGACTTTGCCACTCGCTCGGAGAACGTGATCGTAACGCAGATCAAATGCAGTAGGGTCTGCTTTGATCCGACTCCTGATCGTGTCGGACAAGGTGATCTGCCCGAAGAGGCTCGAAAAGAACAATAGTGAAGAACATCCAAGAATGACTCGGGCCTTGGATGAATAGAACTCTATGGTTCGTCTTCCCATGTTCGGGCATGTCTTTCGCTAGCGTCGACCTGTGTGTTGGTCATTCCCTTCACCCCCGCACCAACTTCCTGTACTTCATCCTATGCGGCACGATATCCCCGCCCAGGCGCTTCTTGCGGTTCTCCTCGTAGTCCTGGAAGTTGCCTTCGAACCAGTACACGTTGCTATCGCCCTCGAAGGCGAGGATATGCGTGCAGATGCGATCGAGGAACCAACGATCGTGGCTGATGATGACCGCGCAGCCGCTGTAGTCCTCGATGCCTTCTTCCAACGCACGGAGCGTGTTCACGTCGAGGTCGTTCGTTGGTTCGTCAAGCAGGAGCACGTTGCTTCCTTTCTTCAAGGTGATGGCGAGGTGCAATCGATTGCGCTCCCCACCGGAGAGGATGCCCACCTTCTTGTTCTGGTCGTTGCCGCTGAAGTTGAAACGCGCGCTGTACGCACGGCTCGGCACGGCCATACCGCCCACGAGCATCATGTCCAATCCACCGCTGATCACTTCCCATACGGTCTTGTCCGGCAGCAGGTCCTCGTGGCTCTGGTCCACGTAACTGAGCTGCACGGTATCGCCGATGGTGATCTTTCCGCTGTCGGCTTTCTCTTCGCCCATGATCATGCGGAAGAGCGTGGTCTTACCAGCGCCGTTGGGTCCGATGATGCCGACGATGCCCGCAGGTGGCAATGAGAACGTGAGGTTCTCGAAGAGCAGCTTGTCGCCGTAGCTCTTGCTCACTTTGTTGAACTCGATCACCTTGTCGCCAAGACGTTGTCCGTTCGGGATGAAGATCTCCAGCTTGGCCTCCTTCTCCTTGGTGGTCTCGGCCTGCATCTTATCGTAGTTCTGTAGACGGGCCTTGCTCTTGGTGCGGCGTGCGCTGGCGTTGCTGCGCACCCATTCCAATTCCTGCCTCAGGATGCGGTGGCGCTTGCTCTCGGTCTTCTCCTCCATGGCCATGCGCGCGGTCTTCTGCTCCAGCCAGTTGGTGTAGTTGCCCTTGTAAGGGATGCCCTCTCCGCGATCCAATTCCAGGATCCAGCCCGCCACGTTGTCGAGGAAGTACCGGTCGTGAGTGATGGCGATGACGGTGCCTTTGTATTGCTGCAAGTGCATCTCCAACCACGCCACGCTCTCCGCGTCCAAGTGGTTGGTGGGTTCATCAAGAAGAAGGATGTCCGGTTGTTGCAGCAACAAGCGACACAGTGCCACGCGACGGCGCTCACCACCGCTGAGCACGTTGATCGGCGTATCGCTTTCCGGGCAACGCAAGGCATCCATCGCCACTTCGAGCTTCTGGTCGATGTTCCAGGCGTCGGCCGCTTCGATCTGATCTTGCAACGCGCCTTGCCGGGCGATGAGCTTGTCCATCTTGTCCGGATCGCTCATCAGCTCTTCGTCGGAGAACTTGGCGTTCACCTCTTCGTATTCCTTCAGCAGGTCCATGATCGGCTTCACGCCCTCGCGTACCAGATCGATCACGGTCTTGGTGTCGTCGAGCTCGGGCTCTTGCTCCAAATGGCCGATGGTATAACCGGGGCTTAAATGCACATCGCCATCGAAGCTCTTTTCCTTGCCCGCGATGATGCGCATCAAGGTGGACTTACCGCTACCGTTGAGACCGAGGATCCCGATCTTGGCGCCGTGGTAGAATCCGAGATAGATGTCGTTGAGGATCTTCTTCCCGGAGGGGAGCGTCTTCCCCACCTTCACCATGTTGAAAATGATCTGCCTGCCTTCGTCTGCCATGTGCGCTGCTATTGGGGCCGGTGGTCACCGACCCGTTGATGCATTGAGATGATGCGGTCGGCCAGGGCCGGATCCGTATTGTTGTTATCGTGAACGGGCCGCGAAGATCTCCATTCGCGGCCAATCCCGCACCACGTTGGGGGTTTCGAAGTCGCGGATGTGCAGATCACACCGCATGATCGCCAGATCCGGGGTGGCTCCTTTTTGATCGTTCCACACGATGAAGAGCAAGCCTCCGTGTTCCGGCCTGCCGGTGAGTGAAGCCGCATCCACACCACGCCCCCGGAGTTCGAACGCCACGGGTGCTTCCCAGAAGGCATCCATACAGAGCCGGTCAATGGGATGCATACCACTCACCAGCTCCTGCGCGCAGGCAGCAGCTTCCGGCAAGTGGTTGACCCGGTTGCGCACCACCGTGGATCCGGGAATGGAGAAACCCAGGAACAGGACCAACGCAGCCCAATTGGTCCGCGTGCGCTTCCCTAAACGGGGAAGCAGTTTGTCCTGGATGGACTTCAACAGATAGAACAGGCCGATGGCCCCGCCGATCATGAAGAAGAACACGGTGTACGACCATTGCCAAGGATCACCGGCATCCGCCAAGACCAATGAAAGAGGAATGGCTCCCAATGCCAAGGCGATGAGCAGCGTCCTGTATTTCGCAGAGACGTAGGTGGCTTGGAACAGGCCGATGAAACCCAACACGGCCACCACCCAGCCGACGGGATCCGCGATCCACATCCACAGTTCAAGCACCTTATCCGGGTACCCCGCAGTGAAGGTGCGCCAATTGCGTTCGCCCTCGCTGGCGTGGCGGAACAGTTGGTCCGCTCCATGATCGATCACCACCGGTAGATAGAGGAGTACCGAGACCAGAAGAAAGACAAGAAGGCCCGCTCCGAGCAGGGCAAGTCGTTCAGCCAAGGAACGGTCATATTTGGTGAGCATGGAGAACAGGGTCCACAGGTACACCATGATCATCCCGAACATCGCCGTGGGTTGTGACCACATGGCCAAGGCGCCAGCCACGCCCATCAGGATCACGGTGAATCCGTTATTCTCCCGGACGAAGTGCCGTGCGAGGACGAAGGAAAGCATGAGGAACAGCCAGGAGAGTGAATACCCGTGGGCCATGGCGCTGAGTTCCGCCAGCGGCGGGAAACCGGCGGCCATGGCAAGCGCCATCAAGGCGATGTAGCGGTTGAACAAGGAACGCACCAGCAGGTAGAAGACCGGCAACACCGCAACCCCCGCAACGAAAGCCGGAAGTCGAAGGCCCACCACGTTGGATCCGAACAAGCCTGTGCTCCATTTGCTCAGCAGGGTGTGGAAGATGTGATTCCCCGGCAAGGAGTAGTCGGAAAGAAGACCCCGGATATCCTGTGTCGCGAACGCCATGTACGCCGCCGCTTCGTCGTGGGTGATGGGCTGCCACACCAGCCAGGCGCGCAAAGCCGCTCCCGCCAGGATCAAGGACCAGAAGAACCGCTTGTGGGCCGGGGAGGTCTGTTTGCCATACCGGGCAATGACATCCTTGAGATCGGTCCGGAAACGCTCCCCGGCCTTGCCTTGAGGCTTCACGGATGAGGACTGGCGTCCGCGCGAGCGATGGATCGACCCCGTTCGGGGGCCTTTCCGACCATCTTGATGCGTGCTGGCGCGATCCATCGGGCCAAAGTAGGGGGATCTGAAGTTCCCATTCACAGAGGATCGGAAGTACACCGGACCGGACCCGCCATTCATCCTTGCCGACGAACCGTTCGTCAATAACAGGTACTTTGTCTTGCATAGTACCAACCCATACCCATTTCTTTGCGTCGTCAAGAACCTATCCCATCGCCAAATGAAAGTGGAGAATACCAAGGCGCAAATGCGGAAGGGCGTGCTGGAGTACTGCATCCTCAGCGTGCTCGCACAAGGCGAGCTCTATCCATCGGACATCATCGGGAAGCTGAAGGATGCGAAGCTGATCGTGGTGGAAGGCACACTCTACCCCCTGCTCACCCGGTTGAAGGACGCCGGACTGCTCACCTATAGATGGGAGGAATCGCGTAGCGGTCCTCCACGCAAGTACTACAAGCTCACCACTGTGGGCGACAAGTTCCTGACGGAACTGGACCAGACCTGGGACGAATTGCAACTCGCCGTTAAGAAGACCACCCGCTTGAACGCACAACGATGAAAAAGACGCTAACAGCCAATATCAGCGGTACGGTGTTCCACATAGAAGAGGACGCCTATGAGGCCATGAACCGCTATCTGGACAACATCCGGGCGCAATTCGCTGGGACCGATGGCCGCGAGGAGATCATGTCCGACATCGAGGCCCGCATCGCAGAGCTCCTGCACGAGCGACTGGATGGCCGCCGGCAAGTGGTCTCCATGGCGGACGTGGAGCATGTGGTGGCCACCATGGGCCAGCCCGAGGATTTCACCGACGATGGCTCTGAAGGTTCTCCCGATGCGCCACCTACGTCCGAGGTACCTCCGGGCAAGCGCTATAAGCGCCTCTTGCGTGATCCGGACGACAAGTGGGTGGCCGGCGTGCTCAGCGGGTTGGCCGCGTACATCGGCATGGACCCTTTGTGGTTGCGTGTGGCCATGATCGTGTTGGTGTGGGCCAGCGTGGGCGTGCTCATCCCTATCTACATCCTCCTATGGATCCTCGTGCCCAAAGCGGACAATGCTGCGGATCGGTTGCGCATGCGCGGCGAGCCGGTAACGGTGGAGAACATCCGGCGCGTGGTGGAGGAAGGCACCGAACGCATGGCTTCCGAAGCGAAGGACCTCGGCAAGCAATGGAGGAACAGCGGATCGAAACGGGGTAGCGAGGCGGCCCGGATCCTCGGCAAGCTCGCGGGCGTGGTGCTCATCGTCATCGCCTTCAGCATGTTGTTGAGTTTGATCACCGGAGTGATCGGCGGCACCTTCGGGATCTGGAACGCCACCTGGACCAATGAAGATCTCGGCCTGCTCGACCTCGGCGGTCTGCTCTTCGCGAGCAGGAGTGCCGCGATGTGGATGGCGATCGGTGTGTTCGCCTTGTTAGCGATCCCGATCATCGGTCTGTTCCTCGCGGGTTTCCGACTCTTGTTGAACACACGCATGCCCAAGTGGCTGGGATGGTCACTGACCATTCTTTGGGTGGCAGCCTTGGTACCCACCATCTGGGGCGGGGTGAACCTCGGCAGGGATTTCCACCGGGAGAACACGGTCCGCACGGAGGAAACACTTGTTCAGCCGACAGGCAGCGTCCTGTACTTGGATGCATTGAATGTGGCGGATGAAACCGAGGGATGGAGCATGCACCTCAACGATGGTGCATTGGATGTGGACATGGATGGTCTGCACGTGGCCGATGGGAACATCTTCGGTGCATGGGCAAGGCTCGATGTGGAAGCCAGCACGGATAGCCTGTTCCATTTGGTGGTGATCCGCCAGGCACGTGGGGTTACGGCGAAGGCCGCGTTGGCTCGCGCCGAAGAGATCCGGTTCCGTGTGGAACAGCAGGGTGATGTCCTATTCGTTTCACCGTTGGTGAGCTATGCCGTGACGGACAAGTTCCGCGCGCAGGATGTGCAGTTCACCCTTGAAGTGCCGTTGGGCAAGAGCATCTTCCTACGCCCCGGAAGCAAAGCGGTGATCTACGACATCGATAACGTGACGAACACATCGGACCACAAGATGCTGGGGCGCACGTGGACCATGACGGCGCGCGGGCTCGAAGACCCCAATGCACCATCGCGGTCACACAAGGAAAAGGCAAAAGAGGAAGATCAGGATCCTGCGAAGAAGGACAGTTCGCTCACCGGGAAGGTGGCAGCGGAAGTCTACCGGGGACCTTCACCGAAGAAAGCAACTGTTCGTACCGATGCACGGCCGCTTCAACTGCCCAGTTTGTTGGCGCTGATCCGTCCACGCTGATCACAGCGGTGCATGGCGACGAGGGGTTGGAACCACCGCACCGCGACAGACGCCCTGTTCGTCCGCCACATGGCGGATGGGCGGGGCGTTCCGCTTAGCGCACCGTTGGGATGCGCACGACGCGTTCCGATCGGATGCTCTTCCCTGCTTCGACCCGAACGAGATAGGTTCCCGCCGGAAGATCCGCGAAGGCATCCAAGCGGATCGTTCCTCCATTCGCTGGAAAGGTGTGATCGATCACACAGCGGCCATCACTGGAGAACACGCGGATGCGCGTTGTGCTGGTGATGCTCGTACGGATCCACAGCGGACCGTCGGATGGGTTCGGGTAGAGACCGATGGGTTCTGCGGAAGCGCTCTCCTCCACTCCCACTGCCACCACTTCGGCCTCGGCCACATTCACAGTCCATAACGTGCCGGTGCGCACCTCGGTGACCATGGCGATCACGCGGAGGTTGTTGTGGTTCCATTGTTCGGGAACGGTGAAGGTGTACTGATGATCGTAGGATCCATTGGCAACCGTGGTCGCGGGGATGACACCCGCAGTGCCATCCGGCCCGCCGAGTACTTCGCGCACCACTTACTGGTGGATGTAGCCTGCGGGTGCGTTGGTCTGTGGTCCCGGCAGGTTGTCCTCCAGGATGTACGCGTTCACGATGAAGGTGCCGTTGACCACCGCTGTCATCGTGGTGTTCACATCCACGGTAAGCAAACGCGTCCATTCGCTGAATCCTGCGGTTACCGCGATGTTCGCTGGTGATACACCCAGCTTGCGCTGCTCTGCCCGCGCGCCCCATTGGTCGTAGGCCGCATCGTCCTGCAAGGTGCCGAACTCCTCCTGCTCCATGACACCGGCTGGTGAGTAGTCCGCGTTGAACCACACCCAGTAGTCGGTGCTGTTCTGGTTGGTGAACTCATCCAAGTTGTGGTGCTTCGCGACCACGATCAACGGATCCACATCGAGCACATTGGTGGCGCCGTTCGCCGCCGGACAGAACTGGCACCAGGTGCCGGTGTACTGTTCGATGAGCACGCTCTTCGTCGCCCAGTTGCCGATCACATCCACGGTGAAGCGCAGGGTGTCGTTGCTGGGATCGGTATCCCCTGAACCCACGACCCACACCTTCAAGACCCCCGCACTTGCTGGTTGGTTGAAGGGGATCTGGTGCTCATAGGGCCAGTACTGGTTGCCGGTGATGCCGGTGGTGGATTGCCAGTTGCCGATCTGTACCGGTCCGTTGTTCCAGCGCCAATCCACATGGAAGGAAATGAGCGGCGTGGAATTGCTGTTGCGCACGCGCGCGGCGATGAGGAAGTCGGTGTTCGCTTTCCAATACCGTGGGAAGAAGCTGTTGTTGAGGAAGGCGTTCTGGGCGGACAACGCGGTGCCTA
This sequence comes from Flavobacteriales bacterium, assembly GCA_016721005.1. Classification (GTDB taxonomy): domain Bacteria; phylum Bacteroidota; class Bacteroidia; order Flavobacteriales_F; family PHOS-HE28; genus PHOS-HE28. The sequence continues at coordinate 60,451 of JADKJM010000014.1, forward strand.
CGAGGAGGGCAATGGCCAAGGAAAGGTGTCGCATGGGGATCGATCGGTGCCGAAGGTAATCGCGTGAAGATGGCGCACCTTCCGCATGTCCGCCTTCTACCTTAGCGCCATGAGCAAAGCGAGCAAGATCAAGACGTTCGACCCGAACACCCCGGGCGATCCGGCTGCACAGATCTACGGCCTGCCCTTCACCTGCGAAGAGGCGGACATCGTGTTGGTGCCCGTTCCGTGGGAGGTGACCACCAGCTACGGTGGTGGCACGTCACGCGGCCCTGCGGCCATCCGCGCGGCGAGTTTCCAGGTGGATCTCTTCCATCCGGAGTTCCCGGACCTGTGGAAGCGCGGCATTGCGATGGATGAGATCCCGGAAGCGTTGCTGGAGCAGAGTGATGAGTTGAAGAAGCAGGCGGCGCTGGTGATCAAGGACCTCACGGAGGGTCTTGCGGAGAAGAAGCACGACAAGGCGTTGGCGGCACGCGAACTGATCAACGCGGAGTGCGCGGTGATGAACGCCTGGGTGCGCGCACGGTGCCAGTACTGGATGGATCGCGGGAAGTTGGTGGGCCTGGTGGGCGGGGATCACAGCACCCCGCTGGGTTTCCTGCGCGCGCAAGGACGTGCGCACCGGAAGTTCGGGATCCTGCACATCGATGCGCATATGGATCTGCGGATCGCGTACGAGGGTTTCGACTTCAGCCACGCGAGCATCGTGTACAACGCCCTTTCGGTGCGGCAGGTGGAGCGGATCGTGAGCGTGGGCATCCGTGACTTCTGCGAACAGGAGAATGCCGTGTTCACGAAGCTCGGTGACCGGATGCGTGTGGTGCGCAGCGCGGATCTGCGCGCGCTGCAATACGAAGGGATGACGTGGAAGGAGCAGTGCGCGGCGATCATTGCCGCGCTGCCGCAGAAGGTCCACATCAGTTTCGACATTGATGCATTGGATCCGATGCTGTGCCCGCACACGGGCACCCCGGTGCCCGGTGGTTTGCAGTACGAGGAGGCGACCTATTTGCTCTCGGAGCTTGCGAAGCAGCGCACGATCATCGGTTTCGATCTGGTGGAGGTAGCCCCGGGCACCGACGAGTGGGATGCGAACGTGGGTGCGCGGTTGCTGTGGCACCTGTGTGGTGTGCTGGCGAACAGCCGGGCTTGAGCGATGTCCGATCGGCCGCATTTTCCTGATCTGGATGGACTACGGGCGTTCGCGGCGTTCGCGGTGGTGTTCTACCATTCCGCGCTCTGGTTGGCGTTCCCTGATGCCTTATGGGCGGACCGGCTTCGACACGTCCTGTCCTTCGGTGGCACGGGCGGTCCGCTCGGGGTGACGTTCTTCTTCGTGTTGAGCGGCTTCCTGATCACCTATCTCATGCTGGCGGAAAGGCAACGGACGGGACATTTCCGGATCGGCCGGTTCTACATGCGCAGGATCCTTCGGATATGGCCTCTCTATTATGCCACCTTGATCGTGGGCGCACTGGTTTGCCACGAACCGTTGGCTATGGACCAAGGTCTCCACGGGGCTTCGCCATCCTTTCCCTTGTACGCCGCCTTCCTTGCCAACTTCGATCACATTCGGCATGGCGAACCTGCGTGCGGCATCATGGGTGTACAATGGAGTGTGTGCGTGGAAGAGCAGTTCTATTTGCTCTGGCCTGTGTTCTTCCTGGTCTTCGGTAGAAGGCGGCTGCTTCCCTTGGCTATCCTGGCCTTGGGCGCCTTCGCGGTGTGGTACACCTTCCACGATCCGGAACCCTTGGTGAGGTACTACCACTTGATCCCCAACATGCGATACCTCGCTTGCGGTGGACTGCTTGCGTGCTTGGTCCATCGCTGGCCGGATGTGATCTCGGCGTGTCTCCGGAGCATTCCGACATGGGGACATTCAGTCATATACCTCGTGTGGCTCGCGGCTCTCTTCTTCGGGTCAGCCCTTCCCTTTGGTGCGCTGCGAACCGTCCTCTTGTCCCACGGACCCATGCTCTTCTTCACCTATGTGTTGGCCCACCAAACACTTGGGACCGTCGGCTGGCTGCATGTCCGTCATCTTCCCTGGATCGGGCATCTTGGCAGGATCAGCTATGGCCTTTACCTCATACACATGATCCCGATCTTCCTGATCTCGCGGATGGTGACATCGCCGGATTCGTTCTGGTACACGGTTCCGCTCGCGATGCTTTGCACGGTCCTGCTCAGCGAGTTCAGCTACCGATACCTGGAATCCCCGTTCCTTCGATTGAAGTCGCGGTTCGGTTGATGATCGGCGGACTCAGTACTGCCGTTCGCCGGTGAAGTGGGCCACTTCGTCCTTGGTGCCGAAGAGGACGAGGATGTCGCCTTTCTCGGGAACGAAGTCGGGATCGAGGACGCCGAGTGCGCCGAGTTTAATGGAGCGGCGGCCGAGGAAGGTTTTTTCGCTTTCCTTGCGCAGGACGGTGACGAGGCCGAGTTGGCGTTCGCGGAGTTCGGGGTTCTGGTTGAGGACCTTGCCGACGAACTTGTCCGGGACGACGACCTCGGCGATGACGAAGCCGCCGGGGAGTTCGAATTGATCCACGAGGCGGCGGAGGTTGAGTTTGCGGGCGAGACCTTCGGCGGCTTTCTCCTCCGGGTGTACGATATCGGTGACGCCCATGGAGTTGAGGACCATTTCGTGCAGGGGGTTGATGGCGCGGCTGATGACGCGCTTGACCTTGAGGTTGACGAGGAGGGCGGTGGTCATGATGTTGGCGCCCTGGTCCTCTCCGATGGCGACGACGGCGGCGTCCAATTCGGAAAGCGGCAAGGTGCTCATGGCCTGGGGGTCGTGGCTTTCGAGGCAGACCGCATAGCTGACCTCGCTCTTGATCCCTTCGACGGTGGCCATGTTGTGATCTATGGCGATGACCTCATGGCCCATGCCGGTGAGTTTGATGGCGAGGTGCTTTCCGAAATTGCCGAGGCCGAACACTGCGATCTTCATGGTGGTTCAATTGATGAGGATGTCCTCCTTGGGATAGCGATACTTGGTGACTTGCACTTGCCTGAGGACGCCGACCAGTATGGTGAGCGCACTTACGCGACCGACGAACATGACGACGACGAGCACGAGTTTGGCGGTTGAACCGAACTCCGGCGGTGATGCCCATGCTGAGGCCGACGGTGCTGAATGCGCTGAAGCATTCGAAGGCGACGGGCATGAGGCCGGCGCCGCTCTCGAGCGAGGCGACCACGCTTACGGCAAGGCCGAGGAAGACCAGGGAAAGCACCATGGTGGTGAATGCCCTGCGGATGCTGAGGTTGCTGACCTCGCGGCCGAGGAATTCGATGCGTCGGCGGCCGCGTGCGGTGGCGAAGATGTTGAGGGTGGCGATGGCGAATGTGGTGGTCTTGATGCCACCGCCGGTACTGCCCGGCGACGCCCCGATGTACATGAGGAAGATGGTGGTCATGAGCGTAGGCAAGCCCAGGGCGCTATAGTCCACCACTTGGAAGCCGGCGGTGCGTGGCGTGGCTCCTGTGAAGAACGCCGCCGACAACCGGCCGAACCAGGTGTGATGTTCGGCCAGTGCGCCGTTCCATTCGAATACCAGCACGGCCACGGTACCGGACAACAGCAGGAGCGAGGTGGTGATGAGGACAAGTCGCGTGCTCAGGTTCACCGTGCGTGGGAAGCGCTGGCAGGGTTTGCCGGTGAAGATCCTGATCACGCGTTGCACCACCCACAAGCGCGCGTAACGACCGAAGTTGAAGATGATGCCGAATCCCAGCCCGCCGAAGATCAACAGCAGTGCGAGCACCCACATCAAGGGGTAATTGAAGCGCAGGACCGGATCATACAGCCCCAAGGAATTGGTGCTGAACCCGGCGTTGTTGAACGCCGATACGGTATGGAAGATGGCGAACCAGACCTTGTCCTCGAAGGTGGCGAAGATGTTCGTCGGCAAACAGTAGAACACGAAAATGGCCCCGATGAACTCAACGACGAGCGTGAATGCGATCACCTTCACGATGAAGCCGCGCACGCCGCTGAGCGTGGTGCTGGCGATATCGCGGATGCGCAGTTGCTCTTCCAAGGAAGTGCGGCCTTTGAAGAAGAATGCGAAGAAGCTGGTGAATGTCATGACCCCCAAGCCACCGATCTGGATCAACACCAGGAGGATGATCTGGCCACCGAATGTGAGGTCCTTTCCGATGTCGATGGTGGACAGGCCGGTGACGCATACCGCGGAGGCGGAGGTGAAGATGGCATCGACCATGCCCAAGGGGCGCGTTGCGGAATTCGGCAACATGAACAGCCCGGCTCCGATGGTGATGAGAATGATGAAGCTCATGATGAACAGCAGCGCCGGGTTGAACAACCTGCTGTTGCGCCCGATCTCCAAACGGGAGAGTTCGATGAAGGAGAACAGGAGCAGGAAGACGAGCAAGGGGGCCGGACCGATCTTCTGTCCGATGGATGGTGCGAGGAGAATGGCGATGATGAGGATCAGCGCGAGGATGAACCATGCCACTTCGGCTTTCCGGATGTGCTCACCGCGCAGGCCGGTGCGCAGCAGGCTTCCGAGTGTTACGAAGGCCGCTGCGACCACGAGGCCGAAGCTCAATTGTTCCAACAATCCGTCCGTGGCGGCGTCGGCATGGTATCCGAATTCCACCAGCAAGAGGAAGACCGTGAGCAGGATGATGGCCACCCGGGCCAAGCCCACCACTTCCTTGCGCAGCACCGTGCGGAGAAGTGTTCTTTTCATGGGGCCTTGCAGCGAATGCTCGCGCTGGACGCGCCGGGGATGGATCCACGAACTCCCGGCGGCCGGGCCAAAGCTAGGTGGAGCGGTCGTGTGGTCAACACCGAAGTTGGACTAGCGTTCCTTGATGCGATAGGCGGTGACCCCGGTGCCTTTCCCGATCACGAGGTCGGGCCCGCCGTCCAGGTTCAGGTCCGCGATGCTGAAGAGCGTGTTCCCCTCCACCGGCATGCCCGGCAGTGGAAGTCCGCCGACATCGAGCAACCATGCTTTGCCACTTGTGGGTGCGCATACACCGATCAACCGGCCGATGCCTTCGATCCTGAAGGACATTGCCGTTGGATCAAGTGGTGTTCCATGCGACCGCTCGAAGAGCACCTTGCCGTCCTTCAGGACGATCAATGAATCGCCCGCCACCTTCGCCACGGCCTGTTCGCCCTCGCTGTCCAGGTCGATGAACCGCAGCCGACCGTTGCCACCGGGCACCGTGCGCAACTCACTTCCTCCCAAGGTGGTCTCGTGGAGCGCGAGGTCCTGATCGAGCCATTGAATGCGGGTTGAGCGCAATTCGGCGCCGGGGATCACGGCTTGCACGTCCTTCAACCTTTCCAAGGTGGGATCGACATGCTCGCGTTCCGCGCCCTTGCGATCGAGCAATTTCATCTCTCCGTTCCCAACGATCACGAGGATGTAGTCCTTGTTGCGGATGCGGAGATGATGGACGGCTTCGGTACCCGGCGAGGCGAGCGTTGGTGCCTGCCATCCATCCACGTATGCGCCATCGAGACCGAAGTTCAACACGTGACCGTCCTTCGTGGGAACGAGTACGCGGTAGTCCTTGGTGTCGTCGTAATCCACGACCGCGATCGGCGCGGAGGCCGCTGACTTCAACCGCAATGGAAAGCCACCCATGTCCTTCCCGTTCCGATCCATGAAGTAGCAGGTGGTGGCCGTGTTGAACAGCAACTGCAACTTACCGTTCTTGAACTTGTCCACTTGATGCACCTCGCCCATGATCGGGCCATCCAACGCGCGTGACCAAAGCACTTTCCCGGTGGAGGAGATCACATGAATGCGATGCGTTGTGTCCTGGACGAGGACTTCCCGCGTACCGTTCGTATGGTTCAGGAGGATGTCCGGACGGCGAAGGATGGGCGCACCCACCTCCGCGCTCCACAGATCGTTCCCTTCCGGTTGTTCGCCATTCGCATGTAACAACGCGATCCCCACATGGACGATCCCGCTTCCCGTTGCGGAAAGCTGCATGCACAAACCGCCGTGCTTGGCCCACAATGAACTGCGCGCTCGAAAAGCACTGTCGGCATCGGGGCGCATGCCGTCCGTGAACCAGCCTTGTGCGCGAATGGGATCCACCCACCAGGTGTACGACGTCTCCGAGGCTTGCCGTTGGAACCATTCCATGGTCCGCTTGTCCTCGGCCAAACTGCTTCCGTCATTCCACACATCGATGCTCGCGGTCAACGCGTTCACATCATCGCTCATCAATACGGTGTGCCCCAACAGGACCCACCAGGGCTGCTCGGGAAGCGCGCAACGTTCGCCCATCAGGGTCTGCCAGAAGACGGGTTCCTTCCACCGCGACAAGCGCGTTCCACGGTAGGACAAGGTATCCGGGCCACTGCGCGCGTTCAGATCATCCATTGCCGCGTCGGGATCCTCTGTCTCCATGACCAGCCAGCGCTTGATGGAACCGTCCGCAGCGAATGCCGACGCTGTTCCCGCAGCTCCATGTACCCATGGGAACAACGCTTCATCCTTCACTTCGGCGACGGTCAGTTGATCACCTGCATCACGCACGTTCCACATGCTCCATTGCGAAACACTGTTCGGCAGCACACGCGCCACATTCCATGGACCGTTCCCTTGCGCGATGATCGCGCTCGGCAATCGATGCGTGCCATTCGTGATCATCAACCCGCTCAACAGGATCGCATCCGGCTGGATGCGTAGGTCGAGCGCGGTCCAGCCATCGGGTACATCCAAGCGATCCAACCGTTCGGGCGTCCACCATCCGTTCAGCAAGCCCTTGGCGCGTGCCGCGTGAACAAGGACGTGTCCGTCGGTACCACCGCCCGTGGTCGAACGGGCTTTGGCGAACTCGGGATCCGCAGCGAGTGGCGTACCCCGTTCCAATTGGATACGCGCTTCTTCCACCAGTTCTGCGCTCGACGATGCCATCCACAATCCATCGCGCATGGCCAACACCACGGTCGGCGATCCTTCCGCGAACCGCACGCGGATCGCATCACCGTTCTTCAACGCATCGAGATCGGATGGTGTGAGTTTGAACAGACTTGCGATCGCACCGGCATCCTTGGCGCGGATCGTCCCCACCAACAACGCATCGGCACTACCGGCGCCGGTGCGAAGGATCGCGATCAGCACAGGATCCACACCCAACGCTTCGCGGAAAGCAGGATCGGATTCGATCCGTTCGGCCACCAAGGCCATGGCGACACCGATCGATGCCGCACCGGGCTCTGCTTCCCAGGAATGCCACAACAACGAACTGTGCGTGAAGCGATCCCATGTGCGATAGGGATCGGGGATCTCGAAGATCACCGCTGCCTGATCGGGGATCGCGGCCCACGGATCGGCGTTTCCGGTATGCACCGGATCCCAACGCAGGACGGTCCATACGGCGGCCCCGCCAACGGCAATGAGAAGGATGACAAGGAATGCGCGACGCATCGTACTGCGCAAAGGTGGTCGGGGTACATGGCCTGCGGGCCGGCAACGGCACGCCCTTGCGCACACAAGGCTGTGGACAGGTGATCAGATCAAAGCGACGGGCTCCTTCAACAAGCGGAAGCTCATGCGGTGATGGATGCACGGCCCGTGCTGTTCGATCGCCGAGCGATGACCCCCCGTGGGATAGCCCTTGTTCACCGCCCAGCCGTAGATCGGGTATTCGGCGTGCAAGCGCTGCATGAGTTCATCGCGGTGCGTTTTGGCGAGGATGCTCGCTGCCGCGATGGATCGGAAGCGACCATCACCACGAATGTGGCAACTGTGCGGGATCCCGGTGTAGGCGTTGAACCGGGTCCCATCGATCAACAGGTGTTCCGGTCGAACATGGAGCGCATCCACCGCCAAGTGCATCGCTCGGAAGGATGCGTTGAGGATGTTGATCGCATCGATCTCCATTGGATCCACGATCGCCACGGCCCATGCGATCGCGCGTTCCTCGATCAAGGGCCGAAGGGCATCACGCCGCGCTTCGTTCAATTGTTTGCTGTCATCAAGGCCAGGCAGCCGAACGCGCGGAGGAAGGATCACCGCTGCTGCGACGACCGGTCCGGCAAGGCATCCACGGCCGGCTTCATCACATCCCGCTTCGAGCAGGTTCTTCAGATGGTATGCGGCCAATGCCATGGCGAAGGATCACGCGTTCAGGTCAAGCCCTGCATCGGTACACATCCGCTGGAAGGAGGACCACAATGCGCTGGCGGAATCGTCCCAATTGTATCGGGTGGATCGTTTCAACCCCGCCTTCCGCAATTGATCGGCGAGCGCGGGATCGGTGCAGACCTCGTGCAACGCGCGACTGATATCGGCCACGCTGAACGGATCGCAATAGTGTGCCGCATCGCCTGCGATCTCCGGCAAGCAGGTGGCTTCCGCAGCGACCACCGGCACCCCGCAGCGCATGGCTTCCGCCACCGGGATCCCGAAGCCTTCGAAATAGCTGGTGAAGGCCAACACCTCCGCACCACCCATTGCCAAGCGTAACTGGTCCTGCTCCAAGCGACCGGTGAAGATCACGCGGTCCGGATGTTCGAGTTGCGACCAGGCCTGCTCCATTCGCTCATCCCACCAGAACCGTTCACCTACGATGAGCAAACGCAATTCGCTCGGGTGGCTGGTGATCATCTGGTCGAAGGCCATCAACAGGCGGGCAATGTTCTTGCGCGGATGCAAGGACCCGACGCAAATGATGTAGTGCTTCCCTTCGGTGAAGCGATCACGAACGCCTTGCTTCTCCGACTCTGCCAACGGTGCATAGACCGTGCTCACCCCGTTGTAGACCACATCGATGTGCGTGGGATCCACTTCGTAGTGCGCGGCGATGTCGCGGCGACTGAACTCACTGACGGTGGCCAGCCGCGTGGCGTGCCGGGCAAAGCGTGGGAAGTACGTACGGTAGTAGTTGCTGTACTTCTTCGGAAGATCCTCCGGGTAATGCTCGAAGTTCAGGTCGTGGATCACCGCCAATGTGGGGATCGCGCTGTGCAACGCAAGGAATCCATCGGGACTGATGAAGGCATCCACCTTCAGCGCTTTCAGTTTGCGCGGGAGCAGCCAGTCGAACCATATGCGGTACAACACCGGGTGCCGCGTGGGCGGGAACATCACCACCGGGTGCACATTGGGTGCGTACACGAAGCGCGGATCGAATGCACGATCGAAGAGGAAGAAGAACTCGTGCTCCGGGTGCGCTTTCACGATCCGCGAAAGCGTTTCGTGCGTGAACCAGCCGATACCCTCCAACTTGTTGGGAAGGAGAAGGCGGGTGTTGACGGCGATGCGCATGGGGCTAATTCACAGGGGATCCGAATAGGATCCGTTCAGAACGTGGATCAATTCAATGCACTTGGCCTACCGAATTGTAAAACGCACAGGTACGCTCATCTGCATGGTCACAGGTTGCCCTCTGAAAAAGCCGGGGGTCCACGTTGGCATTGCCTTCAAGACACGCAACGCCTCCTGGTCCATTGAACGCATGCCACCGCTCTTGATCACCCTGAAGTCCCGAAGCGATCCATCAATGCCTATCATGAATTCGACGTACGCTATTCCTGATCTTCCTTGGTCCAGCGCATCCTGCGGATATCTCGTGACCGTAGAGAGATACCTGAATAATTCACCTATTCCACCGGGGTAGTCTGCCATTGAATCGGTGATGAAGAAGATGGTATCCGAGGGTGAGGTTGATATGGCCACCAACAAGGAATCGTCACCACCATAGAGATGATGGATCGTTCTCCCATCCCACCTGTTCCATTGCCGCGCAACACTCGCAGCACCAGCGAAATTCCACACCGACAATCCACTCGCTTCGAAGACGACACTGTCCTTCCTGATGCACACGGATCTGAATTGCTCATCGCAGACCTCACCCCTATACGGCGCCACCTCCATGATGCCTGAACAATAACCGACAGAGTCCTTCAGCAGGAGGCAGGTCTTCGCGCGTTGCAAAGCAACATCCTCAAGAAAGCCCAGTGCGAGTGTACTATCGTAGTACGCCTTTGCTCGACCCCAATCCCCCACTTGAAAGGCCTTATCGGCATTCTCCCTGCACATGACGCGTCTTTCCTGCCTCGCACGTTGAGCTTTCTTGTCACCAGCCTGCCCAAACGTGTTGAAGGAGAGTTGGATCAGAAAGACCATCACAACAAAGGAACCCACTTGGGGCAGCGCCATCTTGGATCGTACCATTGTCGAGTTCTTCGGACCAAAGTAGCGTTTAGGGGATCCTACGGCCCTAAGCATTTTCACTCCATGCAACGCACCTTCCTCACCAATCTGGCCCTTGTGCTGGTGCTGAACCTGCTGGTGAAGCCCTTCTACCTCCTGGGCATCGATGCCGGGGTGCAGAAGGCCGTGGGCGCCGAGGTCTATGGCGGCTACGCGGCGTTGTTGAGCCTCAGTTTCCTACTGAACATCGTGCTGGACCTCGGGCTCACGAACTACAACACGCGGCACATTGCCCAGCACACACCACTGATGGCCAAGTACCTCGGCGGGATGGCCGCGATGCGTGGTGGGCTCATGCTCGCCTATGCGCTGCTCACGGTGGCCAGTGGGATCGCGTTGGGCTTCAGCGGCGCGGACCTCGGCATGTTGGGTTGGCTGGTATTGAACCAAGCCATTGTGGCCAGCATCCTGTACCTGCGCAGCAACATCGCCGGTGCGCAACGGTACCGACAGGACAGTTTGCTCAGCGTACTCGATCGGGTGCTGTTGATCGGCATTGTCGGGTGGCTGCTCTGGGGCAAAGCAATGGACCAGCCGTTCGAGATCATGTGGTTCGTGAAAGCCCAGACCGCAGCGTATGCGACCACGGCGTTGATCGCGTTGGGCATGGTGCTGCGATTGAGCGGGCGTGTGGTGGTGAGGTGGAAACCGGCGTTCAGTTGGGTGGTGATGAAGCGCAGCTTTCCCTTCGCGCTACTGATCCTGCTGATGACCTTCTATTACCGCATCGACACGCTGATGCTGGAGCGCATGCTTCCAGACGGCGCGGAACAAGCGGGGATCTACTACCAGGGCTTCCGCTTTTTCGAGGCGTTGAACATGCTCGGCTTTCTTGTAGCCGGTCTGTTGCTCCCGATGTTCAGCCGGATGCTTAAGGAACGAAGCGATGTGTCGCCGTTAGTGGGGCTGTCGTTCAAGATGGTCCTCGCGGGATCCTTGGCCGTGGCGGTTTTCGGGAGTCTCCATTCCAGCGAAGTGTTGGGCCTCATCTATTCGGAGCATGTGGATCGATCGGCACCGGTCTTCGCCTTGCTGATCTGGAGCTTTGCAGGAGTGTGCACCACGTACATCTTCGGCACCCTGCTCACGGCAGGTGGTGATCTGCGCGCACTGAACTGGACCGCCGCGAGCGGCGCGATCCTGTGTGTGTGCTTGAACGCATTCCTGATCCCGCGCATGCAGGCGGAAGGTGCCGCCTGGGCCGGACTGATCACCCAAGTCCTCACCGCCGTCGCGCAATTGTTCCTCGCTGTCCGCCTGCACAAGGTGACCGGTGCTTTCGGGGCCCTGGTGCGTGCTGCTCTCTTCACCGGCGCGCTCTTCGGCGTGAACGCGCTCTTGGGATCGGCCCACCTCACGCTCCCGGTATCCGCGCTGGTCTTCGGCGTTTCGGCCTTGGCCCTTGCTGCCGTGGTGGGCTTGCTAAGTCCGCGTGAGTTGCGGAAGGCCTTGGCGTAGGCGCCCGGCCATAGCGGGCTCAACCCTACATTAGCGGCCCTTTTACCGATAGGCCCACATGCAGGAGACCAGCCCGAACAGCCGCACACCCGTAGCGGCCGACCCCGCCTCCTTCGACCTCATCCTCTTCCTCTGGAAACGCCGCAAGCTGATCATCGGCATCACCTTGCTCGGGATGTTCGCAGGTGTGGCCGCGGCTTTCCTCATCACCCCGCTCTACCGCAGCGAAGTGATCATGTTTCCCGCGATCACCAACTCGGCATCGAAGGCATTGTTGAACGAACAAAGCACCGGTCGGGACGACATCCTTGCACTGGGCGATGAGGAGGACAGTGAACAACTCCTGCAAGTGCTGCACTCCGATCGCATCCGGGAGCGCGTTGCGGAGAACTTCGACCTCTTCGCGGTGTACGATATCCCGGCGGATGACACGCATCGGAACAGCGACCTGCGAGAAGCTTTTGAGAAGCACATCACCTTCGAGTACACCAAGTTCAGCAGCGTGCGTGTGGAGGTGTTGGATGAAAAGCCGGAGCGCGCCGCGCAGATCGCGAATTTCATCGCCGACCAAGTGGATAGCGTGTGGAAGGCCATGGCGAACGAGCGCGCCGAGAAAGGCTTGTGGCTGGTGGAATCGAAGGTGAACCAGTTGGAGGCGGAGATCGAGCAATGGCAGGACAGCATGCGGGTGCTGCGTGAACTCGGTGTGCAGGACTACCACACGCAGACCGAACGGTACAACGAATACATGGGTGCGGCGATCCTGAAAGGCGACCAGCGTGCGGTGAAGGAATTCGAGGAACGGTTCAAGGTGCTGGCGAAATACGGCGGTGCCTACGTCACGCTACAGGACAGGCTGTTCAACGAGACCAAACGCTTGAGCGTGCTGCGCATGAAGCTCGAACAAGCGCAGGCGGATCTGGAAAGCGACTTGCCACACAAGTTCGTGGTGAACAAGGCCCAGGTGCCGGACAAGAAGGCCTACCCCATTCGCTGGCTGGTGGTCGCGATCAGCTGCATCTCCTCCTTCCTGCTCGCCCTGTTGCTGATCGTAGTGCAGGAGAACGTCAACAAGATCCGGAACAATCATGGCCGCTGAGATCACCTTCAATACGTTCGTCACTGTCGCAAGGCAACGCTGGCGTCTTTTCGTCGCCGTCGGTGCGGTCGCCATTCTCGTGTCCGGCATCCTCAGCGGCCCCACCTTCATCAAGCCTCGCTACAAGAGCACGGCCACGGTGTACCCGGTGAACCTGAACAGCTACAGCGTAGAAACACGCACCGACCAGTTGCTCCAACTCCTGGAGAGCAACAGCATCCGGGACAGCCTGATCAAGGAGTTCGATCTGGCGAAGGCGTACGAGATCGACACGACGGGCAACGGCGGCTACTTCGCGCTGTACAACGAATTCAACGACCGCGTGGAGATCACGAAGACGCGGTATGAAAGCGTGCAGATCGAAGTGGTCGATGAACATCCACGCGTGGCGCGCGACATGGTGCAGCGCATGCTGGTCCAGGTGAACCTCCTTGCACGCCGGCTCCAGCGGGAGAAATCCTACGAAGTGCTGGAGATCGCCGAACGATCATTGGGGCATGCCCGCTACAAGATGGACAGCGTTGAGAAACGGTTGAACGTATTGCGGCGTGACGCCGGGCTACTGGCCTACGAGAGCCAAGTAAAGGAATTGACCAAGGGCTACGTGAAAATGCTCTCCACGAATGCATCCCAATCGCAGCGCGACGCCGTGCGGGGCATGATCAAGGAACTGGAGGAGAAGGGAGGCGAGTTCCGCGAACTCATGGAACTGAGCAACCTCTTCCGCACCAACTACGATCGCCTGCTCACCGACTACGAACAGGTTGTGAATGATGTGACCAAGGAACTCACGTACACCAACACGGTGGTCTATCCGGAAGTGAGTGATAAGAAGGTGTATCCCGTCCGGTGGTTGATCGTGAGCACCAGCACCCTGTCCGCGCTCTTCCTCTGTTTCGTGCTGGTGATCTGGCGCGACCAAAACGCCTAAGGATGCTGCGCGCGCTGAAGGCCCACTGGATCGCAGCGGCCTGCGTGGTCTTCACGTTGCTGAACGCGGCGCTCATGGCTGCGGACTTCTATTGGTTCAGCGTACTCCCAGCGGTACTATTGGTGATCTGGGCGATGGTCGCTACGCCGCAGCGGCTCCTGCTCTTCATCGCATTCGCCACTCCGCTGTCCATCAACCTGGAGGAGCTCTCCCTTGGTGGGATCGGTGTCGCACTGCCCACCGAACCGATCCTGGTCGGGCTCATGTTCCTGTTCCTGCTGAAGGTCTCGATCCAGAAAGGTGTGATCGATCACGCGATCCTGCGCCATCCCATCACTACCATCATCCTGCTGCAACTGGGTTGGATGGCCGTGTGTATCGTACCGAGCAGCATGCCCATGGTCTCGTTCAAGTATTTCACGGCGCGTGCATGGTTCGTCTGCGTGCTCTACTTCATGGGCACGCGCTTCTTCGCGGAAACGCCCAATATGCTGCGTTTCGTTCGTGCCTTCCTCGCCGGCCTGGTCATCGCCATCGGCTACACGTTGATCCAACACGCCCAGTACGGGTTCGCACAGGAGCCCGCCCACTGGGTCATGTGGCCCTTCTTCAAGGACCACACGAGCTACGGGGCGATAATCGCCTTCATGCTGCCTTTCTCGATCACCCTTGTCGGTATTCCGGGGATCAGCCGGACCTCGCGTGGGGTCATGCTCTTCGCGCTGCTCGTGCTCGTGGCGGGGCTTGTCTTCTCCTACACCCGTGCCGCGTGGTTGAGTCTGATAGGCGTGATCGGCTTGTTCCTCTTCATGCGTTTGCGGATCCCGGTATGGGTCCTAGCCGTAGTGCTCGCTGTAAGTGGTGTGGTCTATTGGGTGAACGCCGACCAGATCACGTCGCGTTGGAGCGCAACCGGGAGGAATCATCGGACGACCTCGGTCAACATGTGCAGTCGATCTCCAACATCTCCAGCGACGCGAGCAACCTGGAGCGGATCAACCGCTGGAACTCCGCGATGCGCATGTTCCAGGAGCGCCCGATCTTCGGATGGGGTCCCGGCACGTACATGTTCCAGTACGCACCTTTTCAAGCGAGCGAGGACCGCACGATCATCAGTACCAACTTCGGGGTGCAAGGCAACGCACATAGCGAATACCTCGGCCCCCTCTCTGAACAGGGTTTGTTGGGCATGTTATTGATGGTCGCACTGGTCGTTGTCACCACTGCGCGGGCGGTGCGCCTCTACAAACGAATGCCTCCTGGCACCGATCGTCGCGTGATGTCCGCGGCTTTCCTCGGTCTGGTCACCTATTACCTCCACGGCGGGCTCAACAATTTCCTTGATACGGACAAGGCCTCCGTTCCCTTCTGGGCCTTCACGGCGGTGATCGTCCTGTTCGATGTGAAGTACGGCAGCGGACCGGAAGCGGCCATCGGAACGGCGTGATGCGCTTCGTTGCCGGGATCCACGTTCAGGTTTGCGCACCTGTTTCGCGCAGGATCCGGTCCTCCAAGGCACCGCAATCAACCACTGCATTGCCATCCCTGCGCTCATCCAACCACCGATCCAAGGCCGCGCTCTGCTTCACGTAGGCCTTGCATCCATCGCAGATCCGAAGGTGGAACCAGAGGCCAGCACGTTCCACGGTGTTCAAGGGTACCAGTTCCTTGCGCTCGGTCAATTCAGAGGCCTTGCGACAACTGATCATCATCGTATCGATCAATCCCATGTGTTCAGGGTTGAGGCTTGGTGAGTCGTTCCTCGATGCACGCACGCAACTTCAATTTGGCGCGATGGACCTGCTGCCACATGTTCGTTTCGCTGAGTTCCAATGCCTCGCGAATGGCCGCGCTGTCCTTGCTTAGGAGGTACTTCATCTCGATCACGCTTCGCATCCGTTCGGGAAGGGCATCCATGCACTTGCGCAACGCGCGATCCAGTTTCTCATTCAGGTCCTCTTCCTGGAATACGTCCTGTACGAGTTGTGGTCGGTGATCCGTATGCCAATGCCCACTCGGCACGAAAAGCGTTCCGGAGGGGTCGTCGCCTACCGCTTCCATCCCTGACACCTTGATCCCTTCGCGATAGGCCTTACGATAGTGATCAGCCAATTTGTGCTTGAGGATGGCGAACAACCAGGTCCTCGGTGAACTGTTCCCCTCGAAACGCTCCATCGTCTTCCACGCGCTCACGAAGGCGATCTGCACGAGGTCATCCGCCGTGGCGGGATCCTTCACCCGGTTCCGGGCGAAACGCTGTAGATCACCGGTATGCTCACGCACCCATTGGGAGAATAGCGCCTCCTGTGCAGAGGTCCTGGTGGCTGTGGTCATGGGATCCGTTGCCAAGGTATCGGCCGCATCTCCATCCGCGACTCTAGAACTGGAAGTAGATGAAGGGAACCATGTCCGCCGTTACGGTCTGGTAGATCAGGAATACCACGCCCGCGCTGGCGAGTGCCATGGCCCATAGCGGCAACGATGCGAAGCCTTCGCGATAGCGCTGTTTGAATTTCTCCGGCAGCCAGTGGACGAAGAGGCCGATGGCCATGACGATGAAGACGCTGCGGAATCCCCAGAGCACATCGCCCATGAGAGCGGGCTGGAAGGCATGACCGATCTGGTGCAGGACATGGTTCGCGGTGGCGAGGTCCGGGCTGCGGAACCAGTTGCGCGTGAACGTGATGAAGGAGAAGGTGAAGAAGACCACCCACGCGTGCGCCACCCAACCCTTGCTGTGCTCCCACGGACTGATCCGTTTCCAGAATTTGTAGACGACCAGGCCCAGGCCATTGAGCCCGCCCCAGATCACGAACATCCAACTGGCGCCGTGCCACAATCCGCCGATCAGCATGGTGATCATCAGGTTGGAGTTCGTAGTCACCACGTTGCGCATGGCCGGAGAGAAGCGGATGATGACCACGATGAGAGAGATCACGGACAAGTAGACCACCGGCAACCACCACCATCCGGTGAGGAGCATGAAGGCCACGCCGATGATCCCGAGCATGATCCACGAGAACACCGATCCACCACGATTGCCGCCCATCGGGATGTACAGGTAATCGCGCAGCCAACTGCTCAAACTCATGTGCCAACGCTTCCAGAATTCGCCCACGTTGCGCGCTTTGTAAGGGCTGTTGAAGTTCTGGTTCAGGTGGAAGCCCATGAGCAAGGCCACGCCGATGGCGATGTCGGTATAGCCGCTGAAGTCGGCGTACACCTGGATCGAATATCCGTAGAGCGCCATCAGGTTCTCGAAGCCTGTGAAGCGCAATGGATCGGAGAAGACACGGTCGATGAAGTTCACGGCGATGTAATCACCGATGATCATCTTCTTCGCCAAACCGTTCAGGATCCAGAACACCGCGATCCCGAACTCCGGTCGGGTCAGTTTGGTCTCCTTGTACAACTGCGGAATGAAATCCGCCGCGCGCACGATCGGGCCGGCAACGAGCTGCGGGAAGAAGCTCACATAGAAACCGAAATCGAGCAGGTTGCGCACGGGCTTCACATCGCCGCGATACACATCGATCGCATAGCTCATGCACTGGAAGGTGTAGAAGCTGATGCCCACGGGCAACAACACCTTGTTCTCCACGAAGTGTGCATCCCACGCTTGGTTCGCCCAGTGCGCGAAGTAGTTCACCGGTTCGAACGCGGTACCGAAGAGTTGGTTCACATTCTCCACCAGGAAGTGCGCGTACTTGAAATAGCCGAGCACCAGCAGGTTCAACGTGACGCTGAGTGCGAGCAGCAATTGTTTGCGCACCCGCACATCCGTGGCGGCGCTCGCACGTCCGATGAGGAAGTCCATGGTGATGGAGAAGAACAGGAGCCCGACGAAGAGGCCACTGGTCTTGTAGTAGAAGAATGCACTGGCCAGGAAGAGCCACGCGTTCCGCCACGCGCGATGCTTGTACACCGCGCTGTACACCGCCAGCACCACTGCGAAGAAGCCCCAGAAGAAGAAGCGCGTGAAGATGACCGGCGCGGCCTCATCGTATTGGAAGAGCCCGGCCCAGTCGATGTTCAGGAGGACGTTCATCCGGAAATCATCCGCGTGCGTTGCGATCCATTCGTGCGATGGCGGAAGGCGTGGCTCATGGCTTCGTAGTACGTGCAACGTGTTGTCCGTACTTCTCCATCAGCGCCGAAAAGAGCAGGTCGCCAAGGATGGTGTAGCCTTCGCGCGTCATGTGTACGCGATCACTCTTCGCCAAACCGTTGTTCTCCCAGATCCGGATGCTTCCCTGCCCGCCCATCACACCATACGTATCCCAGACCGCCACACCTTCGCTCGCGGAAAGCCGCAACATGACATCACGCACGGCTTCCGCATTCGCGTTGGGATAGCGGCGCTTCATGAAACTGTCGGTATTGGAGGTGAGCAGGATCGCCGCATTCGGGTTGGCCAGTCGCACCCTGCGGATCAACTCGCGGTAGTTCGCTTCGTAACGCGCGGCACTGAAGTCCGGATCGTGCGCATCGTTGATGCCGATGGAGAGGATCACGAGGTCCGGGTCGAGGTAGCGCAACTCCTCGGAGAAGCGTTGGCAACGCAACCAGCTTTCCGTTCGCGCACCGTTCACGCCGGTGGCATGCAGGAAGAAACCCGGATCGCTGTTCCCGAGGATGATCCCGTTCAAGGTGAAGCGCTGTTGCGCCGGGTCGGTCCGTTGGAAGCGCAGGTGCAACGTATCCAACTGTCTACCGAACACGAACTCGGTATAGCCGCCCGCGATGTCCACACGCCGTGTGATCTTCAAGGTGCTGTCCGGATCGGATGCCGTGACCTCGAAGCTGCTGTCCATCCGGTGCAGCACACGCACACGATCGAACGTGTATCCCGGGAACGCATCACCACGGAAACCGATCTTCAGGGTGGTGAGCGTATCGGTGGTGGTGGCCGAAATGCCCGCAATGCCGAGCGTCGAAGTATCCGCACGCACCACGTTCCGCAAGCCGGTCCATTGGCCGGTGAACTCCGGGTTGTACCACCACGGATTGTTCGTCTTCGCCATGTTGTACGGGAAGATGAAGCCCCGTCCGGCGCGCACACCAGGCACCATGGTCTGCAAGCGATGACGCAATTCCATGCTCCACATATCCGCCTGCACGTGCGATCCGCCGATGTGGACGATGTTCACCTGCCCCTTGCCTTCGAAGACCAGTTCATCCAACTTCCGTTCATAACCCTCCCACGCACTGCTGTCCCCTTTGTGGACGATGTGGTTCGCTGCGGACCCGATGAATGGCAGATCAGGCGCGCGCAACGGATTGTCCTGAGCTGATGAGCAGAAGCTCACGACGAGCAGGAGCGATGCAAGTGTTGCGGTCCTCATTGTTTCGAAGCGTGGTATACCGCGAAGTCGCTGATCAACGCGGTGTAGAACATCTCGCCCACTTTGTGCGCACCCTGCGGGCTGAAGTGCGTGTAGTCCTCCGCCGCGAGGGCAGGTTCGGCCTGCACCCAACTCACCATGCTGTTACGTCCGCCCATGGCCTCGTACATATCCCAGAACACTGCGCCCTGCGCCAGTGCGTTCGTGCGCATGGCATCGCGGACATCCTCCAGGAACGGACGCGTCACGTAGTCGTCACCTTCCTTGATACTCATGTCGCTGGGACCGATGACGATGATGCACACGCCGGGGATCATCTTCTTGAAGCGTGCGATCTGCGCCCCGAAGAAGCGCCCGTATTGTGCCGCTTCCTCCGAACTCTTCAAGTTGGGGAGCACGTTCCCGCCGTATTGCAGGACCAGGAGCTTCACATCCAACTCGCTGTACATGCGTGACAGCAGCGCTTGATCACCGCGCCGGAACTCGTAACCCGCCGCACCCCGTGCCGGTATGTTATCCATCACCACGCCGTTGCGGCCTTCGAGCGATACGCCGAAGACATCGGGGCTGTCATTGCCTTTCATCGTGATCACCACTTCCTTCGGTGGTGATGGAAAACGCCAATCACGCACCATGAGTTGACGTCCCGGAGGGATCACTTCATCACTCAGTTCCACGCCATCCGCGGTCATCGTCATGGTGAGTGGCGTGCGGTGCCAACCGTAGAACAGGCGACACTCGGACCAGACTTGCGCCTTTCCGTAACAACGTTTCTCCGGCCGTAGCGTGATCGTCGCGGTGTGCTCCACGGTATCCGGTTCGATGGTGTCCGGGAGTATGGTGGTGAAGCGCGAGAAAGCGGACAACGCACCGTAACGATCGTGATGCAGATCCTTCGGCTTCTTGTTCATCACGCTGTACCGGATCCAGTTGTCGCTGATCGAGCGCGACACACTGAAGTGTGGAACGATGTCGGCCACCGCGACCAGGCCGGGGCCGTTCCCGCCGAACTGCGACTGTAGCTTGTTGCGGACGTACGATGTGATGCGATCACCCTCCAGTTGCGAATCACCATAATGCAGGATCCGCACGGGATGGCCCGACGAGCCCGCGCTCTCCAGCGCCGCGAACACGTCGTACAGCACCTTCTTCCCTTCGGCGGGATAGTGCAGTTTGATCCGCTCCTCGAGTGGCGCCAATTTGCTCGCATCGAAAACGAAGGGTGTCCCGACCGTATCCTCCACAGCGGCGAGCGTATCCGCGAGCAAGCTGTCCGGGATCACGGCACCAGCGTCGGTGGGCAACGCGAGGATGTCACCGATGTCCACACGCTTTTGTTCTTCTGCGAAGAGCATGTCGCTGGCGCTCGGCAACCGGAAGACCAGTGATCCCACATGCACACCCTCCTTCGGGATCAATTGGCCCACCAATGCGAGCACCAGCAGGATCGCCAGAAGGAAGAGCAGCACACGGATCGGGCTCATTGCTGAAGCGGGATCTTGAGCCGTTGACCCGGTTTGATATCCGCCGTGATCCCGTTCACCTCCATCAACCGTTTCGCATCCACACCGGGGAACCGTTGCGCGATGCCATAGAGCGAATCACCGGACTGTACGGTGTACCACGTGAATTCGGAGAGCGGCGTCTGCGCGCGCACAACGTTCTCCTTGACGATGGGTACCTGGTTGGTCGGTCCCTCGCTTCCTTCCGTGCCACCCGCCTTGTGTCGATCGTACCGGTCGCGCTGCGAGGCCGTCACGTAGATCACCAGCTTGTCGCCGATATCGATGCGATCGCTGCGCATGTGGTTCCAACTCTTGATCTGCGACACCTTCACACCGAAGCGCATGGCGATATGTCCGAGGTAGTCGCCACTTCGAACGCGGTAGTTGATCGCCTCTCGACCATTGATCGTTCGGACCGCTGCTTGGGCCGGGACGATCGCTGGGATCGCCGCAAGACGTTGTTGTTCCCGCAGCAAGGAATCCGCGAGTGCTTCGAATTGCGCTCGTCCGCCACGCGGCAGCACGAAGGCTTCGAGCCGCGGAATGCGATCACCGCACAGCAAGGGGTTCAGCGCCCGTAGCCTTCCCATCTCGATCCCCAGGGTCCTGGACACGGCAGAGAAGCGCAACTCACGATCCGACCGCAAGGTGTCGGCTGCTTCTGCGGGCAACATGGGAATGGGCGCGATGCCCAGCTCCTTCGCATGTGCCGACAAATGGATGAAGGCCATGAGCAGCGGCAGGACATCACGACTGCCCTCGGTGAACTGCGGATAGAGCGTGCGGTAGTCCGTGGCGCCACTCGTGCGGCCTTGTGCGCGCGTCACGTTCGCGGGTCCACAGGTGAAGGCCATGACGGCCAACGCCGGATCGTGGTAACGCGCCAGAAGATCCTTCAGGTAGCTCACCGCAGCCATGGTACTAAGTCGCGTGTCACGTCGCTCGTCGCGATCCGCCGTGATGTTCAGTCCATAACGCAAAGCCACCGGATAACTCAACATCCATAGACCTGCTTCGCCCTGTTGCGATCCCGCCAGTGTGTTCATCGCAGACAGTGCCATGGGCAGGTACTTGAAGTCCTTGGACAAGCCTTGCCGGACCAGTTCGCCTTCGATCATGGGGAAGTACACCTGCGCCATACCGAGCAACGCACGGAATTCCTCGCGCTTCGGTTCGCCGTAGAGATCCACGTAACGCACCACACCGCTATCCGCGAACACCGGAAAACCGGTAACAGTGTGTTGCAATTGCGTGTAGAGGTTGCGCGTATCCACCGCGCGGATCACACCAGGTGTAGAACCGTGCCGCGAGTCGGCCACCGCCAAGCGCACCGGCCACGTGGTCATCAAACTGTCCACGCGCCATGTGGATTGCGCCATGGCCGCACACGAAGTGATCGTGAACAACAAGGTCGGTATCAGGCGCATCCGCACAGCGTAAAGCAAGGATCCACAACTACACGAACGCGCCAATGTGCTGTTCAATTCTCCACGCGGGACTGTTGAGCATGATCACCACCCTAGCGTCGCACTTTCTTCAACGCGATGGTTTGGCCGCTCTTGATGGTGGCGTCCTTATCGATGCCGTTGTACTTCGCAAGCTTCGAAAGCTTGATCCCGTACTGCTGGCTGATGCTCCACAAGGTCTCTCCTTGTTGAGCGGTGTGGGATGTCGCGCTCTTCGCCGTACTGCGCTTGGGTTGGATGAAGATGATCTGCCCTTCGGTGAGCGAACTCTCCTTGTCCATGTCGTTCCAACGGGCCAGCATGCCGTGCGTCATCTCGAGGTCGCCAGCCAATTTGCGGAAGGTGTCGCCCGACTTCGCACGAACGAACTTGATGCGGCCCTCGAACACTTCGATATCACGACCCGCGCCGATGTGGATCACATCACCACCGACAGCCCCTCTGCGACCACGGCGCTCCGGCGCGGGTTTGGGAATGTCCTTGCCGATCGGCTTGTACACCACATCCACACCTTCATCCAGCTTATACAACTCGTAGCGATCTATCAATTCGATCAGCTTGCGCGGGTAATGCGGATCGGTGGCATAGCCCGCATCCTTCAACCCGTGCGCCCAGCCCTTGTAATCGGTGGCCTTCAACTCGAAGAGCTTCGCGTAGCGCTGGCGTTTGAGGAACTGCGAATGGTCCTCGAAACTGTCGGCCGCATCGCGGTACGCGCGAAAGCAATCGTTCTTGATGTCGTCGTCGTGATACACGCGGCCGCCCTTCCAATCGGGCGTGCACTTGATGCCAAAATGGTTGTTGCTCTCCCGTGCCAACGCGCTGTTGCCATTGCCGCTTTCCAACAGTCCCTGAGCAAGAGTGATGCTCGAAGGGATGCCGTGCTCGTTCATCTTCTTCACGGCCACCGTCTTCCATTGCGCGATGTATTCCTCGGCGGTGTTGCGCTTGAACGGAGGCTGCGCCTGCACGCTAGCGGTGAGCACGAAAGCAAGGAGCATCGCGGTAATGCGGCGCATCGCACGTGGTTGGTGAACGTGTTTCGTGGAAGGCATGGCTCGGCAAAGAGCGAAGTAACCGGGGTTGAAGGACCATATGCAGGCGGAATTCGGCTCTGATCCCACCACCCCGTGTGGAAAGAACGTGCCGCACGGACCCGATATGCTGCGCTGCCTGAAATTCGCGGGCGCTATGCGCCTTTTCGGGCTGCCAACCACATGGACGAACCACAGGACCCACCGCGACCGAAGGACGACCGCGAAGAGCGGCTGGGCTTGGAACCGGGCGACTTCTACCTGTCCCCGGAAGGGTATATCATCTTCACGGAGCAGTACCACCGCAAGCGCGGGTATTGCTGCGGAAGCAATTGCCGGCATTGCCCTTTTGGGCACGAGGCGGTGAAGAAGGTCCAGGGCTAGGCAAGGTTACCGGACCTTGAACGCCCTCATTGCTGCGACCCCTTCAGGGTCGCTTCGATCCATTGGCCAACGATGGCTACATGCTTCGACCCCTTCGGGGTCAACATCGCGCAAGGGATCGACCCCAGAGGGGTCAAAGCATGTAGAAGACCAAAATGCGAATTGACCGACCCTGAAGGGGTCGCAGGTGATCGGAATGCCGCGAGCGGTATTGCTTCATGACCGAACAACCCTATGGGTGTAGGCAGCGTTCGGCGGTCGGCAGCTATCTTTCCTGTGCAATGCGGTCCGCCCTTCTGCCCTTGGCCTTGGTCCTCACCCTCTTGGTGAACGCACAGAACTGGGCGCTGCTCAACCCCGCGTACCGGTACAACTACAGCAACGACGGCACGGATACGATCAGCAACCAGATCCGTGTCATGCACATCGATACGCTGGGGGTGGATAGTTTCCGGTATGAGTTGAATCTGATCGGGGTGGTGTGTGATACGTGCCCTGCGAGTCTAGGTGGACCATGCGACGGATGCTTCGTTCGTGTGAACCAGCCGCAGTTCCTAGGATACGATTGCATCCGGACCGGTAACAATTGGACATTCAACGGCATGGACACGGTACTTATCCGAAGCGATGCAGAAGTCGGGGAAACGTGGATATTCAACACCGCCAACGCGATCAACGCCACCGTTGATGATGCGTGGTCAGAGGACGTGTTCGGTGTGCCGGACACATTGCGAAGGATTTTGCTGAGCGACGGGGATTCCATTCTATTGAGCCGCTCTTATGGGATCGTGTACTTCGGCATCGGAGGCCAGCACTTCGATCTGATCGGTGTGGAAGGTGCGGGCGTGGGGCGACTTTTTCCGGACCTGCTGGACTATTTTGATTATCAGGTTGGTGATGAACTTACATATGGGTTATCGTGTACCTATCAGATAAATCCGCAAGGGGGCTCACCGTACCCAAGTATGCGAAGTCACTACTGGAAAGCGGTAATTACGGACCGCATCGAAACTGAAGATTCCGTGATCTATTCAACGTCTGTCGCACGGACCTACCCTAATCTCCAATGGACCAGTACCTACGACTGCACATGGCCCATGCCTACTGATCAATGGTTCTTCGGCCGAACGGACATTGCAGCAGATCACCCCATTCTCTCCGCTTATCCTGGACAGGTTATGGATACATCCATCTGCTGGATGCAGTCAATAGCTATGAACCGCTATATCGCTGACTTTAGCACGACCAGCGATGGCCGAGCATGCATCCGAGCTCAAGATCTAGGAATGGTCGGCGGCAATTCAACCAAAACATTCAACCTGACCCACGAAGTCACGGAGAACACATACCCCTTGAACTATTTTCCCTTTGAGGTTTGGTATGAGCAAGGTATTGGCCTAAGGAGCGTGGTGTACATTCATAACTATCCAATAGGCCAAAGAGTCGATCTTGTTGGGGCCATCGTCAACGGCGATACAATAATCCCCCCGCCTTCGATTGACTGGGACATGAGTATTGAAGAGGAAAGCGACCCGGAACTTCAGGTTTTTCCCAACCCCGCCTCCGACTTCATCCTCCTCTCTTCCTCCGTCCCCGGAACCACCTGTTCCATCACCGACCTCCAAGGCCGCACCATACACCAGCACCGGATCACCTCCACCAACGAACGCATTGATGTGCAAGCCCTGCCGCAGGGCGTTTATGTGCTGGTGATGGATGGGATCCGACCACAACGCTTCTTGATCGCGCGCTAGATCCGCTGCTTCGGCCGATCTTCGCGCTATGTCCGTTGCCACCACATCCGACCGCCTCCTTTTCCAACAAGCCGTTCAAGAAGGCATCCCCGATGTGCTTCCGCCTGCGAAGCCGATAGATGCTTCAGTGAGCCACGCCCCCAAGCGCAAGGACATCCTCAACGCAGAGGAGAAGAAGCTCGCACTGCGCAATGCGCTGCGCTACTTCCCGAAAAAGCACCACGCCACGCTGGCGCCGGAGTTCGCGCAGGAGTTGAAGGATCACGGCCGCATTTACATGCACCGCTTGCGTCCGGAACATCCGATGCACGCACGACCGATCACGGACTATCCGGCGAGGTGCCAACAGGCCGCCGCGATCATGCTGATGATCCAGAACAACCTGGATCCTGCCGTGGCGCAGCACCCGCACGAGCTGATCACGTACGGCGGCAACGGCGCGGTGTTCCAGAACTGGGCGCAGTACTGCCTCACGATGCGCTACCTCAGCGAGATGAGCGACACGCAAACGCTCGTGATGTACAGCGGCCATCCGCTCGGCCTCTTCCCCAGCCACACCGATGCGCCGCGCGTGGTGGTGACCAACGGCATGGTGATCCCCAACTACAGCCAGCCCGACGATTGGGAACGCATGAACGCGCTCGGCGTTTCGCAATACGGCCAGATGACGGCGGGCAGCTACATGTACATCGGTCCGCAAGGGATCGTACACGGCACCACGATCACGGTGCTGAATGCAGTGCGAATGCTCCCTCATCCCCCGGCCCCTTCTCCCGAGGAGAAGGGGAGCCTGAGGCTCTTCGTCACCTCCGGCCTCGGCGGCATGAGCGGCGCACAACCCAAGGCAGGCAACATCGCGGGTGTGATCACGATCTGCGCGGAGGTGAACGCTGCCGCCGCGCACAAGCGCCACAGTCAGGGTTGGGTGGATGAAGTGATCGCCGATGTGGACGCGTGCATTGATGCTGCACAGACCTGGCAGAAGAAGGGCGAAGCGCACAGCATCGCCTTCGTGGGCAACGTGGTGGATCTGTGGGAACGCCTCGCCGCACGCAAGATCAACGTGGATCTCGGTAGTGACCAGACCAGCTTGCACAACCCGTGGGCCGGCGGCTATTACCCCGTGGACCTCAGCTATGAAGAGAGCAACACGCTCATGGTGAAGGACCCGGCCGCATTCAAGGAACGCGTGCAGGAAACATTGCGTCGTCATGTCGTCGCGGTGAACACACTGGCCGAACAAGGCATGTACTTCTTCGATTACGGCAATGCATTCCTGTTGGAAGCTGGTCGTGCCGGTGCAGACGTCTTCCGCTCCCCTCTCCCCGGGAGAGGGGCTGGGGGTGAGGTCGAATTCCGCTACCCCAGCTACGTCGAGGACATCATGGGCCCCCTATGCTTCGACCATGGTTTCGGCCCGTTCCGTTGGGTATGCACGAGCGGTGATCCGAAGGATCTCGCGACGAGCGATCGCATCGCAGGTGATGTACTGGAAAGCATGCTGCACGACGCACCGGCGAACATCCGCCAGCAGATCGCCGACAACCTGCATTGGATCCGCAACGCGCAACAGAACAAGTTGGTCGTGGGCAGCCAGGCGCGCATCCTCTACGCCGACAGCGAAGGCCGCATCCGCATCGCCGAAGCCTTCAACGCAGCGATCAAACAAGGTGCGATCAGCGCGCCGATCGTGCTGGGTCGCGATCACCACGATGTGAGCGGCACCGACAGTCCGTACCGCGAGACGAGCAACATCCGCGATGGCTCGCGCTTCACCGCGGATATGGCCGTACAGAACTTCGTGGGTGATGCTTTCCGCGGAGCGACGTGGGTCAGCTTGCACAACGGGGGCGGCGTGGGCTGGGGTGAAGTGATCAACGGCGGTTTCGGGATGGTGTTGGACGGAAGTGCCGATAGCGACCGTCGGTTGAAGAGCATGCTGCTCTGGGACGTGAACAACGGCATCGCGCGCCGCGCCTGGGCAAGGAATCCGAACGCGGTGTGGAGCATCGAACAGGAGATGAAGCGGACCCCGCAGCTGAAAGTGACCTTGCCGAACGAAGCGGACGATGATCTCATTGATCGGACGATCAGAAAATGAGATGATCAGAAAATGGAATGCCTCCTCGGTGGTATTCGATCATCCGATCGTCTGATCGTCCAATTCTCTGATCCTTTTCCTTCCATCACCCAACCAACCGATCAGTTCCTCCGTGTATGGAGTTGAACCCAACGATCACGAAAACCGATCTGCCATGAACACCTCCCTCCGCTCTTTGACCATCGGCCTCGCCACCCTGCTGTGGGGAGCCGCTTTCGCTCAACCGCTGCCGCCCTACAGCGTGTCCGTTGCAGGTTATGTAGCTGGCTGCACACCGAATAGCTACGTCAACGTCACCACGAACTCGATCACCCAGCCTGCCATCGATATCGATGTACCGTTGGATGCCAACTGCGGTTTCTCCATCGACTTATTGATGGATTCGTTCAATGGTGGGTTCATCCTGAGCACACCCTGCAACGGAGCGATGCAGCAATTGGCCGCCGCCTATCAGGTGAACGCGTTCTTTCCCGATTCCACGTATTTGTTCGTGACCTTCAACTGCAACAGTTCCACAGTTGATTGCCTTGGCATCCTGGGTGGTCCGAACCTGCCTGGAACAGCGTGCAACGACAACGACCCGAACACCACGAGCTATTGGAGCGCGGACTGCGTTTGCACGCCGGACAGTTCCAACTTCTACTTTGATTGCCTCGGTGTGCTCAACGGCAGCGCTCTTCCCGGCACCACATGCACCTACACCAACGACTCGATCATCTTCAACACCGGTTTCTTCAACATGGCCTGTGTGTGCGTGAGCGACACCACCAATTACTTCGATTGCGCCGGGGCACGCATTGGACGCCGGTGTCACCAGCCCGGGACAAGCAGGCCTCTGGGGGGGGGTTGCCCTGGCGGGGGGGGGAACCCACCAATACTTCGATTGCGCCGGCGTCCTCAACGGGTCGAGCTTACCGGGTACCTTCTGTAGCACACCGGCCGGTGCAGCTGGCACATGGAGCGCCGACTGCCTTTGCATCGCGGATTCGAGCAATGCGGGATACGATTGCCTCGGCGTGCTCAACGGGTCGAACTTGCCCGGCAGCCCCTGCTGGTTGACGGGCGGCGGCGCGATCGGCATGTGGGACAACAACTGCGTCTGCCAGGACAGCACCAACACCACCGGCTGCTCCGCTTCCTTCTGGGTCCTGCAAGCCTATGAGGGCGATTCTCTGAACCCCAACAGCGGTACCCCGATCCCTTACGAACTGTGGGTGTGGAACCTGAGCCAAGGAAGCGGCACCATGACCTACTCGTGGAGCTTCGGCGACGGCATCGGCAGCACGGATCCCTTCCCCACGCACATCTACAGCGATAATGGTCCTTACCTGCTGTGCCTCACCATCGCGGATGCCACCGGTTGCACCGACCAGTACTGCGACAGTGTGTCGATCGACGACAACGGTATACTGAACGGCATGATCATCAACGGCGAAGCGGATGGCAACGGCCAGCGCTCCAACGGCTTCACCATCAATGTGCGGAACGGCCTCGCCACAGCGATGCCGGAAGTACCCGCGATCAGCGAACTGCGCGCATGGCCGAACCCGGTGAATGAGGACCTGTATGTGGCATTGAACGCACGCTTCGATGGCGCTGCGATGATCACCATTCTTGATGTGAACGGACGCGAAGTGGCACAAGTGCAACGGACGCTCTCCGCTGGATCCAACCAACAGCGGATCGACGTGGGTGCCTTGCCCACCGGGATGTACACCGTGCGTGTGACCGATCGCAGCTCCGGCACCATCACCAGCCTACGCTTCGTGAGGACACGCTAGTCCCCGATCTCTTCCGCGAATGCCCTGCCTCGGCGGGGCATTCGCATTTCCGGGCCATCCATCCGCGCCAAGCGAAGTAATTTCGGGTCGTACCCAACCCGAGGCCCCAGGATCCCGTGTATGGTAGTGGACCACAAGATCACGAAAGAACCAACGCCATGAGAACATCCCTCCGCACTCTTGCACTGACACTCGCCTCCGCAGCCGCGATCGGAGCGTTTGCGCAACCATTACCGCCCTATCCGGTCACGGTGATGGGTACGATCGCAGGCTGCACGCCCACCAGCTATGTGAACATCCTGACCGTGCAGAACACCCAACCTGCGCTGGACATCGACGTGCCGTTGACCTCAGGCACCTGCACCTTCACCATCGACCTGATGATGGATTCCTTCAACGGCTGGTTCGTGGTCAGCACTCCGTGCAACGGGGTGATGCAAAGCCAGACCGTGAGCTACACCGTGAACAGCCTCTTTCCGGATTCGACCGTGGTGATAGTGAACTTCAACTGCGGGACAGGAACAACGGATTGCCTAGGCGTGGCCGGCGGTACCGCGTTGCCAGGAACAGCATGCACGATCCCGGGGTCGAATTTGCCTGCCCTTTGGACGTCCGACTGCATTTGCGCTCTTGACACCATGGGCCAGACATTCGATTGCACCGGTGTATGGAACGGCACGAACTGGCCCGGCACTCCTTGTACCACTGCGTTAGGTGCTGCCGGAACGTGGAGCGCTAGCTGCGTGTGCATCGCCGACACCACCACCACGGGCTGCGAAGCCGGCTTCTGGGTGATGCAGGCCTATGAGATCGATAGCTTGAACCCGAATGGCGGTGCCACCCCGATCCCGAACCTATTGTGGATCTGGAACCTCAGCAGCGGCGGCAACGGGAACTACGATTTCGTGTGGAGCTGGGGCGATGGCACTCCGAATTCCACGGAAGCCTTCCCCACGCACATCTACGCGAACGGCGGACCCTACGAACTGTGCTTGACGATGAACTCCGGTGGTTGCACGGACACAGCCTGCGATTCCGTGTCGGTGGATGATGACGGGATCTACACCGGCATGATCCTCGAACAGAGCTATGCACGCTCGGGCTTCACAGTGAACGTGCTGAACGAAATGCCTACGAGCATCCCCGAGCGTCCGTTATTCGACCACACGGCGGTGTGGCCGAATCCGGTGGAGGACGCCTTGAACCTGACCTTCAACACCACGGTACACGGCAGCATTCCGATGAGCATTTTCGACCTGAACGGTCGTGTGGTGAGTACCACGAATGTGTTGATCAGCGGTGGCAACAACACCTTGCGGATCCCCGTAGGCGAATTAACGCAGGGCATGTACCTGCTCCGGTTCGGGAACGAGTCCAATGCCGTCAGCTTCCGGTTCGTGAAGCGCTAACGAGAACACATGATGCCGGGGGGCGTCCGCTGTACGGCGGACGCCCCGTGGTGCATCGCACATGGTGAACGATACGCTCATAGCCCGTTGTGCCCGCGAGGAGCCGAAGGCGCAGTATGAGTTGTACCGTGCCCTTTACCCGCAGATGATGGCGATCTGCAGCCGCTACGAACGCAACAAGCAGGACGCCGTGGCGCGCATGAACCAAGGCTTTTTGAAGATCCTCACGAACATCGACAAACGCAGACCCGACGTACCCTTCGAACTCTGGACCCGACGCATCATGATCAACACCGTCATCGACGATTTCCGGACGCAACGCCAGCGCAAAGAGCAGGAGTCGCTCGACGCGCCGCTGGAGGGATCGGTGCTCACCGAGGTGAACGATTACCTCCGCGAGATGGAGGCCGATGCGTTCGCAGTGTTGTTGGAACGGGTGCCGGAGATGTCGCGCAAGGTGTTCAACCTCTTCGCGATCGACGGTTATGCACACCAGGAGATCGCTGACCTGCTCGGCATCAGTACAGGAACCTCGAAATGGCACGTGTCGCACGCGCGGCAAGTGCTTCAACAGGCGTTAGCGCAGCAAATGGGCGTCACCGCAAAGACCGCATCCCGATGAACACGAACAACGAATTCGACGAGCTGGCCCGACGCAAGTTGGCCGAGCGCGACTTCCCCTTCCAGGAAGCGCACTGGCTCGAAGCGCAACAGGCGATCGCCGCCCAAGGCAACTCCCGCAAGGGCGGTGCTTGGTGGTACGTGGCCGGAGGGATCGCGGTGATCATCGGGGCTTGGTTGCTATGGCCTGTGAACGGACCGATCGCACAACACA
Organism: Flavobacteriales bacterium; assembly: GCA_016721005.1. GTDB lineage: Bacteria > Bacteroidota > Bacteroidia > Flavobacteriales_F > PHOS-HE28 > PHOS-HE28. The sequence goes on from JADKJM010000014.1 coordinate 91,782, forward strand.
CCGGGAAGGCGGTTGTGGTGAGCGAGCGGAACGAAGGAAAGAGCGTTGCTCCCCAACAAGTGAAAGAAGAAGTGAACGAATCGCGGATGTCGAATTCCAAAGTTGAGAACAGCGGACCATCACACGCAGAAGTTGGTTCGCATGTGGCGACGGCGTCCGTTCCAGACGCGGAGCCGAAAGCGATCGCAAAAGCAAGCAATGCAACACCACGTGAGCGAGCAGTTCGGTCGGGATCAACACCCACGACCGGACCGGGCGTTGGAATTTCCAGGGATGGATCCGCAGTACCCACAACGAATGTGGCCGGAGCGCCTACCTCGCCGACCGGCGTCCAAGTGGATCCAGAACCGAGTATCGCGATCGCTGCGACCACTGATCCGGTGGATCATGCGGCCGATGCAACTGATGCGTCGCTCACGCCTACCGCTGATGAAGGCGCCGATGTGACCGTTCAAGAACCCTCTGTCGTGACTCCCGCACCAACGGACAACACTGATCCTTCGCTCAAACCGGAGGATGCCAGCGCGAAGAGCGATGACATCGGATCTCGATCGGCTGATGACGCGATCGTCGTTCAACCAACTCTTGACCCTACACTTTCTGCCTCCGATCCTGTGATCACGGCGGATCCGGTCACCGCTGACAACGCTACACCGCAGGACAGCGCGGTCACTGTTGTGGAGCCTCCACTGGCACCTGCGCCGATCATCAACCCGCGTGCGCCGTGGGAGGTCGGCGTGCTCGGCGGGATCTTCAATACACCAAGCACCTACACCGGCGGCGAGAGCGCAACTTGGAGCACGCAAGCATTGACCACCGCAGCTTTCGGAGCGGAGTGGATGCACATGGGTCGCAACATCGGACTCGGCGTCGGCGTGTACTACGGCTCATTCGCCGACCGCTTGCACACACCGGAAGTGAACAGGATGACGCTCACCACCAACCCGTTCTGGTACCTCTCTCCGGTCGATACCACGATCCTGATCGTCACCGGATTCGATTCCACCTCCAACACCTACATCGGGCACAACGTGAACGTCACCGTGAACGTGTTGCGTTTAGGGCTGGATAGCACAACCACCGCAGTTCGTGTTCGCGATTCGCGTTCGCGGATCAACCGCACCAGCTACATCGAAGTGCCCTTCCTCATGGACGCACACCTCGTGCAGGGCCGCTGGAGCTTCGGTGTGCGTGGAGGCCCATCCATCGGCTTGCGCACGCAACGACAAGGTTCCGTGCCGAGCAACGATGGCGAAGCGTACGTGGAATTCGACGACGTGACCACACGCAGTTGGGTCGTCGGTTGGAGCGCGCGCGCGTACGTGCGTTACCGGTTCATCGCAGCGTGGAGCGTGGGCATCGAACCTGCGGTGCGCGGCCAGTTCATGGATAACTTCGATCAGAACGGCGTGACGCGGCGTTCCACCGCGTTCGGCGGAATGATCAGCGTGACGTATCGCTTGCCATAGGTCGGGTAAGGATCAGGCCCGCAACTCCGCTGACACTTCCTTCTCCAGCGCGGTACGGATCCGGTCCATGGTCTTCGTCACCTGTTCGTCCGTGAGCGTTTTCTCCGCATCCTGCAGGATGAAGCTGAGCGCGTAACTCTTCGTTCCAGTCGGCAATTTGTCGCCCTCGTACACATCGAAGAGATCCACCTCACGCAGCAATTTGCGTTCGGCGTTCATGGCGATGGTGCGTAGTTGTTCAAAGCGGACATCGGCCGCAAGCACCAGGCTGAGATCACGGCGTACGGCCGGGAAGCGCGGTACTTCCGCATAAGTGATCCGCTCCGCGCGACACGCGTCGAGCAAAACCTCCTCTTCCAGCTCAGCGAAGAAGACGGGCTGCGGAAGACCTGCGGCCTTCAACTCCGCATCGCTGATCCGCCCGAGCACGCCGACCGGGCGACCACCGATCTCCAGCCGCACAGCGTCGGACATCCAAGTGCTCTCCGATGCGGACCAGGTCGCCTTATCGAGCAAGCCTAGACGAACAAGTACAGCCTCCACTTCCTCCTTGAGATCAGCGAACTCAACCGCGCGGTCCTCCGCACGCCAACGCTCGCGCCACCGACGACCGGTGATCGCGATCGCCAACATTTCCTTCTCAGTGGTTCCTCTATCTGATCGCGCATAGGTGCGTCCGCGCTCGAAGAAACGCAGGTCGCGTTGCTGGCGGTTGATGTTGTGCACCATCGCTTGCAAGGCCCCGTGATGCATGGTGGGCCGAAGGACATCCAGTTCGGAACTGAGTGGATTCGCCAATTGCACCAACGCATCCGGATCGGCGATGCCTGCCTTCTTGATGTGTACGCCCGCGACCAGTGAAGGCGTCATGATCTCGCGGAAACCGCGCGTGGCCAAGTGCGCACCTGTGCGTTCGTGCAGATGCTCCAAGGTGAGCGCCGCATGCACGATCGTCGGTACGTGAAGGCGGTCGGGTAACGGCACTTGGTCGAAGCCATGGATGCGCAGGATCTCCTCGATCACATCCACCGGGCGGTGTACATCCACGCGGTAGGCCGGGACCTGCACATGCACGCCGTGTGCGTCACGATCACCGATGCGGAAGTCGAGCGTCTCGAGAATGCGGATCACCGCTTCATGATCGATCGTGATCCCGCTGAGCTGTTCGAGTTGCGCAAATTTCAAATGCACCGCGTGCCGATGCTTCAGGCTGTTGTCCACGTTGATCACCGATGAACTGATATGCGCACCAGCGACCTCCTTCAACAGCAGTGCCGCACGACGCAGCGCGTACTCGGTGATGTCCACATCCACCCCGCGTTCGAATCGAAAGGACGCATCGGTATTCAATCCGTGCCGACGCGCAGTGCGACGAATGGTGGACGGATCGAAGCACGCGCTCTCCAGGAAAACGCACGTGGTCGCTTCCGTGACACCGCTGTTCGCGCCACCGAAGACGCCCGCGATGCACGCCGGTTTCTCAGCATCGGCGATCACCAGGTCCGTGGTATCGAGGATGCGCTCCTTACCATCGAGCGTGATGAAAGGTTCCTTGGCTTGCGCCATGCGCACCACGATACGACCGCCGTCAAGCTTGTCGGCATCGAAGGCGTGCAGCGGTTGACCAAGTTCATGTTGCACGTAGTTCGTCACGTCCACCACGTTGTTGATCGGCTTCAGGCCGATGGCCTCCACGCGATCGCGCAACCACTTCGGTGATGGGCCGACCTTCACTTGCGTGAGGGTGAGTCCAGTGTACCGCGGACATGCCAAGGCATCCTTCACCTCAATAGGGGTCGTGCGCACATCATCATCCTGAGCGAATGCGGACACATCCGGAAGTTGCAATTGCAAGGTGGAGCCGGTGCGATGGTTCAACGCGGCGATCAGGTCGCGCGCCACACCTACATGCCCCATGGCATCGGTGCGATTGGGCGTGAGGCCGATCTCCAACACATGATCACTCACCAGCCCGAGGTACTCACCAGCTGGTGTCCCAGCCACTGCCGACGGATCAAGCACCATGATCCCGGCGTGGCTCTTGCCGAGGCCGAGTTCGTCCTCCGCGCAGATCATGCCGTTGCTCTCCTGCCCGCGGATCCTGCTCTTCTTGATCGTGATGGACGTTCCATCATTCATGTGGAGTACTGCGCCCACCGTGGCCACGAGCACCTTCTGTCCCACTGTCACATTCGGTGCGCCGCACACAATACGGTGCGGTTCACCATCGCCGAGATCCACCGCGCAGACCGTCAGACGGTCCGCATCGGGGTGCTTGTCGCATTGAAGTACATGGCCTACCACCACACCCTTCAACATGCCCTTCACCGGCTCGTGTACCTCCACGCTTTCCGTCTCCAAGCCGGTGCTCGTCAGCACGGCGGCCGCGTCCTGCGGGGTGAGGTCCGTATGAACGTATTGCCGAAGCCAGTTGTAGGAGATGCGCATGGTGAATGAAAGGCGGGCGAAGATACCAGCCGGGTAATTTCACAGCCCGTGGAATACATCACCCGCTCCGTCCCGCTCTTCTTTCTCCTGATCGGGTCGGTGATCGCAGCCGGGGCGCTCAACATGATCCACTTGGTCGTACTTCGCAAGTCAGCAATGAACGTTGCATGATCACCCTGCCGATCCCTTCTCTCGATGGCCTGCTCACGGAACGCCTTCGTTTCCGAAAGCTCGTCGCCGCCGATGTGGAGTGGTGGATGGACTACATCAACCATGCGGAGGCGATCCGGTTCATGCCCTTCACGGTGGGCAGCCGTGCGGATTGTGAGGAGATGATCCAACGCGCCCTGGACCGGTATACCGAGGATGGTAGCGGACTGAACGCGGTCCTGCTCCGCGAGAGCGGAACACCGATCGGGCTATGCGGCTTACTGACCCAAACCGTGGATGGGGAGGCTGAATTGGAGATCGGCTACCACTTCCTTCCTGCACATTGGGGTAATGGGTACGCGGCGGAAGCAGCCATCGCGTGCAAGTACTTCGCGGAAGAACGTGCGTTGGTCCGTTCCGTGATCTCCTTGATCGATGAAGGCAACGTCCGTAGCCATGCCGTGGCGAAACGGAATGGCATGCTGCCGGGGAGGATCACGGTCCATCGTGGCGTGCCAGCAATTGTCTTTCGCGTCGAGCTATCCCTCCGTGCCTAAATTGGCAACCGCTCTCACGATCCTTACGTGCCCATGTCCCTCTTGAAGAACCACCTGTTCAACGGTGTGCTGTACGCGCTGGTCTCCATCGGCACCATCGTTGGCGAGGTGCGCGGGATCCACGGTCTGGTGTACGTGTGCAAGCCACTGATGATGATCGTGCTCTCCAGTTGGTTCTATTTCAACAGCCGTCGCGTGGGCGATCGCTTCACCTTGTTGATCCAGGTCGGATTGTTCTTTTCGCTCATCGGGGATGTTGCGCTGATGTTCCAGCATCGCGATGAGTTCAACTTCATCATCGGCTTGGGTGCGTTCCTGATCGCGCAGCTATGTTATACCCTGGCTTTCGCGCAGAATGTGAGTGAGGTTCCCGGCGGCCAAGGCCTACTGGTTTCTGCGGTCCTCGGAGGTTCGATCATTGCATACGGCGCGGCATTCGGCAGTATCCTGCTCAACGGCATCGATGAAACGCTGGTGGTCCCGGTCGGTATCTATACGGTGGCGATCACGCTCATGGGCGTCGGGGCGGCCTTGCGCTTCGGTCGTACCTACATGCCTTCCTTCGTTATGGTCTTCATCGGGGCGTTGCTCTTCATCGCGTCGGACAGCATCCTTGCCACCAGCCGCTTCGTTCGCCCGGTCGATCACGCGTCGTGGTCGGTGATCCTCACCTACGCGGTCGCGCAATACCTGATCGCGCGTGGATGCTTGCGTCACGTGCTGGATCCGGAGGAGATCCGTCGGCGCGCGGCACTCACCACCTGATCAGCTGATCCGACCCCAGGCCAATTGGTCCTTTCGCGCACGCATCGTAGCGGCTAGCGGCGCGTGCCGTGCGTCGGAGAGGTCCGGGTCCTCGTCCAACACACGCATGGCCACTTGTCGGGCTTGTTGAAGGAGCGCGCTGTCCTCGATCAGATCAGCGATGCGCAATTGGGGAAGTCCGCTCTGTTGTGTGCCGAGCAGATCTCCCGGGCCACGGAGCTTCAGGTCGGTCTCCGCGATCGCGAAGCCATCGTTGGTGGCGACCATCGTGGAGATCCGTGTGCGTGCATCGTTGCCGAGCATATCACCGGTCATGAGGATGCAATAGCTCTGGTCCGCACCACGACCGACACGGCCGCGCAACTGGTGCAATTGGGATAGGCCGAAGCGTTCCGCGTTCTCGATCACCATCACACTGGCGTTGGGCACATCCACCCCGACCTCGATCACCGTGGTGGCCACGAGGATGTTCGTCTCGCCACGTTTGAAGCGCGCCATTTCGTAGTCCTTGGTGGCTTGGTCCATGCGACCATGCACGATCCCGACGGCGTATTTCGGCAGTGGAAAGCGACGCGACATGCTCTCGAAACCATCGGTGAGATCCTTCAGGTCCTGCATGGCGCGCGGGCTGTTGTCCTTCTTCTCCATCTCTTCGATCAGCGGATACACCACGTAGATCTGCCGCCCCAGTGCGATCTCCTGTTCCAGGAACCCGAAGACCGCGTTGCGCGATCCATCGTAGCGGTGAACGGTGCGAATGGGTTTGCGGCCGGGCGGCAATTCATCGATCACGCTGGTGTCCAGATCGCCGTACAACGTCATGGCGAGCGTGCGCGGGATCGGTGTGGCGGTCATCACCAGGACATGCGGCGGCACTTCGCTCTTGGCCCAGAGACGTGCACGTTGTGCCACTCCGAAACGGTGTTGCTCATCGATCACCACAAGCCCGAGGCGCTGGAAAACGACACGATCCTCCAACAACGCGTGCGTGCCCACGATGATGTGGACCTCCCCCATCCGAAGCGCTGCGAGCAAACTCTTTCGCGCGGCGGACTTCGTACTTCCGGTGAGCAAGCGCACCACCACCGGCATACCCTCCAACATTCGCGTGAGCGTGGCGAAGTGCTGTTGCGCAAGGATCTCCGTGGGTGCCATGAGCGCACCTTGGAAGCCGTTGTCCAGCGCGATGAGCATGCTGAGCAGACCCACCAGTGTCTTGCCACTGCCCACATCGCCTTGCAGTAAGCGGTTCATCTGGTGGCCGCTGCCCATGTCCTTGCGGATCTCCTTCACCACACGCTTCTGCGCAGCGGTGAGTTCGAATGGAAGATGCTTCGTGTAGAAGGTGTTCAAGTGATCGCCCACCCGATCGAAGACATGGCCGCGAACATTCTGCTGCGCGAGTTGCTTCTGGCGAAGCAGTCCGAGTTGGATGAAGAAGAGCTCCTCGAACTTCAAGCGGCGACGGGCGATCTCGAGCAGTGCAGGATCCTGCGGTGCATGCACTTGGCGGAACGCTTCCTCCCGGGAGATGCCGCCGAGCAAGGCGACCTGATCCGGTCCGAGTGTTTCCGGCAATTGCCCGATGACCTGTGGCAGAAGCGACTTCTGCAATTTCCAGATCGCACGGCTGGTGAGTCCTTTCGCGCTGAGCTTCTCCGTGGTGTTGTACACGGGCTGCAACGCCGCATCGATGCCTTGATCCCAAGTGGCGGCCAGTTCCAGTTCCGGGTGCGGCAGGTTCGGCTTGCCTTTGAATGTGGCCGGCTTCCCGAAGGCGATGTACTCGCTACCCGGCTTCAACGATCCTTGCAACCAGCGGATGCCCTTGAACCACACCATCTCAATGCTGCCCGTTGCATCGGTCAAGGTCGCTACCATGCGCCGCCCTTGTTTCTCACCCACCAATCGCGGCGGTCCAAGGACCCCGCGCAACTGCACTTGTTGCAGATCATCGGTAACCTCCCGGATGCGGTGGAACCGGCTGCGATCGATGTAGCGGAACGGGAAGTGTTGCAGCAGATCACCGAAGGTGGCCAGGCCGAGTTCCGCACGCAGCAACTCGCCGCGCTGCGGACCAACGCCCTTCAGGAACTCGATCGGGTTCTCCAACACCTGTTGCACGGCGGAAAAGTACCAAGCCCGGGTCCCATTACTTTCACCGCATGTGGCCCGGACCAGCTTCATCGGACGGTCGTTCCGTTCGGATCGCCACCTGGCTGCTCCCGCTGGGCATCCTGCTCTACCTCGCCGTCTTCGCTTGGCGCTTCGCGGATGAGCGCCTGTATAGTGACAGTGGATACTATCTGGCACGCGTGATCAATGAAGGCACTTTCCGGATCGAGCACGGTCGTTGGGTGCTTGCGCTTTCGCAAGTGTTGCCGTTGATCGGGACGAAGCTCGGCGTACCGATGAGCGGCCTGATCACCCTGCACTCCCTGAACAATGTGGTGTGGCTGGGCGCCTGCTTACTGTTCGTGGGTCGTGTGCTTCGCGATCGGAGCGCGATGATCGCACTCGCGGCGGTTCACTTGATCGGCCTGACGCACGGACTCTTCTGCCCGATCTACGAACTGTACTACGGCGTGGACCTGCTGATCATCTTCCATGCGTGCTACAAGAGCGACCGGCTTTCACCCTCTTCCCGTTGGCTCATCCTTACCATCTGCTTTGTCGGTGGCATCTCCAGCCATTTCATCGCGGTGGTGTTGGCGGTCGGGGTGCTCGCACTTGAACGCGCATGGCGGGATCGGAAACTGCTCCTGGTCCTTGGTGGCGCGACCGTTGCGTTCCTCGTGGTCCATGTACTGACACTCAGCGTGTACGAGAAGAGCGGCCTCGAATTCCTCTTGGGCTTCGCTGATCCGGGGAAATTGATGGACCTGATCTCCCCGACGCGGATCATGGAATTCGTTGTGTACTTGGTCATCCATTACGCCGATACCGCGATCATCGCTGTGGCAGGAGCGGTGATGCTGTGGAAGGATGGCCAGCGTTGGTCCATGCTCGTGTTCATCACCGTCCTCCTGATCCTGCACATCCTCGCCGTGATGTTCCTGCCGGGTTTCATGCACGACCGCTATCGCGAACAAGTGAATTTCGCGACCACCGCGTGGATCCTGCTCGTACTGTGCATGCGCCTCCTACCCACGGTGCGATGGCGGCCGTTCCTCCTTGCCCTACTGATCGGAGGGTCGCTCTTCCGGATGGTGTGTGCGGAATGGGCAGCGCAGTGGTATGTGGAACGCACGGACCTGATCGTAGCACGCGTGGAGCAAGCGCGATCGTTCGGCCTTACCAAAGGCATCGTAAGTGCGCCGGTCTACTTCGGTCCGCAGCACCATGTGGTGGACCTCTCGTGGAGCACTTCGGTGGAAAGCCTGTTGCTCTCCTCGAAGAACGGGCCTGAGGGCACCGTGTCGCTCATCACCACGCAGGACCTCGATCTTCCGGAAGTGCGCATGCACTTGGATGGCTTCATCTTCCGCCGATGGGACATCATGGATCCTTCCTGGTTGAACACGCGTTACTTCCGCGCACCTACCGGCACCTACGTGCCATTGCCTCCTGACCAGCAACCGTAATGTGGAAGTCCGATCGGATCGAAGGGATCCTCGTTCACATTCCATGGATGACGGTCCTTTGCCTTCTCATGTTCTTCGCCGTGCGCTTCGCGGATGAGCGCTTGTACGCGGATAGCGGCTACTACCTGCTGCGCACCATCAACGAAGGAAGCTTCCACATCGAGCACGGCCGCTGGGTGTTGGCCATCGCAGAAGCGCCAGCGTTGGTCGCATCATTGCTCGGCACGTCGATGGACGACGTGATCGTCGTGTACTCGATCACGAACATCCTTTTCCTCGCACTTGGGATCGCGTATGCCCTATTCGTCCTGAAGGATCGACGTACTGCGTTGTTGTTGGCGATGATCCACGTGATCGGACTCGCGCATGGTTTGTTCTGCCCTGTCTTCGAACTCTATTATGGGGTCGCGCTGCTGGTGCTGTGTTTCGCTACCGTGTGGAATATGCGCATCCGCACGGGTTTCCGTACCGTGCTTTCAATCCTCTTCTTCATCGGCGCGCTGAGCAGCCACCCAATGGTCTGGGCTCTTGTCCTTGGTGCGATACTCCTGTTGGGTCCTTCACAGCGTCGATCGATCCTGCGCCCGGCGGTCGTCATCATGATCGCGTTCGCGGTGTTCCGCGGCTTCACCATGAGCGCGTATGAAGCCGGGCAACTCGCCTTCCTGCAACGGTTCGCGTTCCCCTCACTGGTCGTCGGTCTCTTCACACCCGATGTCCTGATGGAACAAGCCCGACGCATCATCCTGCACTACCCGGATGTACTCGTCCTCTCCACCTTCTGCGTGGTGGTTCTTTGGCGGAACCGTCAACGTCGCGCGGCGATCATTCATCTGCTCGGTCTTTTCGCGTTGTACCTCGCGGTCGGGCTGTACCTCCCCGAACCCACGCATGATCGCTACCGCGAGCAGGTGGACTTCGCCTTTACCGCTTGGACGATGATCGTGATCCTTCTGTGTGTGTGGGAGATCACCGCTTGGCGCCCGGCCTTGCTCGTCCTTCTCGTTGCTTGCGTGGGTTTCCGGCTCGCGTACATCGGATCCATAGCGCCATCCTACTCCGCGCGCACCGCGTGGGAAAAGGAACTGATCGATCGTGCGCGCGAACATGGCATGCACAAAGCCATCATCGATCCGATGAACACCGCGTTCGGCACCTTGGATGATCGCGTCGCGCCATACTGGAGCACGGGTTTCGAAACGCTATTGCTCTCGGCGAAGGAAGGATCCCAGCGGGTAGTGAGCGTGATCACCACAGATGATGCAGCCCACTTCAAACTGGACGAATACCCGGGCATCGTGGTCCTTCGTTGGGACCAAGCATTGGAACCAGCAGAACTCAACATGCGCTACTTCGATCTGCCGCAAGGGAGCTACGTATCCCTGTCCATGAATTGATCCGAGCGCTTACTCTAGACCTCACCAGATGAAAGGGACTAACCGCGCCACGCCTTTCATCCGCTGCGGATAGTCCGGATGCTTCGCCGTGAGCAGCCCTTCCTCGTGGTACACTTTAACCACCAGTACCACCACGCACACGCCTAGCGCAACCCACCGCCAGATACTCGGTGCGCCGAACGATACAGCAGCGCCGCACAACAGCACAGCGGTGTACATCGGGTGACGGATGAAGCGATAGATGCCTCGTTGTGAAAGGGTATTGCCTGCTCGCGGATCCGGCATGATGGTGAAGTTGGTGCTGCCGAGCGAGGACGCCGCCCACACAAATACGATCAGCCCAAGGGCGAAGAGGCTCCACGCCCACCACGGCAATTGCCAACTGCCACCAATGAGCAGCACGGTGATGGAAGCGAATTGGCCGAGGACGAGCAGCGCCGACCGCATTCGCGATCAGATCGCCCCCACTCCCAACAACAACGCCGGCTCTTCCAGCAGTTGCTTGAAGGTGTTGAGGAAGGCCGCACCGGTAACGCCATCCACCACGCGGTGGTCGCAGCTCAGGGTCACCTTCATGGTGTGGCCGGGCACGATGGCGCCGTTCTTCACCACGGGCTTTTCCATGATGCCGCCGATGGCCATGATGCAGGCATCGGGCGGGTTGATGATGGCGGTGAATTCCTCGATGCCGAACATGCCGAGGTTGGAGATGGTGAACGTGTTGCCCTCCCAGTCCTGCGGTTGCAGCTTCTTCTCCTTCGCCTTCTTCGCGATGTCGCGCACCTCGGCGCCGATGGTGCGAAGCGGCTTGGTGTCGGCGAAGCGGACGACGGGTACAAGCAGACCTTCTTCCACCGCCACGGCGACACCGATGTGGACGTGCTGGTTGTAGCGGATGCGATCGCCGAGCCAGCTGCTGTTCACTTTGGGGTGCTGCTTCAGCGCGACGGCCACGCCTTTCACCACGAGATCATTGAACGAGATCTTGTCCGGTGCGATCTGCTTGTTGATCGCTTCGCGCACGTTCATAGCCCGCTCCATGTCGATCTCCAAGGTGAGGTAGAAGTGCGGCGCACTGAACTTGCTTTCGGCCAAGCGACGTGCAATGGTCTTGCGCATCTGGCTCACGGCGACCTCTTCAAAGCCTTCGACCTGCGGTGCGTTGAATGACCCGCCGCCATGGTTCTCGACGTCGCTCTTCGTCACGCGGCCATCAGGGCCACTGCCACGCACGCGACTGATGTCGATGCCTTTCTCTTCTGCTAAGTGTTTCGCGAGTGGGCTCGCTTTCACACGACCGTTGGAATGCGAAGGAGCAGGGGCAGCGGCAGAAGGGGCAGGAGCATGAGAAGGAGCAACTGCTTTCGGCGTTGAGGGTGACGCGACCGGTGTTGCTTGCGGAGCAGGGGTACTTGCCACCGGTTCCTGCACCTGCTCCTTGGGCTTCGCGGCAGCCGCACTTGCGAGCAACGCCGTGATGTCCTCTCCTTCCTTACCCAGCACTGCAAGTACACTATCCACCGCGGCGGTCTTCCCTTTCTCCACACCGATGTGCAAGAGCACACCATCGGTGAAGCTCTCGAACTCCATGGTGGCCTTGTCGGTCTCGATCTCGGCGAGCACATCGCCGCTCTTCACCTTGTCACCGACCTTCTTGTGCCATGCGGCCACCACCCCTTCGGTCATGGTGTCGCTGAGCTTGGGCATGCGTACGATCTCTGCCATGAATGAGGTGCGTTAGTAGTTCGCTTCAAAGTGATAAATGCAACCAGGCGTACCAAAACCATCATCACCAAGCCAGTGGAACTTCAGGTTCATGTGATCGTTTGGACGAGTGTAGACCAAGTAGCTGTTCCCATGCTCGTACAGGAGAATCGATGTATCCATGCGCTGAACGAACGTATCACCCCTGACAAGCAGACCTGAACTCGCCAAAGGTGAGACCGCAAGAGTATCGAGGTAACTACCTGTCCCGCTCGGATCGCACTCGTAAGTGGTCACACCTGTAAAAGTCCCATCAAGTGCGTTCGAACCCGTGCCACCTCCATGTCCCGGAGGTTCGTCGTTTTTGGCGCAGGAAAAACCACCTATCATGAGCAAGACGATCGAGCAATGATGGAGCTTCAGCATAGTGAAGCGGTCAGTCCTTTTCGTAGGGGTAATCCGGTTCGCGGTACACGTCGTTGTACAATTCCTCATCGGCTGGTGAAGGACTCTGCTCCGCAAAGGTCACGGCCTCCTCCACCTCCTTGCGTACCGCCGCGTCCATTGCATCCAACTCGGCTTCGGTAGCCCACTTCTTCGCGAGCAAGGTGGCGCGCACGCCTTCGATCGGATCCTGCTTCTTGTAGCCCTCCACTTCCTCCTTGGTGCGGTACTTCTGCGGGTCGCTCATGCTGTGCCCTTTGTACCGGTAGGTCTTGATGTCGAGCAAGTACGGTCCGTTGCCAGCGCGCACATGCTCACAAGCCATGGCAATGGCATTGTGTACATCCTCGCAGCGCATGCCATTCACACCAAGACCGGGCATGTCGTAGCTCTCACCGAGCGTGCTCAGATCATGCACGTTGCTGGTACGCAGCACGCTGGTGCCCATCGCGTAATTGTTGTTCTCGATGATGAAGATCACCGGCAACTTCCACGTCATGGCCATGTTGAAGGTCTCATGCAGGATGCCTTGGCGCGTGGCTCCATCGCCCATCATGCAGAGCGTCACGTGATCCTCGCCGCGGTACTTGTCGGCGAAAGCGATGCCTGCACCGAGGCCGATCTGCCCACCCACGATGCCGTGACCGCCGAAGAGGTTGCGCTTCTTATCGAAGTAGTGCATGCTGCCACCCTTGCCCTTGCTGGTGCCGGTGGTCTTGCCGTAGAGTTCGGCCATCACGTTCTTGGGCGGAGTGCCTAGGACCAAGGGATGCGCGTGATCCCGATAGCCGGTGATCACCTTGTCGCCTTTGCGAATTGCGGTGATCATGCCCGCGAGGATGGCCTCCTGCCCGATGTAGAGGTGGCAGAACCCACCGAACTTCTGCATGGTGTACAACTGGCCGGTCTTCTCCTCGAAGCGGCGCATGAGGATCATCTCGGAGAACCAGCGGAGGTAGGTCTCCTTTCCGAAGCCGGAGCCATCCGGCTTAGGACTCGTGGTGGCCTTCGCTGATGAGGTCTTTGTGGTCATTCGCGTGGGAAAGGAACGCCAAGGGCGCAATGCGCACAAATATAGCCGAGGCCCCAGCGGCCGGAGGCGATCAGCGCTTGAGGAAGGAACGATTGAAATACAGTGGTAGCAGATTGCTGGCGGTGGCGATCTCGTACACCGCGCCATTCTCCACGCCCAGCAACAGGCGCAATGGTCGCTTGTCCTGTCGGCCTTCCTGTTCCAGCAACGCTTGCCGGCAAATACCGCACGGCGAGACCGGCACATCGGACTTGATGTCGATGACCACCACGGCCATCACATCCACGGTTCCTTTCGGGTGTTGCGACATGGCGGCGTGCAAGGCCGTTCGTTCGGCGCAGATACCGGCCGGATAGGAAGCATTCTCCTGGTTGTTGCCGGTAAAGAGCGCGCCGTCGGACATCCGCAACGCCGCACCTACATGGAAGTCGGAATACTCAGCGTAGGCTCTTCCGGCCGCTTCGCGCGCTTGGATCAGCAATTCCTGATCGGCTGCGCACAGATCCTGCCAACCGGCGTGGCGCTGAAAGCTGAATGTGAATGGTTCTTGCGAGGACATCGCTGCGCGAAAAGGAGGTCGAAAGTACAGCGCCACAGGGCTTCCGATCAGCCCACCGGACCGCGATGGTTAGTTTTGATGCCCGCTCCTTTTCCTGTGGAACAGAACCAGAACGCGATCGAGGCCTTCGAGCCGATCACACTTTCCGAAATGGATGGTGTGAAGTTGCAGGACCGTGTGGACACGAAGTATGTGCTCCCCGTCGCGGACCTGCCCGCTCTCTTCGACGCCATGCGCGCGCACTACCGGATCCTGGAAGTGGGGGGCGTGCGGGGAACGGCTTACCGCAGTTTGTACTTCGACACGGTCGACCACAAGCACTACCAGGACCACCATAACCAGCGGACCTTCCGGAGCAAAGTGCGCTTTCGTGAATACGTCGGCAGCGACTTGATCTATTTGGAAGTGAAGCGCAAGACCGGTCGTGGCAGAACGGACAAGGTGCGCATGCGCGTGGATGCGATCCCGACCGAGCTCAACGCGGAACAGAAGCAATTCGTGAACGAGGCCCAAGGTCGCGATGAGGTATTGGTCCCTTCGCTCTGGAACCATTTCGAACGGTTCACCTTCGTGGGCAGGAACACACCCGAGCGCCTCACCATGGACATGGACCTGCGGTACACCGACCCGAATGGCGAGGGGGAACTCAGTGGTATCGTGGTCGCCGAGTTGAAGCAATCACGCGCCGATCGTACTTCACCCTTCATGGAACTCATGCGATCCATGGGGCATCGTCCGAAGGGTATGAGCAAGTATTGCATCGGCATGCTCATCTTGCACCGCCCTGTGAAGTACAATGCTTTCAAGAATGTGATGCGCATGCTGGACCGGATGCGCGCCGCCTGAACTGATGGAACCCCGTAACGAATGAAGATCTTCGGAATGCCCCTCTTCCACAGCGACATGTGGGAGCTTCTTTTCAAGTTCGGCGTTAACACGCTGGTGGTCTTCGTGCTCATCCGGTTGATCTACTACCCGATCCACCGGAAGAAGGACTACCTCTTCACCTACTTCATCTTCAACATCCTCATCTTCTTCCTGTGCGTGCTGTTGAACAGCGTGAAACTGAGCATCGGCTTCGCCTTCGGCCTGTTCGCTATTTTCGGTGTATTGCGCTATCGCACGGAACAGATCAGCATCAAGGACATGACCTATCTGTTCGCGGTGATCACTATCGCGGTGATCAACGCACTGGCCAGCAAGAAGGTCAGCATTGCGGAACTGCTCTTCACTGACGGGATGATCCTATCGCTCACTTACGCTCTGGAGCACTTGTGGCTCACCCGTCACGAGGCCATGCGGCAACTCATCTATGAACGTATCGACCTGATCAAACCGGAGAATCGCAAGCAGCTCTACGAGGATCTGCACAACCGTCTCGGAGTGACGGTTTCGCGCATCGAGATCGGCAAGATCGACCTGCTCCGCGACACGGCCCAGTTGCGCGTGTTCTACTACGACGATGAACAAAGCCATGCGTCCTTCACGGAGATGCCGCGGGACGATGGTGATTGATCGCTGCGAGTTCGCGTCCTACGCGTTCCGGTACACGAGCGCGACCGCATAAGCACACGCCCCTTCCTCCCGACCGACGAAGCCCATGCGCTCGTTCGTGGTGGCTTTGATGCCCACGGCATCCTCACCGACGCCCAAAAGCGGTGCGATCATCTTGCGCATGGCAGGAACATGCGGCATGATCCTGGGCTGCTCCATCACGAGCGTGCAATCCACGTTGCCGACGAGCCAGCCCTTCTCCTGCACCAGTTGCACAACGGCCTCGAGCAACCGCTTGCTATCCGCCCCCTTCCACTTCGGATCCGTATCCGGGAAGTGCATACCGATATCGCCAAGGCCAAGCGCGCCAAGCAATGCATCGCAGATCGCGTGAAGCAGGACATCCGCATCGCTGTGCCCATCAAGACCGGTCGGATGTTCGATCTGAATACCGCCCAGCCACAACGCGCGGCCTTTCTTGAACTGATGGGTATCGTAGCCGAACCCGACACGAACGGACGGTCCCGGAGAGTTCATCACTCGGGCTTCTTCTTGCCCTTGCCATCGAACTTGAAACCGAGCGTGAAGCGCAAGGTGTTCGCGAGCGGGCTTCGCTGCGTATTTGCGATGAGGTAGCTCATGTCCAACGAGAACTTGCTGTAACGCACGCCCGCGCCGAGGGTGAAATACTTCCGGTTGCCCTTGGTATAATGCTCCCAGAAATAGCCCGTGCGGAAGGCGAACTGCTCGGCGTACCAGTATTCGAAACCACCCGCGAGGTTGATCTCGCGCAGTTCCTCACGCCACTTGCTGCCCGCCAGAACACTGTACGTGCTGTCGGCATTCTGAACCACCACACCCGGTGCGTCGGTGAAACTTCCGAAGATCCCTTCCGCGACACCCACGTTCGGGTTGCGGCCACTGATCACCGCGCGCTCGTTGGTCACGGGGTCTATCCGGCCATCCGGGTAGTAGACCGGAGGCGTAGGCACCAACAGTTTGTTGGCGTCCATGTTGAAGGTGATGCTGTTGTACTCGTCCAAGTCCAATTTGAAGGAAGGACCGATGCGCAAGTTCATCGGGATGAAGTCCTTGTTGGAGGATGAGGTGTAGGCCATTTTGGCGCCGATGTTCGAGATATTCATACCAAAAGCGAAGGTGCCCTCGCGGTCACCGCCCACTTGGATCCCGGGTTTACGGAAGTAGAAGGACACATCCGCCGCTACGGACTGACCAGCCTTGCTATCCGCCCCCTGCACGCTGATCCCACCGGTGAGGTTGCTATTGATATACCGGATGGCCACACCACCGGAAAAATTGTCGCCGAACTGTTGGGCAAAGGCCACATCGAACGCGAACTCCGCTGGTTTGAAATCGCGGATGGTGGTCCCATCGATATTCGTGAAGGTGATGCTACCGAGATTGAAGTAACGGAGGCTCGCGCCGATCGCACTACGCTTATTCGCCAAGCGCTTGTATCCGGAGAGGTATGCGAGGCTCATATCCGGAACAAGGTTCCGCAGCCAAGGACTGTAGCTCATACTGAACTCGCCATCGTTCTCCGCAAACGCCAACTTCGAAGGGTTCCAGTGGATGGAATTGGCATCCGGGGAGAGGGCGACCCCAGCATCGCCCATTCCGCCAGCGCGGCTATCCACCGAGATCAGCAGAAAGGGTACGGCGGTGGTGATGGTATTCAGCACACCCTGCCTGCAATCCTGGCCCGTGAGCTGGTTGATGCAGTTCGTGGATACTTGTGCCTGGGAACCACTTACCACAGCAGTAATTGCCAGAGTAAGTAGGCCGGGGCGGAGGCTGTGGAGGATCATGGATCGGCGTAGCTCGGAAAAAGGTTGGCAAATATACGCCCCTTGATCGGGGCTTATTGTGTTAGCGCAGGATCACGAGTTTCTCGAACTTCTCGGCATTCTCCCCGTCGGAAGTGGAGATCTTGAGGCGGTAGACATACACCCCCCGACCCAACTTATCACCGAAATCATCACGGCCATCCCAAGCCATGGGATCGCCTCGGAAGCCATCGCAAGTAACCCGCTGGCCGATGGTCTTCACCAACCGTCCGCTCACCGTGAACACCTGGACCTGCACGTCCAGTGTATTGCACGGTCTGTTGTGCTCGAAGAAGAACTGTGTATAGGTCGTGAACGGGTTCGGGTAGTTGAGCACATGTGCCAAGGCTAGTTCAGCACTCGGGGCAACAACGAATTCAGTGGTGGATTCGGAGGAATTATTGAACGCATCCCATGCTTTCATTCGCAGCGTATGTGTGCCTTCCGCCAGGTCGGCGAAGCGGTATCGTACCTGCCCGCTACGATAGGTGTCCAGGTCGGCTTCATACAGATCGTTCAACACCACGGCCTGTTCGGTATTCTCATCCAAGGTGGCCAGGAGATCGTGTCCGATACTGGAACCCACTGTATTGATCCCGTTCTCATCGAACAATTTGGCGAAGAGCATCGGATCCTCGTTCGTGATCCCACCGCGAACGAAGAGTTCATCGTTCAGGTACAGGTCGATCCGCGGACCTTGCTCATCCACCGCCACATCATCATTCGCCCCGCCCACCAACCGGTCGTTGTCATAACCACTGGCATTGGTGGTCATGGATTCGGCATAGCACGCGATCCTTCCCGGCCCCACCTGGTAGTTGATATCCCTGGGTACGATGAAGGTGAAATTGAACTGGCCGTTCGTCACGGAAGCTCGCCCGCGATAGATCACGCTCTTGCGCAGCCAGAACGGGAACGGGCTTCCACCATCATTGGCCAAGGTGAACTGCTGTTGGGCCTTGTCATAGACGATCGGGATCACCACGCCGTTGAACCCCTGCATGGGTTGACCGGAGCCATCATCCACGAATCCGCTGATCCGCACAACGGAAAGGGCTTTCAGGGTGTCCACCGCCATCCCCATGGTATCCGTTACGGAGGTGATCCGGAGGGTCTGGCGCGGAATGGCCAGTCGCATGCTGGGGTCACCGAGCAAGGTGAAGTTCCGGTGATTGCGCAGGGTCGGTTGGGCCGTGCTGATCGCCACTTTCGTTCGGCGATAGATATCACCCAACCGGTTGTCCCGTCCCACTTCATCAGTCGCGGAAAAGGCGTAGTCGTAGAAATCCTGGGCCAGTGCGAAATTCTGGCTGGAGTACGCCAAGCGTGTGGTGGACATCAATGCAATGCCACCACCGTTCGGATTGAGAAGGACCAACTCACCAGCAGAGGTGCGACCCGGATCATCCCAGCGCGAGAATTCGCAGGTGGCGGTCATGAATAGTGGAAGACGGTTCTTGTTCGTCCATCCGAGAATGGTGGTGTTGTCCAAGAGCCGCTCGTGGGCCCAGCCAACTTCCCCACCATGGCCAACATAGTTCACCAGCAATAACCCCTTTTGGACCTTCTCCTTGAGGTCCAGGATGGCCTGAGGATATCGCTCACCTCCCGGAGTCGTGATCTGCTGGTAAGCATCCATGTACAACTTCTCGATATTGAGGAACGGGTGCTCCAGTTCAACACGGCGTGCCAGGAAATCGCTTTGGTCCATGTGGATGATCCCTTCGAATCCGTCACCCTCCTGATCATCGCTCACGAAGAGCACGTGCGTGCGCCAATCCGCGATACCACCATCACCGGTGGCGGAGCAACTGGTACCGCTCGCATCGAGCAACTGCAATCGGTCATAGGCGAGGATCTTGTCCACGACCTCGCGCGCTTGCTCTGCCGTGTGGGCCACAATGCGTCCTATCCCGATATCCACCAGGTCGGCGGTTGAATCGCCCTCCTGTTCGTCGAGCAGGCCGAAGTAGTCATCCGAGGTGTAGGACCGCGATGGGTCCATTGAATCCTCCGTTTGGTAACTGGGGATCCAGCCTTGGTTATTGAAGCTCTGTGAGATGTTGTTGTAGGAACCATCCCCGAATAGAAGCAAGTACCTCGGCATGAGGTCCGGGTCGTTCCCTGCTCGATCGTAAAGCATGCGCATGTACCGCTTGATGGCGGTGGCATCGCGGGACCCGCTGGAGAATTCATTGTACACCTGCTGGGGGCTGACCATGCGGACGGTCAGCCCTTCACTCGCGCGTCGGTCGGCCAAGCGCTGGGCATAGGGCCAGAACTCCGGTGGGCACACGATCACGAGGTCGGTAGGCAGGATTGTGGCGTGCAGGTCCTGGGAAGCCACCCGACCGACCCGTACTGGCGTGAGGTAGTTCGCATCACGGAAAGCGATGAACTGCCGGAGGGTGTCCGTTCCTAGTCTGAACAATTTCTGGGAACCAGCAACTTGGTAGTCGATGCGCTGGACATTCGTCGGGTCGGTGATCTCCCAAATACGCTGGGCCGAGGACGCCTGGTCCAATACGAATTCAGAGATCTCGCCGGGCCCTACGGAACTCAGGTCGCGGAACATCATCTGGTCCCCGACCATGCGCAACTCCCGCGTACAGTTGAGCCGCAGGTAATTCATCCAACCCACCGAGGTGAGCGGGTCGAACTTGTTGAAGGTGACCGTGACGGGCACGTTGCTCCCACCTGCCATCCAGCTCATATTCTGGTGGAACATGCGCCCCAGTGGTCCGGTGAAGCTGTTGGAAACACCTTGGACCTGGAACGTGGTGGAGAAATTCGATCCTGAATTCACAGCAAAGCTGCTGTAGTTCACCACGACCCCTGAGTTCAGGGTCCGGGCAGCGCCATCGAATTCCAGGACCAACGGTACGGTGGACACCAGGTTCGGTGTATCGAAGTTGTAGGTATAGGTGGTCGTAATGTCGAACACTTCACCGAACCAGGTCCGGCCTGACTTGATGAGGTTCACCAGATCACGATCGATGACCTGCCGATCCCGGAAGGTCGTAACGGTGCGCGTGGGACTGTCCTGCGAAAGCGCCGCCGGCATGATCCTCACAGGGTCCTCGACATCCAATCCGATGAAATAAGAGGCTGAGTCCGAATAGACATTCTTCGTGTGCTTGAACATGGTGTCGTTCAGGTCCCATCGTTGTGCACCTGTCGCATAGAACAGGATGTAGTCACCAGCCGAGAAGTTTCCATCCCCCCCATCCACTACTTCAATAGCATTCACCTTCAGATCCGTGGCGCGCGGCACGGCATTCTGGAAGGGGAGCATACCGAAGTGGTTCCCGTAGAGGTTGATCCGATCCGACACGAGGCCGGTCATATTCACCCCGAGGTCCCTGACGAACTCATAGGTCATTTTGTAGACACCATCCTTCGGAACGGTGAACCGGTACCACTCCCCGCTGGCCAGTTTGGAATGATCCGGATAGGATTTTGGACGTCCATGACCAACGCCTCCTGTCGACTCGACCAACTCAAATCGGAACGCGACCAGTTTCTCGATCACCCCGGTCGAAGGTTCCCGCCGAAAAGGCTCGATCGTGACGATCGCGTGGGGCTGTTTCCTATGATAGGCCAGTTGCTGCATGACCAACGGCTCCGATCCGGCTTCTGCCGTAGCAGGCCAAGCCTCACGTTCCGCAGCGGTCAACGGCACGAATCGCGCATTCTGAAGATGGACCGTGATCCCCGTGACCCGGCTGTTCAATGGAAGGACCTCATGGAAGATGGGTAGTCCTCCGCGCTCCATGTCAATGGCTGCCTCGGTAAAAGGTCTCGCTTCGACCGATCCGCTAGTCGCCTTGGTGCGCTGTTCATCCATGACCCTTTCATTCGGAGAGTCTTGTACGACAGACGGCCAATCCAGCGTTCGATCAAGCGACTGCTGGGCTAGGGACACCACCGGGCCAAGCGCTGCAAAGAGGAGGAAGAGCCGACTTTTCAGGAGATTCATAACAGAGGATGAACAGGTTTTCAACAGAGCGGATCGAAAGTACTACCTTCGACCCTTGCGTTTCGGTACTCGCGATGAACGGCATCAATTGGAGATTATTGCAGCCGCTATGGAACCGATATGCAACGGATCCGTATAATTGGCGCTTGCAGTTGAGCCTTGATCGCAACGAGAGCATGATGAAATGGACCGTTCGGCGTGCGGGCCTTGTGTTCGCATGGGTGGTGTTGGGTAGCGCAAGCGCGCTTGCCCAGGATCCTCAATTCACCCAATTCTATGCGAACCCGTTGTACCTGAACCCGGCTTTCGCCGGTACGGCACGGTGCCCTCGGGTGGTCCTGAATTACAGGAACCAGTGGCCAGCGCTTACCGGCACCTTCGTGACAACGAGTGCGAGCTATGACCAGCACGTCGATGGCGTCATGGGAGGGTTGGGGCTGTTGGTCACCAATGACCAAGCCGGTAAGGGGACGCTCAGTACGAGCACTGTAAGCGGCATCTATTCGTACCAGCAAGCCATTTCTCGCAAGTTCTCCATGAAGGTCGGCTTCCAGGCCACCTACTTCCAGAAGTCCCTCGATTGGAGCAAACTGACCTTCGGTGACCAGATCGATCCGCGGCGCGGATTCATCTATAACACGAATGATGTTCCCCGTGGTGGAAAGGTCGGCAATGCGGACTTCAGCGCTGGTGTCCTTGGTTACTCGGACATCTTCTTCGTGGGTTTTGCGGTGCATCACCTCACACAACCGAATGAATCTTTGATCGTTGGGGATAGCAAACTCCCGATGAAGGTCACGGGTCATGCGGGCGCTTCGATCCCCTTGGGCATGAATGGCCGATATGGTGAAGCGAGGACCAGGATCTCGCCCAACGTACTATATCAGTCACAAGCTGCGTTCAAGCAATTGAATCTCGGACTTTACGTGGACCACGGTCCGATCACCGCAGGAGTATGGTATCGCACGCGGGACTCTTTCATTGCACTGATCGGATTCCACACGGACAAGTTCAAGTTCGGCTATAGCTACGATCTGACCACAAGCAAACTCACCACCCAGACCGCTGGGTCACATGAGATCAGTGTACAACTCCAATTCAACTGCAAACCAAAGAGGAGGAGGTTCCGGGTCGTAGCATGCCCCACCTTCTGAACCTATTTCACCAACGAACTGCACCACACCATGAGCCTTGCACGGAAGACAGGGATCCTGCTGATGGTCGCCGCGATCCTCTCGAGTTGTCAATTCGAGAAGAGCGGTGCCACAGGTTGGAACTATAACGATTCGAAGAACGGCGGTTATGAAAAGGCCGGATTCGAGGATCAGGAGACCGGACCCGGTATCATCCTGATCGAAGGCGGTCAATTCACCATGGGTCGTGTAACGGATGACCTGTTGCATGAATGGGACAACATCCCCCGGACCGTTACGGTCTCCTCCTTTTATATGGATGAGGTGGAAGTGACCAACTTCTACTGGTTGGAATACCTCTATTGGCTCGACCGTGTTTTCGCCGCCGACTATCCGGAGATCTTCAAGAAGGCGCTACCGGACACCTTGGTCTGGAGGAACAAACTCGGCTTCAATGAGCCGTACGTGGAGTACTACCTGCGTCATCCGGCCTTTCGGGATTACCCGGTGGTCGGGGTTAATTGGCTACAAGCGAATGACTACTGCGCATGGCGGACGGATCGGGTGAACGAGATCATCCTGATCCGCGAGGGATTGTTCGAGCATTACACCAATCAGATCAACGAGGACCACTTCACCACAGATTCCTATCTCGCCGGTCAATACGAGAGCGGTAAGAAGGTGGATGGTGTGACCGATTTCAATCCGAACAAGGATACCCGCAACATCAAGATCGAGGACGGAGTGCTGCTACCCCGCTACCGCTTGCCCACCGAGGCAGAGTGGGAATATGCAGCTTACGGCTTGATCGGAACCACGGTGGATGAGCGCGTTGTTGAACGCCGGATCTACCCATGGAACGGGCACTGGGTGCGTTACGACAGCAGGAAGAAAGGGGGTGCCTTCTACGGTGATTTCCGCGGCAACTTCATGCGCGGACGCGGTGACTACATGGGTGTAGCGGGCAGCCTGAATGATAACGGTGACATTACCACGCCTGTGTTCAGCTATTGGCCGAACGACTATGGCTTGTACAACATGGCCGGCAACGTGAGCGAGTGGGTCATGGATGTGTACCGTCCGCTCAGTCCGGAGGACAACGATGATTTCCGCCCGTTCCGCGGTAACGTCTTCCGCACCAAGGTGCTGAACAGCGATGGTGCCGTACAGGACAAACACGACATCGTGATCTACGATGTGGATGGCATTAAGTACTACCTCACGGAGTTCCAGACCATTATGCAAGGTCGCGCTACGGATGAGGAAGCAGCGTTGATCGATGAACTCCTGACCACGATCGATCAGGCCATCGAGTTCAACAACACCCGGAAGCAGGATGCCGCCATGCAGCGGGTGCAGGATATGGTGGACAACATCAAGAGCAAGGATCTGGAGATCTGCCCGAAGCTTCTGAGTGGCATTAGTGATTACCAATCCGACCAGCCCGGTGATGTGCGCATGCGTGGTGTGACCGTCGAAGAGAACATCGACCGCAGGAACTACCGGCAGAGCGATAACATCGACTTCCGTGATGGGGATGTGGAGAGCAGCATCTATTACGAGCAACCGGACTTCGAAGGCAACCCGATGTACGACTGGGGTAAGACCACTTTGGTTAATGACCGCAGCCGGGTGTACAAGGGTGCTTCATGGGCCGATCGGATCTATTGGGCGAATCCTGGAACGCGACGTCACATGGACGAACGTCAAAGCACCTCCACGATCGGCTTCCGCTGCGCCATGACACGCGTAGGTAGCCCTCGCGGCCTTGGCGATGATAAGCGCCGCAGCAAGATCGACGCGCAACAGAAGCGCTAACACCTGCTCCACCTAATTTGGACCCCCGGCCTCATCGTCGGGGGTTCTTCTTTAGGATGATCTCAACAGACACGTTACACAAGAAATTCAAAACGTGCGCTGGCGCGAGTACGGACTCCCGTTCGATCGCTCCCGGATCGATGTTCTTCGCGCTGAAGGGTCCGAACTTCGATGCGAATACGCTCGCCGTGGAGGCCCTATCGAAAGGAGCACGGTTCGCAGTGGTCGATGACCCGATAGTGGTCCAGGACGATCGGTTCCTCCTCGTGCCTGACGTACTTACAGCTATACAGGACCTTGCCAAGTATCATCGGAGGAACTTCAACCTCCCGGTGATCGCCATCACTGGTTCGAATGGGAAAACCACCACCAAGGAATTGGTCCACGCCGTTCTTGCATCCGATCGCCACACCTTGGCCACTTCAGGGAATCTGAACAACCACATCGGGGTTCCGCTCACCCTTCTGCGCTTGACCGCTGAACATGAGATCGCGATCATCGAAATGGGCGCGAACAAACCGGGCGACATCGCGGAATTGGCTGCCGTAGCGGAACCCACGCACGGATTGATCACGAACATCGGGAAAGCCCACTTGGAGGGGTTTGGCAACTTCGATGGCGTGGTGCGGACCAAGACCGAACTCTACCAATTCATTCGCGGGAAGGAAGGACTCCTGTTCGTGAATGCGGAGGATAAGCTATTGATGGAGAAGAGTGCCGGTATGAACCGGGTCACCTATGGATACACCCCGTTGTGTAACACTACCGGAAGATCGAGCGGTTCCGGGCCCTTCCTCGAACTGATCTTCCAAGGCCGAGGGAATATCGATCACACCGTGAAGACCCATTTGATCGGCGACTACAATCTTCCGAACGCCTTGGCCGCGATCGCCATCGGACAATACTTCAAGATCCCTGACAAACGCATCGCGCAAGCGCTTTCAGAATACCGCCCGGGGAATAATCGGTCCCAATTCATTGACACGGGGAGGAATCGCCTGATCATGGATGCTTACAACGCCAATCCATCCAGCATGGCAGCGGCACTCGAGAATTTCGCCGCGATGGCCAGCAAAGAGCCGAAACTCGCGATACTGGGAGATATGCTGGAGCTTGGTGCAGCGACCGAGATGGAGCACCTGGCGATCATCGACCTCACCCAGCGCCTTGGGATCGACACCAGAATGGTCGGTGGATCATTCAAGTCCGCAGCGGCTGGCGCGGGTCCGGCCTGTTTCGAGACAACGGAGGACCTTCTGGCCGCCCTGAAGGCTGAGCCGATCCAAGGAAGGCTGATCCTGTTGAAGGGATCGCGCGGGATCAAACTTGAAACCGTGGTTCCGGAGCTATAGGTCCGGAATGCAGAAGGCCTTCCCCGAAAGGAAGGCCTCGCTGCAAGTAGCCCGTAGGGGAATCGAACCCCTGTTTCATCCGTGAAAGGGACGCGTCCTAACCCCTAGACGAACGGGCCATGATCTCAATCCCCGAAGGGGCGGCAAATGTAATCCCCTGATCCGAACCAAGCAACGGATCAGGACATATCGTCCATATCCGACTGGAACCGGAATCCGAGACGCTTTCCTGTGCTGATCAGGGTGTTCGCATTCAACTCGTTCATTTCGCTCACGGTCACTTGGTTGACCTGGTCATAGGGCGGTGCGAGAAGGTCGAACTCGAGCACATAAAGCAGCACGGAATGCAGCACTGCTTTGATCCGTTCGCGGGATGGGTCGTTGTGCGGCAGGTCATCATAGAGAAACCCGAGTTGCCGTTTGCCTTGTACGAAGAACTTGTTCTCGCGATTAAGAAAGAGCCGGGCCACGAGATAACCCAGGTCCCTCTCCCGATTGTACGTGAAGGAATCGCTGAGGAAATTGTACATGTTGATCACCCCGAAGTACCCACGCAGGTCATCCTCTTCCAAGTAGCTGGTCTTCCAATAACTATGGCTCTGGTCCAACTTGAACACATTCGTGTGCATGTGGAAGATGATCACATCGCCGGCAACCTTCAACTCGCACGCCGTGCTACCCTTGTCCGTGAAGCTGACCAAGAGACGCTTATCATGATCCACCACAGCCGACCCAAGGTCCACTGCGATCTCCTGCAGCACTTCCTTCACGACCTCGAACAATGCCACCGTTCGCTGGTACACATCCTGCTTCATGCATGATTTCGTCTTCAAGGCGTTGATGATCAACGCGCGTGCCTCGGGGATTGCCGGTTTCTTGCTCATCAGTACGCTCTTGCGAAGATGACCCTTTGCTTGCTTGGCTTACCCGAGACCATGCAGGTCCCCGCTTCAGGTGCGGATCCCAGTGGAATGCAGCGAATGGTGGCCTTGGTCTCGGCTTTCACTTTGGCTTCCGTCTCAGGTGTCCCATCCCAGTGCGCGAATAGGAAGCCGCCTTTCTCGATCTCCTCCTTGAATTCTGAGTAGCTATCAACAGCGCGCGTGTTGTTCTCGCGCATCGCTAATGCCTTCTGGTAGAGATTGTCCTGGATGTGTCCGAGCAAGTGCTCCACCTTCTCCGCGATATCCGTGACCTGCATCACCTGTTTCTCCAAGGTGTCCCGGCGTGCTACTTCCACGGTGCCGTTCTCCATGTCCCGTGGACCAATAGCAATGCGGACCGGGTAGCCCTTGAACTCATACTCGGCGAACTTCCAGCCCGGCTTCTTGGAGTCATCATCATCGAATTTGACGGTGATCCCTTTGGATTTGAGGGACGCGATCATCGGTGCAACATATGCTCGCAGCGCCTCCAACTGCTCGGCATTCTTCGAGATCGGTATCACAGCCACTTGAACCGGTGCGAGCTTCGGCGGAAGGACAAGGCCATGATCATCGCTATGCGTCATGATCAGCGCCCCTATCAATCGGGTGGTCACTCCCCAACTTGTTGCCCAAACATGCTCTTGTTTGTTCTCCTTGTTGGTGTACAGAACGTCGAACGCCTTGGCGAAATTCTGCCCGAGAAAATGCGAAGTGCCGGCTTGTAGGGCCTTGCCATCCTGCATGAGCGCTTCGATGCAATAGGTGTCCACCGCACCGGCGAACCGCTCGCTTTCGGTTTTCAAGCCCTTGATCACCGGAATGGCGAGCCATTCCTCCGCGAAGACCCGATAAACCTCGAGCATCCGTTCCGTCTCTTCGATCGCCTCCTGTCTGGTGGCATGCGCCGTATGCCCTTCCTGCCATAGGAATTCAGTGGTTCGCAAGAATAATCGCGTGCGCATCTCCCAGCGCACCACATTCGCCCATTGGTTGATCAACAGTGGAAGATCGCGATAACTCTTGATCCAACCCTTGTAGGTGTTCCAGATGATGGTCTCGCTCGTAGGGCGCACGATCAGTTCCTCTTCCAACTTTGCCTCGGGATCGACAACCACCCCATGAACCGGATCACTCTTCAATCGGTAGTGGGTCACCACGGCGCATTCCTTGGCGAAGCCTTCCACGTGGCTCGCTTCCTTGGCGAAATAGCTCTTCGGAATGAAGATCGGGAAGTATGCGTTGACATGTCCCGTCGCCTTGAACATGCCATCGAGTGCGGATTGCATCTTTTCCCAGATCGCATAGCCATGCGGCTTTATCACCATGCATCCGCGCACCTCACTATGCTCCGCCATATCAGCCTTCAGCACCAGATCGTTGTACCACTTCGCGTAGTCGTCCGCACGCTTCGTCAATTGTTCAGCCATCGCCCTTTTGCGGTATTATTTTTGTTCCAAGTGGTTGATCGGCGAAAGTAAACAACCCCCTCCGGCAAGCGAGGGCCAAAGACCAGACGCATGAAACCTACAAGGAACTTGATCGGACCCGCAACGATGGTCATGTTGCTGCTCGGTTCGTGTGCCTCCAGCCAACAAGTTGGTCAGTTCGAAGACGATGTGTACTATGTACCCTCCGCTGCCAATGCAACCCAACCCAAGCCTGTCGCTGAAGTGACACCACCGGCCACAGCGGACGATTACTACGATCCAAACACGGCCAGTACCGTCGGTACCAGCCGGGGCTATTACGACATGACCTACAACGATCCGTATTTCTACAACTACGGTCGGTTCGGCTTCGGAATGGGTTCGCAAACCGGGTGGAGTGGATCAGGTTGGGGATCCGGAATGGGTTACCAGACCGGATGGAATGGACCAGGTTGGGGATCCGGAATGCAGTGGGGTTATGGATCCGGTGTGTATAGCGGGTGGTACCGTCCGACCATCAGTTTCGGATACGGCTGGGGTTCTCAGCCATGGGGAGGCTATTATAGCGGTATGGGCTGGAATCAGTTCGCATGGTACAACGACCCGTATTACGGCGGTTACGGCGGTGGAATGGGTGGTTATGGGTACGGCAATTATTGGGGCCCTTGGGGAAATTGTTATTCGGGCTACTCACCGATCGTGATCGCCGGTTCGGCGAACCATGTGGTGGGACATCGCCCTTCACTTGGCGTAGGCAACAATAGAAGCAACGGCACCTACCAAGCTCGTTCCTCTTTCCGGGATCCAGTCGCTCTGACACGTACCCCATATGCGGACCGCATTGCGAGTGAACGACGCACGATCAATTCCGATCGACCCGGGGTTCGGGGGGGCTCCACTGTAAATCCTCATCCTGAGCAGCGGCCTAATGTGATCGGCACTCCGGGCCAACGCCCGGCTGCTGAACGCACCATTCGTATGCCGCGCGCAACCGACCATGGTGGTACAATGGAACGCGGTGGCGGCGTGAATCGTGGCGGTGGCGGATCTCCATCGCGATCAGGCGGGGGAGGTGGAATGTCACCAGGTGTTCGACGCGCGCGTTGATGATCGGTAATGGCTTGGCTTTGCGCCTGATCGCGGCAATAGCGATACAGGCGGTCGCCATCAACGTTCATGCCCAGAACGAGGAGGATGCGTTGCGTCTTTCCAGCTTCGGGGGAGGCGGTACGGCCAGAAGCAACGGCCTA
This sequence comes from Flavobacteriales bacterium, assembly GCA_016721005.1. Lineage (GTDB taxonomy): Bacteria > Bacteroidota > Bacteroidia > Flavobacteriales_F > PHOS-HE28 > PHOS-HE28. Next base: position 121,118 of record JADKJM010000014.1, read on the forward strand.
GCGAATGCGATCGGAGCCGTGGGTGCCGATCCGATGTCGGTGATGATCAATCCAGCAGGGATGGCGCTCTATCGCGCAAGTGCTTTGTCGTTCACAAGCGTTCTGGAGATCAACAAAGTGGATGCGCGCTACTACGGCACCACAACCCCGTATTCCCAAGAACGGTTCGCGGTGAACAACTTGGCCCTTGTGCTGCACACACCCGCGAAAGAAGGATCCGAATGGATGAGTGCGACGTGGGGTGTGACCTATGATCGCCAAACCAGTCAGCATTGGACTACTGATGTAGTTGGCACACGTGTCCCAAGTACGATCCTGGAGCACTTCGTGCGCGAAGCGGATGGAACCCCTTACGCTAGCCTCGAAGATGTTTTCCCATTCACCGCTTATCCGGTATGGTTTGCATACGGAATCGATACAATACCTGGATCGCTGTCGAGCTACGAAGGATTCATCCCTTTCGGTTCGGACACTCGCCAACGACACACAATTGAATCGCATGGTGCGACAACGCGAACCACTTTCTTCTACTCAGGCAATTACAAGGACCGTTTGTATGTCGGTGCCTCGGTCGGTGTCGTCGGCCAGCGGTTCCGGCGAGTGACCAACCACACGGAGTATTCCTTGGACGCCCTGCTGGATCTGCAAGGACTTACCTACAAGGAGGATCTTACCACGAACGGCAACGGGTTCGATGTGAATGTGGGGGTGATCGGCCGTGTCACGGACCGTATTCGTGTGGGTGCCGCCTTTCAGAGTCCGCAATGGTTGCTTTTGAATGATGCCTACTTCACTGAATTCTCCACCACATTCCGAACACCGGACAATCTGGGCAACTTCAGCTACGCCTCCACTTCCCCGGATGGTACATTCTCCTACCGGCTCCGAACACCGTGGCGCGGGACATTGAGTGCATCCTATCTCGCTGGCAAGAATGGATTGTTCAGTGTGGATTACGACTACGCGGACTTCCGGACGATGCGATACCGCTCGGCGAACAACACGGAGGATCTCTATGATTTCAGCACGGAGAATGATCTGATCAAGAAGCGATTCCGTTCGCGTAGCGGGTTGCGGATAGGTACGGAGTGGCGCATGGGGAATTGGTATTTCCGCGGGGGTTGGGCGTATGCTCAGGATCCGTACAACAAGAACGACGCAGCGAAGGGGCAAGCATTGCGCAATTACTGCGGTGGTCTGGGATATCGCGGTGAGCACCTCACAGTGGATCTTGCGTTCACAGCAGGGATCCAAGGGACACGATTCTTCCAGTACGATCCGGATCTGGTCAATGCCACGGAAACCGATCGAAAGAGCTATAGCTCCTTCCTTACCATCGGCTTGCGGCCGTAGGATGTCCGGAAAGAAGAAGCCCCTCCGCCGGATGGCGGAAGGGCTTCATGCAATTCAAATGTCGGCTTACTTGCCGTTGTTCACACGGTCCACCACGTACTCATCCACGAGGATGCGGCCGCAGTGTTCGCACACGATGATCTTCTTGTGGCTGCCGATATCCAATTGGCGTTGAGGCGGGATCGAGTTGAAGCAACCTCCGCAGCTACCGCGCTCCACAGGAACCACTCCTAGACCGTTCCGTGAATTATCGCGGATCCGGTGATAGGCGCTCAATAGGCGCTCTTCAATGTTCTTGGAAGCCGTCGCACTCTTCTTGGTCAATTCCTTCTCTTCCTTCTCGGTCTCCGCAGTGATCGCGTCCAGTTCCTTCTTCTTCAGGTCCAGATCCTTCTTTCGATCATCGTGCTTGGCCTTGCTCTCATCCACCACGGTCTTCTTCTGCTCGATCTGGAGCTTGTACTCCTTGATCCGCTTCTCGGCGAGTTGGATCTCCAGGTTCTGGAACTCAACCTCCTTCGTCAAGGAATCGTACTCGCGGTTGTTCCGCACCTTGGCCTGCTGGCCTTCGTACTTCTTGATGTGTGCCTTGGCGTCCTTGATCAGGTTCTGCTTCTCAGCCACCTGGCCCTCGAAATCAGCCAATTCATCCTGCAGCTTCTTCAGACGGGTCTCCAGACCGGCGACCTCATCTTCGAGGTCCTGCACCTCCAAGGGCAATTCACCGCGCTGTACTTTGATCTTATCCACTTGGGAATCGACCGTTTGCAGACGGTAAAGCTCCACAAGCTTTTCGGCAACGGTGATCTCACCTTTTACGGAGGCCTTACCGTTCTCTGATGTGGTCTTCGCCTCTTTTACAGGAGCCTTGACATCGCTCTTCGCCATGGTTCAAAAATGGTATATGGGATCCGTGACGATCTCCGTCAAACGGACGGCAAATGTAGGGAATTGTTCCCCCAACCAACGTCGGATCAGTCTGGGCGTGAGTTGTTCGCTGCCGTAGTGCCCGATATCGGCCAATAGCAGGCGGCCGTCGACGTCGAAGAACTGGTGGTATTTCATGTCACCCGTTACGAAAGCATCCGCCCCTGCCGCAACGGCCTTTTCGAGTAGGAAGGAACCGGATCCACCGCAGAGAGCGACACGACGAATGGACCTTCCTTGGATCTTCGAGTGCCGGATGGCCGTCAAACCGAAGGTGGACTTGAGTTTCCCGAGGAATGCTTGCTCATCAAGGGGATCCTCCCACTCTCCGATCAGGCCACTACCAATGCCTTGGTGGTGGTTGGCCACCGGATAAAGGTCATAGGCGACCTCCTCATAGGGGTGCGTTTGACGCAAGGCGTCCAAGATCAGGCCTTCCCGATGCATTGGATGGATCAACTCCATGCGAACCTCCGGCTCCCGGTGTCCTTCTCCTCGTTTGCCAACGAACGGGTTGGTTCCCTCGCCCCCTCGAAAGGTTCCCGTGCCATCCACGTTGAAGCTGCACTCGTCATAGGCACCTACATGCCCCGCTCCCGCTGCGAAAAGTGCATTCCGGACCTTCTCCGCATGATCCATCGGAACGAAAACGACCAGTTTCCGGAGCTGGGCACCTTTCGGGTCAAGGACGCTAATAGGCCTCAAGCCCAAAGCTGCCGCGATCTCGCCGTTCACGCCCTCGACAACATTGTCCAAGTTGGTGTGGATGGCATACAGCGCGATCCCGTGCTTCACGGCGGCGAGGACCGTCCGTTCCACATACGTGCGTGGGGCAAGGCTTTTCAGGCCTTTGAAGATGACCGGGTGGTGGCTGATGATCAACCCACAATCCAGCGCTGCGGCTTCTTCCACCACAGATTCCGTGCAATCCAGACAGACCAAGGCCGAGTTGACCTCCGTTTCCAGGTCCCCGACCTGAAGGCCGCTGTTGTCATATTCCTCTTGGAGGGAAGGCGGTGCCCGCTGCTCCAATACCGCCACTAGTTCCTTGATCTTCATCTTTGAGGCTTCTCGTCGGGATATTCCCGGCGGATCGGCAAAGTAACCATGCCCCTTCTGCGCATCGCGCTTCTCCCCTTCGCTTGGCTCTACGGCGTTGTTCTGATGGCCCGACACGGCCTCTACGACGCCGGTGTTCTGAAAAGCACAAGGCCAACGTTGCCCACCATCGCGGTCGGGAACCTCGCGCTTGGCGGAACCGGGAAGACACCGATGCTTGAATTGATCCTGCGCGAATTGGCGGACACAGGGCGACTGGCTACGCTTAGTCGCGGTTACGGTCGATCCGGCTCGGATATTCATGAGGTCGGATTGACCGACACAGCCGAGCGTAGTGGTGATGAACCAATACAGATCAAGCGGAATTTCCCCGAGGTGAGCGTGTTCGTCGGCGCGGACCGTGCAGGTGCGATCGAGCAGATCCAGCGGGACAGCCAGGTGCCGAACGTCGTGGTCCTTGATGACGCCCTACAGCATCGGCGCTTGGATGCGGGGTTGAAGATCCTTCTGACCACATGGCATCGGCCGTGGTGCGATGACGAGTTGATCCCTGCTGGCCGACTTCGTGACCTCCCATCGCGGTCCAAGGCTGCCGACATCGTGGTGGTAACGAAGTGCCCGGTCCTTCCGGAGGCGAAGGAACAAGAACAATGGCGGAGCAGACTGGGCCTCGCACCGGCCCAAGAGCTTTTCTTCAGTGCCATCGACCATGCGGATCCGATAGCGATCACCCCCGGTCCGGTTCTGCCTACCTCAAGCGCGCCGAAGAAGACGATCGCGTGCCTGTTGTTCACCGGGATCGCCGATCCGGGACCCCTTGTCGGCCACGTGCGGTCCGAATTCGGGTACGTTGAACATCTCTCGTTCGGCGATCACCACGCGTTCACCTTGAAAGATCTGGACCGGCTGGCAAAGCGATTCGATATTTTCGCACCCGGCTCGAAAATGCTGGTCACCACGGAGAAGGATGCCGCGAGGCTCCGGTCCGTGATCGCCGGAAGTCCCATCGAGGGTCTTCCGATCGCGACGATCGGTATCCGGGTGAAGATCCTGAATGAACCACAGCGCTTCGCCGCATTGATCCGAAACCATGTTGCAACGCATCCAGCGCATCGCTGATCATTTGAAAAAGGCCACGGCCGGGTTCGTGCCCGAGACCGGGATCATCCTCGGCACCGGGCTCAGCGGCTTGGGCAAGGAGATCGATGTGAAGTACAGCATCCCCTACGGCGAGATCCCGGATTTCCCGGTGAGTACGGTGCAAGGACATCCGGGACGATTGCTCTTCGGCATGCTTGGCGGTAAGCCGGTGGTGGCGATGCAGGGACGTTTCCACTTCTATGAAGGATGGACCATGGACGAAGTGGTGTTGCCGGTGCGCGTGATGAAGTTCCTCGGCATTCAGCGGCTGTTCGTGAGCAACGCATGCGGAGGCGTGAACCCCGCGTTCGAGACCGGCGACCTGATGATCCTGAGCGACCACATCTGCCTGTTCCCGAATCCGCTCATCGGCAAGAACATCGATGAACTCGGTCCACGCTTCCCGGATATGAGCGAGCCTTACGACCATGGATTGATCGCAAAGGCGCAAGCCATCGCAGCTACGAATGATATCAAGCTGCAAGTGGGATGTTATGTCGGCCTCACCGGGCCAACGCTCGAAACACCCGCCGAATATCACTACGTCCGCGTGATCGGTGGTGATGCAGTGGGTATGAGCACCGTACCGGAAGTGATCGCTGCCAGACAAATGGGGCTTCCCTGTTTCGCCATGAGCGTGATCACCGACATGGGCGTGAAAGGACGGATCGAGAAGACGACGCATGAAATGGTGCAACGCGTCGCCGAGAAAGCCGAACCCAAACTCACATTGATCATGCGCGAACTAATCTCCAATAACTGATGCGTCATTCACTCCTCCTCCTCCTTGTCTTGTCCGGATCGATCCATGCGCAGGATAGCCTGAACGTTCACAAGCTCTTCCATTGGGACGATCCATCGATCCCCGTAGGTGCATCCAGCCTGCAGGACCAGTACAATGATATCTGGGGCTACGCCGCGAACGGCCGGGAGTACGCCTTCCTCGGTAGCAGTTTGGGTGTTCACATTTTCGACGTAACGGATGGAGAGACCAGCGTTCTGGTGGATCATGTCCCGGGTCGCTTTTCCGGGACTGATGTGATCCATCGCGACTTCAAAGTGTACCATGATCACCTCTTCGCCGTGTGTGATGAAGGCCCGAGTTCACTCCAGATCATGGACCTGAGCTACCTCCCGGATTCGGTCCATGTGGTCTATGACAGCGATGCGTTGCTACAGCGGGCGCATGACATCCAGGTCGATACGGTGAATGCGCGGTTGTACACCTGCGGCGGCAGCACCAACTTCAGCGTGTACGACATCAGTGATCCAGAGCACCCGGTCCTACTCACCGACTGTGAAGCCGATGTGCCGTGGTGGGGAGCGCAGGTGGGTTATGTACACGACTGTTTCGTGCGGGATAACATCGTCTGGTGCAACGACGGGGACGGCATGCACGTGGTGGATTTCACCGACGCACAGAACCCGGTATTGCTCGGTTCGCTCACCACGTATCCGGGCCAAGGCTACAACCACAGCGGCTGGATGAACGATGCGGGCACCCTATACGTGATGGCGGATGAGACCCACGGATCGCCATTGAAATTCGTGGACCCCTCGGACCTATCCGATCTACAGGTGATCTCCACCGTGACATCCGGTGTAGCCCCCACTTCCATTGTCCACAACCCTTTCTTCAACGGTGATCTTGTGCATGTGGCCTATTACTACGATGGCTATTGGTTGTGGAACCTGTCCGATCCGTTGTGGCCGATCCTACTGGGTTACTACGACACCAACCCTGCACCGAACACCAACGGCTTTCGCGGTGCATGGGGCGTGTATCCTTTCCTGCCTTCCGGGCATGTATTGGTGAGCGATATGCAAACCGGGTTGTGGGTGTTGGATATCGATCAGGCGACGAACACGAGCGAGCGGATCACGGAACCCACGCATCGCGTCTGGCCAACGGTCACGTCAGGTCGCGTGAATGTGATGTCGTTGAACGAAGCGGGACCCAAGAACACGATCGAAGTGCTGGACGCGCGTGGCGTGGTAGTGATGCGATCGGCGATTAGCGGATCCAATGGCACCGTTGATCTGACCGGGCTATCGGATGGGATGTACATCGTTCATGTCATGAATACGGATGCGTCATTCACGCAACGCATCGTGAAGAGCAACGCACGATGAGCCATTGGAGTGAACGGTGGGAACTGGTGGTGGGACTTGAGGTTCACGCCCAGCTGATCACGGCCAGCAAAGCGTACAGCAGCGATCCGAATGCGTACGGCGATCACCCGAACACGAACGTGAGTGTGATCACCTTGGGCCACCCCGGTACCTTGCCCGTGGCGAACAAGAAGGTCATTGAATTAGCGGTTCGAATGGGTCTTGCCACGAATTGCACCATCGCGCCGTGGATGCACTACGCGCGCAAGAACTACTTCTACCCGGATCTACCGAAGGGCTACCAGATCACGCAGGACCAAACACCGATCTGCACCAAGGGCTTCATCCTGATCCCGAATACGCGCGACCCGGCTTCGGAAGAGGAATTGCGCATCGGCGTCACGCGCATCCACATGGAAGAGGATGCGGGCAAGAGCATTCACGACGTCGATCCCTTCAACACGCTCGTTGACCTGAACCGCGCCGGAGTGCCGTTGATCGAGATCGTGAGCGAGCCCGATATCCGCAGTGGACAGGAAGCGTACGACTACCTCGTGGAGGTCCGTCGGCTGGTGCGCTACCTCGACATCTGCGATGGCAACATGGAAGAGGGCAGCTTGCGGTGCGATGCGAACATCAGCGTGCGGCCGAAAGGAAGCAGCACCTTCGGCACACGGTGCGAGGTGAAGAACATGAACAGTTTCCGCAATGTGATGCGTGCGATCGAGTTCGAAGCGCAGCGGCAGAGCGAAGTGATCGAGGCGGGTGGCACGATCCACTTGGAAACGCGCAGTTTCGATGCGGGTAAAGGCACGACCGTGGGTATGCGCAGCAAGGAATTGGCACACGATTACCGCTACTTCCCGGAGCCGGACATCCTGCCCGTGACCGTTTCCGAAGCACAGAAGGAAGCCATCCGCAAGGAGATGCCACCACTACCACGCGAATTGCGCGAGAAGTACACGGTCAAGCTTGGATTGAGTGCATATGATGCGGGCATTCTCACCGATGACAAGACCACCGCTCTGTATTATGAAGCGGTGATCGCCGGCACAACGAATTACAAAGGCGCTGCCAACTGGGTGATGGGCGAAGTGCGCGGTTGGGTCAATGACAACGGGCTCACGATGGAGCAATTCCCGATCACTGCGGAACGTCTTGCTGGATTGATCGGACTGATCGACGGTGGCAAAGTGAGCCACACTACGGCAAGCCAGAAGTTGTTCCCCCTGATGCTTGAGGATACTTCTTCCACCGCCGAACAACTTGCCATGAAGCATGACCTCGTGCAGGATACGCGCGAGGATGTGATCGAAAGTTTGATGCACGAGATCATGGCGCGTTACCCCGACAAGGTGGAAGCCTATCGGAGCGGGAACAAAGGTTTGCTCGGCCTCTTCATGGGTGAAGTGATGAAGGGTACCAAAGGCAAGGCCGACCCGAAACGCGCCAACGAAGTCGTACGACATCTCCTGGAAACCGAAAGCAAATGACCATGCTCCGTTCAATGCTCATCCTTTCCGCCGCGACGATCGCCTTGATCGCGTGCAACGGGTCCGGTGGCAAACGCACGATCGATCTCTCCGTGGAAGGTGCCGGTGGCAAGACCGCCTACTTCGATCGGTTCGAGAACAACCGACCCTACCATGTCGATTCCGTGAAACTGGATGGCAACGGAAAGGGCGCGATGCACATCCCGAAGCTCGGACTCGATTTCTATCGGATCACCGTTGGTGAGGAGCAACTGATCGTGGTGCTGGACAGCGCGGAATCTCTTTCCGTGGAGGCACAAACCGGCAACCTCGCCACGCCGAAGGTCTTGGAGGGATCAATGCATACCAGCGCGCTGCGGGCCTTCCAAACCGAAACTCAGGGATACGAACAGAAAGTAGCGGGGCTTCGCGCTGCACTTACCGCCGACCCGAGTAACACAGCGAACCTCGCAGAACTCAACGCCACCAACGCGGCGCATTACGAGCGCTGCAAGCAATTCGCTGTTGATCACAGTGGATCACCGGTGGCGATCAGCGTGCTCGGCAGGTTGAACATGCAGCAGGAACTTGAGCTCTTCAAGAAAGTGCGCGACGATCTGCGGAAGACGATGCCGCGCTCGGGATACTTCGCCATGTTCCGCGACCAGGTGGACCGCTTCGATCAGGAGCAACTGATGATGAAGATGCAGGAGGAGGAGATGAAGCGCTTGAGCAATCTACTTCCAGTCGGCAGCGCCGCGCCGGAGATCACACAGAACACGCCCGAGGGCAGCGCATTTTCGTTGAGCCAGTTGCGCGGAAAAGTGGTGCTCATTGATTTCTGGGCCAGCTGGTGTCGGCCATGTCGCATCGAGAACCCGAACGTGAAGCGCGTGTACGAGCGCTTCAAGGGCAAGGGCTTCGAGATCCTCGGCGTTTCCTTGGATCGCGATCATGAGGCATGGTTGAAGGCGATCAAGGACGATGGACTTCCGTGGAAGCACGTGAGCGACCTCGGCTTCTGGAACAATGCAGCAGCGCAGGAATACGGCGTGAGCAGCATTCCTTACACGGTCCTCTTGGATCGTGACGGCAACATCCTGGAGAAAGGCTTGCGCGGCGAGGAGTTGGAAGGCAAGCTGGCCAAGTTGCTCGGGAGCTGATCGTTGGAAGTCGTCATACCGGATAACCCTTCGGGATTCCATCATGACGGACGAACGGTCACCACGAGCGGAGCGAAGTGGCGACCTTCGGACCCAAGCCCGAGACGCATGATCCGGATCCTTCCCTTCGCATTGCTGTTGCCTTTCACCGCCATGGCGCAGGACTATTTCCAACAGCAAGTCGACTACACCATCAGCGTCCGATTGGATGATGAGCAGCACGTGCTGCACGCGCAAGAATCCTTCGTGTACCTGAACAACAGCACGACCACGCTCGACACGTTGTGGATCCACCTCTGGCCGAACGCGTACCGCGACCGGAACACAGCACTATGCGATCAGATGGATCGCACAGGCGATCTCAGTTTGCACTTCTCTCCGGAAGCGGATCGCGGTTTCATCGACAGCCTCGACTTCAACACGGAGGGAGCGAAACTCGGCTGGGGCTTTCATCCGAAGTACGCGGATATTGCTTGGCTGAAGTTGGCCTCGCCCCTTTCGCCCGGATCATCGGTCACCATCTCCACGCCCTTCCGCGTGAAGGTCCCCAGCGGGCGCTTCTCGCGTCTCGGCCACACCAAGCAAGCCTACTACATCACGCAGTGGTACCCGAAGCCTGCGGTCTTCGATGCCACCGGATGGCATGCGATGCCCTACCTCACGCAAGGCGAGTTCTACAGTGAGTTCGGATCGTTCGATGTCACCATCACCTTGCCATCGAACTACGTGGTGGGTGCGACGGGCCTGCTCACTGACAGCCCGCGTGAAGTGGCCTTTTTGGAAGAGCGATCGCGCCTTCCGCTCGGCGCGCATGGAACCAAGGAATCGAACACCATTCCGGCTTCCACACCGGAGACCAAGACCATCCGCTACACCCAGGACCGCATACACGACTTCGGCTGGTTCGCGGATAAGCGCTTCATCGTGCGCAAGAGCAGCGTGACCCTCCCGCAGAGCGGCCACAAAGTGGATACGTGGGTGCTCTTCACGCCGAAGAACGCGTTGCTCTGGAGTGATGCCGTGAACTACGTGAACGAGAGCGTGCGCTTGTACAGCAAGTGGGCCGGTGATTACCCGTACGATGCGTGTACCGCCATCGATGGGACCATCAGCGCAGGTGGCGGCATGGAGTATCCGATGATCACCATCATCGGGAACATGGACAGCAAGGAGAGCTTGGATAATGTGATCGCGCACGAGGTGGGACACAACTGGTTCTACGGGATCCTCGGCAGCAACGAGCGCGACCACGCGTGGATGGATGAAGGCGTGAACAGTTTCATCGAGCTGCGCTACATGCGTGAACGTTATCCGAACAGCGGATTCAGCATCGGCATCCCGGGTTTGAAGAAGTTGGCGAAGGGGATCACCGACCCGCATCGCGCGCAAAGCGAATTGGGCTACCGCCTGAACGCACGCCGCAACCTTGACCAAGCGCTTTCCATTACCAGCGACGATTTCACCGAGCTGAACTATGGGGCCGACGTGTACATGAAGACCGCGTTGATCTTCGATCACCTCCTGGCCTACCTCGGCGAGGAGACGATGGATCAGTGCATGCACGCCTATTTCGAGGAGTGGAAATTCAAACACCCACAACCGGAGAATATGCGGAAGGTGTTCGAAAGGGAGAGTGGGAAGGATCTATGCTGGATGTTCGAGGAATCAATTGACTCAGACCGAAAGGCTGATGTGAAAGCTCTTCATCTGAAGAACGGCAGGGTTCGATACCGCATTCTCGGGAATGAGTCTTTCGTTTTTCCAACAACCGCTTGGCACGACCACGATTCATTGGGCACAGTATGGACGTACGCCGCCCCCGGGAAAAGCACATTGCTGATGCCATGGCCGGAGGCCGATCGCATCCGCATAGACGCGGACAACCACACACTCGACATTGACCGCCGCAACAACGAGGTGCGTGCGCATGGATTGTTCAAGCGATGCAAGGCGCCGCGCTTCGAATCCTTCGCAGGGATCGAACGCAACGATCGGCGATCGATCTACTACCAACTCCTCCCTGCTTGGAACGGTCACGACGGATTCCAAGTGGGCCTCGCCTTGCGCAACACCACCTTCCCTTCCCAGCGCACCGAGTGGGTGCTGGCACCGCTCTATGCCCTCGGCAGTGAACGCATGGTGGGCGCTGGGCGGATTGAGCATCATTTCGATCGCATTCGTAGCAATGTGTTCCAGAACATCCATGCCGGCCTAAGTGGTAGAACGTCCGGCACCTTTCATGATCATGATGCCGTGGCGTGGTACGAGAAGATCTCGCCAAGTATCCGCTTCGACTTGAAGCGCGATCCGCTCACACGTCCGTGGGCGCATACCGTTGGATTGCGCGGCGTTCGCATCTATCAAGCGGCACAGTACGACCTGCCCGATGGAACGACCAGCTCCTTCCGCAGCGAACCCCGCGACTACATGGAGCTTCAGCACACCATGTCTGATGTCCGAAAACTGCATCCTTCTGCGATCACGACCACGCTGAATATCGCCGATGAATGGGTGCGCGGGTCGATCGAGATCAAGCAAGCCTTTGCGTACGACGAACACAACAAACAATTCCGGATCCGGGCGTTTGTCGGTTCATTCCTCTATAAAGGCGGTAAGTACCTCACCAACGGACTTGATGCGTGGGGTCTGAGCTGGGGACCCGAGGACATGCTTTACGACCACGCCTACTTCGAGCGCGGTGCCACGGATCGGTTGTTCAGTCGCCAATTCAACAAGCAACAAGGCGCATTCAAGACACCCTTCTTCCGTGGTGGTAGTGAAACATGGATCGCATCGGTAAATGCGGAACTGGACTTTCCATTTAGGTTACCTCTTGCAATATTCGGAAGCATGGGATGGGTACCGACAAGAACCATTTCACAGCAAGGTGAGAGCACGAATACCGCCACCTATTTCGAAGCGGGCATCGGCATGCCTGTCGTGAAGGATGTGTTCGAGATCTGGTTCCCGCTTGCTGTTTCGAAGGACATCCAACACGACGAGGAGTCCTTGGGAAGAACCGTAACGGATCGCATCCGGTTCGTGATCGCACTGGAGAAGTTGGATCCCACACGCGCGTTGCGGAAGTTGCAGCCGTGAGCCAACAACGCACGTCATGCCGGAAGCCCGAAGGGTTATCCGGCATCTCACCAATGCGCATTTGTGAGATGCCGGATAGCCACCCCACGCACATCGTCCTACGCGCCTGGCTTCCGGCATGACGGACGAACGGTCACCACGAGCGGAGCGAAGTGGCGATCTTCGCCCCGATGACCCCCGGCAAACGCATTCACTTCCTCAGTGATTTCCACCTGGGGGTTCCCGATGCGGCCAGCAGCTTGGCGCGGGAGAAACGCATCGTTGCTTTTCTGGAGGAGGCAGCGAAGGACGCGGAGGAGATCATCCTGCTCGGCGATCTCTTCGACTTCTGGTTCGAGTACAAGCGCGCGGTGCCACGCGGACATGTGCGCTTACTCGGCAAACTCGCCGAGCTTACGGATCGTGGGATCCTGGTGCATCTCTTCATCGGCAACCACGACATGTGGATCTTCGACTACGTACCGAAAGAGACCGGCGTGATCGTGCATCGCGAACCGATCGTGCGCGAGATCAACGGCAAGAAATTCTATATCGGTCACGGCGATGGCCTGGGGCCGGGCGATCACGGCTACAAGTTCATCAAGCGCGTGTTCCGCAACCCGGTCTGCCAGTGGTTGTTCGCGCGGCTGCATCCCAACTTCGGCCTGTGGCTCGGCGATGCGCTGAGCGGACAAAGCCGGAAGAAAAGCTGCGCCAACGACCGCAAATGGCTGGGCGCCGACAAGGAATGGCTCGTGCAATACTGTACTGACGAGTTGAAGAAGGCGCATTACGACTACATGGTCTTCGGGCACCGTCACCTGCCAATCGATATGGAGGTGGGCAAGGGTTCACGCTATGTCAACCTCGGCGATTGGATCACATGGTTCACCTACGCCACTTTCGATGGCGGCGAACTGAAGCTGATGAAGCGGATGAGCGACGGGCCGTTGAGCGGTGATGTTCGGATCACGGGCGGGCCTGCGGTGTAACTCGCGGTTTCGTCACTCCGGAGGATCCGCGTAGCGGTCCATCCGGAGTCTCACCGATGCCTGAAGTGCAAGTCATTTGTGAGACTCCAGCCCGAAGGGCGGGTCCGGTCGCGGAGCCTCCCATCGCCAGGAGTGACGCACCCTAAGCCCCCAGCCTTCCCACCAGATCCACCAACCGCGAGCTGTACCCGTATTCATTGTCGTACCAGCCCATCACCTTCACCATGTTGCCCACCACGCTGGTGAGTTGCGCGTCGAAGATGCAGCTGTGTGGATCGCCCACGATGTCCACGCTGACGATGGGATCCTCGGTATAACGTAGGATACCCTTGAGCTTCCCTTCCGCAAGACTCTTGAAGTAGGCGTTGATCTCCTCCTCGGTCTTCAGGTTCGTTACACGGCAGGTGATGTCGGTGATGGAACCATCGGGCACTGGTACGCGAATGCCGCCACCACCAAGCCGACCATCGAGTTCGGGGAAGATGCGCGTGATCGCTTTCGCTGCTCCCGTGGTGGTGGGCACCATACTTACCGCTGCGGCTCGCGCGCGACGCAGGTCCTTGTGAGGCGCATCATGCAAGCGCTGGTCACCGGTGTAGCTGTGTACTGTCGTGATGAAGCCGTCCTCGATCCCGCAGAGATCCTTGATCGCCATGATCATCGGAGCAGCGCAATTCGTGGTGCAGCTCGCGTTGGAGATGATCTCCTCCGTGCCATCCAGCAAGTGATCGTTCACGCCGAGCACCACGGTCTTGATGTCGGCGTCCTTGGCCGGTGCGGAGAGCAGGACCCGCTTCGCTCCTGCACGCAAATGACCGGAAGCCAATTCTCGCGTGAGGAAGAAGCCGGTGCATTCGATCACCACATCGATCTTCAGATCCTTCCACGGCAGCTTCGATGGATCCTCCTCTGCGAAGGCCTTGACCTTTCTTCCGCCGAGGATGAGGTGCGCTTCATCATGACCTACCTCGCCGGGGAATACCCCATGCACGGAGTCATACTTGAAGAGGTGCGCAAGTGTGCGGGTGTCCGTGAGGTCGTTCACAGCCACAAGTTCCACATCCGTTCGCTCCAACAGCAATCGCGCGGTGACACGTCCGATCCTTCCGAAACCATTGATGGCGATGCGCTTCATTCAACAGAAGAATTATTGGGTGAGAATTGTTGATCGACTGCGCCCAGCCGACCAACCAACAACGAGTAACGAACAACGATCAACGCATCCACCTCAGAACAGGTGCTTCTCCGCGTGGTAGCTGCTCCGCACCAGCGGGCCGCTTTCCACGTAGCGGAATCCTTTCTCCATGCCCACGGTCTTGAAGCGTGCAAAGACATCCGGGTGGATGAACTCCTGCACCGGCAAGTGCGCCTTCGTGGGTTGTAAGTATTGCCCAAGCGTGAGGATATCGACGCCCGCGCTACGCAGATCGTCCATGCTCTCCTCCACTTCGATCTCGCTTTCACCCAAGCCGAGCATGATGCCGCTCTTCGTGCGCAAGCCAGCCCGCTTGGCACGCATCAGCACCTCCAAGCTGCGGTCGTACTTCGCTTGCACGCGCACCAGCCTGGTGAGGCGACGCACCGTTTCCAGATTGTGCGAGAGGATGTCCGGTGCAGCTTCCAGGACGACAGCGAGATTCTCCCACTTCCCTTGGAAATCGGGGATCAAGGTCTCCATGGTCGTGTCCGGCGCCCGCCGCCGGATCGCGCGGATGGTGCGCGCCCAGATGTCGCTGCCGCCGTCCTTCAAGTCATCGCGGTCCACGCTGGTGATCACACAATGCTTGATGCCCATCAATTCGATGCTGCGCGCCACACGCGCCGGTTCGAAGGGATCGACCGCTTCCGGGCGTCCGGTGGCTACGGCGCAGAATCCGCAACTGCGCGTACACACATTGCCGAGGATCATGAAGGTGGCCGTTCCCGCGCCCCAGCACTCGCCCATGTTCGGGCAATTGCCGCTCTGGCAGATGGTGTGCAGCTTGTGCTCACCCACGATGTTCGCCACCTTCCGGAAGTTCTCCCCGGTGGGCAGCTTCACGCGGAGCCAATCGGGTTTCCGCACACGCTCCGGCCCTTCCAACACCTTCACTTCGCTCATTGCACGTATTTCTTGCCGAATTGCACGGACAGGTACAGTTCAAGGAAGAACTGCTTGTTCCGCACGCCCTCCAACTCGGCCATGATGGGTATGGTCACGGGATACGCATCGATGCTCGCGCCCACCTCCAGGCCCTTGATCCCGGTGGTCTGGCCGGCGTACTCGAAGTTGAGGCCCACACGCCCGAAAGCACCAGGGTATAACGACAATTCACCGAAGCCCCGGAACCACGAAGCGCGACCGTAGATGTTCTGGATGTTGTGTACGTTCGGGTCGTAGCGCTCCGTAACAAACGTCTCATACGGCACCGCGTCCGGCTTGCCGATCTCGAGGTACACGGGTTTCACCAATCCGAGCGACGGCCCGATGCTCCACACATAATTCAGTTCCACGCCCGTGCGGCGGATCTTATCCGTGATCTGGTGCTTCCGACCGTACGTTGGCCGCACGATCATCAAGGCATTGATCTTCCCGTAGAAATAGCCGCGTGAGTCCTCATAGTACGGGTTGAAGCTCTTCACCTCCTTCGGGTGCTTCATGCCCACGATCTCCAAGCCGTACAGATCGCGATCGATCGCGGTGCGGTGGCGGGCATAGTTCATGAACAGCCCCCAACCATCACCGTGGATCATGGCTCCGCCATAGATCTCTCGCTTGAACGGCACACGCGTTTCCTCATAGATGGTCTGCTGCGCCGTCAGCGCGAAACCCATCAGGAAGGCGACCGTCGGTATGAGGATCCTCAACATGGCAAGCGGTGAACAAAGCTACGGTGCGTGCGGGATCGTGGACCTCCCATGAACAGTACATTGCCCGCATCAAGTACCTCCTCATGGATACCGCACACATCAAGCACCTCGGCGCGCTCCGCACCGAAGCCACCCACGTCCGCAGCGGCAGCACGATCCTCACCGATGCCCCGCTGGACAACAAGGGTCGCGGGGAGGCTTTCTCGCCCACGGACCTCTTGGCCACAGCTCTCGCCACCTGCATGATCACGACCATGGAGATCATGGCGAACGCCAAGGGATTCGAACTGAAGGTCCTGGATGCCCGGGTGGTGAAGCACATGGCATCGAACCCTCGTCGCGTGGAGCGTGTGGAGATCTATTTGGAGGTGGATGGAAGCGGCTTGGACCCGGAGAAGCGCCAATTGATGGAGGCTACGGCCCATGGATGTCCGGTTGCGGTTAGTCTGCATCCGGACCTAGTGCAGGAGGTGCATTTCACATACCGCTGAAAACGGGCAAGCCCGGATGCTTGATCCGGGCTCGATGTCGTTGAAGGATGTTCCCGCTTAACAAGCCTGTTCAGCAGGCACCTTGGCGACCTTGCTGTAGGCTGGGCAGGAATGGGTTGATCCACAGGAACTGAGCATGACGCTCGAAACCGTGATCACCGCGAGTACCAGAAGCACCTTTTTCATCGTTCGGTGGTTTGTGTCCTTGGTTATGGACCTTTGACCGCTGTCCGTGCCGCCAAAGTTAGCCGGTGAAACGGACCGCCCTTCAAAATGTTTCAACACGGTTGTTGTCGATCCGCTCATGACCCAAGGAAGCATTGCTGAACAGGATAACGCACCGCATCGCCCCGATATTGGCGAGGGCTGGTACGAGGTGCTGGAGAACGAATTCCGGGCGCCCTATTTCGCCCGGTTGAAAGCCTTCCTTCAAGGTGAATTGGCCACACGTACCGTGTACCCGCGCGGCCGCGACATCTTCAACGCATTCAAGCACACCCCCTTCCATTCAGTGCGGGTGGTGATCATCGGGCAGGATCCCTACCACGGACCCGGCCAAGCGCATGGGCTATGCTTCTCCGTGCCTGCCGGGATACCGATACCGCCATCGCTCAACAACATCTTCGCGGAGATCAGCCGTGATCTGGGGATCCCACGTCCTAGCTCAGGGGATCTATCGGGCTGGGCGGATCAAGGGGTGCTTCTGCTCAATGCCACACTCACCGTTCGTGCAGCGGAGGCGGGTTCGCACCAGAAGCAAGGTTGGGAGACCTTCACCGATGCGGTGATCAAGGCCGTTTCGGACCGGCACGAAGGCATCGTGTTCCTGCTCTGGGGCAGCTATGCACAGGAGAAGGAAAGTCTGATCGATACCGGTCGGCATTATGTGCTGAAAGCGCCCCACCCTTCACCGCTTTCAGCACATCGCGGGTTCATCGGTTGCGGCCATTTCGGTCAGGTGAATGAACTGCTGGTCGCACGAGGCCAGCTTCCGATCAAATGGACCACGTGAACGTGCAGCGCGTCCTTCTTTTCTGCTTTCTGTGGTCGACTTCAGTCGCAACAGTCTTCGCACAGAAGCACCGGATCGAATTCACCTGTGATCAAGAGATCCCCGAGCGATGGATCCGCCCGGAGGATGCTGGATCGTTACAGCAACTGCCATCGGTCCTCAGTGCGCAACTCGCCTATCTGCACGGACAAGGCTACCTGGAGGCGAGCATCGACGGGTGCGTGACGGATACCGTTGGGCGGAGATCGACCTGTGCGATCACCTTGGGACGCGAATACCATTGGGCGCAATTGAGCGGGGCCGGGATCCCCACGGAGATCGCGAGCGAAGCACGCTTCCGCGAAAAGCTCTACACCAACCGCCCGGTGACGCCGAAGAATGTGCAACGCACCGTGGAAGGTCTGCTGCAATGGAGCGAGGACCACGGCTATCCTTTCGCCACGGTGCGGTTGGACAGTTTGCGTCGCGATGCCGACGGCATGCGCGCGGTGGTACGGTTGGATCGTGGCAAACTCGTACGCGTGGACAGCGTGTTGGTGCGCGGCACGGCGCGCACGAGCCTTCCATACTTGCACGCGCACATCGGTATTCGTCCCGGGGATCTCTACAATGAATCGCTGGTCCGCAATGTGGAACGCCGCACGCGCGAACTTCCATTCGTCACGCAACGCCAACGGCCATACGTTCAATTCACCCCGGAGCGCACCAAGCTTGTGCTCTTCCTCGATGCGAAGAAGGCGAGTTCGATCAACGGCATCCTGGGTGTGCAGCCCGATCCGGTCACGCGGGATGTGAAGATCACCGGTGACCTCGATCTGCGTTTGCGCAATGCGTTGAAACGCGGCGAAGCGATCGAACTCAACTGGCGGAGCCTCGCGGATGCCACACAGGATCTGCGCGTCCGCTTCAACATGCCCTTCGTGTTGCGGACCCCGTTCGGAACGGATGCCACTTTCAAATTGTTCAAGCGCGACACGACCTTCCTGGAGGTGAATGCGCGCGGAACATTGGAATACCTGATGACCCGCGGCGACAAGCTCGGCCTGTTCGTGAACACGAAGAGCAACGAACGCTTGGGCAGGAACACGGCGTCCACGCCCGGGCTTGGTGATGTGAAGATCCTCAGTTACGGCTTGATGCTTTCGCGCGAACGCTTCGATTACCGCCTGAATCCACGACGGGGACACAGTGCGCAGCTCGAATCATCCGTTGGGCGCAAACGAACGAACACGGCGTACTTCGGACAGGAGAACCCACCGGCGGAGATCCGCACCGTGCAGTATGAATTGGAAGGACGATCCGTGGTGCATATCCCGATCCGGCGGCGCAGCACGATCCGGATCGCGGGACAAGGCGGTTGGATGGTGAATGACAACCTCTACACCAACGAACTCTATCGGATCGGTGGGTTGAAGACAATGCGTGGCGTGGACGAAGCATCGATCCGCTGTTCATCGTATGCCATCGGCACCTTGGAATACCGCTTCGTGTATGAAGAGAACGCGAACTTCTTCGCCTTCGTGGATCAAGGCTGGTGGGAGGATGCCGCGCGCGACCAATTGCTCACCGATACGCCACTGGGTTTCGGTGTAGGCACCACCTTCGAAACGAAAGCAGGTTTGTTCGGGCTCACCTACGCGCTCGGACGACAATTCGACAACCCGATCCTGCTGCGCGGCGGGAAGATCCACTTCGGGTTCACGAGTTTGTTCTGAGCGATCGGCCCGATCGCCGAACCTGCGATGCGGATCGACGAGAGAACCTTGTGACACGCAACCGCAACGGATCACCGGCGTACACACGTTCCGAATGCGGATGAACGTTAGATTCGCGGGCACTCGTCCCACCGATGAACTGGAACCTCATCGGTGTTCGTTCTCTAGGAAGCACCTGTAAGGAAGAATGGTCAAAGCACCGTGGGCATTGGTATTGGCGTTACTGCTGTTGCTGCCTTCAGCAACCGTTGCGCCCGCACCTGTGCTTGATCATGGTATCGGGGAAAAGGCCAGCCTGCTCTTCGATGAGATCGGCCTGGAAGGGCTGATGGCCCCGAACGTGTTCACCGCTGGCTATGCGAGCATCGCCAAGCGTCGCGTCCCCGCCCATGTGCTCGCGATCGCGGACATGACACAGCCCAGCACAGCAAAACGGCTGTACCTCATCGACCTCGACAAGAAGGAACTGATCATGCGCACGTGGGTCGCCCACGGCTCCGGCTCCGGCGAATTGATGTGTACATCCTTCAGCAACCGTGAAGGATCGCATGCTACAAGCAAAGGACTTTACCGCGTGGGTGCGGAGATCGTGAGCCCGAAGCATGGCGCGGCGTTGATGCTGCAAGGACTCGATCGCGGCGTGAACTGTCAAGCGGAATCACGTGAAGTGATCATGCACAGTGCCGATTACGTGAGCGCCGATTTCATCGCACAACACGGGCGGTTGGGCCGCAGCTGGGGATGTCCGGCGCTGAGCCGTGAGGACATGCCCCGCGTGATCGAACTGTTGGCGAACGGTGGATATCTATATGTCCACGGCCGTTGACGGCACAGGGTCCGATGGGATTCCTTCGCGGTCGCATGCGCACCGTTGCTTTCCTCCTTCCTCTTCTCGTGTTGGCTTCGTGCCAGACGCCGGACGCCGCTCCGGACATCGCCCAACAGGCGCAGGACATCACTGCCGTCTTCGAAACGCCTGAAGCGTACTCGGTTCGCACGCTCGATAGCGTCGATCTTGAACGCTACCTGAACACGCATCCCGAATTCCGGTCGGATTCCGCCGGGATCCGTGCGTTCTACCAGCGTCGCCGGTTCCAGTTCGCGTGGTTCATGAACGACACGCTCACCCAGAGCGCAGCGTCCTTCTTCGATCTGGTGAACAATGCGGACACCTCCTTCCGCGAACTCCGATCCATTCGCCAACGGCTAGCCGACCTGATGATGGCCGATGCAGTGGTAGCGGACACGGTGGTGTGTGATAGCTGCATCCAGCGCATGGAGCTGGACCTCACCGCACAGTTCTTCCGCTTCGCGGATCGGAACTATGGCGGCACCGTGGGCAAGGATCTGCGCGAACTGGACTGGTTCATTCCGCGACGGAAGAAGAACTACGATCGCTTGTTGGATTCACTGGTGGCCGGACGCATGGACCTCGGTCCGATCGAACCGCTGCATCCACAGTACGCGATGTTGAAAGCGCAACTGCGCCGCTACCATGATCTGGATCCGCTTCCATGGCCGGTGATCGGCATTGGTGAAAAGAAGAAACTGGAACCCGGCGATAAGGACAAGGCCGTCATCACGATGCGCGAACGGTTGATCCTTCTTGGTGATCTGACCGCGACGTTGGACAGCACACAACTCGCCTCGGAGAAGTATGATAGCACCCTTGTGACCGCAGTGCAGGCTTTCCAGGTCCGTCATGGCTTGAACCCGGACGGCGTGGTCGGCAATGGCATGCTGAAGCAATTGAACATCATGCCTGCGGAACGGCTGCGCACCTTGCTGGTGAACATGGAGCGGTTGCGCTGGGTGCCTGAACAGAACGCGCCCAACCTGTTACTGGTGAACATCCCCGAATTCAAG
This sequence comes from Flavobacteriales bacterium, assembly GCA_016721005.1. Classification (GTDB taxonomy): domain Bacteria; phylum Bacteroidota; class Bacteroidia; order Flavobacteriales_F; family PHOS-HE28; genus PHOS-HE28. The sequence continues at coordinate 142,348 of JADKJM010000014.1, forward strand.
TTGCATGTGTACGAGGCCGACACCGAGGCCTGGAGCATGAATGTGGTGGTGGGTGCCACGGCCACGCGCACCGTGATCTTCGGCGACACCCTTTCACGCATCGCGTTCAGCCCCACGTGGACCGTGCCGAACAGCATCGTGCGCGGAGAGATCCTCCCCGGCATCGCGAAGGACCCGAACTACCTGCGCAAACACAACATGGAGATCATCGGCGGTAGCGAGAAGAACCCCATCGTTCGCCAGAAACCCGGATCAGGCAACGCGCTGGGCAAGGTGAAGTTCCTCTTCCCCAACACGTACAACATCTACTTCCACGACACCCCGAGCAAGAGCTTCTTCGCACGCGAAAGCCGGGCCTTCAGTCACGGCTGCATCCGCTTGAGCGAACCGCAACGCTTCGCGGAATACCTGTTGCGGAACGACACCGCGTGGACCACGGAGAAGATCAAGGCAGCCATGAACTCGGGAAAGGAGCAGTACGTGATGCTGAAGGAGAAGCGGCCGGTGTCCATCGGCTATTTCACCGCATGGGTGGATCGACAAGGGCGCTTGAATTTCCGCGACGATGTGTACGGTCACGACATCCGCTTGGCGAACGAACTCTTCACGGTGACGCCGCCGGTCCTGTAGAAGCGTTCGGCTCGGCTTCGATGATGATCCGCATCGTGTCCGCTTGGAAGTAGTACGCGATGGACCGGTTGATCCAATCACCGGGACCCGCACCGCCATCGAGGTAACGGATGCTCCGTGGTTCCATGTTCAAGGCAGGCAGCATCACTTCCGCAAGACCTTCCTGCTTCGCTTGCTCGATCCTGCGATAGCGATCGGACAATTGCGCATCGAAACCGCGTAGTCGTCCATCGAGGAGATCAAATGAAACACCGCGACCACTGCCGGTGGCGAAGAAGACCACTGCAAGTAGCGCGAACCCAAAAAGGCGGAAACGTTTGAGTTGAGGCGTTGCCTCGTGCCGTCGATCCTTCGGTCTCCACCGCAACTGAATAACCGTGAGCAGGAAGAACCAGCATGGAAGGAAGAACAACAGCGTGGCGTTCACCGTGCGATGCTGCCCGAGCAGACCGGTGGACCAGTAGGGCAATGCCATGGCGACGAAGACCACAGCTACGATGAAGAGCGCGAACCGCCACGGGCGCACGCGAACCGCGATACTCAGGAGCGATGCGTGCTCCAGGATCCGTTCCCGCAGCGTGAGATAGAGCACGGAAGTAATGAGCAAGGCCGGTGAGGTGATCCACGTCAGTAGGAAGCGACCTGTTTGCAGCGCCCCCCAACCCAATGTGTGCAGGAGATCATGCCTGAGTGGGAACTGCGATCCGCGCCCTTCATTGCCCGGTGCAAGGATCATGACCAATGCGGCGACGACCACGAACCCAAGGACCACCACGGCCTTCCGCCTGAACTGGATCCACGGACTTCTTGGTATCAGCACAAGCGCCGTGTAGACCATCACCATGAAGACCATGTGCAATTCATTGCAGCCACAGATGATCACCGCGAGCACGATGATGAGGACAAGCCAAGGTGTTCGCTTCTCCTTCACCGTGTCGATCATCCGGATCCATGCGGCGGCGAGAAGAAGCATGAGTGCTCCGGGTAATTGGTAGCTCACCGCACCGGTGTACCAATAGAGACCTTCGCCAAGATCGGGCATCACGTGCAAGTAGAGAAGAAGGAATAGTGACGCGAGAACGGCCACCGATCCGCGGGGCAAGGACCACGCATCAACGAGCACGCGGATGAGGGCATACAGGCCACACCACGTAAGTGCGAGCAAGGCGATGGGAACGATCCGATACAACCACAGTCCCTTCTCGATCCCCAGCACCAGCGGCCCGCGCAAGACAAGGATGTTCGAGAACCACCGTCCGTTCCACAAGTGGTATTCATCCCACAAGCGCGGCAATAGATCGGTGCGCATACCGGCCACCGCATAACTGAGATCGTCCGCGAAGGGATGGATGAAGAACGCCACCGCAACGTACCGCGCAAGTGCGATCAACAACAGCACGATCAGCAGGATCGAGAGGCGGCGGTCCATGGATCAAAGATGGAGGGAATGGGAGTGTCGGTTCATGAGGAGGAGGAGGAAATGCACCTCACGCATTGCTTCGCAAAGCCTCGCAAGGACTGGCGCAGAGGACGCAGAGGGAATGGCAACTACCAACACGAACTCCAAGGAATAACAATGACAAACCCAATGCAACCTCTGCGTTCTCTGCGCCTCTGCGCGAAATGAGCTCTCACACCTCCACGCGCTCCTTCACCCGGTACACATTCCGCTCCGGGCTATAACGGCGCACGAGTTCCGCCACGAAACCCATGGTGAAGAGTTGCACGCCGATGACCATGGAGGTGAGCGCCACATAGAACAGGCCTTGATCCGCGACGCGTGGTGCGGGTTCGTGCCAGAGGTATACGTGCAACAACTTCTCTCCCACCACCCAGATCGTGGAGAAGAGACCGACCACGAACATGAAGGTGCCCACCGCGCCGAAGAAGTGCATCGGCTTGCGACCGAAGCGGAAGACGAACGTGATGGTGAGCAGATCGAGGAAGCCGTTGATGAAGCGATCGAAACCGAACTTGCTACGACCGAATTTGCGCGGGTGGTGCTTCACCACTTTCTCCTTGATGTTCCGGAACCCCTCCTTGTGCGCAATGAAGGGGATGTAGCGGTGCATCTCCCCGAAGACCTCGATGCTCTTGATCACCTCCTTGCGGTACGCCTTCAGCCCGCAATTGAAATCGTGGAGCATCACGCCGCTCACACGGCGCGTGGTCCAGTTGAAGAGCTTGGTGGGAAGGGTTTTCGTGATCGGGTCGTAGCGCTTCTTCTTCCAACCGCTCACCAGGTCACACCCGTCCTCCTTGATCATCCGGTACAGTTCCGGGATCTCGTCCGGGTCGTCCTGCAGGTCGGCGTCCATGGTGATCACCACATCACCCTGCGCGGCGATGAAGCCCTCGTTCAGTGCAGGACTCTTCCCGTAGTTGTGCCCGAAGCGGATGCCCTTCACGCGTCCATCGGCGGCGGCCAATTTGCAGATGGCCGCCCACGAAGGATCCGTACTCCCATCATCGATGTAGAGGACCTCGTACTGCACACCCATCGCGCCCATCACCGCGTGCAACCGTTCGGTGAGCACCGGCAGCGATTCGTGCTCGTTGAGCAACGGAACAACGATGGAGAGGTCCATGGTGCTGCAAGGTTAGTGCTTCGGAGCTATGCGAATGTCCGGGCAAAGCGGTTGGCCCGGTCCGGACACATTTCGACCGAGGATCCATCCCGCTCGACCACCGCATCCGTGATGGTTCGTAAAGATCGTGGCGGATGGTTAACATTGTAGTTCCCATTACTGGGACCAACTGCTGTACAACCAAACCCCTCACAGATGATGCAACGCCTACTCTCCACTCTTACCGCGTGCGTGGCCGGCTTGGCGCTTAGCGCCCAGGTCACGGTGTACGTACAACAACCTCCCGGTCTTGAAGGACCACTGGAATTCACGTGGGCCGCTTGGGGCCAGAACCCCGACCTGAACGACCCGGCGAACAACCTGGTGGGCACGGCCTGCTTCGTGGACGACGGCACTGCCGCTGATTCCCTGGGCTGCAACGCCTTGGTGAACGGCGCCGACATCGCCGGCAAGATCGCCGTGGTGTACCGCGGTGTATGTGAATTCGGAGCGAAAGCCCTGAACGCGGAAATGGCGGGTGCCATCGCCGTGGTGATCATCAACAACGCTCCTGGCGCGCCGGTGGGCATGGGCGCTGGTGCGCAAGGCGCCAACGTCACCATTCCCGTGGTGATGATCAGCCAGGAATCGGGTGCCACGCTGCATAATTCCATTGCCACTTGCGGCGAGTTGGAACTCTTCATCGGCAGCCAGACCGGCTATTTCCAGTACAACCTGGGCATGTACAAGAACGATATCCTGATCCCCCGCTACGGCGAGATCAACAGTCTGATCGCCTCCAACGCCTCGGAGTTCAGCGTGCAGATCGGTACCATGATGCACAACTACGGCGCCTTGGACATGCCCAACGCCCGCGTACAGTGCGTGGTAACCCAGAACGGCAGCAACGTGGTGTATGACCAGACCTCCGCCGGGGTAACGCTCCTGAGCGGTGACTCGCTCTTCGTGACCCTGCCGGACTTCTCCCAGAGCAGCTACAGCGGCCAGTACGCTATCGCGTATGCACTCCTCGGTGATAACAGCGACGAGTTCACGAACAACGATGCCATCACCGTAACGCTCACCACTGGCGACAAGATCACCTACGCACCGGCCGATGCCACCACGCAGTTGCCAGCGCCGGACCTGCACACGCTGCCGGGCGCCAACACCACCGGGTTCCGCTCCTGCGTGTTCTTCAGCGACCCGAACGCCTCGCGCTTGGCCATGACCGGTCTGTGGTTCAGCGCTTCCGCTGCTGTGACCGATGTGCTCACCGATGAGGTGATGACCGGTACTCTCTATCAATGGACGGACGCTATTACCGATCAGATCACCCTGCCCACGGACGCGGGCCTCATCGCGCTCACCAGCGGCGAGTACATCTTCGACAGCGACCTGCGTGAGACGCCGATCTTCATGCCCTTCCTGGATGTGGTGACCCTACAGAACAACACCAACTACCTGGTGTGCCTCGATTCCTACAGCGGCATCGTGCGCCATGGTTGGGATAATTCCCTGAGCTACGACCGCACACAGACCAACACCCTCACCCCGGTCGGCATGCTGCGCGATGGCACCACCTGGTACAACGGCTTCACCGGCATCACCGGCGCGCCGTCCATCGGCATGCAGGTGATCAATGCCAACAGCATCGGCATCCCTGAGCAAGCCGCTGTGGTGGTGGCCAGCCCCTTCCCCAATCCTACCGCGGATATCCTCCGCATACCGGTGAAGGGCTATAGCGGTGCGGCCTCCATGCGCGTGTTCGACTCCAGCGGTGCGCAGGTGATCAACCGCCGCAGCTCGGTGAGCAATGACGGCACCCTTGTAGTAAACCTCTGCGACCTCGCCAACGGCCTCTACCTCTTCCACATGGATTTCGAGAACGGCCAGCGCGCGGAGTTCCGCGTGCAGGTGATGAAGTAAGGTTCCGACCCCTCAACAGGAACGGCCGCCCCATGGGCGGCCGTTCCTGTTTCCGTTCCGTTCGTTCTACGCGCCCTCCTTCTTCCCCATGCCCAGCACCGCGCCGGCCACCATGCCCAACACACCCCCGAACGCACCGTTCAGCAGGATATCCACCACGATGATCGAACGGGTCTTGTACATCATCATGAAGGAAGCGTTGAACAGGTCATAACTCGTGGCGAACAGCAGGCCGATGATGCAAGCGGGCAGGAAACCGGCCATGGCCGTGCGTGCCCCGGCCTTCCACACCACGTAGGCAATGGCCGCACCCCCTGCGAGGTTGCTCAGTACCAGTCCGATCATGTTCGGTTCGACCTTCATCAGCCCCGGGTGGTGCAGCATGTTGGCATCGTAGTACCCCATGAGGGCAATGCCGAAGACGAGCCAGCCCAGGAAGAAGCTGGCGATCCCTGTGGCCAAGGAAGCGAGTAGCACATTCATGTTCATGGTGAAAGGAGTTGGTTTGATGGATAGCCAAACTAGCCGGACGCACCATGGCAGGCCGTTGGGCAAGCGGGTGGTTATGAACCGGGGACGGTGCATTCCTGTTGCCATCTTTACCCCCCAAGCCCTCCCCCATGCCCAGCCTCGACATCCTAAGCAAAGTGGACCTGCAAATGCTCGACAACGCCGTGAACGTGGTGCAGCGCGAGATCGACAACCGCTACGACCTGCGCGGCACGCAGAGCAAAGTGGAACTGGACAAGAACGCGCTCACCATCAAGCTGAGCACGGAGGACCACATGAAGTTGGACGCCATCCTGAACCTGCTCCTGGAGCGCAGCGGCAAGCAGAAGGTGGATGTGCGCAGCTACGACCTGAAGGCCGAGCCGGTACCCAGCGGCAAGACGCTCTACCGCATCATCAAGGTGAAGCAGGGCATCGAGCGTGAAGCAGCGAAGAAGATCGTGAAAGCCATCAAGGACAGCGGCCTGAAGGTGCAGACCCAGATCATGGACGACCTCATCCGCGTGACCGGCAAGAAGATCGACGACTTGCAAGCGGTGATGACGTTGTGCCGCGAAAAGGATTTCGAATTGCCCTTGCAGTTCGAGAACATGAAGAGCTAGCCGCTTCGCAGAGCGGTGACAGCGTGGCGATGACAAGTCCCTCTGAACGCGAAGGCTTTGGACCGCAGAGGGGCAGAGGCCACGGAGGGCTAGGCGGCGTTCCATCCATTGCCCGCGTCCTATACCCAGAAATCAGAACCCATGCGTAGATCCCTACACCTCGCCGCTGCGATCCTGGCAAGCACATTCCTCTCCGCGCAGACCTTTTTCTACATCGATGGGATCGCGGTGCAACCCGCAAGTCCGACCACGGCGGACAATGTGAGCATCGACCTGATCGGGAACCTGAGCAGCAGCGGTGCGTACATCGTCAGCGCCTCAGCGCAAGTAGTAGGGTCCATCGTGACCATCTCGATCACCGCAGCCGACAACGGGGGACTGGCGGTGTTGGTTCCGCACACGGAAACGGTGGCGGTGGGCCAATTACCGGCCGGTGTGTACACCATCCTCTTCAACAGCCAGAATGTGGCGGACTTCGCGCCCTCCCCGCAACACCAGTTCACCGTGGTGGGCAGCGGATCACCCTGTGATCTGGTGGACATCGTGTCGGTGCAATGGCAAGCCTTCACGGATACGGCCATTGTGATACATGTGCAGAATAACAACCCGGATGTGCTCTTCGACTATCCGAACTTCATCCTGTTCGACGCGAACGGCGACACGCTGGCCAAAGAGACGGTGAACTTCTTCGGCATCGCCGGTGAAAGTTGGCACATGCTGCGTGTGCAGGACGATGCCATGATCCCCAATGCGCCCTTCAACGGCACCTTGGAGTTGTGGACATTCTTCACGGATGTACTCTCTTGCACCTGGTCATTGCCCATCGACCTATGTCCACCGGCACCCTGCGCGACCTTGATCCCGATGATCCAGAACTTCGGGGGCGCGCTCACGATCGGCACGTATAGCTGGTCGATCTCCGATGATGGTGGAGAGGCGGCGAGCGGGATCTTTGAAATGACCGCTCAACTGCAATTCGATTCCGACACGATCTGCATTCCGCCTGGCAACTATGGTATGGTGGTCATCCCCAATGATCCACCCACCGGTGGTAACCCGGTATTCAATGTAAGCACCGAGGGCTGGATCAGCGGCCCTTCCCAGCCCGTAACATGGGCCTTACCGGTGGTCATGCCCTTCACCTTCTATGAGCATTGCATTGATGGAACGAACGCGGTGGTGGAAATTCCGACCGCCGCAACGTTGAACGTCCTCGTGCAGGACGGCGCACTCCTCATCCGCCGATCGGATGCGCGGGCCTTGGGTGCCGTGAAACTGTACGATGCGCTTGGAAAGGTCCTGTTCACGTCCACCGCGACATCCAACACGCTTACCATTCCGGTGGGCGGGATCACTACCGGGATCGTGCTCGTACAGGTAGGTGATCATATGCAGCGCGTGGTGTTGCCTTAGCGACCGACCGCGTTGAACTCGACCGCGCATCGCATTGGTCTACACCTGGACCTCCGGAAGAAGGGGACCCCAGCGGCTTTTCAGTAACTCTTGGAAACAGCGGAACCCGCCTTACGGGGCGGGTTCCTTAGTATCCCGGTCTCCCAGCTTACGGGCTTGGAAGGGAGCTTTTGGCGCCGTGAGGCTGATGCTCCTTGTGACCGGGGATGCTGTCGGTCCTTCCGGACCTGACGGTTCAACGCCGATGTCGGTCAGGATGTTGCATTCACGGGATCGAAAATTCAAAACGGCCAACGGAGGGCGGCTGGATCACTCGCTCCTCGAAGGTCACCACTCCCGTTCGATCAACCATCACCACGGTGGAGCATCGCGTGCCGTATCCATCCATTTCAATGCGAATGGAACTCAAGGCCCGTTCGCGCTCAGGATCCAAACCGGTATCCGGCAACTCCTGATCCGGGGCATGCCTCCGGTCGGCGAGCAGGTTGAAGAGGTCCTCGACGTTTGGACCCTTGGCCACCAGTTCCGTCAACCCGGCCTTGGCGCGAAGAACCTTCGGCCATGGGGTGTTCAACAAATGATTGCTCAATCCGTGTACGCCGGGTGGCAGATCAAGGGTCTCCCCATTCACGTTGGAGTGGTACATCAGCCGATCGATCGTTCCATAGAGCAGATTGAATCCTTCGTAGCGTTCGGAGTTCTCCGGGGCGAAGCCCGTTTCCATGGCTTGGCGCACCAAGACTCCGCGTGAGGGCCCTTCAACACGGGGTAGACGCAGATCGCGGTAATTGGTGACCGCCGCAAAACGACCACTGGTGGTGATGCCCATCCACGTTCCTCCGGCTTTACGATCGCGGCCGGCGAGGATGTGCGGCTCGGCTGGCCAGAAACGGGCAGGCTCCGTTGGGCGGTCCAAGAACTCGTCGCGGTTCGCCGCTACGATCAGTTGGTATTGCGGATGGACCTTGTATGCGAATGCGATGAGGCACATGCCCCAAAGCTATCGGCAGGAACGCGGGATAGGACTAGAATACGGCTTCACCCTTCAAGAACATGACGAAGACGAACGTCATGAGGAAGTGGTGGAACAGGAGCATCGCCGTAACGAACGTGAGGATGGTCTTGCCGCTCTTGGTCAGCTCCGGAAAGAGCTTTTTGTTGTTCATGGCGATGATCGGCAAAGGGATCGTGGCCAAAAGGAATGTGATGGCGAGTGTCTTGAAAAGGACCACATTGTTCAGCAGTCCGAAGAAGAGGTGCGCGTAATAGAACACGAACCCTACAGTGGACAAGAGGCCCAACCGTATGAACAGGCGTGCTTCTGCTACCATTTTGTTCTTGCTATCCATTCCAATGACGCAGCCTTGAAACGGGGTTGCGTCCGTATGGGTTACGTATTCTCAACAACGTCTGTCAAGTAGTGTGGTCCCAAGCCCTTCTTGCAAGCCGGATAAGGGCGAGCAACGCCATGGCACAGCCCACTGCGAACCATGGCCAGGGGTAGTGCTCCGGGATGTATTCACGTCCGTTCATCAGCGCCGACCCGCTCGCATCTCCAGCGCCGGCCAGGGTATCGAGGCCGTAGGATCGCATCAAGGGGTCGATGGTGAAGGAGATGACCATCAGCAGTGCGCCGAAGAGCAAGAAGAGCCACGACCATCCATCCACCCCGAACAGAGCACCCGTGGACCTTCCGCGAAGAATGACGATGGCCAAGCCGATCAGGCCGAGGGATATCACGCACGGTGCCCAAACGGGTCCCACCCAAGGCACGGGGACCAGGAAGAGCAGATCGCGACTCATCAAGCCGGTCGGCCAACCGAGCAGGACTTTCAACCAGACGTAATAGAAGATGTCCCAGATGCCGAATCCGAAACAGAACCATGCGAATCGTTCCAGAGCGGAACGTGTGAGGATCGCCGCTGGCGCTAAGAGCATCAGGATCGTGGCCACTTCCCGGAAGACCTCCGTGCCCACCAACGAACGGTTCATGGTAACGAGAGGAAAATCGAATCCTTCCGGGTAGTATAGCGCCCGGAGATAGACCACTACGGCGCTTTCCAAATAGGCCATGGCGATGTAGAACACCGTCATCCACACGAATGCACGGCGGATATCAGGTCGCATGGGCCATGCCTTGGTTCACCTGTTCGATCTGCGTGCCTTCCATTCTTCGAATGCGCTTGAGCACCCACCACAACGGGATGGCGCCAAAGACGCCGAAGGAGGCATCGACGCAACGCCAGAAGAACGGAATGCCACGATAGGGTGCCCAGAAAAAGGCCAGCGGCAATACCAGCAAGCAACACAACAGGCCCCATTCGATGATCCACTTGTTGCGCACCGGATCGCGGTAGGGTCCGATGAATGCCAACGCGATGACCACATGCGCAAAGGCCAGCCAATCCGTACCGTAGAACAGGATCGGATAGGTCTGCGCAACGTGTGCTACTGCATCCGCCGCGTGTTGCGCCCATGCATGGAGCGGATCACCGAAGGGAACGCTCCATTGCGCCAAAAGACCGGTGAGCCATTCCAATGGCACGGCGGTGAGCCCGCTTAAGGACAAGGCCACCATGAAGAAGACGATCCACCGGCGGATGTACCGAAGATCCGTCATGGTGTTCCAACGGCGCTCAATTCAGCCAACTCCGTCCGGGTTCGTACGTCCGCCATGTTCCATTCCTGCCAATGTTGCTCCTGGATGCGTAGCAGGAATCGATCGCGCTTGGCATCCAGTTCGGCCCGGAACGCGACCGGATCCAAGTGCTCCACCCAACGCACGCGATTCGTGCTGTGCCGGGCCATCTGTTCTTGCACGAGATCGAGGTTCGCGTAGAGCAAGGGCAGTACCTTATCGCTCATGGCCAAGTAGTTGTCGATGTCGATCTCGCCCGGATTGGAGTGGCGCAAATTGGTGCGCACGATGAAGCTGTCCCAATCCACGGTGGTCATTCCGATCAACAGCGCGAATGCCGCCCATGCGTTCACCCGCGCCAAGTAGAACAGGCTCCGACGCTTCAGGATCTTGATGTAGAGTGTGATCAAACCAATGAGGACCAGCACGAGGAAAGCGATCACTCCGATGCGCTTATAGGCCAGCCCATGGAAGGAGATGTAGTGATAGTTGCGCAGGAAGACACTCACCCCGAGCACGAGATTCTGCCCTACCCACACCAGGCCGAGGATCCGCAACCACTTGCTGCGCACATAGAAGTTCTGGTTGCGGCGGAAGAGATGCAGGAGGATGAGCATGCTCAAGAAGATGCTAATGATGAGGATCCACGTGCCCTCATGAACGAACTGTTTCAAACTGAAATTATCCGGCACTTCAAAACCGATCCACACCCAGGAGATGTCGATCACGTTCACTGCAAGCAGGAGTGCGTTCACCAGCACCAGAAGCACCATGCCCATGCGCCGCTCGCGCTCCAGCGGGTCCATGGATCGCGGTGCCATCCAATGTGGTCGTTTGCTGCGGACACGCTTGAGAAGATCGGAGCAAGGTTCCTCCCACTGTGGAACAAGTCGCAGTGCGAAACGGAAGATCAGCCCCGCACACACGATCGCACCCCAGATGAAGAAGAGGGCATGCGGCGTGAAGATCCATTCGAGCAGATCACCGATCGCTTGGAAGAACCCATCGAGGAATCCGGCTGTGAGCTGATCGAACTTCGGGTTGCCCACTCGATACAACTGGAAGAAGATCAATGCAACAGTGAGCGGAACAAGGACGAGTCGGATCCATCGCCAACCTGCTCGCGCACCTCCATTGCCCCGGATCAATTCTCCTGTGCCTTCAACCGCCGCTACGGGCAACATGATGTAATTCGCTGCCAATTGCAAGTAGCCGAACGGAACGCTGCGCAAAGCACTCTCATGGGCCAAGGCCGCGAACAACCCGATGGACACGATGGCCATGAAACCCGCGATGATGCTGTGATGCACCACCACCATGGAAACGGCGATGAGCGCTCCAACACCCGCCCATCGCGCCGGGCCGGACACCGCGCTCCAACCCACACGCTGCACGACCAACCCGATGATGAGCACATGGAAGAGGAAGAGGTTCACCCCCAATGAACGATCATGGAAGAGCTGATCGAAAACGATGGCGGAAAGAAGGATGATGATCAAGGGCATCCATTTGCTGAAGAGGGTTTGATTCGCGGCGGTCATGGATCAGGGTTTGGGGATCAATCGTTCGATGGCGTCCAGATGTTCGCGAAACGCACGCGCGCCTGCAACGCTGTTCTTATAGCTCGTATTGGGTCGCTTACCGATGAATCGTTTCCGGACGAGCACATAGTTCAGCTCCTCCAAGGCCGATAGATGGCTCGCGAGGTTCCCATCCGTCACGTTCAGCAATTCGCGCAACCGCGAATGGTCCACCCATTCATTCACCACAAGGACCGCCATGATCCCCAAGCGAACACGGCTATCGAATGCTTTGTTGAGCCCTTCGATCATATTTCGCGTGTCACCGGTCCGCGCTCGTGGCGCCAGTACATCACCCCACCGTAGACAATGTGAAGCACCCCGAATCCGAATGCCCAGAGCAATAGGCCCTGCTCGATCCAGAAGAGTGCGATCACGCCAAGGACCAGCTCGCTTAGTCCAAGCCAGCGGACCTCATCCAAGGTGTATCGGCCTGCGCCGAAAAGTGCTAGACCATAGAACACCAACGTCGCCGGTGCCACAAGTCCGGGCAGTCCGTAATAGAAGAGCGCGAGGCAGAAGATCCCTCCTGCTGAGAGCGGCACGATCATGTTGATCATCAATCGGCGCGCGCTCGAATCCCACAAATGCTGACCGGTCTTTCGGCCGCGCCGCCAAGTGAACCACCACGAACAGAGAAGGGCCACACCGAGTACTCCGGAAGCATCGACGATGAGCTGGATCAACAAATCATCAGCCGAAGTGTATCCTCCGCCGGTGCCATAGGTCAGGATATCCGCATCAGGAATGGAAGCCCTCGTGATGTGGTAATGCGCCAGTGCCGCGCCACCCAAGGCCACCACACCTGCCACCACACCGCTCAGCCCACTCAGGCTTAGGAAACGTGTGCTTCGATCCATCAGCCCACGGATGTGCGCGAGCTCCTTGGTTTGGTCCTGTTCCATCATATCGCAAAGTACTTTGTGGCTCAAAGTAACGGGATCCGATCGATCCTGGTATGCGACCTTGCGAAAAAAGATCAGTGGACCACGAAGGCGGCCAGCACGGCGCCTACCACTACGGCCGCGAACCGTGCGGAATTGAACCGGTGCTCAGGCGCACTTTCGAAGATGATGGTGGTGCCGATGTGCAACAACATGCCGATGGCCAGACCCAACATGTGGTGCAGGAAGCGTCCGTCCATCCATCCTCCGGCCAATTCGCCAGCGAGCATCCCGGCCGGCGCGGCGAGTGCAAAGACCGTCAACATGATCCACGCGGTCATATGGGATTGACCGGAACGCTGTAGCACGGTGGCGAGCGCAATGGCCATCGGCATCTTGTGAAGCACGACGCCGGTGAGGAACGGCATGTCTCCGGCGACTGCGGGATCCGCGAACGGCATGCCTTCGGTGAAACTATGGAGGCACAAGCTCGCTAGCGTCAAAGCTGGCAAGGCTTTGTTCCCATGCACGTGCATATGCCCATGCTCAATGCCTTGGCTGAAGAACTCCAGCACCACTTGTAACAGGAAACCCGCTAGGACCCACGCCCCTACCCCCATGCCTTCTTCGGCGTAGAGCTCCGGTAGCATGTGAAGGAAGACGACGCCTAACAGGAACGCTCCACTGAAGGATAACAGCAAACGCAACCACCGCGCATCCGGGCGCAACACGCGCACGGCACCACCCGCCAGCATCGGAAGGGCGAAGAAGAGCAGGGCGACGGACGGGATCATGCCAGAGGTTTGCGGGCCCAAAGAACGAAACGCCGCGAATGGTCCGGGTGGAATGGTGACATCACCGGCCCTTCCGTGCGGTCCAGCAGCTCAAGTCCTGCGGCGCGTGCCATCCGCTCCAACTCATCGGGGTGCAAGAGCCTGACGCGCTCCTCGAACTGTTCCGTTGAACCACCCTCCGAGACGGAAATACGCTTCACAAGGACCCCTTCCTCTACCGCACGACGGATCTCGAAGGCAACGTTCTCGCGCCGCAACGACTCCTCGATGACCAGATCCCGCAACACCGCCTTGGGATTCATGAAATCCAGTACGAAAAGGCCACCGGGGCGAAGCGCGGCGGAGACCGCATCGAAGACGCGTTGGTCATCCTCGTCACTTTCAAAGTATCCCAGGCTCGTGAACAGGCAACACGCAGCGTCGAAGGTTCCAGACTCAACCGGGACCCGCATATCATGCACCCGGAAATCACCTTTGGGTTCGAGTTCCTGTGCTTCGATAATACTCTTCTCGGAAATATCGATGCCCGTTACGCGCATGCCGTGATGCATGAACCGGCGCGCATGTCGGCCACGACCACAGCCCAGATCAAGCACGCGTGAGTTGATGGGCAACTCCCACCGGGTCATGATCGCATCCACCCAAATGTTGGCGTCATCCGCATCGCGGTGCCCATACAACAGGGCGTAGTAACGCGTGCCGAACCAGTGTTTGAACCAACCCATGATGCCCGAACGGGTCGCCGAAAGTAGTCCGCTCCATTCCACAGGTTGACAACGCCGTGGATAACTAGGTCCGAAGCCGTCCCGATAGGCTAACCCATGAGGCTTGATTTGTAGCAAGCCCTATTCGCACATGTCCGGTATGCTCGATCGCGTTCATGATCTCTACGACGAACTGGAGCGCAATTGCGTGCTGCTCTCTTTCAAAGGCGGCCTGAATCCTGAACTCATCTCCGTGATCCTGGGCTTGGTGGAACGCAAACTGGCCTCCATGGAAAATGATCAGCGCTCGCGCAAGCGCGTGTTCAATGTGGTGGTGGAATGCCTCCAGAACCTGTATCACCACAACCGGCAAAAGACCTCGACCGATGAGCCGACCGATCAAGTCCGCGAACCGCAAGGCGTGGTCATGATCGCACATACCGCCACGGGATACAGTGTGTTGACCGGGAACTTCATGGCCGGCTCGGATGTGGAACAACTGAGATCACACCTTGATCGCATCAACGGCCTGACACCGGATGACCTCCGGGACTGGTACCGCGCCAAGCTGGCGGATGGGCAATACTCCTCTGCCGGTGGCGGTGGCCTTGGCATGATCGATATCGCCCGGCGCAGCGGCGGCAAACTGGAATATGGCTTCGTGCCGTATGACCAGGACAACGCCTTCTTCAGCCTGAATGTGAATGTGAATACCTGACCCAGCTCCCATGGAACCGCTCAAGTACGAAGGAACCCCCAAGACCCCACACGTCCATTTCGACCCCCGCTCCGGACTGCTGGAGTTGAAGGGACGATCCATCCCCGAGAACAGTATCGATTTCTACAAACCTCTGATCGACTGGATCGACAAGTACGGCCGCGAACCGAACAGCAAGACCGCCGTTCATGTGCAGTTGGAATACTTCAACACCAGTTCATCCAAGTGCATACTGGATGTGTTCAAGCGTCTGGAACCCATCCGCTCCGCGGGCAATGAGGTAACGGTGCTCTGGCATTATGAGGCCGATGATGAGGACATGCTCGAAGCTGGCGAGGATTACTCGGGGATCATCAACATCCCGTTCAAGATGATCCAGATCGCTGAGGTGGAGGGTGAATAGCCCGCACTATCCTCCAGCGCGTGGCTGGAAGAGCTTCATGAGCTTCGGGAAGGCTTCGTAGTACAGCGTCAAACCGAGGATGAGCACCATCCCCCAAAGGACGAGCACGTTGGCCGCCACGGTGGGAAGACGCATGCCGAACAACCACTTCGACGGTGCATAGAACTGCGCGCCGAAGAAGCCGCTACGCATGGGCTCGAGATAGATCGGGTCGTTCTTCTGGATGAGCTCTCCTTCGTATTCCACGATCACGTGGACATCATTCTTGTTCGTGACGATATCCGTCAGGCTTTCATTCCGGAAGCGGTCCAGTTCATCGAAGTACACACGACGCGCTTCGGGCGTTCCGGTGAGTTCCGCGATGCGCGCTTCCTTCAACCGCTCCGCATCCTTGTATGCAGTACGGTAGTGATGGGTCAAGGTCTGCAGGCTCGCTTCCACCTGCTCCAGCACGTCCTCATTGATCCGCTCCGGCGTCAAGCGATCCAGTACCTCCAGGTCGAATCCCGTAAGCGTCATTTTCTCCTTGGCCAGTTCGCGTTGGATCAGCGCGAGTTCATGAGCCATGTCCACACCCTCCGAATAGCCCCGCAACACGCGGCGAACATCCTCCACCTTGTTCTGGAGCTCGCGTACCCACAGATCCTTCTTCCAGTTGGAGGTCTTCATCTTCCGATCGAAGGCATAGAAGTTCTTCTCGTACGGGTTCTCCATGAACTGCGTCACGGCCAATGCCTCGTAAGCCCATCGCGAGGCCATGACATTGCCCAACAGTGGAACACTTCGCTCCGATGCGAACCACGGATGCAACTTGTCGAACTTGACGATGATACCGCTGAAGAGCAGTTGTGGAATGATCAGGACCGGGATGAGGATGTAGATCACTTTCGCGCTGTTGAAGCTCGCACTGACGTTCAGTCCGAGAACGTTGGCGAAACAGCTCACGCTGAAGAGGACCAGCCAGTGTACCCAACTCAACGCTTCGATGCCTAGCACCTTCGCACCTACCAAAGCAAAGAGCCCGGTCTGGATGGCCGAGATGATGAACATGAGTCCGAACTTGCTCATCAGGTAACTGAGCCAGCTCAGGTCGAGGAATTTCTCCCGCTGCAGGATCTTGCGGTCACGAATGATCTCCTCCGCACTTACGGTCAGACCCAGGAACAGCGCGACGATCACCGAGATGAACAGGTACTGGGGAATGTTGTCGTTGGTCCGGTAGATGTAAGCGGCAGCACTGCCTTCGTCGGTACGGTGGTACTTGAGGAAGAAGGACATGAAGAAGGCGAGCACAGGCGCCTCCAACAAGTTGATGAGCACATACTGCCTGTTGGCCAGTTTGCCCAACAGGTCGCGTTTGAAATAGACCTTGAACTGCTTGATCCGATCAGGGATCGCGAAGGTGCTCTTGGGCACGCTGCGCTCATCCGGTACTTGCGCCACGCGAACCTCCATCTGTGCCCGGAACACCTCATTCCACGCTTCGGGACTGATCCTTCGCTGGTCGGTCTCATTGCCGTACTCATCCACCAAGCGTGCCTCGAGGATGTTGAAGATCTGTTCCGGGTTCACATTCCCGCAGGCCTGGCACTGTCCCACTTCGCTGTTCACCTGCCCGGTCACCTTCTTGAAATAGACCACGGCATCCACCGGGTCGCCGAGGTAGACCGGATTGCCTTCCTGATCCATGAGCAACAGGCGATCGAACAGCTTGAAGATCTCCGAGGACGGTTGATGGATGACCACAAAGACCAAGCGACCCTTCAGGGCCAGCTCCTTCAACAGGTCCATGATGTTCTCCGAATCCCTGGAACTCAATCCGCTTGTCGGCTCATCCACGAAGAGCACGCTCGGTTCGCGGATCAATTCCAAGGCGATGTTCAACCGTTTGCGCTGGCCACCGCTGATGGTCTTGTCCAGCGGGCTGCCCACTTTGAGATCCTTCGCTTCGTACAAGCCGAGAGATTGCAACATGCGCAGCGTGCGCTCCGAGACCTGCTCGTCATTCATTCCGCCGAAGCACAGCTTGGCGTTGTAGAAGAGGTTCTGGAACACGGTGAGTTCCTCCATGAGCAGGTCGTCCTGGCTCACGTGGCCGATCACGCCCCTGATCCGTTCACGCTCCGTGTGCACATCGATGCCGTTGATCGTGACATGACCGCGACTCGGCGCCAGATTTCCATTGAGGACATTGAGCAGCGTGCTCTTGCCACTGCCGCTACCACCCATGATCCCGATCAACTTGCCCGTGGTCTCGGCCAGATGCAATTCATGCAAACCGATCCGACCGTTCGGGAAGGTGTACTCGATCGCGTCCGCCCGGAAGACGATCCGGGGCCGCCCGACCTTGGACATGAAGGCCGAAAGGATATCGCTGTAGTAGATGGGTACACCACTCGGTGGCCGCACATTACTGCCATTGCTCAGGACGTAGTGACTGTCCTTGCCGATCCGCTGACCATTCAGCAACACATCGTCCGATCCGTTGTAGCGAATGACGTAGAGGTTCACGCTGGGCACATGCAGCACCCGCATCTCGCCGTTCAACCCGTGTGCGTGCAGGTGCTTCGCCTTGCCGTACTTGTTCTCCACTGCCGCGTTGATGTAGAGCAGATTATCAGCGTCCGCGTGTACCTCGGCAGCGGCGCAGATGAAGGCCTTGCACCGCACGAAATCCTCCGGCCCGATGTTGAACGTATCCGCGACGATCATCACGAACTCGTTCTCCTGTTCCGTCACCAGGTTGTCCGCGTGGATGAACTCGAGCAAATGAACAAGTACCACGAACTTCTGGTGCTGGTTCAGTTCCTCATTCATCTGGGTACAGATGCGCAGCACCTTCACGGAGTTCAGTGAAGTGCGCTTCCTACCACTTCGGCTTGCACCACCTGCAGAGTGGAAGGCCTGTACGAAGGCCTGGTACCGCGCCATGTGCGCCGCAGCCGCTTCCGGGTTGAATTGCTTCCGGAGGAATCGTTCCAGAATGGCCGCGTTCTCCGGCCGCGCTCCTTGCGCCACATCCTCCCCTTTCGCGATGATCGCGAACAGGTGCAGCAAAGCCTTGAGGATCTTCTCGCTCATCCGTCCAGTAGCCCCGGGAGTCGCATAGACCCCAAAAAGAGCGCCCCTCTTTACGGGAGGGGCGCCTGAATGTTACCGGGAAAAGGACGCTACTTCTTGAAGCCCATGAGCATCACGGCACAGCCGCTGCCCGCTTTGGTGGGATCGAGGTTGGCCTCGATGATCACATCGATCGTGTTGGCGATCGTAAGATCCCAGAACGGAGCGTTGTGGTGATCCTTATTGGTGTACAACAGGTTCCGTTCCTGATCGAACACACTGAAGAGCAGGATGCCGTCGCTGTCCCCGCTGCATGCGGCGATGCGATAAGTGGTCCCACCAAAGAGCGTAAGCTGGAATTCGGCGGTCTCATCCCCTTGCAACAACGCCCGGTAGAACTGGCCGTCCGGGATGTAGTTGGTGGTGATGTGCGCTTCGCAACGACTTGCGATGGATTGACACAAGGTCTGTGCTTGTGTGGTAGCCGATGCGGTGAGCAACAGGGCGAGGGAAAGTGTCCTGGTCATGTTCAGGCGAGGATCATGTTGCGCAGTGCGGCAACCTTGGCAGTGATGGAAGTAAGTTGCTCCGCCGGGATCTCCACGGCGACGGTGCTATTGATGAAGGTGGTCTTCGCAGCGGCGTCGGTGACCGGTGGTTCGAACTTGTAGGCGATGGTGATCTTCTCGAATTCCGCGCTCAGATCCTTGAGGCCCGCGATCAGTGCAACGGCTGCACCTTCCTTATCCGTTGCGGCCAGGAGTTCCACCAACCCGGCAAGGGTCTTCTTCTGCTCCCCCACTCGCGCCATCAGGACCTTGTCCTTCATGGCGGCCGGGTCGGCAAGGGAAAGGTGCATGGATTCGATCCAACCACCAGTGAGAACGAGTGCGCTCACATCGTCGCGATCACTGTTCTTCAGGTATTGATCCGCTGCGCGGAACGCGACGCCCGTCAGGCGAAGGAGGCTATCCTCATTACCCATGCTCGACTTGAACCGATCAAGGAGCGCACGATCGAACGCATTGGTCAATTCCAACCGACCACCCAAACGCTCCACCGCTTGCATGGTGGCGAGAGCGCGTTGCCCGTCCTTGTGAACGGTGACGTAGGAAAGGTCCGCTCCGAACACACCGAGCAAGGTGGCCTGAGCAGCTTTTCCGCTCACGGCATCACCCTTCTCCAATGGTGCGGTGAGTTCCTTCTGGTATTTCAATCCCGCCTTGCGGATGGCCAACGCGGTTTGAGTGGGCGATGGGACACTGAAGAGTTTCCCGCCGATGCCGAATACCTCGGCGCTCGGGGTTTCTTGGACGGTGGCCAGACTGTCGGCTTGTTGCCCTTCGCCTTCACCCGACCCACCGCACGAGGCTAGGAGGAATGATAGGCCGAAGACGCCTGTGAGTGATCGGAGCGATGCCATTGCTGATAAGGGGGCTAGTGGAAGTTGCAGCGCCGAAGGTAAACGGGGTGATCCGGGGCCTCCCGGTCGGTCGGTGTCAGTTTTCAACAGCGTGGGCTTGATGCGCCTTTGTGCGCCGATCACGAGCGACAGCCCATAGACCATATGCGCCGATCACGAAGTAGCACGGAAGCAGGATCGCATACGCCATGCGTGGGCCGATCGTAGGCATCGCTGCGAATGAACCATACACCATCGGAAGGAGCGCCCCGCCAGCGATGGCCATGATCAACAACGCGCTCGCTGTTTTGGTATGCCGTCCCAGCCCTTCAATGGCGAGCGGCCAGATAGCAGGCCATACCAACGCGTTGGAGATGCCGAGCACCGCGATGCACAGGACCGATGTGTAGCCTGTGGTCAGCAGGGCCACCAAGGTGATGCCCACACCGAGCACCGCCGATCCGGTGAGCGCAGCGGATTGGCTGATCCACCGGGGAATGGCGAAGATGCCCACGAAGTATCCCATCACCATGCAGATGAGCGTGTAGCTCGTCAAGTGTTTTGCTTCAGAGAGCGGCAATCCCTGCGATTGCCCGTAACCGGGGATCGTATCACCGGCGATCACCTCGGCACCCACGTAAAGGAAGAGTGCGAGCACACCGAACCAGAGTTGCGGGTAACTGAAAATGGATCGGCCATCCGATGCATTGCCCGGTGCGTCCACTTCGGGATCGAGCTCCGGCAACGGTGCGAAACGAACGAGCAGGCCGAGCGCGAACAACACTACGGTCATCACCATGTACGGCATGATCACGCGAAGCGCCAACGCATCCAATCGTGCATCGTGTGCATCACCGTGCAACCCGGCCAGTTCCACTTGCAATTGATCCGCATCACCAAGCAGGACCGCGCCGAGGATCAACGGTGCCAACACCCCTGCCAACTTGTTGCAGATCCCCATGATACTGATCCGTGCTGCGGCGCTTTCGATCGGACCCACCACGGTGATGTACGGGTTGCTGGCGGTCTGGAGCAAGGACAGCCCCGTGCCGATCACGAACAAGCCGAGCAGGAACAGCGGATACGATCGCGCTTGCGCTGCGGGAATGAACAACAACGCTCCCAGCGCCATCACCCAAAGGCCGTACATCATGCCGCGTTTCATACCGGTGCGGCCAAGGACCCACGCCATGGGCAAGGCCGTAACCGTATAGGCGATGTAGAACGCGAAGGTGACGTAGAACGGCTCGGCTCCTTGATCAAGCTGGCAGATGATCTTCAGGTAGCTGATCAGCGGACCATTGATCCACGTGACGAACCCGAAGAGGAAGAACAGCGCACCCAGAATGATGATGGCCGAGGTGGTACGGCTGTTCGTTCGCATGCAGAAGGATCTTGGCGGTGAAAGTAGAAGCACCTCTTCCCGAGGAAGGAACACCCATCCACTCCTCGTACACACCCCGATGTCGATGGATCACCAGTTCACTGCGCGCTTGTAATAGCGCGGGAAACGGATCCGCTTCCGCAGCGCCCGGTAGTAAGCGTTCCACTGGGGTGTTGCCGTATCGTACACGGAGTTCAACTCCTTGGCCGCACCGTCATCGCCCGTTTGCGGGACCTTCTTCTTCTTCGCTCCCATACCCAACGGACAAGTCGAGCGCACCGATCGTTGCCTCGTTCAGGCGTGCATCCGCCATCTGACGATCCCATGACATGCCCCCGTGCAGCACCTTTGCGTTCCCCGCCCGTGTTCGCTGATGTGATCCTCCCGCTGGCCGTTCCCGGCCTGTTCACCTTCGCTATCCCCGAAGGCATCGGCCCCATCGCGCCCGGCGTTCGCGTGGCCGTGCCCTTCGGCAAGGGTGGCAAATTGTACGGCGGCCTCGTGCGTCATGTGCGCGAACAAGCACCGAACGTGCGCACACCGCGCGACATCCTCTCCGTGCTGGATGCGCAACCGGTCGTGACACCTGAACAGATGGAACTCTGGGACAGGATCGCCACGCATTATCTGTGTACTGTTGGTGAAGTGATGATCGCCGCGTTGCCTGCCCAACTCACGTTGGGTAGCGAGACCCGCATCGTCCCGAACGTTACCGAAGGATCGCGTCCGCCGCATGATCGGCGCACCGCGATGATCATCGACGCGCTGGAGCGACAGGAAGTGCTGACCATGGCGCAGGCCGGAGAACTGCTCGGATTGAAGGATCCGCTGCCGGTGATCAAGCGCATGATGGACGAAGGCGTGGTCCTGCTGGAAGAGGACCTACGCGATACGTGGAAGCCGCGCACCGTGACATACGTGCAACTGACCACAGCAGCACAGGATGAAGAAGCCTTGCACACGTGGTTCGATCAACTGGAGAAGAAAGCGCCGAAGCAGTTGCACCTCTTGATGCGGTACGTGGAATTGTCGCGGTGCTTCAGTGATGCCGCACTTGAAGTGAGCCGCGATGAATTGCTGCACCGGAGCGATGCATCCTCGGCGGTCCTGAAACAATTGGTGGAGAAAGGCCTTTTTGAAACCTACGAGCGCGAGGCCGGGACGCCATCCACGGAGCGGATGGAGAAACCAGGTCCGGAACTTTCCGAAGCGCAAGCGACCGCGCTTCGTGAATTACGCACGTCGTTCGTGGAGCATCCCGTTGTTCTCTTACGCGGTGTCACCTCCAGCGGAAAGACCGAGTTGTATACCACGCTCTTCGACGAGATCACGGAAGCGGACGGACAGGTCCTCTACCTCTTGCCGGAGATCGCGCTCACCACACAGATCATCGAACGGTTGCGCGCACGCTTCGGTGATCGGATCGCGGTGTACCACTCGCGCATGTCGCAACGCGATCGCACCGAATTGTGGATGCGCATGGTGAACGACACCGATGCGCCACGGATCGTGGTCGGTGCGCGGTCCGCACTCTTCCTTCCCTTCCGGCGCTTGCAATTGGTGGTCGTGGATGAGGAGCACGACCCAAGCTACAAGCAACACGATCCGGCGCCGCGATACAACGCACGGGACATGGCCGTTGTGCTGGCCAGCCTGCACGGCGCGCACACATTGCTCGGATCGGCGACCCCGAGCTTGGAGAGCATGTTCAATGCGAAGACCGGGAAGTACGGCTCGGTGGAATTGCTTTCGCGTTTCGGTGATGTGGCCATGCCCACGATCCAACTCGTGGACCTCCGTGATGCACAGCGCCGGAAGCAAATGCGCGGGCATCTTAGCGTGACACTGATCGAAGCCCTTCAGCAAACGTTGCAACGGCGCGAGCAAGCCATCCTGTTCCAGAACAGGCGCGGCTATGTGCCGGTATGGCAATGCGAGCAATGCGCGTGGGTGCCTGAGTGCGATCACTGCGATGTGAGCCTCACCTACCACAAGCGTCAACATCAACTGCGCTGTCATTATTGCGGCCGCAACTATCCGCCACCCACGCAGTGCGGACAATGCGGTGGCATGCGTTTGAAGATGATCGGTTTCGGAACGGAGAAGATCGAGGAGGAACTCGCCGAATTCCTACCGGAAGCACGCGTGGCACGTATGGACCAGGACACCACGCGCGGCAAACAAGCGTTGGATCGGATCATCACCGGGTTCGCGCAAGGGTCCATCGACATCCTCGTTGGCACGCAGATGGTGACGAAGGGATTGGACTTCGCACATGTGCGTTTGGTGGGGATCCTTCACGCGGACAGCCTGTTGCGATTCCCTGACTTCCGCGCACACGAGCGCGCCTTCCAACTAATGGCCCAAGTAGCAGGCCGCGCTGGCAGGCGCAAGGAGGCCGGCACGGTACTGATCCAAGTACACGAGGTGAAGAACCCCGTGCTCGGTTTCGTGATGGAACACGACGTGGAAGGGATGTTCTCACGGGAGATCGAGCACAGGAAATTGCACGGGTATCCACCGTTCACGCGGTTGATCGCATTAACGCTTCGCCACCGCAACGAGGAACGTGTGGCCGCTGCAGCCGCGGATCTCGCCACGGCGTTGCGCGAACGATTGGGTGAACGTGTGCTCGGTCCGGATATCCCCGGTGTGGCTTGGGTGAAGGACCGTCACTTGCGAAAGCTGTTGATCAAGCTGCGCCGAAGTGCTCACAACGAAGAGAAACAATTCGTTCGCGACACGATCGATCGGCTCTTCGCCGAACCGGAACACCGCGCGGTGCAGTTGATCACGGACGTGGATCCCGTGTGATCGGTCGGATCAACAGTGGATACCGATCGTGAAGGTCAATGCACGATCACGAGTGAAGTGAACGCGCCATCGGTCGCCCCTGCGCGCAGGACATCCGTGTCGCTACCGTCGGCCAATGATGAGGACATGCATTATGATCCAACGGAACCATCGTCCACCATATTGGACAAGGCCAGCCAGATCGGGCTGGATGGTGGATCGGCTTTTACGAAGACCGGTACATCGAGCACCGGATGTGTGAAACGCAGCGAACGCGCGTGCAGTGCAATACTCCGGTCCTTCTCACCGCGGCGTGCGCCATACTTCACATCGCCCTTGATCGTGTGGCCCCAGGCCGCAAGTTGCGCGCGGATCTGGTGGAAGGCACCGCCCAAGGGAGTGATCCCGACCAACGCGTACCGATCGCCTTGGGCCAACCGGCGCACCGTGATGCGAAGCATTTCATCCGTCGGTGACGGATCCCGGATGACGATCGCGCGACGACTTTTCGTGTCGTGCCGAAGTGCGTTGTCCAGCTTCCATTCCTGCTCACCTTCGGGAAGGCGCCCTTCCACAATGGCGAGGTAGTGCTTGACCACCAAGCGTTCCCGGAAGAGATCATTCATCGCACTGTTCACCGAAGCGTTGCGCGACAAGAGCACCACGCCGCTCACCGGACGATCGATCCGATGCGGCAGTTCCAACCCCGGTTCGTTCCGCCCGTCGCGCAGGATGGTCAACAGATCGCGATCACCGGACTGATCCGGAAGCACCGGCATTCCGGCCGGTTTGCGGACGATCAGCAGCGATGGATCCTCGAACAGGATCGGCACCGCTTGCCCATCAGTACTGCTCATGCTCGTTGGGGAAATCCCGCGAACGCACATCGGCCACATAATGGGAGACCGCACCGGTGATCACCTCATGCAGATCCGCGTAGCGACGCAGGAAGCGAGGGTTGAACTCCTTGTTGATCCCGAGCATGTCATGCAACACCAGGACCTGTCCATCCACTTTGTTACCTGCACCGATACCGATGATCGGGATCTGTAATTGCGCCGATACCTCGGCGGCCAGACCGGCGGGGATCTTCTCAAGCACCAGCGCGAAGCAACCGGCCTGCTCCAGCAATGCGGCGTCCTCCCGCAAACGATCCGCTTCTTCCTGTTCCCGAGCGCGGACCACATACGTCCCGAACTTGTAGATGCTCTGCGGAGTGAGGCCGAGGTGGCCCATCACGGGGATCCCGGCAGTCAGGATCCGTTCCACCGAACCGATCACTTCGCGGCCGCCTTCCAACTTCACCGCATGGGCGCCGCTCTCCTTCATGATGCGGATGGCCGAGGCCAGCGCCCGTTTGGTATCCCCTTGGTAGGTGCCGAAAGGAAGGTCCACCACGATCAGCGCACGCTCGCACCCACGCACCACCGCACTGGCATGGTAGATCATCTGATCCAATGTGATCGGCAAGGTGGTCTCGTGTCCTGCCATCACATTGCTCGCGCTATCCCCTACCAGGATCACGTCCACACCCGCGCTGTCAACCAGCCGTGCAAGTGAGTAGTCGTATGCGGTGAGCATGGCGATCCGCTGTCCAGCGGCCTTCATCTCTTGTAGGGTGTGCGTGGTCACACGCTTGGCTTCAGACTTGGCCGTGCTCATGGCACAAAGCTAGACCGCTCCCGGGCATTCCTCTACCGTTCACCAAGTTGACAGGTGATGGATGAAGTGCCCGTCTATCTTTGGCCGCTTCAACCCGAAACCATGTTCCGTCCGCTCGCCATCGTCGCCACTGCCGCTCTTCTGTTCATTGGTTGCACCAACGACCTGGAGATCAACGACGACTATTCGGACCACACGATCATCTATGGCCTGTTGAACCAGCGCGATTCCGTTCACCTCGTGAAGATCAACAAGGCCTTCCTAGGAGAAGGCAGTGCTTTCGACATGGCATTGGTACAGGACAGCAATGAATACCGGAACGAGGCGATCAGCTACGCGAAGGTGTTCCGCTTGGATGCTAACGGTAATGCCATCGACTCGTTCCCGTTGCACGACACGATCATCACGGATCGTGAACCGGGGGAATTCTACAGTCCCGTGCAGAAGCTTTCCTACTTCACCACGCCCTTTGTCCAGCGCATTCCGAATATCGCCACCGGTTCCCGGATGTATCTGCACCAGGACCAGACCTACCGGCTACACCTGCGCGTGAACGGAAAGGACATCACCTCCACCTGCCCTATCGTGAACGATTTCAGTATCGACCCGGTGGATCAGGACACCGGCAGCACTTTCGGAAGTCGGGTGAACCTGATGAATGCACAAGGCACCGACTATGGCTCCTATGAATTCAACTGGAAATCGAAGCAGGACTGCAAACGTTTCGTGGTCTCCTTCCGATTCCGATATGATGAGGTGACCGGAACGGACACGGTGCGCACTTCGTTCACCCAATTCCTCGGCAAACAGGTCTCGACCAATTCGCAGGTCTTCCAGGACCTGTCTGTTACCATGGGAGGCCAATTGTTCTTCAGTGGGCTTTCCACGTACATCCGCTCGAACCCGGATTGGACATCCGTGAACAAGAGGATCTTCCGGGGATTGGATTTTCTGGTTTCCGTAGCGAACGACGACTTCCACACCTACCTCACGCTCACTGAACCGATCTCCGGGATCATCGAGGACAGACCTGCATACAGCAATGTCGACGGAGCCTTAGGCATCTGGGGCAGCCGCTACACCAAGAATGTGGTGGGTAAGCGCTTGGGTGGGTCCACACTTACCCAACTGGTCCAGGGCCCGTACACGGCCGACCTCCATTTCTGCTCGGCCTTGGATGCCGGCGGAGCATTCAGTTGCAACTGATCCTGTCGATCTGACAGCAGAGATCCGGCGGGCTTTGGCGGGATCTCTTACGCCTTGGCAGGGATCGCCCGACTTGCGGCGATGGCATGGACCTTGATCCTGCGGCAGCGCTAGAAGAAATTAATGTACGGGTCCGCCGTACGGCGGACCCCAACCAACAAACACATGAGCAAGATCATTGGGATCGACCTGGGAACCACCAACAGTTGTGTGGCCGTAATGGAGGGCAATGAGCCCGTCGTCATCGCCAACAGCGAAGGAAAACGCACCACACCAAGCATCGTTGCCTTTGTTGAAGGCGGTGAGCGGAAAGTGGGCGACCCGGCCAAGCGCCAAGCCATCACCAATCCCACCAATACCATCTCCTCCATCAAGCGCTTCATGGGAAGCTCCTTTGATGAGATCGCCAAGGAGATCAGCCGCTTCCCTTACAAGGTGGAGCGTGCGCCGAACAACATGCCCCGCATTTCCATCGGGGATCGGCACTTCACCCCGCAGGAGATCAGCGCCATGGTCCTCCAGAAGATGAAGAAGACCGCCGAGGATTACCTCGGTTCCACCGTGACCGAAGCGGTGATCACCGTGCCTGCCTACTTCAATGATGCACAACGCCAAGCCACCAAGGAGGCGGGTGAGATCGCGGGGCTGAAGGTCCGCCGGATCATCAACGAACCCACTGCAGCGGCATTGGCTTATGGTCTGGACAAGCGCCACAAGGACCAGAAGATCGTCGTGTTCGACTGCGGCGGTGGAACGCACGACGTGAGCGTGCTCGAACTGGGCGATGGTGTCTTCGAAGTGAAATCCACCGATGGCGATACCCACCTCGGCGGTGATGACTTCGACCAAGTGATCATCGACTGGCTGGCGGATGAGTTCAAGTCGCAGTTCAGCATCGACCTGCGCAAGGACCCCATGGCCCTTCAGCGGTTGAAGGACGCTGCGGAGAAAGCGAAGATCGAACTGAGCTCCACCACGACTTCGGAGGTGAACCTGCCGTACATCATGCCCGTGGATGGGATCCCGCAACACTTGGTGCGCACCCTGACCCGCGCGAAATTCGAAAGCCTCGCCGACAGCCTGATCAAGCGCACCATCGCGCCTTGTGAAACCGCGCTGAAGAACGCCGGCCTGAAGACCACCGACATCGACGAGGTGATCCTCGTAGGTGGCAGCACCCGCATCCCTGCGATCCAGGATGCCGTGAAGAAGTTCTTCGGCAAGGAGCCGAGCAAGGGCGTGAACCCGGATGAAGTAGTGGCCGTTGGCGCTGCGATCCAGGGTGGCGTTCTCTCCGGTGATGTGAAGGACGTGGTGCTTCTGGACGTCACGCCATTGAGCCTCGGTATCGAAACCGCAGGTGGCGTGATGACCGTGTTGATCGAATCGAACACCACGATCCCCACCAAGAAGAGCAACGTCTTCACCACATACGGCGACAGCCAGCCCAGCGTGGAAATCCACGTACTGCAAGGTGAACGCCCCATGGCGAACGGCAACCGCAGCATCGGTCGCTTCCACTTGGATGGCATCCCACCCGCACCGCGCGGAACCCCGCAGATCGAGGTGACCTTCGACATCGATGCGAACGGCATCCTGCATGTGGGCGCGAAGGACAAAGCCACGGGTAAGGAGCAGAGCATCCGCATCGAGGCAAGCAGCGGCTTGAGCAAGGAGGAGATCGAGAAGATGAAGAAGGAGGCCGAGGCCAACGCTGACACCGACAAGCTGGCTCGCGAGCGCGTGGACAAACTGAACCAGGCCGATAGCCTCATCTTCCAGACGGAGAAGAACCTGAAGGAGTACGGCGACAAGATTCCTGCGGACAAGAAGCAACCGATCGAGGATGCACTGACCCGCCTGAAGGATGCGCACAAGGCCGAGGACATCGAAGCGTGCGAGAAGGTGGGGGCCGAATTGAACACAGCCTTCCAAGCCGCAAGCCAGGAGATGTACAACGCAGCGCAACAGTCCCAGAGCAACGGAGCCAACCCGGAGAACACTTCCACCACCGCCGATCAGGAGGTGACCGACGTGGACTTCGAGGAAGTGAAGGACACCAAGGAGGAAGTGAAGGAGGACTCCAAGTAGAGATGCACGCCCATTGAAGAAGCCCCGTCCGCCGAATGGCGGACGGGGCTTCTCATTAGACCGCTTTCAGTATCACCGCTGTCCGGGTAATTCGACGGTCGCATTTTCGCGACCCCGGCTCAGGGCCGGGGTGACATTTGTAAAGGAAGTCGGGATCCGCCCGCCGAATGGCGGGCGGATCCCGACTTCCAAACGTGCTCGTCACTGCGGGCCGTCATCCCGGCCTAGAGCCGGGACGCAGTCCCGTTCGCTTTCCCCGGAAACCAATGCTTGTTCGATGGTTTTCTGTTCAACGCACGGTCAGCACCTTTCCGTCCACAAGGTCCTCCTCACGGATCTTCGTTCCATTCGTATCGAAGTAGGCCCACGTACCCACACGCTGGCTGTCCATGGTCGCGCGGTTGTATCGCGCCCTGCCTTGGCTCTTGAGCATTCCTCCGGGGTGGAACTCCTTCTGCTCCACTTCCAGTTTGCCTTTGTCCACCACGCGCAAGAGACTGATCGGGGTGCCATCGCCTGCGTACAGTTCCAGGCGGGTGAAGCAATGGTGCTCCTTGTGTCGCTCCTCCACGTAGCGGAGCTGTCCACTCACGTAGTAGTCCTCGTACTGGATCACCACCCCGTCACGATACCTGATGGACGATCGGATCTTGCCATTCGGATGCCATGTGCGTTGGGAACAATGGGTCGCATCCACGGCCTTGAACTCGCGTTCCAATTGCCCACTGCGGTAGTAATTCTTGAAGACCGTCAGCCGCCCGCTATCATAATATCCACGATGCCGGAGTTGGCCGTTGGGGTACTTGTCCTCCACCCAACCCGTACAGGGGAAGGCCCCGCACTGCCTGAGCGAATCCCCGCCGATGGTGGAATTGTAGGCGTCGTAGATGTTGAGTTCAGGTAGCGGATCGTCCCCGGCATCGCCGATGAGGTAGTGTTCATCCTGCGCCAGCATCAACGTGTCCGGCTGGGCTTGGACTGTGGAAACAACAAGAAGCCCCCCCAATGGGATGAGCGCGAAGTGCAATTTCATCGGGCCTTGGAACGCGAAGGCCAAAGCACAGGTTACGAAGGCCACCCACACCCGACGCGATCATACTCCGATCCGGTCGGCCTCGTCCCCTATCCCGGTAGCGCATCCGGAAAGTATCCACCATTCCTTGCTTCATGTGGTAGGTCCCGATACATTACACACCGGCCAAGGACGGCACGATTGGATCGACCATGCGATTTCTTCACCATTCCTCAAAGGGCGCGTCGGATCCACTCCATTATCAATGGTTTCGGAGTCCCGGACCATGGTTGCCTGTTGTTAGTAACAATAATTTGTTTGTAATGTGAAGAACCACTTCTACTTTCAACGCCCGAAAATCACTTGCCGATCCATTTATGAGCCGTTCCATTCTGCCAACAGACTGCGAATGCATCGGACAGGACAGCCGGACACGGATGACCATGATCGGCTTGTATGCGCCCTGTAGTGTGATGATCGCCCCCCAACCCTGAAACCCTAACCAAAACCGCTCTATCATGAATAGTAATAACTCGTTTGACCAACTGCAGCGGCGGACGTCGCGGTGGTGGAAGGTCCTTGTCAGCTTGGCCGTAACGACCTTGCTCGCGGTGCCCTCGATGGCACAGACCATCCAGATCGGCACCGGCACCGGTACCAACACCAACCTGCCGATCGTCTCGTGCTACGGTTACACGTACTCGCAGCAGATCTACACCCAAGCCCAAGTGAACACGGCGGGCTCGATCGAAAAGGTCCGCTTCTATTTCGTTTCAGGTGCAGCGACCAACAGTACCGCTTGGCGGATCCTGATGGGCCACACCGCGCTCACCACTTTTGCGACCACGACCTCATGGGTGCCCTTGGCAAGCCTAACGGAAGTGTTCAACGGCACGGTGACCTACCCTGCCGCAGGGAACTGGATGGAGATCACGTTGAGTACCCCGTTCGCGTATAACAACACGGACAACCTGGTGATCGCGGTGGATGAGAACACACCCGGTTATTACTGCTCCAATACATGGCGCAGCTTCACCAGCGGTGCGAACACCGGGATCTATTACCGGAATGACGCCACGAACCCGGACCCCGCCAGCCCGCCCACGGCAACCGGTCGTACCGCGATCTTGGCCCAAGTACAGCTGCACTTCACAGAGCCACCTTGTTCGAGCGCGCCTACACCGGGCAATACACTGTCCACCGTAGCGAACGCATGCTCCGGCGTGAACTTCACCCTTAGCATGCAGAACGCCACCGGCGGAACGCAGGTGACCTACCAGTGGGAAAGCGCTGATGACGCTGCCTTCACGGTGAACCAAGCCAACCTTGGTACTGCTCCTACGCAAGTGACCAACCAGACCACGCCAAAGTACTATCGGTGCAACGTCACCTGTTCCGGGTTCGGGACCACACCAAGCGCCGCCATCCCAGTTGGCATTAATGCAGATGCCTGCGCGTGCGGAGCGTACGCGGCCAACTACTCCGTCTATACCGGGGATGAGGATATCACGGTGGTTACCGTAGGCTCCATGACCAACAACACCGCATGCAGTGCGTTGGCGCCCGGTGCCGGCTCCATCGCCTCGCTTTACAGCAATTATACTGGAAGCGTCGTTGGACCTTCTGCGGACCAGGGTTCTTCAGTCGCCTTCAGCGTCGGACAAGGCGCGCTTTGCGGCGGCACTTACGGGAACGGTGTCCAGATCTACGTGGACTGGAACAAGGACGGCATCTTCAACGACACGGATGAGCGCGTGTTCAACCAACCATCGGCCGCTTCGGGCGTCAACGTCCAAACCGGCAATTTCACGGTGCCGATCGGTGCCTCCTTGGGCACCACCCGCATGCGGATCGTCATCGCGGAGGCCACTTTCCCCACCACCAGCAATTATGCACAATCAGTCGTCTATTACTATGGCGAAACCGAGGACTACTGCTTTACGGTGACGGCCTCTTCTTCATGCAACGGTACACCCGCACCGGGCAACACCCTCTCCACGGTCGCGACCGCTTGCTCCGGTGTGAACTTCACCCTCAGTTTGCAGAACCAGACCTTGGGTAGTGGTGTCACCTATCAATGGCAAAGCGCGGATGACGCAGCCTTCACGTTGAACTTGACTGCCTTGGGCACCTTGAATACCCAGGTGACCAACCAGACCGCCGCCAAGTGGTACCGTTGCATCGTGAGCTGCTCCGGTGCGGTGCCGCCTGACGGCACCAGCACGCCGATCCCGGTAGGGCTGAACGCCAGCGCCTGCGCGTGCGGGTCGTACGCTGCCATTTACGCCAGCAATACGTTCGATGAGGATATCACGGTGGTCACCGTAGGTTCCATGACCAACAACTCCGCGTGCGCGGAATTGGCTCCTGGTGCCGGCTCGCTCCCTGCGCAGTACAGCAATTACACGGGAAGCGTCGTTGGACCTTCCGCCGATCAGGGCGCTTCGGTCGCCTTCAGCGTTGGTCAAGGCACACTTTGCGGCGGCAGCTACACGAACATTGTCCAGATCTACGTGGACTGGAACCAGGACGGCGTGTTCAACGCCACGGATGAGCGCGTGTTCGCCCAAGCAGCGGGCGTCGCGGGCATCAACGTCCAGACAGGCGGTTTCACGGTTCCCATAGGTGCCTCCTTGGGTACCACCCGCATGCGGATCGTCATTAACGAGACCAGCGATGCGGCCACGAATTGGGCCCAGACCGGTTACACTTGGGGCGAAACGGAGGATTACTGCTTCACGGTGACCGCCGCCTCTGCATGCAGTGGGCAGCCCGCGCCGGGCAACACCATCTCTTCCATTCCGAGTGCATGCTCCGGGGCGAACTTCACCCTGAGTTTGCAGTACCCGACCATGGGTAGTGGGGTCACCTATCTATGGGAAAGCGCGGACGATGTGGGCTTCACGGTGAACGTGGCCTCCTTGGGCGCCTCGAGCACCCAGGTGACCAACCAGACCAGCGCCAAGTGGTACCGTTGCACGGTGACCTGCCCGAGTTTCCTCGTGGGCGTAAGCACCCCGATCCCGGTCGACCTGGGTAGCGCATGCCAGTGTACCGCCTACTGTGCGGTCACGAATAGTTCCGGTGGCGGTTGCATCAATACGGTGCAGATCAATACCCTGAGCAGCACCACAGCGGCTTGCGTACCCAGCCCGGGTTATACGCTGCGCTCGGAGACGACCAGCTTGAGCCGTGGCGTGACGTACCCGATCACGGTAACCACCTTCAATGATGGCATCTACGGTGGTGCGATCGTTTCGGTGTGGTTCGATTGGGACAACAGCGGCACCTTCGTTACGAGTGAGTGGTTCCAGCCCAATACCACAGGCTATACCGGTACCATCAACGTAACGGTTCCGCTCGCCACACCCTTGGGCCAGATCCGGATGCGCGTGCGCACCCGTGGCACAGGCAACACGAACGGTGCGGACGATGGATGCGGGACAGGAGCGGGTGGCTCATTCGGCAGTGGTACCACCGAGGACTTCTGCGTTACGATCACACCGGAACCGGCGTGCCTGCCCCCCGGTGGGCTTACCGTGACCGCGACCAGTTCCACCGATGCTACGGTGACCTGGACCGGTACGGGATCCTTCATCCTTGAGTATGGAATGGCGTCGAACTTCACGATCCCGGGTACCGACAATACGAGCGGACCCGAAATGACGAGTACGGTGCTCACAGGGGTCACTTCCCCGTACGTGATCAGCGGCTTGGTCCACCCCAACCAGTACCGCGTATTCATGCGCAACGATTGCACGGCGGGGGCCAACGGCTACAGTGCGAACACCGCAGCGGTATTGTTCTATCCCCAACCGCCCTACGACCAGTGCGAGAGCATCGTGACCATCCCGACGGTGGGCGCCAGTAGCTCGATCCTGTTGACCGGCAACAACTTCGGCGCCACGGATATCGAGGGCTTCGGTTTCCCTGTCTCTTGGGAGGCCTTCACGCTCACCAGTTGCGTGCAGACCCTGAACGTTGATTACTGCGGCAGTACGCCAGCGCGGACCAACGCATACATCAACCTCTTCCTAGGCTGCCCATTCTCCTCTGCGGGCTTCGTCGCATGGACCGGAGTTGCGGGACCTGCCTGCCCGAACGGCAGTGTGAACGTCCCCTACGCGAACCTTCCTGCCGGGACCTACTACATCGCGGTCATGGCCCAGCCGGGTGCCATCGGCCCATACGGCATCAACGTAACGGCGGGCGCGGCCTGCCCACCACCGGCCTGCGCCGCCACCCCGAGCCCATCCGATGGAGGGGTTGGATGTACCGCAGGCACCACGTTGAGTTGGCCTGCAGTGGCCTACGCCGATGCCTATACGGTGGTCCTGGATGGGAATACCGTATCCACGAACCAGCCGGGAACCACGTATGCCACCGGGCCTCTCGCTGGTGGCCTGCACACCTGGAGTGTAACACCGAGCGGCTCCACCGGTACGGCCAGTGGTTGCCCCACATGGAGCTTCACGGCGAGCTTGCTGGGTTGCTACTGCATCCCGACCACCACCTACGGGTGTGCCTCTGGTGATCACATCACGAATGTGACCGTACCGGCTGCGATCAACCCGTTGAACAACGAGACAGGTACTTGCTTGAACGCGAGCTATTCGGACTATATGTACCTGCCTGCACCAGCCGTGCAGATCGGGATCCCGGTCTCGATCTCCGTTTCCGTGAACAATGGCGGAACGGAGTACGCAGGAGCTTGGATCGATTATGATGTGAACGGAACCTTCGATCCGTCCGAATTCATCACACTCACGGATGCCGATGGGTTCGCCCCATGGATCTATGTCGGTTCCATCGCACCACCGCCGGGCGCTGTCATCGGGACGACCGTGCTCCGGGTACGTAGCTCCTATTCAACGGTTATTGATGCCAGCTCCGCGTGTTCCAACGCATTCTTGTATGGCGAGACCGAGGATTACCTGATCGAGATCCAGCCACCGCCCGTACCGGCCTCGGCAATGGCAACTCCCCTGAACACCCAGTGCGGCTCGGGCCTGTTCACCATTGATGTGAACATAGCCAACTTCGGCTCGGGTACTCCGGGTGACATCGTGTACACGGTGAACGGCGGTTCGCCGATCAACGTGGGGGCCACGTTGGGCAGCAACATCATCGGTGGTGCCGGCTTCGCGGTCGGTGATATCATCGCGATCTCGGTGACCAACAACACGGTCTCCACTTATGTGGTGGGCACCTTCACGGACAATTGTCCGATCGATATCACCTGCGGCAACACCTACACGGTGACCAATTACTGCTACGGCAATACGAGCACCAAGACCTGGACCTTCATCGGCGACAACCCGAATGAGACCCTGACGCTCACCTTCGTCAGCGGCATGATGGCCCCGGGTGATGTGATCCGCGCATACAGCGGCACGGACAACAGCGGGAACCCGATACCGGGGTTGACCGGCAACTTCTCGGATCTCACCGGTGCAACGGGCACTTCGGATGCGAACGAGATCTTCTTGGAGATCGACAGCGATCCGACCGGAAGCTGCCAGGATAATGATCCGTTGGCAAGTTCATGGACCTTCGAGGTGGAATGCACCCCGGGTTGCGTGGATCCGGACGGTTCAACCACCTACGACCTGTGTACACAGATGATCACGGTGGACGTCTTCTTCGAGGGGGATGGCCTCTCCGTGGGCGTCCGTTACATCGTGAACGGCGGTACACCGGTGGATGACCTCGGACCTTACTACGCAAACGACCAGATCGTCCTCGGACCCTTCACCCCGGGCCAAAGCGTTCAAGTGTACTTGCTGCATGAGAACGACGGTGCCTGCAACAAGAACCTGGGCACCACCCCTATCGTGGCGCCCGTGGGCCAGCCGATCCTGGTGACCAGTGCCACGCCGGCGACCATCTGCTCCGGGCAGACCAGCGTATTGAATGCATTGGCAACAGGTGGTTCCGGTGGCATCAACCTGTATTCCTTCCAAACGGCTACCGGTGGCACCTTGGCGAACATGACCGGTGCAGCGGTGTTGGTTGCTTCGGGGCAGGACGACACGCCCAGTGCCGTATCGAATATCGGGTTCACGATGCCTTATGGGAATACGAACTATACCCAGTTCTCGGCGAATTCGAACGGATTGATGCGCATGGGCGCGGTTGCTGTCGGATATGATTACATCAACAGCATCGTGGCCGCAACGAACACCCCGAAGGTGATGCCTTGGTGGGACGACCAAACCACTTCTGCGGACGGAGGTGTATGGACCAAACTCTTTGGTAGCCCCGGATCATACATCCGCGTAGTGGACTGGAAGTCGGAACCGTGCTGCGGTTATGGCGCATTATACCTTGAACTACCAGGTCTGGCTGTATGAGAACGGAACCATCGAATTCCGATACGGCGTCGGCACACTTACCTTCCCTAGCTCTTCCGTGGGCATTGGTGGCGCGACCGCGACGAACTACGTCAGCGTGACCACCACTTCGCACACGGCTTCCTCGGGAGCGGCCAACGATGTCAACAGCACATGGCCCGGCAATGGTCGCATCTACCGTTTCTTGCGCCCGGAGGTATCAGGTACCACCTACGCCTGGAGCCCTGCGGGATCTATCAGTGGCCCTCCTTCCGGCAATACCGTGACGACCACGGCGCTGAGCGGCACCCAGATCTATACGGTATCGGCAACGCCTCCGGGTGGTTGCCCGGTGCAAGCGCAAGTGACGGTCACCGTGGGTGCCCCGATCAGCTCGGCATCCATCACCCCGAACCCGGCGAATGTGTGTACGGGTGGAAGCGTGACCTTGACCGCTGTTGCGGGTAACGGTGTGCCTCCATTCACCTACCAATGGACCGGACCCGGTGGTCCGGCAGGTACGGCCTCCACACAAGTAGCCACTGCGGGCTTGTGGTCGGTGGTCATCACCGACAACTGCCCCGGCGGCACCGCGAATGCCAGCGTGACCGTTGGTTCGGTCGCTCCTCCAACGGCCAGCATCAGCGCCTCTTCGCCGATCTGCGTGGGTGGAAGTGTGACGCTGACCTGCAACACCAACACGGGCAACCTGTTCGCGTGGACGGGTGCAGCACCGGTGGGAGGAAGCACCACACAAGCGGTCACGATCAACAGCCTCACCGCGGGGAACAACGGAACCTACACCGTGGTTGCCAGCAACGGGGGCTGCCCATCCGCACCCTTCAACTATGTGCTGAGCGTGAACCCGACCCCGACGATCGCCAGCACCACGGCCACACCGAACCCGGTATGCACCGGTTCCAACACGGTGCTGAACGTGAATGCGAGCCTGCCCAGCGGGGCCTATTGCGCTGCAAGCGCCTCTTACTCCTGCGATGAGAGCATTGGTCAGGTGATCTTCAATACCATCAGCAATACCACCGGCTGCGGCAGCTACACCGATTACACGGCCATCAGCACGGCGTTGAGCGTAGGGACCCCCTATGCGATCACCGTGAACAATGGTGGTACTCCTTACGCAAGCGATGTGGTGAGCGTGTGGATCGATTGGAACAAGAACGGTTCCTTCGTCGATGGCGGTGAGCAAACGGACCTTACGAGCGATGGATCAGGTGTTCAATTCACAGGTAGCATCACGCCACCCCCCGGCGCCCTGAACGGCAGTACCCGCATGCGTGTACGTATGCTCTATGCGACAACTCCTGTTCCCTGCGACCTCACGTCTTACGGTGAGACCGAGGACTACAGCGTGGTGATCAGCGGCGGTTCGGTTCCGTTCACCTACGCATGGAGCGGTGGCACCTTCTTGGGTGGCATCACCAACACGCAGAGCGTAACAGCGACCAACGTGACCGTGGCCGGACCATACAGCGTACAGGTGACCAGCGGTGCGGGTTGCCCAGCTACCGGCTCTGTGATCGTGAACGTGGGCCAACCTCCTGTGGTGACCTGCGGCTCCTACGGTCCCTATTGCGGATCGGACCCCGATGTGACCTTGGGCGGTTCTCCGTCCGGTGGCGCTTGGAGTGGTATCGGTGTAACCGGCAACACCTTCGATCCATCGGCAGGTACCCAATTGCTCACCTATACCTATAATGACGGCGTGTGCGAGGTGAGCTGCCAAGTGACCATCACGGTGAACAGCGTGGATACGGACAACGATGGCATCCCGGATTGCGGGGACCTGTGCCCGAACCTGTACGGCCAACCAGGTGATGCCTGCAACGTCGGCTTCGGCTTGGGTACGATCGATGGCTCCTGCAATTGTGTGGTGGCCGGCTGCACCACGGACCTCACCTTGGTCTTCCAGACCGATGGTGTGAGCAACGTGGGCTGGGAGATCCGCACCCAAGGCAACAACACCTTGGTACACAGCGGCGGCGGCGTCTATCCGCCGAGCTCGGGCTACAATCTGGGCTTCTGCCTCCCCGATGGTTGCTACTACCTGGTGGTGACGGATGATGGCAATGACGGCTTCACCAGTAATGGCGTGCAGGGCGGTTATGTCCTGAGCGCGCTGACCAACGGGGCGGGCCGATTGATCGACAACCGGAACAATTTCCTCTCCGGTGGCACTAGCCAGTTGGCCAACGGTGAGGGCTTCTGCCTGCCGCGTGGCAACGACCGCCTGATCTTCACCAGCTGCGACAAGCTGGACTGGAAGACCAGCCCTTGCGGTGGTGAGTACGTGGTGGCCGATGACAACGACGATGTGACGGCCACTTATCCCAGCGGCGGCGTGGACAACGACCCCAGCAACGATGGTTACCAGATGTGGTGGTACGATCCCAACGGGGGCTACAGCTTCCGTCGCTTCCAAAGCCATTTGACCAACAATGGATTCCCGGCCAGTGCCACCCGTGCCTGCCACTTCAAGCTCAACAGCTGGTTGGGCAACCAGATGGCGCAGGGCATGCTGTACAACGTGAAGGTGCGCAGCCGCGTGGATGGGAACTGGAGTGCTTGGGGAGCGGCCTGCCGCCTCATGATCGACGACGCAGCCGCGCAGTGCCCGAGGACCAAGTTGATGGACATCCCGGACAACCCATACCTGAGCTGCGGTCAGACATTCCCGATCGGAACCTCGGCCGCCAGTAGGGTCTTCGCCCATCCGGTACGCCGCATGAACAACAGCTGCAATTGGGTGAGCGCGAACCGTTACCAGTTCCGCTTCCGCATCCCGGCAGAGCTCATCGACATCACGAAGACGAGCGCGGTTGGACAGTACTGGGTGAATGTGAACGCCCCGCTGACCTGTGGCAAGACCTACGAGGTGGATGTGCGGGCCAGCTTCAATAGCGGCGCCACCTGGTGCAGCGTGAGCGATCCTTATGGGGATGTGTGCCTGCTCACCACGGCCGACTGCTTCCAAGAGGGTGGCAACCAGAACATGGTGTCCGACAACGGTACCAACCTGCGGATGTACCCGAACCCGAACCGCGGCGACCAACTCTACCTGAGCCTGGATGCAGTGGATGAAGGTGTGCAGACCGTGAGCGTGGACATCTATGACACCTTCGGCAAGCGCGTGAGCGCGCGCACGATCGCGGTGCAGGATGGCTTCATCAACACGGTGCTCGAACTCAACGGTGAATTGGCCGGTGGACTGTACATGGTGAACATCACCGCTGGTGGGAAGACCTACACCCAACGACTGGTGATACAGCCGTAACGGTTGAAAACCCGGCGCTGCTGAAGCGCTGAAGATCGAACCCCCGCCCTGACTAGCTCAGGGCGGGGGTTCGTGTTTTAGGTAGGCTGGCTGGGTTCCATGGGAAATGACTTTCCCGGTCATCTTCCGGTCTGACATCGTTAGCTTTATCCTCCCTTCAGATCCACCTAACCTAAAAGATCCCTTTTCCCCAAGGAATTCCTCCTGCCCTCGGATCGATCCAAGCGCCAACGGAATGGTTGACGCGGATGACCCTCCTGCTCACATCCGATAATGCTCCTACACACCAAAATCCCTTGCTCATGGCTCATTTCGCCCCCAATTCCACACGCAGCGTAAAAGATCTGTTCGGCCACGCTTCGCGGTCGCTCCTATTGCTCGCCTTCGCCTTTCTGTTGCTGCCCGGAAGCATGCTGGCCCAATTGACCGGCACCAAGACGATCGGCATCGACTATGTATCGATCACAACCGCCGTTACCGACCTGAACGCACAAGGCGTTGGTGCGGGCGGCGTGGTCTTCGATGTCCCCGCCGGTTACACCGAGACCTTGACCGGACGGATCACCGTGACCGCCACGGGCACCTTGGCCAACCCGATCACCTTCCAGAAGAGCGGGGTGGGTGCGAACCCGGTGCTTACCTCCTACACGGGAACGGTCAGTACACCCTCGGTCATCGCCGATGGGATGTTCGTGCTGGCGGGTTCCGACTACGTGACCATTGACGGGATCGACCTGTTGGAGAACCCCGCGAACACCACCACGACCACGCAGATGGAGTTCGGCTATGGCTTGCTGAAGACCTCTGCGACAAATGGCTGCCAGAACAACATCATCCGGAATTGCTCCATCAGCTTGAGCAACCTGAACTACACACTATGGACCGCGCCGGGGCACTATGGCTCCACCGGGATCATCGTCCTCAATAGCTTGCACAATGCCACCGGTACATTGACCGTCACAGCGCCTTCCGGTTCGAACTCGAACAACCAGTTGCGCGCGAATACGATCCGGAATTGCAACGCGGGCATCGTCTTCAGCGGCTTCGCGGCCGCCAGCGGCGGTCCTGCTCCGGACCCCGGCACCTTCCTCGGCGACCTGAACAATGACATCGGCGGCACCGCACCCGCCACCGGGAACGCCATCCTCAACTTCGGTGGGGCGGCGGGCGCGACCACCCCTGCTTCCGGCATCTTCGCCAACTACCAATGGGGGCTGAACGTGTCACGCAATACCATCAATAACAATGATGGCGGCGGCACGAACCATGTGAACGTCCTGAAGGCCATCCTCCTGAATTCGTCCAGCACAAGTGCCAGTGTGAGCTGCAACAACAATACGATCACGCTCCATGGAGGCGGCACCACCAGTCAGGTCACAGGCATCGAGAACGCTTTTGGGGCCACACCCACCGGCAACACGGTGAACCTGAACAACAACACCATCACCGGGGATTATCTCACGGCCACTTCCGGCGCGTTCTATGGCATCTACAGCACTTCCACAGCCTCGGTGGTGAGCCTTGCCGGGAATGACATTTCCGACATCACCTACAGTTCCTCGGGCCTCACAGGCAGCGGTTCAATGTACCTGATCTATTGCACGGGTTCCAACGCGGCCATGACCTACACGATCGATAACAACACCGTGGACAACATCAGCCGCACCGGCACCTCCGGCGGGACCACGATCGGTGTCTATTTGTCGAGCGGTTCGACCGGCCAGGCCGTGAACGTCACGGGGAATACGGTCTCCAACCTGAGCATCGATGGTGCCGGGACCACCAGTACCATGTACGGGATCCAGATCTCCACGGGCACCGTGTTGGTGAGCGACAACACCATCACCAACCTGCAATGTTTGAAGACGACCGGTTCGAGTACCATGTACGGGATCTACAACATCAGTTCACCAGTGGATGAGACGTACAACAACAACCAGATCAACAACCTGCTGCACAACGGTACCGGTACCGTCTATGGCATATACACATACACCACCACGGGTGTTCGTACCGTGAGCGGCAACACGGTACACACCCTCCGCACCGGCGGTACCACCATCTCGGGCATCCAACAGACCACAAGTTCCCCGACGATCACCAGGAACCGGATCTACGACATCGAGAGCACCTCCACCGGATCCCCGACGGTTACCGGGCTGATGATCACGTCCGCCTCTGTTGGTGGGGTGCATGTGAGCAACAACTACATCGGCGACCTACGTGCCCCGAACGCCACAACCAGCAGCCCGCTCACACTACCGACCATTCGTGGCATCAACCTTACCACGACCAGTACCGGTGATGTGAACCTCTCCTACAATACCGTGCATCTTGGTGCCACTTCCTCCGGCACCAACTTCAGTACCACGGCGCTGTATGCCACAACCTCGGCAACCGCAACTGCGGCCACACTGAACCTCCGCGACAATATCCTCTCCAACGTCTCGGTACCGAACGGCACAGGCTACACTGCGGCGTACTGGCGTTCGAGCACCACGCTCACCAATTTCGGTGCGGCCTCGAACAACAACTTCTTCAGCGGCGGGAACCCCGGGCCGAACAACCTCATCTTCCGTGATGGCACGAACAGCGACCAGAACCTTGGGGACTACCAGACACGCGTTACGGCCCGTGATGCCGCATCGATCACCGGGTCCGTCAACTTCCTCAGCACCACCGGCGGTGACCCCACTTGGTTGCACATCGATCCCGCCATCGCCACCTTCCTGGAGAGCGGCGGGATCCCCATCGCCGGGATCACCACGGACTACGATAACGATACGCGCGATCCGAGCACACCGGACGTCGGCGCTGACGAGTTCGCCGGTACGCAACCTGCGGTATGTACGGGCACGCCTGCGTCCAGCAACATCACCGGGGATGCCGAAGCCTGTGTGGACCAAAGCACCGACCTGGCGCTGGATGTGATCTACTCCGACCAGCAGATCACCTACCAGTGGCGCGCAAGCACCACCCTTGGCGGGCCGTACACGATCACGTTGGGCACCAACGCCGGCCAAGCCACCGGGGCACAACCGGTGGACATGTACTACATCTGCGAGATCACCTGCAACAACGGCGGTCCGTTCACCTACACCACCTCGGAACATTCCATCACCGCGAAGCCGGTACCCTCGGCTTCGGCCGATGCGGGTGTGGCGTGCCTCGGCCAGATCCTACAGCTTGACGGGACCACAGACATCGGCACGGTCTTCAGTTGGAGCGGACCGAACAGCTTCACCAGCGGCATCGAGGACCCCACGGTGGATCCGGTGGTCATAGCAAGCGCCGGCACGTACAGCTTCACGGCCACGCTGAACGGATGCGCCAGTCCTGTGGCCACGACGTTGGTAAGCACGGTGACACCGCCGAGCATCACCTCCGTTACCGCCACGCCCAATCCGGTGTGCATCGGTGATGATTCACAATTACTGGCCACGGCCGCCGCACCGGGCTATTCCATGGGGGCCGGTGGATCGAGCTTCATCGATATCAGTGGAACGGGGACAGTAGTGGCCGGAGCGGTTTCGGATGATTCTGAACACAACATCACGTTCCCTGCCTTCGTGTTCAACGGAGTCTCCTACACCGA
This sequence comes from Flavobacteriales bacterium, assembly GCA_016721005.1. Classification (GTDB taxonomy): domain Bacteria; phylum Bacteroidota; class Bacteroidia; order Flavobacteriales_F; family PHOS-HE28; genus PHOS-HE28. The sequence goes on from JADKJM010000014.1 coordinate 185,549, forward strand.
TGGCCGCGTGGGCGCGAACGGGGCCATGGTGCTCGGCGTTACCACGGGTGAGGTGTATTTTGGTAATGCAGCACTACCGAGTACCGCGAACACCGCAGGCAACGTATTCATTGCTCCGTTCTGGGATGACTTGGATGCCCTGACCGCAGGGGGCTCGAACATCTTCACCCAACAAGTGGGCAACCTGTTCATCATTCAATGGGACGATATAGCCCATTTGTCGGATGCACCCGGACAGACGATCACCTTCCAGATCCAATTGGACCTGGTGACCGGCAAGATCTACTTCGCCTACCAGGATGTATTCTTCGGCGGTACCCAAACCGCGTATGACCAAGGACTCAACGCCACCGTGGGCATCCAATGGGCAGCCTCCGCTGGCAACTTCGTCCAATACAGCTTCAACACCGCCAGCCTCTCGGACGGCCAGGTGATCTCCTTCACCCCCAACACGCCATCCTTCAGCTGGAGTCCGAACACGTACCTGACGGCGGACAACATCCCCAACCCACTTGCCCAGAACGTTCTTGCGGATGAGACCTACACCCTAGAGGTGACCGCAGGCGGTTGCTCTTCCACACAGAACCTACTGCTGGAAGCCAACCCGGCCATCCTGCCCGCCGAAGCGGACATCACCCCGGCCAGTCCGGAATACTGCACAGGCGGCGACGTGACCCTCACGGCGAACCCGCTCGGCGGTGGTGGCCCGTATGTGTTCACTTGGACCCCGCCGGGAGGTTCACCCACCCTTGGAACAGAAACACAAAGTGCGAACCTACCGGGCTTGTGGAGCGTGCAGATCGATGACGCTTGCGGCGGCGCCGCGTTCGCCAACATCACGGTGGTGGAGAATCCGAAACCCACGGCCAGTGCGACCGTGAGTTCGGCCTGCGAGGGTGACGATCTGGTGTTCGACGGGACCACGGACATCGGAACCGGTTTCGCCTGGAGCGGCCCGAATGCCTACACCAGTGCAGTGGAGGATCCCACCATCACTGGAGCGGCCATCACGGATGGCGGCACCTACACCTTCGTCGCCACACTCGGCCCATGCAGCAGCGTGCCATATCTGGTGGTGGCCACTGTGGATGCCGTACCTGTGATCACAAGCATAACGGCCACACCGAACCCGGTATGCTCCGGTACCGACAGCCAGCTGAACGTCTTATCCCCGGCGGGTTATTCCATGGGCGGTGGCGGTAGCAGCTTCATCGACATCAGTGGAACGGGAACGGCGGTGACACCTGTTGCCGGTGACGATAGCGAGCACAACGTGACGATCCCCGGTGGCTTCGTTTTCAATGGGATGAGCTACACCGATCTGCGCATCGGCAGCAACGGCGTAGCAGTCTTCGGGTCGACCACGGGCGACGTGAGCCTGGGTAACGTGGCCTTGCCTTCAACCGCCCATACAGCTGGCAACGTTTTCCTTGCTCCCTTCTGGGATGATATGGATGAAGGACCGGCTACGCCGACCGGCAACATCTATACACAGGTGTCCGGAAACCTGTTCATCGTGCAATGGCAGACCTATGGACACTACTCTGCGACGAGCGGCCAGAACATCACTTTCCAGATCCAACTCGATCTCGTGACCGATGTGATCTACTTCGCTTATCAGGATGTGTTCTTCGGCGGTACCCAAACGGCGTATGACCAAGGACTCAGCGCCACCGTGGGGATCCAATGGGCAGCTTCCGCTGGCAACTTCCTCCAGTACAGCTTCAACACAGCAAGCCTCTCGGATGGTCAGGTGATCTCCTTCACCCCGAACTCGTTGACCTACGCATGGACGCCCAATACCTACTTGGACTTTGACGACGTGGCGGACCCTATTGCGCAGAACCCGAACGCGACCACCCCTTATAGCGTGCTGGTTACCGGCACCAATGGATGCACCGCTACCGGCAACGTGACCCTTACGGTGAACCAGGTACCCGATGTGGACTTGGCCGTGGTACCGTCCTGCGGCACCAACCAGTTCTCCATCTCCGTGCTGGTGAACAGTACCGGCAGTGGACCGACCGTGAACCTGAGCTATACTGTGGATGGCGGCACGCCCGTCGTGGTATCCGGACTCGGCACCGGCCCACAAACTCCGCTGGGACCCTTCGGCGCATTGGCGGATGTCCGCGTGACGGTCATCGATCCGGTGGGTGGTTGCAACCTCACGGAGGAGCGTTTCCTCTCCGAATGCCCCGAGGAATTCGCCTGCCCGACCGTGTTGAACAAGACCTATTGCTACGGCAATAGTGATCAGCGTACGTGGTTGTTCACCACAACCACCCCGAGTGAACTCGCCCTGTTGACCTTCGTGAGCGGGGCCATGGCTCCGGGTGATGTGCTCCGCATCTATGACGGCGTGGACAATACCGGTGCCAGCTTGGTGTCCGGGAATTTCGCGGACCTGACCGGTGTGCAAGCGCTCGCGAGCGGTCCGAGCCTGTTCATGGAAGTGGACAGCGATCCATCGGGTAGTTGTGCGGACGGTGACCCACTGGCTTCGGTTTGGAACTGGGAAGTGAAGTGCAACCCGCCCTGCACGAACCCGGCGGGTAATGTGGTCCCCACCCCGGATTGCCTGGACCAGACCTTTTCCTTGGATGTCGGTGTGGATTTCGTGGGTGACGGTGCATTTGTGAAAGTGCGCTACTCCGTGAACGCCGGCACCCCGGTGACCTTGCCGGGAAATTATGTGGATTTCGACGTGGTGAACATCGGCCCCTTCAACCTGGGTGATGTGGTGAACGTGCGATTGTTGCACGAGAACAATGGTGCCTGCAACCTGAACCTGGGCGATTGGAACTTGGATCTTGCTGCTTGCCCCAATGATGAACCCTGCTCGGCGCACATCCTCACGATGAACCCGAACTACACCTGCGTAACGACGAACGCCGGTGATATGACCGGTGCTACGCTCACAGCAGGTGTGACCGGCGGTTGCGCTGGCGTGCAGCAGGACCAATGGTACCGTTTCACCGCCACGGCCACCACGCACCGCGTACAGCTCGGTGGCACCACCACGGGGCTCTCGCACTCGATCTATGTGGGTGATCCCGATTGCAACACCTTGCTCCTTGTGGCGGGTACCGCCTGCACCGCAGGTGCCACAGCCAGCAACCCGGCGGGATTGAGCCTCGGGCAGACCTACTACGTGCGGGTGAGCCGCACGACCATCGGCACCAATGCATATACGGTATGTGTAAGCGCTCCGCCTGCCATCGACATGCGTGCGACCGCGCTGGCCTTGCCTTCGGCCACGGGGTGTTACTCCGCTGCGGAACCGGTATCCATCACCGTGCAGAACAATACGATCTACCCGATCGATTTCAGCGTGGATCCAGTGACCGTGACCACGAACGTGACCGGTGTTGCCCCTGCCGGCCTCTCCGGCACCTTGAACACCGGAGTCCTGGCGCCGGGTGCCACGACGGATGTGCCCATGAGTACCACCTTGGATATGAGCACCGCTGGAACGTACACCTTCAATGCATATACAACGGTGGCCGGGGATGGTATCCCGGCGAACGATGCCATGACCGCTGCTGCGCGCACGGTGGTGGCTCCTCGCGCGTTGCCGATCACCCAGAACTTCACGGGCTTCTCCGGTGCGAACCTGCTCACCTTGGTCGCGCCGAACAACGGTTGGCGGGAGGCCACCGGTGCTTTGGTACCCGGTGCGGGAACCACCAGTACGTGGGCGAGTTCGGTCACAGCACAGCAGACCCAACTGGGCAGCGGCGTCTCGGCCCGGATCAACCTGGTCGGCACATCCCGCAATGAATGGTTGCTCGGACCGAAGTTCGTTCCGATCCTAGGGACCGTCCTACGCTACCGTGTTGCCATCACCGATCTGAGCACCGGTGCGGCCGATCCACTTGGGATGGGCCCCACGGATGATCGCGTTCGTGTGATGATCAGCACCGATTGTGGTGTCACTTACAGCGAACTCTTCGCGCACAATTCGAGCAACTCCGCAAGCCTCGCCAATAGTTTGGTGCAACAGCAGATCGATCTGGGAGCCTACGCTGGCGACGAGGTGATCATCGGCTTCCTAGCCCAGGATGGACCCATTGATGACCTTGCCAGCTATGACTTCCACGTGGACGACATCAGCATCGAGAACATCGCTGTATGCACCGGAGCGCCTGTTGCAGGCACTTCCGTGAGCAGCGTGCCGGGTCCGGTTTGCGCTCCGGCAAGTACCACGTTGAGCGTGAGCGGCCAAAGCACCGATGGCGGTGTTGCGGTGAGCTGGTGGGGTAGCACCGTGTCCGGTGGCCCGTACACCATCCCCCAAGGAAGCGGCACCACGTTGGGTGTATCCGGCCTGGAAGCCGCGCAGTATTGGGTGGCCTCGGTGAAGTGCCTGCTGACCAGCGATAGCACACTCACCAATGAGGTTTCCATCCAAGTGACCCCAACGCCAAGCGCGAATGCGACAGCAGGCGACGCCTGCATGGATGAGGACCTCGACTTCTGGGGTATTACGAACTTCGGCACCACTTTCGGATGGACCGGTCCTGGAGGCTTCAGCAGTCCGGCTCAGAACCCTGTGCGTCCGGCCATAGACGGTACTGCAGCCGGAACCTACACCTTCACGGCCACAGCGAACGGGTGTCCACGCAGCAGCCAAGTGGTGGTGAGTGTGAACACCACGCCGGTGATCACGAGCCTCACGGCTTCACCGAACCCGGTCTGCGTTGGGGGCACCAGCTTGTTGAATGTGACGGCGCCTGTTGCGGGCTACGTCATGGGCGCCGGTGGATCCAGCTTCATCGACATCAGTGGAACGGGAACGCCCGTGCCTTCGGTACCGGACGTGCTCGGTGATGATTCCGAGCACGCCATCACGATCCCGGGAGCCGGATTCGATTACAACGGGGTGAATTACACCTCGGCTCTGGTGGGGAACAATGGGGCAATGGTCTTTGGTGTCAGCACAGGAACGATCACCTTCTCAAATGCCGTCCTGGGCACGACCACCTTCGGTGGAGCGGGTTCTGTTGGACTTGCCCCGTTCTGGGACGACCTGGATATCCTGACCGCAGGCGGCTCGAACATCTTCACCGAGCAAGCGGGCAACCTGTTCATCATCCAATGGGACAATACAGCCCATTTGTCGGATGCGCCCGGACAGACGATCACCTTCCAGATCCAGTTGGACCTAGTGACCGGCGCGATCTACTTCGCTTATCAGGATGTGTTCTTCGGCGGTACCCAAACCGCGTATGACCAAGGACTCAGCGCCACCGTGGGGATCCAGTGGGATGCCTCCGGAACCGGGTTGCTCCAGTACAGCTTCAATACCGCCAGCCTTTCGGATGGGCAGGTGATCTCCTTCACCCCGAACCAAGCCAGCTTCCTGTGGACACCGAACACGTACTTGGACTTCGACAACATTGCCGACCCGATGGCATCGAACGTACTGGCGGATGAGACCTACTCGGTGACCGCCACGGCGGCTGGATGTACTTCGGCTCCTTCGCAGCTTTTGCTGGAAGCCAACCCGCCCATCCTGCCTACCGAGGCGGAGGTCACCCCCGACCCGGCCAGCTTCTGCACCGGCAGCGACGTGACCCTGACCGCCGTTCCCTTGGGAGGCGGTGGACCCTACACCTTCACATGGACGGATCCGAATCTCGTGGTCGGAACTCCGAGCGCTTCCCCGACCGTACAGGCGAACATCCCGGGAACATGGAGTGTGCTCATCGAGGACGGATGCAACAGCCAAGCGAATGCGAGCGTGTTCGTGACCGAGTACCCCGTACCGTTGGCCAGCGCCACCAGCAACAGCCCGCTTTGCGTGGGCTTGGATCTGGAACTGGATGGCGGCAGCGATGTGGGTGGAAGCGCCTTTGAATGGAGTGGCCCCGGTGGGTACACGAGCAGCATCGAGGATCCAACCCGCACGAGCGTGACGCTTAACATGAGCGGCAGCTACAGCGTGGTGGCCACGGCCAATGGGTGCAGCAGCATACCGGCCGCCACCATCGTCGATATCGGGATGTCCCCGATCGGTGTAACGGCGAGCAGCAGTGCGGCCGTGGTATGCGCCCCGGGTGGCACCGTGGACCTGATGAGCACCGGAGCGGGGGGACCACCCACGATCCTGAGCGAGGACTTCAACGGCGCAATGACGGGGTGGACCACAGGGAATATGACCACTACCACCGGGACCGGAAATATCGCGCTGACTGCGTGGACGCTGAGGCCGGACGGTTTCGCGGGCGACTTGGGCGTGCAGCATAGCAACGACAACTCGCAGTTCATCAGTTCCAGCAGCGATGACGGAGGCTCCGGCGGTATGACGAATACAACCCTGACAAGTCCGCCCTTCAGCTTGGCAGGGTATAGTTCAGCCAGCTTGAGCTTCTGGCAGGACTATCAGAACCTCGTGGCCGGGGAGAGCGCCAGTGTGGAAATATCCACGGATGGCGGCGGGATATGGGCGACCTTGATCAGCTACAACACGGATCAGGGAACGTGGGCCGCATGGGTGAATGCCAACCTAAGCCTCAACGCCTACCTGAACGAAGCAAGCGTGCAAGTGCGTTTCCATTACAACACCCCGGGCTGGGATTGGTACTGGGCGGTGGATAACGTGCTGATCACCGGCGTGCCGATCCCGGTCACCTTCTCATGGAGCTCGGATCCGCTAGGGTACAGCAGTGGTGTGCAGAACCCGATGGGCGCACCGCTGACCCAGACCACGGTGTTCACCGTGACGGCTTCTTCGCCACAAGGATGCGAGACCACGGCGGATGTGACCGTGTACTACGGCAACAACGACCTTACCCTCGAGTTCGGAACGGACAATGATGCCTCCACGGAAGTATCTTGGGAACTGCACATGCAGGGCACGGGCCAATTGCTACAAAGCGGTGCCGGCCTGCCGGATAACGCGAATGCTGCAACGGTGTTCAGTTGCCTACCTGATGGTTGCTTCTACCTACGCGTCCTTGACAGCGGGAACGATGGCATCACGGGCGGTGGCTACATCCTCCGCGAAAGCGCTGGCAGCCAACGCCGGATCATCGACAACCGGAACAACTTCACGACCGGTGGCGTGAGTGCGATCGCCAACGACGGTGAGTTCTGCCTCCCACTTGGTCCGGACCGCCTGATCTACACCAGCTGCGACAAGCTGGATTGGAAGACCAGCCCTTGCGGTGGTGAGTACGTGGTGGCCGATGATAACGACGACGTGACGGCCACCTATCCCAATGGTGGAAACGACCTCGACCTGAGCAATGATGGCTACCAGATGTGGTGGTACGACCCCAACGGGGGCTACAGCTTCCGTCGCTTCCAAAGCCATTTGACCAACAACGGATTCCCCGCCAGTGCCACCCGCGCCTGCCACTTCAAACTGAACAACTGGTTGGGCAACCAGATGGCGCAGGGCGTGCTCTACAACGTGAAGGTGCGCAGCCGCGTGGACGGGAACTGGAGTGCTTGGGGAGCGGCCTGCCGCCTTATGATCGACGACGCAGCCGCACAGTGCCCGAGGACCAAGTTGATGGACATCCCGGACAATCCCTATTTGAGTTGCGGACAGACCTTCCCGATCGGAACCTCGGCCGCCAGTAGGGTCTTCGCCCATCCGGTACGCCGCATGAACAACAACTGCAATTGGGTGAGCGCGAACCGTTACCAGTTCCGCTTCCGCATCCCGGCAGAGCTCATCGACATCACGAAGACGAGCGCGGTTGGACAGTACTGGGTGAACGTGAACGCCCCGCTGACCTGTGGCAAGACCTACGAGGTGGATGTGCGGGCCAGCTTCAATAGCGGCGCCACCTGGTGCAGCGTGAGCGATCCTTATGGGGATGTGTGCCTGCTCACCACGGCGAACTGCTTCCAAGAGGGTGGCAACCAGAACATGGTGTCGGACAACGCTACCAACCTGCGGATGTACCCGAACCCGAACCGCGGCGACCAGCTCTACCTGAGCCTGGATGCAGTGGATGAGGGTGTGGAGACCGTGAGCGTGGACATGTATGACACCTTCGGCAAGCGCGTGAGCGCACGCACGATCGCGGTGCAGGATGGCTTCATCAACACGGTGCTGGAACTCAATGGCGATCTCTCCGGCGGCATGTACATGGTGAACATCACCGCTGGTGGGAAGACCTACACCCAACGACTGGTGATACAGCCGTAAGCGGATCGAACGAAAAGTGGAAGCCCGCTCACCGCAAGGTGGGCGGGCTTTTGCGTGGGTGGCCCTCGGATCGATCGAGCCCCATGTCACCTCCCCATTTCAGCCGGTTCCAGGTATGGCTCGATCGCATCACGCGGATCGCTTCCGTACAGGATGATCATGCACCAACTCCTACGGATCAGGGACACGATCGCGATCCGTACGTGCGCTCAGGCCCGGAAGCCTCAATGGCCATGATGCTTGCGATCGAGCGTTGGTCAGTGGGCGATCCACGGGCGGGGATCGCAACTATGCATGCACCACTGCGGAATGCGCCGTGATCCAGCCCTGAATGGATCGGCCGAGGATCGAGTTCCGAACATCCTTGCGGTGAGCGGGCTTCTGCTTTTCAGTTCTTGAAGTCCTCGTAGAGCAGGTACTTCTTCCGCACCGATCTGAATGCCTTCAAGGCTGGTTGCCACGAGGCCCGGATGGTGTCCTCATCCTCGCCACGCACAATGCGTTCACGCAGGTCGGAGCCACCAGCCAACTTATCAAAGAAGGAATTGAAGAAAGCCGCCTTATCGGCCGCTTCTGCATAGAACCCGATCAGCCAGTGCAGGCGCAAGTGCTTCTCCATCCGGCTCTGGAACCCGCCATAGGCTTGTAGATCCAAGCCTGTACACAATTGACCTTTGTGCGGCGGATCCTTGGCACCGGGCATGCTCTGCGGAGTGAAGTGGTATTGACCCACGCGGTTACCCGGAAAGCCGATGCACTGGAAAGGAAGATCCGTACCGCGACCCATGCTCACGATCGTGCCTTCGAAAAGTCCCAGTGAAGGATAGAGATAGATGGCCGGGATGTTCGGAAGGTTCGGCGAAGGGCGCACCGGCGGTTCATAGAACATGGAGTGGGTGTATCCCTCGCATGCGATCACGGTGAGGTCGCATTTGCGCCCGCCCTTCAACCAGCCCTCTCCATTGATCATTCGGGCGTACTCCCCTGCCGTCATCCCATGCACGATCGGCACAGGGTGCATACCGACGAATGATCTGTACGCGGGATCCAGCACCGGCCCATCCACATAGAAACCGTTCGGATCCGGACGATCCAGGACGATCACTTTCTTGCCGTTCTCCATCGCCGCTTCCATCACATAGTGCAACGTGCTCATGTAGGTGTAGAAGCGCACGCCCACATCCTGGATGTCATAGATCAGGACATCCACATCACTCAATTGTTCCGGACTCGGCTTGCGGTGCTTCTGGTCGCCGTAGAGTGAAACCACGGGCAAGCCACTCTGCGGATCCTTTCCATCATTCATATGCTCACCCGCATCCGCATCGCCTCGGAAGCCATGCTCGGGCCCGAACACCTTCACTACGTTCACCTGAAGTGTAAGTAGTGAATCGACCAAGTGCCTTCCACCGATCATACCGGTCCGGTTCGTCACCACCGCTACACGTTGACCATGTACTAGTGGGAGGTATACGGCCGTCCGCTCCGCCCCCACCACCACCGTATCCGTGTTGTGCTGGATCAGGATCGGCTCCTGTCCTCGTGCGCTTGACGTGATCCCTGCGACCATCAAGGCTGCGGCTATCTTCGGCCACGCCCGCACCTGCTGGCGATCGTTCATGGGTTTCGCGCAATTCATCGCCCGCCGCATCGTGCGCGGATCGGATACAGGTTCGTCGGCGTTCTCACGCCCGATCGTGCTCATCGCGGTGTTGGGTATCGTGGTAGGCATGGCGGTCATGATCATCACGGTCGGGATCACTCAGGGTTTCCAGCGCGAAGTGCGGGCGAAAGTAACCGGGGCCGGTGCGCACCTGCAGATCACGGCCATCGGCCAGACCGATCCGAAGGAGACCATTCGCATTCCCATCGATCAATCGTTCTACCCTGCGTTGGATACCGTACCGGGTGTGGCGCATATCCAAGTGTATGCCACCCGCCCCGGCATCATCGAGACGGAGAATGATATCGAGGGGGTTGTCCTGAAAGGCATTGGCGCGGACTACGACACCGATTTCCTGCGCAAGCACCTCGAAGCAGGCGACCTACCCGCGATCGGGGATACCGCGCGACCCATCGACCTTTTGCTCTCCAGCTACCACGCGGACCGCTTGCACATCGGCGTGGACGACACGATCACCACTTACCTCGTGCGCGGCCGTGATGAGATACGCCCACGAAAATTCCGCGTGTGCGGATCATACAAGACCGGACTGGAGCAGATCGATCACAACCTCGTGTATGTGGACATCGATCACTTGCAGCGTTTCGCACAATGGGGTTTGAAGGCGGAGATCAGTGTCGGCGATGTGGAGGACGGCAGGTATGTCGAACTACAAGGTTTCGCGTTCGGCGGGGATCACAACTACACCTACGAGTGGTTGGGGACCGATCTCGAAGGCCCCGGACCACATCGCGTGAAGCTCTGGGACTGGCACGTTTTCAACCCACCTCCTCACCCACTGAACTCGGCTCCAAGGGATAGCGTGTTCACTCTTGTGATCCATGACGCACAAGGCACCATTGCCGATACTGCTTGGGTACGCATCATCCCGGATCGCGTCCTCCCCATCACGCACAGCTTGGGCACCGACCAGGTCGTACAGCGCATCCGCGTTGAGCGTGGTGGCAGCGGTGGTAGCTACAACAAGTACTGCGGCGGTTTCGAGGTCACATTGGACCGCTTCGACGACCTGATGGCGATGGATGACCTCGTCTACAAGAAGTTTCTACCGATCGGTCTTCGCTCGTTAAGCGTGCGTGATCGCTTCCCGGAGATCTTCGCTTGGTTGGAATTATTGGACAAGAATGTGATCGTGATCATCGTCCTCATGATCCTCGTGGCGATCATCAACATGACCTCGGCGCTCTTGATCATCATCCTCGAGCGCACGAATATGATCGGCACACTGAAAGCCTTGGGCGCCACCTCGTGGTCGATCCAGAAGATCTTCCTGTTGGATGCCGTTTACATCCTTGGCACCGGGATCCTGCTCGGCGATCTGCTCGGCATCGGACTCGCTTTCCTGCAACAGCACTTCGGCATTGTGAAGCTGCCCGTGGAGACCTACTACGTGGATGTGGTTGCGATCGACATCTCGATCCCTTCCATCGCGCTGCTTAACCTCGGTACCATGGTCGTGTGCGCCTTGGCCTTGCTCCTACCCAGTTTGTTGGTCACGCGCATCGCACCTGCACGCGCGATCCGATTCGCGTAGGGGCGCATGTCACGCCGGAAGCCGACGAAGGAGGCTATCCGGCGTCCCACGAATGCACATGGGTGAGCTGCCGGATAACGCCTGCGCGTTTCCGGCAAGACCCTGAGCGCAGCCGAAGGGTACCTTCGCCATCGCAATGAAGATCCACGAGAACATCCTCTCCACCATCGGCAATACGCCCATGGTGCGCCTGAACAAGATCACCAAGGACGTCGCCGCCACCGTGCTCGCCAAGGTCGAGACCTTCAACCCCGGCAACAGCATCAAGGACCGCATGGCGATCAAGATGATCGAGGACGCGGAGAAGGCCGGACTGCTGAAGCCCGGCGGTACCATCATCGAAGGCACCAGCGGCAACACGGGCATGGGCCTCGCCATCGGCGCCATCATCAAAGGCTACAAGTGCATCTTCACGACCACCGACAAGCAGAGCCGCGAGAAGGTGGACATCCTCCGCGCGTTCGGTGCAGAAGTGATCGTGTGCCCCACCAATGTGGATCCCGAGGATCCCCGCTCCTACTATTCGGTTTCTTCACGCCTGGTGAACGAAACACCGAACAGCTGGAAGGCGAACCAGTACGACAATCCTAGCAACGCACAGGCACACTACGAAAGCACCGGCCCCGAGATCTGGGAACAAACCGGCGGCAAAGTGGATCACCTCGTGGTGGGTGTCGGCACAGGAGGCACGATCAGCGGCACAGGGAAATTCTTGAAGGAGAAGAACCCGAACCTGAAGATCTGGGGCATCGATACCTATGGCTCGGTCTTCAAGAAATTGAAGGAGACCGGCATCTTCGATAAGAACGAGATCTACCCGTACATCACAGAAGGCATCGGTGAGGACTTCGTGCCCGCCAACGTGGACATGGACTTGATCGATCACTTCGAGAAAGTGACGGATCGCGATGCAGCCATCTTCACCCGGAAGATCGTGCGCGACGAAGGCATCTTCGTGGGCAACAGCGCAGGTAGCGCCATGGCGGGTCTGTTGCAGTTGAAGGACAACTTCAAAAAAGGCGAAGTGGTGGTAGTCATATTCCACGACCACGGCACGCGCTACGTGGGCAAGATGTTCAACGACGACTGGATGCGCGAGCGCGGTTTCCTGGTGGAAGAGAAACCCACCGCTGGCGATCTGCTCAAAGGCAAGGACCTTTCCTTGGTGAGCGTTGAAGCGGATGAACCCGTGCTGCTCGCGATCGACCGCATGCGGAAGCACAACATTGATCAAATGCCAGTGATGGAAGGCGGCAAACCCGTGGGAACGATCACCGATGCGCGGCTGTTCGACGCCATCCTAGAAGATGCCGAAGTACGCCACCAAAAGGTGCGCGTGGTCATGGGTCCGGCATTGCCGGTGATGGACCCGGAAGCAACTTTGGCGGAGATCGCGAAGAAACTGGGCAATGGAAGTCAGGCAGTGCTGGTGAAGATGCCTGTAACGCCGAGCGGAGCCGAGGCGTACGGGATCATTACCAAGCAGGATATCATCGGGAAGTTGAAATGACCCCGGTCATTTATCTGTAGCCGCGACCCACCGGGTCGCCCCGTTAATGGCCCCGCCACCACAGACGACAACACCCAATGGCCCTGCGTTTTCGCAAACACATCCGCCTGCCGGACCACGATTACATGGGGGGCGCCTATTTCGTGACGCTATGCACACGGTCCCGCTTGCAGGTGTTCGGCCGGATCGTAGGGACAGGCGATACCGCACGCATGGAACTGACGGATGTGGGCCGCATCGTGGATGAATGTTGGCGTGCCATCCCCGACCATTTCACCCATGCACGTCTGGATGAAATGCAGATCATGCCGGACCATCTTCACGCGATCCTGGTATTGGATCGCCGCCCTGCCAGCGGCACCGTAGGGGCGACCCCGTGGGTCGCAGCTACGGATGCCCTGTACGTGAACGGCAGCAGGTCGAACGGTCCGCAGCCCGGTTCGTTGGGCGCGATCATCGCGGCATTCAAATCCGAAACCACCAAACGCGCGAACCGCTTGAACGTGACCATGGGCTTGCGCCTTTGGCAACCCAATTACTACGAAAGGGTCATTCGCGAACACGGCGGCGAATACGGGCGCATCGCGCGATACATCGAGGAGAACCCTCAGAACTGGTTTTGAAGATGATCTCGGTCACCGATCAAATGCACCGCACCATCCAAGTGCCGTCGCATCCCCAGCGCATCATCTCCCTCGTCCCCTCCCAGACCGAACTGCTCTACGACCTCGGCCTCGGCGAACGCGTGGTGGGCATCACCAAGTTCTGCGTGCATCCGGAAACGTGGTTCAACAGCAAGCATCGCGTGGGCGGCACCAAGAAGGTGGATATGGACAAGGTGCGCGCGCTGAAGCCGGACCTCATCATCGGCAACAAAGAGGAGAACGAACGCAAGGACATCGAAGCGCTGGAAAAGGAGTTCCCGGTATGGATGAGCGATGTGAGAACGCTGCGCGACGCTGCTGAGATGATCACCGCGATCGGCGCGCTCACGGGGACCGATGCGAATGCGCTTGAGATCGTGACGGGCATCGCACAAGCGTTCGGCGAGTTGCGACCTACCGAGGACATCCGAACTACAGCCTACTTCATCTGGCGCGACCCTTTCATGGTGGCCGGACACGGCACTTTCGTGAACGACATGATGCAGCGCTGCGGCTTGATCAACGTCTTCGACGAGGACGATGCGCGCTATCCGCAGATCAGCGCGAAGGAGCTGGAGGAAGCCGGACCGGAGGTGATCCTGCTCTCGTCCGAGCCCTATCCCTTCCAACAAAAGCACATCGCCGAGTTCAAGGAGATCTGCCCGGATGCACGGATCGAACTGGTGGATGGGGAAATGTTCAGCTGGTACGGCAGCCGCTTGTTGAAGGCCCCGGCCTACTTCGCTACGTTGTGAACCATACGTGAGCGTCACGCACGAAGCGTCATTCCGGAACGTGGGCGCTGCGGAGCAGCAGGGCCCCGCGTATCCGGAATCTCACCAATGCTACTCCTGAACCCTAGTGAGACTCCGGGTCTCGCTCGCAGAGCCTCGCTCGCCCGGAGTGACGCGCGAACCGGATTCCGACGTGACGCGGTCAATGACCCTGATGAACGGCCCACCCGCCCGGATGGACGGCCCTACTTTTACCGTCCTCCGAACTCGCATGCATCGCTTCCTCCTCCTCCTTTCACTTATCCTCGCCATTCCTGGCGCGCAGGGGCAGCAGGTGGGCTTGGTGTTGAGCGGCGGGGGCGCCAGTGGCATGGCGCACATCGGCGTGATGAAGGCGCTGGAAGAGAACGGTGTGCCGATCGACTACATCGCCGGCAGCAGCATGGGCGCACTCATCGGCGCGATGTACGCCTCGGGTCTTTCACCATGGGAGATCGATTCCTTGTTCCGGACGGACCTGTACCGCGACATGGCGGAAGGAAGGATCGAACCGCGATACGAATACTACTTCAAGCAGGATCACGCGGACGCATCGCTGCTCAACCTGCACTTCGATCTGGACACCACCCTGCAGACCTCCCTGCCCACGAACCTCCGCAGTCCGGCACTTCTGGACTTCGAACAGATGCGCGGTTTCTCGCCGGCCTCCGCCGCGACGGGTTACGACATGGACAGCCTCTTCGTGCCCTTTCGCTGCGTGGCCTCGGATATCACCGCGCAGAGGGCAAAGGTGTTCCGCCGTGGTGATCTGGCGCAGGCGGTACGCGCAAGCATGAGCTATCCGTTCTACTTCAAGCCGATCCGGGTGGACGGCCACTTGATGATGGACGGCGGCCTGTACAACAACTTCCCCAGCGATGTGATGTACGCCGACTTCTTCCCGGATGTGATCGTGGGGAGCAACGTGAGCGGCAGTTCACCGCCACCGAGCGAGGACGACCTCTTGAGCCAGCTGCGCGCCATGATGCAGGAGCCCACCAACTTCACCGTGATCTGCGAGAACGGCGTGATCATCGAGCCGCGCACGAGTGTTCCGCTTTTTGATTTCAGCGATCCGGGCAAAGCCATCGCTGACGGGTACCGCGAAGCCATGAAGCGCATGCCCGAGATCCTGGCCCAGGTCCGCGATCGTGTTCCTCGGTCGGTGCTGGACGAGCGGCGCCGTGCGTTCCGGTCGCGCTTCCCACCAATGATCTTCGGTCATGTGGAAGTGGAGGGTTTGGGACGATCGAGCACGCGGTACGTGGCGAAGACCATTGCCCAGGCCGGGGATCCGCTTACAGGCACTCGATTGAAGAGCGCCTACTTCCGTCTACTGGCGGACCAGAACATCGCACATGTGTACCCACGCGCATCCTATGTGAAAGAGCGCGGCAATTACGATCTACTGTTGAACGTGAAACCCGAGAAGGATGTGGAAGTGCGCTTCGGTGGAATGTTCTCTTCACGCCCGATCAACACCGGCATGGTGGCCATGCGCTACAACCTCTTCGGCAGCGCCAGCTCGCATCTGGAAGCCCTCTCCTACTTCGGCAAGTTCTACATCGCTGGCCAAGTGAAACTGCGGATGGACCTTCCTACGAAGTCGCCGCTGTACCTGGAACCGATCTTCACCCTGCATCGCTGGGACCACTTCCGTGGATTCAGCACTTTTTTCGACGCGGAGAAGCCCGCCTTCGTGGTGATCCGGGAGACCTGGGGCGGCCTGAATGCTGGGCTGGGCTTGGGCAACAAAGGATTGCTCCAATTCGACGCCAAGCTGGCCGAGACCAAGGACAGCTACTACCAGACCAGCGAGTTCTCCGGGCAGGACACCACGGACGTCACCTATTTCCGGCACCTGACGAGCGGTTTGTCCCTGATGCGCAATTCCCTCAACCGCAAGCAGCACCCGAACGCGGGCGAAAAGTTCAGTGTGAGCCTGCGCTTCGTGGGCGGCGATGAGAAGACCATCGGCGGTTCCACCAATAGCAGTGTGGAAGGACCCTTCTTCAAAGCGCGACACGAGTGGTTCGTGGCGAAAGTGCAGCTGGATCAGTACGCGCTGCCGAAGGGGATCTTCAAATTCGGCGTGTTGTTGGAAGGGGTGTACAGCACCATGCCGATGTTCGAGAACTACACGGCGAGCATTATCCGCGCACCGGCATTCCAGCCCACGCCGGAGAGCCAGACCTACTTCATAGACCGCTTCCGTGCGCCGAAATATGTAGCCGGCGGCCTGCGCACGATCATCGCTGTGGCGCGCAACAAGTTCGATCTAAGATTGGAGGCGTACCTCTTCCAGCCCTATGAGCCGATCGTTCGTGGGGATGATAACGAAGGCATCACGGCAGCGGCCTTTACGGAACGCTACTACATCGGGGCAGGTTCACTCATCTACCAGAGCCCTGTGGGGCCAGTGTGGTTCAACCTGAGCTACTTCGATGGCCAGAATGAACCCTGGGCCTGGAGCCTGAACTTCGGGTATATCCTGTTCAATCAGAAGGCGCAGGAATGAGGCCACTATCTGTATCCATATCCATAGCTACGATAGCCTTCTTGGGAGCGTCACGGACGGACGCTCAGATAAGCGTCAGCGGAGAGCGCGAATGCATGGACACGACAAGGGTCCATTACCTCGCTGAGGAAATGCCTGAATACCCCGGTGGTGAAGATGCCCTTACACAATACCTATGGAAGATCATTCCTAGTGTTACCGGCGATGTGTGCAACCCACCCACAGGACCTGTACGCTTGAACTTCACCATTGAGCGCGACGGATCGGTCTGCGATGTCGAGGTGAAGAACGCGGTGAGCGAACCATGGGGTAGGAAGGTGGCCTATTCCCTGGAGGCGATGCCGCATTGGAAACCGGGAAGCAATCGTGGTGTCCCAGTGAATGTCCGCTATTCGTTACCCCTGAGGATCTGCTTGCGATGATCACTCACGACCTCCTCGACACCTACGAGTCCGTGGATGGAGATTACGAGCGCTTGCCGTGGGGCAACCGTGTGGACGAGACGCTCTGGGAGACGGTGGATGGCCTGCTCCTGGATCTGCACTTGATCAACCACGGCTACGCGACGGATGGCTACGAGAAGCACATCGAACGGAAGCTGAAGGAGGTGTGCGCGGATGAAGGGGTGATCGAGCGTGTACGGGAGATGCGGATGTGAGACCCGAGCCAGCGATCGTCGCAAGGACAATTCGAGATTCCGGGTCAACCTGGAATGACAAAGCCACGAACGAGAACGCCAGCGCAAGAGCTGGCGTTCTTGTTGGATAAGTGTTCTGAATCAAGCCTGCGCCGTCGGCCCTCCGAAGCTCATCGGGATCTCGGGCATCTCGGATTCACGGATCTCGCCGTGGGCCTGCTCGAACTTCTGAATGTTATCGGCCAATGCGCGGGTAAGGCGCTTGGCATGCTGTGGCGTGAGCAGGATGCGCGAGCGCACCTTGGCCTTGGGCACGCCGGGCATCACGCGCACGAAGTCCAGCACGAACTCCGAGTTGCTGTGGGTGATGATCGCGAGGTTGCTGTAAACGCCATCGGCCACTTCCTCACTGATCTCGATGTTCAGCTGGTTGGGGCGGGGTTGGTCCTTCTGGTCTGCCATGTTGGTTGCTGTTTGGATCGGCCGGAACCGATAGCGGCCCCGACTATTTCGGGGCCGCTAGTTGGTTCGCTACCGACCGATGATGATCATTCCTCGATCTCCTGGGCCTCGAGCTTCTCGGCCAGCAGGCGCTGGTATTCGTCCTTGTTGGCGACAATGAGATCGGCGTAGGCGCGGGCACCGGTACCGGCAGGGATCAAGTGACCGACGATCACGTTCTCCTTCAAGCCGTTCAGGTTGTCCTCCTTCGCGTTCACCGCTGCTTCGTTCAACACCTTGGTGGTCTCCTGGAAGGAGGCCGCGCTGATGAAGCTTTCGGTCTGCAAGCTGGCGCGGGTGATCCCTTGCAGCATGATGCGGGCGGTGGCTGGCTTGGCCGGAGTGGCTTCCGCGAGCTTGGCGTCCTTCCGCTTCAATGCGCTGTTCTCATCGCGCAGTTTCCGCATGGTCACCATCTGTCCGACCTTCATGTCGCTGTCACCACCGTCGGTGATCACCATCTTGTCGTAGATGTCGTCGTTCTCCGCCATGAACTCGGTCTTGTTCACGCCTTGCTTCTCGAGGAAGCGGGTATCGCCCGGATCCTCGATCTCCACCTTGCGCATCATCTGACGAACGATCACCTCGAAGTGCTTGTCGTTGATCTTCACACCCTGCATACGGTACACCTCCTGGACCTCGTCCACCAGGTATTCCTGTACGCGGGTCGGTCCCTGGATGTCCAGGATGTCGCCCGGCGCGATGGAACCATCGCTCAGCGGCTGACCGGCCTTGGTGAAGTCGTTCTCCTGCACGAGGATGTGCTTGCTCAATGGCACGAGGTAGGTCTTGTGCTCACCGGTGCGGCTCTCCACGATGATCTCGCGGTTACCGCGCTTGATCTTGCCGTAGGAGATGATGCCGTCCACTTCGCTGACCACCGCAGGGTTGCTCGGGTTACGCGCCTCGAACAATTCGGTGACACGCGGTAGACCACCGGTGATGTCACCACCCTTGCCGGAGCTCCGTGGGATCTTCACCAGCACGTCGCCGGCCTCGATCTTCTGGCCCTCCTTCACAATGATGTGTGCACCCACTGGCAAGCTGTAGGTCTTCAGCTCCTCCTTGCCTTTGGGGTCCATGATCCTGATGGTCGGGTTCTTCTTCTTGTCCCGGCTCTCGATGATCACTTTCTCTGCGAAACCTGTTTGCTCGTCGATCTCCTCACGGAACGTGGCGTTCTCTTCGATGCTCTCGAAGGCCAGCGTACCGGCCATTTCGGAAATGATCACGGCGTTGTACGGGTCCCAGGTGCAGATCAGGTCGTTCTTCTTGATCGACTTGCCGGCCTTGGTGTACATCATCGCACCGTAAGGCACGTTGCTCGTGGTGAGCACGATGCCCGTGTTCTTGTCCACGATGCGCATCTCGGTGCTGCGGCTGATGACCACATCGGCGTCCTCGCCTTTGCGATCCTTCTTCCGCACCGTGCGCAGTTCATCGATCTCCAGCACACCGTCGTACTTCGCGCGGATCTCGCTGGTCTCGGTGATCTTACCAGCCACACCACCCACGTGGAAGGTCCGGAGGGTAAGCTGTGTTCCCGGCTCACCAATGGATTGCGCGGCGATCACACCGACCGCTTCGCCACGCTGCACCATGCGGCCCGTGGCCAGGTTGCGGCCGTAGCACTTGGCGCAAACGCCTTTCTTCTGCTCGCAGGTGAGTACGCTGCGGATCTCCACCTCCTCGATCGGGCTGTTGCCGATGAGGGCAGCGATGTCCTCGTTCACGTTCTCGCCGCTGGCAATGATCAGGTCACCGGTCTGCGGATGATACACATCATGCACCACGGTGCGACCCAGGATCCGGTCCTGCAGCGATTCCACCACGTCCTCGTTCTTCACCAGGGCGGTGGCCACCAGACCGCGAAGTGTTCCGCAGTCCTCGTTGGTGATCACCACGTCCTGCGCCACGTCAACCAATCGACGGGTGAGGTAACCGGCGTCCGCGGTCTTCAGTGCCGTATCGGCAAGACCCTTACGCGCACCGTGGGTGGAGATGAAGTACTCAAGAATGGACAATCCCTCTTTGAAGTTCGAGAGGATCGGGTTCTCGATGATGTCCTGGCCACCACCGCCACCGCCTTTCTGCGGCTTGGCCATCAGGCCTCGCATGCCGCTGAGCTGACGGATCTGCTCCTTCGAGCCACGCGCGCCGCTGTCCATCATCATGTAGATGGAGTTGAAGCCCTGCATGTCCGTCTTGATCCGCTCCATCAAGGAGAAGGTCACTTTGCTGTTGGTGTGTGTCCAGATGTCGATGGTCTGGTTGTAGCGCTCGTTGTTGGTGATCAGGCCCATGTTGTAATTGCCCGTCACCTCGTCCACTTCCTTCTGTGCGGCCTTCACCAGTTTCTCCTTGGCATCCGGCACGACCACGTCATCGAGGTTGAAGCTCAAGCCGCCGCGGAAGGCGCTCATGAAGCCCAGGTCCTTGATGTCGTCAAGGAATTGAGCGGCACGCGCCGTACCCGTCTCCTTCACCACCTTGCCGATGATGTCACGCAAGGCCTTCTTGGTAAGCACATCGTTGATGAAGCCCACTTCCTTCGGCACCACCTCATTGAAGAGGGTGCGACCGCAAGTGGTCTCGATGATGCTGCTCTTGCCGTTGATGTCCTCCCAACGCAGCTTGATGTGCGTGTGGAGATCCAACTTGCCTTCGTTGAAAGCGATGATCACTTCCTCCGGGCTGTAGAAGGTCATGCCTTCACCCTTCATGGCGCGCACCTTATCGGTCACGCGGCCCTTGGTGATGTAGTACAGACCAAGCACCATGTCCTGGCTCGGTACCGCGATCGGTGCGCCGTTGGCCGGGTTCAGGATGTTGTGGCTGGCGAGCATGAGCAACTGCGCTTCCAATACGGCCGCGTTGCCCAAGGGCACGTGTACCGCCATCTGGTCACCGTCGAAGTCCGCGTTGAACGCGGTGCAAACGAGCGGGTGCAATTGGATCGCCTTGCCCTCGATGAGCTTCGGCTGGAAAGCCTGGATACCCAAGCGGTGCAGGGTCGGTGCACGGTTGAGCAGGACCGGGTGGCCCTTCAACACGTTCTCCAGGATGTCCCACACCACGGGCTCCTTCTTGTCCACGATCTTCTTCGCGCTCTTCACCGTCTTCACGATGCCGCGCTCAATGAGCTTGCGGATGATGAACGGCTTGAAGAGCTCGGCCGCCATGTCCTTCGGCAGGCCGCACTCGTGCAATTTCAATTCAGGACCCACCACGATCACGGAACGTGCGCTGTAGTCCACCCGCTTACCGAGCAGGTTCTGGCGGAAGCGGCCCTGCTTGCCTTTGAGCGAATCGCTCAATGACTTCAGCGGACGGTTGCTCTCGCTCTTCACGGCGCTGCTCTTGCGGCTGTTGTCGAAGAGGCTGTCCACCGCTTCTTGCAACATCCGCTTCTCGTTCCGCAGGATCACCTCCGGTGCCTTGATCTCCACCAAGCGCTTCAAGCGGTTGTTGCGGATGATCACGCGACGGTACAGATCATTCAGGTCACTGGTGGCGAAACGGCCGCCATCCAAGGGGACCAGCGGACGCAGTTCCGGTGGGATCACCGGAACCACCTTGATGATCATCCACTCTGGCTTGTTGTCCCGGCGGCTGTTCGCATCACGGAAAGCTTCCACGACGTTCAGTCGCTTCAGTGCTTCGTTCTTCCGCTGCTGGCTCGTCTCGGTATTCGCCTTGTGGCGCAGGTCGTAGCTCAACGAATCGAGGTCCAAACGGCGCAAGAGGTCGTGCAGGGAATCCGCACCCATCTTGGCGATGAACTTGTTCGGGTCGTTGTCGTCGAGGTACTGGTTGTCCTTGCCTTGGGCTTCGAGGATGTCGAGGTATTCCTCTTCGGTGAGGAAGTCGAGGTACTGCACCGCGACGCCTTCCTTGTTCATGGCATTGCCGGCCTGGATCACCACGTAACGCTCGTAGTAGATGATCTGATCCAACTTCTTGGTGGGCAGGCCCAACAGGTAGCCGATCTTGTTCGGCAGGCTGCGGAAATACCAGATATGCGCCACGGGCACCACCAACTGGATGTGCCCCATGCGCTCACGACGCACCTTCTTCTCGGTGACCTCCACACCGCAGCGGTCGCACACGATCCCCTTGTAGCGGATCCGCTTGTACTTGCCGCAATGGCATTCGAAATCCTTCACCGGTCCGAAGATCCGCTCGCAGAACAAGCCATCACGCTCGGGCTTGTACGTACGGTAGTTGATCGTCTCGGGCTTGATCACCTCACCGTGACTGCGCTCGAGGATCTGCTCGGGGCTGGCCAGGCTGATGACGATCTTATTGAAGTTGCTGTTCAGCTTTACTTCCTTCTTCATGTTCTCGCGTAATTGCTTCGTTCGACGTTCAATTGACCCGATCACTGTCCTACTCGAGTGAAACGTTCAGTGCCAGGCCACGCAATTCGTGGAGCAACACGTTGAACGATTCAGGGATACCAGGCTGCGGCATCGGCTCGCCTTTCACGATGGCCTCGTAAGCCTTCGCGCGACCGATGACGTCATCACTCTTCACGGTGAGGATCTCCTGCAGGATGTGGGCGGCACCAAAGGCCTCCAACGCCCACACTTCCATCTCACCGAAACGCTGACCACCGAACTGGGCCTTACCACCCAGCGGCTGCTGTGTGATCAGGCTGTAGGGTCCGATGGAACGTGCGTGCATCTTGTCGTCCACCATGTGGGCGAGCTTGATCATGTAGATCACACCCACCGTGGCAGGCTGGTCGAAACGCATTCCCGTGCCGCCGTCGTAGAGGTAGGTCTTACCGTTGCGCGGTACACCGGCCTCATCCGTCTCGGCGTCGATCTGTTCGCCGGTCGCACCATCGAAGATCGGCGTCGCGTACTTGCGACCCAGACGCTTCCCGGCCCAACCCAGCACGGTCTCATAGATCTGGCCGAGGTTCATCCGGCTTGGTACACCGAGCGGGTTCAGCACGATGTCCACCGGGGTACCGTCATCCATGTACGGCATGTCGGCGTCGCGGACGATCTTGGCCACGATGCCTTTGTTACCGTGGCGGCCGGCCATCTTGTCGCCCACGGTGAGCTTGCGCTTCGCCGCGACGTACACCTTGGCCAACTTCACGATACCAGCAGGCAATTCATCACCGATGCTCACTTGGAATTTCTTCCGCTTGTAGGCACCACTGATGTCGTTGTAGCGGATGTTGTAGTTGTGGATGAGCTGGCGCACCAGTTCGTTGGTCTTCTTCTCGCTGGTCCACTCCGTGGGATCCACCGTGATGAAATCCAAGCTCAGGAGCACCTTGGCGCTGAACTTCACGCCCTTCTTGATCTGCTCTTCCTTGTACTTGTTGAAGACACCGCCGGAGTTCTGGCCGCCAACGAGTTCCATCAACTTCTCGATGAGCAGGTTCTTCAGCGCACCGAGTTCCTTGTCCTGATCCTTGTCGATGCGGTCCAGGATGTCCTTCTCGTTGCCCTTGGTCTTCTTGTCCTTCACCGCACGCGCGAAGAGCTTCTTGTCGATGACCACACCCTTGGTGCTGGGTGGAGCTTTCAAGGACGCGTCCTTCACATCACCGGCCTTGTCGCCGAAGATGGCGCGGAGCAGTTTCTCCTCCGGGCTCGGATCGGTCTCACCCTTCGGGGTGATCTTGCCGATGAGGATGTCGCCCTCCTTGATCTCGGCGCCGATGCGGATCAGGCCGTTCTCGTCGAGGTCCTTCGTGGCTTCCTCGGAAACGTTCGGGATGTCGGACGTGAGTTCCTCCAAGCCACGCTTGGTGTCACGCACTTCCATGTTGTACTCGTCGATGTGGATCGAGGTGAAGATGTCCTCGCTGGCCACGCGCTCGCTGATCACGATGGCATCCTCGAAGTTGTAGCCCTTCCATGGCATGAAGGCCACTTGCAGGTTCCGGCCGATGGCCAACTCGCCATCCTGGGTGCCGTAGCCTTCACACAGCGTGTGCCCCTTCGTCACCTTGTCGCCCTTGCGGACGGTGGGGCGCAGGTTCATGCAGGTGCTCTGATTGGTCTTCAGGAACTTGGTGAGCTTGTATTCCTTCTCGTCGCCATCGAAGCTCACGGTGCGCTCCTCATCGCTCCGCTTGTAGTCGATCAGGATCCGGTCGCTATCCACGAACTTCACCACGCCCTCACCTTCCGCAGTGAGCAGTACGCGGCTGTCGCGGGCCACCAATTCCTCCAGACCCGTACCCACGATCGGGGCTTCGGGGCGGAGCAACGGAACGGCCTGACGCATCATGTTGGAGCCCATCAGCGCACGGTTGGCGTCGTTGTGCTCCAAGAACGGGATCAGTGATGCCGCGATCGAAGCGATCTGGTTCGGCGCCACATCCATGAGGTGCAGCTCCTTGGGCTCCACCACCGGGAAGTCGCCCATAAGACGGGCCTTCACACGCGCGGTCTCGAACTCACCCTTGTCGTTGATGATGGCATTGGCTTGTGCGATCATCAGGTTGTCCTCCTCTTCCGCGCTCAGGTAGGTGACGTCACCTTTCATGTCCACCTTACCATCCTTTACGGCACGGTACGGCGTCTCGATGAATCCAAGACTGTT
The DNA here is from genome assembly GCA_016721005.1 of Flavobacteriales bacterium. Lineage (GTDB taxonomy): Bacteria > Bacteroidota > Bacteroidia > Flavobacteriales_F > PHOS-HE28 > PHOS-HE28. Next base: position 210,090 of record JADKJM010000014.1, read on the forward strand.
GATCTTGCTGTACACGCAGAGGCTGCTGATCAGACCGATGTTCGGTCCTTCAGGCGTCTCGATGGTGCAAAGGCGGCCGTAGTGCGTGTAGTGAACGTCACGCACTTCGAAACCGGCACGCTCACGACTCAGACCACCGGGTCCAAGTGCCGACATCCGGCGCTTGTGAGTGATCTCACTGAGGGGGTTCGTTTGGTCCATGAACTGGCTCAACTGGTTCGTTCCGAAGAACGAGTTGATCACCGAGCTCAGGGTCTTGGCATTGATCAGGTCGGTCGGGGTGAACACCTCGTTGTCACGCACGTTCATCCGCTCGCGAATGGTGCGGGCCATACGGGCCAGACCCACGCCGAACTGACTGTGCAACTGCTCGCCCACGGTCCGGACGCGACGGTTGCTCAAGTGGTCGATATCGTCCACGTCGGCCTTCGAGTTCACCAACTCGATCAGGTACTTGATGATGAAGATGATGTCCTCCTTGGTCAACACACGCACGCTGAGTTCGCTCTGCAGACCCAGTTTCTTGTTGATGCGGTAGCGGCCCACCTCACCGAGGTCATAACGCTGCTCGCTGAAGAAGAGCTTGTCGATGACACCGCGAGCCGTTTCCAGATCGGGTGGTTCGGCGTTCCGCAATTGACGGTAGATCACCTCCACGGCCTCCTTCTCGGAGTTGGAAGTGTCCTTCTGCAGCGTGTTGTAGATCAACGCGTAGTCGGCGGCGTTGAGTCCGGTCTTGTGCAGGATCACTGTCTTCGCGCCGCTCTCCACGATCTGGTCCACGTGCGACTCCTCGATGATCGTCTCGCGATCGATCATCACCTCGTTCCGCTCGATGCTCACCACCTCGCCGGTGTCCTCATCCACGAAATCCTCCACCCAGCTCTTCAACACACGGGCGGCGAGCTTGCGGCCCACGGCCTCCTTCATGTTGGCCTTGGTCACCTTGATCTCATCAGCGAGATCGAAGATGTTCAGAATGTCCTTGTCGCTCTCGAAACCGATCGCACGCAGCAGCGTGGTCACCGGCAACTTCTTCTTCCGGTCGATGTACGCGTACATGACCCCGTTGATGTCCGTGGCGAATTCGATCCACGAACCCTTGAACGGAATGACACGGGCGCTGTACAACTTGGTGCCGTTGGCGTGGCGGCTCTGGCCGAAGAACACGCCCGGACTGCGGTGCAATTGGGACACGACCACGCGCTCGGCGCCGTTCACCACGAACGAACCCTTGGGGGTCATGTAGGGGATCTGGCCGAGGTACACATCCTGCACGATGGTCTCGAAGTCCTCGTGCTCGGGGTCGGTGCAATACAGTTTCAACTTGGCCTTCAGCGGAACGCTGTAGGTCAGGCCCCGCTCGATGCACTCATCGATGCTGTAGCGCGGTGGGTCGATGAAGTAATCCAGGAACTCCAACACGAACTGGTTGCGCGTGTCGGTGATCGGGAAGTTCTCATTGAACACCTTGAAGAGTCCTTCAGTGACACGGGCCTCGGGGAGGGTGTCGATCTGGAAGAACTCCTCGAAGCTCTTGAGTTGGATGTCGAGGAAGTCGGGGTAGTCGGTTCCGATCTTGGAGGATCCGAAATCGATACGCTTGCTTTTCTTGGAAGTGGTCTTCGCCTGGGCCATGGGTGCGGGTTGGGAACGGACGGCGCGATTCGTTGGATCCGGGTCTTGGGTGGCACTCGCGCGGTGGATCTAACGCGGAGGCTTCGGCGCATGCGCCGTAACAGGTAGCGCTTAAAGCAGCGCAGCCGGATAGGTCCCGACGGGACCTATCCGTTCTGCTGCGACTTGCGCTATGCGGGTCCTACTTGACCTCAACTTCAGCGCCTGCTTCGGTCAGTTGCGCCTTCAGGCTCTCGGCGTCCGCCTTGGACACACCTTCCTTCAACGGCTTCGGTGCGCCGTCAACGAGGTCCTTCGCTTCTTTCAGTCCGAGACCGGTGAGTTCCTTCACAAGCTTCACTACTGCGAGCTTGTTCTGGCCACCAGCCTTCAGGATCACGTCGAAGCTGGTCTTCTCTTCAGCGGCTGCGGCACCACCAGCGGCCGGTCCTGCGACCATTGCTACTGCGGCGGCTGCCGGTTCGATCTTGTATTCGTCCTTCAGGTACGTGGCGAGTTCGCTTACCTCCTTTACAGTGAGGCCAACGAGTTGGTCGCCGAGTGATTTGATATCTGCCATCTTTCTTGGGTTGTTAGGTTGATAGGGAAGCTATCGTGCGTAACGCGTTTGTTGGGGCGGCGAATTCGCCGCCCGTACTGTATCTCTTATGCTTGGGCCCTCTCTTCGAGTGCCTTTACCAATCCGGCGATCTTCTGTCCACCGCTGGCTTGCAAACCACCGATCACATTCTTGAGCGGGCTTTGCAGCAATGCGATGATGTCGCCGATGAGTTCCTCCTTGCCTTTGAGGTTGCTGAGCATCGCGATCTGTTCGTCGCCGATGAACACGGCCTCATCGATCCAGGCGCTCTTCAGCTGCGGCTTTGGCACAACGCCCTTCGCTGCCGGGTTCTTCCTGCGGAATTCCTGGATCAGTTTCGCAGGGGCATTGCCCTTCTCTGCGAACATGATCGCGGTGTTACCGGCGAGGGTCGGGAACAGGGCGCTGTAGTCCTTGTCCTCGATGCCCTCCATCGCCTTCTGGAGCAGGGTGTTCTTCACCACGCGCATCCGGATGCCGCTGCCGTTGCAGGCGCGACGCAGTTTGCTGGTGGTCTCCGCGCTCATCGCGCTGGTGTCAGCGAGGTAGATCACGTTGGTGGTCTTGATCTCGCTGATCAACTCAGCGATCATCTCGTCTTTCTGTGTGCGGGTTGCCATGTTGTTGGGGCACAAGATCTCGTGCCCTTACTTTTTGTTTAGCCCACGGAAACGGTCCGTGTGTCCACTTTCACGCCCGGGCTCATCGTGCTGCTCACGGTGATGCTCTTGATGTAAGCACCCTTGGCGGTGCTCGGCTTCAATTTCACCAGGGTCAACAACAGCTCGTTGGCGTTCTCGCTGAGCTTTTCCGCATCGAAGCTGGCCTTGCCGATCACCGCGTGGATGATACCGGCCTTGTCCACCTTGAAGTCGATCTTACCGGCCTTCACCTCTTTCACGGCCTTGGCCACGTCCATGGTCACGGTTCCGGTCTTGGGGTTCGGCATCAGGCCACGGGGTCCGAGTACACGGCCCAATGCGCCCACTTTGGCCATGACGGCAGGGGTGCAGATGATCACATCCACATTGGTCCAGCCGCCTTTGATCTTCTCGATGTAGTCATCCAATCCGGCCATGTCCGCACCAGCGGCCAAAGCCTCCTCGCACTTCGCGGGGTCGGCGAGGACGAGCACGTTCACCGTACGACCGGTGCCATGAGGCAGGCTCACGGTTCCGCGCACCATCTCGGTGCTCTTCTTCGGGTCAACACCCAGTCGCACGGCGATATCGACCGTCGCGTCGAACTTGGTGGTGCTTACTTGCTTGACGATCTGCGTAGCCTCTCCGAGGGTGTAGATCTTCGCGGTGTCGAACTTGCTCAACGCCGCCTTGCGCTTCTTCGTTCCGTTGCTCATGGCGTTGGCTTAAAAGGGTTTGTTGCCAGTGACCGTTACGCCCATGCTGCGGGCGGTACCCGCGACCATGCTCATGGCGCTTTCGATCGTGAAACAGTTCAGGTCGGGCATCTTGTCCTGGGCGATCGTCTTGATCTGGTCCCAGCTGATGCTACCCACCTTCTTGCTGTGCGGTTCCCCGCTACCCCCCTTGATCTTCGCCGCGTCGATGATCTGCACGGCAGCAGGTGGGGTCTTGATGATGAAGTCGAACGACTTGTCGGCGTACACCGTGATCACCACCGGGAGGACCTTGCCTGCCTTGTCCTGCGTGCGCGCATTGAACTGCTTGCAGAACTCCATGATGTTCACCCCTTTGGCGCCGAGTGCCGGGCCGATGGGGGGCGCCGGATTGGCCGCGCCGCCTTTGACTTGTAGTTTGATCAGTCCTGAAATCTCCTTGGCCATTCTTCTTGTTTTGTGTCCTGATTAGCGCCTTCCTCCCGGTCGGCTCGGACGGGTTTGTCTTTCTATTCTATCATCTGTCGGTGAACGGGCGACACATGTGTCGCCCCTACACCTCCTTTTCAACTTGCATGAAGCTCAGTTCGAGCGGCGTGCGCCGTCCGAAGATCTTCACCATCACTTTCAATTTCTTCTTGTCCTCGTTGATCTCCTCAATGACCCCATTGAAGCCATTGAACGGACCATCGATCACTTTCACACCCTCACCCACGTGGTAAGGATTGTGGTTCATCTCACCGCTCTCGGCGAGTTCATCCACGGTGCCCAGGATGCGATTCACTTCCGCCTGGCGCAAGGGAACGGGGTCTCCCCCTTTCTCCGAACCCAGGAAGCCGATCACATTCGGCAGATTCTTGATGCTGTGGGCGATCTCCCCGGTGAGGTCCGCTTCCATCAGCACGTAGCCGGGGAAGAAGTTGCGCTCCTTGCTCACCTTCTTGCCGTCGCGGATCTGGTAGAACTTCTCCATCGGGATCAGCACCTGCGCGATGTAGTTCTTCATCGTCGTGCGGGATACCTCCAGCTCGATGAGTTCCTTCACCTTCTTCTCCTTGCCGGAGATGGCGCGGACCACGTACCACTTCTTGGTGCTCACCTCTGCCATGGTCAGGCGCCGATGAATTTGTAGATGAAGCCCAGAATGCCTTTCCAGAAGCTGGTATCACCCTGCCCCATGTTCTGCACCCCGAAGATGAAGTCCATGACGAAGATGACCAAGGCAAGGATCAGTGCCGAAACAAGGACCACGATGGCGCTCGCCTGGAGTTCCTTCCAGGTGGGCCAGCTCACCTTGTTCACGAGCTCATTGTAGCTCTCGCTCAGGTATGTCTTGAAGCTTGCCATCAGTTCTGTTCGGGTATCGCTCTTGGCACGGGTGGCAGGAATCGAACCCGCAGCCTACGGTTTTGGAGACCGTCGCTCTACCAATTGAGCTACACCCGTTCGTTGTGGTTGTTTTCGGCGGCGAAGGCCGTCCGCCATGCGGCGGACGGCCCTGCCTCCTTTGGGGTTGTCGTTTACTTGAGGATCTCGGTCACCTGGCCGGCACCCACGGTACGCCCACCCTCACGGATAGCGAAACGTAGACCCTTGTCCATAGCGATCGGAACGATCAATTCAACGGTGATGGATACGTTGTCACCAGGCATGATCATCTCACGACCGGCTTCCATGGTGATCTCTCCCGTTACGTCCGTGGTGCGGAAGTAGAACTGGGGGCGATACTTGTTGTGGAACGGCGTGTGACGGCCACCTTCTTCTTTCTTCAGCACGTAGATCTCCGCCTTGAAGTTGGTGTGCGGGGTGATGCTGCCCGGCTTCGCGATGACCATTCCACGACGGATCTGGTCCTTCTCGATACCGCGGAGCAGAAGACCCACGTTGTCACCGGCTTCGCCGCGATCAAGCAGCTTGCGGAACATCTCCACACCGGTGCAGGTGCTCTTCATCTTCTCCACCTGCATGCCGATGATCTCCACTTCCTCGCCGGTCTTCACCACGCCGGTCTCGATACGACCGGTAGCGACCGTACCACGGCCGGTGATGGAGAACACGTCCTCCACGCTCATCAGGAAAGGCTTCTCGGTCTCACGCGGAGGAACCGGGATCCAGGTGTCCACCGCATCCATCAGCTGCATGATGGTGTCCACCCACTTCTCCTCACCGTTCAGGCCACCAAGGGCGCTGCCACGGATCACCGGGGTGTTGTCACCGTCATACTGGTAGAAGGTGAGCAGTTCGCGGATCTCCATTTCGACCAGGTCGAGGAGTTCAGCGTCATCCACCATGTCCACCTTGTTCATGAACACCACGATCTTCGGCACACCTACCTGGCGCCCGAGCAGGATGTGCTCGCGGGTCTGGGGCATGGGACCGTCGGTAGCGGCCACCACGAGGATGGCACCGTCCATCTGGGCAGCACCCGTCACCATGTTCTTCACATAGTCGGCGTGGCCCGGGCAATCCACGTGTGCGTAGTGACGGGCCGCCGTCATGTACTCCACGTGGGATGTGTTGATGGTGATACCACGCTCCTTCTCCTCGGGCGCGTTATCAATGGAATCGAAGCTGCGCACCTCGCTCAGGCCCTTGGAGGCGAGAACGCTGGTGATCGCTGCGGTAAGTGTGGTCTTGCCGTGGTCAACGTGGCCGATGGTGCCGATGTTCACGTGGGGCTTGTCCCTTTTGAAAGTCTCCTTTGCCATGGTCGTGCGGTCGTTGGTTGTTCGTAATTCTGTTCGGTCCTTGGTTCTGTTGTACCGGCCACCTCTTGCGAGGCATGTAGTTCTAGCGATCTTCTAAGAGCCTTTGACGGGAATTGAACCCGTGACCTCTTCCTTACCAAGGAAGTGCTCTACCCCTGAGCTACAAAGGCCAGTGCATTCCTTCTTCTTGGTGGAGCGGGAGACGAGATTCGAACCCGCGACATTCAGCTTGGAAGGCTGATGCTCTACCAGCTGAGCTACTCCCGCATAATTGCTCGGGCGACATTCAGCTTGGATCCGTCTGCCGGACGGCAGAACTACCAGCCGAGGGACTCCCGCGTGTGTGCCGATCGTGACTGGTCCCTTCGCGTGGTCCGGTGCCTGGAAGCGGCTCCGGTAGCCCCTGCGAATGGTGGGGAGAACAGGATTCGAACCTGTGAAGTCGTAAGACAACAGATTTACAGTCTGCCCCCGTTGGCCGCTTGGGTATCTCCCCATTCATGGCCTGAGAGCCAATGGAGGGACTCGAACCCACGACCGGCTGATTACAAATCAGCTGCTCTACCAGCTGAGCTACATTGGCCTGTACAACAAGGAAAAGAACGGTTCCTTTCCCCTTTCCGGACCGGTAAGGGTCCGAATTGGGCCTGCAAATGTAGAAAGAAACCGTTCCGGAACAAGCGGTTCACATCAATTGGCGTGCAGCTTTCCTCCAGCCCACGTCCGGCGCGCGAATGCGCCCCGAAAAACACCATGATGTTGACTATCGGGCGCGCTCCTTGCTCCGCTGGATCTGGTTCCGAAGTGCTTCCACGGTATCGGTGGTCGCCTCCTCGAAGGTCCTGCTGTTCCGCTTGGCGAAGAGTTCCACGCCGGGCACGGCCAACTTGATCTCCACCACCTTGTTCTCCCTGTTCTCGCCATCGTGTTCCAGACGAAGGATCACCTCGGCGGCATGGATGCCATCGTGGAACTGGTTGAGCTTGCCGATCTTCTCCTTGATGTGATCGGTGAGTTTCTGGTCGGCGTCGAAGTGGAGTGAGCTGATGATGACGTTCATACGATCCCGGTTCAATGGATATGTGGTTCGATCACGTCCTTCGACCACCGCGTGGGTGGGCTTGGGCGTGTACGCGTTTGAGCTTTTCAACCGTGTTGTGGGTGTACACCTGTGTGGCGGCAAGGCCTGCATGGCCCAGCAATTCCTTCACCGCATTCAAGTCGGCACCATTCTCTAACATGTGTGTGGCGAAGGTGTGCCGTAATACGTGCGGACTTCGTTTGCGTTGCGAGGTAACCCCACCAAGGTAATGCGCCACCAGCCGCTGCACACCGCGGCGCGAGAGCGGCTCGCCTTTCGGCCCCACCAGCAACGGCTCACCACCGTTAGGCTCACCAAGCAATGCGGCACGCGCAGTTGAGTAGTCCTTGAGCGTGGCCAGTAGCGGCGTCGGGATGGGAATGATGCGTTCCTTGTTCCGCTTGCCCAGAACTCGGAGGGTCTTGGTGTGGGTATCGAGATCCGAGACCCGCATACCGATGAGTTCCGCCAGGCGCATCCCGGTGCCGTACAGGATCTCCATCACCAGCCGGTCCAGTGATCCTTTGTAGCCCGGGGGCCATATCACCTCCTCGAACAACTGCTTCATGTTGCTCGCGCCCACGAACTCCGGCAGGCGCTTGGGCAACTTGGGCGCTTCCACCAAGGCCATCGGGTCAACATTGACCACACCCGTCCGGTTGGCGAAGCGGAAGAAGCCGCGCAAGGCACTCAACCGACGACTGACTGTACGCGCACTTTCCTTCTGCTCGATCAGGTGCATGAGCCACGCCCGGACCAATTGGTCATCGGCCTTCTCCAGTGGTTCCACCCCTTCCCCAGCAAGGAAGCCTTGGAATTGCAACAGGTCTCTGCGATAAGCAGCCACGGTGTGGGCGCTGGAGCGCTTCTCATACGCCAAATGCTCCAGGTAACGATCAAGCAGGGTTCCGGACGACACGACCCGAAGGTATGAATGACGAAGGCGGACGGGTCATGGACCCATCCGCCTTCGGACTGTTCTTGGGAGTGGCCTATTCGGCCTCGGTCTGCATCTGCAGCTTGTAGCTCGCGCGGATGATCTCCTTGCGGCGGGCCACGCTGGGCTTGGTAAAGCTCTGGCGCTTGCGCAACTGGCGCATGGTCTGGGTGCGCTCGAACTTCTTCTTGAACTTCTTGAGCGCCTTATCGATGCTCTCGCCTTCTTTCACCGGGATGATCAGCATGGGTCTTTTCTCTTTCGGGGGCGCAAATATAGCGGGGGAGTTCGGAGTTGCAAGCGCTCGACTCTTCCAACTGCGCTGCACCGCCCAGAAGAATTCGGGTAGGCAGTGATCGCGGCTCCGGTACCGCAGGGTCCACCTCACGCCACGCAAGATCCACGCGCGGCGAGACACTTCGGAGGCTTCGTCGCGGGGTCGCGAACACCGTTCACCCTGCCCGGGTCTAGATCCGTGTGCCGAGGCGTGCCATAGGTCCTCAACGATCAACCGGCTTGCCATTCATCCACTCACCAACATATCTCTCTCCATTGGCAAGGGTGAAGGTCCCTTGGCCATGGCGCATGCCATTCACCCACTCTCCAACGTACCTATTTCCATTGGCAAAGGTTAAGGTCCCTTGGCCATGGTACTCGCCATTCATCCACTCACCAACGTATCTCTCTCCACTGGCAAAGGTGAAGGTCCCTTGTCCATGATACTTGCCATTCATGTGCTCTCCAACGTACCTATTTCCATTGGTAAAGGTGTAGGCCCCTTGGCCATGGGGCAGGCTATTCACCCACTCACCAACGTATCTATCTCCATTGGCATTGGTGTAGGTCCCTGGTCCATGTCGCTCGCCATTCACCCACTCACCAACGTACATAGCGCCATCGGGAAAGGTCATGATCCCTTGTCCTTGTGCGTTGCCATTCACCCACTCACCGACGTACTTCCTGCCATCGGCATAGGTCATGGTCCCTTGTCCATGGAACATGTCATTCATCCACTCACCAACGTACTTCTCGCCACTGGCATAGGTGAAGGTCCCTTGTCCATGGAGCTTGCCATTCACGAACCCACCAACGTACCAATGTCCATTGGCATAGGTGAAGGTCCCTTGTCCATTCACGCAATTGCCGCTGGTGCAATTTTGACTTAGCGCGTCAATCGAGAGGACGAGCACGAGAGGGACAAAGAGAAAGCGCCTCATAAAGCAGGATGTATTTGCATTGAAATTGTTGAGGCCAATAGGGGCTTGCTTGAGGTCAAATATCAATACCCCATCTGCTTCAAGATGTCACCGCCCTGCAACCGTTGCAAGGATTCCTCCACGGTGTACGAGGTTCCTTCACCGCGCAGGTATTCGGCTCGGCGCTTGTCCAGTTCGGCCATGTCCTCAGCAGTGAAGTCGTCATCCACCTGCCCTTGCCGGACCCTGTAGAGCAACGTACGGATCGCTTCCAGGATGTTCGTGTCGCTTTCGTCTTTGATCATCTGCACGATCTCGGTCTGTAGGTCGATGGCGCTCATGGCGGTGTGTTTCGTCACGCAAAGTTAGGCTGATGGCATCCGTTCGGCGTCCGAGCGAAGCGGCGCCAGCGAAGCCACCTTCTTGCGACCCCGGCTGCGGTGCCGCAAGGTCCGCCTCACCGCGCGCGAGCCACACGCGGCGAGACCCTTCGGAGGCCTCGTCGCGGGGTCGAAATCACCGTTCACCCTGCGTGGGTCTGGTTTGAGTGGCCGAACTTCGGGGAAGCCTTCAGGAGGACACCCTGAGGTGGCCTAACTTCGCTCAACGAAGATCAACCGATGGACTCCGCACGCATCAAGCTCAACCTGATCCAACGACTCCAACTCATTTGGGATGAAGCCGCTCTGCTCCGTGTTCAGAAAGCCATCGACGCAGAGATCCCGACGGAACTTGCCGATGAAGATCTTACGGACGAGGAACTTGTGGAGTTGAACGCGCGGCGCGATGCCCACCTTCGCGGTGAAGGAAGGTCGTTCACCCGGGAAGAAGCCATGCGGCTCGCACGCGCAGGCTTCAAGCAATGAGCTACCTGTTCGTGGTTCGCGACGCAGCTGTGGAGGACGCAGCGGACGTTTACGCTACGAAACGCAAACCATTGGCTTGGGCATTCGTTTCCTGATGGCCTTGGACGATCGCTATGCGTTCATCGAGGCCAACCCCTTGGGCTACCAACTGCGAAAGGACAACTTCCGGTATGCGCGCGTCGAAGGCTTCCGTTACTTCCGCGTGGTCTATGATGTCGTTGGCACGAACATCACCGTGTACCACGTGCGGCACACCAGCCGAAGGCCGAGCAAACGGTTCGGGCCGTAGTCGCTCCGACTTCAACGCGGCAGGACTCGGAGAATATGGCGTTGTGATGATGGCTTCGTGCCGCAGGGTCCGCACTTTGCACCCCCGCCAAAGCGAACACGCGGCGAGACCCTTCGGAGACTTCGTCGTGGGGTCGCGATCACCGTTCACCCTGCACGGGACTAACAAGTACGTCGGCAACGTGGTGGCCGCCTTGCGCAAGGCCATCAGCACCATCGCCCAACACCATCCCGATCAAGCCTCCACGGTGCTCGTGTCCGATGGCGGTGGAGAGAACCACGCGATCAGCGTTGATGAACTCATCGCCTCCGAAGCGCATCCTGCCATCACCAAGATCATCGCCCAGCGCGATATCCGCTTCTCCAATTCCCCCATCGAAGCGATCAACAAGATCCTCAAGCGCTACCTGCGGTTCCATGACCCGCGCACGCTCGAAGCCACCACGCGCGTGGTGGCCATGGCCTTGCACGAGTACTCATTCGTCCGGCCGCACGGTTCGCTCAAAGGCCTGATACCCATGCAACGCTACATCGATCCCACCGCCGTACCGCCCGCCCGGCACGACGCGGCCGCCGCCCGCGCCTTGCGTATCGAAGAAAACCGGACAGTGAACTGCGCCGCTTGCGCCAAAACCACCGAAGAAGAAAGATGAGGATGATAATGACCGGCCAAGATCCCCTTGGATCGAATGAAAAACCGGCGTTGATAGAAGACCTACGATCCGTTCGGATCCCAGAAGGATCATCGATCAGGTTCCGCCACTGCCCCATGTGTTGAAGCTACCCTTCGTCCCCTCACTTCGATATTTCGTAGCGATCATTCCGGGGTTGTCGTGGAAGCAGCACGGCGCTGCTTTTGAGCGACCGCACACAAGACCGCATTCTCTTTCTCTACGGCCCTAACTCCTCGCTGACTTTGCGGCTCGTGTGGCGCACCTGGAACACCACCACATCCTGCCCGATCAACGCGTACACCACGCGGTAACGGAACTTGCGCACCATCACATGACGGTAGTTCTTCTTGCGGATCTGGTAGCCGGTCGGGTTGCGTGTGATGAAGGCGTAGCAGGCGTCCAACTCTTTGTCGAAGCGATCGGCAAGGGCTTGCCCGATCTGTTTGTGGTAGGCGTAGATCTCCGCAGTTTCCGCGATCGCCTCCGGCTTAACGACCAATGTATAGCTCATCCCTTGAACCCTTCGCGCATCATGCGCATAGCCTCCTCATGCGTGTACGACTTGCTTTCTCCGCTCAGGTGGCGAGCTTGACGCCGATCGAGTTCCGCGATCTCATCATCGGTATAGTCGTCCTCGCCGATCTCTTCGGGGATCTCCGTTTCGATGGCGTTGCCGATGCGTTTCAAGGAGGCTTCGTCCCACACCAACATGAGGCGTTCCATCAGGGTGAGCTTGATGTTTGCGATGTCCATGGCTTCGTGATTGGTCCGGTAAAGTTAGGGCGATGGCTATCCGATCGGTGTGACTACGCCAAGGCTTCGTCAACCGATCGTAGGGAACTCGTGCTTGCCCTGGTGAAGGTGCTCGCTGAGAAGAAGTGACCGTACGGGTCAGGGATTCACAGTAGGCCCAACTGTGCAGTTGGGCTTCGACCATACCATGCGGCTATTGGACGGATTCCTTTCGGCGTACTCAACCTCGAAGGTCAAGCCGATGCAGGATTTCGTCTGGACGCAATCACCGAACCTCTTATCGCCACCGGCGACAGCTACGTATCGTGTACCATCAACGTAGTACTCGTAGCGCGTTAGCCTTCCACTATGGCCCGAACGCTCATGCTCGATAATTGTTCCGCAGGTTACAAGTGGATGATCGTCAATCTCGTTCTTGTTCATGCGTTCCCTGACAACGATCCATACCCCAAGAACAAGAAGTCCAACCAGCAGCAACCAGCCCAAAGGGGTGGACGGAACGAACTGCCTTGATAGCCAACTTCTCATTGGTTCACTGCACCCTTTACCAGATCGGAACCCATGTTCTCACCTACCCCTGTGGTAAACTCTGTGAGCCTCCTTCCAGCACGACTTCCAACGTCTCCTACTGGCACCATCTTGCCACCTAGCCCCCAGCCGCCTTCTATGGCCGCATCGACAACGCTCTTCTCACCGAAAACGGATTGCCATTTACCGGAGGGCGTTAGGTCGAATGATGAGCTAACAAGAATGTCAGCCCCACTAGGAAGACCTGCGGCAGCCATATCAACTACATCGAGATTGTCCCAGTCGCCGCCGTTTGCTGCAAGCTGCTGTGCACCATTCGAGAGAATGTCAAAGCCTTGTCCACCAATTCCGCCGGTTGTAAGCCCTAGCGCTAGGTTCAACATGCCCTTGGCGTATGCATCAGAGAACGCTCCGCCACGAGCCGCATCCCTTCGGCCGAGCATCATCATTTGGAACTGGAAGTCGGCGTTGTCTTGATAACACGGACCAAACTGCGCCGCTGGCAATGCTTCGTTACGCCCGGTGGGTTGCCAGGTCGTCGACCAGCGTGAGCCTTGGGGCTTGCTCGGGTCCTTGTAGGTCCAAAGAGCACCGTGTGTTTCACTTTGGTAGCGTACCACTTCCCAAGCAACGTCAGAACCCGCGTCGGAAACCATCAACACAGTTCCGCCTGTTCCGTACTTGTCACCGAGATCTTGACGGACGTTCCATGTGCTTACTGGAGTGGTTGGCTCTAACCCTTCTAGTTCAATCATGTCGATCACCCGGTTACCACTGAACGCATACGGTGACCAGTAGGGGTATTTACTGACCAGCGGATCGATGCTGAGGAACCTGCCGATCCTCGGATCATGCATTCGGTACTCGAACGCGTAGCTCGTTCCTGTTGAGCCGTGGATCTCATCGTCCTTGATCTGCCCTTGGAACCCGTAGTTGTAGGAAGAGCTCGAGAAGTTGCGTCCGGGTAAAAGAGACCCGCCCGGCTCATACCCCTGCGCACTCACCAACTCTGCCTGCTTGGGCGTGCCCCCGCCATTGCCATCCAGCAACCGCCCGGTCACAACAGCACACACGTTCCCCAAGTGGTCCGTGAGCTCGTAGTTGAGGTCCACCTGTTGGACTGGATTCGCATCCTCATGATCGAAGGAAGGCAACGCATACAACTCCTCTTCTTTGCGCAAGGAACCTAGTCGGCTGCTGCCATACAGCGGCCGATCGTTCAACTTCAGGCTCATGCCATCAGCCGTGGTGTTGCTATAGCGGTAAGTGGCCATGATGTTCCCTTGCGCGTCCCGAATGTAGTGCTCACGGTATCCGGCATCGTCCAGGTCAGGGTCGCTCACCTGCTTCAAGGTGCGCTGTCCGCTGGCGCCATACGCGAACTCCAAGCCGGGCCCTTCGCCGGTCTCATGCACAACCCGCTTCACCTTGCCCGCCACAGTCCATTCGATGCCCTCGATGTGCGCGCGGTCATCGCGCACCAGATTGCCCAGCGCATCGTAGCGGTAATTGTTGGTGGAAACTGCCGTATTGATCTCCTCCAGGTCCGTGTCGAAAGCCAGGGTGGTCTTCTTCAGGTCGTCCGGGTCGGGAGCCGTTACAATGCCATCTGCCGCCAGGTCCTGTAGGTGGTACAGCCGGTTGCGCTGGCGGCGGCCGCCATCGTCGTGGTAGTGGTAGTGCAGGCTGTCGTAGCGTGCCGAACCAGCGAACATCCGCGTTAGCGGGGGGGCGTCTAGTGTCATAACCCATTAGTTCATTAACTAAACGACGCGGATTTTTCCAGCATAGGTCCATTTGAAGGGTGCCGCCCGTTGCTCGTTGTAGGTTCTGATGTACTCCATGATCTGGTCGACGAGTTGTTTGGTGGACTTCCAGACGCCGTTCTTCAAGACGTCCTTGGCCAGCATGTTGAACCAGATCTCGATCCGATTGAGCCAAGATGAGTAGGTGGGCGTGAAGTGCATGGTGATCTTCCGTTTGGGTTTCAAACCAGGCCTTCACCTCCTTGGATTTATGCACGGCCAGATTGTCCGTGATGATGTGCAGATGGTTGTTGCGGAAGGTGCGGTCGAGCTTCTTGAGGAAGGTCAGGAAGGTGGTTGCGTTGTTGGCTTTGACCGGTGTTGCGGTTATCATTCCGGTATGCACGGCAAGGGCGGCCATGAGGGCCACGGTACCATTGCGCTTGTAGGTTGCCGTCATGCGCTTGGGCGTGCCCGCCCGAAGTGGGAGTATCGGCTGTGTGCGGTCCAGTGCCTGTATCTGGGTTTTCTCGTCCACGCTCAACACGATGGCGTTCGCTGGCGGGTCCATATACAGACCGATGATGGTGAGCATCTTGGACTCGAATTCAGGGTCAGGACTTTTCCCGCACCAGTACTCGGTCTTGTGCGGTTTCCAGATCAGCGTGCTTGAGGATCAGATGAACGGCGCTCTGACTGATGCCCACTTCTGATGCGATGCGCTCCTGAGACCAATTGGTATAGCCGCCCGTAGGCTTCTCGCACGCTTTCTGGACCACGCGTGCCTTCTGCTGAGCAGTGATCGTTCTAGCTTGCCCGGACGAGGGGCGTCCTTCAACCCGGCTACGCCCAGTTTTCTGAACCGGTTGCGCCACTTGTTCACCGTAGGGCGGGTCATCCCGGTGCGCTTGATGATCCCATCCAGACTGTGACCATCATGGCTCAACACGATCACCTGCGCACGCAGACCGTATCGACGCTCCAACTTGTGGGAGCGGACCATCGCCTCAAGTTCCATGCGTTGCTCTTCGCTTACAGGGATCGGTTTTGCAGTTCGTGCCATGCCGCGAATATAGCACTATTAGTTTATCTATTACATGGTTATAACACTAGATCCGAACCAGCGAACATCTGCGTGAGCGGGGGTTACTGGCCCTTGCAGGGAACTGGATATGCTCCCATGAGGCGCACTTCATTGGTGCTAAAGGAATAATACCAAGAGGAGTAATCCACTGGATTGGGCGGCGAGGTCATGGATTCGCCCGGCACAGCCATAAAGTCGCCAAGTGGACGTAGCACTTCTGATAACTCCTGACCATTGAAGCAAACCATTCTGCCGCGCAGGAAAGCGCAGCCGATTAGTTCATTCCGAGGTAGATGCTCTCTCATGGTGATTTCAAGAACGGGTGATTCACGCTGCATGCGAGAGCTAACAAGCCAGAACAACGTCGAGTCGTGCGAAGGGCAGTTAAGCTCACGCGTGATAAGCGAGTCCAGTAGGTTGTTGAGTGCCTCGTTCAAAATCTCGACTCGTTGAGTTGATTGCAACGTGCGACTACCTACGCATTGACCCTTTGCAGCGATTGAGGCTACTTCGCACAACGATAATGATGCTATCAAGACCAGTCGGACCATGAACTCATTGGGTTATCGGGTAATCTCGATCTCCGGAAGGGTGTGGTGGAACATGATGTCAAAATCATCGATTTGAGAGTCCTTGTTGTAGTTGATGTAGGAGTTTGAACCCGCGCAGGGTGTTCGAAGATCGCCACCCTTGAAGGAAACCTCCGTAGTGGTCTCGGTCCGTGCGCGGCTCTTGCGCGTGGCCAAGGAGCGGAGCCTGCGGTTCGAAGCGACAAGCACTAACCTATTCATCATGGCACACCTTTCCCGCCAAGGTAGCCTAACCAACTCTTACGTGCGGACCGGGCCCAAGTGCATCTCCCATCCAGCACCGCCCATCCCCATCGCACCGGATCACACACTTCTTGTTCCAACTCAACCCTCAATTGTTCAAGGTCAAGCGCTCTTTGCGTCAACTCCAGCACCGTTTGCGACGAGTGGAGCGTCGATTGTTCCAACTCGAGCCTTGATTGTTCCAACTCAAGCGCCGTTTGTTCCAACTTGAGCGCCGTTTGCGAGAGGTTGAGCGCCATTGGCTTCAACTCGTGCCGCATCCGTTCCAAGTTGAGGATCGATCGCGCGAGGTCAAGCGGCGATCGTTCGGGGTCGAGCGGCGATCGCATCAACTCAAGCAACGTTTGCTTCATCTCGAGCGGCGATCGCACCAACTCAAGCGGCGTTTGCGAGAACTCGAGCGTTGATCGTACCCGACTCGAGCACGAGTTGCGCGAGGTCGAGACGCGATCGCACAAGGTCAAGCGTCAATTGTTCGAGGTGGAGCGGCGATCGCATCAACTCGAGCGGCGTTCGCGACAGATGAAGCGTCGTTTGCGAGATCGCGGACTACGGATCAGCGGATCGCTATCCCCCTCTCACCGGGCCAAGGGATCCATGTTCGCTGGCCTACCTCCAATTGCAGGCTCTCTCAGGCGCCTGCGGCGCATCAAGCTCGCCTACCCCCTCAACACATTCCTGCTGATCACCAGCTTCTGCACCTCGCTGGTGCCTTCCCCGATGGTGCAGAGCTTGCTGTCGCGGTAGAATTTCTCCACGGGGAAATCCTTGGTGTAGCCGTAGCCGCCGTGGATCTGCACGGCCTCATTGCTGGCATACACGGCCACTTCGCTGGCGTAGTACTTCGCCATGGCGCTTTCGGTGGTCATCTTCTGCCCGCGGTTCTTGAGGTCCGAGGCTTGTTGGATCAGCAATTCCGACGCTTCGATGCGCGTGGCCATGTCGGCAAGCTTGAAGGCGATGACCTGGAAGTTCGCGATGGCCTGGCCGAACTGCTGGCGCTCCTTGGCGTATTTCACGCTGGCGTCGAACGCGCCCTTGGCGATGCCTAAGCTGAGCGCCGCGATGCTGATGCGGCCGCCATCCAGCACTTTCATGGCCTGCTGGAACCCTTCGCCCTCCTTGCCCAGGATGTTCTCCTCGGATACGCGGCAATCCTCGAAGATCACCTCCGCCGTTTCGCTGGCGCGCATGCCGAGCTTGTTCTCCTTCTTGCCGGCCTTCATGCCCGGTGTGCCGCGCTCCACCACGAACGTGGTCATGCCCTTGCTGTCGAGTAGTTCGCCGGTGCGGGCGATCACCACCACTACATCGCTGCTCTTGCCGTGGGTGATCCAGCACTTGGTGCCGTTCAGGATCCACTCCTTCCCTTCCTTGCGCGCGGTACACTTCATGCGCATCGCATCACTACCCGTACTGGGTTCGGTGATCGCCCATGCGCCGAGCCATTCGCCGGTGGCGAGTTTGGTGAGCCACTTGGTCTTCTGCTCGTGGCTGCCGAAGTAGTTGATGTGGCCGGTGCAGAGCGAATTGTGCGCCGCCACGCTAAGGCCGATGCTTCCGCAGATGCGCGATACCTCCACGATGGTATCCACGTACTCGAAATAGCCGAGGCCCGCGCCGCCATATTGCTCCGGCACGAACACGCCCATCATCCCCGCAGGACCGAAGTGGTCCGTGAAGAGTTCCTTGGGGAAGTGCTGGCTCTCGTCCCACTCCATCACATGCGGACGCACTTCGCGTTCGCAGAGGTCGCGCACGGCTTGTGCGATCATCGTCCGGTTCTCGGTGGTGGCGAATTCCATGGGCTAGTATGTGATCAGGTTCACCACGTGGGCGTTGTATTGCTTCAAACGGTCCATGCCGTGGAGGAAAGAGAGTTCAATGAGGAAGGAGAAAGCCGTGACGATGCCGCCTTGCATACGCACCAGTTCGGCCGCTGCCGCTGCCGTGCCGCCGGTGGCGAGGAGATCATCGTGGACCATCACGCGCATGCCGGGCTTCACGCTGTCCACATGCATCTCCACTTCGGCGCTGCCGTATTCGAGGTCGTACTTGGTGCTCACGGTCTTCCAAGGCAGCTTGCCCTTCTTGCGCACGGTGAGGAAGGGAACGCCCATCGCCAGCGCGAGCGGCATCCCGAAGAGAAAGCCACGGCTCTCGATCCCGGCGATCGCGTCGATCGGGTTGTCCTGCAAGGCTTCGCGGAATCCTTCGGTGATGGCGCGGCAAAGGATCGGGTCCTCCAACACAGGCGTGATGTCGCGGAAGAGGATCCCGGGTTTCGGGAAGTCGGGGACCGCGCGGATCGTCTGCTCCAGTCGGCTTCGTAGTGCGGTCACTCCACGGTGAGGTAAGGCGCAAGTTTACGGAAGACCTCCTCGTCCACGAGTGCGCAGCCCTTGATATCCGCGACTTGCTTGAACGCGCCGTGTTGCATGCGGTATGCGATGAGCGGCTTGGCGATCTTCCAACGCGCATAGGGATGCGCCGCGAGTTCCTCCACGGTGCAGGTGTTGATCGGGATGCGGCGCATCATCAACGTATCCACGACCAGCAATTCCTTCAGTTTGATCACCGCATCGGGCTTGTCCTTCAGGACGAAGACCTCGGCGAGTTGATCCAGCGAATGGAAACCGCCCAGCATGTCGCGATATTTCACGATGCCCCGCGCGAATGAGGGTCCGATGCCAGGCAGGGCGACGAGCGAAAGCGTATCGGCCGTGTTCACTTCCACCTTGCGGAAGGCAGGGCGTTCGTACGCGACGTATTCCTTCTTCGGCCAGCGTGACGTGGTGTCGCGCTCGTACTTCGGTCGGTCCGGATAGGTCCGGCGTTCGATGCTGTCCGGTAACAGGATGAAGGGCATGAGGCGTTCCACCTGTTCCGGTTTCAGACTGTACATCTTCCCCAGATCCTTCTTTGTTCGGAAGCGACCGCCTTTGCTCTTGTAGTGCTCCAGTCCATCGATCTGCCGATCGGTGAGCCCGAGTTGCTTCCATTGGTCGCGGTCGATGGTGTTCGGATCGAAGGGGAAGGGTTCGGCGAGGATCACGGTGGTGTCCGCAACACTCCGCGCAGCCATCCAGGCCTCCATCTCTTTGCGGATCGATCCGAGGTTCGCGATCTCGGGTTTGAGGAACCATTGCTGGTGGATGTACCAACCCAGCAGGATCAGGAACAAACCCATCAACGTCACGGTGCCGCGACGTTCACCGGCGTGTAGTGCGAAGAGATCCTTGAACTGTTCCTTGAATGGCCGACGCGCGAAATCCGCGTGCTCCCGTTGGCGGTCCGTCGGCTTGGCCATGACGAAAGATAGCCGGGAACATGATCCCGCAAAGCAGGACCTTACTTCTCCAACTGGCCCCGCAGGACGGCCAAGCCCTCTTCGAAGCCCCTTGGCGCATAACCCAACTCGCGATGGGCCTTGTCCAGCACGAAGCCGGTCTTCGGCGGGCGCTTGGCGGGTTGACCGAGCGAATCACTCTTCACCGGTGATACGACGGAGGTATCCAGCTTGAAGAAGGCCCCGACACGCATCACCAGTTCCAGGATGCTCATACCATCAGGCCCGCTGAGGTTGAAGATGCCCGTGGCGCCGCGCTTCGCAATGCGGATGCAGCCATCGGCGAGATCCTCGGCTAGCGTGGGCATGCGCCATTGATCATCCACCACCTTGATCGGTTCGCCTTTCTCCAAGGCACTCTTCGCCCAGAGCACCACATTGCTCCTACTCAATCCTTCGGCGATGCCATACACGATGATGGTGCGGGCAATGGCCCACTTGGCCAGTCCTGCGTTCAACACCAAGCGTTCGCCTTCGAGCTTGCTGTGCCCGTAGATGCTCAGCGGCGCGGCTGCATCCTCTTCGCGGTACGGTCCGTTCTCGCCGTCGAAGATGAAGTCGGTACTGAGAAAGATGAAATGGCTATGATGTCGTTTCGCGGCGTTCACGAGATGCTCCGTCGCGGTCACGTTCTGCAGTTTGCACGCGACCGGGTCCAGTTCGCAGGCGTCCACATTCGTCATGGCTGCGGTGTGGATCACGACCTCCGGCTTAACGGCATCGAAGACCGCATCCACTTCAGCCTGCACCGTGATGTCCATGGAACGATACCGGGCATCGAGCGCTTGCGGCGTGCGATCCACGCCCCGCGAAGTAGCGATCAGTTCCACTGCGGGATCCTTCCGCAATGCGGCGATCAGCTTTTGGCCCAACAATCCATTCGAACCGGTGATGAGGATGCGCACGCGACGAAGATGCGGAAGGACCGGCGAAGATCCGTACTGATCCATCGCCCCGATCGAACCTATTCCCCACTCGCGTGTAGAACTACGCATCACTTCCACACCCGGACCATGCGATCACCGATCCTCGCCACCCTCCTCTTCTGCACCACCATCGCGACACACGCGCAATCCATCAGCGGCAACCTGAACGAGCGCACTTCGCGGAGCGCCCTGGGCTACGGCAACGTGGACATCTACCGCGGTGATGAACTGATAGCCTCCGTCCTCACCGATCGGGATGGCAACTTCAATGTGCGCTTGGACACCGGGGCCTACCGTTGCGTGGTCCACTACGACGGATATGAGTCCGAAACGAAAATGGTCCATGTGAGAGCCGATGAAAAGGTCGACTTCTCGGTGAAGGAGGATGCGCGGAAGCCACGGCGGGAAAGGAGCGAGGCCATGGGGTCGGGGATCGCTAGGGCGCATGATAGGCCCACGGGCAGGTCCACGTTCGCGACACCTGTTTCCAAAGTGTACTTGGACATGGACATGCCTTCACCGGGGGAACCGGCCATGGGCTTCTTCTCGGCGGATCGTCGGGGCCCGATGAAGGAGGATGCGGGCTACGGCGTGCTCACCGCCGGAGAGGTCAATGACTTTGCGAAGTGGACCCTCTGGCAGGACATCGCCGAGAACACCTTGGGAGCCTTGAAAGACCTTTGGGCGATCGCACCGACCGGCCGGTACACGCTGGATCTGCAGACCCAACGCGGGCTGCCGATCGCCGATGCGGTGGTCCGCTTGAAACGGAAGGACGGCACGGTGCTCTTCAGCGCACGCACCGACAACACCGGGAAAGCGGAACTCTGGTCCACCTTGGATGCGAAGGCCGAAAAACCGGGCGGCCGGTTGATGATGGATGTGGAATACCAAGGCCGCACCACACGGATCGACCAGGTAATGCCCTTCGAACAAGCGGTGAACCACTTGGTGCTCGATGCTCCCTGCGGGCCGAGCGACAACGTGGATGTGGCCTTCGTGGTGGACGCCACCGGGTCCATGCAGGATGAGCTCAATTTCCTGACGGCCGAAATGAACGACATCATCTTCCGCTCCAAGCGGATCAGCGACCAGCTCAACTTCCGCTTCGCGAACGTGTTCTACCGCGACATTGGAAGTGAAGAGGAGTACACCACCCGGTGCATGGATTTCAGCCGCGTGCTCTCCGCATCGGTCAACTTCATTTCCGACCAGGCGGCCGATGGCGGCGGTGATACCCCGGAAGCGGTGGAGGTGGCCTTGGATTCGGCGATCAACCACCTGTCGTGGAGCGCGGATGCCCGTGCGCGCATCATCCTGCTGATCCTTGATGCCGGTCCGCACATCACGCCGGAGATCCAGCAGAAAATGCAGCGTCTTACCCGGCAGGCGGCGGACAAAGGCATTCGCATCATACCCATCACCGCCAGCGGAACGGACAAAGCCACCGAGTACCTGATGCGCACGCTGGCGTTGGGCACCAACGGCACCTACACCTTCCTCACCAACCACAGCGGCGTGGGCAACGACCACATTGAACCCACCACGGACCACTACGACGTGGAATCCTTGAACGACCTGCTGGTGCGTGTGCTGAAGAGCTACACCTACATGCCGGGCTGCGACCAACGGATCCCCGAACTGGAACTCGGCTACCCGGATTCGCTGGTGATGGATCCGCTCACCGCACAACGGACGGACTCCACCGCCTCAGGACCGATCAACGAATCCACCGGGCTGCCAACGGACTCCGTATCGATCCGCTGGAGCTACTACCCCAACCCGACGACCGGCATCGTACACATCACTGCGGAGGTGGACATCCCCGAACTCTACGTGACCGACCTCAGCGGGAAGTTGCTGCAATTGGTGAAAGGCGTGAAGGCTGACCTTCCGATGCGGATCGACCTGAGCGCTTACGCGACCGGGATCTACTTGATCCGCTATCCGTACGGCAAGGCGTGGTTGAGCGGGAAGGTGGTGTTGCAGCGGAGTTGAAGCGCACCTTGTATCACTTGAGCGGACGACCCGGAGGCGATCCCATCACAACTCCCACACCGTGCTCCACCGTGCGAGGTCGGGCCCAATTCCACTTCGGGATCCTTCCGCAATGCGGCGATCAGCTTCTGGCCGAGAAGTCCGTTGCTACCGGTGATGAGGATGCGCATTGCGCGGCGAAGATGGCGACGATCAACGCCGCTTGCTTCCGGGCAACGCCCCTGCTACGGGCTTCTCCATGGGACCACGCAAGTGGATGATGAGCCCGTTGAGGAAGTTGCGCAGCACTTGGTCACCGGCGGGCTTATAGTTCGGGTGTTCCTCGTTCCGGAACAGGGCGTTCACCTCCGGCTCGCTCATACTGAAGTCCGCGAGCGCGAGGATCATCACTATGTCCGTATCGCGGAGCTTCAGGGCCACACGTAGCTTCTTGAGAATGTCGTTGTTGGTCATGCGTGGCCTGATCACAACTCCCACACCGTGCTCCTCTTCTTGAACGGGTGCTTGATGCGCTCCTTGTGCTGGAGGACGAAGGCCATGATGAGGTAGAACACCAGGTGTACCCCGGCCGTGATGAAGCTCAGGTAGATGAAGCTGAGGCGGACCTGCTCGGTCTTGATGTTGAGCTTGCCGGCCCACCATTCACAAACGCCAAAGGCTTGCTTCTCGAACCAGGTCTTGACGGAGGCGATCATGATCGGAAAGGATTGGCCGCAAAGGCGCAAAGGCGCGAAGGAATGCCACTATTCGAACTCATTGTCATCCTATGCTAATGAGTCGACCATAGAGGCGCAAAGGTGCGGAGAGGCGTTGACTGTGGTAGCTCTTCTCATTTCTTCTTTGCGACTTGGCGCCTTTGCGGCCCAATACCAAGGACCTATTTGACGGTGTTCCGCAGCAATTGGTTGCCGATGCCGCAAGATAGACAGCGACGTTTCGCGCAGTATTCGTTCTTCAGCTCGATGAGCGCTTGTCCGCGAGCGGCGGTGTCGGCCTTCAAACCCAGTCCAGCCCAACCGCTGATCAGCGTATTTCGTTCGGCAGGCAGTTGTTCCATTAAGCCTAGCGCCCGGTCACTGTACTCCTGTCGGCCTTGGATCCGGCCCAAGGCGAAGAGCGTAGGGACCACCGCGTTGATGAGGATATGTTCGGCGCCTGCTCGGCCCAAGCGCTTGGATCGCGGTGCGCTCGGGGTGTCGAAGCGGTAGTGATCGATCCAATACGCACTGGCCTCCACATCCAGGAGGTCGAGCAATTCGTTCACGTTGTCGGTACCGATCAGCGCGGAGAAATCACCATCGCAACGCATGAGCACTTGCGCGAACTGCGCGATGCGCACGGTCGGGAAGTTCACCGGACGCATGCGCGCGAACTTCCACGCGGCAACCGGAGCAGGACGCAGGCCATGGAGGTGTGCGAGCACGTTGTGCTCTTGTTGCAGTTGGCGCGGGCACTCATCCACGAAGTCCACTTGGAGAAGTCCGGCTTGGCCGAAGAGGAGCGCTTCTGTGCGAAGCGCATCGTCGCGGTACTTCAACACCACGCGCAACGGTAACGCGTGTGCAAGCATGCTGAACGGTTCAGCGTTCACCTTCAAACCGAACGCACGGACCAACATGTGATAGACCGTCTCCGATGGATCGCTGTTCAGTTTCCGGTAGAGCGCTTCGACCTCAAGGGTCTTTCGTTCCAAGCGCTCGATCAATACGCGTTCCAGCCACGGACTGGTGCGCGCATGGTCCACACGATCCAACTGCGACGCGCACGGTACGAAGCCTTTCCCGCGCATCAAGGACAGATAGAGCGCGATGCTGTCTGTGGAGATCCGCGGGAACAATTCCACGGTCGGTAGGACATGGCCGTTCATGGTCCGGACCTCAGCGTCGTGTTCATAGACGACATGCAGCACCACGTTCTCATAAGCCGCGTCATAGCCGTGTCCGTGTGCGTTCCATTCGCTGCTGCGCGTGTGTACTTCCACGGTGCCAGCCCACAATTGTCCATCGATGCGCACTTGGGCATCCACGAGATCGGGGCCGCTGTCCGGTTGGATCCTTCCCGGCTTCACCACTTCCACCTCGCGACCATCGGTGGTGCGCAACGCGTGTTGCTCGAACATGCGGTTCTCCCAGATGTATTGCAGGAGGTCCTCGCCATAGGGAAAGGCGGGGTCGAGTAGGAGCGAATGTGCGGAGGTGGTTTGCACGCAGGTGAAGGTAGAAAGGGGTTCACGCAGAGGCGCAGGGAACGCAGAGGAATTCAATACATCCGCAGATTACGCAGATGCGCTCGCTACCGCAAGCGAATACAGGATCCAGTAGCAAGCGAGACACGAATTTCTCAGCGTTCCCTGCGCCTCTGCGTGAGACCTTCCTTCCTCTACAGCACGCCGCGCTCCCTCAGCTTCCGCTCCATCGCGCGCTGAAGTTCCTGCGCGGCTTTGCGCGCTTGGGGGATCGCTTCCTCCCCTTTCCCGGCGAAGAGCACACCACGACTGCTGTTGATGAGCAATCCACCGTCCTTGGTAAGACCGGCATCGAGGACGGCGTTCAGATCACCTCCTTGAGCACCCACGCCGGGCACGAGGAAGAAATGATCCGGAGCAATGGCTCGTGCTTGTGCGAGGACCTCCGGTCGTGTGGCGCCGGTGACGAACATGAGTTCAGCAGCCGTTCCCCATTCCGCCGTGCGTTCCATCACCACTTCGAAGAGGCGTTTGCCGTTGCCGGTATCGAGGAACTGGAAATCTTCGGCGCCCGCATTGCTAGTGACGCCAAGGACGATGGCCCACTTGCCGGGACGGTTCAGGAATGGTTCGATGCTGTCCTTGCCCATGTAGGGTGAAAGCGTCACGGCATCCACGCCCAGATTATCGAAGAAGGCCTCTGCGTACTTGCGCGCGGTATTGCCGATGTCTCCGCGTTTCGCATCAGCGATGATGAAGCAATCGCCCTTGGTGCGGATGTAGGCGATGGTCGCCTCCAGATCGAGCCAGCCTTGATCACCCAATGCTTCATAGAACGCGAGGTTCAGTTTGTAGGCCACCGCGAGGTCATGCGTCACTTCGACGATCGCTTCGTTGAAGGCCCGCACCGGATGGCTCTCCAGCTTGAAGTGCTCGGGTACGAGGTGTACCTCAGTATCCAGACCGACACAGAGCAAACTCTTCTTGCGGCGGAAGAGATCGATGAGTTGGGCGCGGGTCATCGGGCGCGAAGATCAAGAATACATACCGCAAAGGGCACGAAGGACACAAAGGAAAGCTGTCCCGCCGCTAGGTCGATCGATCGCGGTGCGGCTCAAAGGCCAGCTTCCGCCTTCAGCTTCTCGGTGCGTTCGGCGAGCTGGAGCGCGTCGATCACGTCCTGCAGATCGCCGTTGAGGATCTCGGTGAGGTTATGTACCGTGAGTTCGATGCGGTGATCGGTGAGACGGCTTTGCGGAAAGTTGTAGGTGCGGATCTTGGCGCTGCGGTCGCCGCTGCTGACCTGGCTCTTGCGATGCGCGGCCACGGCGGCTTCTTGCTGGCGCACCTTCTCCTCGTACAATTTGGTGCGCAGCATGGTCATCGCTTTCAAACGATTGCCCAATTGGCTGCGCTCGGTCTGGCACATCACCACCACGCCCGTAGGTAGGTGCGTCAGCCGCACTTTCGTTTCCACCTTGTTCACGTTCTGGCCACCCGCCCCACCGCTTCGTGCGGTCTCCATCTTCACATCGCTGTCCTTGATCTCCACGTCGGTCTCTTCGGCTTCGGGTAGTACGTTCACCGTGGCGGCACTGGTATGGATCCGACCACTGGCCTCCGTGCTTGGCACACGTTGCACGCGATGCACGCCTGCTTCGAATTTCAGCACGCCATAGACGCCATCACCGATCACATTGAAAACGACCTCTTTGTAACCACCCACAGTGCCTTCGCTCACATCCGCCACTTCGATCTTCCATCCGCGGCCTTCGCAATAGCGCACGTACATGCGGTAGAGGTCGCCTGCGAAAAGACTTGCTTCATCGCCACCGGTGCCAGCGCGGATCTCCACCGTGCAATTGCGCGCATCGTTCGGATCCTTCGGCACGAGCATCATGCGCACCTCCTCCTCCATCGCCTCGATCGCCGCGCGCATCTCGTCACGTTCGGCACGCGCCATCTCCAGCATGTCGCTGTCCTTCTCGGTGCGGATCATCTGCTCAGCGCCGGAGAGGTCGTCGTGCATGCGCTTGAACCGGAAGAAGGCTTCATCGATCGGCTCCAGATCGCGGTAGCTGCGATTGAGTTCCACGAAGCGCTTCTGGTCGGCGATCACACTCGGGTCAGCGAGCTGCTTGCCGATCTCCTCGCGACGGTCGTGGAGGGAGGATAGTTTGGAGAGGAGGTCTGACATGAGGAAGAAGCCGCAAGGCGCGAGAGCGGGAGTCTCCAGCACGCGGAGAGACGCGGATAGAACGAGGGGGCGCGAGGGTTTGTGAGAAGCGTTCACACATAGACGAAACTGCCGTGTGTGCTGGTGAGGACCACTTCTTTGCTCGTGGCTGCTTCAACGCGGCCAATGACCTTGGCATCGATACCGAAGGAATTGGAGATCGCGATGATCTCCGCTGCTCGGGCTTGCGGAACATAGAACTCCATGCGGTGCCCCATGTTGAAGACCTTGTACATCTCCTTCCAGTCGGTGCCGCTCATCTTTTGGATGGCGGCGAAGAGCGCGGGCGTCGGAAAGAGATCATCCTTGATCACGCGGAGGTTCTCGATGAAGTGCAGCACCTTGGTCTGCGCGCCACCACTGCAATGCACCATGCCGTGGATCTCGCTACGCATGGTCTTCAGCACTTGCTGAACGACCGGTGCATAAGTGCGTGTGGGTGAAAGCACGGCCTTGCCGAAGTCGAGCGGTGTGCCTTCCAGCGGATCGGTCAAGCGCGCTTGTCCGCTGTACACGAGATGTTCCGGCGTTGCCGGATCATAGGTCTCCGGAAATGCCTTCGCCAGCTCCTTCGCGAAGACATCGTGCCGCGCGCTGGTGAGGCCGTTGCTGCCCATGCCCGCGTTGTAGTTGTCCTCGTAGGTGGCTTGCCCATCGCTGGCCAACGCCACGATCACATCCCCGGCTTGGATCCGTGCGTTGTCTATAACCTCGCTCCGCTTCATGCGGCACACCACGGTGCTATCCACGATCACGGTGCGCACGAGATCGCCCACGTCCGCGGTCTCGCCACCCGTGCTACTGATCCCGACACCCAGCCCGCGCATCTTTTCCAGGAACGCTTCAGTGCCTTCGATGATCGCGCTGATCACTTCACCGGGGATCAACCGCTTGTTGCGACCGATCGTGCTGCTGAGCAGGATCCCATCCGTGGCGCCCACGCAGAGCAGGTCGTCGAGGTTCATCACGATGGCATCCTGTGCGATGCCGTGCCACACACTGATGTCACCGGTCTGCTTCCAATAGGCGTACGCGAGCGAACTCTTCGTGCCCGCGCCATCAGCGTGCATCACGATGCAATGCTCCGGACTGCCGGTCAACGTATCCTCCACCACTTTGCAAAAGGCCTTTGGGAAAAGTCCTTTGTCCAACGACGCGATCGCCTTGTGTACATCCTCCTTGCTGGAGGAGACACCACGCTGCTCGTATCGGCTATTGCTCATGGCTGGAAACAAGAAGAGCATCCACCGGACGGCGGATGCTCTTCTCTTTGGTTATCACGCTAATTGTTCGGAGCAGGAGGCGGAGGCGTGCTGCCCGTTCCGGGTACGAAGTCCGTGCGCAACACTTTGAAGTCGGTACGGCGGTTCTGCTGGTGCGCAGCTTCCTTCTCCTCGTTCGTGGCCATCTTCTTGATCACATCCATCGTCACCATCGGCTCATCCGGACCACGACCGACCGCGACCATGCGGGCAGGGTCGATCCCCTTCTCCACGAGGTAGTTCACGCAGCTCTGCGCGCGCTTCTGGGAAAGTTCCAGGTTACCGCCTTTGTACTTGCGCGTCGGGCGTGCATCGGTGTGCGAGCGCAGTTCGATCACGATGTTCGGGTTGTCCACCAGCGTCTGGTACAGTGTCTCCAAGCTGTCCTTGGATTCCGGCCGGAGGAAGAACTGGTCCACGTCGTACTCGATCCTTGGCAGAACGATGACCCTATTGTGCGGCTGCAGGAAGTACTCCTTCACGAAGGTGGTGCTCTCCGTGAGGCCCACGGTCGTGATCTGGTCCTTCACCACGAGGTAGCCTTCCTTCTCTACGAGGATGCTGTAGCTGGTCTCCTCCTTGATGTAGCGGTCCTTGCCGTTCTCGATGAAGGCGAAGCCACCGTTATCATCCGTGAGTGCGCTGAAGTTGCTGCCGTTGGTGCCGACCGCGGTGATCTTGGCTCCCACGATCGGTTGTCCGGACACTTTATCATACACATTGCCTTGGAGCGCGAACTCAAGATCAGGCATGTAGAAGCGCCAGATATCATGCTGGCCTTTGCCGCCAGGGCGATTTGTGGTGAAGAAGCCGCGGTCATTCTCCCCATCGAAGGTGATACCCAGATCATCCGAGGCGCTGTTCAAGGGTGATTTCATGTTCTCCACGTGGCCCCAGGTTCCTTCGCCGGTCTTCTCCGCATGGTAGATGTCCATGCCGCCCATGCCCTGCATGCCGTTGGAGGAGTAGTAAAGGCTTCCGTCGTAACGCAGGAAGGGGAACATGTCGTCCTTCGCCGTGTTCACTTCGGCGCCGAGGTTCACCGGAGTTCCGGCCGGCATGCCTTCGCGATCCAACTTCACCATGTACAGGTCCTTGCCGCCCTTGTGACCCGGATAGGGTGAATTGGTGGCGAAGACGAGCATATCGTCATCTGCGGAAAGGGCTGGGTGACCCGCAGTGAGCGTGTCCTCCTTCACCGTAGCCAGCTTCAACTTCAACATCACCGGAGCGGCGAAGTTGTTACCGACCTTCTTGCTCACCCAGATGTCGCAGCCGAAGACCTTCTTCTTCTCCGCAGGGCAGCGGGTGAAGTACATCAAGGTCCGCTTGGCGTTGAAGATCGGGGTAGCCTCGTTGCCCTCGCTGTTGATCTCGATGGGCAGTTTCACGGGCTCGCTCCACTTGCCCAGACGATCCCGGGAGGAGGCGAACAGATCCGCGAATGCTTCGCCGATGATCAGGTCCGTGCTGGAACCGGAGGCGGCAGGACGGGTGCTGGAGAAGACCACGGACTCGTTCTTCTTGTCGGAGAAGGCAGGGCTGTAATCGTATTGCGGGGTGTTGAGCAACACTTCAGGATCAACGCTGTAGCGGGTAGGACTGTCCTTCCACTTCTGCGCCATTTGGCAGGCAGCGATACCGGCGTCGGCCCGTGGGTCGTTGCTCTTCTTCTCCTTGTATTTGTTGTAGCTGGCGATGGCCTCGGCATAGAGGCCCTGTTGCTTCTGCATCTGGCCGATCCAGTAATAGGTGATCGGATCGGTGTACTGGGCCTTGTTGGCCTTCTCATACCACACTTGGGCCTGGGCCACATCGCCGATCATCCGGTAGCTCTCCGCCACCTTGAAGATCAGTTCCGCCTTCACAGCGGCCTTCTTCTCCACGGTGTACGCCTTCTTGTAGAGTTCGATGGCGTTGAAGTAGAAGCCTTTGGTGAAGGCATCATCCGCCTCATCGGCCAACCGCCCTCCTTGGGCAAGGACCATGGTGGAGGACAGAAAGAGTGCGGATAGACAAACGAGGATCTTCCTAATGGTCATCGGGATAAGTTCTGTGATTCCGGATGCGGTCGCGGCGAAGATATGCGGATCCCCCCAATGGCGGAATGCCCTTTTGAAAAGGACCGAACGCTCCATCCGGAAGACCCGATCCGTAGCTCCAATGCTGCCCGATCAACGGGTGAAGAGCAACTCGCGCATCTTCGGCAAGGGCCACAACTCATCGTCCACCAGCAGTTCGAGCTTGTCCGCGTGGTACCGGATCTTGTCCAGGAAAGGCTTCACATCGTCGCAGTACGCGATCGCCTTGGCCCGCGCCCTCTTCAATGACATTGGCCTTCTTCCGCGCCTCGATCATCTCATTCACCAAGGTCATGATCCCGGCAATGTGCTCGCTGATCTCTTCGATCAGCCCGACCTGGGTGGTCGTGGCCTTCTTCGCCTTTTCCGCACCAAGGACCTCGCGTAGTCCGATCACGTTCTCGATCAAGCGGTTCTGGTACGAGATGGCCGTGGGTATGATGTGGTTCTGGGCCAGATCCCCGGCAACCCGGCTTTCGATCTGGATCTTCAGCACATAGCTGTGCAGTTCGATCTCATGGCGGGCAGCCAGTTCCCGGTCGCTCAACACCCCCATGTCCGCAAAGAGCTTCTTGGTCTCCGGTCGGCTCCAGACATCCAACGCACGCGGGGTGTCCTGGATGTTGCTCAACCCACGCTTGGCGGCCTCCTTCTTCCACGCATCGCCGTATCCGTTCCCCTCGAACCGGATGGCCTTGCTTTCCACGATCAGTTCACGGATCACGCGCAGGATGGCTTCATCCTTCTTGGTTCCCTTCTTGATCAACGCATCCACGGTCTTCTTGAACTCGCGCAATTGGTTCGCCACGATGGTGTTCAGCACGGTCATGGACGCCGCGCAGTTGGCGCTGCTCCCCACCGCGCGGAACTCGAACTTGTTCCCGGTGAATGCGAAAGGGCTGGTGCGGTTCCTATCCGTGTTGTCCAACATCACCTGCGGGATGCGGCCGATGTCCATCTTCAACTCGGTCTTGCTCGTGGGCGTCATCGCCCCTTTGATATTCTGCTCCAGCCCGTCCAGCAACTTGGTGAGGTAGTCCCCGATGAAGACACTGATGATGGCGGGTGGCGCTTCGTTCGCACCCAAGCGGTGATCGTTGTTGGCGCTGGCGATGCTGGCGCGCAGCACATCGGCGTGGCTGTGGATGGCCTTGATCGTGTTGACGAAGAAGGCGAGGAAGAGCATGTTCTCCTTCGGTGTCTTCGCAGGGCGCAACAGGTTCTTGCCGGTATCGGTGGCGAGGCTCCAATTGTTGTGCTTCCCACTGCCGTTCACCCCAGCGTAGGGTTTCTCGTGGAGTAGCACGCGGAACTGGTGCTTCCGCGCGGTCTTCTCCATCACATCCATCAGGAGCATGTTGTGATCCACGGCGAGGTTGAGTTCCTCGAAGACCGGTGCGCACTCGAACTGGTTCGGCGCCACCTCGTTGTGGCGCGTCTTCACCGGGATGCCCAACTTCAAGGCTTCCGTTTCGAAATCGCGCATGAAATCGCGGGCACGCTCCGGAATGCTTCCGAAGTAATGGTCCTCCAACTGTTGGCCCTTGGCCGGACCGTGACCGAAGAGGGCACGGCCTGACATCATGATATCCGGACGCGCGTAGTACAGCGCCTCATCTATGAGGAAGTACTCCTGCTCCCACCCGAGGGTGCAGGTCACCTTCTTCACGTCCTTGTCGAAGTACTTGCACACGGCCGTGGCTGCTTCATCCACCGCCTTGATCGCGCGGAGCAGCGGCATCTTGTAGTCCAGTGCATCACCGGTGTAGCTGATGAAGATGGTCGGGATGCAAAGCGTCCGACCGATGATGAAGGCCGGGCTGCTCGGGTCCCACGCGCTATAACCACGGGCTTCGAATGTGTTGCGGATCCCACCGCTTGGGAAACTGCTTGCATCGGGCTCCTGTTGCACGAGCATCCCACCATCGAAGCGTTCGATGCTGCGGCCACCGTTGATCGGTTCGAAGAACGCGTCGTGCTTTTCGGCGCTGGTTCCCGTGAGCGGCTGGAACCAGTGGGTGTAATGCGTGGCCCCTTTGCTGGCCGCCCACTCCTTCATTCCGCTGGCCACTTGGTCCGCCAATTTCCGATCGATGCGCGAGCCTTCATGGATCGCTTGCATCACCGAGAGGTAGGCATCCTCGGTGAGGAACATGCGCATGGACTCCTCATTGAATACGTTGCTGCCGAAGAACTCGCTGATGCGGGCACTGGGCATTTCAGTGGGCCGGGACCGGCGATCGAGGACATCGGACAGGGCTTTTGCGCGCAAATGGGGGGTAGGCATCGGAAAATGGTTGTTTTCGGCGCCGAAGGTATTTGAAAGAGGGGGGTTGGTTCTGGAATGACTGGAATTCTTTGCGAACAAGGTGTGAATAGCGGGGGGGTCGTGAAGAAAGGGGCAGTTAGCAGGGGCAGGAGCAGTAGGCAGGGGCAGGAGCAGGAGCAGTAGGCAGGGGCAGTAGGCAATGATCTCGGTGGATGACGAACGATAGCCTCCTCGTGAGAGACGGTGCGGAAACGCTACGCGAACCGGAGTGCGCACCTCTTCGGGTGGTCTCGAAAGGAAGCTTGGTCAGGCCTCTTCTCCCTCCTGCTTGACCGCAGGTTCCGATGGCTTGGGCGCGGTAGTGTGGGGCGGAGGGGTTTCCTCCACGGCTGATAGGAACTGGCGCTGGTGCTCCTCGGTGGTCCGGCGGATCTCGTTGGCGCCTTTGTGGATCTCGCGCTGCACCTCGTTGCTTGCCTCGCGCACCTGCCGCATGAAACGTCCCATACCCCGGGCGATGTCCGGGATCCCCTTCGCGCCGAAGAAGATCAGGATGAAGACCAGGACCACAAGAAGTTCACCACCGCTGATATCGAAGAGGAGTGCGATCATCCGGGCCGAAAGTAGGAAGTCCCACCAGCGGCGGGACTTCCTTGTAGGTCTTTGACGCGGGGCCTACACGTTCTTGGTGAGATCCTTGCGCTTGAGCAGATCGGCCACTATGGAACTGGCGACGAACACCGAGGAGTAGGTACCCACACCGATACCGATCAGCAACGCGAAGACGAAGGCCTTGATGGACACCCCGCCGAAGATGAAGATGATCACCAGCACCAGCAAGGTGGTCAACGAGGTGTTCATGGTACGGCCCAAGGTGGAGTTGATGGCCTTGTTGATGACCACCGGGTAGGCATCGCGCTTGTGGTCGCGCATGTACTCGCGGATCCGGTCGAAGACGATCACGGTATCGTTGATGGAATAGCCGATCACGGTGAGGATCGCGGCGATGAAGGCCTCATCGATCTCCAGCGAAATGGGAAGCACCTTGTACAACAGCGAGTACAAGCCGAGCACCACCAACGCGTCGTGGACCAAGGACAGCAAACCGCCCAGACCGAATTGCCAGTTGCGGAAACGCACTGCGATGTAGAGGAAGATCAGGATCAGCGAAATGCTCAACGAGGTGATCGCATTGCCCTTGATGTCATCGCTGATGGTCGGGTCCACCTTGCGGGATTCGCCGACCTCATAGCTCACACCGATCGTGGCCAATCCTTCGCGCAGGCGTGCATCCACCTTGTTGTCCGCAGCGGTGTCGGCTTGGTTGATGAGGAAGTTGGTGGTCACCTTCAATTGGCGATCACTTCCGTAGGTCTTCACATTCACCGTGCTCTTGATGCCGGAATCGTCCACGAAGCGATCATCCAGAGCTGCACGGACCTTCGCCACGTTCACATCATCGGTGAATTTCACCACGTAGGTGCGACCACCGGTGAAATCGACACCCCAGTTGAAGCCGTTGGTGAACATGGAGACAATGCCCGCTGTGATGAGTAATCCGCTGAAGATGTAGAAGTACTTCCGCTTGCCCATGAAGTCATACTTGGCATTCACGAAGATGTTCTTGCTCCAGTTGTTCCACACCGAGAACGACTTGCCCTTGTCCACCCGCGCACTGGTGATCAAACGCGAGAGGAAGAGTGCTGTGAAGAGCGAAGTGAGGATGCCCAAGCCCAGCGTAACGGCGAAGCCCTGGATGGGACCGCTGCCGAAGATGAGGAGCACCACCGCGATGATCATGGTGGTCACATTGCCATCGATGATCGCGGAGAGGGCGCCCTTGTAACCCAGGTCGAGCGCCGACTTCATCATCTTGCCGTGGCGCAATTCCTCGCGCACGCGTTCATAGATCAGCACGTTCGCATCCACGGCCATACCCATGGTAAGCACGATACCCGCGATACCGGGCAGCGTCAATGCGGCTTGCAAGGAGGCCAGTGATCCGATCAGCACGAACAGGTTCACCAAGAGGGCGAGATCCGCGACCCAACCCGCACGTGCGTAGTACAAGGCCATGTAGACCAGTACCAGGATCAGCGCGATCACGAAGGAGTTCAGGCCGGTGCTGATGTTCTCTTCTCCCAACGATGGTCCGACGATGGTCTCGTCGATGATCCGGGCCGGGGCAGGCAACGCACCCGCCTTCAGGATATTGGCAAGGTCATCCGCTTCCTGGATCTGCTTGTTGATGTTGCCGGAACCCATCTCGATGCTGGAGTTGCCGCCGCGGATCTCCGAGCGCACTTCCGGAGCACTGTACACGAGGCCATCAAGCACGATCGCCACCGAGCGTCCCACGTTCTCCGCGGTCATCAGGGCCCAGATCTGGGCGCCCTCCGGATTCATGCTCATGCGCACTTCCACGGATCCCTTCATATCGAAATCCTGCGAGGCGCTGCTGATCGAACTACCATCCAAGCGCGGCTTACCGTCACGCGGGATCTTGAGGGCATACAACGAGAGCATCTGCCCGGTGGTGCCGTTATTCAATGGTACGGCTTGCGGCTTCGAACCCCACGCCAACCGAAGATCCGCTGGCAAGGCGCTGGTAACCGCATCCATGGCCAATAGTCGCTTCACCTCTGCAGTATCCTTCAGGTCGGCTTGGCCCACCATGGGTCCACGCGACCAACCGCGTTGGCCCACCATCAGCATCAACTTGCTGGCGAGCGGCGCACGCTTCGATGCTTCGGCACGCATCAGGGCGGTATCCACCGGTGCCGCCGTGGAGTCGTCGGTTACCAAGCTGTCCTTCTTCGTGCTATCCACCACCGCGGCGGTTGCGGTCGCCGTATCGATCGGGTTCCCGAGGGAATCCACCGCACTGCTGTCCTTCTTGTTCAGCTCCGGGTAGAGAAGCTGGCTCAGGGGCTGGTTCACTTGGTCCAGGATCGGGCCGATGTCCGTGTTGTCAAGCGTTTCCCAGAACTCCAGGTTGGCGGTGCTCTGCAATACACGGCGCACGCGCTCCTTGTCCTTCACACCCGGCAATTCGATCTGGATCCGGCCGCTGAACTGCTGCTTCTGGATACCGGGCTGTGCCACGCCGAACTTGTCGATACGGGTACGCAGGATCCGCTCCGTGTTGTTCAGCGCCGTTTCGGCTTCTTTGCGCAAGGCCTTGATGTAGTCCTCGTCATTCCCTTCACGATCGAAGATGGTCTGACGGTCCGGCGAGTAGAAGATGGCCGAGAGCGGCGGGCGGTTCGGGATCTTGGCGTACTCCTGCGCAAAGAGGGTGATGAAATCATCGCTGCTCGCCAACTGCGCCTTCCGCGCGTTCGCCATGGCGGTGGTGAAGGCCGGATCCGTGTTGTTCTCGCTCAGGTTGGCCACCAGGTCCGGGATGCTCACCTCCAAGGTCACGGCCATGCCGCCCTTCAGGTCAAGTCCCAGGTTGATCTCCTTCTCCTTGCACTCGCGGTAGGTGTAACCGAGCACGGGGTAGATGCGCTCTTCGCCGTGCGCACGGAGGTAATCGTTCTCGAATTTCACGAGCAACGGGCCGCGCTCGAGCGTCTTATCCGTTGAAGCCGCGATCACGGAATCCGCTTGGAAAGCCCCTACGGTCCTGGCATTCCCTTCCAGACGGGAGGTGAAGAAGGAGAAGGACAACTGGTACGCGCACGCAAGCGCCAACAGGATGGTGAAGATCCATAGCGCGCCTCTATTCTGCATGACCGAAGTGGGGGGTTTCTTAAAAGAGGCGGCAAATATAGGTTTGTTCAACTACGGCGGAAAGGATGCCGGAACCGGCTCACTCCAAGGCGCTTTTGGCGTACACGCGGATCCGTGAAGAAGGATGACGATCGTTGGTCCGGGAGTGCGGCAACGTAGTCGAACTTTGACGCGTCCACTCTACGCCTGTGGCATTCATCCCATGATCCTCACTCGCTCCATTTTACCGCTCGCTGTTGCGCTGCTCACGGTTCCCGCATACAGCCAGCTCGAACTCCACTTCGATCCCAACATCCCGGTGCAGGACCAAGGGAACACCTTGGATCTGGCCTGGGCCGGCGGCTTGAACTTCGTCCAAGTGGGCCAAGTGGATCTTAATGGCGACGGGCTGAAGGATCTCTTCCTCTTCGACAAGTCATACATCTCCGGCAACAAACCGGTGATCCTGCTGCGCACCGCGGGCACGGGCACCGCAGCGTATCGTGTCACGCGGGACTACGATGCGATCCCGCCCTTCGATCAACTGCACGATTGGGCGCTCTTGCGCGATTACGACTGCGATGGCAAGGAGGACATCTTCACGTATTCACAGGCGGGCTTCTCGGTCTTCAAGAACATCAGCGACGCCAGCGGTCCGGCCTTCCAGATGATCAAGTACCGGGTGAACTCGAACTACGTGGCGCCCTCCGGTGCAGGCAGCATCGCGAACCTCTTCATCTCCCAAGTGGATGTGCCCGGCATCGCGGATGTCGACAATGATGGCGATCTGGACATCCTCACCTTCAGCCTGCTGGGCAGCTATGTGGAGTACCACAGGAACCTGAGCATGGAGACCTACGGCACCTGCGACAGCCTGCTCTACGAGGTGCGCAACAAGTGCTGGGGCTATTTCGCGGAGAACTTCAGCAACAACTCCGTCACGCTGAATGTGCCCTGCCAGTTCAACGTGCCCAACCCGGAGATCGGCCTGGACGGCGATGCGAACGGCGATGGATCGCGCGACCTCGACGACGCGAACCCCGAGCGCGCACACGCGGGCAGTACCGTAACGCCCTTGGACCTGAACGGTGATGGCGTGATGGACATGCTCCTCGGCGACATCTCCTTCAACAACCTGGTAGGCCTGCACAACGGCGGCACCGCGCTGAGCGCGATCATGGCGGCGGAGGATACCCTCTTCCCACCCTACGACACCTCCACCGACCTCGCCGTGTTCCCCGGTTCCTACTACGTGGATGTGGACCAGGACGGGCGTCGCGACCTGATCACAAGCCCCAACGCCAGCAATTTGGCTCAGAACTACCGCAGCATGTGGTACTACCGCAACGAAGGGACCGATGCCGCGCCCGTGTTCGAGCTCCAACAACAGAACCTCTTCCAGGACCGCATGCTGGAATTCGGTGAAGGGGCCATGCCCGTGCCCTTTGATGAGAACGGCGACGGGCTGATGGACCTGCTCGTGGCCAACCATGGCTACTACCAGAATGGTGGCACCTACCTCGCGAAGATCGCGCTGTTGCGCAATACCGGCACCCTCACCGCACCGGCCTTTTCCATGATCACGGACGATTACCTCGACCTCTCCACCAGCGGCATCGGCTTGAGCATGTACCCGGCTTTCGGCGACATCGACAACGATGGTGACAAGGACCTGTACATCGGCGATCTGCAAGGGCGACTGCACTTCTACCGCAACGACGCCACCGGCCCCGTGGCGCAATTCCAACTGATCCAAGCCAACATCCTGGACAGCGAAGGCGCCATGATCGACGTGGGCCAGTTCGCCACGCCCATCTTCACCGACCTCGATATGGATGGCAAGCTCGACCTGGTGATCGGGGAACGCAACGGCAACCTGAACTACTACCGCAACACCGGCACGGTGAGCGCGCCCGTATGGTCCTTGGTGAACGAGAACCTCGGCGAGGTGAGCACCGTGGAATACTGGAACGTCACCGGCCACTCGGTGCCTTTCCTCTTCCGCAACGACCAGAACGAACGCGAGATGCTGCTCGGTTCGGAATCCGGCTGGATCTTCCACTACGGCGATATCGAAGGCAACATCGATGGCGCATGGACCCTGCTCGACAGCACCTTCATGGACATCCACGATGGCGCGCGCACAGGACTCTGTCTCTACGACTACACCGGCGACGGCGAGTTGGACATGGTCGTCGGGAATTTCCGGGGCGGCCTCTCCTTTTGGCGCAGCGATGTGATCAGTACCGTGGTGCCGGTGGGGCCGCTACAAAGCACCTTCACCATGATGCCGAACCCCGTGCGTGATCGCGTGGAACTGTTGGCGGGACCCGATACCCCTGCGAAGTGCGAATGGGTCTTCCGCAACACCATCGGACAAGTGGTGCTGCGCGAACCGGTGCGTGGTGCGCGCACGGTGGTGGAACTCGACGGCTTGCCCGAAGGTGTGTACCTGGTCCGGATGGAAGGAGGCGTGACATCGGGCACGCAACGGCTGGCGGTGGTGCGGTGAGGAGTTGACCTCGCCGGGGTTGATCCAGCCCCACCGGTCATCGCGAGCGCAGCGAAGCGATCTCGTCAAGCGCAGCCCACACGATCGTCAGCCCCACCGGTCATCGCGAGCGCAGCGAAGCGATCTCGTCACGCGCAGCCCACACGATCGTCAGCCCCACCGGTCATCGCGAGCGCAGCGAAGCGATCTCGTCAAGCGAAGCCCACGCGATCGTCAGCGCACCCCCCGGAGCCGTCACTGCGGCCCGTCATCCCGGCCTTGGGCCGGGACGCAGCCTCGTCAGCGAAGCCCACACGATCGTCAGCCCCACCGGTCATCGCGAGCGCAGCGAAGCGATCTCGTCAAGCGAAGCCCACGCGATCGTCAGCGCACCCCCCGGAGCCGTCACTGCGGGCCGTCATCCCGGCCTTGGGCCGGGACGCAGCCTCGTCAAGCGAAGCCCACGCGATCGTCAGCGCACCCCCCGGAGCCGTCACTGCGGCCCGTCATCCCGGCCTTGAGCCGGGACGCAGTCTCGTTACCTGAAGCACATGAAGCTCTACGGCGTGAATTTCCTGATGACCTCACACCCGCTCCCACAAGTTTGCAACCCGTGCTCCACCCTTCACCCCCCCAATAGCGAAGTGCCTCATATCGCCCGTACGTCGATCCACCTTGCGGCCGGATCTTCCGGAATCGAATGAAGCACTTCGGGCGCAAGCTACCCCTCCGCTCCCGCGTGTCTGCACCTCGGACTCATCACCATTGCCATGGCGTCCATTTCAGTCCATTCCCGTCCATTCCACCCCGTCCAC
Source organism: Flavobacteriales bacterium (assembly GCA_016721005.1). Lineage (GTDB taxonomy): Bacteria > Bacteroidota > Bacteroidia > Flavobacteriales_F > PHOS-HE28 > PHOS-HE28. Next base: position 249,687 of record JADKJM010000014.1, read on the forward strand.
CCCGTCCACCAAACCCACCACCCCCCGGAGCCGTCACTGCGGGCCGTCATCCCGGCCCCGAGCCGGGACGCAGCCTCGTCAGCGAAGCCCTCGCGATCGTCAGAGCCCTGACTCGTCCTGATCCGGGTTTACGCAAAAGCGAACCTCATGAAGGACGGAACGGACAAGGAAAAAGGAAGGCCACGCAAATACGATGTGGCGTTCAAACGAATGGTGATCGGCGAGTACCGGAGCGGTCGCTGGACCATGGAGCAATTGCGTCGGCGATACGCCTTGGCGGGCAAGAGCTGTATTGCAGAATGGATGACGCAGATGGACCTTGGTGCGCGGCCACAGCCCAGTGCCGAAGTTTGGGCGATCAACCCAAAGGAGATGCCCCAGCGCAAGAAGAGCGAACGCAGCGCGGACCTGCGCAACCGGATCAGGGGAACTGGAACGGCAACTGGAGGATGAACAGCTCAAGAGCGAAGCCTATTCCAAGCTGATCGACCTGGCGGAGAGCGAGCACCGGATCGCGATCCGAAAAAGGCCAATACCAAGTGATCCGTGAGATGAAGGACAGCTATCCGCACATCAGCTTGGTGCGGCTCTGTCGATCATTTGGTGTTACACGACAAGCCTTCTATCAGCACTTTTGGACGACCCAAGCCTATTGCATGGAACATGAACTGGTGCTGGTGCGCGTGCAGGAGATCCGCCAGGACCATCGGCGCTTGGGTACGCGTAAGTTGATGGACAAGCTCCAGCCCTTCCTCCTGGAGCACCACATCAAGATGGGCCGCGACGCGCTCTTCGATCTGCTCGCCGATCACGGTCTGCTGGTACGACGGCTCCGCAAGTACATCCACACCACACGCTCATCGCACTGGTTACGCAAGTGGCCCAACCTGATCAAGGACAGGAAGCTCACCGGACCTGGGCAGCTCTGGGTAAGCGATATCACCTACTTCAAGACCGGGAAGGAAGGCTACACTTACATCAGCTTGATCACCGACGCTTGGTCGCACCGCATCATGGGCCACCACTTGGCCACGGACCTTGAAGCAGCCAGCACATTGGAAGCCTTGCGCATGGCCATCGCGCAGGCGGTCACCGTTCCAAAGGGCTTGATCCATCACAGCGATCGTGGCGTGCAGTACTGTTCGCAAGCGTACGTGGATGTGCTGCAAGCCAATAGCATCGGCATAAGCATGACCGAGAAGGGCGATCCCTTGGAGAACGCCGTGGCCGAACGCATCAACGGGATCATCAAACAGGAATACCTCGATACATGGTGCATCGATACGGTTGCACAAGCGCGTGCCGCTCTGGAACGTGCCGTGTTCCTCTACAACTCCGATCGGCCGCACAACAGCATCAGCAATCTCACACCTGACCAAGCGCACACCGGTACCATGAAGATCAAACGGCTTTGGAAGAACTACTACCCCAAGCGAACACCTGTCAACGCAGTTCAGGACGTTCTCTCAACTGTAAACCTATCTTCGGACATCAACCAAAACCTGTAAACCTTTTTCAGGACGGGTCACCCTTCGCGCGTGGCGTATTCCCCCCTCCCCTGCGGGGAGGGCCGGGGTGGGGCTGCCCAGTCACCACCATCGGTCAGGTTGTCATCGTCGCCCATCAGATAGCCTCCGTCACCGGTCAGATAGGCATCGTCATTGCCCGGATAGCCCCCGTCACAGCCCGGATAGCCACCGTGCAAACCGGTTCTCGCATCGTCGCCCATCAGATAGCCTCCGTCATCGGTCAGATAGGCATCGTCATTGCCCGGATAGCCCCCGTCACAGCCCGGATAGCCACCGTGCAAACCGGTTCTCGCATCGTCGCCCATCAGATAGCCTCCGTCACCGGTCAGATAGGCATCGTCATAGCCAGGATAGCCAACGTCACAGCCCGGATAGCCTCCGTACAAACCAGTTCTCGCACCGTTACCCATCAGATAGCCCCCGTCACAGCCCGGATAGCCACCGTCACCGGTCAGATAGGCATAGTGGTCGCCCACTTTCCCGCCGTCGTAGCCCAGTTTACCACCGTGCAAGCCCACTTGCACGCCGTGCAAGCCGGATCTGCCTCCGGCACCACCCGGAAGCCTAACCACCTACATGATTACCCAAGAGCCTGAAGCCGGAAAGCCGTCCGCCGGACGGCGGACGGCTTTCCCGATCATGGCGTAGCCCACCTCGGAGCCCACTGCCTATTGCCTACTGCCCACTGCCTACTACCTACTGCCCACTACCTACTCCTATAGCCTCCTGAGCGCGATCCCCGTCACCAACTTGGTCTCGGGCGCCGTGGCACCGTACACCCCCTTCACATAGTTCTTACAGTCCAGGGCGATATCCACCATACCCGTGTCCTTGTCATACAACGTTTTGTTCCGCGTAACCCGCAAGGTGTTCACCGGCCCGATGATCGTCCCGATATGGTCGTTCGCCGTCTTCATTGCTGTGGCCAGTGCCGTAAGCGTCACCACCTTCAGATCGTTCTCGTTCGGTGCATAGGCCGCATCGCCTCCATACAGGTCCACCAATTGCTTGAAGGTATCCGCCTTCTGCACGTAACTCTGGTGGCTCGTACTCACATCCGCAGGATCAGGAGACCCATCCGGGAGTTTCGCCACCGCAACTCCGGATCCCCGGAAACGATCCGCAAGTCCCTTCGCATCCGCCTTGATCTGGTCGCTTGCCGTCGTACTGTTGAAGTAGTTCAAGGTCCTCGTCACCAACTTATCCGTGGGCTCGAACAGGATCTGCCGATCATTGATCGGCGCTTTCGCGGCTTGTACAGCCGCCGTTAGGGTTTGGTGCGCCGTATCAGCCGTCGTCCATTGTGCCGTCATGTTCACAATGGTCAGACTCGCGTTGCTCGGGTTGTACGGCGCCCCGAAAGCATCGCATTGGTCAATAAGCAACTTGAAGTTGCTGATGTTCACTGCATGACCCGTTTCTGTGTTGGAAGCCATGATATGGGGGGGTGTTGGTTTGTGACTACTTCACCTAACTCCAATTGCCCCCGCATTATTGCTTCCGGTTGTCATTGCGAGCGCCGCGAAGCCCTCGAAGCGCTGGCCGCTGATGAATTCGATGCAATGCTTCTTCAGCTCCTTACGGGCCAATGGGCGCGCCTTGCGAAGCAGCGCCCGCAGGACCCAAGCTTCCACTGACTTCCCTGAAATACCGAAGGCGCCCTCTCAAGCGCCTTCGTTGTATCGATACGTTCCTACTCAGGCCGTCACGCTGTTCATCTTGTCCAGCACTTCCATCACCTCCTTCACGGCCTTGGCGCTGGCGTTCAACAGTTCCATCTCGTCGGCGTTCAGCTTCAGTTCGATGATGCGCTCCACGCCTTTGCGGCCAAGCACCACGGGCGCACCGAGGTAGACGTCCTTCAGGCCGTACTCGCCTTGCAACCACACGCAGCAGGGGAAGATCCGCTTCTGGTCGCGCAGGATGGCCTCTACCATTTGCGCGGCAGCGGTGCCCGGTGCATACCACGCGGAAGTACCGAGCAGGTTCACGAGTTCGCCCCCACCTTTCTTGGTGCGCTCCACGATGGCTTCCAACTTATCGGCCGCAATGAGTTCCGTCACCGGGATGCCGCCCACCGTGGTGTAGCGCGGCAAGGGCACCATGGTGTCGCCGTGGCCGCCCATGAGCACCGCTTGGATGTCCTTCGGACTCACGTTCAGTTCCGTGGCGAGGAAGGCGCGGTAGCGCGCGGTGTCCAAGATGCCCGCCATACCGAACACGCGGTTCGCAGGCAATTTGCTGGAGAGGTAAGCGCAATAGGTCATCACATCCAGCGGGTTGCTCACCACAATGATGATGGCATCCGGGCTGTGCTTCACGATGTTCTCGGTCACGCTCTTCACAATCCCGGCGTTCGTCGCGATGAGGTCGTCGCGGCTCATGCCCGGCTTGCGCGGCAGGCCGCTGGTGATCACCACCACATCACTTCCGGCGGTCTTGGAGTAGTCGTTGGTGGAACCGGTGATCCGGGAATCGAACAAATTGATCGGGGCGGTCTGCCAGATGTCCAAGGCCTTGCCTTCGGCGAAGCCTTCCTTGATATCGAGCAAGACCACTTCATTGGCGAGTTCCCAACGGGCTACGGCATCGGCGCAGGTCGCGCCCACGTTACCGGCCCCTACCACTGTGACTTTCATACGGATACGGGTGTTTTTTGGAATGGATCAGCGCTCAGTTGGAGCGTTCGGCGGCGAAAGTAAGGCATCGTTCCGGGCGTCCTGAACGGGGGCTGCGGGAAACTCTCTACCCTCGGCAGGCATCCTTTCCGGGATCGGGTCGTCTAGGCCCCAGAGCGTATGGCTAACTTGCCCACACCAACCCGCACACCTGTGGCTTCCCCTTCCGTCCCGGAACGGACCTCTCCCCGGCTCATCCTTTCGTGGGTGAACACGGAAGGCCCTGCCCCGGACCATAGTGTGTTGGTAGACGGTTGCCAGAACGGCGAGCGTAAGGCACAGCAACGGGTGTATGAAATGTTCTACGGCAAGATGATGGCCGTGTGCATGCGTTACACCAAGAACACGGACCAAGCGAAGGACATCCTGCAGGACGGCTTCATCAAGGTCTTCAAGAGCGTCGGCGCCTTCAACCGGGAAGGTTCATTCGAGGGCTGGATCCGCCGGATCGTGGTGAACACCGCCATCGATCACTTCCGCCGCAGCAAGAACGCCTACCTCTTGTTGGGTGAGGAGCGCAGCATCGAGGATTTCGGCGACATGGATGCCGAGGACAACATCGCGGAGGAGGAGGAGACGGATGTGTGGGACCTGAAGCCGGCAGACGTGATCAATGCCATGCAGAAGCTGACGCCGGCCTACCGGACGGTCTTCAACCTGTATGTATTCGAGGAAATGACCCACAAGGAGATCGCGGATGTCCTGGGGATCAACATCGGCACGAGCAAGAGCAATCTGGCGAAGGCCAAGAACAACCTGAAGAAGCTGCTTCGCAAGGAGCACAAGATCAACTAATGGCACACGAGATGAACGGAGCGGATGCCTTTGAGCGCGCGGTGAAGAACTCCATGGAGTCCTACGAACTGCCTTTCAATTCTGCCGATTGGAACCAATTGGAGCGTGAACTGGGCAGCACGTCCGGCACCACGCGCAACAGCACGGCCGCGTTGATAGCGTTGCTATTCGGCGGTTCCTTGGCACTCTTCACCACGGTCTACCTGATGGTGAACCAGGAGCCCTTGGCCGGAAACGGGAATGGAACCGGCATTGCGGCGCTCGTAGAGCCCACCCCGGACGAGGTGACCAACGACCAGTCGGATCCACAGGACGCGGATATGCAGGATGTGCCCTCGAACACCTCCACTGCCGAGCGGACCATCCGGACCGCGATCGTTACCGCACACCGTAACGGTAGTGAAGCGTTCACGAACCAACCTGGCAACGACCCGACACCGAAAGTGACCAGCACGATCGTGCCATCGAATACCGCGATCGCCATCCGCTCCAGCATCACCGAGGGCTGTCCGGGTTCAGTAGTGGAGTTCAATGTGGTGAATGCCCCGGACTCCAAGGATGTGCTTTGGAACTTCGGTGATGGCAACTTCTCCACCGCCAAGAACCCGAGCCACGTCTTCGCGAAGCCCGGTCGTTTCGAGGTGGTGCTTTCACACTCCTCCTTCCTGGACAAGCCGGTCTCCGGAGTGATCGTGATCCACGAGTTGCCGGATGCGACCTTCAACCCGATGCCGCAGACGTATGCGAATACGATCCCGCACATCCACTTCGAGAATCAGAGCTTGGGAGGTTCGTCCTACGTGTGGGATTTCGGTGATGGCTCCACCAGCACCATTCGCTATCCGAACCATGTGTACAAGCAAGCGGGCACCTACAGCGTATCGCTGTTGGTGACCAACCTTGTGGGTTGCACCGACCGTACCGAGCGTACGGTACGGGTGGAGGAGGACTACAACCTGCTGGCCGCAAAGACCTTCTCGCCGAACAGTGATGGCGTGGAGGACAACTTCATCCCGGAGGCGTTGAAGACCCTTGATCTGCGTTTCCGCATGACGGTGCATAACCCGGTCACCGGCCAATTGATCTTCGAGACCACCGATGCCAAGCGGCCCTGGAACGGACGCATGGGCGGACGAGGCGAGGCCTGTGCGGATGGCAACTACGTGTGGATGGTGGAGATGAAGGATGGCGATAAAGTGGGCGGCACTTACACTGGGACCATCAGTTTGGTGCGCTGACCGGTGGTTGAGAACGGATCATCATGGACCCGGCCCGGAAAGGCCGGGTCCGTATTTTTGGGGCTGGGCAACCCATCTCGGCAATAGCCCATCATAAGCACAGACCTTGCACCCTTACCATGACCGCTCACTACCGGGCTTCTGACGATATCGAACAAGCCATGCTGTTCCCCACGTTCCGCAAAGTCCTGCTTTCCGCCGCCTCCTTCTTGCTGATCCTGTCCGTGCATGCGCAACAATTCAGCATCACGGCAGGGAGCATCTCCACCTGTGTGGGCGTTCTGGAGGATAGCGGCGGGCCGAACGGGCAATACGGGAACACCGAGAATTTCACGGTGGTCATTTGCCCGGACAACCCTGGTGATGGCATCTCCTTGAATTGGGCGGTATTCACCCTGAGCACTGCCGGGCCTAATGGCACGGCGGACCATATCAGCATCTGGGATGGGGACAACACCGGTGCTACGTTCCTGGGCAGCTACTCCGGAACCAGCTTACAGGGATTGATCGTTTCCGCCACCACCTTCAACCCCACGGGTTGCCTTACGGTGCAATTCGTCTCGAATGGCGTCGGAACAGGAGACTTCGCCGCCTCGATCACCTGCTTCACCCCCTGCGAGCGACCGACTGCTGTGGCTTCCATGACGGAGGCATCACCGGCATTGATCTGCATGGATGAGGTGGTTGATTTCGATGGCACGGCATCCTATGCAGCCGCTGGCTTCAACATCGTTAATTACGAATGGGTGTTCGACGATGGTACCACCTCCAACGGACCACTTGCCTCCCACTCCTTCTCCGTTCCTGGTGAGTACATCGTCCAGTTGAACTTGTTGGATGACAATGACTGCGTGAACTCCAATGTGGTGGACCTGCAGATCCTGGTGAGCACCGTACCGAGTTTCGCGGGGACCATGGAAAGTGTGGAGACCTGCCTGGGTGCTATGGTGGATCTCTCAGCGGTGGTAACGCCGGTCACCTGGACAGGTATCCCGGAGGCGAATTTCGGTGACGGTGTTTATCTACCTGATGATGTCGGTACACCGTTCACCAGCGAGATCGACTTCACCCAGTTCAATCCCGGACAGACGCTTACCAACGCGAACGACCTCCAATCCATCTGCGTGAGCATGGAGCATAGTTTCGTGGGTGATCTGGTGCTCTCCGTGACCTGCCCGAACGGGCAAGTGATCCTCTTGCACCAGCAAGGTGGCGGCGGCACCTACATCGGCGGGGCGAATGATGGGGACAGTAATGCGAACCCGATCCCGGGCGATTGCTGGCAATACTGCTGGTCCCCCACTGCTACGCTGGGCACATTCGCGGATTGCGCCGCGTTCGGCCCGACGCCGAATGTGATGCAAGGCGGAAGCCCATCGAATAATGCGTTGATCCCCGGCACCTATACACCGGTACAACCATGGACCAACCTCCAGAACTGCCCGCTCAACGGGACGTGGACCTTCACGTCGTTGGATCTCTGGGGAGCCGATAACGGCTTCCTCTGTAGTTGGGAGTTGAACTTCAACCCGGCCATCATCCCGGCCGTTACACAGTTCACGCCGATCCTGGGTACAAGCACATTGGATTCGGCCTATTGGACCGGCCCATACCTGACCTTGGATCCGAACAACCCCATGGTCGCCTCCGCAACACCAACCACTTCGGGCACCTTCAACTACTCCTTCTTCGTCACGGACAATTTCGGGTGTACCTATGACACTACGGTCACGGTGGAGATCGCTCCCCAGATGGAGATCGATGCCGGACCGGACATCATCCTGTGCAACACGCCCGAGCCCATGGCCGGTGTGGTGGTGGCCAATGGACCGCCCACCAATTGCGTATGGAACCTCGTGCTTGACGAGACCTTCGGCGATAGCTGGAATGGCGGGGCGAACCTGAACGTGACGATCAATGGGGTATCCAACATCTACACGGTTCCTTCGGGAACGAACCAAGTGATCGTACCGCTCAACGTGAGTACGGGGGCCACCATATCGCTGTTCTACACGGCGGGATCCGCTTGGAACAACGAGAACTCCTTCACCCTATTCGATGACCTCGGCGCCATGGTCTACGATTCCCCGCAAGGGCCAGGGACCGGTATGTCGTGGGCTGGCGTGATCAGTTGCGGCGGTGGTACTTCCCCAACGGCATGGCAGTGGTCACCAGCAGGCGGCTTGGTCGATCCAACGGACCCGACGACCGACGTGTTCGTGACCCAATCCACGTTGTACTTCCTCACGGCTTATCCCGTCGGTTCTCCGGAATGTGCGGTCATGGATAGTGTGACGGTGAGCCCTGATCCCTCGATCGATGCGGGTTTGAATTACACGATGACCATTTGTGCCAGCGATCCGGTCTTCTTCATGACCGACTCGTTGGGCGGAACTCCCGATGCGGGAGGTGTGTGGACGAACACGGCGGGTGTGGTGTTCCCGAACCAGTTCGACCCCAGCACAGGGGTCGCCGATGTGTACACCTACACGGTGACCAGTGCAGCGGGTTGCCAAGCAACAGCGGAGCTGGACATCACGGTCATCCCTGCGGATGACCCGGCGTGCTGTGGTATTACCGACGCGGGTCCTTCTTCGACCTCGTGCAACCTCTCCAATCCGTTGAGCGCGACCCCGGGCAACACCGGTGTGGGCATTTGGACGGGTCCTGCGGGAGCGGTGTTCGCGAATGCCAATGATCCGGTGACCTCGGTGAATGTGCAACCGGGCATGGGCGGCACACATATGTTCTATTGGACCGAGGACGATGGTGCGTTCTGCTATCTCATTGATAGCGTTCAACTCACGTTCACGGACACCATCATCGTCGCCTTCAACACAACCGATGCGATCTGCCACAGCTATTGTAACGGAACGGCAAGTGCTACCGTGACCGGCGGGAATACCGCAGTAGCTTTCGATTTCGATTGGTCGTCCGGCACACACGGGCTGGGCATCGACGCGATCAGCGGGCTTTGCGCGGGTGAATACACCATGACCGCTACGGATGACAATGGCTGCTTCGGGATGAACACCTTCACGATCGCCGAACCGATATTGTTGGAGATCGACAGCTTGGCCACACAGCCGGTCACCTGTTCCGGGGATTGCGACGGACAAGTGGAGATCTACGACGGTGAGGCCGTGGAATACAGCTTCGATGACGGTGCCACATGGGTCGCAGCCAACACCCTGCCCGATGTCTGCGAAGCGATCTACCCGATCCGGATCCGCGATGCGGCCGGCTGTATCGGAAGCGGTTCCATCACCGTGGTCGGACCACCGCCCGTGGTTCCTGACTTCACGTGGAATCCGATCCCCGCCAATGTGGATGACCCGCGGATCTGGTTCAGCAACCTCAGCACCGGTGCGCAGACCTATTGGTGGAACATCGCCGGCCTTACCACGAGCATCGAGGAAACGCCCTTCTTCCGATTCTCGGAGCGCGAGCCGGGATCCTATGAAGTGTGCCTCGCCGCCTTCAACTACAACATGTGTACGGACACGATCTGCAAGACCGTGATCATCGACGATGTGCTCTTTGTGTATGTGCCGAACTCCTTCACCCCGGATGGCGACGACCTGAATGAGCTCTGGGGGATGAGTACGAACATCGATGTGATCACCTCCTTCGAGTTGCGGGTGTTCGATCGTTGGGGTCAGGTGGTCTTCGAGACAGAGGATCCCCATGAGTTCTGGAACGGTGCCATGAACAACAGCGGTGACATCCTGAAGACCGATGTGTATGCCTATCGGATCGCCTACGAGATCCGCAGCACCGAAGTGAAGAAGGAATTGATGGGCCATGTGACCCTGATCAAGTAGCCACCCCACCTGAACCGATCCGGAACGGCGACCAAAAGGTCGCCGTTCCGCTTTGGGGTCATTGGTTCAGCAGTCCAAGACACCGGAAAGCAAGTGGCCCACGTCTAGGGTCAAGATCCCCGATCTTGCGACCGTTCCATCAGGCCTCCATGCGACCGACCTACCCTTACATACAGGTGTTACGGACCTTGGGGATCGCTGCATGCGTGTGCTTCCTCCCAAACACAAGTAGCGCGCAGATCTTCACGATCGCGGATGGTGCCATCAACTCCTGCACCGGGGCGATCCTGGATAGCGGTGGGCAGGGTGCGACCGGCTACGGGAACAACGAGAGCTACACCGCCACCATCTGCCCGGACACGCCCGGCCAAAGCATCAACCTCACCTTCGTCACCTTCAACCTGAGCTTGGCGGGATCGGGCCCGATCGACAACCTCGCCATCTACGACGGAACCTCTACTTCGGATCCGCTCTTGGGGATCTTCACCGGCACGGTGATCCAGGGCCAAGTGGTCTCCGCTTCGCCGAACAACCCGACCGGATGCCTCACCTTGGTCTTCACTTCCAATGACAACGGTACCGGGGTCTTCGGCGCAACCATCACGTGCATCACGCCGTGCTTCCCTCCCATCGCCGCTGCCACAGTCGGTCAAGCGTTACCGGCCTTGGTCTGTGTGGATGAGGTGATCACCTACGATGCTTCGGCATCCGCTGCAGCGGCGGGCTTCAGCATTGTGCAGTATGAATGGGAACTGGGTGATGGCACGACGGCAAGCGGTCCGGTGGTGAACCATTCCTTCGGAATACCCGGTGCGTACACCGCACAAGTGACACTCACGGATAACAACGGTTGTACGAACACCAATACCGTGGACCTGCAAGTATTCGTGGGCACGACTCCCTTATTCACTGGCACCACGGAAAGTCTTTCGATCTGCCAAGGCGGAACGATCGATCTGTACGGCATCGCGACCCCAGTGACCTGGAGCGCGTTGCCGGTCGTTGATTTCGGAGCAGGTGTGTATCTACCGGACAATGTGGGGCAGACCTTCACAAGCCAGCTCACATACGGCTTCTTTCCACCGGGCTCCACGCTCACGAATGTGAACGACCTGCTCGGGATCTGCGTGGACATGGAACATTCCTTCATGGGTGATCTGGTGATCTCGATCACCTGTCCGAACGGTCAAAGTGTGGTGTTGCACCAGCAGAATGGTGGTGGAACATATATCGGCGGAGCGAACGACACGGATAACGCCGCCAACCCGGTTCCCGGCGCGTGCTGGAACTATTGCTGGTCACCGAACGCCACGCTGGGAACCTTCGCCCAATGCGCTGCCTTCGGAGCGACGCCGAACGTGATGATGGGTGGGAATCCGCCGAACAATGCGTTGATCCCTGGCACATACAGCAGCTTGAATCCGCTGAGTGCGTTGGTCGGCTGTCCGTTGAATGGCACGTGGACCTTCTCGGTCACGGATCTCTGGGCGATCGACAACGGCTTCCTGTGCTCATGGAACATCAATTTCGATCCGAGCCTCTACCCGGACCTCATCCAATTCACACCCACCATCGGCTTCCACCCGGATTCCATGACCTGGTCCGGACCGGGTGTGGTGCTTGATCCATCGGACCCAAGCCACGCTTCGCTCACGCCAACAGTACCCGGCGTCTACAATTACGCCTTCACGGTCACGGACAACTTCGGATGCTCCTATGACACGACCATAGCTGTGACGGTGACCAATGCACCGGTGGTGGAAGCAACCGCGACGTTGGGCGCTTCGTGCAGCGATCCCACACAAATGCATGCGGAGATCGTGGCCTTCCCGCCCCCACCACCGAACTGCACATACTCGTTGGTCCTGCACGATTCCTTCGGCGATGGTTGGAATGGTGGCGCGAACATCCAGTTCTTCATCAACGGTGTGCCGACCACCTACACGATGACCCCCGGAGGCAACAACCTCACGGTCACGTTATCCATCCCGTTCGGCGCCACCTTGTCCTTGGTCTACACTGCGGGCACGCTATGGAACAATGAGAATTCCTTCGAGCTGCTGGACTTTGCCGGTGCCATCCTCTATGATTCCCCGAACGGCCCCGCGACCGGAACACTGTGGACCGGAACGGGGAACTGCGGATCCAGTGTGGGGCCGGTGATCTGGCAATGGATGCCCGCTGCTGGGGTGGATCTTCCGGGTTCACCGGATGTGACGGCGCAGATCGCACAGCCCACCACTTTCGTCGTGATGGTCTATCCCTTCGGCCAGCCCTGGTGTTTCACCACAGACACGTTGGAGGTGACACCGCCCTCCTTCCTGGAGAACGACAGCTTGGTGGTGGATGTCTTGTGCAATGGGACCAATGGAAGCATCACACTCATCACCACTGGATTGGGTGGGCCATGGAATTACCAATGGATCAATGGCGCTGGTGCTCCGGTACAGACAACGTCGGCCTCGATCGGTGATGTGCTTCAAGCGCCCGCTGGCACGTACACGGCATTCATCAGTGAAGGCCCCCTTGGCAATGGCTGCTTGGACACGCTCACTGCCACGATCACGGAGCCGCCTCCGTTGGAATGGATCGCTGTTCCAAGTGACACGTTGATCTGCCTCACTGGCACGGCCACGCTCGCTGCTGAAGCACAAGGCGGGACCGGCACCATTTCGCTACAGTGGTCACAAGGACTCGTCGGCAACGGACCGCATGGTGTGAGTCCCTCGAGCTTGACCACTTATTTCGTTCAAGCCACGGACCAGAACGGATGTGTGACGCAGCCTGCACAGGTCACGGTCACGGTCCGCCCGGCATTCACCTTCACGCCGCTCGAACCCGATACCGAGTGCTACGGGATCCCTGTCCCGTTCATCGTTCCGGATGCCGCTGGTGGTGATGGCGCATACAACTATGATTGGGGTCAAGGACCACAGCCGTTCAACGCAACGGAGTTCCTGCTTCCGAACTCTGGAATTGTTTGCGTGACCCTTAGCGATGGTTGCGAAACACCACCGGTAACCAGTTGCGCACCACTGGTGATCCTGCACACACCACCGATCGAACTCAGTGCGGACACCACGCTCGGATGTGTTCCCTTCTCGGTGCGCTTCACGCTGCGCGATACCACCGGAGGCGCATGGGTGGATTGGGCCTTCGGCGATGGAAGCCACGTGCTGGATACGAGCAATGTGGTGCATACCTATACCGATGCAGGCAACTTCGATGTGGGCATGGTGATCACTTGGCCGAACGGATGCATCACGGACTCGGTGGTGAATGATCTGGTCCGCACACTCACGGTACCGATAGCGACCATGACCTGGACGCCAAGCCCGGCCACGATCAACGATCCCTTGGTCCACTTCCAGGACCTCAGCGTTCCCAACGTGGTCAGTTGGTGGTGGGATTTCGGCCCGGAGTTCGGCACTAGTGATGAACCCGACCCGGTGATCATGTTCCCGAATGAAGTGGGTGGTAGCTATCCCGTGATGCTGGTGGTGGCCAACGCGCTCGGTTGTTCCGATACCCTGCGCACATGGGTCGATATCCAGGATGAGTTCCTGGTGTGGATCCCCAATGCGTTCACACCGGATGGCAATCCACACAACCCGGATTTCTTCATCAGCGGAAATGATCTTTCACCCGACGGTTACGAGCTCATCATCTTCGATCGCTGGGGTGGCGAAGTGTTCCACTCCAAGGAACTTGGTGAACATTGGGATGGCACCAGCGGTGGCACTGATCTTCCACAGGGTCTCTTCGTGTATCGACTTGAGATCCATGCGTTGAGTTCACGCAAGAAGCGCGTGATCTACGGGCACGTCAACCTCCTACGTTAGGCGCACTTCTTTCATAGGTGGATCATGGTCATCCATGCTCCACCATCCCGTGTTCGTCAAATAACCGTTGGTCGAACACCACTGCATCGCATGGACGGCTATTTTTCAAGCGCTTGGGGGACCCACCTACCCCTCAAGGTGCCTTGAATGCAGCAACACTACGCTGGGCCGTCTGTTCCTCGTTCATCCTTCCCGGCATTGCGCAATGCGCTCGGGATCCTTGTGCTACTGCTTTCGGCAAGTGCCTTCGCCCAGCCCTTCCCGATCTTCAACGGCACATCGAACACCTGTGTCGGTGCCTTCCTCGATAGCGGTGGCCAAGGAGCCAGTGGTTACTCGAACAACGAGGACTACACCTACACCATTTGCCCGGACACCCCCGGCGGCGCCATCTCGCTGAACTTCCTCACGTTCAACCTCGCCACAAATGGTCAGGCGCCGATCGACTTCATGGCGATCTATGATGGCAACAGCACTGCTGCACCCCAACTCTTCAATTGGACGGGCACGGCAGGGCAAGGACAGGTTGCAAGTGCCTCGGCAGGTAATCCGACCGGCTGCCTCACGGTAGTGTTCCACTCGAATAATGCCGGCACAGGTGTTTTCGCGGCGGGCATCACCTGCTACCAACCGTGTGCCCGGCCCACTGCCGTGGCCACGCATGGCGGTAACCCACGCCGGATCTGTCCGGGCCAGAGCGTCACGTTCAACAGCGCGGCATCGTACGCAGCGCCCGGCTTCGCGATCGCCTCACGCCGTTGGGATTTCGGTGATGGCACGATCCAGAACAACGCGCCGGCCTCTGTTTCGCACACCTATGCACAACCCGGAGGCTACACGGCACAACTCTATCTGATCGACAACAACGGTTGCGCCAGCACCAACTTGGTGGATCTCGTCACGCTGGTGGGCACGCATCCGGATTTCCAAGGCACGGGTGGAACGCTGACCGGTTGTGCTGGTGAAACAGTTTGCTTGAACGGCGTGGTGAATGCGACCACGTGGACGGAATCGCCCAGCCCGAATCTGGGTGGTGGAGTGTTCCTTCCGGATAACGTGGGTGAATGTTTTCAGAGCACCATCACCTACAACCAATTCCCGCCAGGCGCCACGCTCACGAACATCAACGGACTGCTCGCCATCTGTGTGCAGATGGAGCACTCCTTCATTGGGGACCTGGTCATCAACATCATCAGCCCCACAGGGCAGACAGTGACCATGCACCAACAGGGTGGAGGAGCTACTTTCCTCGGAATACCAGTGGACAATGACCTTACCCCGAATGTGCAAGGCACGTGCTGGACGTATTGTTGGAGCCCGACCGCCAGCAACGGTACGTGGGTGGATAACGCCGCTGGAACATTACCCAGCGGAACGTACGAGAGCCTCAACCCGCTTTCCGGGCTCGTCGGTTCGCAATTGAACGGAACATGGACGTTCGAGGTGTGCGACCTGTGGGCATCCGATAACGGATTCATCTGTGATTGGAGCATCGACTTCAACCCCGCACTGTTCGATGACCTGATCGAATTCACACCGGTTTACGGCGCGCAATGCGACAGCAGCTATTGGACCGGGCCGAACATCACCAGCCAGAACGCGAATTGCAACCAGGCGTGCGTGACGCCCGCTGCACCGGGCAATTACAACTACGTGTACCATGTGACGGACAACTTCGGTTGCACCTACGACACGACCCTCACCGTGAACATCATTGCCGGACCGCAGGTGAACGCTGGGCCGGATGCAAGCACGTGCAATACGCCCGTGCAGCTGGGCGCGACCATCACTGGTGGCGGTTTCCCGACGAATTGCAATTACGTCCTCACCCTATACGATGCCTTCGGTGATGGATGGACCGGCCTCTTCGGGCTTGGATCCAACGGTTCCAGCGTGACCGTGACCGTGAACGGAACGCCCTATGGCTATTGGTTGAACGGCGGCGCCCAAGCAAGTGTGAACATACCAGTGACCACAGGAGCCACGGTCACGATCAACTATACGACAGGCAACCTGTACAATGGTGAGCAATCCTACACGCTATTCAATAGCACGGGCGGCGTGGTCTATGCTTCTCCACTCGGGCCGGGCGGCGGACTTGCATGGAGCGGCGTGGCGAACTGCCCGGGCGGAGCTTTCGTGTATAGCTGGTCTCCGACCGCTGGGTTGAACAACGCGAACATTGCGAACCCCATCGCTACCGTCGCGGGGACCACGGTGTATTGCGTGACCGTTTATCAGGTCGGCCACCCGTTGTGTACGAGTACGGATTGCCTGACGATCACGATGGACGTGTCCGTCAGCGCAGGAACGAACAGAGCGATCGCATTGTGCAGCAATTCAGCCGCAGCGAACCTCTTCGCACAACTCGGTGGCTCGCCTACAGCTGGCGGCACATGGGCCGCGCCGGGCGGTGCTGCGCATTCGGGGACTTTCGTTCCTGGGGTGGATCCAACGGGGATCTACACATACACCGTCGGCGGTGCAGGCGCATGCGGAACTCCGGTGAGTTCGACGGTGAATGTCACGGTCTATCCTCTTCCAGTTGCTGGCACCTCCACCAGCTTGTCGGTTTGTAGCACGGATGCAGCACAGTTGTTGTTCCCACTGCTCGGTGCCACGGCAATGCCCGGCGGCACATGGACCGCACCGGGTGGCGGGGCATTCGCAGGTAGCTACAACCCGGCAGTGAACATCCCAGGAGTGTACACCTACACGGTCACTGGCACAGCACCATGCCCGAATGCTACCGCAACCGTTACTGTTTCTGAGAGCATCCCGCCGAATGCCGGGAACGACAACAGCATCACAGTGTGTACTTCGAGCGCAGCCTTCTCCATGCAGGCACAACTCGGAGGAGCACCCGATGGCGGCGGTTCATGGACGGCACCCGGTGGCGGTGCTTTCGCAGGAGGTTTCGATCCGGCTGTGGATGCACCGGGCATTTACACCTATACCGTTCCAGGTGTTGCACCATGCCCGAATGATCAAGCCACGCTCACGATCGCGGTGAACACGCCGCCGATCCCCGGAACGCCGGGCAACATCACGTTGTGCAGCACCGATGCAGCGGCGAGTTTGTTCGCGCAACTCGGTGGCGCGCCGCAAGCCGGTGGCGCGTGGAGCGGTCCATCACCGGTCGTCGGTGGCATGATCAACCCCGCAACGATGCTTGCGGGTGTGTACACCTACACCGTGAATGGCACAGCGCCGTGCCCGAACCAGAGCGCGACGGTGACCGTGACGATCAATACACCACCGATCCCGGGAACACCGGGCAACATCACGTTGTGCAGCACCGATGCAGCGGCGAGTTTGTTCGCGCAACTCGGTGGCGCGCCGCAAGCCGGTGGCGCGTGGAGTGGACCAAGTCCTGTCGTTGGCGGCATGATCAACCCCGCAACGATGAGTGCGGGTGTGTACACCTACACCGTTACTGGAACTGCACCTTGCCCGAACCAGAGCGCGACGGTGACCGTGACGATCAATACACCACCGGATCCAGGAACGCCGGGCAACATCACGTTGTGCAGCACCGATGCAGCAGCAAGTCTCTTCGCGCAACTTGGCGGCGCGCCGCAAGCCGGTGGTGCGTGGAGTGGACCAAGTCCGGTCGTTGGCGGCATGATCAACCCCGCAACGATGCTTGCGGGTGTGTACACCTACACCGTGAACGGAACTGCACCGTGCCCGAACGAGAGCGCGACGGTGACCGTGACGATCAATACACCACCGGATCCAGGAACGCCGGGCAACATCACGCTCTGCTCGACAGACGCGGCAGCATCACTCTTCGCGCAACTCGGTGGCGCGCCGCAAGCCGGTGGCGCGTGGAGCGGTCCATCACCGGTCGTCGGTGGCATGATCAACCCCGCAACGATGCTTGCGGGTGTGTACACCTACACCGTGAATGGCACAGCGCCGTGCCCGAACCAGAGCGCGACGGTGACCGTGACGATCAATACACCACCGGATCCAGGAACGCCGGGCAACATCACGTTGTGCAGCACCGATGCAGCGGCGAGTTTGTTCGCGCAACTCGGTGGCGCGCCGCAAGCCGGTGGCGCGTGGAGTGGACCAAGTCCTGTCGTTGGTGGCATGATCAACCCCGCGACGATGCTTGCGGGTGTGTACACCTACACCGTGAATGGCACAGCGCCGTGTCCGAACCAGAGCGCGACCGTTACCGTAACGATCAACACGCCGCCGATCCCCGGAACAGCCGGCGCGATCACATTGTGCAGCACTGATGCTGCTGCATCACTCTTCGCGCAACTCGGCGGAACGCCTGATGCCGGTGGCGCGTGGAGTGGACCAAGTCCTGTCGTCGGTGGCATGATCAACCCCGCGACGATGCTTGCGGGTGTGTACACCTACACCGTTACTGGAACTGCACCTTGCCCGAACCAGAGCGCGACGGTGACCGTGACGATCAATACACCACCGGATCCAGGAACGCCCGGCGTGATCACACTATGTTCAACTGACGCGGCAGCAAGTCTCTTCGCGCAACTCGGTGGCGCGCCGCAAGCCGGTGGTGCGTGGAGTGGACCAAGTCCTGTCGTTGGTGGCATGATCAACCCCGCAACGATGCTTGCGGGTGTGTACACCTACACCGTTACTGGAACTGCACCTTGCCCGAACCAGAGCGCGACGGTGACCGTGACGATCAATACACCACCGGATCCAGGAACGCCGGGCAACATCACGTTGTGCAGCACCGATGCAGCGGCGAGTTTGTTCGCGCAACTCGGTGGCGCGCCGCAAGCCGGTGGTGCGTGGAGTGGACCAAGTCCGGTCGTTGGCGGCATGATCAACCCCGCAACGATGCTTGCGGGTGTGTACACCTACACCGTGAACGGAACTGCACCGTGCCCGAACGAGAGCGCGACGGTGACCGTGACGATCAATACACCACCGGATCCAGGAACGCCGGGCAACATCACGCTCTGCTCGACAGACGCGGCAGCATCACTCTTCGCGCAACTCGGCGGCGCGCCGCAAGCCGGTGGCGCTTGGAGCGGACCATCACCTGTCGTTGGTGGCATGATCAACCCCGCGACGATGCTTGCGGGTGTGTACACCTACACCGTGAATGGCACAGCGCCGTGTCCGAACCAGAGCGCGACCGTTACCGTAACGATCAACACGCCGCCGATCCCGGAACAGCCGGCGCGATCACATTGTGCAGCACTGATGCTGCTGCATCACTCTTCGCGCAACTCGGCGGAACGCCTGATGCCGGTGGCGCGTGGAGCGGACCAAGTCCGGTCGTTGGCGGCATGATCAACCCCGCGACGATGCTTGCGGGTGTGTACACCTACACCGTGAACGGAACTGCACCGTGCCCGAACGAGAGCGCGACGGTGACCGTGACGATCAACACGCCACCGATCCCGGGAACACCCGGCGTGATCACACTGTGTTCAACTGACGCAGCAGCATCACTCTTCGCGCAACTTGGCGGCGCGCCGCAAGCCGGTGGCGCGTGGAGCGGACCAAGTCCTGTCGTTGGCGGCATGATCACCCCGCAACGATGAGTGCGGGTGTGTACACCTACACCGTTACTGGAACTGCACCTTGCCCGAACCAGAGCGCGACGGTGACCGTGACGATCAACACGCCACCGGATCCAGGAACGCCGGGCAACATCACGCTCTGCTCGACAGACGCGGCAGCATCACTCTTCGCGCAACTCGGCGGAACGCCTGATGCCGGTGGCGCGTGGAGCGGACCAAGTCCGGTCGTTGGTGGCATGATCAACCCCGCGACGATGCTTGCGGGTGTGTACACCTACACCGTGAACGGAACTGCACCGTGCCCGAACGAGAGCGCGACGGTGACCGTGACGATCAACACGCCACCGATCCCGGGAACACCCGGCGTGATCACACTATGTTCAACTGACGCAGCAGCATCACTCTTCGCGCAACTTGGCAGCGCGCCGCAAGCCGGTGGTGCGTGGAGTGGACCAAGTCCGGTCGTTGGCGGCATGATCAACCCCGCAACGATGCTTGCGGGTGTGTACACCTACACCGTGAACGGAACTGCACCGTGCCCGAACCAGAGCGCGACGGTGACCGTGACGATCAATACACCACCGGATCCAGGAACGCCGGGCAACATCACACTGTGTTCAACTGACGCAGCAGCATCACTCTTCGCGCAACTTGGCGGCGCGCCGCAAGCCGGTGGCGCGTGGAGTGGACCAAGTCCTGTCGTTGGCGGCATGATCAACCCCGCAACGATGAGTGCGGGTGTGTACACCTACACCGTTACTGGAACTGCACCTTGCCCGAACCAGAGCGCGACGGTGACCGTGACGATCAATACACCACCGGATCCAGGAACGCCCGGCGTGATCACACTGTGTTCAACTGACGCAGCAGCATCACTCTTCGCGCAACTTGGCGGCGCGCCGCAAGCCGGTGGCGCGTGGGTGGACCAAGTCCTGTCGTTGGCGGCATGATCGACCCCGCAACGATGAGTGCGGGTGTGTACACCTACACCGTTACTGGAACTGCACCGTGCCCGAACAGGCGCGACGGTGACCGTGACGATCGATACACCACCGGATCCAGGAACGCCGGGCAACATCACGCTCTGCTCGACAGACGCGGCAGCATCACTCTTCGCGCAACTCGGCGGCGCGCGCGGGGCGCCACCTTGGGACGCGGCTGGGGGGACACCTCCCTACGGACTGCCCGGCCGGGACGGACCGGACGCACGGGGAACACCGGCCGTCCACAGCAAGTCTCTTCGCGCACGGGGCGCCCGCAAGCCGGTGGCGCGTGGAGCGGACCAAGTCCGGTTGTTGGTGGCATGATCGCCCGCGACGATGCTTGCGGGTGTGTACACCTACACCGTGAACGGAACTGCACCGTGCCCGAACGAGGCGCGACGGTGACCGTGACGATCAACACGCCACCGATCCCGGGAACACCCGGCGTGATCACACTGTGTTCAACTGACGCAGCAGCATCACTCTTCGCGCAACTTGGCGGCGCGCCGCAAGCCGGTGGCGCGTGGAGTGGACCAAGTCCTGTCGTTGGCGGCATGATCAACCCCGCGACGATGAGTGCGGGTGTGTACACCTACACCGTGAACGGAACTGCACCGTGCCCGAACGAGAGCGCGACGGTGACCGTGACGATCAATACACCACCGGATCCAGGAACGCCGGGCAACATCACGCTCTGCTCGACAGACGCGGCAGCATCACTCTTCGCGCAACTCGGCGGCGCGCCGCAAGCCGGTGGCGCTTGGAGTGGACCAAGTCCTGTCGTTGGTGGCATGATCAACCCCGCGACCATGAGTGCGGGTGTGTACACCTACACCGTGAACGGAACAGCGCCTTGTCCGAATTTGAGTGCAACTGTTACCGTCACCATCAATCAAATGCCTGATGCGGGCATCAATGGAGGCTTGACCTTGTGCTCTTCGAGCCCTGGAACACTGCTCAGCACGGGTCTCAATGGCACCCCGGATCCCGGTGGTACATGGACGGCACCAGGTGGTGGTGCGTCGAACGGGACATTCACATCAGGCACCAGTGCGACTGGCCTTTACACCTACACTGTGAACGGGGTCGCGCCGTGCCCGAGCGTCTTCGCTACTGTGGATGTGAGCGTGGTGACCAACCCTAACGCGGGCACACCGGGCAACGCGACGCTTTGTGCGACAGATGCCGCCATTCTCCTCTTCAATCAGCTAGGTGGCACACCTGATGCCGGCGGCGCATGGAGCGGACCATCACCTGTTGTGGGTGGCCAGTACAACCCGGCGACCATGAACCCCGGCGTGTACACGTACACCATCACCGTTCCACCACCGTGCGTGAACGCGAGCAGTACCGTGACGATCATCGAGGTGGCGCCGCCGAACGCGGGCACCGATGGCGCGATCACCTTGTGCATCAGCAGTCCGGCAACAGCATTGTTCGCAGCGCTAAGTGGTGGTGCGCAAGCCGGTGGCAATTGGAGCGGACCATCACCGGTTGTCGGTGGAATGTTCAACCCGGCAACGATGACAGCGGGGGTCTACACCTACACGGTGAACGGGACCGCGCCCTGTCCGAATGATCAATCCACAGTGACGGTGAACGTGGTGGCAGCTCCGAACGCAGGCACACCGGGTAATGCAACGCTCTGCGCCACGGATGCCGCGATCGACATGTTCGCGCAGCTGGGCGGAACACCGAACGTGGGCGGTGCATGGAGCGGACCAAGTCCCGTTGTCGGTGGGCAATATGATCCTGCCACAATGAACGCTGGTGTGTACACCTACACGATCACCGTTCCGCCACCGTGCGTGAATGCAAGTAGCACAGTGACGATCATCGAGGTGGCGCCGCCGAACGCGGGCACCGATGGCGCGATCACCTTGTGCATCAGCAGTCCGGCAACGGCACTGTTCGCAGCACTTACAGGCGGTGCGCAAGCCGGTGGCAACTGGAGTGGGCCTTCTCCTGTTGTCGGTGGAATGTTCAACCCTGCAACGATGACAGCGGGGGTGTACACCTACACAGTGAACGGAACCGCACCGTGTCCGAATGACCAGAGCAACGTGACGGTGAACGTTGTGGCAGCTCCGAACGCAGGCACACCGGGTAATGCAACGCTCTGCGCCACGGATGGAGCGATCGACATGTTCGCGCAGCTGGGCGGAACACCGAACGTGGGCGGTGCATGGAGCGGACCAAGTCCCGTTGTCGGTGGGCAATATGACCCGGCAACAATGAACCCCGGCGTGTACACCTACACGATCACCGTTCCACTACCGTGCGTGAACGTGAGCAGCACGGTGACGATCATCGAGATCGCTCCGCCGAACGCGGGCACCGATGGCGCGATCACCTTGTGCATCAGCAGTCCGGCAACGGCACTGTTCGCAGCACTTACAGGCGGTGCGCAAGCCGGTGGCAACTGGAGTGGGCCTTCTCCTGTTGTCGGTGGAATGTTCAACCCGGCAACGATGACAGCGGGGGTCTACATCTACACGGTGAACGGAACAGCGCCCTGTCCGAATGATCAATCGATCGTCACGGTGAACGTTGTGGCAGCTCCGAACGCAGGCACACCGGGTAATGCAACGCTCTGCGCCACGGATGGAGCGATCGACATGTTCGCGCAGCTGGGCGGAACACCGAACGTGGGCGGTGCATGGAGCGGACCAAGTCCCGTTGTCGGTGGGCAATATGATCCTGCCACAATGAACCCTGGTGTGTACACCTACACGATCACCGTTCCGCTTCCTTGCGTGAACGTGAGCAGTACAGTGACGATCATCGAGGTGGCGCCGCCGAACGCGGGCATTGATGGCGCGATCACGCTCTGCATCAGCAGTCCGGCAACAGCATTGTTCGCAGCGCTAAGTGGTGGCGCGCAAGCCGGTGGCAACTGGAGTGGACCATCACCTGTTGTTGGCGGCATGTTCAACCCAGCAACGATGACAGCGGGGGTGTACACCTACACTGTGAACGGAACCGCACCGTGTCCGAATGATCAATCGATCGTCACAGTGAACGTAGTGGCGGCGCCGAACGCAGGAACGCCCGGCAACGCCACGCTCTGCGCCACGGATGGGGCAATTGATCTCTTCGCAGAACTCGGTGGAACGCCGAATGTCGGCGGCGCGTGGAGTGGGCCATCGCCTGTTGTCGGTGGGCAATATGATCCCGCTACAATGAACCCCGGCGTGTACACGTACTTGATCACGGTACCACCGCCGTGCGTGAACGTGAGTAGCACGGTGACGATCATCGAGATCGCACCACCGAACGCGGGCACCGATGGCGCGATCACGTTGTGCATCAGCAGTCCGGCAACAGCATTGTTCGCAGCGCTAAGTGGTGGTGCGCAAGCGGGCGGCAATTGGAACGGTCCTTCACCGGTGATCGGTGGAATGTTCAACCCGGCAACGATGACCGCCGGTGTGTACACCTACACGGTGAATGGCACGGTGCCTTGCCCGAATGATCAATCCATCGTGACGGTAACGGTGGTGAACGCCCCGGACCCTGGAGTGAACGGCGCGATCACCTTGTGCTCGATCGATGCTTCCATCGACCTCTTCACGCAACTTGGTGGAAGTCCGGACGCAGGTGGCGCATGGAGTGGGCCATCACCGGTGGTGGGTGGCAACTACGACCCTACGACAATGACCGCCGGCGTGTACACCTACACGATCACGGTCCCGCCGCCGTGCGCCAGCGTGAGTTCCACGGTAACCGTCGGTGTGGTGCAACCGCCTGATGCCGGGATCGATGGCACCTTGACCTTGTGCATCACCAGCCCGGCGACAGCGCTCTTCGGCGCGTTGGGTGGTGCGCCTCAAGCGGGTGGATCTTGGAGCGGGCCGAGCCCGGTTGTGGGTGGCCTCTTCAACCCAGCGACGATGATCGCGGGCGTGTACACCTACACGTTGATCGGCACTTCACCCTGTCCGAATGATGTGTCCACCGCAACGGTGACCGTCGTGACCGAACCCGATCCAGGTGGCCCGGGCTTCCTCACGCTGTGTGCGACCGATGCACCTGCGGATCTCTTCAGCATGTTGGAAGGATCACCCGATCAGGGCGGAGGATGGACCACACCGAACGGCGCCACTTTCAACGGACAATTCGATCCCGCGACGATGAGCGCAGGTGTGTACACCTACACGATCAACGTTCCACCGCCGTGTGCCAGTGTGAGCAGCACGGTGACGGTGGATGTGATCGCACCACCGAATGCGGGCTTGGATGGATCGATCACCCTTTGCTTGAGCGGATCAGCCACGCCACTCTTCGGAAGTTTGGGCGGAGCACCGCAGCTCGGCGGTACCTGGACCGCGAGCGGTGGTATACCGTTCAGCGGAACCTTCGATCCTGCCACCACTCCTCCGGGTGTGTTCAACTACACCGTTGCTGGTACGACACCTTGTCCTGCGGATATCGCAAGCGTAACGGTCGCGGTGACGCAACTTCCGGATCCCGGCAATGATGACATCCTCAACCTCTGTATCGCAGGACCACCGATCGATCTGTTCCCAGTGCTGGGCGGAGCGGATATCGGCGGAACGTGGACCGGCCCGGGTGGTAGCGCCTTCGGCGGAACCTTCACGCCGGGAACCAACGCATCAGGACCTTACACCTACACAGTGAATGGTGTCACGCCCTGTCCTTCGGGTTCAGCTGTGATCACGGTGAATGTTCTTTCGAACGCTGACGCGGGGATCGATGGCGCGCTCACACTATGCGAAAGCGACGTGCCCTACACCTTGTTCAATGCGCTGCAAGGAAGCCCTGATGCAGGTGGTTCATGGTTCGCGCCCAACGGCAGTCCGGTCAGTGACCTCTTCGATCCCGGAACACAAGCAGCAGGTGCATACACGTACATCCTCTACGTGCCTGCACCGTGTGTGAACGATACCGCCGAAGTGCAAGTGAGCCTGGTGCAGCCGGTCGATGCAGGATCGGATGGCAGTGCCACGATGTGTTCCAATGATGCACCGCTCACATTGTTCAATGTACTGGGTGGAAGCCCCGATCCCGGTGGCGCATGGAACGGCCCGACCGGCGTATCGGAAGGCGTCTTCGATCCAGGTATCGATGTTCCTGGTGGTTATGTGTACACCGTGATCGCCACCGCACCATGTCCGAACATGAGCGCGACGGTGGATGTGGATGTGAACCCCTTGCCCGATGCGGGCTCGAACGGAGCGATCACCCTTTGTCCGGAAGCGGCGCCGATCCAACTCTTCACGTTGTTGGGCGGATCGCCGATGAGCGGCGGCACTTGGACCGGTCCCGGCGGTGCGGCGAGCAACGGCGTCTTCGATCCTGCGACGAGCGCACAAGGCGTTTATACCTACACGGTCCTTGGTATCCTGCCGTGCCCGAACGCACTCGCGAGTTCCACAGCGACGGTCTTCCTGATCGCACCGCCGAATGCAGGACCTGACGCGGTGAGTTGCACGCTGGAGTTCGCATTGAACGCCACGGGCAACTGGGCGAGCGGCACGTGGAGCAGCCCGGCCGGGATCACGTTCTCCGATCCGACTTCGCCTAGCAGCAGCGTCACCGCCACGACCGGCGGCAGCTACACCTTCACGTGGAACGTGCTCTCCAGCGATGGCTGCGGCACGCAGGACCAGGTGACGATCACCTTCACCGATGCGATCATCCCCGTGGTGGCCGTAACCGATGCGATCTGCAACGGCGCCTGCAATGGCACCGCGCAAGTAGCAACCACCGGAGGCAACACGGTGGGCGGCGTGTACAGCTACCAGTGGTCGAACGCGATCGCGGGCAACACGCCGAATGCGACCGCGATCTGTGCGGGCAGTTACACCGTCACGGTCCTCGACATGAACAACTGCAACACCATCGCGCCGTTCACGATCGGAGAACCGGAGGTATTGGTGATCGATGCGATCGTGGACACCGATGAGACCTGCCCGGGTGATTGCGACGGTAGCATCACGATCAACGATCCGCAGGGTGCGATGTATAGCATCAACGGCGGGACGAGCTTCGTCGGAACGAACGTGTTCACGGGCCTTTGCCCCGGTGCGTTCGTGATCGTGATGCAGGATGCGAACGGCTGCTTGGCCAGCGGCGGCGCCGCGATCGCGCCTGCCGCTCCGGTGATCGCGGGCTTCACCTACGCGCCTGAGACGCTACTGGTGAACAACCCGGTGGCGCAATTCACGAACACCTCCACCCAGAACGCGGTCTCCTTCACGTGGGACTTCGCTGGACTCGGATACAGCAACGTGGCCTCACCCAGCTTCACCTTCCCCGGCGGACTCGGCGACACGTACATGATCTGCTTGACCGCTGTGACGGTCAACGGCTGTACGGACACGTACTGCGAGCCGGTCGAGGTCTTCGATGTACTGCTCGTCCACGTGCCCAACGTCTTCACCCCGAACAAGGACGATGTGAACGAGGGCTTCATGCCGGTCTTCAACCTGCCATGGGCCGTGCGTGATTTCGAGTTCAACATCTTCAACCGGTGGGGCGAGCGCTTGTACACCACACAAACCGTTCACGAGAAATGGGATGGTTTCTACATGAACGACATCGTGCAGAACGACGTGTATGTGTGGACCCTGAAGTGCTACGACAAACTCACCAACGAGTTGATCGAACGGGTCGGGCACGTGACGGTGTTGAGGTGACCCTACACATGCGCGCGAAATTTGCCGCCGTACTTATTCTGATCCTGGCATTGTCTTTCAGACACGATGGCTTAGCCCAAGACAACGATCTTCAAAAAGTCATGACTTGGCCGAAGGGACCAGCCTATGGCTCGCATTGCGGGATCGTTGGAATGGATCCAACGCCTAGAACACAAGTAGAGGAGTTCATCGTCCGGAAGGATACTGCAGCGGTCTTCCGCTGGCTTCGGGACGAGGATCCCGTGTACCGTGCGTATGGCGCTGAAGCGACCATTCGGCTTCAGAAACTAGGTGTCCTGGTCCCGGATGCAGTGAGACAGCGCGTGGAAGCCATGAAGCGTTCGACCGAGCCTGTCTGGACGTGCAGCGGCTGTCTCTATGGCTTTGAAGAGATGGGGATTGCCCTAAGAAGCACAGCCGCTAGGGCGCGAGGCCACTGATGCCCCCCTATAGAACACAAGAAAGCCCCGTTCTCACGGGGCTTTCGCAATAGTCACTGTTCCAGGATCAAACGTCCAACTTGGCGTAGATCGCATTCTTCTCGATGAACTCGCGGCGCGGTGGGACCTCATCGCCCATGAGCATGCTGAACACGCGATCGGCCTCGGCGCTGTTCTCGATGGTCACTTGGCGCAGCGTACGGCGGGTGGGATCCATGGTGGTCTCCCACAACTGCTCGGCGTTCATCTCACCCAGACCCTTGTAGCGCTGAATGCCGACGTTCACGTCCTTGTTGCCGCCCTTCATCCGCTCCACGACCATTTCACGCTCGGCTTCGGTCCAGCAGTACACCTGCTCCTTGCCCTTCTTCACCAAGTAGAGTGGCGGCGTGGCAATGTAGAGGTAACCCTCTTCGATCAGCGCCTGCATGTGGCGGAAGAAGAAGGTCATGATCAACGTTTGGATGTGGCTACCGTCCACATCGGCGTCGCACATGATCACGATCTTGTGGTAGCGCAGCTTGACCATGTTCAGCGCCTTGCTGTCCTCCTCGGTCCCAATGGACACGCCCAGCGCTGTGTAAATATTCCGGATCTCCTCGTTGTCGAGGATCTTGTGCTGCATCGCCTTCTCCACGTTCAGGATCTTCCCGCGGAGCGGTAGGATCGCCTGGAACTCGCGATTACGGCCCTGCTTGGCGGTTCCACCTGCAGAGTCGCCCTCGACAAGGAAGAGCTCGCTCGCGCTGGCATCCTTGCTCTGGCAGTCGGCGAGCTTACCGGGCAATCCGCCACCAGCGAAGGCGCCTTTGCGCTGCACCAGTTCGCGGGCCTTGCGCGCTGCGTGGCGCGCCGTTGCGGCCAGGATCACCTTCTCGACGATCTGCTTCGCATCGCGCGGGTGCTCTTCGAGGTAATTGTCGAGCATCTCGGCCACGGCCTGGTTCACCGCACCGCTCACTTCGCTGTTCCCGAGCTTGGTCTTGGTCTGTCCCTCGAACTGGGGCTCTTGCACCTTCACGCTGATCACGGCTGTAAGTCCCTCGCGGAAGTCATCGCCGCTGATCTCGAACTTCAACTTGGATGTAGCACCGCTATTGTCGGCGTACTTCTTCAATGTGCGGGTAAGACCACTTCGGAATCCGGCGAGGTGCGTACCACCCTCGTGGGTGTTGATGTTATTGACGTATGAGTGCAGGTTCTCGTTGAAGGAGTCGTTGTAGACCATGGCGATCTCCACGGGGATACCGGACTTCTCCCCTTCCATGTAGATCACTTCCTCGATCAGCGAATTGCGCGTGCCATCCAGGTACTTCACGAATTCGACCAAGCCGAGTTCACTCAGGAAGGTGTCGGTGACGAAGCTGCCGTCCGTATTGGTGCGACGCTCATCGGTGATGTTCAGCGTGATGCCCTTGTTGAGGTAGGACAACTCACGCAAACGCGCGGACAGCGTTTCATAATTGAACTCGCTCACTTGGAAGATGGTGAGGTCGGGCTGGAAGGTCACGATGGTCCCTCGCTCCTCCGTGGTGCCGATCTCGCGTACAGCGTACTTCGGCTTGCCCTCGCTGTACTCCTGCTCATAGACCTTTCCATCGCGGTGTACCTCCGCTCGCAGCATGCTGCTCAACGCGTTCACGCAGCTCACACCCACGCCGTGCAATCCACCGGACACCTTGTAGCTGTCCTTGTCGAATTTGCCACCGGCGTGCAGCACGGTCATCACGACCTCCAGCGCGCTTCGCTTCTCCTTGGCATGCATGCCCACCGGGATGCCACGACCGTTATCCTTCACGCGGATCCCGTTCGTGGGGGTGATCGCCACATCGATGGTATCGCAATGACCGGCCAAAGCCTCGTCGATGCTGTTATCCACCACCTCATAGACGAGGTGGTGCAGGCCCTTCACACCGATATCACCGATGTACATGGCGGGGCGCTTTCGCACCGCCTCCAGACCTTCCAATACTTGTATGCTATCGGCTGAATAATCGGCCGCTGCTTTCTTCTTGCGTTCGCTCTTTTCCACTGCTGTCTCGGACATGGTTCCTGTAATTCTTCCCGGTACTTTTTCCGGGTTCCCAAAGGTACCCCACGGGTCCCGGCTGTATTGGGCGATTTCCCAACAGCCGCGCGGACTTTGTTGATATTTAACAGGCGAATTCCCTTGCCTGTTCCAAGTGGATCACTTCGAGAAAAGGATACCCCTAGAACGCATACGTCGCGCCCACCATCACCATGCCTCGTTGCACCGGGTAACGGTACCAACGCTCGTACTTGCTGGCGCTGAGGTTGCTCATATCCAAGAAGACGCTCAACCGCTTGGTATAGCGGTACTCGGCGCCGAGGTAGAGGTCCAAGTAACCATCCAGGTCGGTGCGCGTGGCCAGGTTCACCACGTTCGGATCATCACTGGGCTCAGGAGCGCGATAAGCCGGACGTTTCCCGAGGAAGAGCGCTTCGGCTTTCAGGATCAGCTTATCACGCATCGTGTACCGCGCGGCGAAGGTGAGTTTGTACGGCGGCAGGTTCCAGGGTTCGTCCTGCACCTTCATGGTGTACGTGTACACATCCACGCGGGCGCTGAAGCGGAGCTCCTCGGTCTTGCTGTAGGTGATCTCACCGCTCAGGTCGAGGATGTCCACCTCGTCGTAGATCACGGCCATGCGATCGCCGAAGGGCAGGTTCGGGACGTTCACGAACAGCGCCATGTCATCATACGCGCTCTTGCTGGCCCGCACATCGAAGCCGAGGTTGTTCATGAAGCTGCCGCGCATACCGAGATAGATGTCATACAGCTTGCTGGTGTTGCTCAATGGCGGCCCACCGCCCAACCACGGGTTCTGGCGGGTGAGGCTGCGGAAGCTGTTCCGTTGGCGTGATCCCTCCAACCCGATGTAGGGCACCAGGATGTTGTTGAAGAGGCCATAGTGCGCATAGGCCTGCGGGAAGAAATGGAAGGTGGTCTCACCCAAAGCATCGAGGTACATACCCACTCCGGCGCGAACGAAATACCGTTGGCCCACCGTGCGCACACTCGGCATCAGCCCAAGCAACACACCATTCTGTTTGATCTCGCCCAGACCGCCGTCGAGTTTGCCGGTGTATGCGTTATTGTCGATGAGCAGACCTGCACTGAAGTACTCGGTGTTCTCCTGCTTGCCCACCTCAGCGGTCACGCGGAGGTTCGTCTCGCGGCTCTCGCTGAGGTTGCTGTACGAGTGTACCTCCAGACCGATGTCGTGCGCGATCTTGGTGCTGTCGGTGTACAAGCTGCGTAAGCGGGCAGCGAATCCGATGTCGTTGTAGAACTGCTTCCTGTCATCGTCGCCGGAGTTCGGTGCATTGTCGATCGCGTTCTCCAAGCTGTCCGTGGAGGTGTATCCGAAGTAGCTCACGCGGCGACGATCGTACATCAAGCGACCGCTGGCCTCATGGTCGGGCAGGAAGTGCTTGTAGAAGCCGTCCACGCTGTTGAAGCTGTAGTCGCTAGGCCCCACGTCGTCCAGTCCACCGTTGCTGCTCATGTGTTTCAGGTGGATGCCGTAGCCGTTCTGCCGCGATCGCGATTGATCGTAATACAATTCACCCAGCGGTGTGGTGTACAAACCGAATCCGCCCTTCAGGAACCCCTTGTAGAGTTTCTCCTGCATCGCAGAAACCGTGAGCCTGGCTGCCGACAGACTATCCACCCGTGCAGGGATCTCTGCTTTGGCAGGTAGCAGATTGTACCGTACCGGGATGTCCGCGAGTACGGTGTCGATCGGTTCCGGGCGCAGGTCAAGCTTCTGCGCATCGGCAAGCGTGGGGTTCCAGATGCCTTGGATCACATAGCCGCCATCACCTTGTGCATAGGTCGGAACGCTGAGCGACAGAACGGCGACCCCCGCGAGTATCTTCTTCATGGTTCTCATTGGCCGTTGCGGTTACCGGGCATGGGGATCGTGATGTCCTCCTGTTGACGGGGTGCATTCTGTTGCACGTCGGAGGCATTGATCGCCTCCAAGCGTTGTCGGGCCTGTGCCACGAGATCAGGCTCCTGGCAATGATCGATCACGCTTTGCAGCGTGGCCCTTGCTTGGAAGCGATCATTCAATTGCACGTACACATCGCCGAGCAGGATGAAGCCCATCGCTTTCCAGTGGTCGTAGGACGGATAGCGTTGCACGAGTTCGAAGACCTCCGTCTCCGCCTTCTTGTACTGCGCCTGCAGGTGGCGGATGTACGCCATGTTGTACTTCGCCTCGGCGCCCATGGCATTCGTGCTGGCCGTGCTCACCGCCTTGAATTTGATGTAGGCTGCGTCGTAATCGTTAGTGTCAGCAAGCGCCTTGGCCATGAGGATGTTCCCTTCGGCCTTCAGGTCGCTGGTGGCGTTGCTGTTGGCCACCACCTTCTCCGCTGCAACAGCTGCTTCGCTTGTTCGGCCCAATTCGCGCAGACACCGCATACGTCCGACCTGTGCAGCCAGTGTGTTCTGCGGGAAGCTAGCGACCGGTTCCAACTTGTTGAAGTAGTCCAGCGCACCTTCCCACCTCTTCTGGCGGAAAAGGATGTCACTCGCACCGACAAGCGCGCTTTCCATGAACTGCGTGCCTTCCCTGCGGATCACTTCCTCCAGATCCGGAAGTGCTTGGTCGCACTGTCCAGCGCGGTACTGGCAATCACCCCGGTAGTAGTACGCATTCAACACGTAGCCACCGCGCGGATATTTGTTGATGTAATCACCGAAGGCCCCGATGGCCTGCGGACACTTCTCCTCGAAGTAGAGCTTCTCGGCGCTCTGGTAGTAATCCTGGTCAAGGTCCTCTGTTGCGGGGTCGATGAACTCCAGGGTGCGGATGTACGTTTCGTAATCGGCCACGCGGCCCAGCTCGATGTAGATGTTCTTCAAACCCGCCAATGCATCTCGGGAACCCTCCGCCGTGCGGTACTTCGACACCACGGCCTTGAAGTCTGCGATGGCCTGATC
This sequence comes from Flavobacteriales bacterium, assembly GCA_016721005.1. Lineage (GTDB taxonomy): Bacteria > Bacteroidota > Bacteroidia > Flavobacteriales_F > PHOS-HE28 > PHOS-HE28. Next base: position 282,172 of record JADKJM010000014.1, read on the forward strand.
CACATTGCCCATGCGCTTGTGGATGAGCGCCGTCTGCAACATGGCCTGTCGGACCAGCGGGCTGTTGGGGTGCTGCTGCGTGACCATGGTGTAGTAGCGCAGTGCCTCGCCGTCGTTCTCGAGGATGATGTTCGTCTCGCCCAGTTGGAACTTGGCATCGGCGGCGTAGCGCGAGTCCGGTGTTTCCGTGAGCAGCGCTTTCAAGGTGGTTTGCTTCTCGTTGTGTTTGCGCAACAATCCCTGGCACACGCCCTTCTGGTACATGGCGTAGTCGCGATCCGAGGAGCCGGTGCGCATCGCATCGTCATACCACTTCACCGCTTGCTCGTTATCCTTCATCACGAAGAAGCAATCGCCGGTGCGCAACATGGCGTCCGCACGTTGGCGTGCCTCGCCGCTTCGGGAGGTCAAGTACCGCCTGAACGCGATCGACGCTTCATCGTACTGCTTCAGTTTGAAGAAGACGTAGCCCATGCCGTATCCTGCCTGCTCATACAACTCCGTGGAATACGCGCCGGGCGTGTTCCGTAGATCATCATACTTCCGCAAGGCCGCAGGCATATCGCCTTGGCCGTAATAGCTCTCCGCCATCCAATAGTTGGACTGCGCGTTCAGGCGCTGGTTCACGGGGTACTTCAAGGCGCGTTCGAAGAAGAGCGCGGCATCGGCGTACTTGCGCCCATCGTACAATTCCACGCCACGGTTGTACGCCAACTTCTGGTACGCCTCCTTCAATCGCAGGTCCTTGTTCTGGATCTCGTCCAGTGAGGTCAACGCATCCTCGTAGTTCTTGGTCCGCAGGTACACGTTCAGTAGGAACTCATAGGCCTCATCGCGACGCGGTGTGTTGGGGTAGGTCTTCAAATAGTTGCGGAGCGCGTTGATCGCTTCGTGGTAAGGATCGAAGCTGAGTTCGTAGGCCAGCTTGGCGTATTGGAAGAGCGCATCCTCGGTGATCTTCGGGTCCTTGCCGATCTCGTACGCGCGCTTGAATGCGTTCCGCGCGAAGTTCTTCTCGTTCACACGGATGTAGCAATCGGCCATGTGGTAGGTAGCGAGTTGCGCGAGGCTGTCCTCCCCGTTCGCCACCACGTTGAACTCCGCCAGAGCCTTTGTGCAATCACCGGTCTTGTAGTACGCATAGCCGAGGATGTAACGGTCGCTGCGATCCACACCCACACGCTGCGCACTCTTCTGCAGGTACGGCAGTGCTTCCGTGTAGTTGCCGTTGCGGTAGTTCGCTTCACCCGCCAACCGGTTGATCTCGTTGATGCGCTTGGCGCCTTGCGGATCCTCCAACAAGGGTTTCACATAAGCGTTCAGTTCGTCGTACTTGCCTTGGAGAAAAAGGATCTCGGCGATGTAGATGGGCACCACTTTCGCGAAGTTCTCATCGGCTTCCAACTTGCGGAATCCGATCAGCGCCGTTTCGTGATTGCCGCGTTCGTACTGGATGTGTGAAGCGTAATACAACGAAGGAGCGCCATAGATCCCGGTGGAATTCTGTGTGGCGCTGAACTCGCCCAGCGCCTTCTCCTTGTCGCCTTCCTGGAAATAGGCGTAGCCCCGCTTGAAGCGGTATTCCTCGGTCTCCTCCGCAGAAAGTGCGAGGCGATCAACCTGTTCACTCCAAGCCAAGGCCTTGTCATAGTCCTTCTGTGCGAATGCGTACCGGAACAGTTCAAAGCGCACGGCTGGTACATGCAGATCCTCCGGATGTTCGCTCATGAAGGTGAGCAAGCGATAACCGGCGTCGTCATTGAATAGTCGCACGGAGCACAAGGCCATGTAGAACTCGGCTTCGGTCCGGGTGGGATCATGGAGGTCGGGAACCCGCTCGGCCACACGTTGGAATTCGAACTGGGCGGCGCCGTACTTCGCCATATCGAAAAGCTCCATCGCGTTGATCAGGTCGGCATCGGCGTGTTCGTAATGCGCGGTGCGCTGGCTGAAGCCCGGCAGGGCGAAAAGCAGCAGGGCGACCACCGCGAGCAGCGGTCGTAAGGGTCGAAGGAAAAGGGTCCTCATCAAGCGATCAAAGTTCTCGGCAGCGGGTTGGAGGCTCGGGACGGAAGCAGGGTACTTATCCACGCGGGCGTGTTGGTGTGGCAATTCACGGGCCATCACTTCACCCTAACGCGAAGCATCCTCCGTGAATTGTCACCTTTGGCCCCGTGATCACGAACGCATGAACGACGCTCCCATCATCCACCTCGCGAACGCGCGGATCTTCCAACGCGAGAACCTGGTGCTCAACAACGTGGACTTCACGGTGTACAAGGGCGAGTTCATCTACCTCATCGGCCGCACCGGTAGCGGCAAGAGCAGTTTGATGCGCGTGCTCTACGGCGATCTTCCGCTTACAGAAGGTGAAGGACATTGCTGCGGATTCGATCTGCCCACGTTGAAACGTGGGCAGGTCCCCTTCCTCCGCCGGAAACTCGGCGTGGTCTTCCAGGATTTCCAGTTGCTCGCGGATCGCACCGTGAACGAGAACCTCGCGTTCGTTCTGAAGGCCACCGGCTGGAACAGCAAGAAGGCGATGGAGGACCGGATCCAGGAGGTGCTTGTGAAGGTGGGCCTCTCCACCAAAGGCTACAAGATGCCACACGAGTTGAGCGGCGGCGAACAACAACGCGTAAGCATCGCACGCGCCCTGTTGAACGACCCCGAGCTCGTGCTTGCCGATGAGCCCACCGGCAACTTGGATCCCGAGACGACCGGTGAGATCCTCGACCTGCTGCTGTCGATCAGCCAAAGCGGCCGCAGTGTGATCATGGCCACGCACGATTACACGCACATGAAGAAATTCAATACGCGGGTGGTGCGCTGCGAGGATGGGAAATTGCTCGAGGTGAGCAATACGCCAGTGGGTTGATCGCTACCGCAGGAGCTTCACGATCCGCTCGGCGTTGCGCCGGTTGCTGAATCGTTCTTCGAGTACCTTGACCCGCGCTTCCAACGCTTCGCCGTTCGCCGGTCGGGACATGTTGGCGAGGATGCTGTTGCGCATGCCGACTACATCGTCGTGTACATGGCATAGATCCGCGAGGCCCGTGCCTTCGATCATCGGCGTGTTGCATACCACATGACGGCCGGTGAAGAGGCAGAGCAACAATTTCAGTTTGATGCCAGTGGATTGGAAGGTGGGCAGCACGTTCACCTGCGCCGTGCGGACCAGCCGATGGATCTCCTCCGTGCCGATGTCCTCGCGGAGTTCGACATTGCTCGCATTCGCCACCGCACGCTTCAGGTCCGCGCTCGCATCGCTTCCGGCGATCACCAGCTTCACCGGCAGGTCCTTGAAGACAATGCGCACAAGGTGTTGCGCCGCCTGATCATTCTCCGCTACACCCAACGCGCCGTGATAGAACGCGAAGTCGCCGAGGCCTTCCGGCACATCCACCTTTTCACTCGCATGGAAAGCCGGGATGTGCGCTACACGCGGAAAGTGTCCGCCGAAATAGGCTTGGTCCTTCGGTGAGATCGCCAACACCTGATCGGCTTCGGCGAGCACCGGCTCGAAGCGCTGGAGCTTGTGCGCCTCGTTGATGAAGTAGCCACGACGGAACGTGCTGGTCGCCGCCTTCGCGAGCGCGCCGTAATAATCGTGCTCCACGTTGTGTGCGCGGACCAAGCGTCGACGGCCGCTTAATCTCGGATCACCCAGGTGGAAGCAACAATGCAATCCCTCGAAGAGGATGGGATGATCATCGGCCAGCAACCGATCCATCAGTTGTTCGCTGCGGCGGCTCACCACCACATAAGGCAGGGCATTGAGCAGTTGCAGTTTGCCGGTACGCCTCGGGTAATAGTGGACCGACGCGCACATCCGATCCAACTCCTTGGCCTTGCTCCGACCGTATTGGAAACAGTGCAGGTGGACCTTCACGCCCAGCTCGACAAGCGCCTTCACCTTGTAATACACGTCGATCACCCCACCATAGCTCGGCGGCGCGGGGACATCGAAAGAGACGATATGCAGATGAGGCTCAATCAAGACCTTGGAACAGCGCTTTCAGCGCGTTCTTCTCGCGCTCCCCGTCCAACGCGGAGGCGGCGAAAATAGCTTTTTGGCGCAGGGCATCGCGGTGTTGGGGATCAGCCATGAGCGCACGCACTTCACAAGCGATCAACGAAGGATCCACGTGGGGTATCACGATACCTGCCTCATACTTCCGCACCACACCAGCCACTTCCGGTAGGTCGGAGACCAGCACCGGGATGTGCGCCTGGAAATAGTCGAACAACTTGTTCGGTAGGCTGAAGCGGTAGTTGAGATTCGTGTCCTTGTCGAGAGAAAGGCCGAGATCCGCATTGCGCGTGTATTGCATCATGCGTTCGTATGGCATGCGTGGGACCAGGCGGATGCGATCGGCCAAGTCGTGTTCCTTCACCATGCGCTCCAACACCGGCCACGCATCGCCCCCACCGACCAACAACAACATCGCCTCGGGCAATTCCTTCATCGCCAATACCGCTTCCTCGGCGCCCCGCTGCACATTGATCCCACTGCCTTGAAGGATCAACAGGAAACGGTCCTGCGGAAGATCCAGCTCCGCACGCGATGGAAGCGGACCAAGATCACGGTGCATGGGGATGTTGCGGATCACGGCTACCTCATTCCCATACCGCGTCTTGTACTCGCGCGCGATGCTGCCGTTCACGGTGATCACGGTGCGCAGCTTCGGAAAGATCCAGCGCTCGATCGCGAGCCACACCTTGCGCGCGAAGCGGCCTTCCAACTCCGGCACTTCGGTGAAGTATTCATGGCTGTCGTACACCAGCTTTCGACGCCCCTTCGCGAGATGACATGCCAGAAGCGTGTCGAGGTCATTCGCCACGATCAGATCCACGCGGCGGAAAAGCAGCAGGAGGAAAAGCCGCAGGTTGTACTCAGCATAGAACAAGGCGCCTTTGGGGAAGAGCAAACGCATGCGCTTGGTGCCATAGGGCCGATGCAAGGGAAGACTTCCCGGCAGCACCCGACCAACCAGTACCACCTCGTATCCGAGTTCACGCAACACCACGCAGGTGCGGTGTACCCGATTGTCGGTGCTTAGGTCGTTGGTGACGCAAACGATGGCGCGGGGCATGTGGCAAAGGAACGGCCCCGCACCATTCGGGCAGGGCCGCTCCAATAATCATCAGTCCTTAATGCGCCACTTTCACGGCCTTCTTCACGATCGGTTCGCCATCGAGCAGCAAGGTCACGTAGTACAAGCCCGGGGCGAGGTCTGCAGTGTTCCACTCGAACTGGTACTGGCCGGCTTCGAGACTCGCTTCGTGCAGTACGCGAAGTTGTTTGCCATCGGCGCTGTTCGCCATGAGTTGCATACGACCGCTACGATCGAGTTTGTACCTGATCATGGTTTGCCAGTCAAAGGGATTGGGATCGATCGACATTGAACGATCCGCGGCCGGAGATGGAGCCGTCTGATCCATTAGGTTGCGTTGATCGGCGTCGACAGGTATGCCTGCGCAGCAAGTGGACAGTTGCCCTTGCAATTGGTCCAACCGAGCCTGCTGACGTTGCACAGTGAGTACCAGATATGGAATGAGCGCTATTGGGTTGATCGCTTTGAAATCAACCGCAGGCGAGACCTCGTTGCCGAGCGAGTCCATTTGAGCCGGATGGGTCATGCTCGTGACCGCTTGCGGGATCAAGGATTCCAATTCCTGGGCAATGAAACCCATTTGTTGTCCCGTGGGCAAATGCATGAACGGGAAGCCATCCACATTGTACTGATAGGTATGAACAGGTAAGTCCAGCAAAACATCAATCCCGGATGACCCATCGACCGCAGCAGCATCTTGGATATCCGTCTTCAGTTGTTCATCCGAAGGTTGCCAAGGTCCATTCGCGATGTAGCCGCGACCATTGACGTAGGCAGCCCACTCATTTGCAGGGTTGTTTGCTCCTGAACCTTCACCATAGAGACCTGCTACGAACGCAGACCTTTCACACGCAGTCGCAACACCCATAACACCGATCACGGCTGATGCGTCACCAGCGGTAGCTTCACAAGTACTACCCAAACCCAGGACTCCGATCGACGATCTGGAATTTATCGCGCGACCCACAACTCCACGTGCCTGCATGCCTAGGATCGACCCAACGGAATTGGTCGGACGGGCAAGACCACTAACACCGATCACTTCTTGGGGGTTCCAATAGTCGAATCGTGCATCGCCCAAGATGGCGGTCGGTGTGAGTAGTTCTGCGCTTGTGTGGTACACATGCAGCTTGGTCTTGGGGTATTGCAGACCGATGCCCACGCCATGGCTCCGATCCCATGAGCAATTGCTGCCGTCATACGTATTGGACACATGCGGCTCTGGACTCTGCATCACCCATTCGCATCCGCTATTCAGGTTGATGTCCTTCCACTTCACCACGCCGCGTTCGTTGGGGTCATTGGTGTCGTCAACCACCATCACGAGGTAGGCTTGATCAGTCTCGGGATCATCGGGTAGATCACGAATGCGTAACCGACCATCAAGCAGATCCACACGTTCCGTTGGATTCAAACCAGCCGTGAACCAATCGCCTATGCCAAGGAAGGACTGATTTCCGCTTGGATGCGGCCGGATGCGCAAGGCCTCCAGACCATTCAGGTTCCCTGCGGTGCCCGTGGTGCCGGGTTTGGCCAGGAAGATGATCTTGAACAGATCAGGGCCATCGCCTACGGTGTTGTCCGCCCAGGCCAAAGTCATGTGGTTGAGGTCGAAGCCTTCATTCTTCAGACCTATCCAGCCCAGATCCGAGCCTTGGGTGATCGTCATGCCCGACCCTTGCCATGGCCGGTAGCCTGAGAACTGCGTACCGCCGAAATTGAGGTGCAGCATGGAGAACGGCTGCGCCACATTGCCACCGAACGCGCCAAGGCCCAAGTGGCCGCTCAGGTTGAGGTTGTTGTACGTGCCGATCGTTTGATTCGTGAGCGTCTCCATCAACTGCATCCGCAGCACGTTGTTCGTTCGCCATTCCTGGCGCAGGTTCGGGATGGTGCTGAAGCGCAAGGGAACCGTGCTGTTGGCCGCGGCGCCGAGGTACTCCCCAGCGTTGATGACATTCCCGCCTGGAAGACTGTTCCAGAACTGCTGCTGTGCCTGCATAAAGTGCAGGCATGCGCTTGCCATTGCGGCAAGCATGAACTTCTTTCTATTCATGGTCATTCGTGTTATAGAACGACCGGACCGCTAATGCACAACGAACTTCTTCACGAACGTGCTCCGCTCTCCGTACAACTGCAAGACGTAATCTCCCTGATGCGTGGGTAAACGCATAGTGCCCGTTCCCACTTGCCTCCAGTGGCTGGTTTCCAGAACGCGCCCTACCATGTCCAGTACCTGCGCAATGAATGGCTCCTGCATCTGATCCACCACGATCATGCCCGCCTCGAAGCGCACCACCGGAGTTCCACCAACCAAGTCCGGCACACCTACGCCATGACAGCCCGGCGTAATCGGAATTACTTCCACACCGTCGATCAGGTAATAGGTCACGCCGGTCCAAGGGTTGGGGTTCCCGATGGGCAGGGCCGTGGTCAGCGAATCGGCGAAGAAATTCCCAAGCACAATATGGCTGTAGGCGCTGTCCGCCACGAAAGCCCCTTCCACCAAGGTCCAAGCCACCGTATCGGACACCGGAAATGTGGTGTACAGATGGGCGAAGTTGCGGAAAGGAAAGGGCGGTCCCTCAAGCGTGTACCAGGCATTGGATCCGGTCGTGAAGAGCAATCCTACATTGTCGCATGCTGTTCCGCCATCTTGCAACCAGTAGGTGCCATCCGCCGCCGGATTCACCCTGAAACGCAGTTGATAGGTGCAGCCCACTACCAGTGGCTCCAGCAATTCGGCGCCCACGTACTCGCGGAAATCACCAAGGCCCCAAGAATACATCCCCACGTAAGCGCTTCCCTCCCATGCATGCTGGAAGGTCCATCCATTCCGCGGCACGCCGACCAGGGTGTCCACGCCGTTCACGGCCTGTGCGCAACTATGGAAGTAATCGGGGCTATTGAGCCAGCTGTACCAGTGGATCGGTCGGTCCCCTACTTGGAAACCAATGCTGTAGGGGCAGGTATCCAGTTGCTCGAAACTCGGGTTGGGCACCAAGTTCTGCGCTTCACAGCGCGGAAGCGCAACGAACAACAGGCAACCCAGCGCAAGAGCAAGCGCGGCACTGGGCCACCTGTTATTCATCACGCGGAGGAACATCTTTCGAATTGTCGTTGCTGGCTCCGTCCGGGGGGCAAGCCCACCAAGAGCCTCATCGGTCCGGTCAAAACGACCTTCTGGAGATACGTGCATCGCGTGGCCGCAGCCTATTCCACCGTACACGCCCAATGGACCGCTTGGGTTGCGGGAACGCTGCCCGGCGCTGCCGGGGAGGGTCCTACTTTTGCGCTGCTCTGTTTCGTTTACCTATACCAGTGGGTTGGTGGGACACGAGCGACCAAGGCCCTCGGTGTTCTAGCACCGGGGGCTTCTTCGTTGCGGCTGCTGGCCGCGTTAGTGTAGAGAGAGAGAGAGAGAGACGGTCCAGGTATCGCAATGATCATGCTCCGACCGGACGTACAAGACTGGTTCTGCTGGCTCGAACGGTCATCTCGACCCATCCACGCACCTGTTCCTGTTCTCATTCCTTCGAGCATCTTCAAAAGAATTTGCGCCATACCGTTGTTTCCTAGCGCTGTACCCATCGAATGTACATGCGCTTATGGCGTATGCCAACATTTGTGAATAACTCACCTCGGGCAGCTTGGACCACACGGGCATTGAATAGTGGCCCCACCGGTAAACTTGCGCTCCCATGCAGTTCATCCCCAGCGCGGACCTTACGCCCTTCAACACCTTCGGCATTGCTGCGCGCGCGGAGTTCATGGCGCGCTTCCATTCAGCGGACGATCTGCGCACTGCGCTGAACACACCCGAGTTGCAGGGCAAACCGCGCCTGGTGCTCGGCGGTGGAAGCAACATCCTCTTCACGCGCGACTTTCCCGGCGTGGTGCTGCTGAACGAGATCCCCGGGATCCGTGTGGTGCATGAGGACGATACGAACGTGTTCGTGAAAGCCGGCGCCGGGGTCGTGTGGCATCAATTCGTGCTGCACACCGTGGAGAAGGGATGGAGCGGCATCGAGAACATGTCCTTGATCCCCGGCAAGGTGGGCGCCGGGCCGATGCAGAACATCGGTGCATACGGTGTGGAGATCAAGGATGTCTTCCATTCGTTGGAGGCGATGCGGATCAGCGACGGCGAGGTGATCACCTTCGATCGCGAGGCCTGCGCCTTCGGGTACCGCGAGAGTTTCTTCAAGCGTGAGGGCCGTGATCGGTTCGTGATCGTGAGCGTCACGTTCCGGTTGAAGAAGGCAGCAGATGTGGTGAACACCAGCTACGGGTCCATCCAAGAAGAATTGAAGCGCGCGGGCATCACACACCCCACGATCAAGGATGTGAGCAACGCGGTGATCGCGATCCGAAGGAGCAAACTACCCGAGCCTTCGGTACTGGGCAATGCCGGTAGCTTCTTCAAGAACCCCGTGGTGCCCATCGCAGTTGCGGACCGTATACGTGCCGATCACCCGGAACTGGTGAGCTTTCCCTCAACCGATGGCACAGTGAAGCTTGCGGCAGGTTGGCTGATCGAGAAAGCCGGCTGGAAAGGCAAGCGTATCGGCGGTGCGGGCGTGCATGACAAGCAAGCGCTGGTCCTCGTGAATCACGGCGGAGCAACAGGTGCTGAGTTGCTGGAGTTGAGCGAGCAGGTGATGCGAAGTGTGCGCGAGCAATTCGGGGTGGAGCTGGAGCGCGAGGTGAATATTTTCTGAGTGGAGATCAACCACCAAGGCGCAAGGGCGCAAAGAAGAATTCGGTCAAACCGCGGAGATGCGGAGGACGCAGAGAAGTGGTTCGCACCTTCGTGATCGCATGCCATGCCACGCACGATCCCTATTGATCCCGATCGCCATCGCCGTCGGGGCGTGTGGGTTGTACCATCACGGCGGCAAGCGTTCGGCGCAAGCGCCCACGCCGTATCAATTCGATCTTCCTGTTTGGGCCTTGGCGGACACCAGCTTGCGGATCGGTGTGCCGTATGACAACCCGACGACCGTGGAAGGCGTGGCCTTGGGCCGTGCGCTGTTCTATGAGAAGGGGCTTTCCGCCGATGGCTCGTTGTCGTGTGCAAGCTGTCACCAGCAGGCGCATGCATTCGCCGATCCGCGTGCGGTTTCACCAGGCGTGGATGGGTCAATGGGCACGCGCAACGCCCAGCCACTGATCAACCTCGCGTGGGACCACTTCTTCTTCTGGGATGCACGCGCGCTCAGTCTGGAATTGCAAGCTTTCGAACCGGTGCGCGGTCACCGCGAAATGGGCAGCGTTTGGAATGTGGTCACCGAACGACTTCGACGTGATCCGCGATACCCGCCGCTGTTCCGCGCGGCGTTCGGCGGCGATCGCGTGGACAGCATGCACATCGCTTTCGCACTAGCGCAATTCGAACGCACGCTCATCTCGTTGAACTCCCGATATGACCGCTACTACATGGAAGGTGATCTCACCGCCATGACCGCATCCGAGGTCCGTGGGCGCAACCTCTTCTTCACCAGCGCCCATTGTGTGGATTGCCACGAACCGCCTCTGTTCAAACACCATGAGGTGTCGAACATCGGGTTGGATAGCATCCCAACGGACCGCGGAATGGGCGAGCGCACCGGGCTTCCGTGGCACATGGACCGCTTCAAGACGCCCACGCTGCGCAACATCGAATTCACCGGACCTTACATGCACGATGGTCGCTTCGCGACGTTGGAGGAAGTGGTGGACTTCTATGCCGATCTGGTGATCACCACCTCCCCCACACTGGACGCACACATGCTGCCATGGGTGCAAGGCGAAGTGCGGCTGAGCACGCAGGATCGGAAGGATCTTGTGGCTTTCTTGAAGGCACTCACGGACTCGGCATTCCTATCCGACCCGCGATCAGGTCCACCGGAATCGTGAGCGGTCGGGCGTGATCCCGACATTTGGGCGACATGGATCGACGCATTCCACTTCTACTCGCCATTGCTGTTCTCACGTTCGCGGCCTGCCGCAAGGACAAGGATCCCGATGAGGATACAGGACAGACGCCGCTCGCGCTCAGCATCCCGAGCTTCATCACGGACAGCGGACATGTGGCGCACGTGGGCGTGGGGAATCCGCTCACTGTGGAAGGTGTTGCACTGGGGCGCACGCTCTTCTATGAAAAGGCACTGAGCGACAACTACAGCATGAGCTGCGGCAGTTGCCACGTGCAAGCGAACGGTTTCACGGATCCTCGCGAATTCAGCATCGGCACGGATGGTTCTGTAGGTGGACGGAACGCCATGCAAGTGATCAACATGGCTTTCGATGAGCACTTCTTCTGGGATGGTCGTCGCCACAGTTTGGAAGGACAAGCGCATGACCCGGTGACGAACATGATCGAAATGCGCAACACATGGCCCGTGGTGGTGCAACGCCTGCAAGCGCACGACACCTATCCCGGACTGTTCAAGAAGGCCTTCGGCACTACGACGATCGACAGTGATCTGGTGGTGATGGCGATCGCGCAATTCGAACGTACGTTGCTTTCATTCAACTCACCCTTCGATCGCTACTTCTATCTGGGGCAGGCGAACGCGATGAATGATCAGGAGATCCGTGGCATGGACGTCTTCATGCGCGATGGCCATTGCGTGGATTGCCACAAGAACCCCTTCTTCAATGATCACGGACTTCGGAACAACGGCCTCGACATGATCTCCGCCGATCCGGGTTTCGGCGGGATCTCGGGCAATGCCGCGGACGTAGGCAAATTCAAGGTGCCGACCCTTCGGAACATCGCGCATACCGGCCCATACATGCACGACTCGCGCTTCGCCACGTTGGAACAAGTCGTGAACTTCTATGCGCACAATGTTCAAGTGGACAATCCGCGCATCGACGCGCACATGGACCCTTGGCGCTTCGGACTGGTGAACCTCACGCCCGAACAAGAGGCCGATCTAGTGGCCTTCTTGAATGCGCTTACGGACGAGGGGTTCCTCACAAATCCAACGTTCAGCGACCCACACTGACCTAGGAAGTCACAGGATCTTCATCTTCGTGCCACCCGCGGCGCGCGGACCCAACCCCACACGCATGTTCCGATCACGTATATCCCTTGCCTTCGTCCTGTTCACGCTGTTGCTCGCACCGAGCTATGCGCAACAAAAGGAACTCACCCTCCGCGACGCCATCCTGAAAGCGGGAACGGACCTCGCGCCGGAGCGGTTGTCCGCACTGCAATGGATCGAGGCAGACAACGGCTACTCCTATGTGAAGGGTGAACAACTCATGCGTGGCACGCTCGGCAAGAGTGTCGATCAACCCATCGCGGAATTGTCTGCCGTGAATGTGCAGCTACCGGACAGCGCGAAGTTGAAATCGTGGCCTTCCATCACCTGGGGATCGCCAACACGCTTCACCTTCCTGCACAACGAGCGGCTGTTCGGTTTCGAGACCACGGCTGGCAAGTTGGAAGCGGTCACACGCATCGGTCCGGGTGCGGAGAACGAGGAAGTGGATGCGGTGAACAAGGCCGTGGCCTTCACCGTGGAGAACAACGTGTACTTGATGCGTGCTGGGATCGGGAAGAACCGGCCGGTGCCCATCACCACGGATGGCGCGGATGGGATCGTGAACGGCAAGAGTGTCCACCGGCAGGAATACGGGATCGAGAAGGGTCTCTTCTGGGGACCGATGGGCACGCGCCTCGCATTCTATCGCATGGATGAAACGATGGTGACACCATACCTACTGGAAGACATCAAGACCAAGCCGAGCACCTTCGACAAGATCCGTTATCCGATGGCAGGGCAGACCAGTCACCACGTAACGATCGGCATTCATGATCTCGCTTCGGGCAACACCGTCTTCCTGAAGACCGGCGAGCCGCTGGACCAATACCTCACGAACATCAGCTGGGAGCCGGACGACAAGCATCTGCTCGTGGTCCACCTCGATCGCAAGACCGAGAACCTGAGGACCGTGCGCTACGATGCGATCACCGGGGAAGCGGTCTCAACGGTATTCACCGAGCATGACAGCAAGTACTTGGAGCCGGTACATCCTGCGCTCTTCGTGAAGATGCACCCCACGCAATTCATCTGGCAGAGCAACCGCGATGGTTGGGACCACCTCTACCTCTATGATCTGAACAAGGGACTGATCCGGCAACTCACGCGTGGGGCGTGGGCGGTGAAGGAGATCGTGGCCCAGGATCCAAAGGGAACTTTCGTGGTGGTGGAGGGCACAGCACTGGTGGATCCGAAGGACCCGAAGGGTGCATTGGAAACGCACCTCTATCGCGTGGACCTGGCCAACGGCAAATGGACGAAGCTCACTTCGGAACCCGGCACACATCACGGTGCGTTGAGCAGCGATGGCACGTCCGTGATCGATACGTGGAGCAGCACGTCCGTCGCGAACCGTTCGGTGGTGCGGGATACCAAAAAAGGCGCGGTGATGAAGACGCTGATCGATGCAGCGGATCCCTACACGGGCAAGTACACGGTGGGCACGATCGATATCATCTCTATCCCGGGAGAGCGTGGCGACATGCTGAACGCACGGCTCATCAAGCCGAGCCATTTCGATGCGAACAAGAAATACCCGGTGATCATCTACGTGTACAACGGACCGCATGTGCAACTCGTGACGAACTCCTTCCTCGGCGGCGCTTCGCCATGGATGCTGAATGCCGCTGAGCGTGGCTACCTGATCTGGACCGTTGATGGCCACGGCAGCCAATGGCGCGGACGCGATTTCGAACAGGTGATCCACCGCCAATTGGGCGTGGTGGAGGTGGAGGACCAGATGCGCGGAGTGGATCGGCTGAAGAAAACAGGTTTCGTGGATCCGGCACGGATCGCGGTACACGGCTGGAGCTTCGGTGGCCACATGACCACCGCGATGCTGACACGGCATCCGGAAACCTTCGCTGCGGGCGTGGCCGGTGGTCCGGTGATGGACTGGAGCATGTACGAAGTGATGTACACGGAGCGCTACATGGATACCCCCGCGGAGAATCCGGATGGCTACGCGGCCACCACCCTTCCCTCACTCGCGAACAAACTCTCCAAGGACCTGCTGATCATCATCGGCGGGAAGGACGACACCGTCCTGCCGGAGCACAGCTATACCTTCCTGAAGGCCTGCATCACCGCCGGGGTCCAAGTGGATTTCTTCAACTACCCCGGCCATGGCCACAATGTGCGTGGCAAGGATCGGCTCCATTTGATGGAGAAAGTGCTGGACTATTTCGACGACCGCCTGTTGCACACCCACTAGCGCGTTCGATCCCAACAATAGTTGGTGCCGCAGATCGGCGAACGTTACCACAGACACGATATTCGCCGCCATGAGCAAAAGGTCGACCCTTGGACTTTTCGTCCTCTTTCCGTGCCTGGCTCTTGCACAGACCACGTGGAATGTCAATTCAGGTGGCAGCACGAGTGGCGGGACACTTCCGTACTACGCCCCACAGATCCTGGTGATCAACGTGGGCGACATCGTACACTGGGTCAATGTGAGCGGAACGCATAGTGTGAACGGTTCGTTCACCGAATTCCCGGCAAATCCGGAAGGGTTCTCATCCGGCCAACCGGCCAATGGTGGTTGGACCTGGGACCACACCTTCACGATCCCCGGCCTGTACCACTACCATTGCACGCAACAAGGGCACGCCGCTACGCAGAATGGTACGATCACCGTGAATGATCCGAGTACGGGCGTGGCGCAGTTGGGCGAGGGCGATGCGTTGATCAAGGTCTATCCTGTTCCGAGCTCGGACGTCATCACCGTACAAGCCGGCGCTACGGCGCTTCGTTCGGCGGTGGTCATCGGCCTCAACGGTGAGCGCGTGCTTTCAGTCGTGTTGGGCAATAGCGATCGGTCCACGATCGACATCGCCGCACTTCCTGCCGGGAACTACTTCGTGATGATCACGGATGCGAACGGCACGGTGACGACACGTCCGTTCAGCAAGCGCTGATCACGGCAGACGCACCAGTCGCAGACTTACAGCCTCCTTTCCTGCGGCCTGCGCACGCACCACGTATCCACCCGGAGCCAAGTTGGCCAGTGGTAGAGTGAACCCGTTCTTGCCAGCGGGCATCATTCCTTTGTGGATCGAAGCCAGGTGCTTGCCCATGGTGTCGTACAGGTCGATCGTGACCGTACGAGCGTTCGGCAATTCCAACCAAAGGCCCGCATCGGCCACCGTCGGATTCGGGTAGGCGTACATACGCGGCTCCCACAGGCCCGCGTTCTCCAACACGCTCACACTACCTTCAACAGGAATGGCCAGCGTGGCCAAGGTGCCGATGCTCAGCCGGGCCAACTTGTCGTAGTAAGGCACATCGAAATACTGCACGAGGTCGGTGGGTGTGTGGTAGTGCGGGTTGGCATCGGTGCTGAACTCCTCGATGATGAGCACCGCGCCATAGCCCTCGTTCCAGAACGATGCGTGATCGCTGTACGTGGCGCCGGGGTTGGTGTTGAGCAGGTCCAGCCCGATGGCGTAATGGTCCAACACCGCGAACACCGTATCCGCAATGGCCAGTGAATTCGCGATCGGTCGCACATGCACCCTCGCCTTGGTGTCGCCATCGCCATCGTATGCGATCGCATCCATGTTCACCACGGCCTTGATCAATGCATCGTTCGCAGCCATGCCAGCCGCGTAGTACGCGCTCCCGATCTTTCCTTGTTCCTCCTCGTCCCACAGCGCGAAGACGATGGGATGCACGAAATCCACATCACGCAGGATCCGTGCTGCTTCGAGCAGTGCGCATACGCCGCTGCCGTCATCATCGGCCGCCGGCGCGTTCAGGTTTCCAGCGGGCATGGCGTCGTAATGCGCGCAGAGGACCACCACTTCGTTCGTGCTGCCATCACCGGGTTTGGTCACAAGGATGTTCTTCCCCGTGGTACTGAAACTCTGTATCACCGGCGTATAACCGAACTGCGTG
Organism: Flavobacteriales bacterium; assembly: GCA_016721005.1. Taxonomy (GTDB): domain Bacteria; phylum Bacteroidota; class Bacteroidia; order Flavobacteriales_F; family PHOS-HE28; genus PHOS-HE28. The sequence goes on from JADKJM010000014.1 coordinate 298,220, forward strand.
AGTTTCTGTGTCAGGTAGTCCTGCGCGAGCACATTGCCGGCGTTGGTCTTGTACCGGCTCGTGATGGTCTGCTGTGAACCATTGATCTGTGTCGGGACCTCACCGCTCAACTCGTTCACATAGTGCAACATGGAATCCATCCGCATGGCGTCAAGCACGGATTGGATCACCGGGTGCTGCGCTCTTGTAGCGGAACAGAGGACGAGTCCGGTAAGGAATGCGGAGTAGCGTAAGCTCATTCATCAAATGTAGCCGGAGCCCGGCACCGCGCGTCACGGCCGCACAATGCGCCGGGCAAAGGATCGATCGCGCGTGCGGATGACCAGGAGATAGGTTCCCGGTACATCCGGCAGCACGATCGGGTACAACCGCTGCCCGCGCGGTGCATAGGTTGATACCAACGCGCCGGTGATGCTGCGCAGCTCCACGCTCACGGTGCGAACATCCAGGCCATCGATCCATAGGGTTCCGTCCGTCGTCGGATTCGGGAAGATGCGCACGCCCAGTTCACGCAGGTCATCCACGGCGAGGCTGGGGTCGAGGAGCAAGGACTCCTTCACCAGGACCGGTGTTCCATCGGCCGCTTGGAACAGGGTGCGGAACGTATCGATCGCCGGGGTGTTGTGGTCGAACATCTCCTCCATCCAGCGCGGTGGTGCGGTCTGATACCACACGCGCGCTTCGATCCGGATGGCACCGGTGTAGCCGGACATGGGCACATGGTAGTGCGTGATGTCCGCGCCGCTTCCCTCATCCCCTGCTTCCGTCCGGTTCCAGTCCACATCCGCTATCGGCACACCGAACACGCCCGTGGTATCGTATGCGTAATGTGTGGAGGTGAAACCGAGCGGCGCGAGCCGGTTGTCCTTCAATGGCTCCTTCGCGCGCTCGAGTACGGTGGTCTTGTTGCCGTTCACATCGCCCATCACCATCTCGTAGATCTGCGCCTGGTCCGGTGAGGTGATCACATCATGGTGCGGCTCCCACTCCGGATCGTGACCGATCACTTCGTAGGCTCCATTCCACCGGCCGCTCTGGAACAGGGTGTCGTTCTCCTCGTTCAACACAAGCAGTTCAATGAAGGCCCGTCGCGATGGATAGCCGGACGGGAAGCGGTGTCCGGCGAGGTTGATCAGGTCCACATCGATCCATGCCGTATCCGCATCACGATCGGCAATGCTGGTTTCCATGATCAACGTGTTCTGCTGAAGCATCCGCGTCGTGCGTGCGATGGTCGTATCGAACTGCGTGCTGCTCGCCGTGAGCCCGAGTTCGTTCAGGTTGTTCTTCAGCAATTCCAGCATGAACACATTGGCGCCGGCCATGTGGTGTTCCCCGAACGGACTGCGCGGTGTGAGCCAATCGTACAGCGCCGCGAGCACGATGCCGTCGCCGGTGCGGGGCACATGACACCCTTGGCAAGTGATCGCGTTCGCCGGACTGCTGCCGTTGCCGTAGATCGAGTTCAACCATTCGTGGTAGGTGGCCTGCTCCACGAAATGATCACCCGAAAGCTCACCATCAAGATCGACCGTATTCGTGATCAAGGTGTGGCAACCGCCACACAACGCTGCTTGGTTGATATGTGCCCCGAAGCGCGGTTCGATGTTGAGGAAGGATTGCATGGCACCGGTGAAGACCTCATCGAATGGACCGTAGATGATCCGGTCGTGCTCGAAGTGCAGGTCACCGGAGAAGGAAAGGCCGAGGCTGTCCGGGCGTTGCTTGTGGCAGGCCATGCAACTCACGCCGTCCTGTCCCAACAGATCGAAGGCGAGATCACCCACGGAATAGAGGCCACCGCCGATCATGTGCTTGTTGTGCCTACCCAGAGGTGCGTGGCACGCCGTACACCGGTCCTCCAGCACGGCTGCATGATCGGGGTTCACGGTCACCTCATGGCTCACCTTCGCCAACCAGAAGGGATCACGCGCGCTATTGCCCATCATGGTGCTGCGCCATGCATCGGGCACGTTCACATCGCGCCCTTGGGCATCGTGGTTGGCCCACACGACTCCCATCGTATCGATGCCGTGGCAGCCGTAGCAATTGCCACTGGCGATGAAGTATTCGTTCTCCCCGCTCACGAGTCCGATCCCGGCACCACGACCGACAGGATCGCCGTGGTACCGCGGCTCATTGGCTGGCGGCACATCGGCGGTCCAACCGGCGAGGACGACGATGCTCATGGCGAGCACCAGCAACACTAGCCATCGTCGGCCCCGCACCTTGCGGAACCGGTTGCGATGGATCCGTTCGCTCATGCCGAACACGTGTTATTGCACCACGACCCTCCGCGTGAAGCGGCGCCCTTGCACGTCGAAGATCACGAGGTAGGTAGCTGCCGAGCGAGGCAGGTTGAATTGCCACCTGCGCTCACCGGTCGGAACATAACGCTCCACTTGGGCACCGCGCATGTCGACCACCGTGATCGCTGTTGTTCGTTCATCCAAACCATCCACACGCAGAACGCCATCACGGACCGGGTTCGGGAAGATGCGGATACCGATCTCGGACAAGCCATCGATCGCCATGGTCACATCGGTGAGGATCGCTTCCTTCACGAGCGTCGGCGTGCCATCCGCAGCTTGGTACATGTCGCGGAAGGTATCGATGGCCGGTGTGTTGTGATCGAACATCTCCTCCATCCACAGCGGCGGCGATGATTGGTACCACACACGCGTTTCGATGTTGATCAGACCCGTGTAGCCGCCCATTGGAACCTGGTAGTGCGTGATGTCCGTTCCGCTTCCTTCGGTTCCGTTCGCATACCTGTTGAAGTCGATGTCCTCGGGTGGTACACCGACGATGGTCGTGGTGTCATACGCGAAGTGCGAAGTGGTGAAGCCCAGCGGCGCCAGACGGTTGTCCTTCAGCGGTTCCTTGGCGCGCTCCAACACGGTGGTCTTGTTGCCGTTCACATCGGCCATCACCATTTCATAGATCTGGGCCTGATCCTGTGAGGTGATCACGTCGTAATGCGGTTCGTAGATCGGATCATGACCCACGACCTCATAGTCGGGTCCCCAATTGCCGCTGCGGAAAATGGTGTTGCCGTCCTGGTCCTTCACCTGCACTTCCAGGAACGCGCGACGCGAAGGATAACCGCTCGGGAACTTGTGACCCGCCAGGTTCGTCAGCTTCACATCAATGAACGCTGTCTCGGGCGTCCGGTCGATCACCGTGGGTTCCAACATCAGCGTGTGCTGCTGTAGCATGCGCGTGGTGCGCGCGATGGTGCTATCGAACTTCTGCGAGCTTGACGTGAGCAACAACTGGTCGATGTTCCCCTTCAGCAATTTCAACATGAACACGTTCCCACCCACCAGTTCATGCTTCCCGAAGGGGCTGCGCGGGGTGAGGAAATCATAGAGCGCACTGATGATCACCGCATCGTCGATCCGTGGCATATGGCAGGCCTGGCAGCTCAAGCCGCTTTCCGGATCCGCATCGGTGTTGAATGCGGAATTGAGCCACTCATGGTAGGTCGCTTGTTCCACGAAGTGATCACCGGTGAGGTTGCCATCGAGGTCGGCCGTCTCCGTGACCAGCGAATGGCAGCCAGCACAAAGCCCGGCATCCACGATGTGATCACCGTGGATCGGGTTATAGCCCACGAAGCTTTCCATCGGCGCACCGAACACATCACTGTACGGACCATAGAGTACACCCGTGGTGTCGTACTTCTGGTTGCCGGAGAACAGCAAGCCGCTGCTGTCCGGGCTTTGCATGTGGCAGGCCAGGCAGCTCACGCCGTCCTGCGCGATCGGGTCGTTCACCAACTCCAACATGCTGTAATGTCCGCCACCGGAGAGGAATTTATCGAAGCGGCCCATCGGCGCGTGGCAGCTGGTACACTTATCCTCCAGCGCCGATTGGTGCGCCGGGTTCACGGTGACCTCGTGGCTCACCTTCGCGCGCCAGAACGGATCCCGCGCACTGTTACCCATCATCGTGCTGCGCCAGAGATCCGGCGGGTTCACATCATTGCCTTGCGCATCGCGGTTAGCGAACACGGGACCTACGTTATCCGGACCGTGGCAACCGTAGCAATCACCACTTGCGCGGAAGAAGTTGTTCGCACCGCTGGCCAATCCGATCCCGCCACCACGGAAATTCTCCAGATCGGCGGGGGAGTGATAGGCCTTGGCCTTCGGGAGTTGTCCGCTGTCCCAAGCGACCAACACACCGACCACACCAAGGATACCGACAAGGGCGAAGGTCTTCGTAGAGAGCGAGTAGCGAATCTTCATGGGTACACCGTTACGGGGTCCGCAAATTACGCAAGTGCTTTCTGCCGGGGCGAGGCCACGCTATGGGCCATCCTTGGGATGTCAGGACCCGAGTGCGCTGAGTTCCTCGTTGATGAAGGCCGCGAGGTCGCGGATGTAAGCAGGCGACAGGTCGAAGCGGATACCGGCAAGGGCGTACAACTCCGGCAATGGCTTGGTATACCCGGCCCGCAGCGCGTTCATGTATGCTTCCACTGCGGCGGCGGGCTCGCGCTTGTAATTGCGCCAAATGGCAATGGCCCCCAACTGTGCGATGCCGTACTCGATGTAGTAGAACGGCAGTTCGAAGATGTGGAGCTGCTTGTGCCAAAGGTGGTCACGCTCCTTCTCCAAACCGCTGTGATCGACCACCTCACCTGCGAACCGTGTGAACGTTTCGCGCCAAAGCCCATGGCGTTCTTCAGCGGACATCCCCGGGTTGAGGTAGACGGCGTGTTGGAAGGCATCCACCGTGGCCACCCAAGGAAGGATGGTGAGCACGCGCTCCAATTGGTCGCGTTTGGCACGGCGCAGATCGTCCTCATCCGGATAGACCAAGTGCCAATGATCCATGGTGAGGAGTTCCATGCTCATGCTCGCCAACTCCGCCACTTCGCTCGGAAAGCTCTTTGAACCAGTGATCCGGAGCGGATGCGTGAGGAAGGAATGCACGGCATGTCCACCTTCATGGAACATGGTGATCACATCGTCCGTGGTGCCCACTGCGTTCATGAAGATGAAGGGCGCGCCGGTTTCGTAGAGCGGATAGTTGTATCCGCCCGGTGCCTTGCCCGTGCGTGAACCCAGATCCAACCGGCCCATGGTGCGCATGGTGCGCAAGCACTCCGCGAAATACGGATGCACCTTCCCGAAGACCTCAACTGCTAGATCGATCAACCGATCATCGGAATCGAAGGGGCGTAAGGGCGGCTTGCCGGTGGTATCTACTTGCAGGTCCCAGGGTCGGAGCGAGTCCACTCCAAGTGCTTCCTTCCGTTCGTGGTGCAGCCGGTCCACCAAGGGAACCACATGCTCTTGTACCGCTGCGTGAAAAGCCATGGCATCCGAAGGCGCGTGGTCGAAGCGACCCAGCGACGCGTAGGCGTAGTCCCGGAAATTGCTGAACTCTGCATTACCTGCGATCGCATTCCGCTTGGCCACCATGTTGGTGAACAGGTCATCCAATGCAGTCGCGTCCTGTAGTCGGCGCGCAGCCATCAACCGGTACACGGCTTCGCGCTCGGCACGATCCGTTGATTCCAACAAGGCCGCCGCTTTCGGAAGGGTGATGGTCTCCCCTTCCCATTCAATGGACATGGCCCCGATGGTGCCGCTGTACTGCTGCGCCAGATCGCGCAGTTCCACTTGGATCGGGACGTTCTCTTCCCGGAAGATCCGCAATTGGCCTTTGATCCCACGCAGGTACACGGACATGCCGTCGATCTCCACCTGATCCAGGAATGGCACTTCAACCAGACGTCGGTGCAGCTCATCCATGCGCAACTCCACCACAGGAAGGACCTCCGCCGTGAAGGCACGGTACAATTCACCCGCGGTCTTATCCGTGGTGTCCAAGGTCATGCGGATGTAGCGCCACGCGCCTTCCTCTTCCAATGCGGCTTCCAACTCGCTCAGGTCCTCCAGCCAACGTTGCAGTGCGTTGACATCCACCAACGCACGAACACGCAGTTCATCAAAGCACGCGGTCACTGCGGCGGCATCCCCGAGGGCGATGGCTTCCGGCAGGTAGCGCCGAACGGGCGCATCAAGCACAGGCATGGGTCAGCTTCCGCGTTGTCCACCGCGACGTACAGGCGCGGCCTTGGGTGCGGCGCTTGTGCCACCCGTCTTCTTCTTGGCCTTGGCAGCGGACTTCTTCTTCGCGGCCTTCTCGCCGGTCTTCTTGGTCTTGCCGTCGTCCTTGGCGCCGTCGTCGGCCTTCGCCGCTTCCTCCTTCTTGGTGAGGTCCCCGGCCTTCAACAGCTGCGCGTACCAACTGAACAATTTGCGGACATCACTGGCATAGATGCGTTCGCGATCCGCGTTGGGTAATGCGGTGAGCAACGCAGCCCACAACGCATCATCATCGCTCTTGGGGTCGGCTGCATCGCCACCCTTGTTCACTTCGTGCAACTTGGTCAGCACATCCTTCAGCAGGACATCATCACCGGTGGTGAACATGCTGATCTCTTCCAAACTGCTCACACGAACGCTCAACGGAACCGGGAAACGCTTGCCATCGGCGAGGGCTTCAACAATGAGTGCCTGTCTGGCTTGCGCGATGACGCGGTGCAAACCCGGCTTTCCGGTAACGGTGATGATCTTGGTCAGGTCCATGTGTGGGTATTGGGGGAGCAAACTTAACATGCACGCGGTCCGGTGATCCGCGCGACTGCTCGCGGCTACTTTTGGCGACATGGGATCGGCCTCCGGTAATTCACGATCGTGGTCGCGATCCTTCGTCGGTGGCCTTTCGCATCCTCGAGCGACCACGATCCTCTACGCGCTGAATGTGCTGGTGATGGTGGCGATGACGGTCACCATGTATGGTTCCGCATTGGGTGATCACACCAGCTACTTGTCGTTGGCGGAGGGGATCATGCACGGTCGCTTCAGTCCGATCTGGATGGAGGAGCCCTTCGTGCCGGAGACCTTTCGCACGCCGGGCTACCCGCTGTTCCTTGGCGTGTTGCTGAAGGTGCTTGGTGATTGGCGCTTGATCGGGATCGTGCAAGCACTAATGTACCTGACCTGCTTGCACCTCATGGTGCGCATGGTGCGTGTGATCTCGCAGGGCGCTCTGGCGGTGAATCTCTTCCTTCTCTTGCTCTTACCAACGGTGAACATCGCGTATTACAACGCATTGATCTCACCGGAGATCCCTTCACTGTTCGCGATCACCGCATTGCTCTTCCTGGATCCGGGTCGCCACCCACGCTCGTGGTGGAGCGCACTTGTTGTTGGATTGCTCTACGGCTTCCTCTTTCAATGCCGACCGGTCTTCCTGCTCTTGCCCTTGCTTCGGGTCGCGGTGGGTTGGTGGATGGAGCGCCGTGCGTTCCCGTGGCGATGGTGGTCCGGAGCATTGGCAGTGTATGCGCTCACCTTGTTGCCCTTCGGGCTTTGGAACCAGCACCACCATGGCAAATTCGGATTGACGCCGATCGAAGGCAGCGGTGGCGTGTTCCAGATCGGCTACTTCAGTGGCTTGATGCCACACCACCAGGAATGGCGGATCTGGGCCAACAGGACCGGTGATGAGATCGTGCGTTTCGTGCCGGATGAGGAAGTGCCGATGCACATCGCCGAATTCGAACGCGATTGGGACCGCATCGATTCGGCGTGCGCGCCCTACCTCACCGCACGCGACTCGGCGTTGTTCGCCGAGGGCGGAAGAAGGGCTTGGGTGTGGAACACCTTCAGCACCACCTACACGCGCGAACGCGAACGCTGGTTGTGGAAGCTCACGCTGGAGCGCGTGAAGGAGAACCCGTGGTACTTCGTGAAGTTGAAAGCGTGGACGGTGATCCGCCTATGGGTGATCGGGATCCAGCGCGACGACTTCGCACAAGCAACTCTCGCGGGCAAACTCAAGCAGGCCTTGCCCACAGCGCTCACCTTGGTGCAATTCCTTCTGTTCGTGATCGCGGTTCCAATGGCGCTGCGACGATACCGGGATCTGTTCGCACCTCTTCTTCCTGCGCTGGTGGTGGTGATCTATGGCTGGATCATCTACCTGCCCTTCGTGATCCAATCACGCTACACTGTGCCGTTGCGCATGGCATTCCTGCTCACGATCGCGGTGGCGTGCGCGGCACTTATTCAACGGAAGCGCCGCTCGACCTGACCGGATCAGGTCTTCTGCTTGCGCTTGCGCGCCGCAGGGAAGAGGATGTTGTTCAGGATCAACCGGTACCCGGCCGAATTCGGGTGCAGGCTCAGGTCCGTGGGTGGATCGCCGACCATGTGCTGGTAGTCCTCCGGATCGTGGCCGCCATAGAAGGTCCATTGGCCAAGCCCGTATTCGCCGTGGATGTACTTCACCGTGCTCTGCGCCTTGTTCTCCCCCATCACAGTGACGCCCGGCTTCACGAGATCCTTTCGGAACGCGGTGGTCTGACCCATGAAGCCACGCACCACTTGCTCGTGGCTCTGGCACAGCATGGTGGGCACGATGTCCCACTTCGCACTGAAATCGAAGAGGGTGAAGAAGTCCCGCATCTGTCCGATGCGTGCGTGGATATCCGTGGCATCGATGTCCGAGAACTCATAGATCATCGGATCGGTGATCAACTTGAAGTTGCGGAACGCGAAGGTCTTGTCGTAATCGATCTTGGATTGGCACTGCGGGTCCACAGGATCGTGGTCGAACTCCGGCGCGCAGATATCAACCCCTTCCGCCGCCAATGCGATGTCATACGAGTCCGTACCGGAACACATGGTGAAGAGGTAGCCACCGCCGGCCACGTAATCCCGGATCCGGGAAGCGACAGCCGACTTCATCTGGCTCACCTTGGCAAAGCCGAGGCTTGCGGCCATGGCCTCGCTCTCCTGCACTTGTGCCACATACCATGGTGCGTTGTGATAGCTCCGATAGAATTTCCCGTATTGCCCGGTGAAGTCCTCGTGGTGCAGGTGCAACCAATCATACTTCGGCAACACGCCTGCGATCACTTGCTGATCATAGATCCGTTCGTAGGGGATCTCCGCATAGGTCATCACCAAGGCCACGGCATCATCCCAGGGCTGGAAACTCTCCGGCGCGTACACGGCGATCTTCGGCGCCTTCTCCAACTTCACCACTTCCATGTTCACCTCCGGATCACTGATCTCGGCCAGGATCGCTGCGGCTTGCCCATCCGCGATCACCTGGAACGTGACGCCGCGAATGGTGCATTCCTGTTCGATCGCCTGGAAGTGATCGATGAGGAAACTTCCGCCGCGGTAATTCAAGAGCCAATCGATCGGGACGTCGCGTTGCAAGGTCCAGTAGGCCACTCCATACGCCTTCAAGTGATCGCGCTGGCTGCCATCCATGGGGATGAGCAACTTCGTTGCGAAGAGCGGGGTGGTGAACAGAAGAGCAAGCAGCAGCGACCCGAGTGATCGGATCGTGCTAGAAGGGGGCGTCACCGTCGTCGGTGTCATCATTCATTCGGCTGGGTCGGGTGATCGTGCGGAAACCATCGCCGCCCGATCCCGTGCCATCCACGCCAAAGTTACCCGATATGGTCTCGAGGTCCGCGAACTTGGCCAGTTCAGGGATGAATCGGAGACGCACCGTGTCCAGTGCACCGTTCCTGTGTTTGGCTATGATCACCTCGCCGATACCCAGCGTGCTGCCATGTTCGTCCTCGTAGATCTTGTAATACTCCGGACGGTAGAGGAAGCAGACGATGTCCGCGTCCTGCTCGATCGCACCTGATTCACGGAGATCGCTCAACATCGGACGCTTGTCACCGCCGCGCGTTTCCACCGCACGACTTAGCTGTGAAAGTGCGATGATCGGAATGTCCAGTTCCTTGGCGATGCTCTTGATGGAACGCGAGATGCCGCTGATCTCCTGTTCGCGGTTGCCGCCACGGTTGTCGCCGCCAGCGGTCATCAACTGCAGGTAGTCGATGATGATCAGCTCGACGTTGTGTTGGCTCTTCAAGCGGCGGGCCTTCGCGCGCAGTTCGAAGATGTTCAGCGCTGGGGTATCGTCGATGAAGATCGGTGCGTTCGTCAGTCGCGCGATGTGCTGGTGAAGAATGGTGAACTCGTTGTCCGTGAGATCCCCCTTCCGCAGTTTCTCCGAACTGATGCCGGCTTCACTGGCGATCAATCGGGTGACCAGCTGCGTGCTGCTCATCTCCAAGCTGAAGACGGCCACGGCCTTCTTGTGCTCGATGGCGATGTTGCGCGCCATGCTGAGGACGAAGGCTGTCTTACCCATGGCCGGTCGTGCGGCCACGATCACCATGTCGCTGCGCTGCCAACCTGCGGTGAGCTTGTCCAATTGGACGAAGCCCGTAGGCACACCACTCACACCACCGGTCTTGCTCTTGGCGTTCTCGATGTTCGCGATGGCGTCCTGGATCAGGTCGCTCATCGGTTCGTAGTTCCGCTTCAGGTTGCCACTGGTGATGGCGTAGAGATCCTGCTCGGTCTTGTCGAGAAGGTCGAATACATCCGCGCTGTCGTCGTACGCGTCGCGTGTGGTCTCCGAACTGATGCGGATCAACTCACGCAGAATATGCTTCTGACTGATGATGCGCGCGTGGTATTCCACGTTCGCACTACTCGCCACCTTGTTCGTGAGCTGGCTGATGTAGAACGGACCGCCGACGAGGTCGAGCTCGCCGCGCTTCTTCAACTCCTCGGTTACCGTGAGGATGTCGATCGGTTGATCGTTGCGGAACAGACCAAGGATCGCGTCGAAGATCCTGCGGTGGGGTTCCACGTAGAAACTCTCCGGCTGCAGGATGTCGATGGCCTCATTCACCGCATTCCGTTCCAACATCAACGCTCCGAGTACCGCTTGTTCCAACTCCGGTGCTTGGGGTGGAAGCTTGCCCGCTTCCAAAGCGGAGGCGATCAGCGAAGCAGGACGCCGGGTGGTGCCTCGGGTCTTGTCTGCGGAATGCGATCGGGAGTAGTCGGCCATGGAACGTTATGTTGACGCGGCGGTGCGGGCAAGATCCAAAAAGCATCAAGACCACCCCGTGCGGAAGGGCGCCAAAAATAGACGCGCATCCCGGCGAGTGAAGGTACTCTGTCAACAAGCCGTCCTCATTGGATCAACAAAGGGGGTGTGAACACTTTGTTGAAGATTGATGAAAGCCTTGGTACTCGGCTATCTTTCAGCCATGCGAAATGAACAATGCGCGCTGTGGTTGGCCTGCGCGGTGTTCATTCACGCGGGATGTCGTAAGGACAAGGACACCAGCGCACCTGTTGTTCAGATCCTTTCGCCCAGTGAGGGTTTCAACGCATTCGTACCCGACACGATCACGGTACGCGTGGCTGTGGAGGATGACCACATCGTGGAGGGCCTGACGTTGTTGATCGCGGACGATGATGGCGTTCCGATCACCACGCCAGTAACTGTCTCTATCGGCGCTCGATCGGCAACGGTGGATGTGGACCTTCCGTTGATCAGTGAACGGATCGTGGATGGCAACTATGTTCTCACCGCTCTTGCGACCGATGGTGCCAATAATGGTCGAGCATTGCAGTGGATCACGGTGCATGCGGCGCCACTGCGTCTTCGGTCGATCTATGTCGCTCCTCCGGCTGGCCTCGCAGGACCCCTAACGATCACGCGGATCGACAGTGTCGGATCGCGATCCACCTTCATCGTGCTGAACGAGATCGGTGGTACCGCCATCGACCCGGACCACCTCTTCCTAACAGGCACGCAGTACGACCCACTGGTTCGTCTTGGAATTCCAAGCGGGCCCAACAGCGTCTTGCTGGCGAATCCCGGCACGGCTTCACCTTCAACCCCTTACTTCACCTCGCTTTCCGTGGACCCCTCGGATGGCCGACTCTACTGCGCTACACGCGATGGTTTCGTGCGGGGGTTCCACCCTTCCGGCGGCCAGTCGTTCACGGCAAGCAGTCCGTCCGGATCCTTCTGTGAGGCTGCCGTTGTGGTTGGCGATGAGCTGGTTACCACGACCATCAACACGGTCACACAGGAGCGGCGACTGGTGAGCCACACGTACAATTCCGGAGCGCTGGTCGCACAATTCCCGAGCGATGTTCAGGTCACTAAGCTCTTTGCCATTGATGACCAGCATGTGCTGATCCTGGGTAACCGGGATGGCGGCGGCGTGATCGAACTCGTCAATACCCAGCAAGGAGGCGTTTTCGAGATGAGGGCTTTCCCTGGCGACCCGGTGCTGAGCGCAGCCCGGGTGGACCCCGGAACCTACGTGATCGGAATGACCAGCGGCCTTGTTCGCTTCAACTACCAAAGCAACTCTGTGACGACGTTGATCGGTGGAACGGTATTCTCCGCCCTTGCTTACGAACCGATATCCGGTGGCGTGTGGGGCGGTGCTGGAACCGAACTGAGGTTGATCGACCCGCAGAACGGAACAGCTTCGGAACAGATCGTTCTATCGAATGCGGTGGGGGCGATCCTGCTTCACTACAACCGGTAAGGTTCAAGACTTGCGCTTGGCGGGCTTTGCTTTGAGCACCACGCCCATATCGCAGAACTTCTTCACGCGAAGGTCCACGAGTTTGTCGCCATCCAACTTCACCAGCTTGTCGAGGTGTTTCAGGATCTCGACCTTGACCAGCCGACAGGCTTCATTCACGTCGGCATGGGCACCGCCAACAGGTTCCTTGATGATCCCATCGATCAACTTGCTCGAAAGCATATCCTGCGCCGTGAGCTTCAAAGCGCTGGCCGCCTGCTCTTTGTAATCCCACGAGCGCCAAAGGATGGAAGAACAGGATTCCGGCGAGATCACGCTGTACCACGTGTTCTCCATCATCAGGACTTTATCGCCAACGCCTATCCCAAGCGCTCCCCCTGACGCCCCTTCACCGATGATCACACAGATGATCGGAACCCGCAACTGGGCCATTTCAAAGAGGTTGCGGGCGATCGCTTCGCCTTGGCCGCGCTCTTCCGCTTCAAGTCCGGGAAATGCACCTGGCGTATCGATCAACGTCACCACCGGTTTGTTGAATTTCTCTGCGAGCTTCATCAAGCGCAAGGCCTTACGATAACCTTCTGGATTCGCCATACCGAAGTTGCGGTACTGGCGCATCTTGGTATTCACCCCTTTCTGCTGTCCGATGAACATGACGGTCCGGCCATTCATCTGCCCGAATCCACCCACCATGGCCTTATCATCCTTCACCGTCCGATCACCGTGCAATTCGATGAAACTCCCGTCGGTCAGGTGATCGATGTACTTCAACGCATAAGGTCGGTCGGGATGACGACTCACCTGCACCCGCTCCCACGGGGATAGCTTTTCGTACAGGGACTTTCTGGTCTCGGAAAGGCTTTTCTCCAGATCTTTCAATGAACCCGTCACATCAACAGCTCCCTTCTCGGCAACTTCCTTGAGCTTCTCGATCTGCTCGATGATGTTCTGGACCGGCTTTTCGAAGTCGAGGAAGGTCTGCATGCTCTTCAATTCGGGAAGCGAATGTAGGACGCGTGAAATGATGGGGATCCGGTAGTTGAAGCACGGTAGCCGCGAATACTTTCGCGAACCGATGCTCCTTTTCCCTCACGCCAAGATCAATCTGGGTCTCAATGTGGTCCGTAAGCGTACCGACGGCTTCCACGACATCGAGACGGTAATGGTGCCGATCCCGCTAACGGATGCATTGGAGGTCATCCGGGATGGATCGGTTCCGAATGGAGAAGCGCACTATGACCGAACGGGTTTACAAATCCCTGGAACCAAGGAGGAAGATCTCTGCTTCAAAGCATTCCGAGCTATTTCAAAGGTGAAGGCCATTCCGGGAATACGCATGCACCTGCACAAGTCCATACCACTTGGAGGCGGACTTGGGGGAGGCAGCAGTGACGGTGCCCATGCGTTGTCCGCGATCAACACATGCATTGGGGCCGGTCTCGCCAATGAACAGTTAGCGGAACTGTCGCTGGATCTGGGGAGCGATTGTCCATCCTTTCTTCATCACGGGATCCAACTATCCACCGGACGCGGAGAGGTTCTTCGAACGATCGACCTTGACCTGTCCGGACTATGGTTGTTGCTGGTCAATCCAAGCGTGCATGTTCCGACGACGGAGGTATATCACAACACCCGTCCTTCAGGTCGATCCGTTGATCTGGAGCGCGAATTGATCGACCACCCCTTGGAGGAGTGGCGATCCCGTGCGCCGAATATGATGGAGGAGTACGTGGCGGTGCGCTATCCGGAGGTCGGTGCAGCCCTGAAGAAAATGGAAGAACTGGGCGCACCACATTTCGCGATGAGCGGCTCAGGCGCCACCATTTTCGGCCTTTTTCGGGAACGTCCGCGGAAAATGGACTGGCCAGCCGATCATAGGACGTGGTTGTTACGGCTCTAGGATCAATGCACGATCTGCTCGAGCAGTTCCTTCAATTCCTCCACATCATTCGGCTTACCGACAATGTGCATCGCATCATCGATCACAACGAACGATGGTGTGGCCTTCACCACGAAAGCCTTCGCCGCCGCCGAGCCCCAAGCGTCCAGGTCCGTGAAGCAATCGAAGGTCAAATGCATCCGCTCGATGTTCTCTACGAATTCATCACGATCATGATCCAGCGCCAGACCGATGACCTTCACCCCGCGCGAGGTGAAAGACTGATCCAACTCAACGAGACCCGGCATCTGGGCATGGCAATGTTCGCACGAGCTGGAGTAGAAGAAAAGCACGGTTGCCGAGTGGTGCTTTGCAAGCGTGTATAGCGTTGTCGAGTCGGATCGAAGCGGTGAACGAAGGACCACATCGGGAGCAACCGATCCGATGCTTACCCGCAAATGATCACCTACCAACGCCATCAGTTCCGGCTCAGCACCCACCAAGGATCTCGGCCCAGCCACATACTCGTCAACGATGTGTTGTACAACCTCCGGAGGGCCATAAGTACTGAACAGGTTCGTCAAGGTGAGCCGCGCGAATCGCCAACACGTGGTGTCCGGTGCCGCCCAGGCCAAAATGGAATCCGCAGCGGTCATCAGTGTATTTGGTGATGCGGGGGTGGCGCTTTCCAGAAGGGCCATGATGCCCTTTTCATAGACCGCGCTTCGGACAAGGCCCGGGTCTTTCCAATCAATGGCATTCTTGATCGCCGAAGTTCCCTCCTCCAGCGAGGCCATCAATCTCCGATCGGTCAGTACAACCCGCGCGAAATAGGATGTGCTGTCCTGCAAGATCATCCGATCCAAGGCGGCGCGGCGCCAACTCTCCACCTCAGCCTCCTCGCTCGCAAGCTTCTGTAGCGTCCCATTGTCCATCGGAGATGTGGCCGCTCGTTGTTGCTGGATGAAGGCTGAGCGCTTCTGTGCTTCGCGGCTAGCGCGTTTATATTCCCACAACCGTTGGTTCTCTTCACCAAAGGCAACGCTGATGTGTTCTTGTAAAGGGACACCGTCGAATCGCAGATCGATCTTCTTGTCTGAACTACCGAGGATCAATCCAACGCGATCCTGGCCAACACCAAGTTCGTAAAAGCCCGTTGGCCATTTCTCCCGACTGAAAGCGAATTCACCCGTGGTACTGATCCGAGTTGAGTCGATCGCATGATGCGTATTGCCCACCGTAGCGTACAACACGATCCATTTCTCCTTCAGGAGATCCGGAGGGTCGGATCTCCCAGTCAGCAATTGCGAAAAGCCCACAGTGATCTGTGACCAAAGAAGGATCAGGATCAGTAGGCGCGAAGGCTGGGGCATAGTAAATGCGAAGATGCGATCCATATGCCGAAAAAAAAGAACCCCGTCCATTGCTGGACGGGGTTCAGATCGGCGACGACATACTCTCCCAGGATTGTGTCCTAGTACCATCTGCGCTGGTGAGCTTAACTTCTCTGTTCGGAATGGGAAGAGGTGGACCTCACCGCAATAGTCACCTGAAATCGTAAAAACGATTTGACAGGTCGTTGGACAAGACCAGAACAGCCGAGGACCGTTCCACGAGCGATCTGATTGGATCGGAAGTCTACGGGCAATTAGTAGCACTCGGCTTTGCCATTACTGACTTTACACCTGTGCCCTATCAACGTGGTAATCTTCCACGACCCTTATAAAGAAGTCTCATCTTGAGGTGGGCTTCGTGCTTAGATGCTTTCAGCGCTTATCCCGTCCGAACATAGCTACCCAGCGGTGCCCCTGGCGGGACAACTGGTACACTAGCGGTTCGTCCACCACGGTCCTCTCGTACTAATGGTAGCTCCCCTCAAACTTCTAACGCCCGCAACAGATAGGGACCGAACTGTCTCACGACGTTCTGAACCCAGTTCACGTGCCACTTTAATCGGCGAACAGCCGAACCCTTGGGACCTTCTCCAGCCCCAGGATGTGACGAACCGACATCGAGGTGCCAAACCATTCCGTCGATATGAGCTCTTGGGAATGATCAGCCTGTTATCCCCGGCGTACCTTTTATCCTATGAGCGATGGCCCTTCCATACGGAACCACCGGATCACTTTGCCCTAGTTTCCTACCTGTTCGACTTGTCGGTCTCGCAGTCAAGCTCCCTTTTGCCAATGCACTCAACGCACGGTTACCAAGCGTGCTGAGGGAACCTTTGGAAGCCTCCGATACTCTTTTGGAGGCGACCACCCCAGTCAAACTACCCACCACACACTGTTTCCCTGTTTCGCAGGGATTAGACATCAGATGAACGAAGGGTGGTATTTCAACGTTGACTCCACCACGCCTAGCGACGCAGCTTCAAAGTCTCCCACCTATCCTACACATCGGGCAGCCGATGTCAATGTGAAGCTATAGTAAAGGTGCACGGGGTCTTTCCGTCCCGTTGCGGGTAAGCGGCATCTTCACCGCTACTACAATTTCACCGAGCTCGTGGCCGAGACAGTGCTCAGATCGTTACACCATTCGTGCAGGTCGGAACTTACCCGACAAGGAATTTCGCTACCTTAGGACCGTTATAGTTACGGCCGCCGTTTACTGGGGCTTCGATTCAAAGCTTCACCTTGCGGCTGACCTCTCCTCTTAACCTTCCAGCACCGGGCAGGTGTCAGGCCCTATACGTCATCTTTCGATTTTGCAGAGCCATGTGTTTTTGTTAAACAGTCGCCTGAGCCTTTTCATTGAAACCAGCTTACGCTGGTAGCGCTTATCCCGAAGTTACGCGCTTAATTTGCCTAGTTCCTTAGCCACGGATCACTCGAGCGCCTCAGGATACTCTCCTTGACTACCTGTGTCGGTTTGCGGTACGGGCGGCTTGCATCTGAAGCTTAGGGGGTTTTCTCGGAAGTCTGGTTAGGATCTCTATCCGCTTGCCCGAAGGCTCACGGTACTGTTGGGTTTCAGCAGAAATGGCGGATTTGCCTACCACTCCTATACCTACGCCTTTCAACGCACTATTCCGTCAGTGCGCGGATCGTTCACTACTTCGTCACCCCATCGCAATGCAAGTCGGTTACGGAATATTGACCGTATGTCCATCAGCTTCGCCGTTCGGCTACACCTTAGGTCCCGACTAACCCTGATCCGATTAACGTTGATCAGGAAACCTTAGTCTATCGGCGGACGGGTTTTTCACCCGTCTTATCGTTACTCATGCCTACATTTTCTTTTCCGGACGCTCCAGCATGCCTTACGACACACCTTCTACGCAGACCGGAATGCTCTCCTACCGCCCCATTGGGGCCCACAGCTTCGGTAACACACTTGATGCCCGATCATTATCCACGCCGGACCGCTCGACTAGTGAGCTGTTACGCACTCTTTAAATGAATGGCTGCTTCCAAGCCAACATCCTAGCTGTCAATGCAGTCCGACCTCGTTAGATCAACTTAGCGTGTATTTGGGGACCTTAGCCGATGGTCTGGGTTATTTCCCTCTCGCGCATGGACCTTAGCACCCATGCGCTCACTCCCGGGTACTGATGTTATGGCATTCGGAGTTTGTCCGGGTTTGGTAGGCGGTGAAGCCCCCTAGCCCGATCAGTAGCTCTACCTCCATAACAGTACACCCGAGGCTGCACCTAAATGCATTTCGGAGAGTACGAGCTATCTCCCAGTTTGATAAGCCTTTCACCCCTAACCACAGCTCATCCGAAGACTTTTCAACGTCTACCAGTTCGGACCTCCATTCCGTGTTACCGGAACTTCATCCTGGCCATGGCTAGATCACTCAGGTTTCGCGTCTGCCGCCACTGACTAAGCGCCCTGTTAAGACTTGCTTTCGCTTCGGCTGCGGGGCTTAACCCCTTAACCTTGCCAGTGACGAGCAACTCGTAGGCTCATTATGCAAAAGGCACGCCGTCACCCCATCGAAATGAGGCTCCGACCGCTTGTAGGCGTACGGTTTCAGGGACTATTTCACTCCGCTGTTCGCGGTGCTTTTCACCTTTCCTTCGCAGTACTGGTTCGCTATCGGTCTCTCAGTAGTATTTAGCCTTGCCAGATGGTTCTGGCGGATTCAGACAGGATCTCACGTGTCCCGCCTTACTCAGGATACCACTAGGTATGACATGCATTTCGTGTACGGGACTATCACCCGCTATGGTCCAACTTTCCAGAAGTGTTCCACTACACATGTCAATTCCACATTGTGGTCCTACAACCCCGGTTGCGCCGAAACGCCCCCGGTTTGGGCTTTTCCCTTTTCGCTCGCCACTACTAGGGGAATCACTACTTGTTTTCTTTTCCTCCAGGTACTTAGATGTTTCAGTTCCCTGGGTTGGCACCCTTTCGGGTATCCCGACTTCATCGGGATGGGTTGCCCCATTCGGAGATCCGCGGATCACAGGATATTATGCTCCTCCCCGCGGCTTATCGCAGCCTATCGCGTCCTTCGTCGCCTCTGAGAGCCAAGGCATCCACCGTACGCCCTTAGTAACTTCTCGATCTTTTCAAGATCATAATTGCTCTGTAGACCGATCACTCGGTCTGTTTTGGTCTGTCCAACAACATGTCAAAGAACGGTGGCCTGGGAAGGCCTGCCCCGAAACATTCGGGGCCCAGTGGAGAATATCGGAGTCGAACCGATGACCTCCTGCTTGCAAAGCAGGCGCTCTAGCCAGCTGAGCTAATTCCCCGTTCCCTATCCCTTGGTAGTCCTGCGCAGATTTGAACTGCGGACCTCTACATTATCAGTGTAGCGCTCTAACCAACTGAGCTACAGGACTAAGGAGATGGTAACGGAGTACCGTTCAAAATATCATCCATCTGAAACAGCAGGCATCGAGTGCCGTGTTACCACGGCAAGCAGAGACCTGTCCAACTTACTCTAAAAAGGAGATGTTCCAGCCGCACCTTCCGGTACGGCTACCTTGTTACGACTTAGCCCCAGTCACCGGTTTTGCCCTAGGCAGCTCCTTGCGGTCACCGACTTCAGGCACCCCCGGCTTCCATGGCTTGACGGGCGGTGTGTACAAGGCCCGGGAACGTATTCACCGCATCATGGCTGATATGCGATTACTAGCGATTCCAGCTTCACGGAGTCGGGTTGCAGACTCCGATCCGAACTGAGACGAGTTTTGAAGATCCGCATCCGGTCACCCGGTAGCTTCCCTCTGTACTCGCCATTGTAGCACGTGTGTAGCCCAGGACGTAAGGGCCGTGATGACTTGACGTCGTCCCCACCTTCCTCACCGTTTACACGGGCAGTTTCTCTAGAGTCCCCGGCATTACCCGCTGGCAACTAGAGATGGGGGTTGCGCTCGTTATGGGACTTAACCCGACACCTCACGGCACGAGCTGACGACAGCCATGCAGCACCTCGCACGCAGTCCGAAGAAGATCACGTTTCCGCGACTGTCTACGTGCGTTCGAGCCCTGGTAAGGTTCCTCGCGTATCATCGAATTAAACCACATGCTCCACCGCTTGTGCGGGCCCCCGTCAATTCCTTTGAGTTTCAATCTTGCGATCGTACTCCCCAGGTGGATCACTTAACGCTTTCGCTAGGAGACTGACCGTATATCGCCAATCTCGAGTGATCATCGTTTACGGCGTGGACTACCAGGGTATCTAATCCTGTTCGATCCCCACGCTTTCGTGCCTCAGCGTCAGTATCGCCTTAGTAAGCTGCCTTCGCAATTGGTGTTCTGTGCCATATCTAAGCATTTCACCGCTACACGGCACATTCCGCCTACTTCAAGCGCACTCAAGAACGCCAGTATCAATGGCAAGTCTACAGTTGAGCTGCAGGATTTCACCACTGACTTAACGTTCCGCCTACGCACCCTTTAAACCCAATGAATCCGGATAACGCTTGCACCCTTCGTATTACCGCGGCTGCTGGCACGAAGTTAGCCGGTGCTTATTCCTCCGGTACCGTCAACCCTCGACACGTCGAGGGGTTTCTTCCCGGATAAAAGCAGTTTACAACGCGTAGCGCCTTCTTCCTGCACGCGGCATGGCTGCGTCAGAGTTGCCTCCATTGCGCAATATTCCTCACTGCTGCCTCCCGTAGGAGTCTGGTCCGTGTCTCAGTACCAGTGTGGGGGATAACCCTCTCAGGCCCCCTAACGATCGTAGCCTTGGTGAGCCGTTACCTCACCAACTAGCTAATCGTGCGCATGGTCATCCTTTACCGCCGGAGCTTTCAAAGCAAGGTGATGCCACCTCGCTTATTACGGGGTATTAATCCGGATTTCTCCGGGCTATCCCCCAGTAAAGGGCAGATTCCATACGTGTTACGCACCCGTGCGCCGGTCGCCACCAATGTATTGCTACATCGTGCTGCCCCTCGACTTGCATGTGTTAAGCCTGCCGCTAGCGTTCATCCTGAGCCAGGATCAAACTCTCCATTGTAAATGTTCATTTGATCTGGTTCGTTGACGAGGTCTCTCATGTATTGATCTTTCGATCACAAGGATACCTGCTGTTTTCAGAATGGACAATACGTCAAAGAACTCTATGGGTCTGGGCCTGAGCCCGTTACCAGTCTTGTTCAGAATCTCTACGCTTCCCTTTGAAGCCTACCCTCGGCGAGAGGGACGGCAAAAGTAGTTGTCCTAGTCATTCGTGCAACGTTTGTGGAAAATTTCTTCCGTTCGCGTCATCCGAACTTACCTACCAAGAAGAGCAGCTTTTGAAAGAACGTCTCCCGAAAGAGGGCCGCAAAAGTAGGTGGATCATCGATCCGAACAAGTACATGGCGAAAAAAAAACTTCAAGAATGTTCTACGGCGTCGTTGATGCCACCGGTAACACCTTGCCGTTGAATAGGTTGTGTCCTTCCAGAACGAAGCGTGCAATAAAGGAACCCATCTCCTTGGCTGTCGTCGGAGCCCGATATCCGGGGAAGGCTTCCTCCAACATCTCGGTAGCCACCGCTCCGATGGCGAAACAATTGCTTCGGATCCTTCTTTCCTTCAGCTCCTCCGCCAAACACTGCGACATGCATGCCAACGCAGCTTTGCTCGCGCTGTATGCTGCTAGGCCCGGAAACTTAGCGCTGTCCTGAAAACCACCCATGCTAGAGATATGCACAACATGTCCTGGTGGGTCACCTTCCAAGTTCTTCAGCAATGCTTGGGTAATCAGCAGGGGCGCGAACACATTCAAGCGGTACAATGCGGTGAGCTCCTCGGATACATAGGTACCCATTGGCCGGTTGAGCATGGCGCCCGCGTTGTGTACCAGACCATGGACCCGTCTGCCTCCGACAGCCTGAAGCAATTCCGCTGGGGCGCGGTCCAGTGATAGGTCCAAGGTCAAGTGCTCGATCTCCCCGTTCGGCTGTTCATCAACAAGAGTCTTCAATGCGGCCGCGTCACGCGAGACCGCCAACACGTGCGCACCATGCTCACGGACGAGAGAAATGGCGGTTTCACGACCGATCCCTCTGGATGCACCTGTTACGATCACGAGCTTCCTTTCTTCCATGCGCAACAAATCTCGGCTTAATCGACCCGAGGGCCTTGGTTGCTGATGATCCGATCGAGAAACACGGCGAAGCGGGGTTCCTGATCACCCGTAGGATCGGCCCGCAGTTTCAGTGGGCTGCCTCCACCTACTTCTTGTTTGCCCTGTTCCTGCGTTCGGACTTCCTCTTCTCCTCCGCCTCCAACTTCTCCTTTCTTCTCGCGAGGACGACCGGGTCGAGCACGTCATCCACATTCCGCATCTGTCTTAAGACCCATTGTTGGCGGTCACGTACATAGCCGGAAGGTGAGGAACAACTGAACCTCCGCGGCGCTGGGAGCGTGGCCGTGATCATTGCCGCTTGTGATGGTATGAGCTGTAGGGCCGACCGACCGAAGCACTTCCGGGCAGCTGCTTCCGCGCCGAACACCCCCTTGCCCATCTCGGCCACGTTCAAGTACACTTCAAGGATGCGCTCCTTGGTCCAGAGTGTTTCGACAAGCACCGTGAACCACGCCTCGAGGCCCTTGCGGACGTAATTCCTGCCCGGCCACAGAAAGACATTCTTCGCTGTTTGCTGGCTGATGGTGCTCGCCCCTTTCACCCGACGACCCTTCTTGTTGCTTTCCATCGCCTTTTCAATGGCAGCCCACGAGAATCCGTTGTGGGTCATGAAGCGTTGGTCCTCGCTGGAGATCACGGACAAGGGCATGCACCGTGCTACCTCGTGCAACGGCTTGTTGGTGCGATGGAACTCGCCCTGCTCCGACGCCTGATCCACCATGACCCAGGTAACCGGTGGGTTTACCAAGCCGAGTAGCGCAACCCAGCTTGCGGAGACCAGAACGAACCAGCATGCAGAGGCTAGGAAGAAGCGTAAGGTGGTGCGTAGGGGGCGCATGACTGGCGCACGAAGTAATGACTCCTTCCCGTAGTAGCTCAGGAGTGGGGAGCCCCCACACCTACTCCACCACCACCCTTTCATAGCTCACCCCACCAGGGTCGGTACACCGGATCACATACGTGCCGGTGCCGAAGCGCGAAAGATCCACCTCCTCCGTGGTCTTGCCGGGGGCCAGCGGGCGCTGGTAGAGCAACTTGCCCAAGGCATCGTACACGCTGTAGTAGGTCTCGGCCATGAGCGGGTCCTGAAACGCAATGGTGAAGTGGCCGGTGTTGGGGTTGGGGCGGATGAGTGGCGTGCTTGCCCCGCGTTGCATAACCGGCGGAACCATGGTTGTAGAGCAACCCGGCACCAGACTGGTGGGATCGCATGCCACACTGGTGACGTATGCGGGATGGGCCTCCGCACCATCGATGGAGGTGAGCGTGAAGCTGCTATCCACCGGGAACAGGTCCGCTACCACAACCTGGTTCCAGCGGTTGTAACACGGTAACCGGCCGAGGCTATCCGTCTTGAAGATGCCTTCACCCAAGCCGTCGTAGCTCGAGATGGTGTAGGCATAGCCACCGTCAGCGCAGGACAACAGATCAAGACCGACATAGCTGTGATTCAACCGCCCCGCAGACCGCGTCCAAAGCGTATCCCCGTTATGGTCCGTCTTCATCAAGAATGGCCGGAACGGATAGTTCCAGCCCTCGTACCCCAGATTGCCCAACACCACGTAGTTCCCATCCAAAGCGCGTACGATACGGGGGGCATACCAAGCGTACCAGAGGTATTGGGCATTATCATACCCCTTGCACCACTGCACGTCGCCCGCACCGTTCAAGTTCATAATAAAGAGCTTGGGGTGGTACTCCGATGGAAGCATGTCGCTATTCGCGAGGCTATCGGTGTAGCCGGTGATGATGAATGAATCGTCCGATTCGACAAGGCAATCGGATACGATCCCCTTGGGGCGGATGTATGACTTGCACCATAAGAAATTACCAGCCGCATCAAAGCGGGCCACGACGGCACCAGCCGTATCCATATTGATGCCAGCTATCACGTCGCCCCCAGGTAACTCCTTGAAGAATCGGATTCCGCCCTCTCTGTGGCCGAACCACTTCGCCCATTGTACATCGCCCGCAGCATCCACCCGCAGGGCGAAGAATAGGTCCTCTCCCCATGCGATCACATCGTTCGTACTGGTGACCATCAAGTCCCGGCATAAGAAACCGCAGGATGGTGCATTCATGGAGTAGTAACGGGCATCGGTCACATTGCCTAAGGAATCCATTCGGCCGATTAGCGGATCATACCGCAAATTCTGACTGAGAGAACAAGTATCCCTTCGATAGCCACCCGCGAAAGCGAACTCATTGTCAGAGAATTTCTTCACTGATTGCATGAACAGAAAGGTGTCGATCGCATAGCACTGCGCAAGGAGCACATTGCCCCAGGGATCCAATAACGTTTGAGTAGAGAGGTTCGTACCATTCCCCAAACCTGTGAGGTAATTGCCGCTGGCTAATTGGTTCAGGTTGACCTTCGCCGTGCCTGCACCATTGTAGAACTGCATGAAACTGAACTGTGCGCTGATGGGCGCAGTGCAGAGAACGAATGTCGCAACGGAGATGAGCGTCTTCCTCATGGCTCAGTGTACGAGTAATTTCCTGATCTTGCTATGTACCCCATCAGAAACCTGAATCCAATAAGCTCCCATGGCCAGTTCCTTTACGGATAGATGCTGTAGGGTACCTGTAACGCTGCCCCAGTAGCCGACCTGCCTTCCCGAAAGATCGAAAATGGTGATGTCCTTGGGCAAGTCGTCCTGTAGGCGAACGAAGAGTTCATTGCGAGTGGGGTTCGGGTATATCGCGAAGTCCCAGCCTTCATTTACCGTGATCGTATCTATCAGCGGCGTTCGCAGGCTCTTTACCAGGTCCCTGGCGATGATAAAAGCATAATCTGAATGCAGAGTATCCACATGGTTTCGATACGTGACGGAAGTGGAACTAGATATGGGGAAGGTCCCGTTGAAGGGTTCCGACTCCAGATCTAGCTCCACCTCGCCGTTGGGTCCGGAATCGTAGCCAACGACATTGTCATCGGGCACATCGACTTGGTCGCTCCAAGTGGGGAAATAGCTGATCTTGAAGTTCGTCTCGGTATCGAAACCAGGAAGCGTCATCGTCTGCGGTGTACTTGGATCTGTACAGTCGACATAGTGCTGTAGTTCTGGAAAGCGCATGTAATATCCCTGTAGCCAATAGGCATTCCTGTTGTGTACCCAGCCCACCGCGATATCCTGATCGCCGTTCAGCAAGTAAATACACTCGATGCCGTCGGCTTCAACGGGAGGTTGAGGCGTAAAATCCCCTTCGAAAAGCCCAAGGTCCTGCACGCTGGGTTTGTTCATGAAATCCAACAACGGCTTGAACTGATGAAATACCGGACGATTGCGTACCTCGGCATACATGGGGTCGCTGTTGTTGTTGATGTCGTACCCTAGGAACAAACTGTTCTCAGCGTTCAATCCGCTCAGGTGGTCAGGACCTGCGGGATTGCCGACATCATCCGGAAGATGGCTGTAGTGATAGTCCATCCCGTATTCCCACCAGAAGATGCGTTCCCAGCTCCAGCTTGTTCCAGCCGCGAAAGAACCGGAGAAGGTAGTAGCCCAAAGTTCGTTATGGAAGGAGAGATTGTAGTTGTCGAAGTATTGATAAGTGGCTCCCTTGTAAATGGGAGAAGACACGTTGCCGTATGACGTGAACTCCCCATGATGGAATGGTTTCTTAAGGCCGTCATTCTGGAAGTACGTGTTGTCGCGGTATTGTTCAGCGTTCTCGACGAAGCCACGCAAGGACCACTCGTTCTCATCAGGCGCACGATGCGCGTCGATAAGATCCACGTTGGGATTATGGAAGGGTAAGTGGAAAACATTGTCAGTTGGTGAACCGCCTGCATAACTCATGAGGAAAAGTTTGTTGCTCTCACCCAATGGCGATGTCTCCGGATGGAAAGGATCCACCTCACCCCGCACATATTCCGTCAGGTCAGTGATCCAACTATCAATGGTCGGGGGTAGCAGGGCGTCGCGCCCCCAATCCACACGATTCTCCATACAGAAGTCCCACGCCGGCAGATCCCGTAGATCGTCGCATGGGATCCCGGGAGGTGGTGTGAAGTTATCCGGGTTGATCTCATCCTCCTTACAATACGTGAGCATCTGGTCGATCTCGTTGAAGGGTTCGATGGCCGCTATGTTCACCGAATAGCCCCAGCGGCTCATGATGTACTTGTACTTGCGCTTCCAGTAATAGAAAACGGTGCGATCATCATTCGCAGTACTGGGATCGCCGTTGGCATAGAAGAACTCCTTCAGATCATAAGGTCTTGCCGACGGTTCCAAGAAATGGATCACATACGGATGGGCGCCCCATAGGTACTTCTCAAAAGCAACGGCCGGCATCACAGGGTCAATGCAGAGTTGTACGTAGATCCCCTTTTCCCTGGCATGGTCGAGCATTTGGTCGAAGGCCCAGCACTGGTATTGACAACTGCTACTGTACCCCGTGGTCCAACCCGTATCATTACAATTGTTCGGTACGCCGGAGGTGCATACGGGTGGGGTCTTATAAAGGTCGTAGACGCCGAGGTTCACCCATTCCGGTGCGAAGATGTTCCGCATCAACCACATGCGCATGAAATTGCCGCCGACGGAGTGCAACTCGTCCATGGTCTTCTGCATGACGTTGAAGTCCCCTAAGTGGAAGCCCCACCAGTCATCGTAATAGAAGCCATGATGGGTGTCGGACATGTTCGTACCCAACCCGAAGAAGGGTGTTTCATCTCCGGCGATCACATCACCCGCGAATTGAAGATTGCGTCTGTTGGCCTCGCTCACCTGTAGGTACCCATTGTTCTCGGGCATCGGTGGATCGCATATCAGACTGTACCCACTAAAGCTCAAGTCAACCAGTGTTACGTTGGTAATTGTAGATGTATTGGGGGCCTTTATGGAAACGGAGAACTGCCATGCCCCTTCCATATCCGGCGCGAAACGGAAACGAACGTGGTAGGGGACAAGCGTATTCGTGGCTGGATCGGCGGGGCTTAGATGGGCATCATCCGTTGTGTTGTCCCACATGCCTTCCTTCATGTAGTAGCCCCATTTCAACGTTTGCGAGCCATTCGGCCTTGTCAAGGTCATCACCACTTGGAGCGAATCATCGGCATACGGGTTCAAGTCGTGCGTGGCATCTGGTGCGGTTGGCGAAGCCGTGTTATCGCCTGAAGAGGCCAACGGATAATACGCTTCGAAGAACCGATCGATCGCATCCTGATACTCCTGTGGCAACCTCAACCCCACCTCCACCTTCTCCCATTTGTGTACGTGGATCACATTGTCCACCATGCCTCCGTATGGATCGTTCCCGTTCACATCGGGAGAGATGATCACCACGTCGCCCGCGCTTCCTAAGTTGTTATCGATGTAGGCGTGGAATCGTCCACTACCGGAAAGCCCCCCTGCATGAAAGCCGGGTCGCAACCGCACTTGCGTTCCGGACACGTACTCCGCATCCGCCGTTCCGCCGATCTCAACCGGTAGATCCGATGTGCTAGGGGACAGGATGGGTTGTGACACGGCATAGTGATGTACACCGTCGGTCCACGTCACATCCTGTATGGTCAGGTCCGGATAAGGTGTTTGGGCCCACGCTTTCGGCAAGGCGAACAACGTTGCGGCGAGCGCTACACCAAGGGTGGCAGCCGCGCGCATCACTTCGCAGCTTCAAGGTTTCCCAACCGCTGCTCCATCTTCGCCAGTCGTTCCTCCAATTGGAGGATGTAAAGCGCTTGCTCCTCCACGGTACGCGTTAGAGCGTGCGCGATCGCGCCCAACTCCAGTCCACCTCGACTCTCCAGTTCACTTGCGCTCGGGATCGAAGGCATATGTTGATTGGACCGCAGGTACTCCCGTAACTCTGCCAAGGGCATCAGGTGGTAGCTCTCGGCAAAGACATAATCCTCCCATGTTCCGAGCTTCACTAACACATCGCGGGTTTGGATCCCGTCCGCCACGTAGAGCCGGTATCCTTCCACTTCGCCAACAGGTGGTGTCGTCCCTATTCCCACTTTCCCATCCTTGCTGACCGTCATGCGCAGCACGTTGTTCGTCTTGATGAAAAGCGGCATGGCGTTGTTGGTGCCGAGGTACTCCGCATAGACAATGGAATTCCCGCAGCGGGTCCACGGATAGGCATGGCCCGGGCACACGTCCTCCAGTACCGGAATGTCCGAATCGGAGAACTGCTTCAGCACCCCGTTCTCATCCGAAACAAGCAAGCCGGGAACGCTGCCGGTAAGCGAACCCACCTCCACATCCCCATTGCTCTTTATCCGTAACCGCTCCACGCCATTACTCTTGAACACCACATCCTTCGCATCCGTGGTTCCGAAGAAGTGGGTGCCTGGAATGGTGTTCGCATTGCCGCTCATCATCCAGTCGCTGCGTTCGGGTTCGCGCAGCGTGAGGCTACGGGGCTCGGTGGTGCAGCCATTGGCGTCGGTCATGGTCACGGTATAGTCCCGTGCGCCAAGGCCACTGCGGTCCTCGGTGGTCGTGCCGTCCCTCCAGACGTAGCTGTACGGTGCGGTGCCACCGGTCGTGGTCACATTGATGCTGCCGTTGTAGCACGAATAGCAACTGATGTGGTAGCCGTTCGCGTATTCATTCGCTTCGGCCGTCAGCTTGATGGGGTTCGGATCCAACAGCGTGATCTCCCCATGCACCACCGCGCTATCCGCATCGATCACCTCTACCTTGTAGTATCCGGAGGGCAGGTTCACAACATCCTCCGTGGTGGCGCCGGTACTCCAACCGAAGGTGTACGGTGGCGTGCCACCTGTAACACTCAGATCAATGGCACCATCCTTCTTTCCGAAGCAACTGATGTTGGAGCCGTTGTAATTGCTCGGGGTCAGTGTGAGTTGCAATTGCGCAATGCCTAACAAAGGCGCACAAACGATCGCAGCCACGATCAATAGCCACTTATTGGGGGGGGGGGTAATGCATGGGGCGTTGGTTGACCCGTCCTGAAAAAGGTTTACAGGTTTTGGTTGATGTCCGAAGATAGGTTTACAGTTGAGAGAACGTCCTGAACTGCGTTGACAGGTGTTCGCTTGGGGTAGTAGTTCTTCCAAAGCCGTTTGATCTTCATGGTACCGGTGTGCGCTTGGTCAGGTGTGAGATTGCTGATGCTGTTGTGCGGCCGATCGGAGTTGTAGAGGAACACGGCACGTTCCAGAGCGGCACGCGCTTGTGCAACCGTATCGATGCACCATGTATCGAGGTATTCCTGTTTGATGATCCCGTTGATGCGTTCGGCCACGGCGTTCTCAAGGGATCGCCCTTCTCGGTCATGCTTATGCCGATGCTATTGGCTTGCAGCACATCCACGTACGCTTGCGAACAGTACTGCACGCCACGATCGCTGTGATGGATCAAGCCCTTTGGAACGGTGACCGCCTGCGCGATGGTATGCGCAAGGCTTCCAATGTGCTGGCTGCTTCAAGGTCCGTGGCCAAGTGGTGGCCCATGATGCGGTGCGACCAAGCGTCGGTGATCAAGCTGATGAAGTGTAGCCTTCCTTCCCGGTCTTGAAGTAGGTGATATCGCTTACCCAGAGCTGCCCAGGTCCGGTGAGCTTCCTGTCCTTGATCAGGTTGGGCCACTTGCGTAACCAGTGCGATGAGCGTGTGGTGTGGATGTACTTGCGGAGCCGTCGTACCAGCAGACCGTGATCGGCGAGCAGATCGAAGAGCGCGTCGCGGCCCATCTTGATGTGGTGCTCCAGGAGGAAGGGCTGGAGCTTGTCCATCAACTTACGCGTACCCAAGCGCCGATGGTCCTGGCGGATCTCCTGCACGCGCACCAGCACCAGTTCATGTTCCATGCAATAGGCTTGGGTCGTCCAAAAGTGCTGATAGAAGGCTTGTCGTGTAACCCAAATGATCGACAGAGCCGCACCAAGCTGATGTGCGGATAGCTGTCCTTCATCTCACGGATCACTGGTATTGGCCTTTTTTCGGATCGCGATCCGGTGCTCGCTCTCCGCCAGGTCGATCAGCTTGGAATAGGCTTCGCTCTTGAGCTGTTCATCCTCCAGTTGCCGTTCCAGTTCCCTGATCCGGTTGCGCAGGTCCGCGCTGCGTTCGCTCTTCTTGCGCTGGGGCATCTCCTTTGGGTTGATCGCCCAAACTTCGGCACTGGGCTGTGGCCGCGCACCAAGGTCCATCTGCGTCATCCATTCTGCAATACAGCTCTTGCCCGCCAAGGCGTATCGCCGACGCAATTGCTCCATGGTCCAGCGACCGCTCCGGTACTCGCCGATCACCATTCGTTTGAACGCCACATCGTATTTGCGTGGCCTTCCTTTTTCCTTGTCCGTTCCGTCCTTCATGAGGTTCGCTTTTGCGTAAACCCGGATCAGGACGAGTCAGGTTCAGGTGGGTTGAAAATAACCGGATCCATGAGGGTTGGTGCGCGCGGTTGATAAGTTGTTGTGTGCCTGACCGCTCCAACACCACACCGCCCCGGCCTTACGACCGGGGCGGTGTTCTGCGTGGTGGCGCAACGCGGCCTTACGGCAGCGGTGTACTGAAACCCTTGGCTGGATCGCTGAACGGGCTGGCGCCTGCGGCGCCGAGCGCGTTCACGCGGAACCAATAGTGCTTTGCGGGATCCAGCGCGGTGGCCTCGAAGCTGGCGCGCGATGAGAGCGCGAGCAGCGTCCATTGGCCCTCCACATCGGGGTCCGTCGGATTCACGAAGAACTGGTAGTAGTAAGCACCTTTCACGGGCTTACACCGCAGGTCTATCGATCCGGGCAATGCACCAGTGCGGGCCTCGAAGTCGGTGGGCGCATGCAGCGGACCGATGGGCTCGGGCTGCTTGCGCAGCTCGAATCCCGTGCTGAGGATCTTCAGCTCGTCGCCTAAGCCGCTGTATTGGAAACATACAGGGCCATGCGTACGAGCAGATCGTCCACGGCTGCTTCGGCCTTTTGGCGTGCGAACACCTTGGCGTGGTCGCCACCGGCGGCTTCCGTGATGGCGGTCTCGAGTGCCTCGCGCCCGTTCTTCAGCTCTACGAGCGTCGGGGTGGGCGTGGGGAAATCTGCGTTCCCGTTCATCCTGGTCTCCACCAGCAGCGCCTTGGCCACCTTGTCGGTGGGGCTCAACCCGGTTATTCCGGCTCTTGCTTGACGCATTTGGTTGTTGCGTTGCGCGGTGGCAAGGTCCGGAGGCCTTAGGGCTTCCTGGCCGGGTCGCTGATCGGCTCCCCGGACCTTCCATCGCTGGTTGCGTAGCGGTTGTCGCGTACCGATGACAAGTCGGCTTTCATCAGCAATAACGCGAGGTTGCGAAGAGGGTTGCCTGAAATACCCTGTATTAACAATACTTTCCGAGGTAACGTCTTCGGAAAACGTCTGTGGACAGGGTCTTTAGCCACCATTCGTTCGGCAAATGATGCCGTTGGCCGCTTATGCAACGCGTGGTCTTTTGTGAGACGCCGGATGGACCGCTCCGCGGATCCTCCGGCGTGACGCGGTGCATGTGGAGCGGAAACCATTCACGGTTCTGGCGCGACTTCAAATAGTCCGGCGAAAACCTTTGAAGGTTTTGGGGAGACTTCAAATAGTCCGGCGAAAACCTTTGAAGGTTTTGGGGAGACTTCAAATAGTCCGGCGAAAACCTTTGAAGGTTTTGGGGAAACTTCAAATAGTCTTGCGAAAACCTTTGAAGGTTTCGGGGAAACTTCAAATAGTCTGGGGAAAACCTTTGAAGGTTTTGGGGAAACTTCAAATAGTCCGGCGAAAAGAGTGAATGGTCTTGGCGGGACTTTCAATGGTCCGGGGGAAACCTTTCAAGGTTTTGGGAGAACTTCAAATAGTCTGGCGAAAACCTTTGGCGGATTCAACCCACAAACGCAATCGGTGGGTCATTGGGTTAGTTGTTCAAAGATGGTGTTTGGCGAGTCGTAGTCGAAGCGCTTGCGTGGCCTGCTATTGAGTTCGTTCTGCACGGCTCGGATCTGTTGGTGGGTGATGGTCCGGAAGTCGGTCTTCTTGGGGAAGTACTGGCGGATGAGCCCGTTGAGGTTCTCGTTGGATCCACGCTCCCAGCTACGGTAGGGCTTGGCGAAGAAGAAGTCCAGGTCGAGTTCTTCGGCGATACGCTGGTGGTGGGCGAACTCTTTGCCGTTGTCGCTGGTGACCGTGTGCAGCCAGGGCTTCCATTGGCGCAGCGCACGCAAGGCGGCTTGCGCCACCAAGGCGGCTTCCTTGCGCTTCACCTTGTGCATGAGCAGCATACCGCTGGCGCGGTCGTTGATCGTGAGGATCGCTCCTTGGTGGCCTTTGCCGATGATCGTGTCCATCTCCAAGTCGCCGAAGCGTTCGCGCTTCTCCACCACGGCGGGGCGCTGATCGATATCCACCCGACCGATGATGATGCCCCGGCTATCCTTGGCCGCTCCGCGTTTGCGGTAACGTTTGCCACGCGTACGCAGTTGCTCATGCAAGGAGCCACCGCGCTTCTTGTCCTGCCACACATGCTGGTAGATGCGCTCGTGGGAAACCATATCGCGGCCCTCGCGCTGGGCTATGCCCACGATCTGCTCAGGGCTGTGTTTGCGCTGGAGCAACTGCTCCACGTGCGCGCGCATGTCGGCGGTGAACCGCACGGCCTTGGGCTTGTCTTTCTTGCGCTGCGCACTCTTACGCGCCGCCAGATCGGCCATGTAGGAGCCGCTGCGCTGGTCGCAGTTGCGCCGCAGCTCGCGGCTCAGGGCCGACTGAGACTTGCCGATGGCCTGAGCGATCGCCTGCTGCTGGTGACCGGCTTCCTTCATGCGTTCTATGATGCACCTTTGTTCATCGGTGATATGGCTCATGCTTGCAACGGATTGGACCCCAGGACAAGGGTAGGCCGCATCCTCCGTTCAGCGGGAGAGAGGGGCGAAAGCCTCTCCTCCTTCTGAAGAAATGATAAGCCATCTTGTCGGTCTATCCGATTGCGTTTATGAGTTGAATCCGCGTTTGAAGGTTCTGGGGAGACTTCAAATAGTCCGGGGAAAACCTTTGAAGGTCCGGCGGAGACTTCAAATGGTCTTGGGGAAACCTTCAATGGTCCGGGGGGAAACATTTCAATGTCCGGCGGGAACTTTCAATGGTCGCGGGAGGATCATTGATGGTCCGGGGGCTGCACGATCAGAGCAACACTTTCGCAGCGTTCAGCGCGGCATCGTAGTCCGGCTCGAGGCCCAACTCCGGTGCTACTTCGCAATAGCGCACCACGCCCTCCATGTCGATGACGAAGGTGACGCGGCCGTGCAAGCCCGCCATGTTGCCCTCGGCGATGCGGGTGCCCCAGTGATCGGTGTCGCGGTACCGGAAGTCGCTGCCCACCTCTACGTTCTCGATCCCCTCGGCGGCACAGAAACGCTTCATGGCATAGTGCAGGTCCATCGTCACCGCAAGGACGTGGGCACCCATACTTGTCGCGAGTTTGTTGAAGGTCCGCATCTCGGTAGCGCAGGTGCTCGTATCCACGCTGGGGAACATGAGCAGGACCACGACGTGACCGAGATGATCCTGGAGTGAGGCCTCGGTCCTGTCCGGCTTCACGTAGCGAAGCGTCGGTGCTTTGCTACCGATGGGAGGAAGTGATCCGGAGAATGGAGGCTGGGGCATGAGGAAGGAAAAAGGCTGAAGGAGGAAGAAAGAAGAAAGAAAGCTGAAATAGGAAACGTCCGATCCGAACTATTGTTCGCTCATAATGCGTGGGATGGCCTCCTCATAGACCTTGCGCGCATCGGCGATCATGCCGAAGGGCTTGTCGTCCACGACGAGCTTGCCTTGGGTGACGTGACCGAGCAGGATGCTGGGTACGCGGCTTTGGGCCATGAGATCCAGGAAATCATCCTCCTCATCGCGTGCCACCGTGACGATCGCGCGGCCTTGGGCTTCGCCGAGGAGGAAGGCATCCTCGCGCACTTCGCTATCGCTTACGATGTCGAAACCGAGGCCACGTGGTAAGGCCATTTCCACAAGCGTGGTCCACACTCCTCCTTCGCTCACGTCGTGCGCCGCGTTGATCAACCCTTTGCGGATGAGCATGAGCAGCATGGTATGCAGGCGCTTCTCTTCTTCCAGATCGAAGTAAGGCGCAGGGGAACGATCCACCTTGTGATGGCGCACGAGGTATTCGCTGCACGCGATGTCATCCACGACTTTGCCGATCAGGAAGATGAGGTCGCCCTTTTCCTTGAAGTCGAGCGTCATGCGCTTGCTCACATCCGGCACGATGCCCACCATGCCGATGGTCGGCGTGGGGAAGACGGGGATGTTCTTGGTGTCGGTAACGGTGTGGTTGTAGAAGCTGACGTTGCCACCGGTGACAGGTGTTTCGTAGGCGCGGCACGCATCGCCCATGCCCTTGATCACCTCGGCGAACTGCCAGTACACCTCGGGATCATACGGGTTGCCGAAGTTGAGACAGTTGGTGACGCCACACGGTTCGCCGCCGGTGCAGGCGATGTTGCGCGCGGCTTCGCTCACCGCGATCATAGCGCCGGTGTATGGATCGGCATGCACGTAGCGACCGTTGCAGTCCACCGTCACAGCGAGGCCCTTACCTGTTTCGCGGATGAGGACAAGGCCCGCATCGCTCGGTGCGTTGGTGCTCATGTTGTTGGTGCGCACCATGGTGTCGTACTGCTCGCTCACCCAACGCTTGCTGGCGATGTTCGGACTGGCCAACAGATCGTACGCGACCTTCCGCAGATCGCTCGGTTCTTCGACATCCTCCAACTTGAACTTCTTGTTGTCCTTGATGTACGCGGGCTCCTTCGTCTCGCGCTCATACACCGGCGCACCGCCGCCGAGCACCAGACTTTCGGCCGGCACTTCGGCGATCAATTCACCCTTATCGAAATAGCGGAGCGTGTTCCCTTCCGTCACGGTGCCGATCTCCACACAGTTGAGGTCCCACTTCGAGAAGATCGCTTCCACTTCCTTCTCCTTCCCCTTCTTCACCACCACGAGCATGCGCTCCTGGCTTTCACTCAGGAGGATCTCCCACGCATGCATGCCTTGCTGGCGTGTGGGTACGCGTTCCAAATGGATGTCCATTCCCGCTTCGCCCTTCGCACTCATTTCGCTGGTGCTACAGGTGATCCCCGCAGCGCCCATGTCCTGCATGCCGATGATCGCGTCGGTCTGCGCGAGTTCAAGCGAAGCTTCCATCAAGAGCTTCTCCATGAAGGGATCACCGACCTGCACCGCAGGGAGATCGTCCATGCTGGTCTCGGTGATGTCCTTGCTGGCGAACGATGCACCGTGGATGCCATCCTTGCCGGTGGAAGAACCCACGATGAAGACCGGATTGCCCTTGCCGTGGCTGGTGGCGCTGATCACCTTGTCCGTACGGACGATGCCCACGCTCATGGCGTTCACCAATGGATTGGTGGTGTAACACGGATCGAAATACACTTCACCACCGAGCACCGGTACGCCGAATGCGTTTCCGTAATCACCGATGCCTTTCACCACGCCGCGCATGTGCCAGCGGCTGCTCGCTTCCTTGCTGATGTCTCCGAAGCGAAGCGAATTCAACTGCGCGATGGGACGCGCACCCATCGTGAAGATGTCGCGGTTGATCCCGCCGACACCCGTGGCCGCGCCTTGGTAAGGTTCAATCGCGCTGGGGTGGTTGTGGCTTTCGATCTTGAAGGCACAGGCCCATCCATCGCCGATGTCGACGAGGCCCGCGTTCTCCTGTCCCGCTTCTGCCAGCAACTTGGGGCCGCTGCGCGGAAGGGTCTTCAGTTGCTTTATGGAATTCTTGTACGAGCAGTGCTCGCTCCACATGGCGCTGTAGATGCTCAGCTCCGTGAAGTTGGGCACGCGACCAAGGATCTCCTTGATCCTGTCGTACTCCTCGGGCAACAGGCCGAGCTTCTTCGCGGTGTCGACACTCGCAGGTGCGGTGTCGGGGTTGACGGTGGTTGTGGGCATGGGCCCGCAAATGTAGAAGGGGATGGAAAAGCATGTGTCCATGTGCGCCACGCACCGGCTTGCGCGATGTGCCCATGGGCACATGGTCACATGCATACATGGCCACATGTTCGACAAGGCTGCCTCTACCTTTCGCACCGATGCCCGGTGTTCTCCTCGCCATCGCCTACACGGCGCTGCTGCTCTACTTCATGCGGCGGATGCCCTTTTTCGCGCGGGTCCCCGGCTTGCGCATGCGTACGGTCGCTGGGCTCTTCATCCTGAAGATCATGGCCGGCACCGCGTTGTGGGCCGTGTACACCTACCTCTACACCGACCGCACCACGGCGGACATCTTCAAGTATTTCGATGACAGCGCAGTGCTGTATGGAGCACTGTGGCAGCATCCCGGTGATCTGCTCCGGATCCTCACGGGGATCAGCAACGATTCACCCTACTTCGACGCGCATTACTACGGCGTGATGAACAACTGGGTCCGCCGGTTCGAGAACAACGTGTACAACGATTCGCACACGATGATCCGCTTCAATACGGTGTTGCGGATCCTCTCCTTCGGGCACTATCATGTGCATACGGTCTTCGCCTGTTTCGTGAGCACCACGGGACTTGTGGCGTTATACCGGGCTGTGCATCCGCTGCTGAAAGAAGTGTCTCGCGGACTGATGCCGGCGATCTTCCTCTGGCCGAGCATGCTGTTCTGGTCCAGCGGTGTGCTGAAGGAAAGCCTGCTCGTGTTCGGCCTCGGCATCTTCCTATTGGGGATGATCGGCGCGTGGCCCGACCGCTTGGCGTGGCGGCCGCTGGTGGCGATCATCGTTGGGCTAGCGGTGATGTTGGTCGTGAAGTTCTATGTGCTGCTCTGCCTGATCCCGGGTCTCCTCGCGTGGTGGTGGTCCCGTGTACGGCCGGGTCATCCGCTTTTGCGTAACGTGGTGGTGCACGCCTTGGCACTCGGCGGTGTGTTGATCTCCGGATCGCTCTTGCCGGGCTATGGCATTCTGGAAATGTTGGTGGTGAAGCAGCGCGACTTCATCGGCATGGCCACCGATGTCGCAAGCGGCAGCTTGCTCGCTATGCCGCCATTGGAACCGGGCCTGCTCAGCTTCCTACGCGCCGCACCGCATGCCTTGTATATGACCTTCCTTTCACCCTTTGTCGTGACCGGAACCGGGCCACTGGCGGTGATGAGCGCGGCGGAGAATGTGCTTCTGTTGATGATCCCATTGATCGCCCTGCGCTACATGCGACCGTGGCGCACGATCGATCACTCCTCGCTCCTCTTCTTCCTCTCCTTCGTGCTGTTACTCGCATTGCTGATCGGATGGACGGTCCCGGTGGTCGGCGCGCTTGTTCGCTATCGCATCCCCCTGTTGCCCTTTGTTTCCTTCATTGCCCTGTTGCTCATCGATCCGAAGCGCCTTCCGCGATGGATCCCACTTATCTCGCGCTTGTGATGCGAACCGTCCTGATCATCTCTCTTGCTCTGCTGTTGAATGCGTGCGCGTACCGCGACGTGGACGCCGACCTGGTCGTACACAACGCGGTGATCCATTCGGTGGATGAAGCGAACACCACCTACCAGGCGATGGCGATCAAGGATGGGATCATCCTCGAACTCGGTCCGGAGCAACAGATCCTCAATCGCTATAGCGCGAAGGAGACCTATGACGCGGCCGGACAGCACGTGTACCCCGGCTTCAGTGACGGACATTGCCACTTCCTCGGGTACGGATTGAACAAGCAGAAGGTGGACCTGAGCGGCACGAAGAGTTGGGCGGAAGTCGTGGAGCGCACCAAGGCATTCGCAGATGCACATCCCGAGAAGACCTGGGTCATGGGTCGCGGATGGGACCAGAACGATTGGGAAGTGAAGGAGCTGCCGGACCGCAAGGAGTTGGACAGGCTCTTCCCGGATCGTCCTGTTCTTCTGCAACGCATCGATGGACATGCAGCTGTCGCGAATGCCGTTGCGTTACATCATGCAGACATTACCGATGCAACGCGAGTGAGTGGCGGGCAGATCGTCGGGCGTTTCACCACCGCGAACAGCGATGCATCGTGGATGGATCCTGGATCACTCAAAGAAGTGCGCCACTCAGGTTACCCGATGTGGGAACCCACGGGCCTGCTCATCGACAACGCCTTCAATGTCTTCCAGACCATTTTTGAGGAAGCCGATGAAGCCACCAAGCGCAAGGCTTTGCTGGATGCGCAACGCGATTGCTTCGCTGTGGGCCTGACCATGGTATGCGACGCCGGTTTGGACACCGGCTCACTCGCGCTGATCCAACGCATGCAGGATGAAGGCGTATTGAAGATGCGCGTGTACGCGATGGTGGCGGATGGCGTTGAGAACCTCGCGCACTTCGCGAAGAGCGGCCCGATCCTCACCGACCGGTTCAATGTGCGCAGCGTGAAGGTCTATGCCGACGGCGCGTTGGGTTCGCGCGGTGCGTTGTTGAAAGCCCCGTACAGCGATCAAACTGGTCATCATGGTCTGCAACTCGCTACGCGCGAGCATTTCCTCGAAGTGGCGCAATGGTGCAAGTCGCATGGCTTCCAGATGAACACGCACTGCATCGGCGACAGCGCGAACAAGCTGCTCCTTGATGTCTATGGCGAAGTGCTCGGCGGCACCAATGACCTTCGCTGGCGGATCGAGCACGCGCAAGTGGTCACTCCTGCGGACCGTCCGATGTTTGCGCGCTTCAACATCATCCCCAGTGTGCAACCCACGCACGCCACCAGCGACGGACCGTGGGCGGAGGCCCGACTCGGTGCTGAACGGATCGGCCATGCGTACGCCTACGAAGACCTCCGCAAGACGCTCGGCCTGCTCGCACTCGGCACCGATTTCCCGGTGGAAGGGATCGACCCGTTGCAGACGTACCGCAGCGCGGTGTTACGTGAGAGCGCCGACGGCTGGCCGAGCGGCGGCTACCACATGGAGAACGCGTTATCAAGGGCCGATGCACTCCGCGGCATGACCATCTGGAATGCGATCGCCGCCTTCTGGGAAGATCGGCTCGGCACGTTGGAAGTCGGCAAATTCGGCGACCTCACGGTGGTGAATATGGATCTGGAGAAAGCCTCGCCGGAGATGTTGCGTAAGGCGAAGGTGATGGCGGCATTCGTGGGTGGGGAACGCGTGAAGTGAGTGCGGCCGCGGATGGCGCGGATGAACGCAGAATGAATGCACGAGTTTAACAGCGCAACTGGAATGAAGACTGAGCGGCACACCGCTTTGGGTTCCATCCGCGTTCATCCGCGCCATCTGCGGCCACTCTCCCGCCCTACTTTTCCGGCCGCATGAGCACGGGCGCATTCGTCATCTCCCTCGACTTCGAGCTCTTCTGGGGCATGCGCGACAAACGCACCATTGAAGGGTACGGCGAGAACATCCGTGGTGTGCGCGAAGCATTGCCGTGCATGCTCGATGCCTTCGATGCGCACGGGGTGAAGGCCACGTTCGCGACCGTAGGGTTGCTCTTCTTCGCGCGGAAGGAGGAACTGCTGCGTTCACTTCCAGTGCTTCGGCCGGGCTACTTGAAGAAGGAGCTTTCGCCATACAACGGCCACCTCGATGGCATCGGTGCGGACGAGGCCAGCGACCCCTACCACTTCGGCGCATCCTTGATCCGGACGATCCAAGAGCATCCCGCGCACGAGATCGCGTGCCACACCTTTTCGCATTACTACTGCTTGGAACACGGCCAGACCGAGGCTGAGTTCGCTGCGGATCTCGTCGCCGCGAAAGCGATCGCAAGCCTCTTCAATATCGAACTGAAGAGCTTCGTGTTCCCGCGCAACCAATACAACGAAGCCTACCGCCGCGTGTGCAAGGAGCACGGCATCACCACGTACCGTGGCAACGAACGCAGTTGGTTGTACCGCGCACGGAACAAGGAGGACGAATCGCAATTCCGCCGCGCGTTGCGGTTGCTCGATACATGGTTCGACCTGAGCGGACACAACTGCCATCCGCTGCCGTCGCCGGGAAGTGGAACACCGATCGACCTGCCGAGCAGTCGCTTCCTACGTCCTTACAATAAGCGCTACGCGATCCTCGACGGTTTGAAACTGCGTCGGATCACGCGCGCCATGGATCACGCGGCGCGGACGGGAACACTCTTCCATTTGTGGTGGCACCCGCACAACTTTGGTAGCGACCTGGAACAGAACATGGCGATGCTGGAGAAGATCCTCGCACACTACGACCGTCTCCACCGCGATCATGGATTCATGAGCCACACGATGGGCGAACTCGCTCAACGCGTCCCGACCCATGCGTGAACGGATCGTGCTCATTGGACGTGAAGGAACCGCCACAGCGATCCTTTACAATGCACTGGCAAGTGAATTCGATGTCCATGTCCTGCACGAGTCCGCGCCACCTGTCGCGCAACTGTTGCGCTGGCGCGCGAAGCATGTCGGATGGTGGAGGGTGTGCGGCCAAGTGCTCTTCCGG
Organism: Flavobacteriales bacterium; assembly: GCA_016721005.1. GTDB lineage: Bacteria > Bacteroidota > Bacteroidia > Flavobacteriales_F > PHOS-HE28 > PHOS-HE28. The sequence continues at coordinate 338,449 of JADKJM010000014.1, forward strand.
ATCCTTGTTGCAAAGCCCTTGGGATGGATGTCAACCGTACGTCGAGCGGCCATCATGAAGGAATACGGAGTGTCGGATCAACCGATCCCATCGGATGCGGTAATGCCGATCGCGTCGGTGAATGCGGCGGAATGTTGGGAACACGTGCGTTCAATTTCGCCGCGCGTAGTGGTGATCAATGGAACACGGATCCTATCGAAGAAGACCATCGCCGCACTCGGTGTGCCGGTGCTGAACACGCATGTGGGCATCACACCGATGTACCGCGGCGTACACGGCGCGTACTGGGCACTGGTGAATGAAGACCGCGCGCATTGCGGCGTGACCGTTCACCTTGTGGATGAGGGCATCGACACCGGTGGCATCCTTCACCAAGCGTTGATCGAACCCACGGATCAGGACAATTTCTCCACGTATCCGGTGATGCAAATGGCGGCGGGTGCCCAGTTGATGGTGCGCGCCGTTAATGAGGTGATCAACGGAACCGCAGTGGTGCAACAGGTCATGGGGGAAAGCAAACGTTGGTACCACCCGACGTTGTGGCAATACCTGCGGAACAGGGCGAAGCGAGGGATCCGTTGACCAGCTATTTCGCCAAAGGCATCACGGCAACTTCGTGAACCGCGCTTCCCACTTCGCACCATCGCGTTCAACCCGAACGAGGTAGATCCCGGCGTTGAGTCCGTCGGTCGCGAACTCGATGGCACCACCGGCATTCGTGCGTTGATCCTTGCGCAGCTTTCCGGCCGCGTCGAAGATCCGGACACGCGCCGGTCCGCCCGTCGGCACATTCACCCACACTTGTCCATTCGTCGGTGATGGCCAGATGCGGAACTGATCCGTTCCACTTTCAGGTAGACCGGAGATGATGACGGTAACGGGCGCACTGATCGCCGAACACCCGTTCGTCGCCGTGTGCTCCACCGTGTAGTCGCCGTTGGCGAGTGCGGTCCATTGCTGTCCGATGGCACCGTTGATCGGCTGACCGTTCAGGTACCATTGGTAGGACGGGCCGACGTTGCTCGTCAGGTCCGCGCCATTCGGCGTGATCACCGGTGTTGGCGGTGCATCAAGCAGCGTGAAAGTGAGTGCGTTGCTCTGCGCGCAACCCGTGCCATTGGAAGCGACCACCGTAAGCGGTCCGGTACCGGTGTATGCTGTGGGATTATCGGTGGAACCGTTGCTCCAGAGGTAGGCATCGAAGCTCGGAGGCGCCGTCACTTCAACGGTCGCGTTGGAACACATCTCATCATCCGCTGAGGTGATGATGATATCCGGCAGGTTCGAGGAGACCAGTGCGTTGAAGGCGTGTACACGACCATAGCCGAAACGGTTGTTCGGCACCGCTCCGGTCAGTGCATCGTTCGTCAAAGTGGAGAGGAAGGCCTGACGGATCTGGGACCAGGATGCGTTCGGGCATTTCTGGAGGTAGAGCGCCACCGCACCGGCGACCACCGGCGATGCCATGGAGGTTCCCCCGTTCCGGATGTGCATTCCGTCCGGATCGACCTTATAGGGTTCATTGATGATGAACGACGCGAGGATCGGGAGCGGCGCAGCGCTCATGGTGATGTCTCCGGGTGCGGCCATGTCCGGTTTCCAGCGGAGATCGCGCGTGGGACCGGCACTGCTGTTCGGTGAGATCGCGTACGGGACCCCTCCGGTAATGACATCTGTACCGTCATATCCGGTGTATTCCGTCACGTTCCAGTAATTGGCCACCGTGAAGGTGTTGTCGCTGCACGCCCAGGAATCCACCATGTGCTGGTTGTTGTCCGGCTCCACGTAGTTGGCCATCGGCGGGTATTGGGCGATCGTGGGATAAGGTGAAGGGAGTGCCGCTCCCAACGCAGCGGACATGACGTTCGATGTGCTCACACCATAGCCGGCCGTGCTCCAACAATCAAAGCGGCCACTGCCGGTGGTCATGAACCGCCAGTAGTAGGCGGAATCCGGTTGTGGCATGAAGACCTGTAGCTTGATCTGTTCCCCACGTTGCTCGGCGAAGTATTGGACCGTGCCGAGCAGGTTGCCGCTGCTGCTCACCAGCGGATCCGTGATCACCACGCCGAGGTTGGATGCGATGTCGTGGAAAGGTGTCCGCCCCCGATAGCCGAAGTCCGGGGTGTATCGATCCGCACCTATGGCATACTGCACGTTCGCAAAGTCGGCGGCATCGGCCCATACCTCGAAGAACAGGTTCGGATACGGAAAGAGGTTGGCGGGCGGCGGATAGGGATTGGTTAGGAACCACGTGAACGAGGTATCGGCATCCACCTCCGTATGCAGGTGGTAGGCAACGGCCTGGTTCTCGTTCCCTGCTGCGCACACCACGGCCCGCCCGCGCCGGGCATTGACCATGCTGTCGATCAGGAGAGCGGCCGCGTCGAGTCCGTCATGCGAACCGGACCTTGAGCCCACACTGAGGTTCACGACAGCGGGCTTGCCCATGGCCTCGGCCCGGTCGAACACGTACTTCACACCGTCCACGACTGATGCCATGAAGTCCTGCGTATTACCCATCTGCACGATGATGATGTCCGCCTTGGGTGCCACCCCCTTGTGATGCCCGGTGGCCAAGCCATTTCCCACGGCCGCGCCTGCTACCGTGGTACCGTGCGCGTTGTTGTCCGTGGAGGTCATCTGCCCGGCATCGATCTGCGCCCTGGTCCACTCCTGGCCATAGCCGAACTCCGCTGGTGCAACGCCCGAAAGCGATTGATCCCAGTAGTAGGCCACGCGCGTGGTGCCATCGGCGTTCTGGAAATCCGGATGGTTAACGTCAAGGCCGGTATCGAAGATCCCGACCACCACGCCCTCCCCATCATAGGCCTGCGGCAGCGGTGGCAGGCCGGCTTGGACCTCGTTCACATGGGCCTTCACACGCATGCTATCGCAAAGAAGCCCTCCGGTGCCCAAGCTGAATTCAAAACCCTCCACCGCATCCAACAGGGCCAGCTCACGCACGTAGGAGACCGGGACTCGTGCGCTCACCAAGCCGTTCATCGTCATCTTCACCAAGCCGCCATGTGCCTTCACAGCGCTGGAGACCGCACCTACATGGCCGCGCACGAAGAGATCGACCATGGTGCCTGACGCGTGGTCCCGCTGCAAGTAGGACTCCAGCCGGAAATCGATCTTCGTCCTTTCCTGCGCGGAGACCGGTGCTTGGATCGCCACCATCGACAGAAGGAGAAGTGGAAGGGCTCGTTTCATGTCCCAAATGTAGAGGCGGTCATAAGGCACACATCGCCTCATGGTCCGGAATATCCACAAGGAACCGCACATCACCGGTGGTATGGTCCACACGGCAGCAATAGTGCTTCAGGCCGTTCGTGACCAACAGGTAAGGCACCTTGAACACCACGTTGTAGCGTGCGGCCTGTTCGAAGACCGCTTGTGTCAGCCGCACATCAGGTGCTTTGCATTCCACCAATGCCACGGGAAGACCATTGCGGTCATGCACCACCACATCGGCGCGCTTGCGCATTTCGTTCAACACGAGCGCCTTCTCCACTGTGATCAATGAAGCAGGACATCCCTTGTCGTGTACCAAGTGGTTCACGAAGTGCTGGCGCACCCATTCCTCGGGCAACAGGGCCACCCATTTCCGGCGAATGGGATCGAAGACGGCGTCGCCATCCGGTCCATGCCTAGTTTTGAGCCCATGGTCGGGCAACTGCAAGTGCGGTAGGTCCGTGCCACCCATCCCAAAAGTGCGCACCAAAGAAGACATCGTCTCCAACTGGCTTCCGCTACACCGGCTTACCGCTGGAAGCGTTCAAGAAGCACGTCCTGCTCACCAACTTCGATAACTACATCGACATCTTCTGCGAACAGACCGGCGCCACCGTGCCGGTGGAAGGCAAGGCGATGCGTGTGGCCGTCGCCGAGGATATGGTGATGATCAACTTCGGCATGGGCAGCCCGAACGCGGCCACGCTGATGGATCTGCTCAGTGCGATCAAGCCGGAGACCGTGCTCTTCCTCGGCAAGTGCGGGGGCTTGAAGAAGAAGAACGCGCTGGGTGATCTGGTGCTTCCCATCGAGGCGATCCGCGGTGAAGGAACCAGCAAACGACTACTTCCCCCGAACTACCGGCGCTGCCGAGCTTACGATCCACCGCGCGGTGAGCCACGTGACCGCGACATGGAACTGGGGCTACTGGACGGGCACGGTCTATACCACGAACCGCCGCGTGTGGGAGCACGACGACAAGTTCAAGGAACACCTGCGCGTGTTGCGGTGCATGGTAATCGATAGTGGAAACAGCCACGTTGTTCATGACCGGTTTTCGCGAACGAGATCCCGGTGCATTGTTGCTGGTGAGTGACCAACCCATGGTGCCTTGGGGCATCAAGACCAGCGCGAGCGACATGAAGGTGACCACCAGTTTTGTGGAGACGCACGTGCGTGTGGGGATCGCTTCCTTGCGCGATCGTCAGTGGCGGGATGTCCGTGAAGCACTTGCGGTTCAGTAAAGGATAGCACGCAGATGACGCGGAAAGAACCGACCGGCGCGGATCAATTACGGACTGCTCGACGGACTGCACGAACGGCGTGCATCTGCTTTTATCAGTGTCACGTCATCGCGAGGCTTTGCGAAGCGAAGCGTTCCATTCCCCTGATGGCGACCACGGACGACTACAGAAGATCATGCTCGATCGCGTGCCGGGAAATTCAAGCCCGTGTACGTGCTGCATGGCGAGGGGAGGGCTTCTTCATCGACCGCATGCGGAGGGAGATGTCGAGCATCTGGCGTTGCAAGAGGAAGAGCGTGATTTCAGCAGAGCATCCTCTACGCCCGCGATGTGGATGCCGACACGGTAGAAGGATCACCTGCTTGCGCTTTCCGATGATGGCGGAACGGCAACTCGTGATGGGTGCGTGATTGAACGCATAGCGCATCATCAGTGGAGACTAGGCCTACCTCATGACCCACGAAGTACCATCCTCGTGCTCTATTACAAGCACAGAAGATGCGATAGGCGAAAGAGCGTCCTGAAGACCGCGCAGAAGGGGCGCGGTGGTCTTCACCGTGATAAATTGCGCGAGGACAAGCTGCCGAGACGCTCATCGGCTTCGCGAAGCATTTCAAACGGAAGCTGGGCGCAGCGGAAGCTACAACTTCTGGCCAGCCACTTTGGGCAGCGTACAAAGTTAGAGACCGTGAAAGAGGTGGAAAAGCTCTGCACTCGTTACGGAGGAAGGTGGCGCCATCACCAGCGATGTGATCAAGTTCGTAGGGGATCGACAAGAGTACAACGTGTTCCGAACTGCAGGAACGCCATCGGCACGCAATGCGGCGAAGGCCCAACGGATCGCGCAGCACCTCGCCGAACGACCCGAAGGACAATCCGCTGGTGCTCTCCATCAGCGCTGAACACCTACTTCAGCAAGTTAGCCATGGTACACGACCTGCCCGCTGAACCAACAGGCCATGGCCGCCGCACTGGAGTGACCCCTTCTTCGTGAAGGACTACGTGGAACAGGCCCGCAACTCCACCCCAGTGAAGCTGGTGGAGATCAACACCACTTGCGCAGTGCGACCTACGCAACAAAGGGGCATGGGCGGCGATGGCAGCGACCACGGCGAACTGCTGCGCGGGCTGCTCGCCAAAAGTGATGGGCTGATGCGACGCCGGTCCCGATCCCCCTGGATGAGTCTTCTCTACCAGCGGTAGGAACGGGCGGAGGAACATTTCGACACGTGTAAAGCCTTCTTCTACCTTAGCCCTGTTATAACCGGAAACCGACCCATGATCACTCGACCTCTTCAAGCGCGGTTTGATGGGGAGCACCTTTCCACACACTCTTCTGCGGCGCTGGCTCAAACATTTACCATCCGTGGGTTCGTCTGCGACAAGACCACGGGCGAACCGTGTCTTCACGAACGTGGTGCAGAAGGCACCACGACCGGCGCGACCACCGATGTGAACAGCTACTTCTCCATTCCGAAGGTGCCAATGGAGGCAAGCACACGTTACACAAGTGTCCTACATCGGCTAGAAGTACCTAGGAGCAGGAGGTGACAGTGGCCAATGGCCAGGTCGTTTCCGCCAAGTTGTACATGAAGAAGGCGGCGGTCGGGATCGGCGCGTTCGGGGTCATCGGGAGAAGCAGGAAGCGCAGACCAAGTGCGCATGGGCTTGAGAAACTCACGCCGAAGGAGATCGCGCGCTTTCTTAAGCGTCGGTGGCGAAGCCGATCCGGCCCAACACCTCCAAGTAGTGCCAGGGATCGTCTTCACCGGTGACCAAGGAGACAGCTTTACGTGCGCGGTGGTTCACCCATCATGAACAAGGTGATGATGGACAGGATGGTGCTCTATAACCCCTTCCACAGCATCGGCCTGTTCAGCGTGTTCGACAACGACATCATCACCAATGCGGACATCTACACGGCTGGTTTCAATGCGCGGTACGGCGGCCGGATCGGTTCGGTGATGGACATCACCACGAGGATGGCAATCGCACGCGGATGAGCGATCGTGTGGGTGCGAAGCACCTTCGCAGCGAAGGCCTTGTTGGAGGGTCGGTCGAGAAGCAAAGGAGCAGTGATGGATCGCTGGCTACCTGTTGAACTTCCGGCACAGCTACCTGGACCAGGCAGCAAGACCTTCTACGTGCTTGAACAACGGGGCGGGTCACCGTTCACCTTCACCGATGCGCTATGGCGGAGGTGTCCTTCAGTAATTCAACGGCAGCAAGTTCGCCTCTTCGGGTTCAACTTCAGCGATGGCGTGAATTATCGCGGTGTGAGCGACGCAGGAGTGGAACAACTTCGGTGCGGGCACCAACTTCGTGCTAGATGCCCTTCGGGTAGTGCGGTGCTGATGGGCAGAATTGTTCTCGTACAGCAACTACGACCTACTGACTGACCGAGGCCAACGTGGCGCCACGCAGCAGCCAGATCTCGGGCTTCAACGCGAGGTTGAACTTGAAGTACTTCATGGGCGACAACAAGGCCCTTTACGGCGTGGAGGTGCTGGGCTTCCGCACGGACTTCAGCTTCTTCAACGAGCAGGTCGCGAATACCAGCAACAACAGAACGCACCAGTGAGATAAGGGGATACTTCAACTACAAGCCCTCCTTCGGGCACGCGGCCACGGCGCTACTCAAGCAGTTACGATCGTTGATCCAGGCACGCCTGCACTACTACGCCTCGCTGTCGGTGGCGAACATCGAGTAACTACGGCCTGAAGTGGAACATCTCCGGACAACTGGCGCTTCAAACTCGCTTTGCCGGTCGTTACAGCCCAGAAGCCTGGTGGCGGCGAACAATGACCGCGATATGGTGAACCTCTTCTACGGCTTCCTATCCAGCCCGGAGGAATTTGCCCCCGCCGCATCCCGCAACGCGATGGCAGCACCCGCGAGGTGAAGGATACGTTGCAACGCGCCAGCCACTATGTGGCGGGATCGAACACGACGTGTCGCGCGAGTTGACGGCCAACTTCAGGGTGTACTTCAGGACTACCGTAAGGTGACGAACCTGAACCACCCAACAGAGTACTTCAACGACACGGAGAATTCGCCGACAAGCCGAGTGAGTTGAAGAAGGACTACATCGTGGAGGCCAGCCGGGCCTATGGCGCCGACATGCGGTTGAAGTACGAGAAGAAAAGCTCTCTACGTGTGGGCCGTTTACAGCTACACGTTTGGTGGATGCGTTTCGATGGGATGGGAGTACAACCGATGCAGGACCGCCGACACAACGTGAACCTGCTGGTGAGCTATGCCTTCGGCAAGTTCGATGCGTGGAAGGCGAGCGTGCTGCGCTGGAACTACGGCTCGGGCTTCCCCTTCACCCCACGGCGGGATTCATGGCTCGGTGCCCTTCAACGGCGACGTCAATACCAACTACGCCAACAGCAACGCGAACCTGAGCACCATCTTCAGCAACCTGAACTCGAACCGCCTACCGGACTACGCCCGCGTGGATGCGAGCGTGACCAAGACCTGGCGCTTCGATGAGCACCGCAGCTTGGAACTGGACCTGGGCGTGACGAACACGCTGGACCGGCAGAATATCTTCTACTTCGACCGGATGCTTTACGAGCGCGTGGGAACCGGTTACCGTTGCTGCCGAGCGCGAGGATCGATTACCGGTTCTGGGGGGATGGCATTGGCAGGTGGATACTTGCACTCCCTGCGTGATGTCGAGATGGTGTAGTGCTTTGGGTGTATCATGAAGCACGGTTGAACGCGTATCAGTCCCACTTGGCTATCTTGGCGGAAAAGCTTGCCATGGTGCATGCAGGTTCAGTCGGTGCTTCGAGGCCTCCAGGGTCTCCCGAGGACGGAAGACCCATGCGGAGGTGCGTGCCATGGGAGCGTTCGCCGAAGACCTGCGCGGGTCTGAAAGAACTCCCGGGTAGCCAGGGTGCCACGTTGTTTGCGCATGGCATCAGAAGCTCTCGAAGCGTTGGTCTGTTAGGTAACCCGTGATGCGTGATCGATATGCCGTGGTCCAGGCGTGTGGTCCATGTTCGGCCGTCATGCACAAGCCGAATGAGAGAAGGCCGTTTGCTACTTGGCAGCATGACTGCATCTGACCAGCACCGCTCTTCTCGGCGAGCATACGACCTGGGCATCGAAGACCGAGAGCAGGCTGGATCCGTGACCGGCGCTTCGGCACAAGCATACCGCTGACAGCGTCGAACCGATAGTCGAGTTGCGCGGTCGTTCGATGGGTGTAACCGCCAACGTGCCGCGAAACT
>JADKJM010000015.1 GCA_016721005.1 Flavobacteriales bacterium
GGTACGGATTGAACAAGCAGAAGGTGGACCTGAGCGGCACGAAGAGCTGGGGCGGAAGTCGGGGAGCGCACTAAGGCATTCGCAGATGCACATCCCGGAGAAGACCCGGTCATGGGTCGCGGATGGGACCACAGAAACGATTGGGAAGTGAAGGAGTTAAGCGGGACCGCGCGAGCGACAGCCCTTCCCATCGTTCTGCGTTCTTCTGCAACGCATCGATGGACATGCAGCTGTCGCGAATGCCATGGTAAGTTCCATCATGCAGAAGCATTACCATGCACCGCGAGGGAGCGGCGGCGATCGCCGGGCGTTTCACCACCCCGAACAGCGATGCATCGGGGATGGATCCTGGATCACTCAAAGAAGTGCGCCACCCAGGTTACCCGATGCGGGAACCCACGGGCCGCCGCCTCATCGACAACGCCTTCAATGTCTTCCAGACCATTTTGAGGAAGCCGATGAAGCCACCAAGCGCACCCTTTTGCTTGATGCGCAACGCGATTGCTCAGCTGTGGGCCTGACCATGGTATGCGACGCCGGTTTGGACACCGGCCCACTCTCGCGCCTATCCAACGCATGCAGGATGAAGGCGTGGTTGAAGATGCGCGTGCACGCGATGGCGGCGGATGGCGTTGAGAACCTCGCGCACTTCGCGAAGAGCGGCCCGATCCTCACCGACCGGTTCAACCTGCGCAGCGTGAAGGTCTATGCCGATTTGGCGCGTTGGGTTCGCGCGGTGCGCTGCTGGAAAGCCCCGTGCTGCCGATCAAACTGGTCATCATGGTCTGCAACCCGCTACGCGCGAGCATTTGGGAAGTGGCGCGCAACGGTGCAAGCTGCATGGCTTCCAGATGAACACGCACCGAATGGGCGACAGCGCGAACAAGCTGCCCCTTGGATGTCTATGGAAGTGCTCGGCGGCACCAATGACCCCCGCTGGCGGGACGAGCACGCGCAAGTGGTCACTTCCTGCAGATCGTCCGATGTTTGCGCGGGTCAACATCATCCTGTGTGTGCAACCCACGCACGCTACCAGCGACGGACCGTGGGCGGAGGCCCGACTCGGTGCTGAACATCGGCCATGCGTACGCCTACGAAGACCTCCGCAAGACGCTCTCGGCCTGCCTGCACTCGGCACCGATTTCCCGGTGGGAGCATCGAATCTGCTGGTGGTATCGTACCGCAGCGCGGTGTTACGTGAGAGCGCCGACGGTCAGGGCGAGCGGCGGCTACTCATGGAGAACGCGTTATCAAGGGCCGATGCACTCCGCGCATGACCATCTGGAATGCGCATCGCCGCCTTCTGGGAAGATCGGCCTGGGTAATGCTGGAAGTCGGCAAATTCGGCGGACCCTTACGGTGGGTGAATATGGATCTGAGAAAGCCTCGCCGGAGATGTTGCAAGGCTTGGGTGATGGCGGCATTCTCGTGGGTGGGGAACGCGTGGAAGTGAGTGCGGCCGCGGATGGCGCGGATGAACGCAGAATGAATGCACGAGCTTAACAGCGCAACTGGAATGAAGACCGAGCGGCACACCGCTTTGGGTTCCATCCGCGTTCATCCGCGCTATCTGCGGCCACTCTCCCGCCCTACTTTTCCGGCCGCATGAGCACGGGCGCATTCTGTCATCTCCTCGACTTCGAGCTCTTCTGGGGCATGCGCGACAAACGCGTAACGCATTGAAGGGTACGGCGAGAATATCCGTGGCGTGCGTTGAAGCATTGCTTGCATGCTCGATGCCTTCGATGCGCACGGGGTGAAGCGCTACGTTCGGCGACCGTAGTGGCTTGCTTCTTCGCGCGGAAGCGAGGAACTGCTGCGTCTACTCCAGTGCTTCGGGCCGGGCTACTTTGAAGAAGCAGCGCCACATAATAACGGCCACCTCGATGGGCAATGGTGCGGACGAGGCCAGCGACCCTTACCACTTCGGCGCATCCTCGATCCGGACGCATCCAAGAGCATCCCGCGCACGAGCATCGCGTGCCACACCTTTCGCATTACTACTGCTTGAACACGGCCAGACCGGGAGGGCTGAGTTCGCTGCGGATCCCGTCGCCGCGAAAGCTATCGCAAGCCTCTTCAATATCGAACTGAAGAGTCGCGGTCTCGCGCAACCAATACAACGAAGCCTACCGCGGCGCGTGCAAGGAGCACGGCACGCCCACGTACCGTGGCAACGAACGCAGTTGGCTTGTACTCGCACGGAACAAGGAGTGTGGTTTTAATCGCACCCCCGCTCGCGTTGCGGTTGCTCGATACATGGTTGCACCTGGAGCGGACACAACTGCCATCCGCTGCCGTCGTCTGGAAGTGGAACAATCACCGACTCGCCGAGCAGTCGCTTCCCACGTCCTTACACAGATAGCTACGCGATCCTCGACGGTTTGAAACTGCGTTTGATCGCGCGCCATGCATCACGCGGCGCGGACGCGGGAACACTCTCTTCCATTTGTGGTGGCACCTGGTACAATCCTTCTTGCAGCGACCCTCAACAGAACATGGCGATGCTGGAGAAGCATCCTCACTACCACGACCGTCTCCACCGCGATCATGGATTCATGAGCTCACGATGGGCGAACTCGCTCAACGCGTCCTGACCCATGCGTGAACGGATCGTGCTCATTGGACGTGAAGGAACCGCCACAGCGATCCTTTGGCAATGCACTGGCAAGTGAATTCCTGATGTCCATGTCCTGCACGAGTCCGCGCCACCTGTCGCGCAAACCGTTGCGCTGGCGCGCTAATCATGTCGGATGGTGGAGTTGTGCGGCCAAGTGCTCTTCCTAATCCTTGCCGTAAAGCCCTTGGGATGGATGTCAACCGTACGTCGAGCGGCCATCACAGCGAATACGGAGGGCCTGAACAACCGATCCCCATCGGATGCGGTAATGCCGATCGCGTCGGTGAATGCGGCGGGAATGTTGGGAACACGTGCGTTCAATTTCGCCGCCGCGGCGTAGCGAACAATGGAACACGCATCCTATCGAAGAAGACCATCGCCGCACCTCGGTGCTGGTGCTGAACACGTACGTGGGCATCAGCGACTGATGTACCGCGGCGGACACGCGTACTGGGCACTGGAGAATGAAGACCGCGCGCATTGCGGCGTGACCTAAGCCACCTTGTGGAGGAGGGCATCGACACCGGTGGCATCCTTCACCAAGCGTCAGGATCGAACCCACGCATCAGGACAATTTCTCCACGTATCCGGTGATGCAATGGCGCGGGTGCCCAGTTGATGGTGCGCGCCGTTAATGAGGCGAACAACGGAACTGCAGTGGTGCAACAGGTCATGGGGGAAAGCAAACGTTGGTACTAATCGACGTTGTGGCAATACCTGCGGAACAGGGCGAAGCGAGGATCCGTTGACCAGCTATTTCGCCAAAGGCATCACGGCAACTCTGGTGGAACCGCGCTTCCCACTTCGCACCATCGCGTTCAACCCGAACGAGGTAGATCCTCGGCGTTGAGTCCGTAGCGTTAGAACTCGATGGCACCACCGGCATTCGTGCGTCGATCCTTTGCGCAGCTTTCCGGCCGCGTCGAAGATCCGACACGCGCTGGTCCGCCCGTTGGCACATTTCACCCACACTTGTCCATTCGTCGGTGATGGCTGATGTGGAACCGATCCGTTCCACTTTCAGGTAGACCGGAGATGATGACGGTAACGGGCGCACGGGACGCCAGAACACCCGTTCGTCGCCGTGCGTGTGCTCCACCGTGTAGTCGCCGTTGGCGAGTGCGGTCCATTGCTGTCCGATGGCACCGCCGATCGGCTGACCGTTCAGGTACCATTGGTAGGACGGGCCGACGTTGCTGGTCAGGTCCGCGCCATTCGTCGCGTCATCACCGGTGCTGGCGGGCATCGAAGAAGCGTGAAAGTGAGCGCGTTGCCCTGCGCGCAACCCGTGCCAATGAAGCGACCAAACGGTGAGCGGTCCTGTACCGGTGTATGCCGTGGGGTTGTCGTGAACCGTTACTCCAGAGGTAGGCACGAATTCGGCGCGCACTCACATCAACTGTCGCATTGGAATACATCTCATCATCCGCCGAGTGATGATGATGGGTCCGGCAGGTTCGCGGAGACCTGGTGCGTTGAAGGCGCGTGACACGACCAGCCGAAACGGTTGTCGGGACCGCTCCGGTCAGCGCATCGTTGGTCAAGTGGGAGAGGAAGGCCTGATTGATCTGTGCCATTGGATGCGTTCGGGCATTTCTGAGGTAGAGCGCCACCGTACCGGCGACCACCGGCGATGCCACGGAGGTTCCTCCGTTCCGATGTATTCCGTCCGACCGACCTTATAGGGTTCATTGACGATGAACGACGCGAGTGATCGGGAGCGGCGTGCGCTGACGGTGATGTCACCGCTGCCACGTCCGGTTTCCAGCGGAGACATCGCGCGTGGGACCGGCACTGCTGTTCGGTGAGACGGTACGTCGACCCCTCCGGTAAGACGACGATCTGTACCGTCACATCCGGTGTATTCCAGTCACGTTCCAGTAATTGGCCACCGTGAAGGCGTTGTCGCTGCACGCCCGTGAACCCACCATGTGCTGTTGTTGTCCGGCTCCACGGAAGGACATCGGCGGGTATTGGGCGATCGTGGGATAAGGTGAAGGGAGTGCCGCTCTCCACACCCAGCGAGACATGACGTTCCGGATGCGCGGACCCCGTCAGCCGCTGTCGTGTCCAACACGAAGCGAAGCCACTGCCATGTCGCGAACCCGCCAGTAGTAGGCGGAATCCGGTAGTGGCATGAAGACCTGTAGCCGACCTGTTCCCACGTTACCTCGGCGAAGCAGACCGTGCCGAGCTGGTGGCCGCCGCTGCTCCACCAGCGACCCGCGATCACCACGCCGAGGTTGGATGCGATGTCGTGGAGAGGTGTCCGCCCCCGATAGCCGAAGTCCGGGGTGTGTCGATCCGCACCTATGGCACACCGTACGTCCGCAAAGTCGGCGGCATCGGCCCATACCTGGAAGAACAGGTTCGATACGGAAAGAGGTGGGCGGGCGGCGGATAGGGGATTGACAGGAACCGCCACGAACGAGGCATCGGCATCCACCTCCTAGGCAGGTGGTAGGCAACGGCCTGGTTCCCGTTCCCCGTTGCGCACACCTTGGGCCGCACTCGCCGTGGGCATTGACCATGCTGTGTCGATCATGAGAGCGGCCGCGCCGAGTCCACACGTCGGAACTGACCTGACCGCTCGGGACACCTTGAGCCGGTCCACACACCGAAGTTCACGACAGCGGGCTTGCCCACGGCCTGGCTGCCCGGTCGAACACGCCGCACTTCACACCGTCCACCGAGCCGCCGCCGCGCGCCGCGTTGCCGCGCGCGCGCGCGCGCGCGCGCGCGCGCGCGCGCGCACAACAGCGCGCGCGCGCAGCGCGCGCGCGCGCGCGCGCGCGCGCCTTCGCGCGCGCCTTGGCCGCGCGCGCGCGCGCGCGCGCGCGCGCGCGCGCGCGCGCGCGCGCGCGCACGCGCACGCACGCGCGCGGCGCTCGGATGCCAAGGAAGTCCCGCGTATTACCCATCCGCACGATGATGATGTCCGCCTTGGGTGCCACCCTCTGTGATGCCCGGTAGTTGCTTATTTCATTTGCCATCGCCGCGCCTGCTGGCGAGGTATCGTGCGCGTTGTTGTCCGTGGAGTCATCTGCCCGGCAATGATCTGCGCCCGGCCACACCCCGCTATAGCCGAACTCCGCTGTGCAACGCCCGGAAAGCGATCGATCCCAGTAGTAGGCACGCGCGCGGTGCCATCGGCGTTCTGGAAATCCGGATGGTTGTCACGCCGGTATCGAACATCCCGTCCACCACGCCCTCCCCATCTTAGTGGGCCTGCGGCAGCGGTGGCAGGCTTAATTGAACCCGTCTCCATGGGCCTTCAGTACGCACTGCGGTCGCAAAGAACCCTCCGGTGCCCAAGCTGAATCTAAAACCTCCACCGCAGATCCAAAAGGGCCAGTTCACGCACGGTGGAGACCGGACCCGTACGCTCAACGCCGTTCATCGTCGTCTTCACCAAGCCGCCATGTGGCTTCGCAGCGCTGGAGACCGCACTGCATACGGCCGAATGAAGAGACGACCATGGTGCCTGACGCGTGGTCCCGCTGCAAGTAGGACTCCAGCCGGAAATCCGATCTTCGTCCTTTCCTGCGCGGAGACCGGTGCTTGGATCACCACCATCGACAGAAGGAGAAGTGGAAGGGCTCGGCTTCATGTCCCAAATGTAGAGGCGGTCATAAGGCACACATCGCCTCATGGTCCGAATATCCACAAGGAACCGCACATCACCGGTGGTAGGTCCACACGGCAGCAATAGTGCTTCAGGCCGTTCGGACCAACAGGTAAGGCACCTTGAACACTACGTTGTAGCGTGCGGCCTGTTCGAAGACCGCTTGTGTCAGCCGCACATCAGGTGCTTTGCATTCCACCAATGCCACGGGAAGACCATTGCGGTCATGCACCACCACATCGGCGCGCTTGCGCATTTCGTTCAACACGAGCGCCTTCTCCACAGTGCATCAATGAAGCAGGACATCCCTTGTCGTGTACCAAGTGGTTCACGAAGTGCTGGCGCACCCATTCCTCGGGCAACAGGGCCACCCATTTCCGGCGAATGGGATCGAAGACGGCGTCGCCATCCGGTCCATGCCTAGTTTTGAGCCCATGGTCGGGCAACTGCAAGTGCGGTAGGTCCGTGCCACCCATCCCACAAAAGTGCGCACCAAAGAAGACATCGTCTCCAACTGGCTTCCCCGCTACACCGGCTTACCGCTGGAAGCGTTCAAGAAGCACGTCCTGCTCACCAACTTCGATAACTACATCGACATCTTCTGCGAACAGACCGGCGCCACCGTGCCGGTGGAAGGCAAGGCGATGCGTGTGGCCGTCGCCGAGGATATGGTGGACGATCAACTTCCGGCATGGGCAGCCCGAACGCGGCCACGCTGATGGATCTGCTCAGTGCGATCGACCGGAGACCGTGCTCTTCCTCGGCAAGTGCGGGGGCTTGAAGAAGAAGAACGCGCTGGGTGATCTGGTGCTTCCCATCGCGGCGATCCGCGGTGAAGGAACCAGCAACGACTACTTCCCCCCCGAACTACCGGCGCTGCCGAGCTTCATGATCCACCGCGCGGTGAGCCACGTGATCCGCGATATGGAACTGGACTACTGGAGCGGCACGGTGTACACCACCAACCGCCGCGTGTGGGAGCACGACGACAAGTTCAAGGAACACCTGCGCGTGTTGCGGTGCATGGCCATCGATATGGAAACAGCCACGTTGTTCATGACCGGTTTCGCGAACGAGATCCCGACCGGTGCATTGTTGCTGGTGAGTGACCAACCCATGGTGCCTTGGGGCATCAAGACCAGCGCGAGCGACATGAAGGTGACCACCAGTTTTGTGGAGACGCACGTGCGTGTGGGGATCGCTTCCTTGCGCGAGATCATCAATGGCGGGATGTCCGTGAAGCACTTGCGGTTCGAGTAAAGGATAGCACGCAGATGACGCGGAAAGAACTGATCGGCGCGGATCAATACGGACTGCTCGACGGACTGCACGAACAGCGTGCATCTGCTTTTATCAGTGTCACGTCATCGCGAGGCTTTGCGAAGCGAAGCGTTCCATTCCCCTGATGGCGACCACGGACGACTACAAGAAGATCATGCTTGATCTGCGTGCCGGGAAATTCAAGCCCGTGTACGTGCTGCATGGCGAGGAGGGCTTCTTCATCGACCGCATCGCGGAGGAGATCGAGCATCTGGCGTTGCAAGAGGAAGAGCGTGATTTCAACCAGAGCATCCTCTACGCCCGCGATGTGGATGCCGACACAGTGAAGGACACCTGCTTGCGCTTTCCGATGATGGCGGAACGGCAACTCGTGATCGTGCGTGAATTGAACGCATGGCGCATCGATCAGGTGGAGAAACTAGAGCCCTACCTCGCGAAGCCCACACCGAGTACCATCCTCGTGCTCTGTTACAAGCACAAGAAGATCGATGGGCGAAAGAGCATCCTGAAGACCGCGCAGAAAGGGGGCGCGGTGGTCTTCACCAGTGATAAGGTGCGCGAGGACAAGCTGCCCGAGACGCTCATCGGCTTCGCGAAGCATTTCAAACGGAAGCTGGGCGCCGCGGAAGCGCAGCTTCTGGCCAACCACTTGGGCAGCGACCTGGCCAAGACCGTGAAGGAGGTGGAAAAGCTCTGCCTCGTTACGGAGGAAGGTGGCGCCATCACCAGCGATGTGATCCAGAAGTTCGTGGGGATCAGCAAGGAGTACAACGTGTTCGAACTGCAGAACGCCATCGGCACGCGCAATGCGGCGAAGGCCCAACGGATCGCGCAGCACTTCGCGAACGACCCGAAGGACAATCCGCTGGTGCTCACCATCGGCGCGCTGAACACCTACTTCAGCAAGTTGGCCATGGTACACGACCTGCCCGCTGGGAACCAACAGGCCATGGCCGCCGCACTGAAGGTGAACCCCTTCTTCGTGAAGGACTACGTGGCACAGGCCCGCAACTTCACCCCGGTGAAGCTGGTGGAGATCCAACACCACTTGCGCGAGTGCGACCTACGCAGCAAGGGCATGGGCGGCGATGGCAGCGACCACGGCGAACTGCTGCGCGAGCTGCTCGCCAAGGTGATGAGCTGATCACCGCCGGTCCCGATCCACCTGGATCGTCTTTCAACCAGCGGTAGGAACGGGCGGAGGAACGGTACGACCCGTGCAAAGCCTTCTTCTACCTTAGCCGCCCCTGTACGGAAACCGACCCATGATCCTCGACCTCTTCAAGCGCAGTTTGATCGCTGTGCTGCTCCTTACCTCTTCTGCGGCGCTGGCTCAAACAGGTACCATCCGTGGGTTCGTCTATGACAAGACCACGGGCGAACCGGTGATCTTCACGAACGTGGTGCTGAAGGGCACCACGACCGGCGCGGCCACCGATGTGAACGGCTACTTCTCCATTCCGAAGGTGCCTGTGGGCAAGCACACGTTGCAAGTGTCCTACATCGGCTTCGAAAGCCTGGAGCAGGAGGTGACCGTGGCCAATGGCCAGATCGTTTCCGCCAAATTGTACATGAAGAAGGCGGCGATCGAGATCAGCACGTTCGAGGTCATCGGGGAGAAGCAGGAAGCGCAGAGCCAAGTGCGCATGGGCTTGACGAAGCTCACGCCGAAGGAGATCGCGCGCTTGCCGGCGATCGGTGGCGAAGCCGATCTGGCCCAATACCTCCAAGTGGTGCCGGGGATCATCTTCACCGGTGACCAAGGAGGACAGCTTTACGTGCGCGGTGGTTCACCCATCATGAACAAGGTGATGATGGACGGGATGGTGCTCTATAACCCCTTCCACAGCATCGGCCTGTTCAGCGTGTTCGACAACGACATCATCCGCAATGCGGACATCTACACGGCTGGTTTCAATGCGCAGTACGGCGGCCGGATCAGTTCGGTGATGGACATCACCACGCGGGATGGCAATCGCACGCGGATGAGCGGTCGGTGGGTGCGAGCACCTTCGCAGCGAAGGCCCTGTTGGAGGTCCGATCAAGAAGCAAAAGGAACCCGGTGATGGATCCAGCAGCTACCTGTTGAACTTCCGGCACAGCTACCTGGACCAGAGCAGCAAGACCTTCTACGACAACGTGAACAACGGGGCGGGTCTGCCGTTCACCTTCACCGATGCGTATGGCAAGGTGTCCTTCAATGGATCCAACGGCAGCAAGTTCAACCTCTTCGGGTTCAACTTCAGCGATGGCGTGAATTATCGCGGTGTGAGCGACCTGAAGTGGAACAACTTCGGTGCGGGCACCAACTTCGTGCTAGTGCCTTCGGGTAGTGCGGCACCGATCGACGGGGTGTTCTCGTACAGCAACTACGACCTGCAGCTGACCGAGGCCGACTCCTGGCGCCACGCACCAGCCAGATCTCGGGCTTCAACGCGGGGTTGAACTTCAAGTACTTCATGGGCGACAACGAGGCCCGCTACGGCGTGGAGGTGCTGGGCTTCCGCACGGACTTCAGCTTCTTCAACAGCTTGGGTCGCGAATACCAGCAGCAACAGAACACCAGTGAGATCGCAGGATACTTCAACTACAAGCTCTCCTTCGGGCACGCACCGGCCACGGCGCGCTACCTCCAAGCGGTCGATCATCGATGGGCTTGCGCCTGCACTACTACGCCTCGCTGTCGGTGGCGAACATCGAGCCCCGCTTCGGCCTGAAGTGGAACATCTCCGGACAACTGGCGCTTCAAACTCGCTGCCGGTCCGTTACAGCCAGAACCTGGTGGCGGCGAACAATGACCGCGATGTGGTGAACCTCTTCTACGGCTTCCTATCCAGCCCGGAGGAATTGCCGCGCAACATCACCCAGCGCGATGGCAGCACCCGCGAGGTGAAGGATCCGTTGCAACGCGCCAACCACTATGTGGCCGGATCGAACACGACGTGTCGCGCGAGTTGACGGCCAACTTCGAGGTGTACTTCCAGGACTTCCGCCATAAGGACGAACCTGAACCGCAACAAGTACTTCAACGACACGGAGGAATTCGCCGACAAGCCGGATGAGTTGAAGAAGGACTACATCGTGGAGACCGGCCGGGCCTATGGCGCCGACATGCAGTTGAAGTACGAGAAGAAAAAGCTCTACGTGTGGGCGGTTTACAGCTACACGTTCGTGGATCGTTCGATGGGATCCAGGAGTACAACCCGATCTGGGACCGCCGACACAACGTGAACCTGCTGGTGAGCTATGCCTTCGGCAAGTTCGATGCGCGGAAGGCGAGCGTGCGCTGGAACTACGGCTCGGGCTTCCCCTTCACACCCACGGCGGTATTCTATGGCTCGGTGCCCTTCAACGGCGACATCAATACCAACTACGCCAACAGCAACGCGAACCTGAGCACCATCTTCGGCAACCTGAACTCGAACCGCCTACCGGACTACGCCCGCGTGGATCTGAGCGTGACCAAGACCTGGCGCTTCGATGAGCACCGCAGCTTGGAACTGGACCTGAGCGTGACGAACACGCTGGACCGGCAGAATATCTTCTACTTCGACCGGATCCGCTACGAGCGCGTGAACCAGTTGCCGTTGCTGCCGAGCGCGAGGATCAGTTACCGGTTCTAGGGGATGGCATTAGCGGGGGATCTTGCCTCCTGCGTGATGTCGAGATGGTGTAGTCGACATAGGTGTATCATGAAGCGCGGTTGAACGCGTATCAGTCCCTGGCTATCTTGGCGGAAAGGCTTCACCATGGTGCATGCAGGTTCAGTCCCGATCACAGCTTCGAGGCCTCAGGGTCTCCGAGGACGGAAGACCCATGCGGAGGTGCGTGCCATGGGAGCGTTCGCCGAAGACCCTGCGCAGGTCTAGAGAACTCCGGTAGCCGAAGGGTGCCACGTTGTTGCGCATGGCATCGAAGCTCTCGAAGCGTTGGTCTGTTAGGTAACCCGTGATCTGCATCAATGTGCCATGGTCAGGCGTGTGGTCCATGTTCGGCCGTCATGCACAAGCCGAATGAGAAGAAGGCCGTTGCTACTTGGCAGCATGACACGCATCGACCAGCACCGCTCTTCTCGGCGAGCATACGACCCCGGCATCGAAGACCGAGAGCAGGCTGGATCCTGTGACCGGCGCTTCGAGCACAAGCATGCCGCTGACAGCGTCGAACCGATAGTCGAGTTGCGGTCCTTCGATGGGTGTAACCGCCAACGCCACCGAAACTGAGCGTGTATGCTTGGACGACCTCCCGCCTCACTCAATAGTCGGCCGTACAACCGGATCTCATCGAGCGCGCCTTGCAGCCCATCACCGAAGTCGGTGAGCTGGTCGTTGTTCTCGTTCGCGTTGAAGTTGCAACTCGTTATGTCACATCGAACCGGCCGAAACGACCGCACCGCATACCGTTCCTCCCAAGGTTTGCAACTGGCCGTCCACGTAAATGCGCACGTTCAGCGAGGCCTTGTCCACGAGCAGGGCGACTTGATGCCAAACCAGATCGTTGTACACGTTCGCGGTATGCACGCTTATCGCTGTGGCGCCTGCACCGGTCTTGAAGGTGACATAGCCGGTATTGTCGAAGAAGCCGATCTTCCAGCCGACGCCGCTGATGAGGAGGTCACTGAAGAACTCCTGGTTCGCGGATGAACCGGACTTGAAGTCGGTGACGAAGCTGAAGCTGGTGGTGAGGCCGAAGTCGATGAGACCGTCGCTGCTGACCCAAAGCTGTGGCGCACTCCCGCTGAAGGCAAGTGCTTGGTTGGCCCGCCCATGGCATTGGCCGTTGGGCTGGCTGCTGCGCGAACAGCGTGGAGAAAGTAGTGGGGCCTGATTGTCGGTATTGCCGCTATTGAACGGGTAGTACGCGATCAGGCTGGAGGTTCAGTTGGCCGTGGGTGGTCAGCTACCAACGCACAGCAGGTGAGGGAGAAGAGGTGTTTCATGGGGTTTGTTTGGGGGTGGTCGTTCGGGTTTGATAGTGCCGTGTTTGGAGGTAGTTGCGGGATCGTTCTTCGTCGCGTGCGATCCGGAAATTCCGGTGGTCGCCCGCCCTAAGTGCAGCGCCAGATCATGCGGAAGTCGTGGATTTCATGCTACCTGCGGGACCATATTCTACTTCTCCATAGAACGTATGTCCGACATCCAACGCAACACTTGCAAACGCATCTCTGAGGGGATGGACCCATTGAGGCAGGCTGGCCTGTTTCACACTGTAACTCGACAACAAGACCGTTCACCATTCTATGTGCTCGTATCAGCCTGCAGATGAACCACCGGACTTGACGATCCGCTCCACGATCCCAATACGGTCGCGGTACGCTGTCACAGTACACATCAGACCGGACTGGTTGAACCGCATTAGTCTTGGAGAGCACACGCTCCCAATCGAGATGGATGCTATCAGTGCCGCGCATGGGGGAAATCAAGCTGAAGGTGTCGATCCATGACCTTTGAAGACACCGAATATCTCGCCACTATCGAGCAAGGCGATATAGGTATAAGTGGTCCGATGCTCCCAGTCTCTGGTATTGGTAAGGTCAATAACCATGGATGCTTTCGATCCTATGGTTTGATGCGGGCAAGGGCAGTGCAGGCATAGGAAGACAGCCACAGTCTTTCATGGAGTGGCAGCCGCATAGTAGCGACACTATGACGGCACCGATAAGCACGGTTATGTTCGATCCTGTCCCATGCCGTATTGTATGCGTTCATGATGCCATCATTTTGGTCCGGCTACGGTCGGGTTCTGGATCCTACGGGGCTCCCGGGTTGCGTTTGGCGTCCAACGTAATGTTCGAAAAGTCGGCGGTGCCCATCCCATTGGGATCCACTTCTACAACTTCAGCCCGGCGCTTCGCGCTCAAGTATTGGCCTGCGTTTGCGCTGTAGAGTAGGGTGTCCAGTAAAGCACCCATGTACACGGCAATAGCGGGTTGTGAACTGTTCAACGTCAATTCCGCTAAGTCGGTATTCTTAGGATCTTGAACACGAACGTAAGCGCCTTGTAAACATCACGAGACACGCTCTTTGATGCAAGACGATCCTCGGCCATCCTTCGGCCTGCGCACGTTCCGGCGACCAAGCAACGGGCTTACTTGTTTTACAAATTGATGGTAGAATGGTTGGGGAGTACAGTAGTCAAAGACATGGATCGGAACATTGTTCAGCATACCCCCCGTCAACAAAATGGCCATAGTAACTCACGTTGTACTGGTCATCAGAACCCCAATCGGCGATCACACGAGTACGGTTCAGCACAGGTTTGAATAGCAAGGGTATGGACATCGAGATGCCTACCGCTTCAGTTACAGGAAAGTCCGGCGTATTGCCAAACGAGAAAACAACCGGTCGCTTGGTGGTGACGTTCGTTCCGGTGATGCAAGCATCCACACCCGTAAGGCGCATGAACATGGCAAAAGTAACCTTTGAAGCTCTTCGGGATCGACCCGGAACATGCTCGCCCACAGCCCCGGAAGTTCCATCCCATCGAGCAAATTCTTGGCAAGTAGCTCTTCAAAGAAGGGCCGGACTTCAAGACCGGTGAATAGACCAAATCCGGACACTAGGCTATCGGTGAATTCACGCAAGCCATGTGGACCATAGGTATTACCGAACCGAGTTGCGAAAATGCGTTGCACCGCTATGGATTCTACATCGAAAGTCGAGCTCCAGCTATAGGCGGCATGAGCAATGGCTTCTACCATACCTTCCCGTGCCAAGGAAGGACGATATCTCTCGCGGTATTCTCAACCGAGACCTCGTTAGGCCTGGATCGATCTCAGTTCGGTCTTCGCGGGGTTTGCCAAAGAACGTTTCGAATGGCGATACGCCTACTGGGTCATTGTTGGGTCCCGAGAGGTATCAATCTTATCTCCTCGGTGGTTCGAAAAGATCTTGCGAAGACATTCCCGGTGGCGAGCATGGAAGGCGGTGATGGCACCCGCAGAGGCCCCACTAATTCCAATTATAGGTCGTTCGTTGATCGGCTGTTTCCAAGTCGATGATCGGCGTATCCGGAAATGCTTCATAGGAAATGTTGCACTCGTGTAGGGTACAGCCCACGGTTCGTTGACCCCTCGTCCAAGCCTGTCTCGTGGCTTGCCATGGATAGCTTCCTCAAGTGCCTTGATGACACCGAGATAGACCAGCCCTTACCGCCTCCACCTGCGAACGTTAGGTAGCGGACACCGCCGAGCACATTTGCTTTTGCCATAGGTCGTGTTATTCTGACTGGCGCATCCGCACTATAGTCCGGCAGGTCGTCCGGGCGTGTCGCCATGCGTGAGGTACACTGTTTCGTGGTATACCTTGCTCAACCAAGGTTCACTGATCTCGCCAATTCCCCGAAGTACCCATCGGCCCCATTTATCCGTCAATGATGCTCACATACAGAGTGGGATCGTCCGGTGCGGGTACATCCTCGCCATTCCAGATCTCGCCGCCGGTGTTCAGGTAGTGTTTTGGCTTTCACATAGGTGCGCTGCGCACGGGTACCAACACGCGTGCGGGCATCCGGCCGGCAGGAAGTTCCCCCAAGAAGAGCGGGTCGTTCTCATCGCGGTGCAGGATGTTCACCCATTCCTTCTTGCTGGCCCAGAAGTAAGGGTAGAAGAGGTAGGTCATCTGGTCCCATCCCCAAAGGCTTGCTCGAAGAACTGGATGTACTCTGCCTTCGGCAGTGGCTTCGGGTGAAGGAGAATTCGGGGTAGCCGTGCGGTGCCACGTTGCTGCGCATGGCATCGAAATTTAGCGCTGGCCGTTGATGAATTCGATGCAATGCTTTCAGTTCCATGCTGCCAACCTGTTCGTATATCGATTACCGTTATGCCCCCATCCCTACCAATCAACGGAATCAATGATCCTATCATAGAGCATGATGGTCGTCCCCTTTCCATGCATTCGAGACCGCATGTCGTGACTTAGTGGCGACCATTCCTTGAAAGACAATACAATGGCCCAACCCGTAATGCTCGACAGTCAGATTAGCGACGGCGATTGTTCCCTTCTCAGGGTCGCTGTATACCCCGTACCGCAGGGTCCGAACGAAGCCCGTCCCATGGCTGCGTTCACCAATGTGGTTACGCGATTCACAGGCCATGCTTCATCAGATTCCGAGCCAGCCTTGCCCTTCAGCGACCTTTCCTTCTCTTCTCTTCGTTCATCCAGTGTTTGGTCGTAGTAGGTGTTATGGTAACTGGTGTAGTGTCCGGGGAAACTTCAATAAGGTTGGTTGAGGAGAGATAAAAGCCCTTGGCGTGCGGGCACTGCCTGCCAGGTTGTTGAAGGCAAGCCCCCAGAAATTCAAAGTGATAGTCAGGCTACAGCTGCGGAGATGGCTTCTGAGGTTTGTAGTCGATTCAACGCTCGGTCCGGATCCCGCGAACCGGAGCACATCGATGTAGGTGCGTGGGACCGGCAGGTGAGGCTACACCGAGAAGTACCAACGGTGTGCTGGCCGTATGGGAGCGCGGTACAGTACATCGTCACCAGCAGACGTCGATGAAAAGCGCACCAGATCTGATCTTGATGGCGTTGGGCGAGTCTCCCCAGAAAGTCGCGCAGGGGGTAGGTTCTGCTTGATGCGTTTGAAGAGCATCTGGATGTCCCAGCGTTGGCGGTAGATGCGCGCCACGGTGGTGGGCGACCACTTGGTATTGTTCATCAGCGTGCTGAAAGATGCGGCCGCTCCCCGTGTGGTGATAGTGGACCACGCGGCCGCTAAGCGAGTGTTTTGCCCGCGCCGAGGCGCATTGCTGTTGGGCGATGACCCCGCGACGCGTTGGGTATCACCATCGGCAGGTGCTCGCGGTCCTTCACCACGGTACCCCTCCTGTAGCCGCGTAACCCGCAAGACTCCCCGTTTGTCCCATGCGGCCCACTGGGCGTAGTTGGTATAATCCCATGTCGAAGATCACCACGGGAACCCCCTTACCAAGGGTACCGTGCCATGATGTGCTTGTCGTTGCGCTTACCAGAGGTCGATGGAAGCAGGGGACCTGCTGGTCCACACGCATGACCACAGCTGGGCCTTGGCGCCACCCTTTCACGCCCGTTGAGGCCGAAGGCACCGGTGCCCCTTTGGAGCACATCACTGAACACCAGGCGCATCGTGGTGCTGTCCAGCACATGCAAGCGGCCCAAGGACCGTCCTTACGCCGTCGGCCGTCCGGGGAATCCCTGCAGTAGCGCGGGCGGTAAAGGCCGTGGAAGAGAGTCTCGAAAAGGCCTGCGGTGTGGCGCTTGGCTGGCATCGGCGAGCGTACTGCGGCGTTTTGTCGGCTGCCCAGGCCGCGATGCCGCAGGCGCTGCTGGCAGGCTTGCAGACCGGTCACCAGTTCGCGCAAGCCGGTACAGCCTGCGTAGATGGCCGAAAGCATGGTCACTTCAGATGGTCGAGGTGAAGAGGGTCTTGCAGCCTCGGTCCGCTTGGTGGTCTTTGGCCAACCGGTCAACCAAGGTATTTCGTCATCAACTGAAGCAACTGAGAGAGGACCGGCTGTCCGGTCAACAGGCTACCTAGGCTCATGTGTTCGGCTCTGGCGTTGGGACACCCTGAACCTATACACTGGTGGGGGACTCCGGGTCCCCTCTCTTTGCCCTCAATCAGGAACTTACCGGACACTACTGTTATGGTAATCTGCTTCAACGCTATCCCCATTTTAAGCTGGCAATTGAAAAATTCCGCATGCGCATAGCGGCATCTGCCCGATCAATTGTTTCCTCTCCAATTGCGCTACCGTCGATCCGCTGCATTCCGTTCCTCTGGCGCCTTTGCACGAGAACGTCTGGTAAAAACCATCGGACCTCCTTGGATTTCAAGTCCACCGTAATTCGGGTCCGCATCCAAGCTGTCTATCACAAGGCCAATTGCCAATGGTAAGCAGGCTGTCCAGCCAGACAAAAGGGCTGCCATATCTGTACATGCGGTCCGGGCAATCGAAGTTCTTGGTGACGAATGTCCTGGACCCTGCAGTTCAAAAGATCAATGTAAATTATACCCACCAAGATGCCCAAGCGTCCAACCATAAAGTGTTCAGAGTTCACCCGAAAAGCCGTCCAGTACCTGCCGCTCCGTTTTTCGCGATCAGCCCCCACCGTGGTCGTGGTCTTTGTTGGACCGACCACGTTTCCGTCCACCTCTGGGGTGCTGGGGTTGGGTCGTGGATGAATACCGGTGTCGATCCAAATAGTCGCT
>JADKJM010000016.1 GCA_016721005.1 Flavobacteriales bacterium
GCACCAAAGAAGACATCGTCTCCAACTGGCTTCCCGCTACACCGGCTTACCGCTGGAAGCGTTCAAGAAGCACGTCCTGCTCACCAACTTCGATAACTACATCGACATCTTCTGCGAACAGACGGCGCCACCGTGCCGGTGGAAGGCAAGGCGATGCGTGGTCGCCGAGGAGGCGGTGACGCATCAACTTCGGCATGGCAGCCCGAACGCGGCCACGCTGATGATCTGCTCAGCGCGAATGCCGAGACCGTGCCTTCCTCGGCAAGTGCGGGGCTTGAAGAAGAAGAACGCGCTACGATCTGGTGCTTCCCACTGCGGCGATCCGGCGGTGAAGCGAACCGGTAACGACTACTTCCCCCGAACTACCGGCGCTGCCGAGCTTCACGATCCACCGCGCGGTGAGCCACGCATCTCGCGATATGGAACCGGATTTTCACTGGAGCGGGCACGGTGTACACCACCAACCGCCAGTGTGGGAGCACGACGATGTAAGTTCAAGGAACACCTGCGCGTGTTGCGGTGCATGGCCATCGATATGGAACAGCCACGTTGTTCATGACCCCCGGTTTCGCGAACGGTCCCGACCGGCATTGTTGCTGGTGAGTGACCAACCCATGGTGCCTTGGGGCATCAAGACCAGCGCGAGCGACATGAAGGTGACCACCAGTTTTGTGGAGACGCACGTGCGTGTGGATCGCTTCCTTGCGCGCATCATCAATGGCGGATGTCCGTGAAGCACTTGCGCCCGAGTATGATGAGGCCGCAGATGACGCGGAAAGAACCATCGGCATCAATACGGGATCGTTTCGACGGACTGCACGAACAGCGTGCATCTGCTTTTATCAGTGTCACGTCATCGCGAGGCTTTGCGGCGAAGCGTTCCATTCCCCTGATGGCGACCACACGGACGACTACAAGTAGCGATCATGCTCGATCTGCGTGCCGGGGAAATCAGCCGTGTACGTGCTGCATGGCGAGGAGGGTTTCTTCATCGACTGCATCATGGAGGAGATTGAGCATCTGGCGTTGCAAGAGGAAGAGCGTGATTTTCAACCAGAGCATCCTCTACGCCCGCGATGTGGATGACACAGTGAAGGACACCTGCTTGCGCTTTCCGATGATGGCGGAACGCAACCTCGCGATCGTGCGTGAATTGAACGCATGGCGCATCGACCAGTGGAGAAACCAGAGCCCTACCTCGCGAAGCCCACACCGAGTACCATTCGTGCTCAAGGGGCACAAGAAGATCGATGGGCGAAAGAGATCCTGAAGACCGCAGAAAGGGGGCGCGGTGGTCTTCACCAGTGATAAGGTGCGCGAGGACAAGCCGCCCGAGACGCTCATCGGCTTCGGCGGAAGCATTTCAACGGAAGCTGGGCGCTGGCGAAGCGCAGCCGGCCAACCACTTGGGCAGCGACCTTACCTATAAAGACCGTGAAGGAGGTGGAAAAGCTCTGCCTCGTTACGAGGAAGGTGGCGCCATCACCAGCGATGCGATCCAGAAGTTCGTGTATCAGCAAGGAGCACAACGTGTTCGAACCGCAGAACGCCATCGGCACGCGCAGCAAATGCGGCGAAGGCCCAACGATCGCGTGCAGCACTTTCGCGAACGACCCAGCGACAATCCGCTGGTGCTCACCATCGGCGCGCTGAACACCTACTTCCAGCAAGCTGGCTTGGTACACGACCTGCCCGCTGGGAACCAACAGGCCATGGCCGCCGCACTGAAGGGGTGAACCCCTTCTCTTCGTGAAGGACTACGTGGCGACAGGGGCCCGCAACTTCACCCCGGTGAAGGCAGGAGATCCAACACCACTTGCGCGAGTGCGACCTACGCAGCAAGGGCATGGGCGGCGATGGCAGCGACCACGGCGGTAGTCGTTGCGCGAGCTGCTTCCTGCCAAGGTGATGAGTCATCACCGCCGGTCCCGATCCACCTTGGATCGTCTTTCAACCAGCGGTGGAACGGGCGGAGGAACGGTACGACCCGTGCAAAGCCTTTCTACCTTTAGCCGTCCCTGTACGGAAACCGACCCACGATCCTTTGACCTCTTCAAGCGCAGCTCGATCGCTGTGCCGCTCCCCACTTCGCGGCGCTGGCTCAAACAGGTACCATCCGTGGGTTCGTCTATGACAAGACCACGGGCGAACCGGGCGATCTTCACGAACGTGGTGCTTGAAGGGCACCAACATTCTGGCGCGGCCACCGATGTGAACGGCTACTCTTCCATTCCGGAAGGTGCCTGTGGGCAAGCACACGTTGCAAGTGTCCTACATCCGCTTCGGGAAAAGCCTGGCAGGAGGTGACCGTGGCCATCACGTACCGTTTCCGCCAAATTGTACATGAAGAAGGCGGCGATCGGAGATCAGCACGTTCGAGGTCATCGGGGAGAAGCAGCGCAGAGCTAAGTGCGCATGCTGGGCTTGACGAAGCTCACGCCGAAGGAGATCGCGCGCTTGCTTACGAGATCGGTGGGAATAGCCGATCTGGCCCAATACCTCCAAGTGGTGCTGCGATCATCTTCACCGGTGACCATGAGGACATTTACGTGCGGTGGTTCACCCACCATGAACAAGGTGATGATGGACGGGATGGTGCTCTATAACCCCTTCCACAGCATCGGCCTGTTCCAGCGTGTTCGACAACGACATCATCCGCAATGCGGACATCTACACGGCTGGTTTCAATGCGCAGTACGGCGTTTGACCGTTCGGTGATGTGACATCACCACGCGGGATGGCAATCGCACGCGGATGAGCGGTCGTGTGGTGCGGAGCACTTTCGCAGCGAAGGCCTTCGTTGAGGGTCCTACCAAGAAGCAAAGGAACCCGGTGATGGGATCCAGCAGCTACCTGTTGAACTTCCGGCACAGCACCGTGACCAGAGCAGCAAGACCTTCTACGACAACGTGAACAACGGGCGGGTCTGCCGCTCACCTTCACCGATGCGGCGGCAAGGTGTCCTTCACCTGCATCCAACGGCAGCAAGTTCAACCTCTTCGGGCCCTGTCTCAGCGATGGCGTGAATTATCGCGGTGTGAGCGACCTGAAAAGGAAACAATTCCCGTGCGGGCACCAACTTCGTGCCAGTGCCTTCGGGCATGCGGCACCGACCGACGGGGTGTTCTCGCACAGCAACTACGACTCGCAGCTGACCGAGGCCGACCTTACGCCACGCACCAGCCGCCAGATCTCGGGCTTCAACGCGGGGTTGAACTTCGGGCTACCTCATGGGCGACAACGAGTGCCCGTTACGGCGTGGAGGTGCTGGGCTTCCGCACGGACTTGGGCTTCTTCTATAACAGCTTGTCACGAATACCAGCAGCAACAGAACACCAGTGAGATCGCAGGATACTTAACCACAAGCTCTTCTTCGGGCAATGCATTGGCTACGGTGCGCGCTACTCCAAGCGGTCGAATATCATCCGGGCTTGCGCCTGCACTACTACGCCTCGCTGTCGGTGGCGAACATCGAGCCTCGCCTTCGGCCTGAAGGAACATCTCGACAACTGGCGCTTCAAACTCGCTGCCGGTCGTTACAGCCAGAACCTTATGGCGGCGAACAATGACCGCGATGTGGTGAACCTCTTCTACGGCTTCCTATCCAGCCCGGAGGAATTGGTTACAACATCACCCAGCGCGATGGCAGCACCCGCGAGGTAGCTGATCTGTTGCAACGCGCCAACCACTAGTGGCCGGCATCGAACACGACGTGTCGCGCGAGTTGACGGGCCAATCTGAGGTGTACTTCAAGGACTTCCGCCAGGCGATCGAACCTGAACTGCAACAAGTACTCAACGACACGGAGGAATTCCTACGACAAGCTGGATGAGTTGAAGAAGGATTCACATCGAGACTGGTTTGGCCTCGCGCCGACATGCAGTTGGAGTACGAGAAGAAAAAGCTCTACGTGGGCTGTTTACAGCACGTTCGTGGATCGTTTCGATGGGATCCAGAGTACAACCCGATCCGGGACCGCCGACACAACGTGAACCTGCTGGTGAGCTATGCTTCGGCAAAGTTCGATGCGGGGAAGGCGATCGTGCGCTGGAACTACGGCTCGGGCTTTCCCTTCACACCCACGGCGGGATTCTATGGCTGTGCCCTTCAACGGCGACATCAATACCAACTACGCCAACAGCAACGCGAACCTGAGCACCATCTTCGGCAACCTGAACTCTCGAACCGCCTACCGGACTACGCCCGCGTGATCTGAGCGTGACCAAGACCTTACGCTTCGATGAGCACCGCAGCTTGAATCGACCTGAGCGTGACGAAGGCTCGCTGGACCGGCAGAACATTCTACTTTCGACCGCATCCGCTACGAGCGCGGCAACCAGCTGCTGCTGTTGCCGACGGCGTGTATCAGTTACTGGTTCTAGGGGATGGCATTAGCGGGTGATCTTGCCTCCTGCGTGATGTCGAGATGGTGTAGCCTGGGACATAGGGTATCATGAAGCGCGGTTGAACGCAACAACCTTGGCTATCTTGGCGGAAAGGCTTCACCATGGTGCATGCAGGTTCAGTCCCCAACACAGCTTGGAGGGGCCTCAGGGTCTCCTTGAGGACTTTAAAGACCCACCCGTGAGGTGCGTGCCATGGGGAGTTGTTCGCCGAAGACCCGCAGGTCTAGAGAACTCCGGGTAGCCGAAGGGTGCCACGTTGTTGCGCATGGCATCGAAGCTCCCAAAGCGTTGGTCTGTTAGGGTAACCCATCTGCGATCACCGTGCCATGGTCAGGCGTGTGGTCCATGTTCGGCCGTCATGCATGCCACCGAGAAGAAGCGCCGCCGTTACCTTTTGGCATGACACGCATCTGACCAGCACCGCTCTTCTCGGCGAGCATACGACCAGCATCGAAGACCGAGAGCAGCATGGATCTCAGACCGCGCCGAGCATTACACGCTGACAGCAAGCCGAACCGATAGTCGAGTTGCGGTCCTTTGATGGGTGTAACCGCCAACGTGCCACCGAAACTGGAGTGTGTATGCTTACCACCCCCGCCTCACTCAATAGTCGGCCGTACAACCTGATCTCATCGAGCGCGCTCTGCGTTTCATCACCGAAGCCGGTGAGCTGGTCGTTGCTCCGTCTTTCGCGTTGAAGTTGCAACCGTTATGTCGACGAACTGGCCGAAACGACCGCACCGCATACCGCGTTCCTTCCAGCGTTTGCAATCGGCCGTCCACGTAAATGCGCACGTTCAGCGAGTAAGCCCCTGTCCACGAGCAGGGCGACTTGGATGCCAAACCAGCATCGTTGTACACGTTCGGCGTATGCACGCTTATCGCTGTGGCGCCTGCACTGCCCTGAAGGTATTATTAGCCGGTATTGTCGAAGAAGTTTATCTTCCAGCCGACGCCGCTGATGAGGAGGTTACCGAAGAACTCCTATTCGCGGATGAACCGGACTTGAAGTCGGTGACGAAGCTGAAGCTGGTGGTGAGGCCGAAGTCGATGAGACCGTCGCTGCTGACCCAAAGCTGTGGCGCACCCCGCTGAAGGCAAGCCATTGGCCTACCATGGCATTTTCGCCGCTGGGCTGGCTTGCCGCGCGAACAAAGTGGAGAGGCGGTGGGGCCTGATTGTCGGTATTGCCGCTATTGAACGGGTAGTACGCGATCAGGCCGGTGTTCAGTTGGCCGTGGTGGTCAGCCACGCCAACGCACAGCAGGTGAGGGAGAAGAGGTGTTTCATGGGGTTTGTTTGGGGGTGGTCGTTCGGGTTTGATAGTGCCGTGTTTGGAGGTAGTTGCGGATCGTTCTTCGCTCGCGTGCGATCCGAAATTCCGGTGGTCGCCCGCCCTGCGCAGTTAGACCATGCGGAAGTCGGATTTATGCTACCGTGACCATATTCACTTCTCCACAGAACGTATGTCCGACATCCAACGCAACACTTGAAAACGCATCTCTGAGAGGATGGACCCATTGAGCAGGCTGGCCTGTTTCACACCGTAACTCGACAACAAGACCGTTCACCATTCTATGTGCTCGTATCAGCCTGTGGAAGAACCACCGACTTGACGATCTGCTCCACTTCGATCCCAATACGGTCGCAGTACGCTGTCACAGTACACATCAGACCGGACTGGTTGAACCGCATTAGTCTTGGAGAGCACACGCTCCCAATCGAGATGGATGTATCATGCCGCGCATGGGGGAAATCTAAGTTGAAGGTGCTTATCCCAGCACCTTTGAAGAAACTGAATATCTCGCCACTATCGAGCAAGCGATATAGGTATAAGTGGTCCGATGCCCCAGTCTCTGGTATTGGTAAGGCCAATAACCATGGGATGCTTTTTTCGATCCTATCGCCTTGATGCGGGCAAGGGCAGTGCAGGTGCACAGGAAGACAGCCACAGTCTTTTCATGGAGCGGCAGCCGGATAGTAGCGACACTATGACGGCACCGATAGCACGGTTATGTTCCATCCCGTCCCATGCCGTATTGTTGCGTTCGATGATAGCATCATTTTGGTCCGGCTACGGTCGGGTTTCCCGGATCCTACGGGGCAGTTGCGTTTGGCGTCCAACGTAATACGTTCGAAAAGTCGGCGGTGCCTATCCCATTGGGACCACTTTACAATCTCTAGCCTGGCGCTTCGCGCTCAAGTATTGGCCTGCGTTTGCGCTGTAGAGTAGTGTCCAGTAAAGCACCCATGTACACGGCAATAGCGGGTTGTGAACTGTTCAACGTCAATTCCGCTAAGTCGGTATTCTTAAGGATCTTGGAACACGAACGTAAGCGTTTGTAAACATCACGAGACACGCTTTGATGCAAGACGATCCTCGGGCCATCCTTCGGCCTTGCGCACGTTCCGGCGACCAAGCAACGGGGCTTACTTGTTTTACAAATTGATGGTAGAATGGTTGGTGTACAGTAGTCAAAGACACATCGGAACATTGTTCAGCATACCCCGTCAACAAATGGCCATAGTAACTCACGTTGTATTGGTCATCAGAACCCCAATCGGCGATCACACGAGTACGGTTCAGCACAGGTTTGAATAGCGGGTATGGACATCGAGATGCCTACCGCTTCAGTTACAGGAAAGTCCGGCGTATTGCCAAACGAGAAAACAACCGGTCGCTTGGTGGTGACGTTCGTTCCGGTGATGGCAAGATCCACACCCGTAAGGCGCATGAACATGGCAAAAGTAACCTTTGAAGCTCTCTTCGGGATCGACCCGAACATGCTCGCCCACAGCCCGAAGTCGATCCCATCGAGCAAATTCTTGGCAAGTAGCTCTTCAAAGAAGGGCCGGACTTCAAGACCGGTGAATAGACCAAATCCGGATACTCAGGCTATCGGTGAATTCACGCAAGCCGCTGGACCATAGGTATTACCGAACCGAGTTGCGAAAATGCGTTGCACCGCTATGGATTCTACATCGCAAGTCGAGCTCCAGCTATAGGCGGCATGAGCAATGGCTTCTACCATACCTTCCGTGCCAAGGAAGCGACCATCTCTCGCGGTATTCTCAACGAGACCTCGTTGGCACGGATCGATCTCAGTTCGGTCTTCGCGGGTTTGCCAAAGAACGTTTCGAATGGCGATACGCCTACTGGGTCATTGTTGGGTCCGAGAGGTATCAATCTTATCTCCTCGGTGGTTCGAAAGATCTTGCGCGAAGACATTCCCATGGCGAGCATGAAGGCGGTGATGGCACCCGCAGAGGCCCCACTAATTCCAATTATAGGTCGTTCGTCGATCGGCTGTTTCAAGTCGACGATCGTATCCGGAAATGCTTCCATAGGAAATGTTGCACTCGTGTAGGGTACAGCCCACGGTTCGTTGACCTCGTCCAAGACCTGTCTCGTGGCTTGCCATGCATAGCTCCTCAAGTGCCTTGATGACACCGAGATAGACCAGCCCCTTACCGCCTCCACCTGCGAACGTTAAGTAGCGGACACCGCCGAGCACATTTGCTTTTGCCATGGGTCGTGTTATTCACACTGGCGATCTGCACTATAGTCCGGCAGGTCGTCCGGCGTGTCGCCATGCGTGAGGTACACCAAGCTCGTAGGCACCTTGCTCAACCAAGGTTCACTTCGATCTCGCCACCCTCGAAGTACCCATCGGCCTCCATGATCTCGTCAATGATGCTCATAGAGTGGATCGTCCGGTGCGGGCACATCCTCGCCATTCCAGATCTCGCCGCCGGTGTTCAGGTAGTGCAGCACGGCTTTCACATAGTGTTTGCGCACGGGTACCAACACGCGTGCGGGCACCGGCCTGCAGGAAGTTCGCGAAGAGCGGTCGTTCTCATCGTGCAGGATGTTCACCCATTCCTTCTTGCGTGCCCAGAAGTAAGGGTAGAAGAGGTAGGGTCATCTGGTCCCACTCAAAGGCTTGCTCGAAGAACTGGATGTACTGCCTTCGGCAGTGGCTTTGGTGAAGGAGAATTCGGGGTAGCCGTGCGGTGCCACGTTGTTGCGCATGGCATCGAAACTTTCGAAGCGCTGGCCGCTGATGAATTCGATGCAATGCTTTCAGTTCCATGCCGCCAACCTGTTCGTGGTCGATTACTGTTATGCCCCCATCCCTACCAATCAACGGAATCAATGATCCGATCATAGAGCATGATGGTCGTGTCCTTTCCATGCATTCGAGACCGCATGTCGTATCCCTAGTGGCGACCATTCCTTGAAAGACAATACACGGTCTAACCCGTAATGCTCGACAGTCAGATTAGCGACGGCGATTGTTCCCTTCTCAGGGTCGGTATACCCCGTACCGCAGGGTCCGAACGAAGCCCTTCCCATGGCTGTTCACCAATGTGGTTACGCGATTCACAGGCCATGCTTCATCAGATTCCGAGCTAGCCTTGCCCTTCAGCGACCTTTTCCTTTCTTTTCTTCTGTTCATCCAGTGTTTGGTCGTAGTAGGTGTTATGGTAATCAGTAGTGTCCGGGGAAACTCGTCAAGGTTGGTTGAGATAGGATAAAGCCCTTGGCAGGCGTATACCGTTTGCCAAGTTGTTGAAGGCAAGCCCCCGTGTGTTCAAAGCGATAGCTGTAGGCTAAGCTGCGGAGATGGCTCCGGAGGCTTGTAGTCGATCAACGCTCGGTCCGGATCGCGCAGGAACCGGAGCACATCGATGTAGGTGTGCAGGTGGATCCGCAGTAAGGAGGCTACACCGGAGAAGGACCAACGGCGTGGGCCGGTCAGATGAGCGCGGTCGCGCACGATCGTCACCAGCAGATCAGCGATGAAAGCGCACCAGATCGGATCTCGATGGCGTTGGGCGAGTCTCCCAGAAAGTCGCGCAGGGTTAGTTCTGCTTGATGCGTTTGAAGAGCATCTCGATGTCCCAGCGTTGGCGGTAGATGCGCGCCACGGTGGTGGGCGACCACTTGGTATTGTTGGTCACAAAGCGAAAGATGCGGCCGCTCTCCTTGTGGTGATAGTGGACCACGCGGGCCGCCAAGGAGCGCTTGCCCGCGCCGAGGCGCACAAGCTGTTGGGCGATGACCCCGGCGACGCGTTGGGCATCGTTCACCGGCAGGGCTCTTGCGGTCCTTCACCACGGCACCCTCCTGTAGGCGCGTAACCCAAAAGACCCCCTGCTTGTCCCATGCGGCCCACTGGGCGTAGTTGGTATAACCCATGTCGAAGACCACCACCGAACCCCTACCAAGGGTACTCGTGCCATGATGTGCTTGTCGTTGCGCTTGCCTTCGGTGAGGTCGATGAAGCAGGGGACCTGCTGGTCCACACGCATGACCACATGGGCCTTGGCGCCACCCTTCTTACGCCCGTTGAGGCCGAAGGCACCGGTGCCTTGGAGCACATCACGGAACAGGGTGATCGTGGTGCTGTCCAGCACATGCAAGCGGCCCAAGGGACCGTCCTTACGCCGTCGGCTGTCCGGGGAATCCCCGTAGTAGCGCCGGTAAAGGCCGTGGAAGAGATCTCGAAAAGCGCCTCGGTGCGGCGCTTGTTGGCATCGGCGAGCGTACTGCGGCGTGGGTTCCTGCTT
This sequence comes from Flavobacteriales bacterium, assembly GCA_016721005.1. Taxonomy (GTDB): domain Bacteria; phylum Bacteroidota; class Bacteroidia; order Flavobacteriales_F; family PHOS-HE28; genus PHOS-HE28. The sequence goes on from JADKJM010000016.1 coordinate 9,981, forward strand.
CAGGCCAAGATGCCGCAGGCGCTGCTGGCAGGCTTGCAGACCGGTCACCAGTTCGCGCAAGCCGGTACAGCCCATGTAGATGGCCGAAAGCATGGTCACCAGATGGTCGTAGGTGAAGAGGGTCTTGCAGTACCGGTCCGCTTGGTGCTCCTTGGCCAACCGGTCAACCAGTCCTTCGGATCAACTGAAGCAACTGAGAGAGGACCGGCTGTCCGGTAAACAGGCTACCTTGGCTCATGTGTTCGGCTCTTGGCGTTAGACACCCTGAACCTATACACTGGTGGGGGACTCCGGTCCCCTTCCTTTTTGCCCTCAATCAGGAACTTTACCGGACACTACTGTTATGGTAATCTGCTTCAACGCTATCCCATTTTAAGCTGGCAATTGAAAAATTCCGCATGCGCATAGCGGTATCTGCCTGATCAATTGGTTCCTCTCCAATTGCGCCACTGCCGATCCATGCATTCCGTTCCTCAAGCGCCTTTGCACGAGAACGTTCGGTAAAACCATCGGACCTCCTTGGATTTCAAGTCCACCGCAATTCGGGTCCGCATCCAAGCTGTCTATCACAAGGCCAATTGCCAATGGTAAGCAGGCTGTCCAGCCAGACAAAGGGGCTGTCATATCTGTACATGCGGTCCGGGCAATCGAAGTTCTTAGTAACGACTGTTCTCGACCCGCAGCTCGCAAGATCGATTAGAATTATACCCAATAAGATGCCCAAGCGTCCAACCATAGCGTTCAGAGTTTGCCCGAAAAGCTGTCCAGTACCTGCCGCTCCGCCTTCGCGATCAGCCCCACCGTGGTCGTGGCCTTGTTGGACCGACCACGTTTCCGGTCCACCTCTGGGGTGCTGAAGTCAGTCGTGGATGATCACCGGTGTCGATCCAAATAGTCGCTTGCTCCTCCTCGTAGGTTCTTACTTGTCCCTCGCTACCTGCGAACATTATCGTTGCCAGCAGATCTTCGAAGTAGTTGGAAAGGACAGAACTGCTTCCGAAATTGAAATCCCGGTCCCGATCATATTTGTAGGGCTTGGCATCACCGAGCCTGAACCCAACCGTGGCTCGCGAAAATTCCGGTATCGGGTCGTATAAGCCACGACGCACCGCCACGATGTCCAGACCGCTTGGCACCACCTCGCCTTTGAAGAGAAGCGGAATGAGACCTCCAGCATTGAGGCGCGCCGCTTGAACGGCTTGCAATTGTCGAACGCGTGAAGCGGATAGTTCCGCGTCATTCCACCATCAACGTATAAGCCTCGGTAACTACGGGTATAATCATCGTCTCCTTCTTCCTCATCGAACTCCACATTGGTGTTCACGAGAAGCGGCTTGAAAAAGAAAGGGAGTGACATGGAGGCAAGCACGGCATCTACGACCGGGAAGTTCGGCGAGTGCCCCACTGAGAAGTACTTGTTCTGATGCGCGGAAACATTGGTGCAGGTAATCACCAAGTCCACTCCGGTCAGGTTGAAAGATCATGGAATGTGATGTCCTTGGCTTCCTTGCGAGCACCACTTGCATAGAGGGACGATTGCCATAGGTCAGGCGCTGCTTTTCCAGGAGGTAGTCCGTTAGGAAGATCAGAGAAGTACTTCCGTGCCACGAAACCGGGCATTAGTCCGCGTATCGAATAGAATGCTGTGTAGATACTTCACAACCCATCGGATGGTCAGGTCATTCTCCGTTCCCATCCTGAGTGATGTGATGCCTTCTTTATCGGTGAGATATTTCGGAAGGGCGGATAGCACATCATTTATTCCAGGAGGTGCTGTGATGGCAGCGGTAATAAGCGCGGTCAAAAGCGGTGCCTTCTCCAAATGATGGCCCTCTCTCCCCTCCGGCTCCACACGGCAGAAGTCGCCATTCCCAGTTCCTCGAAGAATGTCTCATAGACGCCCCCTTATCTGCAATATCCCCTTTCCAAAAACGGCGCTTGCCATGTCAAACCCGCCCAACCCCCGCTGTGCTCCGAGCTTAAGCTTCTCCACTTTGTCGGATTCTGCTTTCAAGTCTCTGGCCGACATCCCTATGGCCAAGCAGAACGCTGTGATTGCTCCAGCCGAGGTTCCTGCAACACCTTTGATCTGCCGTCGGTCCAATTTCAAGCTCGGATAAAGCAATCTGCCAGCACCAACAATCTCAATTTGCCTCAGCCATCTGCCTTCTTGTGCGTTCCCGATCTCCGCCGCTTGGGTGTCGTTCGATCGTATGTCTGATCAAAGATCTGCTGAAGTGCTGCAACCACCCCTTGGTACACAATGCCTCGCCCCCCTCCGCCTTCGAATGCGAGGTAGTTCACCCCAGATGGGAAGATTTTTTGACCGTTGCTCATCAGGTAGAACCTCTTTGATTACAACGGCAGATCCGCGCTATAGTCCGGCAGGTCGTTCGGTGTGTCGCCATGCGTGAGGTACACCAAACTCGTAGGCACCTTGCTCAACCACGGTTCGCCTTCGATCTCGCCACCCTCGAAGTAGCCATCGGCCTCCACTTGATCCGTCGATGATGCTCACGTAGAGTTAAGCGTTGGCCGCTGATGAATTCGATGCAGTGCTTCGGGGTGTTCCGTTTCACAATGACGACCATGCCCCGAATATAACCGAGGATAGCAAGGCGCGGGGATCCGTTCACAGGTTCTGTGGAAGGGAAGGATCCCACGATCCCGCCCACTTTTCCACAACCTGCGATCGCGCACGGTGTCGCGCGGTCCTGCGGCCTATCTTTACACCCCGTGATCGCGGCCCGCCCTAGGGATGCTTTCCACCAGCGATGACGGGCTCCACCAAATACATTTTCGTTACCGGAGGCGTGACCTCCAGCCTCGGCAAAGGCATCATCAGTGCCAGCTTGGCGAAGCTGTTGCAAGCGCGCGGTTTCACGGTGACGATCCAGAAGTTGGATCCGTACATCAACGTGGATCCGGGAACCTTGAACCCGTACGAGCATGGCGAGTGCTTCGTGACCGAGGACGGCGCCGAGACCGACCTGGACCTCGGCCACTACGAGCGCTTTCTGGATGTCCACACCAGCCAGGCGAACAACGTGACCACGGGCCGGATCTACCAGAACGTGATCCGCAAAGAGCGCGAAGGCGCGTACCTCGGCAAGACCGTGCAGGTGATCCCGCACATCACCGACGAGATCAAGGCGCAGATCCAAGCGCTGGGTCGGCGGGGGATCTATGATTTCGTGATCACGGAGGTCGGTGGGACCGTCGGCGACATCGAGAGCCTGCCCTACATGGAGGCCATCCGCCAGTTGAAGTGGAAGAAGGGCAAGGACTGCCTTTCCATCCACCTGACGCTGCTCCCCTACTTGAGCACGACGGGCGAATTGAAGACCAAGCCCACGCAACACAGCGTGAAGGAACTCCTGAGTCTGGGCGTGCAACCGGACGTGCTGGTGTGTCGCACCGAGCACCCGATGCAGAAAGGGATGAAGGAGAAGATCGCGCTGTTCTGCAACGTGGATGCGGACGCGGTGATCGAGAGCCGCGATGCGGACACGATCTACGATGTGCCCTTGCTGATGCAAGAGGAGAAATTGGATGAGGTGGTGTTGCGCAAACTCGGGATCAACGCCTTCCCCGAAGCGGACCTGGAACAGTGGAAGGATTTCCTGCGGCGCTACAAGAACCCGAAGAGCGAAGTGCGCATCGGCCTGGTGGGGAAGTACGTGGAGCTGAAGGATGCGTACAAGAGCATCAAGGAAGCCTTGGAACACGCCGGTGCTTCCAGTGAGGCCAAGGTCCACATCAAGTGGGTACATAGCGAGAAGCTGACGGCGAAGAACGTCGCGAAGCAACTCGGTGGTCTGGCGGGGATCCTCGTCGCACCGGGTTTCGGTTCCCGGGGCATCGAAGGCAAGATCGAAGCGATCAAGTACGCACGAGAGAACAAGGTGCCCTTCCTGGGGATCTGCCTCGGCATGCAGTGCGCGGTGATCGAATTCGGCCGGAACGTGTTGGGCTATACCGATGCGAACAGCACGGAGATGGACGCGGACACCACCCATCCGGTGATCGCGATGATGGAGGAACAGAAGGGGATCGCGGACAAGGGCGGCACCATGCGCTTGGGTGCCTACCCGTGCAGGTTGGAGGAGAGCAGTTTGGCGAAGCGTGTGTACCGCAGGCGCGACATCAGCGAGCGCCACCGGCACCGGTACGAATTCAACAACGCCTACCTCTCGGCATACAACAAGGCGGGGATGTGGGCGTCAGGGATCAACCCGCAAGGGGAAATTGGTGGAGATCGTGGAGTTGAAGGACCACCCGTGGTTCATCGGCGTGCAGTTCCACCCGGAGTACCGCAGCACGGTGGCCAAGCCGCATCCGCTCTTCATCGGGTTCGTGCAAGCGGCGATGAAGCACCACTTCGTGGAGTTGGCGCCGAAGGAAGAGGCGATCGGAGGGTTTTCACCGCCACCCCGGCTTTCGCCGGGGCAGGCTGCAACGAACGCAACGGTTGCGCAACGCAGTGAGGGTGTGGTCGTGAAGGCGGACTTGGATCCCTTTTCCGCCGATGGCGGACATGCTGAATGCTTGACCACGGATGAACACCGATACATACGGATAAGAGCGGACCTGGATCCGTGTCCATTCGCGGTTCTTGAACTTGCGCCGTGACCGCCGAACATCTTCTCGGCATGCATGAAAGCCCCGGCTATCTTTGGCGCCTTCAAAAATGCGCGTGAGTTCCGGTAGCGGAATGAACGCACGAACGCAGCATGGATCGTAATACCGTCATCGGCATCGTCCTCATTGTAGCCATCCTCTTCGGCTACACCATGTACACCATGCCGAGCAAGGTGGAGCGCGCGCGCGCGCAACGCACGGCGGACAGCCTGGCCACGGTGGAACTGGACCAGCGCGCCGCAAAGGCTGCGGAGGAAGCAGCCGTAGCAGCCAGCGCCGGAGAACCACCTGTACCACTGCCGGTCACGGACAGCTTGATCAGCGCTGCGGATAGCGCGTTGGTGGACAGCCTGCGGAGCAATGCGTTGGAGCAGAAATTCGGCGTGTTCCAAACGGCGGCCGAAGGAAAAGCGGAAGAGGTGATCCTCGGGAACAAGCGGATGGAGATCCGCTTCAGCACCCTCGGCGCGCGACCCGTGGTGATGCGGCTGAAGGAGTACCAGACCTACCGGAAGACCCCGCTCCTACTGGCCGATCCGGATTCGGGCACCTACGAGTTGAAGTTCATCGCCGGTACCGTGGACATGAGCACCGAGCACTTGTACTTCTCGGTCGCGAGCAAGGACAGCGATGAAGTGGTGTTCCAAGCCGCAACGGCGGATCCGGGCAAATTCCTACGGATCACCTACACCCTGGACAGCCTCTCCTACTTCATGCACATGAACGCGGAGTTCGTGGGGTTGAAGGGCGTGGTGGATCCGCGGAACGTGCTGTTCCGTTGGGAGCTTGCCGGATTGAACCACGAGAAGCACCTGCCCACCGAGCGCCAGAAATGCGGCGTGTACTACAAGTACCAGGGCAAGGACCGCAACTACCTGAGCGAGACCAAGGCCGAGGATCTGAAGTTGGAGGGTCGGACGAACTGGGTCGCCTTCAAACAGGACTTCTTCACCGTGGCCATGGTGAACGACAGTGGGTTCTCCAGCAATGGCAGCGAGATCGCGATCAGGCCGGAAACGGATAGCACGCACACCAAGCATTACTCGGCGAAGTTGTTCTTCGACAAAGGCCGCGATGACGAACCGACGGTGGCGATGCGCTTCTACCTCGGTCCGAACCACTTCGGCACGTTGCGTCGCACGGAGATCCCGCAGTTCCAGCGGATCATCGACCTGGGCTGGGGGATCTTCGGTTTTATGAACCAATGGTTGGTGATCCCGATCTTCAACTGGCTTGATGGCTGGGGTTGGAACTACGGCATCATCATCCTGGTGCTCACCATCGTGATCAAGCTCCTGTTGATGCCGCTCACCTACAAGAACCTGGTGGCGAGCACCAAGATGCGCGTGCTGAAACCGGAGATGGATGTGATCACCGAGAAGCACAAGGACGGTGATGCACTGAAGAAGCAACAGGCCACCATGGACCTATACCGCAAGGCCGGTGTGAATCCCGCGAGCGGTTGCCTGCCGATGCTCGTGCAGATGCCGATCCTGTACGCGATGTTCCGCTTCTTCCCGGCCAGCATCGAATTGCGGCAGAAATCCTTCCTCTGGGCGGATGACCTGAGCAGCTACGACTCCATCTTCTCATGGACCCAGCAGATCCCCTTCATCAGCTCCACTTACGGCAACCACATCAGCCTGTTCACCCTGTTGATGGCCGCGAGTACGATCGTGTACTCGGTGATCAACCAGAAGCAGATGCCCACCCAGCAGGGCATGCCGAGCATGAAGTTGATGATCTATCTCTTCCCGATCATGATGCTGTTCTTCCTGAACAACTTCAGCGCGGGCCTGAGCTATTACTACCTGCTGGCGAACGTGATCAGCATCCTGCAAATGACCGTGCTGAAGAGCTGGTTCGTGGACGAGGAGAAGATCCGGAACAAGTTGCTGATGAACATGAAGACGCCGAAGAAGAAGAGCAAGTGGCAGCAGCGCTTGGAGGACATGCAGAAGCAACAGCAGACGGCGAAGCGTAAACGCTAGGAGCAGGGGCAGGAGCAGGGGCAGGGGCAGGGGCAATAGGCAAGCGATCACGGCACGTTTTCCGCAAGACGATGGCACCGATGAAAACCTCCATGATCAACCTTTTCATTCCATTGGCTGCGCTGATGGTGGCGTGTAGCGGTTCTCGTCCCGCATCCGAGGTCTCTTCCACCGCCCCGGAACGGGAGACGCCGAGCGTACAATACGGCGGTGCGAGCAAGACCGACTCCCTCTTCCTCAGCTTGGAGCGCACCCCGTGCTTCGGTGCGTGCAAGGCCTACCGGATCGAGTTGTTCCGGAGCGGCTTCGCTACGTATGATGGCCGCAACAACATGGAAAAGGAAGGCAAGCACACCGCACGCATCGGGAGCGACACCTTGCGGGTGATCCTGGCCAGGGCCGAAAGCCTTGGCTTCTTCAGCATGAAGGACAAGTACGATGGTGAGGTTACCGACCTTCCTTCCACCTACCTGCGGATCGCGGCCGATGGCAAGGACAAGAAGGTGTTGGGCCGGGTAGGCACGCCGCAGGAATTCAAAGCCTTGGTGAGTTACATCGAGGCCCTGCTGTTGCCCGTGCCTTGGCAACCGGCGACCTCCAAACCGTGATCCAGCCGGTCATTCGTCCCTCGTCACCCCTTCCATCCCCGAACGGTCCGTCCCGGTCCCGCAAGGCTGCTACATTTGGCACCCCTTCAACGGCCGGAATACCAGAACCCGACCAGCACTAAACACGAACCATTATGATGAAGCGTTCCCTTTCCCTGCTTGTTGCCCTCTTGGTATTGATCGGTGCGCGTGCCCACGAAGGCATGTGGCTGCTCAGCAAGCTGAAACAGATCAACGAGGCCGAGATGCAGAAGCTCGGTTTCAAACTCACCGCCGAGGACATTTACGACATCAACCGCAGCGGCATCAAGGATGGCGTGGTGCGTTTGGGCGGCGGATTCTGCAGCGGTGAAATGGTGAGCGCCGAAGGCCTCTTCCTGACGAACCACCACTGCGGCTACGATGCCGTGCAGGGTTTGAGCAGCGTGGAGAACGACCTGCTTACCAACGGCTTCTGGGCGAAGACCCGGAAGGATGAACTGGCGGCTGGATTCAGCGTGAGCTTCCTTCAGATCATTGAGGATGTCACCGACAAGGTGATGGCCGAGTTGACCGCCGACATGACCGAAGAGCAGCGCAGCGAGAAGATCCAGGAGGTGGGCGGAAAGTTGCGCTCCGCTGTTGGCAAGGAGAACGGCTTGAGCGCCGACTTCAAGATCATGTTCGAGGGGAATGAATTCTACCTCTTCGTGTACAAGACCTATCGCGATGTGCGTCTGGTGGGCGTGCCACCGAGCGCCATCGGCAAATTCGGTGGTGACACCGACAACTGGATGTGGCCGCGCCACACCGGCGACTTCTCCATGTTCCGCGTGTACACCGGGCCGGATGGCGAACCCGCCGATCCGAGCGACACCAACATCCCCTTCAAACCGAAGTGGCACTTCCCGGTAAGCCTGCAAGGCGTGAAGGAGGGCGACTTCGCCATGGTGATGGGCTACCCCGGCAGCACGGACCGTTTCCTGAGCAGCCAGGGTGTGAAGCTGGCGTTGGACATCGAACAGCCGAGCCGTGTGCTGATCCGCGGGAAGAAACTGGAATTGATGAAGCAGGACATGGATGCCAGCGACGCGGTACGGATCAAGTACGCCAGCAAATACGCGCAGATCAGCAACTACTGGAAGTACTTCATCGGGCAGCAGCGCGGCTTGAAGCGCTTGCATGTGTACGACAAGAAGAAGGCGCAGGAGGATGCGTTGATGGCCTGGGTGAACGCCGATCCGACACGGAAGGACAAGTATGGTGGGATCATCACATTGTTGGAGCGGGGCTATGCCGACCGGACCAAGTGGGAGAAGGCGAGCACGTACATGCAGGAAGCGGCCTTCGGCAGTGAGGCCGTGGTCCTCGGTTTCCGGATGTATGGATTGAAGATGCAATTGGAGAACGACCCGAAGGATGCCGCCAAGGTGAGTGCCATGGTGGCACGCGTGCAGGCCTCTGCGGAAGAATTCTGGAAGGATTACGATCCGGCCACGGATGAGAAGATCACGGCCGAGATGTTCCGCATGATCCATGACGATGTGCAGCGTGAACTGCAACCCGACGTGATGTCCACGATCGAGAAGAAGTACAAGAGCAACTTCGATGCGTGGGCCCGTGCGGTCTTCGCATCGAGCATGCTCACCGACCGCAAGAAGCTCGATGCGTTCCTGGCCAAGCCGACGTTGAAGGCCCTTCAAAAAGATCTTGGATTCCAAGCTGCGGAAAGCTGCCTGAACCACTGGCGCAATGTCATCGGCCCCGGTGTGGACGCTGGTCAGGCCGATCTGGACAAGGGCTACCGGTTGATGGTGGCCGCCATGCGTGAGAAGGATCCCGAAAAGAGCTGGTACCCGAACGCGAACAGTTCCATGCGCTTGACCTACGGACAAGTGAGGAGCTATGTGCCCGGCGATGCCATGTTCTACGACTATGCCACCACAGCGACAGGCATCCTTGAAAAGGAGGACAACACGAATGAGGAATTCATCGTCCCCGTGAAGGAGCATGAGATGCTGGTGAAGAAGGAGTTCGGGCGTTATGCCGATGAGAACGGCAACCTTAACATTTGCTTCATCAGCAACAACGACATCACGGGCGGCAACAGCGGGAGTCCGGTGATCAATGGCAACGGCGAACTCATCGGCATCGCGTTCGATGGCAACTGGGAGGCCATGAGCGGTGATATCGCTTTCGAACCTGAACTGCAGCGCACCATCAGTGTGGACATCCGCTACGTGCTCTGGTGCATTGATAAGTTGGCCGGTGCCACACACCTCGTGAACGAGATGACACTCGTAGAGCGCAAGGCCCCGGAGGCACCCAAAGTGGAAGTCCCCGCTCCTATACCTCCGACCGTGAAACCTGTTGTGAAGCCTGCGAAGAAGTAATTCCCCTCCCATTGCGGAACGGCGTACATCAGCGTGTACGCCGTTCTTCATTCCAAGGGCCATCAAGCCCCCGATCCCGAAACCCGGTCCAGGGGTGAATGTTAACCTTGGTCCCTCATTGATATGGAGCGAATAGCCCCCACCGTATGTCCATCCTGATCGTCGTCGTATTCATCCTTGGCTATACGGCCATCGCCCTCGAACATCCGTTGCGGATGAACAAGGCCGCTCCGGCGCTGCTCACCGGCATGCTCGTGTGGACCTTGGTAATGGTGCTTGATGTGGGTGGCCATGGCGCCGGCGGGGTCGAGGCGAAAGTGGGATCCTTGTTCCATCACCTCGGTGAGATCGCGAGCATCCTGTTCTTCCTGCTCGGTGCGATGACCGTGGTGGAACTGATGGACGCGCACGGGGGCTTCGAGGTCATCACGGATCGCATCCGTTCCCGGAACCGGTTGGTCCTGCTCTGGGTCGTCGGCTTCATCACCTTCTTTCTTTCTGCCGCACTGGACAACCTCACCACGGCTATCGTCATGGCGGCGCTGTTGCGCAAATTGGTGGGCGACAAGAACGATCTCTGGACCTTCGGCGGTGTGGTGATCATCTCCGCGAATGCGGGTGGCGCATGGAGCCCGATCGGCGACGTGACCACGATCATGCTCTGGATCGGTGGACAGGTAACGACGTGGAACATCATCAAGATGTTGATCATCCCGAGCCTGGTCTGTTTGATCCTGCCGCTGGTTTGGCTCAGCTTCAGCATGCGGGGCCTGGTGCGGCGGCCGGCACCGGATCATGCGGACGACAACGTGAACCTGATCTCCAAACGACAGAAGTACATGGTCTTCGCCTTGGGCGTGATGACCTTGCTTGGGGTTCCTGTATTCAAGGGATACACCCACCTTCCCCCGTTCATGGGCATCATGTTCGGCCTTTCCATCCTGTGGATGTACACCGAGTTCATCCATACACGGGGGATGGAAGCGCGCGGCCAGTACCAGGTCACGGCGATCCTCAGCCGCGTGGATCATTCCAGCATCCTGTTCTTCCTCGGGATCCTCATCGCTGTGGGTGGCCTGCAGACCTCGGGCTATCTGGAAATGCTGGCGGGCTGGTTGGGGGCGAACCTGCCGAACGTGTATGCGGTGAACGGTGCGTTGGGCATGCTGTCCGCCATTGTGGACAACGTTCCACTGGTGGCCGCAGCGCAAGGGATGTATCCGATGACGACCTACCCTCCCGATCACATTTTCTGGGAGTTGCTCGCGCTGTGTGCCGGAACCGGTGGTAGCATGCTCATCATCGGATCCGCTGCTGGTGTGGCGGTCATGGGTGTGCTCGGCATCGAATTCATGTGGTACGTCAAGCGGATGTTCGTTCCGGCGGCCATCGGCTATGTGGGTGCCATGCTCACGTACTGGTTGCTGGTGTAGTCCGCGCGATCAGGTGGTCCTGACCAGCGGAACGGGTCAGCGCTATTCTTCCTCCGGGTGGATAATTGAAGTGACAGCGCCTCCCCGCAGTGGAAGTAGTTCCGGATATTGGCTCCGCGCATGAACGCTTATACCCTCCTCATCGTTCTCAGCGGGCTGGTCATCTTCAGCTACCTGTTCGACCTGTCCGCGAAGCATACGCGCATTCCGGCCGTGATCATGTTGATGGCCTTGGGCATGGCGATCCGGTTCGCGATCGACTCCACGGGTGTTCCAAGACCGGGGATCGTGGACATCCTTCCGGCATTGGGCAATGTCGGTTTGATCATGATCGTGTTCGAAGGTGGCCTGGACCTGGTCTATGATCGTTCCAAGAACGTGCTCATCCGCAAGGCTTTCCTCTCCGCACTCGGCCTGTTGCTCATCACCACCGGGAGCATTGCATTACTCCTGCATGGCCTCACGGGCTTGTCCTGGTTGATATGCCTCGCCAACGCCATTCCGCTGAGTGTGATCAGTTCCGCCGTGGCGATCCCCTCGGTAACCCACTTGGATCGGAACTCGCGTGAGTTCGTGGTGTACGAATCGTCGCTTTCGGATATCCTGGGGATCGTGGCGTTCAATTTCGTGGTGTCCAATGAATCCTTCGGTGCTGCGGCGTTCGGTCACTTGACCTTGGAGATCGTTGCGGTGGTACTCATCAGCGCGGTGTTCTGCATGGTGCTCCTGTGGCTCATGGGCAGGATCACGCATTCCGTGAAGTTCTTCCTGATCATGGCGATCCTCGTTCTCGTGTACGCCGTCGGCAAGCAGTTCCATCTATCCACGCTGGTGGTGGTGCTCGCCTTCGGACTGTTCCTGGCGAATGCTCCGCTCATCCCCTTCGCTTGGTTCAAGGAGCGCTTCCTCTACCCCCATTTCGACAAGGACCTGGGGCAGATGCACCAGCTTTCCCGGGAAAGCGCATTCCTGCTCCGCACCTTCTTCTTCGTGCTTTTCGGCTACACCATCCTACCGGGGGAATTGAAGGATACGCACATGCTGTTGCTGGCCAGTGTGATGCTGGCGCTCACCTTGCTGTTGCGTGCGTTGTTCCTGAAATTCGCGCTGCGCATGGACATCCGCACACTGGTGTACATCACCCCGCGCGGCCTTATCAGCATCCTGCTGTTCCTGAGCCTTCCGGAGCGCTTCAGGATCCCATTAGTGAGCACCGGCCTGCTGTTCGCCATAGTGATCGGTACATGTACGGTGATGGCGCTCGGGTTGATCGGCGCGAAGCGCTCAATCGACCTTCCCGTTGCTGACGGCGGTGAGTGAATAGAGATCGGGCCTGCGGTCCTTCAGGATCTGCACGGTTCCGTAGTGATGCAGTTCCTTCAGCAGGCTGAGGTCCACATCCACCACGAGCACCATTTCCGTATTCGCGGTGGCCTCCCCTTTCACGCCGGTCGAGGGGAATGGGAAATCGCAAGGCGTGAACACCGCGCTCTGCGCGTACTGGATGTCCATATTCTTCACCCGCGGCAGGTTGCCGACACTGCCGGCGATCGCCACGAAGCATTCGTTCTCGATGGCCCTCGCTTGAGCGCAATGGCGCACGCGTGAAAATCCATTCTGTGTATCAGTGAGGAACGGTACAAAGAGGATCTCCATGCCGTCCAAGGCGAGTAGCCGGACCAGCTCCGGGAATTCGCAATCGTAGCAGATGACGATGCCCACCTTGCCGCGATCGGTCTGCATCACGCGGAAACCATCCCCGCCGGTGATCCCCCATGCCCTGCGTTCATTCGGTGTGATGTGGATCTTGTCGTACCGCTCCCAGGTCCCATCCCTGCGACAGAGGAAACCCACGTTGAGTAATCGCCCTTTCTCCACCAGCGGCATGCTCCCGGTGATGATGTTCACATTGTATCGCACGGCCGCCGTGATCATGTGATCCCGGATGGGCAGTGTATGCTCAGCGAGCATTCGAATGGCCTCTGCCTCCGTGTGGTCATTGTAGGCCGACATCAACGGCGCGTTGAACAGCTCAGGGAACACGGCGAAATCGCTCCCGTAGCCGCTCACCACTTCGAGGAAGAACTCCACCTGCTCCAGCAATTCGGAACGATCACGGTAGGTGCGCATTTGCCACTGCACGAGGCCGAGGCGGACATTGCGCGTATCCTGCCGATCGAACCGGTCCTCGTTGTGGTAGATGTTGTCCCATTCCAGCAGGACCGCGAATTCGAGCGATTGCTTATCGTCCGGCATATAGCCTCGGAGCAACTTGACCACATGGAAATCGTTCGCCAGTTGAAAGGACAGCACGGGGTCGTGGATCTCCTTCATGCGCACCTTCTCGATGTACTCCTTCGGCTTCAGGGTTGTGGAGTAGTTGTGGTAGTTGGGCATCCTTCCACCGAACATCACCGCACGCAGATTCAATCGTTCACAGACCTCCTTGCGCGCTTCGTACAACCGGCGCCCCAGTCGCCTTGCCCGATACTCCGGGTGTACGAAGACCTCGATCCCGTATAGGGTATCCCCCTTTTCGGAGTGCGTGTTGAACGTATAGTCACCGGTCACCTTGCGGTAATCGTGGTCCAGACCGATCTTATCGATATCGACGATGATGGACAAGGCACAGCCCACCAGGCGGCCATTCACGAAGATGCCGAGCTGCCCTTCCGGGAACAGGTTGAGCAGGCGGGAGATCGTCTCCTTCTTCCAAAGAGCACCGCTCCATTGCGGGTACGCGGCCCGCATGGATTCCGCGAAATCCTCGTACACCTCCATGTTCAACGGATGTACTTCCACCAGTTCTTCCACACGATCAGCCATGTCTCTTTCCTTAGTGTCCTAATGGACGTTCTTGATCTTCAATGCCTCTTCCTTCGCGCACGGACAACCGGCTGCGCAACAGGTGGTGAAACCACCAGTCGGAACGGCCCACCTGCCAACTTGATGGTGAGCCATCCTTCCAGACGCCGGTATTCCGCGCTGTCCGGTCCGTCGGTGAAATGAGCCATCACCATCGTCGGGATCGAATCGCCTTCCACCGCCGCATTCTCATCGACGCCCAGGAACAATAGCGCTGGGTGTTCCGCCCGGGCCTCAGCCAACAACTGCGCGCGACCGGCCTTCACGTTCGCTAGACTATCGTACACCATCCGGATCCGACCCATCAACGCCTTCCGTTCCGCCAGCAAGTTCGTCGCATTGTCCTCCATCGCCTTGTCCGCTTGCCCGATCTCCGTGAGACTGAGCCCGGTGCGGACATCCAAGTGTGCATCCCCGATGCCATGCAGGGCCATCCGTTCGCGCAGCCGGGCCTCTTCGATCACATCCACTCCGCGCCCCATGTACGTCAGTCGGATGGTGCGCTCCTTCACGTCCACCACATTCGCCACAAGATAATTGTCCGGGATGGTCGCTTCCTGTGCGATGAATTCCTCGCATTTGCGTTTGAATGCATTCTGTTCCACCAACCGGTAGGCCAAGTAGATACTCGGCAACACGGTACAGATCACGATCACCGCGGTCGATCGCTTCATCCTTCTGGTCGTTCGTTCATCCAACATCTGTTTCGCAGGATAGCGAAGCCAACGCACCGTGAACAAGGCTGCAATGCTGATGAAGACCGAATTGATGATGAAGAGATACATGGCCCCGAAGAAGAACGGCCAATTCAAGTGCGCCAACCCGAACCCTGCGGTACACAGAGGGGGCATGAGCGCGGTGGCGATGGCCACACCCGGCACCACGTTGCCCCTCTCCTTGCTCGCACTGGCAATGATGCCCGCGAATCCACCAGATACAGCGATCAGCACATCCCAGATCGTCGGTGAAGTGCGGGCGAGTATCTCGGAATGTGCCTCGTCCAGTGGACTCAGGAAGAAGTAGATCGTGGACGTGGCAACGCTAGCCAATGCGGCGAAACTCAGGTTCTTCAGCCCGCGTTTCACCAGCTCCAGGTCCATCACCCCCAGACCGGCACCCACACCCACGATCGGGCCCATGAGCGGGGAGATCAACATCGCACCGATGATCACGGCGGCGGAGTTGACGTTGAGCCCCACCGAAGCGATGATGATGGCGAAGATCAGGATGAGGATGTTCGTCCCTCTGAAAGAGACACCCTTCAGGATGTTCTCCATCGCCACCTCATGGGCTTCGGCATTCTTGCCGAGCTTGAACAAATTGATGAATCCTTCCAACGTCATGGAGCGGCGAGGTGGGTGGTTATCGGACAACGGCGAATGTATCGCCCGGGCCGCTTGGATCACGGCGTGGTCAAGGCCGGTCGATCCGGAAGGTACCCGACCAGGAATGGCGTGAGCCGCCCCTCCCGGAACGGCCCCTGCTCGAACGTGGTCTGCTTCCTAGTTGGATGCCGCCCACTTGCGGACCTCTGTGTGGTACCATTCGTCCGCTTCCTTGCTCCACGTATGGTTGCTGCGGATGTGGGCAATGGTGTTCTTCTCCACCTCGGTGTACTTGCCACCATCCCTTGCTTCCGCGAAGATCAGCTTCGCTGTCTCCAAGGTCACGGTCTTATCCACGGTGTTCGCTGTGGCGTCCTCCACCAGCTTCATCATCTTCACGTCGAAAGTCGTCTTGTCATTGGTCAATGTGCTCGTTGTCATGGTTCTTTGTTTTGAATGTTCAGACCACTTCAGGTAGGCCCTTTCACCTTTCCCCTGCTTCGGCGCGATGGTGCGCCCTTCAGGGCACGGATACCGGCATTTGCGTGGATCCCGTATTCGATCCTGCCATCCTCCGTCCGACCCGATCGAACATCCCTGCTCGCCGGTCACTAACAGAACGGGGGGTTCATGGAGCGGTCACAACTTCACTGCGGATGCTGGAATGGCCGGGCAGGGCAAACGCATCTTCTTCACCTATTGGTCCGGGCCTTCAGCCCTGGAATACCACATGCATCATCCCAGCCAATGGCGTGGCCATCGGCTGGGATGATGCCGGGCCGTTGGCCCTCAACGCGTTAAGAAAAGGGTGGTATGGGCGTGACCCACCCGTTCGGGGAAGGGCTGAAGGCCCGACCTGATGCCTGCCCCATGGCTTCGCCATGGGGCAGGCGGTGCCGAATGAGCCGGAGGGCTGAAGGCCCGACCACATAACCATGGCTTGGAATTCTGATGCGGATGCTGTGGTGGCCCGGGCACAACTACCGCGCGTAGAGCGCATAGGTCCCGTTCGTGTGGACGGGTTGCGGGAACCAGTGCGCGAGCTCCGGCATCCGTTCGATATCCGCCATGCGCACCAGTACGTGCGTAACGCGGTACGCCTCCAGGACCTTCAGCGCCTGCGGGTCGGATCTTTCAAGGGCCGCCAACAATTGTGCGCGTGCTGCTTCGCGCGGTGCCGGCAGCACGTAGGGGTTCGCCATGGAAGCATTGGTGGCCACGGTCTTTCTCGCGCTTGCCATCACGACCCACAGGGAGAGTTCGTCATCACAAAGCACCACGGCTTCCCAGGGCAGCTTGTCACGCAAGGTGGCGTACATGTCCGTGGCGTCCGTATCCGCCATCCGGGTCATGCTGAACATGCGTGTATTGACCAGGTCGGGGCGATTCGCATTCGTAGGATAGATCGCCAAAGTCCCGACCAGCACGAGTACGGCGGTCATGGCCGCCAGCCGATCCCGTTTGAATTCGGCCGACCGATCGCCATGGTACCGGTCCACCACCCATTGAAGCATGTGCAGGACCGCGATGCCCACCCCCAGAGCCATGGCGGTCTTCAGGTAAGAGTAGAAGTGGAACGAGGGAACGGAGGTCGGCAGCTTGATCCCGTACTTCAATCCCAGTTCCATCGCCAGGTACGCGTACAACGCCAAGGTGGCCGTCAAACCCACCCACATGAGCATCAAGGTGCGCTGGATCGATCGCTTCCCCCGGAAGAGGAGGAACAAACCCGCAATACCCATGGCGACGAAGAGGGTGACATTGTGGTACAGGAAACGATCCGCATGCCGGAATGACAAGGGTTCGTACGTGAAGGCGGTGGGTATGCGGTCCTTTTGGTCCAGCATGTAATCACCGACCACGTACCAGATCAACGGCAGGCTGACCAGGATGAAGGTTGCGCCCGCAGCAACCCCGCAAAGCAGGTATCGCCCGGCCTGCGCACGATCGCGGATCCGCCAAGCGGCGATGGCCCTGCTGATGATGTGGATGGCGATCATACTGCACAATGAGGATGGCCGGTGCCGCATGGCTGAGGAACAACAGGCCAGCGCCGATCCCGACGGCGGCCCATACCACCCAGGATACGCTCCGGAAGGCGCGGAACAGGACCAGAAGCATCAGGAGGAACAGGCCCTGCGCGAAATTCATCGCAAGGAACAGCGGCGAATACGTGGCCACCGCCCAACCCGGCTCCTGGCCGGGGAGCACGAAGAGATACGCGGCCAAGGCGACCACGGCGACCGATGACCCGAACCAACGCCAGGCAAGCAGGAAGAAAACGATGGGTGCGAGCAGGTTCCAGAAAGCCCCTGCGCGGGCCTGGAGCACCTGGAGATCCACCCCGGTGAATTCCACCGCATACGCTTCCAAGGTGAACACCATGGGCGTGAACCACATCGACTCGCCGGTGTACAAGGGATCCTCCCCATAGTGCCCATCGAGGATGCTTTGCGCGAAGGAGGCATCGCGGGCATGATCCATGTAGGGCGGCCAAGTGAGATCATACGATCGGCGAACACCGGCGTTGAACGCGAGGGTGATCATGAAGATGGCCAGAAGCACAGGAGTCGAGCCGATGCCCCCAAGGATCTTCCGGATCCCGCTCCTACCGGTCGTGCTGCCCTCCATACTCATCGGTCCAAGCGTTGCATTTCCAGTTCCTCTCCGTAATCGAAGCTCGGCGCCAAGCGCCAATACAAGGTGGTCCCGGTCCATCCATGGTAGCCCCTGATGCGCCGATCCAATTCATGCGCATCGGACCGGAGGAAACCTTCCGCAGCATCCCACCACCACTTGGCCCGGAGCGTCACTTCCCCATTTTCCGCATACACCCGCAGCTCCCCATCCTTGTCCAGATCGATGCGGGCCGGGCGCGCCTCCTTTTGCAGGAACCAGGAGGAATGCAACCGATAGTTGCCGACCACCGCATCCTTCTCCACCGGCACGAAGGCCACCAGGACCACTGCGGCCCATAGCGCACAGAGGATGGTGATCGCCAGTAGTTTTCGCGGAAGGGGATCCATGATCAAGCGTTGGAATGGTCGTGGTCCGCTCTTGGTCGAGGAGTATCGAGGCAGCGATCCGGGATCCGGTTCGGCACACACATCATCACCGATCATCGCTGGCATGCTCCAAGTCGGGGGTTATTGCGATCAGGAAAAGGAGAAGTCCATGTACACGGAAGGGTGGCAAAGAAATGCATGATCCCACGGAATACGGTGGGCGGATGAAAGTTGGCCGGTGCGGAGCGGTGCCGGCTTCGCAGCGGTGGGTGCGCATCAAGCATTTTGAAAGCGGCCGATCGACGCTGTTCTACCTCGCGCTTGGTTCCGGACTTACGCCCCGATCGTACTGGCAGCACCCGGGCAATGCGCGATAGGCGGGATCCGTGGCGCGGAAGCGCTCGGTATCGTAGCCCGCATCCGCCACGCGTTGCAGGATCGCATCCAGATCGGTGCGCGTGCTGTCGTAGGTCACGCTTGCGGTCTTCGCATCGGTATCCCAATCCACGGCGGCTTCGCCCTTCACCGAACCGACCTTGTCGATGCGCGTCTTGCACATGTCGCAATCGCCGTTGATGCGCACGGTGACGGTGATCGCGTTCTCGATCCCACCAAGGCGGGGCCGGTCCTGTGCGCTGCTACTGGTTGCGAATGCGAGGAGCGGGAGAGCGAGGAAGAGGTTCAGGGGTTTCATGCGTAGTGCGCCGTAGCGCGTGTTAGTTGGTCGAGCGTTCTGTGTTGCGCGAAGGCGTGATGCTTGAAGTTGACACAAAGCAACGACCGCGCAGCCCGACGTGGCTTATAGGAAAGCGGGGAAGGCTTATACCGGGGGTGTTTGGACGTGCCCCTTCCCCCGGATGAAACTCCGGGGCTCGGGGTCCGGCTTTCCGCTTCAAGTCCGCGCCCTGATTACAGGGCTTGCGGGCTTTCCGCTGCGATCCGTCACGCGCTGACGCATGGCCCACATGACGGGTTGGAGCATGTTGCTCTTCAGATGCTCAATTCGTTGCAACTTTGTCCAACGATGGCAGACCGGAAGGTACTCGACGTTTCGCAGCTGCTCTTCGACCCGAAGAATCCCCGGCTGCCCCTCAACAAGAGGAACGCCGAGGACGAAAAGGTCTTGGAGCACTTCATTTTGAAGGAGAATCTCTTTGAACTGATCGCCTCGATCGGGGAGCAGGGCTACGTCGATATCGAACCCATCATCGTGGTAGCGGCTGGTGATGACAAATACACGGTTGTGGAAGGCAATAGGCGTCTCGCGGCGCTCAAGTTGCTTGCGAACCCCGATCAAGCTCCGATCAAGCACAAGAACGTCAAGGAGCTGGTCAACACAGCCACACATCATCCGACGAAAGTTCCGGTATTGGTCTATGCTGATCGTGATGCCGTGTTGGACTATCTCGGCTTCCGGCACATCACCGGAGTCGATGAATGGGACTCATTGGCGAAAGCGAGATATCTGGAGGAACTTTTCGAGTTCCACGATCGGACCAAGCCCGAGGGCGCGGCAGATCTCTTCAAGCGAATAGCCCGGATCATTGGGAGTCGGGCCGACTATGTCGAGAAGTTGGTCCACGGATATTGGATGTACGAAAGCATCCGTGAAGAAGGCTATTATGGGATCAAGGGCCTGGATGACGACAATTTCGAGTTCAGCCTGCTCACCACAGCACTCTCGTACAGCAACCTCTCCAAGTTCGTCAACATTGAGGTCAAAGAAGGGCGGCCGACCTATGACAAGAAACGGCTGAAGGAGCTGACCGAGTGGCTCTTCAAGGAAACAGACCAAGGCCGCCGTGTACCCGAATCAAGGGACCTGAAGACGTTGAGCGCGGTCGTGGCTGACGAAAAAGCGCTAGCCGTGTTCCGGTCCGGCAAGCCTCTTGCTGAAGCGCGGCGCTTTACACAAGAACCCCTGGAATTCGTCATGGGCGCTGTTACCGAAGCGGACAAACTTGTGCTGGAAGCAGACAGCCAGTTCAATTTGTTGGAGGCTGTCCCGGAACAACTACTTGAACTGCTTACCTCCATGAGCCGCCGCGCGCTGGATCTGAAGAACAAGGCTGCGGCCCGATTTGACGAAAGCAGCGATGATTGAGGCAAGCATCCTTCAGTTCCCATCCTACAACAAGTTCGACAAGCATCTGCTGGTCGACTTCATTGAACTTCGATGCATCATGAATTTGGATCGATCCATCGTACTCAGTGAACTCAAGGATATTTTCACGATCGAGGACGGGGAGGTGAACTTGAATTTTGATCTCGACGCGGCCTCAGAATCCAGCATTGCCGACCAGCATGACAGGAATGAGGGGCTGCTGGTGGACCTGTTCCGCCACATGCATTCCAGGCAGAAACACTATGACGACAGGTACCCCTTCACTGTCAAGGATGGCGAGATCGCGTTGAAGGAAACCCTGGACGACGGGCACATGGCCTATTTGTATCTGCTGCTCTGCTCGCATCTGAAATACATCGCCAAGGAGCACCACGCGAACCTCACATCGGAGTTCGAGTATGTCTCGCTGAAATGCCTGGAGAAGCTCCTCGTTGAGCACTACCGGATCTTCATCTTCGGCAAGAACTCCAAGATCCGCAGTGACCGATACAAGGGCAACGCCATTCGCCGCCTGGAGATACTGGCCGA
Organism: Flavobacteriales bacterium; assembly: GCA_016721005.1. Lineage (GTDB taxonomy): Bacteria > Bacteroidota > Bacteroidia > Flavobacteriales_F > PHOS-HE28 > PHOS-HE28. The sequence continues at coordinate 30,874 of JADKJM010000016.1, forward strand.
AGATCTTGGCGGTATCCTGAGAGTGGGTGCCGCGGACTTCCCGACTACCTCTACCGGTGATTCTGGCATTGACATCATCGGCTGGTTCAATCCTTGGGATCAGACCAAGACTCAACCCGTGCTAGTGGCCCAGTGCAAGTGTTCCGACGAATGGCCGGTAGTGAAGGACGCCAGATCCCGGCTCCACGAACTCATGCACCTCAACGACGAGGTGAGCAATTATTTCATGATACCGTTCCATTATCGCAAGACGTCCAATGACTGGCACAACGCCGCTTCTGCGGGTCGTAAGTGCCTGATCGACAGGGAGCGTTTCATAAAGTCGTTCCCGTTGGAGGCGTTCAAGGAATGCAAAAGCTTTGCTTTGGTGAAGGATTTCGTTCAGGCGCGGCTCGCGGCATGAAGGCGGTTTCACTCTTTTCGGGTTGTGGGGGCTTCGATCTTGGCGTGTCCAAGTCGGGCGTCGAGATCATCATGGCCAATGACATTGACCATGACGCGGCTGTGGCCTATCAATCCATCTTTCCACAGACCCACTTCGTTGAGAAAGATGTCCGTCTGATCAAGAGCTTCCCCCGCGCCGACATCCTTATTGGGTGTTATCCCTGCACTGGTTTCAGCAGTGCAGCGCGTAGGCGATGGAAAAACCGCAAGGACGAGCGCGACCTCAAGGACAACGACAAGAACTTCTTGTTCCAGGAGTTCCTCCGTGCGATCGACTCCGTTAAGCCCAAGCTCATCTTCATCGAGAATGTGCGCGGTATGCTCAGCGCCAACAACGGTTATTTCCTGAACCAACAGTTGGAAGGTTTCCGCTCGCGTGGCTTTGAGAACATCGAGCCGATGATACTGAACGCTGCCGACTACGGCGTTGCACAAACGAGAGAGCGCGTCTTCTTTGTTGGCTTCCATAAACGCCTGGGGCCCGTGGACCACAAGGAACCAAGGCCGACGTTCGGTACTGCCACGCGAGTACACCGTTCCTTGCGGGATGTCATCGCGGATCTACCTGAATGGCCAGTCGGCGATTTCTTCGATGGTCCTTTTCACGGTCACTACCTCACCCGGAACCGCAAGCGCGGGTGGGATCAACCCAGCTACACCATCGTGGCGGATGGTCACCATGTTCCCCTTCATCCGGGTGGTGAACCGATGTCCTTTGTCAGCAAGGACAAATGGCGACTGAATGGCGACTTCAATCGCAGGCTCTCCTGGCGTGAATGTCTCCACATTCAAGGACTTCCCGAGCGGATGAATGCCGGCGAGACGCTCTGGGACAAGTACCGCGTCATTGGCAATTCGGTACCGCCGCGACTGGCCCAGCGCCTTAGTTCCCAGGCTATCGCAACGCTGCGCGAGCGTCTCTAGACCCCACCCGCCGGTGTTGTAGAGGTAGCGGCGAGTATGGATGATCGTGAGTGCCAATGGACTTGGGCGTGTGGCACCGTTGGGCTAACCACTTCGATCCAGTAAGCGGCGCCGCCCGAAGCAACTCTTACCTACTCTGCGATCCGGATCACACGTTGGAGCAATTGTGATCCATCGCACGTGATCGTGGCGAAGTATGTGCCGGGTGCCAAGCGGGATAAGTCAATGGTTTCTGAAATGGCTCCTCGACCTGTCCTAAAGGATCTTTGCTCCAACAATTGGCCAACCGCGTTTCGTATAGTAACACCCAATGTGCATCCATTTTCGGTGCGACCACGAAGTGTTACTATGCCGGTGGTAGGGTTTGGAAATAAGCTCAAGCTCAAATTCTCGCTCGCAAATGAACCTACAGCGGTTTGGATCGTAACCGTTGTAAACGCATCGAAGTGCAATGCCTCTTCTTCGCGATTCCCGACACTGTCAACTGCGACCGAATAGAAATAGTAAGTGGAATCGACCTCACCTGCGAACAGGGCTGAAGTATCGCTTGTAGCGCTAAGCCATGACTGGAAGAGTGTGTCCTGGTTCACTGCATAGTACGTATCGAAATATCTGACACCTGACTGGATGGAATCGGTTCCACTCCATGTAACGGAGAAGGTGGTGTCCGTTGTAAATTCTGAAAGTGGACTAATAGCACTTGATGGAGCCATCAAATCGACGGTGTTAAGCCAATAAGGTGTTACAATAGGTTCGTTCAGACCAAAAATAATTGAAGCATAATTCAGGACCTCAGTGGCATGTACTACACCAGAATTGAGACCTATATCGTACGAGAAAATTCCAGAACCCATAGGCGGGACAGTGTCAGGGGGCAATATTCCAGAAAAGACATCATCTACCGGAATTGCCGTGAGAGTATCCAAGGCTTGTAGTGTTAATGTCAACTCCCTTGTGACAGTATCAAGATTCACTTCCAATGCAGTAAGAACACCATTCCAACTGCGAGTGTCTAATGTGTCGTTCCAATTGCTCCCGTTCCATTCAACCGGATCAAAGAAAGATGGACCAACAGCAACCATGCCTGGTTTAAATGTGGATAAATCAAAGGCAGTAGCCAGCGTATCTCGAATCAAAATGTATTGTGCGCTTACCTGCGCAGTGTCTGCGTTTTGGAAAAGGATTGAATAGGCAGCGGTCGTGTCTATCGGGGTCTGTTAGACGAAGTGTGTCAATCGGTCCTTGAAGAGGATCTCAAGTTGTAAGTATATGGATCGCCAGTTGAGCAGCGGCTTCTGCCACTTCTCCTTGGCGATGCGTTGTTGGACCAGGTAGAGCAGCTTGAGCACCGCCTGATCGCCGTCGAACACGCGCTTGGTCTTGGTCACCTTGCGCAGTTGGGCGTGGTATCCTTCGATGATGTTTGTGGTGTAGATCGCGACGGATCGGTTCGGGGTAGCGCAGGAACGTGGACAAGCGCGCCCAGTTGTTGCGCCAACTCTCCACCACTTTGGGGTAGCGGTCTCCCATTTTTCAGCCAAGGCGTCCAGGGCTTCGAGTGCGGCCTGCTCGTCCTTGGCTTTGTAGATGGCCTTCATGTCGGCCAGCACAGCAGGGATATCCTTGTAGCCCACGTAGCGCAAGGTGTGGCGCACTTGATGCACGATGCAACCCCGCACGTCGGTACGTGGGAAGATCGTCTCGATCGCGTCGGCAAAGCCCTTCAGGTTGTCGGTGCAGGCCATCAAGATGTCTTTCACACCACGCTGTTGCAGATCGCTCAACACGCCCAGCCAGTGCCGCGCGCCCTCGGTCTCGGCCACGTACATGCCCAACACATCCTTGTAGCCGTGTTCATCAACGCCCAGCACGGTGTACACGGCGCGGCTGTTCACCGCTCCTTGGTGCTTGACCTTGAAGAATGCAGCGTCCATCCACACGATCGGGTACACTGGCTCCAGCGCACGCGTTTGCCATGCACGCAGGTCCTCGATCACCGTATTGGTCACCGCGTCGATCACCGCATCGTTGGTCTCCACACCGTAGATCTCCCGGATGTGCGTGCTGATGTCCGCGTAGCTCAGACCAAGGCCGTACAAGCCCAGGATCTTCCTGTCCAGCTCGTCGTTCAGCACGCGCTCGCGCTTGCCCACCAGCTCGGGGTCGAAGGTCCCTGACCGGTCGCGCGGCGTGGCGATCTCCACCTGCCCCACTGAAGTCTTCAGCGTTTTGTGCGTGTATCCGTTGCGCCGATTGCCCGCTTCTTCCTCCTTGCCAGGTGCGTTTGCACCTCACCCTTCAAGCTGGCCTGAACGATCCCTCGATCATCTCGGTGAAGATCCCGCCATCACCGATCAGTGGCTTGCCATCATACAAACCCTTAATAGCCTCTTCTTCAAAGGCCGTCAGTTCCACATCATACTTGCTCTTCTTGGGCTTCCATTTGCGTTTTGCTTCCATGGCTGTGTCTGGTTGGTTGAAGGAACGATTATTACGTCCAACTGACACACTTTACCTAACAGTCTCGTCTATCGCAACCCAATGCAATGGCCCGTACCCGAAAAGACCATACTTCGCATTCGGATCACCATCATGCACTTCATCCTGTCCATCACACTTGGTCTGTTTTTCCTGTTTACATTTTTTACACTCCATACCTACCTGATCCGAAGATTCCAACTGCCACGGATTCAGCAAACACTCCTCCGCTCTTTTTAGACCAATGCGAATATGTATATGCCTCCTTTGTTTTCCTTCACACACGCAACCGATTTCATCGTCACAAACACCAGAGCAACCTACTTTCCCAACTACATCACCGGCACCGATATTCCCCAATCCATGTAATGGTCCTGTCAAGTGACAGTAAGTTATAATTTTATTACATCCGGTGCATTCAATTACTACGCTATTACCACAGTCATCTGCAGTTCGCCCAGAGAAAGTCACAATGCCGCTACACACTGCTTTAATATCGGTGCTATTTCCTACCCAGTTAGGATCACTTGACGGATTGATTCTACTTATATCAAGAGCATTGTGTCGGTTCATCCTACTTTGAGGGTCTCGATTACAATTGTAACATCTTGGTTCACAATAATCCGATGTCAAATGATAGTTGTTGGAATTATCTATCGGAGCATTTGTAAGACATGGAATCTCGACGCAATTACAGGCGTCTTCATTCCTTTCAACGCAGTATAGTTTACAGCCGCAAGGCGGAGTTGGTCTCGTGTTTATATCTCTAAAGCCGTTCACCTCGCCTAAAGTGTCCGCGAACAACATATCCCTTCGGTCTAATGACATGACTACGGCGGAATCGACCCAATGCATGGTCGGGGCATCCGCAAGGCTGAGGAGATCTGAGAAAAGTGATCTCACAATCAGACTGATTGGACTACGATCAAGGCCTTGCCGATTTATTGTGAGCCACATAGCCGAAAGACTGTCGAAGTCATTTGCAGTTATTGCGAACAAGGCCGAATCCTGGTTGCGAAGAGTCCAATACGCTTCGGATAAGAGACTGTGGAGGTCGCTAATTGCAACGTCTGAGTTATTGGTTGCATACTCACCAAACGGCGGGAGCAATGCAAACCTGAAATGGTGAAGGTTGTGAGGAAAGGTATTGGGAGTTTGATCCCTAATCACGAACGATGTTGAGGTCTCCGGTGGGAGACTGTCTATGAACACAAGTCCGAAATGGCGACCGTAGTATTCCAAAAGCAATGGGACGCTATCAGCCGACAAACCGGAAATGGAGTTAACTGGTTCCTCCATTCGGGCAGGAGAAGAATTCGGCATGTCTAATAGCACAAGTGCTCCGTAACCAGTTACGCCGCCCTCGTTCTTTACTTCGACAGCAAAGCGTTCCTGACTATCTGGTCGAGTCCAAGGCCGCACTTGAGCACTCAACTCCAACCCAACTCCACGATAGGTAGTGTCACCCGCGATTGGGCTTAGTACACCATTACTGTCCCGGACTCGTCCGTAGATAGGGAGTAGCCTCTCTTCAAATCCAAGAACGGAAATGGTGTCTGTAACAAGCACTGTATCTCCAACAAATACACTGTTGTTTGGCGTAAGCAAAACCTGGATTCCATTACCTGGCCCAGCATCATTCACAATATGATACTCGAAGGATACGAGCTGAGCTGCGACTTGCACTGGAGGCGGTGGGACATCATCGTATATGTACAATCTCTTCTTTGCCGTCATGCTCCACATTCCTTGATCATCCTTCGTGCGTACGAACAAGAAATGGTAACCAAGCGAAAGCCCAGCCAAAGGCAGTGTTGTAGAGAACAGCACGGTGTCGCCTGGCGTAATTGGTAAAGCAGTATTCAATCCTGGACCTAAGTCCGTATCAATGAAATACTCGGCTCGTACAATTTGCTGGCCTTGACCTGTGGACAACAACAGCGCCAAGGTCACGAACAAGACCATGCGTATGAAGTACTGGCACTTCATCGACCGTACGCTCTGAAATTGATTATCACATCGCCGTTGATCTCGATCGCTGATCCATCCACATTAAAGTACTCGATAACCGGCCCATGCGGTGGCGCACCGATCACATACGGATGCTGCCCACCACTAATACCAATATCTGACCCATCAGAAGCGGCATTAATAGCTGTGGAGGCTACTTGCAAGGAATAATCGTGACCCCAATCGAATACGCCTCCGGCGTAGTTCACAAGTACACTTGCCGGATCAATGCTCCATTGATTCTCGTTACCCAATGGTGTTCCGGGTATCGAATCGTTGCCGCCACCTGTAGTGGTCGTGATGTTGTTGAACCACGTGCAATTCCCACATCCGCGAATACCGCCGTTGCTTTGGAGATGGAAGATGTTATTCGAGAGGATCGCGGAACTATTGGTCCATGCCGAATTGCCAAATTGGTCCGAGAATATGCCACAAAGCTGATCCACTCCGATCGTGCATGCCCCTGAATAGCCAATGAACAGGTTGTGGTCGATGATGAACGTTTCAGTTCCTTGGAATTGAGGCACGCAGCCACCACTGAGTGTGAATCGTGAGGCGATATTGTTTGCGAACAGCAGTGAATCGAACCGCATCTGGTTCTGTGTGAAACAGCCGTTGAAGCCGAACTGCCCAATAACATTATTGTAGATGTCAATGTCAATTAGTCTTCCAGCACCGGCCTGTGACGAGGCGTAGAAGTTGATCCCTGGGTTTTCAAGTCGACAGCGCGTGATCGTGATATTCGCTAACGTATCACCATCCGCGTTTTCGAGGTCGAACAAAATACCACCGTGCAACCCGGAAATGAAAACATCAGAACTCAACAGCGTCAGTTGATCCACAATGGTCTCCAATGCATTCGGGTTGTAGCCAGCACCAATGAGTGTTATGGGTTGGCTTATCACGACAGTACCATACGTGATGTTCGTCCCAGTGATCAGTAGTGTATCCCAAGATGCCGCATTGTCTATGGCATCCTGTAGCGAAGTGTACTGCCCAGGAGAGTTCGGGCTGTTGTCCACGGTCCACTGCGTAGCGGAGACTACGCCGGTCACGGCGGAAGCAATGGCGGCAAGCACGAGTGGAAGTAAGCGGAATATTCTGGCCATGGTCGAGGGCTTTGGTTGGGCAATGTGAATGTAGCTGTCGTTTCAATACGGAGGGCAGGTTGGTTGAAAAATCAGGTCCGGGCTCATCTGGACTGAGTCCTCAGCATGGATGTATTCCACTTCGAGAGGCTTCGTTATCCGAGCTTGGAATCTTTCGTGACCGATGCTAGTGGCGCGGCTGCTGCGTGAGGGGGCGCAGCGGCAGCCCGGCGCAGGAAGCGCCTTGCAGCCACGAGCAGCGAGGAGGCCGACGAAGGAGGACCCCGCAGCGCCGTGGATGCTGGCCCTGACAAGTCCGGCTACAGCGTAGCACCCGACCCGCCTGCATTTGAGGCGGGGCACGCCCCCTACTACCCCAGCTTCACCCACTTCAACCGCAAACTATTGCTCACCACGCTCACGCTGCTGAACGCCATGGCGGCGCCGGCGATCATGGGGTTGAGGAGGTAGCCGTTGATGGGGTACAGGATACCTGCGGCGATCGGTATACCGATGACATTATAGATGAACGCCCAGAAGAGGTTCTGGCGGATGAAGGAGACCGTTTTGCGTGAGAGGGTGATGGCGCGCGGGATGGTGTTGAGGTCCGTGCTGATGAGCGTCATGCGCGCCACGTCCATGGCGATGTCGCTGCCTTTGCCCATGGCGATGCTGACGTCGGCGAGCGCGAGGGCTTCGCTGTCGTTGATGCCATCTCCGACCATGGCGACGACCTCACCTTGCTGTTGCAGGCCTTTCACGAAGGCGGCCTTGTCCTTGGGTAGCACTTCACTACGGAAGTGTTCGATGCCCACTTCACGCGCCACCGCTTGCGCCGTGCGCTGGTTGTCGCCGGTCTGCATGTAGACTTTCACGTGCTCCTTCTTCAGGCGTGCGATGGCTTCCTTGGCCGAAGGCTTGATGCGGTCCGCGATGGCGATGGCGGCGCGCACACCTCGACTTCGCTCAGTGCTGGCTTCCGCGAACCAGATGACGGTGTGCGCAGCGTCGGACCAACGGTGTTCCTTCTGGCGGTACTCGGCAGGGATGCTGATGCCGTGCTCTTCCAACAAGCGGCGGTTGCCGACAAACCAGGTGGTGCCGTTGATGGTGGCTTTGATGCCTTTGCCGGTGATGTCTTCGAAATGGCGCACTACGATCCCGTGTTGGTCGACCCGGAGGGTCGACGCTACGGGTGCGATGTGCGCAGATGGCGCGCTACCCCCCTCTCCTTGGGAGAGGGGCTGGGGGTGAGGGCTCAGATACCTCACCACCGCCTCCGCCAACGGATGCTCCGAACGCGATTCGATCGCCAACAACGCCGCCGCAACCTCCGCATCATCCAGTCCCATCGCATCCACCACTTCGGGCTTCCCTTCGGTGATGGTGCCGGTCTTGTCGAGCACGATCGCTGTGATGTTACGCGCGCGTTCGAGGCTCTCAGCGTCCTTGATCAGGATGCCGTTCTCGGCGCCCTTGCCCATGCCGGCCATGATGGCCGTGGGTGTGGCGAGGCCGAGCGCGCATGGGCAGGCGATCACCAGCACGGTGACCATCGCGAGCAGCCCTTGCGTGAAGGCATGCTCGCCGCCGAGCACCCACCACACGACGGCACTGAGCACCGCGATGCCGATGACCACCGGCACGAAGACCGCCGCGATCCTGTCCACCAGTTTCTGCACCGGCGCCTTGCTGCCTTGCGCATCCTGCACGGCTTTCACGATGCGCGCGAGCACGGTGGCAGCGCCGACCTTCTCGGCTTTCATGCGCAACGCGCCTTTCTGATTGATCGTTCCGGCAAGCAACGTACCACCTTCCTTCTTCAACACCGGCATCGGTTCACCGCTGATCATGCTCTCATCCACATAGCTCTCGCCGTCCAGCACGCGGCCGTCCACCGCGATACTCTCTCCGGGACGCACACGCAGCACATCGCCGATGGCGACCTCCGCGATCGGCACTTCGATGGCTTGTCCTTGGGCATCCTCGCGCATCACCGTATCCGGTCGCAGGCCCATCAACTTCTTGATCGCGGTGGAGGTGCCCGCCTTCGCGCGTTCCTCCAGGAATTTGCCGAGGAGGATGAAGGTGATGACCACCGCAGCGGCTTCGAAGTACACGTGCGGCTCCAGTCCGCGATCCGTCCAGAAGGCCGGGTACAACGTGTTGAAGACGCTGAACACATAGGCCACGCCGGTGCTCAGCGCGACCAGCGTATCCATGTTGGCGCTGCGATGCTTCGCCTGCTTCCACGCGTTGATGAAGAACTGCCGACCGAAGACCAGCACCACCGGCGTGGCCAGCAGCCATTGCACCCACGGCGACCACGCGGCATGCATGTACACCATGCCGACGATCATCAACGGGATGCTCAATGCGATGCTCGCAAAGAGCCTACGCTTCAGCGCGGTCATGCGCTCGTGTTGTAGCGCTTCGAGGTCGGCGGTGGCGTCGTGGTCCGCTTCGATCAGGAGGTCGTAGCCCCGATCCTGCACGGCTTTCTGCAACGCCGCCTCATTGGTATTCGCGGGATCGAAGGACACTTGCGCCGTGTTGGTCGCCAGGTTCACGGCTACCGCTTTCACACCGGGTTGTTCGCGAAGCGCTTTCTCCACCGTGTACACACAGCTCGCGCAGGTCATGCCGGTGACCGGGTAGCTGCGTTCGAGGAGCATGTCGTCGGGTGTCATGATCGTACGCTTCAGTGGCACAAAGGAACCGCATGGCCAAGGCTTCGGGCTTACATGAATGCGGCGAAGGCTTACACGCCGGTCCGGGCGTAGGAAAGGCCCGCCCCGGCACGGCGCGATCCATAGGATCCCTTTCAGGAGACCCTGTCCAGATCGAATGAAAGCAGGGTCCCCGAGGACGGGAGACCCCAATGTCATCAAGTTAAGGGGGTTCACCAAGCAGAGCGGGAGTTCTGGAAGTATTTGGGCTTGGTCCGCGCCTTGTGCTTGTTGCGGTCTCTTGGGAATGACCTGCCCGGTCGTATCGGTATGGTGTTGTTCAGGAACAATTCTTTGAGCCCATCGATCCTACTGGGTCCGGCTGCGCAAGCAGTTCGACCATCGCCTCCTTCATGAACCCGAAGGACACGGTCTTGTTGATCTTGCGATCGTATTTTCTCTTGCCACCGTTCTTCGGCATTTCGTCCTCGGCCTCGCTCACCAACAGGGAGTGTATGTTGCACATCAGCAGTGCGCTGTGGAAGTCCTGCTGGATGACCCGGTCGGTATGCCCGGTGAAGTTCTCCACGCATACGATGTTCTTGACCACATCGTAGAACTGTTCCACTCCCCAGCGATTGTAGTACAACTCCTTGAACAGTTCCGTCGGGTACTCCTTCCGATCGAGCAATGAGGCGATCAGTGTTTCGACCTCACCGTTGTCCAAAGCCACCTTCACCAAGCGCACTTGGATACGGTGCCCTTGTTCGCCCCCTTTCCGTGCGGGGAAGTCTTTCCTGCGGCCATGTTCACCAGAGCGGTTCGTTGGTCCGATGCGACGAAATCAAGCACAAGTTGATTGAACGAATGCTTGCACCTCATCAGGAAATGTGCGCCCGTAGCGGCTACTTCATGCATCAACCCATAGCTCGGATACCCCCGGTCATGGCACCACCATCCCCTTGCCCGCAATACCCAGGCTGTTGCGCCAAGACCCGTTCGCCCACGGCGAATGGGGCCAGCACCCCGTGAAGGACCAATCCGTTCAGCACATCGTACAGCACGGACCCGCGCGCGTTCACGATGTCCGTGGGCGTATGCGTGGAAACACCGCCATGATCGCCTTCAACCCCGGGTCTTCCGGCAATCGGAACACCGAACCATCGATGGCCAGCAAACGCATGCCTCGCCACAGTTTCACGCGCTGCTCGTTGTCGGAATAGAACTCCCCGGTGGTCACCTCCAACAACTTGCGGAACACTTCCGGACGTATCTTTTGCGGCTCTGGTTGAACGCGCTCTTGGTCACGTTCTGGACCCCATCGCGGAAGGAGCGCATGAACTTGGTCAGATCCACCTGTATGCTGCGCCTGCTCAGGTTCATCATGAACAGCACCACCTTGTCGAATGACATCTTGCGTTGCCGGGTGAAGTCCTCCTTCCGGATCCGAAAGGTCTCCTTCAAGTGCTCACCGACCAAACATTCGTTGAGTTTGGCAACATCCACGCATTGGGTTTTCTGGTCTTTTGCATGGACCCCGCCGATCAAACTTGGATCCAAGCCTGTCCTCATTCCTCCCTATACACCAACACGGACCAGTGGGGGCCGAGCAACCTTCCCTTAACTTGATGACATTGCGGGAGACCCTGCTATGGCATCGAACGCATTGAACCGCAGAGGCGCAGAGTACGCCGAGCAAGCACGATCGGCATTTGAATTCTCTGTGCCCTCTGCCCCTCTGCGGTTAACTCTTTCAGTAGCTCTTCCTCTTGCGGTCATCTCTTCATCCGCGCAGGGCCGCAAAACAAGAACCCCCGGCTCCTTGCGGAACCGGGGGTCATCCGGTCGTTCGGTGGTCCGATCACACCGGGTACCGGTCCTGCTGCATCTCGAAGAGGAACTCCGTGGTGATGGGATAGCCGGACGCATCGCCGATCACCGCGTCGGTATCGCAATCCGGACAGCTTGCCGTATGGCCGGTGCTGTCCTCCATCCACTCATTGATCTCATACGGTCTGAAGATCGCACCGCACAGGAAACAGCCGCAGCGGGTGCTCGCGATCAGTTCCATGCGGTGGTTGTAGCTGTGCTTCTGCGCCTCCCGGGTGGAGCGCTTCAGCGGATCGTGGTGGTACCACTCCAGGTAGTCGCGCTCGAAGGCGGAGTACTTGGGGTTGGTCACTTCGCGCATGATGCGTGCGACAGCGGGTGACCAGTTGCCGTTATGTACGACGGCCATCCGGGCAATGCTCTTGCGAACGGCGGGCAATGGAAAATTGGTAGCGATGATGCGGAGTGCGATGGGTGCCATGGTTCGTGTGTTTTACGAGGAGCTTGTTCTCCTCACCGCCCCGACCCCGCATCCCGGTTGAACGGGAGCGGGGCGAAGGCGTGGAGGTCGGTCAGTCCGAGCGGAGCCGAGGACTACGCGGCGATGTTGGACACCGTCGAACTCATCTCACTGATGCCACTGGTGGCCAAGGCCTGCACACGGAAGGTGTATTCCACCCCCGTGGTGAGCCCGGTCATCTCGTGGTTCACCCGGCTGGTGGTGAGCACGCGCGTCCATACCCCACTGTCGCCCACTTGCATTTCCAAGTAGTACAGCACGGCACCGTGTACCCCTTTCCAGCGCACCTTCAGCACACCGAACAGCGCGGTGCGCGTTATGGTAAGCTTGGTGGGTGCGGAGGGTGGAGGCAGCGGCGCGCGATCCTTGGCCACGTCGAACGCGGCGCTCAGGATCTTCGCCTTGTCCCCATCACTGGCCCCTTGCACGTAGCCACCGAAGGACTTCAGCATGGCACGCAAGGCTTTCTCGGCCAAGCGCTTGTTCTCACTGGCCACCTTGCCACCATTGAACTCCATGGCGAGGTTCGCGGCGAGCAGGTCGTCGCAGGCCTTGAGCAGTGCGGGCAGCAGGCCCTGCAACGTGGGGAAACTCGCGTTGCCCAGTATGCTGTCGTACACATTGCGGCCCTTGTCCTCCAAGGCGCCTGAATTGAGATCACTGATACCGATCTTGACTGTGAACTTTTCCATTGTCTTCAAAACTTGAATGTGATCGGTTCATTCCGAACACGGCCATTTTTACCGAAGGGCATGGCACTTCGTTGCTCATGGTCCGCCATGAAAAGTTCATGGTTTCCCATGAAGAACAGCCGACAACCCGTGCCCAGCAAGGGATCCGCAATAACTTGAAGGGCCGGGTGTGCGCCTTACCTATACCTTACATACTGTAGCACACAGGAGGAGCGAGCCGAACCCCATAGCGCCCAACACCTCAGGCAAGATCCGCGAGAAGTCAGGCAAGTTCTGCGAGAAGTCAGGCAAGATCCGCGAGAAGTCAGGCAAGATCCGCGAGAAGTCAGGCAAGATCCGCGAGAAGTCAGGCAAGATCCGCGAGAAGTCAGGCAAGGTCCGCGAGAAGTCAGGCAAGGTCCGCGAGAAGTCAGGCAAGTTCCGCGAGAAGTCAGGCAAGTTCCGCAAGAACTCAGGCAAGTTCTGTGAGAAGTCAGGCAAGTTCTGCGAGAACTCAGGCAAGTTCTGCGAGAAGTCAGGCAAGATCCGCGAGAACTCAGGCAAGTTCTGCGAGAAGTCAGGCAAGATCCGCGAGAACTCAGGCAAGTTCTGCGAGAAGTCAGGCAAGATCCGCGAGAACTCAGGCAAGGTCGGCGAGAACTCAGGCAAGGTCCGCGAGAAGTCAGGCAAGGTCCGCGAGAACTCAGGCAAGGTTCGCGGGATCTCAGGCAAGTTCTGCGAGAAGTCAGGCAAGGTCTGCGAGAAGTCAGGCAAGTTCCACGAGAACTCAGGCAAGGTCCGCGAGAAGTCAGGCAAGTTCTGCGAGAAGTCAGGCAAGGTCCGCGAGAACTCAGGCAAGGTTCGCGGGATCTCAGGCAAGATCCGCGACAACTCAGGCAAGGTCCGCGAATGCTCAGGTGAAAACCGCGGGGTCCAGGACAGGACCCTCACCACGCGCCCTTGCCGAAGCCCGCCTTCCGCCCCTCCACCACCAAGGCCAATTTGTTCCGCAAGCCCAAGTGCTTCCGCAGGGCGGCACTGTGGGAGACCATGGTGGATCCGCTCCGGTGCAAACGCTCGCCGACCATTGGCCACGTGGGGTCATCGGCTGTGCAGACCTGGTCCAGCACCTTCAGCAGGGTATGGCTGAGGCCAGCGAAGCGGGGGTCCAGCACGGGGGCCGGCTCATCCTGCGCGAGGATCGCCAGCACATCGGCGGTGTGGTAATGGCCCGTGCTGTCCAGTTGCCGCAGGGCCTCGGCCAGCTCGTCGGTCATGGAGGTGGCCCGGCACAGAAAGCCGCACGCACCCATGGTCACCGCGCGCTGCAGCACGGCACGACTGCGCTCGCAGGTAATGGCGAGGATCCGCGTGTCGGGCCAATGGGCCTTCATCCACTGCATGCTGGCTTGCCAATCGGCCTCCGGACCTTCCTCGGCGGAGATCGCCACCGCCGCGATGCGCGGTGCGGCACACTCCGCCGCGGCGCCGATGAAGGCCGCACCATGGCCGGTGGTCAACACCACCTTATACGGACCGAGCTGCGCGATGAAGGCCGCGAGGATGGAACGCACCAGCGTTTCCTCGTCCACCACGGCAACAGCGATCGGTACGCGCTTGGGCATGCTCCCCTGGGTATGTGCATCGGCCTTGCCAACGGCCGTGCGGTGTTCGCGGTGTGAACGTAACAGGAACCGGTTTCGTGTGTGCGGGAGTGCCGCGCTAATCTGAATGGAATATATACAGGTCCGAAAGGGGGTGACCGGGTAAGGGGTGAACGGCACCACGCACAAAAGTGTATGGGCGTCTTGGTGGTGGAAAGCGGTGCGGCGTATGGGGCGGACTGGTACTTTCAACGGCTCATGGCCAAGAAGAAGAAGGACAGTGCTGAAGAGCATTTTGAAATACAGCTCTGGCGGGCTGCGCGCAAACTCCAGAAGAACAACGACGATCCGGTGCACGATGACCTCTTGCCGCCGAGCCAGAACGAGCGCGATGCACAGGTGCAGGCCATACCATATGATCGTCACATGTACACACGGCGCGGTCATGCCTGAAGATGGGACCTGTATATGTAATTGCGGCGACAACACGGCTGACCGCGGACGAACTTGACAGGCTGTGAACCACGCTTCTGCCGAACCGATTCAAACTGAGCCGGTACATCTACAGAGCGGGCACTTTGAAGAGACAAGTCCAGCAAGCTCCAGCATAGAACGATACGAAGCAAAGGCTAGTTCCTAAACGCACTGGCACCTACCCTAGACCACAGCCACGGGACTCGGTGGCGGACATTTCAAGGAAGATGGCTTCTTTTCATGGCGAATACTATATGGATATGTCATCGCACGATATATCTTTGCCGATGTTATACCCCATGAAACGAAAATTATTAGACATATCCACCACCCGCTTCGGGGTCAATGCCAAGGGCATGGACAAGGGTCCAATGGCCTTGGTCCAATCCTCTGCCATCAACGCGGATGGGAGCATCGTGGTCCCCTACATCAACCGGACGGAACCCTCGTTGATCACCTTCAAAGCGGAAGACCTGCTGCGCAAGGATGATGTGCTCTTCATCGGAAAAGGTTCCATCAACACCGCAGCCCTCTGGCCCGGCTCTGCCGAAGATACGGTCGCTTCCTCCATGTTGTACGTCATTCGGCCCAACCCCGACTTGATCCTCCCCGCCTACCTCGCAGCTTATCTCAACAGCCATCCTGCGAAGGCCCAGATCGCCCGGTACATCAAGGCGGGAACCGTCCCGGTGGTGAGCCGACAAGCCCTGAATGATCTCGAGATCCCCGTTCCTTCCTTAGCGGAGCAACGCAAGCTGGTGCAATTGGCCGATGCTGTGCAACGCACCAAGCTCCACCTGAACGAACTTTCAACTTCCTATGCCCAGCTGCTCGATGCCGTCTGGGCTACCTACCCCGAACCATGAGCACCCCCATCCAACAATCCGAGATCAACGCCCTGGCCTGGAAAGCCTGCGACACCTTCCGTGGTGTGGTGGACCCCGCCCAATACAAGGACTACATCCTCGTGTTCCTCTTTCTGAAATACCTCAGCGATGTGGTGCGCGACAAGAAGGAGGAACTGCACACGAAGTACGGGGGTGACGAGGAGCGCATTGCCCGCGCCATGGAACGCGAACGCTTCGTGCTACCCAAGGGTGCCAGCTACTACGACCTCTATGACGCCCGCGACAAAGAGGACATCGGCGACCGCATCGGCAAAGCGTTGGACGCAATTGAAGAAGCCAACAAGGGCAAGTTGGATGGCGTGTTCCGCAACATCGATTTCAACAGCGAGGCCAACCTGGGCAAGACCAAGGACCGCAACCGGAGGCTGAAGAACCTGATCGATGACTTCTCCAACGAGAAGCTCGACTTCCGACCCAGTCGCATTGGTAGTGCAGACATCATCGGCAACACCTACCAGTACCTCATCGGCCAGTTCGCCAGTGACAGTGGGAAGAAGGGTGGTGAATTCTTCACTCCATCTGAGGTAAGCGAATTGCTGGCCCGCCTGATGGCACCCGAGAGTGGCATGCGCATCTACGACCCCACCTGCGGCAGCGGCAGCTTGCTGATCAAGGTGGCCGAGCAGGTGCCGGACCACAACTACAGCCTCTACGGGCAGGAGAGCAACGGCGGCAACTGGGCGCTGTGCAAGATGAACATGTTCATCCACGCGAACGACAACGCCCAGATCGAATGGGGCGATACCATCAACAACCCTTTGCTGGTGGAGGGCGATAAGCTGATGAAGTTCGATGTGGCCGTGAGTAATCCTCCATTTTCGCTTGACAAGTGGGGCGCGGAGAGCGCCGGGCACGACCGCTTCAACCGCTTCTGGCGCGGCACGCCACCGAAGAGCAAGGGCGATTACGCCTTCATCACCCACCTGATCGAAAGCCTGAACGAGCACGGGCGCGCCGGCGTGATCGTGCCGCATGGTGTGCTGTTCCGGGGCAGCAGCGAACGCCTGCTGCGCAAAGCGTTCATTGATGAGAACCTGCTGGAGGCCGTGATCGGCCTGCCCTCCCAACTCTTCTTCGGCACCGGCATCCCCGCCGCCATTCTGGTCTTCAACAAACAGCGCAGCACCACGGACGTGCTCTTCATCGATGCCAGCGCGCAATACGCCGACGGCAAGAAACAGAACCGCCTGCGCGAGGAGGACATCGCGCGTGTGGTGGATACTTACACCGCCTTCCGCACCGCGCCCAAGACCATCGCCGATGACGACCGCGTGCTCGCCGAGAAGTACGCCTACCGCGCCAGCCTCGCCGAGATCCAAGAGAACGACTACAACCTGAACATACCGCGCTACGTGGACACCTTCGAGGAGCCCGAGGCGGTGGACATCCCCGCGGTGCAAGGGCGCATCACCGAACTGGAAGGCAAATTGGCAATGGTGCGCACAGAAATGGATGGTTACCTGAAGGAACTAGGCTTCATTAATTAGACAGGCTCATGGAACTCCCCGAATACCTCGCAAGCCTCGAAACGCGCAAGAACGAGTTGCAAGCCGCCTTGCCCATGAAGCCCGAACGCGAACGGGAGCTCTGGCAAAAGCTGCGCTTGGAATGGAACTACAACAGCAACCACATCGAGGGCAACACGCTCACGTATGGTGAGACCATCCTGCTCTTCTTGAAGGAAGTGATGCCCGGTGGTCATACGACCCGCGAGATCTTTGAGATGCAAGCACACGATGTAGCTATCGGCATGGTGCGTGAGTGGGTGAAAGAGCAAGACCGCCCGCTCAGGGAAGGTGATATCCGTGACCTGAATCGGATACTGCTCAAAGAACCCTTTTTCAAGGAGGCCATTACCGCAGAAGGGTTGTCAACGCAAGTGCAGGTCGTGCCAGGTGAGTACAAGAAGCACGGGAACGTGGTGCGGCAACCGGACGGAACGCTCTTCGAGTACAGCAAGCCCGAAGAGGTCCAGATGCAGATGCACGAGCTGATGGAATGGTACCACGACGAACGTGCACTACATCCCATCCAGAAAGCTGCTGTCCTGCATCATCGCTTCATCCTCATCCATCCCTTTGGGGATGGCAATGGGCGCACAGCCCGCCTACTGGTCAACTACCACCTCATGATCCATGGGTATATGCCTGTGGTGGTGAAGAGCGCCGATAAGGCGAACTACCTCTTGCGTCTGAAGCAGGCCGATGCTGGCGATGCGGAGCCCTTCATCGAGTACATGGCGCAGCAGGCCGAATGGTCCATGGACCTTGCGCTGCGGGCAGCCAGGGACCTTCCTATCGAAGAACCAGCGGATTGGCGGAAGCAGGCCGAACTCCTATTGCGCAGCACCACTGACATCAAGCAGAAAGCAACGGACCGGGAAGCGCGTTGGCGCAAGCACATCATCGACAGCATCCAGCTCAACTATCCGATCATACGGCAAGAGATCGAGGACAAGCTCTTCTACTACCGGAAGTTCTTCAAAGTGGTTGGCGGAACCGTCAGTCCCTCCATCAAGCAGGACAAGAGCTTCCAATTGAAACCCTTGAACATACTTTCCGCTAGACCGGAACAGATCGCCGAGCTCTTTGCCAAGCACGAAACCACCAAGAGCCTGCTGTTCCAATTGCAGTTTACCGGCAACACCGTCCCTATCGCCAACGGTGAGGTGCGTGCGATGTTCACCTGGTCATTCGAAGAAGATCTCCAGTCCCTGAGCGCAAAACTCCCGAATGAGATCCCTGCGGTGAGTTGGCCCTATGGTGTTTCGATCAAGGAAATGAACATCGACCTCTACGACCGGATCGCCAAAGGCATCCTGCAGAAGATAACGCCTCGCTAGCGCCCAACACCAGCACACCCATGGAACTCCCCGAACTCCTCCACCGCATCGATGCCCTGCAACAGCGCATTGTGGCCGCTGGGCCGCTGAACCCCGATGCCAAACGCAAGCTGGACTACCGCTTCCGGCTGGACTGGAATTATCACAGCAATGTGATGGAAGGCAGCCAACTCACGCGGCAGGAGACACGCACCATCATGATGGGCAATGTGACAGTAGAAGGAAAGCCCATTCGCGACGTGATGGAAATGCAGGGGCATAACGAGGTGGTGCTCACGCTGCTTGGTATGGCCAGTGGTGAGTTGAACTTGAGCGAACGGCGCATCAAGGAGATACACAAGGCCATCATGCACGAGGATGATCCGGCAAAGAAGGACTGGCCCGGAAACTGGAAGAAGCATCCCAACCACATCTACAACTTCAAGGAAGAACGCTTCGACTTCACGCCGCCGGAAGATGTGCCCGAGGCGATGCACCGTTTGCTCGACCGCACCAAGGCCGCGCTGGAGGCTATAAAGCGTGGGGATAAGGATGCACCGCATCCAGCAGTCGTGGCCTTTGATTTCCAGCGGGAATATGTGACCATCCACCCGTTCCATGATGGCAACGGCCGCACCGCGCGCATCTTCAGCAACCTGCTGCTCCTGAGCTTCGGCTATCCACCGGCCATCATCAAGGCGGAGGAGCAGGAGAAGACAGCGTACAACCGACTGCTGGCAGAAGTACAGGTATACGGTGCCAGCCCCGACCTCTTCAACGCCTTCATGGCCGAGCGGCTCATTCGCTCCCAAGAGCTTGTCTTGGAAGTGCTCTCCGGTAAGGATATCGACGACGCGGATGACCTCGACAAACGCTTGCAACTGATCGATGCGCAACTAGCGGCTGTGGACCCCGCAGACGAGATCCAGCGCATCCGCGGCCGTGAGACCAACTTAGCCCTGCTGAACGAATGGGGCTACTCCCTATTCGCGCAGGCGATCCCCGTCGCTCAGAAATTCAACCGCTACTTCCTCAACACGCAGCATGATATCTTCCTCGTGAATGGACCGGTCAGCGTACGCTTTCTCGACGAACCAGCGGAACAAGTGATCGGCACACTACAAGCTGAGATCGCGAAAGACGACCAGAAACTACAAGGTGTTACGGAGATCCAGCTCTGGCTCCGGTTCGGCACCTTCCGCAAGGCGTCCCGTAAACCGTTCGGTTGCAACTACGGCATCAAGATCAAACTGGAGGACTACCACCATTACCAAGTGTTGGTTGACGTCTTCAATGTTTCCGGCGGTCGTAGCGAGGAGCCGCTGATCAAACGCCTTTACCACAAGCCGCTGACCCAAGCGGAACAAAAGGCCATCGTGCAGCGCATGGGCAAGGAGATCACGGACCACATTGAATACTACGTGGCGCAGAACGCACAAGAGGACACCACGAGCACCAGCTAGCCCACATGCCCACCGCCACCAAGAAGCCCAACCCTAGCAGCAACGGAAGCTCCGTTGACAAGGCGCCGCAACCCGGCGCCAAACCCGGCTACAAGCACACCAAGCTCGGGTGGTTACCGGAGGAGTGGGAGGTGAAGCGTATTCGCGAACTGTTCGAAGTCAAAGGTCGGGTTGGCTGGAAAGGATATACGCAAGCAGACCTCCGGAGTTCAGGTCCGATTGCCATTGGGGGTAAGCACATTGATGAACAACATCGGCTGAAATTATCGGACCCTACCCATCTGAGCCAGGAGAAGTATGATGAATCTCCTGAAATCATGGTTCAGGTAGGCGATATGCTCCTAACCCAACGGGGTACGTTAGGCCGAGTAGCTCTTGTGTCGACTGACATCGGACCCGCCACGATCAATCCGAGCTTGGTCATACTTCGACCACGCACGGAGGTCTGTTCAGAGTTTGTACATGCCTTTCTAACTTCTTCAGGTCAAGAGAAGCAGATGTTGATCGAAGTTGCGAGCACGGGCGTACCGATGCTCTCACAAAAGCAGATCGGTGACTTTCGATTACCTATTCCGGGTCTAAAAGAACGCAAACGCATCGCCGAGGTGCTGGGTGCTTGGGACCGCGCCATAGCCACCGTGCAGCAACTGCTGGCCGCACAACAGGAGCGCAAGTGCGGGCTGATGCAGGTTCTGCTGGAAGAAGTGTACCACCGGTGCAAGAAGGTGAGCATTGGCAGTATCGCAGAAGAAAGCACGGATAGGCATACGACCACTGCGGACCACATTGTGCTTTCGTGCAGCAAGTACCACGGCTTCGTTTCATCGCTGGAGTACTTCAAGAAGCAGGTGTACAGTGAGGACCGCAGCAACTACAAGGTCATCCGGCGAGGGCAGTTCGGCTTCCCCGCAAACCACATCGAGGAAGGCTCCATCGACCTGCTCACCACCCACGATATCGGCCTCATAAGTCCCATCTACGTGGTCTTCGAATTCGATCATGCCACCGTGAACAGCGAGTTCATGTACTACCTGTTCAAGACCGACCGCTACAGATACATCTTCAAGAATTCCACCAACTCTTCAGTGGACCGACGTGGAAGCCTGCGCTGGAACGATTTCAAGAACCTGTGGGTGCCATTGCCAGGTCGCGAAGAGCAGGACCGGTTGGCCAAGCTCTTCCAACACATGGACCATCAGATCGAATACACCGAGGAATACCTCACCCACCTCACCTCGCAGAAGCGCGGGCTGATGCAGGTGTTGTTGACGGGGGAGAAACGATTGACAACGGAAGCCGCATGACCCAGAAGAAGTTCACAGTTCTTGCCATTGACGGCGGTGGAATTCGCGGCATACTGGCGGCGAAGTTCCTAGCCTCAATGGAGGCTGAATTGCAACGGCAAGGAAAGGAGCCAAGGCTCCGGCACCACTTCGACCTCATTTGCGGGACTTCGACAGGGAGCATCATTGCATTGGCACTAGCCTTGGACATACCTGCGCAAGACATAGTTGAACTATACCGGAACAACGCCCGAAGGATCTTCTGCAAGCGCTCATTTGGCTGGGTCTGGTCGAAGTACTCCCGCAAGCCATTAGAGCGGCTAGTTCGAGAAGTATATCGCCGGAAGGGTACAGTGGACCCTTGCATCATTGACCTGGAAACAAGGGTATGTATCCCGGCATACGACCTACTTACCGCCGCCCCTCGAGTCTTCAAAACGCCCCACGCCCCACAACTTTTTCGGGATCAGCACATACCTGCTTACATGGCCGCACTTGCCTCCGCTGCGGCCCCAACCTACTTCAATCCGTACACTTCAAGCTACCCCGATATCCTAACCGGCGCGGAAGAGCAATTCCAATTGAAGGTGGATGGTGGGGTGTTTGCCAACAACCCGGCCCTAACAGGACTGATCGAGGCGCATCGTGGTCTCGGGGTGGACCTGAAGAATATTCGGTTGCTATCGATCGGCACTGGGCGTAGCACATACTCCGAGTCGCGGCAGAGGAGCTTTTGGGGCATTTTTCCAAAGCCCTGGGGTCGCCTGTACTGGTTGCGCAAGACACGGCTACTCGACATGTTCATGCAAGCGCAGTCGCAAGCGACCGATTTCATGGTGCAGATCCTATCGGGTGGTGTTGGCGCGGTGAAGACGAGCCTATTTCTGTATGAGAGAGTGAGCGTTGAACTCGGGGCGCAGGTCAAGCTGCCCCTGGACACCAAACGAAAACGGAATATCAAAGTGCTTGAAGAGTACGGCAGCCGGGAGTTCCAGAAGCAAGGCACGAGGATAATCCAGGCATTCATCGATGGCAACAGTTATCGGAATTACACCCCACCGACCTACACCAGACACCAACCAAACCCATCTGCAAATGGCTAACTGTCATCGCCTCTTTCAGAAGTATCTCGAAGATATTTCCGTCAGCGGTAAGCGCAAGGAGAAGATGAAGGACTCACGTCTCGCTCTGCAAGACCACTTAAAGACCTACTTCAAGAACAAGGTAGGTGTCACAACCCCTCGCTTCCGTATCCAAGGCTCGTACATCATGGGCACCATGGTGCGTAAGCTCGATGACACCTATGACGTCGACCTCGGGCTGTACTTCCTTGAGAAGCCCACGGTGGATGCGGCAACCGTTCAGCGGTACGTGTTCGACGCGGTAAAGGACTGGACCGATACGCCCCCCGTGCACAAGAGCAAGTGCATCCGGGTCATCTACAAAGGCGACTACCACGTTGACATCCCGGTATACTACAAGCTGGACAACGAAGTACACCCTCATTTAGCAACCAAAGGCGGTTGGGAGGATAGCGACCCAAAAGAGTTCAATGACTGGTTCACGAAGCGCAGCGATGCGAATGGCCAGCTAAAGCGCATGGTGAAATACCTGAAAGCGTGGAGCGACAAACTCAATTTCAGATCACCAAGCGGTTTGACCCTGACGGTGTGGGCGGCCAACTACGTTCAACACTGTGATCGGGACGACGAGACCCTTGTGAAGTTATTGGAAAGGATGAGGGACTCCATCCCCTATGGCTTCATATGCATGTTGCCAGTGTTCGCCTACAACGATGTGACCGCCAAGCTGGACAACTCCCAGAAGGAGAAGTTCCGGGAAGCTCTGAAGTCCTTCGCCGGTGATGCACGGAAAGCCCTGGGCTCCAAGAATCAACTAGAGGCTAGCAACCTCTGGCGCAAGCATTTGGGCGACCGCTTCCCTGTAGGGGAGGACAAGGATGTGGATGCTGTAGAAACTCGCCTGCTCGAGGCCGCCATAGCAGCATCAACTGGTGCAGCGAAGGTGGACCGAAGTGGAAAGATCCAGATCAACGAAGGGGTTCCATACAAACCCAATCGGAACTTCGGTGGCTAGTCCAGGAAAATATGGGAAGCCGAACTACTTCGGCATTGCAGCCCGTGAAAAGGTTCTGCTTGAAAGGCACTACGACTTCCTGCATTACCGGCTAGATCGCTTTGGCCTTGTGGCGTTTGGCGAATACCAGCCCGATGCGAGTACAATGACCTATCGCTATCGCTTGGTCTTTTCCCCGCCATCGAAGCCGAGAGTATTCATCCGCGAGCCCCGGATCAAGTATTCGGATGACATCCATATGTATCCCCAGGACAACAGTCTGTGCCTGTACTATCCGAAGGATTTTACATGGTCGAACAGCAGCCATCTCTTCGACACAATCATTCCGTGGACGCATGGATGGATCGTGAACTACGAGTTGTACACGCTGACGGGACGGTGGCACCATCCCTCCGTGGCACATCTCCCGGGAACCAAGGGTGTTCGTTCCTAACCAACCAACTGCACTGGTGATCATAACCCCCTCCTTCCTCGAAGACCACATCAGCCAGATACCGGCCTTGCAGCTGCTGGTGAAACTGGGCTACACCTATTTGAGCCCCGAGGAGGCTATGGCGCAACGCCAAGGCAAGGCGGGCAACGTGTTGTTGGAGAACATTCTGGAGGACCGGCTCAAGGCCATCAACCGCATCCAGCACAAGGGGCAGAGCTACCACTTCAGTCCGGCCAACATCTACCAGGCCATCCGCGGCCTGCGCGAAATGCCCTTGGTGGAGGGCGTGCTGAACACCAACAAGGAGGTGTACGAGCTGCTCACGCTGGGCCGCAGTTTCGAGGAGACCATCATGGGCGATACGCGCAGCTTCCCGTTGCGCTTCATCGATTGGAGCAACCCGGCCAACAACCACTTCCACGTTACCGAGGAGTTCCCCGTGGAGCGCAAGGGCAGCACCAAAACGCGGCGGCCCGATGTGGTGCTTTTCGTCAACGGCATTCCGCTGGTGGTGATCGAATGCAAACGCCCGGACCTGCACAGCACCGAGTACGGCACACCGGTGCAACAGGCCATCAGCCAGCACCTACGCAACCAAAAGCCGGAGGAGGTGCCGCAGCTCTACATCCATGCGCAATTGCTGCTGTCCCTTGCCCAGAACGATGCACGCTACGCTACGGTGGGCACGCCCCCGCCCTTCTGGAGCCAATGGAAAGAGGGCTTCGACTCCGCTCAGCCTGACGATACAGCGGCGCTCCATGCGCTCAAGAACACGCCGCTGGCAACCGAAAAGAAGAACGCGCTCTTCGCGGACCGGTTCCGCTACGTGCGCGCCTTCTTCGACCAGCAGGAACAAGCGGTGATGCAGGTACACGAGCAGGACCAGTTGCTCTACCGCCTCTGTCGCCCGGAGCGCTTGCTGGAGTTCGTGCAACGCTATGTGCTCTTTGATGCGGGCGAGAAGAAGGTGGCGCGCTACCAGCAGTACTTCGCCGTGAAGGGTACGCTCGAACGCGTGAAGCATCTGCAAGAAGGTCGCCGAACTGGCGGCGTCATCTGGCACACGCAGGGCAGTGGCAAGAGCCTCACCATGGTGCTGCTGGCCAAGGCCATCGCCATGGAGCCGAGCATCCGCAACGCGCGCATCGTGCTCGTCACCGACCGCATCGACCTGGACGACCAGCTCTACGGCACCTTCAAAAGCTGCGAAGCCGAAGCGGTGCAAGCCCGCAGCGGCACTCACCTCGCCGAACTGCTGCACGAACCCAAGGCGCGCATCATCACCACGTTGATGCAGAAGTTCGAGGCCGTGAGCAAACGCGGGCAGGTGGTGGATGAGAGTCCGGACATCTTCGTACTGGTGGACGAGAGCCACCGCAGCCAATACGGTGCAGGCAATGCACGCATGCTGAAGGTGCTGCCGAACGCCTGCTTCCTCGGCTTCACGGGCACACCGCTCTTGGGCAAGGAGAAGAACACCGCGCGGAAATTCGGTGGCATCATCCGGCCTGCGTACACCATTGCACAAGCCGTGGAAGATGGCGCCGTGGTGCCGCTCTTGTATGAAGGTCGCCACGTGGTGCAGGAGGTGGACGACAAGACCATCGACACCTTCTTCGACCTGGTGAGCGAGCCACTGAACAAGTACCAGCGCGCCGACCTGAAGAAGAAGTTCAGTCGCGCCGACCAGCTGAACGCTGCGGAGCAAAAGATCTGGCGCACGGCCTTCGACGTGAGCCGCCACTGGAAGGAGAACTGGAGAGGCAGCGGCTTCAAGGCGCAGCTGACGGCGCCGAGCAAGGTGGCCGCACTGAAGTACAAGGCGTACTTGGATGAGATCGGGATGGTGAGCAGTGAGGTGGTGATGAGCCCACCCGATACGCGCGAAGGACATGACAGCGCGTATGAAGAGACCAACGACAAGGTGCAGCAGTTCTGGAAAGGCATGATGGCCCAGTACGGCAACGAGGCCAACTACCAGAAGAACATCATCCAGCGTTTCAAGAGCGAAGGCGACCCGGAATTGCTCATCGTGGTGGACAAGTTGCTCACCGGTTTCGATGCACCGCGCAACACCGTCCTCTACCTCTGCCGCAGCCTCACCGCGCACACTTTGCTCCAGGCCATCGCCCGCGTGAACCGGTTGTTCGAGGGCAAGGACTTCGGCTACATCATCGACTACTACGGCGTGCTGGGCGAACTGGACCAGGCGCTTACCGCCTACAGCGAATTGAGCGGTTTCGATGAGGAGGACCTCGCAGGTACCATCACCCACGTGAAAGAGGAAGTGGAGAAGCTTGCTGAGCGGCACGCGCAGCTGTGGGACCTTTTCAAGACCCTGCCCAACAAGCAGGACCCCGAAGCCTTCCAGCAGCACCTGTCGCCGCAGGACGTGCGCGACCAATTCTACGACCGGCTCTCGCTCTTCGTGCGAACCTTGAAGATGGCCTTGAGCACATTGGACTTCTTGAAGACCACGCCAGAGGAGAAAGTGGAACGATACCGCCGGGACGCGGCGTTCTTTCTGCGCTTGCGCGTCTCAGTGAAGATGCGTTACAGCGATGCCATCGACTACCGCCAATACGAAGCGCAAGTACAGAAGCTCATCGACACGCACATCAAGAGCAACGAGGTGCTACAACTCACCGAGCAAGTGAACATCTTCGACAAGCAAGCCTTCGCCGAGGAAGTGGAGAAGGTGGAAGGTGCCGGAAGCCGTGCGGACATGATCGCGAGCCGCACCAAGAAGACCATCAGCGAGCGCATGGAAGAGGACCCCGTGCTCTTCAAGAAGTTCAGCAAGCTCTTGGAAGAGACCATCGAGGCCTACCGCGATAAACGCATCAGCGACCTGGACTATCTGAAGCAGGCCACCCGCATCATGGATCAGGTGCGCACCGGCAGCGAAGGCGACGAACCGGCGAACGTGAAGGACAAGGAAGTGGCACGGGCCTTCTACCGCATCGTGCAGGAAACAGTGAAGGCCTTGGACATGGAGCTGGACGGTGCGCGCGCCGGGGCCATTGCCATCCGCTTGGACGAACTCGTGAATGCGCACCGTATTGTGGATTGGACGCGCAAGAGCGACGTGCAGAACAGGATGCGGCAGGCCATGGAGGACTACCTCTACGAATTGCGCGAGGATGGCCTCGAACTAGGCTTCGATGCCATTGATGAGATCCTGGACGGCGTGATGCGCGTGGCCACACACCGCTACGCGTAATGGAAGAGCGTAGCGTGCCATACGGCAACAGCACGGTGTGGTACCACTTGGTCCGCACGGATCGTCGCACCTTGGGTTTCATCATCCACCCGGATACGCGCGTGGAGTTGCGCGCACCACATTCAGCGGATGTGAAGAAGGTGGATGAACTGGTGATGCGCAAGGCTGCGTGGATCCGCCGACAACAGGACTTCTTCCGTGCCTTCCTTCCGCTCACGCCTCCCCGCGAATACGTGAGCGGCGAAACGCACCGCTACCTCGGCAAGCAATACCGATTGAAGGTGAGCGCGACCAAGGGCAAGGAAGAAGTGAAGTTGCTGGGCGGTCGGCTACATGTGCTAACGCACCATCCGAAAGACGCCTTGCATGTATCCGGCCTACTGGCTGGTTGGTACCGCAGCAAAGCCACGGCCCGTTTCGAGAAAGCGGCGGATCATGCACTGGAAGTATTGAAGAAGCACAAGCTCACTCGCCCGTCCGTCATTGTGCGCCGCATGAGCATGCGCTGGGGAAGCTGCACACCCAAGGGCCGCATCATGCTGAACCCGGAGCTGATCAAAGCACCCGGCCGTTGCATTGACTACGTGGTGATCCATGAGCTGTGCCACCTCATCCATCCGGATCATAGCAATTCGTATTATCGCTTGTTGGACCGCGTGATGCCGGACTGGAAGCGGTGGAAGGAACGGTTGGAACACAGCATGTAGGACCCTCATCTTCAAGCCACCCCACCGATGGACCTGGAAGAGTTGCGTGATCGCTACCAACTGCCGGAAGAGGTCGTAGACTTCTGTCGGTCCGCTGGCTTGCTCACGCTGGGCGCCATCCAAGAACATGAAGCGGTGCATGGCACGTTCCTGAACCTGAACGGAGCCGACATCGCGGTCGAGAAGCGCTTGCACGATGTGCTTACCGCTGTCCGACTGCAGGATACGAACGAACTCTATGGAGTGATCCCCGCGGTCGAGTGGGATGCGGAACAAGCACGGCTGCACTCTAGAAGAATGCGAGTAGAAACGCCGGGGCGGAGCGATGCCATGCGCGACCCGGACCCGGACTTGGAGCGTATTCTCGACCTGTTCAACCTTTCCATACGGGCCTACAATGTGTGCAAGACGAATGAGCTATGGAGCCTATCCGGGATCATGGCGTTCTCCTTGAAGCACGATGGCTTCAAGAAACTCCGGAACTGCGGCATCAAGACGCAAATGGAACTTATGGATATGCTCCATGAAGCATCCATCATGGGTTACCTCGAAGGGGAGCCAGCCAGATCCTCTGTGGCTGTGCGGGATGAATGGATGGAGTTGATCCTCCGGAACGAGTACGCCAAGCTCAGTACGAAGGCGCGGAATGTGTTGGCCTCACTTCTCGGAGTGCCTACCGCCAAAGAGACGATCGGTTTCTTCAAACGCAATGGTCACCAATTGAACAAGCTTCTCCGGGTCGGAAAACCGGTGCTAAGGGAACTGCATGCGATGCGTGATGCGCTATTGATGGGCATGGCACAGCACAAGGTCACCACCTCCTTGGACCCGGAGCACCATGCTCCATTCCCCGTGTTGGGGTTATGGTTCTTCCGCAACAGGGTCTCTCCGAAAGCGCAACAAGCGCTGTTCAACAAGGACGGCAGGATGACACTACTCCGGTTCTTGGACGTTCACCTCGGCGAGTTGGACGCCCGTTCCGCAAACCGGATCTGTCTATTGCATCTGCGCGAAAGTGGTTCAGGAATGACGCTGGAAGCGTTGGGTGCGGAAGTTGGCCTGACCAGTGAAAGGGTCCGCCAGGTCTTGCACAAGGTGGACCAGCACATGATGCCGAAATTGGACC
This sequence comes from Flavobacteriales bacterium, assembly GCA_016721005.1. Classification (GTDB taxonomy): domain Bacteria; phylum Bacteroidota; class Bacteroidia; order Flavobacteriales_F; family PHOS-HE28; genus PHOS-HE28. Next base: position 59,647 of record JADKJM010000016.1, read on the forward strand.
TTATTGCCGATCTACCCGACGTCCGAGACAACTATCCGGAACTGGTCGGATCCGATCCGCTATTCATTGCTACCGCGGAGTTGACCGATACGTTGAACACGGTGGAGCGCACGGATTGGTCGCCGTTGTTCGTGTTGTTCGTAGCCCAGGTTATTCATGGAACCGATCATGTACATGTATCATGGTGCGACCTATTCGGCAATGAACCGGTCTCCAAAGGGTTAGAGCGCACTTCCCCGTTCATGGTCGCGAAGGACACAGCACCCGGGCTGGACATCATTCTTCCAAGACTCGCCGCACGATATGCGGAAAAGCGGAGGGAGGAAGAGGCATTCGACCTGCTGAACCAGCTTGGTTTCACAGACCCCGATGTACGCGCACGCTTGTTATCAGTTGCACAACGCTTGTGTCAACTGCGCTATCCGGAGGTCACCTTCAGGGATGGTGTTTGTATTCTTCCGCCGAACAAGAAGAAACTCCAAGAGGACATACTCCAAGAGATCCTGGTCATATTGAACGAACCCAGCCATGTGTCCCGCATCATTGAGGAATGGGAGCACCGCTTCCCTGCCTATCCCATTACTGTCAGCGGCGTCCGGAGCGCGGCCATTCGCGATAAGAAGCGCTTCCTTTCCATTGGCCGGACCAGCACCTATGGATTGCGGCGCTGGGAGAAGGAACGACCGGGATTGAAGGGTGGTACCATCAGGAGCATTGTGATCGAACTGCTCGAGCGATCCGACGTGCCCGTTCATATCGACGACCTTGAACCGGGGGTGAAGCGGTTCCGTCCAACCACGAACTCCAAGAACATCATCCAGAACCTCCGGATCGACCTATCAGGTGATTTCACCCTGCTCCCGGGCGGATTTGTAGGCCTTTCGAAGAAGACCTATGACCGTATCCCTGAGCCACCGATTCCGGTGCCGGGTAGTTTGATGCGTCGCAAGGTCATCGGCAAATTCGTCGGTCAACACCGCGATCGGTTGGCAGCCTTCATTGCCGAGAGGTGCAAGGCCTCATCCGTTCGGATCGAGCGTGTCATCGATGAAGCGATAAGCGAACGTCGACTCTACGTCGACAGTTCAGGGTTCATTCGATCAACTCCTCCAAGCGATGCTGCTGCCGGGCCATGGTTGGATGAGATCCCATTCCCTTCCTGACGCCCTACAACTGCACCAGCGCGAATCGCACCCCCGCTGCCACGCGTGTGGAAATGGTGGCTCTCTATCAAGGTGAACCTCACCGCGTAAGCAATGAGCTGATCCAACAAGTGGTCATGGACCACGAAGAAGGTGAACCTCACCGCCACGTAAAATGCCAAGGCAAGTGGTCCAAACTGAAAGCGCTGATCGGCAGCGAGGCCGTGCGAAGAACGTGGCACAGGATGTAGGTTAACCCCTCACCCCCCCACCCTATCCAACGCCGTCCGCACCCCCCGCGTCCTTTTCCGGAACGCGCTCGGCGTCATCCCCGTGAGTTGTTTGAACTGCGCGCTGAGGTGCGCCGCGCTGCTGAAGCCCGTAGCGAAGGCGATCTCGGAAAAGGTCTTCTCGTCGTAGCGGATCAACTCCTTCACGCGCTCCAGGCGTTGCAAGAGGAAGTAGTGTTCGAGGGTGATCCCTTCCACCTCGCTGAACAACTTGCTCACCGAGGAGAGCTCGCGGTGCGCCGTGTCCTGCACCAGCTTGGCGAGTTCCACGCGCCGGCCGTCGCTGTGGTGTACGTGCGTGACGATGGCCGCCTTCACCCGCGTGATGATCGCGGAGTCGCGGTCCTCCACCAGATCGAAACCCGCCGCGCGTAAGTGCACCGCCAAGCGTTGCCGTGCGGCTTCATCAGGTGCGGAGGCCAACTCCACTTCGCCCAAGCCCACGCGCACGGTTTCCAGGGGTATGTCATCCAGGATGCGCTGCACCGCCGCAATGCAGCGATCGCAGACCATGTTGCGAATGACCAAATTGGCAGACACGGTTCAGCGGTTGAAGAAACGCCACTCCGCAATGCGGTCCCCGGGACCACGCACGCGCAACACGTGGATGGCCTGTGGCAGGTCGCGGAGTTTCACGCGGTCGTTCCGCACCGTCGCGGCGTGTACCAGTTTCCCTTGGGCATCGAACACTTCTGCCGAGGTCCACGAGCCGCCGCTCAGGACCACACTGTTATCCGTGGGATCGAAGCGGAAGTGCGTATCGCTCGCTGTCGCGTCATCGATCCCCACGCCGCTCTGGATCACCGCCCTGCGGTAGCGCACCTGGTTGGTGCCCGCCTCGCCCCACACGATGTGGAAGGCGCCATCGGCATAGGCGATGTCCGGTGTGCGCTGTGATCCGGTGAGATCCACGTTCACGATCTCCGCTGCGCTGAGTCCGTTCACGCCGGATACGCTCCAACTGAAGAAGATGTCGCGCGCGCCGTTGGTGTATTGTTCCCACACCACGCCGAGCGTATCCCCTACCCCTGCGATGCGCGGGAAATTCTGTTGCACGCCGGAGGCTTCGCCGGGCATCACAAAGCGTTGCGTGCCGGTGGAAAGATCCGCCGCAAGTGCGGTTCCGATATGTACTTTGGTGCCGTTGCTCGCGCCGGACATCCATACATAGCGCACGCTGTCGCCCGCGAGGTAGCCATCGGGACCGCTGCTCGGGCAGGCGTTCAGCACCCAGCCGGTGGCGTCCACTTCATTCCCCACGGGGAAGGTCATTCCGCCATCCAACGACGTGGCGCCCCAGATCACGCGGATGTTGGAACCCGCATTGCGATACAGCGCGACCGCCTTGTTGTCCTGGACCATGATCTGGTTCGGGCAGCAATCACAGACCTCGCCCGGTGCATAGGGCGTACTGATCTGGACCGGTGACATGAAGGCGCCGCCCATCATGTGCGTGACCACTTGCCGCGCACCGTTCCAACCGCCATCGAACTGCATGTACTGCACCACGGGCAGGTCCGGATCGCTCAAGGCGATGGTGGGGAAACGGGAGACGAGGCCATCGAAGGGATCCACGCGCATGGTATCGCCCCAGGTGGAACCGCCGTCATCCGAGCGCCGCGCATACACCGGCTTGGTCTCTTCCGGTGTCGCCTTCATCACCACCCACACGGTGTTGCCTACCGCGGCGATGCTGCTGCCCATCCAATCCGCCACCGCCGGCACACAACCGGGCGTGCTTACTTCCATGGCGCTGGTGAATCCGGTTCCGCTACCGATGGCCACGTAGTTCCGTGCCGGGCCACTTGCACCCCAGAGCACCACCGGCGCGCCGGAGGCGTTCAGCGCGATGCGCGGGCGCAGCATGCCTTGGGCGGGCGCATTGCAATCCACCGGTGCATCCCACGCGATGGTGGGTGCCTGCGCGAACGAGGCAAGTGAAAGAAAAGAGGCGAGGGTGAGGGTGAGGGTTCTCATCATGTGTTCCGTGTGGCAAGGGTCATTCGATCCGTTCAAGGTATCCATCCGGCGATCCCTACTTCGCACGCATCCGGTTGCCGCGCGCTTCGTGCGTGAGTTCGACGAGGCCGAGTGCTTCCATCAATGGCGGCAGGTAGACCCCGAAGCGGCCGCGCAGTCCTTTCTTCAAGCCATACCATCCCTTCACCGGATTCTTCGGTGATCGGCCCCATGCTTCCACGGTGCCCTCCTTTGCTGGTTTCTGCTCATCGGCGCCACCGAGGTCCATCCAATCGCCGTGCTTCTTCAACATCGCGTGCAGGTCGGTGATCGCGGAAAGCTCGTAGAGCAATACGGTCTTGCCGACCGTACAGACCAGCACCTCTTGCATCCCTGTGCTGAGCGAAGTCGAAGCATCCTTCTCCTCCACATGCATGGTGTATTCCGATGTGCCCGGAGGCGTCTTCAGTTTCCAGGGGGTGTCCTTGCCGCGCTTTTCCATGTTCGGGTGTTGTGGTACGAAGGTCGGAACACATGGCTCGAGGCTCATGTCTCCATTTGAGCTGCGCTTGCCGTGTACAGTAACCTTCCACATCTCGCTCGACCAATGGGCAGTTCAAAGGCTTGGTCTTGATGATCCGGTTCGCCACCCGATCATCCACCCACCAGAGAACGCGTAGGCGCAGCGAAGCGTGCGGTGGCATCCTCCTCCGCGCACGTCACTCCGGAAGCTCGCCGGACAAGGGCCGTCATCCCGGCGAACGCCGGGACGGAGTCTCGTAAAGAACCGACGACAATGAATGTGCTTCGATCATTAGCGAGACCCCGTCCCGGCTCACAGGCCGGGATGACAGCCCGGGGTGACAACCGTTGTGGTTGATGATCCGGTTCGCTACGAGATCATCCAACCACCAGAGAATACGCTGGCGCAGCGAAGCGTGCGGTGGCATCCTCCTCCGCGCACGTCACTCCGGAAGCTCGCCGGACAAGGGCCGTCATCCCGGCGAACGCCGGGACGGAGTCTCGTAAAGAACCGACGACAATGAATGTGCTTCGATCATTAGCGAGACCCCGTCCCGGCTCACGGGCCGGGATGACAGCCCGGGGTGACAACCGTTGTGGTTGATGATCCGGTTCGCTACGAGATCATCCAACCACCAGAGAATACGCTGGCGCAGCGAAGCGTGCGGTGGCATCCTCCTCCGCGCACGTCACTCCGGAAGCTCGCCGGACAAGGGCCGTCATTCCGGCCCGTGAGCCGGGACGGAGTCTCGCACAGAACCGACGAAAATGAATGTGCTTCGATCATTAGCGAGACCCCGTCCCGGCTCACGGGCCGGAATGACAGCCCGGCGTGACAACCGTTGAGGGATGGGTGATGGGTTCCTGAAGCCCCGCTGAAAAGCGGGGAAAAGGTGGAAAGAGAAAAGCGGGAATTCATAAACGCAATTCCACCAAGCCCTCGATCGCAGGATCTCTGCTGTCCGGCGGCAGACCGGATGAGCGGCTGGAGGAACTCGACGATCATCCACTACCACATCGGGTTCCGGCATGCGCCTATCTTTGAGCAACGAACCCTTTCCACATGGCCACTGACCTGCTTTCGCGCATCACCATGGACCCGGAGATCTGCCATGGGCAGCCCGTGGTGCGTGGCCTGCGCTATCCGGTGGAGAACATGCTGGAACTGCTGGCCAGCGGCATGACCAACGCGGAGATCCTAGCGGACTATCCCGACCTGGAGAACGAGGATCTGCTGGCCTGCTTGGCCTATGCGGTGCAACTGGCCCAATTGCGCGGGTTCTATCCTTTGGCGCGGTGAAGTGGTTGGTGGACGCCCAGCTTCCGTTGGCGCTTGCCGTGGCCATGCGCATGGCGGGCAGGGATGTGCGCCACACCCTCGATCCGCCTAGGGCCAATGCCACCACGGATGACGCATTGCGTGACCTGATCATGAGCGAGGACCGCGTCATCATCACCAAGGACCGTGGCTTCCGGGCATCGCATGTGCTGCGCGGCCGCCCCAAGCGCTTGGTGTTCGTGACCACGGGCAACATCCGCAATGCGCAACTGGTGCCACTTTTCGTGCGCAACCTGGCGCTCATCGAAGAGGCCTTCGGCAAAGGCGACTACGTGGAATTCGGACTGGACGGCTTACGTGCGCAAGGATAGACGGGCGATGCGCCTGCGCCCGAACGCGGCGTCCACGTCGGGCATCGCGATGGGTTCCTGAAGCCCCGCTGAAAAGCGGGGAAAAGGTGGAAGAAGGACGGATCCTCTTACCGGCCGGCAGCATCTCAATTGGGTTCAGGTGAATTGGGACAGTACCGGATCAGGACCGATCGTGATGGACGGTGCCGACCATGCCTCGGCCGCCTATCCGCCTTACCCCTGCGGGGATCCTCCCCAAAGCGGGCCGCTTGCCGGGATCCGAATTCCGCCTACATTCGTCCCCGCCCAACGGCCGGGGCGTTCTTTGGCGAGAGCTCCACGGCACAGGCAAGGACAAACACAAACCCAGTCAGTAGAACTCATGAACATTTATGTCGCCAACGTGCCTTACACTGTGAGGGACCAGGAATTACGTGAACTCTTCGAACCATTCGGCGAGGTCACATCGGCCAAGATCATCATGGACAAGGCCACCAACCGGAGCCGCGGCTTCGGCTTCGTGGAAATGGCCAATGATGAAGCGGGTCGCGCAGGTATCGAGGGCACCAACGGCAAGAATTTCCACGGCCGCGACCTCGTAGTGAACGAGGCACGCCCGCGTACCGAGGGCGATCGTCCTTCGTTCCGCAGTGGTGGCGGTGGTGGTGATCGTGGCGGTGACCGTGGCGGCTACCGTGGTGGCGATCGCGGCGGCAACGGCGGTGGTGGTGGTGGATACCGCGACCGTGGCGACCGCCCGCGTCGGGATGAGTACTAGGACCAACTGACACAGATGAGATGGAGGCCCCGCGCAAGTGGGGCCTCTTCCGTTACCGGCATTCCCCAAAAGATGTTGATCACCTTGAACCATTGCAGCAAAGGGCCGTCCGAGACGCCGCGCGGGTCCCATGGCCCGGGTACTTTTAGCGCCATGCTCTTTCGCTCCGTCCTTCTCTTCCTTTTCCTCACCGGGGCGATGTCCATGCTGGCCCAACGACCGAACGGTACCGGCCGGCCCAACGGCGCACCTGCGATCGGGCGGGTCTATGGGCGCGTGATCGATGCGAGCACGGGCAAGGGGGCCGAGTTCACCACGGTGGTGGTGCGCTCCATGCGCAAGGACAGCATCCTCGGTGGTTGCATCTCGCGCGGCAATGGCGAATTCGAAGTGGAGAAGTTGCCTGTTGGACCGCCGTTGAAGGTGACGGTCAGCTTCATCGGTTTCAAGCCGTGGACGCAGCAAGTGCAGCTGACGCGTGAGCGCATGGAACTGGACCTGGGCAACATCAGTTTGGAGCCGGATGCGGAGCTGCTGAAGGAAGTGGAAGTCGTGGGCGAGAAGAGCACCATGGTGATGATGGTGGATCGCCGCGTCTTCAATGTGGAGAAGGACCTGAGCACCCAAGGCGGCACCGGTGTGGATGTGATGAAGAACGTCCCGGGACTGAGCGTGGACCTGGACGGTAACGTGCAGATGCGCGGAGCCTCACCCCAGATCCTGATCGATGGACGGCCATCGTCCATCACCTTGGAGCAGATCCCGGCGGAGGATATCGAACGGGTGGAGGTGATCACCAATCCCTCGGTGGCCTTCGATGCGAACACCACCGGCGGCATCATCAACATCGTGCAGAAGAAGAACACAAGACCCGGTTACTTCGGCCAGGTACAAGGTGGCCTGGGTACGAACGATCGCGTGCAAGGCGGTGCCAACCTGAACATGAAGGAAGGGCGTTGGGCCTTCAGCCTCGGCGCCAATTACAACACGGGAGAGAACACCACGGACGGCAACTCCGATCGCGTGGAACGGAACAACGGCACCACCACTGGTTTCTACGGACAGGATACCGATTCGCGCAGTCGGCGCACCATGAACGGAGGACGCCTCGGGATGGATTGGCAGGTGAGCAACCGCAACCTGATCACCTTCTCCCAGAGTTATCGCACACACGACATGGAAAGCGATGATGCCCTGGCCTCCACCCTCTTGAATGCGGACCGCACGTTGTTGAACTCCGGCACGCAATACAACCGCACCACTTCGGACCACCTCAGCTACAGTTCACAACTGGGTTTCCGGCGGAAGTCGCCGAAGGAAGGGCGGGAGTGGAATGCGGACCTCACGTACAACCGATCGCGCAGGAACAGCGTGGCGAACTTCGATCAGTACACCTTAGGGACCGATGGTGCGAATGAGGTGTACAGCCCGCGCTTGCAGGAGAATCAAGGTGGAAGCACGAACGAGCAGATCTCCCTCCAAGCGGACTTCACGGAGCCCTTGGGCGAACGCAACAAGTTGGAGTACGGCATGAAGGCGAATTGGAAGTTGGACAACACCTTCCTCGATGTCTTCGTGACCTCGCCGCTCGTGGGCACGAATGTGCAGGACACGACGCTGACGAACGATTACGGGATCACGGATATCGTGAACGCCGCGTACGTGAACTGGTCGCACCGCCTGACCGACCGTTGGTCCCTGCAGACCGGATTCCGTTTCGAGCAGACCTGGTTCGAAACGAAACTCCGCGGCAAGGACATCACCTTCAGTTACAAATACCCCGACGGGACGGAGAACCTTGCCAAGGCGCTCTTCCCGGCGCTCTACCTCTCGCGCAAATGGGATGGCAGCTTGCGCGAAGTGCAGGTGAACATATCGCGCAAGATCAGTCGCCCCAACTTCTGGCAGATCATGCCCTTCATCATGTACAGCGATAGCCGCAACGTGCGGATCGGCAATCCGGCCTTGGCCCCGGAACTCAGCACGCTGGCCGAGGTGAACCACCTCCTCCCCTTCCTGAAGAGCAAAGGCACCTGGCTCACCAGCGCGTTCGGCCGCTACACGCAGGACGTGATCACGAGCTATGCGACGCCCTTGCATTCGGACACCACGTTGTTGCTGAACACCTTCGTGAACGGCAGCTACAGTTCGAGCGCCGGTTGGGAGAACATCGTGAAGATCGAACCGGTGAAGGGACTTCAATTCACCATGAGCGGCACGATCCAGTACACCGACGTGGCGTTGGGGAATGCGCAGGGCAACACGCGGAACACCGGCACGAACTGGAACGCGAAGACCATGGTGGCCTGGCGCTTCCAGAAGGATTGGAACCTGCAATTGAACGGCGAATACGAAAGCCCGCGCGTTCAACCCCAAGGAAGGAGCCTGGCGCAATACGGCTTGGACGCTTCGGTGAGCCATGACTTCACGAAGAAACTGAGCGGCGTACTGATGGTGAACGATGTGTTCTACACGCGGCGCTGGGGCAACATCATCGATACGCCGAGCCTGTACCAGGAGAGCTTCCGCAGACGCGAGATGCGCTTCGTGCGCTTCACCCTCACATGGAAGTTCGGCGAGCAGAACACCTCGCTCTTCCGCAAGCGCAACCAGCAACGTCCTGAACCGGGCGCTGGTGGTGGTGGCGATATGGAGATGTGATCAGAGCGGCACCACCTCGAACTGCGGGCATCCGGTCTGGCCTTGCGGCCCATAGAACTCGATGCCACGCAGCTTGAAGAAGAAGCCTTCCGCGTCCTGCACGATGTAGGAACGACGCGGAACGATGCTGTAGCTGCTCGTCTCGAAGGAGTACACCTTCCAATCGTACCCGATGGCGTTGCGTTCACCGGTGAACGGTGAGGACAACGTATCGCTCAATGCCACCGCAGCGAAGTCCATTCCATCGATCTCCGCCACGCGCACACTGTGCGGTGTGAGCATTCCAGCCACGAGGTACGGCAGGTAGGGCTCGTAGAACTGGTGGGTGTACTGCGTGATGCAGAAGTCCCATGCACCGATGACCGGTTCCACAGGAAGCACGCCGGTGGAGAATGAGAAGCTGGTGTGTTCGCGTAGCGGATCCTTGTTCACGGTGAACGCGATCCGTCCGCTGCCATCCAATTGCGCGTACTCGATCGAATAGGCGGTTGTCGAAACGCCGGTCATCCGCAACTTGATCGGATCCAAGGACTCGCCATTGGCACCGTACCCGCGATCGATGAGGTACACATGACCGGTGCCGCGCCAATCGCCGATCGCCGTGCTATCCGCGCGTCCGCTCGGCGCATCGATCCTTCGCCCGGCGTGCATACCGACCGTGTCGTGCGCGGCTTCGAGATCCACCGCGCCGATATCCCATGCGGTCATCAGGCGTGATCCGTTCAGGAACACCCGCCATCCATCCGGAGCGCTCTCGAAGGCGAGATCCCAAACGGTCCGCGCGTTATCGGAGACCACGGTGCCCGATCCGAGATCGAACCAGAGTTGCTGGCCGTAGCCCTCTCCCAGGCAGAACTGGTAGGTAGCGGCATTTCCTCGCGGGGTCTTCGGGACCGGCAGTTCGTCCTTCATGCAACCCGCGAGAAGCACGCTCATCACCACCCATGCTGTGTACGCGCGCCTCATGATCCCTTCTGTTGCAGGGCGAGTTCCACACGCAGGAAGAACGTGCGACCCGTGGTCATCGGAACGCTACTGCCACCTGTGGAATGTATCCCGCTGCTCCCGGTCGCATTGAGGTTGCGCACGTCGAACAGGTCCTTGCACCCGGCCGTCAACGCAAGCCGATCGCCCCACAATTGCTTCATCACGTTCGCGTCGGCGAGGTGGAAGTCGCCGATGGTCCCGCGCTGCACCAGGCCATCGGTACCGACCATGTAGTTGAACTGGTCGCCTTGGTACTTCCACAGGAAGGTGGCGCTCCATCCCTGCCGCTGCCACTGGCGCGTGATGGATCCGCGGATCTCCGAGGTGGAGGACCACGCACTCGTGTACGCTTCGGCAAGGTCGTCCTTCCGGTACGTGATCGTTGCACCTGCGGAAGTGATCCATTGCTTGTTCTCCCACCCGCATCCGATGCTTCCGCCCGCGGTCCGCAAGCGACCGATGTTCGCGTAGATGAAGTGCGTACCGCTCAGTTGCGCCAACGTGATGAGGTCCTGCACATCGTTGTAAAAGCCGCTCACCTCGCCGGTGAAGGTTCCGGATGCACGCGGATCGCGGTAGCACACGCCAAGCGAACTGCTCTGCGAACGTTCCGCTTTGAGGTCGGGGTTGCCCAGGATGTCGTGGTTCACGTCCACGAAGTAGAGGTGCAGTTCCTTGAGTGATGGGGCGCGGAATCCTTGCGCATAGGATGCTCGCAGGGTGAAGCGCTCGCCGAGTTGCTGTCGCACATTGATCGAGGGGATCAGCGGTGCATCGTAGCGCGTGTTGTACGCGTACCGCACGCCGGGGCGGATGACGAGCGAAGGTGCAGGACGGTATTCCGCACTCGCGAACCCGGCGTAGTCGCCGATCTCCCGTTGCGTGTTCCCGATGCGATCACCCGCGCCGGTCTCCAGGTTCAGGTCCGCGCCCACCTCATAACGGCACCGCGTACTGTCGGGTGTGAAGGCGTATGTGGCGCGCACGTTCGTGAGCGTGAACCGCGCGGTGTCCTGCATGCCGGGTTGCGCGGAGAGTTCCTCGCCGAGCGTGGTGAGGTCCCGCACCCAGGTGTTGCGTGTGCGTGAATAACGGTTGTGCGCGGCTAGCGCTTGCACACGACCTGAGCGTCCTATCCGCCCTTCGGTGAAGAGTGCATTGTCCAGACGCAAGGTGAGGTAGCGCGCATCGAAAGCGGTCTCATTGTACGGCGCACGTGGTCGTCCACGGTCGGTGATGCGATCGTGAAGCGCTTCACCCTTGTATCCGAAGGACCAACGCTCGCCACGCCAGCGGTAGTTCAGTCGGCCGAAGTACTGCTCGCGCGGTTTCCATTGTTGGAAGCGCGTGGTATCCGCCACGCGCGTTTCCGCGAGCGATACGCCATGGTCGCGCGGATCCCATCCCCCGAAGAAATTGCGACCGGCATTGAGCACCACTTCGTTCGACCCCCAGCGACGTGTGGCGGCCATGGTGGTGTTGAGCCGTCCGATGCTCTCGGCGTAGGTCGAGAACTTCACCGAAGCAGGCGCCCCTCCGCTTTTCCGCGTGATCAGGTTGATCGTGCCGGCCAGCGCGTTGGTGCCGTAGTTCACACTGAGCGGTCCTTCCACCACTTCGATGCGCTCGATGCCCGTGAGGTCGATCTGCGAGAGGTCCACGTTGCCGTTCTGCCGACCGGTGACCGGGATACCGTCCACCAGCACTTTCACATTCTCCCCACCCAGACCGCGCATGCTCATGGACGAACCCAACACGTTGTCCTGCGATAAGCGTATGTTGAGTTGATCGCGCAACGCATCACCGAGGTTCTGCGCAGCCATGCGGTGGATCCGCTCGGAGTCTATGACACGTAAGCGGTGAACGGCGCCTTCCACACTTCCGGGTGCGTACTGGCCGGTCACCACCAATTCATGCAGATTCAATTCATCACGCTGCAACCGGCAGGTGATCGGTGCGGTGGCCCGTAGCGTGTCCACCCACGTGCGGTACCCGACGAAGGAGATCCGGATCACCGCACCCTCATGGGTGACCGCCAATGGAAGCTCGGCATGGCCTTTCTGATCGGTGATCCTCGCTTCGAGCCGATCGGATCCCACGCCATTGAAAGCGACGTGCGCGAAAGGGATCGCTTCACCGGATGTGGCATCCACCACGGACACATTCACTTGAGCCGGAAGCGCGACCGACAGCGCGACGAGCACCATCGCCACCAAGCCACGAATAACCGACCGTCCCTGCTCCACTCCTTCCGGCATTGCCGCGCGAAGGTCGCGGCCGCGGAAGGGCCGTCTGTCACACCAACGTCATGCGAAATGAAGCCTCAGAACCGTGCGCCGATCGTGAGGAATGCCGTGCGCCCATTGGCCGGCAAAAGACCGGGGCCCGGATAGCCGCCCGATCGACGCGTCGCGTAGCTCGTATCCGCGAGGTTGTTCACGCCGGCGTGCAGGTCCAAGCCGTTGTTGAAGCGGTAGCCTGCGAACACATCCACCACCTGGTAGGCAGGAAGCATCCCGATGGTGCTCGCGGCATTCGGGTCCTCGGTGTTCAATGCGTCGGTGTACACGTCGCCCACGCGGCTCCATTGCGCCGACGCGGAGAAGCCCTTGTAGAGGTAATTCGCGCCGTAGCGCTCGATGGTGCGCGGTGCGTTCTCCACGCGGTTGCCCGCGATCGTGCGCACCGGATCGTTCACCGTGGCCGGATCGTTCCATTGGGAGTACCGCGCATCGATGTATGCGACCGAGGCGAAAACGCTGAGTTTTCCGTAACGGGGATCCTTAGCCACCATACGCCACGGCTCGAACTGCACATAGGCCTCCACGCCTTGACTCACCATCGCGCCGACATTGGTCCTGTGCGCGACACCATCCTGCTGGATCGTGCCGATGCGATCGTTGTAGTGCAGGAGGAAACCGCCGACATCAAAGGACAGGTACTGCGAGATCGCACCTCGGTAACCGCCATCGAGGTTGAAGCCGGTCGCGTCCTTCAAGTTCGGATCGATCACATCGGTGGTGGCCGAGGGCGTGAGTTCGGAGAACAGCACCGGGCGGAAAGCGCGGCTATAGTTCGCGTACGCGTTGGCGGTCCTCGACGTGCAGTATTCCAGTCCGGCGCCATAGAGGAACACGCGGCGGTCCTGTTGTTCGTTCGGCAACACACCCGTGGAAGAGGTGTTGATCCGGCCATCGCGCGTCGCCTTGATGTACTCGTATCGCACACCGGGAACCACGCTCAGCCGTTCACCCATGCGGATCAGACTCTCCGCGAAGACCGCGACGTTGTCGGTGCCGTAGCTCAACTCCTTCCCGTAGGTGGGGTCGGTGAGGAAGAGGTCGAGCCCTGATCCCGTAGAGCCCTTCCCCTGCTGGTGCCGCTCCGTGCTACCGCGATAGACACGAGCGCCCACCGCAAGGTGGTCCTGCTTTCCGGCCAAAGTGAATCCGTGCAACACGCGCACTTCCGCACCGTAGTTGGTGTAGTTGTCGCGATCCACTTGTCGCGCCGCGTACGCGCCGGTCAAGCGGTTGATGGTATCCGGCACGTTGATCGGTTTCACGAAGCCCACACTGTTGCGCTCCGCGAAGGTGGAGAACACTTTCACATTCACCCGCGTGAGTTCGGAGATGCGATGATCGATCGTGAGTGCGGCAACATTCCACGGCGCGCCGAACCAGTTGCGTTCGCGCGCGGAGGAGCGGGCATCGGTGTGGAAGAGCGAGTCGGTGAGGCCACCAGGCTGCTGGCTTTGCAGATCCATGCGCGTGTACTCCGCGCTGATGGAGAGACGCTTGCTCGGCGAATAGGTGATCGACGCATGGCCCGTATTGGTCGTGTACCGACTGTTCGCGCGCCAACCGTCCGCCGACCGGTGGTGATGGAAGGCGTAGTAGGACCACTTGCCCACGGTTCCGCCGATCGCGTTGTACGTGTTGTACAGGCCATAGCTCCCGGCGGTCTGTCGTGTCTCGAAGGCGATCTTCCGATCGGCAACGCCTTTCTTCAATTGATAATTGAGCAGTCCGCCGAACTGCGGCCCGAATTGCAACGACGCGGCACCGCGCACGAGTTCGATCCGCTCCACCGCTTCCATCGGCGGACTGTAGTACGCTTCCGGATACCCGAAGACCTCTGCGCAGATATCGTAACCGTTCTGCCGCACATTGAACTCCCAGGATCGGTTCGGGCTCAAGCCGCGCGCTGCAATACCTACTTGCACCCCGGAGCCATCGTTCTCCCACACACTGATCCCCGGCACACGCGCGAAGACCTGGCGTGCATTGTTCGTGGAGAGGTCCGCATCGATCCCGGCCATGCGGATGACCTCGTTCTTCTTCCCGGCCATGATCGTCACACCTTCCACCTCCTTCATGCGGTCCAACTGGTTGCGGGGCTGACTTCCCAATATCCGCACGGCCTTCAGGTCGATCGTCCACGTGCTGTCCTTCTCCTGTGCCCGCACGCCACCGCACATCATCATTCCTGCGACCAGCATCACCGACCGCACGCCCTTGTCCATTCGCTTCATCATGCAGTCTGAATTCATCGGCCGCAAAGCAGGTCACGCACGCACTCCTGTCCAATACCTTGATCGTGGTAAATGCCAAAAAGAAACCCCGGATGGTTCATCATCCGGGGTTCCCATGGATGCGTTGATCGCCTACTCGATCACCAAGCGACTGGTGGCATTGAAGCCTTCACCGCTCATTCGAACGAGATACAGTCCGGGCTGCAACGCCTGTACGTTGATGGTCTGTGGCGCTGTTGAAGCTGATCCGTTCAACCGTTGTTGCGCGACCAACTTGCCGCTTGCATCGTGAATGCTCACCGTACCACCGGTTACTGGCGCGTCCATCACCAATTGCACCGACCCATTCTGTGAAGGGTTCGGGAACAGCGTGAAACCAACCGTGTTGTTCCGTGCATCCACACCGGCGATCCCGACCCGCTCCTGGGTGAAGGTGAAGTTGCCGTTGGCGCCACCGCCATAGCTCTGGAACACCAGTTTCCAGATGTCGCCGTTGCGCGCTTGCACGAAGTAGGTGCGGTCCGCCGCGTACTCCCACATGAAGGTGGTCTGGTTGAAGTTCTTCCAATCGTAACCGATCACGTCGATGTCACTGCTGAAGGGCTGGCCCCAGTAGTCCGCGCTTGCCGACGGAATACCATCCACCTGTAGCGCGGATACCTGACGGTTCATGAACACACCGGCCACGGGGTAGTACGAAGGCACGGGCTGCGGCACGAAGGCGATGTACTTCGTAAAGAGGAGATCCCACGTATCGGCGATCGGCTCATGGTCCACCACGGCGTTCCCGGTGAGTGAATAGTAGCCGAAGTCCTTGCCGGGGAATCCGCTGCGAAGGAGGTTGCCGCTCTGTTCGTTGCCGCCATCCAGATCCGCCCAAGTGAAAGCGAACGTGTTCGTTGCAGCCGTGAAACCATCCACGCGGAACTTCTTCCACGCGCCGTTCGGGAGCATCAACACGAAGCAGCTATCACCCGGGATGTTGTGCGTGACCGGATTGTAGGTTCCCCAACCCAGATCGAAGGCGCTGCTGAGACCTTGATTGAAAGCTCCTGCGCTCCAATTCGTTTCGCTGTTGTATTGCGCAGGCCATGTCGAAGCCAGACCGGTGGTGTCCACCATCGCCCATTGTGCGATCGTGTACGGCGCCTTGTACACACGTACGCCGTTGGCCGTGTTCGCCAGGATGCTACCGGCGATCCCGGTGACCTCGATGGCGATGTCCCACTCGGCAAGTGCCGGGCTGCTTACTGCGCCGTTGGCCATGCTGTAGTAGCTCTGCATGGCATTGGACGGGCCAGTGGAAATGGTGACCGTGGTCTGCGCAAAAAGCGCGGTGGAACAAGTTGCAGCGATAAGAAGAGTCGAGAGTTTCATGGATGCTTCCGTTTTCGGGCCGCAAAGCAACATCGCATGTTGCCGCTGTTCCAACCCGAGGATCATCAAATCGATGCTCTTTGGTCACGGAAGTGCAAGAGCTTGCGGTCGATCAGTATCGCAGCAGGAAGCGGGAGCGGATCGCGGATGCGCGCGAGTACGGAAGGATGAGATCGAGATCGAGCATTTGGACGGAATAGTCCGGAAATTCGATCACCTCCTTCGGGACAAGGTCCGCGGCGATCAGTTCCTTGTAGCGTTCACGATCGGTGTAGATCACCACTCCGGGTCCGATCACCGGACGCGCTTCACCGGCGTCGCTCAACCATCGCACAGGATGGCCGGCGTAGAAGTCGAGTGCGGTGCCGGACACTTGCATTCCGAAGAAATGATCCGGGGCCAAGCCTTGCTCCTTTGCCCATTTCCCGGCCTGGGCGTTCGCTTGGTAGTGCATCAACTGCGGATAGAGATGCGCGTTCAGGATGAAGGCCGAGACCAACCACGTAGCGATAGTGAGATGAAGAACACGGTCCTTCGGAACCGACTTCCGGCTGATGAACACAACGATCCCGATCAGCGCCAACATCAACACAATGAACGGCCAGCCACCAACAGGGAAGCAATACGCAGCAAGGAACACGGTCAACCCGCCGAGCAGGATCGTGACACCGATCTGCATGTGTAAGAAGATCAAGCGGCTGCTCGCCTTCCACGCTGCGGCCCCAAGGACCGCGAAGAGCGGCGTGATCACATAGAGATAGTGCGGCAACTTGAATTGGGAGAGCGACAACGCGACGAAGACCAGGATAGCCCCGGTGATCGATGCGTATTCCGCCAACGGATCCCGCTGGCGCAGTGCCTTCACCGCACCCCATATCCCCAGAAGAACGAAGAGGACCCATGGAAGCATCTGCCATAACACCTCGTGCGTGAAGAAGAGCATCGAGGAATCATCCTTCCATCGGTTCTCGCCGGTGATCCGCCCGAAGCTCTGCTCCCAGAAGTAGAACCGGATCCCGTGCATGCCGTGCTGCTCGTATAAGCCGATGCACATCGGTACCAATGCAGTACCCACGATCAATGGGATCAACCAAAGGCGTGGATCCAGGAGGATCCTCCAACGCCGTTTGAAGATCACCTCTCCACCCAACGCGAGCACCGGAGCTACCAGCCCCATCGGACCTTTCGCCAACATGCCGACGGCGATCGCGAATGCACACCCGATCAACTGCCACCACCGTCGTTGTTCCATCCACGCCGATCCCATCCAAATGGCGGTGATCACCGAACCGGTCAGGATCGTGTCGCAGCGCACGTCGTTCGTCATGATCAGGAATGCTGCGCTGGCCCCGAACATCACCGCCGCCAAGCGTGCTACCTCCCGCCCATAGTGCAAGGCGGCGAAACGGTATGTGGCGAAGATCCCCAGGAACGCGAAGAGGATGCTGGGCAGCTTGTAGCTCCAGTTGTGGACGCCGAAGAGCTTGAACGATAGCGCCGACAGCCAGAAGAGCATCGGGGGTTTGTCCAAGTACGGATCGCCGCGGTGGAAGAGTTGCAACCAGTCGTCCTGTTGCAACATATCCCGCGACATGGATGCATACTGCGCAGCATCCACCTCCATCACATCGATCAGGCTACCTACGATCACCACCACGAGCAGACCCAGCAGGGTGAGGGTGAATGCGCGTGTGGACATGGCGGCGAATGTAGCGTCGGGCCGTAGGGCCGCGCCGGGCCGGATCCGGCCCGAAGATCCCGTAGCGTCGACCATCCGGGTCGACCGCTAGCGTTGCGCACCGGGACCACCCCGGTGAAAAGTGTTGTTAAGGCCTTGATCGATCGGAAGCCCCGCCCGTAACATTGCATGGATGGGACGCCGTGCGATCGGGACGTTGATGCTGCTGGCCACACTAAGCGTGATGGGCGTGGTCATCATCCAGTTGCTGTGGCTGCAACAGGCCTCGCGGTATCACCGTGAGCAGGTCGAGTTGAACAAGGCCCAAGCATCCCAGTTGGAGAAGCAGTTCAACGATCGCGTGGTGATGGCCCTCACGGACGTGACCGAGCAGATCCTCACTATCAACAAGGACAGCACGGACCTGTTCGACGCGGTGAAGCAGGCCCGCCCGAACTATTTCGCGGTCACGATCAACGACACCCTTCATCCCTACCTGCTCGAGGCGCTACTTCGCAAGGAATTCAGCCGACGCCATATCGATGAGGACTTCGAGTACGGCGTGTACGACTGTTTCACCGACAGCATCGTGTATGGCAACTACGTTTCGTTCGACACCTTGGCCACGGACACCATGCCGCACAGCCAATTGCTGAAGCTCGACAAGGACGGTCACTATTTCGGCGTGTACTTCCCACTTCGCGCAAGCACGCTATGGGAGGAGGAATCCGGCATGGGTTGGACCTGGCTTTTCCCGACGATCGTCACGATGATCGTGTTCGGCTTCTTCGCATACAGCGTGTGGGTGATCATGCGGCAGAAGAAGCTGAGCGAGATGAAGAACGACTTCATCGGGAACATGACGCACGAGTTGAAGACACCGATCAGCACCATCGCACTGAGCAGCGAGGTGATCTCCGATCCCGCGATCATCCAAGAACCGGAACGACTCCGCGAATACGCCCGCATCATTCGCAGCGAGAACGACCGCTTACGTACCCAAGTGGAGCGCGTGCTCCAATTGGCCACCTTGGACAAGGACTCGTTGCGGATGAAGCAGGAGCGCGTGGACATGCATGCGGTGGTGCGTGAGGTCATCGGATCATTCAAGCTCGGCCTTCAAGAGCGGCGGATGGGTACGGTGCTGGACCTGGAAGCGGACGTCGCGATCGTGAACGGCGATCGTGTACACCTAACCAACACCCTGTTCAACCTGGTGGACAACGCGGTGAAATACGGGCGCCCGGATACGAACCTGGGGATCCGCACCTCGCGCAGGGGGAACGAGTTATTGCTCTCCGTGAAGGATGAAGGCATCGGGATCAAGCGCGAGGACCTGAAGCACATCTTCGAGCGCTTCTACCGTGTGCCCACGGGGAATGTGCATGACGTGAAAGGATTCGGGCTCGGCCTTCATTATGTGCAGCAGGTCGCGCATGCGCACGGCGGAGGTGTGAGCGTGAGAAGTGAGATCGACAAGGGAAGCACATTCACGCTATCGCTGCCATTGGCACAAACATCATGAAATGCGTTGTTCGTATTGAAGGTTGTTCGTTGTTGGGTTTCCGCGGGATGAGATCGACAAGAAGTGGATCAACCGTTCAACCTGTTCCTCCATCATCATAGTAACCGGCAGTACCTCCTCGCCGAGTAACGAACAACCTTCACCACGAACAACCAACCAACCATGAGCGACAAAGCCGCGATCCTCCTCGTGGAGGACGACCAGAACCTTGGCTTCGTGATCCAGGACGCGCTGAAGCGCAAAGGATATCAGGTCCACCTGTGCCGCGATGGCAAGGAAGGCTTGAAGAAGTTCAATGAGCAGCCGTACGACCTCTGCGTGCTGGATGTGATGCTGCCCGGCAAGGATGGCTTCAGCTTGGCCGAGGACATCCGCCTCACGAACCCGCTCGTGCCGATCGTCTTCCTCACGGCGAAGAGCCAGACAGAGGACCGCATCGCCGGATTCAAGGCGGGCGGGGATGATTACCTCACCAAGCCGTTCAGCCATGAGGAGTTGATCCTGCGCATCGAAGCGATCCTGCGTCGCACCCAAGGAAAGGGTGATGATCGTCGCGACCGCGAAAAATTCGAGGTCGGAGACTACACCTTCGATCACCGGAACCTGATGCTGAGCCACCCCGAAGGCGAACGGAAGCTCACCAAGAAGGAAGCTGACGTGTTGCGCCTTCTATGCCTGCACGCGGACCAAGTGCTGCCACGTGAGCTAGTACTGAACATGGTCTGGGGCGACGACACCTACTTCCTCGGCCGCAGCCTGGATGTCTTCATCAGCCGCCTGCGCAAGTACCTGAAGGGCGATGAGAAGGTGCAGATCGTGAACGTGCATGGCGTGGGGTTCAAGCTGGTGATCGGGTAGAGGTCAGACACGATCATCAGGGGCGCGAAGAGTGCCTCCTGCGCCCTGCACCACCGTTTTCCTTCCGGGTTTTCGGCCCAAGGCCGATGCGGGTTCCTTCTCTATGAATTACCCACTTGTGGGTATTGTTGAGCATGTTGGCTGAACCTAGCTTTAAGCCTTCGTCCATGTTCTCAATAACACCCAGAGGCCATGAGAAACCTGATCACTCTTCCTGCGTTCACCGGTGCGCTTCTCCTTTCCGGGATCCCGACCTCGAATTTCGCCTCGACCGACCAAGCCTTGTATGTTGATGGGAAAGTCCGAACGATCGGAGTTGCCCCGGACGACGTTCGGATCATCATCGAACGCGATGGTGTTCGGGTCCGGACCATTTCCGGCCAGGTCGGTCGGTTCCGATTGCGATTGGACCTCCAATGGGTCTACATCATCTCCTTCGAGTGTGAAGGATGCTTGACCAAGGAGTTGCTGTTCGACACCCATGTACCGTTCGATGGTATGGACGCGGTTCCATTCAAATTCCCGTTCAAGGTGACCCTTGAGCGATCTGTCGACAATGCCTTGCAGTACGCTCAACCGGTGGGGTTCATCAGTTATTTCCGCAGCAAGCGCGACTTCGCTTATGATACCGACTATACCCTACGACGCGACCGTATGCGCCAGAATGAGAACGCGGGGCGGTCTTCGCTGATCGCGGAAGCAACGCCAGCCGCCGATGTGGCGCCCTCGTACGCTACGAGCATCCCCTCGGACGAGCATAGCGAATTGCCCGAGGTCGAACTCACCCCCCGTTCGTCCAAGCCGAACGAAATGACCGCTATCACAGCCATGAAGGGGATCGCCCCGGAGGTCATGATCCGTGCGATCGTGACAACCCGCAGGGTGGCGGCGCCATACACTTCGGCCGTGCCGCTTCGTCGGATCACTCGGGCGTCTTCAATTGAGCGGAAAAAGGACCAAGTGATCCAACACGACCGGAGGTCTTTGAAACCGATGGTGGTTCGAATAATTCATGTACCGACACCCGTGCCGGTGACCCTGCCCGATGGGCGCACGGAAGAGTTACTGGTCGAACAGAACTACGTCGCCAAGATCGTCCGGATCACCCAAGGTGGTCATACACGCGAGTACCGTAAAGTGACCCACCGGTACGGTGAGACCAACTTCTTCTGCAACGGATCAAGTTGTGGTGAGGTGGCGTTCGGTGCGGCGATCAATAGCAAGTGAACTCGCCGCACGGCATGAGCACGAAAGAACCACGCTTATGAGCCCGCTTCATCAACCGCTCATGCTCTTCTGTTCCCTGATGACGACAATGGTCATTGGGCAACAGGACTATTCGCGGTTACTGTCCCAGTTGCATAGCAGCGAAAGCAAGTCCTTGAACATTGATGGCACGAACTACTCCTTGGTAAGTGCTGACTTTACCGTAACAACTACGAACAAGGGCTCCTACTTGCGCATCGCAGAGCATCAGCAGGAAGGCTGGTCGGTAAGGGTACTGGCCGCGGATGGTGACCCATTGATGACCGGGTTCTACAGTGATGTGGCACTGACCATCCCGAATGGCCGGTTCACCTACTACCATCCGAACGACCGCATGGAATGCACGGGAACCTTCGTGAACGGCGTGAAATCCGGAGTTTGGATCCGCTACGACACCAGCGGTAACGTGATCGCGGAACGGGTCTATACCGGGCTTGGTACCGATGAATTATTGATGAAGAATGGACCGGACATGAAGGCCGGGGATCGCTGATCCTACTTCCGACGGGATCCGATCGAGACCGACCTGACTCAGCACCTAGAAGTATTACGGATCAGGCCGTCCCCAACAACTCCTTCACCATCGCGGCCACAGCAGTTCCATCCGCCTTCCCGGCCAAACGCTTGTTCGCTTCGCCCATCACCTTGCCCATGTCCTTCATGGTGGTGGCGCCCATTGCCTTGATGACCTTGCGCACTGCCGCAGCAACTTCCGCCTCGCTCAATCGCTTGGGGAGGTAGTGCTCGATCACGAAAGCCTGGGCCTCGTCCTCCTGTGCAAGGTCGATACGATCCTGGGCGTGATAGATGGCCGCGCTCTCCATGCGCTGCTTATGCAGTTTCTGTAGGATCTTGAGTCCGGTGGCTTCGTCAAGTCCACCCGTACTCCCGTCCTTGGTCAGTTCAAGGATGATCGCGCTCTTGATCGCGCGCAAGGCGTTCAGCTTGTCCTTTTCGCGGGCAAGCATCGCAGCCTTGATGTCGGCATCGATGCGTTGTTGCAGTTCCATGGTCGTGGTTTCTGGAACCCCTAAAATAGAACGATCGGGCCGATCCCCGTCGATGGCCCGATCGTCCTCTTCGAATTCCGTTCAATCCACGCGGTCGTGCAAGTGCGGATTGTTCTTCCGCAGCTCCACTTTGCGGTCGCCGTTCTCGTCCGTGGTCTCGTTCAATGAGAAGCGACTGACGCTGGAGTCCGTGCTCTTCGGTCCATCGTTCAGATGCACCTTCTTCCGGAGGTAGGCGGGTTCCCGCTCGTACTCCGACACCCCGTTCGGCGAGCGCATGCGGAGGTTCATCTCACGCACTTTCGCCACGCGCTCTTCCACGCGGATCTGGTGCTCGTTCGGTGTTACGCGCACTTCCTTCACCTCGATCCGTTGATCGTTACCACTCGTCGGGGCGGTCTTTTCACTGGTCGTCCCTTCTTCTGTGGTGGAAGTGGAAGCGGTCACCTCATCGGTGGTCGAGTCGTATAGATCGAAGACGACCTTCTCCGGGGCAGGTTCGGCGGGCTTCACTTCCGGCGTGGTGATCCGCGGTGCGAGCGGTTCCACTTCGAATTCGATGCTGCTTTGTGGGGCACCCTTCGATTCCACTGTCTTCATGTACGGCTCCATGGATGGTACTTCCTCCACCTCGGGGGGCGGCGCTGGTGCCTCCGGTGCGGATGCACCGGTCACCGGGTTCGCGATCGGCTGGGTGATCATTGTCGGCACGTCGGCATCCAAATGGATGAGGGTGCGTGCGTTCCGTTGGGATACACCATCGCCGGTCTCCGGCTTCGTTTGGAATCCGGTCGCGATCACCGTGATACGGAGTTTGTCACCCAGACTGTCGTCCTTGCCGTAGCCCCAGATCACATCGGCGCTGTTGCCGCTCGCCTTGCGGATGTGTGCGGTGATCTCATCGATCTCATCAATGAGGATCTCGCGCTCACCATGGGCGATGTTCAGCAGCACGTAGCGCGCACCCTGGATGTCGTTGTCGTTGAGCAACGGTGAGTCGAGCGCTTCCTGAGCGGCACGTACGGCGCGGTCCTCGCCACCGGTCTCCGCCATGCCCATGATGGCCACACCACTGCGGGTCATCACGGTCTTCACATCCTCGAAATCGACGTTGACCGTGCCGGTCTTGGTGATGACGTCCACGATGCCGCGCGCGGCAGTGGTGAGCACATTGTCGGCGTGCATGAAAGCACTATCGAGCGAGAGGTTACCGTACTGGTCGCGTAAACGATCGTTGTTGATCACCAACAACGTATCAACGGTGTTGCGCAGCTCCTCGATCCCGGCCATCGCCTGCATCTTGCGCTTGGGTCCTTCCCATTGGAAGGGCATGGTAACGATACCGACCGTGAGGATACCGAGTTCACGCGCGATGGAGGCCACCACAGGCGCGGCGCCCGTTCCGGTTCCACCCCCCATGCCTGCGGTGATGAAGAGCATCTTGGTGCGCGTGCTGAGCACTTGGCGGATCTCATCGAGATTCTCCTGCGCAGCGTCCTTGCCGCGATCGGGAATGCTGCCCGCACCAAGGCCCTCGGTGAGGTCCGGTCCGAGTTGAAGTTTGATCGGCACGGGGCTGACATCGAGTGCTTGGCGATCGGTGTTGCAGACGATGAAGTCCACGCCTTTGATGCCTTGGACGAACATGTGGTTCACGGCATTGCTGCCGCCACCGCCCACGCCGATCACCTTGATGATCGAGCTGAGTTCCTTGGGAAGGTCGAATTTCATGACGGAGTGTATTAGAAGGTGAGGTTGTTGTTGTGGCGGTTATCAGATGTCGTCCTCGGGATCGAGCAGGCCGCCGGCACCGGCCAGGACCTTGCTGAAGAATTCCCCGATGCGACCCTTGCTATGGTTGACCGGCTCCTTGTGATCGGCCTTCGATGTGGCGGCTGCCACCAGTTCCTTCGGTCTTCGGCGATCGAGGTATTCGAAGCCTTTCAACACCAGGCCGACCCCGGTAGCGAAGAGCGGGCTGGTGGCGGCTTCCACGCGGCTGGTAGCGAGGTGCTCGTTCGGATAGCCGATGCGGGTATCCATGCCGGTCACGTACTCCACCAGGTGCTTCAGATGCTTCAATTGCGCACCGCCTCCGGTGAGGACGATGCCCGCGATGAGCTGCTTCTCGATGCCGCTGTTCTTGATCTCGAAGTACACATGCTCGATGATCTCCTCCATGCGGCTCTGGATGATATCCGCCAACATGCGTAGGCTGATCTCCTTCGGTTCGCGACCGCGTAGGCCGGGGATGCAGACCACTTCGTTCTCCTTGTTCTCACGGGCCAACGCGCTGCCGAACTTGGTCTTCAGCTGCTCCGCCTGATCGCGCATGATCTGGCAACCTTGACGGATATCCTCCGTGACCACATTGCCACCGAAGGGGATCACCGCAGTGTGGCGGATGATGTTGTCGAAGAAGATCGCGATGTCCGTGGTACCACCGCCGATGTCCACCAGCACCACACCGGCCTCCTTTTCCTGATGGCTCAGCACCGCCTCTGCACTGGCGAGTGGTTCAAGGATGAGTTCGGTGACGTTGAGGTTCGCGCGGTGTACGCACTTGTTGATGTTACGCGCTGCGGTGACCTGTCCGCTGATGATGTGGAAGTTCGCTTCGAGGCGGATGCCGCTCATGCCGATCGGGTCACGGATCCCCTGTTCATTGTCCACGATGTACTCCTGCGGCAGCACATGGATGATCTCCTCGCCGGGAGGCATCACCAGCCGGTGCGACTCATCGATGAGTTGATCGATATCGCTTTGGCTGATCTCCTCCTCCATGCTCTGGCGCATCTTCATGCCGCGGTGTTGCATGCTGCGGATGTGCTGGCCCGCGATGCCCACGTTCACCGTTTCGATGTCCACGCCGGCCATATCCGCTGCTTCGCTCACCGCTGCGCGGATGCTCTCCACGGTCTTCGGGATGTTGGCCACCACACCACGCATGATGCCCTCACTGCGACTGCGACCCATGCCGAGGATCTCGATCTTTCCTTGCTCGTTCCTGCGCCCGACGATGCAGGCGATCTTGGTGGTGCCGATGTCGAGGCCGGCGACGATCTCTTGTTTGTGGTCCATGGTACTTACGGGTTGTTTGGGCTGTTTCGTTTGGTGCAGACGATCTGGTCAGCGAAGCGCAGGTCGATGCGGGCGTAACGACGCCAGTCGGCCTTGGGCATGCCTTCCGAATAGAAGAGGCGGAGTTTGGCGAAGCGTTGTTCCAATGCGGAACCATCGCCGATGAGGATGCGTTGTGCGCCGACGCGGGGAATGAGTTCGAACTCGCCGTCCGCGTTCACCACGAGCTGGTCGATGAGCGCGTTCCACAATTCGTCCTTGCGGATGAAGCTCGCGATGCGGTGGATCTCGTCGGAGCATGTGGCTTGCGCGAGGCTATCATCGGCGTACACGGAATACACACCGTTCACCGCACCGGGCTCGCGGATCCATCCAGTAGCGACCAGCACGCGCGCTGTGTAATCCGGATCCACCGGCATCACCCAACCATCCTCATCGATGTAGAAGCTTGAGCCGTCGCCATTCAACACGCGCACCACCGGTTCGCGCTGCTTCACGATCACGTGCAGCGTTCCATCCAGATCGTGATACACCTCCGCATCCGCTACGCATGGAATGTTGCGAAGGCGTTCTTCAATGTGTGCGATGTGTACATCCCCTGCCGCTGCACCCAGGACCGCGATGCCATGATCCATCACTGCACGGCGCACGGCCATCTCGTCAATGAAGTGAACGCCTTCACCGCCATGCACACGGATGTCGAGCGTGGTCAAGGGCGTACGATCCGTGGTGCGTTCCACGAAGCCGAGCATGACCGCCGCTCCGGTGATCCCAAGCACGATGGCCAATGGTCGCAGGAATCGTTTCATGCGTTTCATGCGTGCAAGCGTTGGTTGAGTACACGTGCCATCGGTGCGACCAATTGATCGATGTCGCCCGCACCCACGGTGAGGACCACATCGGTATCCGCGCTGGCGATCGCGTCCACCAAGGCTTCGCGAGCGACCACGCGCTTGTGCTCCATGGGCACGCGCTCCATGAGCCAGTCGGATGTGATCCCTGGGATCGGCTCCTCGCGGGCCGGATAAATAGGCAGTAGCATAAGCTCATCAAGCTTAGACAGGCTTTGACCGAAATCCTCCACCAGATCCCGGGTACGTGTGAACAGGTGAGGTTGGAAAACTCCTGTTATACGACGACCGGGGAAGAGTTCGCGTACGCTGCCGATGCATGCATCCAATTCCTTCGGATGGTGCGCGTAATCATCGATGAGGACCGTGCCCGGTTCGTTGATGTGTACCTCGAAGCGCCGGTGTACACCGGCGAAGGAGGCGAGCGCAGCGCGCAAGGCCTGCGGCTTCACACCGAGTCGCAGCGCCACGGTGGATGCGGCGATCGCGTTCTCCACATTGTGCCGACCGGGCATGCCGAGTTGTAGATCCCTCAGCACCTGACCCTCGCTCAATAGGTCGAAGTGATATTGGCCACCGGCAACGCGCACATTCTCCGCACGCGGTTCGTTCATGCCTTCCATGGCGTAGGTGACCATGTTCGGGTGCCCTGTGAAGTACGACGCCACGCGACCGTGGACGAGGATCGGACCGGTGCATTGCCGTGCGAACTGGCGGTACGCCTCCACCATGGCCTCGGCTGTCCCGTAGATATCCAAGTGGTCGGGATCCATCGCGGTCACGATCGCTTGCAAAGGATGCAATTGCAGGAAGCTCCGATCGTACTCATCGGCCTCCACCACATTCACGGTCGCATCATCATTCAACAGCACATTGCTGTCGTAGTTCACGGCGATGCCGCCGAGGAATGCGTTGCACGGCACGCGGCCTTCCGTCAACAAGTGGGCGAGCATGGTGCTCACCGTGGTCTTTCCGTGCGTGCCCGCGATCGCCACGGTCGGCCGGTCACGCGTGACCATGCCCAATACTTCGGCGCGCTTCAGGATGCGCGCGCCGCGTTCCTTCCAGTACGCGAGCAGCGGACTATCGGCAGGAACTGCTGGCGTACGCACCACCATCACATCATCCGGTGCTGCATCCTGGAACGCTTGTGGGATCATCCGGGGATCCTCATTGAACCGCACGTTGATCCCTTCACTTTGCAATTGGCTGGTGATCTCGCTGGGCGAACGATCGTACCCGGCCACCTCGGCACCGCGCCGTTTGAAGTAGCGCGCAAGGCCGCTCATGCCGATGCCACCGACACCGATGAAGTAGAACCTATTCCCACTCAGCTGTTCCATGTGCGTGCGAGTCGGATCACTTCAGCAGCAATGGCCTGTGCCGCGTCATGCGTGGCGGATCCCGCGATGGCCAGTCGCAGGCGGTCGAGTTCCTTCTCATCGCGGATCAGCTCCAGCACCTTCGGCCCGAGTTGTTCCACCGTGTCGGTGTCGTGCATCAACACCGCCGCGCCACGGTCGGTGAGCGCACGTGCGTTGTGGGTTTGGTGATCCTCCGCTGCGGTCGGCAACGGCACCAGGATCGCGGGCTTGGCCACAAGGCAGAGTTCGCTCACGCTGATCGCCCCGGCGCGCGCTACCACCAGATCAGCAACGGCGTAGGCGAGATCCATGCGATCCACGAACTCATGTACTTTGCAATCGCTGTAGCCCAATGCATTCACCGCAGCACGCGCTTGGTCAACGAAGGGTGTTCCTGTTTGCCAGACCACCTGCAATCCTGCATCCTTCCAAGTACCCAAGGCTGCTTCAACTCCACGATTGATCCCGCGAGCGCCGAGGCTTCCACCGGTGATGAGTAGCACGGGTGCATCATCGCGTAATTCGAAGTGCTCCATACCACGGGGACGCTTGCCGGTGAGCTTCACCACATCCTGCCGCACAGGATTCCCGGTGATCAGGATCTTCTCCTTCGGGAAGAACTTCTCCATGCCCTGGAACGCCACACAGATGCGCTGGGCGCGCCGAGCGAGGTGCAGGTTGGTCCGGCCCGGATAGCTGTTCTGTTCTTGGATCAGCGTCGGCACTTTCATGCGTTGCGCTGCTTCGAGCAACGGCCCGCTCGCATAGCCTCCCACCCCGACGGCCACATGCGGCTTGAAACCGCGCACCAGTCGACGCGCCTTGATCATGCTGCGAATGAGCATCCACGGCAAACCGAGGTTCTTCAGCAATGCGCCACGTTGGAAACCTCGGATCGGCAAACCCTCAATGGGGAAGCCAGCTGCCGGAACCTTCTGCATCTCCAACTTTCCTTCGGCACCTACGAAGAGGAAGCGCGTATCCACCTCGCGCTCGCGCACCGCTTGCGCGATGGCGATGGCGGGGAAGACATGACCACCGGTGCCACCACCGGCGATCATCACCCTAAGCGAGCGTTGTTCGCGGTCGTTCGACATGCGGTTCCTTGGTTGACGATGATGTGTTCTCTTCCAAACTACGGCTCACACTGATGAGGATTCCGATGGCCAAGCAGGTGAACCAGATGCTGGTGCCACCCATGCTCACCAACGGAAGCGGCTGCCCGGTCACGGGCACGAGGTTCACGGCCACAGCCATGTTCGCCATGGCTTGGATGGTGAGCAGGAATCCCAAGCCGACGGCGACCAGAGCACCGAAGGGCTTCTCGCACTTGCCCGCGATGCGCACCGCGCGGTGCAACAGGATCGTGTACAGCAAAAGCAATCCGAGGCCGCCGAACAGGCTGCCGTACTCCTCCACGATGAAGGCATAGATCATGTCCGAATACGGATGCGGCAACCAGTTGCGTGATGCGCCGCTACCCGGACCATTCGGGAAAAGGCCGCCGTTGGCGATGGCGATCTTGGCGTGCTCCACTTGATAGTTCGCATCGGGATCCGCTGCACCTGCGGAGAATGCCTTGATCCGCGCAGCCCATGTGGCCACGCGAGGAAGGAGATCGGGGAAGGTGTCCGCGATGAGGAGCAGCAGGCCGAAGAGCAGGATCGCCGAACCGACCACGACCACCAAATGCTTCATCGGTACCTGTGCCACGAACATGAGCACCAAGCACACCATGAACAGCAATGCTGCGGTACTGAAATTCGCCGGAAGGATCAGCCCGCAGATCAACCCGACAGGAAGCATGAGGCGCACGGCAACATCGCGCAAGGTCCAGGGTTCCTGGTAGTGCTTCGCGAGTACGCGAGCGAGGTAAGTGATGAGCACCACCTTGGCGAGATCGCTTGTTTGGAAGCTCTGGCCGATGATCGGAATGGTGATCCATCGGCTCGCGTCGTTGATGTTCGACCCGAGGATCAACGTGAGCAACAACAGACCGGCCGTCACCCAGATCGCCAATTGCGCGAGGCGTGAATACACCCCGTGACGCAGCTTCGAGGTGTAATGGATGATCACGCCGCCCGAGAGCAGCATCAAGCCATGCTTCATCAGGAAGTGGAACGTGCTGCCATCGCGCTTGGCTGCCAACGAACTGATGGAACTGTACACCGCGAGCAGGCCGATGAGGCCAAGGAAAATGGCCGTCATCCAGATCACCCGGTCGCCTTTCAAGCGATGTAGCAGTGTGGTCACTGTCGTGGTTGGTTGTTCGTTGTTCGTTGCTGCCGATCAGAGATCCTTCACGGCGCGTTTGAATTCCGCTCCGCGCTCTTCATAGTTCGCGAAACCATTGCTGCTCGGGCAGGCGGGGCTGAAGAGCACCACCTCACCAGCCGTGGCGAGTTCGCGTGCGAGGAACACGGCCATGCGCAGATCATCCGTGCGGTGGACATGCTCTGGCAAACTCTCCTCGCTGCCTTCTGCCAGCGGACCGAAAAGGACCACATTCGAGACGCGCTCGCGCAACAACTCCTGCACATGCTCCTGTGCCATGTCCGCGTTCCATGCACCGACGATCCACACAGTGCGTCGATCGAGCACACCCAACGACTCCAGCGTGGCGTCGAGGAAAGTGGCGCGGCTGTCGTTCACATAGAGCACGTCATCGACACTCTTCACGGCCTCCATGCGATGAGGGCCCCAAACGGACATGGCCACGCGACGGGCGTCCAGCAACTGGCCACCGACGATGCGTAGCGAAGCAGAAGGTTCCGACTTGTCCATGGCGTTCGTGTTAAGGGTTGATCGTCATAGTCCTTTCACCGCGGCCTTGAACCTGCGACCGCGATCCTCATAGTTCTCGAACAGGTCGAAGCTGGCGTTGGCAGGGCTGAGCAGTACCACATCACCGTTCTCGGCGAGGGCGTAGGCGGCTTGCACGCACTGCTCCGCACTGTTCGTTTCCACGAAGTCCTTCACGAGTGGTCCGAATGCTTCGCGGATCAACTTGTTGTCGATGCCCAGACACACGATGGCCTTCACCTTCTCCTTCACGAGATCGTGCAGCTGCGCGTAATCGTTGCCCTTGTCCTGTCCTCCCACCACCCAGATCACCGGCCTGGTCATGCTCTCCAGCGCATACCATGCGCTGTTCACGTTGGTCGCTTTGGAATCGTTGATGAATTCCACACCGTTCACATTGCCCACGTGTTCGAGGCGATGCTCCACGTTCTGGAAATCACTCAAGCATTCGCGTACGGTCTCCTTGCGGATATCGAGCACGCGAGCGGCGATCCCCGCGGCCATGGAGTTGTACACGTTGTGCTTGCCTTGCAGCGCTAGTTCATGTATGGACATGTCGAACATGGTTTGGTTGGTGGCACCGGGGATGTCCGGCGTGGTGATACGGATCCGATCGTTAATGAGGCAGGCTCCCTGCGGAAGCGTGCGATGGATGCTGAAGGGCCAGCGGCGCGCGCGCACCGGCGAACGTTCGAGCCACGCCGCGATGATCCCATCATCGGCGTTGTGGATGAAGTGGTCGTCCGCACTTTGGTTCATGGCGATGCGGAATTTGCTCGCCACGTAATTCTCCATGCGGTAGTGGTAACGGTCCAAGTGGTCCGGCGAGAAATTCAGGAGCATGGCCACCTTCGGCTTGAAGTCCTTGATGCCGTCCAATTGGAAACTGCTCAATTCGAGCACGTACCATGCGTGATCTCCATCGGCCACCAGCGCAGCGAAGCTGTTACCGACGTTGCCGCCTATCGCCACATCGATCCCTGCGCGTTGCAGGATGTGGTGCGTTAGTAGTGTAGTGGTGGTCTTGCCATTCGTTCCCGTGATACCGATGATGGAACCCTTGCAATAGCGGTACGCGAGTTCGATCTCACTGATCACCGGGATGCCGCGCTCTCGTGCCGCGAGGATCAACGATGCGGACTCCGGTATCCCAGGACTCTTCACGATCTCGTCCGCCTTCAACACGCGATCAGCGGAATGTCCACCTTCCTCGTGTGCGATGTTGTTCGAGATCAACTCATCACGATACTTCGGCTTCATCGCACCAGCATCGCTCACGAACACATCATAGCCACGTTGCTGCGCGAGCCGTGCTGCGCCCACGCCACTCTCCTGTCCACCGAGCACCACGAGGGTCTTCATCGGAGCTTGAGGGTTACGATGGACAATACCGCGAGCATGACACCGATGATCCAGAAGCGCGAGACGATCTTGCTTTCGTGGATACCCTTCTTCTGGAAGTGGTGATGGAGCGGGGACATCAGGAAGATCCTTCGGCCTTCTCCGTACTTCTTCTTCGTCCACTTGAAATAGGAGACCTGCATCACCACGCTGAGGTTCTCCACGAGGAAGACACCGCAGAGGATGGGGATCAACAGTTCCTTGCGCACGAGGATCGCCAGCGTGGCGATGATGCCGCCAAGCGCAAGGCTTCCCGTATCGCCCATGAACACCTCGGCGGGATGTGCATTGTACCAGAGGAAGCCGATGCACGCACCCAGCAACGCGCCGATGAACACCGCCAACTCACCGCTGCCGGGGATGTACATGATGTCCAGGTATTGCGAGAAGATGATGTTGCCGCTCACATACGCGAGGATGCCGAGTGCCATGACGATGATCGCGGACGTTCCCGTGGCGAGGCCATCGATCCCGTCGGTGATGTTCGCGCCGTTGCTCACCGCGGTGATGATGAAGATGACCGCGAGGATGTACACCACCCAGGTGTACTTACGCGCTTCGTTGCCGAAGGGCTTCAGCAATGAGGAGTAGTTGAACTCGTTGTCCTTCACGAACGGGATGGTGGTGTTCGGCGACTTCCGGTTCAACATCCAATGCACCGTGCCGTCCTCCTCCGTGATCGTGTTCAGGTCCTTCGGGTCTAGCTGTTGCGCAAGCACTTCCGGAACTTCCACACGCGTGCGGATATCCGGATGGAAGTAGACCGTGGCGCCGATGATGATGCCAAGCCCCACCTGCCCCACGACCTTGAACTTCCCCGCAAGTCCGCGCTTGTCCTTCTTGAAGACCTTGATGTAATCGTCCACGAAGCCGATGAAACCGAGCCATACCGTGGTGATCAGCAAGAGGATGATGTAGATGTTGTCCAGCTTCGCGAAGAGCAGCGTGGGGATGAGCGTTGCGGAGAGGATGATGAGGCCGCCCATGGTGGGCGTGCCCTGCTTCTTCATCTGGCCTTCGAGCCCGAGATCACGCACGGTCTCGCCCACTTGCATGCGACGCAAGAGGTTGATGATGCCCTTGCCCCACCACAACGAGATCAGCAACGACACGAAGACCGCCATCGCTGCGCGGAAGGAGATGTAGTTGAACACCCCCGATCCGGGAACACCGTCACCAAACCACTGGAAGAGGTGGTACAACATCAGTTGTGGAGGAGTTCAAGGGTTTCCTTCAGGACAGCAGCGTCGTCAAAGGGGAACTTCTCCCCGTTGATCTCCTGGTAGGTCTCGTGTCCTTTCCCGGCGAGCAGTACTACGTCTCCAGGCCGAGCAAGTGCAACCGCTTGGCGGATCGCTTCCTTGCGGTCCGCGTTCACGAACACGCGCGCGTGGTCCGCAGCGACAACGCCTGCGCGCATCTCATTGAGGATCGCCATTGGATCCTCGGTGCGCGGGTTATCACTGGTGAGCACCACATGTGAACTCAACTCCGCAGCGATGCTTGCCATCACGGGGCGCTTGGTGCGATCGCGATCTCCGCCGCAACCCACCACGGTGATCACGCGTTCTTCGCCGTGGCAGATCCCGTTGATCGTGGTGAGCACATTGCGCAATGCGTCGGGCGTGTGCGCATAGTCCACGATGCCGAGGATGCCCGGACTTCCTTCTACTACCGCACCGCGTACCAATTGGAACCGACCGCGCGGTGCTTCCAGATCACTGAGCGCGGTAAGCACATCCAACGGCGATCCGCCGAGCAGGAGCGCTGTCGCGTACACGGCAATGAGGTTGCTCGCGTTGAACTCACCGATCAGTCGTGCGAAGACATCGTGTCCATCGATGTTCAGGTGCAAGCCGGTCAGCTGGTCCTCGATCACACGCGCACGGTGATCCGCCACATTGCGCACGGCAAAGGATCGCTTGGTAGCGCGTGTGTTCTGCACCATCACGCCACTGTTGGCGTCATCCGCGTTCACCAGTGCAAAGGCCGAGGCGGGCAGTGCGTCGAAGAATCCCTTCTTCGCCTTGATGTACTCCGCGAAGGTTCCGTGATAGTCGAGGTGGTCGTGCGTGATGTTGGTGAACACGCCACCGGTGAATTGCAGACCAGCTACACGACGTTGCACCACGCTGTGGCTGCTCACCTCCATGAAGCAATGCGTCACACCAGCCTCGACCATTTCCGCGAGCAGTTCATTCAACCGCACGCTGTCGGGTGTGGTGTGCGTGCTGGCGATCACCCGCTGACCGATGCGTGTTTCCACCGTGCTGATGAGTCCGCACTTGTAACCCATGGAGCGGAACAAGCGGTAGAGCAACGTGGCCACGCTCGTCTTGCCATTGGTGCCGGTGATGCCGACCAGCTTCAGTTGCTTCGATGGATGATCGAAATAGTTCGTCGCGAGAACGGCCAACGCATCGGTCGCGTCCGGAACACGCACGTAGGTGACGCCCTCCTTCAACTTCGCAGGCAGCACTTCGCAGATGATCGCGCTCGCTCCTTGCTCAACGGCTTGATCGATGAACGCGTGTCCATCGACCTTCGTTCCCTTCACCGCTACGAAGGCCGTGAACGGGACCACCTGCCGACTATCGAACGTGATCCGCTCGATGGCGGTGTTGGTGGAACCCTCCACCTGCTCCAGGCGAACCGCGTAAAGGATGTCCTTCAGCAGCTTCATGTGAGTTCGATGAGAATGGTGGATCCACGACCAGCGCGCGAACCGGGTTGAATGGATTGGCGCTTCACCATGCCGCTGCCTTGCACGCGAACGGACAGACCACGATTCTCCAGGATGTAGAGCGCATCCTTCAGGCCCATGCCGAGCACGTTGGGTACGAGTCCGGTGCCATCGCCGAGTATGGTGCGCGAACGAAGGACCACTGTGCTGTCACCTGCTTCGGTGCTCATCCATTCACCCTCACCACTCACTTCCGTTGCCACACCCAGTCCTGCCAAGGCGATGCGCAGATCACCGGCGTGACCGCTCAAACTCACCGGCGTGCGAGGACCATCCACCGCTGCGAGTGTCCGTTCCTGCTGCAACTCCAACCGATTGCTGTAGATCTTGTTGGCGATCTCCGTGAAAATGGGACCGGCCACCATGTTGCCGTAGTAGCCGCTCATGGTCGGTCCGTTCACCACCACGATGCAGCTGTACTTCGGCGCATCCGCCGGGAAGTAGCCGCAGAAGCTGGCCTGGTAGCTCTCGCCGTGCTGCTTGTAACTGCCGTTGCGCGCGATCTTGGCCGTACCCGTTTTCCCGGCGATCGAGAAGTGCGCGCCCTTCAAGTTGGTGGCGGTTCCGCTGTCCACCACACCAATAAGAAGCTCACGCACGGTGGCGAGTGTCCTGGCTGAACAGATCCGCTCGTTCAATACGTTGGGCTCGAACTCCTCGGTGAGTTTGCCATTGCGCGTGATGCGCGTTACGAATTGCGGTTGCATCATGCGGCCATCATTCGCCACCGCGTTGTAGAAGGTGAGGATCTGCATCGGCGTCAGCAGCACTTCATAGCCGATGCTCATCCATGGCAGGCTCACCCCGCTCCATCCCTTCTCTCCGGGTCCGCGCATCGTGGGCACCGGCTCGCCGGGGATCATCACGCCAGTGGACTCGTTCAGGTGCATGCGCTTCAAGCCCTCGATGAACCTCTTCGGGTCCTTGCCGTAGGCCTTGGTCACCGCGAGGCTGATACCCGTGTTGAGCGAGAGCTCGAACGCGCGGCGCACCGTCACCTTCTTGTACTTGTCCTCGTGCGCATCGGTCATGATCCGGTCGTAGTAGCGCACGCGACCACTCTTGGTATCCACGGTATCGGTGATGTTGATCAGACCATCTTCCAGACCCACCATCAGTGCGGGCAGTTTGAACGTGGAACCGGGTTCGTTGGCCTCGCCCACCGCGTAGTTCATCGCCTCCACATACGTGCTGTCGCCGGTGCGCGTGAGGTTGCTGATCGCTTTGATGCGACCGGTGGCCACTTCCATCACCACCACACAACCCCATTGCGCGCCGTTGTGCCGAAGCTGTGCTTCGAGCGCAGCATCAGCAACGTCCTGCAGGTTGATGTCGATCGTGGTGTGGATGTCGGAACCCGGAACAGGGTCCACACCATCGCCGATCGGCATCCATACACCTCCAGCTAGACGTTGCTCCAAGCGACGCCCCGTCACACCCTTCAACCACTTGTCGTAGCCGCCCTCAAGACCGATGGCCATCGCTGCGGAATCGCGCAACACATATCCTACGCTTCTCGCGGCGAGTCGACCATATGGCCGCGCACGGATCAATCGCTTCTCCGTAACGAGTCCGCTTTTGAATCGCCCTTCACGGTACAATGGGAAGGTGCGCAACACCTGCACATCGGTGTGCGACGCATTGCGCTTCACTAAGTGGTAGCGCTCGCGGCGGCTGCGCGCATCGGTAATGTTCCTTTTGTATTCACCAGCGGAGCGATCACCGAAGAGTTGGGAGAGATGCCAAGCGAGCGAATCGATGTTCGCGCGGAAGAGTTCATCCGTCAATCCATCCGTGGCGAGGTCCATGCGGACATCGTACTCCGGCACACTGGTGGCGAGCAGGTGTTCGTCCTCGGCGAAAATGTGTCCGCGCTCGGGCTGCACCGTGCGCCAGTCGGTGCTCACGGTCTCGGCCTTCTGCCGCCACTGGCTTCCTTCCACCAATTGGATGCGGAAGAGCTGCACTGCGATGGCCACAGCGAAAGCCACGACGCCCAAGTAGACGAGGTTCGCGCGCACGCGCAGTTGGCGGTTGTCGCTCATGGTGTGCGGGTGTCCGTCAATTGGTCCTCGTCCACAGTGAGCTTCACGGGCGGCACCCGGCTCTCATGCAAGCCCAATGCACCGATGCGGTCGGCCACATTGCTCTGGCGTTCCAGCTTTTCCAACTCGGCACGCACGGTGATGTACTCCGCGCGCTGCTCCTTCAACTCCGTACCGGTGCGTTCCAGGTCGCGCACCACTCGCTCGGTGTGGTAGCCGTATGCGATATAGAGGACCATGAGTCCCACGCAGAACAGGATGAAGGGCATGTTGCCCAACACCCTTTCCTTGGTGAGGAAACTGCCGTTCAACACGCTCACCAATCCACGCGGAAGCCGGGCGGCTACCGCGGCCTTCTTCGGCTTCGGTGCTTCCTCGGTCTTCTGTTCGCGTATGCGGTTCATGTGCGTGTTGCGATCCTTGCTCGGGCACTGCGTGCCCGTGGGTTCCTTTCTATTTCTTCAGGTGAAGGCTGAATGGCCTTGCTGCTTGTTGGATCGAATGGTCGGGTACGATTGCCGAAGTGGTCCTTGTTCTCCACACCGCCGAAGTCGCCGCTGCGCATCCAGTTCTTCACGAGGCGGTCCTCCAAACTGTGGTAGCTCATGATCACCAGTCTTCCTCCGGGGGCGATCACATCGGCGCTCTGCTTCAGCAGTGTTTCCAACGCGCCGAGCTCGTCATTCACCGCGATGCGTAACGCTTGGAAGACCTGGGCGAGGAAGCTGCTCTCCTTTCCACGCGGTGTCACCGGCTTCAGTGCTTCCACCAATTGGAATGTGGTGCCGATGGAACTCTCCGCGTTCGCCTTCACCAGCTGACGGGCCACACGCGGTGCACCATCCACTTCACCATACTTCCGCAACAGATCGGTCAACGCCACCTCATCCAACTCGCGGAGCAATCGCGCGGCGTTGCGTTTGGTGCGATGATCCATCCGCATATCCAATGGACCATCGAAGCGGATGCTGAAACCGCGTCCACCGGTATCGAACTGGTGACTGCTCACTCCGAGATCGGCCAGGAGTCCATCCACCGGAAGCGCGCCGAGGTAACGCAGGTGGTTCTTCAGCCAGCGGAAGTCGGTCTTCACCAGGGTGAAGCGATCATCGTCCAGCACGTTGAGCCATGCATCCCGGTCACGGTCGAAGGCGATCAATCTCCCCTTCGGCCCGAGCTGCGCAAGAATGGCCTTGCTATGACCTCCGCCGCCGAACGTAACGTCCACGTAGACGCCGTCGGGGCGGATCTTCAATCCTTCAAGACAGGCTTGTGAAAGAACGGGGTCGTGATACTCATGCGCCATTGGCTTTCGGGCTACCGCCCATGACTTTCGCTGCCAATGACTTGAAGTCCACGTTCCCGCCGAGCGCCCCCTTGTGCAGCTCCTCGCTCCATATCTCGATGCGATCGCCCACCCCGGAGAACACGATGTCCTTGCTCAGCTGAGCGTAGTCCATCAGTGATTTGGGGATGAGCAAACGCCCGTTGGCGTCTAGGTCCAGCGGCGTTGCTCCATTGAGGAAACGCCGTATGAACTCCACGCTTTCCGGGTCGAAGCGGTTCAAGCGGCGCACATCGGCGCTGGTCTTGTTCCACTCCTCCTTCGGATACAGGACGAGGCACTGGCTGAACACTTCCCGGTTCACCACAAAGCCCTTGGCCACTTCCCCACCGAGCTGCTTTTTCAGCGCGGCGGGCAAGAGCACGCGGCTCTTGGCGTCCAAGGTGCTTGGGTATTCCCCGAGTAGATCCAGCATAACGCATCGGCAAGAATGGTGGCGAAAGTAGGCGGGTTCACCCACTTATTCCCACGATCACCCCTTCTTCCCGTGATTTGTTGATAAATCTTCAACGGCGAAGCTAGACGAAAGTTGTGATATCCCTACAATAGCCTGATAACAGGCCATTCTTGTGGTGGGAAAATGTGGGGCCTTATCAACAACCGGGGACCGATACGGTTGGACGCGGAACGAGGCCCGATCAACGCCCTCGAAAGCTTGCGCAATGACCGAGCGATCGCGATGCCCTACGACCGCAATGCTTCCACAGCCTCTTGTGAATACTGATCGGGTCACGCCGATCGCGGTAAGGGTTGGCCTCTACCTTTGGACGGACCGCATGGTGCGCATGGAAATGGAGCCACAGCTGAAGGAGGAAGGTGAGTTCACCTACATCGACGTGGGTGAGGGTCCACCCTTGCTATTCCTCCACGGGCTGTTCGGCGCACTCAGCAATTTCGAAGGTCCCACTGCATTCTTCCGGAAGAAGTACCGCGTGCTGATGCCGATGCTGCCGCTGTACACCTTGCCCATGCTGAACACGAATGTGCCAGCGCTGGCGGACTTCCTGGATCGGTTCATGCGCCACCTCGGATTGAAGGAGGTGAACCTGCTGGGCAATTCACTTGGTGGCCATGTGGCCTTGGTCTATTGCACCAAGCATGCGGATCGGATCCGTACACTGATCCTTACGGGCAGCAGCGGTTTGTATGAGAACGCCTTCGGCGGTGGCTTCCCACGTCGGGAGGACAAGGACTTCCTTCGCCAGCGCATCGCTCTCACCTTCCATGATCCGAAATATGTGACCGATGAACTCGTGGAGGAGTGTTACGTCACGGTGAACGACAGAGCCAAACTCATCCGCATCCTTTCGCTGGCCAAGAGCGCCATCCGGCACAACATGGCCAAGGACCTGCCCAACCTGAAGATGCCCGTGTGCTTGATCTGGGGCAAGCAGGATACGATCACCCCGCCGCATGTGGCGGAGGAGTTCAACTCCTTGATCCCGAACAGCGAACTCTTCTGGATCGATCAATGCGGGCACGCCGCCATGATGGAACACCCCGATGCGTTCAATGCGATCGTGGACGCGTGGTTGGCGAAGACGCTGGCTTGAGGAGTTTGAAAGCGGCGAGCGGCAAGTCCATGACCATTTTCCTATTTGCCGTTATTGAAGCATGAAGTCGCTGATCGCAGAACACCTCGGAAGTGGACGTGAAGCCAAGAACTGGCCCAAGCCGACCTTGCCCGAGTACGCCTTCATCGGCCGGAGCAACGTGGGCAAGAGTTCGTTGATCAACATGCTCTGCCAGATCAAGAAGCTGGCGCGTGTGAGCAACACGCCAGGGCGCACGCGGAACGTGGAGCACTTCCGGGTGGAGGGCACATTGACTAGCGAACTTCCTTGGATGCTGGCCGATCTGCCCGGATATGGTTACGCCAAGGTGAGCCGCAGCGAGCGCGAGGTGTGGCAGGACATGATCCACCGGTACCTGCGCGAACGCGAGAGCCTTCAGAACGTTTTCCTGCTGATCGATTCGCGGGTGGAACCACAGCAGAACGATCTGGACATGGTGCAGT
This sequence comes from Flavobacteriales bacterium, assembly GCA_016721005.1. Lineage (GTDB taxonomy): Bacteria > Bacteroidota > Bacteroidia > Flavobacteriales_F > PHOS-HE28 > PHOS-HE28. The sequence goes on from JADKJM010000016.1 coordinate 99,512, forward strand.
GGTTGGGCGAGAACAGCATTCCCTTCGCGATCGTGTTCACAAAGACCGACAAGCTTTCACCCCCGAAGGTGCAGTCGAACGTGGCCAAGTTCCGCAAAGAGTTGAAGAAGACCTGGGAGAATCTTCCACCGTTCTACGAGACCAGTTCCGCCAAGCGGATCGGACGGGAAGAATTGCTCGCCTTCATCGAGAAGGTGAACGTACAATGGAAGGACGCGCTCGGTGAATGAGCGTTTCGCGCAAGCCTCAGTTCCCGTTGATCTCCGGAAGCATGTGCTCGGCGAAGTAGGCGCCGAAATCGCGCATCTGCGCCGCCATCTTCCCTTCGCCCGTAGCGCGTTCGAAGGTGTCCGCCAGCGTGAGAAGATTCTGGTGGAAGAACGCCTTCATCTCCCCCACGGTCATCTCCTTCGTCCATAGGTCGATGCGCAGGGTGTTATGTTCCTTTTCATCCCAGAGGCTGAGCAACACGGCTTTCGTTGAACCACTGCCATCGTTGTCCTCAGCGGTCCAGTCGATCTTCTCGGGTACTTGGTTCTCGTCCAATCGGACTTTAAGGAGGATCTCCGAATTCTTCATGTGTGTTCGATCGGTTGGAATGTGTGCGGTGATCAACGGGGTTTGTAGTCCTTCAGGATCGCGCGCGGATCCTCCATCGCAAAGAGTTGTGCGAAGGTGACCTTGGCGTTCTCCTTGAGGTAGGCGCTAACCATGCGATAGCCCACCCACTCCCCGATGTGTCCGGGACTCTCACGTGGAAAACCAGGGGTGAAGGGACCGTCATTCATCAAGCGCCCGATGTCGTCGGACTTCTTGCTGAAAAGTTGGTCCTTGCCGATGATGTCCTTCCAGATCTGGAATTCGTTCGCCTCGCACCACGCGAGTTGCTCCTTGCTGAAGGCGAAGTTCAAGTTCGGTTCCACCTCCGGCATCAGCGCATTCAGCAGCGCCATCACCTTGCCGGTCTCCACCAGGTTCGTGAGCACATCGGCGCCGCGGATATCACGTGTGTAGTGAACGAGCAGCCAACCCTTCACCGCACTGGGAACGATCATCTCCGGCGTCATGCGCTCCTTTACATAGAGCGGGAATTGCTCAGGGGCCAGATATCCGATCACCGGATGGTCCTTCCCGATGAACCATTCCACCCCAATGCCCAGTACGCTGTCCGTGGGGAAGATGCCGTAGTTGTACCCACTGTTGAAGGCGACCACGCGAGGGATCAGGCTATCGGGGAACAGGGCATGCAATCGTTCGAAGGCGAGTTCGAATTGCTCGCGTTGCGGTTCCATGTCACCAAGGATGCTGTCCACGGCACGCTGCGCCACGCTCCAGTCCGGATCCAACACGAAGCGATGCAACACCAGTGGCAATCGCGGGTCATCCACCGGCGCACCTTGCAGGATCTGCTCGATGTACACGCGGTAGAAATCACCGTAGGTCGCGTATGCCTTCAAGCTGGCCGCGCGGATGCTATCGGGCGAGGCGTGGAAGAGATCATGGTCCAACCGACCGATCCGGACATCGAGATCCGCCGTGGGCTCCACTGCGCGGTCGGGTTCGCCGGAACATGCCACCATGAACATGGTGGTAATGATCAGCACGGTCTTGGAGGAGCGAAGGAGCAGCACGTTACTTTTGACCGACCGAAAATGAGCCCCAAAACTATGAACAAGGTCTTCGCCGTACTCGCCATCGCCCTTATCAGCACCACGACCCTATCCGCACAGGATGATGCATCCGTGCGATTCGGCATCAAGTTGAGCCCGAACATGGGCTTCGTCAAATCGGAGACGAAAGCGCTCAAAGCCAATGGCTCCGGGCTCGGATACACCTTCGGGCTGTTGGCGGAATTCCCCATCGGAGCCAATGGCAACTACCGCTTCGCCACGGGTCTCAACCTGAACAACATCACCGGAAAGTGGAAGGAGGACTACACCTATGTTGACGAGGTCGCCGGGCCGATGAAGACCAAAGCATTGGAAACCGATGTGAAATTGCAATACGTCGAGTTGCCGCTCACCATCAAACTCATGACCAACGAGATCGGCTATATGCGTTACTACGGCCAGGTCGGATTCGGCAATGCGTTCAACATCCGGGCGAAGGCTGATATGGTCGCTCCGAAAGTCGCTGGGTCACTCACGGATGGGACGCCGATCGTGACCGAATTCACCGAGAACAAGGGTGAGGACATCCAATCGGACATAGCGCTGTACAAGGCTTCGCTGATCGTCGGCGCCGGCATGGAGTACAATTTCAGCGGTAGCACCAGCTTGCTCGTAGGCGTGACGTACAACAATGGCTTCACGAACATCCTCAACTTCGATGTGGCCGGGAGTAAGGCGAAGGCCAAGGCCCATTACTTCGAATTGACCGTAGGCGTGTTCTTCTAGGAAGGAACCTCCAGTTCTTGAAAGCCCCTCCGCCGTACGGCGGAGGGGCTTTCCTTTGCAGCACCATGCAGACCGTACGCGTGATCGATCATCTTACCGCTTGGCTGAAGGACTACTGCCTGCGTGCGAAGCAGGACGGCTTCGTGGTGGGCGTGAGCGGTGGGATCGATAGCGCAGTGACGAGCGCGCTGTGCGCACGCACCGGGCTGCCCACGCTTTGTGTAGAGATGCCGATCCACCAGGCCGCATCGCAAGTGCAGCGGGCACAGGATCACATATCGTGGTTGAAGGCCAAGCACTCGAACGTGCGCATGGAAGTGGTGAAGCTGACGCCGACCTTCGATTCACTTGTCGCCGCTCTACCGAAAGTGGGCAATGCGGAACTCACCGATCTCTCATTGGCGAATGCACGCGCCCGCTTGCGCATGACCACCTTGTACTATTTCGCGGGCATCCACCGTGCGCTGGTGGCTGGCACGGGCAACAAGGTGGAGGACTTCGGTGTGGGTTTCTTCACCAAGTACGGCGATGGCGGCGTGGACCTCTCCCCCATTGCAGACCTGACGAAGACCGAGGTGTATGAAGTGGCCAAGGAACTTGGGATCATCGAGTCCATCCTGATCGCCAAACCAACGGATGGGTTGTGGGGTGATGACCGCAGCGACGAGGACCAGATCGGCGCGAGCTACCCGGAACTGGAGTGGGCGATGGACCTGCGTGAGCGGAAGTTGGACGTGCGCACTCTCGACTTAAGTGATCGCCAGCGCGTTGTTCTGGGGATCTTCGATCAACGGAACGCGGCCAACAGGCACAAGATGGAACCCATACCAGTTTGCTTGATCCCGAAGGACCTCCGCTGAGAACCCATCACAGCACCGTGTCCAGGATCCGCTCCAGCGTACTGTTCCCGAAGAAGATGCTCATGCCCGCTTGCACGCTCCACCCCGCGTTGATCGGGTAGCGTTGAAGGTCGCCCGCCGTATCGGGATAGCGGATCTGGCGCACGGGCAAACCAGCGATCTCGGCGCGTAGCTGCACCGTCCGCGACAGCCGGTGGCGCACGTTCACGAACGCACGTAACGCCGCGTAGTTGAAGTTCACGCGGTCATCGCCCTGCCCGAAGCCGCTTCGAAATCCATCGGCGCCAACGCCGCCCTGAAAGCGGGTGTCATCGGAAAGTTTGAAGCCGACCGCGAGTTGGACCGGTAGCACATATTGAAAGCTCCATCGATCACCGATCGGCTCCGTGCCACCTACGAAAGGGATCGGGAGGTTCAAGCCATCGCTCACCGTAACGGCCAGTCCATAGAAGATCTGCTTGCGCACGCCGTTGATCCGCAATTTCCCGATCACCCCATTGAAGCGCGGCACCATCTGGTCCACTGTGCTCGCCTCCTCGCTCACGTTCACATTCGCGCTCCAGAACAGCACACGGTACTTCCGCGTAAGGCTGACCCCCAACGCCCCGACCGATCCCGTGTAAAGCATTCTCACGTCGCCATCGTTCCCGATCCGCAATTCCCTGCCACCGAAGCGCACATTGGCCAGAACCTGTGACGCGCGGATCCGAACACTGTTCTTCAAGCGCTCGACCACGCCCTTCCCCTCCGCGTTCAGATCGAACCCAGCCGACCACCGCTGGTACACCGGAAGAGTGAATACTCCAACCGCCATGCGGTCCTCGTACGTGCCCTTCTCATCGGTGAATGAAGCCGGTGGTGTCCACCGCGTATCCACTCGGAGCCGTGGCCGGAAGATCTGTTCGAACTGTTCGAGGTCGAAGGTTTGGGCGGCGGCCGGCATGGCCAATGACGCAGCGAACAACGCGATCCAAATACGCAAGGCTTTCATCAAGGCAAAGGTCGAACGGATATCCTTGTGGGTCACCTTTCTTCGTTCCTTACATCAAGGGTGTTGGACGATCAGCGGATCACCAACGCCCTTCGCCATCTTCATCTGTACCTACAGCTTCTCCTCGTGCGTGGGTCGGTCCTATCGTGGACAGGCAGGATGCCTGTCCGACCCTACCCGATCGTCCACGTATGCTCGCCTTGGAGCAACTTGTCCAGATCGCCGGGGCCTTTCACCTCCTTCGCCCGCTTCACCTGCGCCTGCAACTTCTCCTCGTGCGTGGGGCGGTCGGCCACGAAGAACACACCGAACGGGCGGGGCATCGCGCCTTGCAAGCGCGGGTCGTCGAAGAGGCGGACAAGGATCGAGGCCTTGAAGCCATCGCGCTCGTTGTGGACCCAGCAGTCGTCGGCGCTGTGCGCGCCAGTTGAGAGGTCGAGGATCACGGGCGTCATGCCATCGAGCTTGATGCCCTTGGTTCCATTGGCGAACAGGAGCGGCTTGCCGTGCTCCATGAAGAGCACATGGTCCGGCTTGCTCGCCTTTTCCGTGAAGACCTCGAAGGCGCCATCGTTGAAGACGTTGCAGTTCTGGTAGATCTCCAGGAACGAGGTGCCGCGATGCGCATCGGCACGGGCGAGCACTTCGCGCATGTGCTTCGGGTCGCGGTCCATGCTGCGGGCGATGAACGTACCGTCGGCACCCTTCACCAGGGCGAGCGGATTGAACGGGTGATCGGTGCTGCCCATGGGCGTGCTGCGCGTGACCGCACCTTCCGGTGAAGTGGGCGAGTACTGGCCTTTGGTGAGCCCGTAGATCTGGTTGTTGAAGAGCAGCACGTTCACGTCCACGTTGCGGCGCAGCAGGTGGATGATGTGATTGCCGCCGATGCTCATCGCGTCGCCGTCGCCGGTGACCATCCACACGCTCAAGTCCGGACGTACGCTTCGGAGACCGCTAACGATCGTTGGGGCGCGACCGTGGATGCTGTGCATGCCGTACGTATCCATGTAGTACGGGAAGCGCGATGAGCAACCGATACCGCTGATGAATACCACGTCCTCCTTCTTCTTGCCGCTTTGTGCAAGCAAGGTCTCCACTTGCTTCAGGATGCTGTAGTCCCCGCAACCGGGGCACCAGCGGATCTCCTGATCACTGGAGAAGTCGATCTTCTCCGCTTTGTCGTTCCGGGCGGACCCGCCCTCGTGGGCTGGAGTCTCACCAATGCCATTCACCGTGCTCATGACTTCAACTGGTTCAGGATGCCGACCCGGATCTCCTCGCTCGTGAAGGGCATGCCTTGGATCTTGTTCAGGCCTTGCGCGTCCACGAGGTATTCGGCGCGCAGCAATTGGCGCAGCTGTCCGCTGTTCATCTCGGGCACCAGCACCTTTTGGTAATTCTTCAGCAAGGGTCCCAATCCTTTGTTGAATGGGAACAGATGGCGCAGGTGTACGTGCGCCACGGCGTGCCCTTCCTTCTGCAACTGCAATGCGGCCGTGCGGATGGCGCCGTAGGTGGATCCCCAGCCGACAACGAGCAGTTCCCCTTCCGCCGGGCCGCTATCCAACCGGATCGGCTTGTATCGATCCGCTATGCGCGCCACTTTCTCCGCACGCAAGCGCACCATCTTCTCGTGGTTCCGGGGATCGTAGCTGATGTTGCCCGTGAGGTCCTGTTTCTCGATGCCGCCGATGCGGTGCTGCAAGCCTGCCTGGCCCGGGATGGCCCATGGGCGCACGCCGCGTTCGTCGCGCGCATAGGGGAGGAACGCCTCGGCTGCGCTCGGCGTGCCAGCCTCCCTCGAAGCGATGAACGGAGGCTTGATCTCCGGGAGGCTATCCGCCGCAGGAAAACGCCAGGGTTCGGAACCGTTCGCGATGTAGCCATCGGTGAGCAGGATCACCGGCGTCATGTGCTCCAGTGCGATCTGCACGGCCTCGAAGGCCATGTCGAAGCAATCGATCGGCGTGCTGGCCGCGAGCACCGGGATCGGCGCTTCGCCATTGCGGCCCAGGACGGCTTGCCAGAGGTCCGCCTGCTCGGTCTTGGTGGGCAGCCCGGTGCTCGGTCCGCCGCGCTGCACGTTCACGATCACCAACGGGATCTCCAGCATGAGGGCAAGCCCCATGGCCTCGGTCTTCAGCGCGATGCCCGGTCCGCTGCTGGCTGTGATGCCGAGGGCACCGCCATAGCTCGCGCCGATGGCCGAGCCGATGGCCGCGATCTCGTCCTCCGCCTGGAAAGTGATCACGCCGAAGTTCTTGTGGCGGCTGAGCTCGTGCAGGATCTCGCTCGCCGGGGTGATGGGATAACTGCCGTAGAACAGGTCCAGCTTCGCTTTCTGCGCACCGGCGATCAAGCCCAGCGCTGTGCCCTGGTTGCCGGTGATCGCACGGTAGGTGCCCTTGGGCAAAGGGGCCGCCTTCACCTCGAAACGCGTGGTGAAGGTCTCGCTGGTCTCCCCATAGAAGTAGCCCGCAACGAGCGCTTTCCGGTTCGCTTCGAGCAAGTCCGGCTTCTTGCCGAACTTCTTCTCGAGGAACCCTTCGGCGAGGGTGTTCTCACGGCTGAACATCCAGTTGATGAAGCCGAGGACGAACATGTTCTTGCAGCGGTCCTTCTCCTTCATCCCCAGCGTGCTGTCCTCCAGCGCGGTGCGGGTGAGCTTGGTCACGTCCACGGCATGCACCTGGAAGTTCACCAACGAACCGTCCGTGAGCGGATCGGCGGCATCGATGTAACCGGCCAGCCGCAGGTTCTTCTTGTCGAAGCCATCGCTGTTAGCGATGATGATGCCACCGGGCTTCAACTTGTCCAGGTTCGCGCTCAGCGCGGCGGCGTTCATCACCACCAGCACATCGCACTGGTCGCCGGGCGTGAAGATCTCCACGCTGCCGAAGTGCAATTGGAAGCCGCTCACACCGGCCAGGGTGCCGATCGGGGCACGGATCTCCGCCGGGTAGTTCGGGAAGGTGCTCACATCGTTGCCGAAGAGCGCGTTGGTGCCGGTGAACTGGGTCCCGGTGAGCTGGATGCCGTCGCCGCTGTCTCCAGCGAAGAGGATCACCACATTGCTCCGTTCCTCGACGGGCTTGGGTGGTTTGGTGTTGATGGACATGGATTCGCCAGGCGAAGGTAACGGGGTCAGGACGTGGTGCGAACGTCCGGGCGTGCCTGTTGCTCCGTCCGGCGTCCACTTGCGTTGATGGCTTCCACCTTCTTCACCGATGGCGCCACGCGCTTGATGGTCTCCTCCACCCCGCCCTTCATGGTCATGGGGAGCATGGCGCAGCTGGAACAGGAGCCATGCAGGCGCAGGCGAGCAACACCATCCGCGGTCACCTCCTCCAACGTGATGTCGCCACCGTCCGCTTCAAAGAACGGACGCAACTCGGCGAGCGCTTCGCGGACGCGGGCTTCGGTGATCTCGTGCTCTCGGCGGGACATGCTATCAAGCGGGAACGGCGCGCAGCACGCGCTCCATCACTGCGGTACAAAGGTCGTTGAAGGGAGCGGCAGCGGGGGTGTCGCCTTGCAGGACGGCGGGGCGGCCCACATCACCGGCTTCGCGCACGCTCTGGATCAAGGGCACTTCACCCAAGAAGGGCACTTTCAATTCCTCGGCGAGCGCTTGGGCGCCACCTTTCCCGAAGATGTAATGCCGCACGCCCGTCACCCCGGCCTCCGAGCCGGGGTCAGCAGGCGTGAACCATGCCATGTTCTCGACGATGCCCAACACGGGCACATTCACGCTGGGCAGGTTGAAGAGCCCTACTCCTTTCCGCGCATCGATCAGTGCCACGGTTTGTGGTGTGCTCACAATGATCGCTCCCGTGAGCGGCACCGCTTGCACCAACGACAGGTGGATGTCGCCCGTGCCGGGTGGAAGATCCACGAGCATCACATCGAGCTCGCCCCAGTCGGCATCCTTGATCAATTGCTCCAATGCTTTCGTCGCCATCGGTCCACGCCATGCGATGGCCTGCGATGGATCGGCGAAGAATCCGATGCTCAACAGCTTCACACCATAACTCTCCACCGGAACGATGTAGTGCTTGCCGTCCTTCTCCACGGTCCTCGGCTTCTCATGCACCGCATCGAACATCAGCGGCATGCTCGGGCCGTAGATGTCGGCGTCGATCAGTCCCACTTTCAACCCACGCGCGGCCAACCCTGCTGCGAGGTTCGCGGTGATCGTGCTCTTGCCCACGCCTCCCTTGCCGCTCGCGATGGCGATGATGTGCTTCACATTCGGCAGCACCTTGCGCACGTTGGCGCGATCGCCGCTGAGTGGGTTCACGGTCACCACCACCTTCACTTCCTTGCCTAGCGCCTGCTTCAGGTTGAAGGCCACGGCCTCCTCCATGCGCTTGCGGCTGTGCATGGCGGGATTGCTCACCTCCACAGTGATATGTACGGTGTCCTCATCCACCACCACCTCGCGCACGAGGTCGAGGGTGACGATGTCCTTCTTGAGGTCGGGTTCGATGATGCGCGAGAGCGCGGCGAGAATGGCTTCTTGGGTGATGGGCATGGCGAATGGAGTGCGAAACTACTGCGGGAGCGTATGTCACAACCCCAACTCCACCATAGGATCCCAGAACCGCTTCGCGAAGTCCACCACCTGATCGTTCTTCACCCCTATGCCTTCTACCTTTGAACCATGCTCACCGCCGAACAACAACGGATCATACGGGAAGTCCTAGCGCCATTTGCGCCGCTCTCCATTGCCTTGTTCGGTTCCCGAGCGCGCGGCGATGAGCGTCCGGAAAGCGACCTCGACCTGCTAGTTGACCTAGGTGAACCGATCGACTTTCTCGACTTGGTCGGTCTGGAACAATCACTCAGCGAACGCCTCGGCCTTCGCGTGGATCTAGTGACGGAGCGAGCGATCGATCCGAAGATGCGACCGTTCATCCAGCGCGACCTTGTGCGCATCGAAGCCGCCGCATGAGTGAAGTCCGTAGTGATCGGGTGCTCATTGAGCATATCCTGGAAGCGATCGACCAGGTCCTGCACTACACCAAGGGTATGGACCTCCGGGCCTTCCTGGATAACCGCTTGGTACAGGATGGTGTCATCCGGAACTTCATGGTGATGGGTGAGGCGACCAAGCGGATCTCTTCCGAAGTGCGTTCGGCCTATCCGAATGTGGAGTGGAAGAAGATCGCGGGCATGCGTGACAAGCTTGTGCATGATTACTTGGGCATCGACAAGCACGCGGTTTGGCTAACCGTTGAACGTGTTCTTCCGGATGCGCGAAAGCGCTTGGAGGAGATCAAGGATCAGCTTGACTAGGAGGTCACAACCCCAACTCCACCATCGGATCCCAGAACCGCTTCGCGAAGTCCACCACCTGATCGTTCTTCACCTTCACCCCTTCCTTCTCCAGCAACTCCTGCATGCGCGTGGTCGTGCCGAAATGGTGCTTGCCACTGAGCAACCCGATGCGGTTGACCACGCGGTGCGCCGGGACCTTCGGCTTCACGGTGTGTGCGTTGTTCATGCAGTAGCCCACGATGCGGGCTGATCGTGCGGCTCCGAGATACTTCGCGATCGCGCCGTAACTCGTCACACAGCCGCGCGGGATCTGCCGAACGACATCCATCACATCTGCGAAGAAGTCGCGCTCCTGGACTGCGCCATCCTGAACGGTTCGTTTGGCCATGGTCTTAGCCGCAAAGGCGCGGAGACGCAAAGGAAGTCATCGCGACTTGGCGCCTTTGCGGCCTATTGAACCCCGAACCGAACGTAGTGGATCGTCCGTCCCTCCGCCAACCACATCTGCTCGTAATAGGTGCGGATGTTCAGCACAGCTTGTTCCTCTTCGGATACGCGTTGAACAAGTTCAGCATACACGTTCGCGCTCTGCTCATGGACGGGCAGTTTCCGCTCGGCGATCTGCTCCAGTGTGTAATCGTAGAGCAGTGGACTATCGGTCTTCAGGTGGATGACGCCGCCGGGTTTGAGGATCTGCTTGTATCGGTCCAGAAAGAGCGGACTCGTGAGCCGCTTACGCGCCTTGCCGATCTGAGGATCGGAGAAGGTGAGCCAGATCTCGTCCACTTCCTGCGGCCCGAAGCACTTCAGGATATGGTCCACATGGGTGCGGATGAAGCCGACATTGGCAAGACCGAGTTCCTTGGCGGTTCGCGCACCGCGCCAGATGCGCGCGCCTTTGATGTCCACGCCGATGTAGTTCTTCTGTGGCTGCAACTGCCCTAGGCCAACGGTGTACTCACCGCCTCCACAGCCAAGCTCAAGGACCAGCGGTGCATCGCGCTTGAAGAAATCAGCGTTCCACTTCCCACGCAGCGCCAATCCGTTCTCCACCAACTCGGTGAAGCTTGGCTGTAGCACATGCTCAAAAGTGCTGTTCTCGGCGAAGCGGGCAAGCTTGTTCTTTCCCATCGGGTCAGTGGCAGTCGTCAGTTCCTTCGCTTCGCTCGGAATGACCGGTAGTTGGCGCACGGCACGAGGCCATCGCTCTTCATCCGGGGCGGCGAAAATAGGCGCGACCGTTGGACCGGCTGAACGAAAGGTATTCACTGCAACGGCGCATTCATCCCACCTTCGCAGCGATGTTCAATGGCGCGCGCATCCTAGTGGCCCCGCTCGATTGGGGCTTGGGCCATGCGGCGCGGTGCGTTCCCATCATCCATCGGGTGATCGACCAAGGAGCTGTTCCGGTTATTGGTGCGGATGCGGGTGCGCTCGCTCTGCTCCGGCAGGAATTCCCGGATCTGGAATACGTGCAAATGGTTGGTGTGGAAGTGCGCTATTCCAAGGGCAACAACCAGTTCTGGAGCTTGGCGCGGCAATTCCCGGGGATGATCCGTAGCGTCCGGGCCGAGCATGCGCTCTTCGATCGGATCCGGCAACGCTTGCGGATCGATGCAGTGATCAGTGATCAACGCTTCGGGTTGCGCAGTCCGGATCTGCCCAGCGTGTTGATCACGCATCAGGTGTTCCCGTTCACGCCTTTCGCGCAGGGCGCCTTACGCACGATGAATCGCAATCAGATCGAGTGTTTCGACCGGTGCTGGATCATGGATGAGGCGAGGGCACCCGGCCTTGCCGGTGAACTTTCACACGGGTCGGATCTTCCAGCGAACGCGCGCTACATCGGGACGGTGAGTCGGATGAGCTTCACCCCTGCCCTCTCCGCGGGAGAGGGAGGAAGGCCTCTGACGGCGGAATACCAGGTTGTAGCTGTGATCAGCGGTCCTGAACCACAACGTACCATATTCGAACTACTGTTGATCGAACAACTGCACGCACTCCCCGGCAGGCACTTATTGGTCCTCGGACTACCGGGAAGCGACAGGGATGAAGTGATCGGGAACCTCACCATTCGGGCGCACATGAGCAGCGGTGATCTGGCTGCGGCGATGATCTCGGCGCGCCTTGTTGTTTCGCGAAGTGGGTACACATCGCTGATGGACCTTGACGCGATCGGACGCACGGCATTGATCATTCCCACGCCGGGCCAGCCCGAGCAGGAATACCTCGCCACGCTGCATGCACGCACCCGAAGGTTCATTGTTCAACAGCAGGGTACACTGGATCTTGTGGCTGCGTTGGCTCTTCTACCCACGGAACCGAGCTTGGTTCGTGCGAGTGGTCCGGACCTTCTGGAACAGGCTTTGGAAGACCTGGCCTCCCTGCTGCGCTGATGCGATGGGTTACTTTTCGCCTTCCATGAGATCATTCGCTTCGCTGCTCGTCCTGTTCGCACTGGTCCCCCTCACCTCGTTCGGTCAATACGACCTGGACCAACAATTGAAGCGGATCGAGGAACAGAACGCCAAACTGCAGGAGCAGCAGAAACTCATGGTGGCGCGCATGGATTCCGCCAAGCTCGCCATCATCCGCCGCGACCTGAACAAGATCGGCCTGCCGCGATTGGAAGCCGGTGATGAAGTGATCGTTCACGCCGCCCACATGCTCGTGTACAGTGAGAAGCACGAGCAACCGAAGTGGGTGGCGCACATCGCCGTGCCGGACCTGATCACCGGAAACCTCGCACGCATCGACTCCTTCTCCCCCGACCCGATGGTGAAAACAGGAACGGCGGTCACAGCGGACTATTGGAACAGTGGGTACGATCGCGGACACTTGGTACCGAGCGCCGACATGCGCTGGAACCTGGATGCGATGAAGGCCACCTACTTGTATAGCAACATCAGTCCGCAAGTGCCGGAACTGAACCGCGGCACATGGGCTGAGCTGGAGGATTGGGGCCGCCGCTACGTGAACTACAGCAAGCGGCGGATCTTCGTGGTGACAGGCCCGGTGCTTCGCGATGGATTGCCCACCATGCAGAAAGCCGATCGGCAGAACGAGGTGAGCATACCGGAGTATTTCTTCAAGGTGATCGCCGACCTTGATGGTGATCAACCCAAGGCCATTGCCTTCGTCATGCGCAACGCAGCGCAGGAGTATCCACCGATCAGCTATTCGGTATCGATCGACAGTGTGGAGGCGCTCACCGGCATCGATTTCTTCCCCGCGCTGGATGACGCGACCGAGAACCGGATCGAAGCGATGCGCGAACCGAAGGACTGGTATGCGCAGGGCGATCCGTTCTTCGGCGAAGTGGAACCATTGAAGGCCCCGTTACCGAAGGGGATGTTCAACACGGTGCAGGCGAAATACCACATCGGGCAAACGGCCACGATCTGCGGCACGGTGGTGAGTTCGCGCAAGACCGTAAAGGCGAAGGCGATCTATTTGAACTTCGATCGCATGCACCCGCATCAGGATTTCTACGCCACGATCTGGGAGTACAACGGACCGAACTTCAGCTACGATCCGGAAGTATTTCTAGTGAACAAGAAGATCTGCGTCACCGGCAAGGTGACCATCTTCGATGACATCCCGCGTATCAGCATCAACAACGAAAGTGAGGTGATGCTCTACGACGAGGCCGTAGGCGGTCGTTGATCAACCCGCTTGTTTCAAGGTGAAGGTGAAGGTGGTTCCCTTCCCTTCCGTGCTGTCCACGGTGATCGTTTCGCCGTGTGCATCCACGATGTGCTTGACGATCGCCAGACCCAGACCGGAACCGCCTTCATTGCGTGCGCGACTCTTTCCCACGCGGTAGAATCGTTCGAACAAGCGCGGCAGGTGTTCCGCACTTATCCCGATGCCATCGTCAGAGACCTCCATCACCACTTGGTTCCCTAACGGGTAACTGCTCACCGTACACGTGCCGCCTTCGCGACCGTAGTTGATCGCATTGTTCAAGAGGTTCAGGAATACCTGCCCCAAGCGGTCCTTGTCCGCATTCGCGAACGCATCGCGATCCACCTTGTTCACCAAACGGACGCCTTTCTCCCGCGCCTTGATCTCCAACGCTTCCGTGGCGTCCTTCACCGCAGCATGCAGATCGACCCGCGTGATGCGAAGATCCATGGCGCCGCCCTCCAAGCGCGTGATCAGATCCAGATCCTCCACGATCTTCATCAAGCGATCCACACTGTTGGAAGCCCGGTTCAGGAAGTCACGGTTCACCTTGTCATCCTCCAATCCACCTTCCAACAACGTGAGGATGTAGCCTTGTATGTTGAAGATCGGCGTCTTCAGTTCGTGCGCTAGATTGCCGATGAACTCCCGTCGGAACTGCTCCCGCTCATGCAACTCCCGGATCTCGCTGCGCCGTTCGCTCGCCCACTCCGCCACTTCCACATTCACCCGGCTCAGCACATCTCCTTTCACCTTCTTCACATCCGCTTCCTTCGGCCTTCGCTTCAGGTCATGCACGGTACGATACAATACCTTGATCCGGCTGTGGATGAAGCGCTCGATGCCGAAGGAGAACGCCCAGTACGCGACCCCGAACATCAGCACGCTGATCCCGACGCTCCACCATTCGGAAGGTGCGGGGACGAGTTCCGCGAAGAACACCGCCAACAGACCTGCGACCGCCAACGCGACCACCAGTGCAGCGAAGAACGCAACGTGTCGTGGTGAAAGCTGTCCCAAAGCGACGCGGTGTATTACAAGTATAGACCGCGGCCCAACGCGTTGATCAATGGGTGATGAGGAACGTCGGGCTCACGGTCGAGTTGCTCTCGTGCAGTGCCCGGTCGTACATGCGGACGCTCAATCGGATCGTATCCACGGTCCCTGTCGGCTGTGGGATCAACGGCCAAGGCCGCAGTGCCACGGCGATCTCTCCTTCCAAGGCCTTGTTCTGCCCCGTGGGCGTGATGCGAGGAATACGATACTTCAACGGAACCGCGAACACGATCGGGACCCAGATATCGTTCTGCAGATCGTCATAATCCACGAACAGGTTGTAGTAGTACGGCGACCCGGTGTTGAACGGCGAGGTGTTGTCCGATGCATCCAAGCCCACATCGCCGTCGCCATCGGTGAATGAAATAGTGAGTGAAGCGGAGTCACCGAATACCGCGAACGACTTGTACTTGATGGCAGGCTCCGCAGGAAACGAGTCGCGTTTGATACATCCCGGCGACAACAGACCAAGCGCCAGGATGCCCCCGGCTACTTTTACCGCTGCGCGTTGCATGATCATGGTCCCAAAGGTAACAGCACTGCCCGCCGGCTTGTCGGAGTCCTTTCTGGATCGTCCATTCGCAGTGGACGGCCCTGAAACCTTCAACGTGCTGGCCGTCGATCTATTTCGCCTGCACGCGGAATACAATCCTGTCTATCGCCAGTATGTCGAAGCCCTCGGGGTCGACCCATTGAAGGTTCGAAAAGTAGAAGAGATCTCTTTCCTGCCCATCACATTGTTCCGAAGCCAGCGCGTTCTGCTTGCGGGTCTTGAACCGCGCATCACCTTCACGAGCAGCGGCACCACCGGGGCGATCACCAGCGAGCACCATGTGCCTTGGCCCGAAGTGTACGAGCGCTCCTTCCTCACTTCATTCAAAGCGAATCATGGCGATCCGAGGGACTGGCGGATCCTGGCCCTGCTTCCCTCCTACTTGGAGCGAAGTGGAAGTTCCTTGGTGTACATGGCGGAGAAACTCATCGCAGCGAGCGGGGATCCGTTGAGTGGCACCTACTTGAACAAGTACGATGAGCTCGCTCGTGCGGTGAAGAGATCAGAAACGGAGGGGCGTAAGACCTTGCTCCTCGGGGTGCCCTTCGCGTTGCTTGATCTCGCGGAACAACATCCGATGCCCTTGCGCCACACCACGATCATGGAGACCGGCGGCATGAAAGGCCGACGACCGGAAATGGTGCGCGAGGAGCTGCACCGGATCCTGTGTGCGGCGTTCGGCGTGAAGGCGATCCACAGCGAGTACGGCATGACCGAGTTGCTCTCACAAGCGTGGAGCGCGGGCAAGGGTCGCTATCGTTGTCCGCCGTGGATGCAGGTGCGCTTGCGCGATGTGAACGATCCCTTCGCTTCCGTTCCGGATGGACGGACCGGCGGCATCGACGTGATCGACCTCGCCAACATCGGCAGTTGTCCGTTCATCAGCACGCAGGATCTCGGACGGCGACACGCCGACGGGTCCTTCGAAGTGCTCGGACGTTTCGACAACAGCGATCTGCGGGGGTGTAACTTGATGGTCAGCATATGACCATGCGGACATGTGGCCATGTGCGCATGTCGGAAGGCTAGACCACCTTCACCAGGAAGTAGTTCTTCTTCCCGCGCTGCAGTAAGAGGTACTTGCCGTGGATGAGTTGATCGGTTGAGGTCCCTTGATCTGGTGTGACCTTCACCTTATTAACCCATAGCGAACCTTCCAATATTGCTCGCTTAGCATCACCGGATGACCCTAGGAATCGGCATCGCCAAAAGAGCTTGTCCATAGGGATACTGCGACCTATCTGCTCGCGACTTACACCGGCAGGCGTGAAATCGTCCGGGTTAGCGACAGTTGTATAATGCTCGAGGCTATCGAACAGATCTTCCCATGCACTTTCCGGCAAGGCTTCGAGATTCTCCTTCAAATTGCCAAAGAGCGCTTCTGATGTCTGCATGGCCAACAGCAACGCCTCTTCACCATGTACCCGTCGCGTGAGATCCTCGGCCAATGCCTTCTGCAACAATCGCTGATGAGGAGCCTTGACATGCTCAGAGATCAAATCTTCAGTGCGTTCACGCTCCCACGTCGTGAAAATGCGGATGCACTTCGCGGCTTCCTCATCGCCCACGTTCAACCAGAACTGGTAGAACTTGTACGGTGATGTGCGCGCCGCATCGAGCCAGATGTTGCCGCCTTCGCTCTTCCCGAACTTGCTGCCATCGGCCTTGGTAAGCAAGGGCGTGGTGATGGCGAATGCGGGGTTGCTCACGGCTTCCTCACCGCCCATGCGTCGGATCAATTCCGTGCCGGTGGTGATGTTGCCCCATTGGTCGCTGCCACCCATCTGGAAGTTGCAACCCTTGTTCTTCCACAACCAGTAGAAGTCGTAACCCTGCACCAACTGGTAGCTGAACTCGGTGAAGCTGATACCCGTCTCCAAGCGGTTCTTCACGCTGTCCTTCGCCATCATGTAATTCACCGTGAGGTGCTTGCCCACTTCCCGGATGAAGCGCAGAAAGCCCATGTCCACGAACCAGTCGTAGTTGTTCACCAGCTCCGCGGCGTTGGTCGTGCTGCGGAAATCAAGAAAGCGTTCGAGTTGCTTCTGGATACACGCTTGATTGTGACGCAGCGCGCTTTCATCAAGCAGGTTGCGCTCGGTGCTCTTGCCGCTTGGGTCGCCGACCATACCGGTCGCACCACCGACCAACGCCACAGGCAAGTGCCCGCACCGCTGGAAATGCACGAGGATCATGATCTGCACCAGGTTGCCCACATGCAAACTATCCGCCGTGGGATCGAAGCCGATGTAGCCACGCTGCATCCCTTTCGAGAGCTGATCTCCCGCGCCGGGCATACTGTCATGCAGCAGTCCGCGCCATCGCAATTCCTCAATGAAGTCCTTGACCATGTTCCCTCCGTTGTAAGCGGCGCCTAAGGTAGCCGCGCCCTCGAAGCCGCATCTAACTTGCCGCCCTATGGATCTGATCACCGGCGCCACCGGTATTGTTGGCACGCACTTGTTGCTGGAACGGACGCAAGGAAGCGGTCAAGTGCGCGCTTTGTACCGCAAGGGATCGGATCGATCCATTGTGCAGCAGGTGTTCGATCACTATGGTGCGAGCGAACTGGTGCAACGCATCGAATGGGTCGAAGGCGACCTGTTGGATGTGAGTTCCTTGGCGGATGCCTTGCAGGGCATGGAGCACGTGTACCACGCCGGTGCACTGGTCTCCTTCGATCCGCGCATGGCAAAGGCGATGTATGCCGCGAATGTGCAGGGCACCGCGAACTTGGTGAACGTGGCGTTGGAGTGTGGTGTGAAGCGCCTCTGCCATGTGAGCAGCACCGCAGCGAACGGACGCGCACCGGCTGGTGTGGACCGCACCGAGGAATTACCGTGGATCGACGACAAGAACACCTCGGACTATGCGCGCAGCAAGTACATGGCAGAGTTGGAAGTGCAACGCGGCATCATGGAAGGGCTGGATGCGGTGATGGTGAATCCGTGCGTGATCATCGGGCCGGGTGCAGGAACGCGCAGCAGCATGGCCTTGGTGGATCGCGTGCAACGCGGCACTAGCTTCTACACCACCGGCAGCAATGCCTTCGTGGATGCGCGCGATGTAGCGCGATGCATGAGCTTGTTGATGGACCGCGGTCTATCCGGTGAGCGTTATTTGCTTGTCGGGGAGAACGCAGACTACCGTCGGCTCTTCGACCTCTTGAGTGATGGCTTCGGAAACGCCAGGCCCACGCGCGAAGCGCAGTCGTGGATGCTCGGACTCGCATGGCGACTCGAAGCCGTACGCTCACGGCTGATGGGTCGCTCACCCTTGGTGACGCGCGCGACCGTGGAGAGTTCCATGAACCGACGCGGGTACAGCAATGCGAAAGTGACCGCCCTACTCGGGCATCACTTCATGTCGCTGGAGGACTCCGTAACGAACGTGGTGTCCTTCGCCAAGCGCAGGGTATCGCGCTGAAGGCCATCATCCTTCCGGATCCGCAAACGATCGATCACATCGTCATAGATCGCCTTCATCACCAGCGGTTGTCCGGCGTAATGGTCGAAGCTCTTCTCGAACTGCGCACGATCGACTCCCTGTTCCTTGAACAGATCATCGTAGTAGCGATCCATCGGGATGGCCGCGCCGAGCTCGGTAGTGCGTTCCACATTCATTCGCGCTTCGATCAACGTAGCGCCCAGCACTACTTCGGTGAATCGTTCACGATCCAGCACGCCTTCGGGCAGGGTTTCCTTCGGGGCACAACCCGCGAGGATCAATAAGCCGATCAGCCATGCGCGCATCATGTGAACAACAGGCGTTCACCGCGCACAGAGCGGTCCACTTTGCCATCCGCGTATACCATCCGACCATTCACCCAGGTATTCAGAACGCGCGCACGGAAGCGTTGTCCTTCGAAGGGCGACCAGCCGCACTTGTACAACAGGTTCTCCTTCGTGACGGTCCATGGTGCATCGAGATCCACGAGCACGAGATCGGCCTTGAAGCCTTCCCGTACATAACCGCGTTCCTTCACGGCGAACAAGCGGGCTGGCGCGTGGCACATCTTCTCCACCACCATTTCCAAGGTGAGGACGCCATCGTGCATCATCTCAAGCATCGCCACCAGCGCATGCTGTACCAATGGACCACCGCTGGGACACTTCGCATACTTCTGCGCCTTCTCCTCGATGGTATGCGGTGCATGATCAGTCGCGATCACGTCGATGCGACCCTCGTTCACCGCGCGACGGATCGCATCGCGATCCTCTGCTGACTTCACCGCCGGATTCCACTTGATCAGCGCACCCTGCTTCGCGTAGTCCTTCTCGGTGAACCAGAGGTGGTGGACGCAAGCTTCCGCAGTGATGCGCTTCCCATCCAGCGGACCGGGATCGAAAAGATCCAGCTCACGCGCGGTGCTGATGTGTAACACATGCAGGCGCGTGCCATGCTCCTTCGCCAGGGCCACCGCATTGCTGCTGCTGCGGAAACATGCTTCAGCACTGCGGATGCGTGGATGTTCCTCCAGCGGAATGTCCTCTCCCCAACGCTCAACAGCACGCTGCATATTCGCGCGGATCGTTCCCTCATCCTCCGCATGGATCGCGATACGCATGTGCGCTTCGCGGAACAAACGGTCAAGGGTCACGGGGTCGTCGACAAGCATGTTGCCGGTACTTGATCCGAGGAAAGCCTTCAATCCGCAAACGGTCTTCGGATCGGTCTTCAGCACCTCGTCCATGTTGTCGTTGGCGACACCCATGTAGAAGGAATAGTTCACCACCGATGATGCAGCACCCAACGCGTACTTGGCCGCGAGGAGTTCCTGCGTCAGCGTCTGCGGAACGGTGTTGGGCATTTCCATATAACTGGTGATGCCTCCAGCCGCCGCCGCCGCACTCCCATGCGCGATGTCCTCCTTATGCGTGAGACCGGGTTCGCGGAAATGCACTTGGTCATCGATCGCGCCGGGGAGCAGGTGCCTACCCCTGCCGTCGTGATCCTCCGCGTTCGACACTGAGCCGATCCCTTCCTCGGCCACACGTTCGATGCGATCACCGTTGATGAGCACATCCGCATGGAAGACACGGCCGGAGCCCACAACTTGAACATCGCGTAGCACAAGTCCTTTCATGATCCACTACTTGATCCAACCACCGAAGCGCATCTGCAGCACGCCGATGATGGCTTCCTTGAAGATGCCGCTGTTCATCTTGCTGGTGCCACGTTCTCGATCGATGAAAGTGATGGGAACCTCCACGATCCGGAACCCTTTCCGGATCACGCGATATTTCATTTCGATCTGGAACGCGTAGCCGATGAAGCGTACTTCATCAAGCGGTAAGGCCTGGAGCACGCGGCGGGTATAACACACGAACCCTGCGGTGGTGTCCCGCACGCCCAGCCAAAGAATGGCGCGCACATAGAGCGAAGCACAGTAGCTCAGCAGCACCCGGTCCCAACTCCAATCCTTCACACGGCCGCCCTTCACGTAACGTGAACCGACGCTCATATCACCTCCCTGTTCCGCACACGCCTTGTACAGGCGCACAAGGTCATCCGGGTCGTGGGAGAAGTCGGCATCCATCTCGAAGATGTACGCGTAGTCGTTCGCGATGGCCCATTTGAAACCGGTGATGTACGCGGTGCCAAGGCCGAGCTTTCCACTGCGCTCCAATAGATGCAGGCGACCGGCCCAACGCGGCTGCATTTCCTTCACGATGTTGCCGGTGCCATCCGGCGATCCGTCGTCCACGATGAGAAGGTGGAACTCCGGTTCGAGCCTGAACACATGTGCAACGATGTCGCGGATGTTCTCCTGCTCGTTGTATGTGGGTATGATGACCAGCCGAGGGGGCACGTGGAGGGGTTGACACCTTTCGGCGGTGCGTAAATATAGAAGGGTGGATCCCTTGGATCAGCGAAGCAGGGTCACATGCCCGATGCGTTCCACACGATCGCCGCTATACGCATCCTTGACGATCAACTTCCATACGTAGACATCCTGTTGCGCGAGGGTGCCGTCCACCTTGCCGTCCCAGAACACGTCGGGATCGGTGGTGCTCAACAGTCGGTTGCCCCACCGGTCGTAGATCTCGAAGAGGTAGAAGCGCGGATCGATACCGGTAACGATGGGCTTGAAGGTGTTATTCGGCGCGTGATCGTCCGGCGTAAAAGTGTTCGGCACGAAGACCTGCATACCATCCTCGATGGTGATGAACTTGCACACGGTATCGGCGCAGGAATTCGCCGCGTAGGCCACCAAGCAGATGCCGTAGGTATCGCCGATCTCGCCGGGGAAGCGGTATTGCATGTCGACCTCATCCGTGATGAATTCGCCATTGATCAGCCAGGCGTATGTGTTGGCTCCGTTGGTGGTGTTGTTGAAGAAAGCGACGGGATCCAATGTGTTCAGTTGGGCAGGCAATTGATCGAACGTCGCTAAGGGTTGCAAATACACCGTCACGGCATCCGCGATGGTCACGGTATCCGCTCCGCAACCGTTGTTGGCATCGATGATCAGGGTCACGTCATAGCTACCCGGTTGAGTGTAGGTGACATCGATCGGTGCGCAATCCATGATCACATCACCGTTGCCCAGGATCCAGGTGCATGTCCCCGGCCCCGTGTAATCGTGGGAGAAGTTCACCAGGGTCGGCGCACAGGATCCGTTGCTGGTGGCTAGGAAGGAGGCGATCACCGGAGCGATCACGCCCACATCGATCGTGGCGGTCTCCGTTGGACACGGCGCGATCGCGGTCACTGTGTACGTGTACGTACCCGGTGTGTCGATCAGCGGATCGAATTGCGCCGTGGAGACGATACCTGAAGGATCGGTCCATACGCCGGTAGCGTCGGGTGAGCCGCCTAGCTGCGCGAAAAGGTCGATCGCCGGATCACCATCACAAAGGCTCACGCTTCCACCCACACCTGCATTTGCCGCGATGCTCACCGTGATGGTGACCTCACTGGTATCGTTCACACATGGGTTGATCCCGATGATGGTGTAAGTGTACACACCGGGTGTTCCCGTTGATGGGACGAACGACCCACTGCTCGGAACACCATCGGGGCCGGTCCAACTTCCTCCCAATTGCGGAGCACCACCGACGGCGCTGATCAAGCTGACATTCGGAGATGTTGTACAAAGCACGAGACCGCCGTCCTCTCCTGCATACGGGACCGGATTGATCACCACGGTGACCACCGCACTGGCATTCGCGCATGGCGCCGCACCGGTCACGGTGTACGTGTAAGAACCACTCACATCGGTCGCTGGGTTCAGGATCGTGGCATGTGCGTTACCTGCCGCATCGGTCCACACTCCACCCGCATCCAGCGTACCACTGAGCCCGTCGAAGAGTGAGACAGGCGTTGAACTCGCGCAGAGTGTCAAGTTTCCATTGATCCCCGCTTGCGGTGCGATGTTGACCGTGATGGTCAGTGTGGCCTCATCATCCGGGCAGTTCGCCGAGCCCGATACCGTGTATGTGAAAACATCACTGGCCCCGGTCGAGGAGTTGAATGAAGCTCCGACGGGATCCCCAGCGGAGTTCGTCCATGTGCCACCTCCATCAGGCGTTCCAGTAAGTTGAGAGATCAGCGTGAATGCGCCTTGTGTGTTGCACGCCACGATCGCGTTGTCGCCGCCGGCATCGGGTCCCGCTAGCACATTCACACTTACGACCGCTGAGGAGGAAGCACACGCTGTGCCCGTGATCGTATAGGTGTGATCACCACTCGCGTCAGCACTTGGGTCGAAGGTTCCACCGAACGGCATGCCACTAGGTCCGGTCCACGTTCCGCCGATCTGCGGACTACCGCCTAGCAAGGTGAAGAGATCAACAACCGGACTTGCAGGACAGAGATCGATCGATCCGGCAAGGCCAGCATCCGGCGCGACTTCCACAGAAACAGTGACCGTGGATGAAGCGGAGGCACAAGGGGGCGATCCCGCTATGCTGTATGTGTAAACCCCTGGAGTGTGCGCGCCTGGATCAAAGCTTCCAGCGACCAGAACACTCGGGCCGCTCCAGGTGCCGCCGACATCCGGACTTCCACCAAGCACCGTAGCGAGGTTGAAAGCTGGATCCGAATTGCAAACAGTGATGCTACCGTTCGTTCCTGCGTTCGGTGAACTCGTTTCGTTCACCGTGACCGTGGCGGATGCGTTCGCACACGGCGCTACACCCGTGACCGTGTACGTGTACACACCAGCGGTCATCGTCGCGGGATCGTAGCTGTTGCCCACCACCGGACTAGGGCCGCTCCATGCGCCGCCTGCCGTGGGTCCACCGCCGAGTTGGTTGAACAAGTTCACTGCACCTCCGATGTCACACACGGTCACCGAGCCGTTCGTGCCAGCGTTCGTCGGCGCGTTCTCGGTCACGGTCACGGTCGCACTTGCGCTTACACATGGTGCGGTTGCAACGAGTGCGTAGGTGTACACGCCCGGACCCATCGTGGCCGGATCGTAGTTGCCGCCTACGATCACACTTGGACCGCTCCATGTGCCACCGGCTTGTGGTGCGCCACCGAGTTGAGTGAACAGGTTTGCAACAGCTCCATCACCACAAACCGTGATGCTACCATTCGTTCCTGCGTTCGGCGAACTTGTTTCATTCACCGTGACCGTGGCACTTGCATTCGCGCATGGTGCAACACCGGTCACCGTGTAGGTGTATACACCAGCGGTCATCGTCGCGGGATCGTAGCTGTTGCCGATCACCGGACTTGGGCCGCTCCATGCGCCGCCTGCCGTGGGTCCACCGCCGAGTTGGTTGAACAAGTTCACTGCACCTCCGATGTCACACACCGTCACCGATCCGTTCGTGCCAGCGTTCGTCGGCGCGTTCTCTGTGACCGTTACCGTCGCGCTGGCGCTGACGCAGGGCGCCGTCGCGACCAGTGAGTACGTGTACACGCCCGGACCCATCGTGGCCGGATCGTAGTTGCCGCCTACGATCACACTTGGACCGCTCCATGTGCCACCGGCTTGTGGTGCCCCACCGAGTTGGGTGAACAGGTTTGCAACAGCACCATCACCACAAACCGTGATGCTACCATTCGTTCCGGCGTTCGGCGAGCTGGTCTCGTTCACCGTGACCGTCGCACTTGCATTTGCGCATGGTGCAACACCCGTGACCGTGTAGGTGTACACACCAGCGGTCATCGTTGCCGGATCGTAGCTGTTGCCCACCACCGGACTTGGTCCGCTCCATGCGCCGCCTGCCGTGGGTCCGCCGCCGAGTTGGTTGAACAAGTTCACTGCACCTCCGATGTCACAGACGGTTATCGATCCGTTCGTGCCAGCGTTCGTCGGCGCGTTCTCCGTCACGGTCACGGTCGCGCTGGCGCTTACACATGGTGCCGTTGCAACGAGTGCGTAGGTGTATACGCCCGGACCCATCGTGGCCGGATCGTAGTTGCCGCCTACGATCACACTTGGACCGCTCCATGTGCCACCGGCTTGTGGTGCCCCACCGAGTTGGGTGAACAGGTTGGTGACCCCACCATCACCACACACCGTGATGCTGCCGTTCGTTCCTGCGTTCGGCGAACTTGTTTCATTCACCGTGACCGTCGCACTTGCGTTCGCACACGGCGCTACACCCGTGACCGTGTACGTGTACACACCAGCGGTCATCGTCGCGGGATCGTAGCTGTTGCCCACCACCGGACTCGGGCCGCTCCATGCGCCACCTGCCGTGGGTCCGCCGCCGAGTTGGTTGAACAAGTTCACTGCACCTCCGATGTCACACACGGTCACCGATCCGTTCGTGCCAGCGTTCGTCGGCGCGTTCTCCGTGACCGTTACCGTCGCGCTGGCGCTGACACATGGTGCCGTTGCAACGAGTGCGTAGGTGTACACACCCGGACCCATCGTGGCAGGATCGTAGTTGCCGCCTACGATCACACTTGGACCGCTCCATGTGCCACCGGCTTGTGGTGCCCCACCGAGTTGGGTGAACAGGTTTGCAACAGCTCCATCACCACAAACCGTGATGCTACCGTTCGTTCCGGCGTTCGGCGAACTTGTTTCATTCACCGTGACCGTGGCACTTGCATTTGCGCAGGGCGCTACACCCGTGACCGTGTACGTGTACACACCAGCGGTCATCGTCGCGGGATCGTAGCTGTTGCCGACCACCGGACTTGGGCCGCTCCATGCGCCACCTGCTGTCGG
Organism: Flavobacteriales bacterium; assembly: GCA_016721005.1. Lineage (GTDB taxonomy): Bacteria > Bacteroidota > Bacteroidia > Flavobacteriales_F > PHOS-HE28 > PHOS-HE28. Next base: position 124,476 of record JADKJM010000016.1, read on the forward strand.
TCCGCCGCCGAGTTGGTTGAACAAGTTCACCGCTCCGCCGATGTCACACACGGTTATCGATCCGTTCGTGCCAGCGTTCGTCGTTGCATTCTCCGTCACGGTCACGGTGGCTGATGCGTTCACGCATGGCGCAACACCCGTTACCGTGTAGGTGTACGCGCCAGCCGTCATCGTAGCCGGATCGTAACTACCGCCTACAACGGGGCTGGGTCCACTCCATGCGCCGCCTGCTTGAGGAACGCCGCCGAGTTGCGCGAACAGCGAGACTGCTGCATCGGATGAACAAAGTGTGATCGACCCGTTGCTGCCAGCGTTCGCAGCCGGGTTCTCCGTTACGGTGATCGTTGCTGAAGCATTTGCGCAAGGAGCAACACCAGCAACGGTGTACGTGTACACCCCGGCGGTCATCGTGGAGGGATCGTAGCTACCAGCAACCACAGGGCTCGGTCCGCTCCATGCGCCACCGGCGCTCGGTGTTCCGCCAAGTCCAGTGCTGAGCGCGACCACCGCTCCGTTCGAACAAAGCGTGAGTGTTCCATTCGTTCCAGCATTCGAAGCCGCGTTCTCCGTCACAGTCACCGTAGCCGATGCGTTCGCGCAAGGCGCAATACCCGTGACCGTGTAGGTGTACACACCGGCGTTCATCGTCGCCGGATCGTAGTTGCCACCGATCACAGGACTCGGTCCACTCCATGCGCCTCCTGCTTGAGGTACACCGCCGAGTTGAGCGATCAGCGGAACTGCGTCACTGTAACAGTCGCCGTAGCATTCGCACATGGAGCAACACCCGCAACGGTATATGTGTACACGCCGCCCGTCATTGTGGAGGGATCGTAGTTACCAGCAACAACAGGGCTTGGTCCGCTCCACGCACCACCGGCACTCGGTATTCCTCCCAGTCCAGTGATGAGTGCAACCGATGCACCGTTGGAGCACAACGTCAGCGCTCCATTGATGCCCGCATTCGGCGCAGCGTTCTCTGTCACGGTGACCGTCGAAGATGCGTTCACGCAAGGCGCTATTCCTGTGACCGTGTAGGTGTACACGCCAGCCGTCATCGTAGCCGGATCGTAACTGCCGCCTACAACGGGGCTGGGACCACTCCACGCGCCGCCTGCTTGAGGAACGCCGCCGAGTTGCGCGAACAGCGAGACAGATGCATCCGAGGAACAAAGCGTGATCGACCCGTTGCTGCCAGCGTTCGTAGCCGGGTTCTCCGTCACGGTAACCGTTGCTGAAGCATTCGCACATGGAGCAACACACCGGTGACCGTGTAGGTGTACACGCCCGCGTTCATCGTGGCCGGGTCGTAGTTGCCACACCACCAACGGGGCTCGGTCCGCTCCAAGCACCGCCCGCATCCGGTATTCCGCCTAACCCCGTGCCCAGTGCCACCGCTGCACCGTTCGAGCAAAGTGTGAGCGCACCGTTGGCCCCGGCGTTGGGTGCCGCATTCTCCGTAACGGTAACGGTGGCAGATGCATTCGGGCAAGGCGCAAGACCGGTAACCGTGTATGTGTACACACCAGGACCCATCGTGGCCGGATCATACATACCGCCCACCACCGGGCTCGGTCCACTCCATGCGCCGCCGGGATCCGGAGCTCCACCCAAGGAATTCACCAAGGCGATCGATGCGCCGGTCGAGCAAAGCGTGATCGATCCATTCGATCCCGCAGTTGCAGCAAGGTTCTCGGTCACGGTCACGGTCGCGGTCGCGTTCGCACAAGGAGCTACACCCGTGACCGTGTAAGTATACACCCCGGGATTCATTGTCGCGGGGTTGTAATTGCCCGCACCACCGACCGGACTTGGTCCACTCCATGTTCCACCTGCCGATGGGCCACCACCCAACTGCGCGATCAGACTCGTTGCAGCCGATGTGCTGCAAAGCGTCAGCGTTCCGTTCGTGCCAGCGTTCGGGGCCGCATTCTCCGTAACGGTAACGGTGGCAGATGCATTCGGACATGGTGCAACTCCGGTAACCGTGTATGTGTACACACCAGGACCCATCGTGGCCGGATCGTAGTTGCCGCCCACCACCGGGCTGGGTCCACTCCATGCGCCTCCGGGATCCGGAGCTCCACCCAAGGAATTCACCAAGGCGATCGATGCGCCGGTCGAGCACAGCGTGATCGATCCATTCGATCCCGCAGTTGCAGCAAGGTTCTCGGTCACTGTGACGGTCGCGGTGGCGTTCGCACATGGAGCCACTCCGGTCACCGTGTAGGTGTACACTCCCGGGTTCATCGTGGCCGGGTTGTAATTGCCTGCACCACCAACAGGACTCGGACCACTCCATGTTCCACCTGCCGATGGGCCTCCTCCCAACTGCGCGATCAGACTTGTGGGTGCAGACGTGCTACACAGCGTGAGCGTTCCGTTCGTACCAGCGTTCGGGGCCGCGTTCTCCGTAACGGTAACGGTGGCTGATGCATTCGGACACGGTGCAACTCCTGTCACGGTGTACGTGTACACACCGGGGCCCATGGTGGCCGGATCGTAGTTGCCGCCCACCACCGGGCTCGGTCCACTCCATGCGCCGCCGGGATCCGGAGCTCCGCCCAAGGAGTTCACCAAGGCGATCGATGCGCCGGTCGAGCAAACGGAGACCGAGCCGTTCGAACCCGCAACAGCGACAGCATTCTCAGTAACGGTCACTGTGGCGGTCGCGTTCGCACAAGGCGCTGTACCGTTCACGGTGTAGGTGTACACTCCCGGGTTCATCGTGGCCGGGTTGTAATTGCCCCCTCCACCAACAGGACTCGGTCCGCTCCAAGTACCACCTGCGGCGGGGCCACCTCCCAGCTGCGCGATCAGACTTGTCGCAGCCGACGTGCTACACAGCGTGAGCGTTCCGTTCGTACCAGCGTTGGGCAATGCATTCTCCGCAACGGTAACAGTGGCAGAAGCGTTCGGGCAAGGCGCAAGACCGGTAACCGTGTATGTGTACACACCCGGACCCATCGTCGCCGGATCGTACATACCGCCGATCACCGGGCTTGGTCCGCTCCAAGCGCCTCCTGCCTGGGGCGCTCCTCCGAGGCTTGCGATCATAGCAACCGATGCACTGTTGACACAAAGCGTTAGTGTTCCATTCGTCCCGGCAACCGCAGCTGCATTCTCGGTCACAGTAACCGTCGACGTGGCATTCACACAAGGCGCAACACCCACCAGCGTGTAGGTGTAAACACCCGGGTTCATCGTAGCGGGATTGTAATTGCCTGCACCACCGACCGGACTCGGTCCGCTCCATGTTCCTCCCGCCGTGGGGCCGCCTCCCAATTGCGCGATCAAACTCGCCGGTGCTGCAGAACTACAAATGGTCAGTGTGCCGTTCGTGCCTGCATTGGGCGAAGCGTTCTCCGTCACGTTCACCGTCGCCGTGGCGTTCGGACAAGGAGCCGCCCCTGTCACTGTATAGGTGTAGACCCCGGGGTTCATGGTCGCCGGGTTGTAGTTGCCACCCACCACCGGACTCGGCCCACTCCAAGCACCACCGGCTTGCGGCGCTCCACCCAGACTGGCGATCAACGCCACTGTGGCTCCGTTGGAACAAGTGGACACCGAACCATTGGAACCGGCGCTCGCAGCGGGATTCTCCGTGACCGTAACGGTTGCGGTTGAATTCGTGCATGGCGCCACACCAACAAGGGTGTATGTGTATACGCCGGGATCCATAGTGGCCGGATTGTAATTGCCCCCTCCACCAACAGGACTCGGTCCGCTCCATGTTCCTCCAGCAGCAGGACCACCGCCAAGCTGCGCGATCAAACTCGTTGCAGCGGATGTGCTGCACACCGTAAGCGTTCCATTCGTGCCCGCGTTGGGTGCAAGGTTCTCCGCAACGGTCACTGTCGATGTCGCATTCGGACAGGGTGGAGTGCCGGTCACTGTATAGATGTACACCCCGGGGCTCATGGTAGCGGGGTTGTAGTTGCCGCCCACCACCGGACTCGGGCCGCTCCATGCACCGCCGGCTTGCGGTGTACCGCCCAGTTGCGCAATCAAGCTGATGGTCGCACCATTACTGCACAGCGTGACCGATGCGTTAGTACCCGCATTCGCACTGGCGTTCTGGTTGATGGTAACCACTGCGGAAGCATTCAAACAACCATTTCCGACCGTGTAGGTGTATTGCCCGAAAAGGTCAGTTGCGGTGATGAAGGTTCCTGGATGTGCAGCCCCATTCGGTCCGGTCCATACACCACCGACATCCGGTGTACCGCCCAATTGATTGAAGAGGTTCACATTCGGCGAGCCCACACACGCGTTTATCGTCACATCGGTTCCCGGATCGGGCGGCAACGGTGGCGGCGCTGTGACCGTGATGGTCATCGCGTAAGTGGACAGGTTCTGGATCGGACACGCTCCATCGTTCACGTTGATGAGCACGTTCGCTGGCGAAAGCGCAAGAACAGGCGTCCAGCAGAGTGTCGCCACGGCCGGATTGGTTCCATTCACGCTGAAGGTCGATCCCGGAAGGTCCGCAGCAACCGTGGACATCAGGGTAATCACTGCGAGGGGATCCACATCACTGAAAGAAATGTCCACGCAGAACGGGACACCGGCACAAACCTCGATCCCGCTCGCACTTGTGATGATGCCGTTGTCGATCGCGGTCGGGCCGAGATTGTCCGCTGGTGGGTCGATACAATTGATCACAATGAAAAGGAAGTCCCTCATCACCGTACCGATCAGCTGGCCTGAACCATTGTAGGAGGCCACTTGCAGAGCCACTACATAACTACCGCTCACCGTGGGCGTGAAGTTGATCTGGCCTGTGGCCGGGTTCAAGGTGATCCCGGGAATGGGAGCGGCGGCAGTGAATCCGGGGACATACGAAACGTTCGTCGGCAAGGGAGCGGCGAAGCGCGCGCTGATGAACGAGAACACCAACGTGTTCCCATCCGCATCGGTGACCAGTGGGTTGTAGCTCACCGGCTCGTTCACACACACGTACGGAATGGACTCGTCCCCGAACTGTGGGGATTGATCACACAGCCCTCCGATATTGTTCAACGAAGCGGACACATACATGCCCGGGGTCAGCTGAACGTTCTGGGTTGCGCTTCGGCAACAGATATTCCAGCCGATCGACCAGGAATTGCACGGGGCCAGGAACAAGGTGGTTTGGAACTGATAGTGCATCACTCCGGGCTGGGTACCACCGTTGCAGGTGGAATTGCCCAACTGGCTTCCGCAGAGTTGGGAAACCTCCTCCGTAAGGACCAACGGGATCCCGACCAAGGTGAATGAGACACCGCAGTTGTTGACGAAGTTCAGCGACTGTGGAGTGAGGGGAGCGCCCGCGCAATCCAGATAAAGGTCCAAGGTTACCTGGTAGTTGTTCGGGCCAACGCATTGGTAGGTGATGTTGGCGCCGGAGAAGTGGTCCGCCTTGGCGTTCGGGACGACACCTACCAAGCAGATGAACAGCGCGATCCCTGTGCGAATGGCCCACGAAGAGCCGATCCGCCGGAGAAGTTGTTCCAAACCAGTGCGCATACCGATAGTTACAAGCTCGTAAATATAGTCAAACCTGTTCCGCATCAGGGTGTTACGTCAACGAGGTCCACCACTTCACGGCATTGCAGCGTCGGTGTTGATCTCTTGTCATGGAATTAACCTCCTAAGAACCGAAGCTGGTATGCATACAAGTCTACTTTTGCCGTCCCCTTGAAAAGCCCTTCTTCAACCCCTTGTATCCGGTTAGGACGCAAAGAGTTGCGCGGAAGGTGCTTGAGAACCTCGTCAACTGACCCCATGGTGAAAAGCCATTCACGGTACCTCCGCTCTCTCCTTACGTTGGGCTTGGTCCCTATCGCTCTGGCCCTAACCGCCCAGAACGACACGCTATTGCACGTGACGCAACCGGACACCTCGCAAGTGTCCAACGCCCCGCGATTGCCGGTGTTCACACTAACGTCGGACGACTTGGATGCCGAACTCGGCAATCAGGACATCAGTGGGATCCTGCAATCCTCCCGCGATGTGTTCACCTCGGTGGCCGGTTACAATTTCGGGCAGGCGCGCTTTCGCGTTCGCGGCTTCGACGGCGAGAACACCTTCGTGACCATCAACGGGGTGAAGGTGAACGACCTCGAAACCGGTTATGCCGTTTGGAGCAACTGGGGTGGGTTGAATGATGTGACCCGATGGATGCAGGTCCGGACCGGCGTCGGACCCAGCCGGATGAATTTCGGCAGTTTGGGTGGCCTCACGGACATGAACATCCAGGCGACCGCGTTGCGCAAGGGGGTACGTACCTCTTATGCGTCGGCGAACAGGGCCTATCGGAACCGGCTCATGTTCACGTACGCCACAGGGATGAACGCCAAGGGATGGGCGTTCGCCTTCAGCGGTTCACGTCGTTGGGCGGAAGAGGGATATGTCGAGGGCACCTCCTTCGATGCGTATTCGTACTTCCTCGCTGCGGAGAAGAAGATCAATGACCGCCACAGCATCAGCTTGAGTGCTTTCGGATCACCGATCAGACAGGGCCGCCAGGGTATTGCCGTGCAAGAGGCCTACGACCTCACGGACAACCCATGGTACAACCCGAACTGGGGTTACCAGAATGGTAAGAAGCGCAACGCGAAGATGAGTTTCGACCACAAGCCGATGGTGATGCTCACGCACAACTTCACCATCAGCGACAAGGCCAAACTGAGCACCTCGGCCTATTACACTTTCGGACATGATGGCTTGACGGGTATGAACTGGTTCGATGCGAAGGATCCACGCCCGGACTACTACCGCTATCTCCCAAGCTTCTACCGCTACCAGAACAGCGAGCAATATCCGGATCGCGTAGCCGCGTGGCAGAATGATGACAACACCCGGCAGATCGATTGGGACCAGTTGTACTTCGCGAATGGCAAGAACCTCTATTCCGTGGTGAATGCGAACGGGGTACTTGGTGATACCATCACCGGGAACCGCAGCAAGTACATCATCGAAGAGGTTCGCACGGACCCTGTGCGCTACGGGCTGAACTCGGTTTGGAACAAGAACATCGATGACCGGACACACCTGACCGTAGGAGCCAGCTTCCACAAACAACGCACGCACTACTTCAAGGTGGTGGATGATCTGCTCGGCGGCGACTTCTGGGTGGATATCGACCAGTTCGCGGACCGCGATTTCAGCGACACGACCATTTCACAGAACGACCTGAGCACACCGAACAAGACCGTGAAGGAAGGTGACGTGTTCGGCTGGGACTACTACATGCACACGAGCTACGCGGATGCATTCGCGCAAGTGGAGCGCACGATAGGTCGCTTGGAAGCATATGTTGGTCTGGATCTTTCGCAGACCACCTTCTGGCGGGAAGGGAACTTGCAGAACGGACGTTTCCCTAACAATTCATTGGGCAAGTCCGAGAAACAGAACTTCACCGGGTTCGGGTTCAAGTTCGGTGGGATCTACAAGATCACCGGTCGTCATTTCGTAAGTGGCAACGCCGCTTACATCGTTCGGCCTCCCGGTGCGAACGTGGCTTACCTCTCACCTCGTGTACGCGATGCGGTGGTCAGCGGTCTGATGAATGAGTCGGCCTACTCTGGCGATATCAGCTACATCGTCAAGGGTCCGCGTTTGAAAGGTCGTGCCACCTTGTACTATGCCAGGATCGCGAACCAAGTGTGGAACCGCAGCTACTACCACGATGAATTCCTGACCATTGTGAACTACGCCATGACCGGTGTGGACCAGGTACATCGCGGTGTGGAACTCGGACTGGATGCGAACCTCACCAGCACATGGCAGATGACCGCCGTGTACGCCGGTGGTAATTATACGTACGACTCCCGCCCGCTTGCCACGGTCACACGCAACAACAGCGATCAGATCTTCGCACAGGATCGCACGGTGTTCTGGAAAGGGTACCGGGTGGGTGGCATGCCGCAGAGCGCTGCTTCCTTGGGGCTGAAGTACAACTCACCCAAGTTCTGGTTCGCCGGTTTCAACGCGAACTGGTTCGGCAACATCTACCTGGATCCGAATCCCGATCGCCGCACGGCCGAGGCCCTTCAGAATCTGGTGGAGAGCGACCCGCAATGGAACCAATTGCTCGACCAGACCCGCTTGGACGACCAGTTCACCGTGGATGCCTATGCGGGCAAGAGTTGGATGTTCCAACGCAAATACCGCTTGGCCGTGAACCTGAGCGTGAGCAACGTGCTGAACAACCAGGAATTCCGGACCGGCGGATTCGAGCAGCTCCGCTACAACAGTATGCAAGTGGACAAATTCGCTCCCAAGTACAGTTACCTCTACGGGCGGAACTACTTCGCCATGGTCACCTTCAGCTTCTGATCGATGCCAACCAACGCATTCCCCTTCCGCATGAACCTCCGATTCCTCCTTCCTCTTTTGTCCATAGCGTTGATCGCAACCTCCTGTAAGAAGGATCTGGACGCACCACCCTCACGCACCCTTCCCGTGGGAAGTGTGCTGACCATTAAACAGTTGAAAGCGCTCTACACCAATGCGCCGGTGCACTTCACCGAGCCCAAGAGTGTGTACGCAGTGGTGACCGCCGATGAGAACGACGGGAACTTCTACAAGAACATCAGTGTGCAGGACCACACTGGCGGCATCACGCTGCGTTTGATCACGAGCGGCGGTTTGTACATCGGTGACAGCATCCGGATCTACCTCCCTGGCACTGTGCTTTCGCCCTACAACGGCTTGATGCAGTTGGACAGCGTGAACGTGGACAACAACACGGTGAAGCAAGCCACCTTGGTTCACGTGGAACCGATCGTGCGCACCATCGGCCAGTTGACCGCCACGGCCATGGACACCTTGCAGAGCATGTTGATCCAGTTGAACGATGTGGAGTTCACTTCGGCGGATGCGGCAGGTGGAACGTGGGCCAACGCCGCAGCCCAGACCACCGGTACGCGCTATCTGGAGGATTGCACGCTTGCTCAAGTACAGTTGCGCACCAGCGGATACGCCAGCTATGCAGGACAAGCGTTGCCTACAGGCAAAGGATCCATCCAGTGCATCACAGGTGTCTTCGGCAGTACGGTGCAGCTTTCGAATCGGCGCATGAACGATGTACACATGACCGGCGATCGTTGCCCGGGACAGGAGCTACCCTTCTTCCTGAAGAATTTCAACGACGGCAGTGTGACCTCCGGGGGTTGGACGCTTTGGTCCGATGCGGTCATTCCATGGTCCACGAATTCCATCGGTTCGATCGATGGAAGCTCCTACGCACAGGTGAAGAATTGGAACGGCTCAGCGAACATAGCCGGGCAGTCCTGGTTGATCTCTCCGGCAGTGAACCTCACCGGAACATCATCGCCATCCCTCTCGTTCGTGACCGGATGTAACTACACGGGCGCTGTCCTTCAGGTACTGGTGAGCACGGATTACACCAGCGGTGATCCCACCACTGCCACATGGGCGACACTTTCTCCCGCACTGAGCGCCGGTGCGTGGGCATGGGCGCAGTCCGGTGCGTTGGACATGACACCTTACATATCAAGCAATTTCCGCGTCGCCTTCAAGTACACCGGTTCCAGCACCGACGGCAGGACCTGGGAGGTGGACAACATCAAGATCTCGATCCAATAATCAGCAGCACATCCAATTGAATCCTACGATCATGAGAACAGCACTACTCTCCATTCTACTTCTGGCAGGCAGCGCAGCAAGCGCGCAATTCACCAGCGGTTTCGAGAACTGGCCGGACACCGTGCCCGGCGATTGGATGGGCTCCAAGACCACCTTGAACGCGGATAGCGTGATGCAGGTGAGCACGGACGTGCATGGCGGTATGTACGCCGCGCGTCTGCAGAACTCCGGCACGGGCCACAAACGCTTCACCACCCAACCGACAAGCGTGACCGATGGCGTTATCTACACGGTGTCGTTCTGGGTGCGTGGCCAAGGCAATATCCGCACGGGCCTGTACGATGGCCGTGCTGCCAGCTCCGGCTATTCCGCTTACAATGCCTACTACAACTCGACCGGTAATACGTGGACCGAAGTGACCCAGCAACTTGTCGCGGCCAATACATCGGCTGCTGCGGAAGTCATCCTCTCCATCCAGTCCACTGTAGGTCCGGAATTCCTGGTAGTGGATGATGTGAATATCACCGGGGGTGGTGCTCCCGTGGCCGTTTCCATCTATGACATCCAATACACGACCGATGTAAGTGGCAATTCACCCTACGCCGGACAGATCGTGCTCACGGGCGGGATCGTGACCGGTGTGGATACGATCGGCACGAACTCGTATTTCATCCAGAGCGGCACCGGCCCTTGGACGGGGATCTCCGTGTTCGATGCGGTTTCGGTGGTCGCCATCGGTGACAGCTTGACCCTACAAGCGTCCGCATCGGAATACAATGGCCTTACCGAACTGGGTGGTGTTTCCAACCTCGTGATCGTTGGGCAGTTCCCTGTTCCCGCTCCGGAGGTGCTCACCCCGAACGCGGCCCAGGAGGAGCAGTGGGAAGGCGTACTTGCCACCGTGGAGAACATCGGATGCGTGGCACCCCTGGATGTCAACAACCAGTGGACCGGTGTGAGCACCACGGCAGGATCGCTCATTGTGGATGACCTGATGTACCTCTACACCCCGACCGTCGGCAACTTCTACTCGGTGACCGGCTGCCTCACGTACACATTCGCTGAGCGCAAGATCGAGCCGCGCTTCCTTGCCGACATTGCGGTGGGTTCAAGCGTGAATGATCTCTCCGTGCAGCGCCTCGGCTTCTATCCGAACCCAGCCAGCGACGTGATCCGCATGGATCTCGGGAACAACGGCCAACGTGTGGAATACACCATGATCGATGCGACAGGCCGCACGGTGATGGCGGGCTCGTTGACGAGCAATGTGCTGAATGTGCAGGAACTGGTGAACGGTGCTTACACGCTTACCATTCGCTCTTCCGACACGATCCGCCAAGCGCGCGTGTTGGTGCAGCACTAGTGTCATAACCCATTAGTTCATTAACTAAACGACGCGGATTTTTCCAGCATAGGTCCATTTGAAGGGTGCCGCCCGTTGCTCGTTGTAGGTTCTGATGTACTCCATGATCTGGTCGACGAGTTGTTTGGTGGACTTCCAGACGCCGTTCTTCAAGACGTCCTTGGCCAGCATGTTGAACCAGATCTCGATCTGATTGAGCCAAGATGAGTAGGTGGGCGTGAAGTGCATGGTGATCTTCCGTTTGGGTTTCACAGGCCTTCACCTCCTTGATTTATGCACGGCCAGATTGTCCGTGATGATGTGCAGATGGTTGTTGCGGAAGGTGCGGTCGAGCTTCTTGAGGAAGGTCAGGAAGGTGGTTGCGTTGTTGGCTTTGACCGGTGTTGCGGTTATCATTCCGGTATGCACGGCAAGGGCGGCCATGAGGGCCACGGTACCATTGCGCTTGTAGGTTGCCGTCATGCGCTTGGGCGTGCCCGCCCGAAGTGGGAGTATCGGCTGTGTGCGGTCCAGTGCCTGTATCTGGGTTTTCTCGTCCACGCTCACACATGGCGTTCGCTGGCGGGTCCATATACAGACCGATGATGGTGAGCATCTTGGGCTCGAATTCAGGGTCAGGACTTTTCCCGCACCAGTACTCGGTCTTGTGCGGTTTCAGATCAGCGTAGCTTGAGGATCAGATGAACGGCGCTCTGACTGATGCCCACTTCTGATGCGATGCGCTCCTGAGACCAATTGGTATAGCCGCCCGTAGGCTTCTCGCACGCTTTCTGACCACGCGTGCCTTCTGCTGAGCAGTGATCGTTCCTACTTGCCCGGACGAGGGGCGTCCTTCAACCCGGCTACGCCCAGTTTTCTGAACCGGTTGCGCCACTTGTTCACCGTAGGGCGGGTCATCCCGGTGCGCTTGATGATCCCATCCAGACTGTGACCATCATGGCTCAACACGATCACCTGCGCACGCAGACCGTATCGACGCTCCAACTTGTGGGAGCGGACCATCGCCTCAAGTTCCATGCGTTGCTCTTCGCTTACAGGGATCGGTTTTGCAGTTCGTGCCATGCCGCGAATATAGCACTATTAGTTTATCTATTACATGGTTATAACACTAGCACAACAGGATCGAACTCGAACGCCCCGCTTTGGTTGGACCAAGGCGGGGCGTTCTGCTTCGGGATGGCCTCACCTCTTTAGGCCGCACGGTACATTTGAACAACCAAAGCGATCCACATGAGCACCGATGCCATGAAACTCGAATTGATCGAGTGGCTGACCAAGTTGAAGGAACCAAGTGTGATCGCTTCCCTTTTCAACTGGAAGAAGGCCAGTGAGGCGGAGGATTGGTATGCCACGTTGTCCGCGGAGCAGAAGGCATCCATTGATCGTGGATCGGCGGATGCTTCTGCGGGGAGGACCATCAGTTCCGAAGAGATCCGGAAGCAGTATGGTCGCGCTCCTAAAGGTTGAGTGGACGCCGGAGGCGAGGGATCAATTGCAGCGGATCCATCAATTCGTTCGCACGCAATGGTCGGATCGTATTGCGGATCGATCCCTCACGTTGGTGTTCGACTTCGAGGATCTGATCGCACAGTTCCCGAAAGGTTCACCGACCTCACCCATGCACCCCTCCTTGCGCATGGGAGTGATACACAAGAATGTGAAGGTCGTTTACCGCATTGAAGATGATAGGATCCTGATCATCACCTTGCTGGACACCCGCTCCGATAACAGCGCGTGGTTCTGAGACCGAATTGACGCTACCAATTCTACTTCGCCTTCTTCACCAGGATCAGGAAGACCGGGAAGTGGTCGCTGTAGCCGTCCTGGTACACATCGCCCACGAAGGTGCGTAAGGGATAGCCGATGAAGTTGCCTTCCTGTTGACGCAAGTAAGGTTCATTGAAGATCCGGACGCCATAGTAATGGTACTTGCCCCCGGTGCCCGTGAGCAATCCGGGTGAGATCGTGATCTGGTCGAAGAGGTTCCAGGAGTCACGCCACGCCAGCGTACCGATCCCCTTCTGGTACGGATCGTACATGGGGTTGAAGAAGGTCCCGTCGATCGCCTTGGTCTTATCGCCCGTGGCGCGCAGGAAACGGCCCACGCTCACGTTCACCGGGTCGTCGTTCAGGTCGCCCATGTAAATGATGTGCGCGTTCGCATTGATGGCGAGCAAGGAGTCGATGATGTGACGACCGAGCTCCGCCGCGGCCTTCCGGTTCGGTTCGCTGCGTTTCTCCCCACCCCGGCGCGAAGGCCAGTGGGTGACGATCACGTGCGTGGTGTCACCATCGAGCACACCACTCACGAGCAACTGGTCGCGCGTGCGGAAGGCGGTATCGGCCATGTGCAGCCGGTAGCTCCGGTGCGCGTAGACCTTGAAGAGCTCCGGGTTGTACACCAGTGCCACGTCGATGCCGCGCCGATCGATGCCTTCCACCTGCACCACCTTGTAACCGCGCGCTTTCAATGGTTCGCGTGCGACGAGGTCCTCCACCACCGCGCGGTTCTCGATCTCCGCCAAGCCGAGGATCGCCAGACCCTGCGGATGCAGATCCTTTCCCATGGCAGCGATGACGCTCGCGTTCTTGTCCAGTTTGCGGAAGTAGCGCTTGCTTCCCCACTGCTTCGCGCTTCCGGGCAGGAACTCGGCATCGTCCGTGTTCGGCGCGTCAAGCGTATCATACATATTCTCCAAATTGTAGAAGCCCACCAACGCGGGGACGAACTCCTGTTTCGATTGTCCGCACGACAGCAGCGGGATCAGTGAAGCGACGAGGAGAAGGTGGAGCTTGCTGGTCATGGGGCGGATGGAGGCGGCGAAAGTAGCCGGTGCGCGGGCAACTCGAAGATCATGCCAAGGGGAAGAACGCACAGCAGCCGCAGTGGCCTATGGACCTGCGCGATCGGTGAAATGTTGGAACTGCCTTGGATGGATCTCCGAGGAGGATCGAGGGACGTAGCGTGATGAACCCGTGCGTCGGTGGGACGTGACCGTTCCAAGTACCGACACGACCGCGTCTTCCCTTCCTTCGCAGCGTGGTACGTGAACCTTTTGCCTTCCCAGCGTGAACCTCTCCCCTGACCTCGCCTTCCTGCTGGAGTGGAGCGCCGTCGCGCTGAACATCGGCTTCACCATCCTCATCGCCATCGAGCGGCGCGTTGGTTGGCTGCTCGGTTTCGTCGCGGCGGTGTTCGGCGTGCTGCTCTACGTTGCGCAGGACGCCTGGCTGATGGCCGCGCTCAACGCCTTCTACGCGGGCATGGGCGCCTACGGCTGGTGGAGTTGGGGCCGCGCTTCGGAGGATCAACGCATCATCACGTTCGGTTTCCGCATGCATGTCCTGCTCGTTTCCATCGCGCTGGTTTCCACGGTGGTACTCTTCTTCCTGATGCAGCACTTCGAGGTGCCCGGCAAGTACCACGGCATGGAATCCTTCATCACCGCATCGGCCATGGTGGCCACGTGGATGATGAGCAGGAAGGCATTGGAGAACTGGTTCTACTGGACACTCGGCGATCTCGTCGCGGTACTCTACAACTACTGGCTCGGCTACGAGGGATACGCGCTCCTGAACGGGATCTACATCGCGCTGGCCGTTGCGGGGTTCATCCGTTGGCGCGCGAAGCTCAAGGGGCAGGGGCAGGGGCAGGGGCAGGGGCAATGATCACGCTTGCGCCTGCCCCTGCTCCTGCCCCTTTCTTCCCCTCCGTTCATAGAACGTGATCGTCAGCAAGAGGAAGAACAACAGGTACACGCTGTCCTCCACGGGGATCGTGTTCATGCGCAGCCCGAGGTTCTCGGCATCGTTGTACCACACGATCGGTTCCGGCAAGAGCCAACCGGTGAGGATGCCGTTGATGATGAAGAACGGCACGAGGCTCACCGCATAGCCGATGTAGAAGCGACCGAGGTAATTGCTCTTCAACGCGAAGACATGGACGGCGAGCAACGCTGCGGTGCAGAGAAATGTGACGGCGGTGTACACGCGATCGAAGTACAGCAGCCCGACCAGCGCGAGCAGAACGATCAGCACGATGCTCAGTGGACGTGCGACGCGCGCGAGCACATCCCGCCGCACCGCGTAGCGCATCACTTCATAGAGGTACACGCACGAATACGGGATGGCGAGGAAGAACAACCATTCCTCCAGCGGTAATCCGAAAATGTCCACCCCGAGCGTGTACCGCGAACTGAAGCCCCACACGCCATTCGCGGCGAAGACCACATCCCACGCGATGAACACGACCATCATCACCGCCATGCCCGTGAACAGGCCGCGCCACTTCCTCCAGTACGCGATGCGCGGCTCGAAGCTGGCCGCCAGTGGGAACGCGATGCTGAACAGATCGAGCCCGAGGTAGTAGTAGCGTTCCATGCTTCTTCGCAAAGGAACACGCCTGGTCCGGAAAAGTTCAGCGCCGGTGATCACTCTCCGGCGCTGGACACTTCACCGAATGCACGCTACTGCTTCACGAAGCGAGCGGTCATCACGCCATCCGGTGTGATCACCTGCAACACATACGGACCTGCGGGCAGCGCGCCCACCAGCGCACGGTAGCCCGCGTCCTTACGTTCAAAGGCGATCGCCACACGTCGTCCAGCGGCATCGAAGAGGATCGGTGTGGACGCCGTGATGTTCTGCGGAAGCAGCACGCGCACCTCATCCGTCACCGGGTTCGGTGCGAGCTGCAGGGTGCCGATGACCGCATTCCGATCAGCGGTCGAACTCGTGAGATCCAGGATCGCGATGTGCGGGAAGCCCGCTTCGAACTCCCCACCCATCACCAGTTGTACGCCGGTCATCTCGACCGCACGCACGGGCGCCTCCAACCAGGCGAGCGGTGCTACATCATCAGCAGTACCTCCCCACCGTGCGATGTTCGTTCCGCTATCCATGCCCACGTACACGGAGAATTCACCACCGAAGTAGATCTCCTCATTGTATGAAGTAAGCGAACCGATCCAGGTCGGACCCAAGCCAGCGAACATGTAGCTCTCATGGTCCGGGATCAACAGCTCCCAGCTCGACGACCCTTGCGCGATGCGCGCCAGACCGAATGTGACGGCGATGTTCGCGTACAGATCGCCACCCGCGTACAGTGTTCCGTTCACATCCAACAGCGTACGCACGGGTGCATCCAAGCCATCCCCGAGCTGGCTCCATTGGTTCCCATTCAATTCCGCGATGTGGAGGATCTGCGGCGGAACAGGCGTGGTGATGATGCCCGTGAAATCACCGGCTGCGATCAAGGCGCCACCGTGCGAAGCAAGCGCGAGGACGGTGTTGTTGAACTCGTTACCGACCGGCGTCCACGCCGTTCCATCCATCCGCTGTACGAAATGGTTCAGGCCCGCGAAACCGGAAACCGCACCCGCCGCATACAAGCTTCCGTTGTGTACGTGCAGCGCACTGATCCACGGATATTTTCCATCGAACACCGAACTGAAACTCCAACTAGTTCCATCCCACTTCGCCAGGTCGGCCGGGCCGCTCAACATCGCACCACCGAGGTAGAGGTCGCCGTTGAATTCCACGGCCGCATTCACTTCACCCTGCACACCTGCGCCCAGAGGTGCGTAGGTGATCCCGTTCCAGACCGCCACATGGCTCGCTGCGATGCCACCCGCGTTCGTGAATTCCCCGGCGACCAACAGATCACCATTGGCGAGTTCCCTGATCACGGTCACCGTGCCGTTCGTTCCACCCCCGAGCGGGGTCCACGGCAGGTTCGGCGGGTAGCCCGGTTGGATCCACGCGAGTTCGGCGGCGGTAAAACCGTGGTCCGCGGCCCACGCCGCGATCTCCGGCCAAAGCGCTGTGCCCGGCATGTCCAACACATACGCGAGGTTCATGTCATGAGCGATGCGTTCCGCCAGGTCACGTCGTCCGCTCTGGATCATCAACCAACCCACGGCACAGGCGGTACCGTTCGCATCGATGAAGACCGGATTGCGGACCGGCAGCACACGGTTCTGCGGATAGGTCATGGCATCGGCATACACGTCGAGGCGGTTCAACAGGTCCGCGCGTTGTTGCAGTTGTCCGGTGGAAGAACCCTCGGGCTGCCGCGCCATCAGGTGTTCGCGCACCAAGTGCAGGTGCATCGCGATCCGTTCCGCCTCCGAAGCGAAGGCGATCCTGGCCTCACCAGTGGTCCGTGCGAACCCTTGCGCGGTCCATTGCGCATTCACTTCCACCATATGCGCCGTTCGCGGCGCTTCCACGGTAGGAGGCAGCACGGCGAAGGACACGGAGGATGATCCGATGATCGATGCGAGGAGTAGTGCGTTTCTCATGGCCGGGAGTTTTCGTTCACAGGTATGACGGTCGATCCAACTCACTTCGCTGCCCGCACCGTGACGGAAAGTTACTTTTCCCACCAATGCGCAAGATCGCCATCGTAGGACCCGAGAGCAGTGGGAAGACCACCTTGTGCGAAGCGCTCATGGGGGAGCTCCGCGCATGGATGGTTCCGGAGGTCGCGCGTGAATTCCTCACGGAGTTGGGTCGGCCGTACATGGAAGCCGATCTGTTGCACATCGCGCAGCAACAAGCGACCGATGAGGACCGCATGGTGCAAGGCATGGAGAACGGGATCCTGGTATGCGACACCGACCTGATCACCATCCGCATCTGGAGCGTGGAGAAGTTCGGGCGCTGCGATCCATGGATCGTGGCACAGAGCGAGCAACGACACTACGATCTCTGGTTGTTGTGCAAACCGGACATCCCGTGGGAAGCCGATCCGCTGCGCGAGAATCCTCAGGATCGCGATCGCTTGTTCGAGGTGTACGTGGCGATGCTGGAGCGACTCGGCAAACCCTTCCTAGTCGTCCAAGGTGGTCGCGAGCAACGAACGAGAACAGCGAAGGACGCGATCGATCGGCTCTCCGGGCCAACGCATCAAAATTCTTCTTGAAGAGGGCAATGAGGTCGGGCCTTCAGCCCTTCACCTCGCAGGGTGTATTCTGCCCCATGGCTTCGCCACGGGGCAGGCATCAAGTCGGGCCTTCAGCCCTTCCCCGAACGGGTGGGTCACGCCAATACCCTCTTTCTCTTAACGCATCGAGGGCCAACGGCCCGGTCTCATCCCGGCCAATGGCCACGCCATTGGCCGGGATCGCATGCGTGGCATTCGAGGGCTGAAGGCCCGAAGGCATCTGCGAAAAGGATGCGTTCGCCCCGGATCGGCTCCTAGGGCAAACGCATCAAAATTCCAGGCCATGGTTATCTGGTCGGGCCTTCAGCCCTTCACCTCGCAGGGTGTATTCTGCCCCATGGCTTCGCCACGGGGCAGGCATCAAGTCGGGCCTTCAGCCCTTCCCCGAACGGGTGGGTCACGCCAATACCCTCTTTCTCTTAACGCATCGAGGGCCAACGGCCCGGTCTCATCCCGGCCAATGGCCACGCCATTGGCCGGGATCGCATGCGTGGCATTCGAGGGCTGAAGGCCCGAAGGCATCTGCGAAAAGGATGCGTTCGCCCCGGATCGGCTCCGGTGTTGGTCGATCCGTGCGCATACCTTCGCCCCGTCTTGCATCGGGGTGCTCCACCATCTGGCGGAAGCTGAGATCATACCCGTTGAACCTGCGCAGGTAATGCTGCGAAGGGAAGCCCGCCCCGGGCAGCACCTCCGTGCAAGCACCACCAACACGGAGGACGATGACGAAGTATTTGCTTGGCTGTTTCGCGTTGATCGCATGCGTCAACGCGTTCGCACAATCCATGATCACCGGAACGGTGCTGGATGAACACAACGCGCCGCTCATGGGCGCCAACGTCGTGCTCGATGGCGCGAACAACCTCGGCGACGCCACGGACGCGAACGGACAATTCACTGTGGTGGGTGTGAGCGATGGACTGCGCAAGATCCGCGTGACCTACGTCGGGTACATCACACTCGATACCACCATCATGGTGGCGCATGGCACGCAACACCTCTTCCGCATGCGACCGAACGTCCACCTGATCACCGGCGTGGAGGTCACCGCCTTGCGTGCGGGTGATCGCGCGCCCTTCGCGAAGAGCACCGTGACGCGCGCCACGATCGACCGCATCAACACCGGTGTGGATCTACCCTACGTGTTGGATCAACAACCCAGCGTGGTGAGCACCAGCGACGGAGGCACGGGCATCGGGTACACGTACTTGCGCATCCGTGGCACCGATGGCACGCGCACCAACATCACCGTGAACGGGGTGCCCTTCAACGACCCGGAGAGCCAAGGCGCTTTTTTGGTGAATATGCCGGACCTCGTCACGAGTGCGGAGGACATCGAGATCCAACGCGGTGTAGGCACCAGTACGAACGGTCCAGCGGCGTTCGGCGCGAGCGTGAATGTGCGCACCACTGCGGTGAAGCGCGAACCGTGGGCCTTGGTCGGTGTGAGCGGCGGGTCCTTCAACACACAACGCTATTCGGTGAGTGCGGGCACGGGCCTGGTGAACGATCACTTCAGCCTCGATGTGCGCCTCTCCTCCATCACCAGTGATGGTTACGTCGACCGTGCATCCGCCGACCTGAAGAGCTATTTCCTGCAAGGCGCGTGGATCGGTGCGAAGCGATCGCTGCGCATCATCACCTTCCGGGGAAAGGAGCTGACCTACCAAGCGTGGGGCGGTGTGCCGCGTGACGTGATCGACACCAACCGGACCTACAACGGATACACCTACGCGAACGAGGTGGACCATTACGACCAGACGCACTACCAACTGCTCTTCGACCAGCAACTCGGCGCGAACACCAAGGTGAACCTCACGCTCTTCCGCGTGCTCGGTGCGGGTTACTTCGAGCAGTACCGCGCCGACGACGATCTGGCCACCTACGGCATCGCACCCGCAGTGATCAACGGCGATACGATCACCACCAGCGACTTCATCCGCCGCCGGTGGTTGGACAATACCCTCACCGGTGCCAACGCGAGTGCGGAGATCACCTTCGGTGCGCATCGCTTGGTGCTCGGCGGCAGTTATGCGCACTATGAGGGCGCGCATTTCGGTGAGGTGATCTGGGCGCGGTACGCCGGAGCAACGAACATCGGAGACCGCTACTACCAGGATGATGCGCGCAAGACCGACGGCAACGCGTTCGCGAAACTGAACTACGCGATCAACCCACGACTCGATGTGTTCGGGGATCTGCAAATGCGACACGTCGCGCATCGTCTCTCCATGTTCAACACCGACTTCGTGGCCACCCCGCAAACGGTCGCGTACACCTTCTTCAACCCGAAGGCCGGCGTGCTGTGGAAGGTGAATGCCACCGACAAGGCCTACGCATCCGTCGCCGTCGCGAACCGCGAACCGGACCGAGAGGACCTGGTGGAGACCACTCCGGAAAGCCGTCCGCGCAGCGAGCAATTGGTGGACTACGAACTCGGCTACGAGCGACGCAGCGCGCGCTTCAGTGGCGGTGTGAACCTCTACTACATGGACTACCGGGACCAGCTCGTCCTCACCGGTGAATTGAACGATGTCGGTGCCGCGCTGCGCACGAACGTGAAGAGCAGCTACCGCACGGGAGTGGAACTGACCTTCGCCGCACAACTCACCAAGCGCCTCACGTGGCGCGGCAATGCCACGTTGAGCAGCAACACCGTGCGCAACTACACCGAATACCTCGATGACTGGGACAACGGCGGGCAGGTCGCCGTGGAACATGCCGAGAGCGACCTCTCCTTCTCCCCGTCGCTGATCGCCGGAAGCGAGTTGAGCGTCCGCCTCCTCGAAAAGGAAAAGCGCGCGCGCGTGGACCTCACGCTCGTGACGAAATACGTCGGCACGCAATACCTCGACAACAGCGCCAGCGCGGATCGCCAACTGGATCCTTACGTGGTACACGACGCCCGCGTGAACGTGACGCTCTTCGGCTTAAGAGGAACCCGCAGTGTGGACCTCAACCTCACGGTGCGCAACCTCTTCAGTGAACTCTACGAGAGCAACGGCTGGGCGTACAGCTATGTGAGCGATGGGCGGCGGCAGGAACTCGTGGGCCTGTACCCGCAAGCACCGGTGAACGTCCTGGGTAGAGTGGCTGTGCGGTTCTGAAAGCGTGCGGCCGCGTGCATCGTACCGACCGGCCCCGTGTATGAGGTGGTCCCAGCGATCGGGACCGGTTCCATGCATTGTTGATAACCCTCTTCGATGAAAAGGACCATTTGCCCGACCGGGATCATCATTCTTTTGGGTGGAACCGAAAAGACCTTATACATTGGTCCGCCCTTTCGTCCCATTACCTACCAAACCCCTCCCTCCCGGAACGCTCTTACGAGCAACGATCCTTTGCTATTCCTGCGCTGTGATCACGGATCACGATGCGCACGATCCGACTCCAGGCCCTAGGCCTTACCAACGTCCGCGCTACGGATGCGCAACCGGAAACGAAAACCCTACCAACCAAAACCCGATGATCATGAATTCTAGATACTCTTGGAACAGCCCGCTCCGCATGGTGCGCAAGCTGGCAGGCATCCTCGCGCTTGGCGCGATCGGTGCATTGTGGACCACGCATGCGAATGCCCAGTATTGTGGGACCGCGACCTCGAACACCGCGATCACCCCGACCCTAGTGAGCCAGAACACGACCTCGTACAGCTCCGGTATAAGGGCGTTCAGCTTCGCCACCACGGCTGGTCGCACCTATTTCTTCGCCACCTGCGGCCTTAGCACGGGTGATACCTACTTGCGACTCTACTCCACGGGGACCGGCGGTACGGTGCTCGCGTCCAACGACGATGGTTGTAGCCCACAATCGACGTTCAGCTACCTCGAGACCGCGAGTACGACACGCTCGATCCTGGTGACGAACTATTCGTGCGTGGCGTTGACGGGTGCCACCCAGGTGAGCTATTACTACACTGGCGGCGGTGGAGGCAGGCTCTGTACGTCCTGCACACCTGCGGATGTTGCGCTCGGGGTCATCGGCACCACGGTGTTCGGCTACAGCGCCAGCGGTAATGCCGGCAACGGCGGCAAGTGGGTCGCTTCCTTCACCGGTGAAGCGGGTGCCACCTATCACTTCGACCTGTGCCCGGGCACACCCGGCACTGCCGGTGCTGCCAACTACGATATCGACATCAAGATCCTGAACTCCGCATGCACGATCCTGACAGGCCAGGACGGCAGTTGCACGGGCGGGTCGAGTTCCTACCAGCCGAATGATTTCACATGGGTATGCCCTTCTGCGGGCACCTACTACTGCACCGTGGCGCCGTATAGTTCGTACGCGTCGCACACCTGTACGGGTACCGCAGCGAACACGCATACGTTGAGCTATTATAAGGTCGCGGGCGGCGGTCCTGCCCCCTGCTTCAGCGCACCGAACGGCGAATATCCGCCCGGTGCCGTAACACCCGTCTGTGATGGCGTCCCGCACGATGTGTCCGGCTGCGGTTTTGCGGGCGAATACACCACACTGAACCTCACGTCCGGCGTGAGCTACATCTTCACCAGCAGCAATGCGGCGGATTGGATCACCATCAGCAACAACACCGGTACCGTGGGCTACGTGTACGGGCTCAGCCCACAGAGCTACACCCCTACCAGCAGCACCACCTACCGGTTCTTTACGCATACCAGTTCCGCTTGTGCTGCTGAGTCTGTTTGCCGGACCCGCTACGTGCAGTGCGGTTCGCCGCCACCTCCGCCCCCGAACAATAACTGCGGTGTGAGCCCGATCACTCTTACCGTGGGCGCCAATGGTTACTGTCCGGGTGGGGCCACGGCTGGCACCACGGTGGGCGCCACCGGTGGTGCAACGCCATACCCCACGTGCTTGGCCTTAGGCTTGGTGGACGTATGGTACCAGTTCAACTCCGGTTCCAATACGAGCATCCAGTACAACATCGTGCAGGGCACCCAATCGGCCTTCGGAGGTCAGGTGCTTACCGCGTGCGGAGGCACGGAGGTGTACTGTGTGCCCAACACGCTTTCCGGGACCATTCCGGGGCTGACCATAAACACCCCCTACATCTTCCGGGTACTGACCTTTGCGGCGAATACGGGCACCTTCACCATCTGCCTGCAGGCCCCGCCCACACCACCGGCGAACGATGCCTGCGCGAACGCGATCAACGTAAGCACCTATCCGTACACGAGCGCGGTCATCAGCACCGCCGCTGCAACGAATGATTACACGGCGACCATATGCGACGGCCCGTACATGAACGTATGGTGGAAGGTGAGCGGCGTATGCGGCACGATGACAGCGACCACGTGCGGATCGAGCTTCGATACGGAGATGGCGGTGTTCAGCGGCAGCTGCGGCGCGTTCACGGAGGTCGGCTGCAATGACGATGGTGGGACCTGCGGCGGCCTCCTCTCCAGCGTGAGCTGGACGGCCGTACAGGGCGCCGACTACTACATTTCAGCAGGTAGTTACTACTCCGGCGGCTCCACGGGCAACATCCAAGTGAACGTGACCGTGACCGATGCCGATGGCGATGGCGTGGGCGATGCCTGCGACAACTGCGTGAGCATTGCGAACGCGTCCCAGATGGATGCGGACCTCGATGGCGTGGGCGATGCCTGCGACAACTGCGTGAGCAATGCCAACCCCGGCCAGGCCGATGGCGATAGCGATGGCGTGGGCGATGCCTGCGACAATTGCCTGGGCACACCGAACGCCGCCCAAACGGATACGGATCTCGATGGCGTGGGCGATGCCTGCGACAACTGCGCGAGCGTATCGAATGTATCCCAGACCGATGGCGATGGCGACAGCGTGGGCGATGCCTGCGACAACTGCGCGAGCGTATCGAACGCGTCCCAGACCGATGGCGATAGCGATGGCGTGGGCGATGCCTGCGACAACTGCGCGAGCGTATCGAACGCGTCACAGACCGATGGCGATAGCGATGGCGTGGGCGATGCCTGCGACAACTGCGCGAGCGTATCGAACGCTACCCAGGACGATGGCGATAGCGATGGCGTGGGCGATGCCTGCGACAACTGCGTGAGCGTATCGAACGCCGCCCAAACGGATACGGATCTCGATGGCGTGGGCGATGCCTGCGACAACTGCGTGAACACCGCGAACACGACGCAGGACGATCAAGATGGGGATATCGTGGGCGATGCCTGCGACAACTGCCCTGCGGTTGCCAACCCGGCACAGACCAACAGCGATGCCGATGCCTATGGCGATGCCTGTGACATCTGCCCCACGGTGACCAACGGAACACCCGGTGGTGCGTGCGATGACAATGACCCGTTCTCCTTCAACGACATGTACGGCGCCAGTCCCACTTGCGGTTGCCTGGGTACGGCCTGCACCCAATCGGTGACCATCGAAATGGGCACCGACGGCGGTGGATTGCGTTGGACCTTGCGTGATGCGGGCAACAATACCATTGTGCAGAGTTCACCCGGCTACCCGGCGTACGAGTACCCACCAATGAGCCCGAACTACACCGAGACCACCTGCTTGCCCAACGGCGAGTTCTACTTCGTCTTCGAGGATGAGGACTGCGACGGCATCGCCAACGGTGGCTACATCGTGCGTGTGGCCGGCAAGCGCGTGATCGACAACCGCAACAACCTGGATCCGGTGGCATGCCCCAGCGCGATCACGGGCAACACCGGTGTGAATGTGCCCACCGGCAACGACCGCCTGATCAGCGCCAGCTGTGACCGCCTCGACCTGCGCCGGAACACGAACGGCTGCTCGGACAAGCTCACGGCGGACAATACCCCCAACGGCACCAGCGGCAACGTGTACCAGTTCTGGATCTACGAACCCAACGGTGGCCTGAGCATCCGCTACCCTGCCAACGGTCCTGGATCCAACCAGGTGAGCATGGCCAATCTGCCATCCTTGGTGAGTGGTACCATGTACAACGTGCGCGTGCGTACCCGCATCAGTCCGGGCGTATGGCGCGCATGGGGCAATGCCTGCCGCATGATGATCGACAACGTGGTGGGCCAGTGCAAGAAGACCTCCCTGTACGACGATGTGAGCAGCCCCAACTGGTCCTGCGGAAGGAACATCACGCTGCCTGTGGGCAACCAGGGCAACAACCAAGGCAACAAATTGGTGGCTTGGCCGGTGACGCGCATCTTCATGAACCAGGCAGGCAACTGCGTGAACGACCCCGCCACCAAGTACCAGTGGCGCTTCCGGATCCCTGCTGAAGGCATCGTGCTCGTGCGCAACAGCGCCAACTACAGCACCTTCATGGAGAACGCGGCCATTCTCGCCACGCCGCCCACCGCGACCGACACCTTCCAAGTTTGCAAGACCTACCAAGTGGAAGTGCGTGCCAGCTTCGATGGCGGTATCAACTGGTGCGTCGGTGGAACTGATCCTTATGGAGACCTGACCCCTTGGGGCAAGGTCTGCGAGGTGTACACCCAAGCATGCTTCCAGCAAGGTGGCAACCAGAACATGGCGACCGACGATGGTGCCGCCATGCACATGTACCCGAACCCGAACCGTGGCGATCAGCTCTTCTTGAGCCTCGACGCCATTGAAGAGGGTGTACACACGGTGAGCGTGGACATCTATGACACCTTCGGCAAGCGCGTGACCGCGCGGACGATCGCTGTCCAGGATGGCTTCATCAACACCGTGCTGGAACTGAACGGCGAACTGGCCACCGGCCTGTACATGGTCAACATCACCGCAGGTGATGCCCTGTACACCCAGCGACTGGTGATCCAGAAGTAAGGGAATACAGAATGAAAGAAGCCCCGCTCGACATTGGTCGGGCGGGGCTTCTTCGTTCATGTAACGCAAAGAACCCCGGCGGATCGCCGGGGCTTTGCATGTCCGTAGGTGGTGGTCTTCCGCTGCGCTTACGCGGCCACCCCGCCACCGCGCCGGGTACCTGCCCCCGACGCTGCGCCACGCAAGGATTCTCCACGAACGCGGGACCCGCAGCCCCGGCCGGGACTTCTGATGCACCCGGTGAAGCACGGGACATGCCTGCATGGAACAGGAACATTGGTTCCGACAAGACAATGAACCCTGCGGACGATCCGATCATACCTAGTGAAGAGCCGATCATTCGTATCGACGATCCGATCATACCTAGTGAAGAGCCGATCATCCTTATCGACGATCCGATCATACCTAGTGAAGAGCCGATCATTCGTATCGACGATCCGATCATACCTAGTGAAGAGCCGATCATCCTTATCGACGATCCGATCATACGTAGTGAAGAGCCGATCATTCGTATCGACGATCCGATCATACGTAGTGAAGAGCCGATCATTCGTATCGACGATCCGATCATACCTAGTGAAGAGCCGTTCATCCTTACCGACGATCCGATCATACGTAGTGAAGAGCCGATCATACCTAGTGAAGAGCCGATCATACGTAGTGAAGAGCCGATCATCCTTATCGACGATCGGATCATACCTAGTGAAGAGCCGATCATACGTACCGACGATCGGATCATACATGGTTAAGATCTGATCATCCTTATCGACGATCCGATCATACATAGGGATGAGCCCATCTTCTCTACCGACGATCGGACCATCCATGGGTGCGCCGACAGCATCCCTGCCGATGGACGGATCGTGCATGGCCACGCATGGCCGCAGTGCAAGTTCACCATGGCCCTCCCGCACCCTTGAAATTTGACCTCTTTCCTAATTCAGTCACGCCCCTTTGCACCTCATCCTTTATCCTTCTCCCAAGGAGAAGGAGTGGATGAATTAGGAAAGAGGTCTATTGGAACTGAAGCACACTCACTTACCGATCCATGCACCGCTGCTACCCGTGCAGCGGTGACTCCTGGGCCGCTATAAGCGCTAGCGCGGCGAGTACCGTAAGCTGCGGTTGCAACCGGGGCGATTCTCACCACTGCCCTACGATCTCTACTCCCTGAAACTGCCGGTGGACGAACCGCCCAGCGTGTACGACCTCCGCACAGTCGTATGGCTGGAGCTCTACGACCCCATGTTCCTGTACACACCGCCCTTCCACTGCAAGGGCTGTGAACCGCGCACGCACCCGCTCACCGGCAAGGTGGGCGCCGTTCTGCTTTTCGGGAGGCCCGTCTAGCTTCGCCCCATGGCCGGCGCTGCACCCCCCCATCGCCTCATCTTCTTCGATGGGGTGTGCGGGTTGTGCAACCGCTTCGTGGATAGGCTGCTCCGGCTTGACCACCATGCACGGTTCCGCTTCGCGCCGCTGCAAGGCACCACGGCCCGCGAACTTCTTCCGCATGGAATGGCCGATGCATTGAACACGGTGGTGTACCTGCGCGATGGTGTCGTCCTTGTCCGGTCCGAAGCCGCGCTCCGGATCCTGATCGACCTGGGCGGATGGCGCGTGGTGTATCGCGTGTTCTTCGTCGTCCCCCGCTTCCTGCGCGATGCCGTGTACAACTGGATCTCGCGGCACCGCTACGGTTGGTTCGGGAAGCAGGACGCGTGTCGGATCCCCACACCGGAGGAACGGGATCGCTTCCTTCCTTGATCACGATCACACAGGCGGCGCCCTATCCGCGCCAGCGGGACAAGCACCACGAAGAGCGCGGCTACCTTCGCCCACGAACTCCCCCTCATGCTCCAAGTAGAAGGCGTCAGCAAACGGTTCGGTGATTTCACCGCGCTGGATGGCATCACCATGGACGTGCCCCCCGGGCAGGTCTTCGGCCTGTTGGGCCCGAACGGTGCGGGCAAGACCACGTTGATCCGCATCATCACCCGCATCACCGGTCCGGATGAGGGCCGCGTGCTGCTGGACGGCAAACCGATGCGCGATGCCGACGTGGCGCGCATGGGCTACCTGCCGGAGGAGCGTGGACTGTACAAGAAGATGAAGGTGGGCGAGCAAGCGCTCTACCTCGCGCGGTTGAAAGGACTCACGAAGGCGGACGCGACCAAACGCTTGAAAGCCTGGTTCGAGCGCTGGGGGATCGATGGCTGGTGGAACAAGAAGGTGGAGGAACTGAGCAAGGGCATGGCGCAGAAGGTCCAGTTCATCACCACGGTGCTGCATGAACCGAAGCTGATCATCCTCGATGAACCGTTCAGCGGCTTCGATCCCATCAACGCCGACCTGATCCGCAACGAGATCATCCGCCTGCGCAACGAAGGCGTCACGGTGATGCTGAGCACCCACAGCATGCCGAGCGTGGAGGAGTTGTGCGACAACATCGGCCTCATCGACAAGGCGCGGCTGATGCTCCACGGCAACGTGAAGGAGATCCGCAAGCAATACGCCACGAACACGTACCGGATCGAATACGACGGCAATCGCGTGGCGCTGGGCAACGCCCTCTCCTTCACCGGTGAACTGGTCGGCGCCGAGGACCGCGATGACCACCACATGGCGCGTGTACGCATCGCGAAGGGCTCCACCGTGAACGATGTATTGCGGCAGCTGCTGCCGACCGTGGCCATCCACGGTGTACAGGAGGAAGTGCCCCGCATGCACGACATCTTCATCCGCGCGGTGAGCGAACACCAGCCGGAGAACATGGTCGTTGGAATGACCGAGTAAGAGCTGATGATCATCGGCACGAACCATCTGAAGAACCCATGTACGGGCCGATGATCATCGGCCCCCACCATCTGAAGGATCCATGAACAAGACCCGGCTCATCATCTGGCGCGAATTCACCACGCGTGTGCGCAAGCCCAGCTTCCTGATCATGACGATCCTGGGGCCGCTCCTCATTGCCGGTGGCATCCTGGCCATGGCGTGGATCGGATCACAGGAGAGCACCAAACACCAAGTGCTGGTGATCGATACCGAAGGCGTGATCGGGCGCCGCTTGGAGGACACCGATAAGGTGAGCTTCTTCATTGATGGCAACCAGTGGCCGGACTCGGTCTTCAAGGCCAGCCCCTATACCATCCGCATCAACCTGCTCCCGGATGTGTTGAACGATCCGAAGGCCGACCTGTACTACAAGACCGTCCCGAGCGAATTCGTGATGAGCCACATCCGCAACCAGCTGGACAAGACCATCGAGCTGGCGCGCTTGAAGAAGGAGCAGATCGACCCGGAGGCCTTCGAGCGCATCCGCAAACCGGTGGACATCGACTCCTTCGACATCGAGAAGGTCGGCACGCAATCGTATGCGCAGGAGCGCGCGATGATCGGCTTCTTCTTCGGCTACTTCATGTTCATCTTCATCTTCATGTACGGCGTGCAGGTGATGCGCGGCGTGATGGAGGAGAAGCAGAACCGCGTGGTGGAAGTGCTCATCAGCAGTGTGAAGCCCTTCCAGTTGATGATGGGCAAGATCATCGGGATCGCCCTCGTCGGCTTCACGCAGTTCATCCTGTGGATCGTGATCACCGGCACGCTCACCGTGGTAGGCATGTCCGTACTCGGCGCCGACCGGTACGATCCATCCGAGCTCGCACAACAAGGGATGACCACCGAGGTACGCGACCAGCTCATCAAGCAACAGATGCCTGCCGCCGACTCCGGGTTCGACCAGGAGAAGGTCGCGGACATCATCAAACAGGTGAACATCCCGCTCGTGCTGGTCACCTTCCTCTTCTACTTCATCTGCGGGTACCTGTTGTACAGTTCACTCCTTGCCGCCATCGGCAGTGCGGTGGATAGCGAGACGGACACGCAACAGTTCATGTTCCCCGTCACTTTGCCCATGATCATCGCCATCATCGTGGCGCAGATCGCCGTGATGAACCCGGCAAGTCCTGCGGTGATCTGGTGCAGCTTCATCCCCTTCACCAGCCCGATCGTGATGATGGTGCGCGTGGCGATGGGCAGCGCGCCGCTCTGGCAATTGCTGCTCAGCATGGGCCTGCTGGTGATCACCTTCATCGGCACCACGTGGTTGGCCGGACGGATCTACCGCACGGGCATCCTCATGTACGGCAAGAAGATCAGCTGGAAGGAATTGGGGAAGTGGTTGTTCTACAAAGGGTGAATGCGCATGTGGCCATGTGAGCCCGCGCGGATGCCACGCACCATGCGTTCATGTGGCCATGGCAATACGCTGGCCCACGAGTTCATGGCCACATGGTCACATGAGTACATGGTCACATGGTCACATGAATACATGGTCACATGAGCATTCCCCTCATCCGTGAGGCCATCATCGATCTCGGAACCAACACTTTCAATTTATTGGTCTTCGAGTGCGGTGCTGCAGGCTTGAACGTCGTGCATAGTGCGGAGCTTCCTGTCTTCCTGGGGAAAGGCGGCATCGAGAACCGAATGATCACGGAGGATGCGTTCGCGCGGGGGCTCGATGCACTGCGCACGCACAAGGCCACAGCGCAAGAACACGGAGCAACGCGCGTGCGTGGTTTCGGAACCTCGGCGTTGCGGAGTGCGCGCAACGGCAAGGATTTCGTGGAACAGGTACGGCGTGAATTGGACATCGCGATCACGGTGATCCCCGGCAATGAGGAAGCCGAGCTGATCCTTGCCGGCGTGCGGCAAGCAGTGTCCTTCGGCAAGCAGCCTTCGTTGGTGATGGACATCGGTGGCGGCAGCATCGAGTTCATCCTCGCCACCGACAGGGCGCTGATGTGGAAGCGCAGTTTCGAACTCGGCGTGACGCGTTTGCGCGAGCGGATCCCGATCAGCGATCCGATCACGGTGGATGAGGAAGCGCGCATCGCACAATACCTGGACAGTCAATTGGAAGGACTCTACGCCGTGATTGAACGACAAGAGCCGCATGTCCTCGTCGGCAGCGCAGGCAGCTTTGATACACTCGCGCACATCATCGCCACAGAGCAAGGGATCACCATTCCAGCAGACACGCGAACGCTTGCCTTCTCCGCACTCGAGTTCGATGCGCTGCGTGATCGCATTTTACGCTTGACCTGCACTGAACGCTCACGTGTACCCGGCCTGCCGGAGCATCGCGTGGAGACCATCCCCTACGCGCTCATCGCCATCGAACGCGTCCTGATCGCGGGCGGCATCCGCGAACTGGCTTGGAGCCGGTATGCACTGAAGGAGGGCGCCGCGATGCGCCCATAGTCGCAACGGCCGAACCGGTACCTTGGCGGAATGCCGCTGAAGCAGCACCACACCCTCATCCGACAGCTGCCGATCCCTTCGGGGATCGGGAAGGAGGGATCGCAGTACAAGCGAGCGAAGAAGCTCCACGCATTCCGGGTTGGCGCGCGACGGCGAGTGAAGGACGTGGCGTTCATGACCGTCGGCGTGTTCAGCGCTGCGTTCGGGCTGAAAGGCTTCCTCATGCCCAACGCCTTCATCGATGGCGGAGCAACGGGTATCGCACTGCTCGTTTCGAGCCTGACGGGCTGGCCGCTCTCCGCCTTGCTCGTGTTGATCAATGCCCCGTTCATCATCATCGCGTACCGGTCGATCAGCCGGGAGTTCGCGATCAAGACCATGGTCGCCATCCTCGGCTTGGCTGCGGTCACGGCCAGCGTGCCATTCCCTGATATGACCCATGATAAGTTGCTGGTGGCCATCTTCGGCGGCTTCTTTCTCGGCGCAGGTATCGGCCTCTCGGTGCGCGGTGGCAGCGTGATCGACGGGACGGAAGTGGTGGCACTGGCCGCCAGTCGCAAACTCGGCAGTACCATCGGCGATGTGATCATGGGGATCAACCTGATCATCTTCGGTGTGGCGGCATGGTTGCTCGGTGTGGAAACCGCCATGTACGCCATGGTCACCTACCTCGCGGCAAGCAAGACGGTGGACTTCGTAGTGGAAGGCATCGAGGAGTACACGGGCATCACCATCATCAGCCCGCACCACGATGAAGTGCGCCGGATGATCACGCACGTCATGGGCCGCGGGCTCACGGTGTACACCGGTCGGCGCGGCTATGGCAAGGACACACACAGCATCGAGACGGAGATCATCTACTGCGTGATCACGCGCTTGGAGATCAGCAAGCTGCTCACCGAAGTGGAGAAGATCGACCCGAACGCCTTCGTGGTGATGAGCCCGGTGAAGGACACGCGTGGGGGAATGATCAAGAAACGGCCGTTACAGCACTGAACGCGGTCGGAACCCGCAATTGGTCGTTCATATCATCCGGGCGGATCTCACGCCGCATCTTTGCCCATCCCCTACCCATGGCCAACATCCTGATCATCGACGACGAGAAAGCCATCCGCGCGGCGCTGCGCGACATCCTGGAGCACGAGAAGCACAAGGTGGAGGAGGCCGAGGACGGCGCTGCTGGTGTGGCGGCGGCGAAGAAGGCCAAGTTCGATCTGGTGCTGTGCGACATCAAGATGCCCAGGATGGACGGCATCGAGGTGCTGGAGAAGCTACAGGCCCACGACCCGGATCTGCCGGTGGTGATGATCAGCGGCCACGGTAACATCGACACCGCCGTGGACGCCTTGAAGAAGGGCGCCTTCGACTTCATCCAAAAACCGCCGGACATCAACCGGATCCTGGTGAGCGTGCGCAATGCGCTGGACCGCGGCGATCTGGTGCAAGAGACCAAGGTGCTGCGCCAGAAGGTCGGCAAGGCCAGGGGCAACGGGGTTCAGATGATCGGTGAGAGCAAATCGCTCGAAGCGATCCGCGAGATGATCGAGAAAGTGGCGCCGAGCGATGCGCGCGTGCTGATCACCGGCGGCAACGGTGCGGGCAAGGAAGGTGTGGCACGCTTGATCCACCAGAAGAGCCAGCGCGCCAACGGACCCTACATCGAAGTGAACTGCGCCGCGATCCCGGGGGAACTGATCGAGAGCGAACTCTTCGGACACATGAAGGGCAGCTTCACCAGTGCGATCAAGGACCGCAAAGGCAAGTTCGAACTGGCCGATGGCGGCACACTCTTCCTCGACGAGATCGGCGATATGGCATTGGCCGCGCAAGCGAAGGTGTTGCGCGCGTTGCAGGAAGGGCGCATCACTCCCGTTGGCGGCGACAAGGACGTGAGCGTGAACGTGCGCGTGATCGCCGCTACGAACAAGGACCTGAAGAAGGAGATCGCCGAGGGGCGCTTCCGCGAGGATCTCTTCCACCGCCTGAGCGTGATCCCGATCCACGTGCCCAGCCTGAGCGAGCGCTTGGATGATGTGCCCCTGCTCGCGGACCATTTCATCGGACTGGTCTGCGCGGAGCAAGGCATTGCCCCGAAGAAGATCACCGACAAGGCGGTGAAGGAATTGCAGAAGCTGCCTTGGACCGGGAACGTGCGTGAGCTGCGCAACGTGATCGAACGTCTGGTGATCCTCAGCGGTAAGGAGATCACCGATGCGGATGTGAAGACCTACGCCTCCCCGAAGGGCTGATCGCAGGCTCATCTGGGCCTTTTCCCGGTTCGACCGATCGGCATTCCCATCCGGTCGAACCCACAACAGAATGGGGAAAGTTCCGCGCTGACACAGGCAACTGGGCCGGAAAGCGCGCGTCTCTTTGCATGGAACCTCCTGCATTTCGGGCACTTATCGTCCCACCAATCCTGCACGTCATGGACTTCATCATGGGTATTCACAAGTACTTCTATACCACGCTGGGCATGGGTAGCGCGTTCTACTATGCCATCGGCTTCATCGCGGTCACTGCGCTAATGGCGCAGTGGAGGCTGTATGAGAAGTGCCGGTTGCCCGGTCTTGCGGCCTTCGTGCCGATCTGGAACATCAAGGTCTTCTTGCAGATCGTCGGGCGTCCGGCATGGCAGGGCTGGCTGTTCTTCGTCCCGGTCTGGGGCCAACTCTACTTCCTGCCCAAGGTCTGGATCGAAGTGGTGCAGTGCTTCGGCAAGAAGAGCATGTGGGATTATGTGTTGGTGCTCGCGCTCAACGGCCTCTATGTGATGAACCTGGCCTTCGGCGAGAGCGAGCAATACCTCGGCCCGAAGTACAACGCGACGCCGTTGCCTCCGCCCACCAAACTGAAGAGTGCCCGCGCCCAGATGGCGTGAAGCACCTCACGTGACCACGAAGCCCCTCCCGATACGATCAGGAGGGGCTTCGTCATTCCGGTCTTGAAGGAAGGGACCCGAATTCTCAACGCATTCGCTCGGCCGATCGAAGATCCGATCATCAGGGAAGGATCAAGATCCCGAACTCATCCGAGCGGATCCTGTCATGCGCACACGTTCCGGATCGATGTCCTTGACATCATATGCAGGCTTCGTCCGCAATGCTGATCGCCTTACTGATGATCTCCATCCCCTCATCCACACCCGCCTCATCGATGCACAGCGGCGGCGCCACGAAGATCCAGTTCCAGCGCACGAAGGTGAACATGCCCAACTCGTTGATCCTGGCGGCCACCTTGTTCATCACGCCCATCTCCTCGGGCTTGGCGTTCCACGGCGCCATCGGCTCCTTGGTCTCGCGGTTCTTCACCAGTTCGATGCAACCCAGCAGGCCGGTGTTGCGGAAGTCGCCGATGCTCGGGTGCGTCTTCGCGAGCGCAGTGACACGATCCTCCACATACTTGCCCATACGCGCGGCGTTCTCCACCAGCTTCTCCTCCTCGTAGATGTCGATCACCGCGTTGGCGGCGGCACAGGCCACAGCGTGCGCGCTGTACGTGAGCCCGATCGGTAGCGGCTTGTCATCGAAGTGCTTGATGATCTCCTCGCGCACGATGAGTCCGCCGAGCGGGATGTAACCGCTGGTAAGTCCCTTCGCCATGCACATCATGTCGGGCACCACACCGTGGTGATCGATGCCGAACCATTTGCCGGTGCGACCGAAGCCGCTCATCACCTCATCGCAGATGGTGAGGATGCCGTACTTGTCGGCAATAGCCTTCACTCCCTTCCAGTAGCCCGGTGGATATTTGATGCAGCCGCTGCTGCCGCTCTCCCCTTCCATCATGATGGCCGCGATGTACTGCGGGCCTTCATACTTCACCACGCGTTCCAAGTGAGCCAATGCATTCTCCGTGCATTCCTCCGGCGTTCTGCTGTTCCACGGACAGCGGTAGAAGTACGGGTTCTCCACGTGGATGATGTTCGGCACGCCCTGGCTGTCGTGCGGCAGGCCGCGCGGATCGCCGCCCGCGCTGAGCGCCCCGTATGTGGCACCGTGGTAGCTCTGGTACAGCGTGATGATCTTGTGCCGACCGGTGTACAAGCGCGCCAGTTTCATGGCGTGCTCCACCGCCTCGGTACCGCCGTTGGTGAAGAAGGTGCGGTTGAGCGAGCCGGGTGTGATCTCCGCCAGCTTCTTACCCAATTTGCCGCGCGCCTCGGTGATCATGCCCGGATGCACGTAGCTCACCTCGGCCATCTGCTTCGCCACCGCCTCCGCCACTTTCGGATGCCCGTGCCCGATGTTCACGTTCATCAGTTGCGAACTGAAATCGATGAAGCGCTTGCCGGAACGCTCGTAGATGTGGATGCCTTTGGCCTTCTCGATGTTCAACGGGTTCAAGCCGCTCTGCTTGCTCCACGAAAAGATCGTGTGCTCCAGGTTGTCCTTGAGGATCTCGGCGGGGTTGGTCTTGGTGGTTGTGCTCATAGTGTGCGATTGCGTGGGGAATGGAACGCTGATGACGCAGAAAGAGTGGATCAGCGCGGATCTGAAATGATGATCCTATCTGTGGTCATCAGTTCTTTCCGCGTCATCAGCGTTCCATTCAATTCATCCATATGGTCAAGAGATCACTCGCTGAACATCCTCAGCATCAATTTCCGCTGATGATGTTCGGGCCGACGGAGGTGGGGTGCATGCTGATGACGCTGTCCACGACGTACACGCTCATACCACGCCAAGGTAGCGCCCTTACGTACTCCTTGTAATGCAGGTTGAAGTGCATGCCGCTGTTCCCCATCATGGTCTTCGCGATCTCCGGATCCTCCACCGAGAAAATGAACTCGTTGCTCTGCATGGAACCCTGCGTCCCCTTCAACCCGGTCTGGATGAGCTTGCCTTCGTAGGTCTTGAAGATCATGCCCTTGTACACCACATAGTTCAACTCGCCCGCCTTGGCGCCTTCCCCGAAGACCCAGAAGTACCGGAAATAGAAGAACACCGCCCCGAAGACCACCACGAGCAAGAGCGCCCAACGCATCATCTTCCGGAAAACGCTGGTCTTCTTGGGTACCGGTTGGTCGCTCATGCCAGCTAAGATAGCGTCGGCTTTGCCACTGCTATGTGGTTCGTTCCCCCGTTAACATCCACCGGATGCCCAGCTTGGGATCCAGGGGCGATGCCGGTGATCATGCGTTGATCTCCAAAACGCCGCTGTCCTGTCCGGGGTCCGCGATAGGCGCAGCAGTATGTGAGCCAGTGGACCGCGCAGCGCCCCGATCCGCACGAAGTCGGTGGTGAAGGTGACGACCGTGGGATCATGATCCATGGCTGAAGAATGCTCAAGCGAGGATGGACCGGAGAGCTTTGTCGTGAAGAACCGACCGGCTGTTACTCCGCCTACATGGAGTTCTCCGCTGGTTCGGACCGGCCAGCGGTTGGATCCGCTCAGGCCTTCTCGAACACCATGCGATAGTGCTCGAAGATCTCGCGCTCGAACACCTGTAGGTTGGGTGCGATCCGGTAGCGCCGTACCCACTTGCGGAAGTTGCTATTGAAGAGCTTGGGAAGCAATGTGGCGTAGAGCCCGTACTTCTGAAGATCGAACTTGTTGAAGGCAGCGGTCCATCGGTGGATCGTTTCGATGTAGTCCAAACGGCCACTGTCGGAGTGGATCAATTTGAAGCGCTCCTTCGCGGGTTCCACCATGCCTTCCTGGCCATAGGGCAGCCATGATCCAGGGAACACATCACAGACGAGGTCCATCAACTCTTCACCGGAGTAGCTCTTCCTGTCCTTCCACACATTCGTCTCGCCGAACTTGATGTCCTCGAACTTCACCATGTTCGGGCCGAACACCATGGTCTGGCAGTAGAAGCGACCTCCTTTCGGCAAGAGATCCGCCACTTGCTTGAAGTACGTGCGGTAGATCTCTTCCTGCATCCCCGCGCGATATTCCTCCACGGAACAGAGGTGCTCCGGACTTCCCATTGCACAGACGGCATCGAACAGGCCGAAGGTTTCCGGGGTGATGGCCTTGCTATCCATGTGGTGTACGTTCAGGCCGTTCGCACGACATGCATCGGCCTGGCCCTTGGCCAGCACCACGCCGGTGGTGTGTACGCCACGCTTGTTCAGATAGTCGATGAACGCGCCCCAGCCGCATCCGATGTCCAGGACCTTATCGCCGGGTTTGATGCGGCAGTGCTCCATGATGAACGCGTGCTTGCGCTCCTGCGCCTGCTCCAAGCTCAAGGAGAAGTCGCCATCGAATCGGGCACCGCTGTACCCGCCCTTCTCGCCCAAGCTCAGGCGGAAGATCCTGTCCATGGTGGTGTAGTGCGCGTCGAGTTCCTGCTGATCGGCCATGCGAACAAGGTACGTGTGACCGTACGGCCCCGTGAAGTTGAAGTCCTCCGGTGGTCCTTATCACACGCTTAGGTTGGTCACTTAGTTGACCTCTTTCCTAATTCAGTCACGCCCCTTTGCACCTCATCCTTTATCCTTCTCCCTCGCTTCGCTTTGCTCGCGATGACGAGAAGGAGTGGATGAATTAGGAAAGAGGTCTAGTGTGGGACAAGCCCAGAGCGAGCAGGAGCGGGAGATAAGTTCGGGGGGTGGTGATCTGGCACACGGATCACAGATCCGCGTGAGGGCGATCAAGCCGCCTTGAAGCGGTCGTTGGCCTCCCGAATGAAGGCTTCCATGTCCTTGGCTGAGAGCCTGCGCGCCAATGCATGGAGATCAGCAACGCCTTTATCCTTGGTGAGGAAGGCGAGGTGGTCTTTGCCTGCAATGGCAACGGCTTGGGCGGGCCGATAATCGTACAGGTCATGCGGCTCACAGCGAAAGATGCGGCAGAGTTTCTCCAGGTCCGCGAAGTGAAGGCGCTTCATGGTACCCGCGACGAGCTTCTTGGCGGTGTGATGCGAGAACCCGTTGCGGGTAAGGAACGAGTATGGCTGCTGAACGCCTTTGAGGCGGGCGATGCGAGGAATGTCGAGGGTGATCATGGCAGGTGGTCGTTGGAATTCAGTGCGTGCGTTGATGTGATCGCGGCTTGGAACGTGGATATCCGATCCGAGGTTGCAGAAGATCAATGGGAAGGTGTGCCATGAAGATCTTCGGGTGTAGGAGAACAAGCTTCGGGTGCCCCATTCGAGTTGTCGAATGCAGGAACCGAACATGGCGGTGTGATGATGAAGGTATCCTGCGCCCAACTTGAAGCTTGGGGTGCTGCGATGAACGGACCGGGTGTGGAAATGGAATCTTCGGGTGCCTTTTTGAAGATCAGCGGTACGCGGATGACCGCACGCGACCCGTTATGCCCAGAGGCGAATGGAGAAACGCCTACTGGAGTGCGAATTGCAGGCGCACGGATCGCAGATCCGCGTGAGCTGGGGGGTGGTGATCTGGCACACGGATCACCGATCCGCGTGAGTGCGATCAAGTCAGGGGGCAGCTTCGAGTTCCTTCAGCGTACTGCCTTTCTGATTCTTCCACGCTATCAATCCGTTCGCATGGCCGCCATGGACAACAGTTGCTGCCGCACTTGGACTAGTGAACTCGACATCCTTCGCGAACTCCAAGTAGTCCTTCATTACACTCAAAGCTCCTTCATCCTTGAGCTTTTGACGCATCTGGATAGGCCATGGATATTTCTGCGATGAAGGTCGCTCGGTCAATACCGCCTGGGATCCCTTCAGCACGACCATCCCGTTCGGTGTCAACCTAGCCGTGGCCTTCAATCCCTTGATCTCACACGTGAACACTTCCTGTTCGGATGCGACATTGGACTGAACGATAGTAGGCACGAGCACTTCAACTCCCAACACGGGCAGCAGTTGATGGATCTTCTCCAAGTAGATCTCCATGTCCTCTCGATCTGATTCGGGGAGCTTGGATCCACTGCCCTGGCCATTCATCACCTCTGATCGTCCGGCTCGCTTGGCCTGTTCGATCAACCGACCTTCCAGATAGCGGATGTGCGCCTTTGTCAGATTCTCGTCCTTGCTCGTGAAGAATACGATCTGGTTCCAAAAATCCTTTTCCACATGGCCTCGTACACGGTCGCGAATGGATTCAGCTTCGCCCACGTATACCGCGCTACGGCCTGACGTTGGATCGACACCGGTGAGGAAATAGACGCCAGACTTCTGCGACTCCTCTCGAGCGAGGACGCTATCGAACTCGCTCCTTGGGCCAGCTACAGCCTTGCTCGTCCAGTTAGAAAGCTCGGCCGTGCGAAGCCGCTTCGGGTCGCCGTGAGCCAGAAATATCTTGATGGTCGCCGTAGGCATGTATCAGTGGCTGAAGTTCAATACCCTCCACCCTGCCCGCGTTCGATCAGCGATAGCGGGTGCCAGGTGGTCTTCACCTCTTGGGTGTCGAGGGTCATTGGGTGATCGATGGTCATTGGGTGTAAAGCAACAGGTCCAGATCGCCATCCAGCTTCTTGAAGTCCTTGTCCGCAGTCATCAGGCGAATGCCAAGGAAACGGGCACTCGCTGCGATGATCGCATCGGGCACTTCAAGGCCGCTCTTGCGCCGGAGTTCGATAGCATCCGCATTGATGACCGGGCTACTCTCGATCACGGGTACCTGTTCAAGGAAGCGCTCGATCAGGTCGACGCTCGCTGCATCGATCTTGGGATAACTCAGCAACTCGATGCGAGTGATGAACGAGATATATAGCTACTGATCATCGAGCATCAAGGCCAAAGCCATATCACCTTTCAGCGCGTAGAGAACGATGTTGGTATCGACCAACAACCTACTTCCATCCATCGCGCATCTTCTTCTGGATGGCCAGCGGATCGCCCTCCAACTTCAGCTTACCGGCGAAGCTCTTCACGTCAACGCCCTTCCTCATCCGTGTTCGCTTCTTGCTCTTCAGCAGCACTGCGAGCTGTTTCCGCGTGGTGGATCGTTTCACGATGATGGTCATGCGGCGCGTGGATGAACAAATGTAGCGTTCAGTACCCCCCGCCCCCGCCCTGCCCGCGTTCGATCGGATGCCAGGTGGTCTTCACCTCTTGGGTGTCGAGGATCATGTACGGGTTCTCGGCTTCGCTCGAACCGACATGAGATCCGCTCGGACCCACACCCTTTCGGTAGACCACACGCTTCATGTTCGTGGCGGCCTCGGTGTCGAGCATGATCCGCTCCTCCTTTGTCACATCCGCAACGACGATCGCGTTGATGTCCATGTGCGAAACGAGGGGCTTGAGCAATTCGCTGCGGAAGCCGGTGAGCAGGTTCACCACGCCGCCGGGCAGGTCGCTGGTGGCGAGCACTTCGGCGAAGGTGACGGCGGGTAA
The DNA here is from genome assembly GCA_016721005.1 of Flavobacteriales bacterium. Taxonomy (GTDB): domain Bacteria; phylum Bacteroidota; class Bacteroidia; order Flavobacteriales_F; family PHOS-HE28; genus PHOS-HE28. The sequence goes on from JADKJM010000016.1 coordinate 164,637, forward strand.
GGGATGCTTCTCGCTGGCCACTACCACGGCTGTGTTGCCGCCCGTGATCACAGGAGCGATCAAGCTCACCAACTCGAGCAGGCCGTTGCTTCCGCCAGCCATCACGCCCACCACGCCGGTGGGTTCCAGCACGCTGAAGTTGAAGTGCGAGCTGTTGGTGGGGTTCACGCTGCTGAAGAGCGCCTGGTACTTGTCGCACCAGCCGGCGTAATGGATCCAGCGATCGATCGCGGCGGACACTTCAGCTTCGGCTTGCTTCTGCGAAGCGCCATGCAACATCAGTTCATGCACGAACTGTGCGCTGCGGCCTTCGAGCATTTCGCCTATGCGGTAGAGGATCTGGCCGCGGTTGAAGGCGCTGCGGTTCGCCCAATCGCCAAAGGCCTTGCGCGCGGCGATCACGCTCTCGCGCACATCCTTACGACTGCTGCGGCAGACGTTCGCCAAGGACTTGCCGTCGGTGCCCTTCGGCTGGTAGTAGCGGCCACTCTCTGTGCGTGGGAACTTGCCGCCGATGAAGATCTTGTAGGTCTTCATCACGGGAACGCGCTCCGACTTCTTGGATGTGCCGTTGGTTCCGTGCCCGTTGAGGTCGGCTTTGACCGTGTTCGTCTTCGTGATCGTCTTGCTCATTAGTACTGACTGTGCGTAGCCAAAGCTAAGGCCCGGCTGACGAGGATCTTTTGCGGACTGGATCACTCATCATCCAATCCCTTTCCTGCACGGATCCGCTCCATGCATTTCTCCACCCGCGCCTCACGCGTTCTGGCTTGCTTGGCTGAGGAAAAGTGAAGCAGGAATCCGCGCTGTCGTCCGGGCGTCAGTGCCTGAAAGGCTTTCTTCAACGCAGGCATCGAATCCAACTTGATCCGGAACTCTTCCGGCATGACGAAGGCCGCCGTTGGTTTGAGCTTCACCTTCAGCCCTGCCTTCTCCACCTCGATGGCCTCATGGATGTACGCCTTCACGATGCGCTCCAGCTTCACGATCTCCTTCAAGTCGGTAAACCGGATCTGGCGCGCGGCCTGCACGTTCTTGGTTTGTTGCACCAGGATCCCGTGATCGTCCTTGAGCAAGGCGCCCTTGTGGAAGAGCAGTGCGCAGTAGTCCTTGAAGGCATGGATCAGCACGACGTTCTTCTTCTGAAGAGTGTAGCACGGGTGGCCCCACTTCAGCTCCTCTTGGAGTCCACAGTCCAGTAGGATCACCCGGAGCTTCTCCTGCTCTTGCTGCCACTTCGCGGGTTTGGCGAAATACCAATCGACCTTGGGGTTCATGCCACGAACTTATAGCGGATGCCTCTTGGTGTGGTCATGGGTATCCGCCGCGAACGGGCTGCCTTGTTCGCTTACTTTGGCGTGATCGATCACCTACCCATGTCAAGACACATCACCGGTATCGGCGGATTCTTCTTCCGCTCGGACGACCACAAGGCGCTCGCCAGCTGGTACAACAAACACTTCGGCATCAACGACCAGGAGAACGGCTGGATCTGGCAACAGGATGCCGGTCCAACAGTGTTCTCGCCCTTCAAGCGCGACACCGATTACTTCGGCAACGACAAGCAACAGTTCATGTTGAACTTGCGCGTAAGTGACATGGATGGCCTGCTGAAGAAGCTCGAGGTCGATGGTGTGCGCATCGATCCCAAACGCATGGATGAGGACTACGGCCGATTCGCGTGGGTCTACGATCCGGAAGGGAACAAGATCGAATTGTGGGAGCCGAAGTAGAGGCTGCGAGTTGACCGGAGCGTTCCGGGCACACGTGGTGCAATGAAGATCGGTGATCAGGCCACTACCTTTACACGACCATGAAACTGCTGCTCGTCAACATCATCGACCCGCGCAAGGAGAAGCTCGTTACGGATATCCTGAACGAGATCGAGGGTGTGGAAGTGAGGCGCGGTCCTTCTCGTGCGAAACGCACTGCTCGCGGCACCACCAGAACGGTCGTTGCCAATCGCGCCAAGGCCATCAAGCCGATGACACCGAACGAGAAGAAGTTCGTGAAAGGATTGACCCGCGCGTTCAAGGATATGGACAACCATATCGCAGGAAAGAAGAAGTTGAAGACCCTCGACGAATTCCTGAATGGGCTATAGGATCGTCCTGCACGGCAACTTCGAGCGCGAAGCCCGACCGTTGTTGAAGCGTTATCGTTCGTTGGCCGTTGAGCTTGCTGTCCTGCGAGATGCACTGAAAGCGGAGCCGCATCAAGGCAAGCCGATCGGTAACGAGTGCTACAAGATCCGCCTGGCGATCCGTTCGAAAGGCAAGGGCAAGTCAGGAGGCGCGCGCGCGATCACGTGCGTGGTAGCCGTGCGCAAGGAGGTCTATCTGCTATCGATCTACGACAAGAGCGAACAGGATACGCTGACCGACAAGCGCCTGAAGGAATTGCTCAAGAAGATCCCGCGATAGCGACATCTTATCTCGCCACCGACCTACTTCCTCAAGATCGACCCCATCTTCTTGCCCTTGGCCAGTTCATCCACCAGCTTGTCCAGGTAGCGGATCCCGCTAAGGCGGGACAGGTCCTGTTGCATCAGCGGGTCCTCGATGTCCTCTACGCGGTAGCCGCAGGACCTGTCCCGTGAAGCGGGATCAGGCCGGTGATCATGGTAACGTTCGCGTGCATGCGTGGTGCTTTGGCGAAGAAAGTCTCGAAGTCCACCTTGGTATCGAGCACCTTCTGGAGGCCCTTCTCCGTGTAGCCCGTGAGCCAGTGGATGATGGTGTGCAGCTCCTCCTTCGTGCGGCCCTTCCTCTCCACCTTGTTCACATAAAGCGGATAGACGGTAGCGAACGTCATCCGGCGGACCCGTTCGTTGTTGGCTCCTGGTTTCATGACCCTTCAAAGTTGGGTGCTTTCGTTCAGCCGCTCGTCATGGTCGTCGGGGCTTTGAAGACCGGATCGTTCGGAGGAAAGCCCGAAGCCTTCTATTGGGCCTCACTCCTCCGCCCCTTCCTTGCCCAACAACCCACCCGCTTCGCGCTTGTCCAGTTTCAGTTTCGGCTTGGCGGACTTGACGCGCTTCTCGACTTCCTTGATGTGCTCGTCGGGCTGGATGTTCTCCGGCAGCGTGCCGCCGATGCGTTTGATGGCATCGCGCACTTCCTTGCCCACTTGTTCGTGGGTGCGGATGGCTTGTTGCTGATCACGCACGGCATCCTTGGCGAGCTTGTCGCGTGTTTGCGTCATGCGGAACTGGTTGGCGGCGGCTCCGTTGCGTTCATGCGGTCCAGGAGGTTCTCCTTTTCGGGTATGCCCTTCTTCTTCTTGATGCGGTCGCGACCCAGACCGCCATACAAGCCTTTGTACCCCGCATCGTGGAACACGCCGAAGAGCTTGCTCTGCACACCGGCTTGTTGCGCTGCGCCGGAAAGCGCCTTGAACTCCTCGGCCGTCTGTTTGCGCAGTTCCAAGCGTTCGCGGTCGGCGGCCAAGCGGTCCGACACTTCCTGCCGACGCGTTTGCACGACGAAATACTTTTGGGCGTAGGCGATCTCCGGCTTGCGCGGATCGCCGTTGAGCGCAATGAGATAGCACGCGAAGCGGGAAAGGTGAAAGTCGACCACTTCGCGGATGCCGCCCTTGCCCACTTCTATCATTTTGCCGGCGCCGGCAAAATGATGCCCCGGATCGTTCCCGGATTCCTTGCATGAGGTCTGCGCGCGACCGATGGCCTGCTCGAACCGTCGCCATTGATCATAGCCAAGCAGCGGCTGCAGATCACGGGCGCTCCAGAACTCCGCACCGTGTGCGTTGGTCTATTTCAGATCCTCGAATGACTTGCCCGAGAGGGCTGGTGTGCTATCGTCCGTCATGGTCCTGCCTACTGACGAAAAGAACGTCAACAGGCAATTGACAAGATAGAAGGACGCGAAGCTCCGGCAACAAAGCGCTCATCAGCACGCGAGCATTCCCATCCGGCATCATCTTCAAAACCTACAAGGTCGTCGGGGCTTTGAAGACCGGATAGTTCGACGACGCGACACCGTGAGTTAATACCGCCCCGGTGTTGTCCGTGGTGGTCCGTGTTGTCTTACCGATCTAGCCTCGTTGCAGTTTGAAGCCACGCTCCTTCAGAAAGTCAGCGATGCCGATCGAGTGTGCGCCATACTTGTGAGCAACCTGTGGGAGCTTGTTCGATACGGTCGACTTCTCCTTGGTGACGATAAGGAACTTCTCAACCGCAGCATTGCCTATCAAGAAGGGATCAGCCTCGTCCCTTTCCCCAACAACCTTCTGGTGCTTCAGGAATCCAGAGTTGAGGTTCTCTCGAATCACACGTTGTGAGAGGAGCATTGCCTGTTCTCCGGTCTCCCAATAGCACAGCTTGCGATGCTTGATCAGCCAGCTCTTGATCAAACTGTTGCCTTTGTAGTCGTCGACCAATTCCTGAAAGACAAAGTCTATGACCTTCAACCGATCCACTTTGGCCAGCCAAACCAAATCGTTCCAAAGCGCATCGAACACGGCCATGTCACCGTAGTACCTCTCCAGTGTGATCAGAGCATCGCTGTCAAAAGCATACACCGGCTCTTGTTCCCGGAACAGACTCATCAGGCTACGAGCTGTCTGGCGTGAGCGAACCGGTCCATTGGCACATCAAGCAGCTGCGATGCCTGAAGAGGACCGATGCGTTCTCGATCGATCGCAGAGAATATCAGCCGCACGAATGGCCTTCCTCGTTCTTGGATCTTGCTTGCCACCGTATCTCTAGTCTGGCCCTTCTTGGCCCTGCCAAACGCTTTATCCTTCCACTTCTCGTGGTTCTCTTCATAGAACTTTTTCGAGGTCAGCCTTTCAGTCAGCAGTCTCCTTAACACCACTTCTAAGCTGACATGATAGTCTTTCGCAATAAGAGCGAGTTCTTGCTTGCTCCACTCCATTCCCAACGCGTCAGCTAGGTGCTTCCGAACAACCTCGTGCTGTCTGACCTCTGAAGAAGGCAACAAGGCTTCAGCAGCGAATGTGTTGCACCACTTCTCCACAGTCTGGCTGTTCGTCTCGTGCAGGTCGCACATCCCGCCGTCGCCAAGCATCACATGCCCAAGTTCATGGAAGAGTGTGAAGAGACGCGCGGTTACAGTTTCGCTGCCACGCTTCATAACAATGACAGGAATCTCTTCATCGAGAATCGAGAATCCTCTCAGGCCATCCTGAGTCAAGGTCAACTGGAACACTAGTACTCCTAGACCGGTCACAGCCTCGATAGTGTGTTCTAGTGCCTGCTTGGCAGTGATGCCCTCAGCCCGTAGGTGGTGTAGCTCTAATACTTCCCGAATGGCCTTGCCTCTTTCCGCAGCATCCTCATTCAACGAACCTCGCATGTTGAACTTGGGCACAGCCATGTCCATGGCCCGAAGAAGGTCAATCTGAGACTCTGCCAGAGCACGCGCTTTGCGCACGGCGAGGATGGTCTTGGGCTTGAAGTGACCGAGCTTCTTGGAGTCAACGGTCCGAAGGTCACGCGGAACCGGTTTCTCTTGAGGAACATCGGCGAGAAGGAGAAAGGTCAACGACCTCTTGTAGACCTTGGCCATGCTCCGCAACTGTGAGATCTTCGGCTGCTGGGTTCCTGTCTCCAGGTCTTCAAGTTCGTGTTGCGCGATATCCAGTTGCGTCATCGCTTCCTCAACGGTCAAGCCGAGGCTCGTGCGCGCGTAGCGCAGAACATGCGCCGCGACCGATATCTGATAGTCCTTCTTAGCCACGGATCCAGGTGCTCATGCCAAAGCTACTCTCGCATTTGCGATCATTCGAGCTAACGTTCAATCGAGATGGCGAAACCGGACGATGAGACTGGGCATGGTTGGGTTCGTGCGAATCAAAGTTGGGGGCTTTCACAGCACGAAGGCATTCCCATCCGGCATCATCTTCAATACCTACAAGGTCGTTGGGGCTTTGAAGGCGGGGTAGTTCGAGGAGGCGATGTTCGCAGTGAATGCCGGAACGCCATGCGGAAGACCCTTGGGTAGTCCATGGGCGGAACAGCGACACTATTTCACAGCAGGCGACTTTGGCTCGAGCCACTTCACTAAGAATCCAGCTAGGATTGAAGCAGGAACCGTTACCCAGCCGTAGAACAAAAGGCTGTACAAGGTTGTTGCGAAGGAACCAGCCAAGACCATCAAAAGGTTCGGTGGTGGATTACCCAACGAATCACCACCATAAGCTCCAATCCAGTAGAGAACGTTCATTGCAACTCCAAGCAGAACGAAGGTGATGTAGTGAGAAACACTTCCAGTAATCAAACCAATGATGAACAGACACGGAACCTCAATGCGTTCCGCTTCGCTTTGAAAGAACCGCCAAGCAATACCAGCGGTTAGAAGGGCAGCAATAGGTGCCGCAATAATGAAAACCCAATAACCACTTCCAATCGCCGTAACTGCGAGGTGCATCCCAACAAGAACGCCGATGACAGCATTCAGCAGCCCGAACTTGACCGATCGCTTCAGAACGCGAAAACCATTTCGTTCAATTATCAGCCTTGTTGAGAGCGGGGTCATTCTCCGGTAAAGTTCAAGAGTCATTTACTCCCGCCATCCACAAGATCCTGCATTTCGCGTTAGGGACAGCAGCGAAAAGCTCGGAGCCGCTTCGGCGAGGACTTGCAGCGAATGGCCCGACGGCGAGTCTTCGAGCCGGAACGCCCACACTTCGACTTCGCTCAGTGTGACAGCGTTCGGCATCAATTCAAATTCAAGTACGCGCTCAACCCGTGCACGCCCCCCTCCCGTCCATACCCGCTTTCCTTGTACCCCCCGAACGGTGAGGTGGGGTCGAACTTGTTGAAGGTGTTGGCCCAGATGACGCCCGCGCGGAGCTTGGTGGTGAGGTTGAAGATCTTGCTGCCCTTGTCCGTCCACACGCCGGCGCTGAGGCCGTAGGGCGTGTTGTTGGCTTTCTGGATCACCTCGTCCACGGTGCGGAAGGTCTGCACGGCGAGCACGGGACCGAAGATCTCCTCCTGCGCGATGCGCGCGCTTTGCGCCACGTTGAGGAAGAGCGTGGGGCGGCACCAGAAGCCTTTGCCGGGCAGGTCGCACGCGGGTTGGAACATCTCCGCGCCGTCGGCTTGGCCGATCTTGAGGTATTTGTTGATGGTGCCGAGCTGCTCGCGGCTGTTGATGGCACCGATGTCGGTGTTCTTGTCGAGCGGATCGCCCACGACGAGCGAGCGCATGCGGTGCTTGAGCTTGCGGATCACTTCGTCGTACACGCCTTCTTCCACGAAGAGGCGACTGCCCGCGCAGCACACGTGGCCCTGGTTGAAATAGATGCCGTTGATGATGCCTTCGACGGCCTGGTCGATGGCGGCGTCGGCGAAGATGATGTTGGCCGCTTTGCCGCCGAGTTCGAGGGTGAGCTTCTTGCCGCTGCCGGCCGTAGCGCGCTGGATGAGCTTGCCCACGTTGGTGCTGCCGGTGAAGGCGACCTTGTTGACATCGGGATGGTTGACGACCGCCGCGCCCGTGGCACCCGCACCGGTGACGATGTTGACGACGCCATCGGGGAGTTCGGCTTCCTGCAAGAGCTCGGCGAGCTTGAGCGCGGTGAGCGGTGTGGTCTCGGCGGGTTTCAGCACCACGGTGTTGCCGCAGGCCAGGGCGGGCGCGAGTTTCCACGCGGCCATGAGCAGCGGGAAGTTCCACGGGATCACCGCGAAGCGCTGTACGCGTTGCGGAACGGCCATGTGCGGACACAATGGCGGATGTGAGAGATGGAACACGCACGCCGATGGAAGCAACTGCCGCGTAGCGCAGCGCAAGTACACTGCACGGCCGCGCACATGCGCGGCGATGGTTGATGCAAGCGCCGCTGTGGATCGTGCGAACGATGCGATGACCTTGACAAGAGGGGCTCCCACCGGCGCATGCGCCGGTGGGAGTTTCCGGACAGGCGCGCAGAGCGTAGCGGGGCGGGTAACCGCCCCTGACAAGCGGTGCGCTGGGTGAACGAACAGGGGCCATCTGCCATGCAACCGAAGCGCATGGCGGTGCAAGCGGGGATGCAGGTCCTGCAAAGGACATAAGCTGGTTCGCAGAGGTCAGTGCAGGCTTGGCAAAACGGACGGCGGGCGAAGCGATCACCATTACAGGTCAGAAAGAGAGGGCGCACGTTGGAGAAACACGCCCTCACCCCCGGCCCCTCTCCCCCCGAGTCAAGCCCGGGGAAAGCCGGAGAGGGATGGAATACAAGACCCGGCATGAAGGCCGGGGTTTTCGTTAGCAGATGCCATCGGCATCCTGTTGGCTCGATGTCTGCTTGGTAACTTCGGGCACACCTGAGCCTCCCCCTACGCCGCTGTCAGTCATGAACCTATCCTCAGAGCTATTCAGCGAGGTTCGACCTGGGTTCTTCCGTGTGCTAGCAGGTTACACAGCGAGCATCTATGTGGATGCGTTGCACTCGATAGAGAGGGAAGCATCAGAACGACATGAGGGTATCTCCCGTGAAGATGCAATCACCATTGTTAGTCGTGTCCTAACCGAACATCCGGATTTCGTTCCGGAGACCCTTGACCAGAGCGAGGGCACAGATGAGCTTGTGCATTTGCCTGTTCGGGAAAAGGCTCGACGGCTCCTGGATCATCTGGCTCGACCAGATGTCGGTTGGTTGATCGAAGATCAACTACCGAATTGGAACAAGGTGTTCCGGGTTGAGGGGCATGGCGTGATCATGCTCGATGCCTTGCGGAGGATGGCTCGCCCGGATGCGGCCGTCTTCACGGACAAGCTTCAAGGCGTATGCTCCATGCTGGCCAATGAGCGCGACTTCGAAGAAGAGCCCATGGAGCGCTTACGGATATGCATGGATCTGGCTCGACAGGGATTGGCCGAACTGCGTGGGATCGAAAAGAGCTTGAAGCGGTTCACCGAAAGACAGGGCGCGGCGAGCACCTTGGAGGAAGTCTACAAGGTTGTATTCGACCAGTACGGGGAGCAGGTTGCCAGGGGATGCTACGCCGCACTGATACGGGCCCACCTGCCTGCACGACTGGACCTCGCGCGCAAGCGACTGGATGAGATCCTGCAGAACTACGGCCTTCTCCAGCACATGCAGCAGCAGGTGATCGCGGCCTTGGGCTTGGACCCCTCGCACGCTATGGCTTCGGTGCGCCGTGACCTGGATGAACTCATGCGCATGCTTGATCTGGTACCGGCACTTGCGGATACGATCGACCGGCGAACAGCCGAATTCACTCGACGCTCGCTATCACGGTCCCGGTATCTGCAAGAAGTCACGGGCAAGCGGCGGGAGCAGATCAAGGCGCTTTTCGAATGGGTGAATGTCCACTATAAGGGTCTGCGCATGTCCAGCATTGCGGCCCCCTCGACCTTTCCGGAGTTCCTTGTTATTGACCCCCGGCTGATCGCTGGCAGGGAATCACTCTACCAGCCTCGTGCGCTACAGGTCATTGAAGAGAACACCCCTGTGGATGAAGAACCTACCGCGGCGCAGGAAGAGCGTGTGCGTTCGGAGGTAGGCCAAGTCTTGCGTGACGCGCTGAGCGCGTCGCGCGCGAACCACTTTGTGAACACGCTACCGGGTAGCAAGGGCAGCCGTATCTCCAGTGCTGAGTTCAGCATACTGAACGATAGTGACCTTGCCGATGTAATGGCCGTTCTGCTGCATGCAGAGTCTTCCGAGGCCAGATACAGGGTCGAAGTTCCCGAGGGCGATGTGCCGGAAACCTTCGACCATGTATTGAGCTGCCAACTTCAACGCTTTGACGTGATCAAGAGATGATGAACACAAACGCGCCCATTGATGGGGTTCTCCGACTTACCGCGTCCGAGCGAGCCAGGGCAGGTGAAGCATTGCGCGAGTTGCTTGTGCATGGCTCGATCCTAGGCCAGGACCCAGCCAAACAAGAACTCTATGCGTGGTGTCGTGCGCAGAAGGATGTCCTCCGCGACCTTGCCGAATTGAACGGGCTCGATATCGAGGTGGATCATGAGAACCGACTGGTTCTTGCTCTTCCAAGGGAAGCCGCCATGCGGCTTCGCCTTCCGATGGACACGACCCTCGTGTTGCTCGCGCTGTGGTATGACTACGACACCAAAGTCCGGAACGAAAGCGCGACGCAGGTGGTCGTGTCGATAGAAGAGCTGCACCAATTGCTCAAGGAGAAATTGCTGCCTGAGCTGAAGAGCCAGCCGACGCCAACACGGATGAAGGACATCCTGCGGCAAGCCAGCCGTTTCCATCTTGTACGTGTTACCTGGCTTGATCCTTTTGAAACGTCACGGGTCGAGGTACTTCCAACGCTGCGTAAGGTGATCCCCTTCACGGGCATCGCCGAATGGACGCATTTGGCCGACTTGCACCGAAGCGCCGGAAGCGAAGAGTTGAACGCTTCGCTGACAGAGGACCCTCTTGAATCCGACCAATGAACCGATCCATCAAGCTCACTCGCATCCATGCCATCAATTGGTACGGATACAGCAACAGCACTCTCCAGATACACGGGAACACGTTGTTCGCTGGCCGGACCGGCTCTGGGAAGTCAGTGCTGATGGACTTAGTCATGACCGTTCTTGTCGGAACGGATGTGGCCCACAACCACTTCAATCGTTCCGCAACGGGCAGCCGATCCGATCGGACCCTCAAGAGCTATTGCCTACTGGATACCAAGCGCGAGGAGAACGGCCAGCCCCAATATCAACGGTCGAAGGGTGCGATCACCTACATCGCCCTGGAATTCGAGTGGCCGGTCCAGCGGGCCGAGGAACCGCGTGTGGAGACCTGGGGATTGAGGGTGGAGTTCAGGAACGCATCCGAGTCCCACCCTCGCATCGCCCCTTTCTATTGCAAGGGCCAACTATCCAAGGCGGACTTCCTCACCGCCAAGGAGCCCAATGGCAAACTCTTCCCTCGTGAGCAAGCCGATTTCAAGCGCCATATCGAGAGCGTTCATGCGGGCCGCTTGTTCGACACGCAGGAGCAATACCTGCGCGACATGGCCAATGAGGAACACCTGAATTTTCACCGCGATGTCTTCAAGGCCTTGCTCCCACAAGCAATGTCCTTCACCAACAGCAAGTCATTCGATGTCTTCATCCGTGACTTCGTTCTGCCAACCGAGGATGTGAACGTTGCTGATGTAGCAACAAGCTATCGGAGCTTTCTGGCATATGAGCATGACTTGAGGGATCTGCATGACCAGCTGGAGAGGCTGCTGGTCATCCAAGGCTTGAACGAAGCACAACTGAAAGCCGATCGGGATGCGATAGCATATGATTGGCTAGCCGCTGAATCTGGATATGAGTACGAGAAGGCGAAAACGGATGCCCTCAGGGTACGGCTGGATAATCTTCAGCGGAAGTACGCTGACGAACAGGATCTACTAGAGAAGCTCACAGCAGAGATCACGACCATCACTGCGGATGTTGAACGCCTGAAGAATTTGATCAGGGAGGCGCCGGGCGGACCGCAGTATCTGTTCATGCAAGACGAGGGAGCCCGGTTGAAGAGCGAGATCACCATGCTCGGCAAGAAGAAGGCTGGCCTGGATGGAGAACTACGGACCCTTGTGGAGCGCGTTCGGGCTTGGATCGGACGCGCGGGTACGCTTTGGTTCAAGGAGCAGCCTGTACTGGGAGAGCTGGATAGCGCGATCACCGTTCTCGATGGCTGCGAATTCGCCAGCACGGATCGCGCACTGCGTGAGATGCTGAAGGTGAGCGATTCGGTGCGACAGGTCTTGGATGAACACGTACGCCCATTCCGAGCGGAACTGGAGGAAGCGCGGAAGAAGTCGATGAAGTTGGGGAGAGAGATAGGGGCTTTGCAGCTAGGCGAACTTCCCTCGGAGCACCCGCTGCTGCACGCGTTGAACGCAGCTATTCCCAAGGAAGGGCGCTCACATGCCGCTGTCCCTTTGAGCAAGCTATGCGAAGTGACCGACGAGAAATGGCGCGCTGCTATCGAGGTGGCTTTTGATAGAAAGTTCGCCATCGTGGTCAGCGAAGAGAACTACGGCCGTGCGATGGAGGTCTATCGTGCCTTCCGTTCGGACTCTCCATCTGAATCGCTCATCGTGCCTTCCAGGGCCAAGGCCGGTAAGTATCAAGCACGGGCCGGTTCCATCGCCGAGAAGCTGACCACCAATGATCCGGTGGTCCGTTCGATCATTGATATGGTCTTCGGCGAGGTACAGTGTGTGACATCCGAAACGGACCTTCTGAGCAATGAAAAGGCGATCATGTCCGACGGCTTTATGGTCGTTGGGCCGGTTGCTTCCAGGCCTCGTCATTTCGATGGTCTGCCGTTCATTGGCGAACGCGGTTTGCAACTACAGTTGGACATAAAGAGGGCTGAGCGAAGGGAAGTTGATGCCAGTGTCCGATCCCTTGAAGAAAGGGTAGACAAGTTGGATGCCCTGAAGCGGGATCTTCCACGTCCATCGCGCGGCGAACATGAGATCTACAAGGCCATTGGTGAAGTGGGACCCATAGAGGCACTGACCGAGAAACTCAGGGCCAATGAGGAAGCTCTAAAGGGAGTAGACAAGACCGGGCTTGATGAGAAGTTCAAAGCTCAAAACGTACTGGGTGAGAAACTCGTGCAGCTCAATCAGCAAAGAGATGAGCTTCAACGCAGTCAGATATCCGGAGATATCGCGAGGATCCGAGAGGATCTGCAGCGTGCCGAAAGCTTGCTAACCACAGCATCGGCCCGGTTTGAAGAGACCAAGGAGAAGCCAGCCAGTCTCAGCATCGATACGGCCCTGTGCGATAGGCTGCGGAACGAGGTGACCGAGCGCATACCCAACATGGGTGAAGCGGCGAAGGAGTTCGATCGACTCAGTGACCAAGCCGTGGCGACCAGTGAGAGAAAGCGCACTGAGCTGATAGGTAAGCGGGAGGTGTTCGTAGCTACTCACCCCAAGCACAACGAACTGGAAACGGACAACCCATCAAATGCAGAGTGGGAAAAGCTCCTCGGCGTGATCGAAGGGGCGCGGATCCCCGACTACAAGCAAAAGGCGAATGATCAGAAGCGGATCTGGGAGAACCTCTTCAGGACCCAGGTCCTTCAGAAGGTGGACCGAGCCTTGAAGAATCTCCGCGACATCATCTCTCTGCTCAACACCCTGCTCAAAACACCGATCGGTAACGATCGCTACGCTATCGTGCATCGCGCAAACCCGGCGTACAAGGGACTTCAGAAGTTGGTGGAGTTGAATTCGCTACACCAGGAGGATGAGCTGTTCTATCAAGCTGTTGAGGGTGAGCTCCAAGATGAGCTGAAATCATTCCTTCAGCTATTGGTCGACAAGCCGGACAGCACGGAGGCTGTGCGCAGCCTCGACTATCGCAGCTACTTCGACTACGACCTGAATGTCCATGACGCGACGGACCCTGAAGCCAAACCCCAAAGCGTAGACAAGCAAAGCGGAAAGATGTCAGGTGGGGAGAACCAGTCCCCCTACTTCGTAGCGATACTGGCCAGCTACCTCCGCGCGTACAAGCGGCATGACAGGCTGCGCGGCTACCCGTCGTTGGCGTTGGTTCCGATAGATGAAGCGTTCTCGAAGATGGACACGGGCCGCATCGCTGATTGCATCCATGCGATCAAGCAGCTTGAATTGCAGGGGTTGTTCTCCATGAGCGCAGGGAATGTTCCGAGCGCCTTCTCTGAATGTGACCAACTCATTATCGTAAACCGCAACGAACGGCCTGACGGACAAGGACGCCTTCACATCAGCAACATCCCCGTTTCCATCCTGAAGGACAGCGCCGAGGCGCGCGAGTTGTTGCCAGAGCTTGACAGCGACCTACAGCCCCATGAAGCGAACTGAAGCATCCGATGATGCAGCCTTTCGTGTCCTTCAAGCGTTAGGCGATCTGTACAGCACATCAGCAGTCGGAAGCCGACCGGAGGGTGGACGCGACTTCATCGTGGACCTGAGCAAGTTGCTGGGCGCGGCGAATTGCAGAGATGGCGACGACCGGGCCGAGGCCGAGGCTTGTCTTCGGTCTTTGCATGGTTCCCTGCTCTTCCTGGAAGGACCACGCAGAGATCCGGGCATCATCCATCGTGTACGGGTCAAACGCGAGCAAGAGAGCGTACTGTTCACTCGCATCGGTGGCCGCTCCCCTTCGCAACAGCGGCAGGCACTTTCAGACCAGTTCGGGGTGGCTGCTAGTTATGTCGTGCCTGAACGGTGGCGCGTTCAATGGCTGAGCTGGTGCGCATCGAAGCGCAAGGCCGCTCTTGAAGGTCTAGCGGTAGGTCCGTTCGACAAAGTGGCGACCGATGAGAATGAGGAGGTCCTCCTACTGCTGCCCAAGCTCCTGGCATGGGAAGGCGAATCGCTCGTGCGTTTCGTGAGTTGCGTTCTCTGCGGGAATTCAAAGCGCCTGGAAGAACTGACGACACGGGACAAGGAAGGACCGCACGCCGGGCAGCTACGTGGAAAGCTGGGGCGACTTCTTGAAGAGGTTACCGGCGGACAAGTCAGATGCCTGAACGACATCGGTATCCTGCACAATCCGAGGTCGGTACTGCTTCACGGCCCGCTGGTACTGGAGTTCGGCGAAGGCCGTTTGGACCTGAATCTCTTGGAATCACCAATTCGATTGGGACTGCTGGACGTGAAACGGGCGCAAGCGATCAGTTCGACCGCTGACAAGTGCCTCACCGTGGAGAATGAAACGACCTTCCACGAGCTGGCGAAGCTGCACAGTGGTGTGCTGCTGATCTGCACATCGTATCCAGGACGTGCGACACTCGCGCTTATGGAACGATTGCCCAAGGAGATGCAGTTCTGGCACTTTGGGGATAGTGATGAAGCGGGGTTCGATATTCACCGGGTGCTGCGGGAAAGAACCGCGCGGGCCATCGAGCCTCTGCACATGGAGCGCGGGCGCGTACCATTCGAGCAAGAGGCCCTTGGGCGACCCGCACTTGCGTGTTGGCCATTCTACAAGCTCAACCGGGAGTAGGCACCGAACGATAGCCATACGTGCCATCCGTGGGAGGTTCTTCGAGGCACCCTTAACTTAGAACCCATTCAACACGACCCATGGCGGAGAAGACTAAGACCATAGACCGGAAAGTGGATGCCGGGGATGAGCAGGAGACCGAACGATTGGTAAGGGAGACGATCAAGCAGATACGCGCCCGGTTATCCAGTAGCGGACAGAACAAGGGAAAGGTGTTCGTGAGCTTTTCCTCCGGCAAAGCCACCAAGAGGGGCAAGCGATCGCTGAAGAGCGACACTTACCCGCTATTCCTCGATGCTTTCCAGCGGCACTCCATGTTGACGCAACAGGCGGAATGGCTGATGCTGAGTTCGCTACTTGGATCAACGCGTATCACGAAAGATCCGGTAACAGATGAGGACGATCTTATCGACCTGGCCCGCAAGCGCATCACCTACCGAAGTGTGCAAGCTCTGGCTTCGCGACTGGATCGAAAGCCCGAGTGGCTGGCAAAGAACCTTGGCATCGAGGCGAGCGATTATGCCGGTAATGCGAGCAAGAAAATACCCGCGCAAGCCTCTGAACGTGCGTTGGAAGTGGCTGCGGTGATGGCGAAGGGACTTGAACTCTTCACCACACAGGATGCCTTGAACGAATGGTTGAAAACCGCGCAAGAGGATCTGGATGAAAAGAAACCCATCGACCTGCTCGATGGGAGCTTAAGGACCAAGAAAGTGCTGAACCTGCTGGACTCCATGACCCATGGCGTCTACACCTAAAGGTGGGCTGATCCTGCACCGCTACAGTGGTAGCAAGTACATACGGGATCTGAACGGCGAGGGTGCCCGCTTGAACGGCGGCCGGTGGAACCAAGTGAACACCGCCGTGGTGTACACTTCGATCGACGAGAACGTGGCGTTCAGCGAGTATGCGCGCAGGTTCCGACCACGAACACTTCTGTACAGCACCATGACGGGCCACGTGCGATTCGATGTGCCAGCGGGCATCTCTGTTGAGGAGATCACGGAGGCGGATCTACCGGCGAACTGGCGCGACCGGCCTGCGCCTGTTGTGTTGCAGGAACTTGGTACGGCGTGGGCTGCACGCGGAAGTTCGTGCTTGTTGAAAGTACCTACCGCACTGAACGCTTCGGCGGACAACTACCTGATCAACCCCGCACATGCTGAGTTCGACCCGGCTTGGGCCACCGTTACGGACCCGGCAACGGTAACCACGGACTTGGTGGATGCCAGCTTGATGATCGCGCCATAGGACGACACTGATTGGCTGGGGGCCTTGGAGGCGGGGGGGGATGTTCACCGCTGCTTCTTGCCATTCCTGTACCCTTCGTTGTACGACTTGCGGCGTTCGCGTTCGTTCTTGTCGTAGGGAATGAGGATGGACAACAACCCGCGCTCCTGTGGCGGGTCGTACTTGTTGCGCGATGCGTCCTTCTGGCCTTTGGTGTGGTCGCGTTTCGACATGGTAGTTGGGGTTAGAGGTTGCTGTTCGTGGAAATGAAGAGGACCGTAAGGCCGATGATGGACAAGAGCACGAGCAAATAGATCCCGAGTTCGCGGATGGATTTGGTGAAGGTGGTGGCCACAGAACGACCATACAGATAGAGCACCGCTAGTAGTCCGATGCCTAACAGTATTGCCATTCCGGATGCAGTTCGAGCAAGAGGTTCAGCCGGATGTACGGGGTCGCCTGCAATTCTTCCAAGTGGGGTTCAAGTGGTGACGGTACCCGAAAGCTGACCGGGTACGCTCCCATGAGCTTGGTCGTGACCGGTCGTGGGTAGGTGATCGCTCCTTCGAGTTCTGCTGGAAGTTTGCTCAGGTCCACCGGCAGGTGGGTATCGAAGTAGGTGCTGATGCGTGGATGCGCTGAATAGAGCGATGCTTCGATGCCGAGTTCTTCGCTGTGTCGCGCGAGGAAGTTCGACATGCGTTGTTGCTTGTCCTTCAGGCGATCCATCTGCTGCTCGAAGCTGTTCACGAGCAGCGTTGCGGCGAAGGGATGGATCCTTGCGTTGAGCGGCGCGAACTCGGATGCGGCGAAGGAACCAAGCTCCTTCCCTTGGCGTTCGGGATGTTGACTCGCCTGCAGGAGGCGATCATGGATGTGCGCATGTTCCGTAACGATGGCTGCGCCTTCACCAGCGGTAATGCCCTTACCCTGGGTGAAGGATACCACGGTAACATCGGCAAGGGAACCCGCAGCACGGCCCTGCGCATCGTAGGCGCCCATCGAGCAGGCGCTATCGGAGATGTACAAGAGCCCGTGCGCGCGGCAGAACGCCGCGATGCTTTCATGGTCCGCAGCGGTGCCGCCTTGGTCGGTGCTCAGTACCGCCCTGGTGCGTGGGCTGAGGCACAAGGGTAGGCTCTCCGGATCCAGGTTCAGCGTGCGACTTTCCACGCCCGCCAGCACCATCGTGTTACCCAACAAACCCAGCGCAGCGAGCGAGCCGCCCCAGGACAGCGGCGAAGCGATCACTTCGGCATCGTGCAGATCGGCGGCGTATGCTATGGCGGTAATGCCCGATGTCGCGCTGGAAACAGCGAGCGCGTGTTGCTTGCCGAAGTGCTGCTTGAGGATCTTCTCGAGCTTGAACACGTCGCCGCAGCCGGTGATGTGGTCGCGGTTGGCGATCACTTGATCGAGCAGGCGTTCGGTTTCGTGGCGGAGGTAGCGCATGGTCAGATGTTCACTCGCGAACGAAGCTCCTCGACGGTTTTCCCAAGTTTGTCCTGGTCGATGACCCCCGTGGTGGCATCCACGAATTGCTTCAGATGCGCCGGGATCGGGAAGGACGGATCGAAGACGCCGGACGTGGCATCGCGCCAAGGCAGCCAGAGATCGGAGCCACAGTATTGCAGCGCGGCAAGATCCCCCAGGATGGTCGCACCCTGATCGGATAGGCCGATGCTTGTCCTAGCCGCGAGCAGCAACACCTCATCGGTGCCCATCTCCTCCGGCACGTTACAGCGCGCAGCTACGTAGGACTCGCGGATCTCGCGCGGTGACGCATTTTTCCGCCCGAACTCTTGAGCCGCTTCCTGAAGGGCCGCAGGCGAAGCATCGGTCACGCCCAAGCGATCGAGCATGGCCTTGATGATCGCGGGCAGATCCTCGGCGACGGCGCTGAACACCGGGACGATCACCCATCGCTGGCGCATCGCATCGCTGATCGCGAACGGACGGTTGCTCGTCGCGAAAAGCCCAACGCGTCCGGACAGGGAGGCATCAGCGAGGAAGGTCTGATACATGCCCATGATCGCTTCCGACGTGCCGGAGTCGTGCGATGGCCGATTGCGGTCCAACTGCATCCGATGCTCCACCTCGTCGATCAAACCGATCGAAGCCCCCTGCTCCCGCAAGAGCCTAAGCTGAAGCATCGTGCGCCTCTCGCTCTCGCCCACCCATTGGGATTTTCCGGTGACCAGCTCGAACGCGCTCACACCGGCTTTGGCAGCGGCGAGCATCGCGAGTTGCGTTTTCCCGCTCGATGGCGGACCCGCAAGGAGAATGTTCCTCAAGGTGCCTGACCTCCCGCGCCGGATCCCATCCGCCGTGCGCATCAGCATGCGCATCGGACGTTCGATCATCCTGCCGGTGAGTTGGATGCGCGCGTTGTTCTCCGCATCGAGCGCCACGAGGGTGCCCTCTGAGATGGTGGCGATATCGCGTTGCTTCCGTTCATACACCTGGCGGATGTCGATCGCCACCTTGTCGTGGTGCGCGGAGGACCACACCCCTTCCAAGCTGCGGTTCGGCGTGTTGCTGGCGGCGTTGGCGATCTCCTCGCCTGTGATGCCATCGAGCAGTGCCTGCGGGTAGCGCTGTGAGAGCGCATGTGCGAACACCAGTTTCTGGGCGGCATTGGGTTGCGCCAGCACGATCGCAGGCAGTTGCCGTTGGAGCAGTTCATCCAGCATCTGCGGGCGCGCCTCGTTCAGCAACAAGGTGTTGCCGCTCCTGCGGAAGGACAGGCTCTTGCTCAATTCCAGCACACCTTCCAACGCGCGCACTTGCAGGTCGGTCTTGTGGCCAGGTTCGCTGCGCGGTAGCAAATGTTCCGCGTAGTTCACCACCACCACTAACTGCAACGGCCTCCCATCCGAGAGCACTGGACCGTTCGGTTGGGCCATGTTCAACAGACCGGTCAACAGTGTGTTGAAGAGCCGCATGTCGCGGTCCTCGTTCGCGTTGGGGTTCGCGGGAGGCTGGCTCAACCGCGCAAGCAGGTCGCTCAGGACGCGCTGGTCGGCGGCAGCGAGTTCCCGCGCATCGGAGCGAAGGCCCTGGCTACGGCTGAACTCGATGAGTACGCGTCCTTGGGCCCACAGTTGTTCGCGGATCACGTCCACCAGTGGCATGATCCGGCCGTTGCCGCCGGTCTCGAAGTCGGCGAGATCACGACCAGAAAGGATAGCGACCGGGTGGCCGTTGCGGCATTGGGAAAGGATGGTAGAAGCGTGCGTGCTCATTGGCGGTTGCGTTTCGGTTGAACGGGGTTAACGGCATCGGTGCGCTTCGTGGAAACGGGGAGGGCGCAAGACGGACCGGTCCAGAGCCGCTCGCGGCCTTCGTACTGCAGACCGCTTGCGGTGAGTTGGGCATGGAAGCGATCCATTACGCCCTGGCACTGGCGACCATCAAAGCCGAATGTTTCGCATTCCAGCGCGATGCGGTCACCGGGCCTGCGCAAGACCTTCACGCGGAGTTTCCGGCCCTCGTTATCGCTGCCCGCGATCTGAGCTAGGCCAGTTCCACCCTCATCCACGATGGTGTCCAGACCGGACACGAACAGCGCGTGCCGTACATGGTCAGAGACGGCATCGAGGTAACTGCGTTCGGCTCCATCGCGGACGACCTTCATGAACTCGGCATGCCGCTGCCGTTCCGTGTTGGCATCCGCGTGTAGATAGGCATCGAGCGCGTTCTTGACCGGCGCGGGATCCGGACACACCAGCCGATGCGTGCGCAATTCCGACAGGAGGGCATCCTTCCTTTCCTGCAAGGTGAGTTGCGTTGCTTGCTGACCGCGCAGTGATCGCGCGAACGCGTCACTGAGCACATTGGGCGGAACAATACCCTTCATCACGTCCACTTCGCCCAGCGCCATGCGATCGCTCTCCTGGAACTTCGGGAACAGTGCTTTGCCCGCCAGCACGCATGCGCCTGCAACCGCACCGGCAATGATGGGACCGATGGGCGTGGTCTCGCGGGTGGTGCTCGCGGGTCCGGTGTAGGTCACACTCTCGTAGGTATTGATCTGGCTCATGTGGCGGGGTTCTGGTTGCGAAGCAGGTGATGCGTGGGTTTTCCGTGGTTGCTCACAGGTACACTTCCTCTTCGGGCTTGGCCGTGCGGAACGCTGGACCATCCTCGACCGGTTGTCCGGCCGTTCCCTGGTCCTCTGTTGCGGGAACCGCATCGGTCTGCTGCTGCGGCCGCTGTGCGCCGTTCCTCGGCGGGTTCTCCTCGAACGCCTCGGCGGGATCGAAGAGGCCGGGTGTGGGGATCACGGCCATGTTCGCGTTGAACATGCGGACAGCCGGGCTCACTTGCCGCGCACTGCGGTCCATGCGTTCCACGGGCAGGATCTCGCGGTGATACACTACCTCGTTCACCAGTTCCGCACGCTCGGCGGTCACCCAGCAGAAGCCCGGTGACTGGCCCGCATCGCGCATCGCCTCATAGGTTTCGCGCAGCGGATTGGCGGCGGCGATCAGCTCGTCCATGCCCTTCAGGTGTGCCCGTTGCAGCCGCTCATGCAGACGCCCGCTCCACCAGGCACTGCGGCGCATCTTGCGCAATTGTGCTCTGGCGATGCGGCTGGTTTCGATCTGGGCATGGTCCTCTGCTTCGGTGAGTATCCAGATGTTGAGAAGGAGAAGCAAGACGCTGCAACCCACGAAGAGGGAGGACGAGGTGGCGAAGAAGCCCGTCGCATCCTCGATCCCCAGCAGGTTCCCGCCATAGGTGAGCGCAGCCAGCAGCGGAATGAAGATCAAGAGAATGAAGGCGTTCATGTGCAGCGCCACCTTTCTCCAAGTCGATTCGGTGCGGTGTGCCCATGCCATAAGCTTCATGCTGAGGGCCATGATCGCGAAGGCCAGCACGATGGTCAGGGTCAAGGCCAAAGCGATCGCCCATTGGGCATCCGGCCCGACGAACTTCACGTTCCACGCGCGACCCAGTAGCTGCTTCACCAGCTCAAACCCAATGAATGCTTCCACGGCGACGGACAGCATGGGCTTCCAGTAGAAGAGCGCCGTACGCTGGATGGTCCCGAGGTCGTCGCGCAGCACGATGTGCCCGCGATTGGCTTGCTGAAAGCGGTTGAGGCGGGCTACGCGTTGCACATGGCGGTCAGCGGTCTGCTGCCTGTCCAGGCTGCCACGCATCAGCTTGCCGGCGATGCGGTTCACGCGGCGCTCCTGGCTCTTGCGCTGTTCCTCGTGGTAACGGAAGCTGTTCATGGTGCTGCGGTTTTCAGTGTGCGGTGATGATGGCGTCCTCGATCAGTTCCATGGCACGGTCCGGATGCTCCATGATGCGGGCTTCCTTGACCGCGACCTTACTCAGGTCCGCGTTCGGATACACGATGATGGTCTCCACATCAGCGGGCATCGCATCCAACGCGATGGGCTTCGACTTGCCCACAAAGTGCCAGAGGTCGCTGAAGCCCACGATGATCTTGTTGCCTGGCACGGCATCAGCAGGACCACTGAGCACGCGGTAGGCGTTGTTCATTGCACCATGCACATCGCTCTGGTTGTGCTGTTTGTGGCCATGCGGGTAGACCACCGTTTCCAATAAGCGCTGCGCATCGGCTAGGAAGCGTGCGCGCTTGGCGGCGATGCGATCCATCGAGCGTTGGTAAGCCGTCGCCTCTTTGATGGAATCGGGCTGAAGGCTGCGTTGGCGCTTGCGGTAGTCGTCCTCGCTTTCCATGGACTTCCGTTCGGGCATGCTCCAGGTGTTCGCCACTACGGGCAGATCCAGGTAGAGGGCTTCATTGTCGCCGCTCTGTGCGTCCACCCAATTGAGCCACACCTTGCCACCGCCGTGCGCGAGCAGCAGGTCGATCACCTGCGCCATGTAGGCCGTGTCCAGGTGCGGTATCGCCGTGCGCTTGGTCTCCACGTCCGTTCCATCGGCCAGGAAGTAGACCCAATTGGGCTGCGCGGGAACCTTAGCGACTTCAGGTGCCTGTTCCTCCGGGGTGCAAGCGATGAAGAGGATACTGAGCAAAGCGAAGAGTTTGGCGATGCGCATGGTGGCGATGGTGTTGGTGATCATTCCGGTTGCGAACAAGGCACTGCACGGGTTTTCCACGGTTCCAGTCTTCGATGCTTCCGGCATCGCGGATAGGGAGGTGATCAATTGCATTCTCGTTTTCATCACGATGCGAAACAGGCACCCTGTGGGTTTTCCGGAGTTGCTCAACGTTGCGGCTGTTTGAAGCGACCACCGAGGATGAGGTAGATACCCGCGCACACCAGCGCTATGGTGAGCACGCTTTGGATGAACTGGCCGCGCATGGCGGCATCGCCGCCGGAAACGAATTGCGCCAAGAGCAACAGGCCACCTATGGAAGCTGCTATGATGCGGCCCCTGCGACCGAATGCCATGGCGGCGATACCCGCGACCAAGGCGATGGTGATGAACGCGGGACTGAACACGCCCAAGAGGTACAGGCGCACACTGAGGACGACGAGCGAGAGGATGGTGAGGAAGCGGAGCATTGTGGCGGGTTGGGCCACAACGTTCCGGAGGCTCCGGTTTTCCGGGGTTGTAGATGTAGGACTATCCCTTCTCCTGCTTTATCCCGCCCACATACACGGTGTGGCCTGCCAATGGACCCTCCACGCCTTGCGCAGAGAACAGCACGAGGTCGGGCTTGCGATCGATCCACAGATGGACGGTGGCGCTGCGGCCTTCTGTCAATGTCACTTCGCCTTCCATCACCCCTTGCAGGAACAACTCTTCCGCGCGGGCGAAGACGCGGGCCTTGAATTCATTGCTGTAGGTGACCTCGATGCTCATGACAGTGGTTTGTTCAGCGTGCGTGTGCTGGCCGCCGATCCTCTTCCTGGCCACACGTTGCGCATTGCACGGCCGCAGGCACCAGGAGCAGACGGGCATTGGCTATCTCGCCTCCGCACCGGTCGCAACGACCATAGCTGCCTTCGGCGATCTTGGCGAGTGCGCGATGAAGGAAAGCGGACACCGTGTTGATCTTGTAGTGCTGGTAAGGCGACAGATCGCCAAGTTCGGCGAGTTGCTCGCGTGCTGTCCCCGGGTTGTTGTAGCGCTCCAATCGTTCCACGATGCGCGCGCGTTGTGCGGACACGAATGCGACCCATTCAGGTGTACCCCTTGGCACATCGGTGGCCCCCTCTTCCATCATGGCAGCGGTTCCCCATTGCCCACCCACACTTCTGCGCCGTCCAACTCGGCTATCGGTGCCAAACTCAAGAGTGTTGTCTTGCTAGGCCTGCAACCAACGTACACCTTCACGGTGAGGCCAGCGTAGTCCTTCAAAGGGCCGAAGCGCTCACCGAGTGCCACGAGTTCGCGGGCACAGGCGAGCACCGCTTCGCGGAAGCCAGGTGCGGGACGGATGTCGAGGTGTTCGGTGGTGGACATCAATGGGGTCATAAGGTCCTCAAGCACTGATCCAGAAGTTCCTTCAAGTCATTCGGCAGGCCGCGATAGTCAGGCGTGCCCTCTTCTCCGAAGTCTTGTCCTCTCCGGCCATCGCGGTACTCGGTGAGGTAGTCGAAGACCAGGCTACGGGCGCTGCTCACAAAGGAAAGTTGGGCTTCCTTGGAAAGGGCGGTAAGGACATCCTTCGCGAATGCCTTTCCCATGGTCATGGCGTTCTCCAATTCTGCTGGGTACTTCTGTGCGAAGGCTGGACGCCTCGTCTCCGTGCGCAGGTGTTCGGCAATGAAGCCCAGAATGGGATTCAGCGTGTTGCACAGGTCCTCGTGTTGGAGGTAGAAGTCATCGAAGCGATCCTTGTGGAGTTCGGGGAACTTCTTGAGCAGGTCCACTTCTTCGCGGAAGAGCTGACCGTACCGCAGGGTGAACTTGGACGCCGCACCGGCCTCCTCATTCTTCGTTGCAGACTGCCCGATGGACTCGAAACCCGTGAAGTAGAGAAAGCGTTTTTGATCCGCGGTCAAGGTGCCCTTCTCGATCTTATCCTTCTGCACCTCCTTCCAAAAGTCCTTGTGCCAGTAGCTCGCTCCCTTGTTGTTCTCATCCCGGTAGACCACCTCCGCTTTATCCGGATAGGTGGCCAAGACGATCATGCGGTGGGTCAACAAACGCGCGAGCAGATCGGCGTTGAACTCATGGGTCCTTGTTTCCAGAAAGTCCTTGGCATCACCCGTATTGCCTAAGGTGGTGTCTACGCGTAGGTCCGGATCACCGGCGAGAACAAGCCGCACTTTCCTTTCGATCCCTGCCCACATCGCTTTGAACCGCGCTTCTTCTTCCAGACGGACCTTGTAGTAGAAGCGCCTGAAACCACCGCCTTTCTTCTTCAAGCCGGTCTTCTTGTCCGCTTCCGCCGACACATCGGACCAGAAGGTGGAGTTCGGTCCCGGCATGGCCTGAAGCGTACGACGCTCCTCAACTTCGTTCAGCAGTTCGTCCAGGAACTCCATGAAGAGGTCATCGGCGCCGTTCTTCAAGTGCGCCTTGTACAGGATGTGCTGCACGTTCATGTCCAGCAATTCCTGCACACCACGCCTGCCAAGCTGTGTCACCACACGCCGGGCGATCTGGGAGTGCTCACGCTCGGCATACTCCAGCACCTCGATGCCTTGAACGGGCTGATCGAAACGACCGCTGTCATCGAGCAACTCCAAGTCGGCGACCAGCGCACGGTAGAAGATGCCGCCCACTTCCAATTCGCGCATGGCTTCGGCACCGGAGTGGAAGGGTTTCACGTCGAAGTGGTCTGCGAAGAGTGGAGCGAGCTGTGCGGACATGGCGGCATCATCTTCCAGCAGCATGAGCAGCGGCTTGCGCTCCTCTCCGACAGCCGGTTGTTGCCTGCGCCGGTCGGGGTGCAGGGAATAGATACGCCGCTGCAAGGCACCGAAGAGCTGACCGGCCCAACGCATGGCCGCGTCAGCATCCATGTCCCGGCGATAGACCGGAAGCAATTCGCGCACCTGGTCCCCCTGCATATCGGGCACGCCTTGCAGCTGTTCAACCAATTGGGCGATGCGCTCTTGGCCCGCCTCGCCCATTGCCAGTGCGTTGCGCAAGTCGTGGAGCAGCTTGTCCAAGACACCGCCTTCGGTGAGTGCGTACTTGTGCAGGTAATCCCACTTGGCTTGTGAGGGAGCTTTGAACTGGATCGGTTCGCGAAGCGGAAGTTGGTAGTGCGGAAAGCTCTTGACAAAGAAGCGGTCGATGTTGCGGGTGCGCTGCCAGAGATCCTCGCGGCTCAACATGCTCACGAATGCTATGGCGGGCGGTGGACCATCGGAAGCCTGTTTCAATACTTCCTCGGCAACCCGATACCCGTCGAATAGTCTGACGCTCTCCCAACCAAGCTCAACCAATATTACCAGTGACACTGGGCTTTGCATCTCAGCCACCCGTTGCTGCCATTTGGCCGGATCCGAAACACATGTAAAGGCACTGCTCGTTCCGCGTGCCGCACCCAGCACGGACCGAACATGTTCAGCTTCATCATCACTGCTCTTTCTCCAGGCTGCTAGGATCATCTCATGGTCAATTGGAACTGATGCCTTAGCGGACCGGTAGTGGTCTGTAATAGGTGTCGGTTGGTTCGGACAGCAGGAAAGCACAAAGTGCCGACGTCTGCGAATGCACAAGGCCATCGACCATATATCGCTGATCACCCCCGTGGCTAGCCATATTGCGAGGATCCATGATCGCCGAATAGGCAACAGGGCCGGCTCTTGCGAGCTGCTGTTGCGTTACGCTTTCATAAAGCCGAACTCCTCCGGTGCCGTTCTCCAACTTCGACCCGACAACGAATTCGAAAACAACACCAACGCTGGTGCATATGCCTGCCAAGGATCGCTGCTCCTGTAGCCTATCTGATAAAGACTCCCGGAACACACAGCCCTGGTTGTGGACCCTTAGTTGATGCATGCAATTCGATAACCCCCCAAGTACTTCACTCACTTTCGCGGACCTCCATTTGCCGTCCCGCCAACTCCCATCGGACCACCACGGCTTTCTCCCAAGGATCGCAAGTTCCCGCATTGCGTGAGCCACCTCTCGCATTACACTGACAGTCGGCTGGCTCAGTCCCTCCAAGAAATCCGATAGTTGCCAATAGGAGCGAAGCGAGTCTTCATCGCTTTGATCGTTGTCGAACCCTTCTTTCATCCAGTAGCCGTCAGCTCCAATGTCCAAGGCCTGTTGATAGTTCCACAACTTGTTCGAAGCGGTGGTGACCAATACGGGTAGGTCTGCTCTACGTTCGCGAACGGCCCTAAGCACCATTGAGCCACTTACCTGACCCAACATGCCAACTTGATCGTCTGACGACAACAAGCGTAGGTCCAAGAGAAGCGCAGCGATCTCGGTTTTGGCGTGTATCGCACCTGCGATGCGATCAACCGACTCCTTCAAGTCACTACTCCCCTGTGTGACCTCTCGAACATTCACGACATCCACACAACTCATGCGCTGAAAGAGTTCCCTCCAGCCAAGATCGGCATGGTCATCCACGACCAGTAGCTTCAGTTCCTCCCATTTACGAGGGAACGACCGATTACGCGAACGGGTGATCCTGCCAATGGCATCCACACGGCCTTCAAGATCAGTCTTAACCGCGAACTTGTTCCTGGCATGCGTTCGGGGAGCAACCTGCTGGATGGGCTCAGCGGACAGCAGCGCACAAGCACCACCTATCACATCGAGTTGCTGCGTCACTGCAATACGATGGTGACCAGTGGTCCATTTCCTCACCTCATTGCAGCGCGAAGACAGCAAGTCAAACAGTTTGATCTTGGCCTGTCCGAGCTGACGCAATTCTGGTGCTTCATGTGTCAGTATCGCGCGGATCGCAGTTAGTTCAGACTCCAAACCAATACAGCCATCATCGAACTCGGCGCCCTGGGCAGCCAACCATTGCGGGACGTCAAAGAAGCTTCTGTTGCGCATAGCAAGAGCGACCAAGCACTGCACATCGTCATTGAAGCAGGTCTGAAGTTCTGTAGGATAGAGAATGGTATCATTGGTCATGACATTGAAGAGATCCCACATCACCTTCAGCCCGTAGATGTTCGCCATTCTGTGCCGAGCGACATCGAAGGACGAGGCCAAAAAATGCTTGTACTTCTCCGCGATGTTCTCCTTGCTCAGTCCGGCATCTTCCGCAAGCCAATCCTCAATGTCCTTCTTGGTGTCTACGGAGATCGGTAGCTGTTCGTACCTGTTCCCGGGCGCCAGCATCGGTAGGTGTTCAGGATGGCTCTTCAGGATCACCTCCGCTGGTTGAAAGCCCACTAAAAGAACCGGACCGGTGAACTTGTCTCGCAAGCGAAGCCAGAGCATCACCTCGATCCCAGAACACCGACTGTTGCGTTCTGCGGGATAAGCGGCGTCCACCGCGATGACGATGCATCGCTTGTTCTTGAGGTCTGTGGAAATAGCTGATGGCGATTTGGCCGATATGGGATCGACACAAATGCCATCAAAGCCCATGTCCGTCCAGATGCTCATCGCTCAGGCTGTATTGGTGGCGTCTTCCAAGGACAGGATGAGATCCCTGAGCTTGGTGAAATCGGCATACAGACTTGTCTCGTAGGGTTTGCTGCCGAGCTTGGTGACAAGCTCCGCCACGTTCTGACGCTTGTCGGACTTGTCAAGGGCCGCTTTCAACGCCTTGCCCTCTGTTGTCGGTATACCCCCAAATGCGGAATGGAGGTAATCGAGTTGGTCGGCGAGGAGGTCTTCGATGGGGTCACGGTATTCGAGCATGGCCCAGAGCGCATCGAACTCCAAGTCCAGGTCAAAATCAGCGCTCAGGAACTTCGTGAAAGCGACGTACGGGTCCTTTCGTTCATGATCGCCACTGTGCATACCATCATATCCAACGCCACACCGAAGGTCCGGACAATTGCCCTTGAGCGATGCGATAAAGGCTGCTAGTTGAGCGTTCTCGGGGTATCTATGATGAACGAAGTGAAGGACACCGGACCTCAATTCTGCGCTGAACGCGACGTGATGGTTGTTGTCATCCCTCAACGCGAACAGGCGCTTTGCTCCGATCGCGTAAATGGGAACAGTTGGCGAAAGCTTGGCATTGATGGCGTCACCCTCCATCTGTACAAGCCCGTTCCTTATCAACGTATCAGCGCTGGTGAAGATGACAATGGTCTGGTCCATGGTTCAATCGGTTATGCGCCGAGCGCTGTGACAGAGCATGTTCAACAGCACAGGCGCGCGCTGGTATGTCTGCGTCGTGTATTGCGAAAGTGCGGAGAAGCTCATGAAGAGTTCGGATTTGGGAAGTCCTGGCGGCTTCCCTCGGCCTGAGACGACGATGATCCGGGCGGCTCCTATTACCATACGCAATTGGTCGAGCAATTCTTCGACGGTTTTAGCTGTAGGTTCTCGGAACTTTTCCAAGGTGGTGAGGTGGATGACCACATAACCCAGGAGAGGGGCGGTTGCGCGAAGGAAGACCAACAGTCTACGCCATCTATATGCACTGAAGTCATTCGGATCATCGAGGTTGCAAGCGCTCCACGGCAGCACGAAGACCCCGCCCATGGCGAGTAAGTCCTTGACCGGAATGTTCTCTTCCGCAGGCTGACTCGGCGTTGCCTCGGTCTTGTAGTGATCGTGTTCTGCGCACCGCTGGATGCGTTCGTCCACAACCGCTACCCCTTGGCACCAAGAAGTGAAATGGTTCTGTAGCCAGGACATCCTCAGGATCTCCGCGTCTGGCCGGTCGTCCCTCACCTGCGGCTTCATGATCCGGTCCAAGGCTTTGGGGTAGCGCTGCGCAATCTGTCGTTCTCCTGCCTTGTACTTGGCCAAGATCCGATCAACTGTGATCTCTGTTGTTCCGAGCAGTCCTTTCACGACATCTTCGAACCTCGAATGCGCATCGTAGTCAACATTCACCTTAGCTCCTTCTGAACGAGGGTCAAGTGCCTTCCGATCAGCTTTCAGTTTTTCTCGATAGTCCCACGTTCGCATCGAACTCTCGATCGTTTCGTCCTTATATCGATTGGTGACAAGCCATTGGATCAGCCACTTGTGCCGCAGTTCGACATAAAGTGACTTCGGGACCCTTGCCAACTCATCCCATGCCGATCTGGCCAAACAGACAATGCATCGCTTGAGGATCTTCGCGTTATGCTCGAGCGCCGCATGCCCGGAACTGCTTATCTCTATCATTCGGGAGAGACGCTCATGGATCAGGTCGCTAAGCACCAGGTCGGTGCATTCGCCTTCAAGGATCAGCATGATCTCTTGTGGCAATGCCGCCAAGTCCATCAGTGCATGATCAACAAATGCTTCAACCTCTTTCCGAGTTATGCCGTTTACCGCCAGCATTGAATGCTTGACTACGCTCCGCTGAGCAAGGAGCCGCCCAAGCACCAAGGTAGCTATGCCGAACTCAGGGAGGGTCAGGATATCCTCCCCTTGGAAAAGCTGGTGTGCGTTCGCGCTCACCACCATGACATCCTTCGGACGCATGAGGTAGAATTCGAAACCGAATCCGGTCGGTTCGCCGATGGCTTTCAGTAGCGGCAGGTCAAAAACACTCGTTGTGGCGTACTTCGCCTCGTCCAGATCCACCATGTCAATACCGCGCAGGTATGCCGCGCAGGCCTTCATCTCCAACATACCCCATGCCTGTCGGCGAACGCGGCCATCGTCCAGAACCGGGTCATCAATGTCTTTGTTGCGTTTCCGCGCCAAGCCTTGATACGTCAGCTTGCGGTCCTTCTCAGTCTTACTGAGCTTCGTGTACTCTTCGCTCTCTTCCGACCATCGATCATCCTTGTCATCCATGATCGTCACCTTCAGCATGTCGCCGTGCTTGGGGTCATCCACCTGATCCACTCTCACCGTGTAGGTCACGGGTGTACCGGCGGGGTGTGCGCCATGCTTCGAACTATTGCGCACTATATTTTCCAAGATCACGTACAGCGCGTGCCGACCCAAAACATCAGATGGAATGGAAACAAGGATGTCGTCCTTGCCGGTGTAGATCTTCGGATCCCATCGGTAATCAAATCCCGGTGAGCCGGCGATGGTGGTGGTGAGCAGGTGGTTCTCGGCAAAGCCTTTCAGCAGATCATCCTTGAAGTGCGTGCGCGTTTCAAAGGCGGGCACGGCCGTGGTGATGTCGGCCAGGAAATCCATGCGCTCGCGCAGGTAGTTGTTGTAGCGGGCGAGCCATTCCTTGAACTGTTCATTATATGGCTTCCATGTTACTTGTGCTTCGTCGTCTATACGGCCAGGAAGCTTAGTGGAATCACTTGCAAGCAAGCGCTTCAGCAGGTCGCTCATGGCCTGCTCGGTGGCTAGGGCGTTGAGGCTGTGCGAGCCAAGGTTGTGCGACATCGTCCTCGACAACACTTGACTCAAAGACGCACTGCGCGATTGCTTCGTCACTTCATCGAAGAGCTGCGGCAGAAGCGCGTCCTTCGCCTTGGCGATGATCGCAGGACGGATATCGAAGAGAATCCGATCGACAATGCTCTCGACCTCCTTCCCCTGTAGATTGCCGATGTCGGTGGTATCGTTGTACAACGTGTAATTGACCCACCCAGGACGGCCCGCCTCCGTCTTGACCTGTTGACATAGAAAGAAGATATCGATGGGTTCGGGTTTCTTCCCGCCATCCTTCACAATGCGCCAATCCCGCAGATCCACCCCTTCAAGGACCTCGACGTTCTCATGCGAAGGCACCCATTCTACGCCTTGCTTGGGGCAGTAGTAGTAGATGCTTGAGAAGATCAAATAGGTGAGCTTCTTGAGCTCCTCTTTGCTTATCGGGATGCTGCTGTGATGTCCTGCGATCGCCAAATCCAACTTCCCCTCATCTGACCCGGATCCAATGCCCGATGGTTTTGCGTACAGCCGCAGGTAGAGAATGTTCTTCGCGTCCCTTTGCCAACCGCCCTTTTCGTCTGCTTGAGCGAACAGAAGGTGCTCGATCTCCTCATCCCTGGCCCATGCATCCAGTTCATCGTAGTAGTCCTGTTTCGGAATATCGAGCAGGATGTCACCCTTTGCATCGTAGTAAGTGAGCGCACCAAGTTTCAGCGCGATTTGTGCTTTAGGTCCGGCTGCACTAGTGTACTCAAGTGACCCAAGCCTATCCGATACGAATCGCTTGTACCTGATGAACCGTAGGTGCTCAATGTCAAAGATCCTCTCTCGCGTTAAGCTTGAGCGGTGCCCGTCTGTGTGCTGATCAAGGTAGTCCTTGAACAAGACGGCCAGTAGTTGCCCATACTGCTCAAGTTGCGCTTTGGTCCCTATCTCCTTCAGTCCGTCCTGTGTCTCTTGAGCGTACCATCCCTTGTACAGCGAAAGTGCTCTCGGATGATTGAAGAACGAAGACGTTTCGATGTATTGGAACGGTGCCTTTCTTGCATCGGCATCCTTCCCGACGTACAGTTCAACAAACTTGTCCTGTACAGCGGTCAGTCTTTCAAAGACGTCGTCCTCAAACGGGTTATAGGTGTAAAGGAGGATGGGCGGACGTTGCGCTTGGGGCCGCTTCAACAGATACTGGCCTATTATGCCTGCCCCGTCCTTACGTGCCTCGTCGAACAGCAAGCCTTGAGCGTTGCGGCTCAAGCCGATGGCCACTGGCGTGCTAAGGGAGTACCAGGGCGAATTCAGTTCCCCACCACCAGGGACCTTGACCGAATAGCCCCAGTCCATCAGAATGAAGTCCGGCTCGTATTGTTCGAGCAGCTTTACAAGTTGACTGTCCTTCCCCCGCCAAGTCGGAAGCTTCCCTTTGGTTTTCCCGTTCCGCCACTTGTCGTAGATGCCGCTCAGGTCGTAGTGAAATGGTATGACATCGAACTCCTCCCCGGCAAGATTGGAAAGCTCTTTGGCCGCAGCTGACAATATCTCGTCAACGTCGTCGATGATGACAACGCGTTTCTTCCGGGGTTTGCCCGGATCACTTGACAGATATGCGGTCGTAGAATGAGCGTCCAAAGAAAGTTGGGCTATGCTTGTAAAGATGGATGGTATTGCCCGAACTCATAGTAGGTAACTGCGTGAACTGCATCACCTGCTGGGCAATCTCATTCGGCTCCAGCCAATGCGCGAAGTCGCCGTCGGGTTTCAGGTTCCGTTCGTAGGGCGTATCGATCGTCGATAGCTGGAACACGTTGCTCATGATGCGGTGCTCATAATGCTCGTTCGCGAGGCAGCCCATGAACGTCTCCAAGGCGCTTTTCGCGGCAGAGAAGGCACCCATCCGGGGATAGCGATACTTCACTGATGTGCAACTGAACCCGATGAAGTGGCCGCCACCACGTTGGATCTGTAGCGGGAGCACGTAGGTAGCGGTGTTCTGCACCGAAAGGAAATTGGACGCCATGATCTCCTGGGCCTCCGCGATATCAACTCCGAGCAAGGGAACGTGCCCATGGCGAAAGAACCTGCCCACCGCATTGATCACATGAAAGGGTCCGCTGAAGAACTCCTCGCAACGCTTGGTCAGGTCGGCAAGTGAGTTGCGGTCCATCAGATCGACGTTGGGGATGAAGACCAGCCGATCCGAGGTAGGCCATTCTTCTTTCATCGCACTGCGCGAAGTAGCGATCACATAATGCCCTGCGCTGTGCAGTTGAATGGCCAGTGCCCTCCCCAAAGCGCCATTCGCACCCGTCACCAAGTAGTTCATCGTCACACTATCCTTCGTTTGCTGGTCCATGTTCTGGTCGTTCAATTCTTGCTCCTACTTGGCAACTGTCGCGCCGATCCTCAACTCGGCCTGCACCAAGTCGCCGGGCTTCGCGTCTTGGGCCAATTCGTTCTGTACGATCAACTCCGATCCACTCACCAAGTGCTCCATAAAGGTGTATTGGGCGGAGCGCGCGGTTACCCGGCAGTTCGCTTGTGCGCCTTCGGCACGTTCCACTCGCCCAACGGCAACAGGTCGGCCTGTGCCTGTTGAGGCGACACCATCCATGAGCACGTTGGTCGCCGGGAAACCGTGCGCGAGCGCTGCATCCACCGTGGGCGGCGCTTGCAGGAATGCGCTCATGGTCGTGTGCAGCACGCGAACGTTGTTCTGGCCTTGAACGGGTGCGAGGTAGAGCACCTCATCGACCACCATCTCCGCTTCGGCCACATGGTGGGTCACGTAGATCACGCGGAGCTTGGAGCGTTCCGCGATCTTCCGCAAGCTGATAAGGAAAGCACGCTTCACTGCGGCGTCAAGCCCGTTGCAAGGTTCATCGAGCAAGAGCACGTCCGGTCGCACGCTCAGCGCGCGCAACATGGAGAGGCGCTGGCGCTGGCCGCCGCTCAGTTGCGTTACCGGGCGTTTGGCGGTAACGATGTCCGAAAGCCCGAGGTCGGTCACGAGCTGTTCGTACAGCGCTTCATCGAACCTGTCGCGATGCGCCCCGGCCAATGAGAAGTAGCGGGCATTGTGCTCTACTGGCAAGTGCTCGAAGAGCACAGGTTCCTGTGGCACGTAGGAGATGACCGGAAGCGATGGCTCGAAAGCGATGCTGCCGGAAGTGGGCTTCTCCAAACCCAAGAGCAAGCGCAGCAAGGTGCTTTTGCCCGAACCGCTTGGGCCCATGAGCGCGACCACGGAGGATTGGTCGGCTTGACCGGTCAGGTCCAGATCGACCTCGCTGAAGAGTTCCGCCTGACGTGGGTAAGCGAAGGAGAGCTTATGGAAACGGAGGCCGGTCATGAGGTGAGCGATGCACGGTGCCCGCGTTCGACGATGGTGCGCCAGAGCAACACGGAAGTGAAGGACAGGAAAAGTGACATCCACAGAAAAGCGGCCGCATGGCGCAGGTCGGCCGCGCGACCGGTGATGAGCATCTTGAGATTGGCCGCGAACGAGGGGATGAAGTCGGAGAAGAGGTTGTTCACCACGCCTTCGTTCCATATCAACGAGAACGCGAGAATGAAAAGCAAAAGGTATTCAGCCTTGAATCGTTGCAGGAAGCTGGTGCGCGCCAATTGCCATTTGGAAACACCGTGCAAGCGCAAGTAGTCCAACTCGGAAGAGGACACCCGGAAGTGTGAGAACAACACGAAGCTGCCGAGCAAGGGTTTGGTGAGCAGCATGTGACCAGCCACCCAGATGGGCCAAATGACGGAGGTCCATTCGTAGCCGAGGTAACCCATCCAGGCGTGCCCGCTCAAGAGCACCAACAAGGGCGGGACCAGCAGCAAGGCCACAAGGCCGAGGAAGAAGGGGAGCGAGCGCGGGCTGAACGAACTGAGACGGTCCTTCCAACCGATGCGCGCGGCCATGCCCATGGCGATGGCGACGCTACCCGCCACGACCGTCGCGATCAAGGTCATACCCAAGGAAGGCAGCAGGTGCATGATCCCAGCGCCCGCAACAAAGGGCAAACGTGCGAGCGCGAGAACGATAGGCAGAACGACCGCTGCAAGCATTGCCCAAGCGATGCCGCGACCTATGATCGTTCCCGCTGTTGGCACGACGTTCATGTCGGTTGTGGCCTTCGGATAGCTGCGTGATCGCGTGACGAGCTTCAAGCAGGCATACACCAACAGGAAGAAGACGGCAAGAACGAGCAGCACGGCCAAGAAGGTGGTCGCACCCGCACCGAAGGCCAATTGCTCGGCTTTCTCCGGGCCGGCCACCAGCATGGATTGGTAGGAGCGCGACAACCAGTTGGTTACCAATTCGGAATCGGTGCCTGGCGACGGCTTGAAGAGGTATTGCATCTTGCTCTCTTCATACACCGTGAAGAGGAACACGATGCTGGTGAGCATGATGAGCAGATCGCGCGAGCGGGGCAGATAGATGTCCTTGATGCGCTGATAACGCGAGAAGCCCGTGGCGCGTGAATAGTCCAGGACCGTGGCGGGGATGCTTTGGAAGTGCAGCCAGAACAAGTAGGTGAACAGGATGCCATATTGCCAACCGTGCAGCACGATGAGGAAAGCCAACTTGCCTACGACCGTTCCATTCGCGGTTGCGCTGAACAACTCGGTATTGCCGAGCAGCACTTTGCAGAGGAAGGCGATGGAGATGTTGCCCAAGGTGATGGGCAGGATGAGCACCGACAACCATTTACCCAAGCGCGAATGGGCCGTGAGCCGCACCATGCCAAGCGCTGAAGCGAAGGCGATACCAACGATGAGCATGGCAGCGAGCAACGCGACAGTGATACTCCGTAACAGCGCTGGTCTGTACGCCTTGTCCGGGTCGGACAACAGCGACAGGTCGAGCGAGGGCAGGCGTAAAAGAAAGGGCACGAGGATCAGTGCGACCAGTGCGAACAACAGGATCGCACCCAACCTCCACCCAACGACCGACCGGTTATTCATAGAAGGCACCGCGCTCTTTCTCGATCTGCTCCTGGGCGGCGCGCAAGCCATCAGCCACTGTCGCTTCGCCATTCCAGATGCGCTGTAGAGCCGTGGTGAGCGAGGTGGAAACGAGGTCGGCATCGGGACCGGCTTCGAGCATGTAGTCGGCGCGTTCCAAGGAGACCTTCAGCGCAGCAGCGAACGGAACGTTCTGGACTTCGGGTGCATCGTAGGCACTGCGGATGGGTGAGCAGAGACCGTGTTGGATCATGCGCACCTGGTTCTCCTTGCGCAGCAAGAAGCGCACGAGGTCAAAGGCCTCCTTCGGCGACTTCGACTTCTTGTTGATGTAGAAGGAACCTCCGGCGATCATCGAATGACCTCCGGGAGTTGGCGCAAAGCCGAAGCGCTCATCGCGATTTCCAGCGCCATCCTCGATCAGGCCTTGCACGTAATCGCTCCATACCAAGGCCATGGCCACCTTGCCTTTCTTCAGGACGTTGCGTTGCTCCACGCCATCGGTGGTGGTGAAGTTGCCCGCGTTGAAGGGTTTGAGGGAGAGATAGAACTCGGTAGCCGTTACGGCCTCCGGGCTATCGAGCATCACGCGCGTGGAAGGGCTGCCTTTCCATCCCTGCCCCTTGTCCATGACCTTGCCCCCGAACGATTGGAAGATGCCGCACCATTCGTAGTAGAGCCATCCGCCTGTGGAGCCTTGCAGGCAAACCCCGCTGAGGCCCTTGTCGGGCTGGGTGAAGAACTCGGCCACACGCCGGAAGTGCTCCAAGTCCTGAGGCACGGCAAGTTCTTCGTTGTACTTGGCTTGGTAGGCCGCCCGCTGCGCAGCATCCGCGAAGAGCTCCTTGTTGTAGGTGAGCAACATCGTATTGGCCGCGAACGGGTAGGCCATGGCACCGATAGCTTCGTCGGAGGGGTTCTTCGGGTCCTTGTAGTAGTAGCCGACCTCCTTCCAGATGTTCGGGAACAGGTCAGCCTCCAATGCCGCGTCATCGCCGGGGCTCATCTTCTTCAACTCGTCGAGCGTGTAGACGTAGTCGTTCTTGAAGAAGGAGGACAGCGAGAAGTTGTACTGGAGCACGAGGTCGTACAGCCCCGTTCCGTTCGCAAAATCCTGGTTGGACTTGGTGAAGGCGTCCTCGAAACTGTTGGGCTTAAAGTCGAGCTTCACGCCGGTGGCCTTGTGGTATTCGTCCGTGAAGACCTGCATGGCCTGGAGGGAACCGGAGTTCTCGCCAAGGATGGTGAGCTTCTTCTCGGTGGGTTCGGTGCAGGCGGCAAGGAAAGCTACCGCCATGGCGGCTGCGAACTTCAGGGTGTGCTTCGGTAGGTGCATGTTCATGGGAATGGAAGCCTCGACTTCCGGGATCAAACCTAGGTATGGGGTGGGTTTTCCGGGGTTTTCCGGGGAGGGTGATGGCTAGGGTCGGGCCAGATATCCCGGAAGACGGAACCGCGCTCGGCCCGCGTTGTTCCCACTCCGCCGTTAGCAAGACGAGCAGGCAGCCGGATGAAACAGGTCCCAAGGATCGCGATCTTCAACTCGCGATCCGTCCATCCTGAACCACCAACTATCTGCCCTTTTGGTGAGCAAACGAGCCTTCGTCCCATAATCGCGAACAGCCTGGGCCTGTGACCGTCGCGGTTCGCAAAACGTGCGAACCATGACCTATCTGGAACAACCCGCCCCGGAACCGCTGAGGGACTATGTCCGGTGCATCCGTGTGATCGAGGCTGCGCCGACAGAAGAGAGGCGCCCAGCGCCGGTGCTGCCTTGCGGCTGCCCGGAACTGTTGATCCGCGCAAGCTCACCGGACATGGACGCGACAACGCGTACAACTGAACACCAAGCGCGATGCATACTCCAAGGACAGATGAGCCGTGCCCCGGCTCCCGGGTCAAGCCCGGGACTGGCCGGGGGGGCGGCGACCTTCCGTTTCCTCCCGGACGGCGCCTCCGCGCTGTTCGGTTTGCGGATGGACGCGATGACCGATCGTCGGGCGAGCCTCGCGGAGATCTGCGGACGATCGGGACGGCAATTCGAGGAGCGCTCCATCGATTGGCGCACCATGGAAGAGCGCATTGATGCGGGAACGGAATTCCTGCTTGCGCGAAAACCCCGGTGCGCGCCGGATCCGCTGGTGCGTGACCTGGTGCAACGGATAGAAGAATGCCGGGGGCAGGTGGCGCTGGCACAGTTGAAGCGATCTTTCGCGATCAGCGCCCGGCAAGTGGAACGGCGATTCACGCTGGCCGTGGGGCTGACGCCAAAGCTCTTTGCGCGGATCATGCGGCTCAGTTGGTTCGCCGAACATGCGGAGCGCTGTGCGGATCGGACGCTGGCGGAGATCGCGCGTGAAGTGGGCTACTTCGACCAAGCGCATTTGAACCACGATTTCAAGGCGTTGACGGGGGTATCGCCGAAGCAGTATTTCGGCATGCAAGGGTGAAAGAGTGAGAGGGTGAGAGAGAGCCCCAGCCCGCGAGTTAAAGAAGGGCTCCGATGGCGCTGGCAAGATGCCCTGACGGCGCTTCAGTTTCTTTCCACCTTTTGCTTCGCCAAAAGGTGGAGCCAAAAGGCGCCCACGATCCAAGCCGCAGCCCGGCTCGCACAGGCCCGCAGCACAGGCTCCCCGAGCCGGGCGCGGCCGCGCGGATCGTGGACACCTACCGCACGCAGCCTGCCGCAAGCAAGCACGCGCGAGCATTCTCACGACAAAGCTCACCGGCACGAAGGCGTGAGTAGCGGTTGTAAAAATGCGACATGGTACTTGGTCGTGTTTTCGTCACCTGTTCCTGGGCACCCCGTTGAAGCTGCTTGAATCGGGTTGGACCGATCGCAACAACAACCACAAAAACGAAACACGATGAACCAAGTACAAGAGAACCGAATGAGCATGGCCTATGCCGCTATCCAGGTACTGGACCAGAACACGTTGATCTGGAACGGCGTGCCCGCCATGGTACAAGCGCACACGGAATTCAAGGCGAACCTGACCGCCCTTGAAGGAGCCGTGGCGAAACAAGTGGCCGACATCAAAGGTCACGCGAAAGACAAGGCCGCTGCGGAAGAGAAGATGATCATCAAGGCGCTGGCGATGGCCGGTAGCGTGATGGCCTTCGCAACGGTGAACAACGATAATGGTCTGGCGGACTCGATGGACATCACCCCGAGCGAGCTGAACCGCTATCGCGATAGCGTGGTCGCACAGCGTTGCCAAACGGTACACGATGCCGCGAACACGAACATCGTGGCACTGGCCGCTTTCGGTATCCTGCCCGCTGACGTTACCGCGCTGCAGGCGCTGATCGATGGCTACGTCGCACTGATCCCGCAACCGCGCAACATGATCACCGCGCGCAAGGGGGCCACGGCGGAGATCGGGGCACTGGTGCGCGACACGATGAAACTGTTGACCCGCCGGATCGACCGGTTGATCAAGCAGTTCAATTTCAGCAACCCGGAGTTCGTGAAACAGTACTTCGATGCCCGGATCATCATTGACCAACACGGGCAGAAGGATGAAGCGACCCCGGTGGCAGC
This sequence comes from Flavobacteriales bacterium, assembly GCA_016721005.1. Lineage (GTDB taxonomy): Bacteria > Bacteroidota > Bacteroidia > Flavobacteriales_F > PHOS-HE28 > PHOS-HE28. Next base: position 203,691 of record JADKJM010000016.1, read on the forward strand.
CTGAAGACAGAAAGGTCCAACCGAATCCATGAAGCCCTCGGAGAGTCCGGGGGCTTCTTCGTTGGGGGGCGGCAGAACCCGCAGCCAAAAGAACGTTGCCCCTACATTCGTCAACATGGATCAACGAGCGACAACAAACCACCTCTGGTTGACTTCACTGTGCCTCCTGCTACTGACGGTCACTGCCTCTGCGCAGCAGACAAAGACCAAGTACTTCTACAATGGCAAGAAGAATCTAGAGTATCAGGTGAATGCTCAAGGTGTTCCGAACGGTCCGGGCAAAGAGTGGGACATTGATGGAAGACTGGTCGAGACGGGCACGTACAAGAATGGTGACAAGGATGGGGTGTGGACGGCTTACTTCAGAAGCGGCTGTTCGGGCGTCCAGTCCGTCACGACATATGGAGCGAACGGTGGACCGAGCCTCGGTGGAACCATATTAGGCTCTACAAGCGAGAAGGTGCTTTCGTACAAGTCATACGATTGCGATGGCGGCAAGATCGTTCCTGTGACAACTGCGACTTGGTCGTCGACAACAAAAGCCTTTGCAGTGATCAAGTACTATCCAAGTGGAACACCAAAAGAGAAATTCCAAGCCAAGGACATGTTCGGCATGACCGTAGCCAGTGGGAAGTACGAACTCTATTGGCCGAATGCCAAAGTCGGATGCACAGGCGTGTTCTCGGGTGTTAAAGAAGAGGGCATGTGGAAATGGTTCGACGAGCATGGCATCCTATCGAACCAAGTGACCTACGCAACGGGGTTTCCCGTTGACTCCATGGCTGTTCACGACGGCATGACCATTCAAACACACATCGACACAGCGACCTGGGTGTTTCATTCTTGTCGCACTGATACTGCTGGCACGTATTGCATAGATGAGGTGCCACGAGTTGCGCCAGCGAAAGGCACTCGGCCGTCGCTATACAACGTTCGCATGATACGCGAAGAAGGCAAGTCAGTTGAAGGCAAGCTCAATTGGTGGAAGGAGTATGCCGAGGACGGCAAATTGAAAGCTGGAGAAGCATACTATCCCAGCGGAGCACGCATGTGGAAAGTGGTGCTTCACGCTTCGCTGCCAAGCGAAGTCGCCTTCTTGAATTTCAACGAGGACGGAACGTTGGCAACCTGCAATGTGCTTATGGGAAACGCGTCTCAGGACTTCCCTGCGACAGAGTATCAGGCCAAGTGGCCTAATGCTCCAGTGAATTGAATACGCTTATGCATGTGACGGGATCTCAGTGCGGCTGGGCTTGCGCGTGCTTCGCGTTAGGGACAGCAGCGAAAAGCCCGGAGCCTTCTTAGGCGAGGACTTGTAGCGAATGGCCCGACGGCGCTGCATTTGAGCGCCGGAACGCCCCCTCAACCACAACGATCAGTTGAGGTTGAGGTACGCGCTCAAGCCGTGCAATCCTCCTTCCCGCCCATATCCGCTTTCCTTGTAGCCGCCGAAGGGTGAGGTGGGATCGAACTTGTTGTAGGTGTTGGCCCAGATGACGCCCGCGCGCAATTTGCTGGTGAGGTTGAAGATCTTGCTGCCTTTGTCCGTCCACACGCCGGCGCTGAGGCCGTAGGGCGTGTTGTTGGCTTTCTGGATCACCTCGTCCACGGTGCGGAAGGTCTGCACGGCGAGCACGGGGCCGAAGATCTCCTCCTGCGCGATGCGCGCGCTTTGCGCCACGTTGAGGAAGAGCGTGGGGCGGCACCAGAAGCCTTTGCTGGGCAGCTCGCACGCGGGCTGGTACATCTCGGCGCCGTCGGCTACGCCGACCTTCAGATACTTGTTGATGGTTGCAAGTTGCTCCCTGCTGTTGATGGCGCCGATGTCGGTGTTCTTGTCGAGCGGATCGCCCACGACGAGCGAGCGCATGCGGTGCTTGAGCTTGCGGATCACTTCGTCGTACACGCCTTCTTCCACGAAGAGGCGGCTGCCCGCGCAGCACACGTGGCCCTGGTTGAAGTAGATGCCGTTGATGATGCCTTCGACGGCCTGGTCGATGGTGGCATCGGCGAAGATGATGTTGGCCGCCTTGCCGCCGAGCTCGAGCGTGGCCTTTTTGCCCGTGCCCGCGATGCTCTTCTGGATGAGCTTGCCCACGCCGGTGCTGCCGGTGAAGGCGATCTTGTCGATGCCCGGATGGTTGACGAGCGCCGCGCCCGTGGCACCCCCACCGGTGATGATGTTGACGACGCCATCGGGGAGTTCGGCTTCCTGCATGAGTTCGGCGAGCAGCAGGCGGTGAGCGGTGTGGTCTCGGCGGGTTTCAGCACCACGGTGTTGCCGCAGGCCAGGGCGGGCGCGAGTTTCCACGCGGCCATGAGCAGCGGGAAGTTCCAGGGGATGACCTGTCCGGCTACGCCGAGCGGCGTTACCGTCTTGCCGGGGAAGGCGTACTTGAGCTTGTCGGCCCAACCGGCGTAGTAGAAGAAGTGAGCGGCGGCGAGCGGCACGTCCACGTCGCGGCTTTCGCGGATAGCCTTGCCGCCGTCCATGCTTTCGATGACGGCGAACTCGCGGGCCTTTTCCTGCAACAAGCGCGCGATGCGGTAGATGTACTTGGCGCGTTCGGCGGCAGGCATCTTGCCCCAGCGGCCTTCGTAGGCCTTGCGCGCGGCCTTCACGGCGGCGTCCACATCGGCGTCATTGGCCTCGGCGATGCGCGCGAGCTTCTGCTCGTTGGCGGGGTTGATGGTGTCGAAGTAGTTGCCGCTCTTCGGCTTCTGCCACTTGCCGCCGATGAAGAGCTCGTATTGCGAGGAGATCTTGATGTGGTCTTTCGATTCCGGTGCTGGGGCGAGTTGCCAGTCGAGGGGTTTCTTCTTGGTCTTGGTGGCCATGCGACGAAGATAGCCCCGGCCTTGCTGTAACTTGGCGGCACCATGGGACGCCTCATCATCGACATTCACGATCCGAAGAAGGAGAAGGAGGTGGCCGAGATCCTGCTGAGCATCGACGGCGTGGTGGTGGAGCGGGCCATGGCCATCCCGAAGAGATCCGCGAAGGGGAAGAAGGTCGCCCGGAAACTTACTCCTGGAGAGAAACGGTTCGTGAGCGAACTGAGGCAGGCATTGAAGGAGCTGAACGACCACATCACGGGCAAGAAGAAGTTCCAGTCGGCCCGGGACTTCCTGCATGAGCTATAGGGTCGGCGTTTCGCCCACCTTCAAGAAGAAGGCGAGGCGATTGGTGAAGAAATATGCCTCGTTGAAGAAGGAGATCGATGAGCTGATCGGCCTCTTGGAACTGGCACCAGAACAAGGAACGCCTCTAGGCAAGCGATGCTTCAAGGTGCGATTGGCCATCAAGTCGAAAGGCGCAGGCAGGTCCGGTGGCGCTCGCGTGATCACATGCGTGCTGCATGTTGCCAAGGAAGTTCACCTGCTGACGATCTACGACAAATCGGAACAAGGCACGGTCACGGCCAGAGAGCTTGACACGTTGCTTAAGGAGATCCCACGTTGATCATTGACCGAGACCAACATCGTTCAATGGCCGAACCATGCCCATCCGCCTAAACCCCTTCGCTCAGGTTACCTGCTGCGTGTGGAGAAGATGGACCGCAAGAAGTGGTGGTGGCAGGTGTACAGCCCCGATCGCAAGGAGGTCATCGACTCACCGTGGATGATGAACACGATGGAGGACGCGTTCACGATCGCGGAGACGGTGTACGAGGTCCACCGTCGGGCAAGCCGTTGATACGATCGCGGCGCTTGTCGCGGTCCGATTGCAAATGGATGCCGATGTGAACGAACCTGCGGACGTGAAGACGAAGGCTGCCCTTGTTCCCGGGCGCTCGCACGAGCTGCCGGACGATCCTCCTGATCCTGGTCGCTGTTGAGGGTCCATTGGACCCAACGCTCTTCAACTCATCCCGTCGTGGTCGTTCGAGGATGAGGCCCCTCATCCCCCTCGTTCCGACCGGCTGAGCAGTGTAATGGGAAAATAATCCGTTCGGGACCCTGTGAAAAATACGTGGTCGCTTAGGGTGAAAAGACCGGTATTGCGGATCATCCGCTCGCGCCAACTTGCCCCCATGGATCTGACACGCCATAGCGCACCGCCGAGGTTACCCCGCCAGAACGAGGAACCACCCTCCTCCAAGGGCGGGAAGTGGACCATGGTGCTTTGGTGGATCGGGCTCCTCGTCTTCCTGATCGGCCTCTTGGGAATACATACTTACATGAACCCTCAATAAAGGGGTAGCAGGACGTACTTGAGCGATACGACCTCCCCCTGATCCGGACCCGGAAGCCTTCGATGGCGGCCGGGTCCGCCTTTTCCGGTGATCAATCAATGCTGAAGTAGTCCGCGCTCTGGTAGTGCCCATCGGCCTCCTTCTGCATTTGCATCAGGATGTCGTTGGCGAGGCTGCTGGCGCCGAAGCGGAACCAGTGGTTGTCCAGCCATTCGGGGCCGAGCTCCTCCTTCACCATCATGAGATAGTGTAGCGCCTGTTTGCTTGTGCGAATGCCACCTGCGGGCTTCATGGCGATCATCTCGCCGGTCTTCAGGTAGTGATCCCGGATGGCGTGCAGCATCACCAAGGTTACTTCCATGGTGGCGGCCGGATTGATCTTGCCGGTGCTGGTCTTGATGAAGTCGGCGCCTGCCGCGATGGCGATATCGCTCGCCAAGCGCACCTTGTCGTAGGTGCCGAGCTCGCCGGTTTCCAGGATCACTTTCAAGCGTGCTTCACCGCAGGCTTCCTTGATCGCGGCGATCTCGTCGAACACGAAGTTGTACTCGCCGCTGTGGAAATGCCCGCGGCTGATGACCATGTCGATCTCATCGGCACCTTCGTTCACGGCGAACTTCGTGTCGGCGATCTTCACGCTCTTCGGCGCTTGGCCGCTTGGGAAGGCGGTTGAAACCGACGCGACCTTCACGCCGCTATCGCCCAAGGCCTTCTTCGCGACCTTCACCATGGTCGGGTAAACACAAATGGCAGCGACGGTCGGTAGACCCGGAAGGCTATCGTGCAGGTGCATGCCCTTGTAACAGAGCTGCTGCACCTTGCTGCGGGGTGTCGGCCCCTTCCAGCGTGGTGAGGTCGATCATGCTCAGGGCGAGCTTCATGCCCTGCACCTTCGTTTCCTTCTTGATGCTGCGCGCCTTGATCCGGGCCACGCGCTCCTCAATACCCACCTGGTCGATGGTCGGAGTGTTCCGTAGATCCGGAAGTCGAGGCTGGGTGGTCTTTGCGGATGTGGCCATGATGCTCGGCCAAAGATAGCCCTGGCACTGGTGGACCGACGGCTCCTGCGGGCGTTCAGGACCTTGAAGATCAGTACCTTCGCGCCTCGTTTTCATGACCCAGCCGCAGAAACACATCCATCCCGTCTTCGACCGCATGCTCCAGCGTGCGGACAAGGAGTCCCTCCTCGGGCAGCATGGCGCTGTGGTCTGGATGACGGGATTGAGCGGTAGCGGGAAGAGCACGATCGCGATCGCCTTGGAAAGATCGTTGCACGCCATGGGCCGGTACGCTGTGGTCCTGGACGGGGACAACGTGCGCACGGGCATCAACAACAACCTCGGCTTCAGCGATGCTGACCGCACCGAGAACATCCGGCGGATCGCGGAGGTCGCCAAGCTTTTCGCCAGCAACGGAGCGGTGGTGATCTGTTCCTTCGTAAGCCCCACCATTGCCATCCGCGAATTGGCCCGATTGATCATCGGGGAAGAGGACTTCATCGAGGTCTTCATCGATACGCCGATCGAAGTTTGCGAGCAACGCGATGTGAAAGGACTCTACGCCAAGGCCCGCAGTGGCGAGGTGAAGGACTTCACCGGCATTAGCGCACCTTTCGAAGCACCGCCCGATCCAGCCATCGTCATTGCAACTGCTGATCGCACCCACGACGCCAGCACCACAGAACTGTTGAACTTCATCCTTCCCCACATCCAGCGGAAATGAAAAACGTTCACCGCAAAGTCGCGAAGCACGCAAAGAGGAAAGCCATGGGTTCGCTTGGCTTGGCGATCCTTGCGCCGTTGCGGTAAGAAACCAAGACCATGCATTCGTACAGACTTACGCACCTGAAGGAACTTGAGAGCGAGAGCATCCACATCCTCCGTGAAGTGGCGGCGCAGTTCGAGAACCCCGCACTGCTCTTCAGCGGCGGCAAGGACAGCATCGTATGCTACCACCTGGCCCGCAAGGCCTTCTTCCCCAGCAAGGTCCCGTTCCCCTTGGTCCACGTGGACACCGGCCACAACTTCGCCGAGACCATCGCCTTCCGCGATGCGCTGGTGAAGGAGCATGGCGCCACGCTGATCGTGGGCAGCGTGCAGGAGAGCATCGACCAAGGCCGCGCACAGGAGGAGACGGGCTACCATGCCAGCCGCAACAAGCTGCAGACCGTTACCCTGCTGGACACGCTGGAAAAGCACAAGATCGATTGCGCCATCGGCGGAGGGCGAAGGGACGAGGAGAAGGCCCGTGCGAAGGAGCGCGTCTTCAGCCACCGCGATGAGTTCGGGCAATGGGACCCGAAGAACCAGCGACCCGAGCTGTGGAACCTGTACAACGGCAAGAAGCGCCCGGGTGAGCATTTCCGCGCGTTCCCGATCAGCAACTGGACGGAGATGGACGTGTGGCAGTACATCCTTCTGGAGAACATCGCCATCCCCAACATCTACTTCAGCCACGAGCGTGAAGTGTTCGATCGCGACGGCGTGATCTATGCGAACAGCGACTTCATGCGCCTGAAGCCGGAGGAGAAGCCCTACCAGAAGCGCGTTCGCTTCAGGACCATCGGTGATATGAGCTGCACCGGCGCTGTGGACTCTCCTGCTGCAACGTTAGAAGAGATCATCGAAGAGGTGGCTTCATCGCGCGTAACGGAACGTGGTAGCAGACAGGATGACAAGCGCAGCGAAGCAGCGATGGAGGACAGGAAGAAGGAAGGATATTTCTGAAAGAGAAAAAGTGAAAGCTGAAAGCTGAAATGGATCCCGTTCCGCATAGAGACCTGAAGGACAGAACGATGAAGTTACGTGGTGACGGGTTACGGCGCTCCGAAGCACCACCACCCGAAACGCGCCAACGGCAACAAGGAGATGAAGGATACTTCCACCCACGGTTACTTGGATATGGACCTGCTCCGCTTCACCACAGGCAGCGTGGACGACGGCAAGAGCACGCTGATCGGACGTTTGCTTTATGATACCAAGCAGATCTTCGAGGACCAGATGGAGGCCGTGACCAAGGCCAGTGCCAAGCGCGGCAATGGCGACGTGGATCTCTCGCTGCTCACCGACGGCCTGCGCGCCGAACGCGAACAAGGCATCACCATCGATGTGGCCTACCGCTACTTCGCCACGCCCAAACGCAAGTTCATCATTGCCGATACGCCGGGCCACATCCAATACACCCGCAACATGGTCACGGGCGCGAGCACCGCGAACCTCGCCATCATCCTCGTGGACGCACGCAAAGGGATCCTGGAACAGACCTGTCGCCACTCCTTCATCGCTGCGCTATTGGGCATCCCGCACGTGGTGTTCTGCATCAACAAGATGGACCTCGTGGATTACAGCGAGGAGGTCTTCGAAAAGCTCCAGAAGGAGTTGGAGGATTTCAGCAGCAAGCTCGAGGTGCGCGACATCCGCTTCATCCCCATCAGCGCGCTGAAGGGCGACATGGTGGTGGATCGTGGCGACCGCATGCCGTGGTACCAAGGCCCGACCCTGATGTACCTCTTGGAGCACATCCACATCGCTGGTGACATCAACCACATCGATCGCCGCTTCCCTGTGCAATACGTGGTGCGGCCCATGACCAATGAGCATCACGACTTCCGTGGCTTCGCAGGGCGTGTGGCCGGTGGCGTGTTCCGCCAAGGCGACACCGTGCAGGTGCTACCGAGCGGATTCGAGAGCAAAGTGAAGAGCATCCACATCGGTGAACAGCGATCCATGGAAGCCTTCGCGCCACAGAGCGTAGTGCTGACCCTTGCGGATGAGATCGACATCAGTCGTGGCGATATGATCGTGGGCGCGAATAGTTTGCCGGAGAGTTCACAGGAGATCGACGCGATGATCTGCTGGTTCCACGAGCGGCCGATGCAGGCGAACGGCAAGTACGCGATCAAGCACACCAGCCGCGATGCACGCTGTGTGGTGAAGGAGATCAAGTACCGCATGGACATCAGCACGCTGCGCAAAGCGGACGGCGATCCCACCTTGAAGATGAACGACATCGGCCGCGTTCACTTGCGGACCACGGTGCCGCTCCACTTCGACAAGTACCAGCGCAACCGCATCACCGGCAGCTTCATCCTGATGGATGAGAGCACCAACGAGACAGTGGCGGCGGGGATGATCGTGTAGCTCATGTCACCGCAGAGGCGCGGAGACACCGAGAACGCGGAGGAATGCCCTAGCGCAGAAAAGCGATCGGCACAATGGACCGCTCCTTTTTCAACCGCCAACGCACATAGACCGCGGCGAGCAATGCGCCCACACTGTTCGCTATCATATCGTTGATGTCTGTACGGCGACCCAAGGCTTCGAGCCCTTGCATGATCTCCGTGGCCAGTCCGTAGCCGATGCTGATCACGCACGCCCACAGCAAGTAGCGGACAGGCGTACCACGTGCGATGAAGGCTTGAGCCAACAGGACGGCGAGCACGAAGAACATGAATGCGTGAACGAGCTTGTCCAGATCCAGCAACGCGAACCAATCCCACGCGGGAAGTGCAGCGCCGGGCATCAAGCAGAGGACGAGGATCACCACGGCCCACAGCAGGGCCCAGCGCAACGCACGCAGCATGGCGCTTACGCGCCGACGACGGCCTTGTACTGATCGGCGGTCAGCAGGTCGTTCACCTGTGCCGCATCGGCGATCTTGATCCGTACCATCCATCCTTTGCCATAAGGATCGCTGTTCACGCCCGCCGGGTCGTTGGCGAGATCCGGGTTCAGTTCCACCACGGTCCCACTCAATGGCATAAAGAGATCACTTACCGTCTTCACCGCTTCCACGGTGCCGAACACGGTTTCGCGATCAAGGGTCTGTCCTTCGGTGCCGATGTCCACGAAGACGATGTCGCCGAGTTCGCCTTGCGCGAAGTCCGTGATGCCGACAACGGCGTGGTCGCCTTCCACACGGATCCATTCATGGTCCTTGGTGTAGCGCAGTTCTGCTGGGATGTTCATGGTTGTTCGGTGGTAGTCCGGGAGAAGGTCCCGTGCGTTGGAATGAGTTGGCGAATGTAAAAGGATGGGTGATCCGTGGATCCGTTCCGGTTATTGCGCCAAGGTGAAGCGCAGGCTGATACCCAAATTGGTGTTGGCGCTCGGGAAGCTGGTGGAGATCACCGGGGTATTCACCACACGCTCATAGAAGGCGCGCACGTTCAGGCGCTGGTTCAGCACGTAGTCCGCGCTTGTCTTGATCGAGAGCACTTTCTGTCCGGCGGTGACCTGGTTCTGCAACTCCTGCATCTTGCGAATGACCGTGAAGTTGTCGCGTAGGCTCAGGTCCACGCGCAGGTTCAGGTCGCTGTTCGGCTTCACGGCACCAACCATGAAGGGCAGCTTCACGTTCTTGAAGCGATAGCCCGTTCCGATCACATATTCCTGGCCGCGGACCTCGGTCACCTGATAGTTCGTCAGGCCCAAGCTCAGGTTGCGGTCCCTGTTGTACTCCACCTTGGCGAGCAAGCCGTTCTTCAACGTCCCATCGAAACTCATCAGTGGTCGCATGGACTCCTGCACGGTGATCACCGAGATCTGGCGGGAGGGAATGAAGTTACCTGCGGCGTCCACAGCGCTTCCACCCGGAACGTAAAGGAGGTTCGTCTGAAAATTGGAGATGTTGAAGCTGGAGCGGTAGCTATGCTTCAGCGTGAAGGTCCGGAACCACTTCGCGAAGAGCGGGATCTTGGTCAGTCCATCGTAGGTCACGTCCCAGTTAGGAGCAGGTATCATTTTGAATGGATCGAGCTTCATGTTGCTCGCATTCCGCCCGGTGTACGCAGCGAGGAACGCGGGGATCACCACGTCCTGGTTCGTTGGGCCGAAGCCGGTGTAGAAGCCGGTGTCATCGAGCACCGAGTTGGTGTTGGTGTGGCTCAAGCGTTCGCTGATGATCGGCCGGTTCGCAATGAGGTCCTGGAAGACCTGGTTCACGAAGTTGCCGTCGTCCTTGGTAAAGGCCGTGCGCCAGGTGATCATGCTCACACTGAAACTGCCGAACTCGTTCGGGCTGTCGTTCACGTACTCGCCCAAGGTGCTGTTCCAGCGGAAGAAGGAACGGCGATTCTCAGCAATGGTGCGGTTCGCATTCATCTCCACCCGCATGCCGCGGAAGGGCTCCAAGGACAAGCGCGCATTGATGGTCTCGGTGCGGGTGTTGGTGTATGCGTTGAAGATGGAATTGTTCTGTACGAGCCAACCATTCTCAGCGGAGGTCCGGGCGAAGTCGCGGTTGATGTTCCCGCTAAGGTCATGGTTCTGCTGGCCGGTGACGAAGCCGAAGCCTGGCGCACCGAAGTTGTCCATCCCGATGATGTTCGTCTTCCGGTCATAGCCGGGTAACAGCATACCGGAGTTCTGGCTGTACGTAACGGAACCGGTCCGGATCACCATCATCACGCGGGCAAGGCCTTCCAGGATATTGATGTTGCCGCCCTTCTGTGGAGGTTCATCCGGCTTGGGTTCTGCTCCGCCACGGGCCGGCGTGGTGGTGGGTTTGCGGCCACTTCCTTTGGCCTTGTCGTTGATCTTCTTCAACCACTTGCTCTTGTTGTACAGGCTTACGAAGTTGAACTGCCCGCTCACGGAGATGTTCTGCGAGTTCTGGATCACATGGCCCAAGGTGTCCTGCGTGAACGGCGCCCGGTCCCACTGGTAACCGGCGGTGTAGGAGGTGTTCGCTGTGATCCAATCGGTGAATGGCAATTTGTCCAACGGCAGTGTGTATGTAAGCGCGATCGTATGGTCGTAGCGTGTGACCTCGCCGAATCGTTGGATGCTGGTGAGCACACTGTCCTTCCACAACTGGTACTCATCCCGGTCGTGCCTCGGATTCACACGCCCCGGGGTTTCCCCGATCACCGCCAGGTTGTTCGCGTTGAAATCGAGCTTCAACGATCGCGTGAGGTCGTATTTGAAGCCGTACTGGCTGATCCAGTTGAAGTTCTTGTTGTAGGTGGGTGTGGGTGGAAGTGATTCGATATTGGGGTTGGGGCGGACCAGTCGCTCCAGGTATTGGCGATCAACGGAGGTGCGCATGCTCACCTGCTTGAAACCCATGTTCACGTTGAAGTCCTTGATCAGCTTCAACCACTTGCTCTTGCTCACGAACCCGATGTCCTTGAACGGTTCGATCGGCCGCGGCTTCGGGTTGTGCAGGTACGCGAGGGAACCGCGATAGGTCCGCGTGTTCTCGAAGGCCGTGTTCACATCGAAGTATTCCTGATCGGTGTAGGCATAGGAAAGACTCAGGTTCTGCACGTCCCACAAGTGCTCGTCACCACCACCCTGCGCCCGATCGATGCGGACGTTGGTGAAGTTGAGGCTTCGCCTTCGGGTGTACGTGCGTGATTCCTTCAGGCGTTGTCGTCGCTCATCACGCGATAGCGTTCGCGTCGCATCATTCCATTCAATGTCCGGGTTCAGCGGATCGAACTGCGGATTGCTCACCTGCTCCGAGTAACCGATGTACATCGGGATGCGCACGTTGCTGCTCTCGGGCAGGAACTTGCCCATCTCCAGGTTCGCGCTGATGTCCACACCGTACTTGGTTTCACGTTGGCGTTCGCTCACGCGCTTGTCGATGCTACCCCAGAACGGTGTGCTGTAGTTCGCGGCGACGCTCACGGTACCGAGATCGGCGAGCTGCGCGTTCATCCGTGCGATGGCCGCCCACCCTCCGCTCTGATCGAAATCGGTCAATCGCAATTCGTTCACCCACACTTCCAAGCAGCGCGGAAGACCGTTGTCCGCCGCCCACGGATTGGCCTCCTCTCCATCCCGTTTCGGATTGCGGATACCGATCATGATGCTCCGCATCTGGCTCAGGTTCGGGCTGCCCTTCACGAAGACGCGACGATTGCCATCGGTGCCCGCATAGCGCAAGTTCCGCGCGTATCCGGCCTGATCGCGCTGCAACTTCAGGTCGTTCAGCTTCGCGAATTCGATGATGAGGTCGTTCGCCTCGGGCCATACGTTGTAAGGGTCCGGATTGAAGAAAGTGGATGGCTGTACGGGCACCTCGTACTCGTAGTAGTTCGCGTCGAGGTCATTGCCCAGACGGATGAAGACCGTGGCATCGCCGTAAGCGATCGGGTTGGCCGGGTCGCTGCTCTCCGCGTGGATGAACATGCGCAACTTCTTGTAGCTGCGGATATCGAAGCTCACGTTGCGGAAGGCGCCGCGCGCATCACCATCACGCAGGTTGCACACCTTCAACTGGAGCGATTGCTCGTTGAGGTTGCGCAGGTTCGCGCTGGCCACGTCGATCTCCTTGTTGATCCCCGGCGGCAGCACGTAGTTGATCGGATAGCGATTGCCGTTCTCCTCCACGTTCACGGCCGCGACGGAGAAACTCGTGGGGTCGGGGTCCCCGCCCGGAACTTCACCCGGCGATTCCAGGCTCGACTGGTACTTGCGCCATTCACCGCGCACGAATTCGAGGCGTGCGAAACGCAGCGTCGCCTCTTGCGACCAACCATGCATGTACATCCGCATGAAGCGGATGCTGCGGTAATCCTGGATGCCATTCACCACTTCGGTAGGCTGCTTCACGGGCACCTTGAACTGGTACCAGTACACGCGCTTGGTTCCATCCGGCGTGAAGGCTTCACCGAGGATCCGGTCCGTGATGAAGTTCTGGCCCACCACCATATCCTGCGGGCGCAAGGGGATCTTGTAGTGGAAGTAGCTCTCGCCTTCCGCGAGGTTCTGGTCCAAGTTGATGTCCTCCGTGGTAGGGATCGTGGTCTGCTGCGTGGGGTAGCTCTCCGGACTGTCCTCGTCGGTCACACTGTTGCCATCCGGGTTGTTGAAGTACTTGTAGCGCTGTAGGATGCTGAGTTGTTGTGAATCCTGTTGGTCCCCCCGGAAGTACATGTAATTGTCGCCGCTCGGGTCGTTCTGGATCCGTGCCAGTGCCGTGGGGTTGGTCACGTTCGCGGCTGCGGCGGCGAGGAAAGGGGCGAACGAAGCAAAGTTCTTCTCGTTCCGCCCATCGAAGTTCAGCAGGTCGGTGGGCAAGCCATCCAAACCCACATCCTGGTAGCGGTTGCTGTTCGAGGAGAGCAGCGCGAACGCGTTCACCACGTTCTGTGTGGTGGGGACCACGCCCCACGCCGTGATGTCCGTTGCTGCCGCTTGGTCCTGGTCATCCTTCGGCAATCCGTTCTCGAAGGACTTCCGGCCATCGCGCAGCACATCCTCGCTCAGGTTCCCGAGGTCGATGTAGAGATAGCCACCGGTGGTGTTGCTTGAACTGCTGTTGCTCGCACCGAACACGCCTTCCTGGAAGGGGTCCATCACCCAGAACTGGATGCTTTCAATGTTGCTGCTCTCGAAATCCGTGGTGGTGATCCGGCGCATCATACCGCCCCAGTTGTTCTCCGGCGTGGGCAACAGGCCTTGGTCGGTGAGGTCCGGGTTGTAGTTGTACGGTCCGCGTTCGTTCGGATAGAAGGAGATGTCCAGAACAGGAATGTTGTTCGGCGTACCTGCGGGAAGTTGGCGGAATGGGAAGACCTCGCGCTCCAACACTTCGCGCATGCGGTTGTCGCCACGCATCACCGAGTTGTTGGCGATGTGGTTCGGGGTGAGGTTGTTCTGCCGGAAGAAGAGCGGATCGATCACATACCAGGCGATCAAGGCGCGACGATAACCGGTCGAAATGTTGTTCACCAGATTACCTTCCGGGAAAAGGCTGGGCAATCCTTGTGGCGTGCTGGCATGGAACCACAGGCTTTGCGTGCGCAGGTCGATCACGCTCACGCTGCCCTCGAAGTCATCGATGTAGCTGGTGCCGCTCTGCCCGATGGCACGGCTGTGGCCGGGGATCAGGTACGCGCCTTCGATGCTCGCCTGCACGTTGCTCTCCGCCTTGGTGGCATAGAACGGTAGGCGGTCCACCATTGTGGTGAGCCATTGCGATTTCGTTTGCCAGCTGGCATCGATGCCGAGCACCGTGTTGGCGATCGGTTCATCGCCCACGTTCACCTTCTGCGTCAACGGGCGTTCGTAGAGGTTCATCACGGTGCCACCGATCACGAGGTCACGATTCACCTTGTAGTCGAAGCGTGCACCCGCGAGTGTGCGCGTTTGGATGCTGAAGAGTGAATTGCTCTCCAGTGCGATGTTCACCGGCGTGCCGCTTTCCAGGATCCCTTGGTTCAGGATCCGCACGCGACCGAGGTTGTAATCCACCGTGTAGTCCTGGTTCTCGATCAGGCGCACACCACCGGCGGTGACCACCACGGACCCCTGCGGAATGTTCACGGAGTTCAGACTGATCACATCGCTGCTCGCGCTGCGGTAACTGCCCTTCAACTTGAAGCGGTTCAACTCGGGCAGGTTCTGCGCGGCGATCTTGGTGCTGTCATACAGCTGTTGGTACACGATCGTGCGGCGGATATTCTCCGGCTGGATCGGGTTGTTCGGATCGGGTCCGATCAGTTGGCGATCGATGTAGGAGCCGAAGGGTTCCAGCACCGGGAAGTAGATGCGGCCCGATTGCGTTTGGATGGTACCACCAGCGGTGGCCGCACCGTCCAGGAAGTCGAACCAACCATCCGGATTGGGAGCATTGTTCGGATCGAGCCGGTCCAAGGCCACGGTCTGTAGCATCGGGATCTGATCCAGCGGCGCGCGTGGGATGTAGTTGATGTCCACACCGGTCGTCGGGTTGTTGTAGATCACATCCAAGCGGAACTTCTCGCGGTTCACTTGGAATGCCCCGAGCGCATAGACGTTCTTCATCATCAGGTCCCACAGCGGAATGCGCGGGTTGGTGATGGTCGCCTTGAGCAACCGGAGCATCAGCGCATCGGGCGGACTGATGCCATCCGTACTGAATTCACCCACCTGGTAGGTCTGTCCGTTCAGGGTGTACTGGAAGGCGACGCCCAGCACCTCGTCGTTGTTCAGCGCTTGGTTCAGTGTGATGAAACCGAGGCGTGGGTTGAAGGAGAATTCGCTCGGCGTGAGCAAGCGTGCGCTTTCCAGCTTTTCGAAGTGGCGCGCGGCGATAAGGCCGAGTGCTTGCAAGGCTCCGCTCGCATTCACGAAACTGCGGATGCCCGGATTCGCGCTCACCGTCGCATAGAGTGAGTTCGCGCCATTGTTCGCTTCTATGCCAGCCCCATCGATCATTAGGCCAGGCGGCAGATCCCCGCTCACTCTTCCCGCCAGGATCGCTTCCGGACTGGCATCCTCGCCGAGATCGGTAAAGGCCACCACGTTCCGGTTCTGTTGGTAGTCCTGCCGTGTGTTGGTCACCCACACTTCCACGCGCGTGATCTGTACCCCGCTGTTCACGGTGGGTAGTGTACGCAGTGCGTTCTCGTACTGCTGCCGGAAGAAGTAGCTCAGGAAATAGTGCTTGTTCGCCTCGTACTCGTCCGCCTTGATGTCGAAGCTGGTGGTTTGCGCGCCTCCTTGGGTCTGCACGTTGCGCCGCTGCCCTTTCTCCTGACTGAAGATGGCGGTGGCGGTGAGGCGCCCGAACTTCAATTGCGTTTTCAGGCCGAACAGGCTCTGGCTTCCTTGGATCAAGGTGCCGCGCAGCGGTAGGCTCACATTGCCCGCTTCGATCTTCTGGATGATCTCGTCCTCGTACCCGGTGTAGTCCAGCTTCACCTGGTTCTCGAAATCGAAGGTGGCCTGGGTGTTATAGTTCGTGTTGATCTTCAGCTTTTCCCCGATGCTTCCCACCAGGTTCAACTGGATGCGCTGGTCGAAGTTGAAAGTGGTCACCCTCCGCTGCGCGACAGGGATCCGCGGGTTGTCCGTCCGGCTGATGTTCAACCCGAAGATCACTTCCGCGGATCCGCGTGGTTTGATGTCGATCGTATTCCCTCCGAAGATCCGATCGAACATCTTGCCCCGGATCTTGATCTGCGGGATCAGGTTCTTCTGCGCGCTTTCGCTGTCCTGTTCCACCCGGTCCAACCAGTAGGTCTGCATGGATCGCTCCATGTCGTAGTTCAGGTACTCGTCCAGGCTCATGCTCATGGGCGGCCTGTAATCGAAGGTGCCCCCCACGGTGCTCTGCACCACATATTGCCCGGTCACAGGGTCGTAGAGGACGTCGTTCTGGATGTTGTCCGGGTTCTGCAGGTTGATCGCCCCGCCCGGTTGGCCGCCCGGCGCCAAAGGATCGGTGATCGGCCAGACCAGATCCACTTCAGGGGTATCCGCCTGAAGAACGAGTACGGTGTAGAACAAGGAACGTCCCTTGGCGTCATCCGTCGAGAAGGCCATGACCGCCCCGACCACCAGCAACCGGGGGATCAACGACCAATGACGATGGATGCGGAAAAAGGACATCGGACTACTTTCCTAAAGGTTCTTGAGTGAGAGCTTGATCAGTTCCTCCAAGGGTGGTTGCTCCTCCCGGTCCTGCATCACCTTCTGTAGCGCGCGCTCGGCTTTCATGCGGTCCAGTCCAAGGGAAACCAAGGCCGATAACGCTTCACTCCGCAACGTATTGCCCGCACCTCCAGCTACACCGACCGCCGCGGGGAAGGCACCAGCGACCAGCTTGCCTTGTAGTTCGGCGATGATCCGCTGTGCCAGCTTCGGACCGATGCCCTTGATCCCACGCAACATCGCTTCATCGCCTTGCATGATGGCGGTATGGATCTCCTGCACATTGCGCGCGCCCATGATCGCCATACCGATCGTGGCGCTCACGCCCTGTACCTCGATGAGCTTGCGGAACAGTTGTCGCTCACTTCGATCACTGAAGCCGAAAAGGCGGTGCTCGCTGGCCCCTGAGCGCACGTCCACGCTCACCGCATAGTGGATATGCAATCGGCAACGCCCCGTCTCCGGTAATCTTCCGATCACCGCCGTCGGCACATGGACCAGATAGCCCACGCCGTGGCAATCAATGACCACATGGTCAATGCCTTTGTCCAAAAGCTCACCGTTCAGGCTGTCGATCATCCTGTCCCTTCGGGCCAACGCAATAATTAGAAGGGGGTCGAATCGCTACGATAGGCAGGTGATTGGCAGGGAGGGCTCCCGTTTGAAGGGTCCTAAAATAAGTGAAAGCCTCGAACGTGCATCCCGTATTGTCAATGGGCTACTTTGCAACATGGCCAAAGAACGGATCGTGGTGTTCACCGGCGCGGGGATCAGCGCGGAGAGCGGCCTGCGAACTTTCCGGGATAGCGATGGGTTGTGGGAGGAATACCGGATCGAGGAGGTGGCCACCCCCGAAGCGTGGATCGCGGACCCCGAACGGGTCCTGCGCTTCTATGATCTGAGGCGCGAGCAGGTCATCAAGGCCGAACCGAATACAGCCCACCATGCGATCGCTGCGCTCGAGAAGGGATACCATGTTGACGTGGTCACACAGAACATCGATGACCTCCACGAACGCGCCGGAAGCTCCCGGGTACTCCACTTGCATGGCGAGATCCGCAAAGTGCGCAGCACCTCCGATCCCGCCCTCATCACGGAATTGAACAGTACGTCCCTTCGTCTCGGTGATCGCTGCGCGCTGGGATCCCAACTACGACCCCATATCGTATGGTTCGGGGAGGAGGTTCCTGCACTTCCACTAGCGGCTTCACTGGTGGAACGTGCGGATCGGTTGCTCGTGATCGGCACCTCACTTCAGGTCTACCCGGCCGCAGGGATCATCCATCACGCCAGCCCGGAATGTCCTGTTGTCCTGATCGATCCGAATGCCGTGGACATCCGCCTCGGGCGGGTGCAGCACATTCTTGCCACCGCTACAGCCGGGGTTCCGCCGTTGGTGGATCGGTGGCTGGCCGAAAGCGGTATCAGCGAGTGATCACCAAACGCCGGGTCGTCAACATGCGACCTTGGCGTTCGAGATTGGCGAAGTACACACCAGGAACCAGAACGCTGGTCGGAATGACCACTCGGCCCTGTCGACCTTGTACCGCAACCTGATGCACCGGTTCGCCAAGGACGTTATACAGAACGACGCGGGTGCCGACCTGGTTCCTATCCAGGTTGAAGGAGACTTGGACATCCTGGCCATCACTCGGACTCGGCCAAATGGACAATCCGTTCGTGTTGTTCAATTCTTCAAGACCCACAAAGCCGCAGTGGTCCAAGTCCACCCAACTGCTATCCGGTCCGTTGGGGTTGGCCGTATCGAACCACACGAACCGGAACCGGCTCGTGGTGCTCGTGTTCCCCATGGGTTGATAGTACGCATGGAAATTGTTGTAGGAAACGGCAGGAGCCATATCTACAGCGTCCTGTGATAACCACGTCGGGTGCGTCCCAGAGGAAACCGGGAGATTGCACACCCCCCAGCAAAAGAAATCGAAACTCCCGGCAACCGGCCACACCTCGTAACGGCGAACATTCACGGTGCGGGCGGTACCCCCGGACAGGGTGGTGAACAGACTCACCGTATCCGTGCTGGACGGGCATGGTGAGAAGATCACCGTACCGTTCACATTGTGGCCATCTTCGTCCGTTAGGCTCACAATGCCTTGAGCATTTGTTGAGAATGCGCACAGGGTGGCGGCAACGACCTGGAGGTAACGCTTTGTCATTCGCTTCGTGTTTTCTATATTGGGGCTTATCGTCCCAAGGGCCAAAACTAACCACCCCGAAAGTGACGTGTTACCCACAGCGTTGCTTTTCAAGGTCATTAGGATCCCAACAGCACCTTGGATCGGTCCTTTCTGCGAAGTGACGAGCAACTAAGTTCGGCCATTCGGAAGGTCCAAGAACGACGGAGTCCTGTCATGACCGAAGCCTTCTGTTCAACTCAAAATACCTGAAACCAACTCCCCGCCACATGAACGTAAGATCACTACTCGCTGTACCGGCCCTGTTGACCGGCTTGCTCGTTGGGGCCCAGAACCAAAGCTGGACCGCCACGGATATCGACGGCAACTCGATCCACCTCCAAGATTATCTGGATCAAGGCAAGACCGTATTGGTGGACATCAGTGCCTATTGGTGTGGACCCTGCTGGGCGTGGCACACGAGCGGGATCATGGAGAAGCTCTACCATGAATTCGGCCCTGAAGGAACCAATGACCTCGTGATCATCTGGGTGGACGGTGATGCCGCCACCACTTCCGCTCTCCTGCATGGCGCCACAGGCTCACAGGGCGATTGGGTGACCGGTACGCCTTATCCCATAATTGGACCCAATGGGCAAGGAAACACGCTGGCCAACCTTTACGGGATCACCGCTTACCCTACCCTGTTCATGCACTGCCCCGGCGCGAATGCTGGTGTGGAGATCCAGCGCCAGAGCACTTGGCAATCCTTCTTCAGTAGCTGGCGTAACGGCTGCATGGCACCGTTCACCAATGGCGCGAACGATGCCACGTTGATGCGAACGGAGAGCGGGGTCCTTTGCCCCGGTGAACACCCCAAGGTGGAACTCTACAACCAAGGAACAAGCACCCTCACCAGCGCTACCGTGAAACTCATGCAAGGCACAACCGTGCTCCAGACCGTTAACTGGACCGGTAGCTTGGCTCGGTGGGCCAGCACGAACGTCAGCTTCGACAACGTGAACGTGGTGGGAACCCAGATATACACCGGCGTTGTGAGCATGCCGAACGGAACGGCCGATGAGCACCCCGAGGGCGATGAGGAGGATTATGAGTATTCTCCGGCTCCGCAGGCGCTGTTGGCGACCGTTCAACTGGAACTGAAGACCGACAACTACTGCGAAGAGACCTCGTGGAAATTGTACAACGCCGCGAACCAGGTCATTCAGCAAGCCGGACCGTACACTGCGAACACCCAGGACAATACCGTGTTCAATTACACATGGAACCTGAACCCGAACGAGTGCTACCGTCTGGAAGTACTGGATGCTTACGGCGATGGATTCTGCTGCTCCTATGGCAACGGATACTACAAAGTGCGGAGCGGTGGCGTGATCATAGCTCAAGGTGGCCAGTTCGGCGCGGTCGCCAAGGCTCCGTTCGCTGCCGGTGCAGTTGTGGGTATCGAAGAGAATAGTTTGGAGGAAGGCCTCAGCATGTTCCCGAACCCGACCAACGGAACCCTGAACGTGCGGTTCAACATGACCAGCGCGGCTACGGTGCGCATCAAGGTGCTGGACCTGATGGGCGCTGAAGTGATGACCATGACCAAGGGCTTCGGCACGGGTGATCAACAGACCACCTTGGACCTGAGCGCACTTGCCAATGGCAGCTACATCGTGAACATCCTGGCCGACGGCCTCACCGCCACGCGCAAGGTGACCGTGAACCAATAAGCCAGTTGCGATAGACGTTCATTCGAAAGGTCAGCGATCCGGAGCAATGTTTGCCAGCGATCGCTGACCTTTCATTTGAACCCAACCCAAGACCATGAGACTAACGACCACTTTGCTCCTTGTCGGAGTCCTTTCGATCCCCGCATTCGCCCAACAGCGTCTACCCAATGTTACGGTCCAGACCCTTGATGGCAAGAAAGTGGACAGTCGTACATTCAGCAACGACGGAAAGCCTGTGATCGTGAATTTCTGGGCGACCTGGTGTGCTCCATGCAAGAAGGAATTGAACGCCATTGCGGAGAAGTACGCCGACTGGCAAGCAAGAACCGGCGTGAAGCTCATCGCGGTAAGCATTGATGATGCCCGCAGTATGGCGCGCGTGAAACCCTATGTTAGCGGCCAGGATTGGGATTACGAAGTCTACCTTGATCCCAACGGCGACCTCAAGCGTGCATTGAATGTCAACAATGTCCCACATACATTTCTACTGAACGGGAATGGCGAGATCGTCTATCAGCATAACAATTATGAGCCAGGGGACGAGAACGTGTTGTTCGAGCAAGTGCTTGAACTTGTGGGCAAGAAGAAGTGATCCGATGATCCGTATTCCGTGTGGCGCATGGGCGCTGCTCTGCTCGACCTTCCTGCTGGTGACGAGCACGATGGCCCAGGACAATGGCCAACTACATGGCAACTTCAGCATGGATGCGCAGTACTACAACGAGGACGATGTTATCGGCGCCGTTGTACCGCTGGAGCGACTGGCGGCGAACTCATGGATGAATCTGATCTATTCGCGCGACCGGTTCGAGATCGGCGGGCGATTCGAGGCTTATGAGCCGCGCCTTGCAGGCTATCCTGCAGGGCAGCCGTACATCGGATCAGGGATCGGATACCGCTATGCGAAGTACACCCAGAGCGATCTTGAAGTAACCGCAGGGAATTTCTTCGAGCAGTTCGGCCAAGGCTTGATCTTCCGGAGCTACGAGGAACGTTACCTCGGTGTGGATAATGCCATGGAGGGCGTGCGTGTGAAATACCAGCCATATCCAGGGATCCGTTTGAAAGGGATCATCGGGCGTCAGCGTTTCGGTTTCGATAATGGACTTGTGAATGGCGCCGGTCTTGTGCGTGGGGTCGATGCGGAATTGGACATGGCCGAATTGCTCGACACCTCATGGACCTGTGTCGGCAACCTGTTGATCGGAGGCAGCTTCGTGAGCAAATACCAGCAGGACCGGGATCCCTTGCTCGTGCTTCCGGAGAATGTCGGTTGCTATGGCATCCGGTTGAACTACATCTCCCCGCGTTGGAACCTCTACACGGAGTACGCCTACAAGATCAATGATCCGAACGGCAAGAACGGGTTCATCTACAAACCCGGTCAGGCCGTGATGTTCAATATCACTTACGCGGTGAAGGGATTCGGGGCCACATTCGGTGCGCATAGTTTCGACAACATGTTCTACCAGAGCGATCGCGCCGCTCCGACACCCTTCGACCTGAACATCAACTACCTACCACCGCTGACGAAGCAGCACACCTACAACTTGCCTGCAACGCTCTACCCTTACGCCACACAACCCAACGGCGAGGTGAGCACGCAAGGGGAGGTCTTCTACAAGTGGAAGAAAGGGACGGCCTTGGGCGGAACCTATGGAACCAAGATCGCGGTGAATTATTCCACCGCGTTCGCCCTGGATACCACCAAGCTCGGTATTGCCGACGACACCACGGCACGCATGGGTTACACCACCAAGTTGTTCTCCAAAGGCAAGCGCCAATACTTCCAGGACTTCAATATCGAGATCCGCAAGAAGGTGAGCGCCGATTGGGAGTTCGCACTGACCTGGCTCAACTTCACCTACGACATCGACATCATCCAAGGCAAACCCGGAAAGCGGACCGTTTACGCTGACATCCTGGTACTGGAAGGTCTTCACCATTTCAATGACCGGCATTCGATCCGATTCGAACTGCAACACCTGAACACCAAGCAGGATCATGGCAACTGGGCCACCGGCCTTGCCGAGTTGACCTTCAGTCCGCACTGGTTCCTGGCTGCCATGGACCAGTTCAATTATGTGACCACATCGCCAGAGGAAGGGGTGACACCGGACCGGATCCATTATCCGATAGGGTCGGTAGGCTATATCCGGGGCGGCAACCGTTTCCAAGTGAACTACGGCCGTCAGCGAGCGGGCATATTCTGCGTGGGTGGTGTTTGCCGACAGGTACCAGCGGCCAATGGACTCACTCTTTCCATTACGAGTACGTTCTAGCCATGAAGTCCACCTTCCTCTTCCTTTTCATCGCTCTCGCTATTGCCGGGTGCGATTACGTGGACGACCCTACTCCACCAGGCACCGGTGGCGGCGGCAACAATGGCGGGGATACCGTGAAACGTCGCGCACTCCTGGAGGAATTCACCGGACACCGCTGCAATACCTGTCCGGCCGCACACGCGGTCGCTGCGAACCTCAGCACCGCTTATGGGGAGGACTTGATCGTGGTGGCCATCCATGCGACCAACTTCTTTGCTGCTCCTGTGGATCCGCCTGCTGCCAACGGCTCTTATTCAACGGACTTCCGTACGCCTGCCGGAGATGCCTACGCGACCACGTTCAATGTGAGCTTCCTGCCTACCGGGTTGGTGAACAGGGTGCCTTTCAACTCGAGCACCACCATTGGTAGCGGAAATTGGAGCAGCGCGATCGCGGAGATCGTGGATGCTGATGCGGCGTGCGATATCTGGGTGGATGAATTGGTTTACAACTCCGGTGCGAACACCGTTTCCGCAGTGGTGAAGGTGGCCGTGTTGCAAGCGATCACAGGCGCCCACAACCTCACGATCTACCTCACCGAGGACCATGTGATCGACTGGCAACTCAATTCGTTGGTCTCGCCCCCCGATGTCCCGAACTACGACCACAGGCATGTGCTTCGGACCAATCTCACCGGGACTTGGGGTAGCTCGCTCATTACGGCGTCCGCTGCGGTCGGAGATACCCTGACCCTTTCGGTGCCGCCGGTGAGCATGGACCCTGCTTGGAATGGTACCGAATGCGCCTTGGTCGCCTACCTGTACAACGTTTCCAGTAACGAGATCCTGCAAGCCACGGAGCGGAAGTTCCAACCCTGATCCGGCTGATCGGCCGACGCGGATACGGATCGTCCTTCTGCGCCGTTAGCTTTGTCCGGGGAACGTGCCGTTTGTGGAAAACCGCCCCCCTGACAAGTGACAAAAGCCCTGCACTGGTATATATTCAACCTCGCTTAACCCGAACGGTGATGATGGACCAAGGAAGGAAGATGATGGAGTTCAGCAAGCAAGTGCTCCAGAAGGTGAGTTTCGATAAGTTATTGTTCAGGAAGGAATTGATCAAGGCCCGCCGTTGGGTGGGACAGAGCGACCAGTTGGTGTTGAAGGCATGGTGCCTCGCGACCTTCGGTCATATGTACAAGGACGTGATCATGGAGGTGTTCAAGAACACCATGCGCAGCTGATCCCGCAAGGGCGTTCCACCGATCTCCGTTCACGCTTCTTCTCGTTTCGGCAACCCTAAGGATCGGATGTTCCGGGTAAGGCCGGCGTACTTGGCACGCTTGACCGGACTGCCTTGGAAGATCCGATCGAAGGTCATCTCGGTCATGCCTTTCCAGTCCGCCGAGGTCAGACCGGCGAGTTCCTCCTTCGGAGTGAATTCCGGTTCACCATGGGGCTGGCTGAAGCGGTTCCACGGACAGACCTGCTGGCAGATGTCACAACCGAAGACCCAGTTCTCCATGCGTCCCGCGAACTCCTCCGGGATCGCGTTCTTCAATTCGATCGTGAGGTAGCTGATGCACCTACTTCCGTCCACACCGTAAGGCGTGATCGCATCCGTGGGGCACGCATCAATGCAACGTCGGCAGGTACCGCAGTGATCGGTTGCTGGAGGATCCGGTTCGAATTCCAGATCGGTGATCAGCTCGCAGAGGAAGAAGAACGACCCCGCTCCTTGGCGGATCACGTTGGTGTGCTTCCCCACCCAACCGATGCCTGATCGTTGTGCCCAGGCCTTCTCCATCACCGGTGCGCTATCCACGAATGCGCGCAGGGCCACATCCCCGAAATTCTCGTGGATGAATGAAATGAGCGGCTTCAGTCGGTTGCGGACGACCTTGTGGTAATCACGACCGTATGCGTACATGCTCAGCTTCGGGGCTTCCGGATCCTGTTGCTTGGGTCCGGTGAAGTAGTTGTACGCGAGGCTGATCACACTCTTCGCGCCGGGCACCAACTTCCGTGGGTCCAACCGCAGGTCGAAGTGGTTGGCCATGTAGCCCATCTCGCCGTGCTTGCCCTGCCGAAGCCACTGCTCAAGACGAGGAGCTTCATCCGCGAGGAAGTCGGCGCGTGCGACACCGCAGGCCAGGAACCCGAGTTCCAAAGCGCGGGCTTTGATACGCTCGGATCTTTCGCGCGAGGACTGCATGCCGGGAAGATAGCCGGTGGCTACTCGAACAATCCGCCCGGCTTCGCACTGGGCACGCGCCCCAAGTGCTTGTACGCGCGCTCGGTGGCTTGTCGTCCACGAGGGGTGCGCTGTAGGTAACCTTCCATGATCAGGAAGGGTTCGTACACCTCTTCGATCGTGCCGGCCTCCTCGCCCACCGCCGTGGCCACCGTGGTAAGGCCGACCGGTCCTCCACTGAACTTTTCAATGATGCAAAGCAGGATCCGGTTGTCCATCTCATCGAGGCCGTGTGCGTCCACATTCAGTGCTTTCAACGCATGCTGCGCAATGCCGAGATCGATCGTACCATCACCCTGGATCTGTGCGAAGTCCCTGACGCGCCGAAGCAAGGCGTTCGCGATCCGTGGCGTCCCCCGGCTTCGCCGTGCGATCTCATCGGATGCATCCTCCACAATGGGGACGTTCAAGAGACCCGCACTCCGTTTGATGATCCCCTTCAACGTGGCCGCGTCGTAATAATCCAAGCGACTGTTGATACCGAAGCGGGCACGCAACGGGGCAGTGAGCAAGCCACTTCGCGTGGTGGCACCCACGAGTGTGAACGGGTTCAACGCGATCTGAACGGTGCGTGCATTCGGCCCGGAATCGATCACCAGATCGATGCGGTAATCCTCCATCGCACTGTACAGGTACTCCTCGATCACCGGAGTGAGCCGATGGATCTCATCGATGAAGAGCACGTCGTTCGGTTCCAAGTTGGTGAGCAAGCCGGCCAGATCCGCAGGTTTGTCCAACACGGGTCCACTGGTGATGCGGATCCCCACGCCCATCTCCTGGGCGATGATGTTCGCGAGGGTGGTCTTGCCCAAGCCGGGTGGGCCATGCAAGAGAACGTGGTCAAGGGCCTCGTTCCTCCCCTTCGCTGCTTGAACGAATACCTTCAAGTTGTCGGTCACCGCCCTCTGGCCAGCGAACTCGCCGAAGCGCCGAGGGCGCAACACCTGTTCCATCTCCTTATCGGAGGTGGAGCGTTGTTCGTTGCGTACATCGAAGCCGTCAGGCATGTGTGATCCCTTTCTGCACAGGATGTGCGAAGGTAGGCGGCCTGCCCGCGGTTGGAGAATGGCGCTCTGCGTACGGACTCATCTCGACTCCGCATCCCGGATCATCTCGCCGGGAAAGATCCGGAGACCAAGGATGTAGATCGGCGCGGTCAGGTCCTCGCCAAGGTCATTGCTGGAATGAATGGCCAGCCGAAAGCCCCAACCCGCCCCAATGCCGAAGTACTTCAAGAAGCGATACTGCACCGTCATGGCCGGTTCGTAGAAGAACACCATGCTTCGCGCATAGTGTTTCGTACGCCCTTCCGCATCATCGTACACCACCGATCCGGACCCGATCCCGATCTGGACCGGTAAACGCACCTCCCACGGCCCGCGCTGGTAGAATGCATAGTCCACATACGGTGATACATAACCCAAGCGAAGACGTGCCGTCGTTGTCACCCCATCCACCATGACCTCCTGTTCCACCGGCGTGATGAGGAAGCTGTAGCCGACGCCATATTGGAATCGACGCGCGTGTTGCAAACCCACCTTCGCCCCGAGAAAGCGCACGTTGCTGTTGCTGATGAATGATCCGCGGACATCGAGGCGCACCACCAAGCGCGGCGGCTCCTGAAGGAAGAGTCCGATGCTGTCCAAGAGCTGCGCGCTCATGCTGAATGGCAGGAGCAGGAGCAAGAGCAGGAGCCGTGATCGCATCCGGTGGAAAAAGAAGAATGTCCGCCACCAAAGGTGCGGACATTCCCAAGTTGTGCTGGGGTCGAGGTCAGTTGTCCTCGGTCTCGCCAGGCTCCAAGGGCGTGATCTGGCTCACCCAATCCTCGGCCTTGCCCGGCTTGCTGTAATCATACGGCCAGCGATGCACCACGGGAAGCGGGCCCGGCCAGTTGCCATGCATGTGCTCGACCGGTGTGGTCCATTCCAAGGTGTTGCTCTTCCATGGGTTCTGCACCGACTTGGGTCCGCGGAACACGCTATAGAAGAAGTTGCCGGTGAAGATCAACTGGGCCAGCGCGCCGGTGATGGCGAAGATGGTCACCAGGACATTCAGGTCCACAACGCCGTTGAACATGGTGAACTCGGTGTAGCTGTAATACCGACGAGGCGCACCTGCCAGACCGATGAAGTGCATAGGGAAGAAGACACCGAAGGCACAGATGAAGGTGATCCAGAAATGGAGGTAGCCCAACTTGGTGTTCATCATCCTGCCGTACATCTTCGGGAACCAATGGTAGATACCCGCGAACATGCCGAAGATGGCGCTCATCCCCATCACGATGTGGAAGTGGGCGATCACGAAATAAGTGTCGTGGACCATGATGTCCAGCGCGCTATCCGCAAGGATGATCCCGGTGAGGCCACCAGCGATGAAGGTGGCCACCAGACCGATGCTGAAGAGCATGGCCGGCGTGAAGATGATGTTCCCACGCCATAGCGTAGTGAGGTAGTTGAACACTTTCACTGCGGACGGGATCGCGATCAACAAGGTGGTGAACACGAACACACTGCCGAGGAAGGGGTTCATGCCCGTGATGAACATGTGGTGACCCCACACGAGGAAGCTGAGGAAGGCGATCGCCATGATCGATCCGATCATGGCCCGGTAGCCGAAAATGGGCTTGCGCGCATTGGTGGAGATGATCTCCGAGGTGATCCCCAACGCGGGTAACAACACGATGTACACTTCCGGATGGCCCAGGAACCAGAAGAGGTGCTGGAACAGGATCGGGCTACCGCCGGTATTCTCCAAGGCCTCGCCAGCGATATGGATGTCACTGAGGTAGAAGCTCGTGTGCATGCCGCGATCCAGCAGCAACAGCAAGGCTGCACTCAACAGGACAGGGAAGCTGAGGATACCGATCACGGCTGTAAAGAAGATGGCCCAGATCGTCAGCGGCATACGGGTCATCTTCATGCCCTTGGTCCGCAGGTTCAGGATGGTGACCACGTAATTGAGGCCGCCCATGAGGGAGGATGCGATGAAGAGCGCCATGCTCACCAGCCACAGCGTCATGCCCGCCCCGGACCCGGGTATAGCCTTCGGTAGTGCGCTAAGCGGCGGGTAGATGGTCCACCCCGCACTTGCAGGCCCACCTTCCACGAAGAGCGATGCCAGCATGATCACACTGCTCGTGAAGAAGAACCAATAGCTGAGCATGTTGATGAAGCCGCTGGCCATATCACGCGCGCCCAACTGCAATGGGATGAGCATGTTCGCGAAGGTGCCCGAAAGCCCCGCCGTCAGTACGAAGAATACCATGATGGTCCCGTGGATGGTGACCAAGGCCAGGTACATGTTCGGGTCGATCACCCCGCCCGGTGCCCACTTATCACCCAGGAAGAAATTCGTGAAGGCGAAGCCCTCGCCTGGCCAAGCCAGTTGCAACCGGAAGATCACGGACATGATCACTGCCACCCAGGCCATGAGGATGGCCGTGACCAGGAATTGCTTCCCGATCATCTTGTGATCCTGCGTGAAGACGAACTTCGAAATGAAGCTCTCCTCGTGGTGGTGCTGGTGGTCAGCTCCGTGATCGGCGTGTGCGGCGTGCGCGTGTGCACCCATGGTGATCGATCCTTTTAAGGTCAGTGGCCGGTAGAAGGCGCTTGCGCTGCGCCTGTGCTATCCCCCACGAGGTTTACGGTACTGTCCGGCAAAATAGCCATTGCCCCCGGCTGCGTACCGGCAGGCTCGAACGGCTTCTTGTTGGCTTCAGCCACCCAAGCAGTGAACTCACTGGCCGTTACCACGGTCAATGGCATCTGCATGTTGAAGTGGCTGGCACCGCAGATCTTGTTGCACAAGAGGATGAAGTCGAAGGCCTCGTCATGCATCACATGCGTGCGCATGCTGTCGGTGGTGATGGTGGGCGTGACCTTCATGTGGGTGGTCATACCGGGCACCGCGTTCATCTGGATCCGCAAATGCGGCATGTACGCACTGTGGATGACGTCGCGCGCACGGATCAGGATGTCCACCTCCTTGTGTACGGGAAGCACGAAATCCTTCGTCACCACATCATCCGCACCGTGCAAATACGTGCTTGCTTCACCATTCTCCTTGATATCCTGCTCCATAACGACACGGAGGTTCACGATCCGGCTGGCCATCCGGCCGAGGTACCCGATGTGGTCCTCGATCTCCGCGACCTTGTCATCGGGAAGAACACCTTGTAGCCGCGCCTCTTCCTCGGCGATCTCCGTATCGATCTCGGCAAGGCGTGTAGCAATGGACTTTGCTGTTACGATGCCCAGTGGGTTGTCCCCATTGATCAAGCGGTAATCCGTGGCGCCCATACGGCCATCCTGGCCAGGGTAGCGTGCGGTCCAATCGAATTGCTTGGCGTAGAGTTCCACCACGACAGCATCCGGCGATGCCGGGCTGGTGATGTTGTTCCAGGAGTTGAGGCCGTAAATGATGATCACCGCCAGAACCGCTGCGGGCACTATCGTCCAGAGCAATTCCAGCTTGTTGTTGTGCGGGAACCAGAACGCCCGACGGTCCTTGCTGTACACATACTTCCCGGCAAAGAAGAACAGCAGCACGTTGGTAACGACGAACATCACCGCGAGGATCGCCCAGTTGAAGTTCATCAACCAATCCGTTTCCACGCCTTGCGTACTCGCGGCAACGGGGAGCATCTTGTCCTTGTAGGCCACGATCAGCCAGATGAAGAACGCGAAATAGGCCACCAAGAACGCCCACATCAACCGGGCGTTCATCCGGTTGTCCGCCGGAGAAATATCCTCCTCGCGCTTGCCACGCAACCGTGATGTGAGCTCGTACACGCGAGCCACTTGGGCCACGGCGAGGGCGCCCACCAGAACTACGATCAGGATCAACAGCTTGCTCATTGTCCGCTCTCAGGTTCGATCCGCCAAGGGCGGAGGCTGTGGTTCATAGGGCCGTTATCAGATCTGGTGGTGTACGCTCTCCTCCAGGTAGGGATGGTTCACGGGCGTTAGCGGTGCGCGGGCCAATGCGCGGAATACCGTGGCGATGAGGATGCCAAGGAACATGACGAACATGCCGAGATCGAGCAATTCGATCCCATGGTGGAAATCATGACCGGCCGCTCCGGGCATCACGATCATGTTCACATCCAGCCAATGTCCGAAGAAGATCACCGCACACACACCAATGAGGAAACGCGGGTTGCGCTTGGCATCGCGGCTCATGAGCAACACCATGGGTATGGCGAAGTTGATGAAGAAGGTGGTCCACAACAGGATCGGGTGCTCGTCGATGCGAAGCTTGAAATAGGTCACCTCCTCGGGGATGTTCGCGAACCAGATCAACATGAACTGGCTGAAGTAGAGGTAGGACCACAAGAAGCTGACGGCGAAGACCCACTTCCCCATATCATGGATGTGGCTGTTGTTCACCTGTGGCAGGTAGCCCTTCCGCTTCAAGTAAAGCACCAGCACCACGCCGGTGATCATGGCACTCACCCACATACCTGAGAACACATACCAACCGAACAGGGTACTGAACCAATGTGCATCAATGCTCATGAGCCAGTCCCACGCCAGCGTGCTGCTGAACACCGCGAAGAAGACCAGGAACAAGGCACCGCGACGGTAGGTGAGCAGATGCGTCCTCAGCAAACTGTCCCCGGTGAGGCCATCCATCTCCAAACTCTTCTTGCGGAACCACCGCGCGAAGAGGATGAATACCGCCAAGTACGCGATCGTGCGGATCCAGTAGAATGGCAGGTTCAGGAAGGCCTGCTTCCCGGCCATGGCCTCGTCGTAGTTCGGGTCGTTCACATCATACAGCGATGCATCCATCCAATGGTAGATGTGGTGCAGGTGCATGCTACCGGCCGCCAGGACC
The DNA here is from genome assembly GCA_016721005.1 of Flavobacteriales bacterium. GTDB lineage: Bacteria > Bacteroidota > Bacteroidia > Flavobacteriales_F > PHOS-HE28 > PHOS-HE28. Next base: position 234,484 of record JADKJM010000016.1, read on the forward strand.
AACACCATCACGCCCGCGCCGATCGGCAGGAAGGCCATGATGCCTTCGAAGACGCGCTTCACCAACACGCTCCACGCGGTCTCGGTGGCGTTCTGCAAGGCATAGAAGAAGAGCGCACCCAAGCTGATGCCGAGGAAAAAGAAGCCGTTCACGAGCAACGCAGACCACGTCCGTTGATGGTGCCCGGAGTGATCGCCGACCACGCCGTACACGGTGGCGATCGCGCCGACCGCGATCAGCGCCATGCTCAAGGTGCGGGCCCGTTTGCTGATGGTGAAGTTCATCGATGCTGTTCCGTTGTCGTCCTGGTTCAGTTCCCGGCCGGTGCCACTGCGGCCACCGGTCCACGCTCCATTTTGCCGCCGTTCTGCAGGAATTGCACGTAGCGCGTTACCAGCCAGCGTTCCTCCTTGTTCAGCTGCGAAGCATGCGCGCCCATGGCAATGTTCTTCCCATAGGTGATGGAGTGGAAGATCTTGCCTTCCGGCAGATCCTTCAACTGCGCACCGTCATAAGCCGGCGGTGCAGGGTAGTTCCCATTGTTCACCACTGGACCATCGCCCAAGCCCCGCTCGCCGTGGCAGGCCTGGCAGAACTTCATAAAGATCACTTTGCCTTTCTCCACGTTCGCCTCGGTCATCGCGATCGGGTCCTTCAATGAGACACCTGCTGCTTCATAACCCTCCACGGTATTCGGATACGGATACGGCATGTTGAAGCCCGCCTTGGCCGGATCGCTGCTGAACGGGATCGTGCCTGCCACTGGTTGGCGGGCACTTGGGCGCTCCCGCTGGGAAACCGCCAATTCCTCGCTGCGGGTGTATGGGTCCTGGCCGTAATCCACATAGGCTTCCACCGCCGGGCCGCGATACATATCCGGCATGTATTCCACACCGGGGCTGTTCTTATCGCCGCCGCCGCAGGAGGCCAACAACATCACGGTCGCCAACATGCTGCCTAGTGCGATACCGTGGGAGTGCGTACGCTTGCTCATGGTTCAGTACTGGCGTTCGTTGATCTCGAACACCGGGGTGGTACGCAGCAGGCCGGTGATCTCATCGGAGCTGTGCCCGTGGTTATCGCCCGTGCGCACTTCAATGATGAACTTGTCGTCCGTGGTCCGTGGGTCCGGGTTGCGGGCAGGCATACCGGGCAGGGTCTTGTTGCGGATCAAGTAGGTGATGGCCATCCCGTGCGCGGCGCAAAGTACCGTGAACTCGAAGATCACCGGGATGAAGGCCGGGATGTTCTGGTAGAGGTGGAAGCTGGGCTTACCACCGATGTTCATCGGCCAATCGAAGATGTTGAAGTACCAAATGCCGAACGTGGCCAGCACAGTGCCGGTGATACCGAACATGAACGCTGCGATGCCCAAGCGGGTGCGCTTCACCCCGATGATCGGGTCGATACCGTGGACAGGGAATGGCGAGAATACGTCCTTCACCCGGATACCGCTCGTCACGAGCGTGCGCGCTCCCTCCTTCAGTTGCTCGGGGTCCTCGTAGACCGCGTAGATGACCTTGTTCGCCATGGATCAATGATGCTGATCGGCAGTAGCCTGTTGTTGCTTGTAGCTCTCGCCGCTGGACTTCAGGATGGACTTCAACTCATTCAACGCCACCACCGGGAAGTAGCGGGCGAAAAGGAGGTAAAGCGTGAAGAAGATACCGATGGTTCCCAGGAACACGCCCACATCCACCCAGGTGGGGTGGAACATGGTCCATGAGCTGGGCATATAGTCGCGGTGCAAGCTGGTCACGATGATCACGAAGCGCTCGAACCACATCCCCACGTTCACCACGATGCTCATGAAGAAGGTGAACGCCAGGTTCGTCCGCAGTTTCTTGAACCAGAAGAGCTGGGGGCTGATCACGTTGCAGGTCATCATGCTCCAGTAGGCCCACCAGTACGGTCCGGTCGCACGGTTGATGAAGGCGTAGCTCTCGTACTCCACCCCGCTGTACCAGCTGATGAAGAGCTCGGTGATGTACGCCACACCCACGATGGATCCCGTGACGATGATCACGATGTTCATGTACTCCACATGTTTCACATTGATGTAGCTCTCGAGCTTCATCACCTTGCGCAGGACGAGCAACAAGGTCTGCACCATGGCGAAGCCACTGAACACGGCACCGCTCACGAAATAGGGTGGGAAGATGGTGGTGTGCCAACCGGGGATGATCGACGTGGCGAAGTCCATGCTCACCACGGAGTGTACCGAGAACACCAGCGGTGTGGCCACCCCGGCCAGCACCAAGCTCACCTCCTCGAAGCGCGTCCAGGCCTTGGCGTTACCGGTCCAGCCGAAGCTGAGGATGCTATAAGCCTTCTTCCAGGCCGGTTTGGTCAGGCGGTCGCGGATGGTGGCGAAATCGGGAATGAGGCCGATGTACCAGAAGACCAACGACACACTGAAGTAGGTGCTGATCGCGAATACGTCCCAGAGCAAGGGGCTGTTGAAGTTCACCCAGAGCGAACCGAACTGGTTGGGCAGCGGGAACACGTAATAAGCCATCCAGATCCGGCCCATGTGGATCATGGGGAAGGTGGCGGCCATGATCACCGCGAAAATGGTCATCGCCTCAGCGCTACGGTTGATGGCCATGCGCCACTTCTGGCGGAACAGCAGGAGCACCGCGCTGATGAGCGTCCCGGCGTGACCGATGCCGACCCACCACACGAAGTTGGTGATGTCCCACGCCCAGTCCACGGTCTTGTTCAAGCCCCAAGTACCGATGCCCTCGCCGATGAGGTAGAGGATGCAGCCGATGCCATAAGCAGCGATCAACGCGGCGATACTGGTGAGGATGTACCAACCTCGTGGCGCCTTGTTCTCGATCGGACCCACGATATCGACCGTGATATCGTGATAGGTCTTGTGACCCAGGATGAGCGGTTCGCGGATCGATGATTCGGAATGCATGGGGTCCTGATCGTTATTCCTTAGGCGTGATGGGCCTCCTCTTCCGAGTTGCGCACCTTCACGAGATAGTTCACATTGGGCTTCACTCCGATCTCCTCCAGCATGTAGTAGCTGCGGTCGCTGCCCGCCAGGCCCTTCACCATGCTCTTCTTGTCGTTCAGGTCGCCGAAGACGATCGCACCGGTACCGCAGGCCGCACTACAAGCGGTCTCGATGCTGCCATCCATCACCGGGGTACCGGCTTCCTTGGCGGCGAGCTTGCCGGCCTGGATGTTCTGTACGCACATGCTGCACTTCTCGATGACGCCGCGGCTACGCACGGTCACATCGGGGTTCAGCACCATGCGGCCGAGATCATCCCAAGCGGGGTTCACTTCCGCGAACTTCCCGGAGGTGTAGTTGAACCAGTTGAAGCGGCGCACCTTGTACGGGCAGTTGTTCGCGCAGTACCGTGTGCCGATGCACCGGTTATAGGTCATCTGGTTCAGGCCCTCGTTGCTGTGTGTGGTGGCCGCTACCGGGCACACCGTTTCACACGGCGCGTGGTTGCAGTGCTGGCACATCACCGGCATGAAGAAGACCTTGGGGCTGGACGAAGGCACTTCCATCTTCGCGTAGAGCGCGATCTTGGACTCCCCTGCTTCACGTCCTTCCTCCCAATGGGTATCGCTGGAGTAATAGCGGTCCAAACGCAACCAGTGCATTTCGCGACTGCGGCGCACCTCGTCCTTGCCCACCACGGAAATGTTGTTCTCGCTGTTGCACGCAGTGATGCACGCACCGCAACCGATGCAGGAGTTCAGGTCGATGCTCAAGCCCCAGCGGTGCCCAACACCTTCCACCGGATGCTCGGCCCACAGGTCGAACTCCGCCACGGGTGCCTTGTCCCGTGAATCGATCACGCCATCGCCGTTGGTATCCTCATGGATCGGCAATGTGTGCGGGGGGTTGTAAGCGTTCTTGTCGCCCGCAGCGAAGGTCGCGAGGGAGGTCTCCCTCACGATGCTATGGCGGTCCATGTGCGTGAGGTGCGTCTGCGTGATCGCGATCGGGTATTCCTCCCCGGTGGCGGTCACCGTCACATTCAACGCTTCGTAACTGATGGCACCATTCACCAAGCTGGTGAAGGGGTAGGCGTTGCGGCCCACCGGTCCATACACACCGTTGTGGTCGGTGGTACAAGCGGCCATGCCCACCTTTTCGCCGTTGGCACCACGGCCGTAACCGAGTGCGATGGCGATCGTGCCGGACTTCTGGCCGGGGCTGGGCACCACCGGCAACGTGATCTGCTGATCACCGGCCTTCACCGTTACGAGGCTGGCTGGAGCCTGCTCACCCAAGTGATCGTTCAGGCCGAGCTTGGCCACATCGGCGAAGCTCATGCACACGTAGTTGTCCCACGTGATCTTGGCCAACGGATCGGGCATCTCCTGCAACCAAGGGTTGTTGGCGTGCTGGCCGTCGCCAATGGCTTCGGTGGTGTAGAGCGTGAGTTCGAACTCACCGGCACCGGAGGCGGCCTGCTTGGCGGCCGCCCCTGCTGTTGGGATCAGGGTGGCATCGAATGTCAAAGCGGTGGCCGCCACCGGGATGGTGACACCGGCCGGAGGATAGACCCCATCATGCACGGACTGGTTCCATACATCTCCGAAGAGCCCCGCTACCGCACCGTGTGATGCGAGGTTCGCCTGCCAGGTCTGTTCGATCAGGTCGCGGTACTTCACGTCGGAGCCGCCCCACTTCAACAGGCTCCCTTGCCAGCTACGGGTATTGAAGAGTTTGCCGATGGTCGGCTGGCCCAATGCGTAGCTGCCCACCTTCGGCATGTAGTCGTTCCAGCTTTCCAAGTAGTGGTTGTCCGGGCAGATCCACTGGCACAGGCTGGCCGTCTCGTCCGCGTAGCGGCTGCAACTCACCGTGAGTCCGACCTTGGCAAGACCCGCTTTGAATTCCGCGGCGTTCGGTAGGCTATAGATAGGATTCACCCCGGCCATGATCAGCGCACCGATGCTACCGGCGTTCATGTCCGTGATCAACTGCGCCATGGCAGCATCATCACCTTGGTACAGCATGCTGTGCCGGTCCAGGTCGATGGTGGTTCCGTAGTTGCCCAACATCAGGTTGATGTTGTTCACCAGGATCTGCACGCCCTCATTGTTGCTGCCTGCGATCACCACACAGCGACCCTTGGCATTCACTAGAGCGTCAGCAGCCTGCGATACGTGTTCATTGTCCAAACCACCACCCACGGCAGTTCCTCCGGTCTTGTTGGCGACGGCGTCGTGCAACGCGATCACCGCCAAGGGCAGTTCGCTCTGCTTCACCGGGATCCGCACATCGGCGTTCGCTCCGGTGATGCTCATGCGCGCTTCCACCTGGAAGTGCTTGCTCATACCCGCACTCGGGTTGCGCTTGAGGGCGTATTGCCACGTGGTCTCGGTGGTCGGTCCCCAGCTACTCAGGAAGTCCGCATCCACGCTCACGATCACATCGGCCTTCGTGAAGTCATAGCCCGGGAAGACCCGCTTGCCGAAGCTCTTCAGGTTCGCACCCGTCACCCCACAATAGCTGATGGCATCCACCTGCACGTGCTCCACGGTGGCATGCTTCACTTTCAGTGCTGCAATAGCAGCGGATGTACTGGGACTTGCTAAGGTGTTCGTAAGGACCACGATCCGCTTCCCGGCGGTAGCCGCCGCCGTCAAACCATCGCCAATGGCCTTGTCGGCGGTGGCCCAATCCACCCCTTCATGGGTGTTCGCGCTATCACCCAGCACGTTCTTGCGGGGGCCTTTCACGCGCTCGCCATCGTAGAGCGAAAGCACGGAGGCGATGATCCGCGCATTCACCACGCCCTTGTCCAGGCCGGGGTTGCGATTGATACCGAATTGTGGGTTGCCCTTGATGTGGATGGGGCGTCCCTCACGGGTCTTCACCAGGATACTGGCGAAGTCCTGCCCATCATAGAACGTGCTCGCGTACCAGTTCGCCACACCGGGGGTGATGTCCTCCGGCTTGTTGACGTATGGAATGCTTTTGATCACCGGCGTTTCACAAGCGGCCAGCGTGGCGGCGCCCAAGGAGAAGCCGAGGAATTTGAGGAAATCACGACGGCCCGTGTTGGCACCGGCGAAGGTCTTGTCGCCCAACACCTGGTCGATGGCGAGTTCCTGAGGGAACTCCTGTTCCCGGCCCTTCATCACCTCGGGGTCCTTGTTCAGGTCCGCGGCATCCATCCAGTATCGCTTCGTGCTCGACATAGTCCGCGCGTATTCTTAGTAGTGACACTTGGAGCATTCCCAGCCGCCAAGTTCCTTCACGGTGATCTTGCCGTCCTCCAAATACTTCTTCAGTTCGGCGTGCCCCAGGTTCTCATCGCCGTTCAGCCGGGCCATCACTTCATCATAGTAGCCGTTCCCTGCCATCTTCACTTCCTTCTGGGCGTGGCATTGGATGCACCAGCCCATGGTGAGCGGACTCCACTGCTCTGCCACGTCCATCTGCACATCAATGGGTCCGTGACACTCCTGACACTCCATTTTTCCTACTGCGATATGCTGGGCGTGACTGAAGAACGCAAGGTCCGGCAGGTTATGCACCTTGATCCAGCGGATGGGTTGTTCCTTGCCGGTGAAGGCCATCTTCCCGGGGTCCCATCCGGTGGCCGCGTAGATCTTGGCGATCTCCGTCTTGCCGGTGTTCCTGCCGGTATCCACGGCCTTGTGGCAGTTCATGCACACATTGGCGCTGGGGATCCCGGCGTGCTTGCTCTTCTCCGCACCGCTATGGCAGTACTGGCAGTTGATCGCGAGGTTGCCCTGGTCCACTTTCCCCGCGTGCAGGGTGTGGTTGAACAGGATGGGTTGCTCCGGCTTGTAGTGCGGTACCTCGTCGCCACCATAAACACCGATCACCCATGCGGCATCCCACGCCAACATCATGAGCCATACCGTGAGGAACAGACTACCCAAGCCGACGATCACCTTGTGATCACCGACCCAATTGCTGATCCGCTGCATGCGCGGCAGGTCCGGCACGGGTGCCTTGCCTTCGGCCTCCAACACACTGTTCCGCAGATCACGCTTCACCCCGGCCAAGGATAGGCCCACGACCAGGAAGAGCAGGGCCACTATCACCAGCCAAAGCCAATTGTTGTCATTGGCTGCTACCGGTTCCACCACGACCTCCTTCTTGGCGGTCACCGCAGGCGCATAATTGTCCACGTAGTACAAAGCCGCATCGATCTCCTCGTTGGAAAGCGCTATCGGGGTCATCGGCGTGGGCTTGTATTCCTCCCAAATGGCGGTGGCCATGGGGTTGCCCGTTTTCAAATAGACCTGGCTGTTCTTCACCCAAGCATAGATGTCGCCTTTGCCCTCCCACTTCGCTTTGATCCCCTTCAGTGCGGGGCCGACCAACTTCACGTCCGGCTTGTGGCAGGCACCGCAATTCCCCTTGAAGATCTTCTCCCCGGATGCGTAAAGGGCCGCATCGGCAGGCTGGGCCTGCAATGCAGTGGTTCCAAAAAGAAGAAAGAGTGCGAGAATAGCGTGGACAAGCCCGGGCGATCGTTCTGTAATCCTTGCTAGCAGCGGCATTCCGAGCAAATTAGTGTGGACAAGGGTCCGTTTGTCCGGCGGCAAAAATAAACGGCGAAGCGTACGAAGGGCGGTAGGTAGGGGTGCATGTCACACCGTAGTCATTATTTAGAGTCGTTCTAAATTACACGGACTGCGCATGTCCGTCCGCATCGCCCCGTCCACCGCGACGAGCGGCATACTTTTGGACCCGCCGCGACGATGCGTTCCCTTCCGTTCCTCTTCCTTCTTCTTTGCTCCCCGAACATTTTCGGGCAGAACAGTGGAACGCGACCCGTCCTGGTCTTCGAGCCTTACCACGGAACAGTGGAACCTGTTAGTGTGGATACACCCCCAACGATCGGACCCCGCCCGGGGAAGGTGGAGATCCACGCCGACCCGAAGGTGGAGCAGCTGATGCGGCGCTACACCGAACACAAGCACCCCCGAAAAGGGTATCGTGTGCAGATCTTCCTCGGCGACCGCAAGACCGCGGAGGACACCAAGCGCGCATTCCTCCAAAAGAATCCGGACAGCCCGGCCTACCTGAGCTGGTTCGCGCCGAACTGGCGCTTACGCATCGGAGACCTGCGCACGCGTCTCGAAGCCGAGCGCATGTTGCACGAACTCCGGGCGATCCATCCGGGCTGCTACATCGTGCCGGACGAGATCGAGATGCCGAGGCTGGCGACGGCACCGTAGTGTGATCTCACCGCAGAGCCGCCGAGGCGCAAAGGCCGCAGAGGCTTATTGTCGCTGGTCAATTTTCTCACGCAGAGGATCCGCCGAGGCGGATCGGCTAGCCCACAAATAGAGAACGGGGAGGAACAATGCCCTCCCCGCCTTTTTCAATTTCGTTCGGGTCAATCCGCCAACGTCCGCTTCACCTCTTCCACGATGAAGGCCTCGACGTTGTCGCCGACCTTGATGTCGTTGAAGTTCTTGATGGAGAGGCCGCACTCGTAACCGTGTGTCACTTCCTTCACCTCGTCCTTGAAACGCTTCAGCGTGTCGAGGTCGCCGGTGTACACCACGATGCCATCGCGGATCAGGCGCACCTTGTTCTTGCGGTCGATCTTGCCGTCGAGTACGTATGCGCCGGCCACGGTACCCACCTTACTGATCTTGAAGGTCTCGCGTACCTCGGCGGTACCCATGATCTTCTCCACCTCCTTGGGCGCGAGCAGTCCTTCCATGGCCTGCTTGATCTCCTCGATGGCGTTGTAGATGATGGAGTACATCCGGATGTCGATCTCCTCGCTCTCAGCCAGCTTGCGCGCACCGGGTGTGGGACGCACTTGGAAACCGACGATGATGGCGTTGGATGCGGTGGCGAGCAACACATCGCTCTCTGCGATGGGTCCCACCGCGCGGTGGATCACGTTCACCTTGATGCTCTCGGTGCTGAGCTTCAACAACGAATCGGTGAGCGCTTCCACGGAACCGTCCACGTCTCCCTTGACGATGAGGTTGAGTTCCTTGAAGTCGCCGATCGCCAAACGACGACCGATCTCATCCAACGTGATGTGCTTGTGTGTGCGGATGCCTTGCTCGCGCTGCAACTGCTGGCGACGCGTGGCGATGGTCCGTGCTTCCCGTTCGTCCTCGAAGACCTGGAACGTGTCGCCCGCGTTCGGGGCACCATCCAGACCGAGGATCGACACGGGTGTGGAAGGCGGTGCCTCGCTCACTTGCTGTCCGCGTTCGTTGAACATATTCCGCACACGTCCGCTGAACTGGCCGGAGAGGATGATGTCACCTTTGCGCAAGGTGCCGGCATCCACCAACAAGGTGGTGACATAACCACGACCCTGCTCCAAGGTGCTCTCCACGACCACACCGTGCGCGCGCTTGCCGGGATCGGCCTTGAGGTCGAGCAATTCGGCTTCGAGCAAGACCTTCTCCAGGAGTTGCTCCACACCGGTGCCCTTCTTCGCGCTGATCTCCTGCGTCTGGAACTTGCCGCCCCACTCCTCCACGAGGATGTTCATGCGGGACAGTTCGTCGCGGATCTTCTCGGGGTCCGCACCAGCCTTATCGATCTTGTTGAAGGCGAAGACCATGGGCACATTCGCCGCTTGCGCGTGGTTGATGGCCTCGCGCGTCTGCGGCATCACGCTGTCATCCGCTGAGATCACGATGATCGCGATGTCGGTGATCTGCGCACCACGTGCACGCATGGCGGTGAAGGCTTCGTGACCGGGTGTATCGAGGAAGGTGATCTGCTTGCCGTTCGGCAGCGTCACGCCGTAGGCACCGATGTGCTGGGTGATGCCACCGGCTTCACCGGCCACCACGTTGGCGCTGCGCACGTAATCAAGCAAGGAGGTCTTACCGTGGTCCACGTGACCCATGACCGTGACGATGGGCGGGCGGAAGATCACGCGTTCCGGATCGTCCTCATCCTGCGTCACGTTCTCCTGCACGTCCGCACCGACGAACTCCACTTTGAAGCCGTACTCCTCCGCGATCACCGCGAGCGTTTCCGCATCGAGGCGTTGGTTGATGCTCACCATCATGCCCAGCGCGAAACAGGCCTTGATGATGTCGGTGACGGGTACGCTCATCATACTCGCCAACTCGGCGGCGGTCACGAATTCGGTGACCTTCAATGTTTGTCCGGCGAGTTCGCGTGCGGCTTGCTCCTCCTCCATGCGCTGGTAGCGCTGGTCGCGTTTGTCGCGGCGGATACGGGAGCCCTTGCTCTTGCCGGTACCGGTGAGGCGAGCGAGTGTTTCGCTCACCTTCTTCTTCACCGCGTTCTCATCCAACTCGCCCGGACGACCGGTCGGTGTGACGCGCTTCTCCTGCTGAACGGCCCGGTCCACATTCACCGGACCGGGTTTCACGATCCGCTTGCGCTTGCCGCGCTCACTGGCATCGCCCCGTTCGGTGGGTTTACGTTCGCGTACAGCAGGCAATTCGATCTTGCCGATCGACTTCACACCGGTGAGCTTCGCCACGTTCACGCGGATGGTCTCCGGCTCGGTAGGTGCTTCCGGCACTGCGGGTGCTTTCACTTCCGCAGGTGCTGGTGCTACCGCCTCCACTTTTGCAGCTTCGGCAGGCTTTGCGGTCTTGGTCGCTTTCTTCTTCGGCGCGTCGAGGTCGATCTTACCGACGGTCTTGGGGCCGACGGTCTTCTCGGCCTTCGCCTTGATGAGTTCCGGCTCGACCGGTGTCGGTGTTGCTGGTGCTACCGGAGCGGGTGCCGGGGTAAGCGGCACCACCTCGGTGGGCTGCACGTTGTGGATGATCACCTCCGCCTCATCCTTCACCTTGGCGCGGATCTCCGCTTTGCTTGGCGTGGAGGCGAGCGTGATGGTCTCGCGCTCTTGGCGCATGGCCACCACTTGCTGGCTCTTCTCCTTGATCTCCTTGTCCTTGCCGAATTCCTCCAGCAGGAGATCGTACATCCCACCGTCGATCTTCGAGTTCGGGTTGCTGTCCACCTCGTGGCCCTTGCCCCCGAGGAATTCCACGACGGTCCCCACGGCCAAGTTGAATTCCTTGGCCACCTTGCTCAATCGTATGCTCTTTTCCGTCGCTTCGCTCATGCGGTGGGTTGTTCGGCTTTCTTCTTTGTTCTTCTCGTTCGTCCGCCGTCACGGGCGGTTTTCATCCGCCGTCACGGGCGGAGGATCGTCCGCCCCTACGCCTCCAATTCGGTCTTCAGGATCCGCAACACCTCGTTGATCGTCTCCTCCTCCAGGTCGGTGCGCTTCGCCAATTCATCGGCCGGGATGTCCATCACGCTGCGCGCGGTGTCACACCCGATCGCCTTCAACTCGTCGATGATCCACTGATCGATCTCATCCGCGAAATCGTCCAAGCTCACGTCGTCGCTCACTTCATCGGTATCGCGATACACGTCGATGTCGAAGCCCGTGAGGCGACCCGCCAACTTGATGTTGTGGCCGCCCTTCCCGATGGCGAGCGCCACCTGGTCCGGCTTCATGTACACCTCGGCGCGCTTGTTCACCTGGTCCAATTTGATGTCGCCCACTTTGGCCGGACTCAACGCACGCTGGATGAGGAGTACCTCGTTCGTGGTGAAGTTGATCACGTCGATGTTCTCGTTGCGCAACTCGCGCACGATGCCATGGATGCGCGATCCCTTCATGCCCACGCACGCGCCCACTGGATCGATGCGATCATCGTAGCTCTCCACCGCGACCTTGGCACGCTCGCCGGGTTCGCGCACGATGCGCTTGATGGTGATGAGGCCGTCGGCCACTTCGGGTACTTCCTGTTCGAACAACTTCGCGAGGAACTCCGGCGCCGTACGGCTCAGGATCACCTTCGGGCTGTTGTTGATCATCTCCACCTTCCACACCACGGCGCGCACGGTGTCGCCCTTCTTGAAGAAGTCGATCTTGATCTGCTGGTCCTTGGGCATGATCAATTCATTGCCCTCGTCATCCAGGATCAGCGTTTCGCGCTTCCACACCTGGTACACTTCACCGGTGATGATCTCGCCCACGCGCTCTTTGTACTTGTTGTACAAGTGGTCCTTCTCCAGTTCCATGATCCGGCTCTGGAGGTTCTGCTTCAGCGAAAGGATGTTGCGGCGACCGAAGTCCTCGATCTTCACTTCCTGGCTCACCTCCTCGCCCACTTCGAAGTCGGGTTCGATCTTCCGCGCTTCAGTAAGTTCGATGTCGAGGTTGTCGTCCTCACTGAAGCCGTCCTCCACGATCACGCGGTTCAGCCACACCTCCAGGTCGCCCTTGTCGGGGTTGATGATGATGTCCACCTTGGCCTCTTCGCCAAAGCGTTTCAATACCACACCGCGGAAGACATCCTCGAGGATGCCCATCATGGTGACGCGATCGATGTTCTTGATGTCCTTGAAATCGCCGAAGGACTCGATAAGGTTCACAGTGGCCATGTGCCGATCAATTGAACGTGATGGTGGATTGGGTTGACTTGATCTCGGCGAGGGGGATCAGGGTGATCTCCTCGTCCAGTTTGGGCAAGCGGCCCTTCACCTTACTGGGGTGCTGGATCCGCAAACCGATGTTGCTTTCGTTGGCGCTGGCGAGTTGCCCGCGCAGGATGCGGCCGTCGGTGAGCAGCACGTCCACAATGCGGTCCAGGTGTTTCTGGTACTGGCGCATCACCTTGAACGGGCGGCCCATGCCGGGGCTGCTGAATTGCATTTCGAGATCGTCGGCGGCGTCGCCGAGCTCTTCACGCACGGCGCGGTTCAGGTCGGCGAGCTCCTGCAGGGTGATGGCGCGGTCGTTATCCACCTCCACCACCAAGCGGTTGCCGGGGCGCAATTCCACCGCCACCAGGAAGTGTGTGGTACCCTCCAAGTGGTGTTGAACGATGTGTTTCACGTGTTCCGCAGTGATCATAACCTCCTTGTCCCTCAATGTGGTGGAACAAAAAAGAGGGGCGGTCCCCTCTTCCTCATCCGCCGACTTTCGCGGGCAAATGTAGGGTTTGAAGATGAATGATGCAGGTGGAATGCGAAGTGCGCAACCAATATGACCGCGTGCGCCAAGGATGGGGCGCGCGCTACTGGACCAGCAGTTTCTCGGTGTGCAAGACCTGACCACCGGCAAGGTATTGCACGAGGTAGGTGCCGGGGGACACTGCTTGCAGACCCCATGTTTGTTGGCCTTGTTGGTTGTTCATCGGTAGGCTTATGATCACTCTACCTACCAGATCACGCACCACGATACTGCCTTGCGCCGATGCCATGCGTGGGTTGTTGTACACGAAGGTGACCGAGCCTTGTGCCGGGTTGGGTTGCAGCGTAAACAACTTGCCGCTGGGTGCAGCAGGGTCCTGTACCGCTGTGGTAAGCTCGCTCACCAGCAACCGGCTTACGAAGCGTTGGCTAGGGTCGGTGGTGGTACCGTCGGTGTAGCTGGCATAAGTGCCACAGATGTAGATTGCTGTAGAATCCGGACTCCAATACACATTAAGCGGGGTTGCATTTGTAGTGCTTTGGTAAGTGAAGGGTCCCGTACCGCAGGAATCGAAAGCTGGAAGCAGGGCACCATCACCATCAACCATGCACAGCCCTTTGCGCTCCTGTCCATTCACTGCGACGAATTGGCCTGCGATGATGTACGTGCCGCCGTGGAAAGGGAAGATGTCAAAGACAATGGTGCCGGAGGGCGGCCACCAAAGGCCGTAGCCAGCGAAGGATGGCGATGCGAAGGCGGCATCGCGCTGGCCATCGGGTAGCAACCGCGCCAAGCGAACGGTGTCCTGGGGTGCGCCACTGAAGCGGAAGTTGCCCCCAAGCAGCACCCTGCCATCAGGCAAACCTTCGATCTCATAAATATTTCCTGCGGTGATGGAACTTTGGAAGGCTGTATCCAAACTGCCATCCGCATTCACCCTGAAAACACGGCTTACCGGCTGCCCCTCGTACTGGCTGCAATTGCAGGTACAGATGAACTGGCCGTTGAGCATTTCCTTGAACTCATAGATGGGGCCGTTGGCGTTGCGGTGCGTGCGAGTGGTATCCAAGTAACCCGTGTTGGTGAACCAGATCAATTCGTAGCTGCCCACGAAGCCGCGCACGGCGTCGCTCAAGGTGTGCGAGCCGCTGATCAATACCCGGCCATCGGGGAATACATGGTAGTCGCCGATCGTGCCGGACTGGAAGTAAGGTCCGATGCCAATTGGTCCGAAAGAAGGGTCAACGAGCCCGCTTGCCAACATACGACGGGGCAGAAACGCTGCCACATAGAATTTACCATTGAGCCACGGAACGATCTTACCTCCACCGGTAGTCTGTGGGAATGATGGGAAGGTGAGGTCCCGCGATCCATCGGTAAGAAGCTTGGCACTTCCTCTGTCGGACATGTCACCCGCGAAACGGATCAAGCCGGACAGGAAGACCCCTCCATCCGTCAACACGTGGATCGCATTGACATTCCGCTGAACGACAACCGACCTGAAGCTCGTATCCAACTGGAAACTCCACTGCGCGCATGCCGCAGCGGCCACCAGGCAGGTGGCCGCTGCGGTCATGACGAACCTGTGCGCAAGCACTCTCATCATTGTATCACCAGGCGCTCGGTATGGAGCGAGCGGGCACCGGCAATATACTCCACCAGGTAAGTGCCCGAGGCCACGCCCTGCACGTCCCAGGTCTGCTGGCCCTGCGCACCGTTCATGGCAAGGGTTGCGATGCGGCGGCCGCTGAGGTCCCGTACTTCTATACGGCCTGGTCCTTCGTTCCGCGACCGGTCATCGTAGGTGAACACCACAGTGCCACGGGCCGGGTTGGGCTGTACGCCGTAGGTGGAACTCTGTGCCAACTGTGCATCGGTATTGCGCTGTCGAGAGCGGTTGCTCTTGGGTGTGTTGGCATCACCGGTGTAGGGTGGGCGGCACTTCTTGTACACCGCGCACAAGAGGTTGCTGGCCCAGTTGGCTGGGTGATCGTAGTGTGTGCCCACCATCTCGTCCAACGCCTGCACTTCACCGGCGTTCAGTTGGTAGGCGTTGCGGCTTTCCGTGGCGGCCCCGGCCAATACACCGATGTAGGTGAGCATGCGCTGGCGCTCGTTCTCCTCCCGTGGCTTTTGCTCCTTCTCCGTGGGCATGGCGCTGATCACCGCTTCGGCCTCAGCGAATTCCCCTTGGCCCAATAGCAAGGCCGCTTCCGCGAAGCGGGCGCCGTTCGTGCGTACTTGTTGCCACACCCAACGAAGGGTATCCGGGTCCGGCGGCGCGGTGTCCGTTTGTAAGAGGTTGATGGCGTACCATGCCGTTTGGGTGAGCCTTGTGTGCTCATCGGTGATGTATTCCTCCAGCGTAGTGCGGTAGGTCCTTGTATTCCAACTGGCCTCCACGGCATCTGCGAGGTAGCCTGGCAGTGGGTAGGGTGCTTCCAGTTCCGCCCACTTCAAGAAACCGTCCTTCTTGGTAGCATCGGGGTTGGCGATGAGCACTTCGGCGCGAATGGCATCGGGCACCCCGGGTTTGGTCATCAAGCTCTTCAACACATCCACGCTCAAGTAAGGGCTACGGGCTAATAAGCTTGCGCGTAAGTCCAGGATCTCCTGCGGCCAGGCGGCCACGATCTCCTCCACCACTTCGTCGGTGTTGCCGCCATCGATCAGTTGCTCGAGTTGGTAGCGCAAATTTCCGTAGGTGTACTTGGTACCGGTGAGGTAGGGCTTCACCTCGGCGAAGGTGTGGCCGCCACCGACCACATACACCGGCCCTTCACTCGCACAATTGATACTACTGTTCACCGGCGCCGGGGTGAGGTAATCGGCATCCAGGTCGTTGAGGTCCTGTTGGGTATAGGTGGCCGGGCCCTGGCCCGTGGCGTAGCTGTACTCCACGTACTCCAGAGCATCGGCGCGGGTATCAATGGCAAAGTGCATGGTACCATCAAAGGCGTTGCTCGCCCCAATGGCCGTTGTGCCTTGGCGGCCCCGGATGGTGTGACGATAGGCATTCGCGTCGTCCCCATTGGCCCGTCGGCTCGTGAAGTTCGCGGCATTGCTGCTATTGGTGTTGCATTGGAACTGCAAGCCCACGATGGCGGGGTCGTTGTCCACATCGGCGCAGATGCCTTCGCCCACGAAGCCCAGATCCAGGTCCGTTACGGTGTTACGGAAGACCACTTCGTTGGCATCGTTGGTGTAGCCCACCACTATGCCTTCAGTGGGCGCGGTGCCACCCGCAGAAAGCGAGAGCGTGTTGTCCATAATGGTGAAGGCGTTGGAGCCGGTGGTGAAGATGCCGCGGTGTGCATTCCCCCAATGCTCTTCATCGGGATGCGTATAGTTGCCTACACCTAGGTCCCACCTCCCCATCTCCATAACATTGCCACGAATGGCGAAGCCGGGTACATCGGCGAGGTAAGCCGCGCAGATGTTGTCTGTGAAGGTGCTGCCTCGCACGAGCGTGAAAGGACTGCCTTGGGAAGTGGTTGCATGAACAGCATGGTCCAAGTTGCGGAAGATGGGGACGTCTCCGAGCCCATTGGGGATCACTCCAACGTGGGCATTTAAGACTTCGATCCCGTTCCCCATGCGGTGACTTTGGGTGTGCTCCGGGAGGTCATTCGCGAAAAGGCACGAATTCACACCGATCGCGCTCTCGGCCGTCCGTATGTGTACCACCGGGTCGCGATCGGCATAGTTCAACGGTGTGGTCGTCTTGAACTCGGTCCGTTGAAAGGACCCCATGCTATAACCCGGCTGAGGGAATGGACCGGGATATTCAAGGAAGACCACATCATGCTGGTTGTTCAGGAAGTGTGCATCACTTGTGGACACGTACCCACCTTGCTCGGAACCGACGTAACCCGGATCGGCAGGATCGCTGTCCCCGGAAAGGATCGCCGTAAGCGCATTCTCGATCGTTCCACCATAAACATGCACGGTTCCCGGGTGTTCGGGGTCGGCACCGAGCACTTTGATGCCATCCCACATGCTGTTCGCGCCGCAAACGGGGATGGTGGTCAATGTGGCTCCGTTACTGATCTGGAGATATCCGCCCGGTTCCACAACGATGTTCGTCAAGACATCTTCTTGGCGTGAATCAGCGAAGCCAATGGTCGCACCATCGATAATGAGTTGTCCACCGTTCTCAACGACGATGCTCCCTCTCACGTTCTTGTTGGTGTTCCACGTCTCTTGCACGTTCCCACCGATGTGGTACTCCGGAGGATCGACCCCTGCCATGTCAATGTCGAATTGGTCTTCGATGCGATAGAGCGCCTTGCTTTCCCAAGGGTCCAAGGTGACCGTTCCACTATAGATCGTACCATAGACATCGCTCCAGCAGCCGATGAGTTCAAAGGATTCGACATCCTGCGGGTCGGTGCCGGAGGTGTCCAACGGGTTGTTGTAGCGCAGGATGTGGTTAAGGGCGATGAGGGAATCCTGGTACACCACCGTACACTTCTGGATGCTCACGCTATCGAGATAGATGTCGTCGTTCGCAAGGGGCTGCATGTAGCCCGCGCTTCTTGCCCACCAATCGATATCGTGCAGGATGGCATACCCCGAACTGTCCGGTGGTACGACGGTGAGCGGGATCAGGAGTTCGCGTCGCGTAAGTGTGTTTGTGGAGTCGTAGGAGGTCCATTTACCGGGCATATTGTAGGATCCGTCCTCCAGGATCGACGCTTTGATCACACCCGGGGTCTGCCCTTTGATGTCGAAGCGGAAGAGGTAGGTGCCGTCATCGGCGCTGGTCAACGGACGAAGGGCGCCCGCGTTGTAGATCCACTCACCGCCGGGACTCACTAGGATGCCTCCGGAACCGAAGCCACCGGGGGCGCCGGGAACCACGGTTTGCGGGTACCCTTGCCAGCCGGATATCCCTGGACTGAACCCGCCATTGGTCACCCATTCCGTCGCGGTGTCACAGGTGGCGATGTATCGCTTGATGTGCAATGGGCTCAAGTGGGAATCCAGGTCCTCATTGAACATCTGCTGCCATTGCGGGAAGGTCCGTGGCACGAGTACGAGCGATGTATCATGGACGGAAATTCCGGTTGAGAACCAGTTGACCAGATCACTGAAGGGATTGAAATAGTAGTTGTCCGAGAACGTGCCGAAGTGGATCAGCGGTCTGGTAGCGTTCCCATCCCACGTATTCGCCTTGGAGTTGCTCTGCCAAAGCGCGAGTTGCTCTTCACTGAGGCAGTAGAGGATGTTGCCCGTGTACACGTCATCGTAGGAAGCGGTCCAGTTGGTTGCATCCGGATCACCGCGATCCAACAGCGCCAGTTGCACCTCGCAATTGAAGACCGTGTTGTTCTGGATCCGGTTGCCGGTGAAGCCCGGCTCATGATCGGCTACAATGCCATTGCCCACCAAGCTGATGGTGTTGTTCTCCACCACCGTGTGCGTAATGGTATTGTAGCCGAAATAGATCCCCACGCTCTTGTTGGACTTCGGGTCGCCATCCGCACTGCTCTCCACGTTCGGGGTCATGCGGTGGATGATGTTGTTACGAATGACCAGGCTGTCGCAATTGTCGAAGGTGATGGCGGCGTGGTCGTTCAAGGCCATGCACGCGTTGGAGATGAAATTGTTCTCTACGCGGTGGCTGCCCACGTACGTGGTGTCATTCCGGCCGGAAGCGTTGATGCCGGACCCTCCGAGGGAATCCAGCACGTTGAACCGGATGATGCAATCATCCGCATTGCTCACGATCGCGGTCGCATCGGCGAAGTACGGCCCTGTTTGTCCGGGGAGTGTGCTGATGTTGCGGAAGGTGTTGTTCTGGACCAGGACCTGGATCGTCCCGGTGCGCACCCCCACGCCATGTACGCGCTCGAAGGTGTTGTTCTGGTAGGTGAGGTACTTGGGCCAGTCCACCAACTTTTCATCCACGTCATTGATCCCGTTGTGCAGATCCCGGAACGTGCAGCCCTCCACGGTGATGTGGTGGTGCGGACCCCTGCGGATCTTGATCGCGGCTGCAAGGTTGCTGGGGTTCAGATCATCGTAGTAATGCTCGAAGGTGAGGTCCCGGATGATGACATGAGTGTTGCCGAGCGTATCGTTCGGAAGCGGATCGTTGTGGACCACACGCGCATTCAACGTCATGCCGCGATGGTCCACATTCGTACTCACCCGCACTCCCGCAGGCGACCCGGAGTTCAGGGGCCAGTAGAACAGCGTATCCGTGGCCGTGTCGAAGAACCACTCTCCCGGTGCATCCAGGAGTTCCTTCCTGTTCTCCATCCAGTAGCCCCAGTTGCCGTCAAAAACATCGCCACCGAACCGGGGTATCACGATCGAATCGCCGCCGAATGAATCCACGACACGCTTCGCGTAACCCCAGCTTGCGTAACGGGCCACCAACGTGGCGCCGGTCCAATCCCATCCGGCGGTGGCGAGGTCCGTATCGATCAAGGTCGCAACCAAAATGGTATCCAGACCCACGAACACAGTGTCCTTGAAACGGAGGAGGTCGCTTGCATTGTACCCCGTATCAGGCCACCTCGCCAAGGTCCGCAACCCACCGTCCGCATACAGATTGAAGACCGCGTTCGTGCCGTCCGGTAGCGCTCCGGTCTTGTAGGTTCCTGCGGGCCAGGTCGGATCGGCCGCCGACCATGAGCCATCGGGTATGGGCTTGCTGCCGGTGAACACCGGGTCATTCCCGGGCGCTCCGGCAAAGACCACGGGATTCCCTTGTGTTCCTTGCACGCCTACAATGTCCAGTGTGGCCTCATAAGAACCAGTGAGGAAATAGACCGTGTATCCGGGAGCTAGTCCACCCGCGTTGATCGTGTCCTGCAACTGGTTCTGGGACCAAGGATCCCCTATGGTCCCGGCACCCGTTCCTATTCCGGGCTGCACATAGCGCGTTTGGGCCAGAGAGGTGAGCATGGCGATCGGCGCAATACACAGCGCAACACCTGCGGCTCTGAGGAAGGAAGGTCCGATTCTCATGGGGTTAGGGTTTTGGTTCGAAAGGGTAGCACAAGGCTATTCGCTTGCCCGATCCGGGACCCACGTCTTTTTCACACCCTCCACCCCCGTATTTTTCACAGGTGTCGGGGTTGGTCGGGGTACCTTGGGATCCGTGATCCGATCCGGCCATTCGGCAAGCCATGGCTTGCGGTCTTTCGGCATCGGCATGGTTCGCGCCCCTTTCTGGATCCAGCCGGAGCCGGTTGTTCAAACCGGCCATCCCAAGTGCAGGCAATGGCCCTCGATCCCCATGACCTGAGCTTGCGCGGGCACCCTTCCGCCCCTTGACGGCACCCTTTCCGCCCCAAAATGAATGTGGTTTGCTCCAAACCATTTGTGGAATGCGTTGGACCACATTCTGTTCGGCTTGGGTCACATTCATTCCAACGCAAACCACATTCTATCCAGGACGATCCACATTCTCCTCAGGCTGGGTCACATTCATTCCAGAGCAAACCACAAACTGTTCAGTACGATCCACAAACTGTTCAGAGCAATCCACAAACTGTTCAGGACAAACCACAAACTGCTCAGGGCAAACCACAAACTGTTCAGAGCAAACCACAAACTATCCAGAGCAAACCACAAACTGTTCAGGACAAACCACAAACTATTCAGAGCAAACCACAAACTGTTCAGGGCAAACCACAAACTATCCAGAGCAAACCACAAACTATCCAGAGCAAACCACAAACTGTTCAGAGCAGACCACAAACTGTTCAGAGCAGACCACAAACCATCCAGAGCAAACCACATGCTTCCCAAGCCGTTCCGGAGGGCTTTTCAGGCAGGTTGGCCCCCCTCCGGGGCACCCGACATGCCATCCGGCGCGGGGCTATTGCTCCCCGGAACATCCTGAATATCGGGAACGGTCGGATCCACACGAGCAGCGGCGATCGGCACGAAGGCACAGCCGGACTGGATCACGGAACGGCTCAGGCTGCGGGCAAAGGCGAAAGAACCCCTACCTCACCTCCCCCCCGGTACTCCCCCACCCTGCGGGCGCCCTTGCGGCACCGCCGCTTTCTTCACCTGCCCGTCCTCGTACTCCACGGTCTTTTGTGGTTTGCCGTCGGTGCCATAGACGGTCATGGTGCCGTGCAGGCGACCGTTGCGGTAGTGCATCTCCTGGATCACGCGGCCGCGCTGGTCGTACACCTTGCACACGCCGTGCGGATCGCCGTTGAGGAGTTCCTGCTCGCGCATCTTCACACCGGCGTCATCGAAGTAGGTCCATAGGCCGGTGGGCGTGCCGTTGGCGTATGCGCCTTCGCTGATGGGAATGCCGTTCGTGCTGTACACGATCCAGCGCCCGCTCTTGCGACCATCGGCATAGCTGCCTTCCTCCTTCACGCGTCCGCCCACGCTCTTGCCGGGGATCTGTTCGAAGTAGAGTTTCCACGCGCCATGTTTCAGGTCGGTCTTGTACCAGCCTTCATAGTCGGGTTGGCCATCGGGGAAGAACCCGCGCCAAAGACCTTCCATCATTCCTTGCTTGAAGGAGCCTTCGGTCTTCAGTTGGCCATTGTCGAACCAGCTCTGCCATGCGCCTTCCTCCTTGCCATTCACATACGGACCTTCCTGCAATTTCTTCCCGCTCTCGTACCACGTGGTCCACGTGCCGTGTTTCGCGCCAGCGGAGAAGCTGCCCTTTTTCCAGAACTGTCCTTTCTCATAGAAGTACACCCACTCGCCTTCCTCCTTGTCGGCAGTGAAGGCGCCGGTGCTGCTGAGTTGGCCATTGGGGTACCAGTACTTCCACACGCCCTCACGCAAGTCCTTCTTGAAGGGGCCGGTCATCTCCGGCCGACCAATGGTGTTGTACCAGGTCCATGTGCTGTCCTTCAAGTCGGCGGAATACCAACCGGCCACGTCCACGGTGCTGTCGTTGCGGTACACGAGATAAGCGCCCTGCAACTTGCCCGCGAAATAGGTGGCCGACTTCTCCGGTGATCCGCTGCTGGCGAACCACCGCCAGATGCCGTGGCGCACACCGCCGCTGCAAGTGCCTTGCGCTTTCACATTCCCCGCCGGCCAGTATTCGAATTGTTCGCCGTGGCGCACGCCCATGGTGTAGTTGCCCAGTTCGCTCACCGCGCCGCTGGGGTAATAGGTGCGAATGAAACCGGCGCCGTTCATGAGCGTCTGCGTGCTGTCTCGGTCCCATGCATCAAGAGAAATGGAGATGCCTTGGTCCCAACGCTCGGTCAATAGCGGCCGACCATCCGTGTAGAAGTAGCTCCATGGGCCTTGCTTCACGCCTGCTTTGTACGCGCCTTGTTCCATCACCTTTCCGCTGATGTAGTAGCTGGTGATGGTGCTGTCCTGCACGCCGTGCCGTATCCAACCGTCGTGTTGGAGTTGCTTCGCTTCGCTCGGATAGTAGATGCGCACGTGGCCATCGCGTTCGCCGCTCTTGAACTCGGCTTGTTCGATAAGGTGTCCTTGCGGGTCGTAGAATTTCCACTCGCCCCACTCGCGGCCGTTCACCATCAGCCCTTCGCTCTTCTTGATGGTCTTCTTCGCGTCCCAATGGTCCACGTAAGGTTCGGCGCCTTGTGCGAACGCACCGAGTTGAAGAGCGACGAGGAGGTAGCAGAGCGGAATGCGAAGGATGGACATCGATCCAAAAGTAGCCCTGTGGAAGAGAGCCATGGAAGACAAGAACGCGCACGGATCAACCATGGTACGCTGAGAACTACGGGGATCACCGTAGCGGATCACGGTCCTTCACGGATGAAGCGGCCCTGCTGTTCGGGGGACGTTTGCAGTGTCATCCAGGTCGGTGACCGTGGATGATCCTCACAACCATGAACGTGTCGGTAACCAAGCGCAGCATTCTCACCCCGGAGCGGCTATTCGTGGTCGCGCTGTTGGCGTTGCTCACCCTGCTCGCTGCGGCGCAGGATCACTTGACCCATCAATCGCAATTGCGGCGCGTGCTGTTGGATCGCGATGGAGCCATGGCCACCAGCTTGGAACTGATGCCGGACGGCCACACCTTGGTGCAAGCCGTGGTGCAAGGCCAGCCGATCAACTTCATCGACACGGCGACATGGACCATCACGCGACGCATCGACATCACCGGATTCTACGCCGGACCCGAAGTGAAGTGCAGCCGCGATGGCCGCTATCTGCACCTACGCCAACAGTTCTACATCGACTGGTCCACAAACAAGGACCGCGCGGTGGAGCAACGTGTGATCGATGCCACGACCGGATCGGTGGTGTTGCAGATCGACGCCGCGCATGATGGTGCTTGGGGAAGGGATGCGCAGTTCGCCACGTTGAGCGGCGGGGAGGTGACCTTCTGGGAATTGCCTGCGGGGAAGGCGGCCAAGGTGATCAGGATCGAAGGGGCAACGAACAGCATTGCGCTCAGTCCGGACGGAACGCTGATGGCCGTGAGCCACCACCCGACCGAACAGTTGTTGGAAACGGTGCCGAGCATGCGCAGCGATAAGAAAGCCGTGAAGCCCGCGCTGAAGTACCGCGAGATGATCAGCCTGTACAGCCTGCCCGATGGCAAATTGTTGCGGACGATCCCGGAGATCTACGACGTGGTGTACGACCTGGAGTTCACCGAACAAGGCGATCGCTTGCTGGTGTACAGCGCGCCGCACAGCAAGATGCAAGTGAGCGCGGCCGGGAGGCAGGGCTACGTGAACCAGATCGCCATTCCATCGGGGGAACCGTTGCGCGCCGGATTCGTGAGCCTGATGAACGAGCCGAGCATGGAGGTCTCCTATGACGGAAAACTGATGGCGCTGGCCAGCGCGGATCGCGGCAAGCGGCGGATCCTCATCCATCGCTTGGAGGATGGGGAGGTGCTGCACTTGATCGAGCTCGATGCGCGCTTCGGTGAAATGATGCGCAGCGGCGAAGGCCACGACGGCAGCGTGAGCCAACACTGGCTACCCGATGGTCGCTTGGTCATCGCGCTCGGTAAACACCTCGGTATATGGCAACCATGAAACGGATCACCACCATACTTGCTTTCGCCTCCCTGTTCGCACCGGTCGTGGTGCATGCGCAACGCCCGGTGCTCAACGATGCCGAGGTCGTGCGCGATTCGGTGCAGACCGCGATCACACGCGATCGGGCCGAAGGGCTTTGGGCGGAGGTGATCGCCAGCGGCGACCTGAAAGGAAGTGCCGTACTGGACATGGTGATCGACGACAAGGGGCGCTGCGAAAGCGTGCTCATCCGCGAAAGCGACCTGCCGATCAAATGGAAGAATGCCGTGAAGGACCAATGGTTCGATCGGCGCTTCGCGTTCAAACTCGCCAAGAACCACAAACAGAAGATCTCGATCACGCTTCAATTCCCATAGCATGGGTGAGATCCCGGGTCAAGCCCGGAATGACATCCGGACACAAACAGGAGATCACGCTTCAATTCCCATAGCGTGGGTGAGATCCCGGGTCAAGCCCGGAATGACATTCGGACACAAACAGAAGATCACGCTTCAATTCCCATAGCATGGGTGAGATCCCGGGTCAAGCCCGGAATGACATCCGGACACAAACAGAAGATCACGCTTCAATTCCCATAGCCACCGTACGGGCCGATCATGATCGGCCACAACGAGACCCCGGCTCAAGGCCGGGGTGACGTCCGCAAAACGACAAACCCTCACACCCAATGAAACACGCAGCACTTCTCACCAGCAGCATCCTCGCCTTCAGCTTTTGCTTGAGCGCGCAGGAGGACATGACCCAGGTCTGGAACACCCGCCTGGAACACAAGATCGAACACACCGGGACGGACCCGAACCCCGGCGAGGACAAGTTCAGCTATGCGGCCAGCGACAAGGAGATGACCGTGTTCCGCAACAAGGACGGCGGCACGATCTGGACCAAGACCTTCAAGGACATGGCTCCACGGCTGCGCAAGATCGATGAGCTGATCCCGTTCTGGGAGAGCAACACGGTCTTCCTCTTCGAGCGCAAGGGTGGCGCCGATGTAGTGGCCTGCATCGACCTGCCGACCGGCAACGTGTTGTGGACCACGGAGAAGTACAGCAAACTCTCGGAGGACAACGTGATCTACCTGAAGGAGAAGGATGCCTTCTGCATCAGCACCAAGGACGGCCTCTTCTACATCATGGCGCGCACGGGCGAGGAGAAGTGGGCGAGCAAGGTCTTTACAGGAAGCGTTGGCAAGTACCACCTCGACGGTGACGACATGACCTGCGTGAACTTCGTGGGACCCGGACTCGCCGCCCTCTTCAGTGGCTTCCGCAACCAGATCGCACGCATCGACCTGAACACCGGAACGGTGAAGTGGGAGAGCAGCTACATCGGTCGTGCGGAGCGCAAAGTGGTCACGCGTGATTTCGTTTACGACCTGAACGTGGAAGGCGGCAAGGTCTTCTTGAACCTGAACGGTATCCAGGTCTATGACTATACGACCGGTGCGCTGCAATGGAGCGCGGCCTTCGACTACACGCCGGAGGGCGTGGCGAAACCACCGGCACATGCCGTGAAGTTCGGCGTGTACGGCGCGGTGGCCGATCCCGTGGTGGACGGCAACGATCTCTATGTATTGGACATGCAGGACAAGCGTCACCAATTCGTGAAGAAGTACGACCGCATGACGGGCAAATTGATCTGGACGAGTCCGGAGATCAAGGACGCGCGTGCGATCCCGGGCATGTGGGTGGCGGATGGCAAAGTGGTCCTGCAAGTAGGTGGTACGGTGGAAACACAGTCCTACATCTACTGGCGCGAAACGCAGAGCGACGGCAGCGTGGTGATCCACAAGGAATGGCGCGTGGACTACCCGAACATCAAGCCGGTGGGCGTGCAGGCGTTCAACGCGAGCGATGGTGCATTGGCCTGGGACAGCGAACGCTTCCGCAAGGGCATCACGAACTGCTTGCTGGCCGATGACCGCATGTACGTGTGCAGCGGGAAGTCGCTCTACTGCATCGATCACAAGACCGGCGCCGACATCTATGAGATCGCACTCGGTGACGACGGCATCAGTTTGGCCAACCGCATCCTGCTGTACAAGGACATGGTGGCGATCATCGGCGACAAGGGCGTAAGTACGCATGCACGCAGCAACGGAGCCCTGATGAAGAGCAACAAGTATCGCGCGAGCACCATGGAAGCGCAACACGAGGACATGGTGCTGATGAAGACCGAACGGTCGGACATCGCCGCCTTCGATCTGGACGATTGCTCCTTCAAACAATTCAACGCACGGAACGGCGCGACCACGGAGTTGAGCTACGACGGTATGTACGTGTATGTGTACGAGAAGAAGGAAGTGACGAAGCTGCGGACGCGGTGAGCGAACGCGGTTGTGAGCACGGGCCCCTCGAGCGATCGAGGGGTTCCGTGTTTCCAGCCCTCTAACTTCGTCGTCCGCAAAAGATGAAGTACCCCCTTGCCCTTGGCCCGCTGATCGGGACCGCATTGCTCTTCTTGGCGTGGGATGAAGGCAATGGCGGCGACATGGTCCATTACCTCGTCCCGATCGGCAGCGTGGGCGATGGACTGCGCGTGGGTGGAACGGACCTGGTGGAACGCGTAGTACTTCGATGACGCTTTCGATCGCATCGCTGCATGTGTACCCGATCAAATCGCTCGGCGGGTTCCCGGTGACCGAAGCACGGATCACCGACCGTGGCTTCGAACACGATCGTCGGTGGATGCTGGTGGATGGCAACGGCCGCTTCATCAGCCAGCGCGAAGTCGCCGCGCTCGCGTGCTTGCATTGTTCACCACTGAATGAGGGGTTCCGCGTGACCGATGTGCGCGATGGGGATACGATCGATCTACCATGGTCGATCGCTGACGGCGAAGTGCTGCATGCGACCGTGTGGAACGACGGCGTGGAGGTCTTGCTTGCGCCGATGGTGATCTCGGCGTGGTTCGCGGAGAAACAGGGTATCGCGTGTTCGCTCGTCTTCATGCCCGATGCCACGCACCGCCAGGTGGATGCGCGCTACGCGAATGGCATCACCTCCCTGAGCGATGGGTATCCGTTCTTGATCCTTTCGCAAGCCTCCCTTGACGACCTGAACAAGCGCGGCGCAACATGGGCACATGGCCACATGGGCATATGGGCCCAAGTACCCATGGAACGCTTCCGGCCGAGCATCGTGATCGCGGGCGGTATCGCTTTCCAGGAGGACGGTTGGAAGGAGATCGCGATCGGCGATGCACGTTTCGATCTGGTGAAACCCTGTGGACGCTGTGTGATCACGACCACCGACCAGCGTACCGGTGAACGCGGGAAAGAACCCTTGCGCACATTGGCCACGTACCGCCAACGAAAGGGAGAAGAGAGTGGAGTGAAACTGGATTTCGGGATGAACGCGATGGCGGTGAGCGGTCGAGTGGTCCGGGTTGGCGATCCTGTCAGCGCATGATCCATTCGATCCTCGCCGACAAGGCCACGCGCCTCTACATCTTCCTCGGCGCCTTCTTCGTGGCCAACGCGTTGCTCGCGGAGATGATCGGCGTGAAGCTCTTCCAACTGGAGACCTCGCTCGGTCTGGACAAAGCCGACTTCTCACTCCTGGGCCAACATCATTTGAGTTTCGTTCTCAGCGTGGGAGTCCTTCCCTGGCCCATCGTCTTCATCATGACCGATGTGATCAACGATTACTACGGCGTGCGCGGCGTGCGTTTCCTCACCCTGCTCACCACTGCGCTCATCGCCTTCGGATTCGTGGTGATGTACTTCGCCATCCACATGCCACCGGACCTCGGCTGGTGGATCGGCAGCAGTGCGGCGCAAGGCGTGCCCGATATGCAGGCTGCATTCGCGAGCATCTTCGGGCAGGGCATGAACATCATCCTCGGTTCGCTCACGGCATTCGTCATCGGGCAGTTGGTGGACGCCTTCATCTTCCGCCGCATCAAACGCATCACCGGCGACAAACGCATCTGGTTGCGCGCCACCGGCAGCACCGTGGTAAGCCAACTTATCGATAGCGTGGTGGTGACCTACGTGGCGTTCTGGATCTTCAAGGGCATGCCGTTCCCGCTGGCCACGGCCTTGGTGCTCACCGCGTACAGTTACAAGTTGATCGTGGCGATCCTGGCCACTCCGCTGATCTACCTCGTCCACGCTGGTGTGGAGCGCTACCTTGGCCCGGCGCGCGCGGCGGCCATGCGTGCAGCAGCACTTACGATGCGCGACGAGCAATGAGCGATTCGGTCATCATCGAACCCATCGAGAAGGATGACTACCAAGGTCTCTTCCGATTGATCGAGGCCGAACGCGAACGCCTTCTCCCCTACTTCCCGGTGACCTGTGCACATTGCAGCGATCCGCGCGCAACACGTTCGTACATCAAGGACATGATCGCGCGCGCCAAGCGGAAGGAGTTCTTCTGTTTCGCCATGCGCGACTACGAGGGCGGCGATCCCATCGGGCTCGTCTTCCTGAAGGAATTCGACTGGACGGTGCCGAAGTGCGAAACGGCGTACTTCATCGGATCGATCTATGAACGGAAGGGACTCACCACCCTTGGCGTCATGTGGGCGGTGGACTATGCGTTCACCCAACTCAACATGGAGAAGGTGTTCGCACGTGTGGACCCACTGAATGTGGCCAGCTGCAAAGTGCTCCAGTACTGTGGATTCGAACTGGAGGGAACATTGCGCCGCGATTACAGGACGGCCGATGGGCGCCTATTGGACCTCCAACTCTTCAGTGTGCTGAAGTGATCGGCACTTACGGTGCCGGGGTCCACTTCTCCGGCTTTCCGGCCACTGCGGGCAACGAAGCGAGGTGGTCGTAGATCGCACCCAGATCCTGCTCGCTCATGGTCGCGTACATCAACCACGGCATCACCGTTTGCAGATCGCCCTTGGCCCAATCGACAGGTGGAGGCACGTAGCTGCTGTCCGCGTATTGCTTGAAGCGAGCGATGAAGGTGGCCTTGTCCCACGCACCGATCCCGTCCGTGGGGTGTGGGGTGATGTTCGCTGAACGTAGTACCGCCCCATTCGGGAAGTTGAATGCGAAGCCTCCGGCGAACGGCTCACCGATCCTCTTGCCATGCTCCGTGTGGGTGTGGCACTCGATGCATGCTGCGGCATTGGTCATGTACTCCCCATAACCGGGGTCCGTGGGCTTCGGCAGTGGCGCAGGGTGCGCAGGCTCAGGCACGGTCCGCATGATCAGGTTCACCGGGAAATCGATCACGCTCTCCGGATACGGTGCGGTCCCGATCGGTTCCAATGAACGCAGGTAGGCAATGATGCTGTACACGTCCTCCGTTGCCAGCTTGTTGTAGTTCGGGTAGGGCATCACCGGGAAGAAGGGATGGCCATCCTTGCTCACGCCGCTGGTGATCGCGCGATAGAGTTCACCATCCGACCAATTGCTCAGCGCAAAGGGTGTGATGTTCTTCGCATAGAACTCACCCGGGAACTGCATGGTGCGATCGAATTTGTCCCCACCGGCGCCCATGGTGCCCGGCTTCGCGGGGGCCGCATAGAGGTTCCAGTCGCGTTGGGCATGGCAATCCATGCACACGCATACGCTGTTCGCCAAGTAACGGCCTCGCTCGACCCGCTCCGGTGTGAGATCCACCTTCATGTCCGCTGGCACATCCACATCCGGCAAGGCGTTGGAGATGTACGCCACTGCTCCCGCGCCGACAACAACAAGGAGCAACAGGAGAACGCCAAGGATCTTCAGGAGCTTTTTCATGGGATCGGGTTCTGGTTTGGGAGTGAAAAACTAATTCACTCCGGCCAATCATCCAAATCCGGATGGAGCTTTACGGCCATCACAAGTCGAAGGGTCCACGTCGCTACCTTGGCCGTGCATGAGCAAGAACATCTCCTCCCTCTCGGGCCGCGACGGCAAGGAACTGGATGACTCACTTTGGGAACGCCTACAACGCGCTTCAGAAGCGACAGGAACGGTGGACGGTGGAACGCTTACCGCCATCGCGGATGAGTTCCTGGTGGGCGAGGCGATCACCTTCGGCACGAGTTCGTTCTACGACTTTTTGAAGAAGGAGAACCACGGGAAGAAGGCCTACGTGTGCAGCGGGAGCGCTTGCTTGGTGGCGGGTACGCAGGACAAGGTGCATCATGAATTGTCCAAGCATTTCAAGGCGGAGGAGATCGGCCATATGTGTTGCTTGGGTCGCTGCCATGAGAACAGCGCATTCAACGTAGGCGGACTGAATTACTCCGGCAATGCGATCGATCGGATCGGCGATCTCGCCAAAGGCACCAACCTCAATGGCAACGATGCACATCACGTGGGCACGTCGATGGAGCAACCCATCCTCACTGCTCCGATGCCAACGCTGCCGGAGTTCTACGCGTTATGGGAAAAGGTGCTGAAGAGCGATGCGACGGATGTGCTCAACGAGATCACCATCGCCACCATCCGCGGGCGTGGCGGCGCAGGCTTTCCGATGGGTTTCAAATTGAAGGCCTGTCGCGAAGCGGAGGACAACACAGGGAACGGTACACCGCGCAAGTACATCGTGTGCAACGCGGACGAAGGTGACCCCGGCGCCTTCAGTGATCGCTATCTCTTGGAGCAACGGCCGCACATGGTATTGCTCGGGATGATGATCGCCGGGTATTGTGTTGGTGCGGACACCGGCGTGCTCTACATCCGCGCCGAGTATCCCGAAGCGGTGGCGATCGTGAAGCAGGCGGTGAAGGATCTGGAGGCGAACGGATGGATCGGCACCGACATCAAAGGCAGCGGTTTCAACTACCGCTTCAAGGTGATCAAAGCGGCCGGTGCGTATGTGTGCGGAGAAGAGACCGCACTACTCAACAGCATCGAAGGCAAGCGCGGCGAAGTGCGCACGCGTCCACCGTACCCCGCGCAACAAGGGCTCTTCAACCGGCCCACCGTGGTGAACAATGTGGAGACGCTGGCGTGCGTGCCCTGGGTGGTGAAGTACGGCGGTGCGGCATTCGCGAAGCTCGGAAGCGAGAAGAGCAACGGCAGCAAGTTGGTCTGTCTGGACAGTGGCTTCACGCGTCCCGGACTGTATGAAGTGGAATGCGGCACCTCGCTCGCGAAAGTGATCGACGACCTCGGCCAAGGCTTCGCACGGCCTACGAAAGCACTGCACATCGGCGGACCCTTGGGCGGGATCGTGCCGCTGGAGAAGATCAACGCGTTGAACATCGATTTCGAGAGTTTCCAACGCGAAGGTTTTCTGTTGGGCCACGCCAGCGTCCTCAGCATCCCCACCGACTTCCCGATGGTGAAGTACCTCGAACACCTCTTCGAATTCACCGAGATGGAGAGTTGCGGCAAGTGCTTTCCTTGTCGCATCGGCAGTGCGCGCGGCAAGGAGTTGCTGGTGGGTGCGCAAGTTGGTCGCAAGATCGATCGGGCGCTCTTCAACGACCTGGTGGAGACCATGGAGATCGGTTCACTGTGCGCGCTCGGTGGTGGACTACCGTTGGGCGTGAAGAACGCGATGCAGTACTTCAGGAAGGAGCTGGACGAATACTTCGTCTGAGCCTCGTCACCGGAACTCGTCCCCCTTCAGCCGCAGCAAGCGGAACGCATACGACACGTTCACGACATGGGTGTTCAAGTCGGGCATGTCGGCGTTGGATAGACGCACGTTGTAGCCGTAAGTGAGTTTGAATTTGAAGATGCCCATGCCAGCCTCCGGCCGGAATACCCAACTTCCTTCATCGCCATCGGTGTAATAGATCAACTGCGCGCCCATGGCCGAACCGGCGGTCAGGTAGAATCCCACTTTCGGGCCGATGAGCGTGGTGCGATCAACGCGCACCTCGGTGCCCAAGTAAGCGCCTGCTCCATAAGGATGACGGTCCGCACCCCACACATTCGCCGACAGGCCCAGGTCCGCGAAGCCGTAACGCCCTTGCACATAGCCTGTGTGCAAGCCGAGCTCCACATGGCGCGTGGCGCGGTTCACATGAAAGGCGCTGTCGGACAATTGTGCAACTGCGGATCCGCTGCTGATCACGAACCAGAGAAATAGGCCGATCGATCGTGACATCCCGACTGCAAAGAACCGGCGGATCCATTCATAGCGGATAACTTCGTGTGATGCCTGCGAAGAAGAAACGGATCACCAAGGCCGACCTCGACAAGATCGAGCGTGCGGTAAAGCGCGAAGCGCAGAAGGCGGCGGGTGCGCTGGATGGTCGATTCCGTCCGCGGGTGATCAAGAGCAAGAAGAAGTACACGCGGAAGAAACCGCCGACGGAAGCGGAAGATCTCTAGCAACCGCGCTCACGGTCCCGGCACCGGCCGGTAGAAGATCAACTTGCCGCCGCGCACGTCAGCGAGGCGTAGGACCGTGGTAGCCACTTTGCGGACGTTCCCGAAGTTCTGGTGCGCGATGGTGTACACGCCACGATCCTGCACCACCACCACGATCGCGGTGTGCTTGCAGTAGATGTCCTGCTCGATCCGGCCTTCGATCCTTCGCTCCGTGGTTACGCCTTCGAACTGCACGATGTCACCGGGTTTGATCTCCTGCTTACGCCAGTCCAGCACGGTTCCGAACCCATAGGCGCCATCCCATTTCGCGCCTGCTTCGTTCAGCGCACCGGCAGCCAGATCCCAGCACTCACCGCGGTCCACCTTCTTGCCCAAGTGCGCCGCAGCGAAATCCACGATGTGCTGGTTGATCCCCGGCAGCGGATGGGTCGCGGTGCTGTCCTGTCCCCGCCCCGGAAAAGCAAGGCCGAGAAGAAGAATGAAGGTCCCGAAGCGCATTCAGACAAAAGAACGCAATGGACCGATCCGCATTGCTTCCCACCTTCACGCCATGAACCTGCCAAACCCTAACCTGTTCTTCATCCTCCTGGGTGTATCCGAGATCGCACTCGCCCTCTTCAAACGCGCGAAGCAAGGCAGCGATAAGGACCGTGGCTCCTTCGTCGCGCTGTGGGGCGTGATCGGCCTGTCCATCTACCTCGCCATCCGGTTCTCGTACACCATGCCGCGCTTTGCCGTGGAAGCCACCGTGGTGCAATACGCGGTAGGTCTGCTCCTCTTCATTTGCGGATCCACATTGCGCTGGTGGTCCATCATCCACCTCGGCCGCTTCTTCACGGTGAACGTGGCTATCGCTTCGGACCACCGCGTGGTGGATGACGGACCTTACACGTACGTGCGGCACCCGAGCTACAGCGGCGTCTTCATCGCGTTCATCGGCCTTGGCTTGTTGCTCTTCAACTGGCTTTCGCTCGTGGTGCTCGTGCTGCCGGTGATCATCATGTTCTGCTGGCGGATGCATGTGGAAGAGCGCGCGTTGCTCGAAGCACTTGGTGAGAATTACGGGACGTATATGAAGCGCACGAAGCGGATCGTACCCTTCGTGTATTGAGGAGTGGGTGGGTAACAGGATCAGTGTCCGCCAGCTTGATCACTCCCTTCACAGCCTCTTCACATACACCAAGCGCGTGAAGCCGCGTGGGTCCTCCTCGTCGCGCGCGGTCTCGTGAACAAAGCCCAGACGCTCATACAGGCGATGTGCAGCAAGCATGGTCGGCTGCGTCCAGAGCACCAGGCCAAGGGCGTCATCAGCGGCGGCGCGCATTAGGCATCCATGCACCAGAGCATGGCCTACGCCTTCACTGCGGGCATCGGAGCGGACGGCCAACAAGCGGAACTCACGTTCGCCGGGCAAAGCAACTTGGTGCAATTGGCTGCCTTCATGCAGGAAGAGCACGGCGCCGATCGTTTCCCCCGTATCCTGGATCGCGAGCAGGAAAGCACCTTCCTGTTCCAGCCGCTCACGCCGCATGAATTCCGCTGCGCGATCCGCAGGGGTGAAGCCATCACCCACGTACACCTGTTGCAACAATGCACAACCGCGGGCCCAGTCCTCATCGGTGACGGCTTCGCGAATGGTGACCATCACTGAGCAGTTCGTTGTTGAGCGATCTGAATGCTAGCCGTGTACCGCGCTGGTACAGCACGACTTCACCGTGAAGCGCACACCGTCCCACTCGCGCTCCGGTTCTTCGCGAAGCACCGTCCGCGCATCGGAAAAACCGGCGGCGGTGATCACCTGCTCCCATTCGGCGGGCTCGTACATCGTAAAGCCGTGTTGAACGAAGGGCAACGCAAGCATGCTCGTGCGGTCCCGGTAACCGGCGAAGAACCGCCCGCCGGGTTTGAGCACACGTTTGATCTCGCGCAAGTGCGCATCGCGATCGTCCCAGAAGTAGATCGTGTTCACGCCGAAGACCGCATCGAACGAAGCATCAGCGAAGGGCATGCGGTCGCTGCTGCCCTCGTGCAATTCCGCGCGACCACCGGCAATGTGCGGTGCGAAGGTCTTCGACGCGGCGGCCACCATCGCGGCGGAGTAGTCGAGGCCTGTGTAGTGGATGTCCGGCGCTCGCTCGAACAGCGGCAACGTGGTCAGCCCATTGCCGAAGCCCATCTCCAGGACACGTGCGTTCGGTGGCAATTGCAATTCATCCAGTACGACGCCGTAGAGGAAAGCGTTCACCTCGTTCATGCGCTTGGCCACCTTGCCGGCGGGAACACCCGATGGCTTGCGCAATTGCGCGGCCATCATCCGTGGCGTGGGGCCTTTGAAGAGGGTGCGGAGGAAGGTGAAAGGGTTCATCTCTCGGACTGAAGTTGCAAAGAAAAGTGCTGCCTCCCGGAACAAGGGAATTTCACGCGCCTTGGTCGATCCAGCTTCACGCTTCATCGCACGGGCTTCCGCTCACAGTAGTTTGGTTCCTTCGCCTTCCCGAACAAGCCTGACCTTTGGCGAGCACATGAACATCCTTCCACCGGTCGTGAGGAAGATCCTCGACCCCTTCTTCAACACGCGGGCCGCCGCCGTGTACATCCTGCTCTTCGCCGCGTCCATCGCTGTGGGCACGTTCGTAGAGAACGACTACGGCACCAGTTCCGCGCAGCACGTGATCTACAAGTCGACGTGGTTCAGCACGCTGCTGGCGTTGTTCTGCATCACCATCCTGGTGAACGTGGTGCGCTTCCGCATGGTGCAGCAGAAGAAGTGGGGGCTGCTGATGTTCCACCTCGCCATGATCATCATCCTCATCGGCGCGGGCGTGACGCGCTACACCGGTTATGAAGGTGTGATGCACATCCGCGAGAACGACGCGTCGAACAGCTTCCTTTCCGCAGAGACGTATTTGGGGTTCGAAGTCCACCGCGGCGAACAGAACTACCGCTTCGATGAACCGGTGCTCTTCTCCAGTCTGGGCAACAACGAATGGAAGGAGTCATACCTGATCGGCAAGGACCTGATCGAGGTGGCGGTGAAGGAGTTCATCCCGAACCCGGTGGACAAGATGACGGAAGGGCCCACGGGCAAGCCCACCGTGAAAGTGGTGTTCGCCGGCCAGAGCGGTCGCGAGGAATACTACCTCAGCCTCGGTGAAACACGCCGCATCCGCAATGTGCTCTTCAACTTCACGGAGACGCCGATGGCCGGAGCGGTGAACCTCGCGTTCCGCGACAATTCGCTTTTCATCAAGGCCGACCGCCCGCTGATCCAGACGGTGATGGCCACGCAGACCACGGACACGCTCTATCCGCAGGCCGAATACCATCCATTGATGATGCGTTCGATGTACCGCGACGGCGCGAGCGGCTTCGTCTTCGGAGATTTCAACACGCAAGGCGTGGTGAGCATGCAGAGCGAAGGCATGAAGGTGCGCAATGAGAGCATCATCGCTTTGCGGATGGAGGTGAAGATCAACGGTGTGGCGCAGGACCTGTTGGTGTACGGACAGAAAGGAGCGCAAGGGCGGCCCGCGATCGCGCACGCCGATGCGCTGGACCTGGCGGTGAGCTACGGATCGAAGGAGGTGCAACTGCCTTTCTCCATCCGCCTATACGATTTCATCATGGACCGCTATCCCGGCACCAACAGTCCGGCATCCTACGCGAGCGAAGTGCAGTTGGTGGACGATCGCGAGAACATGAAGCAGGAC
This sequence comes from Flavobacteriales bacterium, assembly GCA_016721005.1. GTDB lineage: Bacteria > Bacteroidota > Bacteroidia > Flavobacteriales_F > PHOS-HE28 > PHOS-HE28. The sequence continues at coordinate 270,338 of JADKJM010000016.1, forward strand.
TACCGGATCTTCATGAACAATGTGCTGGACCACGATGGCTACCGCTTCTTCCAATCCAGCTACGACCAGGACGAGCTGGGCACCTATCTCAGCGTGAACCACGACCGCTGGGGCACGCGCGTGTCCTACCTCGGCTACATCCTGCTGACGCTGGGCATGATCCTCTCCTTGTTCAGTTCGAAGAGCCGCTTCCAGAAACTAGGGCAGAGCATCCGCGACATGCGCCGGATGAACACGACGGCCCTGCTCGCACTTGCGCTGATGGCGGCGCCTTCGGTGCTTTCCGCGCAGAAGGTGATCGATGCGCGCCATGATGGTGGGGTGGTGGACGCCGCGCACGCCGAGCGCTTCTCCCGGATCCTGGTGCAGGACAACCAGGGACGGATGAAACCGATCCACACCCTTTCGCGCGAGTTGCTACGGAAGGTGTACCGCCGTGAGAGCATCAACGGCCTGAACGCCGACCAGGTGATCCTGGGGATGCTCGCAAATCCGAACGATTGGTTGGACGTGCCGATGATCAAGCTCGGCGAGCACAAGCAAGTGCATGCCTTGCTCGGCGTGGAAGGTCCGATGGCCGCGTACAAGGACTTCTTCGACGAGAACGGCGATTACATCCTGCGCGATGAGCTGCGGCGCGTGGATGCGCTGAAGCCGATCGATCGCGGCATGTTGGAAAAGGACCTGATCAAGGTGGACGAGCGGCTCAACATCCTGCACATGACATTGGGTGGCGACCTGCTGAAGATCATCCCGCTCCCCGGTGATCCGAACAACACCTGGGTGAGCGGCCATGGCGATGGCTCCGGCCACAACCACCCCACCGATCCGACGGCCGAGCGCTTCTTCGCAGCGTATGTGCCTGCCGTGCAAGAGGCCATGGTCACGGGCAACTACAGCCTGCCGGACAAGCTCCTTAGCGAACTCGATGGCTACCAGAAGCAAGTGGGCGCGGCGGTGATCCCCTCTAACACCCAAGTGAAGGCGGAGATCCTCTTGAACGAACTGAGCGTATTCGATCGACTCGCGCTCTACTACACCTTTCTCGGCCTCGCCTTCCTCTTCCTGCTTTTCTTCTCGGTCTTCAAGCCGGATGTGGATCTACGCAAGGTCCAGCGCGTGATGCTGATCCTGATGCTGCTCGGCTTCGTGCTGCAGACCACCGGCCTCGGGTTGCGCTGGTACGTCTCCGAGCGCGCACCGTGGAGCAACGGCTATGAATCGATGATCTACATCGCGTGGACCACCGTGCTCGCGGGCATCCTCTTCAGCAGGAATTCGTTCGGCGGATCCGCAGCGACCATGATCCTTTCCGCCACCCTGTTGCTGGTGGCCATGCTCAGCTACCTGGACCCGGAGATCACGCCGTTGGTGCCGGTGCTCAACTCCTACTGGCTCACGATCCACGTTTCCATGGAAGCGGGGAGCTACGGCTTCCTCGCGCTCGGCGCGGTGATCGGCCTGATCAACCTGTTGCTGATGATCTTCCTCACGAAGAGCAACGAGAAACGCGTGCATCGCTTGGTGAAGGAGATGAGCCACCTCAGCGAAATGACGCTGATCGGTGGATTGTTCATGATCAGCATCGGCACCTACCTCGGTGGCGTGTGGGCGAATGAATCATGGGGCCGCTACTGGGGCTGGGATGCGAAGGAGACCTGGGCGTTGGTGACGATCCTCGTGTACGCCTTCATCCTTCACCTGCGCTTGATCCCGAAGATGCAAGGCCTGTATTTGTACAACCTCACTTCGCTCTTCGGCCTGGCCACGGTGATCATGACCTACTACGGTGTGAACTACTACCTCTCCGGCCTGCACTCCTATGCGGCCGGCGATCCGGTGCCGGTGCCGGATTGGGTGTACATCACCGCAGGATCATTGTTCGCGATCGGTGCGCTGGCCTATTGGCGCAAGCGGAAATTCACGTTGATCAAATAGGGATCACTTCACCAACCGCGCGCCTTCCAGCAGGATGTCATACTGGTAACCCGCGCCGAAATCCTTGTCCAGCGCGATCGTACCGACCAAGGTCACCTCCTGCCCTTCGGCAACGGGCACATCGGTGGTGATCACCAGTTCCGCGTCCTTCTTGCTGCCGTCCTTGATGTGGATCCAATTGCGACCCATGATGTTGGGATTCACCTTGGTACACTTGCCGCTCACCTGGATGACCTTGCCGCCGTACTTCTTCGCATCGGCCATGAGGTCGGCGATCTTCGTGGTGCCCGGGACATCCAATGCGGGCAACGGTGTGGACGGTGCGGTAGGCATGGTACCGGAGGCGGGGATCTCGGTCATGCCGCCCATGCTGCTGCCGTGATCGGAAAGGACCAACTGTGTAACGAGGTACAAGCGATCGAAGGTGCGGTTGTACTCCTTGCTCGGGAAATCGGTCTTCAGCAAGCCCCCGCGGTAGAAGTAGCTGCGACCGATCGCGACCTCCTGTACGGTGGTGGCGATCCAGAATTCCTCCGCTCCTTCCTTCACACGCACGTACACGTATTTGCTCGTCGGCAAGGCTTCCAAAGCGACTACGGTGTGCAAGTCCTTCTCCGCCGCAGGATCCACGGCTCCTTGGTCACCTGGGCCGGAAGCGTTGGAGAATACACCCGTACTGTTCGGTGTTCCTGCTCCTTCCGCAGGGATCTCCTTGGGGCCGTTATCGCACGCGGTGAAGGAGAACAAAGCAATGCCAATGAGAATGGCGGAGGTCGATCGGTTCATCATCGTTTCTTCTTGCTGTCGAAGCGTTTGGTCAAGCTCATGTTCACGCGGTAGTTGCGTTCATCCGCGATGGTGGACATCTCGCCCAGCACGGTGAACATCAATGTGCGCGCAAGGTCCAGGTTGAGATCCGCGCCATAGTAGCGTTGCGAAGCGCGGGATGCCAGCGACGATCCTTCGGGTCGGTTCGCATAGCGGTATTCCACGATGCGATAGTACAAGCCCATGTTCAGTCGCTGCGGGATCAGCGTGCGCGAATGACGGAAGGAGATCACATCGCTGCGCAAGTAGTTCGATGTATTGCGGTTCATCTGCACCGACCAGCGCCCAAACCCTTGCGGATCCCTGTTGATGTTGAGGGAGCCGCTGATGTTGTCCGAGGCATTCATTCCATCGGCCTGGAACCGCTTGCTGTACGCCGCTCCCAAGGTCAAGGTCTTTGTGGGGCGCACGTTCAACCGGAAGCGCGCACCCTGTCGGGCCATGTCATCATCGAGCAGCACTTCCACATCGTTCCTGAAGGTCTCGTAGTACACCACTCGTCGCCGGTGATCGTAGGACGCAAAGACATCCACCTTCCGGCTGATGCGATACCGACTGGAAACAAAGAGGTTGGTGAGGCGCGCCCCGCTTTGCACGGTGCTGTACAGATCCAGTTCGGCGGAAGAGAAGATGTTCAGGTTCCCGCCGAAGGTGGTGGAGTGCTGCAGGTATGCGTAGCGGCGATCGACCATGCCGCTGTTGGTCTGTTGCAACAAGCCGATGGTGGACTTCGAGTTCACCGTAGCAGAATTCATCTGCGTACCGATGTAGCCACCGTACTGCAGCAGGTTGGTGTTGAGGTCGTACGTGAAGATGTCCGGTCGGAAACCGACGATCGCCCCCGCGAAGAGCGTCCCGAAGCTCCGCTCTGCCTGCAACCCATCGATCGCACCGAGCGAGGATGCACTGTTGTTGATCTTCCTCCCCAACGTCAACGTGGTGTTGCTATCCGGTGCGTAGCTCACCGCCAGGTTATACACATTGAAGTAATCCGTTCGCTGCGGATAACGATCCATGTTCGCGGGATAGAGCTTCCGATAATTCAGATACGTCTCGGCGGAGAACTTGGAGTTGGCGATGCGTTCCGCGTTCATCGAGAAGCGGTACATCATGCGGTGATCGTTGTCGCGCGCCGAAGGGATGCTGCTGTAGCTCGCTGCGGAAAGACGTCCACGGATCCGTTCACCCTTGCCCTTCAGCGTGTCCTCTTCCACCGGTCGCGCACGGCTCGGCTTGGTCTCTTTCGCGGAGGCGATCTTCACCTCCAAAGCGTGCAGAACCCGCGTCCGGACCATGTCCTGCTTTTCCACTTTGCAACCACTGATCACCGTGCATACGCACGAGGTGGAGGACATGCTGCTCACCACGAGGCACGGTGTGGCCGTACCGTTCTTCACCAGGTCCAACGTGTCCTTTGCCGTAATCCCCTCCGTGGTCGCGAACTTCACATACACATGCTGTGACGTGAGGAAAGTGACCTCGCCCGGGATGACTCCTTGAGCGGAGGCGAGCAAAGGCATCAGCAGCACGAGAACAACCCCTCTGCGCGTCCTCCTCATCAGTGGGTGCCGTCGGGGTGGCAGTTGTAGCAGGCTGCGCTGTTGTATGAATAACCGTTCACACCGTTGTGGTCGTCGTTCACCGAGTTCTGGTTGTTGTGCTCGTGGCAATCGACACATGTGAACACGCTATAGTTCGAGGGGTTCGTGTGGCACTCCGCACAGGTGCTCCACTCATTGTCATGTTGACCGCTGTAGATGGGGAAATAGTCCTGGTCATGGTCGAACGTGGCATTGCCCCAATTCGTCTCGTCATGACAGGACGCACAATCCGTGGGGAACTGCGCTGCGGCGTGGTTCGGGTCAGTGGTGCCATTGTAGTCCGAGATGTGGCAAGCGCTACATGTGGTCGGCGTGCCCATGAACCCGTTCGCATGGCATTGGTTGCATGACGCCGCCAAGTGCGCCCCGTGCAGCACGAAACCGGTGTTGCCATGGTCGAACGAGGAGTTGTCCCAGCTCGTCTCATCGTGGCAGGACGCGCAATTGGCGCCGAAGGCGCATTCCGCGTGGTTGGGGTCCGTGGTGGCGGTGTAGTCGTCCATGTGGCATTCACTGCATTCCGTGGGCGTTCCTGCATAGCCGTTCGCGTGGCATTCAATGCAAGCAGTGGTGGTGTGCGTGCCGTGCAGCGGGAAGCCCGTGCTGTTGTGATCGAAAGTAGCGTTGCCCCAGGCCGTCTCATCGTGGCACGTGGCGCAGTCCGTGGAGAATCCGGACGTTACATGGTTCGGGTCCGTGGTGGAATTGTAATCGTTGAGGTGACAAGCGCTGCACGCCGTCGGGGTTCCCGCGTAACCGTTCGCGTGGCATTGCATGCAATCCGTGGTGGCATGCGCGCCATGCAAGGGGAAGTCGGTGATGTTGTGGTCGAAGGATGCATTCCAACCGGGTCCCGTGGTGTGGCAGGTGGCGCAATCCGTCGAGAACCCGGCAGCGGTGTGGTTCGGGTCAGTGCTGCTGCTGTAATCCGTCATGTGACAGCTGGAACACGCGGGCGAGGCATCCGAGAAATTGCCGGTGGTGTGGCACTGCGCGCAGTCCTGGATCGTGTGCCCGCCGGTGAGCGGGAAGAAATCGTGGTTGGAGAACGCGGTGGACCAGCCCGTTCCCATCGGGTCGTGGCATTCATCGCAGTTCGTGGAGAACCCCGAACCCGTATGGTTCGGTGACTGCGTGGCCATGAAATCCGCGCGGTGGCAATTGATGCAGTCGTTCCCCAGCCGTGCAAAGGCGAGGGTGTTATCGGCGCTGTGGCAATCCACGCAACTGAGGTTGCCGTGCGCGCCGATCAACGGAAAGCCGTTCTGCTCGTGCAATTCGGGGATCTCATCCACCAACCACGTCTGCGGCGTGTGGCAGCGCGCGCAATCGTTGCCGACGGTCATGGCATGCACATCCGCGTGGCACGCAATGCAATCCGAGGCGGGCTTCACATCGAAGCGGATCGATGTGTGGCATGACCTGCAGTCGATGCGCGCATGCACCCCGATCAACGGCATAGCGGTGCTGTCATGGCTGAAGCCCAGCGGGTCCTTCATCGCCGTCCAACTATCCGGAAGGTGACAAGCGGAGCAATCGATCTTGAACGCTTCACCGTGCGGTGATTGAGCGCTCATCTTCAGCACCAGTAAAACGACCCCGAGGAACACGCTCCACCGGGGCATCCTTCGGTAACAGGCCGGTTCGCTTCGATGGTTCTCCATCACTCGTTAATGGGTGCCGTTCGGGTGGCAGTTATAGCACGCGTTGCTGGTCGACCCTGCTGCTGACCATGGAATGCAGGCCATGGTCCAAGGTAAGTATCCGAGGGCGCCGTGTCGAGCATGGGATTGGACGAAACGGGTTCGGATCGACGCAGCGGATGGTCCGGCATGTTGAACCATGGCCGTCGGCGGGTACGCGGATGCAACCCTGGAATGGCACTGGCGGCTCAGCGGCTCCGTCAAGAGCAGGTGGGTGGTGAAGATCCCGGGGATCGTGCGGACGATCGCACGCTCGCAAGGATCAGGAGCACGACTATTTGTGACAGTCCGCGCATGCGAAACGTTCGATCTTGAAGGAAGCGACCTTCCCATCACCAGCCACCTTGTGGCACTCTTTGCAATCCACTTTCGCGTGCTCGCCCACCAACGGGAACTTCGTGAGGTCATGGTCAAAGAGCTTCGGGAACCAATCGTCGGCCACGTGGCAGCGCGTGCAATCGGTCACGCCGTTCACCACGAGATCATCGCCATGCACGTTGTCGTGGCAATCCGTGCAGTTGGTGCCGATGTTCCGGAAGGTCCACTTCTTCGTGTCCTTCATGTGGCAGGCGAAACACGGCGTGGCCTGGTGCGCGCCTAGTAGCGGGAAGGGGGTCTTCTTGTGCTCCTCGATCGCGAACATGCTCACATCGAAACCGTCGGTGAGGAAGTGGCATTCCACGCAATCCGGTGATACGCCGTTCTTCGCGAACTGTCCTTCGTGATAGTCCTCGTGACAGCGAGCGCAGGCGTCGAAGACGAGCGGATCGGTGTACGCATCCTTGTGGCACTTCTTGCAATCCACACCCACGTGCTTGCCCTGCAAGGGGAAGTCCGTGAGCGCGTGATCGAAGCCGTCCATGTCCTTCAATTTCTTGAACCCGGTCTCCTGGTGGCACTGCGCGCAATCGGTTCCGAACTTCCCTTCATGCTGATCCGTGTGGCAGGTCACGCATTGGTCCATCCGCACGCCCACACGATCCTGAAAAACGGTCGCCGGGTCGTTCGATCGCTTGTGGCAGGTGAAGCAGTCCACGCCCTTGTGCTTCCCGTTCAACTTGAAGGGCGTGATGTTGTGGTCGAAGCGATGCAGACCGGACAACTGGCTGAAGGCCTCGTCCACGTGGCATTGCGTGCAGGCGTTCGTGAAATGCGCCTTGTGCGGATCAGTGTGACAGGTCTTGCAGTCGGCATGCGGCACGTCGGCGAATTGCTGGAAGGCGGCGCCCTTCCGCGTGGTCTGCTTGTGGCACTTGATGCAATCCACGTTCACGTGCCCGCCGCGCAGTTTGAATTCCGCGCGGTCATGGTCGAAACGGCTGGCGGGTTTCCAATCCGTCATCGTGTGGCAATCCATGCACTCCTTCGCTAGCGTGCCTTGGTGCTGGTCCTTGTGGCACGACAAGCACGCGCGGTCCATTCCCATGAAGGTCTTCTCCCGGTACTTCGCACGCTTGTCGGTGATGTGCTCCGGCGCATGGCACTTGCGGCAATCCACGGTCTTGTGCGCACCTTCCAACGGATAGCCCGTTAGCGCATGATCGAATCCTTTCTCCTCGAAGCGCACCATCTCGAATTTCCTACCGTGGTGCTCGCTGTGGCAGGTGAAACAATCCTTGCCCTTCACCTCACGGCTCACATGGTATCCACGCTTCTGCGTGATCAGGCTTTGCAATTCCTTGTGGCACGCGAGGCACTTCGCGTTCGTCACCTTGTTGCCCAGATCGTGGCATTGCGTGCAATTGCTCAAGCCTTCCAAATTCGCATGTGCCGTGGTCAGGTCGCCCGGAGAGAGCTGCGCAAGACCCCTCACTGCCGATGTCATCAGCAACACGATGAGGTATGTGCGCAAGCTTTTCACTTGTGCTTCTTGACGATGTGCCCGAAGCGCTTGGTGATCTCGATGCCCACCTTGGCCAGGAATCCATTCGGGAGCTCGCCACCTGCGCAGATGTACACCAGGTCGTTCGGCATCTGCCGTGTTTCATCTCCGACCTTGACCAACACGGAATCCTCCGCAATGGACACCACTCCCGACTTGAAAAGCAGCTTGAGCTTGCCGGACTCATTGGCCGCTGTGGCCAGTTCCTTGTTCTTCGGCTTGCACCGCGGGAACACCTCATCCCGAATGCAGATGGAGACCTCGTTCTGATCCATCAGCATCATACCGTACTCAAGGCCGGAATCGCCACCGCCCACCACGATCACCTTCTTGCCGGTGATGTTCTCAGGCTCGAGCAGGCGGTAGGCCACCTTGGGCAGGTCCTCGCCAGGTACGTGCAGCTTGCGTGGGCTGCCCCGCCGCCCGATGGCCAGCAGCACGTTGTGACTGACGAACTCCTCGTTGGTATTCGTGGATACCTTGAACGTGCCATCCTTCTGCGGAATGATCGCTTCCACTTTCGTGCGCTCGTTGATCTTGATGCCATGCTCCTTGATCACCGTATTCCAGAGCGTGAGGAGTTCACCCTTGGATGTGTCGTACAACTTGGCCTTGCCATGAAGCGGGAGGTCCATGGGCGAGGTCATCACGATCTTGGAGCGCGGGAACGTGAACACGGTGCCTCCGAGCGAGTCCTGTTCCAACGTGACGCTTGTCAGGTTGTGCTTCTTTGCTTCCAGCGTGGCGGAGATCCCCGCGGGGCCAGCACCCACGATCACAACGTCCAGAACGCCCTCGCGCTTCTCCCTGCGCGTGCCCATGATGTTGTCCATCGCTTGCTGGCCTTGCTCCACGCTGTTCTTGATCAAGCCCATGCCACCCAATTCACCGGCGATGTAGATGCCCTTGATGTTCGTCTCGAAATTCTGGTTGACATGTGGGAGCTCAACGCCTCGGGTCTCCGTGCCGATCCGCAACGAGATCGCTTCTACAGGACAGGCATGAAAGCAGGCGCCGTGGCCCACGCAATTGGTGGCATGGATCACGGTAGCCTTGCCATCGATGATGCCCAGGATGTCCTTCTCCGGGCACTCCGCCACGCACGCCGCACTGCCGATGCACGTGTTCAGGTCGATGAACGGATGGAGCGAAACGGGTTCGAAGGTGCCCTCGGCCTTCGCCACCTCCACCTTCTTCACGACGATCGCCGACTTCTTGCTCAGGCTGCGCATGTAGAAGAAGATCACCAGCCCGCAGAGAAGGATCACGGATCCGTAAATCGCGATCTGTTCGATGAGCACTTCCATCAGAAGATCCACTTGTATCCGAAGGCCAGCGTAACGGCCACGTGGATGATGAGCACGATGAGCATGATCAGCGCGAATGGCAGGTGTGCCACATGCCAGTACTTGAACAATTTCTGCATGGTCAGCAAGCGCCCGATGCGGCGCGACAGTGCGAATTCCTCCTTCACCATCCTGATGATCGACACCTGCTCGTTTCGCGCAACGTTCCGTTGCTTCAGTGAACTTCGAATGGCGTTGATCGCTTTCCGCTCACGCAATTGCTTCGCGAAGAAATTCGGACCCATCACGGTAATCCCATCGGGTTCATCCACGCCGGTGATGAACGCGATCAACTTCTCATCCAGACCAGCGCTGTGCTTCAAGGTCTCCACCAGGCCGGAGCGCAAACCCTTCACCTCGTTCAACGTGAGCTCGCGGCCTTCGATGCTCCTCGGGATCTGGATATAGATGAAGCGACCGATGATACCGCTGGCCACCACCGCCACCATGCTCCAGAACGCCACCGAGACCAAGCCACCGAACTTGAACGCCGTGTGGAAGAGGATCAGGATCGGGCCGAGCATGCACAGGAAGATGTGGAACTCGAGCAGGTACTTCAGCCGGAGCTGCTTCGCCATGAAATTGTACCGCTTGCGTGCGATGTAGATCGCCACACCGAAGAGGATGAGAAAGGTGCCCAGGATGCCCAGCCCGTGCCCGAAGGCGCCGCTCGGTTTGAACCATGCGTGGCGCGGATGGTAGAAGCGCTCTTCCAGCGGAAGGTCGTAATAAGACCACCCCGTATAGGCCAGGTATGCGGTCACCACGACAGTGATCACGACCATGGAGCCGACAAAAACGGCGTGCGTGGTCCGGGTCATCGCTTCCTTGGTTCGCAGGTGGCGTTCTCCACGGATCCGGATCGTAAGGTGTGCATGGCTTTGCCCTCTAAGGTCGGGCACTGCGCGCGATGGATCCATGACATTTAGCCGAGGCGGGGCGGATCCGGCCATGAGACGGACGATGCCTACCGACGAGACCCACGTCCTTCAAGGGTTTCCGGGCCGTTGCAGCTTGAGGGAACACGGCTTGGAATTGTGAACAGCACCCGGTTCAGATCGACGGATCCGGGTCGAACGTGATCTGATCCAGACGGTCAGCGGGTGCGGAATGACTGAATGGTACTTCGTGGAACAGCGCTTGAAGATCGATCACAACCTAGAAGGATCTCCCCCGGACCCTTGCCGCCGATGGTCCCGCCGGCGACCCGCCGGTGGCCCTCCTCAAACCAGGACATGTTCCTCGACATACGCCCCTTGCGCTTCATGCGCACGAATGTACCTCTCGAATTTCACCAGCGAGGCTTCGCTGCGAACGATGTGATCGAAGCTCTCCGCCTTCCATAGTGTTCCTGTTCTACCGAGAACCTTGTTGATCGACTTGGCTGTGTACGATTTCCATGTATGCGTGATCGTGGAAAGGTCCACGCCCACTAGCGGTACAACGAGTACATGCACATGGTTCCCTGCCACGGCAAATGTTCCCAAACGATACCGTGGTCCGTCGAAATAGTGAAGTGCCACGATCATTTCCTCCCTTGGAATCGGCTGTCGTAGCACGCATGAACCGGCACCCGCATCCAACCAGCGCTCCACGCGTTCATGGAAGAGACGGTAGTACTCACGGCGCTGCGAAGGATCGAGCGTACGAACATCCTTGTCCCCATGCCGCGCCCGCCATGCCTTGCGGTCGCGCTCAAGTTCCCGGAGCTTCACCTGCGGCAGGCTATCGGCTAAACGCCACGTTACGAAATGGACCTTGCCTTCTTGTTTCCAGTGCGGACGATTCCGGCGAGTAATCTCCAGTTCTTCATGCTCATTGAAGAAGAGGTTCTCCGTGTCCATTGGAATACGAACGTACAAGGCATTCGCCACAGCACAAGCGAGGTGGGCGATAAGATCAACAGGCGGGACGCAGCAACAACCCATCAACAGGCGGGACGCAGCAACAACCCATCAACAGGCGGGACGCAGCAACAACCCATCAACAGGCGGGACGCAGCAACAACCCATCAACAGGCGGGACGCCTGTTGGACCTTAAAGCCCCAACAACACCTCTCCCGGATCCTTCCCGCCGAAGACCATCGTCTTGGGATCCTCGATCATCTGCTTCACGGCCATGAGGAAGCTCACGCTCTCCTTGCCGTCGATGACGCGGTGGTCGTAGCTCAGCGCCACGAACATGATCGGTCGGATGACGACCTGTCCGTTCAAGGCAACAGGGCGCTCCACGATGTTGTGCATACCCAGGATCGCGCTCTGCGGCGGGTTGAGGATCGGCGTGCTGAGCATGCTCCCGAACACACCGCCGTTGGTGATGGTGAATGTGCCGCCGGTCATCTCGTCGATGCTGAGTTTGCCATCACGTGCTTTCACGGCCAGTTCCTTGATCGTGCTTTCGATCTGTGCGAGGCTCATGCGCTCCGCGTTGCGGATCACCGGGACCATGAGGCCCTTGGGTGAACTCACCGCGATGCCGATATCGGCGTAGTCGTGCATGATCATCTCCTCTCCATCGATGTGCGCGTTCACGGTGGGGAACTGCCGCAGCGCTTCGGTAACGGCCTTGGTGAAGAAGCTCATGAAGCCGAGACCGATGCCCTTCTGCTCCTTGAACTTGTCCTTGTACTTGTTGCGCAGGTCCATCACCGCGCTCATGTCCACCTCGTTGAAGGTGGTGAGCATGGCGGTCTGGTTCTTCGCCATCACGAGCCGCTCGGCGACCTTCTTCCGCAGCGTGCTCATCTTCTGCCGACTCTGGTCGCGCTTGCCGCCCCAGCCGCTCATCACCACGGCACCGGCATCCACGCCACCAGCGACGTATGCCGCCACATCGCTCTTGGTGATGCGACCGTTCGGGCCGCTGCCCTTGAGGGTATTCGCGGCGATCCCTTTCTCCTCCATCATCTTCTGCGCCACCGGTGTTGCGTGGGATGAACCAGAGGCAGGAGCAGGCGCCGGAGCAACACTTGCGGTTGCCTTCTTTGCCTCCTGCACCTGCTCCTGCCCCTTCTTGACCACGGGCGCAACGCTCGTATCGATCCTCACCACCACATCGCCGACGTTCACGGTCTGGTCCTCCTTCGCCAGCAACTTCACTTGGCCTGCTACTTCGGCGCTGAGCTCCAGTGTGGCCTTGTCGCTATCGATCTCGCCGAGCACCTGGTCCTTGTTCACCACGTCGCCATCCTTCACAAGCCAACGCGCAATACGCACTTCGCTGATGCTCTCGCCGGGACTGGGGACTTTGATGTCGATCGTGGCCATGCTCTGGTGTCGGTTGACGGTTGTTCGTTATCAGGCTTTCGCTTTCACCTTGGTGGTGGACTTCGCGAAGGCTTTCTCGATGATGTCCGATTGCTGTTTCGCGCTCCGTTTGCTACTGCCGGTGGCGGGCGCGCCGCTGGCGGGCCGTGCGATCACTTCCCACTTCACCTCATTGAAGTGCATCGCCATGTAGCTCCACGCGCCCATGTTCAGTGGCTCTTCCTGTACCCAGAGGAAGCGCTCCGCCTTCGCGTACTTCTTGATCACCGCGCGCATCTGTTCAGCCGGTAGCGGATGCAGTTGTTCGAGACGAACCAAGGCGGTGTCCGTGATGTTGCTCTTCTCGCGATGATCGAGCAGATCGTAGTGGATCTTGCCTTGGGTGAAGATCACGGTCCTCACCTTCTTCGCATCGGCTGAGGCATCATCAATCAATTCCTGGAAGCCACCCTTCGTGAGATCGTCCAACGGGCTCACACAACGCGGGTGCCGCAGCAGGCTCTTCGGCGTGAAGACGATCAGCGGCTTGCGGAATTCCCACGCGAGTTGGCGACGCAAGGCGTGGAAGAAGTTCGCGGGCGTGGTGCAATTCACCACCACCATGTTAGCCTCGGCGCAACTTTGCAGGAAGCGTTCCATGCGACCGCTGCTGTGTTCGGCGCCTTGACCTTCGTAGCCGTGCGGTAGCAGCAGCACGATGCCGTTCTGCGTATTCCACTTCTCCTCGGCGCAGCAGAGGTATTGATCCAGGACGATCTGTGCACCGTTGACGAAATCGCCGAACTGCGCTTCCCAGATGGTGAGCACTTCCGGGTTCGTGAGCGCGTAGCCGTACTCGAACCCGAGCACCGCGTATTCGCTCAGGAGCGAATTGTAGATCTGCAATAAGGCTTGCCCTTCCTGGATGTGCTTGAGGTGGATGAACTCCTCCTCGCTGTCCTCCATGCGCACCACAGCGTGGCGGTGACTGAAGGTGCCGCGCTCCACATCCTGTCCGGTGAAGCGCACAGGGTGCCCGTCCACGAGCAACGAACCGTACGCAAGCAATTCGGCCATGCCCCAATCGAGGCTCTCCTTGGCCATCATCTCCTTGCGGTCGTTCAGGATCTTCTCCAGTTTGCTGAAGAACTTCTTGCCCTCGGGGATCGCCGTCAACTTCTCGCCGATCATCTTCAGTGTCGCCTTCTTCACCCCTGTGACCGGCGACTGCGCGAAATCCTTCGCCCCTGCGCGCTTGAAGCCTTGCCAGCGCTCAGCCATGAAGTTGGTGATCTTCCCCACGCGCACCTGCTTGGCCTCGTTCAAGCGATCGTCGAGCATCGCGCTGAAGGAGGTTTCCATCTCCTCCGCCATTTCGCGCGCGCCTTCCACACCGCTATCGATCAATTTCTGCGTGTAGATCTCCCGTGGATCGGCATGCGCCGCGATCGCCTTGTACAATGTGGGTTGCGTGAACTTCGGTTCGTCGCCCTCGTTGTGGCCGTGCTTGCGGTAGCAGAGGATGTCCACCCACACGTCCTTGCCGGACATCTGGCGGTAGTCCATCGCCAACTTCACCGTGTAGGCCACGGCCTCGGCATCATCGCCGTTCACATGGAATACCGGGCATTGCGTGGTCTTGGCGACGTCGGTGCAATAGGTGCTCGTGCGTGCGTCGATGTAATTGGTGGTGAAGCCGACCTGATTGTTCACCACGATGTGGATCGTGCCGCCGATCTCGTAGGCTTTCAAGCCTGCCATCTGCACCACTTCATACACCACACCTTGCCCGGCCACGGCCGCGTCACCATGGATGAGGATCGGTGCGGTGATGCCCAGCGCGAAATTGTCGTCATGCTCGATGATCGCACGGCTGATCCCTTGCATCACCGGCCCCACGGTCTCCAAGTGACTCGGATTCGGTGCGAGGGTCAATCGCACTTCCTTGCCCGTGTTGGTGGTGATCAGGCTGCTGTAGCCCATGTGGTATTTCACATCACCTTCCACCAGGGCGTCGTCGTAGTCCTTGCCCTCGAACTCGCTGAAGATGGTGTCGTAGCTCTTGCGCATGGTGTTGGCCAACACATTCAAACGACCGCGATGCGCCATGCCGATCACATACTCGGAGATGCCCAGCTCCGCACCGTGCTCGATCACCGTGTCCAATGCAGGGATCAGCGCTTCGGCACCTTCGATGCTGAAGCGCTTCTGGCCGATGAACTTCTTGCCGAGGAAACGCTCGAAGACCACTGCCTCGTTCAGCTTCTCCAGGATGTCCTTCTTCTGCTCGATGGTGAAGTCCGGTTGGTTGCGCGTGCCTTCCATGCGATCGAGCAGCCAACGGCGTCTCTCCAAACTGCGGATGAACATGAACTCCACGCCGATGCTCTTGCAATAGGTCTGCTCAAGCAGGGCCACGATGTCGCGCAGTTTCGCAGCACCGATGCCCACCTCGTTCCCTGCTGTGAACACGGTGTCGAGGTCCGCATCACCGAGTTTGTGGTTCTCCAGGGCGAGCGTGGGCGTGTACTTGCGCCGATCGCGTACAGGGTTCGTATCGGTGAAGAGGTGGCCGCGCTGGCGGTACGCATTGATCAGTTCGATGACCCGGAATTCCTTCTCGAAGCGTTCGTTCCCTGCCGAAGGTGGTGCAGTGGGCGCTGATCCCAAGGTCGCTTCACCATCGCCATCCAACGACTTGGCGAATTCGAATCCTTCGAAGAAGCGCGCCCAGCCCGTTTCCACACTGGCGGGGTCCTTCTGGTATTGCTGGTACAGGTCGTCGAGCCAAGCGCTATCGACGTTGCTCAGGTAGGAGAACTTGTCCATGGAGGGCAGCGAAGGTAGGATCAGGGGTGTTCACCGCAGAGGCGCAAAGGCGCTGAGAAATGCAGAGTAATGCACAATGGAATGCACAATGCGTGGCCAGTTCAACCCTTCTGCGCGAAGTGTTTGCGCAGTAGCACCTTTTGCAGGCAGCGCAAAACCATCATGCCAGCGAGTTCGGAAAAGCCGCCGCGGCTCATGGCCGCATCCACCATGCGCTCGGTAAGGTCCACGCGGTTGATGGCACGCGAAAGCCCTGTGGAACCGATGCGCTGCCAGCGCTCCAGTGCATGCAGCACATGTGCGCGCAGCGACTCGAAGGCTGCATTGCTCACGGCTGGTAGAGGCAGATCCGCTTCACCAAGATCCAGATCCTTGCGCAGCTGGGCCACCGTGGCCGCGAGTACCTCGGTACGGTCCAGCGCCAGTACCAAGCCATCAGCCTCCGCTTTCGACAGTGTGGTGTTCACCCCGGACATGTGGATCGCAAAGGTCGCATGGCGCTGGCACTATTTTCGCCCGGCGCGATCCATTCATCAAGACCACATCCCAATAGCAATGCGTTCGACCCTGCTCCTCTCCCTCGCCTTTCTTCTATCGTTCACACTCAAGGCCCAGTACGGAACCTTCGACGCCGCTGCCGTGAAAGCAGCGAAGGCCACCACCATGATCGTGGTTCTCGATGCGGGTGATTCACCCTACAACCGGACGATCATGAACGCGGTGAAAAGCGAATGGAAGTTCACGACCGCTTACGAATTCGTCACGGTCGCGGAGTTGGGCGCCATGCCCATCGACCCGACCAGGACCTATTTGTTGAAGACCGCGAAAGTGGACCCGGTGAAATACGAGGCCACCTTCCTCACGCTGGTGCGCGGTTGGAAACAAAAGAAGGGCGAGCCTCTGGAGCAGAAGAACAACGCCTTCACCAGCATCGCCTCCGAGAATGAACTGGCCTTCATCATGATCGACCCGAAAGCGATCAGCGACAAGAACATGGCGCCGATGCTCATGATCTACATCAAGCACCTACAGGATTACTTGAAATTGGTGGAGGCCGGCAAGGTCACGGACAAGGCCACAGCCGACCGGACCTACGCGAGCCGGTCCCGTTTGGTGCGCGACACCGAGTTGCTGATCGCTGCCGATCACCTGGACAAGAGCCTGCCCGATGCAAGTGCGGTGAAGGTGAACTATACGTCCGCCGTGCGCGTAGTGAGTTTGTCGGACTTGGTGAACGCGGTGAATTCAGGGGATCGCAGCATCACGGTGAGCGATGTGGTGATGACCGGGGAATACAAGAACAAGCATTGCTTCAAGCGCGTCTTCAACGCGGGTACTGGTGAGTTGATGTACCAAAGTGATGATGCCGCCCTTTATGGAAAGAAGGAAGGCTTCATCGACGTGGACCTGAAGAACATCGAGCGCGCTCGCTAATAGGCTCCGCTACTCATGTCCCGCGAACGCCTCCTGCGTCAGTTCGATCGTATGGAGCGCGACCGGCAGGATATCTTGAAGCGCTTGGAAGGAGCGGATCCTGAGCGGCTGGCCACTTCTCCGGGTGAGCATGCATGGTCCATCGCACAAGTGATCACCCACCTCGCGATCGCCGAGGAAGGTGGGCTGGCCTACCTGAACAAGAAACTGGAAATGAAGAAGCATGGCCCTGTCGGGATCTCTTCCCATTGGCGACTCTTCCTATTGAACATCGCGGTACGGTTACCGATCAAATACAAAGCACCAGCGATCGTGGCGGATGTCCCCGCGACATCCTATGCGCAGGCCCGGCAGCGCTGGAGCGCTGTTCGTGAACGGATGCGTGAAGCCTACACGAAGATCGATGCGTCATTCATCGGACACGACCTCTACAAGCATCCGATGGCCGGTCGGTTCAACCTGATCCAGGGCGTGCGGTTCATGCGCCGGCATGTGCAACACCATAAGGCGCAGATCCATCGGACCCTCCGCCAAGTGTGATCGTTAGGCCGATCCCGCAGAGTTGTTACATTGTGGTGAATACTAAACCCCATTCACCATGCGTCTTACTACGCTTTCCTTGTCCTTCGCCCTTGCCTGCTCGGCTTGGGGCGCCCATTTGCCCGGCGGCAGTATCACATACACCTGCCTCGGTAACAACCAGTACGAGGTGATCCTCCAGCTTTGGCGGGAGTGTACCGGAGCGCCCATGATCGATCAATCGCTCAAATTCTCGAACGATTGCGGCGTTTCCTTTACGCTGAACAGCATCCCCGAGATCTCCATGGAGGATGCCTCTCCCGTTTGCGAAGACCAAGTGGGCCATACCACCTGCGACGGCGGCCAGTTGATCGGCATCCAATTGTACACCTACCGGACCACCTTGTTCCTGAGTCCATGCAATTCATGGACGATCAGCTGGGATGTGTGCTGTAGGAACGCCTCGGTGAACCTGGTCGGTGAACAGGGCATCTACATAGAAGCGAGATTGAACAACGCGAACGGCGTTTGTGTCACCTCCCCGACCTTCACCGAGAACCGTCCGCCCTTCGCATGTGTGGACCAACCCGTGAGCTACGATCTGGGGGTTACCGGCGGCACCCAGTCCAACCTGCGTTTCCGCCTCATCGCCGCGCGTCGCGCCCTGCCTGATGTGCAGGATGTGAGTTACCAGTTCCCATATAGCGGCGATGAACCCTTCACCGGCTTGGTACTGGACACGATCACCGGGAACATCACCTTCACGCCCACGATCCAAGGGTATATCGTGGTGGTGGTGGAGGTGGATCTGTACGATGCGAACGGTGTATGGCGAGGTAGTATCATGCGCGATTTCCCCTTCGTGGCCGAGGTATGCTCCAACCATGTACCGGACGCCGCAAGCGGCACGGTCACCATCATCTCGGGTGATGCGGTGGCTTCGGCCGCCTATACCGTGGATAATTGTTCCTCCGACCACTTCTGCCTTTCCATGGAAGTGGTGGATACCGACGCTGACCAGGAGTTGTCGTTGACGAGCAACGTGGACATGGTGCTTCCGGGTGCCAGCTTCGAGGTGATGGGTACCAACCCAGCGGTGGCCACCATCTGCTGGGATCCCACAGGCGCCAGCCCCGGTACGCGCACCTTCACCATCTCCGCCTTGGATGATGCCTGTCCGGTGCGTGGGTCGCAGTCCTATACATACGTCGTCAATGTGGGCACACCAACGAATGCGGGGACGAGTTCCACCGTGCAGTTCTGTGATGTGGTCGCGTTGGGAGACACCATCAGCCTGTTGGGTGGTACACCCGATCATGGTGGCGCATGGAGCGACCTCGGTGATGGAGTACTGCAATACGAGGTGGAAGGTGTGGGCGGATGCGTATCGAGCAGTGCCACGCTTACGATCGAGGTGGTCGCTTCCTCCAACGCTGGCGTGGATGGCGAGGCCGAGGTTTGTGCCGTGCAGGATCCTTTTGCAATGGTGGATCTCCTTGCCAATGCGGATAATGGTGGGACCTGGATCATCGAGGGTGTCGCACACGATGGGATGTTCGACCCGGCGATGGATGCGGCCGGCACGTATTGCTATGTTATGCAGGCCTCTGCGCCGTGTTTGAACGATACTGCGTGTGCCACCATCACCATCCTGGACCCCACCGATCCGATCTGCATCAGCCTGGGTATATCGGAGATCGGTTCCGACGTGATCCACCTTTCTCCCAACCCGAGCACCGGGCGCGTGGTGGTGACCGGCATGGAGATGACCTGTGTTCGAGCCGAGGTGTTGGATGCACAGGGCCGCATCGTGTATGCCCAACGGATGCATGCGGCTTCCACCCTTCAGGTCGATCTGCCAGCCGGGGTCATCAATGGCGCGTACATGCTTCGCCTCCACTTCGCGGATGGGACGACCGATCTGCAACGCTTCGAATTGCTGCGTTGACCATCACCATGAATTGAACGTCGAAGGGCTCCGAACACCACGGGGCCCTTCGACATTCAATGCCTCACTGTGTGCGTGCCATGAGCTGATCGGCCAAGACGAACAACGGCGCTTTGCGTTCCATCGGAACGTTCATCACATGCAGATCCTCCAAAGCCTTCGTTTCCAAGCCTTGCACCAGCGCTTCCGCTTCGGCCCGTACACCGGAGCGGCCCAGCGCTTCGATCATCCGTTCCACATTACGTGATCCGGCTTCCTTGCGGAGTTCCACCTGCAAAGCATCCAGACCATCCGCGCGTTCCTTTTCCAGACCACGGATCAGGATCCAGGTCTTCTTTCCGGCCAGGAGATCACCGCCGCGCTGCTTGCCGGTCCGTTGCGGATCACCGAAGGCATCCAGCAGATCATCACGCAGCTGAAAGGCAAGGCCGATGCGTTCACCGAACTCACCGATCCGTTCGACATCCGCTTCCGGGGCGTTCGCCAGCGCTGCACCGATCCGCATGGAACACGCGAGCAGCACAGCCGTTTTCAGGCGAACCATCTCCATGTACTCCGCCGTGCTCACCCGATCGCGCAGCTCGAAGTCCATGTCCAGCTGTTGCCCTTCACAAACCTCCAAGGCATGCTGGCTGAAGATCCGCAACGCGCGCGGATCCCGGCCCAACAACTCATACGCCTTCACCAACAAGGCATCGCCACTGAGGATCGCCGCGTTCGTATTCCATTTCACATGCACGGTGGCATCGCCGCGCCGCAAGGGTGAAGCGTCCATGATGTCGTCGTGCATCAGGGTGAAGTTGTGGAAGAGCTCGATGCCCAGGGCTTCGTCCAGCACATCCTCCGCTTTGCCGCCATACAGTTCGTGGGCCATCAGCAGGGCGATGGGGCGGATCCGCTTTGCAGGAAGCTGAAGCAAATAGGCCATGGGCGGATAGAGCCCCAAGGCAGGTAGTCCGGCGCACCACGCCGCAATGCGCGCCTCCACCAGATCCTTCAACCGTTGCATCACACTTGACCGTCGGCGACTTTCAACAGGTACTCTCCGTAGCCGCTCTTGCGCAATGGCTCTGCGAGTTCTCGCAGCCGGTCAGCGTTGATGAAGTTGCGTCGGAAGGCGACCTCTTCGATGCAGCCGATCCTTCTGCCTTGCCGCTCCTCGATCACCTGCACATACTGTCCGGCCTGCATCAGCGAAGCGAAGGTTCCGGTATCCAGCCACGCGGTACCACGATCCAGCACTTGCACTTTCAACCGCCCTTGGCGCAGGTATTCCTTGTTCACATCGGTGATCTCGTACTCGCCACGCGCACTGGGCTTCAGGTCGCGCGCGATGTCCAGCACGCTATTGTCGTAGAAGTAAAGACCCGGCACGGCGTAGTTGCTCTTGGGTTTCGTGGGTTTCTCCTCGATGCTCTTCGCCTTGAAGGCCTCATCGAACGCCACCACGCCGTAGCGTTCCGGATCGCTCACACGGTAGGCGAATACCAGTCCACCATCCACCGCATGGTTCTCCATCAGTTTCGTTCCGAGCCCGCTGCCGTGGAAGATGTTGTCGCCAAGGATCAAGGCCACATGCTCCTTGCCCACATGCTCCCGGCCGATGACGAAGGCCTGCGCCAGACCGTTGGGTACGGCTTGTTCCGCGTACGTGAACTCGCATCCGAGGCGTGCACCGTCACCGAGCAGTTTCCTGAAGTGCGGTAGGTCGTGCGGCGTGCTGATGATGAGCACCTCCCGGATGCCTGCGGCCATGAGCGTGCTCAACGGGTAGTAGATCATCGGTTTGTCGTACACCGGCATGAGCTGCTTGCTCACCGCGAGTGTCAACGGGTGCAGGCGTGTGCCGGATCCTCCGGCTAGTATGATCCCCTTCATGGTCTTGGTTCATCGGCCTTCTTACCGGAGGTGCGCAATGCACTTCCATCGATCGGCCCTTCCAATTTCAACTCGTCCAGGTCGATATCCGACTCCTCGTCCAGGATATCCAATAACGGTTCGTCGAAGGCTTTGGTGGTAGCGGTCTTCTCGAAGCTCAACAACAAGGATGGCAGGATGATGAGGTTGGTACACATCGCCACCAACAAGGTGAAGGAGATGAGCGTCCCCAAAGCTTGTGTGCCGCCGAAGTCGGAGAAGACGAAAAGGCTGAAGCCGCAGAACAACACGATGCTGGTGTACATCATGCTCACCCCTGCTTCGTGCAGCGCGCCGAGCACGCTCTGTCTCACGTTGTGGCCGGTGAGTTTCAGTTCCTGCCGGTACTTGCTGAGGTAGTGGATGGCATCATCCACCGCAATGCCGAATGCGATGCTGAACACCAGCAACGTGCTGGGTTTGATCGCGACATCGAGATAGCCCATGAGGCCCGCTGTGGTGATCAGCGGTATCAGGTTGGGGATCAGGGAGACCACCACCATGCGCGCCGAATTGAAGAGCAAGGCCATGAGGCCGGCGATCGCGATCACCGCGAGGATCAAGGAGATCGCCAGGTTCTTCACCATGTACTTGCTTCCCTCCAGGAAGACCACACTGGTGCCGGTGAGCGTCACCCGGTAATCCTTTGGTGCATAGATGGAATCCACCTCTGCGCGCAGTCGGCCCATGAGCTCATCCATACGCTCGGTTCCGACATCGGCCACCTGCATGGTGAGCCGCGTGGTGCGCTTGTGCTCGTCCAGGAACGCCCGTGCGATCCCGCCCTTGTCCTGTGCCGCTTCCAGATAGGGCAGGATGAAACTCTTCTCCGTGCTGTTGAGCAGGGCATAGCGTGCGGGATCGCCGCCATAGAAGGCCTGCTTGATGAACTTCACCGCGTCGGCGATGGAGAGTGATCTTGAGAGTTCCGGATAGGTGCTCAACGAATCCTGTAGGCGCGACATGCGCTTGAGGTTCGCATCCTTCAACGCTTGCCCGTCCTTCCTGGTATCCACCACCACTTCCAAAGGGAGCACACCTTTGAATCGACTTTCGAAGAAACGCAGGTCCTGCATCACCGGATCGTCCATGGGGAGGTCATCCACCACATGGGCCTCGTCCTTCAGTTGCATCACGCCCAGCAACCCGACCACCAACACAAGGCCGGTGATGGCATAGACCATGGGCCGGTGATACTGAACGATATCGATCAGCCAGTTCGTGCTGCGGTCCACCCATTTCCGGTCCAGGTGTGCCAAGTGCTTCTCCTCCGGATCACCTTGGAAGCTCATCATGATCGGCACGAGCAACAGGCTCAAAGCGAAGATCGCCATGATGTTCAACGAAGCGATGATGCCGAACTGCTTCAGCACATCGCTGTAGGTGAAGATGAAGGTGCCGAAGCCTGCGGCCGTGGTGGCATTGGTCATGAACGAGGCCCTGCCCACACGGTAGATCACCCGTGTCAGTCCTTTCACCCGGTTGCGATGTGAGAGGAACTCGTGATGGTATTTGTTGATGAGGAAGATGCAATTCGGGATGCCGATCACGATGATGAGCGGTGGGATCACGGCCATGACCACGGTAAGCTTGTAGCCCAAGAGGCCTATGGACCCCAATGCCCAGATCACGCTGACGGCCACCACGGTGAGGCACACGAACATCACGCGCCAGCTTCGGAAGAACAGCAGCAGCAGCAAGGCCACCACCAGGACCATAAGCCCGACGAACATCCTCAACTCGCTCTTGGTGCGCTCCGTGACCACCGTACGGATGAAGGGCAGGCCACTGTGGTAAACAGGGAAACGACCCTTGGCGAATTCATCCACACGCGCGGTGATGAGATCCACCATGTCGCCCCGATCCTCACTGTTGAAGCGCTCGGGGTTCACGAATACCATCATCAAGCTGGCGTGCGTGCTATCGTTGTAAAGAAGCCCTTTGTAGAACGGTAGGGAGCGGACAACACGGATGATGCTGTCCACCTTCACCTGGCTCTCCGGCTTGCGGCGTACCACCGGGGAGAGGTTGAACTTCTTCAGGCTGTCATTGCGGATGAGTGTGAAGATGTGCGCTTCGGAGAACACCGAATCCACACCCGGTTGCTGCTTGAGGTCCTGGCCCAGTTGCCACCACGCTTGAAGTTGTCGAGCTCGTAAAGCCGCGGATCCTCCACGCCCAGTACGATGATGTTCCCGTTCTCGGAGAAATTGGCCAGCAATTCCTCGTACTGCACGTATGCGCTGTCCGTCTTGGGCAGCAGGCCACCGAACTTGTAACTCACCTTCACATTCCGGGTCTGCAGGCCGAGGAACACGGTGATCACCCCGATCACCACCAGGATGCCATAGCGGTTCCGAAGGATCCTACTGGATAGCCAAGCCCACATTCTTCCTTGCTCGAAAAGCGAAGGCCCAAAGGTGCGAATTGCGGAGTGGACGGGCGCGGATGGGCGACAGCGTCTTCTATTTCCCCAGCACCAGCCCGATCGTGGCCTTCACCACCAGGTTGTCCGCAGGGTCCGGGAAGCTGTTCGGTCCCATGCGATAGAAGGCCCCGACGCCAAGGCCGGTGAACCCCAGCCGCAGGACATTATCGATCTGCAAACCGCCCTCATAGAACCCATCGGCGAGTGGCGTGAAGGTGTATCCCCGATGTCTTTCCGGATGGCTGAGCGAACCCCACGCGGCATTCACCACGATCACCGGAACCGGCCTGAACCACTTCCCTTCATAGAGCAACTTCCCAAAACTGTGGCGGAGGTGGATGCTCCCATAACGATCGGCCAGGAATTCGTTCGGCCGCATGGTCTCGAAGGTGTTCTGTGTCGCAATGGGTGTGCGCGGTTGGTTGGATCCCCGCAGATCGTAGAGGTAGGTGTAGGGTGAAGTGTCCTCCACGATGCCACCGAGTATGCGCACGCCCAGCACGCCCAGCATGCGCAACCGGAAGCTCTTCTCGATCATGGCATCCACGCGCCAGAGATCGCGCTCACCAGCATACAAACCTTTCACGGCATTCATCACCTGCACATGCAGGACCGGCCATTTGCTCGGGAGCGCATACTGCCTGTCGGGGAGTCGGACCAATTGTTCTCGCCATGCGAAGCGGAAGCCGAGTGAAACGGTCCCGAGCAAGGTGCGGTCGCTGAGTACGGTCACGCCCTCCGCGACGGGTTCCGCGTATTGATAGCCGATCAGGTTACGGCGCTCGTTGCGTTCGGAGGCGAGCCACATCCGTGTGGAACTGCCGACCCGCCACGAAAGCTCCGCGCCGTACCGTTCCACTTGGTCCATGCGATCCACGTAGAGCCACCGGTAGCTCTCGGTGCTGGTCATGCTGTTGCGCACACCGGGGAAGGCCACGCCGCCGCTTTCCACCACATCGTATTCATAGAAGCCTTTCAACTCCGGTCCGATCCCCGGCTTCGGCTTCACCACCAGCTCACCGCCGAACTTGGATGCGGCATCCACGAAGCCGTAAGCGTAGTAGCCGCCGATCGACGCGTAGCGCGTGAGTTTGTCGTTGGTATTGAAGCCAGCTCCCAAACGAAGCCCTTCGTATCCGTTGTACCGCGCGATCCGGTCCAATCGTAGATCGAACGGGCCAAGGGGTAACCGGCCCGTGGTGAGCCGCTCGAACCATTTGAGCTTCGTTTCGATATGCTCCACTTCACTGATGCTGTCGATGGTATGGTAGGTGCGGAGTTCCTTGGGTTGGAGTGAGTCCACGCGGAGTCCGTTCCAAAAAGCCTCATCGCGGCGCGCGGCGAGACGATCCATCACCAGTTCCGGTCCGCGCACTTCCTTGCGGGGGATCGGCACATCCACTTCAATGTCCTTCAGGTAGATGCGCCCGATGCCCATCATCTTGAAGGTGTTCACTTGGATGAAGTCGAAGAAGAGGAAGGTGTTCAGTTGCACCGGGAACCACACGCCCGACACGCGGTCGAACTGCTGTTGCAGTTTGATGTTCGTGCCCTTGTCGCGCACGTTGGGTTCGGCGATCACGTGTTGGATCGCGTAGCCATCGGTATTCACCCAGAGCACGCCTTTGAGCGCATCGAACTTGCGTCCATGTCGTGGCCGGTAGCTGATCACGTACACCGAATCGCGGCCTTGGTACAGCGTGTCCTCCACGATGAACAGGTAACGGTCCGTGCTGTTCGGGCCGATGGGTCCGAGGTAGCTCTTCTCGTTGATGGAGATCTGCGGTGAATAGATACTGAACGTCTTCGTGCTCGCCGCCAACGCTAAAAGCGTCGGGTCCTTCAGTCCGCTCACGCGCATGGCCAACACTTCCTCCTTCTCCGCGGCCGGTGGAATGAAGCTCTTGCGCGTGGCGCTTTCGATCAGGAGCAAGTGCTGCTTATCGAAGAAGTCGACAGCTTCCTTGTCGCTGCTATCCAATGCGGCTAAGCGCGCCGGATCGTTCAGCAACGCGCTGTCCATGGCGGCCGTGAACACCGTCTTGCCATAGCTGGTATAGCGGTGCGATCGCTGCCGCATGCTGTCGTTCAACTTGCGGTTCGCGTACACGCGGTCGATGATCCGGTGCGCAGGATTCTCTCCCGGCAGGATCCGCACTTCCTTCAACTCGAACTGCGCGCGGTGCATGCGGATGATCCCTGGGCTTGCATCATTCACCACGACTTGTAGCGCTTCATAGCCCACGTAGCTGAATGCCAACCGCAATGGAAGCACGGGCAAGACGATCGCGAACCGTCCATCGATGTCCGTGGTCGTGCCTTGGCGTGCATCCACCGGCAACACATGCACGAAGGCCAGTGGTTCCAGTGTGCGGTCATCCACCACCCGACCGTGTACCGTCACCTGGCTGTGCAGCTTGGTGAACGATCCGAAAGCGAGTGTAAGAAGGAGCAGGTAGTAGAAGCAACGCATGCGAGGGGCAACGTCCATCGGACGCACGGAGGGTGCCGAAAGTAACAGGCTGTCAACTCAAGGGGCAGGGGCAGGAGCAGGAGCAAGTGATCGCTCCAGGTAGGTGGCGCGTTTCCTTTTGTTGACGAAGCCGCAACGGCCCGCTCGAAGCCACGAACGCTTGCCCCTGCTCCTGCCGACTGCTCCTGCCAACTGCTCCTGCTCCTACGCTCCTACCTTGCTCCCATGTTCGCGCGCACCCGTGACGCCATCGAGTGGTCCCGCAAGACCACACCCCGGCGGTTGCGCAACGCGGCGGGTTTGTGGACGAGCTACCAGCGCGCGAAACGCACGAAGGATCCACGCATCGGCGGACTACCCTTCAGTATCAGCTTCGAACCCACCACGGCGTGCAACCTGCGCTGTCCGGAGTGCCCCAGCGGCTTGCGGAGTTTCACGCGGCCGACCGGAAATTTGAGGACGGACCTCTTCGAACGCGTGATGGATGAGCTCGGCCCCGATCTCTGGGCGCTCACGTTCTACTTCCAAGGCGAGCCGTTCATCAATCCCAGCTTCCTGGACATGGTGGGGATCGCTCACGCGAAAGGATTGTACACCAACACCAGCACGAACGCGCACTTCCTCACCGAAGAGAAGGCCGAAGCAACGGTGCGCAGTGGGTTGTCGCGGCTCATCATTTCACTGGACGGCACCGATCAGGAAACGTACTCCGCCTACCGCCGCGAAGGCGAATTGGCCAAGGTGATCGAAGGCGCGGAACGGATCGTGAAGTGGAAGAAGAAGCTGAAGAGCCTCACGCCGCACGTGGTCTTCCAGTTCCTGGTGGTGAAACCGAATGAGCACCAGATCCCCGAAGCACGAGCCTTGGCCAAGCGCATCGGCGTGGACGACCTCTGGTTGAAGACCGCGCAGATCTACGAGCCGAAGGATGATCACCCATTGATCCCCACGCTGGACAAGTACGCCCGTTATCGCCGAACAGCGAACGGCACGTGGGAGGTGAAGAACAGGTTGGAGGACGACTGCTGGAAGATGTGGCACAGCTGCGTGATCACATGGGATGGCAAAGTGGTTCCGTGCTGCTTCGACAAGGACGCGCACCACGTGCTCGGCGATCTGCGCACACACAGCTTCAGCGAGCTGTGGAAAAGCGATGCGTACAATGATTTCCGTCGGTCGTTGCTGCACGCGCGCAGCAGCATCGAGATGTGCAGGAATTGTAGCGAGGGGAGCCCGGTGTGGACCTAGGCGCGACTCCGGGTCAAGCCCTGAGTGACAACCGTGCGGCGCTCCGCACCTTAGACCTTCATGATATCCTTCTCCTTCAACCCAAGGAGGTCCTCCACCTTCTTGTTGTAGGTGCCGGTGAGTTTCTCCACCTGACCTTCCAGGTCCTTCGCGTGATCCTCCGGTAAGCCATCCTTCTTCGCGGACTTGATCGTGTCCATCGCTTTCTGGCGACTGCTGCGAATCCCCACCTTGGCATGCTCGGCCTCGGCGTGTGCCGTCTTCACCAACGTTTTGCGACGTTCCTCCGTGAGCATCGGCACATGGATGATCACGCTCTCGCCGTTGTTGCTCGGGTTGAAGCCGAGGTTCGCTCCGATGATCGCCTTCTCGATCGGGTCGATCATCTTCTTCTCCCACGGTTTCACGAACAACGTGCGCGCATCACCGGTGTTGATGCTCGACACTTGCGTGAGCGGTACCATCTGGCCGTAGTAGTCCACCCGCACGCCCTCGAGCATCGCGGGGTTGGCCGCACCGGCGCGCACCTTGGTCAATTCGTTGTCGAGGTGCTCAACGGCTTTGTGCATGTGCTCTTCGCACTGCGAAATGGTGGATGCGCTATCGATCATGGGAACCGGTCTTGGAAAGTGGATGCCAAAAATAGACACCTCCATCGGACCAATACGCGGCTTTTCCGGCAAGTACCTTCGGCGCCCTCCTACCATGCGCACCGCAAAGGCCTTCGGACATCTGGTGGAACACATCCTCCGCCTCGGGCCTGTGCGCGGTCTCCGGGTCCTGTGGCTGAAGCAGCGCGGTCCCGGGCAACGCGCCACCATCCGGCATCGCGATCTGGCGGGTCCGATCACCATCCGCACAGGAAGCAGTGACCTCGCGATCTTCGATGAGGTGGTGATGGGCGGCGGCTATGCCTTTCCGCTATCTGCTCCTCCTGCTGTGATCCTGGACATCGGCGCCAACATCGGGTTGGCCACATTGTGGTTCAAGCGTCGCTATCCGAACGCGCGCATCATCGCTGTGGAACCCGACGCGGAGAATTTCTCGTTGCTTCAACTCAACACCAAAGGCCTGGTCGGGGTCGAACTCGTGCGCGCCGCGATCGCACCTGCCGACGGTCGCATCGGCTTCCAGCGCGAAGGGCTCAACCCTTCCGCCTACCACATCCGTTCACTGGAAACCGGTGAAGAAGGCGTGCCTGCGATCTCCATGACCACGCTGCTCGAACGCTTCGATCTGCAAAAAGTCGATGTGTTGAAGCTGGATATCGAAGGTGCCGAGAAGGAACTCTTCGAGGCTGCTGACCTCAGCTGGATGGACCGCGTACACACCTTCGCGGTGGAACTGCACGACCGCATTCGACCGGGTTGCGGCCACGCGTTCTTCAGTGCGACATCGCGTGCGAAGCGGAACTACGACGTCCACGAATACCTGGTGATCGCGACGAAGGGTTAACCCTCCACCAGCGTCCCGACCTTCTCTCCAGCCATCAACCGGCCAAGGTTGCCGGGCTTGTTCATGTCGAACACGATGATCGGCAACTTGTTCTCCCGGCACAGCGTGAAGGCCGTGAGGTCCATCACGTTCAAGCCTTTCGAATACACTTCGGTGAAGGTGATGCGGTCGTACTTCGTTGCCGTCTTATCCTTCTCCGGATCAGCGGTGTAAATGCCGTCTACCCGTGTTCCCCTGGGCATCACGTTGGCCTCGATCTCGATCGCGCGCAAGCTCGCCGCGGTATCAGTCGTGAAGTAAGGATTGCCCGTACCCGCACCGAAGATCACCACACGACCCTTCTCCAAGTGCCGCACCGCGCGACGACGGATGAAGGGCTCGGCGATGGTGTCCATCTTGATGGCACTGAGCAACCGCGTGTTGTGGCCCTTGTGCTCCAAGGCGCTTTGCAAGGCGAGCGAGTTGATCATCGTCGCCAGCATACCCATGTGATCGCCCTGCACCCGGTCGATCCCATTCCCTTCCGCCTGCATGCCGCGATAGATATTGCCTCCACCGATCACGATCGCCACTTGGACGCCCGTCTTCACGATCGCACTGATCTCACTGGCATAGTGGTCCAAGCGGACGCTGTCGATGCCATACGCTTGGTCGCCCATCAGGCTTTCGCCGGAGAGCTTCAGGAGGATGCGCTTGTAGGGGTGGGCCATGCTGCGGGATGTGGTCCGAAGGATCGCTCCGGCGGGGCCAAAGCAACGAAAAAGGAGTGGCTCAGGAAGCGCTGGCCGAAGTGCGCGCCGCAACCAATCCGGTAAAAACCGTCGGTGATCCTGTGGCAGGCATCCTTCACGCGTTGGAACACCAGGGGAACGCAGCACGCGCATTCCAACGCCGCGAGTACATGGCCTTCTATCCACGGATCTCCACCGCAACGGCGACACGGGATCTGAAGGAAGCGGCGAGTGTTGGAAGACTTAGAGCAGAAGGGTGTGGAAGGAGTGTGCGGTATCAAGCTACATCTTGATCAGAGATCCATCACTACTTAGGAAACCTGGCCGAGCTTCCGGAAGCCTACAAGGTGAGTTGCTGCCTCAGAACTGGAAGCCGCTATCAGCATAGGCCGGTCCCACAAGACGTGGTTCGCCGGAGGCTTACTCAACATCTGCAAACTCCACAACGACCCCAAGAACAGCGTCAACCGCAAACGCAAGCCCGCCGCTTGGACCGACCACTATCTGGATCTCCTCCTCGGATTCAAGACGCGATAGCCCTTGGGTTCATATCAATAGCCCAATGATTCATCTGCCAAACCGGGAATAATCATGGAGATGGAATGTCGTGAAGGGATCTTCTTGGGCCAAACTCCAGACCAAGGATCAATGAAAGACCATTACCCCGGCGAGGTGTGGACGGCTGTAACGCCAGACCATTGTGTTTCAACCAGGCATATACGTCTCGAATCACAGCAAAACCGGTGGCCTCAAAGAAGACCCGAGCTCCATTCCAAATAACACGAGAGTATCGACCACCGAAGCGAATTGCAGAACCTACTTGGGACCGTCTCCATCGTTTGAAACCGTTCTCCAACTCAGAAGGGTAGTTACGTCCATGGCTACTCTGTAAGCGCTAGGTACGACCCCACCTAATACAACCCCCGCATCCCATGTTTCATACTGTGCCAGATTCATAGCCAAGCCGAAGCCGACTCCGAAGCTCTTGCACCTCATAGATGTTGTGCTTAACAATATCGTCTTATTCGAAAGTGGAAGAAACAAGCGCTTATTTGCTTCGCGATCGAGCCATCCAAGATCAACCAAGAACGACGTCCGCTCACCTAATTCGTGCCTATAACGGACACCATACATCAAGTCAGGCTTGGGTACATCGACGGCGACTGTCGAACCTTCCTGACTCGTCCTGATCCGGGTTTACGCAAAAGCGAACCTCATGAAGGACGGAACGGACAAGGAAAAAGGAAGGCCACGCAAATACGATGTGGCGTTCAAACGAATGGGCGATCGGCGAGTACCGGAGCGGTCGCTGGACCATGGAGCAATTGCGTCGGCGATACGCCTTGGCGGGCAAGAGCTGTATTGCAGAATGGATGACGCAGATGGACCTTGGTGCGCGGCCACAGCCCTGTGCCGAAGTTTGGGCGATCAACCCCAAGGAGATGCCCCAGCGCAAGAAGAGCGAACGCAGCGCGGACCTGCGCAACCGGATCAGGGAACTGGAACGGCAACTGGAGGATGAACAGCTCAAGAGCGAAGCCTATTCCAAGCTGATCGACCTGGCGGAGAGCGAGCACCGGATCGCGATCCGAAAGGCCAATACCAAGTGATCCGTGAGATGAAGGACAGCTATCCGCACATCAGCTTGGTGCGGCTCTGTCGATCATTTGGTGTTACACGACAAGCCTTCTATCAGCACTTCTGGACGACCCAAGCCTATTGCATGGAACATGAACTGGTGCTGGTGCGCGTGCAGGAGATCCGCCAGGACCATCGGCGCTTGGGTACGCGTAAGTTGATGGACAAGCTCCAGCCCTTCCTCCTGGAGCACCACATCAAGATGGGCCGCGACGCGCTCTTCGATCTGCTCGCCGATCACGGTCTGCTGGTACGACGGCTCCGCAAGTACATCCACACCACACGCTCATCGCACTGGTTACGCAAGTGGCCCAACCTGATCAAGGACAGGAAGCTCACCGGACCTGGGCAGCTCTGGGTAAGCGATATCACCTACTTCAAGACCGGGAAGGAAGGCTACACTTACATCAGCTTGATCACCGACGCTTGGTCGCACCGCATCATGGGCCACCACTTGGCCACGGACCTTGAAGCAGCCAGCACATTGGAAGCCTTGCGCATGGCCATCGCACAGGCGGTCACCGTTCCCAAGGGCTTGATCCATCACAGCGATCGTGGCGTGCAGTACTGTTCGCAAGCGTACGTGGATGTGCTGCAACAATAGCATCGGCAAAAGCATGACCGAGAGGGCGATCCGCCCGGAGAACGCCGTGGAACGCATCAACGGGATCATCAAACAGGAATACCTCGATACATGGTGCATCGATACGGTTGCACAGGCGCGTGCCGCTCGGGAACGTGCCGTGTTCCCTCTACAACTCCGATCACCGCATAACAGCATCAGCAATCTTTACACCTGACCGCGCACACTGGTACAAAAGTCGAACGGCTTTGGAAGAACTCTACCAAGCGAACACCTGTCAACGCAGTTCAGGACGTTCTCTCAGCTGTAAACCTAACTCCGGACATCAACCCAAAACCTGTAAACCCTTTTCCAGGACGGGTCACTACGCAATGGTAAATGCGCCCCCATCGGTACTCAGGGCCCCGCTAACGCGGATCGCGATGCGTATGCGCACACAACCCGGCTATGTCTTCCTGCGTCGGTCCCGGTCAATGCCATGTCATGGTCATCACTCACCACCCCTCAGCCCCGCGATGATGGATAACACACCACCACCTGAACCGCCGCACGGTCTTCCTTCCTCAGCGCCTCTGCACCACCAAGGGTAGTAGCGTATAGGCCGGATCGATCGCCAGCATTCGGGCGTGCCGCTCACCGCCCCACGAAGATATTTCACCCCCGATGCAATAGCCCACGCGCATGATGGGTTGATCGTTCCAAGAGCGGACCGGAAGAAATAGGTCCGCTACCTTCCCCACCATTTCCCGCACCATGTTCCCCAGACCCGCATTCCGCGCGCGTTCAGCCCTGCCCTGCTCTGCACCCTCCTCTTGGCCGCGTGTCGCGGCAACAGCAACGCATCGAACCCGATGTCGCGTTCACGCCCTACATCCCCGCGTTCACTGCGGGGCATATCTCGGCGCGTGCGCCGATATCGTGCGCGTGGCGGCCGGGCGCGCTGGAAGGACAGCACGGATGCCGCCATCCAAGGGCTCTTCGACATCGATCCATCGGTGAAGGGCACGGTGCGCCCGGCAGGATAATCCTCACCCTCGCCTTCCAACCCAACGAACGCTTGGAGCAGGACCGCACCTATACCGTGGAGTTCGATGCAGGAAGATTGATCGAGGTGCCCAAGGGCTTGCAGACCTTCAAGTTCCAAGTGACCACCTACAAGCAGGGACTGGATGTGAAGGTGACGGACATCCGTTCGCTCAGCACCACCGACCTGAAGTGGCAACGCTTGGTGGTGAGCGTGTACACGAGCGACGACGCACAGATGGAATATGGAAGGATGCTTCACCACGAAACAGGACGGCCGCGCATTGGCGATGGCATGGGAGCATGAGCCGAACGGCCGCTACCACCGCTTCACCGCGGACAGTGTGAAGCGTGGCGAAAGACCTCGCGCGTGGACATCACTTATGGAACGGGAAGAAGATCGGCAGCAACGATGCCGCCACCCTCCCCCTTCGACGTCTCAAGCGATCGGTGATCTCGCGCTGATCCGCGCGACGACCTTCAGCGATGGCGAGCAGTACGCGACCTTGCAATTCAGCGATCCGTTGGATCCGCGCAGGACGTGAGCGGCCTCGTGGGCATCGCCGGTGCGGACAACGTGCGCATCACGCAGGATGGCAACAAGCTGGTGCTCTATCCGGGCACGCGGTTGAGCGGCAACCAGCAAGGCTTCGTGAGCGCGGGCCTGCGCAATGTGAACGGCAAAAAAGCTGGGCAAGGACATCAGCGTGGATCTGGTGTTCGAGGAGTTGAAGCCCGCCGTGCGCTTCATCGGCAAGGGCACCATTCATGCACCAGAGCGTGTACCCCTGCGAAGGCGGCGATCCGGTGGAGCAACCGCACGAGAAGAGTTGGGAGGAGGAACAGGCCGCCTACGATGTGCAGCAGGACTACTATTACTACGACGAGTACGACAACTACGACTACGACGAGGGCTACGACTACCAGGAGCGCGAGGATCCGTGCAAGACGAGCTACTACATGCGCAACACCAGCGCGGCGCGGAACATCCTCGCCTCGGACATCGGGCTGATCGCGAAAGTGGGCAACGATGGCAGCATGCTGGTGGCGGTGAGCGACCTGCGCAGCACCAAGCCGATGAGCGGCGTGAAGCTGGAAGTGCTGGACCTGCAACGCAAGGTGATGACGCAGACCATCACGGATGGCGAAGGTTTGGCTACGATCCCCGCCGGTGCGCACAAGCCCTTCCTGCTCACCGCGAGCAAGGGTTCGCAGCGCGGCTATTTGAAATTGGATGACGGCTCCTCGCTCTCGGTGAGCAACTACGATGTGGGCGGCGAAGCGATCGAGCGCGGCTTGAAAGGCTTCCTCTACGGCGAGCGCGGCGTATGGCGTCCGGGTGATTCACTCTACCTCAGCTTCATGTTGCAGGATGCCCGGGGGAAACTCCCGAAGGACCATCCGGTGGTGTTGGAGATCAGCGACCCGCGCGGTCGCTTGGATCAGAAGCAGGTGCGCACCACGAGTGTGAACGGTGTGTACGCCTTCCGCTGTTCGACTTCGCCGGATGCCCCGACAGGCTATTGGAACGCGGTGGTGCGCGTGGGCGGCACGGCCTTCCACAAGAGTTTGCGCATTGAAACGATCAAACCGAACCGCTTGAAGGTGCTGCTGGACTTCCCGGATGGCCCGGTCGGAAGGAAGGGCTGCGCCTGAGCGCCGACGGTGGGAACCGTGTTCAACTCCACTCCCACTGGCTGCACGGCGCGCCCGCGCGGAACCTGAAGAGCCGCGTGACGGTGACCATGAGCAATGGCTGGCCCGACTTTTCAGGATTTGAGAAGTACCAGTTCAACGACCTGCGCACGTGGGTGCCGAACGAGGAGCAAGTAGCCTTCGATGGGACCTTGGATGAAAAGGGTGAAGCGAGCTTCGACCTGGAATTGAACATGGGACGCAGCGCTCCCGCCGTGGTGAACACCAACATCGTGACGCGCGTGTTCGAGGTAAGCGGCGATGCGAGCATGGACCAAGTGAGCGTCCCGTACTACCCGTACTCCAGCTACGTGGGCATGAAGCTGCCCGAGCTTCGCAATTCGTGGGGCACCTTCCAAACGGACACCACTTACAAGTTCGCCGTGGTGAGCGTGGACGCGCACGGCAAGCCGATCGCCAGCCACGCGCTGAAGGCGCAGGTGTACAAGCTGAACTACAACTGGTGGTGGGATGGCTCCATCACCGGATCGAGCAGCTACATCAGTTCGCCGAGCGTGGAGTTGCAACAGGAACAGCAACTCACTACCGATGCGAAAGGCAAGGCCGTGATGAAGTTCCGCATCGATGCGTCCACAGTGGGGCCGCTACGCGGTGCGGATCACCGACCCGGCGAGCGGTCACGCCAGCGCGGTGCAGATCTACATGGATTGGCCGGGTTGGGAAGGACGCAGTCGCCGACAGGACCCGGACCAAGCGGCGGTGTTGAGCTTCAACGCCGACAAGGAGAAGTACAACGTCGGCGATAAGGCCACGCTCATCATCCCCAGCGGTGGAAGCGGTCGCGCGTTGGTGAGTTTGGAGACCGGCAGTCGCGTGTTGGATGCGGTGTGGGTGGAGTTGAAAGCGAAGGAGACGCGGCACAGCTTCATCATCACAGCGGACATGGCGCCGAACGTGTACGCGCACGTCACGTTGTTGCAACCGCACGCAAAGACAGTGAACGATCTGCCGATCCGCTTGTACGGCGTGATCCCGATCCCAGTGGAGGACGCGGGCACGCACTTGGAACCGGTCGTGAACCTGCCGAAGGAGATCGCACCGATGTGCCCTTCAGCGTGGAGGTGAACGAGAAGAGCGGTCGCGGCATGACATACACGCTCGCGATCGTGGATGAAGGATTGCTCGATCTCACGCGCTTCAAGACGCCGGATCCGTGGAACTACTTCTATGCGCGCGAAGCGCTCGGGGTGCGCACATGGGATCTGTATGATCAGGTGATCGGCGCATTCGGGCAGCAGATCCAGCGCGTGCTCGCACTCGGTGGTAGCGATGACGCCGGAAAGGGTGATGCCGCGCGTGCGAACCGTTTCAAGCCGGTGGTGCGCTTCGTCGGTCCGTTCAAACTGGAACGCGGAAAGAAGGCCAAGCACGACTTCACCATTGGCAACTACGTGGGCAGTGTGCGCGTGATGGTGGTGGCCACCGACGGCGAGAAAGCCTATGGCCACACGGAGAAGGCTGTGCCCGTGCGCAAACCATTGATGGTACTCGCCACACTCCCGCGCGTGCTCGCACCCGGTGAGACCGCCGACCTGCCGGTGACGGTCTTCGCGATGGATGCGAAAGTGAAGGAGGTGGTGGTGAAGATCGAACCGAACGAGTTCCTGATACCCGAAGGCCCGTCGCAGAAGACGATCCGATTCACCGCGATGGGTGATCAAGTGGTGAACTTCCGCGTGAAGGTGAAGGAAGCGATCGGTGTGGCGAAGATGAAGGTGACCGTGAGCGGCGCCGGTGAAAGCGCGAGCGAGAAGATCGAACTGCAAGTGCGGCAACCGAACCTGCCCGCGACGGAAGTGACGGAAGCATTGCTCGATGCGAACAAGGATTGGAGCGCGACACCTACACCGCTCGGCGTACAGGGGACAAATGCGGCGTATGGGAGTGAGCACCATTCCTCCGGTGGACATGGGGGCGCCGCTTGCAATACCTGCTCGACTATCCGCACGGATGTCTGGAGCAGACCACGAGCAAGGCCTTCCCGCAGCTCTTCATCGCGAAGGTGATGGAACTGCCCGCGCGCGGCGACCAGATGGCGCGCAGCAATGTGGAAGCGGCACTGCGGAAGATGTCGCAGTTCCAGCGCAACGACGGCGGTTTCAACTACTGGCCGGGCGGCGACTACTATGACAACTGGACGAGCATCTACGCGGGCCACTTCATTGTGGAAGCGGAACGCGCCGGTTATGCCGTGCCGGGGAATGTGAAGAACAACTGGTTGTCCTTCCAGCGGAAGCAAGCGCGCGAATGGAACGGCGTGGTGCCGGAAGGATGGAGCCGACAAGGCACGCAACTCACGCAGGCGTATCGCTTGTATGTGCTTGCCCTCGCAAAAGCGCAAGAGCTCCCCGCGATGAACCGCTTGCGTGAACAACCCACGCTCGGCCTGCAAGCCAAGTGGATGCTGGCCGCAGCGTACGCGTACGTGGGTCGCAAGGATGTGGCGCAAGCGATCGTGAAAGGCGTGGACACCACCATCCCCGCCTACACGGAACAGTACTGGACCTACGGCAGCGATCTGCGCGACGAGGCCTTGGTGGCAGAAGCGTTGCTCGCGATGGGTGAAACGGAACGCGCCGCACCGGTGGTGCAACGCATCTCGCGCCGCTTGAGCAGCGAAGGTTGGTACAGCACGCAGAGCACGGCATTCGGCTTATTGGCCGTGGCGCGCTTGGCGGAGAAGAGCCAATTGGGCAAGGGCATGAGCTTCACGCTCACCGCTGCCGGAAAGCGCACGGAGAAGTTCAGCGAGAAGGCGATCTGCCGCGTGGATCTACCGGTGCCCGATGGTCGCGCGAGCGTGTCGGTATCGAACACCGGCAAGAACCTGCTCTATGTGCGCATGGTGCGATCAGGCACTCCGCTGGCCGGGAACGAAAAGCCTTCCAGCAGTGGATTGAACATGAGCGTGAGCTACACGCGCATGGACGGCATGGCGCTCGATCCTTCACGCATCGAACAAGGCACGGACTTCATGGCGATCGTGACGGTGACGCATCCGGGTGTTGCAAGCGGCTACCAACAACTCGCGTTGTCGCAACTCTTCCCGAGCGGATGGGAGATCCGCAACACGCGCATGGAAGGAACGCTGGGCGGCGCGGCGCAAGGTCCGTACACCTATCAGGACATCCGCGATGACCGTGTGCTCACCTACTTCGATCTGTGGAAAGGCCAGAGCCACACGTACCGCGTTCTGCTCAACGCCAGCTACACGGGGCGCTACTATCTGCCCGGTGCGTTCTGCGAAGCGATGTATGATCACACGGTGAACGCGCGCAGCATGGGCCGATGGGTGGAAGTGGTGGCTGCGGGGGATCCGGCGACGGCATCGCAGTGAGTATGGAGTGGTGATGGAAGTACCGAGGAAGCGAATGGGGCATCGAACGCTGTGCGGGCGCGTTGGATCCGACGCTTTTGTTCATCGCCCAGGAGATTCCGGGTCAAGCCCGGAATGACAGACGCGCTTTGATGGGTGGTTCCGCCCGCCGTTCGGCGGGCGGAACCACCCATCTTGCATTTGTCACCCCGGCTTGACCCGGGGTCTCGAAAAGGCATCCTGCATTCGCAGGCACCATCAAACACGAACGGCGACCAATTGGTCGCCGTTCAGCTTTCATGCTGTGTGCGATCAGACCGCCACCGCGCTCGTCAGTTTGCGCTGTGGGCATGCGCCCACCAAATGGCGGCGCACGAAACGCGCGGTGCCATCGGTGTTCACGAACTTCTTGTAGGTGTTCGGTTGCACGCCATAGAAGGCGTACTCGCTCCCATCACCGAAGTTGACGCGGAGCACCAGGTTCTTGTACTGCCAGTTGGTCACGCCGCTGCTAAGGGTCTGCTCGAACTCCTCCGCCTTGGACTCGTTGGTTTCGGGGTGGATCCCCTCCAACAACTTGTAGGCTGAGATGATGCGCTTGCTGGTGGCCTCGGCCTCCTCCCGCTCGGCATCCACTTGGAAACGGTCCGGGTGGTGCTGCTTCATCAGGCCCTTGTACAAGCCGCTGAGTTCTTTCAAGGTCAGGCCGGGACCGGCGCCCAGCAACTTCCGGCTATCTGTGATCTCTTTCATGGTCGTTGAAAACGGCCGCGAAGATGGTGGATCCGGGCTTAGCAGCGCAAGCGATGGGATTTCCGACGGCTGCGACCCCTTCAGGGTCGGATCACGCATTCTGCTGGGATCTACATGCTATGACCCCTCCGGGGTCAACGAACGTGCAGGTCGGACCCCGAAAGGATCACGATCAGAAGCCCTCTAGTTGAACTATGGTTCGACCCCGGAGGGGTCACAGCATATAGCTCATACCGAGGTAAGGGTCCACCGACCCCGCAGGGGTCGCAGCAACGGCGGGCGGATCAAATGCGCCATGCAGCATCTGCAATGGGCACGGTTCAAACCCTCCTGAACAGCAGTTCGAAGAAACCACGGTCCACATGGATCTCCTGTAGGACACCGTCGCGATAGACGTAGCGGTTGCGGTCCTTGTTGGGCAGGGTGAGGCTGTACTCCCCCACCCCCAAGCATACCAGCGGACAATCCGCCAAGGCGCTCTCCACGAAGATGCTCGACTCCCCAGCTGGTTCCTCGTAATACATGCGCGCGGTCGTCCAATCGTTCGCGGGTAGCTCATCGGCATGGACCGAAGTCGGGTGCTTGAAGTACAACCCGCGACCGCCGATGGAACGCAGAAGACTGCTATCCCGCACCGCGTTGTTCATGCGCACGGAACTGCAACAGCCCGTGACGCGGCCATCGGTGTAATGCGTGATCACCGCCGTGCGCACATGCCGCTTCCAGATCAGGTCGAAGGTGGACGCCGAGATCATGGAATAGGATACCGTGTTTCCGGCGATGACACGATCCACGCGGATGCGTCCCAGGACCTGACCACCTCTGAGGATCTCGAAATGACCTACCTGCGCATGTGCAGTGGACGCCGCGAGGAATGAGAACAGGAACGCGTGCAAGCGGCGCTTCATTCGACCATGGATCGTGCAGGTGGGGAAGATAGGTGGATGCGATCGAGCAATTCCGGACCTTCCGTTCCCGGAAATACACGAGCCGACCCGTCCATACCATCGATCCAAGCACGTGGGCCAGCGTGATCCAGGAATGCTGCGTTGAACATGATCCCGATCAGTCCACGACCACGATCCGCGCTGCGGCGATCGGGGTTGCTCCGCCGACCACCATGATCATGTACGTGCCCGGCCTCCAGGCGCGCGCATCAAGATCGAGGACCGTCGTTCCCCCGATCCGTTCCGTGTGGACCACACGACCCGTGACATCGCTGATCACCACCGATCCGGAACCCGACACCTGCTGAGGCAACCGGATGGTCACACTTTCACGGGTGGGATTGGGAAACACTTCCGGCGAAGGCAATGTCAATTCGGGGATCCCGATGGGTCCGCACGGGTTCACGCTTCCTTCCTGCGATGTCGCGGTTCCGACCGGAGCCAACCACCAATGCAATTGTTCCAAGGTGGGGTTCGGGTTGCTCGCTCCCCAGTGGTAGCTCATCTTCCCGTAGTAGTCCGGTGCGGTCAGGCTGGTTCCGCTCCCACACGCATTCGTTGTGCAACACGACAAGCCGCCGGTGAGTGTCCCCACCAGCTTCTTCGCCGAATTGAAGATGGGTGAACCGGATGACCCGGGCTCTGTCACACCGTGGCCATTGGCGGTCGCTGTCCACACCACACGCCAATGCGTTCCGTTCGGGCCGCCCCATGTCGCGCTGCTGGCGGTTCCGCTGAAGGTGCTGATCTTCTTCACGTCGCTGTCCGGGTGATGGAGGCTCACCCCGCCTACCGGTGCTGCCGTTCCCGCATCCCATCCTGCCCAATACGGCGTGTAGCTGCCCGGGATCGCGGAGGTGAGTTCAATGAGCGAATAATCCGAACCCGTCGCACCCCCTTGATCCTGTGATCCCGCACGACGTGCGCATCCGGTAAGCCCGCTTCCTGTTGCGGAGCCTGTGCCACAGACCGTGCGCTGGAACTGGAACCGGAACTGGTAGCTCGGGTAGTTCGTGGTCACGCTTTCCTCCGTGCAATGGAAAGCCGTGAGGATGTACCCCTTGCAATCGGAAGCGGTGTTGTTCACCAAGGTGCCGGTGCAGAACCCCGCACCAGTTGGAATGACCACGCGGATCCGCACGACCGCATTGCGTTCGTTCACCCAGTTCGCTCCTTCGCTGCAATTCACATCCACCTCACAGGTACCCGACTTCACTTGCGCGACCATGCGATAGGCGTGTGCGACCTTTTCCAAGTGCAAACTCCCTTCTCCACGCACGGCGGCCGGTTCATGGTATTCCACGGTGCACGCATCACCATACACCATATCCGTGGTGAATGAACCATCGGCTTGCACATGCGCGGCAGTGGATCCACCGATCACTTGTTCTCGTGCATCATCATACACATGCACTTGCGATCCAGGAGGCAGGTACACATCCGAGAAGAACAACTCCATGGCATGTGCACCGGGTGACACGACGCGCAAACGCCAGATGCGATCGCCGCCGGGCAGTTCGGTCCACACGCCTGAATGGTCCAGATCCGCTGGAGCAACAACGAAGCGTGCATAGAGCGGAAGTTTGTTCGCCGCATCCCGCACAGCATCGTCCATGGCCGCCGCCGTTGCGTCGAACGGACTTGCTTCCAACGTGGGCACCGCGTGCGGATCCAGCCCGTAGCGCATGCTCATCGGTATCGCTCCGGTGAATTCCTGGGCAGGCAAGTGAGTGGCGAGTACGAAGAAGAGGGAAAGGGAAAGGAAGCGCATCATGTGCTGGGGACGGGTGCACGAAAATAGACGGTTCGCCGGTGCATCGCACCCGTGGAGCTTGTCCGTGGCCCATTCAGGCATTCTTCACCCCTCGCGCACAACAGACGATCTTCGCCGTTCGTTATCCGGATCACACATGTTCGCGCGCATCTTGTCATGGATCAAGCGGTCGATCCGCCTTCTGCGCTGGGTCATCGTCGCGCTGCTCCTGGTTCTTGTTTGGGCGAAGTGGGGCCGATGGATCCGCTCTTCACCACGCCGCGCAGCATGGTGCTGCTGGACCGCAACGGTGAGTTGCTTGGAGCCACGGTCGCCAAGGATGGTCAGTGGCGCATGCCATCCACGGACAGTGTTCCCGAGTGCTTCGCCATATGCTTGATCCAATTCGAGGATCGCCATTTCCGGGATCATTGGGGTGTGCGACCGGGATCGTTGGTGCGCGCCTGGCAGCAGAACCGGAAGGCCGGGCGCATCGTGAGCGGAGGAAGCACCATCACCATGCAAGTGTCGCGTATGGCGCGTGGTGATCGCGACCGCACGTGGTGGAACAAGTTCGTGGAGGTCCTGATCGCGTTGCGGATCGAACTGCGCTACGACAAGGAGGAGATCCTGATGCTGTATGCGGCCAACGCGCCGTTCGGAGGGAACGTGGTCGGCTTGGATGCCGCAGCATGGCGCTGGTACGGTCGTGATGCGAAGTCCTTGGGCTGGGGTGAGAGCGCTACACTGGCCGTGTTGCCGAACGCACCGTCGCGCATCCATCCCGGTCGCAATCGCGATGCACTTCTTGCGAAACGGAACCGCCTGCTGGATCGATTGCTCGAGGTGAAGGCATTGGATACTCTACAGTGGTCCTTGGCGCGCGTTGAACCCTTGCCCGAGTTTCCGCATGCGCTACCTCGTATCGCGCCGCACTTGCTAACGACCATGCTGGTGGAAGGGCACTCCGGACAGCGCGTGGTTACGACGATCGATCGCGTGTTACAGGAACGCGTGAACGACATGGCCCTTCGACATGGTCCCGTGATGCGGGCGAACGAGGTACACAACGCGGCGGTGTTGGTGATGGATGTGGAAACCGGCGAAGTGCTGGCCTACATGGGGAACCAGCCCGATGCCGATGCGGATCATGCGGGCATGGTGGACGTGGTGCGCGCACAACGCAGCACTGGCAGCTTGTTGAAACCCTTCCTCTACGCGGACATGTTGCAGAGCGGAGAGCGCATGCCCGACCAACTCGTCGCCGATCTTCCAACGAGCTACGAGGGTTTCGCGCCGCGCAACTACGATGAGCGCTTCGACGGAGCGGTGCCCGCATCGCAAGCACTCAGCCGTTCGTTGAACGTGCCCGCAGTGAGAGCGCTGCGTGAGCATGGTGTGGAGCGTACGCGCCGCATGTTCCTTGGAATGGGACTCGTGGGATTGGATCGCGGTGCGGATCACTACGGGCTTTCGTTGATCGTGGGCGGCGGTGAAAGCAGTCTTTGGGAACTCACCGGTGCATACGCATCGCTTGCTCGTATCGCGATCCGGTACAGCGGAAGTGCCGCCTCGGTGGAAGGTGCTGTTCATCCGCCGGTGGTCGTGCGCGAAGAACGTACGTGGCACGGACAGCCTGTACTCAATGCGGCTTCGGTCTTCCATACCATCCAAGCCATGCAAGGGGTGAACCGGCCAGAGACCGAATCCGGTTGGCAGCGATTCGCCGGGAACGAACGGATCGCGTGGAAGACCGGCACCAGCTACGGCCATCGCGATGCGTGGGCGATCGGGTTCACCGACCGGTACGCCGTCGGCGTCTGGACCGGCAACGCCAGTGGTGAAGGAAGACCCGGACTCACAGGAACACTCGCAGCCGCCCCGCTCCTCTTCGAAGTGTTCGGTGCACTTCCCGATGGCGCTGGGTTCGACCCGCCGTACGACGCGATGGAGCGCATGGCGGTGTGTCCTGCCAGTGGTTTCCGCGCCGGGCCTGATTGCGCGCATCCCGATGAGCGCTGGATCATTCACGAAGCCGTACGCACAGCTCCCTGTCCATATCACCACATGATCACGGTTGACACCGATGCGAGCCACCGCGTTCCACCGGGACCCGGGTCGCACCAAGTGAGTTGGTTCAGCCTGCCACCGGCGATGGAGTACTACTACGCGCCGACGCATCCCGCGTATCGAACACTTCCTCCGTGGTTGGACACCGACGGTGCAACGAGC
Source organism: Flavobacteriales bacterium (assembly GCA_016721005.1). GTDB lineage: Bacteria > Bacteroidota > Bacteroidia > Flavobacteriales_F > PHOS-HE28 > PHOS-HE28. Next base: position 313,825 of record JADKJM010000016.1, read on the forward strand.
ACCCAGCGTCCGATGCAGATGATCTATCCGGAGCAGGGTGCCACACTCTTCGTTCCGGTCCAATTGAATGGTGAACTCGGTCGCGTGGTATTCCAACTCGCACATCAACGCACGGATGCAACAGTACACTGGGACCTGGACGGCAATTACCTCGGCAGTACGCAACGCGAACACCGCCTCGCTTCGGTCGTCCCGGATGGTGAGCACACCTTGACGCTCACGGATGAGAACGGGGATCATCTCGTGGTCCGGTTCAGGACCATCTCATCACGGGACCAGCGGTGAAAGGCTGTTGTGGCTTGACAGTTGTTAACTGCCGCAGGCAACCGCCAGCCTTGCCCCTACGTTACATTGCCATCATTCCCGCCCACATCCAGCACATGAAACAATTCCGTTCGGTCGCGCTCGCCTTCCTCGTCGTACTTTCCATTCCGTTGCGCGCACAGCAGCAACAACAGGCTGATCCGACCACTGTGGGGAAGTTGGAATCGCTGTTGTACCACATCGATCGGATGTATGTGGATGAGGTGAACAAGCAGGAACTGGTGGACGCGGCGATCGTCCGGATCCTGGAGGAATTGGATCCGCACTCCATCTACATTCCGAAGGAGGATCTCGAAGAAGTGAACGAACCATTGAAGGGCAACTTCGAGGGGGTCGGGATCCAGTTCAACATCATTCGTGACACCATCTATGTGGTGGATGCGATCTCGGGAGGACCTTCCGAGCGTTTGGGTATCCGCGCCGGCGACCGCATCCTGACGATCGACACCGAGAACGCTGCAGGGGTGGGCTTCAAGAACAGCGATGTGATGAAGCGCCTTCGTGGAAAGAAAGGCACGAAGGTGACCGTGACCATGGGACGCAGAGGTGAACCCGCTCCATTGGAATTCGTGATCACGCGTGACAAGATCCCCATCTTCAGCGTGGACGCCGGGTACATGGCCACACCCACGGTCGGCTACATCAAGGTGAGCCGCTTCAGCGCGACCACCATGAAGGAATTCCGCGAGAAGATGGACGAGTTGAAGGCCATGGGGATGCAGGACCTGATCCTGGATCTGCAAGGGAACGGCGGCGGCTATCTGCGCACCGCGATCGACATGGCGGATGAGTTCCTCGGCGAGAAGAAACTGGTGGTGTACACCGAAGGACGCACTTCGCCGCGGGAGGACACCTACGCCACCAAGGAAGGCCGCTTCGAGAAAGGTAAGTTGGTGGTGCTGGTGGATGAAGGCAGCGCCAGCGCGAGCGAGATCGTGAGCGGCGCGATCCAGGATTGGGATCGCGGCGTGATCGTCGGCCGTCGCAGTTTCGGAAAGGGATTGGTGCAACGGCCGGTGATGCTGCCCGACGGGTCCGCCGTGCGGCTCACCGTCTCCCGGTACTACACGCCAAGCGGAAGGTGCATCCAGAAATCTTATGACCACGGGGTTGAGGCTTACCGCATGGAAAAAGGAACGCGACTGGCCAACGGAGAGTTGACCAGTGCGGACAGTATCCATCCGCAGGACACCGTGAAGTTCTACACCATGAACAAGCGCGTGGTCTTCGGTGGCGGCGGGATCATGCCTGATGTCTTCGTGCCGATCGATACTTCGCAGAGTTCCGCGTACTTCGGGCAGTTGGTCCGCAAAGGGGTCCTCAACACCTTCGCCTTGAACTACGTGGACGAGCACCGTGATGAATTATTGAAGCGGTACTCCAGTGTGGAGCATTTCCGGAACGCATTCGTCGTGGGCGATGTGATGGTGTCCGCCCTGGAGGCGTACGCCATGAAGGAGGGCATAGAGCCTGATCCTGAAGGCATGGAGCGGTCGGGAGGGCTCATCAACATCCGGTTGAAGGCCTTGGTGGCCAGGGACCTGTGGAATACAGCCGCCTACTGGCAGGTGATCAATGCCGAGAACCCCGTGGATCGGAGCTTCCAGCGGGCGCTGGAGATCCTGGGGGACAACACCTTCCAGCGGCTGGGGATGACCCGCTGACCGCTTTTTCCTAACGGATCGTTAAGGACTTGCTCGATGGAAGGCGCGCCGTGCTATTTTCGCCGCCCGGAATATCCCGTCGCAACGACCCAACCTCCATATCCATGAAAGACAAGATCCAGATCGCCCTGCTCGCCGTGATCGCTGTGGCACTCGGTGCCATTGCTTGGGGCCAGCTCAAGTCGGACTCCAGCGATGCCAACACAAGCAACGTGGTGGCCGCTGAACCCGCTGCCCCTGCTGCGGACGGCAGCTTCGACCCGATGGCCAACACGACCCCGGTCGTGGACAACACCCCGAAGACCACGATGACCTTCGGGAAATACGAGCACGACTTCGGGACCGTGAAGCAGGACACCAAGAACAAGTACGTATTCGTCTTTACGAATACCGGTAAGGAGCCCTTGATCATTGAAAGCGCTACCGGTAGCTGCGGCTGCACGGTGCCGAGTTACCCCAAAGCGCCGATCGCACCTGGTGCAACCGGCCAGATCGAGGTGGAATACAGCCCCGGCAAACAAGAGAACGCGCAGCAGAAGACGGTGAAGGTGGTGGCCAACACGGAGCCCAAGGAGACCGAATTGCGGATCAAGGCATTCGTGACGCCCGGTACCGGCGACGCGAAGGCTGCTGGTGAGAACCAGACCATCCAGATCGGTAAGTAACGGATCACATTGGAATGAAAGAAGCCCGCTGATCAGCGGGCTTCTTTCATTTCATAGGGACCGAAGGGGTATGCTCTTCCGCTTCCCCCTTCCTTCCTCGTCATAGCTTGTCGATCGCGTCCGCGAGTTTCAGATCACGTTCGGTGATCACGTTCCCCGCATCGTGCGTGCTCAATCGGATGCTCACGCTGTTGTACACATTGGTCCACTCCGGGTGGTGGTCCTGTTTTTCCGCGATCATGGCTACGCGGGTCATGAAGGCGAACGCCTCACTGAAGTCCGCGAATTGAAAGTTGCGGCACAGCTTGCCGCCTTCCTCGGTCCAGCTCGTGCTCATCGGTGGATCGGGAGTTGGATCATTCCGGGAAGAGGTTCCTGCTTCACCACGTCCATTTCCGCGATCAGGTTGGTCGCGCCAGCGTACTTGTCGATGATGAACAGGACATAGCGCGCATCGACGCAGATGTTCCTGCACTTGCTCGGATCGAACTGGATATCGCTCATCGTGCTTTCCCAGGTCCGATCGAAGTTGAGGCCGATGAGCTCCCCACGACCGTTCAGGACAGGGCTTCCGCTGTTCCCACCCGTGGTGTGCAAGGACGAGGTGAAACAAACCGGCATGCTTCCGTTCATTGCATATCTCCCATAGTCCTTGGCCTTGTGCAGGTCGATCAACCGTTGCGGCACATCGAACTCCGCATCACCCGGTATGTACTTCTCCATCACACCATCCAGTGTGGTGAAGTACGTGTACGTGACCGCATCACGGGGAATGCTTCCTTCCACCTTTCCGTAGCTCAAGCGCAAAGTGCTGTTCGCATCCGGCCAGTAGGTCTTCTCGGGATAGAGCACCATCATGCCTTCCACATAGGTGCGCATGGCACTCTCGATGCCATCGCTGAGTTGGGCATGTGTTGGCCGGACCTGATCCAGGAAGTTGGTGAAGAAGCTGCGCGAGGCTTTGAAGGCTGGATCGTTCAGAAGCTTCCGCACACTCTTCGACCCGGGTTTGCTGAAGGCCTTCTCCAGCTTCGCAGGATCGGCAAAGACGCTTCGCGCATAGAGCGCATCGACCCATTCATCACCATCACCCTTGTACTTGCTATCGATCTCCTTGAGGATGGCGGGTGCGAGTTGGGCAGGGACATACTTCCGGTAGATCGGTAGCAGCGCTTTGAATACACGCTTGTCCACTTCCACATCGTAGTTCGCGAAGTAGGCTTTGGCATTTGTAAGCAGATCACCCACAGCGCTCTGCAACTTGCCTTCCTTCACCAGATCCTGTTGTTTCTCGATCACATCCTTGAACCCATCGGTGAAACGCAACACCTCGGGGCCGTAATAGACCATCTCTACGAAGAGGTCCCGCGCCGTGGCGTATGGGGTGTATTCGGCATAGAGCCTGGCCAGTTCCGTCAAGGCCGCCGCGTACCGCACTGAATCCAACTGCATGGCGCGAGCGGAGTAAGCAGTCTCGTACTCGCGCTTTCTCTCAAGCGTGTTCAATTCCTTCAAACCCCGCAACTCCCCGATCCATTTCTTCCAAGCGTTGCTGATCCCGCTTTGCTTGTCGGCGTATTGCAACCGCGTCCGATCACTGCCCAGCATCGCGGCATCGATCACACCAAGGCTCGCGGTCCGCATGGCGATGCGCATCGGGTCGGATGTGTTCATCACATACTCCACCGCGTAGCTGCTTACGTAGCGTTGGGTGTTGCCGGGGAATCCGAAGATCATGGCGTAATCGCCTTCCTGAACGCCATCCAAGCTGATCGGCAGGACATGGCGCGGGGTGAACGGGACATTCGCATCACTGGGATCCGCTGGTGCGTTGTCCGGGCCGGCGTAGATCCGGAACAGGCTGAAGTCCGCATTGTGCCGCGGCCACATCCAGTTGTCCGTATCGCCCCCGAATTTCCCGATCGCACTGGGCGGTGCACCCACCAATCGCACATCCTTGAAGGTCTCGGTAACGATGAGATAGTAGCTGTTGCCGTAATTGAACGGGCGCACCACCGCCTTGTACCCGGTTCCTTCCACCGCTTCATCCGCAATGGCCTTCCCGAGTTTGTTCGCCAGATCGCGGCGCGCGGCTTCGTTCATCGCCATCTCCGGGGTGATCTGGGAAAGGATCCTATCGGACACGTCCTCCATGCGCACGATGAACGTGGCGGTCAAACCGGGGTTTCGCAATTCAGCAGCGTGATCGGCCGCCCAGAAACCGTTCTTCAACCGATCGTTCTCCACCGTGCTGTGATCCGTGATCGCACTGAAGCCGCAATGGTGGTTCGTTAGGATGAGCCCTTGCCGACTGATCACCTCGGCAGTGCATCCACCGCCGAACAACACGATGGCATCCTTGATGCTGCCGTGGTTGATGCTATAGATGTCGTCGGCGGAGAGTTTCAGCCCGGCGGACTGTAGATCGCCTTCAATGCTTTTGAGCAATGTCGGCAACCACATACCCTCGTGTGCGCGGAGACCGGAGGTTGGAACGAGGAGAACAAAGAGTACGGCGGTCAGGCGGTTCAGCATGTCGTGTTGATCAATGGCGAATGTAGGTCGCACGGGAAACCAACTGGTGGCACGGCAGTGATCAACCGAGGCATGCATGCCAAACGAGATGATGAAATATCCAGCCGGTTTCTTCTACCTTTCAATGCCCTTACCAACCTGACCATGAACCTCCGTAACCCCGCCCCGGTGGTGCGTGCCTTTTTACTCGGCGTCGCTACCTGTTTTCTCGTAGTGACCCAGGCCCACGCCCAACCCGGAACATTAGATCCATCCTTTGACCCGTTGGATGGCGCGGACAACACCGTCAGCGCCATGGTGACGCGTGCTGATGGTTCGGTGGTCATCGGGGGCCAGTTCACCTCCTTCAATGGTTCACCAGCAGGTGGCATCATCCAATTGCTACCCTCCGGCCAAGTGGATCCGGGTTTCATCGTTGGTAGTGGATTGAACGGGCCGGTCATGGACATGGTCCTGCAACCGGATGGAAAATTGCTCGTGGTGGGTCTCTTCACCACCTACGACGGGGTTGCGACCGGTGGTGGCCTTGTGCGATTGTTATCCAACGGATCCGTCGATCCAGGATTCGTGCACCCATTCTTCGCGCTTGCGATAGTCAGCGTTGCGCTGCATGCGGATGGGCGCGTGGTCCTGGGTGGGAACATGGGAACCTTTACGCAAACCCGGGTGGTTCAATTGCTACCGAATGGTGCGGAGGACCCTTCATTCAACACCTTCCTGCAGTTGAACCAAGGTGTATTCCATGTGGCGGTCTTCCAGGATGATCGGATCATGGTCGTTGGTGGGTTCACGGCCTATGGTGCCGTGCCGCGTGCGGGCCTGTGTGTGCTGGAACCGAACGGCAGCCTCAACGGCACGTTCGATCCGGGGACCGGCGTAAGTGCCGGTGTGGTCGAATCGGTCCTGGTAACAGCGGATGATAAGATCACCTTGGGTGGTGTATTCACAACGTACAATGGCAATAGCGCTGTTCGATCCATCCGTTTGAATGATGACGGAACAGTGGACGGGACCTACTCCACCGGATCCGGGTTCACCGGCGGGGTCGTTCTGGACATGGCACTTCGGCCCGATGGCAAGTTGCTCGTCGCTGGAAGCTTCACCACATTCAATGGAACTCCTCGATCACGCGTGTGCAGATTGCACTCCAATGGTTCATTGGATGAGAGTTTCGACCCGGGAACGGGACCGGACGGGATCGTCCGATGCTTGGCCACGGATCCGTACGATCGTGTGGTGCTCGGTGGCGAATTCACCTCGGTTGCCGGAAGCCCCCGGATCCGCGTTGCACGCCTGAACGATTGTACACCTGTTATCTGGTACGCGGATACCGACGAGGATGAGCTTGGCGATGCGGGTTCCAGCACCATGGCGTGTGAGGCTCCTGGTGGATACGTGTCCAATGCGGATGATTGCAACGATTCAGATGATTCCATCGGCGCCGCCACCGTGTGGTACCGTGATCTGGATGGCGATGAGGCCGGGGATCCGACCGACTCGATCATGGCGTGTGAACAGCCACCGGGTTATGTGGAGGACGCCGGAGATTGCGACGACAACGACGATACCATCACGCCCAGTAATTCATGTGACGATGGTGATCCGTACACCACCAGTGATGTGCTGCTCCCCTACCCGGATTGCGGCTGCCTCGGCCAGTCCATTGTGGTAAGCGCACGCGTTTTCCTGGAAGGACCGTACGACCCCATGTCCGGGATGATGCGCGACGACCTTCGCGTGGCGGGGTTGATCCCCCTTACCGAGCCTTACACCGCCATGGGTCATGCACCGGTAATGCCGGGGTCGGCACCCGGGGGCGATACGATGGATCCCGCTGTGCTCACCGTGACCGGTCCGGATGCCATCGTGGATTGGGTGATCCTGGAATTGCGGGCCGGCTTCAGTTCCACGGAGCGGATCAGCACACGATTCTGTTTGTTGCAGCGGGACGGTGATATCGTTGAGTCGGATGGCGTGTCTCCCGTGCGCTTTCCCAGAGGATTTGGGTTCCATCGCCTCGCGGTCACACACAGGAACCACATGGGGATCGTTCAATTCGAACCGTTCCCTTACAATGGGACCTACTACGAGACGACCTCGGTTGATATGTCCGCAGCCGCCTTCCCGACCTTCGGCGGCCCGGACGCGCGGCGCCAGATCGGTGGTGCGTGGGTACTTCGTGCCGGTGACACCAGCTTCTGTGACGACGTCAGGTACCTCGGTGCGGACAACGACCGCGATCCGATCCTGGTCAGGATAGGCGGGGCGGTTCCTACCAACACGGTACCCGGCTATTTCAATGAGGACGTGAACATGGATGGGATCGTGAAATACACCGGGTCCGAGAACGACCGTGACCCCATACTTGTCACGATCGGTGGCAGCACACCTACGAATATCCGCTCCAACGTGTACCTGTTCGTTGTGAACTGAAGAACGAATCCAGCGCGGCTCCGTATGACGGGCCATGCGCTTGTCACGAGATCTGTTCTGGTTCGCTGCTTGGGTTGCTCTCCCACCTGGTGTAATAGCCCAAGGAGCGCTTCCGGATCCACAATTCGGGAACAATGGCTTGGCTGTGGTCCAGAACTACGGGTCATACAATGACATCATCATCAAGCGCATGGACGAGCAGGTGGATGGGAAGATCGTGATGATGGGCGACCATCAGATCGGTTCGGAGTTGACCTTGTTCGCTCAACGGTTCAACGCGAACGGCACGATCGATGGTGGATTCGCGAATGGCGGCCGGTTCTTAGGACCCGACAGTCTTGCGATGGTCGGTGTGAGCAGTGGGCATGCACTTCCTGATGGCAGGCTTCTCCTCGTGTGCCAATACCGGAATACCACCATAACGCAGCTGGTCCTGGTGATGTTGGACCAGAATGGTGCGCTGGATGCCACCTACGGATCAGGCGGGGTGCGTCGGGAAACGATCGCCCCCAACACCGCGATCTACCGTTCCATCCGCGCGCCGGACAATTCCATCTACTTCACCGGAATGCAGGGTGCATGGCCGGTGGTAGGCCATGTGCTCCCTGATGGATCATTCGATCCGGAGTTCGGTACGAATGGCCGGACATTGCTCAACAATGCCCCGTTCAGTTGTTATGCGCGCGATATGGTCTTCTCGGAATCAGGCTATCTCGTGATCGTATGCCCCCGACTTGCATTCATCAGCCATGGTTGGTGCATGGCAGCCGTGGATCTGCAAGGTGCATTGGTCCCCTGGTTCGGAACGAACGGATTCAAGACCATGGACCTCATCGATAATGATCTTGTCGACGAGTATAGCCAACACATCGCCATGCGTCCGGACGGCTCCTTGATCACCTCCGGTTTGTGGGTGCATGATGGAGCAGGGCACAACATGTATTGGGCCTTCCATCCGGATGGAAGCATCAATGAAGGTTTCGGGAACAATGGCGTGACGGAGGTCCAGATGGACAATGCCGGCGTTCTCGGCGAAGTGGTGAGCTTGCTGCCCGATGGCGACATCCTGTTCAGCGGCGCTCAATCCAGTTCGAATGGTCTGCTCTGCAAGACCCGCGTTGTCCGATTGAATGCGGACGGATCCTTCGAAACGGATTTCGGCACCAATGGGATCTACTATCACTATCGACCAGGTGCCATTTTTTCGCAGGCCGATCGCGGTGGTCTGTTAGCCAACGGAAGATTGGCAGTGGTCGGTGAGATCTCCGCGCCCGGCCCGGTCACCAAGAACGCGATCATGGTCTTCAACCTGCAGGACATTTCCACCGGTACTTCGGAAGCATTGAACGGATCGGCCGCTCCGAGCGTCCATCCGAATCCAACGAACGGTACGGTACACCTGCGCGATTGGGATCTGGGGCCTTCGGACGAGTTGATCCTTTTTGATGCGCAAGGCCGTCGTCAAGCGCGATGGTCCGGAGCCTTGGTGAATGGCTCAGCACTTGATCTACCCGGATATCTTTCCTCGGGTGCCTACACGCTTGTGGTGAATGATCCCGTGGATCGCAAGAGCGCTCGCATCCAGTTGGAGCGCTAGGGTTCGACGATCGTGGGTGGTGATGGATCCTGCGGGGCATCGCGCTTATCCACCACCTCGCTGATGAACCAGGCCAAGAGCACGATCAGCAACAAGGCCATGAACGCCTTCGGATCCTTGTACAGCGGTTTGCGGTGCATGAGCGAACGCGCGCGCTGGTAGTTGTGCAGCAATTTCCCACTATCGCGATAGCGCGCCAATTCATTGTCCGTGGGTTCGGGCCCTTGCCCTTGGGGTGATATGCGGTAGCGATGCTTCATGCCCGTGGAACAAGGTAGGTGCGCAGGGTATGGAGGGTACGGTGTACGCGCATCTTGGCCGCATCCTCGGCCACCCCGATCACTTGGCCGATCTCAGCGAAGCTCATCCCATCCATGTAGCGCAGGTTGATCAAGTGCGCGCGCTCGTCATCAAGCTTTCCCATGGCCACTGCCAGGCGGTGCATATCATCATCATCGTAGGCAAGACCCAACTCATCACTGATACCCGCGACCTGGGTATAGCTCAGATCGATCAACACCTCCTTGCGCTTGCGCCAGTGCATGCGCAGTTCATTCAAGGCGATGCGATACAACCACGCCCGGAAAGGCAAGCCCCGCGGCTCATACCGTGGTAGTGCCATCAGCGCTTTCAAGAAGGTCTGCTGTGTGAGGTCCGCAGAAAGTTCCTGATCTCCGGAGCGGCGCTGGATGAAGCGGAAAATGGTCCCGTGGTAGGCATTGTAGAGCGGGGTGAACGCTTCGGGGTCGGTCTTCGACGCCCGAACGGCTTGTAGTTCTTCTTCCCCGTTCATCTACCTGTACTGTTCCAACCAATGCTGTTCCGCCACGGAAGTAACGCGTTGTCGACGAATATCGGTATCCGCCCGATGAAACCCCTTGGAGCTTATGCCGTTGAAACCGACAACTCTACGTGGGCCCGGACAGCCCACGTGCAAACAAGACACCTCAGTATGCCCACTGCTCAACGGCGATCCTTCCAGCTTATCGTACTGTTGACCAGCCTTTGGGTTGGACAAGAAACTTTTGGCCAGACCTATTCCTGGCAATGGGGAAAAGGCCTGTCAACAAATTCGGATGAGGAGGTGACGGGGGTTGCGACCCAGAGCACCACTGGCGATATCTATAGCTGTGGATATACCGAAGGCACGGGGCTCATCAGCGGAAGTGCAGGAACGGTGAGCGGCGTCCAGGACGCATTCCTGTTCAAATACAATGCGAGCGGTATCCAACAGTGGGCGTTCACACCTAGCGGTTCTGGTGAAAGCCGGGCCACCGGTGTGGCCCTTGATGACGCCGGGAACGTGTACGTGACCGGATGGTTCAAGGGAACCATCGATCTCAACGGCCTTTCGGCAGCCGGGTCCGGTACCGTGATCAGTTCGGGGAACGCCGACTGGTTCATCGCGTCCTACACACCGGCCGGCGCTTTGAGGTGGCGGACCAAATTGGGCGGAAGCGGGAACGACCTTCCCTCCGGTATCGCCTTGTCACCCACCATGGTCGCTGTATTCGGAACGGTGAACGGAAGGATCACCACCTCATTCGGCACCATACCCGTGGCCCTACCGAACAACAAGGACAACCTGGCCCTGGTGGGGTATAACCTCACAGGTTCCGGCCAATGGCTGATCTCCGGCGGCAGTGGGGATGATGAGATCGCGCACAGCATGACCATGGCTGGCAGCAAGGCACATGTGGCCTATGATACCCAACACCCCACATGCAACTGGTATGGAACCAGCGGAACCTTGCTCACCACGCATGTCGCTTCATCCGATCGGCAGCTCCGGGTTTCGACGTTCGCGAATACCGGGGTCCATCTGTGGACCACCTCGGTGGATGAAGCGGGCAACAACATGCTCGGTTCCGCAGGCCTCGCGGCCGGTTGCGATGCATTGTACATCACCGGTATCACTGCCTCGCCGACCACCTTCCCCGGTGTGGGAAGCATCTCCACAGGAACGAGCGATATGTTCTTCCTCGGCCGGATCGATCCGGTGACCGGGCAATACGAATGGGTGACCACAGGCACTTCGACAGGAAGCAGCAATACGACCGGCGGTGCGGCAGTGACCGTCGGGCGCGCCGGTGTGGTGCATGTGATCGGGAACTACAAGTCCACGGTGACCATCGGGGGCACGACGCTTACCTCCCCGAACACCAAAATGCAGCCGTTCATCGCGACCTTCCGTTCGACCGGGAGCTTCGTTCGTAGTGAAAAATTCGTGAGCACGCACGATGCCAGAGGGAGCTGCGTCACGGCCGATGCCACCGGGAATTTCGTGATCGGTGGGTCATTCGACACGGATCTCTCCTGCGGGTCCCTCACCCTCGCCGGCCCTGGCAACGCCAACGGGTTCATGTACAAGGGCCTGCTGCCATCAGTAGGTGGAGCGGACCTCTCCTATTGGGCCCCACCAGCACCGCTATGCTCCAATGCCGCTCCGTTCAACCTTACAAGCCTGCTCACGCCTACCGTAAGCGGAAGCGCCGCTGCGGTGGCGAACTCCAATAACGTGGTGGGGCCAGGAGGAGCGGTGGGTGCGGTGCAAGGAAGCTACGCGCAATTCAACACGGCGTCCGGGTATGTGACCCTCGATCTCGGTATGACGGTCCCGACCGGAACCTACATCAGCGTACTCTGGCGATCCACCGGCGGTTCGGCCACGGCCAACATCACCTCAGGGACCACGGCCAGTCCACCGGCCAACTCCAACGGTTCCATCACCACCACATCGACCGCTGCCGTGTATAGTGAACTGCAGCTCACGAGTCCCGCCCGGTACATCCGGATCACGCGACCCGCTTCCGGCAGCGCCACATTCGAAGTGGACGGGATCTATTACAGCTATGGGAACGATCTCGGCGGCACTTGGTCCGGTACCGGCGTCAGCGGATCCACCTTCGACCCGGCCGGTCTTGCGGGGAATATCAACGTTACCTACACGGTCGGCAGCGGTTCATGCGCGAGCGCGACCACGAATGCGATCCAGGTGATCGCGGCGCCGAACGCCGGAACCAATGGCACGCTTTCCACCTGTGCCGCATCGCCGGCCAGCAACCTGTTCCTGCAACTCGGTGGCAGTCCGCAAGCCGGAGGGATCTGGTCCGGCCCAAGCCCGGTGATCGGTGGGATGTTCAACCCTGCGACGATGGCACCGGGGAACTACGTGTACACGGTGGTTCCCTCCGGCATTTGCTTGGGCAATGCCACAGCCACAGTAGTGGTGACGGTGGGGGCTGCACCGGGTGGCGGAACCTTCACGGGTGGTGGTACGGTCTGCCCTGCCCCAGCGAGCGGGACACTTTCGATATCAGGCCACAGTGGGACGATCACCGGATGGGCCTATTCCATTGATGGCGGCACCAACTGGAACTTGATCAACAACACGGCCAACAACATCACCTGGACCAACCTCGGCGTACCCACGATGTACAGGGTCGCTTTGAGCCAGGCTGGATGCGGGAACGGTTCAAGCCCGATCGTCTCCCTTACACCACAAGACCTCAGCATCCCTGTTCTCATCTGCCCTTCAGTAGAACCGGTTGCGACCGCTTATGCCTCCGGCACCTGCACGATGCAGGTTCCATCCTTTGTTGGACAGTACACGGCAAGCGACAACTGCACTGCTGTGCCGACGGTAGCCCAAACACCGGTCGCGGGTTCGTTCATCCCATTCGATGAGGATGTCCAAGTGACGATCCGAGCTGTTGATGCCGCCGGAAACGTTTCCTCCACCTGCGTGGCCACGATCATCGGTGTGGACACGTTGGCGGCGACCTTCATCTGCCCGGCGAACAGCGTTGTCTTCGCACCGGCTAATGTTTGCAGCGCCACACATACGGCCAGCCCGATCGCCTATTCGGACAATTGTTGGGGGAATGGAACCGCAGAGAAGACCTATCTCCAAGCCGGGGTCGTGAGCATCACCCCGCTATCCACGTTCGATCCTACTGGCTGGACGGAGATCAGCGCGTCGTTGACCGCAACGCTTCCGATCGGCGATCATACCATCGCCTTCGTGCATGAGAACGGGGTTGAGGATGTCGCCCTGTGTTCTTACACGGTATCCGTCGTGGACAACGTCGGTCCCACGATCACTTGCCCGACCGACATAAGCCAGAACACGGATTTCGGGAGCTGTGGAGCGGTAGTGACCTACTCCACACCTGTGGGCACCGACAACTGCGGTGGAGCGACCACGGCACGGACAGCCGGACCAGCATCGGGATCCACCTTCCCTGTGGGATCGACCACCGTAACCCACACCGTTACGGATGCCGTTGGCCTCAGCGCCAGTTGCTCCTTCTCGGTAACGGTGATCGATGCAACAGCACCCACCATCGCATGCCCGTCCGACATCGCGTTGAACGCCGCTGCCGGTGCTTGCGGTGCGGTGGTCACCTACAACACGCCCGCTTTTTCTGACAACTGTCCGGGGGCGACGATAACCCGCACCAGCGGCTTGGCCAGTGGATCTTTGTTCCCTGTGGGTACGACGGTGATCACCCATGTGGTCACACCGGTTTCAGGCCCTAGCGCCACCTGCACATTCTGGGTAACGGTGTTCGATAACGAGGTACCCGCCCTCACCGGCTGCAACAACGTATTCGCCAACACGGCAAGCGGTTGCAGCGCGATCGTGAATTTCCCCACCGCATCCGCTACGGACAACTGCACCACCTGTCCGACAGCGGCGCCTGCTGGCACCGCTTTGCTAGGCACCTACGATGGCCGCACCTATTACCTGAGCAATTCCGCAGCGCGCTGGTCCGTAGCCAACACGGCGGCCACCAATGCGGGTGGACACTTGGCCGTAGTCCGCAATGCGGCGATGAACACTTGGCTACGCGACGCGGTTACCGTTGTGGCGCCGACGGCCGGATTCTGGATCGGCCTGAACGATGCGGGTGCGGAAGGCACGTTTCGATGGATCAACAGCGCAGCCACGGGCTACCTGCCATGGGACGTCGGGGAGCCGAATAGCGCTGGTGGGAATGAGGACTATGTTGAAGTGAAGGTGAATGGTTCTTGGAATGATGAGAAGAACACAACCAGCAGACGCTATGTCGTGGAGGTAGAAGCAACCTGCCTTGCCCCGCAACTCATTTCCGGCCAACCCAGTGGTAGCGCTTTTCCTGTTGGTACGACCGCCGTGCAGTACATGAGCACGGATGCAGCTGGCAACTCGAACACGTGCGCGTTCAACATCACGGTCACCGACAATAGCGACCCCACCATCACCTGCCCTGCTGCGATGAACGTGAACGCCAACAGCGGTTGCACCGCGACCGGTGTGGCGCTCGGTTCACCGGTGACCGCCGACAACTGCGGCGTGGCTTCGGTGACCAACAACGCGCCTGCTTCCTTCCCGATCGGTGTGACCACCGTGACCTGGACTGTGACCGACAACGCTGGACGCACCGCGACCTGCGCGCAGACCGTGACCGTGACGGACAACGTCGATCCGACCATCGTATGTCCTGCTGCGGTGAATGTGTTCACCAACAGCGGTTGCACTGCGACCGGGGTGGCGCTCGGAACGCCGGTGACCGCCGACAACTGCGGTGTGGCATCGGTGACCAACAACGCTCCTGCTTCCTTCCCGATCGGTGTGACCACCGTGACCTGGACTGTGACCGACAACGCTGGACGCACCGCGACCTGCGCGCAGACCGTGACCGTGACGGACAACGTCGATCCGACCATCGTATGTCCTGCTGCGGTGAACGTGTTCACCAACAGCGGTTGCACTGCGACCGGGGTGGCGCTCGGAACGCCTGTGACCGCCGACAACTGCGGTGTGACTTCAGTGACCAACAACGCTCCTGCTTCCTTCCCGATCGGTGTGACCACCGTGATCTGGACCGTGACCGACAACAGCGGACGCACTGCGACTTGCGCCAGACGGTGACCGTCACCGACAACGTCGATCCGACGATCGTATGTCCTGCTGCGGTGAATGTGTTCACCAACAGCGGTTGCACTGCGACCGGGGTGGCGCTCGGAACGCCGGTGACCGCCGACAACTGCGGTGTGGCATCGGTGACCAACAACGCTCCTGCTTCCTTCCCGATCGGTGTAACCACCGTGACCTGGACTGTGACCGACAACGCTGGACGTACCGCTACCTGCGCGCAGACCGTGACCGTGACGGACAACGTCGATCCGACCATCGTATGTCCTGCTGCGGTGAACGTGTTCACCAACAGCGGTTGCACTGCGACCGGTGTGGCCCTCGGTTCGCCGGTGACCGCCGACAACTGCGGTGTGGCATCGGTGACCAACAACGCTCCTGCTTCCTTCCCGATCGGTGTAACCACCGTGACCTGGACTGTGACCGACAACGCTGGACGTACCGCTACCTGCGCGCAGACCGTGACCGTGACGGACAACGTCGATCCGACCATCGTATGTCCTGCTGCGGTGAATGTGTTCACCAACAGCGGTTGCACTGCGACCGGGGTGGCGCTCGGAACGCCTGTGACCGCCGACAACTGCGGTGTGGCTTCGGTGACCAACAACGCGCCTGCCTCCTTCCCGATCGGTGCGACCACCGTGATCTGGACCGTGACCGACAACAGCGGACGCACTGCGACTTGCAGCCAGACGGTGACCGTGACGGACAACGTTGATCCGACCATCGTATGTCCTGCTGCGGTGAATGTGTTCACCAACAGCGGTTGCACCGCGACGGGTGTTGCTCTCGGTACGCCTGTGACCGCCGACAACTGCGGCGTGATATCAGTGACCAACAACGCTCCTGCTTCCTTCCCGATCGGTGCGACCACCGTGATCTGGACCGTGACCGACAACAGCGGACGCACTGCGACTTGCAGCCAGACGATGACCGTGACGGACAACGTTGATCCGACCATCGTATGTCCTGCTGCGGTGAATGTGTTCACCAACAGCGGTTGCACTACGACCGGGGTGGCGCTCGGAACGCCTGTGACCGCCGACAACTGCGGCGTGATATCAGTGACCAACAACGCTCCTGCTTCCTTCCCGATCGGTGCGACCACCGTGACCTGGACTGTGACCGACAACGCTGGACGTACCGCTACCTGCGCGCAGACCGTGACCGTGACGGACAACGTCGATCCGACCATCGTATGTCCTGCTGCGGTGAATGTGTTCACCAACAGCGGTTGCACTGCGACCGGTGTGGCGCTCGGTTCACCGGTGACCGCCGACAACTGCGGCGTGGCTTCGGTGACCAACAACGCGCCTGCTTCCTTCCCGATCGGTGTGACCACCGTGACCTGGACTGTGACCGACAACGCTGGACGCACCGCGACCTGCGCGCAGACCGTGACCGTGACGGACAACGTCGATCCGGACCATCGTATGTCCTGCTGCGGTGAATGTGTTCACCAACAGCGGTTGCACTGCGACCGGGGTGGCGCTCGGAACGCCTGTGACCGCCGACAACTGCGGTGTGGCTTCGGTGACCAACAACGCGCCTGCCTCCTTCCCGATCGGTGCGACCACCGTGATCTGGACCGTGACCGACAACAGCGGACGCACTGCGACTTGCAGCCAGACGGTGACCGTGACGGACAACGTTGATCCGACCATCGCATGTCCTGCTGCGGTGAATGTGTTCACCAACAGCGGTTGCACCGCGACGGGTGTTGCTCTCGGTACGCCTGTGACCGCCGACAACTGCGGCGTGATATCAGTGACCAACAACGCTCCTGCTTCCTTCCCGATCGGTGCGACCACCGTGATCTGGACCGTGACCGACAACAGCGGACGCACTGCGACTTGCAGCCAGACGATGACCGTGACGGACAACGTTGATCCGACCATCGTATGTCCTGCTGCGGTGAATGTGTTCACCAACAGCGGTTGCACTACGACCGGGGTGGCGCTCGGAACGCCTGTGACCGCCGACAACTGCGGCGTGATATCAGTGACCAACAACGCTCCTGCTTCCTTCCCGATCGGTGCGACCACCGTGACCTGGACTGTGACCGACAACGCTGGACGTACCGCTACCTGCGCGCAGACCGTGACCGTGACGGACAACGTCGATCCGACCATCGTATGTCCTGCTGCGGTGAATGTGTTCACCAACAGCGGTTGCACTGCGACCGGTGTGGCGCTCGGTTCACCGGTGACCGCCGACAACTGCGGCGTGGCTTCGGTGACCAACAACGCGCCTGCTTCCTTCCCGATCGGTGTGACCACCGTGACCGGACTGTGACCGACAACGCTGGACGCACCGCGACCTGCGCGCAGACCGTGACCGTGACGGACAACGTCGATCCGACCATCGTATGTCCTGCTGCGGTGAATGTGTTCACCAACAGCGGTTGCACTGCGACCGGGGTGGCGCTCGGAACGCCGGTGACCGCCGACAACTGCGGTGTGGCATCGGTGACCAACAACGCTCCTGCTTCCTTCCCGATCGGTGTGACCACCGTGACCTGGACTGTGACCGACAACGCTGGACGCACCGCGACCTGCGCGCAGACCGTGACCGTGACGGACAACGTCGATACGACCATCGTATGTCCTGCTGCGGTGAATGTGTTCACCAACAGCGGTTGCACTGCGACCGGTGTGGCGCTCGGAACGCCTGTGACCGCCGACAACTGCGGCGTGGCATCGGTGACCAACAATGCACCTGCTTCCTTCCCGATCGGTGTGACCAGCGTGATCTGGACCGTGACCGATAACAGCGGACGCACTGCGACTTGCAGCCAGACGGTGACCGTGGCCGACAACGTCGATCCGACGATCGTGTGTCCGGCTGCGGTGAACGTGTTCACCAACAGCGGTTGCACTGCGACCGGGGTGGCGCTCGGAACGCCTGTGACCGCCGACAACTGCGGTGTGGCTTCGGTGACCAACAACGCGCCTGCCTCCTTCCCGATCGGTGTGACCACCGTGATCTGGACCGTGACCGACAACGCTGGACGCACCGCTACTTGCAACCAGACTGTGACCGTGACGGATCTGGACACCGATGGCGATGGAACAAGTGACTGTTTGGACGGTTGCCCCAACGACCCCAACAAGGTGGCACCTGGCATCTGCGGTTGCGGCATCGCGGAGGGGTCTTGTCAGGATTGTCTTGGAGTTCCGTTCGGCCCTGCTGTCATCGGTTCAAGCTGCAACGACGGCAACGCTTCAACCGGCAACGATGTGTACCAGGCCAACTGTGCTTGCGCTGGTCAACAAATCGATTGCCTCGGCGTGGCCGGTGGTTCTGCACTGATCGGTACTGCGTGTGATGACGGCAACGCTTCAACCGGCAACGATATCTATCAAGCCAACTGCGCCTGCGCTGGTCAACTCATCGATTGCCTCGGCGTGGCTGGTGGTACCGCGCTGATCGGAACGCCGTGCAACGATGGCAACGCTTCAACCGGTAACGACATCTTCCAACTCGATTGCTCGTGCGCCGGTCAGCTCATCGACTGTATCGGCGTGGCGGGTGGCACTGCGTTGATCGGTACTGCTTGCGACGATGGCAATGCTTCAACCGGCAACGATGTGTACCAGGCCAACTGCGCCTGCGCAGGTCAACTCATTGATTGCCTCGGGGTCGCTGGTGGAACTGCGTTGATCGGTACTGCTTGTGATGATGGCAACGCTTCGACCGGCAACGATGTGTACCAGGCCAACTGCTCCTGCGCGGGTCAACTCATCGATTGCCTTGGTGTCGCTGGTGGAACTGCACTGATCGGAACTCCGTGCAACGATGGCATTGCTTCGACCGGCAACGACATGTTCCTGTTGGATTGCTCGTGCGCGGGTCAGCTCATCGATTGCCTTGGTGTGGCCGGTGGCGCTGCGCTGATCGGAACTGCGTGCAACGACGGCAACGCTTCGACCGGCAACGATGTGTATCAAGCCAACTGCGCCTGCGCTGGCCAACTCATCGATTGCCTCGGGGTCGCTGGTGGAACTGCGTTGATCGGTACTGCTTGTGATGATGGCAACGCTTCGACCGGCAAC
Organism: Flavobacteriales bacterium; assembly: GCA_016721005.1. GTDB lineage: Bacteria > Bacteroidota > Bacteroidia > Flavobacteriales_F > PHOS-HE28 > PHOS-HE28. The sequence continues at coordinate 333,018 of JADKJM010000016.1, forward strand.
GATGTGTACCAGGCCAACTGCGCCTGCGCAGGTCAACTCATTGATTGCCTCGGGGTCGCTGGTGGAACTGCGTTGATCGGTACTGCTTGTGATGATGGCAACGCTTCGACCGGCAACGATGTGTACCAGGCCAACTGCTCCTGCGCGGGTCAACTCATCGATTGCCTTGGTGTCGCTGGTGGAACTGCACTGATCGGAACTCCGTGCAACGATGGCATTGCTTCGACCGGCAACGACATGTTCCAGTTGGATTGCTCGTGCGCGGGTCAGCTCATCGATTGCCTTGGCGTGGCCGGTGGTACTGCGTTGATCGGAACTCCTTGCAACGATGGCAACGCTTCAACCGGCAACGATGTGTACCAGGCCAACTGCTCCTGCGCGGGTCAACTCATCGATTGCCTTGGTGTCGCTGGTGGAACTGCACTGATCGGAACTCCGTGCAACGATGGCAATGCTTCGACCGGCAACGACATGTTCCAGTTGGATTGCTCGTGCGCGGGTCAACTCATCGATTGCCTTGGCGTGGCTGGTGGTACTGCGTTGATCGGAACCGCGTGCAACGATGGCAACGCTTCAACCGGCAACGATGTGTACCAGGCCAACTGCGCTTGCGCTGGTCAACTCATCGACTGCCTTGGTGTGGCCGGTGGTGCTGCGTTGATCGGAACTCCTTGCAACGATGGCAATGCTTCGACCGGCAACGACATGTTTCAGTTGGATTGCTCGTGTGCGGGTCAACTCAACGATTGCCTCGGGGTCGCTGGTGGCACTGCGCTGATCGGAACTCCTTGCAACGACGGCAACGCTTCAACAGGCAACGACATGTTCCAGTTGGATTGTTCCTGCGCGGGTCAGCTCATCGATTGCCTCGGGGTCGCTGGTGGTGCTGCGTTGATCGGAACTCCTTGCAACGATGGCAATGCTTCAACAGGCAACGATCTCTATCAAGCCAACTGCGCCTGCGCCGGTCAACTCATTGATTGCCTCGGTGTGGCCGGTGGAACTGCGCTGATCGGAACCGCTTGCAACGATGGCAACGCTTCAACCGGCAACGATCTCTATCAGGCCAACTGCGCTTGCGCGGGGCAGCTCATCGATTGCATTGGTGTGGCCGGTGGTTCTGCGCTGATCGGAACGCCGTGCAACGATGGCAACGCTTCGACCGGCAACGACATGTTCCAGTTGGATTGCTCGTGCGCTGGCCAACTCATCGATTGCCTTGGGGTCGCGGGTGGAACTGCGCTGATCGGAACGCCGTGCAACGATGGCAACGCTTCGACCGGCAACGATGTGTACCAAGCCAACTGTGCTTGCGCTGGCCAGCTCATCGATTGCCTTGGCGTCGCTGGTGGCACCGCATTGATCGGAACTCCGTGCAACGACAACAATGCTTCTACCGGCAACGATGTGTACCTGGCCAACTGTGCTTGCGCTGGCCAACTCATCGATTGCCTTGGCGTGGCCGGTGGTGCTGCACTGATCGGAACTCCTTGCAACGACAACAACGCTTCGACCGGCAACGACATGTTCCAATTGGATTGCGCCTGCGCTGGCCAACTCATCGATTGCCTCGGTGTGGCCGGTGGAACTGCGCTGATCGGAACCGCTTGCAACGATGGCAACGCTTCGACCGGCAACGATGTGTACCAGGCCAACTGTGCTTGCGCTGGTCAACTCATTGATTGCATTGGTGTCGCTGGTGGAACTGCACTGATCGGAACTCCGTGCAACGATGGCATTGCTTCGACCGGCAACGACATGTTCCAGTTGGATTGCTCGTGCGCGGGTCAGCTCATCGATTGCCTTGGTGTGGCCGGTGGTGCTGCGTTGATCGGAACTCCTTGCAACGATGGCAACGCTTCAACCGGTAACGATGTGTACCAGGCCAACTGCGCCTGCGCCGGTCAACTCATCGATTGCCTTGGTGTGGCCGGTGGCACTGCGCTGATCGGAACGCCGTGCAACGACGGCAATGCGATGACCATAAACGACCTATGGAGTGCGAATTGCGCATGCGCCGGCACCCCGGTCACGTGTACGAGCGAAGCCGGTCCGGATCAAACGATCTGCGGCACGATCGCTCAACTGAACGCATCCGGCAACGGAAGTTGGAGCGTGACACCGGGCATCTCGTTCAGCGCGATGACCAACCCGCTAGCGACCATCACAGCGAGCACTTCCGGCACTTACCAGTTGATCTGGACGGTCGTTGTTGGAGCATGCAGCGCTGCCGATACAGCGACGGTGACCTTCCATCCGCAATCAGATGCTTCCTTCTCCTTTGGCCAGTCGACCTACTGCGCGACCAGCATGTCACCAACCCCATGGGCAGCTGATCTGAACGGCAGCTTCAGCGCTACCCCGAATGGCCTTGTTCTGAATACTGCGGATGGATCCATAGATCCCGCAGCGAGCGCACCGGGCACCTATACCATCACCCATTCGATCAGTGGGGATTGTCCGGCGATGGCGACACAGACTGTCACGATCGTTGCAGGCGCGAATGCGGATTGGAACATGCCCGACCCGATCTGCGACAACGCGATCGCTATCGAGTTGAACAACCTGGTCACCGGCGATCTCGGTGGAACATGGTCCGGTCAAGGTGTGATCGGTTCGCAATTCAACCCGACGAATTTGAGCGGGGGCATCCCGGTCACCTACACGGTATCCATCGGGGGCTGCCAAGCGCAATCCACACAGTTGGTCCACGTGATCGCTTCACCGATCGCCAATGCCGGCCCGGATGCATCCGTGTGCGGCAGAGACTTCGTGCTCGGCGCGATCCCCTCCAATGGAACGGGTTCATGGAGTGTACCTGTGGGCATCTCCATCAACTCGAGTGCAAGCGATCCGAACGCGCAGATCAGCGCTTCATCCTATGGAACGTACACCATGATCTGGAGCGTGACCAATGGGTCATGCACATCAACGGATATGGTCAGCATCACCTTCCTCGATCCCAACCTGGGTCTGTGGGTGAACGCCGGTCCGGACCAATTCCTGGAGGTGCTATCCAACACCGAGTTGCAGGGCGATGCCACGCAAGGTGCGAACCTGTCATGGTGGGTGCTTTCCGGATCGGCTACCATCAGTTCACCATCCGATGCCGCGACCGGTATCAGCGGGTTGGGCATCGGCGACAACCTGGTGATCCTTTCCGCCAGCATGGGCATCTGCGCCTCCATCAGCGATACTGTGCTGATCCACGTGGATGACCTCTTCATCCCGGAAGGCTATTCGCCCAATGGTGATGGCGTGAATGATACATGGTACATCACCGGCATGTTGGCCTACCCGGGAAGTGAATTGAAAGTGTTCAATCGCTGGGGTCAGTTGGTGTACGACACCGGGGGCTATGCCAACGAGTGGGACGGCCACGCCAACAACGGCCGACAGCTCCCGGATGACACCTATTTCTATGTCCTGAACTTAAAAGGTGAGCGCGCGTACAACGGTCACGTTATTATAAAAAGGTGAATCCGATCAAGGGCATTCTTGCGATCACCGCCATCGCCATTGCGGCACTGGCACAGGGGCAACATACGCCCCTGACCAGCCATTACCTGTTCAATGGATTGGTGATCAACCCGGCCTACGCCGGTAGCAGGGATGCGCTTACCGCTACCCTGACCCACCGCCAACAATGGGTGGGTTTCGATGGTGCACCGATCACCCAGACCATAAGCATTCACGCCCCGGTGAGCCGCTCTAAAGTGGGCCTTGGCCTGCTCATCTTCAATGACCGTATCGGGGTGAGCAACGAAACCGGGGTGCTCTCGAACTATTCCTATCGGCTCCGGTTCCCGAATGGCAAATTATCTCTTGGCATCGGCGCCGGATTTACTGTTCTGCGTGCCGATTGGTCACGCGTGAGCATCCAGGACCAGAACGATCCTTCATTCGCCGGTTTCACACGCGGCGCCATCCGGCCGAACTTCAGTACGGGTGCGTACTACTACACGAAGACCTGGTACATCGGGGCTTCCATGCCCTTCGCGCTCATCCATCAATACGACGACGGTGGTGGCTACAACATCTCGAACGAACGGTTCAACCTGCAACCCATGATCACGGGAGGGCATGTCTTCCCGATCAATGATGACTTCAAATTGAAACCGACCGCTTTGATCCGTTACCGGATGGACAGCGGCATTCAAGGTGACATCAGTTCGAACGTGATCTACAAGGACAAGGTCTGGGGCGGTATCTCCTATCGCACGGGTGATGCGCTGGTCGGATCGGTGGAAGTGCTTCCCACGCCGCAATGGCGGATCGGGTACGCCTATGATCTCGGTCTTTCCGCCATCCGGCCTTACCACAGCGGTTCGCATGAATTGCTGGTCCAATATGAATTCGGATATCGTTTGCGGGTGCGTGACCCGCGCTACTTCTAAGCGATGAGGCCGTTCTGGTCCATAGCACTCCTGTTCATCCTGCCATTCACGGCCGGAGCGCAATACATCCATGAGGTTCGCGCGCTTGACGTGCGCCCGACCGGCGAGGACTACGCACCCGTGTTCCAGGACAGCGGGTTCGTGATGGTCTCTGTCCGGGAGTCGAGTGCCGTGATCGGTTTCAAGGATGCGGAAACGGACAAGCCTCTTTCCGATCTGTACTGGGTACCGTTCAAGGATGGGGTTTGTGGACAGCCCGTACTATTCAGCCAGAACCTGACCACACCGGTGAATGAAGGCCCAGCCGCGTTCACCAACGGTGGCAAGACCATTTGCTTCACACGGAACCAAGTGCTGCCGAAGAAGCTCTCGAACATGCGCGGAGCGAGCGCACAACTCGGACTGTTCTTCTCCGAATTGCAGAATGGCATGTGGTCCGCTCCAACGCCTTTTGCGCACAACGATCCCAAATACTCCATCATGCATCCGACCTTCAGCATGGACGGGCGCACGATGTACTTCGCCAGCGATATTCCAGGAGGTGTTGGAGGAATGGATCTCTATCGCAGCATGAAGACCGCCGCTGGATGGTCGAAGCCGGAATCATTGGGCCCGGAAGTGAACACCGTCGCGAACGAGGTCTTCCCACGGATGAATGCCGATGGCACCTTGGCCTTCGCTAGCGACCGCACAGGTGGACTAGGAAAGCTCGACATCTATTTGACCCGTGAGCGGGACGGCCACTGGGATCTTCCGGAGGCATTGCCAGCACCGATCAACAGCCCGGCCAATGATCACGGCTATTCGTTGATGCCCGACGGCTACTCGGCGTTGTTCACCTCGAACAGGACAGGTATCGATGCGATCCACTTCGTCAAGCGGACCATTCCGAAATTCCAGGATTGCACCGAGCAACAGCGGAACAACTACTGCTATGCCTTCAGCCGTAGGCCACACATGGCCACCAGTTCGATCCCGGTGGATCATGTGTGGGACATGGGTGACGGAACGATGATCAAAGGCTACCAAGCGCAGCATTGCTACACCGCACCGGGCAACTACACCGTTCGCTCCCTTCTCGTTGATCGGAAAACCGGGGCGGTCTTCTACGCCTTGAGCTCGAATGACCTTGTGGTCGCGGACATCAAACAGGTGTGGGTCAATGCACAGGATACCGTTCGCACTGGTCGCGCGCTGGAACTGATCGGCACCACCGGTTTCCTCGCGGACATCGATCCCGGTGAATACCAATGGGACTTCGGCGATGGATCCACGCACGAGGGCTCCCGATTGAACCACGTGTTCAAACAAGCAGGGGTGTATGAAGTGAAGCTGGATGTGATCTCCAAACCGGGACCACAAGGAGTACTGGCTCACCAGTGCAACTCCAAGAAGATCATCGTGATCGATCGGTTCAAGGATCAAGAGGACATGGCCGTAGTGGCGGTCTATCAGGATGCATTGGGTAAGAATCATTCCTTCGAATACCAGGAACTGCCGTTCGACCACACCGAACTCGAGGGCGAGGCACTCACCGATGTGGTGTTCTCGGTCCAGCTTTTCGCAAGCAAGGAAAGGATCGATCTGGACGATGCACGGTTCATCGCCATCAAGAAGCAATTCCGGGTGATCGAACGTTTCGATCCCGAACTTGGAGTTTATACCTACTCCGTGGGCGAGACGAAGAATGTGGAAGAACTCTACCAAGTGTTCCGCAAGGTGAAGGATCTTCAATTCCTCGATGCAGAGGTCTTCGCATTACGCGAGGAGAAACTGATGGACCTGAGCCAGCTGAACCTTTCCGCCCTGGAGGATCTGAACCACAAAAAGCTCCGGACCAGTGCCATCCATTTTGCATACAAGAGCGCGGCACTTGAGCCGGGTTCCGAAGTCGTCCTTGATCAGATCACAGGCTTGATGCGCCAGCACCCCGAATTGCAATTGGTGATCGAGGCGCATACCGATGACATCGGCAGCCGCCAATACAACATCGAGCTTTCCCAACAGCGCGCTGCCTCGGTGGTGGAGTACCTCGCCGGTCAGCAAGTCGCGGATGAGCGCCTCCTGCCCATCGGCCATGGCAAGAACCAACCGATCGCCAGCAACAAGACCGAAGAAGGTCGCAGCTTGAACCGCCGCGTGGAATTCCGCATGGTGGTGAAAGGCGATGCGCCGAAAGCCGGTACCGAGTTAACCGGTATTCCTGCACCTCGCTCGGTCAAGTCGGCGAAGCCCTGACCGTATCCGGTGGTCCCTTTCATGTGATCACCCAAGGTTGCGGATCCTTGCGATCCCCTGCACAGCATTCCTCTTTGTCCCGAAAGCGCGGGCGCGATGGCTACTTTCGTCGGGCATGCATCGGAGCCTTCAGATAGTTGCTGTATCGGTCGCAGGTCTAAGCGGCGCGTGGACAGCCTGTGCCCAATCACGCTTCATCGAGAACAAAGGGCAGTGGCCGCAGAACGTGACGTACCAAGCCGAAGCGGGCGGTGCGACGTTCTGGTTCGAGCGCGGCGCGATGGTGGTGGATCTCTTCGATGCGGACGCCCTTGTTCGCGCGCACGGCGATATCCGCGAAGCTCCGGTAACCTCATTGCGCCACCATGCGGTCCGACTTCGCTTTGTTGACCCAAGCGCAACTACAACTTCAATTGCTGAGGAAGAGACGACGGGGCGGTACAACTATTTCATCGGGAACGATCCTGCGAAGTGGGGCTCCAATGCGCGGGCCTTCGGTCGGTTGGTGATGAAGGACGTGGCGCCCGGATGCGATGCGATCTTTCATCGGGGTCGTGCCGGGCTGAAGTACGATCTGGTCCTTGCGCCCGGTGCCGATCCGGCCATGCTGGGGATCGTGTATGACGGCGCCGATGACGTGACCGTGCGCAACGGTGCGTTGATCGTGTCCACCTCCTTGGGGCGGATCACCGAACGCATTCCACTCGCCTATCAAATGGTCAATGGCGAGCAGCATCTGGTTGAATGCACGTACGCGAAGAAGGATGGCGTTGTCGGGTTCCGGATCGGCGGATATGATGCATCACTACCACTGGTGATCGATCCGACACTTGACTTCGCGACGTATTCCGGATCCTTCAGCAACAACTTCGGTTACACCGCCACCTTCGATCGTGCCGGATTCCTGTACGCGGGCAGCACAGCATTCGGCAACCAGTTCCCCATCACTCTTGGCGCGTACCAGACCACATGGGCCGGTGGCGCAGGACAAAGCAACGGAGGCACGGACATCGCGATCACCAAGTACGACACCACCGGAAGTTTCCTTGTTTGGAGCACCTACCTCGGCGGCAACGGCGATGAGATGCCGCACAGCATGATCGTGGACGATAACGATCAACTCATCGTCCTCGGCACCACGGGCTCCACCACATTCCCGACCACGGTCGGCGCATTCGATGGAAGTTTCACCGGAGGTACGGCAACCGCGCCTGCGGGATTGGGACTCTCCTATCCGAACGGATCGGATATGATCGTGGCGCGGTTGAGTGCGGATGGCAGCGCGCTGATCGGATCCACGTACTTGGGCGGCGGATTGAATGACGGACTGAATGCTGCTCCGGCACTCAAGTTCAACTACGCCGATGAAGTACGCGGTGAAGTGTTGTTGGATGAGGCCGGTCGCGTGTGGGTGGTGAGTTGCACCCAAAGTGGGAACATGCCGATCACATCGGATGCCATGCAAAGCACCTTCGGCGGTGGCAGCCACGACGGATACGTGGCGCGGTTCAACGCGAACCTTTCCCAATTGCAGTATGGCAGCTACTTGGGTGGGAACGGTGCTGATGCCGTCTTCTCCGGCGAGTTCGATCCTGCGGGCCGCTTGTTCGTGTGCGGAGGGACCACGAGCACGAATTTGAATGCGAGCGCCGGGGCTGTGCAAGGCAGCTACAACGGTGGTCTTGCCGACGCCTTCGCTGCGCGACTATCCGGGAGCGGCACCGTGCTGGAGGCGCTGACCTATTGGGGCAGCGTGAACTATGATCAAGCCTATTTCGTGGAGTTGGATGAGGAAGGCGACGTGTACCTCTTCGGTCAGACGAACGCGCCGAGCGGGCAGATGATCTTCAACGCGCCGTACAACATCCCGGCAGGTGGCCAGTTCATCACGAAGCTCGACCCCGATCTCTCCACGGTGCTGCTCAGTTCGCGTGTAGGCAGCGGCGATGGCACACCGGACATCTCCCCGACCGCCTTTCTGGTGGATGTGTGTGATAAGATCTACACCAGCGGGTGGGGCAGCAACACACTTGGATTGGGTGGTGCGTTGACCACGGCAGGGCTGCCGGTCACGGCGGATGCGCACCAGTCCACGACCGATGGGAATGACTTGTACCTGGCCGTCTTCGACATCAACATGCAGGCCCTCACCTACGCTACGTATTACGGCGGCAACCAAAGTCCGGAGCATGTGGATGGTGGCACGAGCCGGTTCGATCGGCGGGGCCGTGTGTACCAAAGCGTGTGCGCAGGATGCCAGAACCACGATGACTTCCCCACTACACCCGGCGCATGGAGTGCCACCAACAACAGCACGGGTTGCAACAACGGTGTGCTGAAATTCGACTTCGACGCACCGTTGGTGATCGCTTCCTTTCTCGCGCCTGACACCATTTGCGCACCCTTCGCGGTACAGTTCACCAACCTCAGCAATGGCGCCACGGGCTACCTCTGGAACTTCGGTGATACACAGACATCCCCATCTACCAGCCCTTCGCATGTCTATGCACAACCAGGCACGTACACCGTGACGCTCACGGCCACGGATCCGAACTCCTGCAACGGACAGGATATTGCCACCGGTCAGGTCACCATCGCGGCAGCAGCACCGAGTATCCAAGCGATGAACGACACGCTGATCTGTGGACCGATCGCATCCCTCACTCTTATTGCGAACGGATCAGGAAGTGTCGGTTCTTGGCAATGGAGCAGCAACGCGCAATTCACGAACACGCTGAACGCATCTCCGCAGGATAGCATCGCGATCATTTCCCCGGCGGTGAGTGGCACTTATTACGTGCAAGCTTCCTCAGGATCGGTATGCACCAGTCGCGATAGCGTGCATGTGATCATCTCGCTCGGTGCGATCGCATTGAACGGGCAGACCAGCATATGCGCCGAAGACACTGCCTTGCTCATTCTCTCCGGTGCCGATCAAGGTTCCACGATCGTTTGGGACCCAGCGACGGAGATCCTCACCGGACAAGGAACGAGCATTGTCACAGTTGCTCCGGTGGAACAGACCACTTACGGCGTGAATGTGACCGCGCCAAGCGGTTGCTCATATTCCAACACGATCACCGTCAGCGTGTCGCCGTTGTTCGGATCAACGGTCGGTGCGTCCGTGGATCAAACCACCGTGATCGCAGGCACTGTGGTTCAACTATCAGCGACACCAACGAACGGCGTGACGTACAACTGGGCGCCACCGAGCGCTGTGAGCGATCCGACCAGTGGCAACCCGACAGCGACCATCAACCAGACCACGACCTTTTATGTGACGGTGAGTGATGGGATCTGCACGCGCGTGGACAGTGTGAAAGTGACCGTGCATGACCTGGTCTGCGACGAGCCGGACATCTTCGTTCCGAACACATTCACACCGAACGGCGATGGCGTGAATGACACACTCTTCGTACGTGGTCGCTTCATTGAACGATTGGACTTCCAGGTGTTCGATCGCTGGGGTGAACGCGTATTCCGCACAGAGGACCTCTTGAAAGGTTGGGACGGGCGCTATCAGGGCAAGCCTGCGGATCCTGCGGTGTTCGTCTATCACCTGACTGTTTGGTGCGTGGATGGACAGCGCTACTTCAAGAAGGGTAATGTGACGGTGGTACGATGAAACGCAGGTCGCGCACATTCGAGGACAGGGCCTCACGCTTCAAGCAACACGCTACGATCGGTATGGGCTGCACACGTTTGTTCCAACTGACGACATGCTGCATGCTGCTCGGACTTGGATCAGCCGCTCACGCGCAGGACATCCACTTCTCGCAGTTCTTCAATGTGCCGATGGGATTGAACCCCGGAGCGATCGGACAGTTCGACGGAGACTACCGCGCACACGCCGCGTTCCGCCAGCAGTGGCGATCGGTTACGATCCCCTATCGCACGTTCGCACTTGGCGGCGACGCGCACGATTTCAAGGGCGTGCGCGGATTGGGTGTTGGTGCATGGTTGTTCAATGACCGCGCGGGTGATAGCCGGATGAACCAGTTCCACATGAGCCTCGGCGCGAGTTGGACCGAACACTTCGGCGCGAACCGCGAGCACGGCGTGACGGTGGGTGCGCAACTCGGCTTCACCTCGCTCACGCTGGACAATGGTGGCCTCTCCTTCGATCAGCAGTACAACGGCTTCTACTACGATCCCGACCGCGACAACGGCGAGAACTTCAAGCGGTACGGGTTGGTGCATCCCGACCTGCACACCGGCGTCGTCTATCGCTTCACCCCTGCCCCGCGCCGGTTGATGCAGATCGGATTCGGAGTCTTCAACCTGACGAAGCCCGGCATCGGATTCCTGAACGAGCCAACGGTGCCGCTTGATCGGCGCACGGAATTCCACATGTTGTTCTCCTTCACGGCAAGTGAACGCATCGACGTGCTCCCGATGATGCGCGTGATGAACCAAGGCACCTACCGTGAACTGATCATGGGCGCCAACATGCGGTACATCCTGCTGGATCGTTACGGACTGAACCGCGCAGTGCTCCTCGGCGTGCATCTGCGCGGTGGCGATGCGGGCTATGTGTATGGTGGCTTGGAGCGCGACGACTGGACCTTCGGCGTGAGCTACGACATCAACACCAGTGCATTGGTACCAGCGAGCCGGAACCGCGGCGCGATCGAATTCACGGTGCTGCACATCTGGAAAAAGAGGCCCGCCGTTCCCGTTCGATTCAAGGCCTGCCCGGAACAGATCTGATGATGCGGAACGCTCTTCTCCTTGTCCTCTTCGCTGCCACGTTCACTTCTCGCGCGCAATCCTTCGAGCAATGGCTGGCATGGGGTGATGCAGCCTTCGAGCGTGGTGAATTCTACGGAGCCTCCCGCTTCTACGGCGGTGCGCTGGAGATCGATGGTGGTCGCATGAGCGTGCAATGGAAACAGGCCGAGGCGTGCCGACTGAGCCACCAATACGACAAGGCCGCTGCGCTCTATGATCGCGTGCAACGCAAAGACATGGGACGTATGCACCCTGAGGCATTGCGCTGGCTGGGCGAGATGCAGCTCTCCATGGGCGACTACGCTTCGGCAGAAGGAACGTGGCGTAAAGTGCTACAGAAAGAGAAGGACAAGAAATCCTTCACCGCGCAGCGCGCGGAGAATGCATTGATCGGTTGCGCGCTTGCGAAGGACACATCGCCGCACGATCCAACCGTTCTCATTGAACATCTTCCGCAGCCGGTGAACACCTACGACAGCGAGTTCGGCGCACGTATCGGTCCGGATAGCGCCCTCTATTTCGCATCGCTGCGCGGCGAGCACGATGCGGATGGTGTGGTGAAGGACACTGCGGCTTATCATATCGCGTTGCATCGCGTGGGTCGCTCGTTGCCATGGGCCGAGCCGATCGCGTTGGGGAGCACGGTGAATGGCGAAGGCGACAATGCCAACATCACATGGAGCACGGACCGGCGTTGGATCCTCTTCACGCGTTGTCTACCGGGTGTACCGTGCCGCATCCACATCGCACCGGTGGATGCGAGCGGGAGCTTCGGTGAAGCACACTTGCTACCCGGTATCGGGGACGATGTCCTGAGCACGCAGCCCATGGTGGTGCATTGGGCCGATCGCGAGATCCTGCTCTTCGTGAGCGATCGCGCTGGTGGACATGGCGGCACGGACATCTGGCAAGGCGAACTGCACGATGGTGAAGTGAAATTCATCTTCGTACACGATCTCGGAGTGAACACCATTGGGAACGAGCGCAGCCCATGGTATGACACGGTGACGAATTCGCTCTGGTTCAGTTCCGACTTCCTTCCGGGCCTCGGTGGCTACGACATCTTCAGTGCAGCATATGGCGATGACATCTTCGCCACGCCGGTGAATGCAGGCGCGCCGATCAACAGCCCGGCGAACGACCTCTACCCGGTCTACGACCCGAAGCGCGGTGAAGGATGGTTGACGAGCAATCGCAAGGGATCCTTCGCGGCGAAAGGAGAAACCTGTTGCAACGACCTGTATCGTTTCACCTTCGATCCGCCATTGGTAAGTGAAGCGCCTTCGCGTCAGGAGGTCGATGGCACGGTGGTGATCCGAACGCAAACGCCGAGCGAGCGACTGCTCTCGATGCAGGACCGCTTCCCGTTGAAATTGTACTTCCACAACGACGATCCCGATCCGCGTAGTTGGGAGACGCGCACGGAACAGACGTACGGCGAAACGTACGCGCGGTACGATGCGCTGGAGTCGAATTACGAGAAGGAGAATGCTGATCCGCTACCCATCCGGAACTTCTTTGTGGAACAAGTGGCGCATGGCTTCAGCGAACTCCGCGAATTGGCCACAGCGCTTTGGCCGGTGCTGGAACAAGGTCGTGCCGTGGTCCTCGATGTACGCGGGCACGCCAGTCCGCTTGCGCGGAATGACTACAACCGCAACCTGAGCATGCGCCGGATCGAAAGCCTGCGCAACCATTTGCGTGCGGTGGATGATGGCCGCCTCGCACCGTACATGAACGGAACGGCAACGAACGGAGGCAAACTCACGATCCGTGAATTGCCGTACGGGGAGGACCGCTCCGCTGCGGGTGTCAGCGACGAACTCTCGGATCTGAAACGATCGGTATACAGCGTGGAGGCCAGCAACGAACGGCGGATCGAGATCGAAGCGATCGGATTGGAACAGCGCGAGTCCGATGCGGAAGGCGAGCGCATCACCAAGGATGTCGGCGCCTTGCACCAGAACGAACCACGCCAAGTGCGCTTCACGGTTCTGAACACCGGCAAGTACGACCTGAGGTTGGTGAAGATGGAAGCGGAGTGCGGGTGTACCACCGCCGAATTGCCGGAAGCCGCCATCGCGCCGGGTGCTTCCACCGAAGTGGTGGTGTCCTTCAACGGCCGCGCGCCCATGGGTCCGATCACACGCAAAGTGAAGATCGAGACCGATGGCGTACCGAGGCAATTCATCCTTGTGTTGCAAGGTGATGTGATACCTTGATCCCATCATGGAACTCCTGCTCCTCTCCAACTCCACCATGCCTGGCGAAGCGTTCTTCACGTGGCCCCGGCCGTATGTGAATGCCTTCCTGAACGGTCGGAAACGGATCGCCTTCGTGCCCTTCGCGGCGGTCGAGGCCCAGCAGGATGCCTACGCGGATCGCGTGGCCGAGGTCTTCGCAGAATTCGGTGTCGAACTCATCAGCTTGCACAAGGAGAAGGATCCGGTCGGTGCTCTGTCCGGTGCCGATGCGGTGGCGGTAGGCGGTGGAAACACGTTCCTTCTGCTGCGGGCGCTTTACCGTACACAATTGATCAAGGCGATCTCCAGTGCCGTGAAGAACGGCATGCCTTACCTCGGCTGGAGCGCCGGCAGTAATGTGGCGGGCCCCACCATCATGACCACGAATGACATGCCTATCGTGGAAGTGCCCACCATGCGCGCGATGCACTTGGTGCCCTTCCAGATCAATCCACACTATACGGAGGCGACCATCGCAGGACACGGTGGCGAAGGGCGTGATCAGCGCATTGCGGAGTTCCTGGCCGTGGAACCGAAGATGCCGGTGGTGGGCTTGCGTGAAGGATCATTGTTGCATGTTTCCGGCGGAACCATGCGATTGGAGGGCCAAGGCATGAAGGTCTTCCGCAGCGGCCAAGAGGCCAAGGAGATCAGCGGCCCGATGGAAATGAGTCCGTCGCTGACCGGGCTATGATCCTCCGAGCGACGCTAGCATTCGTAGTAACGCCCCTAGCATCCGGGCTATTTGCGCAATGCCCGGAGCGCGACTCACTCGAATACCTGAACACGATCCGTAGCAGCACGATCAAGTACGAGGTGATGTCCTTGATCCCTTGGGTTTGGGAGTATGAAGGCAAGGAACAGAAGCCGTTAATGAACAGGATTCAAGGCTTGGCACTCAGTGACGACGAAGTCCGATTCGAGGGTCGCGGTGTGCGCGTGCAGATCAGCCAACAGCCTTTCGACAGCTTGAAAGCGAAGATCGGCTACGGATCCACTGACAGCTATCGCTTCGTATGCGCCATCAATGGCGCGCCGTTCTGGGGCACAGATGGTGATCGGCCGACACGCATGTTGAGTGGACTGTCCGTGACCATTGATGGCGGAATGGTGGAAATTCCACGTCGGGCTTGGAGCGATCTCTACCAACCCAACCTTTGCTTCGTTGACGGAAACGGGAAGCCCTATTGCGACTGTGTTGTGGCACGCTCCGCCGATAACAAGCGCGTGTACGTCCATATGAGCAACAGCGACGGTGCCGGTGGATATACAGTGACCTGGATCTTCATCAACGGCCGATACGTCCGTCGTGTGCTTGAAGGCCCGCCATAGGACGAGCGGCAATTACTTTCGGCCCGCATGATCACCGACCTGCTGCACAAGCTCGGCTTCAACTTGTTGTTGCTCGCCAAGATCCTGTTGATCATGGCGGCGGCATTCGTCCTTGAAAGGTTGATCCGCATCCTGTTGAAGCGGGCCTACCTGCGCAGTGAGGGCGGCAACGAGGACCGGACGCGCTACCGCTTCCTGCGGAACGGCGTCCGCTTCATCGTGAGCCTGATCGCCATTGCCGCGATCATCTACACCATCCCCGCGTTCAAGCACCTCGCCCTCACCCTCTTCGCCGGTGCGGGCATCCTGGTAGCGGTCATCGGCTTCGCGGCCCAAGGTGCGTTCAGCAACATCATCAGCGGCATCTTCATCGTCTCGTTCAAGCCCTTCCGTGTGGGGGATATGATCAAAGTGGGTGAACTGCATGTGGGCGTGGTGGAGGACATCACCCTGCGACACACGGTCCTGGTCTCGTTCGAGAACAGGCGTGTGATCATTCCGAACTCGGTTATCAGCGACGCCACGATCGTGAACAGTTCCATCGGCGACGAGGCCACCTGTGAATTCGTGGAATTGGGGATCGGCTACGAGAGCGATCTGGACAAGGCCATGGCCATTGTCCGCGAGGAGGCCGAACGCCATCCCGATTGCATCGATCGGCGCACGGAAACGGAGAAGAAACAAGGTGTGCATAAAGTGCTCGTGCGCTTGGTCACCATTGCTGATTCCAGTTTGATACTCCGGGCTTATGTATGGGGGAAGGATCCGATCACTTCGCGCCGGACGCATTACGACCTGAACCGTTCCCTCAAGCTCCGTTTCGACAAGGAGGGTATCGTGATGCCATACCCGCAACGTACCGTCACCTTCAACGGACCGATCAGCGTGCGCCACATCACCGATGAAAAAGGTAGGTAGTCGCTCGGGCAAAGCGGGGCTCCTCCCGGGATCACTGATCCATGTGGGGGATGCATTGCCGACCGGGACCAGCTTGGTCGAATTCGTCTTCAGCGCGGAAGCATACAAGGAACGCAAACTCGGTTCGATCAGCGAACTGAAAGAGACCGACCCGACGAAGCAGATCTCATGGCTTGATATCGATGGGATCAACAGCGAGCGGATGCTCTCCGCGATCGGTGAACGCTTCAACCTGCATCCCCTCCTGTTGGAGGATATCCTGAATACGGACCACCGGCCCAAAGTGGAAGAATACCAGGACTCCTTGTTCCTGGTGGCCAAGATGCTCGAGTTGAACAAGACCACCGGCGGGATCCAGCAGGAACAGGTCTGCTTCGTCCTTCGGCACGGGCAGGTGATCTCCTTCCAGGAACGGCCCGGGGATGTGCTCGACCCGATCCGCGAACGGATCCGGAAGGACCTTGGTCGCGTGCGGCGCGCGGGAAGTGACTACCTCCTGTACTCGCTCCTGGATGTGATCGTGGATCAGTACTTCGTGATCGTGGAGGACCTCGGCCGAAGGATCGAAGCGCTGGAGCAAAAGGTGCTGGTGCAACCGGGTAATGCGGACCTGCACACCATCCAGGAATTGCGCGGCCTGCTGATCACGGTGAACCGATTTGTGACCCCCACACGCGAATTGGCGGGGCGGCTCAACACCATCCAGAGCCCGCTCATCGATAAGGCCACGCGGCGGTACATCAATGACCTACAGGACCATACACTCTATGTAGCGGAGACCATCGGCACTTTCCGCGAAATGCTCACGAGCCTGGAGAACACCTACCACGCCGGGCAGAACATGCGCATGACGCAGGTGATGAAACTGCTCACCATCATCAGCACCATCTTCATCCCGCTCACCTTCATCGTAGGCGTGTATGGAATGAACTTCCAGCACATGCCGGAATTGCAAATGCGCTATGGCTACTTCGTAGTGGTGGGGATCATGGTGGTCATCAGCGTGCTCATGCTACTGTGGTTCCGGCGGAAGAAGTGGTTGTGAACCGCGATCACGCACCTGCTTTTATGCGGTGGATCCCGCGCGGGCTGTTTGCCACTTCCTGCGATCTTCGCCGCATGCGCAGGCTACGCTTTCCCGGCGTTCTCCTCTTCTACGCTTGCGCGATAGGCGCTGTGAATGGCCAGTCCATACCACCGGATGAGGTCCTTCACCACGACATTAAAGGCCTTCCCTTGTCAACGATCCGCGCCATGGCGAAGGACCGCGAGGGTTTCTTGTGGATCGGCACGGAAAACGGTCTTTGCCGGTACGACGGGATCAACGTGGATGTGTACCACAACATCCCGAGCGACAGCACGAGCCTTCCCGGCAACCATGTGCAGGACCTGGTGATCGACGGCGAGGGGCACATGTGGGTCTCTTGTTTCGGTGGCATCGCACTATTCGACCCGCACTTGGGCGAAGCGATGGTGAAGCCACGTTTTGAACGGAAGGATCTGTTCGCGAACGGTCAACGCGTTTCCGCATACGAGGCCGTTGACCTTGCGCTTGACACGCATGGCGGCGTTTGGGCCACTTGCGTTGTGAACGGCTTGGCGAGGTATGACAAGGCCGCGGATATGTTCCGCGAAGTGCGGCAATTGCGTAACGCGATGCCTGCGGAGGAAACCACCGCGAACGTTCTTGGCACCACCTGCGATGTGGATGGGATGATCTGGTCGGTCGGCTGGCTATCTCTGTACCGCTTCGATCCCACGACCGGCCGAACAAAACGCTACACCTACTCCTCCTCCGGCCACACGCTGCTCGAAGGTGCCTTGCTGCAACGCGTGACTCAGGATCCAAACGATCGGGACATTCTATGGATCGGAGCGTGGGGCCTGGGACTGGTGCGTTTCGACAAGCGCACCGGTTCGTTCGAGAACTATATGGTCTCCCAGGGCGGGCCCGTGAACCTCACCAACATCGTGTGGTCGTTGCTTCCACAGCGCGATGGTCGCATCCTTGTGGGGATCGATAAGGGCTTGCACTGGTTCGACAAGGGATCAGGCTCCTTCAGCAAAACCTTCGGCACCTTCGAATGGAAGAGCGGTGTGTTCGATGCGAACGCGATGGTGCTCGTGAAGGATGCTGATGACCACATCCTCGTCGGCTCGGTGACCGGAATCTTCGATCTGCCGATACGATCGAAGGATCTCCAACTGTGGAAGCCCCCAGCCCAGAGCATGTGTACCGCGAACGACCACCCCGGCTATTGGGGCGCACGCGAATACGCGAACCGGATGCTCTTCAAACTCGGGCCTTCAGGTGAAGTGCTGGATTCGCTGCCCTTGCCGAACGCCGATGCGGCCCGGACCGAACCGATCTCCATCCTTCAAACCCGCGATCATCGGGTATTCATCGGCACCACCCGCGGTCTGTACATCTACGCCCCCGCTACGCGCTCCTTCAAGCGCGAATTGTTCCACGTGGCCGGACTGAACGGCCTCGTTCCAAGTATTTTTTCGATGACGGAGTGCGCTGATGGTTCGGTGTGGATGGCTTTCAACGGTCCAAGCTTGCTGCGCTATCGACCGGGCGGTGAAGGGGCCGAATTGGTGGAACTGCATACCAGCGCCCACGACACGGCATCACTCCGAGCCTGGCGTTCGGTCAACTCCATGGACCAGGATCACATCGCTGTCACGTTTGAAGGAACCGGTGTCGGTGTAGTGGATACACGGACGATGCGGCTCGCCGAACTGACCGGGTACGGTCCGCAGCACAAGGAACTGGTGAACGTTTCCGCACTCGTCGTCGATCCCGATGGTGTGCTCCATGCGGTGACCCGGAACGATGGCATTGTTGAGCTCCGTTACGAGGGTGATTCCATCCGGTTCGTTACCGTTCATCATGACGAACCGGATGATGCGGGCGGATACAATGATGCGGCACGCGATGCGTCGGGCAACATCTGGATCGCCACCAACGATGGGTTGGTGCTCTTCAACACCACCGACCACTCCTTCCGGCACATCTCGGCCATCGATGGATTGGGCCTGTCGAGCATCGCTTCGATCATTCCCGATCAGGACGGGTACATGCTCGCGTGGAATTCGCTGTGTGCGCATTTCAATACCACCACCTTCGCCCGGACGTCGGAAGTGAACGGCGTGTACATCCGCTCTTTCACAGCGAACGGCCTCCTCGAACAGGTTCCGTTCGCACTGCCCCACGACCGGAATTCCATTACCATTTCATACGCGCCGATCGCCCTGCGCCACGCCGATGCCGTTCGCTACGAGGTGATGCTGGAAGGCCACGATAGGACCTGGGTGGCCAACGCGTACGAACGTGCGGTGAGCTACATGAGCCTCGCACCGGGCGGGTACGTCTTCCACGTTCGCGTAGCTGGAAGCAACTCAGCGGCCCAAAGCGCTCGCATCGCGTTCACCATTGTGCCAGCGTTCTGGCAGACCTGGTGGTTCAAGCTGCTGGCCGTTATATCCATCGGTGCGATCATCTATGCCATCGCGCGTTATGTATTCCTGCTCCGGTATCGCCAACGCATCGCGGCCTACGAACGTGAACGCGAGGTCAGCGAGGTGCGCACACGCATCGCACGGGACATCCACGACGACCTCGGAAGCGGGCTCACGCGCATCACCATGCTCTCGCGCGAATTGAACAAGGAGGGCGCTGAGGCGAAGGAGCGGGACAAACTGGCCGATCACATCGCATCGGCGAGCACCGAACTCATCGGCCAATTGAGCGAGATCGTATGGACCGTTGATCCGAAGAACGATCACGCGGAACATTTCATCGCCTACGTGCGTGATCTGCTGGGCCGCCAATTCGAGGAGCTCACCATTGACCTGCGCACCGAACTCACTATTGAACCCGGCATGGAGCGCCGTGACATTCCGCCGGATGTGAAGCGCAACACAGTGATGATCCTGAAGGAAACGGTGAGCAACGCACTGAAGCATGCCGATGCTCGGACCATCACCGTGAAGCTCCACATCGGTGTGCTCGAATTACTGATGGACGTGGAGGACGATGGCCATGGCTTCGATCAGGCGAACGGCTCGCGTGGCTATGGGCAGGGCAACCTGCGCAAGCGCAGCGATGCCATGGGTGGCACGTTGCACGTGATGAGCGATGCGACCGGCACGCGTCTCACCTTGAGGGTGCCGTTGCCCGCACCCACTATCATGCGGGTTGATTAGCGTTGGCCGCCCGATAGCTTTGTGCCTTCGCGCACCTGTTCACGCGCACGAGATGCCCATACGTGTCGCCATTGTTGAAGATGACCCTGTGATCCGCGGATCGCTGGAGCGTGTGATCAACAGCGAGGGCGACCTGAAGTGGATGGGCAGCTACGGCAGCTCCGAAGAATTCATCGCACGGCACAACGGGCTTGAGGACCTGGATGTGGTACTGATGGACATCAACCTTCCGGGCATCAACGGTGTGGAGTGCATTGCCGCGTGCAAACCGAAACGGCCGCAAGTGCAATACCTCATGAGCACCGTGCTGGAGGACAATGAGCATGTCTTCAATGCGCTTTGTTGCGGTGCCACGGGATACTTGCTCAAATCGGCGCCGCCGGAGCAGGTGGTGCGTGCGATCCACGAGATCCATGGCGGTGGCTCCCCCATGTCCATGCACATCGCGCGCATGGTGGTGGAGCACATGCCGCGCAAGAAGAACAACCAGGCACTGCTGGAAAGCATGACCAAGCGCGAACGCGAAGTGCTCGACCACCTCGCCAGCGGCTACCGCTACAAGGAGATCGCCGACCGAATGGAGCTGAAGATCGATACGATCCGCGGTTACATCCGCGACATCTACACCAAGCTGCAAGTGCAGAGCCGCACCGATGCCTTGAACAAGGTGTTCGAGCGGTGAACCGCAGATGGATCATTCAAGCCCGGCTCCGTACGCATGGAGTGGAGATCCGCCACGGGTGGGACTGTGATCAGATCGAGCCGATCTCCGCGAACGGGATGCACTCCACCTTCTTGTCCAGCGTGTAACGGCGGAAACCGGGATACACGACGAAGAGTTTGTGAAGGTCGAGATCGGCAAGCGCAACGTGCATGCTCCTGGTCATGCGCGGAGCATCCTGTCGTTTCACTTCGATACCGATGCGCTTGCCTTGGCGGGTGAACAACAGATCGAGCTCCGCACCGCTATGGACATTATAGAAATACGCGTCATGCGGTTCAACGGCCGAAAGCACTTCCTCGATCACGAAGCCTTCCCACGAAGCACCGAGCTTGGGGTGAACCAGCAGTTCGCGCATGCTGCCTACACCGAACAGCGCGTGAAGGATCCCACTATCCCGGAGGTACACCTTCGGGCTTTTCACAATGCGCTTGCCCGAATTCTGGTACCATGGCAGGAGCCGACGGACCATGAAGGTCTGCTCCAGTACATCGAGATAAGCCTTCGCGGTAGGGGGCGAAACACCCAGCGATGACGCGATCTCCGAAGCGTTCCAGATCTGGCCATGGTAGTGCGCCAGCATGGACCAGAAGCGGCCCATGGCTTTGGGCGACAGGTTGAAGCCCAGCACGCCTAGATCCCTTTCGAGAAAGGTGCGCATGAAGTTCCTGCGCCATTTCATGCTTTCCGCTTCGGAGCGAGCGAGCACGGAGCGAGGAAAAGCCCCGCGCAACCAAAGCGCGTTGGTCCGGTCGGGCAGTTCATGGGTGGTGAAGCCGCGCACTTCGATGATGTCCACGCGGCCTGCCAGCGACTCCGAGGCTTGGCGTACCAGTTCAGGCGAAGCACTTCCGAGTACGAGGAACCTCGCAGGTTTGCCCGGACGATCGGCCAGCACACGCAATACAGGGAACAAGCCCGGCTCACGCTGTGCCTCATCGATCACCACCGTGCCGCGCAAACCCTTGAGCGTGGTCATGGGTTGGGCAAGTAGCCCCGCGACCACCGGATCCTCCATGTCGAAATAGTTCGGCGCATCACCCGGGAGGACCTGTCGGGCCAGAGTGGTCTTGCCCGATTGGCGCGGTCCCACCAGCATCACCACAGGGTTGTTCCGCAAGCCCTGTCGAATGCGGTGGACGAGTTCATCGCGCTGGATCATGGGTGAAATATAAAACCGGGATCTTTGATCTTCACGTATGGGGAAGGCGAATACAGGGCCTCGAAAAGTGAATTCCATCCCGCGCCTCATCTGCCGAACGAATTTCGGCGTTCTTCCCCCACCCCCACTATCATGCGGTTGATGCGCTAGGCCACGGCCGATAGCCTTGCGGTCGATAAGCATTCGACCAGGACCACCGGCCATGAACAACGCTCTTCGCATTCTTCTTCCGCTTGCCTTCGCAGCGCTGCTGGTGCCGGCGAACGCGCAACTGGCGCACCCTGTGGAAGCGCAACCCGCGTCCGCGGAAACGAGCACCACCTCCTTCCCCGCTGCAGACGAACACAAAGGCGCGGTGCTCACCTCCCACATCATCGATGCACCCAACGGCACCTACGGCTACGACATCCTGAGCGACGGCAAGCTCTTCGTACACCAGACCAATTTGCCGGGAAGACCCGGCAACAGCGGTTGCGCCACGAAAGCCGATGCGGAAAAGCTCGCTGCCTTCGTGATCGAGAAGATCAAGAAGGGTGAGATGCCGCCCACCGTGACGCAAGACGAACTGAAGACCCTCGGACTCTTACGCTGAAAACCACCTACCCATGCGAACTTTCAAACACATACTGCTCCTGCTGGCGGGGATGGCGATCGCGTCGTCATCAATTGCGAACACGTGGTCGCAAAGGACCAATTTCCCTGGCACATCTCTATTGAGTTCGGCCGGCTTCTCCATTGGTTCGAAATGTTACATCGGAACCGGCACAATGGAATCCGCTGGCGGCGACTTTTGGGAATACGACACCGCGCTGGGAACATGGCAACAGAAGGCTGCTTTCGGTGGTCCCCCGCGCGGGGAAGCCGTTGGTTTTTCCATCGGGAGCAAAGGATATATCGGAACCGGGCATGGCAATGGCCAGAACGTGTTTTTCGCCGATTTCTGGGAGTATGATCCGGCAACGAACAACTGGACACAGAAAGCTGATTTCGGAGGTGGAGTGCGATCGGATGCGATAGGCTTCTCCATTGGGTCCAAGGGGTACATTGGAACCGGTAAGTCCACTGACAATAACAGTTCCGCTTTTTGGGGGCACTCCAATGACTTCTGGGAGTACGATCCCACAACAGATACGTGGACGCAGAAAGCAACTGTTGGCGGAGGAGGACGCAGTGGGGCGGTCGGGTTTTCCATCGGTTCCAAGGGCTATTTGGGCACAGGTTATGACGGATTCAATTCGAGGGATGACTTTTGGGAGTACGACCCCTTGAGCAACGGCTGGGTACCAAAGGCGAACGTGCCAGGCGGTTCTCGGTTGCAAGCGACAGGGTTCTCCATTGGCCCGAACGGTTATGTAGGCCTTGGGGATTTCGAAGAATTGTACGTCCCGCGTTCAGGCCATTCTGATTTTTGGGAATACAGACCGGGAACGAATTCCTGGGTTCCGGCGACAGAGTTCAGTAGTTCCGCTGAAGTGTATGCGCTTGGCCTATCCGTGGCGAACCGAGGATATGTATTCGGGGGTCGTCCATTTTCAAACCCGCAATCACAGAATGAGGTGTGGGAATACGACCCGAACAGCACCAACACCTGGACACAGAAGACGAATTTCGGAGGGACCGCACGCTCTGCAGCAGCAGCCTTCTCCATCGGTACCAAAGGATACATCTGCAGCGGTAACGATGGTTTCATCATCGATCATCCGTTGAAGGATCTCTGGCAGTTCGATCAGGAGACCGGAAGCTGGAGCCAGAAAGCGGACCTCGACGGCCAGGCGCGTATGTGGGCGGTGGGCTTCGCCATTGGGAACAAGGGCTATATCAGCACGGGGTGCGATGAAGGGGTGACCAACCATGCGCTCAGTGATCTATGGGAATACGACCCCGCGACGAACGCCTGGACGGAAAAGACGAGCATGCCCGGCGAGCCCAGGCAGAAGGCGACCGCCTTCGCCATAGGAAGCAATGCCTACATCACCATGGGGGTCTCTACCGTCACCGGCGGAGATATGGGCGATCTGCTCGTATATCATCAGGCCACGGATACCTGGACTTTCCTCAATCCCTGCCCCGGTGGTGCGCGACGCTATGCCGTGGGCTTCTCCATTGGCAACAAAGGCTACATCGGGGCTGGTTCCAGCTTCTCCGGAGTTCTGGAAACCGATCTGGATCACACCACATCCTTCGCCGACTTCTGGGAGTTCGACCCGGCTACGGAGCAATGGACACCACGGGCTGACGTTGGAGCGATCTTCGAAAAAGGCGTGGCATTCTCCATTGGAGACAAGGGATATGTTGGAACCGGTGGCTATGGTTTCCTGGCGCACGACGATTTCAAAGAGTACGATCCCGTTGCGGACACTTGGACGCCGAAGCAGGTCTATGGTGGCGGTCCGCGTGGAGCGGCGGTCGGTTTCGCCATCGGCGCCAAGGGCTATATCGGCACAGGCTACGACGAGTTCGGCTCGCGCAGCAACAGTTTCTGGGAATGGGATTCGGGCTTGCTGTGCATCCCCGGTGGGGCATGCAGCGATGGCGACCCATGCACCGACGGTGACGCGCTCAACGCGAACTGTGCTTGCGTGGGAATTACCATACCGGGTAGCGACAGTGACGGTGATGGAGTGTGCGATGCACGTGATCTCTGTCCCGGGTTCCCGGACAATCAGGATGCCGATGGCGATGGACACCCCGACGGTTGCGATAGCTGCCCATTGCTGGCGGGCCTGGAAGGCGGACCTTGCGATGACAACAACCCTTGCACAATAGGCGAGTTCATCACCAGCTGTGTATGCGGCGGCGGCACCTCGTTGCCAGACTCCGACGGCGATGGCATCTGTGATCTGTACGATACCGATTGGACCATCCTGGATCCCTTTTCCGGTGGTGGACGCGTGGGCATGCTGGCCTTCACCATCAATGGCTTCGGCTATGTGGGCACTGGCTACAATGGCACCTACCACAACGACATGTGGCAGTTCGACCCCGGCAATGAAAGCTGGACCCAGGTACAGGATATGCCCGGGCCAGGTCGCCAATACGCGATGGCCTTCTCCATCGGGAACATGGGCTATGCCGGCACGGGTAGGATAGCGGACGGCCCCCTTTTCACCAGCGCGTCGCTCACGAACGACTTCCAAGCCTACGATCCGATCGCGAACCAGTGGCATGCGGTCGCAACATGGCCGGGGAACTATATCGTTGGTGGTGTCGCCTTTGCCGTGGCTGGGTATGGATACGCCGGTGGGGGCATCAGCACCCAGGACAATGGGATCCAGTGGGGCTTCTGGCAATTCGATCCCACAACGGAGAATTGGATCTATGACATCTCGTTCAACCCTGTCAACTCGCCGAGTATCGGATTGGCTTACGCCAGCAGTTTCACCGTTGGGAATAAAGCGTATGTCGCCATGGGCTCATTGCCAGGATCGGGGAGCGCATACGGCGCAAACCTCTTCCAATTCGACCCCACCACCCCGGTGCATTGGAACCAGAAGGCAACCTGCCCAGGTGCTGGGCGCACTGGTGCTGGTGCCTTCGCCATCGGCCAGGCAGGATATATCTGCGGTGGCACGAACCCCAACACCTTCCTCAATGACACCTGGGAGTACAATACGTCCTTGGACCAATGGGCGCAACGCGCCAATTATTCGCCCATCGGTCGTTTCGGTGCGGCGAGTTTCGCCATCGGCGCTTCCGGCTACCTCGTTGGTGGGCTAACCGCCTACACTACTAGCGGTGGCGTTTTCCTCGATGAGGTATTGCGCTACACGCCCAACCAGATGCTCGATTGCAACGGGATCCTCAATGGTCCTGCAACGCCCGGCGCACCTTGTAATAATGGCGATCCGTGTACCACGGGTGGGACCATCATCGATTGCCTATGCGTCGGGGCTTCACCTCTTCCGGACAACGATGGCGACGGTACGTGCGATCAGTTCGACAACGACTGGAAACCGAAGTCAGGTTTCGGCGTGGGCCGTGCCGATGCAGTGAGCTTTTCCATCGGCGACTTCGGGTACGTGGGTACGGGTGAGAACGCTTCCGGTTACCTAAATGACCTGTGGCAGTTCGATGCGGTGAACAATACATGGTCCCAAATGGCCAACGTTCCCGGTGGAGGGCGAACAGGCGCGGTCGCCTTTACCATCGGCGACTTCGGTTATGTGACCACAGGCTACGGAGGCGGGACCTCCTTCTTGGTTGACCTTCAACGCTACGACCCCTCCAACAACACATGGTCCCCCATGGCCGACTTTGGCAACGGTGAGGCGCACATTGCTCGCGGCTTCGGCGTTGGATTCGCGGTAGTAGGGAAAGGCTACGTTGGATTGGGTTATGGCGAATACGTCAGCACCAGTGAAGACGGCACAGCCTACAAGCACGACATCTGGTCGTACGACCCGGTCCTTGACCAATGGGCATTCGATTCGGAATTCCTGCCAGGCAACCGCATCGGTGCCATCGCATTCGCGATCAATGGCAAAGGCTACGTGGGCATGGGGAGCGGGTTCCCTTATCCCTTCGGCACACAAGGACCGCAGAAGGACCTCTTCGAACTGGACCCGGCAACACACTGGTGGACACCCAAAGCCGACATGCCCGCTTCGGCGGATCAACGTACCGAAGCCGTTGGTTTCGCCATCGGCTCCAAGGGCTACGTGGGAACGGGCGGTGGTTTCTCCAACACGAACGAGACCGACTTCTGGCGCTACGATCCCGCAACAGATATGTGGGCACGGCAGACGGATTTCCTGGGTGGCGCGCGCCAAAAGGCCATCGCCTTCGCCATCGGCGATAGTGGATACGTGGGCACCGGGTTCAACGAAGGCAACTACATGGACGACCTGTATCGCTACTTCCCGAACGCCACCTGCGAACCCGGCATGCCATGCGATGACGGCGACGCGTGCACTATCGATGAAGTATGGGATGCGAGTTGTGTCTGCTCCGGAGGCGCCCCCAATCTGGTGGACCTTGATAACGACCTCTATATCGACTGTATGGAGCAATGCCCTGGTACTCCCTTCGGAGAATTCGTGAACACGGATGGCTGCTCCTGCTCGCAGCTTACGATCGACGACGGCGATCCATGCACCCAGGACGATTGCACGAACGGTATCGTTACCCACACGCCCTTGGATTCGGACAATGATGGCATCTCCGACTGCACGGATAGTTGTCCGTACTTGTTCGGTGAGAACGGCGATGTCTGCGGTGGTGGCTCGTGCTTGAGCCCGGGCACCATCATCGGATGTGTTTGCACGAGCGTGCCGATCAACCAACCGGCAGGTGACGCGTATTCCACAGCCATCCCCATCATCCTCAACTCCGGCAGCGCTACGGTGAACGGGAACAACATGCCATGCTACACCAGCACCTATTCGGGTACCAATGCCCAGGCATCGCCCGATGTGTTCTATAGTATCAGCACCGGTTCTTGCGCCAGCGGCACGATGACCTTGTCGACTTGTGCTGCGGGCACGTTGAGCGATACCTACCTGCATGTGCTGAACGCAGCAGGCACGAACCAGTTGGCCTTCAATGATGACAGTCCTTGCGCGTTCGGGAATTTGCGATCGGCGCTGACCCTGCCCGTCACCGCGAACACCACGTACATCGTTGTGGTGGAAGGTTATGGCAATTCGGCCCCTGGCACGTTCTCGTTGTCGGTATCCGTTCCGCAAACTGTGGCGGACAGCGATGGCGATGGCACACGCGATTGCGAGGACGGATGCCCCAATGACCCGAACAAGACCGCACCGGGCTTGTGCGGGTGTGGCGTTGCGGAAGGAAGCTGTAGCGCTGATTGCCTTGGCGTGGTGGGAGGATCCGCGGTTCCGGGCTCGGGCTGCGATGACGGCGAGGCGTGTACGATCAATGATGTGTATAGCGCCACCTGCGTCTGTGCTGGAACTATTCAAGACACCGACCTCGATGGCACCTGCGATGCGCAGGATGGCTGCCCGAACGATCCGAACAAGATCGTTCCCGGCATCTGCGGTTGCGGCAATGTGGATCACGCCAACGGATCCGCGTGCAGCGACGGCAACGCATGTACGTTGAACGACACCTATTTGAATTGCGTTTGCGTATCCGGCACCCCCTCACCCGATAGCGATGGCGATGGCGCTTGCGATGCGACCGACGGCTGTCCGTACGACCCCAACAAGATCGCGCCCGGCACTTGCGGTTGCGGCAATGTGGACCACACCGATGGTGAATGGTGTTCTGATGGCAACGCTTGTAACGGGCTGGAGGTATACCTGAATTGCATTTGCGTTGCTGGCACACCTTTGAATTGCGACGATGGTGACCCGTGCACCATCGACTCGTGCAATCCGTTGTTCGGATGCGTGCATGACCCAGCGCCCGATAGCGATGGTGATGGCCTTTGCGATGCCGTGGACAGCTGCCCCGGTATTCCCGGACAGGTGGGCGGGCCATGTGATGATAACAACCCCTGCACGAACAACGATATGCTCAACGCACAATGTGCGTGCGTCGGTTCTGCCTTGCCCGATTCCGATGGCGATGGAATATGCGACAGCATGGACAACTGTCCGACGGCACCGGGACAGCTCGGATCCTCCTGCGATGATGGAACACCTTGCACGATCAATGATGTGCTCGGCTTTGGCTGTATCTGCTCTGGTACATACCAGGACACGGACGGCGATGGCACTTGCGATGCGACCGACGGCTGCCCCAACGATCCCAACAAGATCGCACCTGGCAACTGCGGTTGCGGGAATCCGGAACCGGGCACAAGCTGCAATGACAACAACCCGAACACCACCAACGATCTGATCGGTTCGAACTGTGTCTGTGCCGGCACGCCGATCGGTGGTTGCACCAATGACCTTCAACTCGTTTTCCAGACCGACGGGATCAGCACCGTGGGTTGGGAACTGCGCGAACTAGGCACCAATACACCTGTGCAAAGCGGAGGCGGGCCCTACCCGGCAAGTCAGGATTACACCTTGCCCGTTTGCCTACCGGACGGCTGCTTCTACCTGGTGGTAACCGATGATGCCAACGATGGTTTCATCGGCGGGGGCTATTTCCTGCGCGTCCTTAACGGTCCGCGGTTGATCGACAACCGGAACAACTTCACCACCGGATCAAGCAGTTCCATCGGGCCACTGCAAGGCTTCTGCCTGCCCATGGGCAACGACAGGTTGATCACCCAGAGTTGCGATCGCATGGATCTGCGTCGTGGCGCGAATGCACCCTGCTCGGATCGGCTCACGGCGGACGATACACCCAACGGGACCACCGGCAATGTGTACCAATTCTGGTTCTTCGATCCCAACGGTGGCCTTAACCTGTTCTACCCACCGAACGGCCCTGGACCCAACCAAGTGAGCATGGCCAGCCTACCCTCGTTGGTAGCGGGCACGATGTACAACGTGAAAGTTCGCACACAGATAAGTCCGGGCACTTGGCGCGAATGGGGGCCTGCTTGCCGTATGCGGATCGATAACACGTTGGGGCAGTGCGGTGCAGCCGGTTTGATCAATGATCCGAGCAACGCGAACCATAGCTGTGGCAAGAACATCACCTTACCCGCAGGCACCAGCTCCACCGCAGCCAACCGGGTGGTGTGCATGCCGGTCACACGCTACAATAACAACTGCGTGAACGTGCAGGCGAACAAGTACCAGTTCCGGTTCCGCCTGCCGTCGGAGAATGTGGTGATCGTGCGCAACAGCACCAACAACCTGACGCACTTGTTCACGAGCAGTGGCTTCCAGCGCTGCAGGACCTACCAGGTGGAAGTGCGTGCGAGCTTCGATAACGGCCTCACATGGTGCCGAGGTGGCACGGATCCGATCAACGACCTGACCCCATGGGGTGATGTCTGCGAGGTGTACACCGGAGGCTGCGCCAACGGAGGGAACCAGAACCTGCTCGGAGAGGGTGGGTCCGGGCCGAATGACGGATTGCGCATGTACCCGAACCCGAACCGTGGCGACCAGTTGATGCTCTCGCTTGAGAATATCACCGACGGCGTTCACACCGTTAGCGTTGACATCTACGATGTGTTCGGCAAGCGCGTGACCGCACGCACGATCCCGGTCGCCGATGGCTTCATCAACACGGTGCTCGAACTCAACGGTGATCTGGCGAACGGCATGTACTTCGTGAATATCACCGCTGGCGATGAGACCTGGACCGAGCGCTTGGTGATCCAGCCGTAACCCATCCTCCGTGAGGGCCTTTGCCTTCGCGCCCACTGCAGAAGAAAGCCGCTCCTCAAAGGGCGGCTTTCCTCTTATGCGCGCATCCACGCATTCAACAGGTCGTGGAAAATCTTCAACCCATCGCGTTGTTCATCGCCTTTACTTTGCACCATGTCCCGCAAACGGATCATCGGTATCTGCGATCAGACCTGGTCGGCCTTGTTGGTCGGCGTTGTTGACGCATTCCCCGTTCACGCATTCCGCTGATGACCGCGCGCGTGCTCACCGGCCCCTGGCGATCGATCGCCCACGCGCAAGGAGCTACACGCACACAGTTGGCAGTCCGCAGTAGGCAGTCGGCAGTTGAAGGCCCCTTGCCGACGGATCCGTACTGCCTACTGCGGACTGCCTACTGCTTACTGCCTACTGCATACCGCCAACTGCATTCCCAAGGATGAAGACCCGTTACGTCGATCTGATCGAGCAGACCTTCGATTTTCCGAAGGACGAATTCAAGCTCGATGGCGATAATCTGGTATGGAACGACCTGCAACTGATGGACGTGTTGCGCAAACACGGCACACCGCTGCGGATCAGTTACCTCCCGAAGATCGGCGAGAAGATCGAACTGGCACGGAAGTGCTTCGCGACCGCTTTCGAGACGCACAATTACAGCGGCAGCTATGAGTACTTCTATTGCACCAAGAGCAATCACTTCCACTACGTGATCGACAAGGTGCTGGCCAAGGGCGTGAACCTGGAGACCAGCAGTGCTTACGACCTGGAGATGATCGAACTGCTGATCGAGCGCGGGCGGATCACCAAGGACAGCACCATCCTGTGCAACGGCTTCAAGGACGACCGGTACATCCAAGGCATCGGCCGCTTGGCAAATCGCGGCTTCAAGGTGGTGCCGATCATCGACAATATGGGCGAGATCTACCTGTTGGATGAAGTGATCGATGGCACCTGCGACATCGGGATCCGCATCGCGGCGGAGGAAGCGCCGAAGTTCGAGTTCTACACCAGCCGCTTGGGGATCGGGTACAAGGACATCATCCCTTTCTACATGAGGAACATCAGCAAGCAGAAGAAATTCCGCTTGAAGCTGATGCACTTCTTCATCAACACCGGGATCACGGACACGGCGTACTACTGGAACGAACTGAGCAAGTGCGTGAACGTGTACTGCGATCTGTGGAAGCTGTGCCGCACCCTCGATACGCTGGACATCGGCGGTGGGCTGCCGATCAAGAACAGCCTCAACTTCAGCTTCGATACCGACTACATGATCGGCGAGATCATCGGGCGGATCAAGGATGTATGCGAAGAGAACAAGGTGCAGGAGCCGAACATCTTCTCCGAGTTCGGGAGTTTCACCGTGAGTGATAGCGGCGCTACATTCTTCAGCATCGTTCACCAGAAGAAGCAGAACGAGAAGGAGCGCTGGAACATGATCGACGGCAGCTTCATGACCACCCTGCCGGATACCTGGGCCATCAGCAAGCGATTCATCATGCTACCGGTGAACAACTGGGACGAGGAATACGAGCGCGTCTTTCTCGGTGGCATGACCTGCGATAGCGACGACTACTACAACAGCGAGCAGCACATCAACGCCATTTACCTGCCGAAGTACAACGAGGAGAAGCGGCAGTACATCGGCTACTTCAACACCGGTGCGTACCAGGACACGCTTGGTGGTTTCGGCGGGATCCAGCATTGCCTGATCCCGAAACCGAAGCACGTGCTCATTGATCGTCTTGCGGACGGAACCTTGGTGGACACCGTGTTTGCTGAACAGCAAAGCGCGGAACGCATGCTGCAACTGCTCGGCTACCTCCCGATGGAAGAGCCGGTGCGCAAAGCGTGACCGCCACCAACAGATCCGTACAGGCCATGGTCGTCCGCATTGTGAAAATGACCTTCCTTCCGGAGCATGTGGAACGCTTCCAGGAATTGTTCATCGGTTGGAAGGAGCGCATCCGTGCTTTCCCCGGTTGCATGCACTTGGAGTTGCTTCACGACACCACCGACCCGCGCATATTCTTCACATACAGCCACTGGGAACAACCGGATGATCTGGAGGCCTACCGGAACAGCGATATCTTCAGTGAGGTCTGGCCGGTGGTGAAACCCCTGTTCGCCGCACCCACAGAGGCCTGGACGCTGGAACGCGAACATTCCCTGCCATAAGGATGCAGGCTTTGCACGATCTTCGCTACCGACCACGATCATGAGCACAACGCGACACTTCCTGCTGGGATGCCTTTTCCTTCCATTGGCCCTGAACGCGCAACGATCCGCCGAGGAGCATTTGGCTTCTGCACGCACGGCCTATGCGATCGATTCATTGGACCAAGCACTGCAGCATGCGGATAGCGCGATCCAGCGTGATGCGACGGTGAGTGGCGGCTACAAATTGCGCGGGGATATCAAGCAACGGATGCGGAATTCCCACGGTGCGCTGCTGGATTACACGAGGGCGGAGAAACAGGATCCGGACGACGCGCGCTTGTACGTGAGCCGCTCAGCTATTCACATCACCGAAGGCCATTTGAAAGAGGCCGTGAAGGACTGCGATCGCGCCATTGACCTTGATCCGAACGACGCGGACGCATGGTACAACCGTGCCTGCGCCGATTACATGGGACGTAATAACGAAGGTGCCTTGCGCAGCCTGGAACGTGCGATCAAATTGAAGCCGACTCTTGCGGATGGCCTCTTCCTGCGCGGTGTGGTGCGCGGCGAGCAGTACAAAGAGGCAGCGGGCATCCAGGACATCCAAGCGGCACTTGCCTTGAACCCGGATATACCCGGTGCTTGGATGAGCCTCGGCGTGTTACAATTCGAGAACCAGGACTATCCAGGGGCGATCGCCAGTTTCACCCGGGCCATCGCGATCGGCGGTGCCGAATTGAAAGTGGCCTATTACTACCGCGGGGATTGCCACTACCACATGGAGGACAAGGACAAGGCCTGTCCGGATTGGCGGAAGAGCGCGGAACTCGGTGATAAGGACGCGCAGTTCATCATGCGCTACTACTGCAACACGGATGCGGACAAGATCCCGAAGAAGCCGTCGAAGCGGAGGAATACGGTGATCGAGTTCTAGGACCGGGTGGGTTACCAACTTCCACCCGCGCCACCACCGCCGAAGCTGCCACCCCCAAAGCCTCCGAACCCACCACCGCCACCACTGAAGCCGCCGCCTCCGCGATAGCCGCCACCGAAGCTGCCACCACCACGGCGACTGTTCATCTGACTGAGCAGGAACATCGCGGTCCAGAAATCGACGTTGTTGGTGCGCGCGTACTTGCGCACTCGACCACGCCACGAGAAGAACATGACCACCATGAAGAAGATCACGAACAGCAGGATGGGCCAAGGGAACTTCTTCTGGCCGTAACTCTTCTGATCGAACTCGCCTTTGGCGAGACCCATCAATATGGTGAGCGCCGCATCGATGCCCTCCGCGTATGCACCGGCCTTGAAATTGGGGATCACCTCGTTCTCGATGATCTGTTTCGCGGTCGCGTCCGGGATCGCGCCTTCCAGTCCGTAGCCGGTGGCGATGAACACTTTTCGCTCGCTGGAAGCACCGTTGGGTTTGATCAGGAAGACGATACCGTTGTCGAACTTCTGGTCCCCGATGCCCCAGCTATCACCGATCCGGAAGGCGAGATCCGACGCTTCGGTGCCGCACAACGTGTCCACCACGATCACCAGGATCCGATTGCTCGTTTCCCGCGCGAACTCCACCAAGCGTGTATTGATCCGCTGCGCATCGGCGGACGAAAGCAGTTCCGTGTAGGTCCAAAGAAGTTGGGTCTGTCGGTTCTCCGCGGGCGGCACCAGGTTGCAATCGAACTTCGCGGCCCAAGATGAGCTTATGGAGAGAAATGCCAGAAGAGCGAATGCCTTTCTCATAGCCCGCCGATGCTCACCTCGTTGCTCAACTCATTCCGATCATCGGACTTCAAGGGATGGAATTGGACCAACTTCTCCCCTACCATCGTAACGGCATCGCAGAGTCCTTGTCCGGGACGACCGGCAGCAAAATGTGCGACCGATCGAGCGATCACGTCATTCCAGAAGCCCGCCGGAACCACATCGTTGATCCCTTTGTCCCCGATCACCGCGACCTTCCTGTCCGCGACGCACACATAGATCAGCACACCGTTGCGATCACGCGTGCGGTGCATGCCCAGTTCACCGAAGATGAATGCAGCGTGCTCCAGGATCTCCTCATCGATGTGATCCTCCAGATGCACACGGATCTCCCCCGATGTCCGGCGTTCTGCAGCACCGATCGCGTCGGCGACCGCTTTCCGTTCAGCCCCGGTCAGGAAGTCCGCTGCTGCGGGAACGCTCACTTGAAGGAGATGTCCGGGGCGTTCTCCGTGCCTGCATCGGAAGAGAAGCCCTCCTTGGGATGGAATCCGAACATTCCCGCGAAGAGGCTGGCGGGCACGACCTGGATCCGCGTGTTATAGTCCGCGACCACCTCGTTGAAGTTGTGCCGCTCATGCGCGATCCGGTTCTCCATGCCTTCGTACTGCGCTTGGAAATCGCGGAAGCTCTGTACGGCTTGCAACGTGGGGTAATTCTCCACGAGCAACCGACCGATCGCACCACCAAGGTTCGCTTGTGCGGCCTCGAAGGCCTTGATCTTCTCGGGTGTCAGGTCGTCGCCGGTCAAGGTGATCGAGATCGCCTTCGCACGCGCAGCAACCACATCCTTCAAGGTCTGGCTCTCAAAGTCCGCCGCACCCTTCACGATCTCCACCAGGTTCTTGCTCTTATCGGCGCGTGCCTGATAGGCGACTTCAACCTGCCCCCATTGTTTGGTGACATTGATCTCCGCTCGCTTCATCCCGTTATACATGCCCATCATCCAAAAGGCGATGAGGAGGATGGCGCCGAGCGCCATGAAGAGTCCGAGGTACTTTCTCATGGTTGTGGGTTGTTGAACGCGGGCGAAGTTATCCCGCGTCGCCGAGTCGCAGGTCCATCGAAGTGCGTGCCGTTACGAACGGCCTGCCAACCTGACGGGCGGCAGTTCAGCACCAAAGCGAGCTTCGATCCTTCGCGCGTGGTGTCCGTGATCAATGTTGAATGATCATCCGGGTCGACCTGGAACCGCTCGAGCTGATCAACGTGGCCACATACGTCCCATCCGCGAAGCCGGAAACATCCTGGCGCACGGTGGTGGATCCGCTCGGAATACGCATGGATCCCACAAGGCGTCCCGTGGCATCCCGGAACTCGAGGACCCCGGAGGTGATTACGGGAATGCTGAAACTCACGCTTTGTTGCGCCGGATTGGGCTGCGCGCTGAACGCAACCTCCTGCGTTGTGGGAACGCTCAGTATGATGTCATTCGGGTCGTAGAAGAAGCGCGCTGTGGTGGCCTGTCCGCCTGTGCTGTTGATCTGCAATACCGGCTCGTCCATACCGACGGCGATCCACTTGTACTCGATGGTCTCCGGTTCATCGAAGGCGAACCCTTGCCCGAACTGTTCGATGTACACGGAATCACTGCGCTGAAGGACCGACCGCACGCGCAACACCTCGAACGTATCGGCAGGCAGGTACAGGGTACCCCAACCATCCACATGGTTGAAGCGCGTTTGCTGCTGCGTGAAACTGAAAAGCGTGGGCACCGCCACGGTGAACTCGCTGTAACTGGTGTCCATGTTGTCGTAGTTCATGGGGAAATGATGGATGTGATCCACGGGCATACGGCGCACGCTGGTGGGCACACCATTCACGTTGGCCCCGAAGCCGACGTTCCGGAAACCGGTCGCGTCCTTCTTGAAATAATCGAACACATCGGTCAGGGTCAACATCTGGAAGTTGAACTCCTGCCCGCGCACCGCGTAGTTCGCGGCCCAGTTCGGGTATAGGATCATGTTGTTGAAGAAGAACTGGTACAGGAACGGCGTGGAGTTGACACTGATGCAGGTATCCGCGGCTTCCACGTCAGGAGTGAGCATGCCCATGTCCCAGACATATCCAGCTTCGGTCGGTGCGGGGTCGATCCCTATCGCGGAGGTGTTCCAATAGCGAACGGTATCCCCAGCAGAAGGCATATCGGCCGGGCCGATGGTGATCTGTGCGGAAAGAAAAGTGACGCAGGATACTGCGACGAGGGTAAGGATCGGTCTCATGTGTTCGCGATTGGGCGCACGAATCTACCTGCCTTCGCGGCACGGTACATGCCCAGCGCGGCAATTCGTCCAACTACCTTTGAACCCCTGATGCGCACCCTTCTCTCCGCACTTCTCCTCGTCGCCCTCACCTCGGCCGTGGCCCAGCCCGTTCAACCTGCGTTGGTCCAGTTCAGCGGTGTGGTCGTCACGGATAGCCTGGCCCCAGTGCCTTTCACCAATATCCTGGTGCGCAATACCTACCGGGGCACCATGAGTGATGTCTATGGCTATTTCAGCTTCGTGGCCCAGGAAGGTGACACGCTCATTTTCAGCGCGGTGGGCTTCATGCGCGCGCAATACGTGATCCCAACGGGACTGCCGGAGAACAAATACTCCATGATCCATGTCATGGGCCGCGACACTGTACAGCTACGCGAGTTATCGGTGTATCCGTGGCCATCGCGGGAGCAGTTCCGGGAAGCCTTCCT
Organism: Flavobacteriales bacterium; assembly: GCA_016721005.1. Classification (GTDB taxonomy): domain Bacteria; phylum Bacteroidota; class Bacteroidia; order Flavobacteriales_F; family PHOS-HE28; genus PHOS-HE28. The sequence continues at coordinate 369,798 of JADKJM010000016.1, forward strand.
CGCCCTGCGCTTGCCGGCCGATGATTACCAGCTCACGATGAAGAACCTCTCCCCCGCGGAAATGGTGCAGCGCATGGAGAGCCTTCCGCCGGATGCGTACCAGAGCTTCCAGTACCAGATGGCCTTGGACCGCACCCGCTTGTACTACAGCGGAGGCACTCCTTCCATCAACCTGTTCAACCCGATCGCCTGGGCGCAGTTCCTGCAGGCGTGGCAGAACGGGGCCTTCAAAAAGAAGGACTAGATCACAACGTGAAAGGATCGAGATGGCCTACGGAAGGCCGATCCAGTATGCAGCCTGTTCGGGCTCGCAGCGCTCATAGAGCGGAAGCTCCATCCCGGGCTTGATCAGCAACAGTTCCCACGGATCCAGTACCGTGAGGTATTGCGCGCCTTCCTTGGTCGGTTCCATGGACAGCGCTTGTTCGTGCGCACGGTCCATCCGGGGCTTGCATAATTCAAGTCGAAGCAAGCCGCCTTCCCCGATCCCCGTCCGTTTGGTGAAGGAACGGATGTCCATGAATCCTGATAGCAGTGCTTGGTGCCAATGCTCGCACCGCTGTGTGCGCCATACATCACGACCTGCCTGATCCCGAGCGCTGCGCCACGCGGCGAATTGCTCCAGTGTCGGTTCGGCGAACGTCGGTTTGAAGGCCGACTTCGGTGAAGGATCCTTCTTCAACGCGGAGATCAAGGCTGCGCTCTGCCCGGGTTTCACCAGGATCAATTCCTTTTCCTGGATGTAGAGCAAGCGGTCCTCGGCGGCTGGGGTCGGCACATACCCGTGGTAACGCTGGAATTCCGAGTTCTCCTCCCGGCGATAGAGCAGACCAGACCGGACCAGTGGCCCGATATCGGCGTGCCGACCAAGGAAATCGGACAATTCCTCATATCCCTGCTCTCTGGATCGTAGGATCCTGTGGTATCGCGCCTCGAACACCGCCGCTGTCATGGCGCCAAGATCCGGAGAGCAGGAATGCGCACGGTGGATCCTCTGCGCGGATCACCAACCAAGTGATGTTGATCGGACCTTTCGGAGGCCGTTCAGGGCACGATCACCCTGCGCGTTTCCTGACGCGTGGGTGTGGTGAGCCTGATCAGCAACATGCTGCCGTGGTGGGCGCTCACGGGGAAGGTCCACGATCCTGTGGACGATGCCGCGACACCCGAACTGGCTACCAAGGAGCCATCCACGGTGAAGACATCGAAGGTCGGACGCTCACCAGCGCGATCCGGATCGAAGACCATGATGTGTTCGCCACCCGGAGCTAGAAGTGCCGTGAACGTCGCTCCAACACGGGCGATATCCAGAACTCCCGTGCTAAGGTCGCAGGCCACCGGATCGATGACGTTGGTGGCGCCTGGTGTGGTGCACATCAACCGGAAGTCGGCGTTGTTGTTCTGCGTATCCGCACCATCGGGCCAACGGCCGATGCTGATACCACCATTGCTATTCACATCAACCGCGGTGGTGCCGGTTCCCTCGGCATAGTTGGTAAGGGATCCACCGTAGCTGACCATGTCGATGATGAGTGGTGTCGGGTTCTCGGTCAGAACAAGGACGATCGCATCGGACGGTCCGTTCTGGATCAGGTTGGTTGCCGGAGTAACCACCGCGTTGCAACCTGCGGTGGCGCCTGCGTTCGTGCAGATCACGAAATACTGCCCAGGGCCGAGATCCGGCCACGCGGGATCGGAAAAAGTCCTGTACATCACACCGGTCCCGGTTGAACCGTTGTACATCTCCACAGTGAGGAACTGCAATGGAAAATCGATGGTACCGACGTTCTTGATCTCCAGGTATTCCTGGTTATCCGTTCCCACCTGATCGTAGTCCACTTCATTGATCACGACCTGTGCGGAAGCGTTCAACGCGAATGCCAATGGAGCGAGGAGTAGGGATTTCTTCATGTTCAGTGGTATGATCGTAGTGACCAAAGATCAGCCTTTCACCTTTCGTGCCGCCGTCTTCTTCGCAGCCTTTGCAGGGGCTTTCGCTGCGGCCTTCTTGGTTGCTGTCTTCTTCAACGCTTTGGTCGGCAAGGTGGCCACATGTTCCAGCGCAAGCTTCACCCATTTGTCCAAGGACCGTCGATCGGATACCACATCCGGATCCACGAAGAGGAAGCCTTTCATGTCGCCTTTGCCATAGGTCATCGGCAACGCACCGGGCCATTTCATGATCTCCGCATGGCGGGCCGCAGCGAAACGGACCATATACAGGCTCTTGTTGGTGATCCCCACGGCCATGTTGCCGCGGATCATAAAGGCCACACCACCGAACATCTTCTTCGGTTCGGCCTTGGTTCCCAGGCCCGCCAATGCGTCTGCGAGCCGTTGTTCCAGGAACGGATCGTGTGCCATCCACCTATTGTTTGGTGAAGCGTGCGTGATGCACTCCCTCCTGATCGGTGAGGATCAATTGGTAAACACCTGCGGGCAATGCACCCACGTGCAACCGACCACCCTGGGTACGCTCTTGCATCACCAGCTTTCCTGTAGCGTCGATCACCTGCGCGGAAGTATTCTGTGGAACGCCATTGATCATGAGCACATCGGAAACCGGATTCGGGGCGATGGTGAGGCCTACTTCGGTTTGAACGGCAACGCCAGTGGATACACCTTGGATCAAACTATGCACCGTGTTGATCGCGGGGTTCTCGATCACGTCCTGTGTTCCATCGGGCCACTTCACCACGACTTGTTGCACGGTCTCATCCGAACCAAGACCGAAGTGCGCACCGATGAAGCTCATGTAACGGAAGCCATCGCCGCTGCGGATATCACGGATCTGCGTACCGAGATCGCTGGTCACCTCCACACGCGCGCCGATCGCATCCCTATTGGCAGTGATGCCCTGCGGGTTGATCCGGATCCAGTTGTTGCTGTTCCCGTTGTTGCGGTAATAGGTGGCGGATGTTCCGATATCCAGGAAGCCATCGTTGTTCATGTCGCCGATAGCGTGGTTGGCCGGCGCCGTGGCATCGTGGCTGAAGGTCATGTTCCCGTTGTTATAGTGCATGGCACCACCACCTAGGATGTCCAGCCAACCATCGTTGTTGAAGTCGTGCGTGGTCCATTCGATGCTTTGGCCGCCGAAGGTGTCCATGCCGGATCCCGCGGTCACGTTCGTAAAAGTGCCATCGCCGTTGTTGCGCATGAGCTTGTGGTAACCACTGGAGCTCGCGCCGATGAGCACATCCATGTCGCCATCGTTATCGAAATCGCCCCAAGCGCTGCTCCAGCTCTGGTGACTATCAGCGAGGCCCAAAGCCGGCGCGACGTTCAGGAACGAACCGTTGTCGTTGTTGTGCATGAGCAGATCCACGGGATCGCAACCGCACTTCGCTATGAAGAGGTCCACGAGGCCGTCGTTGTCATAGTCCGTCCAGATGGAACCGTAGTTCCCGCAGGTGGTGCCATAACCTCCTTGGGTGAAGACGAGGTTGCCGTTACCGTCGTTGATGAAAGCCACGTTCGCATCGACATCATGGCAGCTGAAGGCATCCAGATGACCGTCGTTGTTCACATCCACGAAATTGGTTCGTTGGCAGAAGATGTATTGCGGAAAGCTGATCTCCGTGTATGCGGTTCCATCGCCATTCGCTTTCATGAAAGTGGCACCGCTGCCGCCACCATAGAGCAGGTCGCGGTACCCATTGCTGTCCCAATCGCCGATGGCGAAGCTCCAAGATGCGGTGTTGTCCGCAGGTGTGGTCGGGTAGGTCGTCATAGTGAACCCTGGTGCCACTTGTTGGTAGGCGATATTGAAGAGGTTCTGGCCCGGAGCAATGGCATCATCCCGACCATCATTGTTCATGTCCACGAAACCCATGATCCCGCTCATCCCCGGTATCGGTGTGGGGGTGAAGGAGACCATTCCCGTGGGTGGGCCGGGCTGATCCAACTCCGTCAATTGGAACGTGAAACCACTGGGCGTCCAATAGCTGTCGAAAGCGATCGTGTAGGTGACTCCTCCGGAAACATTGAAAGTGGCGACCGAGGAATAGTTCGGACCGGAGTCATCATCCCCCGAAACACACACCAACGCATCGCAAACCCCGCTGTACACATGGAAACGCGTGTCCACATTCGGATAGCCAAGAACATCGGTGGTGAGGTTCACCGTGGTGTCCTGCACCGGAGTGTACTGGTACCACGCGCCTGCGGCCGGTGCACCACCACCCACGCAGAACAGCGTCGGGGCCGTACCTGTGAGAGCGGGCACTGTGTAGATCCCGGCACTGATCGGCAACGCGGAATCGCATGTGCCCTGACCGAACGAATCCGAGCAGAGAAGAGTGAGACCGAGGACGAAGGGTAATGATGTTTTCATGAGCATGATTGAACGATGGCAAGGTAGGATCATGGTTGAACGGTACAGCCCGGAAGCGGATCGACTTCCAACCAACCAACGTGGAATAGGACACTGATGCAGGCAGAACAGTTGCCCGATGGGGACCCAACCCACGTCGGGTTCAACCCGTAGCGCGGATGCAACGGCGATCACCCGGCGATCACCCGGCGAACGACCGAAGTTCAACATACGCAGCGCCAGATGAAAGCTCCCTACGAAGGAGCAACACTTCACCCACGCGGTGTGCAGCACTGAAGTCATGCGGCGCAAGGGTCGACCATGCCTCATCGAATTGAGCCGGTTTCAATCCAGCCGCAATGGAGAGGTGGGGATGATCCGTTTCCCGGATATGATCTCGAAGGGCGCTTTGATCATTCAAGGCCTGAATGATGGGACCGCGCATCGCTGCGATGGCCTCCTTCTCCAATGGATCGATGTAGATCGTGTGCTTGTCCGGAAAGTGCGTGATGCCCTTGTATCGCAAGTCGAATGTTTGTTGACCGGTGATCCCCGAGTCGATCGCGTCCATGATCGGCTCTGCAGCTTCCAGGTCGAGATCCGCGAAGAAGAGCGTGATGTGCGGGATCACCTTCAGACCGCCGAATGATCCGATCCGCGCGAACAGCCGCTCGCGCAGAGCCGATACCGCAGCTGACACTTCCGGAGAAGGTTTGATGACAAGCAGGTAACGGTGCGTGGCTTTCATCAGGAACACGCAAAGCAACGGCACGACTTTACATTGTGCGGGAGAACGAGCAGGAATGTGTTACGGAGTGAAAGCGCGTACAGAGATGTCCCTTCGGATCGCAAAGAGCCGAGGGAACAAGGAAGCTGCGGAGAAGCTGGCGAAGCTGCTGGATCCCTTCCCGGAATTCGACCTGCACTATGGCAATGGGTTCACGCATCCGAAGCTGGTCGTGTACACCGATGCCGAGCCGCGAGAGCCGCAACTTGCCCTTTGGGGTTTGATCCCGGCATGGGTGAAGGATGATGCGCAAGGCAAGCAGATGTGGAACCAAACACTGAACGCGCGTGGGGAAAGCATCTTTGAGAAGCCCGCCTTCCGCAACTCAGCGCAGAAGAAACGCTGCATCGTCTTCGTGGAAGGATTCTATGAGCACCACCACTTCGGGAAGAAGACCTACCCGTACTTCATTCACCTGAAGGACCGCCCACAGTTCGCGTTGGCTGGATTGTGGGAGGAGTGGAAGGACAAAGAGAGCGGCGAGCGCAAGCACACCTTCAGCATCGTGACCACCGATGGGAATGAATTGATGAAGCGGATCCACAACAACCCGAAGGCCGATGGGCCGCGCATGCCGGTGATCCTCACCGAAGCGGATGAGGAGAAATGGTTGGCACCGATCCAAAACACATCGGACGAGGATGCGATCAAGGCATTGATCAAACCCTACCCGGCCGATGCGATGACCGCGCGTTCGGTCCGCCCATTGCTTGGCAAGGAAGGAACGGGGAACGCCGACGGCGCCAGTGAAATCTATGAATACCCCGAACTCCTCTTGGCCGATCCATTGGCTTGATCGGCCTGTTCCGGACGATGCTTAGGGTAGTTGTTCGAGGATCGTATTCGTGGGCACGCTGCCACCGATGTTGGTCAGGATCGGATCGCGATCATTGTCCTGTCCCATATACTTGATCCGGCCATCCATGTTGACGTCACTCGCTCCGTAGTTGCCTAGTACCACGTTGGTAGGCACGCTTCCACCAATGGCTTGGAGAATGGGGTCGCGGTCATTGGTCCCGCCTGTGTATTTCAACTCCGCGTCGGGTATCACATTGCCACTCCAAAGCGTTCGCACTGCACCCACTGTACGGCGAGCGTTGGTTCCGTAGGTCGAAGTACCGCTGCTCGTGAGATCCACGGAAGTGGCGGTCCCGCTCAGTGCGAATCCGTTCGCCGTCATACAACCCAAGTGATTCCGATGCCTCACCGCGATCCGATACGTTCCGGGATCCTCACAGAAACCGAGCGGAGAAACGCCATCGGGAGCGACGACATCACCATCACGCTGCACCAGGCCTACCCGTGCTTCAAGAATGGTATAGGGTGATCCATTCGAACGCAGTTCCACCAGGACCCAATCCACCGGAGCGTTGTAACCGGTGGCACCGAGGACGATCGCCGTGGTCGTCGTAGGACCACTGATCACTCGACCCATGGCCGTGTAGGGTTCGGTTAGTGGGATCTGGTTCAACATCCGAAGACTGTCGACCATAAGGCCGTTGGCCGACCGATAGGCACCATCCAGATACAAGCGCGCGGCGAGCACGGTCCGCGGCACCACATCACACGGCGCTTCCAACGTGGTGAATGTGGTGGTCGGCGTGTAATCGGAAACACCTCCTTGCGTCCCACCCTGGCACGCAGCACGCACCTGCACATCGTAGCTCGTCAGCGGGCTCAAGCCTGCGAGGTTGTACGAATTGGTCGCGAGGCCAAGGATGTCCGTCCAGGTTCCGCTGCTGGTCGGTTTCCAACGGAGGTCATACGCACTGACCCCTTGCTGTGCCACCCACGACACGCCAGCGGAATTGTAGGTGATGCCGGATACCTGCACCCCTTGCGGCACTGCGCAGGCCACGTAAGCGGAGATGCTGAGGTAGTAGCATTGCGAAGCGTTGAACGCCCCACTGTACCCGTACACATGCACATAGTACGTTCCCGCTGCAGCGTTCGGATAGTTGATGTACTCGGAACTGGTTCCACTATTCCCTGAGATAGCGATCTGTGTTCCGCTGCTGTTCAGCAAGCGCAGGTCGTAGTCCGCAGCCACATTGCTCAAGTAGATGTTCACCGCGCTCGTTGCCGTGAGCGTGAAGCGGTAGTAGTCCGCATCGCTACCCGAAGCGATCAGTGCATTGATCGTCGCAGGAAGCGTGACCAAGGGTGCTGCGCCTGTGCTGTTGTTCGGCTCCAAGGAATCCGGGCAGGGCACTGGCGTGGTGAACGTGTAGATCGCGGAATACGCGGAACTAGCCGCGGCACACACGCTGAGAACCCGGAGATCATAGGCCGTGCTCTGCGTCAGTCCGGTCAGCGCATAGTTGTTCACGAGGATCCCGCTCACTGTGTTCCATCCTCCACTTGGGCTTGTTCGCCATTGAAGTGTGTAGCTCGGCACGCCGAAGTTGGCCCATGTGAGAGTGACCGTTGTCGAGTTGAGGCTGCTGGTTCCGAGGGGTTCAGGGGGATCGCAACTTGCTCCGCAGGTGCCAAGGCAACTCGCACTGTTGATCCGACTAACGATCACGGCCTTGGGTTGCGGGCCGAAGCCATTGGCGAACTTGATCGAACTGACCAGATGGCAATAGCTCATGATGGTCCCGCCAACCGAACTGGTTGGAACAGGGCCTGCCGGGCAGGACCCTTCGGAGTATCCGGCCGCAGGTCCGCATCCATCGATCGCGGTGTTGTCGCCGTTCCATGCGCAGGCATGCGTGTGCCTGCTTCCGAGGTTGTGCCCTGTCTCGTGGGTCACCACTTCCACGCTCCAACTGTACGTCGGCACGCTTGAGTAGGTCGTATTGATCCCGCTGTACGCCATGCGCGAACTCGTTCCACTACATAGCGTATTCAACCACGCGACACCACCGTAACCGCCGAGATCGATCAGGTGTGCGAGGTCACCGTTGAAGCTCGTGCGCGTAGAGCCGAACTGGTTCAATCGCCCGCTACTGCTGGTGGCATCGTACGGACTGGGGGTGTTCCAGACGTAGATCTCGCTCAATACCACTTGCACGTTGTCGTTGGCATACAACGTCGCCATCTGGTTGAAAAGGCCCGTGAGATACGTGGTGACATTCACTACGCTGCCCTTGTTCTGGAAGAGATCGTAGGCGGATTCCCAGTACAGGTTCACACAGCGGATCGACTTTGCATTCCCTTCGGGTCGTATCTCCTTCAGATCATAAGCAGGGCCTTGATCAGAAGTGCCACAGGTCATGTTCGGCGTACCGCGCAGGTCGCCTTCCCGGTACAGGATATGTCGTCCTTCCGCGTCTCCGGCCAAGCGACCAAGCACGATATCATCGCTGGGATCACCGATCAACCCCATCACCTCCTCCTCGAAGATGCTGATCGCCACCAACGAACCCGGCACTCCGTGGATCATCCCTCGATAATGAATGCCTTCGGGAACCGGGACCGTTCCACCCGTGGAGGAAACACGCACCACGAATCCGGGGGCGGTGATGTCCACGCGCTCCAGATCAAGGACGCGGATACCAGCGGGATCCGGAATGCTCAGCGCGATGCGTTCAGGTCGTGAACCCAATACCACGCGCACCGCCGAACGGTCGAGTTCCAGGACGGTCGCTTTCGTGCAGGCATCGCTCCAGAGAGCCACCGTGGCCGGGTCGGCCTCCACCACCTGGAAGAGTTCGACGGGTTGGAAGCGATTGCCTTCAGCTGCACTACGCTGGATCCGGTCCGCAATGGTGCCTTGCCCTTGAGCGTTAAGAATTGCCGGGAACAGGAAGAATGGTAGATATCGGAGCATGGGCCTGCGTTTGACGCGACGGCAAATTATCGGATCGGTGTGGTCGATCCCACTGGAAAGCCCGATTCCTTATCAACCATTCGGCGAAAGGAACCGGTTCCCCCACAAAACCGACCTTTGCGAACACCACATCATGACCGAGCAAAAGCGACCACCCGCCCTGTTCGATGCCTACGGATTCACCGTGGACCTAGCCGTGGTACACAGTGGTTCATTCGACGTGCAGGCGGTTCCCAAAGTGCTTTTGGAACCGACCCTTGCGGATGAGGATCCCGCCCGGAGGGATCTGGAGGTGATCCCCGGTATCGCGGGGCATGGCCTCGGAGTGCGGAACACCAAGGTGATGAGGCGCCCTTCCAAGTGGGGGCGGAAGCTGGTGAACCTCCGCAACGCGTGGGCGCCCGCGTTGGATACTGCCAAGGCGCTCATCCTTCCTGGAGGAGCACATCCCTTCTACGATCCGGCACATCATGGAAGCGTGGGTGAAGCCCTCACGCCTGAAGTGCGTAGGATCTGCGATGAGTTGTTCGGGTGTGCTCAACATGGCTGGAGCAATAGTCAGGGCCTGCATCTGGGCATCCACTTCGGGAAGGACAGTGAATTCGGGAAGCTGCATGCGGCTGTGCGACTCCTGCTCCCCTTGATCCCGAGCCTGGCCGCAGCGTCGCCCATCCTCGAAGGGCGGGTGACCGGATCCAGTTGCTCCCGGCTGCATGCACAACTGCACGCGCACGAACGGCTGACCGACCTCATGGGATCCTTCGTGCCTGAACCCGTTTTCGATCGCGAGGAACACGACCGTGTGATCATGGCGCCGATCGCGCAAGCACTCGCACCGCACGATCCGACAGGACTGCTGGACCCCGTGCTGTACAACTCCCGCGCAGCAACTGCGAACTTCGACAGAAGTGTAGTGACCCTACATGTGATCGACACCCAGGAAAGTCCGTCCGCGAACATGGCCGTTGCCGAGATGATCATCACCGTGTTGCGCGCATTGGTTCGAGGGCGCTGGGTGAGCAACTACCTACAGCGTGCGTGGGGATCCGATGACCTGCAACAGCTGATGCTCGGCGCGATCAAGGAAGGTGGGCGGATGATGATCACCAACCGGGATTACCTTTTGATGTTGGGCCTGATGAAACAGGAAAGCATGGTCGCGGCCAAGGTGTGGCAGCACCTCTTCGTGGAACTCTATGGTGATCTCAGCGAGAACGCTCGCGGTCATATCGGCCACATCCTGGAACACGGTTGCCTCGCCGATCGGATCCTGGCGCGCACCGGCAAGCAGCCGACCATCGATGGGATCCGTGCAGCATACGGACATTTAGCTGCGTGCTACGCTGCGGATGAAGCGTACCTCTGATCCCAGCGATCACATCGCACGCTTGGTCCTCGCGCAGTTGTTCTCTATCGACGTTTCGTAACCCTCTTGCCACGATGCGCCGTTGTGTAGTGCAAACGCCCGCGTCATGGACCGATCACTTCCCTCCGTACTCGCAGCATTGCTCATGTCCGGGGTTTCAGCACAAGGTCCCCCGGCCTTCCATTGGCCGCTGGATGAGAGCAGCGGAGTGATCGCGCAGGCTTGGGGTGGAACGAATGGAACGCTTGCAGGTGGAACCACATGGGATCCCACTGGTGGTCATCATCAAGGTGCAGCCCGCTTCGATGGCGTGAACGACCGGATCATCCTCGGTTCCTGTGATCTCACATCCGGCACCGGGTTCAGCATTTCGTTCTGGACGAAAGCGGACTTCGTAACAGGCATGGAGCGCACGCTCATTGCGAAAACGACCGGCCCGCAACTCACCGACCACATCTGGTCCGTGGCATTCGTGAATGGAACTTCCTTGCGTTTTCGTTTGCAGACCGGTGGAACGACATCAGAGCTCTCCACGGGACCCTCTTCCTTGTTCGGCAGCGTTTGGTACCATATCGTTGCCACCTACGATGGTGCCATCATGCGCGTGGTGTTGAACGGAGCGCTCATGGCCTCGGCACCGAAGAGTGGATCCATCGGCCTCCATCCGCAATCACCGGCTTCCATCGGCGCATTGAGCACCGGTACGCAACCCTACTCGGGGTGGATCGATGATGTCCGCATCTACGATCGCGCGCTCACCGATAACGAGATCCTGGAACTGCTGTTCGGTAGCATGACCACGTCGATCAATGAGGCACAAGGACCGATCACGTTGAGTGATCTTCTCCGGAACCCGGCTCCCACGGATCGCATCGTCGTGCGCGACATGCTCGGACGAATGGAATTATCGGGCAACACCGGCGCATCGGCTCCCATCGACCTCTCTTCCCTGTCCGCAGGGATCCATATGGTCTGCCTGGAGGGGCGTGATGGTTGCCGGAGCGTTCGCGTGTTCGTTCCCTAGCAAAGAGGCCCCTGACGGAATGGTCAGGGGCCTCTGCGCATGAATTCGTTGCGGTTGGTTAGCGCAGAATGCTGAAGCGCTGCGTGGTATGGCCGCCCTCCCATCGGACCTGTAGGAGATAGTGCCCATCGGCAAGTCCGTGCACATCAAGTTGATGTCGGTTGCCACTCTGTGATCCGGTCGGGATCATAAGGACGGTTCGGCCGGTGAGGTCCACGATGGACAGGTTCAATCCTGGAAGAGGTCGATCGGCAAGAACGAGGTTCAACACGTCGCTGGTCGGACTTGGGTACAGCATCGTGACCACATCGTTCATCTCTTCCACATTCAAGGTGTTCAATGCACCATTCCACAACTGGATGTCGTCCAACGCGCCTTCCACCAAGCTGCCCCCGTTCAGTTCATACCGGGGCGAAGGCTGTCGCTTGCAATGAACTTCAGGCGGACCACTGCTGAAGGCGTCACGTACTCCTGCACACGGAACGCCTTGCGGCGCCAGCTACGATCACTGCTCTTGGTATCCTCCACCGGCACCCACGTGCTGCCGTTGTTGTTGCTGATGTACACCTGCCACCAATCCGCTCCGGGATTCGCACCGCTGTTGTTGGAGTACCAACGCCAGTAAGTGAAGGCCGGGTTGGTGTATCCGGCAAGGTTGATGGGATCACTGATGAGGATCGTGGATCCCGCGTCCACATCATTCTCGCCAAGTCCAGCATTGGGTCCCGATGCGTTCCCGGTGAACCAGCAGAAGAAACCGCCCGGTGTGTGCTGCTGCGCCGGTTGCACAATGGAGGAGGCAACACCCGGCGTGCCGTAGGATCCGATCAATACCCCCCACTCCCACTGGCCAGTGATCGCATTGCCTTGTGGCGAAGTGGTCCAGTTGCCCAATTCACTGTTGTCATCGCCATCCTCAGTGGCTATCAGGTTGAAGCCGACGAGGACGTAATTCGGCAGGTAGCCTTGATCGGTGAACTGCGCCCCGTTCGGGGTGACCGAACTGGTGAAACCGAAGATGTCCTGCACGCTGAGGTAGTATGCCACGATGGTTCCACCGGGCTGCGCCGGGATCTGCCCTGTGTAGTTCGAACCATTGATCGCCATTTGTACCGTCTGCCAAGGCGAATTGTTGGTGACCCTGTAATGCAACTGGGCACCTTCAACATAGGTACTGAACGGGAAGGTCAGGTTCAGTGTGGCCACGATCGGAATGGCACTCCCCTCCAACGCGGACGCCACCGGTGTGTGGTTGAACTGGGCGTTGCTCAGCAAGGTGATCCCGTGAATGGCGAACGCTTCCACGATGGCGACACCGTTCGGCGTGCCGTTCGCGAGGTTGCCGTCCGTATCATCCGCTAGCAGGACGGCCAACAACACATCCCGGTAGGCCTGTCCCTCCTGTCCGTTCGTTGCAGTGGCTTGTAAGCCAGAGAAGGCATCGGCGAAGAGCTGCAACGTCAATGGCATGTTCCAACCCAGCAAGCGATATGTATCCCACCACGCTCCGGCGATGATCTCCCCATCACGGTGTACTTCACCCACGATGTCGACCGGATACACCGCCGGGTTCTCGTCATACCGCCGGATGTACGAATCCGGGAAGCCGAAGCGCCAGCCCAAAGTCATCACGGGGTTCTCGGTGAGGGTGATGGCCCACACATCGGCATAGCCTTCGTTCATCGCCCCGTTGTTGAAGATCCCGCCTTGCGATTGATAAAAGGTCGCGTTGATACCGTGGCCGTATTCGTGGTACACCACGTCGCTGTACAAGGAGAGCGCACGGCATGTGGCGGACTGCGCGTAGAAGTTGATCGAGGTGCCATCATAGAAGGCATTGCAGGTGTCACCGGTCACATCCACGTGCGTGGGCAGTTCCGAATCCATTCCGGTGAACCCGGGCAGTACCGCATTTCCGTGATTATGGATATTGCTCACACTGTAGTACGCGGTCCGCTCCTTCACATTCGAGTTGGAATTGAAGCTTGCCGTATTACTTCCTTCATTCAGCGTAGTGGTGAATTGCGGCGTGGTACCACCAGTGGTCACACGCGACCAACGACCGCGCAATTGGATCTGCGCACTCACCGGACCGGCCAAGCCGGTCGGAAGGAAGCCACTGGCATCGGTGAACAAGCTGTTGCCATTGATCGTCACTTGCAGGTCCGGAAGACCTTGCACGACCGCCGGAACGGTGGCGCCATTGAGATGGACGGTGCCTTCCACTTGTACGTCAGCAGCATCATCATTCCCTTCAAGGCCATCGTAATGTTCGGTCACCACCTCATCGTGGCGGTAGAGCAATTCACCGGACCGCAGATCCACAAGACAGCGGTGATGTCCCGGACGCTTCCCCTCCGTATTCACCATGAGTTCCTCCACCACACGGACGTCCACCGTGCGGATCCCGGGGATCGGGAGGTAGCGACGGCCCAGGAGCTCCACATCGGTGATGCCCAGGAGGCCCGCGCTTGCGGCCGCTGTTACCCCATCCGCGCTCAACAACGGTTGTAGATCCGCCGGTATCGTGGGCTGTATGTCGGCACCGAAAGCGATCACGCGGCCCTCGACATCCAACTCCACCATGGCCTTGGCCAACCAGACCGGTGTGCCTTCATGCACTTGCTTGAAGTGTACATACGTGATCCGTCGCGCTGGTAGTGTGGCCTGATGTACGACCTCCGCCGCCACCACGCCGAAGCGCGAAAGCCCGGTGGCGATGAAGTTCATCGCACGCTCCTCCGGTGTGGAGCCTGCCACCACGATCGGCGGTCCGAAGGCCATGCGCGGCATGCCACTGGATTCGTTGTATTCCACCACCCACTGCGGATGTGCGGACAGGAACGCGGTCCACGCATCGCCTGCGCGCAATTCAGCTTGCGCGGATACATCAGGTACTCGCTTGATGTCGGTGATGAAGCTCACCTCGGCCTTCTCCCGATGGATTTGTGCGATCGCGGGGAACGCAAGGATCATCGTGAACAGCGGGATGGACAGGGTACGAAAGTTCATGGGCTGGGGGTTGGTGCGATCGAAAGTGAGGAACTGAAGGATGGTATGCAAGATCCGGCGGACCCAAAGTAGCCCTATACAGGGATCTCGACCAGTAGACCGTCGTAGGCGAGTGAGACACCGGCGGGCAGTTCGCCCTCCATCACAGCATGCAGTTCAAGGAGGTGGCTGATGTGCGTGAAATAGGTGCGCCGCGGACTAACGCGCTCCACGAACTCCAACGCCTCGCGCAGATTGAGGTGGGACGGATGCTCCTTGCGGCGCAAGGCATTCAGCACGAGCGTATCCACCCCCTTGATCCGCTCCAATTGCGCGGGATCCATGGTCTTCGCGTCAGTGATGTATGCAAGCCCTCCAATGCGAAAACCCAGAACAGGTAAACGATCATGCATCACCTCCACAGCCTCCATCTCAATATCGGCAGCGCGAAAGGAGCCCTTGTCGATCATGTGCAACCGCAACTCGGGTACACCCGGATACCGGTCCTCATCGAATGCATAATGGTAGATCCTTTCAACCGCACGCAAGGTCGCTGCGTTCGCGTGGATGTCCATGGCCCGCCGCTGCCTGTAATTGAATGCGCGCAGATCATCCAATCCACTGATGTGATCCATATGCTCATGCGTAAGTAGGACCGCATCCAAATGCGTGACCTTGCTCCGTAGCATCTGTTGTCTCAGGTCCGGACCGGCATCGATCAGGACCGTGGATCCATTCACCTTGACCAAGCCTGAGGTGCGCAGCCGCTTATCCCGAGGATCCTTGCTCCTGCACACCGCACATTCGCAACCGATCACGGGCACGCCTTGGCTGGTGCCCGTGCCAAGGAATTCCAGTGTGATGTTGGCCATGGCGGGCAAAGATCGCTTCGATGGATCAAGTGGCGCCTAATTTCGCGCCCTTCGGAGAGGTGGCAGAGCGGTCGAATGCGGCGGTCTTGAAAACCGCTTTACCCTCACGGGTAACGGGGGTTCGAATCCCTCCCTCTCCGCCAACGCGAAGGCCGCCGATAGGCGGCTTTCTTGTTCAACAAGCGATCGGAGTTCACTCCGGTGAGCGAGTTGAACGAGAAAGCGCGGAGCAGAACGACGCGACCTTCGCGTTGAAGCCCTCCCAAAAGGGAAAGCCCGCCTCGGCGATCCCGACTTCGACCCATTCCAAGCAACGTTCGGTCACGTTGGGTCCACGAAAGGCGCTCAGGCCATGGCATCGGCACCTAGCTTTGTGCATCATGCTCCGATCCCTACCATTCGCGCTCCTGCTCATGGCCACCGGTCCGTTACACGCCGCCTTGGAAGTGGTTGTGGAGACGAAGGTCTTCCACATTCCCAAGGTGGGTCCTCGCGTGGAGGTGAACATGGCGATCCTGGCGGGCAGCGCGGTGACGCGCTTTACCCAGGCCGGATTCTCCCAAGCACGGGTGGAAGCCTTGACCATCATCGAGCAGGACGGTGTGATCAAAGCCTTCGCTAAGACGGAGATCCTTGGTGCCGAACGCTTGGACAGCATTCAAGTGGACCTGATCCATCAGGAATTCTTCGACATCGCGCCGGGTTCGTACGTTCTCTCCATCGAACTCCGCGACCTCAACAGCACCGATACGACCATCACGCATTACCAAGCCCCGCTCGCCGTAGGTACGTTGCCGCCGGGGATCTCCGCTTCGGACATCCTCATGGCCGAACGATTCGACCAGGCATCGAAGGACGAGCCCTCGAAATCCGGCTATCGTGTGGTCCCCTTGTTGAGCGACTATCTTCCGCAGAGCATTGGCACCCTAGCATTCTACGCCGAGGTGTACGGCAGTGACCTCCGGTTCGGACCGGACAGCCTTTACCTCTTGACCACCCAGATCGAAAATGCGGAGACCCATCTTGTGGCCGGGGGACTGAAACAAGTGAAACGCGCCAGCGGGGTACCTGTTGAACCCGTCTTCGCTCGTTTCGACATCGGACTACTGACCAGCGGGAACTATCTCGCTGCGCTGGAAGTGCGTGACAAGAAAGGCGAACTGATCATTCGGCGGGAATCGTTCTTCCAACGGAACAACCCGATCTCCTTCAACTACGACCTGCGATCGTTGGCCGACTTCGATATCACGAACACCTTCGCTGGTGCGTTCACGGATCCGGATTCGTTGGCCGAACACATCAGTAGCCTTCGCCCGATCGCCGCACCCTTGGAGCGGAAGATCATCGACGACCGATGGAAGGACCGTGACATGGACCTGATGAAACGCTTCTTCTACGGGTTCTGGGCGAATCGCAGCAGCGACCCCGAAGCGGCTTGGCGTGTGTACCGCGCTGAAGTGGTGAAGGTGAACCGGCTGTATGGATGCCGGGTGCAGAAGGGCTATGAAACGGATCGTGGATACGTGTACCTGAAGTACGGCCCGCCGAACACGATGATGGATCGGTTCAATGAGATGGATTCGTACCCGTACACCATTTGGCACTATTACCGCGCGGGGCGATACACCAATCGGCGCTTCGTCTTCTACCAACCAGATCTGGTCAGTTCCTGCTTGCAGCTGCTGCACAGCGAGGTTCCGGGCGAGATCCAGAATCCGCGATGGAACCAGATCCTGCACAGCAGGAACGTGGCGATGCCCAACGTGGACACCACGCCAGTGGGCAGCCAGAGCGGGGAACGCGCGAACGAATTCTTCAACCAGCCGCGTTGAACCGTGCCAAGTACTCCTTTTGGAGAGCTTCGTAGCACCTTTGCCGCCAGTTCATGAATACGGCCGTCGTACTCCTCAATTGGAATGGAAAGCATTGGTTGGAACGCTTCCTTCCAACGGTGTTGGAGTATTCCGGTGATGCGGTCATCATCGTTGCGGACAACGGCTCCACGGACGACAGCCGCGAGTGGCTCGCACACACTTGGCCCGCCGTGCGTGTGATCGACCTGAAGGAGAACCTGGGCTTCGCTGGTGGTTATAACGCGGCGCTTGCCCAAGTAAAGGCCGATCGGTATCTCCTCCTGAACACCGATGTGGAGGTGACCCCTGATTGGCTTTCGCGATTGAACACCTACCTGGACAAGCATCCGGACATGGCGGCGTGCCAGCCCAAAGTGCTCTGCTACGCCACGCGGAACCGGTTCGAACACGCCGGCGCGGCCGGTGGCTTCATCGATCGCAATGGCTATCCGTTCTGTCGCGGACGGATCTTCGAGATCACTGAGGAGGACAACGGTCAATACAACGACGAGCGTGAAGTGTTCTGGGCCACGGGTGCGTGCTTGCTGATCCGTGCGGAAGCATTCCACCAAGCAGGAGGCTTCGATGACGAACTCTTCGCGCACATGGAGGAGATCGATCTGTGCTGGCGATTGAGGCGCACGGGCTGGCGGATCGGTTACACCAGCACTGCTGTGGTTTACCATGTGGGTGGCGGTTCACTCGGATACGGAAGTCCGCGCAAGACCTACCTCAACTTCCGCAACAGCCTCATCGTGCTCACCAAGAACCTGCACAATGGCTGGTGGTGGTGGTGGCTCTTCCGCCGCTTGGTCCTCGATGGCTTCGCCGCGATGAAGTTCCTGTTGGAAGGACATGGGGCACATACCTGGCAGGTGCTCCGCGCACACGGTCATTTCTACCGCCGCTTGCCGAAGGTGCTGGATCAACGCAGAGCGTTGCTTCTCACGGAACGATCACCGGACCTCACCGGCACCTACCACCGGAGCATCGCCTACGATCGCTTCATCCTCGGCTGGAAGAGCTTCTCCGACCTGGATCGCAACGCCTTCGATCAGCCGCGCTGAAGCAGGTGTGAGATCGCCGACCGGTAGCCATCGAGGCCAAGGCCCATGATGCTGCCGATGCATACACCGCCCGTGATGGAGGTGTGGCGAAAGGGTTCCCTCGCAAGCAGGTTGCTGATGTGGACCTCCACCACCGGAACCTTCGCCGCAGCGATCGCATCGCGCAAGGCCACCGACGTGTGCGTGAATCCGCCCGCGTTCAGCACCACGCCTTTCACGCGACCATCGGCGCGTTGGATCGCATCGATCAATTCACCTTCCAGATTCGATTGGGAGTACTCCAGTACGATCGAAGGGAACATGCCCCGTAACTCCTCGAAGTAGTCCTCGAAGGATCGTGGCCCGTAAACCGATGGCTCTCGGGAGCCAAGCAGATTAAGGTTGGGGCCGTTGAGGATGAGGATCCGTTCCATTGTGCGGACGAAGATGGCGATGAACACGCGCCCGTTGGCATCGCAGCATCCGGTGCATCCTATTCCAATGGCATGCAAGCCAACTTCGCCGTGATGGATTGGGACCTGGCGATCCGCGGCTTTCGCATGTACCTGAAACTGGAGCGCGCCCTGAGCGATCGCACGGTGGCGGCTTACATATGCGACGTGGCCAAACTCCGGGCCTTTGCGGAAGAACACGCCCCACCACTTGCACCGGACAAGCTCGACCTGAGCGACCTGCAGGAATTCACCACCCGCATTGCGAAGACCGGACTGGCCAATTCCAGCCAAGCCCGCATGATCAGCGCGATACGGATGTTCCATCGGCACCTTCGGATCGAACGGCGGATCGAAGTGGATCCCACCACATTGCTCGAAGCACCTCGGATAGGCCGGAAGTTGCCGGTCTTCCTCAGCATCAAGGAGATCGACGCCATGGCTGATGCCGTGGACCTTTCACGCCCCATGGGACACCGCGACCGTGCGATCGTGGAAACACTGTACGGCTGCGGACTCCGCGTGAGTGAACTCTGTGGCCTGCACCGATCTCGGATCAACGCATTGGACGGCTTCGTACGTGTCGTGGGCAAGGGCGACAAGGAGCGCTTGGTCCCTATCGGGCAGGAAGCCTTGCATTGGATCGACCTCTACGCGAAAGGCGAGCGCATGCACATCACCTTGAAGAAAGGTGCCGATGACATCCTGTTCGTGAACAACCGTGGAGGCGGATTGTCCCGCGTTGCCGTGTTCAACCTGGTGAAACGATTGGCGGTGAAGGCGGGCATCCGGAAAACCATCAGTCCACACACCTTCCGGCATTCATTCGCCACGCATCTTGTGGAAGGCGGGGCCGATCTTCGTGCGGTGCAGGAAATGCTCGGCCACGCCAGCATCACCACCACGGAGATCTACACACACTTGGATCGCGAGTACTTGCGCAGCAACATCCTGCGCTTCCATCCGCGGTCGGGTGCGGCGGCGTGATCGGGGTCAGAATACGCGCACACGCTTGGCGGGGTTGATGTAGATCCCCGGTGCGGGTTGTTGGGCGATGGGACGGCCCAGAAGATCGAACCAGGGTCCTTGCTTGTTCGGGGTGTTGGACTGGAGTTCCACCAAGCCGACGGTGGACGTTGCGCAATTGCTCGCGATGATCCGGACCTCATCCAAGGCCCATCCACCGCTCCCGCCATCGTAAGGGGTGAACCGGATCTGGAAGGTGCCCATGGGCGCGCCCTCCGGGAATTCCACACACCCGAGATCGGTCAGTACCACATCCTCGAACTGCGCCGGAACCTCCACATCGAGGACCTCTTGGGATGCAACCGCTGCATTGTTCGTGAAGGATACCTTCAACCGCGTCGGTCCATCCTGATGGATGGCATGGCGGAAGATGATGCTATCGATGTGAACGGGCACCGTGGCGATCCCGGAGATGATCACGGTCCTATCGGCCGTGGGCATCACCGTCCATCCGTCGGTGTACACCGCGTTATCACCGCTGCTCACGGGCAACGGACAGGTGGAGACCCCGATGAAGGCCGCGTTGGTGCCGAAGAAGTAGCCATCAGCGTTCGCCGGCATATTGCACGCCGAGCAACCGGTGTTGCAGCTCAATATCTCGCTACAAGGCTGGTTCAGCCAGCGATACTCGATCCGGTGTTCCTGCGCATGCAATGCGGCTGTGGAAACGAGAAGGATCGAACTGATGAGGATCGTGCGGATCATGTGCTGAAGTTTGGGAACATCCGCTTAGCCGGACGTTCGGGACGCTGGTACGCTTCCCGTTCGTGGAGGTTACACGACCCTTGGTAGTCCGCGAATGAACGTTGGTCTATGAATGGCTGGGCTCGCCCAAGCAAGTCCGCAAGTGCCGGTGCAGGATGGCGCCCATGTTCAGGCATTCCCTGAACGCAGGGTCGCCATGATGAACGGCCAGTTCCTCCCCAAGCTGTTTCACGTGCTCTGGCAGTGAAATGCGATCCGCCGCCATCACGTTCAGCAGGTCATCCACGTTCTCGTGGGCCAATTTCCACCGGCGCCGCAGCAGTGAACGCTCCTCATTGCGGTACTGCTCGGCGGTCTCCAAGCTGATGACCTCCTGCGACAACCGCACGTATGGCAGGTTCTCCTTGTAGAACTGCGGAAGGTAGATCCGCAAACGGCCCTCGAACGACTGCTGGTCCAGATCGATGGAGCGGATGCGGTATTGCACCTGGTCCACATCGTTGATCACATCCACCACGAAATTGTACGCGCGCATATCACCGAGCAAGCGCACGAAACAACGCTCATTGAACTTCACGAACTCCTTGCACAAGCGCACCTTGTTCACACCACCACCGTACTTGCCGGGATCGGCGATGAACGTATCACCGGGAACCCCGATCACATGTTCCTCCAACAGGGTCGGGCCATCCACCAGATAGTTCATGCGGTTGGGTGAGAGCAGGTGCTCCAATTCCAATCCGTACACGCGGCTTGCGTCGGTACGCTTCACATAGAAGTAGTCGTGGTTGTCGTTGATCCGGTTCAGGATCTTCACCCGGAAGGGTTGCGAGTTCCCGTATGGACACAGATCCACACCGGCCACTTGCAGGTGCTCGATCGCGCGGCCATCCGCGATCAACATCTGGTAGGTCTCCACCAGTTTCCGATCGATCTCCTGCTTCTCCTGCGGACGATAAAGCACCGTGCTCCAAAGTGTATCCCGGCCATCGGATCCAACATGTGGCATCAGGCCATCATAGCGGACCAGGTCATCATAGGCCAATGGGGAACGACCGATACGATCATGACGCTTGAGGAGATCCGCCAGTTCCGGACGAACGGGGAACAGCGGCTTCCGCCTGCCGATCTCATTGAAGGGTCCTCCTACCTCCACTAGTGTGCGACTTGGAACGAGCGCGTACCGATCACTTCGCCTTTCACGGTGGTGATCCGCAGCCAATACGTTCCGGGGATCAGGTCGCCGACAGCAACCATTGCCGTGGCGGAGTGCGCGGGTCGCGTCTGCCGCAACGCGAGTTTCCCGTCCGCGGCGATCACATCCATCAACAGGAGTTCATCGGTCGGTGCGTCGAAGCGGATGTTCAAGATATCCGAGGCCGGAACGGGGAACATGTGGAAGCTGCCTTGTTCCACTTCGGGGATGCCGATGGCGCCGATCATCTTGGCGAATGCGTATTGGCCCTTCAGCAGGGTATTCAGGACGATGGATCCGGTTCCGTTCGTGAGCGAGCCGGCATTCAAGGTCTGGTCCGGGTGGACCTGCCATGGCACTTCCGCGTTCGGCCTGTACACCGCCACGATCCCGGTCTCATCCCCGTTGATCAGGTCGTGATCGAACTGGCCGGCAGCGCCACCGAAGTAGAGCAATCGGCCTGTCAACTGCGTGCCTTCGGGCCAAAGCCCATCCACGTTCCAATAGTGCGTGTTGCTCACCTGCGTGATCCCGGACCCGAGATCGCCAGGACCTGCATCCGCGCCGCTCCAGATGTGGTCCACACGTACCAAGGTGGGATCCACGAGCTGTTCGACGTACACCCGGAAGTCCACGTAGGGCAACACATTGCTGAAGGAAACGCCCGGGACCAGGGTGATCTCATGATCCATCCGCGCTTGGTTGAGCGTTTGGTACCGGTTCAGCACCGCCATCACCGGGATGAAGGGGCAATCGACCTGGAGCATGGTGGATGCACCACTGGCCATGACCCGCGCTTCGTGGGTCGCACCATCCGCAGCGATCAAAGTGAGGTCGAGCGGCACATCGGTGTGGTAGCCGGTGGTCCCATAGAGTTTCTGGCCGATGTGCAGATCCACCGTCCACGGTGCCGCACTTCCGGATACGTTGAAGGAGCGGACCTCGAAGACCGCATAACCCGGGCTGAAGACCCAGTCCTGGAAGAAGGGATGCAGATCCACCCCCGTGATCTGCTCCATCGCGTCGCGGAATTGTTCCGGCGTGATGTCCGTATTCGCCAGTTGCACCTGCACTTCGCGCATGGCCGTGCGGAAGAGTTCATCCCCGAGGTAGCCGCGCAGGTTGTGCATCACCGCTGCGCCCTTGTAATAGGTGTGCGTACCGTAGATGTACGGATCGGGCATCGGTGAGAGCGCTTGGAAGCCGCCGTCATCGATGTGTGCGGTGGTCAGGATGTTGAGCAGGTTGTTCTTCACCATCGCCACGAACGCCGCACGGCCATTGATCCATTCCTCCACCAAGTGCGCGCTGTATTCGGCCGGGCCTTCCTTCAGCCACATGTCATTGTGGACGTGCGGGGTCACTACATCGCCCCACCAATGGTGACCGAGTTCATGGGTGAAGAGCTTGCGGTTCTGCCCGATGCTCTGACCGGGCATGAAGTCCGGATAGGCCACGTTAGTGGGGATCTCCAAGGCACCGTCAGTGGTAAGCACATAACCAACGCGTCCATATGCATAAGGACCATACCAGTATTCGCATGCATCGATGGCCGCATCGAGGTCGCCGAACTTCCCCACCATGGCGGCGAGTGCTGCGGGTTTCGCCGAGAGCGTCACGGGGATATCGCCGTTGGCGCCGCTGTGGATGTAATTGTGCTCCGCATAATCAGCGACCGCGATCGCGCTGAGGTGCGTGGTGATCTCTTGTGGCAGATCGTAGGATCGGATCACGGTATCACCGCCCAGTTGCACTTCACCGAGAAAATCTCCTTGGCCATGCAGGCGGAACGTACCCGCGCTCTTCACATGGTACGTATAGCTCGCGCGTTCCACGAAGCTGTCGAAGCACGGGTACCACACCTTCCCGAAGTTCGGCGGGATGGTACTGAGGCCGATGCCGAGGTTGTAGATGTAGTTGCTCTCGAAGTAGAAGCCGCCCCAGTCCGGGTCGTGGTCCGGTGTTCCTTGGTAGTACACGGTGACCTGCTGATCCTCACCCACGTTCGGTGCGAACTCGAGATCCACCTTGACGAACTGGCCGTCATAACTGAAGGTCATGGGACCATCGGCACCGATCACGGAATCCACCGGTAGGTCCTGTAGATCGAAACGGATGAAGGTCTGATCAGCCATCAAGGCACGGAAGGTGATCGTGGTCCCCGCCTTGATCGTGTGCCCCGCGTAGTCCGTCACATCGATCGCGATGTCGTAGTGCAGGATGTCGAAGGTGTCGCTGCGCGCGATGGTCTCATCGATCAAGGCGCGCTCCGCAGCGGTGAGTGGCCTGCTTGCGCGGAATTCACGGTTCCGGAAAAAGTGGCAACCGCTCAACTCCGGCTGCGCAAGAACCGGCAGTAGTACCAGTGTAGAAGCACATAGCGACAGTACGCGGTTCGGTGTCATGTTCGCGGGTTCGAGCGCTCTAAGCTAGGACTGCTCTACAGAAAGGTCGGGGCGTGTCACGCACGTTCCACCACCATTCCTGCGTTCCAGACGATATCATTGGATCATGCGCCGCATCCTTCTCATCCTCCTCGTGGTCCTGGTCGCCGGGCTTTGCATTCCGCAGCAGCTGCACATGCCGGTGCAAGGCGCCGACACCAACAGCTTCCATCCGCGCTCGTTCTGGTTCCATCCGTGGGGTGCTTCGGGAACGCACAAGGGCGTGGACATCTTCGCGAAGAAGGGAACAGCGGTGAATGCCGCCACGGCAGGATGGATTCTGTACACCGGATCGCTCTCGCGTGGCGGAAATGTGGTGCTGGTCCTCGGGCCGAAATGGCGCGTACACTACTACGCCCACCTCGATACCATCCACGTATCGCGCTTTGCATGGGTCTGTGGTGGCGAACGCATCGGCGCTGTGGGCGCTACCGGCAACGCACACGGCAAACCGCCGCACCTTCATTACTCCATCGCCACGCTCCTGCCTTACCCGTGGCGGGTCGATGGTGATCCGCAAGGCTGGAAGAAGATGTTCTACCTGGATCCAACGCGCTACTTCACGCCCTGAGGTTTCCTCCGGAAGATCCGGCGGAGGGCCAGGAAGCCGACGACGATGATCAGCAGCACGCTCCACATCCGTGAGATGAGCAGGACGAAGCTCGTAAGCAGGTCCCAACCATCGGCGAGCGCTGTGCCGAGTTGCGAGAAGAAACCGGGCCGGTATTGTTCGATGTTCCGCTCGTTGGGCAAGAGGTCATGTCGCACGGATCGGCGTTGGTACAGTTCAAGCGTGATGGTGCTGTACGCGATGCGATCCTCCAGGCCCATGTTGCTCAACGCCGCTTGGTCCGCCTGTTCCTGCCGGTCCAGCAGCCGATCCTCCGCTGGCATGGTCTCTTTCAACTTGCGACCTTGCTCATCGATCGCTTGCGTGAGCCGCTGCTCATGCCTTGCCACACGCTGTTGGGTCATGGTGTTCGAGAGCAGCATCAGCCGCACGTCCTCCGCCTTCACCGTGCGGTGATCGAGGAAGTCCACGAAGCGGGCGAGCAACTTCAAGGTGGTGTCCAACTTCGCCACGGGCACACGCAGCGTCGCCGTATTCATCACCGTGTACTTGGTGGTCTCCAGCACGCTGTCCGCGCTGATCGGCGTGGTGTAGCCTTCATCCACACGCGTGGACAGGTGCGTGTGTTCCACATGACCGCCCTGCGCGGCGACGAGATCCTCGATCGCATAGGTGGCTTGCACGACATCCTTCACGCGGAAGCGCAGATCGGCGGTGCGGATGAAGCGGCGCGAAGTGTCCCCTGTTGCACGGGCGGCACTTGAACTCATCGTACGCGTATCCACCGCTGCGGAGTTCGTGCTGGCCATTCCGATCTCCCCTTCGTCGGCGGCCATCGGTGTAGCTGATGTGCTCTCCTTGCGCATCGACTCTTGATCGGCCGATCGGCCACAACCGGCGATCGTGAGAATGGTAAGCGTGGCTAAGAGGAGATATCCGTTCCGGTTCATGGTGTTCAGGGTTGTTCAGCCGTTAACGCAACATGGCGTAGGGCTATTGCGGCATGCCGTACACGGTCCTTGTCGTTCGGTTCAGCGGACCGCGAAACGGAAGGTGATGGCGTGGTGGTCGCTCAACTCCTCCGGCAGCGTCCGGAAATCCCAACCCGCAATGGACGGGTCATGCAGGATGTGATCGATCCGCAAGCGCGGCAACTTTCCGATGTAGGTCCCACCGAAACCGGAGCCGCTCTCCACGAAAGCGTCCTCGCGACCAGAGGCCAGTTGCGCGTAGGCGTAGCTCATCGGCACATCGTTCAGGTCGCCGCAGAAGATCACCGGGTGCGGACTGCCTTCCATGTGCTTCACGATGGCCGCCACTTCATCAGCGCGGCGCACTGCACCTGTGCGCAAACGACCCAGGATCCGTCCACCACCCAGCTTGATGGAATCGGCGTCCGTCCCGGCCTCCAGCCGATCCAGGAATTTGTAGTCCTCGTCCCCGAAATGGTAGCTGGCCAAGTGTGCGTTATAGACCCGCACGGTGTCCTGCTTGATCACGATATCCGACCAGATGCAGATGTTCCCCGACTTCCGTTTGAACTCCACCGTGCCACGCGCCGCGATCGGATGCAGGCTGTACGTGGCGATGCCGAAGTGCTGTTGCAACCGCGCCGTATGCACCCACGCCACATGTTCCTGGATCCCCGGGAACTCCGCCATCAACGCATCGCGCGTGCGCATGAATTGCTTGTCCGGGCTGTAGAAGAACTCCTGTAGGCACATGATCCCGGCGTTCTCACGATGCAACACCTTGAAGATGGCGTCATGCGTCCGTTCCGAATGATCCCAGTTGTACAGATCGAAGAGCCGCACGTTCCAACTCAGCAATTTCACCGCTTCACCCTTCACTTCCTCCGGCATACTGGACGACCCGAACACTTGCACGTGGTCCCACACATGTCCCCAACCGATCAACAAAGCCACCCCGGAGAGAAGCATCCGTTTGCGACGGAACACGAGCCAATACAGGATGAAGAAGGCATGGATCGCCAACTGGAACGGAAAGGTGAAGGCCAACACGGCCAGTGGCCACGCCGTGGCGGGACTCACATGCGGCGCGAGGTAGGTGATCAACAGCACGCCGACCGCCAAGAGGTTCAACCACCACAACGGCAGATGCCAGCGCGAGGGGCGCCTCCGTGCTTGATCGGTTGTTGCTGCTTCGCTTGTCATTTAGCGCGTTTCCATCTGGATCAGGGGCAGGAGCAGGGGCAGGAACAAACGATCCTTCTGGAAGTTAACGTTCCTACCTGTTGTCGAAGACGGATCATTGCTCCTTGCGTGAATTACTTGCCCCTGTCCCTGCTCCTGCCCCTCTCTACATCTTCCCCTCCTTGAACAACATATCCTTCTCCTCCTTGCTCAAACTGTCATAACCACTACGTGAGATCTTGTCCAGGATGGAGTCGATGCGTGCTTGTTGGTCGTGCTTCGCTTTGTTGAATGCATCATCATTGCTCTTGGCCGAGCGGGTGAATGGCTTCTCCACGCGCATGCGGGGTCTGCGACCGGGCTTGATCCGGCTCCATACACTATCCAACGCGTTCACCAGGCGCAACGACCAATCGTTTCCGCGCCGCAACTGGATAGCAGCGAACAAGCCGTACAATGCACCGCCCATGTGCGCTTCGTGCGCCACGCCATCGCCGGAGCCCAGACCCACGAGATCGAGCAGCACGAACACCGCCGCCACGTACATCAACTTCACCGGCCCGATGAACATCAGGTTCACGAGCATGTGCGGCTGGTAGGCCGCAATGCCCACAAAGACACAAAGCACTCCGGCCGAAGCACCGATGATCCCCGAGCCGACCGGGCCGCCACCAAGACCGGGCATCAGGTTGGTGATGAGGACCCAGAGCAGCAAGCCTGCGATGCCGCCCAACAGGTAGTGGCCCAGCAACCGACGGCCGCCGAGCAGGTCCTCGAACAAGCGCCCACCGAAGTACAACATGAACATGTTCCAGAACAGGTGGAAGAAACCGGTATGCGTGAACATGTACGTGATCGCCGTCCACGGGCGGTGGAGGAGGAAATGCGGATCGGCGCTGGAACGCAGCCATTGCACCACATAGTGATCGCGCAGCAATTCGGCCGTGGGGCCATTGCCACCGACCGGAAGAAAAAGGAGATACGTCGCAAGCAGGATCAGAAAGACCGCTAGGTTGATGATGATGAGCCGCACCACCATGCTGCCCGTCCGCCACTGCCGTTTGAACTCCTCGAACATGGTACAAAGATCCGCTTCCGATGGAAAGACGTCGACGCGTTCGTTAGGTATCGGGTAAGCGTCGCTTCCAGATCATGATCGTGATGAAGCCGACGATCAAGCCGCCTATATGTGCGAAGTGCGCCACGTTATCACCTTGGTGCCCGGCCAATCCCGCCTGTTGCGCGTATCCCGCGTAGAGTTCGTAAGCACCGTACAGGATCACGAAATACTTCGCCTTGATCGGGATCGGCAACGGGAAGATCATCAGTTCGGCGTTGGGGTACAGCATTCCGAACGCCACAAGGATCCCGAACACCGCGCCCGATGCACCCACCAGGTCCGTGAAGAGCAGGATGGCGAGGTCGTTCATCGCGGTGTTGTCGAATCCAACGCCGCCCATGTAAAGATCCATCATCGCCTGCGGGCCTTGGCTCTTCACCAGCGCAAGGTTTTCCGGTGTTAGTGTGAGCGCCAGTTCATGATAATTCCAACCCTGCACGCCCATGTACAGGAGCGCTGCACCGATACCGCAGATGAAGTAGTACAGCAGGAAGCGCTTCGATCCCCAGCGGTACTCCAGCGGAGCGCCGAGCATGAAGAGGCCGAACATGTTCATGAAGAGATGCCAGAAATTGCCATGCATGAAAAGGTGCGTGACCAATTGCCACGGCTTGAACTCCGGTGAACTGATGTAGTGCAGCCCAAGCACGGTGTCCATATGGAAGCCCAGCAACTGCCCCTTGCCGAGGTATTTCACCAGCAGCATGATCGCATTGATGATCACCAGGTTCTTCACCACGGTGGGCGTGTTCGCCAGCAGACCGCTACCGTTTCGCATCATCGTTCGAATCGTTCGTTCAGTTCATCCAAGCCGTAGGTCACCAGCACGGGCTTTCCTCCCGGCGTGTGCGTAGGCACTTCACATGCGAACAGCCGGTCGATCAGGCTGTGCATTTCGGTGGTCGATAGGACGCGGCCCGCACGGATGGCCATGCTTCGCGCCATGCTGCGCGCAAGTGCTTCGTGTCTTTCGTTGCGCAAAGCCGTGCCCGCTGTGCGCAGTTGTTCGATCAGTTGCTCCAGCAAACGTTCAGGATCCTCGTCGGTCGCTTCGGCGGGCATGCCATTCACTTGCACCGTGCGACCACCGAAGAGTTCCAGGTCGAAGCCCATGCTGCGCAACTCCGGAAGCACGCCTTCCACCAGTGCGAGATCCGTCGCGCTCAATTCCACATGGCGTGGGAAGAGTTCCGTCTGGCTTGGTCCTGCTCCAGCCTCCAGCAATTTCAAATTGCGTTCGTAGAGGATGCGTTCGTGCGCGCGTTGCTGATCCACGACAAGCACTCCGCTTCGCACTTGCGCGACCACATAGGTTCCGTGCAATTGGAACACCGGCCGTTCACCGGCCGGCAGATCCGCTTCGCGGGAAGGCAACACCCTCCGTTCGAGTTCCGGAGCTGTTGCGGATCCGATGGTCAGTTCCTCCACTGCGGTGACCATACCCATGTCGAGCAACTTCTGCCATCCTTCCGGGCTCGGACGCGGTGGCGCGGTGAACGCACCGAGGTCGCGTGGATTCCATGATGGCACGGCCCCTTGGCCGGCACCGGACGCTGCGATCATGGCAGGCTCCGGTTCGAAATCCAAACTGGGCACGATGTTGAACCGGCCGAGAGCACGACGCACCGCTGCGTGTACGATGGCGTACACCACGCGATCATCGCGGAACTTGATCTCCGTCTTGGTCGGGTGGATGTTGATGTCGATCTGCGCCGGATCCAATTCGAAAAAGAGGAACCACGACGGAAAGCTGTCGCGCGTGACCAGCTCATCGTACGCCTTGCGGATGGCGTGTTCGAGGTAGTTGCTGCGGATGAAGCGGCGGTTGACGAAGAAGTATTGCTCGCCGCGCGTGCGCTTCGCGAACTCCGGTTTGCCAACGAAGCCCGCGACGCGCACGATCTCCGTCCCCTCCTCCACCGGCACCAAGCGTTCATCGTACTTGCGTCCGAAGATCCCGACGATGCGCTGGCGTTCGTTACCCACACTGAGGTTGAATTCCTCGTGGTCGTTCACCACCAAGCGGAAAGCGATGTCGGGATGCGCCAAGGCCACACGTTGGAACTCATCGATCACGTGCTTCAACTCCACCGTATCGCTCTTCAGGAATTGGCGTCGCGCCGGGGTGTTGAAGAATAGACTGCGCACCGCGATGGTGGATCCCACCGGACCGGCGATCGGCTCCTGGGTCTTCACCCTGCTGCCTTCGATCAGTATCCGCGTGCCGAGTTCCTGATCCTGTTCACGCGTCCGCAGTTCCACTTGCGCGATCGCCGCGATGCTCGCCAACGCTTCGCCCCGGAATCCTTTGGTGGTGATCGCGGAAAGGTCATCGGCTTGCCGGATCTTACTGGTGGCGTGGCGCTCGAAGCTCAACCGCGCATCGGCCGGACTCATGCCCTTACCATCGTCGGTCACTTGCACCAAGGTGCGCCCTGCGTCCTTCACCACAAGGGTGATCAGCGATGCCCCGGCATCCACGCTGTTCTCCAGCAGTTCCTTCACCACACTGGCGGGGCGCTGCACCACTTCGCCCGCGGCGATCTGGTTGGCCACGTGGTCGGGAAGGAGCCGGATGATGTCGGACATAGGTGCGCGAAGATCGGTCGCGGGATCGGTCCCGCTCCCACAACCGGGCAACAACCAAGGTTCTGCACGTTCGATCCAGTGGTAATCGCGCTCTACATTCGTAGTGCATGTGCCGTCCCATCATAGCGCTCTTCTTTCTCCTGTCCGTTGGTGTAACAAGGGCGCAGTCGGATAGCAGTTCTTCCGGATACTCGATCCACACCTCGCCGCTCCAAGCGATCGACCTGTTCTCGCGCCCTATGATCACATTGGGAGGTGAGTACCGATTACGCGGACCCTGGGCAGTTGGGGAGGTGGGTTCAAATAGTATCCTCAACTTGTCCGAACGAACCGGAGGAGGTGAAGCGGTACCTGCCCGGGTCCAAGGTCAGCATGTGTCCATGGAGTATCGCTGGATACTCGCCGCGGACCTTGCGTGTTCTACTACTTCGATGGGGAGCGTGAGCGACCAAGGGGGCACGCGAAACATACTGGACGCAGGGGGTGCGCATCAGTGGTGAACCGAGCTGGCAAGGTGTTCACGATCGGAAATCGCTTCCTGCTGGACGCATACTGCGGGTTGGGTGTGCGTGTTCGTGACGTGACCAACACGCGTCGCGAATTCAGCTTCGACCCACCCTACGTGAATTCAAACCGCCACCCCGGTCCGTGGATGGGGAAGCTCGATGACGGACCATTGAGGGGGCCCGTAGTGCCGAACCTTTCGCTTGGATTCAAGTTGGGTTATCGGTTCTGATCGGTCGCAACTTGACGGACGTGCCACACCACGGCGCTGAACAACGGCGTTCATGTTCAAAACTGGCCCGATCCATGCCCAAGCACCCCTACGCACCCCGGTAGCTTCGCGCCGGTTCACATGCATCGCTCCATTCTTCCACTTCTTCTGCTAACAGGCGGCCTGCTCACCATCGGTGGGACGCCGCCTTCCGCGCGTCCGGCCGGGATCCCGCCGCCCTTCCTCGACGCCCCTTCGCCGTGGGCCGATTCAGTGTTCGCCACGCTTTCCCTCGACGACCGCATCGCGCAGTTGATGATGGTGGCCGCATACAGCAACAAGGACGCGAAGCACGAAGCGGAGATCGAGCAAATGATCCGCGACAAGAACATCGGCGGCTTGATCTTCTTCCAAGGTGGTCCGGGACGACAGGCCAAACTCACCAACCGGTACCAGGCCGCTGCTCGTACGCCGCTCTTGTTAGGGATGGATCTGGAGTGGGGACTGGCCATGCGCTTGGACAGCACGATCCGTTTCCCGCGCCAGATGACGCTCGGCGCGATCCAGGACGAAACGCAGATCGAGGCGATGGGCGCGGAGATCGCGCGGCAGATGAAACGACTTGGCGTGCATGTGAGCTTCAGTCCGGTGGTGGACGTGAACAACAACCCCGCGAACCCGGTGATCAATGATCGCAGCTTCGGCGAGGATCGCGAGAATGTGGCGCGCAAGGGTATCGCTTACATGCGCGGCCTGCAGAACGGCGGCGTGATCGCCACCGCGAAACACTTCCCCGGCCATGGTGATGTGGACAGCGATTCGCACCTCACACTACCATTGATCGCACACAGCCGCACGCGATTGGATTCCGTGGAACTCTATCCGTTCCAACGCTTGGTGGATGAAGGATTGGCCGCGATGATGGTGGGACACTTGGAGGTTCCTGCACTGGACAGCGTCAAGGGAATGCCGAGCACCTTGAGCCGACCGATCGTGAGCGATCTACTGGAAGGACGTATCGGTTTCAACGGATTGATCTTCACCGACGCGCTGAACATGAAGGGCGTGGCGAACGCGGACAAGCCCGGTGAGATCGAGATCCGCGCGTTGCTCGCGGGGAATGATGTGTTGCTCTTCCCGCAAGATCCGGTGCGCGCCATTCAACGCATCCGCCTCGCAGTGGACAGCAACCGCATTGCACGGTCGGAGATCGATCGTAAATGCATGAAGGTGTTGCGCGCGAAGGAGTGGGCTGGGCTATCGCATCACACGCCGGTGAAGACCGAAGGATTGTACGACGACCTCAACACCATGCAGGGCAAGCTCCTGCGCCGTCAGCTGTATGCAAGCGCGATCACCGTGCTGAACGATCACAAGGAGATCCTTCCGTTCGGCGATCTTTCCAAGATCCGGATCGCTTCGTTGGTGATCGGCGACACGCTGGGCAACCCCTTCCAACAAGGGTTACAACGCTACGCTGAGGTGACGACCTTCCGTTGCGATAAGGCTTTGAAACGAGATAGCCTCGTTGCGCTCTTGCGCAAGTTGGAGGACTACGACCGCGTGATCGTGAGCATCCACAACACCACGTGGCGGGTGAACAAGGAATTCGGGATCCCCGAGACCGCGATGGACATCGTGCGCGAGATCGCGGCACGCCAGCCGACGGTCTTCGCGCTCTTCGCTAATCCATACCGGCTAACGCGAGCGTATGGCGCACACTACCTCGCGAGTGTGATCACGGCATACGAGGAGACCGCCGAAACGCAGGACCTCGTGGCGCAGGTGATCTTCGGTGGCATCGGCGCGAATGGGCGTTTGCCGATCACCGCGAGCTCCTTCTTCGCCGCCGGTGATGGAAGGGAGCTGAAGCCGCTAGGTCGTTTCACGTACACCTTCCCGGAAGCGTTGGGGATCCAGAGCCGCGACCTGAAGAAGATCGATGAGATCGTGGCCGGTGGGATCAAAGCACAAGCGTATCCGGGTTGTGAAGTGTTGGTGGCGGTGGATGGTGAAGTGATCATGAACAAGGCTTACGGCCATACCACCTACGAGAAGAAGCGCACTGTACGATCGGATGATCTCTACGACCTCGCGTCCATTACCAAAGTGGCCAGCACCACGTTGGCGTTGATGAAATTGGTGGACCAAGGCAAGTTGGATCTGGACAAACCGATCGGGTACTACCTGCCGGAGATCGAGGGCGAGTACACGGCGCACGCGCGCATGGACTTCCATGACATCCTCACGCATCAAGCGGGCCTGCGATCCTTCGTTCCCTTCTACACGCGCATCCTCAAGGATGGTAAATGGAAGCCGGGTCTTGTGAGTGATACCGCGAGTGAAACGCACGGCATTCGCGTGGCGGAAGGCATGTACCTGAAGAACACATACCGCGACAGCCTGCTCACCTGGGTGCTGCAAACGCCGCTGGAAGCGAAAGGCAAGTACGTGTACAGCGACATGGGCTACTACATCCTTCAAGAGGTCATCGAGCGCATCACCGGAAAGCCGCTGGATGTCTTTGTGAAGGAGACATTCTATGTGCCGATGGGGGCGGCAACGCTGCGTTACAAACCGTGGGAGGTCTTCCCGAAGGAGCGGATCGCACCGACCGAATACGACGTGGTATTCCGGCAACGACAGATATGGGGTGACGTACACGATCCCGGCGCGGCGATGAAAGGCGGCGTGGCCGGACACGCGGGCCTCTTCAGCGATGCCAATGATCTGGGCAAGGTGATGCAGATGCTTGCGAACGGCGGCACGTATGGCGGCGTGCGCTACCTCAGCGAGGGCGTGGTGAAGGAATTCACCAAGTGCCAGTTCTGCGCGCCGAACGGAAGCGGCAATCGTCGTGGATTGGGTTGGGACAAACCGACGCGCGATGGTACAGGTGGTCCCACTTGCGATTGCGTGAGCTACGCGAGTTTCGGGCACACCGGCTTCACCGGAACCATGGCATGGAGCGATCCGGAGCAACACGTGGTGTACATCTTCCTCAGCAACCGCGTGTACCCGAACGCGACCACGAACAAGCTGTTGGAACTCGGGATCCGCACGAAGATCCAGGAGGTGATCCACGGTGCCGTGGCTTCGCGCATCAAGGCAACTCCATTGAAGCGCACCAGCCCGGTGCCTTCCGCACGCTGATCCCTACACGGGATCCAGGACGCTGCGGCGCTCGAACACCGCGCGGATCGCTTTGCGGTTCCGGTTACCATAGAGTCGCTCGTTCGCTGTGAGGACCGCATGCGCACCATCGGCGAATGTGCTGTCACGCATGCATAGGTGGTGCGAGCCGATGACGATGCGCTCCGCGCGCCTCTGGCCGAGCAGCGCCCGCAGTTCCCAGAGACACGCGCTCCAGATCTGTCCATCATCATGCACTTCATCCGCCCAATCGCGCTTGAAATTCAACTTCAAGTCCAGCCTGCGCTCATGCGGCGGGTTCTTCTTGCTGTACGAGATCGCGTTCCAATTGAACACGGTCGGGCGCATTCGCGCGGGCTTGCGATCGTGGAAGAAGCTCGCCGCGAAGAAGTCCCCGAAACCCTCGCCCATGGCACCACATTCATCACTCTCCCCGAACCATCGCACTTGTGCATCCTGGATGGCATGGCCATACTCATGCAGGATCACCTCGGCATCCTCCGCATCATCGACCCCGCCAGTGCCGAAGATGATCATGCGACGACCGGGATCGTACTCCGAATTATCAGCCCGATAGCCATGCACCTTCAGCTTCATCGGCTTCTTGAAGAGACCCTCGAATCCAAGTTCGATCAGGTGCCTTGCCGCCGCATCGATGTGGTGGTAGGCCATTACTTCGCGGAAAGCCTTGCGCGTTCGGCTGAAGATGAATTCACCATCGGTCCGTCGGACACGTTCTTTCGTGGGCTTGGTGCTGACATGCTCGCCGTCGAGGTAACCGCTGCCATCAAGCCCTTGGAGTTCAACGCGGCGATAGGCGCCCGGGGGCACTTCCTTGTCCGGATCGAGCCGCGTGTTGTCCAACGCGGCCACCGGCGTGGGGTCGAAGACTTGGGCCCATGCGCGCTTCATCGTGTTCCGCTTGCCGAGGATCGTTCCGTTCGTTGCGTCGATGTACATGCGCCAGAGTCCTGTAGGATTCCCGGTACGCAGCATCAGCTTCCATGCTTCGTGCGGCTTGCCTTTCACAGGCCATACCACCCGCTCTGATCCTTCCACCACGATCCTTCCTGCGCTAACGGCCTTCCTCGCGATGGCCTTCGCCCTCGCTACCGTGATCTCCTTGGGCTTCAACGCTCGCAGGCCCATCAACCTCTCCACCGGCATCGCACCGTTCTGCAAGCCGAGCAGTTCTCCAGCCGGGCTCACATCCACGCGCACCCACGCGCCGCTCACGGGCTTGCCATCAGCGAATTGCTGGAACATGACGTGCATGCCCATGATGCTCTTGCGCACCATCTCGAACCTTAATCCGCGCAGTTCCGGATCCAAGCCCAGGTCCAGGGCATGCAGCTTCAGGAATGCGGTGGCCAACGCTTTCGGATCCTTGCCCTTGAATTGATCCTTGATGGTATAGATGCGCTGCACCGTTCCGTAGCGTTCGCTCCGGTGGATCTTGGCCTTGAGGCCTTTGACGGGATCGTTGCTTGCCATGGCGGTGAATAATGACCCGAAGATGGCGCGCGATCCTGAGAACCGCAACAACGAAGCGGTGGGATCCGCTCTGCGAGCCGCTAGCGAGCCAGCACGCGCGATCGGTCCACGCGACCTTCCGCTTCGACGACGACCAATAGCCAGGTGCCCGGTTGGATACCGGGTGCGTCAGCGATGTGCGGATCGGCGGTCACGCTGCCGCTGAACAACCGACGACCCAGCGCATCATATACCGCGTATCGCGCACCGGCTTCCGCGCCACGGATATGCAGCAAGTCATCCGCCAGCCACGCGGAGATCGGTTCTTCCCGTCCACGATCCACGGCCACCACGTTGCTCACTGTTCCACTTCCATCGGTATCGATCTGCCGCAAGCGGTAGTAGGACACCCCGTTGATCGGTCGCGGATCATCGAAGATGTAGTTCCGCAGGATGAGTGAATTCCCGCCGCCGGGAACGGTTCCAACGGTCTCGAAATGCTGTGCATCCGCAGCGCGTTCCACCACGAAGACCGCATTGTTCGTTTCACTCGCCGTGCTCCATTCCACGCGCACGCGATCCTCCATGGAAGCTGCTGTGAAACTGAAGAGCTCGATCGGCAACGGACATGCGAACGTGTTGATGAAGGCCAGGTTCGCCGCGTTGTTCGGTGCGCCGGGGGTTTCGTTACCGGCCACGAGCGCACTGGTGAAGTTGGCCGCCACCCGGTAGTTGCCACTGTTGAAGTAGATCACCCGGCCGGTGTGGTCCATGGCGCTGATCCGCAAGTTGTCCAGCCCACCGTTGTTCATGCTCTGGCCGTTGGTGCCGTAACTGATCCCGTGGAAGTAACGGCCCTGTGCGTCGCGCGTCTGGGCGGCATCGCCTTCGTTCCGCAAGCTGATGTAGTTCCAATTGCCCGCAACCCACGCGCATGTGAAATAGCCGGAGAAGCTCGCGGGGTTCGGGGAGGAATTGCATCCCTGCATCACCGCGTTGTTCACTGGCACGATGTAGCGGAAGTCCATCGGCGCACTGTCGTTCACATCGTTCGGCGGTAGGAGCGGGTTCAGGTCGGTGTTGTTGTACAGGAGGATGATGCTGCCGGTGGGTACAGCGGACCACTGCGCGATGTTCGCGAAACGCAAATGACCCAATGCCACACCACTTCCGGTGAGCGTTGTGCCGAATCCGTTGTAGATCGTGCCGTTGTTGTCATCCACCTTGATGTTGCGGATATCCACGTTGGTACACGGCGGGCCCACTACGATCAGTTCGATGTATTCCTGCGCCCCGGTCGGGCCGTTGCTGAGTTCGTTCACGATGAGGCCGGTGCCCGGTGGCGAGAAAGGGATGGTGATCTGCACATCATCCACGGCGATGGAAGGATCCGCTCCACTCCCATCATTGTTGTTGATCCATCGGAACCCGATGCGCACGTTCGGGTTGTTGTCCGCAGAGACCGGCATGGCGATGCTGTACGCTGTCCACGTGCCCTGTCCTGCGCATACCACGGTCTTGGGCATGTCCGCGATCTGCGCCCACACCGCCCCATTGTAGTACCACAGCGTGGCGTTGTCACTGGCCCCTTGACCGCCTTCCATGTACTTGAAGGTGAGCGTCATGCCAGTGATCCCGGTCAGGTTGATCACCGGCGACTCCGCGCGTTGATCGGTCTGCGCGGAATTGCATGAGCAGCAGAAGCTGCACAAGGCTGGTGGGCAGCTCGCATCGTAGGCCGCACCGCAATCGCCCGTGGGACAGAAGAAGCAACCGTTCGGGGAAACGCAGGCGATGTCGTTGCCGACATGCAGCGTTTCGTTGTTCCCGCACCCCACACCGCAACTGCCCACCACGCCGCCGTTCTCGGCACAACTGATGAACCAGCGATTCGCGCACGCGCCATTGGTACCGGTGTTGGTCACTGTCCAGCCGCCGTTCGGTCCAACGAAAGCCGATGCGTAACACCCTTGCACGCAGCCGTTCTCGAATTCCTCCCCCCACACGGTCTGTTGCCCGGACATGGAGCCGGACAGCAACACAGCAGTGATGATCGGAACGAAGCGCATAGCGGTACCTCCAAAGTAAGGACGCAGGATCCAGCGCAAGGAGGTCTTTCGACCAACGGAACAGCGCGATCTTCGTTGCCTCATTCCCTGAACAGCCCCCGAAATGGAAACCGGACACAAGGCCATCGTCCCCATCCAACTGCGCTTCGCCGACCTGGACATGGCGCATCACGCCCACAACGCGGTGTACCTCCATTGGTTCGAATTGGCGCGCATGTCCTTATTGGGCCGGTTCATCCCACCCGGTCACGATTGGAAGAACCAAGGACTGATCCTCGCGCGCAACGAAGTGGACTATCGCGCACCGGTGCATTTGAACGATGAGATCGAGGTGGAATGCTGGTGCAGTGCGATCGGTAGCAAGAGCTTCGACCTGGAATACGCCGTGGTGCGGGTGAAGAAGGAGGAGCGAACGATCTGCGCAGAAGGCCGCAGCGTGATGGTCTGTTTCGACTATGTGGAGAGCCGGACGATCGGGATACCGGAGGTTTGGCGCGCCGCTTTGTCGAAGCTCACCGGTCGCTGAGCGCAAGCCACCATCTTTGCGCGCTCAAGAATTGTCATGCACGCCATCACGCTCACCGAACCCGGCACCGTCCTCGAACCCAGCGAACTCGTCCTGAACCCGGACGGATCCGTGTACCACTTGGCCTTGCGTCCCGAACAGCTCGGCGACCTCGTGCTGGTGGTGGGTGATCAAGGACGTGTGGAGCGCATCAGCAAGCACTTCGAAAAGATCGAGCACCGCACGGCGAACCGCGAGTTCGTCGCGCACACCGGCGTGTATCGCGGCACGCACATCACCGCGTTGAGCACCGGCATCGGCACGGACAACATCGACATCGTGGTGAACGAACTCGATGCGCTGGTGAATGTGGATCTGGAAGCCCGCACACCGAAACGCGAGCATCGCGCCTTGCGCATCATCCGCCTGGGCACTTGCGGATCATTGCAGGAGGACATCCCGGTGGACAGCCGTATCGTGAGTGCCTACGGCGTGGGTATGGACAATGTGCTGCACTACTACGCCTACGAGAACACCGATGCGGAAACGCGCCTGCTGAACGAATTCCTCGCGCATACCGAATGGCCGGACAACCTGCCCGTTCCTTATGTGGCCGGTGCGGACAAGCTGTTGTTGGAACAACTCAGCTACGAGAACACCGTGGGCATCACCTTCACCGCCGGTGGTTTCTATGGCCCGCAAGGAAGGCAGGTGCGCTTAGTGCCTTCCATCGATGGCTTGAACGAACGCCTCAGCAGCTTCGAGCACGAAGGACTCCGCGCGGCCAACTTCGAAATGGAGACCAGCGCGCTCTATGGCTTGGGCGGCATGCTCGGCCACCGGGTGTGTACCGTGTGTTGCGTGGTGGCCAACCGCCTGCGCAAGGAGTACAGCAAGGACCACCATGCGGCGATCGACCGAATGATCGTGGAGGTGCTGGAGCGGGCGACGGTGTGAGAAAGGACACGCCCCCGACCACCTTTCCACACCCCGCTGTTAGCGGCCGGATCCACCGAATTGCATCAACAGCCCCTCGGTGGAAACATCGTGCGGCCTCGCCTTCCCGGCGTTTCGGCTCCGGCTAGTTTCGGCCAGTTCCGAATGAAGATCCGCCGATGAGCCACCCCGAGATCCGTGCGCTGATCACCTTGATCGACGATCCCGACGAGACCATCTACTCCCAGGTGCGCGACCGCATCGTGGAGTTGGGCGACGGGATCGTGCCTGAACTGGAACGCGCATGGGAGATCGACGACTTCGGCGACCTCTTCCGCAACCGCATCGAGGACCTGCTGCACATCATCCACCTCGGCTCCGTGACCGACCGCTTGAAGGCGTGGCGCGACAGCGGTGGCGAGGACCTGCTGGAAGGCGCGCTGATCATCAGCCGCTACCGCTACCCGGACCTCGATGAGATGAAGGTGAAGAGCCGGTTGGCCGCCGTGCGACAGGACATCTGGCTGGAGTTGAACGACAATCTGACGGCCTTCGAGAAGGTGCGCGTGTTCAACCACATCTTCTTCCAGGTCCACGGCTTCAAGGGCAATAAGCGAAACTACCACGCGCCGCAGAACAGTTACATCAACGAGGTGCTGGACAGCCGCAAGGGCAATCCGCTCTCGCTCGCGATCATCTACCAAGTGCTCGCCGAGGACCTGAACCTGCCCATGCGCGGCGTGAACCTGCCGAACCATTTCGTGCTGGCCTACCTCGACGAGGAGAGCATTGGTGGCGCGGATAGCGGCCAGCAAGGTGAAGAGAGCGTGCTGTTCTATGTGAATGCGTTCAGCCAGGGTGATATCCTCGGCCGCAACGAGATCAACGAGTTCCTGGCCAAGTTGAAGATCGAACCGCGGCCTTCCTTCTATGCGCCGTGTACGAACATGGACATCATCCGCAGGCAATTGAACAACCTCGCCAACAGCTACAAGAAGTTGGGTGACAACGAGCGCTCGGACGATCTGGAACGCCTGCGCGATCTGCTCGGGAAACCGGAAGAGTGATCGTTCCGGAAAGTAACCGGGATGCTTGCCAAGACATGAATGATGGGGTGCGGCTGGCGTGCCGGAGCGATCCGTCCCTATCCGCGGGCCATTCGTCCCAGGGTGCGCCCGATGATGCGCAGATCCAGCCACAAACCGCGCTGCTGGACATACGGGAGATCGAGCGCAAGCTTGGCAGGCATCACCTCTTCGATGTATGTGCGCTCCGGATCGGCGCTCCGGCCCAACACCTCGTTCTCGTTGATGTACGCGATGCTCGCCAAGCTGGTGATCCCCGGTCGCACTTGAAGTACGGCGCGTTGTTCAGCGGTGTACATCGCCACGTACTTCGGCACTTCCGGTCGCGGCCCCACGATGCTCATCTCGCCGACGAGAACATTCCACAACTGCGGAAGCTCATCCATTTTGGTCCGCCGCAGGAAGTACCCGATGCTTGTGATGCGTGGATCGCGCCCACCCACGGTTATCTGCCCTTTCGATTCGCTATCGGGTCGCATGGTGCGGAACTTCAGCAGACCGAACTCCTTCCCCGCCCGACCTACGCGTACCTGCCGGAAGAAGGCACCACCCGGCGAGGTGACCGCGACGCTGATCGCCACGACCAGCAACACCGGTGATAGGAACACCAACGCGCTTGCAGAGGAGAGAATATCGAAAAGGCGTTTGAGCATCGTCAGCCGCAAAGGAACGGCTGGCACACATGCGAAGCTCGATGTTCCATGCACCGCAAGAACGATCTTCGTCCCATGGACAATGCAATGAAAGTGGCGGTGATCGGCGCGGGCACCATGGGCAGTGGTATCGCTCAAGTGGCCGCACAAGCAGGTCATCCCGTGATGCTCTTTGACACCCGCAGCGGCGCGGTGGATCGAGCATTGGTCGGTTTGCGCAAGACGCTCGATCGCTTGGTGGAGAAGGGAAAGTTCACCGAGGATCTCGCCAATGGGATCCAAGGAAGGATCACTTCCGCCAGAGAGTTGAAGGAGCTCGCCGGTTGCGGCTTGGTGATCGAAGCCATCATCGAGGACCTCGGTATCAAGAAGGAATTGTTCGCTGATCTCGAAACGTTGGTCGCGGCCGATGCGATCCTCGCTACGAATACTTCTTCATTGTCCGTGACCGCGATCGCCGGGGCGTGCAAAGCGCCAGAGCGGGTCATCGGTCTGCATTTCTTCAACCCCGCACCGATCATGCCCTTGGTCGAAGTGGTGCCGAGTATCGCGACCACTTCCGATATCGTGAAGAACGCGATGGCGCTAATGAAAGCGTGGGGCAGATCCGCTGTGCAATGCAAGGACACGCCGGGCTTCATCGTGAACCGCGTAGCGCGTCCGTTCTATGGTGAAGCGTTACGCATCTGCGAAGAAGGCATCGCC
This sequence comes from Flavobacteriales bacterium, assembly GCA_016721005.1. GTDB lineage: Bacteria > Bacteroidota > Bacteroidia > Flavobacteriales_F > PHOS-HE28 > PHOS-HE28. The sequence continues at coordinate 411,376 of JADKJM010000016.1, forward strand.
AACATGGCCACGATCGATCATGCGATGCGCAGCATCGGGGGCTTCAAGATGGGGCCCTTCGAACTGATGGACCTCATCGGCAACGACATCAACTTCGCAGTGACCAAGAGCGTGTTCGAGGCCTTCTTCTACGACCCACGCTACCAGCCGAGCATCACGCAACAGCGGCAGGTGGAGAGCGGTCGGCTCGGGCGCAAGACCGGTCGAGGGTATTACGATCATGCGGAGAACGCAGAACGCGTCCCACCATCAGAGGATCCACAATTGCTCACCATGATCCACGAACGCATCCTCGCGATGCTGGTCAATGAAGCGGCTGAAGCCCTTCGCTTGAACATCGCCAGCCGGGACGACCTGGACCTCGCCATGACCAAGGGTGTGAACTATCCCAAGGGCCTGCTGAGATGGGCCGATGAGATCGGTATTTCGGAATGCCTATCCCGCTTGGAGCGCTTGCAAGCTGAGTACGGCGAGGATCGCTACCGACCTTCCCCGCTGCTTCGCCGCATGGCCAGGGAGAAGCGAACTTTCTATTGATCCTGATCCAACGCGGCAGCATCGATGCAATAGCCTATTAGTTTCCATGGAATATATCTTCTACATTCGCGGCTCAACCAAGAATCACCTCCCCTTATGAAGACCCTTGTTATTCCCTCCGTTGCCGTTGCAGTACTGATCCTTTCCTCGTGCGGACCCAGCCCTGAAGAGATGAAGGCCGCCCGCGAACAAGCCATTTCCGACAGCCTCGCCAACGTTGCTGCGATGGAGCGTTCCGTGGTGCTCGATCCCGCCGCAAGCGTGGTGAATTGGAACGGTGTGATGCTCGGGGTGAAGGACCACAAAGGCACTTTGCGCCTGACCGAAGGCAAGATGACGATCAAAGGCACCGAAGTGTTGAACGGCTCGTTCACTGCGGACATGAGCAGCATCACTTCCAACCAGGACCAGTTCATGGCGCCCGAGGGTTCACCCCAAGGCACGCGGCAGAACCTCGATGGGCATTTGAAATCACCGGAGTTCTTCGACGTGGGCACACATCCGAACGCCACCTTCGTGATCACCAGCGTAAGCGGGAATACCGCCAAAGGCAACTTCACCATTCGTGGTAAGACCAATGAGGAGTCCGTGACGGACATCACCGTTTCCGAAGAGAACGGCCTGATCATGGTGAGCGGCAAACTGACCTTCGACCGCCAGAAGTACGGTGTGGCCTGGAGCAGCGGTTCCAAGGACAAAGTGCTCAACGACAACATCGACCTGCAGATCGAATTGGTGGGCAAGCCCGCCATGTGACCCGAACGTTCGGGTGAAAGTGGAATGCCTGCCTCACGGCGGGCATTCTTCTTTTCAGCCCTTTACGGCCTTGGCCAACCAGGCATTCAGCGGGCGCATGGCCTGCCAATGATCCATGAAGACTTCCATGAGCTTCGGATCCTCCACGAGTTTCGCGGGTAGCTCAGCACCTACGTAGAACTGCTTGTTCGCGATCAGCGGGTGCTTGACCGCTGCGGCCTTGAACTCGGCCGGGAGGATCTTGTTCGCTTCCCCTTGAATTGATCCGAACCGCGAAGTGAAGGTCTTTGCCCCAGTGATCTTGCCCAGCCCCTTTCCATCCTTCATGATCGCTTCGCGGATGCGATACAACTGGTCCTTGTCCGGCATGTAGCAACCGCCGTAGAATTTCACGCTCTCCGGGCCGAATGCGAAGTAGATCCCTGGATCACTGTGATCCTTGCGGCCTGCCGATGAGACAATGGCCGACGCTTCGAGCTTGTAAGGCGTCTTGTCCTTGCTGAAGCGGATGTCCTTGTTGATCCGGAAGATCGAATCCTTCGCTTGGATCGCAACGCGCTTATCATGCTTCGCGATCCGCGCTATCGCCTCCTCGGTGAACGCTGCGAAGGGAGCTTTCACACTCACTTCATAGCGCTTTCGGTTCGCATCGAACCATTCCTTGTGGTTGTTCTTCGCGAGATCCTTGAAGAAGCGGTTGAAGTCGGCGGTGAACCAGGCCATGGGTGCTACTTTGCAGCCAAGATAGCCGCCATGTCGCCGCGCCGATCCGCCCCTGTGACCACCGATGAACCCGTGCTGTTCACGCATTACCATGTGATCGCTGTGGAATCCCCGATCGGGCGGATCCACATTGAAAGTGATGGGGAATTGATCACGCGGGTGTCGTTCGATCCGATCCGGATGCGCCGCGCGAAACCGCCCAAGATCCTGGTTGAAGCGAAGAAGCAGATGGAAGCATTCCTGAAGCGACGGCGAAAACACTTCGACCTGCCTTTGCAACGACCGGGCACCCCTTTCCAGAAGCTTGTGTGGGATCACCTCGATGAGATCCGCTTTGGCGATTCACGCACCTACCAGGAGATCGCGGACCGCATCGGCGGCAAGGCCATTGCGCGTACCGTTGGCAGTGCGTGCGCTTCGAACCCCTTGCCCATCATCGTGCCCTGTCATCGGGTGATCGGTAGCAACGGTTTGCTTACCGGGTACGTGGGCGGGATCTGGCGGAAGAAGTGGCTGCTGATCCACGAAGGCGTGTTGAGCAAGGACCTCTTCGATGAGGCCTGATCACCATCGGATACCTTCGCCGCCATGTCCGCACAGCAATTGGCCGAGCGCGTGGTGGCCCGGATGTATGACAACGACCCGTTCAGCATTTGGCTGGGGATCGAACGCGTTCAAGTGGAGCCGGGTCGTTGCACGCTCCGTATGACACTGCGGAACGAAATGCTGAACGGCTTCGCCATTGCGCACGGCGGCATCACCTATTCCTTGGCCGATAGCTGCTTGGCCTTCGCGTCCAACAGCCACGGGATCCAAGCGGTTTCCGTGGAGACCTCGATCAGTCACACCAAACCGGTGAAGCAGGGCGATGTGCTCACCGCACAAAGCGAAGAGATGAGTCTTTCGCGCAGCATCGGTGTCTATCACATCACCATCACCAACCAACGGGAGGAGGTTGTGGCCTTGTTCAAAGGCACCGTCTTCCGCACGGGCAAGCCCTGGTTCCCGGACGAACAACAGCCATCTGCTTTATGAAGGACGCTTTCATTGTTGACGCCATACGCACGCCGATCGGCAGTTTCACGGGTATGCTCGCCCCGGTGCGCGCGGATGATCTCGCTGCGCACGTGCTGCGCGCGTTGATGCAACGTCATCCGGACCTCGATCCCGCCGCGATCGAGGACGTGATCATGGGCTGCGCGAACCAGGCTGGTGAGGACAACCGCAACATGGCGCGTATGGCGGTCCTGTTGGCGGGATTGCCTGTGACGGTCCCCGGTGAAACGGTGAATCGACTTTGCGCCAGCGGTATGAACGCGGTGGTCGGTGCTGCGCGTGCGATCGCCGCGAACAATGGCGACCTCTTCATCGCTGGGGGCATGGAACATATGACCCGTGGACCGTGGGTGATGAGCAAGACGAGCACGCCATACGGCCGCGATGCGCAACTCTTCGACAGCAGTTTCGGATGGCGTTTCATCAACCCACTCATGAAGTCGGCCTTCGGGGTGGATGCCATGGGCGAGACCGCTGAGAACCTGCTCGATGCGAACCCGATCAGCCGCGAGGACCAGGACCGGTTCGCGCTATGGAGCCAACAAAAGGCTGCCGCAGCACAAGCGAACGGACGATTGGCGAGGGAGATCGCTCCGGTACCCATTCCGCAGCGCAAGGGCGACCCGATCCTGTTCGACCACGACGAGTTCGTCAAGCCCAAAACCACTTTGGATATCCTAGCGGGATTGCGACCCGCCTTCCGCAAGGATGGCACCGTGACCGCTGGCAACAGCAGTGGATTGAACGACGGCGCGGCTGCGGTACTCGTGGCCAGCGAAGTCGGGATGAAGACTCATGGTCTGAAGCCCTTGGCACGGATCGTCAGCAGTGCCGTGGTGGGGGTGGAACCGCGGATCATGGGCATCGGTCCGGTCACGGCCACCCAATTGGCCTTGAAAAGAGCCGGCCTGCGGCTGGACCATATAGAGATCATCGAACTGAACGAAGCTTTTGCCGCACAGGCGCTAAGCTGCATTCGGAGCTTGGGTCTTGCAGATGATGACCCCCGGATCAACCCGAACGGCGGGGCCATTGCCCTTGGACATCCATTAGGGATGAGCGGAGCACGACTCCTTCAGACCGCCGCACTGGAGCTTCAGGAGAGCGGCAAACGCCTAGCGCTCTGCACCCTGTGCATCGGAGTGGGCCAAGGCTACGCGACGATCATCGAACGTAGTTGATGCTGCGTCGAACGGGGCAGATCATGGTTTCAGGTCGTTACTAGCTTTCACCCCCATTTCAATTCCATGTTACCCCAGGAACAGATCAACCTCTACATCGCGGACCAACCTGAATGGCAGCGTAAGATGCTGGTCCGGGTGCGCCAGCTGATCCACTCGGTGGATGAGACCATCGAGGAACATTGGCGCTGGAACTCCCCGCACTTCGATCACGACGGGATCATGATCGGCTTGCACGGCTTCAAGACCTTCGTCAGTGTGTGGTTCCACAAGGGCGCCTTGTTGAAGGACACGCACAAGGTCTTCGACAAGCCGGAGAAGGACGAGGACAAGGGCATCCGCAAGATCAAGTTGGAGGAAGGGGATGCGATCAACGAGAAGGCCATTCTTGATCTGGTGAAGCAAGCCGTGAAGGTGAACCAGAGCGGTGCCAAACTCACGGACGCGAAACCGGACCGCAAGGCGCTGGTGGTCCCGGAGGAACTGGAAGCCGTGCTCAAGCACGACAAGGAGTCGTGGGAGCAGTGGGAGAAGTTCTCTTACAGCCACAAGAAGGAATACGTGGAGTGGATCATCGACGCCAAGACGGAGGAGACCCGCAAACGCAGGATAGCCCAAGCCTTGGAGAAGATCCGCGAGGGCGTGTGCAAGGAGGACAAGCACAAGGTCTGAGCGACACCGGCCAGAATGCGAAAGCCCCTTGATCGCTCAAGGGGCTTTCCGTTATCGAATGAACGAAGGGCCTAGCCTTCCTTCTTCGCGGTGTGCTTCGCGAAACGCTTTTTGAACTTATCCACGCGACCGGCGGTGTCCACCAACATCATCTTGCCGGTGTAGAACGGGTGCGAGGTGTGGCTGATATCCAGCTTCACCAAAGGATATTCGTTGCCGTCCTCCCATTGGACCGTATCCTTGGTCTGGGTGCAGCTCTTGCCGACGAACATGTACTCGTTGCTCATGTCCTTGAAGACCACCAGGCGGTAGTTCTCGGGGTGGATGCCTTTCTTCATTGCTAATTGCGTTGGGGGCGCAAATGTAGGGGCTTGGATCGAACCGGCAAATGGTTGGACCCCGTTGGCTACTTTCGGCGCCCCAATAACGGACTCTTTCCCCATGGCCTCGACCTCGGACGTGAATATCGGCTCCTACATCCGCTTCAATGGCGACATCTGCCAGATCATGGAATGGCAGCACCGCACGCCCGGCAACCTGCGCGCGTTCTTCCAAGGCAAGATGCGCAACCTGCGCAACGGCAAGCTCAACGAACACCGCTGGCGCAGCGGCGAACCCATGGAAGTGCTGCGTGTGGAAATACACGAACTGCAATACCTCTACCGCGAAGGCGAAAACCTGGTGTGCATGAACCAGGTGACCTTCGAACAGGAGTACGTACCCGCGACGCTCTTCGGCGAGGCCATGAAGTACATGAAGGAGGAAATGGTGGTGCAGGTCGGCTTCGAGAGTGACGCCCCTCTTTTCGCCCGCCCACCCAAGACCGTTGAGCTCGTGGTGGCCGAAGCCGAACATGCCGTGAAAGGCGACACCAGCAACAAGGTGATGAAGATCGCCAAGCTGGAGAACGGCACGGAGATCATGGTGCCCCTCTTCGTGGATGCTGGCACCATGATCCGCATCGATACCGAGACCGGGGAGTACTTGGATCGCGTGAAGAAGTGATCCATCCTTAACGTCCGATGGGAAGCCCTGCCCACCAGCGGGGCTTCTTCTTTCCGGCCGAGAGGCACATCGAATAGCGCGGCTACCTTTGGCGCTCACCCTTCCGCCGTGCTCCTCGACCCACCCCAGACCGCAGCCCAGCTCGCGCAACTCATCGGGGCCGAAGCACAGGGCAATACCGAGCGACTGGTCACCGGCCTGAACGAGATCAACCGGGTGGGCGAAGGCGATCTGGTCTATGTGGACCACCCGAAGTATTACGACAAAGCCCTTAACAGCGCGGCCACGACCATCCTCATCGACAAGGCTGTTGAGCCACCTCCGGGCAAAGCGATCATCGTCAGTTCGGACCCGTGTCGTGATTACAACGCCTTGGTGAAGCGCTTCCGGCCGAGTAGCGGTTGGACCGAAGAAGGGATCACGATCGGAGAAGGAAGCCAAGTGCATCCAAGCGTAGTGATCGGCCCGCATGTGCGGATCGGTCGCGATTGCGTCATTCACCCCGGCGTGGTGATCTACGAACGCACCACCATCGGTGATCGCGTAACGATCCATGCCAATGTGGTGCTTGGCGCCGACCCGTTCTATTTCAAGAAGCGGCCGACCGGTTACGATAAGATGATCCCCGGTGGCGAAGTGGTGATCGAGGACGACGTGGAGATCGGCGCAGCCTGCACGATCGATCGCGGAGTGAGTGCTGATACGCGTATCGGCCATGGGACCAAGTTGGACAACCACGTGCAGGTAGGACATGACACCATCATCGGTGCGGATTGCCTGATCTGTGCGCACGTGGCCATCGCCGGTGCGTGTGTTCTAGAGGATGGTGTAACGCTCTGGGGACAGGTCGGCATCCCGAGCAAGTTGCGCGTCGGCAAAGGCGCGGTGATCCTCGGCCAGAGCGGGATCATGTCCTCCGTGGAAGGCGGCAAGACCTACCTCGGATCACCCGCGCGCGAAGCCAAGCAGATGTTGCGTGAGATCGCGTTGCGCGCACGACTTCCGGAGATCGCCAAGAAACTGGACCTCTAATGGCCCGGCTGGAGCGCATCATCGAGCGATTGGAACTGAAGGAATTCCAGCTCAAGACCCTGTTGGAGGTGAGCAAGGCGATCAATGACAACATGCCGCGTGCGGAATTGCTGGATCTGTTCGAGCACATCGTTAAGGACGAACTCGGGATCACACGCCTGTCGCTTTATGAACGAACTGAGCGTTGGGACAGGATCCTGAGCTTCGGCAATGCCGACCGTGACCCTGCAGTGGACGCCGAGCAACTCTTCGGCACCTTCGCCGATATACAGACCATCAACTCCGACATCGAAGGACGACTCGGTTCATTCGATGTGGCAGTACCTGTGTACCACCAGGACAAGCCGCTTGCTTTCCTGCTGATCGGCGACATCGACGAGGAGGAGCAGCGCATGAGCCCGGTGGTGAAGCACCTCAACTTCATTCAGACCCTCACCAATCTGGTGGTGGTGGCCATGGAGAACCGCCGGATGGCCGCGCTTCAATTGCAGCAAGAACGCGACAAGCGCGAATGGGAGTTGGCTGCCCAGATGCAGCAGATGCTGGTGCCGCACGACCTGCCGGATACGCCGCTGATCGGCGCAGCGGGTTGGTACCAACCGCACCAATTGGTGGGCGGCGATTACTACGACCTCATCCCCTTGGGCGAGGATCGCTATGTGGTCTGTGTGGCCGATGTCAGTGGAAAGGGCATCGCGGCAGCCATGCTGATGAGCAACTTCCACGCAACGCTCCGCGGATCGCTCGCCCAGATCGGGGATCTGGAAAAGGTCGTCCATCACTTGAACGAGCGCGTCTTCGCCAATGCGCGAGGCGAGCGCTTCATCACCCTGTTCCTCGGCCATGTCGATCTGCGAGCGCGTCGTATCCGCTTCGTCAACGCGGGCCACAACGACCCCATGTTGCGTGTTCCCGGCAAGACCATCCTGCTGCACGACGGATCCATCGCGCTGGGCATGATGCCGAAGCTTCCCTTCCTCCGGATCGGTGAGGTCGAGCTGACCCCGTGTTGCGTGCTGGTCTGCTACACGGACGGCTTGGTGGAGCAGGAGGATTCGCATGGCCGGGCCTTCGAGACCCAACCGGTGGAGGAAGTGATGACCCTGCTCGCGCAAGCACAAGCCACGGAGATCAATGCCGCGATCATGTCGGCGTTCGAGTCGCACCGAGGAAGTCAGCCGTACTTGGATGACATCGCGCTGCTGACCTGTCGCTTCAAGGATCCCACGAAGGTGTGAGCACTCACGGGCAAGCCGCATCTTTGCCGCCGATGTCCACACACCTCGTTACCGGCGGCTGCGGATTCGTGGGCCGCAACATGGTCCAGCGTCTTTATCGCGACCCGAACGCGCGCATCCTCTTCATCGACGACCTCAGCGTGGGCACGCATCCGGACACGTGGCTCGGACAGCCGTTGGCGAAGGAGATCAAGGACCTGCGCTTCTATGGTGCCGATGAGCGACTGATCTTCCTGAAAGCCGATCTGCGCGATGTGCTGCGTGAATTGAACAGGGACCCGGAATGGTTCAAGAAGCAATACGGGATCGACATCGTGCGCTTCGATGACATCTTCCACTTCGCAGCGATCGTCGGTGGTCGCAGCAAGATCGATGGCGACCCCATGTTGGTGGCGCAGGATCTCAGCATCGATGCCGAGATGTTCCTCTACGTGTGTCGGAACAAACCCGGTCGCTTGCTCTATCCCAGTAGCAGCGCTGCCTATCCCATCGACCTTCAAACGGAGAGCAACACACTTCAATTGAAGGAAAGCGACATTGACTTTTCGCGCATGGGCGAGCCGGACATGACCTACGGCTGGAGCAAACTCACCGGTGAGTTCCTCGCGAAGATCGCGGCTAGCCATTACGGCGTTCACGTCACGTGCATCCGTCCGTTCAGTGGGTATGGCGAGGACCAAGACCTCTCCTACCCCGTTCCCGCTATTGCTGCACGCGCCGCGCGAAAGGAGAACCCCTTCGAGGTGTGGGGTACTGGCAAGCAAGGGCGCGACTTCGTACACATCGACGATGTGCTCGACCTCACGCTTCTGGCCATGGACAAGATCAGCGACGGCCGGGCCATCAACATCGGCATGGGCAAGCTCACGAGCTTCTTGGAACTGATCGAATTGTTCAGTGGCTTCGCAGGCTACAAACCCACGATCAAGACCTTGCTCGACAAACCTGTGGGTGTACACAGCCGCTATTGCGACATGAGTTGGGTGGAAGCGAACCTCGGATGGCAAGCGAAGATCTCCATCGAGGAAGGGATGCGAAGGGTGTATAAGGCCGCGTTGAAAAAGAGTTGAACCGCGACGGCGCGGCGACGCGACGGGTTCGCAACGTTAGGAAATGTGCGGATGAAGGAAGACAAGCGACTGGACCGAAGGAGTGCCGAAGCAATTTGAACCGCAACGACGCGGCGACGCGACGGGTTCGCAACGAAAAGAGAATGCGAGAGAATGAATTGGCGGATGGCATTGTGGACGCGGCGTTCCGCGTGCATCGCCACTTCGGTCCCGGTCTCTTGGAAAGTGCCTATGAAGCCTGTCTTGCTCACGAACTGCTATCCATGGGGTTCAGTATTGAAAAGCAGGTGGCGCTACCGCTTGTCTATCGGGATGTGAAACTTGACGTGGGCTACCGACTGGACCTTTGGGTTGAACGGACCGTGATCATCGAGGTGAAAGCAGTGGATGAACTTCATCCGGTCCACATGGCTCAAATGCTGACCTATTTGAAGCTGACCGAAAACAAACTCGGTCTGATCATCAACTTTCACAGCGCACTTTTGAAGAATGGCTTGCGTCGGGTTGCGAACAACCTTTGATCCTTAATGAATTCAACTACCACTGGATCGGCTCTCCTCAACACGCCGCGTATCCGTCGCGTCGCCGCGTCGTCGCGGTAAATCTCGTACGCATTGTCTCACTCCCCTCACATCATCTGCTTCGGCCCCGGCCCCAAGTTCAAAGGCGGCATTGCGCAATACAACACCGCGTTGGCGCGAGCGCTGAAGGATGAAGGAGCGCAGGTGACGATCGTGAGTTGGACGCAGCAGTACCCTGCGATCATCCCGCGCGAGTTCGTGGACAAGGCCAGCCGCAGCAGTTTCCTGGAGGGCTACGACATCCCCTTACACTACCTGACCAACTGGAACGCGCCGAGCACGTGGCGCATCACCGCGAAGGCCATCGCCGATCTGAAACCGGATAAGGTCATCCTCCAGTGGTACAACCCCACGCAGGGCATCCCGCTCAACACGATCGCAGCGTACTTGCGCAAACACACCACCGCTGAGATCCTCTTCGATCTACACTTCGTGGCCGCCAAGGAGCAAAGCGCGTTGGATGCACGGCTCACGCGCATGGCGCTGCGGCACGCGCATTCCTTCATCGTTCATGCGTACAAGACCGCGGAGGAATTGAGGGCGCTTTTCGGGGGAGAGGAATTCAACTTGAGCTTGGATGGCGCGAGATCCGTACGGGCGCTTCATGATGCGCCCCAACGGACCATCATCAAACTCTACCACCCGATCTACTCCCTCTTCAAACCCGATCCTTCATTCGACAAGGAAGCGTGGAAGAAGGAACACCACTTGCGCAAGCACGTCTTCCTCTTCTTCGGATTCATTCGCAAGTACAAGGGTCTGCACTATTGCATCGAGGCCTTTGCACAATTGGCGAAGCAGCGTGATGACGTGAGCCTGATGGTGGTGGGCGAACGCTTCTGGCAGACCGTGGACCAGAGCAAGTTCAGCACGAAAGTGAAGAACGTGGTCTTCGGCACATTGAAGAAGCTCTTCTTGAAGAAGGCCGATGATGAGCGGAATTACGACCCCTTAGCGATGATCGATGCGCTGGGCATCCGGGATCGTGTGCTGGTGGTGGATCGCTTCATCCCGAACGAGGACGTACCACCCTACTTCCAAGCGGCCGATGCCGTGGTGCTCTTCTACGAGACCGCCACACCAAGTGGAGTGGAAAGCTTGAGTTACAATTTCAAAGTGCCCGCCGTGGCCACGCGCGTGGGTCACTTCCCGGAGACCATCACCGATGGCTTCAACGGCTACCTCGCCACACCGAAGGACATTGCCGACATGGTGCGTGTGATGAACGCGGCGATCGACAACCCGATCCCGCGCGAGAACGTGGTGGAGGCGACGAAGAACATGAGCTGGGTGAATTACGCGAAGGCGATCCTGGCGTCGTGAGTGGATCCGGGTCGAGCACGCGGAAAGGAAAGGGTTCACGCAGAGGCGCAGAGAACGCAGAGGTTCCCTGGATGGCTAACCGTGAATTGCATTTTCCGTGTACTCTGCGCCTGTCCTTGCTAGGCTTTGCGAAGCAATGCGTGAGGAATTCCACCAAGCAAGCTCTTCCCTACTTGACATGAACAGCACCGATCTTTGAAGCGATGTCACGCCCGGTATACATCGCGCTCGTCCTCGTCGCACTCGTTTCTCTGGGCGCGAAGTCCGTTGTGCCGGATACTCACCCCAAGCAAGGCCTCATCGATCTCTTGATGGACTACATGGCCGCGCGCTATCCGGGGCAGGACCTGCATGGCGATCTGCTGTACATCTCCGTGCAACGCCAACGGCTCTTCCATGTGCGCAACGGCGAACTGATCGCGGAATTCGCCATCGCCACGGCGAGCAACGGACTCGGCTCGCAACAGGACACCTACCGTACGCCCACAGGCTTGCATCGTGTAAGCGAGAAATTCGGGGACGGTGTTCCACCATTCGGGATCCTGCGCGACCGTGAATTCACGGGGCAATTGGCCGATCCTGACTTCTCAGGCATCGACAAGGATTGGATCACGGCGCGCGTGCTCTGGCTTTCCGGACTTGAACCCGGGGTGAACCAGGGCGGCGAAGTGGATAGCCACGAACGCTTCATCTACATCCACGGCACGGCGAACGAGAGGTCCGTGGGTAGCCCGACCAGCAAGGGCTGCATCCGCATGCGCAACGCGGACGTGATCGCACTCTACGGGCAAGTGCCGATAGGGACCTTGGTGGTGGTGTTGGATAATTGAGGGCCTGGGGTGGCTAGCCCTTCTAGGCACGTCGCTGAGCCGAGTGCAACGCTACAAGCGTGTCAGTGCTGCACCACCAACCGTTGCGCCACCAAGCGCTCTCCAGCTCTGTATAGTTCGATGTGGTAAATGCCGTTGCCCACATGCTGTAGTTCCAACGTGGTGTAATGGTCTTGAACGCGTTGCCGCTGCACCACCCTGCCCAAGGCATCCCGCACCACGAGTTGCGCATCATTCGGCACCTGTTCCAGTTCCAACGTCACATAGCCGCTGTTGGGGTTGGGGTAAACCCTCACCCCCAGCCCCTCTCCCCCGCCACGCTCCGCTCGCGGTGACCAAGAGAGGGGAGCCGCGCCGGTGGTGATATCCCCCACGAACAACCTACTCACCATCCGCTGCTGCATATCGGTGGTGGTGCCATCGCCGTAGCCGTGGTAGGCGCCATAGACCAAGTAGTGAGTGGCATCATAGGCCTCAATGCCGTTGAGGTTCCCGTAGGAGATGGTGAGGTTCGGGTTCGGTTGGTACAGGTAGGGGAAGACCCCACAACCACCGAAGGCATCCATCAAATTGCCGTTAGGGTCCAGTAGGCAGATGCCGCGCCGCTCCTGCCCGTTCACGAATTGGAAATAGCCCGTCACCACCAAATTGCCATCGGGCAGGGTATCCAAGCCATACACATCCGGGCCGAAGCCCCAGCCCGGATCGGGTAAGGCCCCCAAGCCCATTTGCGGCCGGTTGAAGGACGGGTCCATGGTGCCGTCCGCAAGGAAGCGCGCCACGTAGATGGTATCCTGCGGTGCGGTGGCATGCAGGAATCGACCACCAGCATACACGCTGCCGTTGACCAAGGGCACCAAGTCACGCGCCTCGCCCCAACTGATGAATGTGCGGTACGTGGTATCCACGCTGCCATCGGCCTCGAACCGGAAGATGTGATCCACCGGCCGCCCGGCGAACTGGGAGCTGGTGCCGCTGGCCACGAACTTGCCGCTCTCCAAAGCCACAAAGCGATTGATGGCGCCATTGCCCTTGCGGTGTACGCGTGTGGTATCCAAGTAACCCGTGTTGCTGAACCACACCAAGCGGTGCGCACCGGTAAAGCCGCGTATGGTATCACTGAGGATGTGTACCCCGCTCAGCAACACGCGGCCATCGGGGAAGACGTGGTAATCCCTGCCATCGAGCGAAGAGAAATAAGGTCCCGTGTTCATACCAATGAACGTTGCATCCACCTGAGCATTTAGTAGGACGCGCTGCACTGTTTCATATGTGGCGACATAAAGTCGATCATTCCATTGAGTGATCCTGCCCCCCCCCAACACTACCAACCATAGGGTTATAGAACCCAGTATCCCAAGAGCCATCGGCATTGAGCCCACCAAAGTGTGTCATCATCGACGGAACGACTGCCCCTGGGAAAGTGAACTCACCGGAAATGATCACCTTACCGTTTGTGAGCGGTAGGACCGAGCCCACGCGCTTGAAATGGAGTCCCGTCCTGAATGTGGTATCCAACGCGAAAGGCAATTGTGCAATGACCCCCCCGCCGTAATGCACACGACGAAAGCGGCCATTGCTCGATGCCAAGGTCTTCTTCTCATTCCAGGAGGATCTTCTCCTTGTGTACCACCACTCCGTTCCCGCGCACTTCCAACAAATAGGCGCCCCGGCCCATGTGCCCTGTGGCGAGGACGGCATTGCCTTCGCCACCAGCCAACGGTTCTTGCAACACCAACCGTCCTGTGATGTCCCGAAGGCACACAGAGCCGTTTTGCACCTCATCGGCGAACCGATAGCGCACGGTGAACTGCTCGTGAGCAGGGTTGGGTGCTACGCCGAAAGCGGATGAACGCACGACCACCGGTGCATCGTCGGCTGGTGGTTCCACCACCAACATCTTGTTCTTTTTTGTACCTCGGCAGGGTGTCCTTCGCGGCGTGAGCCGCCACCGGAAACCTCCGCAGTTGGTCTCGCTCCGTGTGTGGCCCTGGCGCGCGGAAAAGGAGCGGACCCTGCGGCACAAAGCAATGATCCCGGATACGCTCATGGCAGCGACATTCTTCCCCGCCAAGGTAGCCGAAGTCATGGTGCCGAGCGAGGAAGGCTTCACACCTGGCCCTGGGTCCGGGCACGGAAGCCGGTCCAAGCTCATTCCGCCTCAGAACACCACCCTTTCCGCGCCAACATGAATGTGGTCTGATCCAAACCACATGAAGAATGCGTTGGGTCACAAACTGTTCGGCTTGGGTCACATTCATTCCGCTGCAAACCACATTCTGTCCAGAGCAAACCACATACTCCTCAGCTTGGGTCCCATTCTATCCAGAGCAAACCACAAACTGTTCAGGACGATCCACAAACTGTTCAGAGCAATCCACAAACTGTTCAGGACAAACCACAAACTGCTCAGGGCAAACCACAAACTGTTCAGAGCAAACCACAAACTATCCAGAGCAAACCACAAACTGTTCAGGACAAACCACAAACTATTCAGAGCAAACCACAAACTGTTCAGGGCAAACCACAAACTGTCCAGAGCAGACCACATTCTATTCAGCCTGAACCACATTCTATCCAGAGCAAACCACATACTGTCCAGAGCAGACCACATTCTATCCAGAGCAGACCACATTCTATCCAGAGCAAACCTCATTCTTCCCAAGCCGTTCCGGAGACCGTTTCAGGCCGGTTGGACCCCCTCCGGGCCGCCCGGCATGCCATCCGGCGCGGGGCTATTGCTCTCCGGACCGTCCTGAATATCGGGAACGGTCGGATCCACACGAGCAACGGCGATCGGCACGTAAGGAACGGTCGGAATGGCCCAAGGAACGGTCGCGGCGGTTGAGCTTGAAAGCACCGCCCAGCAAGGGTTAGCGAAGGTGTGTGTGCAATACGCAGGGGTGTTTCCGCATTCTATAGGCAGCAAGCATAACCTAACGCTTGTTCAACCACATGAAGACGATCAAGATCGGTTTGACGGGCCTGAGCGCCCTGGACAAGGTCGCGAAGGCGTTGTTCATCGAAAGTAAGTTGACGGGCAACATCGCCTTCCCCGGGGCGGCCGCCCTGCTGGTGCTGCTGCTGGCAGCCCGCCTGAAGTTGGAGAACGCCATTGCGGCCACGCTGGATGGAGGCAAGGCGGCCACCTTCGCCAAGAACGAGGCGGAGGCGGAAATGGACGAGATCATCACGCAGATCGCAGGCTACGTGGTGAGTGTGGCGGGCCACGACGAGGCGCTGATCCATAGCGCGGGCTTCGACGTGCGCAAGCAGCCCACGCCGATCGGCGACCTGAAAGCGCCGTCCAACCTCCGCGCGGACCTCACCGACAAGGTGGGCGAGATCCAAGCGGATTGGGATCCGGTACATGGCACGCACGAATACGAGTTCCAACGCAACAGCGTGGAGCCGCTGATCGAGGAGAATTGGAAGGTGTTGAGCATGACCACCCGGAGCGAGTTCCTGGACAAGGGCTTGGCCAGCGGCAGCTTCCACTGGTACCGGGTGCGCGCACGTGGCACGGCGGGCAATAGCCCGTGGAGCGATCCGGCACGGGCGATGGCGCGGTAACTGTTGCTTGCTACTGTTGGCGGCCCCGGAAGATCCGGGGCCGTTGGCGTTTCCGGGTGTGGCATACCCGCCCGAAGTACCTTCGTCAACCGATGGATCCCCTGAGCCTTCTTCTCGGTTTGTTGGTCGGCGCCCTGCTCGGCGCGGTGGTCCACGCGTGGTGGTCCCGGCAACGGAATGATGGGGCGATGGCACCACTACAGGAACAACACCGCGCGGAGAAGCAGGATCTCGAACGGCGGTTGAACGAACAACAAGTCGCTGCGAACGACCGGACGGAAGAGATCATCGGATTGAATCGGGAACTTGCCGCAGAGCAGCAGAAAGGCGTCGGCCTTGTTGAACGCCTGGAGAAACAGAAGACCGAATTGGAGGAATTGCAGGCGCGCATGACCACCGAGTTCGAGAACATCGCGAACCGGTTGTTGACGCAACGCGGCAAGGAATTGAACGAGCAGCAGCAGGTGAAGTTGGATACGATCCTGAAACCGTTGCACGAGAAGATCAAGGATTTTGAGAAGCAGGTGCGCGATGCGTACGAGGCCGAGGGCAAGGAGCGCCACCTGCTGAAGAACGAGCTCGCCAAGTTGGTGGAGCAGAACCTGCGCTTGAGCAAGGATGCGGACAACCTGACCAAAGCGCTGAAGGGCGACTCACAAGCGCAAGGCGCATGGGGCGAGATGATCCTGGAGAAGTTGCTGGAGAGTTCGGGCCTTGTCCGGGATCAGGAGTACAGCATGCAGGAGAGCACCACGCTCGCGGATGGTTCACGCTTGCGTCCCGACGCGGTGATCATGCTCCCCGAGGACAAGCACTTGGTGATCGACAGCAAGGTGTCGCTGCTTCATTACGAGCGCTTCGCATCGAGTACGGAGGAGGCCGATCGCGATCGCTTTTTGAAACAACACGTGGAGAGTTTGCGCGCGCACGCCAAGGGCTTGGGCGAAAAGGATTACACCAAACTCTATGGTGTCAACAGCGTGGACTTCGTGCTGATGTTCGTGCCCATCGAACCGGCCTTCCTGCTCGCGCTGCGCGAAAAACCGGAGATCTTCCAGGAGGCTTACGATCGGCAAGTGGTGATGGTGACGCACAGCACCTTGATGGCCACACTGCGCACGATCCACGGCATCTGGAAGAACGAGCGCGTGGCGCGCAACCACATGGAGATCGCGGATCGCGCTGGGAAGTTGTACGACAAGTTCGTGGGCTTCACCGAGGATCTCGGTCGCATCGGCAAGCACGTGAATGACGCGAAGGACAGCTACGAGAAAGCACTGGGGAAACTGAGCGAAGGCTCCGGCAGTCTGGTGCGCCAGGTGGAGATGTTGAAGGAACTCGGCGCGAAGACGAACAAGGGCTTGCACGAGAAATTGTTGTTGCGCTCATTGGAGGAATGATGCGGATCGGATCCATCATCGGAACCTTCGGGGCAGCATTTGTGCTCACAGCACTGTTGCATGCGTGTGGCAGTTCCAGCAGCGCGGTGCAGCGCGATAACCTCGCCTACCTCTACGGCAAGGGACCGACGAACCTCCGCTTGGAGGCCCGCGTGTACCATGAGGACGCGGAGCACACGGTGGTCTTCTTCAAGCTGCACACCGAGGACCTGCTGTACAAAAGTGACGGCGGCGGCGCGCCCTACAAGGCCCAAGTCCGTATCGCATACGGCACCTTCGCGGAGAAGGATCCACGCAATCTGTTGGACAGTGCCAGCACCATGGTGAATGATGTGGCCACGCAACAAGGCGTGAACGAGGAGCTCATCGGCCGGATGGAATTGCAGCGCGATCCTTCACGCGCCTTTTTGCTGAAGGTCGTGGCGCGGGACATGAACCGGGACAACGAAAGTGAGGTGACCCTCCGGCTCGAAGCGGATCCCGCAGCAGGGTCGCAATACTTCATGCCCATCGACCCGGCGAACGGGCTGCCGCTCTTCTCCGATCAGGTTCATCCCGGCAGACCCGTGGCGATGCGCACGGACCGTTGGAAGGGAAGAACCCTGCGCGCCGAGCGCTTTCCGGTGGATGCCTCCCTCCCACCGCCGGTCTTCAGCGGCGACCGCTTGGAGCGCAAGGATCCCGCACCGGACAGCAGCTTCACCGTGGAAGTGGATACGACCGGCCGCTTCACCGTACCCACGGACCACATCGGACTTTTCCGGTTCACGCCTGTGGATGCGGACAGCACGAACGGCTGTTCAGTGACGATCCTCGACCAGAGCTTTCCGTACGTGGACCGCGCCGCCGATATGGTGAAGCCGTTGCGTTACATCACCTCCACGCAGGAGTATGACCGGATCGCCAAGTCGGACAACGTGCGCAAGGCGGTGGAGCGTTTCTGGCTGGACGCGACGGGTGATCGCGAGCGGGCACGCGAAGCCATCCGGATCTTCTACGGAAGGGTGGAGAATGCCAACCGCCACTTCAACGCAGCGATGGAAGGTTGGCGCACGGATCGCGGGTTGGTCCACATCATCTTCGGGACGCCCACCACCATTTACCGCAACGCGAACGGCGAGACCTGGACCTACGGCGAGGAGAACAACATCATGAGCCTCACCTTCAACTTCGTCCGGCGGCGCAGCGACCTCACGGACAACGACCTGATCCTGCAACGCGACCCCGTGCTGAAAGGCGCGTGGTACCGGAATGTGGAGAGCTGGCGGAACGGGAGGGTGTACCAGAATTAGTTGGCAGTAGGCAGTTGGCAGTCGGCAGTAATCAGTTGGCAGTCGGCAGGGGCAGGGGCAGGAGCAAGTGATCGGGCTTTGAAGGTGTCGTGAGTGGCTTCGAGAAAAGGATCACGCGCTCACCACTTGAAAGATCGCTTGCACCTGTGCCTGCCCATGTGCCTTTCAAGCTCCTGCTCCTGCTGACCGCCCCTTGAGTTCACGCATTTGGATCAATTTCCTTGGCAACCCGGTCACCACGAGCGAAGCGAAGTGGCGACCTTCGCCGCATGGCGGATAAAGACCTGATCTGCGGGACGTGGCCGGTGATCGAAGCCCTGCGTGCCGGGAAGAACGTGGAGCGGATCCTCTTCCGGCGTGATGCGGGCGGTGATCCGATCAAGGAGATCCGCAATTTGGCCATGGAGCGCGGTATCCCGTGGCAACCTGTTCCATTGGAGAAATTGGATCGGCTCACGAAGACCGAGCACCAAGGCGTGATCGCCTTCCTGAGCGGCGTGGCCGAACAGGACCTGGATGAGGTGATCACGATGGCGTACGAGCGTGGAGAGACGCCGCTGATCGTCGCGTTGGATGGCGTGACCGATGTGCGGAACATGGGCGCGATCGTGCGCAGTGCGGAATGCTTCGGCGCACACGCGATCCTGATCCCCAAGCAAGGGACTGCGCGTTTGGGTAGCGATGCCGTGAAGACCAGCGCTGGCGCCTTATTGCGCAAACCCGTTTGTCGCGTAACGCGATTGACCGATGGACTGAAACGCGGACGCGAACACGGACTGCGCATCGTGGCCTGTACCGAAAAGGGGAACGGCACACTCACCACCACGGACATGAAGGGGCCATTGATCCTGGTGATGGGCGCCGAGGATGTGGGCATCTCCGACGCGGTGCTCCGGATGGCGGATGACCTCGCGAAGATCCCCATGGCGGGTGCCATCGGCTCGTTGAACGTGAGCGTGGCCGCAGGTATCGCGCTGCACGAGATCCACCGCCAGCGCAACAGCTGAGTCCTCTTTCTTTTCGGTGATGGGATCCGACCGATCCCTCCCCTTGGGCCTGGGCACGGGTCCGGCAACCTTTCGTACACGGTCAGGGTATAAACGACCCGAACTGGAATACCCGGGCCACTCACCCGTGTACTTCCGTGAGAACGAACGGGCCATGACGACGTGTATGCTCTTGACGCGATCCGCACTATCACTTCTTCTGCTCTTCTCCATCGGGAGTCTATGCGCACAGGATCGGCAAGCGCAACCCCACCAATTCGCGATCCAAGTAGAAGGATTGACCTCCGATGACCGCGATGCGCTGCAACGCGAATGTGATGCACACCATGACCTGAAGATCGTCTTCGCCTGCGTTCCCGCAGGGATCATTGTGATCGAGGATCGCAATACCACGTCGATCCAAGAGAGCAAGCAACGCGCGATGCCCTTGATGAACGCACGCATGTCCGGGAAACGCGTCGAGATCGTGGATCACGACCTGGCATGGGCCGAACAGGCCTGCGCCGAAATGCGGAACCGATGAGGCCGATGACGACACGCGGTCACATACACGCCTTTCTCCTCACCGGTCTTTGCACCGGCCTTGTGCTTTCCACCACGCGCGTGGAAGCGCAACTCACGGTGAATGCCCAAACGGATCTACAGCAACTTGCTGAAGCGATCAGCGGGCCGGGTGTTCGCATCAGCAACCCCACGATCAATTGCCACAGCGAGGGTTATGGCGAATTCAGCTATACAGGCACTTTGCTCGGTCTCGAGAGCGGGGTGCTGCTCTCCTCCGGTCGCATCGCAGAGGCCATCGGCCCGAACAGTGTGGAGAACAAGACCTTCCAACAAGGAACGAGCGGTAGCTCCTTGTTGAACACCGTCACAGGCCGCACGACCTACGACGCGTGCCGGTTCGAGTTCGACGTGATCCCCAGCGGTGATAGCCTGAGTTTCCAGTTCGTGTTCGGAAGTGAGGAATACAACGAGTGGGTCGGATCGCAATACAACGATGTGTTCGGCTTCTTCATCAGTGGTCCCGGGATCTCCGGTGATCCCGGCATCGGCAACGACCACAACATCGCATTGATCCCCGGAACGGGTACGGCCGTGGCCATCAACAACGTGAACAGCGGCCAGAACAGCAACCACTATCAATACAACGCCGGTGGCCAGCAGTTGCAGATGGACGGCTACACGCAGAACCTCGTGGCGCGAACCAATGTGGAACCCTGCCAGCCGTATCACTTGAAGCTGATCGTCGCGGATGCCAGCGACCGGAAGTTCGATAGCTGGGTCTTCATCGAACGGATCCACAGCCCGCACCTCAGCTTGTCCAGCAGGACGGCAAGTGGAGGGGGAGACATGGTGGAGGGCTGCAATTCGGGATTCATCCGGTTCACGCGTGAGCCGGTATTGCCCACACCGCTCACCGTTGAATACTATCTCCAAGGAACGGCCACGAACGGAACGGACTACGCCGCCATCGGCGACGTGGATCCGACCGTTGCCAAAACGATCACCATCCCTGCTGGCGAGGCCTTCGCGGAGCAACCCGTGAACCCGATCGCCGATGGTGCTGCGGAACCCACGGAGTACATCCGTGTGATCCTGGGTAACCCATACTGCACAGGAGCGATCCTCGATTCGCTCCAGTTCAACATCGTGGACACCCTGATCGCGGACGTATCGCCCGGCAACACCACCATCTGTCAAGGCGGTTCGGTACAATTCAACACTACCGGAGGCGCGAGCTACGCGTGGGGTCCGGCCACTGGTCTTAGCTGTACCACTTGCCCGAACCCGATCGCAACGCCGGCCACCACCACGATCTACAGTGTGGTGATCACCGAGGGAAGTTGCTCACGGACGATCAACCGCCAAGTGCGTGTGAGCAATCCGACGATCACCAGCGTGATCACCAAACCGCTTTGCACAGGAAATTCGAATGGGGCGGCGAACATCACTCTGTCCGGTGGTTTCGGACCATACACGTATGCATGGACCGGTCCGAATGGTTTCTCCGCAAGCACCGAGGATCTGGTGAATGTTCCAGTGGGCAACTACACGGTGATCGCCACCGATGCTTACGGTTGTTCACGAACAGAGTCATTCAACATCGGCAGTCCGGCAGCGCTCCAGCTTTCGCTCATGCCCTCTGTCCTGCCCTTCGGACAGAACATCGCCTGCTTCGGAGGAAGCACCGGCACATTGGATCTTACCATCACAGGTGGAGCGGGACCGTTCACCACGCAGTGGACAGGCCCGAACGGGTTCACATCCTTCGCTGAGGATATCACCGGCTTGAGCGCTGGTTCCTACAACGTCTCCGTATCGGATGCGAACGGATGCAGCGCCACGGCAAGCTTTTCCTTGAACCAATCCACTGCGCTGCAACCCACGATCGGGAATGTACAAGGCGTGCTGTGCTACGGCGGTCTCACGGGATCGGCGACCGCGTCCATCACCGGCGGCATGCCACCGTACACCTATTCGTGGAACTCTTCGCCATCGCAGAACACGGCCACGGCTTCCAACCTTGGTGCAGGGAACTACACCGTGACCGTCACCGATGGGTACGGCTGCACAGCGAGTGCTGATGCGACCATTTCCGGTCCGGCCTCTGCCTTGGGCAGCAGCCTCATCGGCAAAACGGATCCGCCCTGCTACAATGGATCGAGCGGCAGCGCCACGGTGAGCGCCTCCGGGGGAACCGCGCCTTACACCTTCAGTTGGGACTCGTCCCCGGTCCAAACATCCGCGCAAGCGACCGGCCTCACAGCAGGCACATGGACATGCACGATCACCGATGCGAATGGTTGCACCACCACCCGCAGCGTCACGATCAATGCTCCGCAGGATCCCATCTCGGCCATCTTCGAGAACGTACTGCATGTCACATGCTTCGGGGACGCGGATGGCATGGCCACGATCGACGTGAGCGGGGGCAGCGGTTCATTCACGATCACGTGGAACACGACACCCCCACAGACCGGCCCCACAGCGACCGGACTTTCTCCGGGCAACTACCAAGCGCAGGTCAGCGACAACAACGGTTGCTTGGAGAACAAGTTCTTCCCTGTGGAGATCATTGGTGCGACCTCGCCATTGATCGTCGATCTGGTGGTCTCCCCGATCACCTGCTTCGGTGCTTCGAACGGCAGCATCGACCTGACGATGAGCGGTGGCATGGCACCGTACACGCACCGCTGGTACGATGCCGCCAACAACATGACCAGCGTGGAGGACCCCAGCGGACTGGACCCGGACAGCTACACCCTGCACGCCTACGATCTTCTGGGTTGCACATTCGACACCACCATCTTCATGGTGGATCCACCACAACTGATCGCGAGTTCCACGATCACACCTGCGCTCTGTGATGGAAGTCCGACCGGTGCGATCGATCTCACCGCGACCGGTGGAACCGGAGCGCTCACGTTTGTGTGGAGCGGCCCGAACGGATACACGTCGAATGATGAAGATCCGATCGCGATACCTGCTGGCACCTATCACGTGGTAGTGACCGATGGCAATGGTTGCACGATCGCCAGCGATCATGTGGTGGACCAACCCGGCTCCATGGTATTGTCCAGCGCTACGAGCTTGTACAATGGTGGCTGGGGAACCAGTTGTCCAAGCGCCAGTGATGGGTCGATCGACCTATCCATCAATGGTGGCAGTGGCGGATACACCGTTTCATGGACAGGACCTGCGTCGTTCTCCAGCGTGGATGAGGATCCCGCCGGACTTGTCGCTGGCCAATACACCGCCGTGGTGACCGACCTGAATGGATGCACCGCGACACATTCACTAACGCTCACCGGTCCTGCTGTGTTGAGCACGGCGATCAACCCGACCTTGTTCAGCGGCTTCGGTGTTTCCTGCACAGGAACTTCGGATGGTACGATCGCAGCAACCATCACCGGTGGAACCGCACCCTATTCAACTCTTTGGAGCGGGCCGAACGGTTTCAGTTCCACGGATGAGGACCCTTCCTCACTCGCCCCGGGGGCGTACACATTGAACGTGACCGATGCCAACGGCTGCATCGCAAGTGGTGATGCCCTTCTTTCCGAACCAACGCCGCTCGGCAGTTCAATGCAGGCGCTTGCTTACGGCGGGGTCAACATCTCCTGCGCCGGCCAGACCGATGGGGCTATTGACCTTTCGATCACCGGTGGCGCAACACCGTATTCCATTGCTTGGACGGATGGGCTTGGTTTCAATTCCTCGATGGAGGATATCACCGCCTTGGCCGCCGGAACCTACCAGGCCACCATCACCGATGCGAACGGGTGTATCTCCACGTCCAACACCACCCTCATCGCACCGACCGCGATCGACCTCTCGGCTCAACTCTCCTCCGTGAACGGCAACAACGTTTCGTGCGCACTCGCAAGTGATGGAAGCATCGACCTTACGATCAGCGGAGGAACCGGTCCGTACAACACCAATTGGAGCAATGGCAGCACGGACGAGGATCTGAGCAGTATCGGCGCTGGTCCATACACGGTGAACATCACGGATGCGAACGGCTGTTCGCTGAGTGCGAGTTACACGCTCAATGCACCTGCACCCATCGATCTGCTGTTGACGGTTGCTTCCGTGCCAGGTGGTGCGAACGTCACTTGCAACGGAGCCGATGATGGATCGATCGCATCCTTCGTCTCGGGAGGTTCAACACCGTACACCATTGATTGGGCCGGACCGAACGGCTGGACCTCCATAGCGGATACGATCACCGACCTCGTCGCCGGGAGCTACACGATCACCGTAACGGACCTGAACAATTGCAGCGCATCAGCAAGTGTTGAGTTGATCCAACCGGACCCTATCGACATCGTCATCTCCACTACGACCTTCAACGGCAACTACAACCTGCCGTGCGCTGGAACGAGCATCGGCACGGCCAGCGCTGCGGCCTCGGGCGGTTCTCCCGGCTTCAGCTTCGAGTGGTCCGGGCCGAACGGCTACACCAGCACAAACCCAGCGATCACGGGACTCATCAGCGGCGACTACGCCGTGGTCGGTACCGATGTGAACGGTTGCACCGGCTCGGCATCCATCACGCTTACCGAACCACAGATCATCCAGATCACCGTGGACATCGCGGATCTTGGTGGTTACCCGGTGAGCTGCACCGGCAACGATGGCAGTGCGTCCGTGTCGATCATAGGCGGCACTCCTCAATTCGGGATCAACTGGTCGGGGCCGAATGGCTTCTCGAGCACACTGGACAATGTAAGCGGCCTCGCTGCAGGTGATTACTCCGTGACGGTGAACGATGCGAACGGCTGCGTGGAGACCCATGCCTTCACGCTCACATCACCGGATCCGATCAACGCTTCCTTCGACGCAACACCGAACGGCTGTGCCAGCGACGTGAACGGCGCGATCGACCTCACGCTTGATGGTGGTGCTGCACCCTACTCGATCGCTTGGAGCGGTCCAGCCGGATTCAGTTCTTCTACAGAGGATATCGTAAGCCTTCTCAGCGGTTCCTATGCGCTCACCGTGACCGATGCAATGGGATGCGCAGGCAGCTTCATCGCTGAAGTTCCAGGTCCCGCACCGATCAACAGCGGATCCTACGTTTCCTTCTTCGGCCTGTACAACCTACAATGCCAGGGCGACAGCAGTGGCGTGATCGACCTGACACCTGTGGGCGGTACCACACCGTTCACCGTGGCCATCAGCGGACCGGATGGGTTCAACTCCAACAGCCTTTCGAACAATTCCCTCGCGGCTGGTGAGTACGTGATCACCATCACGGATCAAAGTGGTTGCATGCTCGATACGCTCATCACGCTCACTGAACCTGCATCCGGCATCGATGCGACACTGGACATCAGCATCCATCCGAGCGGCACCAACATCAGTTGCTTCGGAGCGAGCGATGGTTGGATCGATGCGACCATTTCCGGTGGAAGCGGTCCATACACATTCGACTGGCGGGGGCCGGACAGCCTTGCGTTCAATACCGAGGACATCACCGGATTGCCCGCGGGCACCTATGACTACGAACTCGTGGTGATCGATGCGAACCAGTGTGCGTTCAGTACCACGGTCACGCTCACTCAACCGGACTCGGCGTTGGCCGTGCAAGTCCAGATCGCCGATCACAACGGCTTCGGCGTGAGTTGTCCGGGCACATCGGATGGCGCACTTGACCTGGCCGTGCTCGGCGGCAACGGCGGAAATAGCATCCAATGGTCCGGACCCAACGGCTTCGCTTCGAACGAGGCATTGATCAATGGTCTTGCGGCGGGAACCTACACGGCAACGATCACGGACGTCAACGGCTGCACCGCGATCCAGGACGCCATCGTAACCGTCCCACCAGCGATCGCCGCTCAACTCACGGCCTTCGCCTTCCCTTCCGGAACCAACATTTCCTGTGCTTCCGCATCCGACGGCAGCATCACATCGAATATTTCCGGCGGCGCTGGAGCATTGGATCTCGCGTGGTCCGGACCGAATGGCGCGATGGGCAATGCGGCATCCATCAGCGATCTCGCAGAAGGCACCTACTGCTTGACGATCACGGATGCGAACAATTGTTCCTCCGAGTCCTGCACAACGCTGATCGCGCCGGAAGTACTTGTGGCCTCCGTGAACACCACGAATGCTGATTGCGGCAATATCGCAGGGACCGCGGATCTTTCCGTGAACGGGGGAAGCGTACCCTACTCCTTCTCTTGGAGCAACGGGAGCACGAGCGAGGACCTCAGCGCCTTGGCGAGCGGGACGTACAGCGTGATCATCACCGACATGAATGGCTGCACCACTACTGCGGACGGCGATGTGATCGCTACGCCCGGAGTGGTGGCACAAGGAGTTGTGACCCATGTGCTGTGCAATGGCAGTGGTGAAGGTGCGATCGATGTGGAGGTGATGACCGGGGCGGCGCCTTACTCCTTCGAATGGAACAATGCGGCGACCACGGAGGATCTGAACGATATCAACGCTGGCGCATACAATGTCCTTGTCACGGATGCCAACGGCTGCACCTGGAATGGTCAGTGGACCGTGGGCGAGAGTCCAGCGATCGAAGTGGACTCGTTGATCAGCATGTACGCAAGTGGACACAACATCAGCACGCACAGCGGTAGTGATGGAAGCATCAGCGTATCGCCCTTCGGTGGATCGGGATCCTTCCAATACCAATGGTCGAACGGTGGGACCAGCGCGAACATCTCAAGTCTCAGCGCAGGATCGTACACCGTCACGATCACCGATTCCAACGGGTGCGCGATCACGCGGACCTTCACCCTGACGGAACCCGATGACCTCGATATGCCGACCGGATATACGCCCAATGGCGACGGCTACAATGATGCCTTCGTGGTACACGGCCTGGACGCTTATCCGAGCAACATCTTCACGGTGATGAACCGCTGGGGAAACGTGGTCTACGATCGGCTCAACTACACCAACGACTGGCGCGGTGAGAACACCCAAGGGGACCCACTCCCGAGCGGAACCTACTTCGTGATCCTCACCATCAACAAAGGCGAGCGCGTGCTCCAGTCCTATGTGGACCTCCGCCGATAGAACAGCAAGCAGATGAAGCCACTCAAGCATCTCCTCGCCGTGATCATCGGGCTTCTGGCCTTCGGCGCTTCCGCGCAACAGGAAGTGATGGTGAGCCAGTACATGTTCAACGGGCTCTTCCTCAACCCGGCCTACGCCGGCAGCCATGGGTACGTAAGCAGCAGCATGCTGCACCGCACGCAATGGTTGCAGGTGGATGGCGCGCCACGGACAAGCATGGTCGCCATCGACGGCCCATTGATGAGCAATACCATGGGACTCGGCTTCTCCATCGTTCATGACCAGATCGGCATCAGTCGCGACCTCGATATCAGCGGGCACTACGCGTACCGGTTGAACCTTGGCAACCACAGCTCATTGGCGTTCGGTCTTCGCGCAGGTGTGTCCGTCTATTCCGCACGGTTGAGCGATCTGCGTTATTGGGATGCGAACGATCCGCTCTACCAGACCGACATCGTGAATGCACCCGTAGGCAAGTTCGGATTCGGTCTTTACTGGCACAACGCGACCAGCTATATCGGCCTGAGCGTTCCCACGATCTACGCTTCCGATGGGAAGCTCTCGATGAATGCGAACGATGCCGTGGATCACTACTTCACGCAGCACTACTACCTACAGGCCGGAAAGGTGTTCCCGCTGAGCGAATCCTTCGATATCAAACCGAGCACGATGATCAAGTACCTGCCTTCCGCACCGATCGAAGCGGATGTCAATTGCAACCTGCTCTACCGGGAGCGCGTGTGGTTCGGCTTGGGTTATCGCACGGGCGATGCGCTGGTGGGCATGGTCGAGTATCAAGTGAACCCACAGATCCGCATCGGCTACGCCTACGATATGACCACTTCCCGTTTGCGCACCTACACCTCCGGTAGCCATGAGGTGATGCTGGGTGTGGACTTCGGCCGAAACCTCGTGAAGATCAAAACCCCACGCTACTTCTGATGCGCACCATCACCTCCATTCGGATCACATCGGTGCTGGTCGCGGCGTTGCTCCTTACGGGTTGTGCCCAACAACAGCTTGTGAAAGCCGACAAGGCCTACGAGCGCATGGCCTATGCGGATGCCACCGTGGGCTATGAAAAAGTGATGCAACGATCGGACGACCGGGTCGTCGCCCTGCGCTTGGCGGATTCATACCGCGCACTGAACAAGGTGGAAAAGGCTGCACAGTGGTATGCCTACGCCGATCGGGTCAGCCTGCTGAGTGGATCGGAAGCACTGGCCTACGGCCGCGCTCTGCAAAGCCTTGGCCGGGTGGGTGGGTCGGCGGATCTGTTCCAGCGCGTGATCGCCGAAAGTCCCGAGGATGCCGTGGTGCGCGAGTTGGGTCTTGCCATCGCCGATCGCAATGCATTCTTCGAGGACACCACGCTCTTCACTGTTGCGCCATTGAACATCAGTGGTGTCACGAGTGCCTTCTCCGCGATCCCTTACGGGAACAGGATCATGTTCGCGGGTGAGCGCGAAGCCGATGCATCGAAAGCGAATCCTTGGAATGGAGCATCCTTCCTCGATCTCTACACGGCCTCGGGCGGTGTGGATGGCAACCGGGTCGCAGAGGCGGTTCCCGGTGAAGTGAATGGTCGTTACCACGATGGCCCTGCTGTGATCACATCGGACGGCAGAACGATGTACTTCACCCGAAGCGATTACTACAAGTTCCGGCTGAACAAGGACGATGCATCGACCAGCCACCTGATGCTGTACCGGGCCGAACGCCAAGCGGATGGATCGTGGGGCCAGCTCCACTCCTTCGCATACAACGGAATGGATTTCTCGGCCGGTCATGCAGCACTGAGCAAGGATGGCCAAGTACTGTACTACATCAGCGACATGCCCGGCGGCATGGGCGGCACGGACATCTATGCCTGTGAGCGTACGGAGGAAGGTTGGGGTTACCCGCGCAACCTGGGTCCGACGATCAACACCTCGGCGAATGAGATGTTCCCGACGGTTTCGGGGGACACACTTTTCTTCTCCTCCAATGGCCACCGCAGCTTGGGCGGCTTGGACATCTTCCACACCACACAAGTGGACGGTGAATGGAGCAAGCCGGTGAACATGAACTATCCGATCAACTCCACCTTCGACGACTTCAGCCTAGCCCTGCTGCCCGGTGGCCGCAGCGGTTACCTCAGCAGCAACCGCACCGGCAGTGACAGGATCCACAGCTTCCAAGCACACGATCCGACCTTGATCCTGGCCGCCAGCTTCGTCGATGAGGAAACGGGACGACCCATGACCGATGTGGAAGTGCGGATGCTCAGGCCCACCGAACCGGAGCCGCTGCAACTGTTCACCGAAGAGGACGGCTCCATCGAGATCCCCTTGACCGTTGATGGCCTCTACCATTTGCAAGGAAGCAAGGATGGTGTCTTCACCGAGAGCAGGGACATCAGCACCGTGGGGCAGCGCACCAGCCGGACGTACACGGAGGAATTCAGGATGAAGCGTGTCGTGATGGACAAACCGATCCTGATCGAGAACATCTACTACGACTATGATAGGTGGGACATCCGCCCGGATGCCGCCATAGAGTTGGACAAGGTGGCCCGCCTGTTCATGGACAACCCGAACCTGAGCTTCGAACTGGGATCACACACGGATAGCCGCGCCACGGACCTGTACAACCTCGTCCTGAGCGATGCCCGTGCACAAAGCGCGGTCGATTATTTGATCCGGAAAGGGGTGGATCCGAACCGTCTCACCTACAAGGGCTATGGCGAAAGAAAGCTCGTGAACCGTTGTACGGATGGCGTGGAATGCACCGAGGACGAACACCAGGCCAATCGCCGGACGGAATTCAAGGTGACGCGCATCCGGGTCGCTCCTGAAGTCAGCGAACAGCGCTAGAACGCATCAGGTCTTCACCACCTTCCCGTGCTTCTTCACCACTTCGCTGAACGGAAGACCGACCACATGGCTTTCCGCCCACGCCAATACATCGAAGTATTTCAACACGAGGCTTTCGTTCGGGTCCTTCATCAGTTCCACCAGTTGACCGTAGAGGCTCCGGAACATCTCCCGCTTGGCTGACGGATCCGTGATGCGAGCCAACTTCTTGATCTGGTCGATCAACAGGTTCTCGACCTGGTAGGCGCGCTGGCGCTTGGTCAGGAATCGGGAGGTTGAACGGACGATGTACTCCAGGAGATCATAATTGCCAAGCTCGTAGTGTACGACCAGATTGAACAACCGTGCGTAGGTGAAGATGTCCTGGCGCAAGGTGGGCTCGGGATCATTGAGCACCTTGTTCAACCAGAACAGCGCCTTGTTCATCTGGCCCGCACCGAAATGCGCGCAGGCCGTACTCCAGTAGACCTCCAGCTCGTGCTCCTTGTGCCACCGGTCCCCCAATTTCTCCAAGCCGGCGATCGCATCATCGGATAGTGCCACCGCCTTGCGGTGTTCACCTGCGCGGTTGAGCAAACGCAACTCGCTGAGATAGCTCGCCACGATGACCTGCGTGGCGATGTTGATATTCCCGAACCCGGACTGTTCGGGCAATGCACGCAACGCTTTGATATTCTCCCGCGCTTCGGCCAGTTCCATCAACTCGATCTCGGCATTGATGATGTACTGCAGGGTCCGGATATACCGCTTCTGAAGGTCCGCCTTGATCCTCGGGTTGTCATCCAGGATCTGTTTCACTTTCCGGAACTTCTCCAAGCTGGTGCGCCAATCGCGTTTGGCCCAATGACAGAACCCCTGGGTGTAATAACAGATCGTCGCCGCACGGCGCGAGAGCGCGGTGTTCTTCCCCTTGATCAGCGGGTGCTCACTGATCTCCTCCACCATGGCGTGCTCTTCATCCGTCCGCACATAACCGCCACTTCGGAAGACGTGATTGATCTTCGAATAGAGGATGTGGTAGGCCGCCAGGTTGCGCAGTTTCTCGATCACGTCGCGCTCCTCCTCGATCAGCGCGTTCAGGTCCTTGGTGAATTCACCGCTTTCGTAGGCCTCCTCCAACAGCATCTTCTCCCAACTCAACAATTCGAACCAGTAATAGAACCGTTCGTTCCGTTTCGCGATCCGCTTGGCCCGGTGAAGCAGTTTGTTGCATTCGTCGTACAAGGCTTTCTGGTACAGGATCTCTATGTTCTTGATCTCCTGCTTCAGGATACCGCTCACCGAACTATCGCTGTGGTACGCCCTGAGCGACTTGAGGATCACCTTGTACAGGTGGTTCTTTTCCGAAGGCAGGTGCTTGATGAAGGTCTCCTGCGCGAAGAATTTCTTGATCCCTTCCTCGTCGTACGTCTTCTGCTTGTCTATCGCATCGAAGATCCGCAGGTAGTTCTTGTCGCCGCTCTGCAAGGCCGAATGCAACTTGAAGAAACGCTTCTCGGATTTCGTGAGCGACTTGATCAAGTCGTAGAGTTCGGTGCTTGGTTTCATGGTGAGAGACATGGCGGTTGGGATCCCAACCCGCGGATCGAAGTTAGGGATCGTAACACCTATTCCGCTCCGTCCGGTTCGAGCAAGGGCAAGGGATACATTTGAACCATGCCTTCTCCCTCCTACCGTTCACCGTCCCCGATCCATCGCCATCCTCGTCGGCATTCTCGCGGTCGGTGCAGCCTTCGGTCAACACGACTGCCTTTCCACCAAGCGATCCGGACCTGATGGGTTATTCCACACCAAGGATGCGGTGATCCTCTGGCCGCTGGACATCCTCCACCAGCGCATCGAGTTGAACTTGGCTTTGGGCACCGTGATAGAAGGGCATTGTGCGATCAAGGCGGTTCCGCGGGCTGATGGCACGGATCACTTCCCGCTGGATCTGCTCGCCCTCACCGTGGATTCGGTGACCTCTCCGCTCGGCAGCCTGTCCTTCACGCATGTCGGTGAGGTCCTGGACATCACGTTGGCATCCGTTGTGGGCACCACGGACACCGTGGATCTCACCGTGCATTACCACGGCGACCCGGTAACCGATGCGAGTGGTTTCGGAGGCTTCTATACCACGGGGCAATACAGCTACAATCTCGGTGTGGCCTTCCAGAGCGTACCGCACTCGTACGGACGGGCCTGGTTCCCGTGTGCGGACAACTTCACCGAACGCAACAGCTATGAATTCCTCATCACCACACCACTTAGTTGGAATGCATGGTGCAATGGGGAGTTGATCGCGGAAAGCCTACCCTCTCCAACCACCCGGTTGCAACAGTGGCTGATGCCCGAGACCATGCCTGCCTACCTCGCATCGGTGGCGGCCAGCAATTACGTCGTGGTCCGTGATACCTTCCCAAGCCTTGGCGGTGCAGAGATCCCGGTGGCGCTCGTCGCCCGGCCACCGGACACCACGAACATGAAGAACTCATTCACCCATTTGCAGGATGCGTTCGATCTGTATGAGGAATGGTTCGGCGCCTATAGCTGGAACAAAGTAGGATACGTGCTCACCCCGCAAGGTGCCATGGAGCACAGCACCAGCATCCACTACCCGCAATCCATCGCGGATGGTTCGCTGGCCTACCAGAACATCATGGCGCACGAGCTGGGCCACCAATGGTTCGGGGACCTGGTGACCTGTGACCGGGCGGAAGAGATGTACATCAACGAGGGCTTCGCGGAATACCTCAGCTACCTCTTCCTGGAGCGGGTGAACGGACGACGTGCGTACATGAGCATCATCCGGGCGAACCACAAGAAGATGGTACATCAGGCACACCTGCTTGACCAAGGTTGGTGGGCGTTGGACAGCGTACCGCAAGCATGGACCTACGGCGAACACAGCTACAACAAGGGTGCGGACATGATCCATACGCTTCGCAGCTATCTGGGTGATGACCTGTTCAAAGCAGGCCTGACCGATTTCCTGCAAACGCATGCCTTCGAGCCCGTGAACACCGATATGCTCCGCGACCATCTCACGACTTTCACCGGCGTCGACCTCACCGACTTCTTCGCGGACTTCGTGCAGCAGCCCGGCTGGTCGGCGTTCGAGATCAATGCGTTCGACGTGGCACCGATCGGAAATGAGTGGAACGCCCACATCACATTCGGGCAAAAGGTCCGGGGTCCTGCGGCATTGTATCACAACGTTCCGGTAACAATGGTCATGATGGGTGATACGCCGGACCAACAGCACCGTACGACGATCGTGATCGGTGGTGCCTCCTCCGAGGTGGATGTGCCTTGCCCATTCGAACCACGGAGCTACTGGCTGAACGATGATGATCGGATCGGTCTTGCCATCACCGGAAGCACGGACACCATCACCACTGGAGGATTCCATTCGATCCCGCTGGCGAACATGGAATTGGTGATCCCTGCAATGTCCGATACCGCAGTGATGCGCGTGGAGCAATACTGGGTCGGCCCGGACAATACACCGGTGCAGGACAACTGGGCCTACATCGTATCACCGGACCGCTATTGGCGCGTGCAAGGCCGATTCCCTGCTGGCATCACCGGCCGGATCTTCTACGATGGTCGCAATACCACGGCAGGAAATTTGGATCGCGGGCTCATGCACGACACCCTCGGCTTCACCTTCCGCGAGGATAGCCTCGTGGCGCTCTACCGCGCGGATGCCGGTATGCCGTGGATCGAATGGTCGAGTTCGATCAATACGCTGGGCAGCGCAACGGATGGATACGGCCGCATCACGATCGATAGCCTCCAGCAAGGCGAGTACACCCTTGGCTGGCGGAAGAGCGCTGTAGGAATTCACGGATCCGATGCTGCTGCCACCGAGTGGTCCATCGCACCGAATCCCGCCCGTGGCACTGTGACCGTGAGCGATCCGCGGTCGGGCCTCTTCGGCATCATCGATCTTCTCGACGGTCTTGGTCGCCTAGCGGGTTCCGAACGGTTGAATGGTACGTCCGCGATCTTCGACCTGCACGACGTGAAAGCAGGAACGTACCACCTCCGGTTCACACCATCCACGGGCGCTGCCCCGGAACAGATCGGGACCTTGGTGGTGAATTGATCCTTCGCGTGAAGGGAAGTATGTTCACGCCGCGTCCGATCGCCTGATGATCGCCTTGCTCCGTTACCTCCTCGTGCTGCTCCTGTGTTGGATGCTGGTATTCCTGCTCCAACAGGCCTGCTTCATCTTCTTCGAACCGGCTTGGACCGATCCTCTTTCGCGCTCGGCCATTCTATTCAGTTTCCAGCGGGCGCTGCCGATGGACCTCGCCGCAGCGTGCTATTTCACGCTGCCCATTGCGTTGTTGTGTCTTCCACTTCTTTGGAAGGAGATCGCCTGGTTGCGCCGCGTGAACAGGATCCTCATCGGCGTGTTCCTGGTCATCAGCGCGATCATCAGCGTTTCGGACCTGGCGCTGTTCCGTGCTTGGGGAACCAAGATCAATCACAAGGCACTCTCCTACCTGATCTATCCGGATGAAGCCTTTGCTGCGGCAGGTGGTGCACATCCGGGCCAATTGGTCGTGATCCTCTTGGCGCAGGTCGCTGTGGGCTGGTTCCTCTTTTCCCGGATGGATCACCGCCGAACCTTCAGGGCTTCACCGCTATGGGGGCGCATTGCGGCCCTGGTGCTATTCCCTTCGGCGATCTTCATCGGTATGCGCGGCGGCGTGCAGGACTATCCCATCGATCGCAGCTGGTCCTATCACTCGGTGCATCCGGTCCTGAATCTGGGCGCGCTCAATGGTGTTTGGAATGTGATCGTGCTGTTCGCCGAGCCGCCGGAGATCGCCTCGAACCCGTACACCTACATGCCGAAGGAGGAAGCCGATCGCCGCTTCGCCGAGCTGCATGCTTCCTCGAATGGTGAGCATCATATCATCCTCTCCACGGAGCGCCCGAATGTGATCATGGTGCTTCTGGAGAGCTGGGCCGCCGATGTGGTGGGTGTGCTTGGCGGTGATGCCGGTGTGACACCGGGCTTCGATCGACTAGCGAAGAACGGCCTGCTCTTCACCAACTTCTACTCCACCGGCTTCCGCACCGAACAAGGCTTGTGTGCGATGATGAGCGGTTTCCCATCGCAGCCGAAGACCACCATCATCCGCCAGTACGGCAAGTTCGATCGCCTACCCAGCATGGTGAACGTGTTGGATTCCGTGGGATACCATTCCACCTACTTCTACGCTGGTGACGTCGCGTTCGCGAACACGCGAGCGTATCTGGAGACCATCGGCTTCAACCGGATCCACGATGAGAACTCCTTCCCGATCGTGAAGCGCACGGAGTGGGGCGCGTATGACGAGGAACTCTTCGCATTCCATACCCGCACGACACGGAATGAAGCCGAGCCGTTCTTCCACGCCGTCATGACCAGTTCCAGCCACGAGCCCTTCGACATCCCGGTGGATGAAGGTTTCGAAGGCCGGTCGGATGCGCAGCTCTATCGCAACAGCATCCACTACTCGGATCGCACGCTTGCCGCCTTCATGGATTCGTGCAAGCATCAACCGTGGTACGACCGCACATTGATCATCATTGTCGCCGATCACGGACACTATTTACCGCACAATCGTGGTAATCACACTGCGGAGCGCCATCGCATTCCTTTCCTAATCACCGGCGGTGCGTTGATCCCGCAACTACGCGGAAAGCAGGACAGGACATTCGGTTGTCACGTGGATGTCGCTGCGACGTTGCTTGGACAACTGGGGCTTCCTTCAGATCGCTTCGAATGGAGCAAGGACCTGTTCGACAGTGGATCGAAGCATTTCGCCTTCTGGACCTTCGATGATGGTTTCGGGATCGCGGACTCGAAGCAATCACTTGTCTTCGATAACCTTGGTAAGCGCGTCCTACAACTGCGCGACACCACGACTGCCGCAGTGGAGAATGCTCGGTTGATCCGCGATGGGCAGGCCTTGGAGCAAGTGCTGCTCGACCGCTACATCACATTGAGCCAGTAGCGCTCAACTCACGTACCGCAAGCTCCTTCCCGGATACACCGCGGCAGGGCCGAGTTGTTCCTCGATCCGCAGCAACTGGTTGTACTTCGCGATGCGATCGCTCCGGCTGGCACTGCCGGTCTTGATCATACCGCAATTCAGCGCTACCGCCAGATCCGCGATGGTACTGTCCTCGGTCTCGCCACTACGGTGACTCATCACGCTGGTGTACTTCGCACGGTGCGCCATTTCCACAGCCTCGATCGTTTCCGTGAGCGTGCCGATCTGGTTCACCTTCACCAGGATGCTGTTCGCGATCCCCTTCTCGATGCCTTCAGCAAGGCGCTTGGTATTCGTCACGAAGAGGTCATCGCCTACCAGTTGCACGCGATCACCAAGCGTTTCGGTCAACTTCTTCCAACCGGCCCAATCGTCCTCGGCCATGCCGTCCTCGATGCTCACGATCGGGTAACGTTTGGCCCAATCCGCCCACATCGCCACCATCTCGTCACTGGTCAGCACATCACCGGTGCTCTCCAACGTGTAGCGCTTCTTCTTTGCATCGTAGAACTCGGTGCTGGCACAATCCAGGGCGAGCACCACGTCCTCACCGGGTTTGTAGCCTGCCTGCTGGATCGCCTGCATCACCAATTTCAGTGCATCCTCGTTGCTCGGCAGGTCGGGTGCGAATCCACCTT
Source organism: Flavobacteriales bacterium (assembly GCA_016721005.1). Classification (GTDB taxonomy): domain Bacteria; phylum Bacteroidota; class Bacteroidia; order Flavobacteriales_F; family PHOS-HE28; genus PHOS-HE28. The sequence goes on from JADKJM010000016.1 coordinate 447,722, forward strand.
CATCACCCACGTTGGTGCTCAATCCTTTCTTCTTCAGCACGGCTTTCAATGCGTGGAAGATCTCGGCGCCCATGCGCAAGCCCTCACTGAAGCGCTTCGCACCCACGGGCATGATCATGAACTCCTGCACATCCACCTTGTTGTCGGCGTGCGCCCCACCGTTGAGGATGTTCATCAGCGGCACCGGTAGGGTCGCTGCATTCACGCCACCCACATACCTGTACAATGGAAGACCTGCTTCACTTGCGCCTGCCTTTGCCACCGCCAAGCTCACCCCCAGGATCGCATTCGCCCCGAGGTTCGATCTGTTCGGCGTTCCATCCAATCCGATCAGCGCGCGATCGATCATGGTCTGATCGGTGACGAGCGCGCCGTTCAACTCGGTATTGAGCGTTCCATTCACATGTTCAACGGCTTTGCGAACGCCTTTGCCGAGGTAGCGCTTCTTGTCGCCATCGCGCAGCTCCATCGCTTCATGCGCGCCGGTACTTGCGCCGCTCGGCACTGCTGCCCGGCCGGTATGTCCGGTATCGGTCCACACATCCACTTCAATGGTCGGATTGCCGCGTGAGTCAAGGATCTCGCGCGCATGGATCTTGGCAATAAGGCTCATCAGTTGGGGTTAAGCGTTCTGCGGCGCATGGCGCTCTGCACGCACATGCTCCTTCATGAGTTGAACGAAACGATCGAAGAGATACCGGCTGTCATAGGGTCCCGGCCCGGCTTCGGGGTGATACTGTACACTGAAGACCGGCTTTCCCTTCAAGCGGATCCCGGCTACGCTGCCATCATTCAGGTGGGTGTGCGTGATCTCCACGGCTGTGTTCTTCTCCGCATCCGCGCGACGCAGCACGAAACCATGATTCTGGGAGGTCACTTCATCGCGCCCGGTGGTGAGGTCCTTCACCGGGTGATTGATGCCGCGGTGACCGTGATGCATCTTCTCGGTGGCGATACCCAGACTCTCGCCTAACAACTGGTGACCGAGGCAAATGCCGAACACCGGCAGTCCGCTCGCGACGATCTCCTTCACCTGCTTCACACTGGACGGCATCGCACCGGGATCGCCGGGGCCATTGCTCAACATGATCCCGTCCGGCTTCCATCCGAGCATCTCCGCCACGGATGTGTTCATCGGGAACACACGCACGCGACAGTCACGCTCGGTGAGGCAGCGCTCGATGTTCCGCTTCACGCCATAATCCACCAATGCCACGCGGAACGATGCTTTCGCAGGTCCAACCTCATAAGCATCCCGTGTGCTCACCGTACTGGAGAGCTCTCTTCCGCTCATGTCCGGCGCCTCCTTCAACCGGGCGGTAAGGATCTTCAGATCCATTTCCATAGAACTGATCAACGCATTCTGCGCACCGTGGTCACGGATGTGGCGCACGAGTTTGCGCGTGTCCAGATCGCTGATCCCCACAACACCATGCTCGATCAAATGATCATCAAGTGATCCGGTTCCACCAGGACGGCTCCATACCTCGCTGTACTTCTTCACCACCAGACCGGCGATCGTCGGCCTTCCGCTTTCCTCCTCACCCACCTTCACACCATAGTTCCCGATATGCGGCGAGGCCATCGTCATGATCTGGCCGGTATAGCTCGGATCGGAAAAGATCTCCTGATAGCCGGTCATCCCGGTATTGAAGCAGATCTCTCCTACAGTGACCCCACGCGCTCCGATCGCTCGACCCCGAAATACCGTTCCGTCCGCAAGTAGAAGAATGGCTTCGGGTCGGTGACTGATGAGCATGGTCCGGCAGGGTGCGCAAAGATATTCGTCGATGCCAACGCGTCAGGGATGGATCATCCACAGGTGTTGATAAGCGCTCGATCCAGTGGTATCCTTGTCAACCAGAGCATGAGCGGAGATCGAAAACACATGGAGGAGGCCATTCGCCTCTCATTGGAGAATGTTGAAAGCGGCAAAGGCGGTCCTTTCGGTTGTGTGGTGGTGAAGGGCGGGGTGATCATCGCACATGGGGCGAATGAGGTGACCACGAGTAACGACCCGACGGCGCATGCTGAAGTGGTCGCCATCCGGAAAGCCTGCGCGGAATTGGGGTCTTTTCAGCTTGATGGCTGCGAGATCTATTGCAGCTGCGAGCCTTGCCCGATGTGCCTTGGCGCGATCTACTGGGCGCGCCCGAAGGCGATCTACTACGCGAACACGAAAGCCGATGCCGCCGCGATCGACTTCGATGATGCCTTCATCTACGCGGAGATGGAGCGACCGATCGGTGATCGCAAACTCTTCACGCAACAATTGATGCGGGACGAAGCGCAAGTGGCGTTCGAGAAGTGGAAGGCGAGTACGAAGAAGATCGAATACTGAGTGATGGTGTCCTTCATCCTGAACGACGCAATGATCGCGTGTGCCGAACCGGAAGGCACGGTGCTGCTCGACATTATCCGTTACAAGCAACACCTCCCCGGCACCAAGATCGGCTGCCGCGAAGGTGATTGCGGGGCTTGCACGGTGCTTGTTGGTGAATTGAAAGGCGATCGGGTCGAGTACCGTTCGATGACCTCCTGCTTGTTGGCACTGGCGAACGTGCACGGCAAGCACATTGTGACGGTCGAAGGATTGAACATGGACACCCTCTCCCCTGTTCAGCAAGCGATGGTGGACGAGAGCGGAACCCAATGTGGCTTCTGCACACCGGGCTTCGTGGTGTCGTTGAGTGGTTGTTGCCTTTCGAAGGAGACGGTCACACAAGATCTCGCGACCCGCGCCATCGACGGGAACATTTGTCGTTGCACAGGTTACAAGTCGATCGAGCGTGCGGCGGGGATCATCGCGGATCAACTGAAGAAGAAGGATGCCAAGGACCCCATCGGATGGAGTGTGAAGAACGGTTTTCTTCCTACTTACTTCAGCGGAATTGCAGAACGCTTGTCGAAACTATCTCGTGACCTGCGTAGCGGAGGCCTCGCTGGACTTGTGCGGAGTGAACCGCCTGCACGATACAACGAGCGATTGATCGCGGGTGGAACTGACCTGTACGTACAGAAGCACGACACCATGCACCGCTCACTGCTGCGATCGGTGTTCAATGACGACGCGCTGAAGGGTATTCGCATCGCAGGCGATGAATGCATCATTGGTGGGTCATGCACGGCCAACGACCTATTGGCATCGAAGGAACTGGTCGCCCACTTTCCGAACTTGGAGAACCAACTGCTGCTCGTTTCCTCCACGCCCATCCGCAACATGGGCACCTTGGCTGGCAATTTCGTGAATGCATCACCCATCGGGGATCTTACGATCTTCTTCCTGGCGCTGGATAGCACGATCGTGCTTGAAGATCGTACGGGCGGGAAACTTCCCGCCCAAGGCAACCGCCGCTCCATGCTCAAAGAACTGTACAAAGGCTACAAGAACCTCGACAGATCTCCCGGTGAGATCCTCACATCCGTGGGCTTCAAGCTTCCCACAAAGAGCACGCGCTTCAATTTCGAGAAGGTGAGCAAACGCACATACTTGGACATCGCCAGCGTGAACAGCGCGATCCGTTTGGAACTCAATGGTGATGTGATCCGCGAAGCGCATGTGAGTGCCGGTGGCGTGGCGCCGATACCGAAGTATCTCGCCAACACATCCACCTTCCTCGTGGGCAAGACGATCTCCAACGAAACGGTTCGCGCCGCTATCCAAGTCATCAACGACGAGATCGCGCCGATCAGCGATGTGCGGGGCACTGCGGAGTACAAGCGTTTGCTGTTGCGTCAACTGTTCTTCGCGCACTTTTTGGAGTTGTTCCCGGAGAAATTCACGCTGAAGGAACTTGTCGCATGAAGAACGTCGACAGCGCAGGCCACGTCACGGGGAGATCGATCTACCTCGATGACATCCCTGTGATGCAGGGTACGCTGTACGCCTTGCCGTACGATGCGCCTTCAGCACACGCGCACATCAAGAAGCTCGACGTATCCGAGGCTGCCGCCATGCCCGGCGTGATCCGGATCCTCACCTACAAGGACATCCCCGGCGAGAACCAGATCGGGGGCATCATCCCGGATGAGCCGCTCTTCGCTGAGAAAGAGGTCCACTTCTGGGGCATGCCAGTGGCGCTGATCATCGCGACCTCGGAGGATGCTGCGATCCAAGCGCGCAAACTGATCACCATCGAGTTGGAGGAATTGCCGGTGATCACTGATCCACGGGAAGCGCGCGCGAAGGGCGAGTTGATCATCCCACCACGCACATTCAAACTCGGCGATCCGAAGCAAGCGTGGTCGAACTGTGCACATGTCTTTGAAGGCCGCGCCGATACGAATGGACAGGAGCATCTCTACATCGAGACCCAAGGTGCTTACGCATACCCCACCGAGCACGGTAGCATCCGGATCTCATCCAGCACACAAGGCCCGACGGCCGTGCAAAAGACCATTGCAAAGGTTTTGGGTGTGGCCATGCACAAGGTGGAAGTGGATGTGACACGCCTCGGCGGCGGCTTCGGAGGCAAAGAAGATCAGGCATCGGCATGGGCCACGATGGTCGCGCTGGCGAGCTACCTGCTGAAGAAACCTGTGAAGCTGGCGATGCACCGCATGGACGACATGCGCATGACCGGCAAGCGGCATCCGTACAGCAGCGATTTCAAGATCGGCTTGGACAAGGACCTGAAGATCGTCGCCTACGAAGCGACCTTCCACCAGAACGCCGGCGCAGCGGCCGACCTATCACCAGCCGTGATGGAGCGCACGCTCTTCCATGCAACAAACAGCTACTTCGTGCCGAACGTGGAAGTGACGGCCTATTGTTGTCGCACGCACTTGCCGCCGAATACGGCATTCCGTGGCTTCGGTGGTCCGCAAGGGATGTTCGTCATCGAAAGCGCGATCGCGGAAGCCGCTCGAGCACTGGGTGTGAGCGCTCGCGAGATCCAGCGCCGCAACTTGATGCCGGAAGGCAGCGAGTTCAGCTACGGGCAGATCGCGGAGCACGTGAACGCGACGCCTGCTTGGGAACTCGCCGACAAGACCTTCGACTTCGATAAGCAACAGAAGGAAGTCGATGCCTTCAACGCAATAGGCGAGACGCACAAGAAGGGTATGGCCATCATGCCGATCTGTTTCGGGATCTCGTTCACCAATACGCCGATGAACCATGCGCGCGCGCTGGTGCATGTGTACCAGGACGGTAGCGTGGGCGTGAGCACCGGCGGTGTGGAGATGGGCCAGGGCCTCAACACCAAGATGGTGCAGGTGGCAGCGGCCGTGTTCTCGATCGACCCATCACGCGTGAAGCTGGAGAGCACGAACACAACGCGCGTCGCGAACACCAGTCCCAGCGCGGCCAGCGCAACAGCGGACCTGAACGGCAAGGCCTTGGAGATCGGCTGCAACGCGATACTTGAACGGATCAAGGAGAAAGCATCACGGATCCTCAAGAGCAAGCCAGAAGCGATCACGATCGAGAACGAGGCGGTGATGAACAACGGCCAAGCAACCGACCTTGACTGGAAGAAACTGATCCACGCCTGCCACTGGGACCGCGTACACCTGAGCGAGAGCGGCCACTACGCCACGCCGGAGATCCACTTTGACAAGAGCAAAGAGAAAGGCCATCCCTTCGCGTACCACGTCTATGGCACCGCAGTGGTGATGGTCACGGTGGATTGCATCCGCGGCACCTACGTGGTGGATGCCGTGAAACTGGTACACGATTTCGGCAAGCGCATGAACGATGCGGTGGACATCGGCCAGATCGAGGGCGGCCTGGTGCAGGGCCTCGGCTGGATGACGATGGAGGAGATCGTGTACAACGACAAAGGCAAGCTCCTGAGCAACGCGCTGAGCACCTACAAGGTGCCGGACATCCACAGCGTACCGAAGGAGATCACGATCGAGGCACTTCCGACCGACGGGCACCCGCTGGCCATCCGCCGCAGCAAGGCCGTGGGCGAGCCACCGTTGATGTATGGGATCGGCGTGTACTTCGCGATACAGAACGCGATCAAAGCCTTCCGGCCGGATGCGCGCATGGTGTTCGATGCGCCGTACACGCCGGAGAAGGTCCTAATGTCATTGTATGCATAGGCGCGCATGACTTCTATCCCTTCTGCCATTCCTTCTGCATTTCATGAACGGGCGATCAGCTTGGATCACCTCCATGTGGCCGAAGTCGCGTGGAAACGAGCCGACGTCTTGGAGATTATGGCAGCTCTCAAGAATTCAAACTGGGCTGTGCTCGGCGGTGACGTATTGCGTTCAGATGGCCAAGCGTACCGACACACTTATGATTCTTGGCATTCCGACAGGGGCGACAACGAGTCGGCTCACGATTTTGTCGAGCGCAGCCATCATGAAACTCTTGCCTACGTGGAGCGGTATTCAGAGAGTGGAGACGTGAGCTACGTCCTAGTATTCGATGAATGTGCCTAAGCATGCGCGTGCTTCGCGTGAGGGATAGAAGCAGAAAGCCCGGAGCCATCTTCGGCGAGGACTTGTAGCGGATAGCCCGACCCGAGGCTTTGCGAGGGGCACGCCCAAAAGAATAGAACGCTGATAACGCAGACGAAGCGCGCAGATAAACGCAGATAAGATGGTCCTCTGATCAGTGGTGATCCGCTCTTTCAGCGTCATCTGCGTTCCCTCCTCCCCTCCAAGATCTTCAAGAACGACCGCGTCCGGATCTCCGCCAACGAGAGCCCGGTGGCCAGCGCCTCCTCCTCGCTGATCGCACCGCAGTTCAGCCCGCGCAGGAAGTAGTTGAGCAGGCCCTGACCGGTGGCGGCATCGTCGAAGACATCGCTGGTGAGCGTGGCGCGGGCGGCGCGTTCCACGAAGGCTTTGAGGCGCGCGGCGGCATCGTCGTAGCTCTCCAGGAAGAAGCTGTAGACGGCGGCGTAGCGCATGGGGAACTGCGCGGGGTTGAGGTCCCAGCCCTGGTAGAGGCCCTTCCAGAGCGAGTGGCGCGTGTGGTCGTACGCCTTTTTCCAGTTGCGGTGGATCACGGCCTTGTTCTCTGCGCGTTGCTTCGGTGTCAGTTTCGCGCCACGGTGCGGACCGATGGGCATGACGTTGGTGGCGCCATCGCTGAGCCAGATGCCGGTGGCGCCGAGCGCGACCTTCATCATCATGTGCGCGAAGTCGCAGACGGCGTGGCCCATGTCCTGGTACTTCGCGGTGATGTTGTTGGCGGCGGTGTAGTCGTACGTGCCGAAGGCCGTGGCGATCATGCGGCCCTTGCTGGCGAGCACGAAGCGACGCAATGGATTGCTGCCATCGGCACCGATCGTGGCCTGCGTGGTCTCCACCATCATCTCCATCTTCAGCGCGCCCTTGGCGATCGAGCCTGCCCCGGTCCCCGAACCGGGGTTGGCCTCGATCACTTCGAAGAGTTGCACCAGCGCGGTGATCTGCTCGGGGATCGACACTTTGGGTAGCATTACTACGAAGTTGTTCGGGAGCTTGCCGCCGGTCTTGCTCGCGAGCGTGGTGAGGAAGATGTCGAGCGTGCGCGCGCCGCGTTCCTTCAGGTCCTCGGTGAAGGGCTTGATGCGGATGCCGATGAACGGCGGCAGCGATTTCGCTTTCATGCCCTTCGCGACTTCCACGGCGGCCTGCGCGGCGGTGGCATCCTCCTCTTCCCAGCTGCGGTTGCCGAAGCCGTCCTCGAAGTCGATGCGGAAATCCTCCAGCGCCTCGGTGCGCAGCTTGTGGATCACCTTGTTGTAGGTGGCGTGTGCCAGCCAATTCGGGTCCGACTTGTAGAGATGTTGTTGGTCCTTGCTCACGGCGAGCTTGTCAAGACGCTTCTCCACTTTCATTTGATCAGCCAACTTCTTCGGCAGCTTGTCGTAGCCGGGCAGCTCTATGGCGCGAGCGAATTCGGTGAAGTCGGCGGCGTTCTCCAAAAAGATCTTCAGCGCGGCGTTGGCCATCTTCTGCGCGGTGTCGGCACGGAACAGGTCGGCGCCGCCGTACACGGTATGCACCGGCTGGCGGTCCGGACGGTCACCGGGATAGACCTGCTGGAAGGCTTTGTTGGCCTTTCCGAGAGCGGTGAGGATGCGTGACTTGTCTTTGGTGGGAATGCTGGAATTCATGAACGCGAAGATGATGTATGGACAGCGGACGAACAGAGAACCGCGCCTCCTCTATTTCTATGACAAGTGCAAATGCGGCTTGTAAGGTTTTCCTGATGCGATCACGGCCCAGAGGTGATGGATGATCTTACCGGCGACATTGTTGAGCACTACGATCGGTCTTTTGCCTTCTGCGATCTTCGTAGGTAATAGTCTCGCAGATCACCTTGAACCCTCACGGCGCTGAGTGCCGCTAGGCGCAGCAGGCTTTTGAGGCGTTTGTTGGCGAAGGATGAGGTGCTGGTCTTGCCGCGCACACTGGAGCCGGAGGTCTTCTCGAAGGGAGCGGCCCCCACATAACAGACCAGTTGCCGTGGCGTATTGAAGCGCGTGAAGCCATCGGTATGCGCGATCAGTTCGCTGGAAAGCACGGGGCCTATGCCACTTACGGTTTGGGCCAAGCGGTTCTTGCGGGAGAGCTCACGATCCTTGTTCACGATGGCCTTGATGGCTTTCTCCAGGTTGGCGATCGAGCGCTCCAGGGCTTTGAGCTGGCGCTCCAGTTCGGCTTTCACCAGTTGCTTGGCGCCCCCTGTCATGTACAGTACGTTGTCCTTGATCTGCGCCCGGTCCTTGCCACGCTCCTTCACCAAGCGCTCGCGCAGGGCCAGCAGGGTCTTCAGTTCGGTGAAGTCCAAGCAGGAATGCTGCAACAGGCGCGCCTTGTCGCCGAAGCGCTGCGCATATTCGGCGATGCGACGCGCATCCACCCGGTCGCTCTTGCCCCGTTGCATGCCGATGCTCAGTCGGATGTCCGTGGCATGTGCCATCTAGGTGGGCTGGCCCATCCAGCAGGGTTTTCACCACTCCGTGGCTGTAGTGCCCGGTGGGTTCAAGGCACCATGGTGGTGGTGTCGCAAAGCCCTTGCTTGCGCCATTTGCGCAACAGGGAGCGCAAGGCCGTTGCGCTGTTCTTGATCCGCTCTTCCTTGGCCAAGGTGCCTTCTTCATTCCGCAAGGCCACATCCAATGTCGCCTTGCTCACATCAATTCCTATTGTTCTCATGGTACTTTTGGGTTGTGTTCTTTACTCACTGAGGGGCTGAGCAAGGTGTCCTTCGCTTCAGAACTCTAACAGGCCCAAAGCCTCATTTTCTATCCGAGCCTTGGACACCGTGGATGCGAGAGGTCCCAATAGACGCACAGGTCTTTCAACCTGAACCTTCGCCCGGTTCACCTCCCGCATCGCTCGGCTTCCTTCAGTGTGTTTCCAATTCAAAGTTCAGCGTACAAGCCTAGAGTATCTTTGAAGCAAAGCTTAACGCCATGGGATCAAAACGTGAACTGACCGCGATCATCCAGAAAGAAGGAGACGGTTATGTATCGTTGTGCCCCGAGTTCGATGTTGCGAGCCAAGGCGATACAATCGAAGAGGCCCGTGCGAATCTGATCGAGGCACTTGAGCTTTTCTTCGAGACCGCATCACCCGAAGAGCAGCACTTCCGTCACGCCGCTTGAGCCATCGTTCGATAAGCATCAAAAGTCAATGGAACAGATCGTCCTCCAACTGAAGAACACGCGGAAGCGCCGTCTCTTGATGGAGCTTTTGGGCGAACTGGACTTCGTGAAGGTGACCAGCGTGATCCGCGATGGCCGGAAGGTCTCCTTCGCCAATGAGCTCATCGAGGCGCTGATGGAAGCCAAGGCCGACGAGCGTGGCGAGAAGAAGATGCAACGCGCCCGCGACTTCCTGAAAAATGGCTGAGGTCGTTGTTTCGGCCACCTTCAAGCGTCGTTACAAGCAACTGGCCAAGCGGTACCGATCGCTAGAGCAGGATGTCCTCGACCTGATCACCTCGCTAGAAGAGGATCCCATTCAAGGCACACCGCTCGGAAAGGCCTGCTACAAGATCCGGTTGGCCATTCGCTCCAAGAGCGAAGGCAAGTCGGGCGGCGCGAGGGTGATCACCTATGCCCGTCTGTTGAAAGGAAAAGTCTACTTGTTGACCATCTACGACAAGTCCGAGAAAGCCAGCTTGACCCAAAAGGAATTGTTGGCGCTGCTCGGAAGCATCGGAGGCTGACTAACTCCCCCGATACGTCGAGTACCCCCATGGGCTCAACAGCAACGGCACATGGTAGTGCCCATCCGCCGCCAGTTCGAACACCACTTCGATGTAGGGATAGAAGCTCTTGGTCTTGTGCTCGCTGAAGTAGGCCGAGACATCGAAGCGCATGCGGTACATGCCTTCAGCGAGTTTGCTGTCCTTTGGCAAGAGGTCCGGTATGCGGCCATCGGCGTTGGTGCTGCCCATGGCGAGGTCCTCCCATTCGTGATCAGCGCTGGAGCGCTGCAGGGTGATGCGAACACCTCGGGCTGGGATGCCACGGGCGGTATCGAGGACGTGGGTGGAGATGGTGCTCATAAGGGTTCTACCGCAAAGGACACTAAGAGCACAAAGGTTTGACGCGGCAGCGCTTTGTGTACTTCGTGCTCTTTGTGGTACTCATTCATGCCAGGAGCTTCTTCAACCGTAACCGCGTGATCTTGTTCTGCTCGGCGGCCGCGATCAGGATCTCGTCCTTGGGGTCGTTCTTCATACGCGCTTCGAGCATCGCGAGCATCTCCGCCGCGCTCTTGCCGGTGGCGCACACGATGAAGATGTGTCCGAATCTCTCCTCGTAGGCGGTGTTGCCTGCGGCGAGCTTTTCGATCACGGCTCGATCAGCGCCTTCAACTCCTTTCTGTTCGCCGCTGGCCCAGGCCTTCGTGTTCGCGTACTTCTTCGCGAGGCTCTCCACATCCCCGATGCGCGGGTGGTGGGTGAAAGCCTCCTCGTAATCGTCCACGTCGCATTCCTCCCAGATCGTATCGCTGGTCTCCAGCACTTCGCTGAGTTGCTCGAAGGGTCGCGCGTACACCATGCGCTCCACCCACTGGGCCGCACCGCAGCACTGCTCGAAGGTCGCGGAGGCGTCGGCTTCGGAGAGGCGGTTGAGTTGGTCGATGGTCATTGAAGGACTACCGCAAAGGACGCAAAGAGCACAAAGGGAGATCCCTTCGTGTCCTTCGTGCTCTTCGTGGTATGCTCATTTGCGTTCTCAGGCGATCGTTCCCCACAGCCGCATTCTGCTCACACCGCCATCCGGGAAGATACTCAAACGTACGTGCGTCACCGGCTTCACCTCGACTCCGCTCGGTGTGACAGCCGGTGGAATGTCGAAGGTATGCTCATGGTCCGCTTGCAGCTTGGTGCGTTCGATGATGGTGCTCCATTGGGCGTTCTTCAAGGCTTCGCTTTCAGCTTTCGGGTCGACCCTGAGGGCCGACGGTACGGCGGCTTCGATCGCGCAGCCTTCCAGTGTAAAGGTGTCCGGGTAGTTGCCTTTGAAGTGGCAGGTATCGAGCAGCGCTTTCTGAATGATGCCCTTGTGCCCGAGCCGCACGATCACCCAATCGCGGTTGTTGGGCGTACGGTTGCGTTTGGTCTCCCAGCCATCACCCATGTTTACACCGCGGCCTGGCATCAGCAGGTTGTTCATGTGGCTGAAGAACATGTCGTTGCACTGGATCGAAAGTGCTCCGTTCTGCGCAGCGGCCAGGTCGGTGATCTCGTCGGGCTTTACAGTTGACCAGTCGCGCTTGACCTCGCCGTAGACGCGGAGCCGGGCCACGCCGCCATCGGGGTAGATGTGGAGTTTGACGTGGGTGAACTGTTGGGGCGGGAAATTTCCCGCCCGTACACCGACGTTGGCCTCCAAGAGATGTTGGCTGCCCGGGTTCAGCACGGTCTTCCCCAGCACCTCCACCCATTCGGCCTTTTCCCAGTTCCCATCCGGCGCATAGCACGCCTCGATGGTACACGATTGCGGCTGGTTACCGAGGAAGTGCGCGGTATCCACATCGAAGCCCTTGATCACCCCGGCGGCACCGAGCTTGATCACGGCTTGGTCATGCCCTTCCGTGCGCTTGCGGCGACTTTCCCAGCCGTCCATCCACTTGCCGCGGTCGGTGTACTTGTCGGCGATGAAGACCGGCTTGCTCGGCTTGATCAGGTTCTCCTTCTCGGCGAAGAAGTCATCGGTACACCACAGCACTTGGCCACCGAAGCGCTCGGCAGCGAGGTCGATGAGGTGGGTGAAGGCGGGGCCATGTTGGTCTTGGGTCATACTTGGTCAATTTGTATCAAGAACTCTTCATTGCTTTCCGACTCTGCTCGCATCCAGCCACTCCGCGCCATTCCAGAACGGTGTTGACCCACCAACAGGATCATACCGAAGATGGGGATCGTCAGACTGTACAATACCAATCAATCGTTGACCACTTAGAAGCCAATGTCGGGACACATGAGCAATTACATTCAGTAGTCCCCAACAAAAGCTCGGTTCGTTCCGTGTGAATTCATCGAAATGTTGGAAGACGACGACCAGCCCATGAGTGTCAGCCGAGTACAAATCGCCAAGGCAATCATTGAAGGCATCGAGATTCCGGCCGTAGTAGTCAGGGAACCCGAGTCCAATCGCCAACGCCTCGTGGGCGGTTTGTTCAGTCCATCCGTCCGTATCGAACTCCACTACTCTGTAGTTCGCATTTGCATACCACGTCAGATCCTCCTTCAAAACTGAGGATCTATGGTACATGCAAATTGGCCCATGTTGAAGGGTCTTAAGGTCAAGTCCCCAATCACCAAGATCATATCCCATGTCGTTAGTCATGTTCGAGTTACCGGCTCGAAGAGCGCATCAGAAAAGTGACCATCGTCAAAAGCCATATGTCCCTTCACAACCGTCCGCTCCACCACCCCATTCAACCTCCGCCCCACATACGGCGTGAGCTTGTGCCGGTGCTGCACATCCTCCTCCTTCACCACAACCTTCGCCTCCGGGTCCCAGATCACCAGGTCGGCATCGCAGCCGGGAGCAATGCGGCCTTTCGTCTTCAGCCCAAGGAAATCCGCCGGGTGCCCGCACAGCAACCGCGCAACATCCTCCAAGGAGAAGCCTCGTTCCTTCGCACCGGTCCAGAACGCAGGCAGCAGGAACTGCAAACCCGCGATGCCACCCCAAGCCTTCATGAAGTCGCCGCTCGCTTGCTCCTTGATGTCCGGCGGTGCGGGTGAATGATCGGTGGCCACTAAGTCGAGGGTGCCGTCCTTCAATGCTTCCCAGAGCAGTTCGTTATTGGCCCGTTCGCGGATCGGTGGTGCGCATTTGAACTCGGTGGCGCCATCGGGGATCTCCTCCGCGCAGAACACGAGGTAGTGCGGACAGGTCTCGGCGGTGATGCGGACGCCGCGCCTTTTCGCGTCGCGGATCAAGGGCAATGCTTCAGCGGAAGAGACGTGTACGATGTGGACGTGGACATCGAATTCCGCGCTGAGGCGGATCATGAGAGCGATGGCGTCGTTCTCCCAGGCGCGGGGGCGGGAAGCGAGGTAGTTGGCGTAGCGGCGCGGATCCGTTACGGGTTGACGGGTTACGTGTTGCGCGTTCGCGTCCTCCAACTCGCAGTGTACCAAAAAGGTCGCATCATGCTTCTTCAGGATCGGCAGGGTCTTCCGGAGATCTGCTTCAGTAACGTTCGGGAACTCGTCGATGCCCGAGTGCGTGAGGAAGGCTTTGATGCCGAAGACGCCGGAACGAAGCAGTTCATCAAGGTCATCGATACTGCTCGGGATCACACCGCCGTAGAAGCCAACGTTGACGTGCAGTTTGCCTTTCGAGGCTTCGAGCTTCAGCTTCAACGCATGCGCTGTGGTGGTGACCGGGCTGGCGTTCAGCGGCATCTCGATCATGGTGGTGATACCTCCAGCCGCAGCGGCCTTCGTGGCGGTCTCGAAGCCTTCCCACTCCGTGCGGCCCGGCTCGTTGATGTGAACGTGCGCGTCGATCACACCCGGCGTAATCACGTTGTCGCCGACGCTTTCGAAGGAGACGCCTTCGCGTTCAACCTTACCGGGTAGCACCTCGGTGATCTTGCCATCGGCAATGATGAGTGTGGCTTCGACCACACCGCTGGGAAGGACCACACGTCTGCTATGGATCGCTACGCTCTCCATCAAGACAAATGCGTTGAACCGCAGAGGGGCGGAGAACGCAGAGGGATCCGCATTCTCCGCGCCCTCTGCATCTCTGCGGTTAATATGAGTTCCGCGGTCATGGTGTCTTCGCTCCTTGAAGGATCCACCGCTTCAACACCGTCCGCTCCTCCTCCGTCATATTCGTCTTGTTGCCCAGTGGCATGGAGTGCGTGCGCACGGCGCGGGTCATGATCTTATCGGCCATGGCTTGGATCTGTTGCGGAGTATCGTACATCACGCCGTTCGGAGCATTGGGCCATTGATCGTCGGTGGGGTTGGCGCTGTGGCACTGTATACATCGGGCTTGGATCACGGCGTTGGCCTCTTCAAAGCTAGCGGGGATGGCAGCGTCTAGGGTGTCCTCGAAGGCAGGTGAGACCGCGATGCTGAGCACCACCAGCGCCAGTACGCTCACCACCAATACCCACGTCTGCTTGATGCCGCGTTCCAGCAGGTTCCAGTAGTGCTTGATGCCCATGCTGGCCACGGTGATCACCATCAGGACGATCCAATTGCCACTGTGCCCGAACGTGCTCGGGAAGTGGTTGCTGATCATGATGAAGACCACCGGTAGCGTGAGGTAGTTGTTGTGCAAACTGCGCTGTCCGGCCTTCTTCCCAAGTGAAGCATCGAGCGGCTGACCGGTCTTCGCCGCGCGCACCAAAGCCTTCTGGCTGGGGATGATGGTGAAGAAGACGTTGCCCGCCATGATCGTCCCGAGCAGCGCACCCACATGGATGTACGCCGCCCGACCACTGAGCAGATGCGTGAGCGCGTAGGTGAGTGCGCCCAACACCAGCAGGCCCACCAGCGCGAAGAGATCCTGCCGCAGCACCAGTTTCGACCTGCTCATCAGGTCGTAGAACACCCAGCCCAGCACCATCGACCCGATGCCGATCGCCAGCGATGCCGAGGCCGAGAGTTCCGCGATGGCGGGATCGATCATGAACGAACGTGCATCGGCGTAGTACACGATGAACAGCAGCGACACGCCACTGAGCCAAGTGAAGTAGGCCTCGTACTTGAACCAGTGCAGGTGCTTCGGGATCTCCTTCGGCGCCACCTTGTACTTCTCCACGTAGTAGAAGCCGCCGCCGTGGATCGCCCAGAGGTTGCCGGCAAGCTCATCGCGCAAGCCCTCCGTGCGGTTCAGGTTGTTCTCCAGAAAGATGAAGTAGAACGAAGCCCCGATCCACATGATGCCGGCGATCACATGGGTCCAGCGCACTGCGAGGTTGAGCCACTCCATCGCGTAGCCGTACATCGGCGTGCCTTGGATCGCCACGTAGGCGAGGTAGCCACCGAAGAGCAGCAGGCCGAAGAACTTCATGGCTTGTCGGGAAGCGATGGCCGTGGAACGCGCCTCCTCCAGGTCGAACCGCGTGGCGCCGGAAAATTCCTGCTTGTCGAAATGCTCTTGCAACGTCCGTGCGAGCCGCCGGGACCAGAGGAAACCGAAGAGCAAGAGCACGCACAGGAATGCCATGAAGGGCAGCGCAGGGCTGGCCATCAGTTTTTCGGTGAATGAGGACTCTACTTCCATGGGTTGACGAAGATGACCCATTCCGTCCCTACGCGCAGCGCAGGAGCAGGCCCGTACTTTGAACACCCCGACCGTGAACAGCCAGGGTGTCCTCTGTCATAGTGTGCTCGCTATCCTGCGGACCGAAGGGTACACCCCGGACGATCTTATCGGATCCATCCGCCCATCGGCATGGTGATCAACAAGAGAACACCGGAGGAGATCGCCGCGAATTGCCGCAGAGATCATGAGCGTGCGTTACCTGAAATGACGAAGGACCCCTCGCGGAGCCCTTCGATCGGATCGGTGTTCGGCGGTCACTCGCTCTTCGCTTCCTCCTCACCACCTTCGGCCGGAGCCTCTGGCTTCACTTCTTCAGGAGCAGCGTCCGCGGCCTTTGCTTTCGCACCACCGGTGCTGCGGCGACTGCGGCGCGTCTTCTTGGCTTCCGCACCAGCCTTCTCCTTCACGTAGATCGTGTTGAAGTCGACCAGTTCGATCATCGCCATTTCGGCAGCATCGCCCAAGCGGTTGCCCAACTTGATGATGCGCGTGTAGCCACCTGCGCGCTCGGCGATCTTCGGGGCCACATCGCGGAACAGGGATGCCGTGGCTTCCTTGTCCTGCAGGTGACTGAAGACCACACGACGGCTGTGCGTGCTGTCGGCCTTGCTCTTCGTGAGCAGTGGCTCCACGTAGGTGCGCAGAGCCTTGGCCTTCGCCAAGGTGGTCTCGATGCGCTTGTGTTCGATCAGGGCCACCGCCAAGTTGCTCAGCAGGGCTCCACGATGGGCCTTCTTGCGACCTAGTGCGTTGTTCTTGTTTCCGTGTCTCATGACTTTTTCCTCTGTGGTGTGCTGTACAGGGCGAGGCATGGCTCGCCCCTACATCACTCCTTGTCCAGTTTGTACTTGCTCAGGTTCATCCCGAAGCTCAGGTTCTTGTTCTCCACAAGATCCTCCAGTTCGGTCAGGCTCTTCTTCCCGAAGTTGCGGAACTTCAAGAGGTCGTTCTTGTTGTAGGCCACTAGATCACCGAGGGTCTCGATATCCGCAGCCTTCAAGCAGTTCAGTGCGCGCACGCTCAGGTCCATGTCGACCAACTTGGTCTTCAGCAACTGGCGCATGTGCAAGCTGTCCTCATCGAAGTGCTCCTCCTGTACGCGCTCCTCCACGTCAAGGGTGATGCGCTCATCGCTGAAGAGCATGAAGTGGTGGATCAGGATCTTGGCCGCTTCCTGCAGCGCGTTCTTCGGGCTGATGCTGCCGTCGGTCACGAGCTCGATGGTGAGCTTCTCGTAATCCGTTTTCTCCTCCACACGGGTGTTCTCCACCGTGTACTTCACGTTCTTGATCGGCGTGAAGATGCTGTCGATGTAGATGGTGCCGATCGGTGCGTTCTCCGCCTTGTTCTCATCAGCAGGAACGTAGCCACGGCCCTTGCCGATGGTGAGTTCGACGTGGAGCTTCACGTTGCTTTCCATGTGCGCGATCACCAATTCCGGGTTCAACACCTGGAATCCGGTGGTCTGCTTGCCGATGTCGGCGGCGGTGAAGTTGTCCTTCCCGTTGATGGTGATGCTCACCCTCTCAGTGCTGCTGTCATCGAGCTGGCGGCGGAAGCGCACCTGCTTCAGGTTGAGCACGATCTCGGTCATGTCCTCGATCACACCTTTGATGGTGCTGAACTCGTGGTCCACACCGTCGATACGGACAGCCGTGATGGCATGGCCTTCGAGGCTGCTGAGGAGGATTCGACGCAGGGAGTTACCGATGGTGATACCATAACCGGGCTCAAGCGGGCGGAATTCAAAAGTGCCGTGCTTGTCATCCGATTCGATCATCGTGACCTTGTCCGGCCGCTGGAATTCGAGAATGGGCATGTTGTCTTGGGGTTGTTCGTTGAGTTCGTTGTCCGTTGTCAGTTCTCCTTCGCTTCCTTCCTTCGGTTCCGGCCGCCTGACAAGGGACGACCGACGATCCGTTAGCTCTTATTTGCTGTACAATTCCACGATGAGTTGCTCGCGGATGTTCTCCGGGATCTGCGCACGCTCCGGAAGGGCGATGAACTTGCCGGTGTAGTTGGTACCGTTCCAGTCCAGCCAATCGAAACGCTTGCTGTTCACATTCATGCTGTTCGTGATCACTTCCATAGAGCGGCTCTTCTCACGCACTGCGATGCTCTGGCCGGGACGCAGTGTGAAGCTCGGGATGTTCACCACCTGGCCATCCACCGTGATGTGGCCGTGGTTGACCAACTGCCGTGCACCACGACGCGTTGGGGCGATACCCAAGCGATACACCGTGTTGTCCAACCGTGCTTCGCATAGCTGGAGCAGCACTTCACCAGTGATCCCGCGCTTGCTCGAAGCGATGTGGTACATCTTCTCGAACTGGCGCTCGAGGATGCCATAGGTGTACTTGGCCTTCTGCTTCTCCTGCAACTGCACGGAGTATTCGCTCTCCTTCTTCCGGCGCTTGGTAGGGCCGTGCTGGCCGGGGCTGTGGGGCTTGCGCTCCATCCACTTGTCCGGTCCGAGGATCGCCTCCTTGAACTTCCGGGCGATGCGGGTCTTGGGTCCTGTATAACGTGCCATTTTTCCTTTCTATTTGGGTGTCCTTCCATTTATGGACACCAACAACGGGGCGATAGCCCCTACGGGTTTCCGATCTTAAACGCGGCGCTTCTTCGGTGGGCGGCAGCCGTTGTGGGGCATGGGTGTGATATCGACGATCTCGGTCACCTCCACACCGCTGTTGTGCAGTGCGCGGATGGCGCTCTCGCGTCCACCACCGGGGCCCTTCACGAAGACCTTCACCTTGCGCAGACCCAGTTCGTGCGCCTCGCGAGCAGCTTCTTCAGCGCTCAACTGGCCCGCGTACGGGGTGTTCTTCTTGCTGCCACGGAAGCCGTTCTTGCCCGAAGAGGACCAACTGATCACCTCACCCTTGTTGTTGGTGAGACTGATGATCAAGTTGTTGAAGGTGGCGCGGATATGGGCTTGCCCAAAAGCCTCCACGACCACTTTCTTCTTCTTCTTCTTGCCAGCGGCGGCGCCGCCTTTGCCTTCTGATTGCTTTGCCATTGTCTGTTCAGTTGGGGTCCGCCCTACGGCGGACCCGTACGGTCAATTATTTCGTCGCCTTCTTCTTGTTGGCCACGGTCTTCCGCTTGCCCTTACGGGTACGGCTGTTCGTGCGTGTGCGCTGGCCGCGGACCGGCAACCCGCTACGGTGGCGCTGGCCACGGTAGCTGCCGATGTCCACCAGACGCTTGATGCTCAACTGCGTTTCGCTGCGAAGCGCGCCTTCCACCTTGACGTGTTCGTTGATGAACTGGCGGATCTGCGCCTGCTCCTCATCGCTCCATTCATCCACCTTGGTGTCCGGATCAACGCCTGCCTTCTGGAGGATCTCCAGCGCGGTGCTGCGGCCAATGCCGTAGATGTATGTGAGACCAATGCAACCTCGCTTGGTCTTGGGTAGATCGATACCTGCTATACGTGCCATGCTCGTGCGTTTATCAGCCCTGACGCTGCTTGAACTTCGGGTTCTTCTTGTTGATGATGTACAGACGCCCTTTGCGACGGACGATCTTGCAGTCCGCTGAGCGTGGTTTGAGGGAAGTCCTGATCTTCATGATCTTCTGTGTTCTTAACTCTTGTACCGGAAGGTGATGCGCCCCTTGCTCAGATCGTACGGACTCATCTCCACTTTCACTTTGTCCCCTGGCAGGATCCGGATGTAGTGCATCCGCATCTTGCCCGAGATGTGGGCGACGATCACGTGTCCGTTCTCAAGCTCCACGCGGAACATGGCATTGCTCAGCGCCTCTTTGATGACGCCGTCCTGCTCTATGGTCCCCGTCTTGCTCATTCCTTCCGTTGTCCTTCTTTCCTATTGTTCTGGGGCGTGACATGTCACGCCCTTACTACATTCTCCTTCTTGTTCAGCACATCCTCGATGTAACTGAACGTTGACAAGACCTCTGCCCTACCGGGCTTTACCGCGACGTTGTGTTCGAAGTGCGCGCTCGGTTTCCCGTCGCGTGTCACCACCGTCCATCCGTCGCTCAGCTGTTTCACCTCCTTCACACCCATATTGATCATGGGTTCGATCGCCAGCACCATCCCTGTGCGCAGTTTCACGCCGTGCCCACGCCGCCCGTAATTGGGCACTTCGGGTGCTTCGTGCAACTTCCGGCCTAAACCGTGGCCCACCAGTTCGCGCACCACGCCGTAACCGTTGCTCTCGGCGTGTTGCTGGATCGCGAATCCGATATCGCCGGTGCGATTGCCTTCCACGGCTGCTTCGATCCCCTTCTCCAGGCACTCCTTCGTCACACTCAGCAAACGCATCACCGGTTCGGCCACCTCACCGATGGTGAAGGTGTATGCGCTATCGCCATAGAATCCGTTCATCAGCACACCGCAATCCACACTGGCCACGTCGCCGTCGCGCAGTGCCCGGTCGCCCGGTAGTCCGTGTACCACTTGCTCGTTCACACTGATCAACAGTGTGCTCGGACAGCCGTACAGGCCTTTGAACCCGGGTACCGCTCCGTTGTCCCGGATGAACTCTTCCGCCAAGCGGTCCAGTTCAGCCGTGGTGACACCGGGTGCGATGTGCCTTGCTACTTCAGCCAAGGTCTTCCCAACAAGCAAAGAACTCTCCTTCAACACCGCGATCTCGTCATCGCTCAGATCGACAAGGGGCTTCTTCCCCATGTCCTATCCGGCCATGCCGTACGCTGCTCCTCCACTGCGACCCTTGATGCGTCCGCTCTTCATCAGACCATCGTAGTGACGCATCAACAAGTGACTTTCGATCTGCTGCAATGTGTCCAACAACACACCCACCATGATCAACAACGATGTACCACCGAAGAACTGCGCGAAGCCCTGCTTGATCCCCGCCATGCCCGCGAAGGCCGGAAGGATCGCCACGATGCCGAGGAAGATGGCACCGGGCAGGGTGATGCGCGAGAGCAATTCATCGATGTGGCCAGCGGTATGCTTACCGGGTTTGATCCCGGGGATGAAGCCGCCATTGCGCTTCATGTCATCCGCCAATTGGTTCGGGTTCACGGTGATCGCCGTGTAGAAGTACGTGAACGCCACCACCATGAGGAAGAGCATGATGTTGTAGCCGTACCCACTGCTGTTCGCGATGCTGATCAACCATTGTGGTGGCTGCTCGAAGGCCTGCGCCACATACATCGGGATCAGCACGATCGCCTGTGCGAAGATGATCGGCATCACACCGGCCGCGTTCACTTTCAGTGGGATGTAGTTCCGAACACCGCCGTATTGCTTGTTGCCTTGCACGCGCTTGGCGAACTGCACCGGGATCCGGCGCGTACCCTGCACCAGCAGGATGCAACCCGCGATGATGAGCACCCACAACACCACTTCAACAAGGAGCAGCACCAAGCCACCACCACCGGGGCCCATGCGACCGACCACCTCTTGAGCGAAGCTCTGGGGCAGGCGGGCGATGATCCCGATCATGATGATCAGCGAGATACCGTTACCGAGCCCACGTTCGGTGATGCGCTCACCGAGCCACATCACGAACAAGGTGCTTGCGGTGAGGATCACCACGCTGGCAGGTACCCACAGGGCGCCCGTACCACGCGCAGCCTCTTCGATCGTGGTGTAGATGTAACCGGGAGCTTGCGCTACGCAGATCAGGATGGTCAGGTAACGTGTCCATTGATTGATCTTGCGACGACCGCTCTCCTCCTTCTGTAGCTTTTGCACCGCAGGCACCGCCATACCTGCGAGCTGCAGGATGATGGATGCCGAGATGTACGGCATGATCCCCAGCGCGAAGATGCTCGCACGGGTGAATGCACCACCGGTGAAGATGGAAAGGATCTCCGCGATACCGCCACCGCTCGTCGTCGGGTCGGTCATGCGCGCGCTATCAACACCCGGAAGGATGATGAAGCTGCCGATGCGGTAAACCAACAACAGGCCCAGCGTAATGAGGATGCGCGTACGCAACTCCTCGATGCGCCAGATGTTCTTGATCGTGTCGATCAGGTTCTTCATGCCTCGGTCTTAGGAGCTATGGCCGCGATGATCTCCGTCCTTCCGCCTTTCGCTTCGATGGCGGCCTTTGCTGTTGCGCTGAATGCGTGCGCTGTGACCGAGATCGCCATTTTCAGTTCACCACGACCCAATACCTTCAACTTATCGTTGCGGGCGATGAGGCCGTTGGCGCGCAGGATCTGCGGATCGATCTCCTTCAGACCCTTCGCCTCGGCCAGAGTTTGCAGGGCATCCAGATTGATGCCCTTGAATTCCACGCGCGTCGGGTTGGTGAAACCGAACTTGGGTAGGCGACGCACCAAAGGCATCTGACCGCCTTCGAAGCCACGCTTCCGGTTGTAACCGGTACCGGCCTTCTGGCCTTTGTGGCCTTTGCCGGACGTGCCGCCTTTGCCGCTGCCTTGGCCGCGACCCATACGCTTGTTCTTCTTGGTGGCTCCTTCGGCCGGTTTCAGTCTGCTCAGGTCCATGGTCGTTCGCTCTTAAATGTTCAGGCCTGCTTCACGTTCACCAAATGCTCCACTTTCCGCACCATGCCGAGCACCTGCGGGCTACCCTCAACGGTCCTGGTCTTGCCGATGCGTCCCAGGCCGAGTGCCTTCAGCGTCGCCTTTTGCCGCTGCGGACATTTGATCTGGCTGCTGGTCTGTGTGATGATGATCTTGCTCATTGCGTTGTTGCCGATCGCTCGGCCTCGTTGTCGTTATCCGTTGAAGACGCGATCCAGTTTCAACCCGCGCTGGCGGGCTACCTGGTTCGCATCGCGCATTTTGGTGAGTGCCTCGATGGTGGCCTTCACCACGTTGTGCGGGTTGCTGCTGCCTTTGCTCTTGGCCAATACGTCGGTGACACCAACGCTCTCCAACACCGCGCGCATGGCACCACCCGCGATCACACCCGTACCGTGGGCGGCGGGCTTCAGGAACACCTGCGCACCGGCGAACTTGCCTTCCTGTGAGTGGGGAATGGTCCCCTTCATCACCGGCACCTTCACCAGGTTCTTCTTGGCGTCGTCAATGCCCTTTGCAATGGCCTCCTGCACTTCCTTGGCTTTTCCGAGACCATGACCTACCACTCCATTCTCATTACCCACCACAACGATGGCGGCGAAGGTGAACGTGCGACCGCCCTTGGTCACCTTGGTGACACGGTTCAGCGCGACGAGCTTGTCCTTCAGCTCGAGATCACTGCTCTTGACCTTCTTGATGTTCGTTTCAGACATGGGGTATGGTGATCAGAAATTGAGGCCGGCTTCGCGTGCGGCATCGGCCAAGGCTTTCACCCGACCATGATAGAGGTAACCGCTGCGGTCGAACACGACCATTTCGATGCCGGCGGCCTTCGCCTTCTCGGCGATGGCTTGTCCGACGATCTTGGCCTGTTCGATCTTGGGGATCCCGTTGGCCTTCTTGTCCTTCAAGGACGAAGCGCTCACCAGCGTGCGGCCGGCGAGGTCGTCGATGATCTGGGCATACATGCCCGTGTTGCTGCGATAGACCGTGAGGCGCGGACGCTCGGGCGTACCCGATAGGTTCTTCCGAACGCGCTTCTTGATCTTGTCCCTGCGGATGCTCCTGCTGAATGCCATGACTATGCTTATTTGCCAGCGGCTTTACCTGCCTTACGACGCACCTGCTCGCCCACGAAGCGAACACCCTTGCCTTTGTAAGGCTCAGGCTTGCGCAATGCACGCAGTTTGGCGGCCACCTGGCCGATGAGTTGCTTGTCCGCGCTCTCCAGGCGGATGATGGGGTTCTTTCCTTTTTCCTGCGCAGCAGCCAACTTGATCTGCGGCGGTACCACGAGGGTGATACCGTGCGAGAAGCCCAGCGACAACTGGAGCTGCTGGCCTTTGGCCACGGCGCGGTAACCCACACCCACCAGTTCCTGCTCGATCACGTAGCCGTCGCTCACGCCCTTCACCATGTTGGCGATGAGCGCGCGGTAAAGGCCGTGCTTCGCGCGATGCGGCTTGGCATCACTCGGGCGGCTCAAGGTCACCGTGGTGCCCTCGAGCTTGCAGGTGATGTTCGGGTCGACCGCCTGCTCCAAGGTTCCCTTCGGACCTTTCACGGTCACCAGGTTCTTGTTGCTGATCGTGAACTCCACACCCTTGGGGAGTTCGATCGGTGCTTTTCCAATGCGTGACATGGTCCTCTTGCTTAGCTCACGTAACACAATACCTCACCACCCACGTTCAGCGTACGGGCCTCCTTGTCGGTGACCACACCACGGCTGGTGGAGATGATGGCCACGCCGAGGCCGTTAAGCACGCGGGGTAGCTGCTCCGCGTGGGCGTATTTGCGCAGGCCGGGCGTGCTCACGCGACTCAATTCGCGGATGGCGCTCTGGCGCGTTTGCGCATCGTACTTCAGGGCGATCTTGATCAACCCTTGCTTGCCGTCCTCTTCGGTCTTCCAGGAGAGGATGTAGCCTTTGTCGTACAGGATGCGCGTGATGTCCTTCTTCAGGTTGCTTGCAGGCACCGTAACGACCTTCTTGTTCGCCTGGATGGCGTTGCGCAAGCGGGTCAGGTAATCGGCGATCGGATCGGTGGTCATGGTCGTTTCTTGTTTGGGCGATGCATGCATCGCCCCTGCGTTATTACCAGCTGCACTTGGTTACCCCGGGGATCTTGCCCTCCAGTGCCATGTTGCGGAACACGTTCCGCGAAATACCGAAGATGCGGATGTAGCCACGCGGACGACCGGTGAGGCCGCAACGATTGTGCATACGCACCTTGCTGCCGTTGGCAGGCATCTTCTGCAAACCCTCCCAATCACCAGCGGCTTTCAGCTTGGCGCGTTTGGCGGCGTGCTTCTCCACCATACTTGCGCGCTTACGCTCGCGGGCTTTCATGCTTTCCTTGGCCATCTGTTCAGTTGTTGGGGGGCGAGATCCCGCACCCGTACCTATTTCTATTTCTTGTCCTTGTCTGAGAATGGGAAACCGAAAGCACCCAACAGCGCCTTGGCTTCTTCGTCGGTATCCGCAGAGGTCACCAAGGTGATGTCCATACCCTGGACCTTGGTCACCTTGTCGATGTCGATCTCCGGGAAGATGATCTGCTCCTTCACGCCGAAGGTGAAATTGCCGCGACCATCGAAGCCGGAGGCCTTCACGCCACGGAAGTCACGCGTACGGGGCAGGCTCACCGAGATCAAGCGATCGAGGAATTCGTACATGCGATCACCACGGAGGGTGACACGCGCGCCGATGGGCATTCCCTTACGCAGTTTGAAGTTGCTGATGTCCTTGCGGGAGATCGTTTGCACGGCCTTCTGGCCGGCGATCGTGGTCATTTCCACGATGGCACCCTCCACCACTTTCTTGTCGCCAACGGCGCTACCAAGACCCTGGTTCAGGCTGATCTTCACGATGCGGGGAACCTGCATCGAACTCTTGTATCCGAACTCCTTCAGGAGTTGCGGTGCCACCTCGGCGGCATATTTGGCGCGGAGCCTTGGAACGTAGCTCATGACTTGGCTGCTGTTTTCTTGGTCTTCACATAACGCTCCAGCTTGCCGTCCTTGTCCAGGCGGCGACCCACGCGACCGGAAACACCGGACTTCGCATCGATCAGCATCAGGTTGCTCAGGTGGATAGGACCCTCCTGTTCCGTGATGCCACCCTGCGGCTTGGCCGTGCTGGGTTTGCTATGCTTCTTGTTCAACTTGAGACCCTCGACGATGGCGGTGCCGCGCTCGCGGTTCACCTCGAGGACACGCCCCTCGCGGGAACGGTCCACTCCGGTGAGCACCTTCACCATATCGCCTTTCTTGATATGTAGCTTCTTCTGCATGGCTCAGAGCACCTCGGGTGCGAGAGAAATGATCTTCATGAATTTCTTCTCACGCAGTTCCTTGGCCACCGGCCCGAAAATGCGTGTGCCTTTCATCTCACCAGCGGCATCCAGGATCACCACAGCGTTGTCATCGAAGCGGATGTAGCTCCCGTCCTTGCGGCGGGTCTCCTTGCTGGTGCGTACGACCACCGCCTTGTGGACGGTGCCCTTCTTCGCCCCCCCGTTCGGGATGGCGTGCTTGATGGTCACCACGATGGTGTCACCGATGCGTGCGTAACGCCGACCGCTGCCACCAAGGACACGGATGCAGAGCACCTCCTTGGCGCCGCTGTTGTCGGCTACGTTCAATCTGGATTCCTGTTGGATCATCGCTCTAGGATATTACTTGGCGCGTTCAACGACTTCTACCAAGCGCCAGCGCTTGAGTTTGCTCATGGGGCGGGTCTCTGCAATGCGCACGGTGTCGCCAACGTGGGCATCGCCCTTCTCGTCATGCGCCATGAACTTGCTGGAGCGCTTCACGAACTTGCCGTACTTGGGGTGCATCACCCGTCGCTCAACAATAACAGTGATGCTCTTGGCCATCTTGTCGCTGGTCACGACGCCCACACGCTCCTTGCGGAGGTTGCGTTCGATGGTGGTGGTCTCGTTGCTCATTTCGCAGTGAGTTCGCGCTTGCGCAGTTCGGTAAGGATGCGGGCCACTTCCTTGCGCTTGGAGCGCAGCTGCATCGGGTTCTCTACGGGGCTGACCGTGTGGCTGAAACGCACCTTGGTGAGCGCAGTACGCTCCTCCTTCAGTTTGTCCTGCAGCTCCTGCACGTTCAGATCCTTCAATTCAAGTCCTTTCTTCTTCATGGCTTCCGCTTATTGACCGTCGTAATCCTCGCGTGTCACGAACTTGGTCGGGATAGGCAGCTTCTGGGCTGCCAACCGCAACGCTTCCTGGGCGATCGCCATCGGCACGCCATCCACTTCGAAGATGATGCGACCAGCATGGCACACGGCCACCCAATGGTCCAGTGAACCCTTGCCCTTACCCATACGCACCTCTGCAGGCTTGCTGGTGACCGGTTTGTCCGGGAACACCTTGATCCACACCTGCCCTTCACGCTTCATGTAGCGGGTGAGGGCCACGCGGGCTGCTTCGATCTGGCGGCCGGTGAGCCAAACGCTCTCCATGGCCTTCAGTCCGAAGGATCCAAGGGCTACACGATGTCCGCGTTGGGCCTGCCCTTTCATGCGGCCCTTGTGCATATTGCGGCGTTTGCTGCGCTTCGGTTGCAACATGGCTCTTAGCTGTTACGTGTGTTTCCACCACGGCGATCACCGCCACGGCGTTCTCCTGCTCCTCCACGGCGCTCGCGACGCTCCGGGCGGTCGCCACCCATGCGCGGACCGGATGGTCCGCCCTTGGGCTGACCCACGTTCGGGCTCAGGTCACGACGACCGAAAACCTCCCCACGCATGATCCAGCACTTGATCCCGATGCGACCCATCTTGGTGTGCGCCTCGGTGATCGCGAAGTCGATATCGGCACGCAGCGTGTGCAACGGCACGCGGCCCTCGCGGTAGCTCTCGGTCCGTGCGATCTCCGCACCGTTCAATCGGCCGGACACCGTGAGCTTGATGCCCTCGGCACCCATGCGCATGCTGCTGGCCACGGCCATCTTCATGGCGCGGCGGAAGCTGATGCGGCCCTCCAACTGGCGAGCGATGCTGTCAGCGACCAGACGGGCATCCAATTCCGGACGCTTGATCTCGAAGATGTTGATCTGGACGTCCTTGCCGGTGAGCTTCTTGAGCTCCTCGCGCAACTTGTCCACTTCCGCACCACCCTTTCCGATGATGACACCAGGGCGGGCGGTATTGATGGTGATGGTCACGAGCTTCAAGGTGCGCTCGATCACGATCTTGCTCACGCTCGCCTTCTTCAGACGGGCCATGAGGTAAAGGCGGATCTTCTCGTCCTCCACCAACTTGTCGGCGTAGTCGTTCCCGCCATACCAGTTGCTGTCCCAGCCCTTGATGTAGCCGAGGCGCTGTCCGGTAGGATGTGCTTTCTGTCCCATAGTGGTCGCTGTCTTGACTTAGGCTGCTGTGGTTGAATCAACGATGAGGCTCACGTGGTTGCTGCGCTTCACCATGCGGTAGGCGCGGCCCTGCGGAGCGGGAAGCATGCGCTTCAATCCGCGTGCTTCGTTCACTTGGATGCTCTTCACCACGAGGCCGGCGCTGTCCGCTTTGCGGCCATCGTTCTTGGCTTCCCAGTTGGCGATCGCGCTCATGAGCAACTTCTCCAGATCGCGGCTGCTGTGGCGTGTGCTGAAGCGAAGGATGCCCAACGCTTTGTCCACTTCCACACCGCGGATGAGATCGGCCACCTGGCGCATGCGGCGCGGCGAGGTGGGCAGGTTGCGCAGGTGCGCGACGGCCACCGTCTTCATGGCCTCCTTGCGCTTGTCCGCTGCTATTTTCTTACGAGCTCCCATGGTCTATCAGTTCTGCTTGTTACCGGAGTGGCCACGGAACACACGCGTCGGGGAGAATTCTCCGAGCTTGTGACCTACCATGTTCTCCGTTACATACACGGGGATGAACTTGTTGCCGTTGTGAACGGCGATCGTGAGTCCAACGAACTCCGGCGTGATGGTGGAAGCGCGCGACCAGGTCTTGATCACGTTCTTCTTGCCCGAGGTCAGTGCTTCGCCCACACGCTTGGTCAGCTTGTAGTGGACGAACGGTGGTTTCTTGAGTGAACGACTCATATCTATTCAGGATCAGGCGCCCTTCTTGGCATTGACGCGTTCGAGGATGAAACGATTCGACCGGTTCTTCGGCTTCCGGGTCTTCTTACCCTTGGCCAGGAGACCCTTGCGGCTGCGTGGGTGTCCACCGGATGCGCGGCCTTCGCCACCACCCATCGGGTGATCGACCGGGTTCATGGCCACCGCACGGGTGCGGGGACGACGACCCTGCCAACGGCTACGGCCTGCTTTGCCGCTCTTCTGCAGCATGTGTTCGCTGTTGCCCACGGTGCCTACGGTGGCGAGGCAGGCCACGAGGACCATGCGCAATTCGCCACTCGGCATCTTCAGTGTGGCGTACTTGCCTTCACGTGCGCTCAGTTGAGCGAAGGTGCCAGCGCTGCGTGCGAAGGAGCCGCCCTTACCAGGCTGCAATTCCACATTGTGCACCAAGCGTACCCAAGGGGATCTCGCCGAGTGGAAGCGTGTTGCCCACTTCAGGAGGCACACCGCTGCGACCGCTCATGAGGGTCTGTCCCACTTCGAGGCCGTTCGGTGCCAGGATGTAACGCTTCTCGCCATCGGCGTAGTTCACCAAGGCGATGCGCGCGCTGCGGTTCGGATCGTACTCGATGGTCTTCACCACCGCAGGGATGCCGTGCTTGTCGCGCTTCAGGTCGATGATGCGGTACTTCTGCTTGTGACCACCGCCGATGTAGCGCATGGTCATCTTGCCCGTGTGGTTACGGCCACCACTCTTGTTGGTGCCGCTGGTCAAGGACTTCTCCGGCACGTTGGTCGTGATCCCTTCGTAGTCGACGATCACACGGTGGCGCGTGCCAGCGGTGACGGGGTTGAGTTTGCGGATGCCCATGGCTTAGATGCTGCTGTAGAGATCGATGGCCTCACCCTTCTGCACGGTCACGATCGCCTTCTTGTAGGAAGAGGTGCGGCCACGCAGGATGAGGTTCTTGGTGTAACGGGTGCGACGCTTGCCACCGCAGATCATGGTGCGCACGCCGGTCACGGTCACGCTGTACTCCTTCTCCACCGCCTGCTTGATCTGCACTTTGTTGCTGGTGGGGGCGACGACGAAGCCGTAACGGTTCTCCTTCTCGCCTTGTGCCGTCATCTTTTCAGTGACGATCGGTCGGATGATGATCGGTCCCATGGCTTATTTGCTGAGGGTTGCTTCCAATGCGGCGATCGCGTCCTTCGCGATGATGAGCCCATTGGCATTCATGATATCGTACGTGTTGAGCTCGCTGGCCACCACCACACGTGTGCGCTGGAGGTTGCGGGCGCTCAACAACAGGTTGTCGTCCTTGGCATTCACCACCAACACACTCTTGCGCGTGGTGAGTTCGAAAGCCTTCAGGAGTGCGGCGTATTCGCTGGTCTTCGGGGCGCTCATGCTCAAGGCATCGATCACCTTCAAGGAACCATCCTTTGCCTTGTAGGTGAGGGCGCTGCGCCGAGCGAGGTCCTTCACCTTCTTGTTCAGTTTGAAGTGGTAATCACGCGGACGGGGACCGAACACGCGTGCTCCACCGGGGAACAGCGGGCTCTTGATGGAGCCTTTGCGGCTGCCGCCGGTGCCCTTCTGGCGGTGCAACTTCTTGGTGCTACCGCTCACTTCGCTCTTCTCGAGCGTCTTGGCGGTGCCTTGGCGCTTGTTGGCCAAATGTTGTTTCACGTCCAGCCAGATCGCGTGGTCGTTCGGCTCGATACCGAACACCGCGTCGCTGAGCTTGGCCTTTTTGCCGGTGGACTTGCCGTCCTTTCCGAAGATGTCTAGTTCCATCTTACTTCCAGATGATCACGATGCTGCCTTTGGCACCGGGAACGGTACCCTTGAGCAACAACAGGTTCTTGGTCGCGTCCACTTTCACCACTTTCAGATTCTCGGTGGTGATCCTTGTTCCGCCCGTGCGGCCTGCCATGCGCATGCCCTTGAACACGCGAGCGGGATATGAACTTCCGCCGAGTGAACCGGGAGCGCGGTTACGGTCGTGCTGGCCGTGGGTGGCTTCACCAACACCGCTGAAGCCGTGCCGTTTGACCACACCTTGGAAGCCTTTGCCCTTGCCGTTGCCGGTCACGGTCACGTAGGAACCTTCCTCGAAGA
Source organism: Flavobacteriales bacterium (assembly GCA_016721005.1). Taxonomy (GTDB): domain Bacteria; phylum Bacteroidota; class Bacteroidia; order Flavobacteriales_F; family PHOS-HE28; genus PHOS-HE28. The sequence continues at coordinate 478,100 of JADKJM010000016.1, forward strand.
GGTCGACGCCCACTTGATCACCGAGCTTCAGATCGTTCTCGAATGCCACGAACTCGTGCGCCTTCACCTTGGGCGTGGTGTTGGCCTTCTTGTAGTGACCGATCGAAGGGGCGGTGGCGTTCTTCATGCCACGCTCACCATACGCGAGCTGGACAGCCTCATAGCCATCCTTCTCCATGGTCTTCACGTGGCTCACCACGTTCGGGGTCGCCTCGATCACGGTGCATGCCACAAGGCTGCCGTCCGCGTCGAACAAGCTGGTCATCCCTATTTTCTTACCGATCAATCCGCTCATGGCTTCTTATTGTTGAAGCGTGAAAATTTCGAGTCCTTACAGTTTCTATCAGACCTTGATCTCCACGTCCACACCGCTGGGCAGTTCGAGCTTCATCAGGGCATCGATCGTCTTGGAGGACGAACTGTAGATGTCCATCATGCGCTTGTAACTGCACAACTGGAATTGCTCACGCGCTTTCTTGTTCACGTGCGGCGAGCGCAGCACGGTGAAGATCCGCTTATGGGTTGGAAGGGGCACGGGACCGCTTACCACGGCACCGGTACTCTTCACCGTTTTCACGATCTTCTCGGCGCTCTTGTCGACGAGGTTGTGGTCGTACGACCTCAACTTGATCCTGATCTTCTGGGTCATCGGGTCTATGCTTTGGCTGGGACTTTACCACGCACCTTGGCCAGGACGGCTTCGGTCACGTTATTGGGTGCATTCTGGTAGTGGCTGAATTCCATGGTGCTGCTTGCACGTCCGGAACTCATGGTACGCAACGAGGTCACGTAACCGAACATCTCGCTCAACGGCACCTTGCCCTTGATCGCCTTGGCTCCGGCGCGGTCCTCCATGCCATCGATGGTACCGCGACGACGGTTCAGATCGCCGACGATGTCACCCATGTTCTCCTCAGGTGTCACCACCTCGATCTTCATGACGGGCTCCAACAGTACAGGCTTGCACTTGGGGATGGCGGAACGGAAGGCGGACTTCGCGCAGATCTCGAAGCTCAATGCATCGGAATCCACGTTGTGGAAGGATCCATCGTACAGCGTCACCTTCAAGCTCTCCATGGGATAGCCAGCGAGCACACCGTTCTTGAGGGAAGCCTCGAAGCCTTTGGAAACCGGCCCGACGAATTCCTTCGGAATGGAACCACCCTTGATCTCGTCCACGAACTCCAGGCCGGTCTTCTCCGGATCGGTCTGTGGCTCGATGCGCACATGGATGTCCGCGAACTTTCCGCGACCACCCGTCTGCTTCTTGTACAATTCGCGATGCTCCACCATGGCGGTGATCGCCTCCTTGTACTTCACCTGAGGTGCGCCTTGGTTGCACTCCACCTTGAACTCGCGCTTCATGCGGTCCACGAGGATCTCCAAGTGCAATTCGCCCATCCCGCTGATCACGGTCTGGCCGGTCTCATCATCGGTGTGGACCTTGAAGGTCGGGTCCTCCTCGGCGAGCTTCGCCAGAGCAGCGCCCATCTTGTCCAGATCCGCTTGGGTCTTGGGCTCCACCGCGATGCCGATCACCGGCTCGGGGAAGCTCATGCTCTCGAGCACGATCGGATGGTCCTCGGAACAGAGCGTATCGCCCGTGCGGATGTCCTTGAACCCGACCGCAGCGCCGATATCACCGGCTGCGATCTGATCAACCGGGTTCTGCTTGTTGGAGTGCATCTGGAAGATGCGGCTGATCCGCTCCTTCTTGTCGCTGCGTGTATTCAACACGTAGCTACCAGCATTCAACACACCGCTGTACGCGCGGAAGAAGGCCAGACGGCCCACGAACGGATCGGTGGCGATCTTGAAAGCCAACGCCGCGAATGGTTCATCGGGATCCGGATGGCGGATGGCCTCTTCATCGGTTTCCGGGTTGATCCCGATCACCGCTTCGATGTCCATCGGGCTCGGCAAGTAGGCCATCACCGCATCCAACATGGTCTGCACCCCCTTGTTCTTGAAGGCACTGCCACAGAGGATCGGCGTGATGCTCATGTTGATCGTGCTGATGCGGACCGCATTCATGATCTCCGCTTCCGTAAGGGAATTGGGATCAGCGAAATACTTCTCCATCAACTTGTCGTCGCTCTCAGCAACGGCTTCGATCAACTTGTCGCGCCACTCCTTCACGGTATCCACCAGATCCTCCGGGATGGGAACTTCGTTCCAGGTCATTCCCTGGTCCGATTCGTTCCATACCATGCCGCGGTTGTTGATCAGATCGACCACACCGAGGAATTCCGCTTCAGCACCGATCGGTACTTGAAGTGGAACCGGGTTCGCACCCAAACGCTCGCGGATCTGGGCCACTACGCTGAAGAAGTCCGCACCACTGCGGTCCATCTTGTTCACGAAGCCGATGCGCGGCACTTTGTATTTGTTGGCTTGGCGCCACACGGTCTCGCTCTGGGGCTCCACACCACCAACGGCGCAGAATAACGCAACAGCACCGTCCAATACGCGCAAGCTGCGCTCCACCTCCACGGTGAAGTCCACGTGGCCCGGCGTATCGATCAGGTTGATCTTGTACTTGTCACCGCGGTAATCCCAGCTGGTGGTGGTAGCGGCACTGGTAATGGTGATACCACGCTCCTGCTCCTGGGCCATCCAGTCCATGGTCGCCGCTCCATCGTGTACCTCGCCGATCTTGTGGACCAGGCCAGTGTAATAGAGGATGCGTTCGGACGTGGTCGTCTTCCCGGCATCGATGTGCGCCATGATGCCGATGTTGCGCGTGAATGTCAGGTCCCTCTTGGCCATGGCTCTCTTGCTCTACCGATTGATCAGAAGCGGAAGTGGCTGAACGCCTTGTTGGCTTCCGCCATCTTGTGTACTTCCTCCTTCTTCTTGAAGGCCGCTCCTTCCTCCTTGCTGGCCGCGAGGATCTCGTTCGCCAGTTTCTGCGCCATGCTGCGCTCGTTGCGTGAACGCGCGTAGCCGATGAGCCACTTCATGGCCAAGCTGTGCTTCCGCTCCTCACGCACTTGCTGCGGGATCTGGAAGTTGGCACCACCCACACGGCGCGAGCGGACCTCCACTTGGGGGGTCACGTTCGTGAGGGCCTTGCGGAAGATCTCCAATCCGTCCTCCCCGCTCTTCTCCGCCACCATTTCAATGGCGTTGTAGAAGATGTCGAACGACTTGCTCTTCTTGCCGTCGTACATCAGGTTGTTCACGAACTTGGTCACTTGCACGTCGCCGAACTTGGGATCGGGGAGCGTGGTGTGCTTGACTGCTTTCTTGCGCATTGGCTTCTATACCTTCAGATTGTTCAGGCCGAGCGGAGTCTCTTCTTGTGTGTTGTCAGACCGAGCGGAGTGTCTTCTTGTGTGTTGTCAGACCGAGCGGAGTCGAGGTCTATTTCTTCTTGGCTGATGCTGCACCGGCCTTGGGCTTCTTCGTGCCGTACTTGCTCCTGCGCTGGTTGCGGCCTTCCACACCACTGGTGTCCAACACGCCACGTACAATGTGGTACTTCACACCCGGCAGGTCCTTTACACGACCGCCGCGGACCAGCACGATGCTGTGCTCCTGAAGGTTGTGGCCTTCCCCGCCGATGTACGCGATCACCTCGTACCCATTCACCAAACGCACCTTGGCCACCTTCCGGAGGGCCGAGTTCGGCTTCTTCGGGGTGGTGGTGTACACCTTCGTGCACACGCCGCGGCGTTGTGGGCAGCGGGTCAGTGCGACCGACTTGCTCTTGTAAACCGGCGTCTGCCGGCCTTTGCGAATGAGCTGCTGAATGGTTGGCATGAGGTGCTTTCTCTTGGCTTTCAGGCGTTTCCGCGCATAGCTCTGCGAAAACGGGGTGCGAAAGTAGCTGAATTGCCTTTTCCACCAACCGGTGTGCATTGAAATTTCTCGTGGGCACGGGAGAGCACTCGCGGAGCGGGTATCCATACGCCTCAACGGCCTGATGCCATTTGCCTTGCTGCTCTAAGGAAAGCTCGCGGAAAGACGGGTCGTTCGGGGGCATAGGTTCAAGGCTGTTCCATGCGGTCCATTTGCCGGACAACTGAAACCATGAACTGTACATTTGTTCGCATCATATGATCTGAACATGGACGTCGGGAGCATCACTTATCACTCCATCAGCCCCCGCATGCTGAACCTGCTGGCCAGGATCCACCAGCAACTGGGTGAAGTGCAGGCCCGGCACCTTCACCACCCCCCGGAAGGCTCGGCCAAGGTGTACCGGGCCAGCACGGTGCACGCGACCTTGGCGATAGAAGGAGGATTGCTCGATCCGCACCCCGTGGCGGCCATCGCCGAGGACCATTCGGCCAGCACCCAAGGGCCAGCCGCGCTCGAGGCCTTGAACACACACCGCACCTACGACCTGCTCACGAACCTCGACCCCTTCACGGAACTGGACCTCCGCCAAGCGCACGGCGTGCTCATGCACGGCCTCGCCGTGGATGCCGGACGCTACCGGACGGGACCCATGGAAGTGTTCTATGGCGAGCCGCAGCCCTTGCGCACCGCTCCGGCCAAAGGCCTGCCTGTGGCCATGCAGGACCTCCTGCGGTACGCCGAGGAGGACGACTTCCCTCCCCTGCTCACCAGTTGCGTGCTGCACTTCGGCATGGTGTACCTGCGGCCGTTCACCGCCGGAAATGGGCGGCTCGCCCGCCTCTGGCAGCGGCGCTTGCTCATGTCGCATTGGCCGGTCTTCGGGTACCTGCCCGTGGAAGCCTTCATCCACCGCGCGGAACCCGCCTACCACGCCGCGCTGGAGTTCGCCGACCGCCGTGGCGATTGCGGCGACTTCATCAACTACATGCTGGAGCGGATCGAGGAAGCCTTGGCTGAAGTGCTCCTTACCTCCGATCCCGTCAAGTCCGCCGGTGATCGCGTGGCGGGCTTCCTTCACGCGTTGGACCACCAAGGGAACGCATCGCGCGCATTCCAACGCCGCGAGTACATGGCCTTCTACCCCAGGATCTCCACCGCAACGGCGACACGGGATCTGAAGGAAGCGGCGGGTGCTGGAAAACTGAGCACGGAAGGAAGTGGACGCAGCGTGCGGTATCAGGCGACGTCTTGATCAACAACCCATCACTATTACGGAAATGCCCGAACTTCGGGGAAGCCTACACTACGGGTTCTTGACCGCGATCTGCATGCAATCACAGCTCGAATACTCCACACCGTCCTCGAAGTAGAACGCGATGTTATCCATGGTGAAACGCAACGGGATCGAATCGTTTACCAGCACATTCGACCCATACTCTCCGGAAGCACCGAACAAGGCCCATCGATTCCCCGCCTGATCAAATGCTGGGAAGTTGGTTCCGATACTAGTAGTGTCCGGTAAAGTTCCTGATTGAGGGCAAAAAGGAAGGGGACCGGAGTCCCCCACCAGTGTATAGGTTCAGGGTGTCTAACGCCAAGAGCCGAACACATGAGCCAAGGTAGCCTGTTTACCGGACAGCCGGTCCCTCTCTCAGTTGCTTCAGTTGATCCCGAAGAACCTGGTTGACCGGTTGGCCAAGGAGCACCAAGCGGACCGGTACTGCAAGACCCTCTTCACCTACGACCATCTGGTGACCATGCTTTCGGCCATCTACATGGGCTGTACCGGCTTGCGCGAACTGGTGACCGGTCTGCAAGCCTGCCAGCAGCGCCTGCGGCATCTTGGCCTGAAGCAGAACCCACGCCGCAGTACGCTCGCCGATGCCAACAAGCGCCGCACCGAGGCGCTTTTTCAGGATCTCTTCCACGGCCTTTACCGGCGCTACTACGGGGATTCCCCGGACAGCCGACGGCGTAAGGACGGTCCCTTGGGCCGCTTGCATGTGCTGGACAGCACCACGATCACCCTGTTCAGTGATGTGCTCCAAGGCACCGGTGCCTTCGGCCTCAACGGGCGTAAGAAGGGTGGCGCCAAGGCCCATGTGGTCATGCGTGTGGACCAGCAGGTCCCCTGCTTCATCGACCTCACCGAAGGCAAGCGCAACGACAAGCACATCATGGCACGAGTACCCTTGGCCAGGGGTTCGGTGGTGGTCTTCGACATGGGTTATACCAACTACGCCCAGTGGGCCGCATGGGACAAGCAGGGGGTCTTTTGGGTTACGCGCCTACAGGAGGGTGCCGTGGTGAAGGACCGCGAGCACCTGCCGGTGAACGATGCCCAACGCGTCGCCGGGGTCATCGCCCAACAGCTTGTGCGCCTCGGCGCGGGCAAGCGCTCCGTGGCGGCCCGCGTGGTCCACTATCACCACAAGGAGAGCGGCCGCATCTTTCGCTTTGTGACCAACAATACCAAGTGGTCGCCCACCACCGTGGCGCGCATCTACCGCCAACGCTGGGACATCGAGATGCTCTTCAAACGCATCAAGCAGAACTACCCCCTGCGCGACTTTCTGGGAGACTCGCCCAACGCCATCAAGATCCAGATCTGGTGCGCTTTCATCGCTGATCTGCTGGTGACGATCGTGCGCGACCGCGCTCATCTGACCGGCCCACGCCGTTGGTCCTTCTCCGGTGTAGCCTCCTTACTGCGGATCCACCTGCACACCTACATCGATGTGCTCCGGTTCCTGCGCGATCCGGACCGAGCGTTGATCGACTACAAGCCTCCGGAGCCATCTCCGCAGCTTAGCCTACAGCTATCGCTTTGAACACACAGGGGGGCTTGCCTTCAACAACTTGGCAAACGGTATACGCCTGCCAAGGGCTTTATCCTATCTCAACCAACCTTGACGAGTTTCCCCGGACACTACTGGTTCCGATACCGAGGAAATTCGTGTCATAGTAGCGCTCGTGCAGTATTCGAAGATCGAACGTATCGGCGAAGTTGGATAGCAACAAACTGTCGCGGCCGCCACTTCCGAAAGAACTCACCAACATGGTGTAGAGATAGTTGCTGGAGGTGTCATAGACCGTGTAGGTGCCGATGAAGCGGTCACGGCCATCAACTGGAGCAGGGTCCGGCTCAGGACATTCCTTGTCCTTTCGGCAAGCCGAGAAACCGAACACCACCAATACAGGCAAGAAAACGACTGCTCGCATCCTCACTGCTTCACACCATACTCCCGGTAGGACCATGTAAAGAATGGCACACCATCCTCCGCGTAGAACGCGATGTTGTTGATTACGTACGACATCCGCAGTGTGTCATGGACCATTCGATTGGTCTGGAAAATCGGGTCTGATTCTGCAAAGAATGCCCAACGATCCCCAGAATGATCCAATGACGGGAATGCCGGTGCTAGATTGAGGAAATCCGTATTGTTCCCATTGTCATGCTGGACATAAAGGTTGAACCGATCGCCCCAATTAACAACATATACAGAGTCAATTCCGCTAGTCCCACTTGCCTTTAAGATCTCCATCGAGTACAAATACATCCCCGTAGTATCATACACCATGTACTGCCCGACGAACTTATCCCTCCCGTCCACTGAAGGGGCCAGAGAAGGACACTCCTTTTCCTTTCGGCAGCCGACCGAACACAACACGAGGTAGAGGCCGCACAGCACCAACCGTGAAAGGTGAGAACTCCTTGTCATTGCTTCACGCCGTACTCGCGGTAGGACCATGTGAAGAAGGGCACACCATCCTCCGCGTAGAACGCAATGTTGTTGATCTCATAGGACATACGCAGCGTGTCATTGACCAACTGATTTGTCAAGAAGACCGGATCAGAATCTGCGAAGAAGGCCCATCGGTTGCCTTCATGGTCGAACGCGGGAAACTCCGGGGCTAGATTCAACCCATTGGTATGGTCACCGTCATCATGTTGCACATATAGATCAAAGCGCCCTCCCCAGTTCACGATATAGACCAGGTCATTCCCAACATCATTTGCCTTCATGATCTCCATGGGGTAGAGATAGATACCAGTTGTATCATATACTTTGTATTGCCCGACGAACTTATCCCTCCCGTCAACAGAAGTCCTGGGCGAAGGACACTCCTTCTCCTTGCGGCAACCCACCGAACAGATCACGAGGTAGAGGCCGCACAGCACCAACCTTGTAAGGCGAGAACTCCTTGTCATTGCTTCACGCCATACTCCCGATAGGACCATACAAAGAAAGGCACGCCATCCTGTGCATAGAAGGCGATGTTGTTGATCACATAGGACATTCTCAAAGTATCGTGTATCAAGTACCCTGACTGAAAGCTGGCGTCAGCTTCATGCGATAAGGCCCAACGATGTCCATCGTGATCAACAGAAGGGAACGGAGGAATGATCCCGAAGCCATTCGTCAGATCACCATCCTCGTGCCTTACATAGAAATCAAATCTGTCGCCCCAATTCACCACAAACAATGAGTCTTGTCCAGGGTCATTTGCCCTCATGATCTCCATCGAATAGAGATACATACCCGTGGTGTCATATACCTTGTATTGCCCTACGAACTGGACCCTGCCATCTACGGCAACCGTCGTTGACGAAGGACATTCCTTGTCCTTTCGGCAAGCCGAGAAACCGAACACCACCAATACAGGCAAGAAAACGACTGCTCGCATCCTCACTGCTTCACACCATACTCCCGGTAGGACCAAGTGAAGAAAGGCACGCCATCCTGTGCGTAGAAAGCGATGTTGTTGACCTCGTACGACATCCGAAGGGTGTCGTTGATCAACCTACTGCCCATGAAGGCCGAATCAGGAACACGTGACAACGCCCAACGTTTGCCCGAGTGATCATAGCTTGGGTATGGCGGGTTGATATTGAAGACATCAGTTTGATCGCCGTCCTCATGTCTTACAAAGAAGTTGTACCGGTCACCCCAGTTCACAACGAACAGGGAGTCCTTTCCGGGGTCATTGGCCTTCATGATCTCCATCGAGTAGAGATACAAACCCGTGGTGTCGAAGACCTCGTATTGCCCAACGAACTTATCCCGTCCGTCGACTGACGGGGCCAGAGAAGGACACTCCTTGTCCTTGCGGCAACCTACCGAACAGATCACGAGGTAAAGCCCGCAAAGCGCCAACCGTATCAGGTGCAACCTCCCTGTCATTGCTTCACGCCGTACTCGCGGTAGGACCATGTGAAGAATGGCACACCATCCTCAGCGTAATACGCGATATTGTTCTTGACATAACTCATTCGCAGCGTATCGTTCACCAAATGGTTCGATTGGAAGGCTTGGTCATATTCATCGGATACCGACCATCTATGCCCTAGCCGGTCAAACGCAGGATTGTAAACGCCGAAGTTGAAGATAGGTGCCGGGTCCGTGTCATCATGGAGTACATACACGTCAAAATCATTGCCCCAATTGAATACATACAAGCTGTCAGGAAAGCTGGATCTGAATATTTCCATCGAATACCGATAGTTCCCAAGTGTATCGAACACGTTGTAGCGGCCAACAAACTGGTCCCTCCAGTCAACGGGCGTAGAAGGAGTAGGACATACTTTCTCGTCCTTTCTACAACCTGATAATAAAGTATTCAGAACAAGGCACAACAAGCCCAAGATCCAGAGTCGTCCAATTCTCATCATTGCTTCACAATACGTTCCACATGCACGTGACCCGTCGCATCCTCAATGAGCATCAGATAACCTCCATTAGCCAACGCTCTGAGGTCCAAGGTCATTTGGCGCTCAACACCACGTTCTAGGATCAGACGCCTCCCCAGCGCATCCCGCACCTCAACAGAACGGAGATCTCTGTTCGACTGGATGGTCAACATTCCAGTGGTCGGGTTGGGATACACCTTCACCCCTTCGGGATACGCGATCTGTACTTCCTTGTCCGTGCCGTGAAGGACATTGGACATCGCAGGAAGCTCCATCTCCATAAGGAGGTTGATCACCTCAGCATCCCCCTGTTGTTGTAGTGCCATGTACTCCCCGCCTCCTGTAGCACCGGGGCTACCGAAGATATGGATGTAACCCGCCAGATCATCGGTCGGTCCGCAATTGCTCACGATATCCAGCACGTAGTAGTAGATCCCGTCCGGAACGAAGGACCCATCCGAGAACAAGGCGCTGCCATTCGCGCGCCCATCCCAATGGATACTGGAGAGCACCAGAACGCCGGGTGCCCTGGATACGAATGGGCAACAATATCCTGCGCCCGTGCGGTGCGCTACCGGTACATCAATATCGTTCCAGCGGCTGAAGATGGTGAGCTCGAAAAAGTTCGCGTTGTACGCGCAAAAGGGGTGCAGCTCGTCCAATACCTGCCAGTAGTCGTTCACACCATCGCCGTTGGGCGTGAACACGTTGGGCACAAGATTGTAGCTGATACCCCCATCCATTACATCACAGCAGCCTTCGCAGTCCTCTATGCAGGCATCGTTGTTCACCAAGGCCGTGAAGTTCAGGCCAGCAGTGAAACCAGGCGCCAAAGTGATCACGGGGGCCTCGAAAGTGACCGAAGCTTCGCCGGTATCGACAGGGCCATTGGCCTGTGCACCATCCACGTCCGTGCCAGCCACGATGCATCCTCCAGCAACGGTGTACTCAGGCAATGGAAGACCGCCGGGCGACCGGTTCTCGTAGTACACGCAAACGGGGCAGTAGCGGCACATGACTTTGATGTTGTATATGCATGTGCTTTGCAACGTTCCGCACGCATTATTATCCTCGAAGGTAAACTGAACTGTATGGTAACCAATATCAGACTCAGAAGGAACCCATGCGAAATGGCCTTGTTCATACTGCCCTAGAATCGCCCCATAGGTGCCCGGAGCCCCCGACCACGAAACAACGTCAACTTGCTCGTTAGGTGAGTCGCTCGACGGCATGGTCACATCAAGAAGATGGTCCGCTTGCACATAAAGATCTCCGCCAGAGCAAATTGGAGCCAAATTGTTCGCCATATGCACCAGCACACGGCCTTGTGTTTCATCAAGCGCCAGAAAGCAACCTGGCAGGTATTCGGCGGTCACCGAATATGAATCGATCGACGTACTGGCAGTGGTCGTGATCTGTTGCAATCCAAAACCGCTTTGCGGGGGTACGGTACTCCATGTGTAAAACCAAGAGGCATCGCCTTCAATGGTTAGCGTAAGGGGTTCACCTTCGCACGCCGGCACAGGTTCGACAGTTAGAGGACCGGGGGGGGCGAACTCGGAGGTAAGCGTGCCTGATTTAATGAAGATCCCTGAATCGTACAGTGGGTCCACCATGTTGCAAATGGCGAATTTCAAGTGGTACCACTGGTTGCAAAGGACCTGTCGATGTACTGTTAGCACAACGGTCTTCCCATCATATGCCCATTGAGCGGTGGCTTCCGTGAGCACATTCCCTACAGGGTTGTTGAATAGGTTGTCCACATAAAGGTTGGCGTTCTGGAGGGGGTTGATCGTATTGATGGAGATCGGCGCTCCGCCAACAACTGCCATATTCTCAGCATTGTTGCTAAAGGGCCCGGAAATGCCAGGCCCTGAGATGAAGATGCCGAAGACATCGTTGCGGTTGCTACCCACGTAATCAAGGTACTCCTCCGATGCAAAGACGAATGTGAAGGCGAGGTCCACGTTGGTGGTCTTGACGTCAAACTCCAACGTGGAGGCGTTATTCACGAATCCGACCGGACTAATGGCGTCAAGATCAGCGTCATAATATGAAGACCCGGTTTGTTGTGCATCACCGGAATTGCTCGTCCCCCAGGTTGCTGCGAATGCTGCATTCCCAGTGGTCAAGGCCACTCCCGTTTCAAAACCGATCTTACTTGTACCATCGGTGAATGTTGCAAGTTCATGAGGATGCCCATTGTGAATGGCATTGGCCACCTCAACATTGGCCCCAGCGAGGTAGTTGGATGCCACTATTGCCGATGCGTACGTGATATCGGGTATCTGGGCCATGAGCATTGCACATGGAAGCAGCAATGTGCTTAGCGAAGCGATCGCTCTCATGACTGGTCAGCGTTGTATGTGACCGGAACGAAGCGAACGGTTCTCTGCCTCAAGGTCCCGCAATCTGCTCTCCATATCGATCAGATGCAGGGTGAGCTCCTCGATCTTCTGTAGCAGCATGGCATCTGTCTTCACTACATCCAAGCCTTGTTCAACCATGCACTCTGCTGATGGAACTCCGGGGAGATGTCCGTTCGCATCGATATAGTCCGCAACCTCTGTCAAGGGCATAAGGCCATAGCCGTGTGCGAAAACGTGATCGCTCCAATCCGACGTTGAACTCAAGGACACCTTCACCTTCTCCGTCAAAATGCCGTCCTGCACATAGAGCCGGTATCCACTTGGTGCGGTTACATCTCCGATTGCCAGCTTATCCGTCTGCACACCGCCGACAACATTGAGACGCATCCCCGCCGTCGATGCAGCGGAAGTCCCAATTCCCACGTTCCCATCTTCACGGAGCGTCAGTACATCGTACAACGGTTCACCTTGCACTGGGTGGAAGTAGAACATCAGTCTGTCCTGCTCCGGGGGATTGTGAAGCCCCCAATAGGAGGAAGGTGTGGATGGCGTTGCTCCCTGTGTTTTCAGAACCAACCAGTTACCGTTCCCCTGTAAGATGTTCACGCGCCCTGCCGCATCCGTTTCCGGCCATTCCTCCAGATCCCCGCCCACCTGCAACTGTCCACTCGAGGTCAGTCGCATTCGCACATCGTTGTTCGTGATGAAGTTGACATGCCGCGCATCGAGGCTGCCTATTACGGCCCTGGAAGGATCGCAGGTAGTGAGTTCGTTTCCTCCCGTCCGCCAGAACGGGAATATGTCCTGGGCACAAGGAAGCGGGTTGATCGGGTTCAATCCTATTCCGGGCACAGGGCCTACGACGCCATCCGCATCGATACCGAGTACTCCTGTTCCGCCAAGGCCAAGGATTTTCATCTGTCCACTGGAAGTAAGCCGCAAGCGTTCCACACCATTGCTCTTGAACACCACATCCTTTGCATCCGTGGTCCCGAAGAAGTGGGTACCCGGGGTCGTGTTCGCGTTACCCTCCATGGTCCAATCGGAGCGTTCGGGCTGGGTAAGGAAGATCGGTTCCGATCGAGCACTACACTCGTTCGCATCGGTAACAGACACCGCATAGTTCATGGCACCTAAGCCGCTGCGGTCCTGTGAATAGACCTCGTCACCCCAATCATAGGTATAGGGTGGTACGCCCTCCTAAACGGTCACATCGATGCTACCGTTGAAACATTCATGGCAACTGATATTCACCCCGCTCGGATACTTGAACGGTTCGACGGCGATCTTCAATGGCATCGGCTGATCTAAAGTGATGTCCAACGAGGTCGTGTTACTATTCGCATCGCTTACGCGGAGCACATAATATCCGGCTGGCACGTTCGCTAGGTCTTCCGTAGTGGCCCCGTTGGACCATGCATAGCTGTAGGGTTCAGTCCCTCCCGTGACCGTAGCGTCGATCGCACCGTCCTTCAACCCGAAACAACTCACTTGGAAGCCGTTGTAGTCGGTTGGCGTCAAGGTGATCACTGGTCCTTGGCCATAAGTCTGGATCGTTCCAGCGAGGAACAGGAAACTCCACAGCGATCGCGAGATGGTTGGTCGGCTCATGGTGGTCGGGTTTGGTTCGGAAAAGCTATGCGTGCGCTTCCTCCTTTCCCACCTCCGGTTCATAACTATTGTTTGCGCAAACCGACATCTCTAAAGGGCTATTCCTACTCAATTTCCGTGCATCAGGGCTTCGTTTTCGGGTCCGATCATATACACGTCCGAACGCTTCCGGTGGTTCCGAACCGCCGGTACTTCCGTCGTTATGAACACCCAACCCACCACCTATGAACAACCCCACTCCGGGCCGCCGTCCATTCCCGTCCATTCATGTCCATTCGCCCAGAACACAAGCCAGCCAAGAGCCCATTGCCTTTCAGCCCAGCCAAGAGCCAAAGGCCAATAGCCAACAGCTTGCCCCCACCGTTCCCTCCCAATTCCTAACCGTTCCTCAGTTCCCCGTCCCAGAAAATACTAAGCCTCATACCGCCGCTGTTGTACCACAAAACCCAACAGCCATGGCAACCTTCCATGAATCCGGCAACGCCAAGAACGTCGCCAACTTCCAGGACCTCATCTCCTTCACCACCGGCTACGGCGCCCCCTACAACCCGGCCAATCCCGCCATCACCCTTGCGGGCCTCAACACCAAACACGCCGCCGCCGTCACCCGGCTCGCCGACGTCAACCACGCATTCGCGGCGTGGACCACCGCCGTCAACAGCCGCGAAGCCATCTTCGATCCCTTCTCCTCCTTCGTCACGCGCATCGTCAACGCCGTGCAAGCCTCCGCCGTTCCTCCCGAGGTCATCGCCGATGTCCGCACCATCGCCCGCAAGCTCACCGGCAGCCGCGCCAAGCCCAAGGCCCCGGATGTGCCGGACGACCCCGCAACGCCCGAGGACGAAAGCTTCTCCAGCAACTCCGCCTCGCAGATGAGCTTCGATAGCCGCATCGAGAACTTCGACAAGCTCATCCAACTCCTCGCAGCACAGGCCGGGTACACCCCCAACGAAGCAGACCTCAAGGTCACCGGCCTTACCGCCCTTCACACCACCATGGTCGCCGCCAACCTCGCCGTCGTCAACGCCTACACCAACCTCAGCAACGCACGCATCGCCCGCGACAAGGAACTCTACGACCCCGCCACCGGCCTCGTCGATGTCGCACTCGCCGTCAAGAACTACGTCAAGAGCCTCTTCGGTGCCAGCAGCCCGGAGTTCCTTCAGGTCAGCGGCATCCCCTTCTCACGTTCCCGCTAGCGCACGCATCCTCCGCATCTCAATGAGGGCGGGATACAGCGTCGGTCACCGTCTCATGAATATCTTCTCCGCAATTCATCCACGCATGCTCGCTCGCGGCAGGATGCGCGCGCAGACGTCCACGATCCGCGCGGCCGCACCCGGTCGGTTGGCCTGTACTGAGGGCCTGTGAAGACCGGGCAGCGGCTCGGATGGTGGGCGCCTTTTGGCTCCACCTTTTGGCGAAGCAAAAGGTGGAAGAGAATTAACCTCTTCGTTCTGTCTGATCAACCCGTGAGTCGGATTTCTCCCTACCCGGTTAGACCCATCAACTTCCTCTCTCGGCCATAACTGCGGAGCGGCTCATCAATTAGGCCCTGGGACCGAACGAAACCCTTCAGCGTCTATGTAATCTAGAAAAGGCGGACAACATTCTTCCGAAGTGCCGGAGCATTCCATCAAAGGGTTTGGGCAATTCCCGGGAGGGGCTGAGCGATCTCCCAGAGGGGTTCAACAGACACGCAGCGCGCCTCAACATTCTCCCAGCGCGGTTGAACATTCAACCAAAGGGTCGCAGCTTTTTAACAGAGGGGCTGAGCGATCTCCCAGAGGGGTTCAGCATTTTAACAGAGGGGCGGAACGATCTCTCGGAGGGGTTCAACAAACAAGCAGCGCGTCTCAACATTCTCGCAGAGGGGCCGAACGAACTCGAAGAGCGGTTCAGCAAACAGGCGAAGCGTCCGAGCATTCCCGCAAAGGGCCTCGGTGGTTAGGCGCCGTTCACGCGCGTGACACGTTCCCGTTTCACACCTCACGACCACACGCTCCTACCTTCGGCCCGTGATGAATTACCTCGACGGCCTCAACCCCGCGCAGCGCACCGCTGTGGAGGCCACGGAAGGTCCCATGATGGTGATCGCTGGTGCGGGTTCAGGGAAGACGCGCGTGCTCACGGTCCGCATCGCGCACCTCATCGCCAAGGGCGTGGATCCCTTCCGCATCCTCGCGCTCACTTTTACCAACAAGGCGGCGAAGGAGATGAAGGAGCGCATCGCCACCATCGTCGGGCGAAGCGAAGCGCTGAACATCTGGATGGGCACCTTCCACAGCGTGTTCTCCCGGATCCTGCGCGTGGAAGCGGACAAGCTCGGCTACCCCAAGGACTTCACCATCTACGACACCGACGACAGCCGCAGTGTGATCAAAGGCATCGTGAAGGAGTGGCAACTCGACGACAAGTTGTACAAGCCGAGCCAAGTACACGGGCGCATCAGCATCGCGAAGAACAATTTGATCGGTCCGCTGGAGTACTTGGCCAACACCGAGCTGATGGCCGGTGATGCCGCGGTCGGTCGCGAGAAGATGGGCGAGATCTACAAGGCCTACGCCGAGAAATGCTTCCGCGCCGGCGCGATGGATTTCGATGACCTCTTGTACAACACCGCGCTGCTCTTCCGTGATCACCCGGATGCGATGGTGAAGTACCAGAGCCGTTTCCAATATCTGTTGGTGGATGAGTACCAGGACACCAACGCAGTGCAGTACAGCATCGTGAAGACGCTCGCCGCACGGCACGAGAACATCACCGTGGTCGGCGACGACAGCCAGAGCATCTATGCCTTCCGCGGCGCGAACATCCAGAACATCCTCAACTTCCGCAGCGATTACGAGGACCACCAGCTCTTCAAGCTGGAACAGAACTACCGCAGCACGAAGACGATCGTCGGCGCGGCGAATTCGCTGATCGAAAAGAACAAGGAGCAGATCAAGAAAACGATCTGGACCGACAACGGCGAAGGCGAGAAGATCAAGGTGCATCGCTCACTGAGCGACAACGAGGAAGGCGCGTTCGTGGCGCACACCATCTTCGAAACGAAGATGCAGAACCAGGTGCCGAACAAGGGCTTCGCGATCCTGTACCGCACCAACGCGCAGAGCCGCAGCATGGAGGAAGCGCTGCGCAAACTGAACATCCCCTATCGCATCTACGGCGGCACCAGCTTCTACCAGCGCAAGGAGATCAAGGACCTCATCAGCTACTTCCGATTGGTGTGCAATCCGCGCGATGAGGAAGCGCTGAAGCGCGTGATCAACTACCCGACGCGTGGCATCGGACAGACCACCATCGACAAGTTGTTGGTCGCGGCGGCGGCGAACAAGCTTTCCATCTGGGACCTCATTCAACAGCACCTCGCTGATCTCGAATTCCACAGCGGCACGCGCAAAGCGATCGCGGATTTCGTGTTGATGATCCAAGGCTTCCAAACGATGCTCGCGACGCACAGCGCAGCGGTGCTCGGCGAGGACATCGCGCGGCGCAGCGGGATCCTGAAGGACCTCTTTTCCGACAAGACACCGGAAGGCGTGAGCCGCTACGAGAACATCCAGGAACTGCTCGCGGGCATGAAGGAGTTCAGCGATGCGAACGCCGAAGGAACCGATCTCCCGAAAACGTTGAGTGATTTCCTGATCGACGTCGCGCTCCTTACCGATGCCGACAGCGTGGACCCCAACGACAACGACCGCGTGAGCCTGATGACGATCCACAGCGCGAAGGGATTGGAGTTCCCATACGTGCATGTGGTGGGATTGGAAGAGGACCTCTTCCCGAACTTGATGGCCGTGCAGAGCCGCGCTGATCTGGAAGAAGAGCGCCGCTTGTTCTATGTCGCCATCACACGCGCCGAGAAACGTTGCACCTTGAGCTACGCGGTGAGCCGCTACAAATGGGGCAACCTCACGGCGAGCGAACCCAGCCGCTTCATCGAGGAGATCGATGCGCAGTACCTCGAGATGCCGCGGCAAAGCGAACGGCCCTCCTTGTTCGGGGACTTCGATCGGACCCGTCCACCATGGGCGCGTGGCGGAGAAAAGCCCAGCGACGACCGCGGTTCATCGAAGCCGGTCTATGGCCGGGAGAAACGCGCGCCGGGGATCGGGAAAGCGACCTCACCCCCAGCCCTTCGTCGCCCTGTAGAGAAGGGGACGTCGACGCCTGCGGCACCGGAGCGCAAGAACCTCAAGCGCGTGTCCACCAGCGGTGCACCGCTCGAAGCCACCAGTACACTTGGCGGCTTGGTGCCCGATCTACAAGAAGGCCAGACCGTGGAGCACGAGCGCTTCGGCAAAGGCAAAGTGCTGAAGGTGGAAGGCAACGCACCGGATCTGAAAGCCACGGTGTTCTTCCCGAGCGCTGGGCAGAAGCAGTTGTTGTTGCGTTTCGCGAAGTTGACGGTGGTGGAGGACTAGGCTTTGGTCCTGGTCTTTCGACGGATCGAAGCACCCCGGCCTTTTACGCTCCATTGATGCAGGAACTCGCTCATCATGGAATCGCGCAAGAATCCTTTCAATGAAAGATGCTCGTCGATCGCCGGCCAGTGGACGCCATACCCATTCCCGAGCACGTCCCACTTTCCACGCTGTGCTTCCGTGGCCTTGGCCAGAGAGGGATAGGTCGAAAGGGGCACCCGAAGCACATCCCGCGTGTTCAGCACGATCATCATCAGGTCCAACGCTTTGTTGAAGTGTACATCCACAACGCGGATGTCCTGTTCGATGATCGTACGCTCGATCGCATCCGTCGGCCATACGTTGACCTCGTTACGAACCGAAGTACTTGCTCCAACTTGCGATGAACGTGTCCTTGTGCTCATGGATCAATTCTTTCATGCGGCGCAATTCACCTTTCTTGAACCCTACCGCCAGCGCCACACGCGGTTCCGGGATCAGCCACCATTTCGCCTTTGCCCCTGCCTTCTCCACATGGATATGCGGTGGTTCGTTGCCTTCGCTGCTGTAGAAGAAGAACACGAACCCTTCAATGACAAGGATTGTTGGCATAGTGGGTCACGAGCAAAAGTACGCGGTGCCGTCCCTTCGCGAACTCACGACCTGAGGATGGATGATGGCCCCATCCCTGTTGAACCGTTCGGCGCTTTGCTCCGTTCAAGCCGCTGGCATGTTGGATCGAACGAAGTATTCAGCGCTCATTCGAAGCGTATCCGCCGCGATGGTGGCGGTGTTGTGTGCCGCGTTCGCAATGATCGATGAGCCACTCGCCATCGCCAAACGCGAGTTCGGTTTCTCCCTGAACCCGAATACACAAGGCGAGCTCTACACCCTCTTCATCTACACCGTGTACCAAGGCGAAGTGGTGGACAGCCGCCCGATGCGACCCGGACCGTACATCCTGCAAGTGTCCGGCATCGAGGAAAGCCCCGCTAACATCGAGAGCATCGACCTCTTCGAGGAGTACGGGATCAACGGTTGCGGTCCATGGGGAGAGAATGGTGCGGTGCATGTCGGGCTCGATTGCCGTTCGATCAATAGCCTCTGGAAATTGCGATACCGCGATGCGTTGATGCCCGGCCAAGGACTGGGGTGGTCCGCTGAGGAATTCACCCCATCCCCTCGACAACAGATCCTGTTGCAGGCCTACCGCTCGCCGATCCACACGCATTGGCACGGGCCCTACTTCGGCAAGGATGCCTTCCGCCTGTTGCGCGACATGCAGGACCCTGAATGGGTGCGCATGTATCGCGGTGCAGACTAGGTCGCCCGCTCACTTGCTGAACATCCGCGCGAGGATCCCTTTCACACGGTTCGTTGGAGCGACATAGAGTCGGTGCCGAACGGCCACCCACGTCGAACGAAGTACGTTGATCCGCACATTCGTCACGATCCCGAAATCGCGCTGAAGGTTTGCGGAGAACAGCACGCGACCCGAACTGAGATCATTCACCACGTTGTCGCTGTGGATCACTTGCAGCCACATGGGATCGGTGTCGATGTTGCGTGACCGGCCCGTCCGCTCCACATCGTGGTGCAACACATCCATCACCGTGGGCGGATCACCACTTCCCAATCTTCCGATGCGCGCAAGGAAGGAGTTGCCGGGTTTGCACAATCGCGCGATCACGCCACGATCCACATCCACTTGAAGCCCGTTGAGGAACACGATGTAGGCATCGTCCTGGCCCGCCAGTTCCTTCCGGATCCGCGCCACCATGTCGCGGTGATACGCGTCGTCGTTGTCGATCCGCGAGGTGATCACGTGCGTGGCCGTGGGATGAAGCATGCGCTTCAGCTCGGAACGCAAGCATGTGGGTTGCTCTTCGCCATCCTTTGTGTACACAGGGATGAAAGGCGGGAAGTCGCGCTGGATCGCTTCGATGCGCGCTTTCCATTTTTCCGGCGTTCGATCACTGAAGAAGACGATCCAGGAAAAGTCCTGATCGGTCTGCGCCTTCATAGAGGGCAAGCAGTAGTCCTCGAAGAGCTGGAAGCGGCGCTCCAACCACTCCGGTGTATCGGTGGGCCTACCGAAGCGGTCGTGCCGCTCCAACGCAACCGGCCGGTACATATTGAAGCGCGTGTTGATGATGAAGGGTGTGGACATGCGCTAGGGATCGCAGCGAAAGTAGGTGGGCACTTCCGGCTCCTTGCCTACTTTCGTCCCGCATCGCCGTCCGACCCCGGCAGACCTGCGTGGTCCGGCGCAACCATAGTCCTGTTCATGGAAGTTCCCTTCGACTACAATACCCAGCGTCCGCGCTTGATCATTCCCGAGTACGGCCGCAACGTGCAACGCATGGTGCAGCATTGCATGGACATGCCCGAGCGCGAGGCACGCACACGCACCGCCAAGGCCATCATCCAGGTGATCGGTCGGTTGAATCCGCAGTTGCGCATCAGCGACAACTTCGAGCGCACTTTATGGGATCACCTCTGGATCATGAGCGAATTCAAGCTCGACGTGGATGCCCCCTACCCCATGCCAACTCCGGAAGAGCTCGACAGCAAGCCGGAGCGCGTTCCTTATCCGCAAGCGCCGGTCAAATTCGGGCACTACGGAAGGACGGTGGAGCGCATGATCAAGCAGTGCGCGGAGTTGGAGGCGGGTGAGAAGAAGGATGCTTACAGTCTGGTCATCGCGAACCTGATGAAGCGCCAATTCCTGGTGTGGAACCGGGACACGGTGCCAGATACGGTGATCCTGAAGGACCTCGCTGAACTGAGCAAGGGCAAGGTGAAACTCGGCGCGGATGCGCAACTCGCGCACACCGCCGATCTGCTTCGCGCGCACCAGGCCGGACCGCGGAATGAAGTGGACAACCGCAAGCCACGCAGCGGGAACAACAACAACAACCGCAAGCGCCACCGGAGGAAGAAGAACCGGTATTGAGACCAAGGGGCAATAGGCAGGAGCAGGGGCAAGCGATCTACTTCAAGGACAAGGAATCTCGCTCACGAAGCAGCCGAGATTACTTGCTCCTGCTCCTGCCTACTGCTCCTGGGTTTGCCCTGTTCCCGCCCCTGAGCCTATTCATGGTGACAACCACCTGTTGAAAGCGAAGCTGACTGAACTCGCTCAGCACCTCACCTGCGTTGTTGTTTCGCATCATGGGAAGTTTCCGCATCGAAGGTGGTCGCCGATTGAAAGGTGAATTGGTCCCACAAGGCGCCAAGAACGAAGCACTACAGATCCTCTGCGCCGTGCTGCTCACCAGCGAGCCGGTCACGATCCACAACATCCCGGATATCGTGGATGTGAACAAGCTCATCGACCTGTTGGGTGCGATGGGCGTGACGGTGGAAAAGCTCGGCGATGGCAGCTATCGCTTCACCGCGAAGACCGTGAACCTGGAGTTCTTCCTCGACCCGGAGTACAAGCGAATGGGTGGAAGCCTTCGCGGAAGTGTGATGGTGGCCGGCCCGACGCTCACGCGCTTCGGAAAGGGATACATCCCCGCACCCGGCGGCGACAAGATCGGTCGGCGACGGATGGACACGCACTTCACCGGCTTCGAGAAGCTCGGCGCCGCGATCAAGTACGATGCGAAGGAAGGCTTCTACTTGGCCGAGGCGAAGCGCTTGAAGGGCGCGTACATGCTGCTTGATGAGGCCAGCGTGACCGGCACGGCGAACATCATCATGGCAGCCGTTCTCGCCGAAGGGCGAACGACCATCTTCAACGCGGCGTGCGAACCCTACATCCAGCAGCTCTGCCACATGCTTGTCCGGATGGGCGCCAAGATCACCGGGATCGGTAGCAACCTCGTGTACATCGATGGGGTGACCGTACTCGGAGGCACCGAGCACCGCATGCTACCCGACATGATCGAGATCGGTTCCTTCATCGGTCTTGCGGCCATGACCCGAAGCGAGATCACCATCAAGGACACGGGCTACGACCACCTCGGTGTGATCCCGGAGGTCTTCCGCAAATTGGGGATCGTCGTGGAGCGCAAGGGCGACGACATCCACGTTCCCGCGCAGGACCACTATGCCATCACGAAGTTCATTGACGGCAGCAACATGATCGTGTCGGACGCCCCGTGGCCGGGCTTCACACCCGACTTGTTGAGCATTGTGCTTGTCACCGCCACCCAAGCGAAGGGCAGCGTGCTGATCCACCAGAAGATGTTCGAGAGTCGGCTGTTCTTCACGGATAAGTTGATCGAGATGGGCGCCCAGATCACGCTTTGCGATCCGCACCGCGCGTTGGTGATCGGGCACGATTTCCAAATGCCCCTGCGCGCCATCCGCATGACCAGCCCGGATATCCGCGCGGGTGTTTCCTTGCTCATCGCCGCGTTGAGCGCGGAGGGAACCAGCACCATCGACAACATCGAACAGATCCGCCGGGGCTATCAGAACATAGAAGGCCGCCTCAATGCCATCGGCGCTCGGATCGAAGTGATCTGAACGACCACCTCTGCTTTCCCATCCCGGCACGATCTTCGCAAACCAGCGCCGCACCACACCCACCTACCTTCGCACCATGCAATTCACCACCGTAATGTCCAAGATGCGCATCATCACCATCGCGGCCGTTGGCATCCTTGCCATCTATGGCTTCACCAACAGGAACTCCGGCGGATCCGCCCCGCTCCCCGGCAATGCCAAGGTGGGCACCAACATCGGCGACAAGGCCCCGGAGTTGGCCTTTATGAACGCGGACAGCACCAAGGTCCTGAAGCTCTCCGAGCTGAAAGGCAAGTATGTCCTGATCGATTTCTGGGCGAGCTGGTGCCGACCTTGCCGCAACGAGAACCCGAACGTGGTGGCGGCCTACCAGAAATACTCCAAGGCGAAGTTCAGCGATGCCAAAGGCTTCGAGGTGTATAGTGTGAGCCTTGATCGCAGCCGCGATTCATGGAAGCAGGCCATCGCCCAGGACGGGCTTGGTTGGAAGTACCATGTGAGCGATCTGAAGTTCTGGCAATCACAGGGTGCCCAACTGTATGGAGTCAGCTCCATCCCCATGAGCTTTCTGGTTGATCCGAATGGGATCATCATCGCCAAGAATCTCCGCGGCATGGCCCTCCATCAAGAGCTGGACAAGCATGTGAAGAGTCTCTGATCAGGATCATCCTGTGAGAAGAAGGCCGCGTCACGATCGTGACGCGGCCTTCTTCTTTCCTGTTCATCGCACCGGCACGTCGCTGCCAAAAAGTCCCCGACATTCGCGCCGCATTGCCGGAATGATCCATGGCACCCGGCTTGACGAACACGGAATGATCTTCAAAAAGAAACGAAAGACCATGTCGGAACGACCTGATGTCAGTCCCGCGACGAGCGCGGCTGACAATGCGACGGAAAATGCAGCAAACACGGAAGAGGCGCGGGCGGATCGGAACAATCCGCTTTCCATGGCGAGCGAGGCTGCTGCTGAACACGTGATGCACGATGCCGATGATAATGGCCGCGAGGACATCAGCGAATTGACCGCACTCCTGATCGCTTCAAAAGCCGATGCTGCGGATCTGAAGGACAAATGGCTGCGCACGACGGCGGAGTTCGACAACTTCCGCAAGCGCACGGCGAAGGAGCGCTTGGAACTGATGCAATTCGCCAGCGAGAACGCACTGCAGAACATTTTGCCGGTCCTGGACGACATGGAACGCGCGATCGCGAACAACAAACAGACCGACGATATCGCCGTGGTACGCGAAGGATTCCACCTCATCCACAGCAAATTGATCCACATCCTAGGAGCACAGGGCGTGAAGCCGATGTCCGATGTGAAAGGCCAGCCCTTCGATACCGATCGCCATGAAGCGATCACCAAGGCGCCAGCGCCGAGCCCGGACCTGATAGGGAAGGTGATCGACGTGATCGAGAACGGGTACACGTTGCACGATAAGGTAGTGCGTTACGCAAAAGTGGTTGTCGGCTCGTAGGGGCGGATCAGGATCCGCCCAACAAGCCAACAGCAAGGAAGAACCAATGAGCAAAAAGGATCCATACGCAGTTCTGGGTGTCGACCGCAACGCGAGTGCGGAAGAGATCAAGAAGGCGTATCGCAAGCAGGCGATCAAGCATCACCCGGACAAGAACCCCGGTGACAAGAGCGCTGAGGACAAGTTCAAGGATGCGGCTTCGGCGTACGAGATCCTGAGCGACGGGGATAAGAAGGCCAAGTACGACCGGTTCGGCCACAATGCCCCGGGCGGTTTCGGAGGTGGCGGCGGTGGTGGCTTCCATGGTGGCGGCATGAACATGGAGGACATCTTCTCCCAGTTCGGCGACGTTTTCGGCGATGCGTTCGGCGGTGGATCATTCGGTGGTTTCAGCCAACGCGGTCGTGGCCGTACGGTGAAGGGCAGCAACCTGCGCGTGCGGTTGCGAATGACCTTGGAGGAGATCGCGCACGGCGCGGAGAAGAAGATCAAGGTGACGAAACTCGTGCGTGCCAAAGGCAGCGAGTACAGTACGTGTAGCACCTGCGGCGGCAATGGTCAAGTGCGTCGCGTGCAGAGCACCTTCATCGGTCAGATGCAGACCGTGACCACGTGTCCGAGTTGTGGCGGCGTTGGTCAATCGGTGAGCAAGCGAGCGCCTGGAAGTGATGAGCACGGCTTGGTCCGTGAAGAAGTGGTGGTGCCGATCCAGATCCCGGCGGGTGTCGAGGAAGGCATGCAACTCAACATCAGCGGCATGGGCAATGAAGCCCCGGCGGGTGGTATTCCTGGTGATCTGCTCGTGGTGATCGAGGAGGAGGCGCACAAGGAGTTGAGGCGCGATAGCCACAACCTGCACTACGAGGTGTATCTCAACATGGGCGATGCCGCACTTGGTACGAGCATCGAAGTTCCCTTGGTCACGGGTAAGGCCAAAATGAAGATCGAACCCGGCACGCAGAGCGGGACCACTTTGCGACTTCGCGGCAAAGGCCTCCCCTCCTTGCAGCATCGCGCTCATGGTGATCTGCTCGTGCATGTGATGGTGTGGACGCCGACCAACCTGAGCAAAGAGGAAAAGGCTGCATTGGAGAAATTGAGGCACAGTCCCGGTTTCCATCCCAGCCCGTCAGCCAAGGACAAGGGCTTCTTCGAGCGGGTGCGCGAGATGTTCGGGAACGGATGATCCCGCACGACTAGATTCGTCACAAGCGCCGCCGGACCGTTGGGATCCGAGTGGAAGGAAGCGATCCAAACCGAACCGCATGCGCATCTCCGGCAATCTGGTGGACATCGAGAGCGCGACGATCATTCCGTCCACCGTTCACATCGCGGAAGGCCGGATCAGCGCGATCGAGCATACCCCGAACGCGGATCCGGGCTTCCTGCTTCCGGGCTTCATTGATGCGCACGTACATGTGGAGAGCTCCATGTTGGTGCCCAGTGAATTCGCACGATTGGCGGTCACCCACGGCACGGTCGCCACGATCAGTGATCCGCACGAGATCGCGAACGTGCTCGGCACCAAAGGCGTGGACTATATGATCGCGAACGGTCGCGAGGTACCCTTCCACTTCTTCTTCGGCGCACCGAGTTGCGTGCCCGCCACGGTGTTCGAGACCGCTGGTGCGCGCATCGATAGCGACGCCGTGGGCAAACTGCTGGAACGACCCGAGGTGCTCTACCTCAGCGAAATGATGGACTTCCCCGGCGTGCTCAACGGCGATACAGAAGTGCTGAAGAAGATCGCACACGCGCACCGCCTCGGGAAACCGGTTGATGGTCACGCACCGGGTTTGCACGGTGATCTGGCCAAGCGCTACATCGCTGCTGGCATCAGCACCGACCACGAGTGTTTCACGCGCGAAGAGGCGGAAGGAAAACTGAAACACGGCATGCACATCCTTGTGCGTGAAGGATCAGCGGCGAAGAACTTCGAAGCGCTCATCGACCTACTGCACGACCATGCCGACCGCATGATGCTGTGCAGCGATGACAAGCATCCGGACGGTCTGGTGGAAGGCCACATCAATCTGCTGTGCGAACGTGCGGTGAAGCGCGGCATCGATTTGTTCAAAGTGCTTCGTGCTGCTTGCATCAACCCGATCGTTCACTACAAACTGCCCGTGGGCCGACTGCGCGTGGGCGATCCCGCCGACTTCATCATCGCAGAGGACCTCACACGATTCCGGGTGAAACGCACGTACATCAAGGGCCAGCTTGTGGCTGAGGAAGGCCGCAGTTTGATAGAGCGCGTGACGGTCGACCGCGTCAATCGTTTCGTGCGCTCACCCATTCAGGTTGAAGAACTCCTGGTCGAAGCGCAGTCCGGGGATCTCCTGGTCATCGAAGCCTTGGATGGTCAATTGATCACGAACAAGCGATGGATACCGCCGACGGTGATCGCGGAGCATTGCGTCGCCGACACTCGCAAGGACCTCTTGAAGATCGCCGTGGTGAACCGTTACACCGAAGCACCTGTTGCCGTGGGTTGGATCGCCGGTACCGGATTCCAACGCGGCGCGATCGCAGGAAGCGTGGCGCACGACAGCCACAACATCGTGGCGGTCGGCACCAACGATGCGGATCTCTGCGCCGCGATCAATCTTGTGGTGGAACATCGCGGTGGAGTGTGTTTGGCGCATGGCGATCATCACCGTGTGCTTCCGTTGCCCGTTGCGGGCTTGATGTCCGACGGTGACGCCTACACCGTGGCCGATGCCTACGCCACCCTGGACCGGGAAGCCAAAGCCTTGGGCAGCACGCTTTCCGCACCTTACATGACCCTCTCCTTCATGGCCCTGCTTGTGATCCCGCATTTGAAGATGAGCGACCTCGGCCTGTTCGACGGCGATGCATTCCGCTTGATGCGCTGAACCGCTGCCATCTACTTTCGATCCATGTCCGCACGCCAATTCATTCTACCGATCGTCCTGTTCGCGTTCGGGTGCGGAGTGCAACGCGATGTGGTGCAGGAAGGTCGCTTCCAGAAGCGAACGCACCAGGGCGGGTGGCACGTTGACCTTCACAAGAAGACATCAGAGAACGATCGCACCGCAACGCGCCTGCGTCACATCAAGGTGGGATCGATCGTACATCCATCGCCACTGATCGCAATTGATGACCGCTTGCTCGCCACAACGAATAGCGGTCCTAGCCTCTTCGTATCCCCTCCATCACGCGCATCGGATCCGGTATGTGCGGAGGAATTGTTGCCGGTACGTTCAACCATCACCCTTC
Source organism: Flavobacteriales bacterium (assembly GCA_016721005.1). Classification (GTDB taxonomy): domain Bacteria; phylum Bacteroidota; class Bacteroidia; order Flavobacteriales_F; family PHOS-HE28; genus PHOS-HE28. The sequence goes on from JADKJM010000016.1 coordinate 505,182, forward strand.
AGGAAGAGGACGAGAACCTGATGCCACGGAAGAAGTTGAACGCGTTGGCGATCCCCGCGTTGGTCATGGCCTTGGTCACTGTGGGGCTTGGTTTCTCGCAGAACCTTTGGTTGCTGGTCGGCGCCATTGTGGTCACGCTTGTTCTTGTGGCGCTTTCCATGCGTCGCATCCGGCGGTATGAACAGGGCGGTAAAGGATTCACTTTCGCCGCACTCATGATCGGGGTCCTCGCGGCACTGCTCACCGCGCTCTCCATCGCGCGCTACGGGATCGATCAGTGGTGATCCTGCGTGGCCGCATTGGCCGATCCACCCAGTATGGTGTTCGCACGTAGGTGCAGTCCATCCGCAGCGCCCTCGATCCCTCGCATCGCTTTCAACGCCAATGCACTTTCAGACTTGGACAACTTGTGCCCTTGTGCATCGGTGATCAGTGGATGATGCAGGAAACGCACTTGCTTGAATGATCCAAGGCCCAAGCGATCCGCCATGTAGAGTTGGCACGCCGTGCTCGGCAGGAGATCATTCCCCCGAACGATGATCGTGGTCCCGTATTCCACATCATCGGTCAAGGATGCGATCTGGTAGGCGGGATGCCCAGGACCCTCCGGAGTTGCACGTTGACGAAGCACCGGGTCCGTGATCAGGTCGGCCGGGGTCAACATGATCGCTTCCCCGAAAACCTGTTCCATGCGGACCATGGCATCCTGCGGAAGATGGAGCCGCCACACCACATCCGGGCCACCGAAGGCAAGGTTCCTCGCCCGGCAATCACATCGCCTGCTCCCTTTCAATTGGTGTTCCTGGAAGGTGGATCGGGAACACCGACAGGCGTACAGATCACCTTGTTCCTTCAGCAATTCCAGATGATCCATGTAACGTGTGATCCGATGCTGCTGGGACCAATTGCGTTCGTGATCGTGCCGATCGCGCGGACCGTCAGTCCAAGCGATGCCCAGCCAGCGCAGGGAAGCGAAGATGTCATCGACGTATGCCGGTCGCTCGCGCTCCGCGTCCAGGTCATCGATCCGCAAACGCAGCCGCGCGTGGTTCTGCTTGGCGAGTTGCGCCGTGATCAGGAAGGCGATCGCGTTCCCCTCATGAAGGAAACCGCTCGGCGTCGGAGCGATCCGCATACGATGGAGATCGGGGGTCACTCTGCAAACCTAGCCGAAGGCACCCGTGCGGCATATAGCGCTAGGAAATGGCGACGTTCCTCAGGAACCGGTCATTGGCTACATTCGCGGCCGCTTACACCGAAGATCGGTGAAGGCTCTGAACGACAAGAACATACAAGAAACCGAATAGATATGGGAAGTGAATTGATGTATTACATCCCGCTGATGGGCGTGATCGGCCTGCTGGTGATGGTGGGTAAGGCCTTGTGGGTGAACAAGCAGGACGCCGGTGATGCGAACATGCAGGAGCTCGCGGGCTACATCGCAAGCGGTGCTATCGCGTTCCTGAAAGCGGAATGGAAAGTACTGGGCGTTTTCGCCGCGATCGCAGCCGTGCTTCTCGCCTGGAGCGGAACGCTCGTGGAGCACAGCGATTGGGTGATCGCGATCGCTTTCCTCATCGGAGCCTTCTTCAGTGCATTCGCCGGGTGGATCGGTATGAGCATCGCCACCAAAGCGAACGTGCGTACCACGCAAGCGGCACGCACCAGTTTGGCGCAAGCGCTGAAAGTGAGTTTCAACGGTGGTACCGTGATGGGCCTCGGCGTAGCAGGCCTGGCCGTGATCGGTCTGAGTTCCTTGTTCATCGTGTTCCTTCATATGTACGTGACCGATGGCAACGCGAACGGCGAACAGATGATGCAGTGCCTGGAAGTACTCGCGGGCTTCTCGCTCGGTGCGGAAAGCATCGCGCTCTTCGCCCGCGTGGGCGGAGGCATCTACACCAAGGCGGCCGATGTTGGTGCCGACCTCGTAGGGAAAGTGGAAGCTGGCATCCCGGAGGATGACGCGCGCAACCCGGCGACGATCGCCGACAACGTGGGCGACAATGTGGGTGATGTGGCTGGTATGGGCGCCGACCTCTTCGGCAGCTACGTGGCAACCATGCTCGCGACCATGGTACTCGGACGTGAAGTGATCGCGAAGGGCGATGCCTTCAACGGCCTCTCCCCCATCCTGCTTCCCATGGTGATCGCCGGTCTCGGCATCCTCTTCAGCATCATTGGCACCTTCTTCGTGCGCATCAACAAGGACAGTGACAGTGTGATGGCCGCCTTGAACAAAGGCAACTGGGGCGCGATGGTCCTCACGGCCGTCTCCAGCTACTTCGTGATCCAATGGATGCTGCCCGCCGACCTCGAGTTCGTGCGCGGCGATGTACACCTGATGATCTCGAGCATGAACGTGTTCTGGGCGATCATCCTCGGCCTGGTGGTGGGTACGCTCATGAGCATGGTCACCGAATACTACACCAGCATGGGCCGTCGTCCGGTGGACAGCATCGTGCAGAAGAGCGGCACGGGCCACGGCACCAATGTGATCGGTGGCTTGGCGATGGGCATGGAGAGCACGGTGCTGCCGATCCTCATCCTTGCAGCGGGCATCTACGGTGCCTTCCACCTCGCTGGTCTCTACGGCGTAGCCATCGCTGCGGCAGGCATGATGGCCACCACCGCCATGCAACTCGCGATCGATGCGTTCGGGCCCATTGCGGACAACGCCGGTGGAATAGCCGAGATGAGCCACCTGCCGAAGGAAGTGCGTGAGCGCACGGACAACCTCGATGCAGTGGGCAACACCACCGCTGCCACGGGTAAGGGCTTCGCGATAGCTTCCGCAGCACTCACCGCGCTCGCACTATTCGCTGCCTACGTCGGTCTCGCAGGTATCACGGGCATCGATATCTACAAGGCCGACGTGCTGGCGATGTTGTTCGTGGGCGGCATGATCCCCTTCTTCTTCAGCTCCCTCGCCATCAGCGCGGTGGGCAAGGCGGCCATGGACATGGTGAAGGAAGTGCGTCGCCAGTTCCGTGAGATCCCCGGGATCATGGAAGGCACCGCGAAGCCGGAATACGAGAAGTGCGTGGCCATCAGCACCAAGGCCTCCATCCGCGAAATGATCGCGCCGGGCGCATTGGCATTGCTCTCACCGGTGATCGTCGGCTTCGCCTTCGGACCCGAAGCATTGGGTGGCCTGCTAGCGGGCATCACCGTAAGCGGTGTGCTCATGGGCATGTTCCAGAACAACGCCGGTGGCGCTTGGGACAATGCGAAGAAGAGCTTCGAGAAAGGCGTGATGATCGATGGCGTGGAATACAAGAAGGGCAGTGAGCCGCACAAAGCGGCCGTGACCGGCGACACCGTGGGTGATCCATTCAAGGACACCAGCGGACCTTCCATGAACATCCTCATCAAGCTGACCTCGATCGTCGCGCTCATCATCGCGCCGCACATCAACAAGAGCACCGTGCATGCCGCGCAGGACATCCCAGCGCATGTGCAACAGGTGGAGGTCACGCGCGACGCAGCGACGCAAGCCGCTGCGGTCGAAGTGAACGTGCAGTGAACACACACGTCAACGAAGAAGCCCCGGCTCGCGCCGGGGCTTCTTCGTTACCTATGCACTGACGATCACCGCTTCTTCGCCGTGGCCTTTTCCTTCGCGCCGTTCTTGCTCGGCGCGCCCTTCGCCGTGACCTTCACGCTTGCCTTGGCAGGGACTTTCACTTCGGCTTTGGACTTCGCCGGTGCCTTCTCCATCGGGAACAGACCGTGGATCTCGGCATCGATCGCATTGATGATGCGACCCAGATCCTCCGGATCGTTGTGGAACGCGTTCTCCTCCACGTCGATGATCAAAAGCTTGCCCTTGTCGTACTTCTCGATCCATCCATCGTAGCGCTCGTTCAACCGCTTCAAGTATTCGATGCTGATCGAGTTCTCGTAATCCCGGCCACGCTCCGCGATCTGCTTCACCAGCTTCTCCACCGGCGCTTGCAGATAGATGAGCAGGTCCGGCGGTTGGATACTGTGCTCCATGTTGAGGAACAAGTTGTGGTAGTTCTCGAAATCACGCGTGGTCATCAACCCCATGGCGTGCAGGTTCGGCGCGAAGATGAAGGCGTCCTCGTAGATGGTCCGGTCCTGGATCACATTGCGCCCGCTATTGCGGATCTCCAACAATTGCTCGAAGCGCGAGTTCAGGAAGAAGATCTGTAGGTTGAAGCTCCACCGCGCCATGTCCTTGTAGAAGTCGAACAGATACGGGTTGTTGTCCACGGCCTCCTGCAATTGCTCCCATTTGTAGTGCTTGGCGAGCAGTTGTGTGAGGGTGGTCTTTCCGGAGCCGATGTTGCCTGCGATGGCGATGTGCATGGGAACGTTGCGGGTGATGAGTGATCGGGATCCGTCGCAAAAGGAAAGCGCGAACGGATGGCGAAGATACCGGCACATGTCATCGCATGTGGCGTTGTGGAAAAGTCGTGCGGATCAATGGTCCGCTTCCGCTGGTTGCAGGACCTCGATCCTGTCCGCCAGCAGTAGGTACACGCGACTTCCTTCCGCCCGCAGTGCCCGTATTTCTTCCGCTGGATGGGTGGTTGCGATATCCACGATCGCGAAGGATCGCATGTCGTAGCGGTGGATCCCCGTCCCATCCATGAACAGGATCGCATTGTCACGCACTTGCATGCAGCGCGCACCGGTGATCCCGATCGTTTTCATGTACGTGCCGAACAGATCGAAGACGAGGATGCCCTTGGTACCGGCATTCACATAAAGACGTGCATCGAGTTCCTGGAGGTCGAGCGGTTCCACGGTGAAGCCCAGCACCTGGTCCAATCGACCGGTGTGCGCAAGTCGGCGCAATTGGTTGTCCACACGGATCAGGGCCATCTCCTGTTGATCGAAGAACCAGAAGCAGTTCTGCACGCTCATGCATGCCTGCACGACCTGCGGAAATCCCTTGCGCGGCAAATTGATCACACTGCCTTGCAAGCTGAGGGTATTGTCGAGCATGGCGATCTGGCCCTGCTCCGGTGCGAAGAGCATCGGCTTGAGCGAATAGAACGCATCGATGGTGCCGATGCGACCGAAGGTCTTGGTGCTGTTGCGAAGCCAACTACGGCCTCGTGCATCGAACAACCGCAGCTCATCACCCTGCAAGGCGTAGACATTCCCCAGTTCATCCGTAGTGAAGGTGTCGAAGGTGCCTTCGATGGAATAGGCTTTCTCCAAGGCGACCGGTTCCTGCGCCGAAGCAACAAGCGACAACAAACAAGCGAGGAAGGATAGTCGGAGCGGGTTCATACGGCAACAGGCGCGAGGAGGGATCCGATCAGCACGCGGTCGTTGCTGAGCCTTGGCATCTTGTTCTGTCCGCCCAGTTTTCCACGCTCGCGCATCCACGCATGGAACGTGCCACGGTCCACGACACGGATCAACGGTGCGCGCAACGCGAGATCGCCTTTTCGCTTGGCGTCGTAGTCCGAGTTGAGCGAACGCATGGTGGCGTCCAGCACTGCCGTGAACCGGTCGATGGATGCCGGTGTCTCCTCGAATTCGATCACCCACTCATGCCCGCCTTGCGCATCGGAATCCATGTAGATGGGCGCGGCCGTGTACTCCGCGACCACCGCACCGGTGGCTTCGCAGGCAGCTTCGATACCACGATCGGCGTTCTCCACGATCAGTTCCTCCCCGAACGCATTGATAAAGCTCTTCGTCCGTCCGGTCACGTGGATCCGGTATGGCCGCGTGCTCGTGAACCGGACGGTATCACCGGGCATGTAGCGCCATAACCCGCCGTTGGTACTGATGAGGATGGCATACTGCACACCAGCCTCCACTTCCTCCAGCAGCAATGTCCGCGGCTGTTCCTTCCCGATCTCCTCCAGCGGCATGAACTCGTAGAAGATGCCGTAATCGAGCATCAGCAACAGGTCATTCTCACCGCGCCGGTCCTGGATCCCGAAGAAGCCCTCGCTGGCGTTGTAGCTCTCCAGGTAGTTCATCGTCGGCGATGGAATGAGCTCCTCGAACTGTTTGCGATACGGCCTGAAGCTCACGCCACCGTGCATGAAGAGCTCGAGGTTCGGCCATACCTCCATGATGTGCTTCTTTCCGGTGAGTTGCAGGATGCGCCGCAACAACACCAAGGTCCAGGAGGGCACGCCAGCGATGCAGCGCACATCCTCACGCATGGTCTCACGTGCCATCCGTTCGATCTTCTCCTCCCAGTTCTCCATCAACGCCGTTTCGATCACTGGCGTGCGACGCACCTCCACCCAGATGGGCAGGTTGCGGATGATGATCGCGGACAGATCACCGCTATACGCATCATTCCTGAAATTCTCGATGGCGCTGCTCCCGCCCACCACCAGGCTCATGCCGTGGTACAACTTGCTTTCCGGGAATTGCTGGTAATGCAAGGCGATGAGGTCCTTGCCGCCCTTGTAGTGGCAATCCTCCAACGCTTCACGGCTCACCGGGATGTACTTGCTCCGGTCGCCGGTGGTGCCGCTGCTCTTCGCGAACCACTTCATGTCGGTGGGCCAAAGCAGGTTCTGTTCACCGGCGCGCAACCGGGCCACCCACTTCTTCACGTCCTCGTAATCCTGCACCGGAATGCGGCGCCGGAATTCATCCGGATCCGCGATGTTCCCATAGTCGTGCTTGCGTCCCCATTCGGTATAGCGTGCGGAACGGATGAGGGAATGGAAGACCTCGAGTTGCGCCATCGCCGGGTTGTCGCGGAACAACTCGATCTGCTGCAAACGCTTCTTGATCAGGAAGGAGAACAGGGCGTTGAAGGGCATGGTGGGAAGCTATCTTCCGCCCAAAAGGTAACCACTGCGAAATGAGCGACGGCCAACCCCTTGGAAAGATGTTCAGCGGACTGGAGGAGACCGTCCACTACGCGCTCCCCTTCTCGCCCGCCGTGGAACTCGCGCCGTTCATCGGCGAGCACTTCACGGTCCGCGCCACCGGTGTGCTCAGTTGCGTGAGTTGTGGTAAGCGGGTGAAGAAACTTTTCGCACAAGGCTTCTGCTATCCGTGTTTCACTTCAGCTCCCGAAGCGGCGGAATGCATCATTCACCCGGAACTCTGTCGTGCGCACTTGGGTGAAGGGCGCGATGCGGATTGGGAGATCGCGCATCACGCCACGGAACATGTGGTGTACCTGAGCTACACCGGCAATGTGAAAGTGGGCGTCACCCGGTCCACACAAGTGCCCACGCGCTGGATCGATCAAGGTGCCGTTGCGGCGCTGGTGATCGCGCGTGTGCCCTATCGTCAACTCGCTGGCCTGATCGAAGTGGACCTGAAACGGATCTTCGCCGACAAGACGAACTGGCGCGCGATGCTCAAGGAGGTCGTTGCGGATACCGAGGCATTGATCGCAGCGCGTGCGCAGGCCATCGGTGCGCTGCGCACGGATCTACAGGAGCACCTGTTGCACGAAGAAGAACCGGTTGTGATCCGCTTTCCAGTGTTGGCCTACCCGCCGAAGGTGAACAGCGTGAGCTTGGAAAAGGTCCCTGAAGTGGGCGGCCGCTTGATGGGGATCAAAGGGCAGTACCTGATCTGGGAGGATGGTCGCGTATTGAACGTGCGCAACAACAGCGGCGTACACGTGGAGATCGAAGCATGAGGACGATCCAGTTCCGGTCATCCAAGAACAGGGTAGCCCCCCTACGGAACCTCCGGTATCCACCTCCTGAAACTCTTTTTCTGGACCTCCGTTACAGTCCTCAGGTTTTGGTAGATCAGGAAACTGATCGTTAGGGCAAGCGAAGGCCCCGGAGAGATCCGGGGCCTTCGTGGTTCCATACCCTTGGTCGCTTACTGGATCACCAGGTCGAAGGGCATGCGCGCTTGGATGCCACTGTAGTTGCGCACATCGCGGATCCGCTTGTACTGCTCCAGCAGTTGCATGTCCTCGCCCAAATACTCCTTGGCCACCCACGCTTGGGCGTCGCCGTTCAATTCCTTCATGAGCTTCTTGAAGAAGTCCTCTTGCTTCGGCAATTCCACCTTTGCGTAATCGGTCAGACCGGCCAGTGAGGCAGCGGCCTTGATCGCATCCTCCAATCCACCGAGCTCATCCACCAGCCCGCGCTCCTTGGCATCCACCCCGCTCCACACACGCCCTTGCCCGATGCTATCCACTTGCGCGTGGGTGAGCTTGCGGCCTTCCGCCACCCGCTCCACGAAGCCGCTATAGAAGTCATCCACATAGCCTTGGATGATCCGCTTCTCCTGGGCCGTTAATGGGCGGCTCACCGTCATCATATCCGCGTACTTGTGCGTCTTCGTGCCATCGAAGGTGATGCCGAGTTTGTTCTTGAAGAAGCCCTTCATGTTGGGGATCATCCCGAAGACACCGATGGATCCCGTGATCGTGGTCGGCTCCGCGTAGATCTTCGTGGCCGGGCAACTGATGTAATATCCGCCGGAAGCGGCGACATTGCCCATGCTCACCACCACCGGCTTCGCTTCGCTGGCCAGTTTCACTTCACGCCAGATCACTTCGCTCGCCAGCCCGCTGCCGCCCGGGGAATTCACGCGGAAGACGATCGCCTTCACCGTGCTGTCCTCCCGTGCTTCCCGAATGGTCGCGCTCAACGTCGTGCTACCGATACCATCATCGCCCTCACCGCTGGAGATCCCACCTTCCGCGTAGATGATCGCCACACGGTCCTTGCTCTTCGTACTCTTTTCTGTGAACGAACGGGTGTACTTCCCGAGGCTCACGAAGGCGATATCATCATCGGCATCCAACGACATCCGCTCCTTCAGGTCGGCCAGCACCTCATCGCGGTACTTCAATCCATCGATCAGTTTCAATTCCACGGCCGCGTCATCGTTCCGCACCATCAAGCTGTCGGCGATCAGGTCCAAACGCGCCGCGTCCAAGCCGGTCTTCGCCGCCACCGCGGCGCGATGATCCGCCCAGAAGTCGTCCAGGATCATCTTGATCTGCAATTCGTTCGCCGCGCTCATGCTGTCCTGCGTGTACATCTCCCCGTAGCTCTTGAAGCGGTTGTTGCTTCCGCGGATGAACTGGATATCGATGTCCAGTTTCTCGAACATGCCCTTCAGGAACATGGACTCGCTTTGGAATCCCCGGTAGTCCAGTTCGCCCTTGGGTTGGAGGTAGATCGCATCGGCCGCCGTGGCCACGTAATAGGTGCCTTGGCTGTACATCTCCGCCCAGGCCACCACCGGTTTGCCGCTCTCCTTCTTGAATTCCAGGATCTTCTCCCGGATCTCCTTCAGCGTGGCGAAACCACCGCTCACGAAGCTCAGGTCGAGGAAGATCCCTTCGATGTGATCATCCGTCTTCGCGTGCTCCAAGCTTGCTAGCACATGATTCAGCCCGATGGTCTTCTCGCCTTGGAAGGGTCCCAGGTCCAGGTCGAAGTCATTCTCCGCACCCCGGTCCACGATGGCTTGGTCGAAGGTGAGCTGCAGCACCGAACCATCCTTCACGGTGGTCATTTTCTTGCTGGATCCAAGGCTGGCGCCGAGCGCCGCGAGCATGCCGATGAAGATGAAGATGAGCACGATCCCCATCAGGAAGGTGCCGAGCATGGAGGCGAAAACGAACTTGAAGAACTGGCGCATGTGGAGGGGTTGGTTGTATTTCTCGGCATCGAAACTACCGGGACACCTTCTATTGTCCGGATCGAACTACACAAACGGGACAACCGATGGATGGGAGGCCCGTGCGGATAGATTTGCCCGCATGTCCGATGCATCGCGCGTCCTTCTGCTTCTTGGGGGCAACTTGGGCGATCCGCCGCGCATGCTGGATGCCGCCCAACGGATGATCACGGAACGCGTGGGCGCCGTTCTCGGTCGGAGCCGCGACCACTGGACCGAGCCGTGGGGGTTCGCGGATGAACGAGTGTTCCTGAACAGGGCGCTCCTCGTGGAAACGGAACACGAGCCATCGTCACTGCTCCGCTCCTTGCTGGCCATCGAGAATGAACTTGGACGTGAGCGGAACACGGCACAGCGCTACGCCGCACGCACGATCGACATCGACATCCTGCTGATCGGGGATCGCGTGATCGATAGTGATGGATTGCAAGTTCCGCATCCGCGCATGCACGAACGCGCCTTCGCCTTGGCACCAGCGGCTGACATTGTCCCGTCATGGGTGCATCCCACCCTGCATCACACCGTGCTCGATCTCTTGAACGACCTTCGCGAGCGACGCTGATCCGCTATGCGCTACTCCTATATCGCCATCGAGGGCCTGATCGGCGCCGGCAAGACCACGCTCGCCCGCCGTCTTGCGGAACGGTGGAACGGCCGCTTGGTCCTGGAGGAGTTCGACGACAATCCTTTCCTCCCCCGTTTTTACGAACAACCGGAGCGCTATGCGTTCAGCGTGGAGCTGAGCTTCCTCGCGCAGCGCTACCACCAACTGAAGCGGGTAACCGAACAGGACCTCTTCGCCAACTGCACCGTGGCTGATTACTCGCTAGGGAAATCGCTCGTGTTCGCCAGCGCGACGCTTGTGGCCGACGAATACGCGCTGTTCAGCGACCTGTACCGCATCATGTACGGCGACCTGCCCCAGCCTGAACTGATCGTGTATCTGCACTTGGATCTGGAACGCGTGCGGGAGCGCATCCGCGTGCGTGGCCGGTCCTACGAGCAGCAGATCGGCGCGGAATACCTGCTGAAATTGCAGGAACACTACATGGACCACCTCCAGAAGAGCGCGCGCACCAAGGTCCTCGTGGTCGATCTCGCGGATCAGGACCTTTTGCACGACCCTACGGCTTTCGACCGACTGCTCGATCTGATCGACGCGCCGTCCACATCCGACCACCGCGTTGCAACCCTCTGATGCGCACGGCGCTATGTGGAGAAGTTAAGGGGGCAGGAATCCTATCATCACGCAAAGCAGTGATTATACTTGCGGCCGAAATCACAACACGATCGCATTCATGGAAAAGCGCCACTTCAAGGGCCTAACGCTTCTCACCGCCGCCTCGTTGGTCATCGCAGGCTGCGGTGGCTTGGGCAAGATGAAGAAGTACGTCGAGAACATCAAGTACACGGTAGACCCGAACCCCCTCATCGTTCAGGGCGATTCCGTGGCCGTCAGTATCAACGGCACCTTCCCGGGCAAATACTTCTACCGCAAGGCACTGGTGGAATTGACCCCCACACTCACCTATACGGGTGGCGAGACCCCTTACAAGATGGTGGGCTTCCAGGGCGACAAGGCCGTGGGCAACTTCACCGTGATCCCTTACGAGACCGGCAAGGCCTTCAGCTATAGCGCCAAGGTGGCCTACACCCCGGCCATGAGCACCAGCGAACTCATGGTGAAGATCCTCGGCAAACAGGGCAAGAAGGAAGTGCCCTTCGACCCCATCAAAGTGGCCGACGGCGTGATCACCACCCCGTACCTGCTCATGAGCGACGACAAGGTCCTCATGGCGCCGGATGCCTTCCAGCGGATCACCACCCACAGCACGGATGCCACCATCAACTATCTGGTGAATGCCAGCGTGGTGCGTCCGGGTGAATTGAATGATGCCGACGTGAAAGCACTGTCCTCCTTCATCAAGGGCGTACAGGCAGCAGGTAACGTCCGCCTCACCGGCTTGACCATTGATGCATGGGCCAGCCCCGAAGGCGAGTTGAGCAAGAACGAGAATCTGGCCAGCGACCGTGCGAAGAGCGCGAGCGCTTGGGCCAAAGGCGAGATCAAGCGCGCCAAGTTGAAGGGCGATAGTGCGGCCACCTTCTACGGCCTCAACCCACGTGGGGAGGACTGGGACGGCTTCAAGAAGGCCATGCAGGCCAGCAGCACCGTGCCCGACAAGGACCTCGTGCTCCGCGTGCTGGAAATGTACCCCGACGTGACCAAGCGCGAAGAGGAGATCCGCAACATGGCCGCCACCTATAAGGAGATCGCCGAGCAGATCCTGCCGCAATTGCGCCGCAGCGAAATGCGCCTCAACTACGAACTCGTGGGCAAGAGCGATGAGCAACTCATCGCCATGAGCAAGAGCATGCCCGATTCCCTCAACGTGGAGGAACTGCTCTTCAGCGCCACCCTCACCACGGACCTTAACGAGAAGCTCCGCATCTACCGCGAGGCCAGCCGCATCTTCCCCGCCGACTACCGCGGACCGAACAACGCCGGCTACATCCTCATGATGCAGAACAAAATGGCCGAGGCCGAGACCGAATTCCAAAAAGCCAACAGCACCACCGACAACCCGATCAGCACCAACAACCTCGGTGTGGTCGCACGCCTGAAGGGCGACCGCAAGAAGGCCATGGAGCTCTACCGCAAGGCCGGCGCCGCTGGTCCGGAGGTGAAGTACAACATGGGCATCATCGACATCCAGAACGGTGACTACGGCAGCGCCAACAGCAACATGAGCGGCACCAACAGCTTCAACGCCGCCTTGGCGAAGACCCTCAGTGGCGATGCTGCCGGTGCACAGCGCATCCTGGAGGCCAGCTCCGATAAGGACAGCGCCATGGGCCACTACCTCATGGCCATCATCGGGGCCCGCCAGAGCAACGGCGACATGGTGCGCAACCACCTCGGTATGGCCGTGCAGCAGGACGCCAGCCTCCGCGACAAAGGCATGAAGGACCTCGAGTTCCGCAACTTCAAGGGACAACTCGGGCTCTGATCCATAGCAACTGAATGATGGAAGCCCTTCCGCCATCCGGCGGAGGGGCTTCTTCGTTTAGATTCGGTTCGTGATGCACGTACTGAGCAGATCGCCTTCTGAATGGGTCTCGCCTTCCATAGCGCAGTGTCGCCTTCGGCGGACCCTGCAGCGGCTCAATAATGTCAACGGCTGACACATGAAGCTCCGGGCAAACTACTTCGGGGTTTTCGCGAATAGTGGGCTGGCGCTGTTCATAGCCGCAGCGCTATTCACTCATGAATTTCAAATACTTGCATTGGTCTTCCTCGGGATCGCGCTCTATCATATCATGCACTTGAAGAAAGTGGAAGTCATGCCCAGCGCAATTCTGATCCGTTACCCCCTCAGCATTATGAGTCGGCAAGTATCGATCTTAGCAGATGACCTGGTATCGTACAGGTTCTCCGGCGGCCACTACACCGAATCGGGGGCAGTCTTCGTCAAGTATCGTAAGGAAAACCATGTGGCCACGCTGAAGATCCCGATCGCGGCCGCGGATTGGTGGCAAGCGAAGACCCTTTTCAAGTCTTCTTTTCCTCACCTCCACTAGCGCGGATGTTCGCTGGTTCGGATCCCGCTATGGCGGGACAGGTCCTGTGATCCGGAGCGCACCCACCAAAATGAACTCCGACCTCGACAATGTCTCCCGAGGAACCAGGGAACCCTGTTGTTCGGGAGTGCGATCCCGAAAGCGGGATCATGGTCGGTTCCCGCGCGCTCCTGATCCAACGTCCGTCACTCCGGGCGATGCGAGGCTCTGCGAGCGAGACCCGGAGTCTCACCACTGGACCATTGCAGGGTTTCCGCTGATCGCGGCCCCTTGACGAAAACCTCCGCCGGGTCTCGCCGTGCGCTGGCCGGTGCGCGAGTGGCGGACCCTGCGGAACCAGAGCCGGGATCGTAGGTAAGTGGCTTCACTGGCCCCCGCCTCGCGAGGACCCCGAACGAATGAAGTCGTCCTAACTTTACACGACGAAACACAACGCCATGGACATCGCATCAAAGAAGCTGGACCTCATGCACCGCTTGATGCTCATCTGGGATGAAGCAGCCTTGCAACGCGTGGCCAAGGCCATCGAGACCGAGGTGCCTGAAGTGGAGGATGACTTCACGGATGACGAGGTGGCCGAACTGGAGCGCCGCCGCGCTCGCTACCTGAGCGGAGAGAGCAAGCCCCACAGCGTGGAGGAATCCATGCGCCTTGCGCGTGAGGGCGGTAAGCGATGAGTTACACGGTACAGGTCCTGCCCGAGGCCACCGAAGAGATCGGCGAGATCTTCACCGACTACGAACGAGGAAAACCGGGTCTGGGACATCGTTTTCTACAAGCCTTGAACGCATGCTACCAGAGCTTGGCCTTGAGCCCGTCCGGGCAGAAGCGCAAAGGGGACTTCCGGCATGCGATGGTGCATAAGTTCCCGTACCGCGTAGTGTATGAAGTGCGCGGGCATCTGGTGGTCGTGTACCAGGTGAGGCATACCAGCAGGAAGCCCCACCCGAGGTTCGGGCCATAGGTCTTGGACCATTGCATGGTGTCCGCTGATCGCGGCCCCTTGCGAAAACCTAGACCAGCGCAGGGTCTTCGCTGATCGCGGCCCCTTGACGAAAACCTCCGAAGGGTCTCGCCGTGCGCTGGCCGGTGCGCGAGTGGCGGACCCTGCGGAACCAGAGCCGGGATCGCAGGTGAGCGCCTCCCGTAGCCTTTGCTGCCCACGCCTCACCCACTACTGTATTCTTCGATCTGCCTCCCGCATTCCTCGAACTCGCAACTGCCAACTTCAAACTGCCTACTGCGTTCTTCATCCTCGCGTCCGCATTCCTCGAACTCGCAACTGCCAACTTCAAACTGCCTACTGCGTTCTTCAACCTCCCTACTGCGTTCTTCGAACTCGCTACTGCCAACTTCAAACTGCCTACTGCATTCTTCAACCTCGCGTCCGCACTTCTCGAACTCCCTTCCCGACCCGTCAGATAGGCATCCTCACAGCCCGGATAGCCATCCTGAACGGTCAGAAAGGCATCCTGCAAGGTCAGATTCGCATCCTGTCCCTTCAGATTCGCATCCTGCAAGGTCAGTTTCGCATCCTGCAAGGTCAGATAGGCATCCTGCAAGTCCAGTTAGCCATCCTGAACGGTCAGAAAGGCATCCTGCAAGTCCAGATTCGCATCCTGTCCCATCAGATTCGCATCCTGCACGATCAATTAGGCGTCCTGCCAGCTCAGAACCCCTTCCGCACAGTCCGGACTGTCTTCCTGCAAAGTCAATTTCGCATCCCTTCTTTCCGGAAAGCACATCCGTAAAGCCATCCGCTCTTCAGCCAGGAATTCCTCACGAATGCAGAACGCCCCGACCAATTGGCCGGGGCGTTCTGCGCAGATCCGCAGTTGAATGGATCAGAACACGATCTTCTGGCGACGGATGCGGGCACGGTACTTCTTGCTGCCGCTCTTGTACTTGTACAGCTTCCAATCCGCCGTGAACTTCAAAAAGAGGTAGGCGTCGAGGTCGGTCTCATCGCCGCGCTGGGCGTTGGTGTTTGTGGCATCCCATGGCAATTCGTTCAAACTGGGATCCGCAAGGAACGCGGCGATATCGCCATTCGCAGCAAGGATCGCTGCGTTATCGTAGTACTTCGTGCTCACATCATCGATGTAATCCGTGAAGGTCTTGGTGTATTGGAGCTCAAGTCCAATGCTCCATTGCTTGGTAAGGGCCCTGCGCAGTCCGACACCCATCGGGATACAGATCTGGAAGTTGTTGTACTCATCCGCCCCGCCCGGCAAGCCTTGGCCCTCGGTATGCAGCGGCTTCAAACGCACCCACGCGTTGTTGAACTGGGCCCGGGGATCGAAGTAGAATCCACCAACACCGCCGAACAGATAGAAGCCCACCCGGCTGCTCTTGGTGCCCTTCACCCCGCGCAGGTCATAGACGTGTCCCAATTCCTCCCGGTAGAGATGGAGTTCGTACACAAGACTGAGTTCCACCACATCCGATTTGAAGTTCAGGTTGCGGTTGTGGCGAAAGGGTTCGGTCGTGAGGTTATCGTTGCCAGCCAGCACACCATAAGTGAGGCGCAGGCGCAGGGCCTGCTTGCGGGCGAGGTAATAGCGGTACCCGAAGGATGCCGCAGGACGCGTCTGGCTCAACTCGAGGTCCCACACGAAGGGGGATCCGATCTGGTTCCTGCCACCCAGTTCACCTAGGAAGTTGGAGATCCCCAACCCGAACTCCACCTCTTGCCGGTGGGTCTTCCAGTAGTTCGACTGCCGGAAATACTGGGCACTCACCGGACCGATGGCGAGTAGGCCTAACGCGAGGGTCAATAGGAGAATGCGCGGAGAGATCCTGATCATGAGCGTTCGGCGGGCAGCCAAATATAGAAGAGTGGCGCTTGTACGGCCCTATCCATGCTTGGGGTTCCGTTCACGTAGACCCGTGGAAGGCATTTTGGTTGCCTCTTCCCGGTTGGTTTCCAGCGAGATGGTGTAGGACCACACCCGCGCAGACCGACACATTCAAGGAGTGCTTGCTGCCGTGCTGGGGGATCACCACGCACTGGTCGCAGGCCACCACCACAGCTTCGGACACCCCGTTCAACTCATTTCCGAAGACCAGCGCGATGGGGTCCTCCCCCACCGGACCGAGCTCATTCAAGGGAATAGCACCCAGGGTCTGTTCCACCGCGAACACCTTGTATCCTGCGGCTTGCAATGCCCTCACGGCATCCGCAGCCGCCTCCACATGCACCCAGGGCACGGATCGCGTCGCACCCAAAGCCGTCTTCTCGATCTCCCTATGCGGCGGCAAGGGGGTGAAGCCGCAGAGTTCGATCCGTTCCACCCCGAAACAATCCGCGCTGCGGAAGATGGAACCCACGTTGTGCCGACTGCGCACATCGTCCAGCACCACCACGATCCGGAGCTTCAATGCCGTTGTGTAATCTTCCGGCCCGACCCGGCCGAGTTCATCCATGGAAAGCTTGCGGTCGTGGGTGGGCATGGGCTGTCAGCAACTTGTGGGTGAAGGCGCAGCGGGCGCGAAGTACTTTACCGCCGCGAAATTGACGCGATCCGCGACATTCCGGACATGAGCAAGTCGGCGAATATCGAAACACCCCTGATGCGGCAATATGCCACCATCAAGGGGAAGTACCCCGATGCGCTGCTGCTCTTCCGCGTGGGCGACTTCTACGAGACCTTCGGCAGCGATGCGGTCACGGCGGCGCGCGTGTTGGGGATCACCCTCACCAAGCGGAACAACGGTGGCAGCGATGTGGAACTGGCAGGCTTCCCGCATCATTCGGTGGAAACCTATCTACCCAAGCTGGTGCGCGCAGGTTTCCGCGTGGCGATCTGCGATCAACTGGAGGACCCGAAGCTGACCAAGACCATTGTGAAGCGCGGTGTCACGGAAGTGGTCACCCCCGGCGTGGCGTTCAGTGATCGTGTGCTCGAACAGAAGGAGAACCATTGGCTCGCGGCGGTCTGTTCGCAGGGTGATCGCTACGGCGTGGCCTTCCTGGACGTGAGCACAGGTGAATTCCTTGTAGCTGAAGAAAGCGCGGATGCGTTGTTGAAACTGCTCGACAGCCACGCGCCGCGTGAAGTGCTGATCGCCAAAGGCCGCCGCGATGCGGTGCTGGATGCCGCGACCGAACGCCTGCACACCTTCGCGTTGGACGATTGGGCCTTCGCCGATGAATTCGCACGGGAGCGATTGCTCGCGCAGTTCGGCACATCCACCTTGAAAGGCTTCGGGATCGAACAGTTGAAGCTGGCGCAGCGCGCTGCGGGTGCTGTGCTGCATTACCTCGGCGAGACACGACACGACCGTTTGGCGCACATCGCGCGCATGAGCTGGATCCGCCCCGCCGATCACGTCGCGTTGGATCGCTTCACCATCCGGAACCTGGAACTGGTGAGTGCCGTGAATGAAGGTGCGCGCACTTTGCTCGCGAGCATGGACCGCTGTGTGACGCCGATGGGATCACGCATGCTGCGACGCTGGATCCTTGCACCATTGATCACACACACCGCGATCGATGAACGATTGGATCGTGTGAATGCGCTGGTGGATCAACCGGATCTGCTGGAGGAACTCGGGCCCGATCTCGATGCGATCAATGACCTGGAGCGCTTGGCCGGCAAGGCCGCAGCCGCGCGCATCGGTCCGCGTGAACTGTTGCAGATGCGAGGAGCCTTGCTCGCCGCTGCGCGGATCCGCGATCGACTGGATGCAAGCAAGGGCGCACTGAAGAAGGCGGCGAAGGAACTCGCTCCACCGCTGGAATTGGCGGAAGCGATCGAAGCCACGATCGAACCGACGACCCCTGCCACCTATGCGAAGGGCGGTGTGATACGCACCGGAGTGAACACCGAGTTGGATGAGTTGCGGCACGTATCCACGCATGCCAAGGATCTGTTGTTGGAAGCGCAGCGCCGCGAAAGCGATCGCACCGGCATCACTTCCTTGAAGGTGGGCTACAACAACGTCTTCGGGTACTACCTCGAAGTGCGCAACACGCACAAGGACAAGGTGCCGCCGGAATGGGTGCGCAAGCAAACGCTGGTGGGCGCGGAGCGCTACATAACGGAGGAGTTGAAGGCCTTGGAGGAGCGGATCCTCGGCGCCGAGGAACGCATCCTCGCATTGGAGACTGAACTCCACATCACCTTGGTGCAGAAGATCGTCGAGCGCATCGGTGCCGTGCAGGACACCGCGTTGGCGATCGCCCGCTTGGATGTATTGCGCGCCTTCGCATTGAATGCTGCTGCGCTGAACTATTGCCGACCGGCGCTGACCGACGAGCGCACGCTCGACATCCGTGGTGGTCGCCATCCGGTGATCGAACAGATGTTGCCACCGGGTGAGGTCTATGTGGCGAATGATGTGTTGCTCGATCCCGAGGATCACCAGCTCATCATCATCACCGGACCGAACATGAGCGGTAAGTCGGCGCTGTTGCGACAGACCGCGTTGATCGTCCTCATGGCGCAAGTGGGCAGTTTCGTTCCCGCACAGCGCGCACGCATCGGGATCGTGGACCGCATCTTCACTCGTGTCGGCGCGAGCGACAACCTGAGCACCGGCGAGAGCACCTTCATGGTGGAGATGAACGAATCGGCGAGCATCCTCAACAACCTGAGCGATCGCAGCCTCTTGTTGTTGGACGAGATCGGACGCGGCACGAGCACCTACGATGGGATCTCCATTGCATGGGCCATCGCCGAGTTCCTCCACGAACATCCGGATCGTCCAAAAACGCTCTTCGCCACGCACTACCACGAGTTGAACGAGATGGCCGCGACCTTCCCACGCATCCGCAACGCCAACGTGGCCGTGCGCGAAGTGGATGGACGCATCCTCTTCCTGCGCAAGCTCGTCCCCGGCGGAAGCGACCGCAGCTTCGGGATCCACGTGGCCCAAATGGCCGGTATGCCGAAGACCGTCGTGGACCGTGCGAAGAAGGTGTTGGCGCATCTGGAACGCAGTCATGCCGGTGATCTCGGTGATGGGAATACGGATGGCGCGTCTTCGAAGAGTGTGTCCGTGAAAGGTCTTTCCCGCGAACCGCAACTGAGCTTCTTCCAGTTGGATGACCCCGCGTTGCAAGGGATCCGCGATCAGATCAACGACCTCGATATCGACACGCTCACACCCGTGGAAGCGTTGTTGAAGCTGAACGAGATCAAGCGGATGGCCGGTTCCGGAAAAGTGCGCCTGAAGAAGGCGTGACCATCGCTCGATGGTGATCGGACCGCACGAAGCATTCGCCCGACGCTGGGGTTGGTTGGTGATCGCCCTCGCGGTGCTCCTCACCTACTGGCCGCTGTCGTCCTTCCAGTACAGTGTGTCGCACGGCGATACGTTGAATTGTTGGCTCCCGTGGCGCGCATTCATCACGCAGTGCCTGATGGACGGGCACTTCCCGCTGTGGAACCCGCACCAGCAATTCGGCTACCCCATGCATGCCGATCTTCAAGGCCCGACGTGGTACATCGAGTCGCTCGCGATCGGTGGAACGATCGGCCACAGCATCTACACGTTGCAAGCGCTCTTCCTACTCTACGTCATCATCGGCGGACTTGGCATGATGCGCTTCGCGCGCACGCTCTTTGATGACGCGCGCGTCGGCCTGATCATCGGCGTGGCCTATGCGCTCGGCGGTTTCTTCACCGGACACCAGATGCATTTCTATGCGGTCATCAGCGCGGCGTGGTTGCCGTGGCTCTTCGATGCCGCCGTTCGGTTGTTCCGCGAACCGGGGTGGAGGAACGCGGCACGTGTCGCGCTGTTCCAAGGCCTCTTGCTCACCGGCGGCAACCACACGTTCACGATCATCGGTGGCTATGTGCTCTTCGCGTTGTTCGCCGCGCATGCATGGGAACGTTGGAGATCGAGCCGATGGAATGGTGTACGACCACTTTTCGTTTGGTGTGTGTTGGCGGTGTTCGGCGCGGCGATGATCGGTGCCGGTGTGCTGCACGCATGGTGGGAAACGGGTCCATTGCTTGCGCGTGCAGGAGGTTTGAGTTACGCTGCGGCGGCGGTGGATCCCACGACACCGCGATCCCTGATCTCCTTGCTCTTCCCATACGCGACGGGCACGGATGCCACCGCGCTCGCCACCGACGCGCCAATGGCCAACGCATATATGGGCGCCTTGCTCCTGCCGCTCGCACTTGCGTCACTGTTGCGGAAACGGTCCGTGATCGAGAACGTGTTGCTGGTGGTCGGCGTGCTCTCCGCGATCGCCGCACTCGGAGATCTTACCCCTTTGCACCGGTTGCTCTGGTCCTTCGTTCCGGGCATGGATCTCTTCCGATTCCCCGCCTACTTCCGCTGGTTCACGTGGATCGCGGTCCTGGTGCTTGCCGCAGGAACGCTTCGGGCCTATTGGGCGAATGAACTTCGACGCGGTTGGTTGGAAGGACTTCTCGCCCTCACCGCCTTGGTCGCGATCGCGCTCGCTGCGAACGCGGTGTTCAACACCGGACCCGACAACGAGTCGTACAACTTCTTCGAGCGCATGCGCGCCATGGATCTCCATCATCGCATTCTCCTATCGGCAGCAGTGTCGATCCCGCTCCTGCTGATCACCATTGTCCTCGCTTGGCGACGCAAACTCTCATTCCCCATCCTGCTCGGCATCGTGCTGCTGGAGATGGGCTGGAACACTTCGCTCGCGCAATGGAACACGGCCGTGTCCGACATCAAGCCGCACTGGCTGCGCGATCGGATCTCTTCACTGAGCGACGGGCCGATCATCCCGGAGATGGTACCGACCTCCACGTACAACGACAACGGCACATCGATCCACTACCTCGCGCACAACACGCAGGACTTCCTCGGCGGTTTTTCGCGCAACGGGGTGAACAGCTTCTGGTTGAAGAATGCCATGGCGCTGGAAGTGGAGCACACGAACCTGTGGAACGCGATGGCGAAACAGCCGATCGCCTACTTGGCGGATCGGATCATTCCCTTCAATGAGTACGACCTTGAGAATGTGGATGCTGTTCGTGACAGCGGGCTCGTTATCCTGCAAGGTGATCGGACCGATGCACTTCCCGCCGCGCCATCCGACCATGTGGTCGTTTCAGGCTCGACGCATGATCCGTTCACCTTCGACGTGGCCGCAGCGGGTCCCCGATTGCTGGTCCTCCAACAAAGCCACTACCCCGGTTGGGAGGTGAGCGTGGATGGCGAGTCTACACCATTGCTGCACGTGAACATCGCGGCGATGGCCGTGGAAGTGCCTGCCGGAGTTCACACGGTGCGGTTCCGTTATCGCAAACCGATCGTCCCTTGGTTGTTGGCGATCTCATTGATCACCTTCTTCGGGCTGCTCTTCGCGCTGGTCTTCGGTCATCATCACACGTGGACCATGAACGCACAGGTACTCGCACTTGCTGGCGCGGTGTGCTGGTCCTTGTTCGCACATACACCAAGGAGGGAACGTGCAGAAGTCGATGTCGTGAAGTTGGTCGCTTCCATCCCCGACAACGCGGCGGTCGTGATGAACGACGATCGCACTTTGCGCAACCCGCTGCACGGCGGCATGAACGGCTGGTCCATCCGTGCTGACAAGGGAAATGCAGCGGGCAGCGCGATCGCATTGCTCAACGCCGCACATGACTTCCGCGCGGTAGAGCTCGGCCTACCCAATGGTCGTCCGTTGTACTGGGTCGACGGTATGCTGAAGGCGCATCCGGATGTCCGCGCTGCGATCCTGGATCATTTCACGGTGTTGGAGAAGAATGAACGGAATGGATCCGTGCTGCTTCATCTCGATCCTCGCACATCACCAGCCAACTGGCGCCTTCTCTTCCAACAACCCGATACCAATTCGCGCTGGTTGACCAATGAAGCACCGTTCGGGAGCGGATGCACCGTGCATCTGGATCAATTGGCCAATGACCGCAATGGAAGCATCGTGGTTGATCTGTTGGCCGGGGCGCCGACATCCACAGAAGCGGTGATCGTGGTGGAACGCAAACATGGGGAGAAGACCACGGACTATCGCGCGCTGCCGGTCCGACCAAGCACCGATCCCCACGAACGATCGCCTCTGTACGCCACGATACCGGTGGATGAGTTGTACCGGCCCGGTGAGGAGTTGAAGATCTACCTCTGGTCGCACCATGGCGACAGTATTTCCGAGCAGGGATTCCGTGTGCGCGTGGCCCCACGCACCTTCTACGCATGGTGATGATCATGGCGATCGCATCTGAATTCCTGCTCGCATGTGCTGCGACCCCTTCGGGGTCGGTTGGAACACTGGTGTGTCCGACCTGCTACTACAAGCTGTGATCCCTTCGGGGCCCGTGCCGGTGATCACCAGTGTTCACCATGGCCCTGAAGGGGTCACAGCGTGTAGCTATTGTGCATAGCTGGATCATCGACCCCGGAGGGGTCGCAGCAGATGGTGGACCGGTTGGCCAGGTGCAACTCCGCGATACTGAGGTGAGATGGAAACACATGCGTTGTGATGATGGTTTGGAGCGGAACGTATCGCGACTATATTTGCCGCCCCATTGCGAGAGTAGCTCAGTTGGTAGAGCACGACCTTGCCAAGGTCGGGGTCGCGGGTTCGAGTCCCGTTTCTCGCTCAGTCGATGCCCCGCCGTACAGCGGGGCATCGTTATTTTCGTCAGGCCGTAAGGCGCCCGGGTGGTGAAATGGTAGACACGAGGGACTTAAAATCCCTTGGTCCGTAAGGGCTGTGCGGGTTCAAGTCCCGCCCCGGGCACACTGTTCGTTGTTCGTAGTGAAAGTTGTTCGGGGTGACGGTTGTCCGGGGTGAACGGCAACGCGGCATGGGACCGCCCAGCCGAACAACCAACAACCCTTGTCTTGTCCTGAAATAGGTTGACACAAACAACTAACACAAGATGGGACTTTCAAAGGAGTTCAGAGTGAACAGGACATACAGCGAGGAGAGCAAGAAGCAAGCGGTATTCAAGGTGCTCAGCGGGGAGCTGCGCAAGAGCGATGCGATGAAGGAATTCGGGATCCGGGGTTCGGGCAGCCTGGACCGATGGATCGAGCGTTACGGCCACGGTATCTTGAGCGAGCATAAAGAACTGCTTGAGCAGATGGGGACCAGAAAGAAGAAAGAGGCTGTTAAGGTTGAAATTCCCGAGACGGAGGAGTTGCGAGGAGAAGTGGCCAGATTGAAGAAGGACTTGCGGGCCGCCGAGTTGCGGGCCGAGGCCTACTCCTTGATGATCGACATCGCCGAGCGGGAGTTGAAGGTGGCGATCCGAAAAAGTCCGTCACCAAGTGATCCGCGAAATGAAGATGCTACATCCCAGCTATAGCCAGCAGGAGCTGTGTCGATCACTTGGAGTGAGCAGGCAGGCCCATCACAAGAGCAGCGCGCGAACGGCGCGGGTGGTGATGGGGCGGGAAGCGTTGATGGCGATGATCACGGAGATCCGCCAGCAGCAGCGCAAGGTGGGTGGACGTAAGCTCTATCGCATGTTGTGTGGGCCGATCCAAAGCTTGAAGGTGCCCATGGGCCGTGACGGGTTCTTCGAGTTCCTGCGGGAGGAGGGACTACTGGTGCGCAAGCGGAGAAGGCGCGTACGCACCACCATGAGCAAGCACGGCATGCCGGTCTATCCGGACCTGTTGAAACGCGCGGTGATCACCGCCCCAGGTCAGGCCTTGGTCAGCGACATCACCTACTGGGCGGTGCCCGAAGGGTTCTACTATGTGTTCCTGATCACGGACGTTTGTTCGCACAAGATCATGGGCCATTATCTGGCGCAAAGCCTCGATGGCATCCACGCGATCAAAGCCTTGCGCATGGCCATCAGGGAAAGCCGTCATGAGCTCAGCGGCCAGATCCACCACAGTGATCGCGGCAGCCAGTACTGTTACGCCAAGTACGTGAACCTGCTGCGGTCAAAGGGCATACGGGTAAGTATGACCGAGACCAGTGATCCGCGCGACAACGCCATCGCCGAGCGCGTGAACGGGATCTTGAAGAACGAACTCATGGAGCACCTTAGCCCGCAGAACTTCACTCAAGGGAAGGATATGCTGGAGAAGGCGGTGGCGACCTACAACAACGAACGCCTGCACATGAGCATCGATTGGAAGGTGCCCTCCGTAGCGCACGAGTTCGATCACAGCCTTCCCAAACGATGGCGCAACTACTACACCTCTGTAAACCCGGTTCAGGACAAACCCGAACTTGTAACCCTAACACAGGACCAACGCAATTAACCCGTCAACCTATTTCAGGACGAGACACCTCAACACGAACAACGCTCCTCCACACGAACAACGTCACTTCACCACATACATCACCTCCTTCACGGCCTTCACCACACGCGCCACATTGGGCAGCGAAAGGTCGATCAGGTTCGGGGCGAAGGGCAAGGGGGTATCGGCCTGGTTCACCCGGAACACCGGCGCATCGAGGAAATCGAAGGCATCCTTTTGCACGCGGTAGGCCACTTCACTGGCGATGCTCGCCACCGGCCAGTTCTCATCCACGACCACCAAGCGATTGGTCTTGCGCACGCTGGTGAGGATCGTCGCGTGATCCAACGGACGGATCGTGCGCAGGTCGATCACCTCGGCATCGATCCCTTCCTTCATCAACTCATCCGCCGCAGCGAAGGCCACCTTCATCATCTTCCCGAAGGAGACGATGGTGACGTCCTTGCCTTCCCGCTTCACGGCAGCCTTGCCGATCGGCAACAGGTACTCGCCATCGGGGATCTCGCCCTTGTCGCCGTACATGCGCTCGCTCTCCATGAAGAGCACGGGGTCGTTGTCGCGGATCGCGGCCTTCAACAAGCCTTTGGCATCGTAGGGGTCGCTCGGGGTGATCACCTTCAGACCGGGGACGTTGGCGTACATCGCCTCGAAACTCTGGCTGTGCGTCGCGGCCAACTGTCCGGCGCTTCCATTTCCTCCACGGAAGACGATCGGCACGTTGAACTGCCCGCCGCTCATCTGCAGCATCTTGGCCGCGTGGTTGATGATCTGGTCACTGGCAAGCACCGCGAAATTCCAGGTCATGTATTCGATGATGGGCCGCAAGCCGTTCATGGCCGCGCCCACGCCAATGGCGGTGAAGCCCAGCTCGGCGATGGGCGTATCGATCACGCGCTTCTCGCCGAACTCAGCCAACATGCCCTTGCTCACCTTGTACGCGCCGTCATATTCCGCCACCTCCTCGCCCATGAGAAAGACGTTGGGGTCGCGACGCATTTCCTCGCTCATGGCCTCATTGAGCGCTTCTCGATACTGGACGGTTCGCATGGTAACAATCGTTCTGTCATCCCGGGCTTGACCCGGGAGGGCGAAGGTAACGGCCGTCCACAGTGGGTCCTCTAAATGAAAACCCCACCGTTTTCACGGCGGGGTTCCCATTCAAGTTTGTGAGGCATTACGGCTGGATCACCAACCGTTCGGTGTACACCGCATTCCCAGCGGTGATGTTCACCACGTACAGGCCGCTGGCCAATTCGCCATTGAGTTCCAGAACTGTGTTGATGAAACCATCGTTCACGGTGATCGTGCGTGCGCTCACGCGCTTGCCGAAAGCGTCGTAGATATCCACGCTCACGGTCTCCACACCCTCTTGGATCTCATCCAGGCTCAGGAAGAGCTGATCGCCACGGTTCGGGTTCGGGTACATCCTCAGGCCATCGTTTGTTCCAGCCGCTGCCAAGTGCAGCTCGCCGCTACCGCAACCATCGGTGTACACCTCGCAGATATCGCCCCAAGGGGTCAGGTCGCCGTAGGGGTCAGCACCTCCACGGCACCAGGTGCTACCACCATTGAAACTCGCGCGTACTTCCACTTCGTAGGTCCTGCACGCCTCGAAGCCACCGCTGGTCAACAGGTGTGTGAAGTTGTTGTTGCTGTTGAGCACGATCACCACATTCTCCGCCGGGATGCGGAAGCGGAACTGGTATTTGTTCGCCTTTGCGTTCACGCAGTTGTTGTTGTAGCGCGTCACGGGCATGGCCACCACGCGGTTGGCCGCGCCGGTGCTATTGCTCACGGGCAAGATGATGGACTTGCCGCAGCTGTGGTTGGCGTTGCTCGGGTCATCCACCAAGAAAGCCGCTGCACACTGGCCCAACGTGTTGTCGATCTTCATGCGGCAGGTAGAGCCCCATTCGCGCCATACACCCGGACTGATGCGCGTGCGCACCCGCACGTTGTACATCGTTCCTTCCACCAAGGAGGGCAGGTTGGCCATGCTCACCTGGTTGGATCCCGGGCCGTTCGGTGGGTACCGCAAGCTCAGGCTACCATTGGGGTCGAAGATCCAGAACTGGTACACGTTGCCGCTGGTGCCGTTCGGGGTGTTGTCGGCCGTGAGCCTGTCGTTGCACAAGCCATTCACGTTGCGTCGCAACTCCATGCGGTCACAGCTCTGGCTGATCAAGCGGTCGTTGCCCATCGGGACGCAGAAGCCACCGTTGTTCATGATCGCGCTCACGCTGCCGCTGGAGAAGTTGCTGCGGTCGTCGATGACGCGCGGTCCGTTCGTGATGCGCAGCAGATAGCCGCCACCCGCGATGCCATCCCCGCCGTCATCGGTCACCACCAAGTGGTAGCAGCCATCGGCAACGCAGATCGCTTCCTGGTTGCTGCCAGCGGGATAGACATGGCCGCCACTGGCCGCCACGGTGCTGGTACCCTGCACGTACAGGGTCCATCCCACGTTGCTCAAGCCGTCGCCATCGATGTAGAGGGTGAGTGCGTTCAGCACACATCCGCCACCGATCGGTGTTCCAGCGCACTGGCAGTTCGTACCGATCACATCGTTCTCCGTGCCCGCATCCAGGTCATCGCAGAGCGTCCCGGGTTCAGGTCCACCTGCGCAGAGATCATTGGCATCGCAGGTTCCGTCGTTGTCAGCATCCTGGAAGATGTGGCTGGGGCCGTTGATCGGATCGCAGCTATCGAGCGTGCAGGGATCGCCATCGTCGGAGTTCACCGGGGTGTGGATCACACCGAGGATCGGATCGCAGGTATCGATGGTGCATGCGTTGCCGTCATCGGAGTTCACCGGGGTGTGGATCACTCCGAGGATCGGATCGCAGCTATCGATCGTGCATGCGTCGTTGTCGTCGATGTTCACCGGGGTACCGGCGCAGGTGCAGTTGGGCTGGTACACATCGTTGCTGGTGCATGCGCTGTTGTCATTGCACGGAGTGCCGGGTAGGGCGGGTCCGCCGGGTACGCCCAGACAATCGTTGCCCAGTAGGGTGCCTGCGCAGGAACAGTTGCCCTGGATCACGTCGTTGATGGTAAGCGCATTGCCATCATCGCAGGTGGCGCCGGGCTCGGGGTTGCCGCAGCCGCAGTTGCCCGGTGCGATCTTGTCCGGGTCGTTGGGGCAGAGATCGTTGGCGTCGCAAGTGCCGTCGAAGTCCGCGTCCTGGAAGATGTGGCTGGGGCCATTGATCGGGTCGCAGCTATCGAGCGTGCAAGGGTCGCCGTCATCCGCGTTCACCGCAGTTCCGACGCAGGCGCAGTTGGCATCGATCACATCGCCGGTGGTGCATGCGTTCCCGTCATCGCAGGCGGTGCCGGGCTCCGGTCCGCCGGGGCAGAGGTCGTTGGCATCGCAGGTTCCGTCGTTGTCGGCATCTTGGAAGATGTGGCTCACGCCGTTGATCGGGTCGCAGCTGTCGAGCGTGCAGGGGTCTCCATCATCCACCGTCACCGGTGTTCCGACGCAGATACAGTTGGCATCGATCACGTCTCCTGTGGTGCATGCGGTGCCGTCATCACAAGGCGTTCCCGGTTCCGGTCCGCCTGCGCACAGGTCGAATGCGTTGCAGGTGCCGTCGTTGTCATCGTCGTAGCAGTGGATGCGATAGCTCACGCCGCAGGTGACCTCCGTAAAGATCAAGCGGTAGATCGAACCCACAGGGAGCGAAGGGATGGTGAAGGTGTTCGTGAGCGGTGTGGACGAGCCGCCGACCGGTACCGTGAAGGTGCCATAAAGATTCCCGGGATTATCGAAGACCCTCATGGTCAAGGTACCGTCCCCGGCATTCGCGTGTTCGGCACTGACGGTCACCGACCAAGGTCCGCCCGGATGTGTGAACGCGTAGTAATCAGGATCCCCGAGGTTGTAGAAACCGATATGTCCCTGCTGTTCGCCAGCGTTCAGGTCCATCGGGGTGCCCGGGCTGCTGTTGTTCGGCTCCGGGTCGTTGGCATAGACAGGTGCTGTCACGGTCCAGCTCACGCGGTAGGAAACACCGCAGACATTGCTGATCAAGGTCAAATAGTAGGGGTTGTTCGTGCCACGGCAGCTCAAGCTGAACGAGGTGCTCGTGGGGCTCGAGCTGGCCCCCACCGAGGCATTCCAGCTGGCGAGCGTTGTGCCCGTACTTACCGAGATGTACGCAGCGACGGTCTCGATGGTGGAGAGGCCGGCGTGTTCCGCTTCTATCGTCACATTCAGCACGCCGTCGGTCGGCATGTTGATCCGGTAGTAATCGCTGTTCTCTCCGGCATTGAAGTTCAGCCGTCCGGTCGTCTGGGTGGATGGGGGCAATACGATCGCTTGTCCTACGGAGCCGTTGGGTTCCACATCATTCGCGAAGAGCGGAGGTGTCATCGTGTAACTCATGCGGTAGGAAGCGCCGCACACGCTGCTCGCCACGGATAGGTAATAGGGGATCACAGTGCCGAGGCATGTCATGTCATGGATGCTGCTCACGGCTATGGAGTTCGCACCCACGGGCGCGGTCCAGGTCTTCAAGATGGTCCCGACGCTGTTCGAAAGATAAATTTGGATGGTCTCCGCGGTCGAGGCGTCGGCATGCTCGGCCTCGAAGGCGACGTGCAACACACCATCGGTCGTCAGGTTCAAGCGGTAGATGTCGAGGTTGTCACCGAAATAGAAGTTCAAGTGTCCATCCGCTGTCTGTGTTTCAGGGAGCGGAATGGATTGCGAGGTGCTGTTGTTCGGTTCCGGGTCCTGCGCGAAGAGGGGCGGCGTCATCGAGTAACTGAATTGGTACGATGTGCCGCAGTCGCTCGCGATCAATTGGAGGTAGTACGGACTTGTGTTGCCCCTGCACGTCATGCTCAATACCGTGCTGATCGGGAAGGAATTCGCACCTACGGGTACGTTCCATGTCTGCAGCACGGTGCTGTTGCTGGTGAAGAGGATCACTTGAAGGGTCCCGGTGGTGCTCGTACCGGCTTGCTCCGCCTCGATGGCAATGTGCATAACGCCGTCACTGCTCAGGTCCGCACGATAGATGTCCACATTATCGCCATGTTGGAAATACAGCTGGCCTTGCGCGGTCTGCGTTTCGGGGAGTACAATGGCCTGGCCTGTGCTGTTGTTCGGCTCGGTATCATTGGTGAAGGCGGGCGCTACGAGTGTCAGTGTCATCCGGTAGCTTACGTCACAGGCCCCGGTCGCCCGGATACGCAGATAGTAGATACCACCGTTGGCATTGCCCGCGCAGGTCTGCTCGAACACATTGGTGTTGGGCACGTGGTCTGTTCCAGAGGATCCGCTCCACGTATTGATGGGGGTGCTGGTGGTGTAGCTCAGGTGTGCTTCCATCGTCGCCGGGGTGCTTCCGGGGGTCTCCGACTGGATCGTGATCAACAGCTTGCCTTGTGCGGGCAGTTGGATGCGGTACCAGTCATCATCCGTAGCATAGTTGGTCCTCAAATGGCCGTCGTAATCGATGTTCACAGTGGACAAGGGTTGGCCGCCAGGAGAATCGTTCGGTTCCGCATCGTTGCCAAAAGCAGGTACGACATACCCCACGGTCATGGAGAATGCCGTGCAGGTCCCGCTCGGACCGGACACGCGCACCGAATGCGCACGCAATTCCTCGAAGGAGCTAATAGGACAGGTCCAGAAGACAGTACCCGAGCTGGTTCCGTTCGCGGTGGCAGTAACGGTGAAGAAGAACTCACTATTCTCTGGTATGGGGTTGGGTCCCCCACCATATTGATCCCGATAGACCCGCACCTCCAAAGGTACTGGGGCGTTCGTGGAGTTGGTGGCCGACCAGTCGAACCGCACCGAACCGGTGAGGTCGGCCGGGCTTGAACCGCCGGGCCATGGTTCATTGTGGATCTGCGGAACGCAATCACCTCCGGCACTTCCGGAGAAGCTGAAGGGCAGTTGCGCCCAAAGCCCTGCACTGAGCAGGAGGGCGGTGAACAGTGATGGAACTCTCATGGGTCAGGGTGTTTGGTGGTACTTGTTGGGAAAGGGTTGGTTGGGTTGTTCTTCCTCACATCGGGGAGCGTGGGCTGTTGTGAACGATCACCGAGCATATCCTCCATCGAAAAGGTGGTTCACTCCCGCACGAATCGGATCATGCGCCCGTCGAGCGTCCGTAGCAGGTACATCCCTAGGGCCAGATCATCCAGTGGAATAGCGTTATCCCTCCGCACGGTGCGCACCGCACGGCCCTGCGCGTCATACACAACGGCATCCACGGCGGTGGAGAGGAACAGGGTGGTGTGGGCCGGGTTGGGCCATGCGCGCAGGCCCTCTGATCCCTCGGCTTCCTCCAAACCCGTGGTGAGATCACCAACGCATTCGCAGAGGTCATTGATCTCGTCGTTGATCGTGCCGGGGTTGCCGTCATCGCAGGCCGTCCCGGGCTCGGGCCCACCGGGGCAGAGGTCGTCGATGTTGCAGATGCCGTCACCGTCATCATCGAAATTGCAATGGATCATGTAGCTCACGCCACAGGTGACCTCCTGCATGATCACGTAGTAGTTCGCCGAAGCGGGCAAGGATGGAATGCTGAAGGTGTTCATAGCCGCAGTGGAAGAACCACCAGCTGGCACTGTGAAGGTGCCATAGACCGCGCCCGTGCTGTGCGCTACGATCATGGTCAGGGTACCCTCACCCGTACCGGCGTGCTCAGCACTCACGGTCACAGACCATGGTCCACCGGGATGCGTGAAGCCGAAGTAGTCAGGGTCCCCGAGGTTGTAGAAGCCGATATGTCCCTGTTGTTCGCCCGTGTTCAGGTCCATCGGGGTGCCCGGTCCGCCATTGTTCGGCTCCGGGTCGTTGGCGTAGACAGGTGCTGTCACGGTCCAGCTCACGCGGTAGGAAACACCGCAGACATTGCTGATCAAGATCAAATAGTAAGGGTTGTTCGTGCCAAGGCAGCTCAGGCTGAACGAGGTGCTCGCGGCGCTCGAGCCTGCCCCCACCGCGGCATTCCAGGTAGCGAGTGTTGCGCCCGTACTTACCGAGATGTACGCAGCGACGGTCTCGATGGTGGAGAGGTCCGCGTGTTCCGCTTCGATCGTCACATGCAGCACGCCGTCGGTCGGCAGGTCCAAGCGGTAATAGTCGAGGTTGTCACCGAAATAGAAGTTCAAGTGTCCATCCGCGGTCTGTGTTTCAGGTAGCAAAATAGGTTGCGAGGTACTGTTGTTCGGCTCCGGGTCTTGCGCGAAGAGCGGTGGCGTAACCGTGTAGCTGATGCGGTACGATGTGCCGCAGTCGCTCGAGATCAACTGGAGGTAGTACGGACTTGTGTTGCCTAGGCACGTCTTGCTCAATGCTGTGCTGATCGGGATGGAATTCGCGCCCACGGGTACGTTCCATGTCTCCAGCACGGTGCTGTTGCTGGTGAAGAGGATCACTTGAACGGTACCGGTGGTGCTCGTATCGGCGTGCTCCGCCTCGATGGCTATGTGCATAACGCCGTCACTGCTCAGGTTCACACGATAGTCATCCTCGTTATCACCATGTTGGAAATACAGCTGGCCATCCGCGGTCTGCGTTTCGGGGAGTACAATGGCCTGGCCTGTGCTGTTGTTCGGCTCGGTATCATTGGTGAAAGCGGGTTCCACGAGCGTCAGTGTCATCCGGTAGCTTACGTCGCAGGCCCCGGCCGCCCGGAGACGCAGATAGTAGATACCACCGTTGGCATTGCCCGCGCAGGTCTGCTCGAACACATTGGTGTTGGGCATGTTGTCTGTTCCGGTAGGCCCGCTCCACGTGTTGACGATGGTGCTGGTGGTGTAGCTCAGCTGCGCTTCGATCGTCCCCGCAGTGTTTCCGGGGGTCTCCGACTGCAGGGTGATCAGCAGCTTGCCTTGTGCGGGCAGCTGGATGCGGTACCAATCGTCGTCCGTTGCATTATTGGTACGCAAGTGTCCGTCGTGATCGATGTTCAGCGTGGAAAAGGGCTGGCTGCTAGGATCTTCGTTCGGTTCCGCATCGTTGCCAAAAGCAGGTACGACATAGCCCACGGTCATGGAGAATGCCGTGCAGGTCCCGCTCGGTCCGGACACGCGCACCGAATGGGCAAGCAATTCCTCGAAGGAGCTGATGGGGCATGTCCAGAAGACAGTACCCGAGCTTGTCCCGTTCGGGGTGGCTGTGACGGTGAAGGAGAATTCCAGGTTCTCGTCCACCTGCACAGGCCCAGGCAAGTAATACTGATCACGATAAACACTCACTTCCATGATAACGGGATCGTTCGTCGTATTGGTCGCTGACCAATTGAACTGCACCGAACCGGTGGGCTCCGCCGTTCCGGGCCATGTTTCATTGTGGATCTGCGGGACGCAGTCGCCTCCGGCGCTTCCGGAGAAGCTGAAGGGCAGTTGGGCCCAGAGCGATGATGCCAGCAAGGCGCCGATCGCGAGCATCGGGTATCTCATGGGTCGTGGATTTAGGGTTTGTGAAGGGTTACGGGAAGGGGTACGGACTTATATCGGGCACTATGGCACTATGTGAACGATCGCATTCACTGTTTCATGGAACGGGAGGACAGGTCTGCTCCCGCCGTCGATAACAACAGGAAAACCGCCGTTGGCCGGGTCGCGGATATCCCAGTAGTCGAAGGAAGGCTCGCTGCATCTCTGTCTTGTTCGTTCTCTAGGATGTTGGCCCTTGGTCGAGGTGGTCGCTCACGCCGCCACCAGCCCCTCGTGGATCGCTTTTGCCACGGCGGCGGTATTGTTGTTCACCTGCATCTTTTGGTAGATGCACTTCATGTGGCTGCGCACGGTCTCGAAGCTGATGCGGAGTTCTGCGGCGATCATCTTATAGCTCAGGCCGCCCACCAGAGCACGCAGCACATCGAGTTCGCGCGGGCTGAGGCGATGGTCTTTCACGGCAGTGCATTCCGGTCCGATATGCATCGGACGCAATTGCACGGTAACGCGCCGGGCATCAGCGATGGGCTTGCGGCCGTTCCGCAGGTCCTCCACGGTGCGCATCAAGTCGGCCTGATCGTCCCCCTAGAGGATGTAGCCGACGGTGCCGGCGTTCAACTGCTCGTCCGTGAGCTCTTCGTTTCCTAGGACGGCGACGACCACCAGCATGCGTCGTGTGCGATCAACAGATGTGGGAAGGTCCATGGCGGTGGGCTTTTCCTGTTCATCGGGGAGCGCACCGGGATGTGAACGATCGACCTGATATACTCCTCCTTCTCCTCCGATCAGGATCAGCGGTGTTCACATTTCCCTCCTTCGCCGATGTAGGGCTGTACACCCCATGCAAAGCGGAATTCACTTGGAATTTATGGACGGGCAGCCCGGATTCCCGTATTATCGTGTCCTAGCGATCGCCCGGCATGGAGCGGATCAAGGACACATACCTCGTATCAGAGCCTTCCTGGTTGGTCGGCCTGCGGCGCAACGACCCTGCGACCATTCGCTCGTTGTACACCCATCACTTCCCTACCGTGCGGCAGTACGTGCTGCAGAACAGCGGCACCACGAACGATGCGCAGGATATTTTCCAGGAAGCGATCACCGTGCTCTGGATGAACGTGAAGGAAGGACGCTTCAACACCGGAGCCGACAGCGATCCCGGCGGCTTCCTGTTCCGCGTGGCGAAGAACAAATGGTTGGATACCGTCCGCTCTGCGGCGCACAAGCACATGAAGGTCGTTCATGATGATCGGATCAGCGCTGTGGGATACGATGTCGACGACGACACCGAGGACCGCATCGTGCGCTTGCGCGGCGTGTACGACAAGCTCGACGACAAATGCAAGCAGGTCCTGGACCAGTACTACTTCGAACGCAAGGACCTCGCGACGATCGCCGAGAGCATGGGCGTGGAAGAGGAAAGCATCCGCACGATCAAATACCGCTGCATGATGAAATTGCGCGCCTTCCGCAAGACCATCGCCGGTGAGGAAAACAACGAAGCCGTATGAACCAAGGCACTTTGGATAGAACACGGTTCGAGCGCATCGAGGCGTACGTGCTGGGAAGCATGTCGGTGGATGAGCATGCTCTCTTCGAGCAGGAGCTGGCAAGTGATCCGGCGCTGAAGGCCGAGATGGAATTGCAGCGCGAGAACACATTGACGATCGAACTCGGCGGCATGGACCGCCTGCTGAAGAGCGTCTCCACAGAGCAACGTGCGAACGGCGCGGACCTGCGAACGCAAGGTGCGGGATGGAAGAGCTACCTGAAATATGCCGCGATCGTGGCCATCGTGTTGTCCGGCGCGTTCTGGGTGATGACGCGGCCAACCACGAACGAGCGGCTCTTCGCACAGCACTTCGAGGCGGATCCCGGATTACCCGTTGCCATGGGATCCACCACCAACCTCGCCTTTTCGGATGCCATGGTGGCCTATAAGCTCGGAGACTATCAGGAGGCCCGGGACAAGTGGTCCATCTTGTTGAAGGCCGACCCTGCGAACGATACTCTTCGCTACTACATAGGAAGTGCAGCCTTGGCGATGGATGATGCCGACGCCGCCATCCCATTCCTCGAACGTGTCGCCGCCGACCCCGGCTCTGCGTTCCACGACAAGGCAATGTGGTACCTCTTCCTTGCCTATGTGCAGCAGGGCGAACTCGCAAAGGCCAAGGCGCTGCCGTTGGACAATGACACTGCGTATGGTGAGCGCGCCCGCGCGATCAAGGCCGAATTGGAATAAGCATGCGGCGCACGATCCTGTACCTCACCACGATCGCCACGATCGGCGTGAAAGCCCAGGATCTTCCGAAGCGCCATGCACTGATCGACTCGCTGTACAAGGCGGAGAGATACGCACGGGTGGTGCAGGAGATCGACCTGCAACTGAAGGAAGGCGCAGGCACGACGTGGGCCGATTCATCGCACTTGTATCTGTACAAGTACGGGCGCGCCCACCGCAAACTGAAGGATGCCGATGCTGGCGTGGCCGCTGCCGAACATATCTACGACCTCGTCAAGCAACGAGGGGTCGCTGCCAACGAACTCGAAGGGCTCTTCGACCTGAGCTGGACCTACTACGATGTGGGACGCATGAAGGAATGCGCGCGCGTGGATTCCACGGCGATCATCGTCGCGGACCGCGATCAAAAAGTGCCGTACAAGCAGAAGGGCCGTGCGCGCCAATACCTCGCCTTCGACTACAGCGTGATCGGCGATCACCGCAAATCGGCGAAGTATGCGTTGGAGGCGATCGCGCAGTACCAGAAGGCCGACACCATCCCGCCAGCGCAATGGGCCGAATCGTACACTACTGTCGGCGTGGCCAACTGGCACATGGGCCGTATCCGCGATGCGGAGGGGTACTACTTGAAGGCGCTCGGTATCCTGGGGAACGGTGAGGAAGAAGCGATCAGGGTGCGCAAGGTGAGCGCCAATGGCAACCTCGGTGTGCTGTGGCAGAACGCGGGCGACTTCGTTCGCGCCAAGAGCTATTACCACGAGAGCCTGCGCAACAGCGATCGCGTGATCGCGAACGCGAAGGACCAGTTCACCCGCGATGAGGCCATCGTGAACCGATCCCGCACCTACCTCAATCTGGGCACGGTGTATTTCCAACTAGGTGATGATGGGCGTGCCCGCGAACTGCTCGACATGGCTTGGAAGGACCGGAGTAGCGTATTGGAACCGGACGATCCGCAACTGCTGGTGGTCCGCGACCGCATCGCCGACCTGGAGATCGCGCAAGGCTCCTTGGACAAGGCCGAGGAGTGGGTGACGGCTTACGTGATCGCGTGCGAGAAGAAGTTCGGCAAGCGCAGCGAGGAGTACATCCGCGCGAGTTCCAAGCTCGGCGATATCGCCCTGAGGAAAGGACAAGCGAACAAAGCGGATTCGTTGTTCCGGGTCAGCCTCGAGGCTGGTCGATCGAACACGGACGAGAAGACCGATGCCGTACGGGTGCTCACCCTGCAAAGCCGTGCGCGCATGCGCGTGGCCGCTGGCCGGGCCAAGGAGGCCATCGCCGATCTGCAACAAGCCCGAAGGATCCTGGTGAACATCTACGACTCCTCGCACTACAAGGTGGCGCATTGCGATGTGCTTCTCGCCGAGGCAGCGATGAAAGGCGGCGATGCCGCCGGCGCGCTCGCCTTTGCCCGCACGGCCATCGGGACGTTGAAGGACAGGACGCACGCATTGATGGAGAGCAAGGCTCCGATGGCTTTTCCCGATCCGCACATCCTGCCCGATGCGATCTATTGGAGCGTGCGCGCGCAACGTGCGCTGGCCCCGAAGGGTACGGTGAAGAAGGAATGGAACGACGACCTGGACCTGGCCATCACCGCCCTTGCGCGCAACAAGACGGCCGTCACTGATGAAGCCAGCAAGCTGCTTCTGATCGGCGCGCAGAAGCGGTTGTTCGACCTGGCCATGGACGTAGCGTACGAGGCGTATGCGAAGTCCGGGTCGGAAGCCGACATCGAGCGCTTCCTGCAACTCTCCGAGGCGGATCGTTCCATCCTGCTGAAGAGCCGCCTGAACACCTTCGCGGGCATCCGGTACTCCGGCGTGCCGGATTCCATCGTGGCCAAAGAGCAGGAGTTGATCGCGGCGATCGACCTCGATGAGGAGGACCGCGCGGCCGCCACCGATATGGATCGCCGCGAGAAAGCCTATGCGGATTTCATCGTGCGATTGGAAAAGGAACACCCGAACTACTTCCGGTTGCGTTACGGCGAATCGAGCATCACGCTAACGGAAGTGCGCAAGCGCTTGCTCACCACTGACCGCGACCTGCTGGTCTATGCGCGGACGGATGATCATCTGTACATGGTCGTGATCGGCATGCAGCGGGCCGGGCTCATCCGTGTGGTTGCCAAAGGGATCCCGGAGGAAGTGAAGACCTTGAACACCTCCATCGCATCGCGGAACACGAGCGCCTATGTTGCGGCGGCGCACGGGCTGTACAACAGGGTCTTCGCGCCGGTGGCCGATCAGCTCACAAAGAAGGAACTGCTGATCATCCCCGACGGCGAACTGCACACCCTGAACTTCGAGACCCTCCTTTCTTCACCGGATGTGAAGGACTTCCGCAAGAACCTGCTCATTCAACGCTACACCATCGCCTATTTGCTCTCCGTCACCACTGCGCTCCAATTCGCCGATATGGCGCGCGACCGGGCCAAGGGCGTGCTGGCCATCGCCCCCGGCTTCAGCGAAGAACTCAAGCAGGAGTACCTCACCCGCGTGCAGGACTCCACGCTCATCGACCGCAACTACCTGAACTACGTTCGCCAACCATTCGCGGTCAGCACCGCGCAGGATCTGGGCAACGCGCTTTCGGCGAAAGTGATGGTGGGTGGTGATGCCAATGAAAAGGGCTTCCGCGATCTGGCCGTGCGCTACGGCATCCTGCACCTCGGTACGCATGCGGAGATGAACGCCACCTCGCCGATGTACTCACGGCTGGTCCTGAGCAAGGATGGTAGCGGCGTGGACCCGGATGCGGATGGCTACCTCCACGCGTATGAGATCTACGAACTCGACCTGCGCGCCCAACTCGCCGTGCTCACCGCCTGTGAAACGGGAACGGGAAGGAACGATGCGGGCGAGGGCGTCCGCTCGCTCGGTTATGGGTTCGCGTATGCCGGTTGCCCGAGCCTGGTGGTGTCTCTTTGGAGCATCGATGAGAAGGTGAGCGCCGGGATCATCGCACGCTTTTACGAACTGCTCGCCGATGGCCTGCCCAAGCACGAGGCCCTCCGCCAAGCCAAATTGGACCACCTCGCCAACGCATCGGACGAACTGGCCCTCCCCTACTACTGGGCGGGCATGGTACTAGTGGGCGATGTATCGCCGATGGAATTGGGATCCGCCCGGCCGCTCTGGCCTTGGATCCTAGGTGGACTTATGGTTGTCCTTGCTGCGTTCCTCTGGTTCCGCAGAACACGTTCGAAGGTTCAGGGGTTCTGATCCGACCACGTGAAGCGGATCGATCCGCCGCTCCGCCGCGGTCATTACTTTCGCCGCCCGTTCAACCGTTCGCTATGAAGATCCTCGTCCTCCTCAGCCAAGTGCCGGACACTACGGCACGCATCGCCTTCACCAACGACAACACGCAATACGACAGCGCCGGGGTCACCTTCATCGTCAACCCGTATGATGAATGGTACGCGTTGGTGCGCGCCTTGGAATTGAAGGAAGCCGCCGGTAGTGGCAGCGTGACCACCATCACCGTGGGCGGCGCGGATACCGACGCGACGATCCGCAAGGGATTGGCCATCGGTGCGGACGAGGCCGTGCGCGTGGATGCACAACCGACCGAAGCGCTGCAAGTAGCGGAGCACATCGCAGCCTACGCAAAGGACAGAGGCTTCGACCTCGTGCTGGCCGGTAAGGAAACGATCGACCATAACGGCGGACAGGTCGGTGCGATGGTCGCCGAGTTGCTGGACCTCCCCTACGTGCCGCTCGCGAGCAAACTGGATGTGAACGGCACCGTAGCCACCGTGGAGCGCGATGTGCCGAACGGCGTGGAAGTATTGGAAGTATCCCTGCCGGTGGTGATCGGAGCCGCCAAAGGCATGGCCGAACAACGAATCCCCAACATGCGCGGCATCATGGCCGCACGGACCAAGCCGTTGACCGTTGTCCCCGCTGCCGCCGTTGACAATACCGGCGGCACAGTGAAATTCGAATTGCCTCCGGCCAAGGGTGCCGTGAAGATGATCCCTGTTGAAGAAGCCGGGAAGTTGATCGAGTTGTTGCACACCGAAGCGAAGGTTATTTGATCCCACCGTATTGGCGGATGATCATCCGCCCGTTACCACACCACCGTAGGGGCGGATGATCATCCGCCCATCACCACACCACCATCGGGGCGGATGATCATCCACCCATCACCACACCACCGTAGGGGCGGATGATCATCCGCCCATCTCCACACCAAGAACACACACCATGAGCGTGATCGTTTTCATTGATAGCCGGGGCGATAAGATCCCGAAAGCCGCCCAAGAAGCCGTGACCTATGCCAGCCAACTCGCTGGTGGACCGGTAACGGTAGTGACCTTCGGAGGAAGCACCTTGCTGGAAAGCCTCGGGGCGCAAGGCGCAAAGAAGGTGATCGTAGCGCGTGGCGTGGCCATCGTTGATGGCCAGCAACTCACGAAACTTGTGTGTGATGTGGCCACCAAGGAAAGTGCAACCACCATTGTGTGCGTGCATGATGGCACCGGGAAAGCGGTAGCCCCGCGCGTGGCCGCGCGATTGAAAGCCGGGCATGTGGCGGGCGCCTTGGGCCTTCCGGTGGATGGCCGCTTCAAGCGGAACGTCTTCAGCGGAAAAGCACAAGCATGGATGGAGGTCACGAGTCCGATCAAGGTGATCAGCCTCTCGCCGAATTCGATCCCGATCGCCAAGGGTGAGGGAACAGTTGCCGTGGAGGAATACAGCGGTGACCTCGGCGCTGCGCGGATCACCGTGAAGGAAGTAAGGAAGGCCGGCACCGGTATTCCATTGCCCGAAGCGGAGATCGTGGTCAGTGGAGGGCGCGGCATGAAGGGTCCGGAGAATTGGGCCGGCATCGAGGAACTCGCACAGTTACTTGGTGGCGCCACGGCATGCAGCCGTCCGGTGGCCGATATGCATTGGCGTCCGCACCACGAGCATGTGGGGCAGACCGGGTTGGCCATCCGCCCGAACTGCTACATCGCCATCGGCATCAGCGGTGCCATCCAGCACTTGGCCGGTGTGAACCAGAGCAAGGTCATCGCCGTGATCAACACGGATCCCGAAGCACCATTCTTCAAGGCCGCCGATTACGGCATCGTGGGTGATGCATTCGTAGTGTTGCCCAAGTTGATCGAGGCCGCGAAGAAGCTCAACGCGGAACGCTGAACTAAAGGGGCAGGAGCAGGAGCAAACGATCGGACTTCGAGAGGTTTCGATATTCATTTCTGGCGGAGATGCGTGCTTCCAACGGACGATCACTTGCCCCTGGTCCTGCCCCTGCCGACTACCTTCCATCAGAACAACCAACCTCCACTCCCTACCTTCACGGCCCGCCCAACCCCGGATGGAGAAAGTAGAGCTGAAGTTCCTGCGCATCACGTACAGCCACACGCACGCGGGGGCGTACGCACTGATCCTCGCCGAGGTCGTCGGTGACCGGCGTCTTCCCATCATCATCGGTGGTGTGGAAGCGCAAGCGATCGCGATCCAGGTGGAGAACATCAAGCCAGCGCGACCGCTCACGCACGACCTGTTCAAGAACGTCGCCGACACCCTCGACTTCAACCTGAAGGAGGTGATCATCAATGATCTGGTGGAGGGGATCTTCCACGCCAAGTTGGTGGTGGAGCAAGGCGCCCGTGCTGTGGAGATCGATGCGCGCAGCAGCGATGCTATCGCCTTGGCGCTGCGGTTCGATTGCCCCATCTTCACCTATGAGCCCATCCTCAGTGCCGCCGGCCTGAAGGTGGAGGAAGGCGAGGAAGAGAAGGAAGCCGAAACCGGAGTAACGGAGAAGAAGGAGAAGAAGGGACGCGACAAGCGTTCCATGACCAGCGCCAGCGAGGAGGATCTGCGCACGATGCTCGAAGAAGCCTTGGACAACGAGGACTACGAACGTGCCTCGAAGTTGCGCGACGAGATCAAGCGACGCGAGCAAACGAATTAGGTCCGAGCACGCCCGTCAGCCCGGTGGATGGGTTAGGAGAAATCCTACATTGCCCCGAACTGACCATGCTGCATGTCGAATACTGAGAATTGGGGATCGCGAGTAGGCCTCGTGCTCGCCATGGCGGGTAACGCGGTGGGCCTCGGGAATTTCCTGCGCTTTCCGGTGCAAGCCGTGCAGAATGGAGGTGGTGCCTTCATCATTCCGTATCTCGTCTGCTTCCTCCTCATGGGCATTCCGTTGCTTTGGGTGGAATGGGCGATGGGCCGGTTCGGCGGACGGCACGGCCACCACAGCACGCCCTTCATCATGCACCAGATGGATCCGCGGCGTGCGCTGTGGAAGTACATCGGCGTGTTCGGGATCTTCACCAACCTAGCTGTTGCAGCGTACTACTGTTACCTGGAAAGTTGGACGCTGAGCTACATCTGGCATTCGATCGCCGGCACTTTCATTGGCCAGTCCGCGGACCAGGTCGCGGGCTTCTTCAGCACCTATGTCGATGTGGGCGTTAGCACGACCGGCATCCCTTATGAAGCAGTCGTCTTCTGGATCCTCTGTCTCGCGTTGAACACGTGGATCCTTGCCAAAGGTCTGAGCGGCGGAGTGGAGAAAGTGGCCAAGATCGGCATGCCGTTGTTGATCCTCTTCGGTGTGATCCTCGCCATCCGCGGTGTAACACTCACTGCCGGT
The DNA here is from genome assembly GCA_016721005.1 of Flavobacteriales bacterium. Taxonomy (GTDB): domain Bacteria; phylum Bacteroidota; class Bacteroidia; order Flavobacteriales_F; family PHOS-HE28; genus PHOS-HE28. The sequence goes on from JADKJM010000016.1 coordinate 546,880, forward strand.
GAGAACGGCGCGATCAACGACGGCACCGTTGGATTGAATTTCCTGTGGACGCCGGATTACAGCGCCATGTGGAGTGGCAAGGTGTGGTTGGCAGCGGCTGGCCAGATCTTCTTCACGCTCAGTGTCGGCATGGGCACCATCCAATGCTACGCGAGTTATGTGCGCAAGAAGGATGACATCGCGCTGAACGCGATGAGCGCCGGTTGGATGAACGAATTCGTAGAGGTTGTTCTTGGTGCCGCGGTGATCATCCCGATCAGCATTGGTTACCTCGGCATCGACAAGGTGGTGGAGCTCACCAAGACCGGCGGACTCGGACTCGGCTTCAAGACCCTCCCTTACCTCTTCACGCAGTGGGGACCTGTGTTAGCGGCTGTGGCGGGCGTGTGCTGGTTCGGTCTTCTCTTCTTCGCTGGCGTCACCAGTTCATTGGCGATGGGCACGCCGATCATGGGTTTCCTGAAGGACGAATTCGGATGGAAGCACAAGAACGCCGCGTGGTTCTTCGGCGGGGCGGTCATGCTGCTCGGCCTTCCGTGTGTGTTCTGGTTCAGCGAGGGTGTGTTCGATGAGTTCGATTACTGGGCGGGAACGGTGAGTTTGGTGGTCTTCGCCTTGTTCGAGATCATCCTCTTCGCGTGGATCTTCGGTATGGACAAGGGCTGGAATGAGATCAACGCGGGTGCGGACATCAAGGTGCCGGTGATCTTCCGCTACATCATCCAGTACATCACTCCACTCTTCCTTATCGGTGTCTTCATCGGTTCTCTTCCTGCCATTTGGGAGAAGATGAACGAGGACGTTCCGTGGCAGGTATGGGTGGGCCGCGTGATCCTGCTCAGTGTCTTCTTCATCACAAGCTGGTTCGTATACGTAGCCTACCAGAAGCGCCGCAAACAACTTGACACCGTGACGCCATGAACACCTCCGCACTCATCCTGATGCTCTCGTCAGTGGGCATCGTCACGTTTGCCACGGCGTACTTCTTCTTCCGTGTGGTCACGGCCAAACCGAAGCCGGAACCGGACAGCTATACCGATAACGATCCCGTCTGAACCCGACACCGAACCCTGCGGGCATGACCTCCTTGGACCCTGACGCGAGCAGGTTCCTTAGCGCATTCAAGATGCGCAAGGTGTTGTTGCCCGTGATCATCGGCCTGGGAATTACGGGTGTCCTCGTGTGGCGCTACTCCAATTGGGATGCACTGAATGCGGTGCGCTGGACGTGGGCGACCACCTTCTGGATGTTGCTCGCCGCAGTGAGCGTGGTGATCCGTGATTACGCGTACATGGTGCGGATCCGGCACCTCACGGAACGGCACCTCACGTGGTGGAGGAGTTTCGTGGTGATCATGCTCTGGGAGTTCTCCTCGGCGCTCGCTCCGGGCATCATCGGTGGCGGATTCCTCTTCGCCATTTTCATCCTCAGTCGTGAAGGGGTTGAAGCAGGCAAGAGCATCACCATCATCACCTTCACTTCCTTCCTCGATGGGATCTTCCTCGCGGTGATGGCGCCGCTGGTGTACTTCACCATCGGTCGCGAAGCGCTCTTCAGCGGGGTGCAGTTGGAAGGGAGTTGGCTGGGAAGTGGCCTCTTCGTCTCCTTCTGGACGGTGTACTTCATCATCCTCGGCTATAAGCTCTTCGTGGCCTATGCGCTCTTTGTGAACCCCACCTTCGTGAAACGCGCACTCGTGGGCATCTTCTCCGCTCCCGTCCTGCGGCGGTGGCGGCGCCACATGGTCACCACCGGTGATCAACTGATCACTGCCGCGCGTGGCCTGAAGAAGCAACCGTGGAGCTATTGGCGTCCGGCACTGATCGCCACCTTCGTCTCGTGGACCGCGCGCTATACGATCGTGAACTGCATCCTTCACGCCTTCCATCCGGACCTGAGCTTCGCCACCGACCTCACGATCTACGGCAAGCAAGTGGTCATGGGGATCCTCGTACTCTTGAGCCCCACGCCCGGCGGCAGCGGCTTGGCCGAATTCATCTTCAATGATTTCCTCGGCATGTTCATCACCACGGGCCTGGCACCGGCGCTCGCTCTGCTGTGGCGCATGATGAGCTACTACCCGTACATCATCATGGGCACGGTGCTCCTTCCGCGTTGGGTCCGGCGCAACGTGTTGCACGCATCCGTTCCGGCCACGAACTGAACTTCCTTCACACGCAACCCCACATCCATGTCCACCACCAAGATACGTTCGTTGTGTACCCTGCTCGCATGTGTACCGTTGATGCTCTTCGCGCAGGATGGTGCCGTGCATGTGCCCTCCCCGCTCACCGGCCCTTCCGTCATGTCCATTGCACGCGGCCTCCTGGGCATGGCAGCGATGATCGCCATCGCATGGGTATTCAGCGCCAAACGCAAACAGGTGGACTGGAAGGTGGTCGGCATCGGCCTCGCCTTCCAGATCGTGATGGCGCTGCTGATCATGTACGTGCCGCCGGTACAAGTCGCCTTCGAAGTGGTGGGCAAGATGTTCGTGAAGGTGCTCGACTTCACCAAGCTGGGTAGCGAGTTCCTCTTTCGTGATCTTATGAACGTGAAGAGCTTCGGCTTCATCTTCGCCTTGCAGATCCTGCCCACGATCATCTTCTTCAGCGCGCTCACCAGTGTGCTCTTCTACCTCGGTGTGATCCAGAAAGTGGTGTACGGATTGGCTTGGGCGCTGAACAAGACCATGCGCTTGAGCGGCGCGGAAAGCCTGAGCACCGCAGGCAATATCTTCCTCGGACAGACCGAAGCGCCGTTGATGATCAAGGCGTACCTGGACAAGATGAACCGCTCGGAGATCTTCCTGGTGATGGTGGCCGGCATGGCGACCGTGGCCGGTGGCGTGCTCGCGGCCTACGTGGGCTTCCTCGGCGGGGATGATCCCGTGCAACGCCTCTTCTTCGCGAAGCACTTGCTCACCGCGAGTGTGATGGCCGCACCCGGCGCGGTGGTGATCGCGAAGATCCTCTATCCGCAAACGGAGGCCATCGAAACGAAGATCGAAGTGAGCATGGACAAGGTGGGCTCGAACATCCTCGATGCCATGAGCAACGGCACCACCGAAGGATTGAAACTCGCAGTGAACGTCGGTGCGATGTTGCTCGTGTTCTTCGCATTCATCGCCATGATCAATTACGGTTTCGAGAAACTCGGATCATCCACAGGCTTGAACGGATGGGTCGCAAGCATCTCCCACGGCAACTTCGACAAGCTCTCGCTGGAGTTCATCCTCGGCTACACCTTCGCGCCGATCATGTGGCTCATGGGCGTGGCCGGTGATGACATCACACTGGCGGGTCGGCTCGTGGGTGAGAAGATCATCGCCAGCGAGTTCGTCGGCTATGAAAGCCTGGCAAGCTTGAAGGCCAGTGGCGCCTTCGCCTACGAGCGCAGCATCGTGATGTCCACGTACATGCTTTGCGGCTTCGCCAACTTCGCCAGCATCGGCATCCAGATCGGCGGCATCGGATCGCTCGCGCCCAGCAAGCGACAATGGTTGAGCGAGTTCGGATTGCGCGCACTTCTCGGCGGCACATTGGCATCATTGCTCAGCGCGACGATCGTGGGGATGTTGGTGTGAACCGATCCTCCTTCGACCCATTCGTTGGAGTGCGCGAGGAAACACCGCGCTACCTTCAACCCGATAATCGTATCACCATGATCCGTTCATTCCTCACCATCGCTTTCCTGTTGCATCTCGCCTCCTCGTTCGCGCAAGCGACCGTCGTCCAGAAAGGCAAGCCGTTCAGCAGAACGTTGAAGGGATCCACGGGCGATCTCTTCACGGTGGTGGATGGGATCTTCGCGGCGGATGGCCGCCACATCCTCTACGTGGAAGAAGGCCTCGCACCGAAGGTGGTGCGGTTGGATGCGCTCCTCCAGCCCACCGAGGAACTCGTGCTCAAGGATCTGGTGATCGATGGGCTGAAGTGGACCGCGGTCACGCCGATCGTCGGGAACGGATCCATGCGCTGCCTGATGGTGAGCGCCGGGAAGAAGGGCAGCGACTACGGCATCGGGAACGTGAGCACCTCGGGCACGCTGTCGATCACGGGCTTCCGGAAGCTGGTGAGCTTCCCGGAACCTTACGCGAACGATCCATCGAACACGATGGTCGTGCGCCCATTACCGGATCCGATCCTCTTCACCAAAGGCCTGGCATACGTGCAACAGGAAAGGTTGATCCGCAGTCCGGACGGTGAGCACTTCCTGTTGAACCACTATTCCAACGCTGGCAAAGGCAACAAGAAATTCCATGCGGCATGGCTGGACAAGGATCTCACCGTGCTATGGAACAACACCATGGAATTGCCTTACGAGGATGCCAAGAGCAGCATCCACCAGATCGTCGTCGCGAACGACGGCACCTTCCGTTTGCTCACCTATGTCTTCCAATGCAAAGGCGCGGAACAACTCGGCGACAAGAACTGCCATGAGCTGCACCTGACCACGATCGCGGGGAATGGCAAGGAAGTGAGCGATGTCCTCCTCGAAAAGGATTTCGTGAGCAGCGCGCGGATCGTCGATCGCAGTGGCGGACGAGTCGCGCTGGCGTTGCGGTATGGTGCGCTCACCGGCCAGCCCGGCCTGGTGGTGAGCTTCGACCCCGCCGATGCGAAATTGAAACCGACGCCGTTGGTCACGCAGCGGCTACCAAGCATTCATAAAGCCAAACTGATGGCCTACGGTGATCCAACCGCCGATCCGCGCAAACCGCCCTCGCGTACCGCCAAGGTCGCGGATGAGATCGTGGATCTCCTCGATGCTCCCGACGGCGGCATGACCGTGGTGGAGACCTTCCTGGAAACGATGTTCCCGTTGCAAATGGGCGAGGTGATCGCCATGCGGCACTTGAGCGGCCCGATCCGCGTGAGCCAGGTGTTGCCCAATGACAGCTTGGGTTGGCAGAGGACGGTGGAGCGTGCATTGATGACGACCGCCGGGCAGGCGTATGAAGGATCGGTGATCATGACGGCCGGGAAGGGGATCATCCTTCTGCACGGGCACACGCCCAAAGGCTTCGATGCCATCCTGAAGGCAGGTGTCGATGCGGCCGGCATGAAGAACCCCGTGCCCGCCGAACCGTTTGTGTTGAAGGCCGTGGCGGTGGATATGGATGGCACCATCAAGCGGGAAGGAACCGCGCTGATGATGGAGGAGGACTTCGTTCCGTGTCCGATGGGTGTGTTGATGGAACCGAACGGTACACGCGCCTTGGTGAAAGCGTATGATCGCGGAACGCAATACCGGTTCTTCGTGATCGACCTTGCGAAGCTTGGCCAATAGTGGTTGTTGATCACTTCCCGCACGCTTCCGGGCAGGGCGGATCGACCGGGCTACTTTAGCCGCCCATGTCCAGCACCCCGAAGAAGCCTTCGCTCGCGGACCGTTCGCAGGCCACTTTTTCAGGCTGGATGGAGCAACTGCGGAGGTGGTTGATCCACACCCGCGCCAAGGATTTCATCCTCTTGGCCCTGCCCTACCAGATCAGCGCCGTGCTCACCGCACTGGTGGCCGTGGGCTACACGTGGACCTTCAACTGGCTGGGCGATCGCAACGCAGACCTGCTCGGCCATGATCCGCGCTGGATCTTCCTCACCGCCCCGATCGGTTTCCTCCTCTCCTGGTGGCTGGTCTTCCGGTTCGCACCGATGGCCGGTGGAAGCGGGATCCCGCAATTGATGGCGGCCGTCGAGGTCGCCACCGACAAGAAGCGGGACCGATCGGGTCGCTTCCTGAACCTGCGCATCCTCTTGGTGAAGATCCTCAGCAGTATGACCATGATCGCGGGTGGCGGTGCCATCGGCCGCGAGGGTCCCACCTTGCAGATCGCCGGAAGCATCTATCGCACCGTGCATCGTTTGCTTCCTCCGTTCTGGCCCAAGGTGAGCCGCCGGATCATGATGATCACCGGTGGTGCCGCCGGTTTGAGCGCCGCGTTCAACACCCCATTGGGGGGTATCGTCTTCGCCGTGGAGGAACTCACCAAGACGCACATGGCGCAGTTCCGCACCGCCGTGCTCACCGCCGTGATCCTGAGCGGCATGACGGCGCAATGGTTACTGGGGCCCTACCTCATGCTCGGCTACCCGACGCTCGCACCGGCCAGCATGAGCTTCATGTACAAGATCCTGCTGCTATCGGCCATCGCCGGGGTGGCCGGAGCGTTGTTCTGTCGCGGACTCTTCATCCTGGACAAATTGCGGCGGACCATGAGCGGAAAATGGTTCCATGCGGGATTCGCTCTGGCCTGTGCCTTCCTCTTCGCCACCATGGCGTACATGTTCGGGAACGTCGCCACCGGATCGGGGCATGCCGTGTTGCAGGACCAACTTTTCGCGGACGCACCGGACTCCTCCGGCAGCAATGTCTTCGCCAGATTGCTCGGCTCGCTGCTCTCCGCGTCCGCCGGTGGAGCAGGCGGGATCTTCGCGCCGGCCCTCGCCTCCGGTGCGGCGATCGGCGGGTGGCTCGCCGACACCTTGGGCCTGGCTGATTCCCGCGGCCAATACAACCTGCTTGTGCTCGCGGGCATGACGGCCTTCCTCAGCGGCGTCACGCGAACACCCTTCACCAGTGCGATCCTCGTCCTGGAGATGACGGACCGCCACAGCGCCATCTTCCAACTGATGTACGCGAGCATCGTGGGCTACCTGATCGCCTATGTGGTGGACCGCAAAAGCTTCTACGAGCGCATGAAGGAGCGGCTGTTGAAGGCGATGCCGGACGAGGAGGTCGGGTCAGCGGGATCGCCGCCCGGTCCGCAGGAGTAATTTCACCGCGCCATGAAGCCATACCACGACCTCCTCAGACACATCCTGGACCACGGCGCACAGAAGACCGACCGCACCGGCACCGGAACGATCAGTTGTTTCGGGTACCAGATGCGCTTCGATCTGGCCGAGGGCTTTCCACTGGTGACCACGAAGAAGTTGCATGTGAAGAGCATCATCCACGAGCTGCTCTGGTTCCTGAAGGGGGATACCAACATCAAGTACCTGCAAGAGAATGGTGTGAAGATCTGGGACGAGTGGGCCGATGCCGAAGGCAACCTCGGACCGGTGTATGGATCCCAGTGGCGCAGTTGGAAAGCACCGGATGGCCGGACGATCGACCAGATCAGCGACCTGGTGGCGATGATCAAGAAGGACCCGGACAGCCGCCGCTTGATCGTGAGCGCGTGGAATCCCGCCGATGTGCCGGACATGGCGCTGCCACCGTGCCATTGCCTCTTCCAGTTCTACACCTCGATGGACCCGGGGGGACAGCGTAGGTTGAGTTGCCAGTTGTACCAGCGCAGCGCGGACACCTTCCTCGGTGTTCCGTTCAACATCGCGAGCTATGCGCTGCTGACGCTGATGGTCGCGCAGGTCTGCGGGTTGCAGCCCGGTGAATTCATCCACACCTTCGGTGATGTACACCTGTACAATGATCACCTCGAGCAAGCGAAGCTGCAACTGACCCGCGAACCGCGTCCATTGCCGGAATTGGAGATCGACCCGACCATCACGGATCTCTTCGCCTTCCGCTTCGAGCACTTTACGCTGAAGAACTACGACCCGCATCCGCACATCAAGGCGGCTGTATCGGTATGATCGTCACCGCCATCGTAGCCGTTACGGAGAACGGGGTCATCGGCAGGAACGGTGACCTGCCATGGCACCTGCCGGACGACATGAAGTACTTCCAGCGGATCACGCGCGGTCATCATGTGATCACCGGCCGCAAGAACTACGAAAGCATTCCGCCCAAGTACCGTCCGCTGAAGGACCGGGTGAACCTGGTGGTGACCCGGGACACCACCTATCACGCACCCGGGGCCGTCGTAACGCATTCGCTTGCCGAAGCGCTGGCCTACGCACATGACCACGGCGAGACCGAGGTCTTCATCATCGGTGGTGGGCAGATCTACCTGGAGGGGCTTGCAAGTGATCTGGTGGAGCGGTTCCACCTCACCCGCATCCACACCCAACTGGACGGTGATACCCGGTTCCCCGAACTCGATCCGCAGCAATGGCGCGAGGTTTCGCGTGAGCATCACCCGGCCGATGAGCGGCACGCACACGCCTTCAGCTTCCTTGTTCTGGAACGGATCTGAACCAACGGCACCGTCCTTGCGTCATAAGGCCCAGAACCCAGATCCACCCCCATGCGCTTCCCCACATCACTTCTGATCTTCGCTGCCGCCTCCTTGACCTTCGTGGCCTGCCGCAAGAACAAGGACGAGGACACCCCGGACCTCGATTACACCAGCGCGAGCGACAACACCCGCGCCGACGACATCTTCTCCGATATCATGGGCCAGGTGGACAAGGCCGTAACGGATAACGGCCTGCGCGATGCCTGCGACCCGACGGTGACCTTCGATACGTTGAGCACACCCCGCACGCTCACACTGGACTTCGGGGATGTGAACTGCACCTCATCCAACGGCCGCCTGCGTCGGGGAAAGATCCTGGTAAGCTTCACCGGCCGTTACCGTGACGAAGGCACGGTGATCACCATCATCCCGGAGAACTACTACGTGAACAACTACCTCGTGCTCGGCACGAAGACGGTGACCAACCTCGGCCTGGATGCGAACGACCACATCCACTTCGCCATCGCGGTGAATGGATCCATCACCGCACCGGACGGAAGCTGGATCGCCACGCACACCGCCGCGCGCGTACGCACCTGGATCGAGGGATCGAACACCCCCGAGTTGAGCGATGACGTTTACCTGATCACGGGCGGCGGAAGCGGCGTGAACCGCAATGGCCTGCCGTACACCGTGGCGATCACGCAGGCCCTGCGCATTGAATTGGATTGCACTTTCATCACCCAAGGTACCGTGCAGATCACACCCGCATCCGGTGTGGTGCGGACAGTGGACTATGGCGATGGCACCTGTGATGGCACCTTCACGGTAACCGTGAACGGGCACACCTTCACGGTCACGATCGGCTGACCTGTTCGCACCACTCCTCCGAAGCCCTCGCCGAAAAGCGGGGGCTTCGCTTTTGCGGTCCACCGTTCCTCATGGAACGAATGAGCCTCCATCCGACCACGGATCCCTGTGGCCGTTCGAAGCATCGCACTTCACCAGGGACAGCAGCGGGTCACCAACCGTCGGATCCTACCTTCGGCACATGCACTTCTTCAACGTTCGTGCGCTGGCGGTGGCGCTGGCACTTTCAGCTTTCCTCCTTCCACTTTCAACTTTTCCTCAGCGCCCCCCCGCGCAACCCAACGCCGCCGAGATCCTGCACAAGATGCAGAAGCTGCAAGTGCTGGGCAGCGTGCTCTATATCGCGGCGCATCCGGATGATGAGAACACGCGCCTGATCGCGTGGCTGAGCAACGGCAAGAAGGTGCGCACCGGCTACCTCAGCCTCACACGCGGCGATGGCGGACAGAACCTGATCGGACCGGAGCTCGGTGATGCGCTCGGCATCATCCGCACGCAAGAGTTGTTGGAAGCGCGTCGCATCGATGGTGGTGAACAGTTCTTCACCCGCGCGGTGGACTTCGGTTACAGCAAGAGCGCCGAGGAGAGCTTTGAGAAATGGGGCAAGCAGGAAGTGCTGCGCGATGTGGTGCGCGTGATCCGCATGTTCCAGCCCGACATCATCATCACGCGCTTCCCGACCGATGGTAGTGGCGGACACGGACACCACACCGCTTCCGCGATCCTCGCGAACGAAGCCTTTGATCTGGCCGGTGATCCCAAGGCCTTTCCAGAGCAACTGCAACAAGGCTTGGAAGTGTGGCAACCGCGCCGCCTCTTCTTCAATGGCAGCAGCTGGTGGCGCAAGGATGTGGCCGAGCTCGCGCAGACCGACCCCGATTGGTTCAGCGTGGACGTGGGCGGCTACGACCCGCTGCTGGGCCTGAGCTACACCGAGATCGCCGGACGAAGCCGCAGCATGCACAAGAGTCAGGGGTTTGGCGCGGCGGAGACTCGTGGCGAGATGCTCGAGTACCTGCACTTGGAGAAAGGCGATCGGCCGAAGACGAAGGACATTTTCGAGGGGATCGATATGACGTGGGGACGTATTCCGAACGGAACGAGGTTTCAGGACCGATTCGCCAAGATCATACACGGCTACGACCTCCAATCGCCAGCCGCATCGATCGACGCGCTGCAAAGCCTGCGCACCGAAATGGGATATGACACGAAGGCGTTGAACAATTCAGAGCTCCGGATGTCCTCGATACTACAGCGCGACATCGGGAATATTGTGGTCTTTGCCCTGGGCCTTTCGGTAGAACTCAGTTACACATCGCCATTTGTGACTGATATCAATGCACCATCCGAATGTGTGCTCACGAATCGCTCTTCCCGGGCAATCCAGTCCTGGCTGTTTCCCGGAGATACGATCCAGCCATTCTTGACGCGGAAATGCTCCAATTGCACTCAGGATTTCGGCATTCAGAGTGGTCCGTTCTGGCTGGAACGAGCTCATGCGGTGCTCTATGATGTCCCAAGTGCAGAAATCGGACAGCCAGTCATTGTCGAATATGCCTCAACCTATGTATCACCGACATCGAAAGGAGACAACATCAGGCTTGATCTAGCCGCTCAATACAAATGGGTCGATCGCGTCGACGGCGAGCGTATTCGCCCGGTGTACATCACCCCCGTCGCCTCCATCATCCCCAAGACCAACATCCTGATCGCGCGCGGTGGGACACAAACGATCGAGGTGGAAGTGGAAGCGCTCACCGATGATCTATATGGCCAATTGACCGCTATTGCTCCCAAAGGCTGGAAATTCTCAGATCATTCGCGCGCGCTGGATGTTGCGATCCCTGGCTCCGCTCCAGTGTCCATGGGATCGGTGCCCTTACCGGAAAACCGGTCCGCAGTGGACGTCTATGTTGCCCGGCGAAATGAACGGGAGAGCTTCACCTTCCGGTTGACCCCTTCCACGAACGCAGAAGCCGGTGTGATCACATTCGCCTTTTCAGGCCCGAAGGGAAAGGCCGATCGCACCCTGCACGAGATCGACTACCCGCACATCATGCCGCAGGTGTACTACACGCCCGCCGAGGTGAAGCTGATCCCGCTGGATGTGAAGGTGAACGCGCAACGCGTAGGCTACATCAAGGGCGCGGGTGATGATGTGCCGCAAGCGATCGAGCGCTTGGGCGTTGCCGTGGAGATGGTGGATCCTTCCACCGCTACGCTGGAAAGCATTGCGAAGTACGACGCGATCGTGGTGGGCATCCGCGCCTACAACACCGAGAAGGCGATGGCCGCTTTCAATCCCACGCTGATGCGGTACGTGGAGAGCGGCGGCACCGTGGTGGCCCAATACAACACCCGCAGCAGCGACATGGTCCTGCCCGATTCGCTCTTCGGCCCCTACCCCTTCAAACTCACCCGCGACCGCGTGACGGTGGAGGAAGCGCCGCCCACTTTCCTGGATCCGAAGCATCCGCTGCTGAACTCGCCGAACACCATCACCGTTGCTGACTTCGACGGCTGGGTGCAGGAGCGCGGCCTCTACTTCTGCGGAAGTCTCGACCCGCATTACACCCCGCTGATCGCGTGGAATGATCCGGGCGAGGAGCCGCTCAACGGCGGGCTCATCACCTGCGACTACGGCAAGGGCCGCTATGTGTACACGGGCATCAGCTTCTTCCGGGAACTGCCTGCGGGTGTGCCGGGGGCGTATCGGCTGTTCGCGAACCTGATCTCGAACCGGTCGGTGCGTACACCATAATGTGCCCTATCGCATTGCACTGATAGCCCGATCCGCTACCTTGTATCCACGCTCACACTATGGAAACCACACACGACGGATCCACTGAAATGGTGGTACTGGATGAGGCCTTCATTAGGATCACCCACCAAACCGCGAACGACTTGATCGTTCTCCGCTGGAAAGGCTACGCGGATCCCACCAATTACCGGAAGGGGTTGAACACGGGGTTGGACCACGTTCAGAAGCACGGCATCAAACGGTGGCTCGCCGACCTCCGGCACATGGATGCGATCCTTGCTTCCGAGGAGAAATGGACCAATGAGGATTGGTTCCCCCGCTTGATCAAGGCCGGCAAGCTGCGGCGCATGGCCATCCTTCCTTCCAAGGACTTCTTCAACAAGATGAGCGTAGAGCGCATCATGGACTACAGCGCCGGTGCGATCCAGTTCAAGGTGGGCTACTTCCCCGACGAGCCGAGTTCCATGGAATGGCTCTTCGATGAGGCGATGAGCGCGGCGAATGCATAGGGTCGGGTCCGGTGCGGAAATACCGGACCGCTGATGCAAGCCGGTCAGGGCGGCGGGTCTGATGATCATCAGCCTTCGTTTGCGGATTACGGGGTTTCTTCGTGGAAGAGCCAAGCGGTCCGTTCAGCGGTCCGGGATGCGTTGCTGCGCATGTCCGGTCCCGGATCACGCAGGCTTCAACACACCACCGACCATGCCGAAGAAGCGCTACAACGATTGGGACCTACGCCCGGGGATCTGGGGGATCCGGAACTACTACACCACGTTGGAGGAACGCGCCATCGCTGGTGCCATCATCTCCCCGGGATACATCGCCATGGCCATGGCGGCGGCCGGTCTTGCCACCGCCGGTCTCCTGCTCAACAGCCCTGCGGCGATCATCGGTTCCATGTGCGTGGCCCCGTTCATGGCGCCATCGCGCGCGGTGTGCATCGGCACGATCTACCGGGAACCCGGGGTTGTGCTGCGTGGCCTGTTCAAACAGATCGGCGGCCTGTTGCTCATCGGCAGCGTGATCGCCTTTGTATTGACCACCTTCCTGCAGCATTACCTCGGTGGCTACACCATCACCCCGGAGATCGCCTTACGCGCGATCCCCACCTCACAGGACTTCGCGTTGAACCTCATCATCGCGATCTCCGCCGGAGCGGCAGCCTCCTTGGCGCTCACCGCCGAGCCGCGCCGGGTGGAAGCCCCATGGGGGCAGGTGCTGGATGCGGTGATCGGGGTGGAGATCGCCATCTCCTTGATGCCGCCGGCAGCCGTGGTCGGCATCGGACTCGCCTTCGGGGATACGGAGGTGGCCACGCGCGCGTTGTTGCTCATGCTGCTGAACATCGTGGGCTTGAACATCCTCGGGAGTGGCGCCATCCTTCTCCTTCGCGGTGTACGCCGTCGGTTCCTGGACCAGGAGAAGGCCGTGCGCCAAGCCACCGCAGAGACCATTATCCGGGTACCCGGCTTCATTGATGAAGGCAGCACCATCGACGTGACGCTATTGAGCAAGAACGAGGCGTTGATCAATGTGGTCGTACGTCGTCATTTCGGTGGCGAGGTGCCGAAGACCTTGGCCACGAGCATTGCGGAGGATGTGGAAACGCGCACCGGATGCAAGAGCGATATCACGGTGGATGTGATCCCGTTGATCACGCATCAAGGGTTGAAGTGATCCGGCGCGCTCAAGGGGGATCGGCCCGGGTGATATCCATCAGGTTCCGAGGAACCGTCCGGCACTTCCTTGCGTGGTCCCAACTGAAGATCCATGCGCCAGTTCCCACGCCAACTCCTCTTCGCATTGTCCACCATGGCCGTTCTCCAAGCCACGGCACAAGCGCCTGCCAATGATGCTTGCGCCAACCCGCAAGCGGTGGCCTGCGGAACGAGCGTGACCGGTACGACGCTGGCCGCAACCACGGATGTCACACCATTTTGCGGTACGGCCATCAGCGCACCGGGGGTATGGTACACCGTGCAGGGCGTGAGCGGGTCGGTCACCGTTTCGACCTGTGCGCAGTTCGATTTCGACACCAAGATCAACGTGTACGAAGGCACCTGCGATGGACTGCAATGCATCGGCGGGAACGACGATGGTGGAGGTTGCGGCCTGGGATCACAACTGACCTTCGCCACTTGGGATGGTGGTGAATACCTGGTGCTGGTGCAGGGGTACAACAATGCCACCGGGACCTTCACGCTCACGGTCAATTGCCAGGAGATCCCGAACGATGGTTGTGGCGGCGCACTTCCCATCAGCTGTGGCCAGACGGTGGATGGCACCACGGCGGGTGCCACGCCGGAGGATATCATTCCTTGCCAGGCCACCCTTACCGCGCCCGCCGTGTGGTACGTGGCTACCGACCTGGTGGGCAATGTGGTGGCCACCACCTGTCCCGATCCGGGGTACGATACGCAGTTGAGCGTATTCCGGGGAAGCTGTGGCACGCTCCCTTGTGTGGTCGGCAACAACGACACACCGGGCGTAGGCACCTGCTCCACCGTGCAATTCGATGCGCAGCCCGGCGAGACGTACTTCTTCCTTGTTCACGGCGTGGGCTCCGCCAGCGGACCGTTCAGCTTGGGCGTGCATTGCACCACCTGCCCGGCACCGACCAACCTGGGCATCGTGACCACGGGCACGCAAGCGGTAGTGCAATGGACCACTTCCAACCCGGGTGCCCAGTTCGTGATCGAATACGGACCTGCCGGTTTCACACCGGGTACCGGTACGGTGATCACCGGCCAGAACGGGGTGGGTGGCCCGCCGGTCACGATCAGCGGACTCACCGAGGAGTCGGATTATGCCTTGTACCTCTACGAGCAATGCGCCACGGACAGCAGTTACGTCGCGGGGCCCGTTGCCTTCACCACCTTGGGCCCCATGCCACCGAATGCCATCTGCGCGGGGGCCTTGCCGATCGCGTGTGGATTTACCATCACGGCGAGCACGGCCACGGGGCTGTTCACCGCCGGACCCGCCTGCGGCCCGGCGAACATCACCAGCAAGGGGCTGTGGTACGCCTTCTCCGGAACGGGCGAGGAGGTGACCTTGAGCACCTGCACCGGAACGGCCTACGATTCGAAGATCAGCGTGTTCACCGGTTCGTGCAACGCGCTGCAATGCGTGGCCGGCAATGACGATGCCCCCGGTTGTGGCACCACGTCGCGCGTGGTGTTCCCGACCGTGCCCGGCACGGACTACCTGGTGCTTGTGCATGGCTACAGCGCGGCGGAAGGCGATTTCACCCTGAGCATGACCTGCGCTCCTACATGCAGCCCCGTGGCTGCGGGCGACCAATGCGCGGATGCGGTGTTGCTGAGCCTTCAACAGCTCGGCACCTGCACCCCGATCGCCACAACGAACGTGTGCGCATACGCCGAAGTCCTACCCAACCCGAGCTGCAACCCGTACGCGCCCATCGTCGATGTCTGGTTCAGGTTCAACAGCGGCCAAGCCGTGGGTCATCAGGTGTTGCTTGTGGCTGCGAACGGGCAGCCGCTCAACGTAGCGCTGTACACTGCTTGCGGAGGCACGGAGATCAGCTGTACCATGGGTGTGGTGGGTGTGCTCACCTTGCCGGGCCTCGCCTCGGACACCGATCACCTCCTGCGCATTTGGAACGCCGGTGGCACCGATGCCGGAGCGTTCACCATCTGCGTGGAGGCCGACCTTGGTACCGGACTCATGGATGCACCGGCGCACCAACCCACCGTGCTGTGGCCCGTGCCCACCACCGGACTTGTGTACCTGAACATGGACGGCACCGGACAACGTGTGGTGGTGCGTGATGCATTGGGGCGCGTGGTGATGTCCACCTTGCTGCGTGGCCCTGCGCCGCAAGTGATCGATGCGAGCCGCTTGGTACCGGGAAGCTACTGGCTACAGGACTCCGGTTCAGGCGCGGTGATCGGTCGAATGGTGCGTGAATGACCCCGAGGAACGCGGCGGTTCACACCAGCTTGCGGATGGCTTCGCGCTCGCTCAACGGCGCCAATTCCCTGGACCGCACGAAAGTGAGCACGGCATCGGGATCCGTTCCGCCCAAGGACCGCAACGCCCAGCCGATGGCCTTGCGGATGAAGAAGTCCTTGTGATCCACGTGCCGATCGATGTTCGCGAAGAGCAATGCTTGGTCGGTGTCCTTCTTCCATCGGTTCTGGAAGATGATGGCCGTGCGGTTCAACCACATATCGGTACTGCCGATCCAGTGCTTGTTCCACTTGGGGATCTCCTTCGGATAGCGCTTCAGGATCACACCCGCGCCATGGATCGCGAGCGCATCCACGGTATCCCACCAGCTCTTGGTGGTGATGAGTTCCACCATCAACGGCAGATGTTCCGGGGTGAGCTTCTTCGCGTACTTCACCAGGAGGTCCACGGCCGCGTAGTGCATTTCGCGCTGAGGAACGAGGAGGGCGGAACGGACGATCGCCGGAAGGTCATCCAACGCCGGTGCGCCATGGATGGCCATGTGCTCCTTCATCAACGCACGCCGCTCCGGTGTCTTGATGCCGAAGAAAGGGAAGTGATCCTTCATGTAGGCCTTCATCGCCAACGCATGCGCTTCGTTCGCGTGCCGCATGAACTCCGCGTGCAATGGAAGGAGGTACGAATGCATCAGGTGATGAACGATCAATGACCGACCCGCAAGTTCAACGTCCAATGCACCTCGCGCACTTTTGCCGGATCGCCCCATGCAATGAGCAATTCCTCATGAACCAAGCCGATGGGATCGATGCCGCGTGCGGCGCGGAACTTCGTGCTCGCACTCCAAGTGCGCAGGTAGCCTTCGAGGCTATCGAGATCCATGCGGCTGATCATGTCGAAGGCCGGAGGGTCGATCGGATCGAACGGGAAGTGGAGATCCTTGTAGCCGTGCTCAACGATGCGGTTCGGTTCGATCCAGAAGGGATCGACGATCTCGCTGTGGAGCTTACGGGTCAGGCGATCCACCTCCGGCGTGATCTGCGCGAAGGCGAAGCTCCACGCCGCGATGACGCCGCCGGGTTTGAGCACACGGCGGACCTCTTGCACGAACGGCTCACCATGGAACCAGTGCATTGCATTCGCCACGGTGATGAGGTCGATGGAACCGGCATCCAGTCCACTGGCCAGCGCATCGGCCTTCCGGTAGGCGATGCGCTCCTGCGGTTCGGCTTGACCCATGAGTTCTTCGCTGATGTCCGTGGCAACCACGCTATCGAAATGCTCCACGAGTGCTGACGCGGACCGACCTGTTCCCGTGGCGCAGTCCCACGCGAGTTGGCGCGAAGGAGCGACCGACGCGAGGTAGGTGAAGAGGGCTTCGGGGTATCGGGGCCTTAAGCGCGCGTACTCTTTGGCGATGGCTGCGAAGAAGTTCTCTTTCACGGATCCGAAGCTACCGATCGGCAGCCGACATCACCGTGGATGTGATCCCGTTGATCTCGCATCCGGTTCTCATCCAACTGCGGGATCAGCCGCTCAAGAGCAGCGGACATAGGGCGGTGGTTGGGAGGCACGCTACGGTTATGCAACGTCACTCCGGACAGGTGGGACAGTCCCGGTGGATGTCAAGGAACCAGAACACTTTATATTTGAGCTATGCCCAACAAGGCCAAGCCATCACGTAAGCCTAACATCTCCCAAGAGGAACTGCTGCGCTCGGTGATCGCGTCCTTCAAGATCGAAGGGATCCTGGTGTCCATGGAGGAAGCCAAGGCGCTGCTGCACAAAGTGCAGATCAGCTTGGGAAAACAGATCGGATAAGGTCCTCCATCGGCGTGCGGTCGCCCACTGCGGCACGTTGGACGGCCAGTACGTATTCGTCAAAGCGTTCGCGACCGATGCGGTCGAAGTGCAACTTGCCGTACCCCTGCTTCATCGCCATCATATCGGCAAGCAAACGCGCCGCGCGGCCGTTGCCTTCGCGGAACGGATGGATGAAGAGCAACTCGCCATGCGTCAGCGCGATGTCGCGGATCAGCGCATCGCGATCCGCATAGACCGCTGGCAATTTGCTCAGGATCCCGCTGTCAAAGTCACGCATGGTCGCCTCCAGGAACCTGGCTGCCGGGAAACTGAATCCGCCTTTTGACAGGTTCACGTCGCGCAGTTTGCCCGCGAACGAATACAAGTGGCCCAAGGCGGTGTGACGCATACGCATGATGTACGACAGGTCGAACGTTGTATCATCATTCAACTCCTCGAAGAGGGCCACCTCGGCCCGGAGGAATCCCTACAACTCGGCAAGTTCGATGGAACGCTGGTCCGTCAAGCCCAACAGGTTCGGCAGCACTTCACCTTGATCGCCGGGGTGCTCGTACTTCATGGAAAGACAAAGTAACGCTCAGTAGCCAACGCACTACAGGCCCGGAAAAGATGGCGTGGTGATCACGGCTGCGAGCCGCAGAGCTTGTCCCGCCTCAGCGGGAGTCGTCGCCATCGCTTCGCAAAAGCCTCGCGAGCGCGACAGACCAGGCGGAGGTTTGGGGGGACACCCTCCGGTGGTCCAGCTGAAGTGCTCCGCATCGCGCAAGGCGCCTGCTTCCACCGGTGTGATCACACGGATGACTCTTTTGCCGATCCGGCCCGGCAGATCGATGGCGGGGAACTCGATGTGCCGACCGATGTACACCGTATCCGGCAGCGGCGCATCGCTGCTGTCCATGGCAATGATGTAATCGGCGATGGCAGTGCGGTATGCCGCAGCGGTGTCCAAGACGATCGTTTCCGCGGAAGTGGACGCCACCGGCGCGGAAGGCTGTGGTGCAGGTTGACACGCCCACAAGATAAGTGGAACGATGGCAGGAAGGAGAGCGCGCATCAGACACCAAACCTAGCGCTTGGCACCGGGTTTCTTTTTTGAATTCTTCTTTGAATCTCTGCTTCCGGCCGTCTTTCAAAATAGACCTACACCCCTCATTTACAGAGCTTTATGCACATGGGCATTTTCGGCCTACGCCCAATTCCTTTTTTGACGCACTGCGGTTGGGCGCCCATCATAAGGGTTTGCACAACACCCACCGTGGTTCGTTCCTAGTGCCAGCATTGCGAATCAAATTCTTCTTCCGAAGTTCAGTGAGAAGGTTGGTCACCTTGTTCACCTTCTTTCTCGCATCGAGGCTATCCGGCAGCTTCTCAAGCAACAGATCATTGATCTCCACCCGGTTCATGTGCTTGTGCTGAATGAGCGCCGCGCAGAGCAGTTCCACGTACCACTTTTTATCCAAACCGCGGTTCTTGGTGTAGTCTGCCTTCCGCTGGATCTTCTGTGCAACGTCCAATGACAAATACACATTGGGCATGCGACCCTCGATGAGCTGCCGCACGCGTAGGTGTGCAACCTCTACCTCTGTGAGCGGTTTGTGCTTCTGGACCTTGTCGAGCAAGATGATCTCCTCAAGTGTAAGGTCGCGGTTCCGGGCAAGGATGGCGGCGAAGGCCAAGTCCAACACCTTACCGGTAACACTCACCTCCACGCGATCGGGGCCAATGGTGTACTCGGGCATTGGGAAGAGCCGATCGCGTTGAAACAGGAACATCTTGCGGATGCCGCCGCCTGCGGTTTCCACCATGTTGACCTGCACCATAGCAGCAGCCAAGAATGTATTTCGGTACTTCTCTTCCGGAGCATTCTCCAGCACTGTGCGCTCCACGGAGCCAGGTATGAAGCTGCCGCGATTAGTGAATACTAGCTGATCGGGCAGCTCAATCACATTGATACGCCCGCTGATAGTGTAGTCCTGATGTGCGATGCAGTTGTTCAGAGCCTCTCGAATGGTGAAGGGCTCATACTTATCCACCTCTTCTGGGAAGATGGAGCCCGGTTCTCGCATGTATCGATACTTCAGGTGGCGGATCTTGTTGAAGACGGTATCCACGGCGAGGATCAGAGGCATACCGAGCACGGCATGATCCACGTCCTCTTCGCGCTCATTCTTCAGCTTCCAGCGAATCTTCACATCCGCTGGGCTCAGGAAATGCTCCGCTTCGGGACTGCCAAGCAGTATGAGTGCCGCGCGGGTGATGTTTCCCTTGCTTGTAAGTTTGGCCTTGTTCAGAAAAGTCAGGTCGCTCCAGTTGTCACGATCCATCTCCTCAGCCCGGTCAGGAAATTTCTTCCTGAATTCGATTTTAGCTTTCTCGATCGCGGCGGGATCGAGGTCCAGAAACGTGGCGCCAGGTACCAGTGTTGCGCTCCAATCCTCCTGGATTAACTGGGAGCGAATGCGCTCGTACTTCTCCGGGTTCAACGGCACCAAACTCTCATGGTCGCGACCATAGTAGTGACCATCATAGGCCACGGGCACACCCCTTGGAGCCGGAGGCACGTCGAATAGCAGCACGCGCTTCCCATCCTTGTACACCTCGTGGATGCTCATAAAGGTGATGCGGTCCGTGATTTTATCCCCGATGTCTTTCTTCAGTTTACGCAACTTCTGCCAGGAGTTCTTGTACTGCGTGCCAACAATGGCGTGCTTCTTTGGCTCCACACCCAGGACAAGCCACGCCCGTTTCTCGCGGGCTAGGTTAGCCTCGTTGCAGAATGCACTGAAGTACTTCCCGAGCTTGTCAAAGTCGAACTCCTCGCTGGCGGTCTTGAACTCTAATACCTCATGTTCGCCGGGACTCTGAAGCAGACGATCCAATTCGGCAAGGGCTTCGGTATCGTTCATGTGCGTATCACTGGGGTTGTTGCTCGGTTACTTACTCAAGTACATACTCCTCTCCCCATAAACCTGCCTGAAGAACGGATCCTTCAGATCCTTGATGAAATAGATCGCCTCGCCGGTGCTCTTCATCCGAGGTAGGTGGTGTGCCAAATCATCACGAGAATAATCAGAACCGCAAGAACCACCAAGCTTGTCATGACAAGTACCAGGTGGCGCACTTGCAATTTTTGCTGCGCTGGCGGAAGTGTTCCGCGAAGCATCATTAAGAGATTGTCATTGCCCAAGTACACGTCAGGCAACTTGTTCAAGGCGGTCTTCGATGACCATGACACCCATCCTGCAAAAGCCAGCCAAGCGACCAAAAGAATGTACACCAACACCGGCATGGTTATCTGCTCAGATAAATCGATCGTTCACCATACACCTGCCTGAAGAACGGATCCTTCAAGTCCTTGATGAAGTAGATCGCCTCCCCCGTGCTCTTCATTTTGTTGGTGTTGTACCCACCTGGGACCAAGGCTTGGCGATCTTGCCCTCAGGGCTCAATACGGGTAATGGTATCCGGATAAGTCTCCCCGCGTATTGCTTGTGGAATGCGACCTTCACTGCGATCGCAGTTCGCTGCACGCCGTAGAGTACGAGCATTTCAACGGCCCGTTCATGTTGCACGAGTTGCTTCGATTTCACATGATAAGCACAGACCCGGAAGCGAACGTCCTTGCGCCATCGACCTTCACAACTGTACTTCACGTAGACGCACCATTCTCCATCCTCGGTGTTCATTGCCTCATCCATCACTTCATTGTCGACCAATGCCCCGTCGACAAAGAGGTCACCCATAAAAGGTCCTCCCATACCTAGGATCTCGCCCGCATTACGCAACTCAAGTTTGGCAGTCATGAGTGACAATGGAATCACTTGCTCAAATACATACTCCTCTCCCCATAAACCTGCCTAAAGAACGGATCCTTCAGGTCCTTGATGAAGTAGATGGCCTCGCCGGTGCTCTTCATCTCAGGCCCGAGGCTCTTGTCCACGTTCGGGAACTTGTCGAAGCTGAAGACGGGCACCTTGATCGCGTAGCCATCGAGGTGCGGCTTGAAGTGGAAGTCCTTGAGCTTGGCGCCGAGCATCACCTTGGTGGCCCAGTTCACGTAGGGTTCGCCGTAGGCTTTGGCGATGAAGGGCACGGTGCGGCTGGCGCGCGGGTTGGCTTCGATCACGTACACCGTTTCGTTCTTGATCGCGAACTGGATGTTCACCAGACCCACGGTCTTCAGCGCCAAGGCGATCTTGTGCGTGTGCTCGCGGATCTGCGAGATCACCTTTTCGCTAAGGTCGAACGGAGGGAGCACGGCATTGCTGTCGCCGCTGTGGATGCCCGCCGGTTCGATGTGCTCCATGATGCCGATGATGCGCACCATCTCGCCGTCGCAGATGGAATCGCTCTCCGCTTCGATGGCGCCATCGAGGAAGTGGTCGATGAGGATGCGATTGTCGGGCATCAGTTGCAGGATGTCCAGCACCTGGTCCACAAGCTCCCCTTCGTTGATCACGATCTTCATCTTCTGGCCGCCGAGCACGTAGCTGGGGCGCACCAGCAGCGGGAAGCCAAGTGTGCGACTTAGAGCTACGGCTTCCTCCGGATTGTTCACCGCACCGAAGGCGGGGTACGGAATGCCGAGGTCGCGCAAGAGGCTGCTGAAACGTTCGCGGTCCTCGGCCATGTCCAATGCGGCGTAGCTGGTGCCGATGATCTTGATGCCGTACTTCTCCAGTTTCTCGGCGAGCTTCAGCGCGGTTTGTCCTCCGAGCTGCACGATCACGCCTTCGGGCTGCTCGTGCTGGATGATGTCGTAGATGTGTTCCCAGAACACCGGCTCGAAGTAGAGCTTGTCGGCGGTGTCGAAGTCCGTGCTCACGGTCTCCGGGTTGCAGTTGATCATGATGGTCTCGTAGCCCATCTCCTTCGCCGCGAGCACGCCGTGTACGCAACTGTAATCGAACTCGATGCCCTGGCCGATGCGGTTGGGGCCTGAGCCGAGCACCACGATCTTCTTCTTGTCGCTGCGCACGCTCTCGTTCTCCTCTTCGAAAGTGCTGTAGTAGTAAGGCGTCTTCGCGGGGAACTCACCGGCGCAGGTGTCCACCAATTTGTACACGCGTTTGATGCCGAGCTCGTTCCGCCGTTTGTACACTTCGCTTTCGAGGCAGCCGAGCAAGTGCGCGACCTGTCGATCGGCGTAGCCTTTCTGTTTCGCTTCGAAGAGCAGATCGCGCGGCAGGGTGTCGAGCGTGTACTTCTCCACTTCCTTCTCGGTGAGGATCATGTCCTCGATCTGCTTCAGGAACCAGATGTCGATGCGCGTGAGTTCGTGGATCTTCTGAAGGGAATGCCCAGCTTGATCGCGTCGTACACGTGGAAGAGGCGGCTCCAGCTCGGGTTGGCGAGACTGTCGAGCAACACGGCGGCATCGCGCGTTTCCTTGCCGTCGGCGCCCAGTCCGTTGCGCTTGATCTCCAAACTCTGACAGGCTTTCTGCAACGCTTCCTGGAAACTGCGGCCGATGCCCATCGTCTCACCGACGCTCTTCATCTGCACACCCAGGCGACGGTCGCTGCCCTCGAACTTGTCGAAGTTCCAGCGCGGCACTTTCACGATCACGTAATCGAGGGTGGGCTCGAAGAAGGCGCTGGTGCCGGTGATGGGGTTCTCCAACTCATCCAAGCGGTAACCGATGGCGAGCTTGCTGGCGATCTTGGCGATGGGGTAACCCGTGGCTTTGGATGCGAGCGCACTGCTGCGGCTCACGCGCGGGTTGATCTCGATGGCGAAGATCTCTTCCTTCTCATCGGGGCTCACGGCGAACTGCACGTTGCAGCCGCCTGCGAAGTCGCCGATGGCGCGCATCATCTTGATGGCCTCGGTGCGCATCCGCTGGTAGGTGCGATCGCTGAGCGTCATCGCCGGCGCGACCGTGATGCTGTCGCCCGTGTGGATGCCCATCGGATCGAAGTTCTCGATGCTGCAGATGATGACCACGTTGTCGTCCTTGTCGCGCAGCAGCTCGAGTTCGTATTCCTTCCAACCGAGCAGCGCCTTGTCGATCATCACCTCGTGGATCGGGCTGATCTGCAAGCCGTGCTTCAGCAGCTTGTCGAACTCGGCGGGGTCCTTCACGAAGCTGGCCCCTGCACCACCGAGCGTGTAGCTGGCGCGGATCACCAGCGGGAAACCGAATTCCTGCGCCACCTTCTTCCCTTCCAGGAAACTGGTGACGGTCTTGCTCGGCGCCATGGGCACGCCGATCTTCTCCATCAGCAGGCGGAACTGCTCACGGTTCTCGGTGACGTCGATCGCTTTGGTGTCCACACCGATCATGCGCACGCCGTGCTCGGCCCAGATGCCGAGCTTCTCGCATTCGATCGCGAGGTTCAGCGCGGTCTGTCCGCCCATGGTGGGGAGCACCGCGTCGATCTTGTGCTTCTGCAGGATCAGCTCAATGCTCGCGGTGGTGAGCGGCAACAAGTAGATGTTATCCGCCGTGACCGGATCGGTCATGATGGTGGCGGGGTTGCTGTTGATCAGCGTGACCTCGATGCCTTCGTTGCGGAGCGACCTGGCTGCTTGGCTGCCAGAGTAATCGAACTCGCAGGCTTGTCCGATAACGATGGGTCCACTGCCGATGAGCAGGACCGACTTGATGGAAGTGTCTCTTGGCATGTCCGGTTTGTAACCGGGGTGCGAAGGTATCCGGGACCGGGTGGCAGAATCGGGATCGTGGAAAAGACCGGGGGATCGTGGAGAAATGCGATGACTACCGCAAAGAGCACGAAGCACACAAAGACTGGATGGGCAGGTGGACCCCTTTGTGCTCTTTGCGTCCTTTGCGGTACATCACTTCAACCAAGTTGCCGGTACAGTTCTTCACCCACGGCGTTACCCTCGCGTACCGCACTTACGGGAATGGGCCGCTGCCCGTGCTCGCCTTCCATGGCTTCGGGCGCACGGGTGCGGACTTCGCCATTCTCGAAGAGGCCCTTGGTGACCGTTGCACCTTGTACGCTTTCGACCTTCACTTCCATGGACAGAGTCCCGGGTACCCGGAGCGTGCGGATCTGCCCTTCACGCCGAACGAACTGATCACCTTCTTCACCGCCTTCGCGGATTCGATCCACGCGCCGAAGGTGAACGTGCTCGGGTATAGCTTGGGGGGGCGGATCGCGTTAAGCTTACTGGAGCATATGCCGGAGCGGATGGAACAGGTCTTCCTTGTGGCACCCGATGGACTGAAGACCCGCCCGTGGTACCGTGGCCTGGCGGCATCTCGGCTCGGCCGCTGGTTGTACAAGCGTTTTGTGGTCGACCCGACGATCGCACACGGGATCATGAAGTCCTTGCGTGCCCTGCGGCTGATGAACGAGCGGATGTACCGCTTCCTCATGGGACAGACCGACAGCCGGGCGAAACGCCAGCTGGTTCACGATGTATGGCTGAGTTACCGGTTGATCGAACCCGATCTCGAGAAGGCGGCGGGCCAAGCCCGGACCCATCGCGTTCCGGTCCACTTGTTCTTCGGCACCCACGATCGAGTGATCCCGCCAGCCTTGGGGGCGCGGCTCCGGGATCATGCCCCGGAGACGATCACCGTGCAGGAACTACCGTTCGGTCATGTGTTATTGACCCCGGAACTGGGCAAGGCGATGCGCGAATTGCTGTCGTGAACGGAAATGAAGAAGGGCCGCCCGTGGGCGACCCTTCCTGGAAAATTTGATGTGAGATCCTACTTGGCGCCTACCATCTCATCCGAGGTGGTGAGCTTCACGCGGCCTTGGCGACGGCGGTTGGATAGGATGGCACGGCCGGCGGCGGTGCCCATGCGCTTGCGGAAGCCGTGCTTGTTGGTGCGCTTGCGCTTGCTGGGTTGGAAGGTCCTTTTCATAACCGGTTGTCTTTCTTAAGGGACGGCAAATGTAGACCTTTTCGTCACCCGGCAAAACGATCCTACCGAGGAGCGAAGCGAAGGCGGTCCAGACCATAGGCTTTCACGCCTCCATCCTCGGTCTCGATGATGAGCCTTCCGAGCGGGTCCACATCCACGGTCCGGGCCCTGATGGGCGCACCATCCAGCGTCATGTCCGTCCAACGGCCACGGGTCCAAAGGCGGTCCGTATAGCTGACCAGACCTTCCCCCGGAGCGCTGGTCCATTTGCCCCACCAGTGGCCGAAGCGGTCCAAACATTCCCGCAGGACCACTTTCCGATCAAAGGACCTCCCGGCTTCCTTGGCCAAACTGGTCGCCACCAATTCCTCGGGCAAGCTGGTATTGTTCACATTGAGCCCGATGCCGATCACTGCGGACATCACCAACTCCCCCACCACTTCGTTCTTGATCAGGATCCCGGCGATCTTCTTCCGCTCCACCAGAACATCGTTCGGCCATTTGATCCGCACATCACCTTCCACATGCTTCCGGACCGTGTCATGCACCGCGAGCGCCGCGATCTTGCCAAGTGCGAATTGTGCATCCGCTCGCAGCCTAGGTGGTTTCACCACGATACTGAAGGTGAGGTCCTGCCCCGGGGACGAAAGCCACGCGCTGCCGCGTTGACCTCTGCCATCGGCTTGAGAATGGGCCAGAATGACGGCCCCGTGATCCACTTTTGACAGTGCGAGCAACTCGGCCGCCTCTTTGTTGGTGCTGTCGAGCTTGTCGAACTCCAACAACGTTTCACCAATAGACCTTGTCATGAGTGCAGTCGTGTTGAGGCGTGCGGAAGGCGGGGTGGGTAACTTCGTACCTTTGAGCGCAACAAGATAACCCGGATGAAGAAGATCAAGGGCGGAACGACCGCCCGACTGGTGGAAGCCGTGATCGAAGGCATCCAAGAGGTGAAAGGCCGGGATATCGTACACATTGATCTACGAAGCGTTCCGAACGCGGTGTGCGGTCATTTCATTGTCTGCCACGGAGATTCGGATACCCAAGTGGATGCCATCGCGCGATCGGTCCTGGAAAAGACCCGCGAGCGGACAGGAGAAAAGCCCTGGCACACGGAGGGAGAACGGAATGCGGAGTGGATACTGATGGATTTCGTGGATGTGGTGGTCCACATCTTCCACCGCGAGCGCCGCGGGTACTATGCACTGGAGGATCTGTGGGGGGACGCTGCCCTGAAGCGATATGAGAATGTGGCCTGACCGACCGAAGCCGAGCAACGTGGAGAACAAGAACGATAAGAACGAGCCACAGCGTAGCGAGCGCCCCAAGCGCTCCTTCAATTTCTATTGGATCTATGGCATCATCATCCTGGTGATCCTTTCGATCCAGCTGTTCCAGTACAACGGGAGCACCACCCCTTTGAACGTGGCGGACTTCTGGCCAATGCTCGATGCCGGTGATGTGGAGAAGGTGGAGATCGTGAACGACCAGGTGGTGAAGGTGACCATCAAGCAAGACGCATTGGGGAAGGAACCCCACAAGAGCAAGGTGACCAGTTCGCCGATCGCGGGTCCGAATCTCGTCGGTCCGCATTACGTCTTCAACATCGGGAACAGCAACAAACAGAAGGACAAGTTGGTGGAGGAGTTGGACAAGCACGGCGTCCACTACAGTTATACCTACCCGGACAACTGGGGGCGCGAGATCCTGAACTGGGTGCTCTTCTTCGGCGCGATGATCCTGATCTGGGTCTTCGTGATGCGACGCTTAGGTGGTGGCGGCGGACCCGGCGGGCAGATCTTCAACATCGGCAAGAGCCGAGCGCAGGTGTTCGAGGGCGGTAAGAGCACGAACGTGACCTTCAACGATGTGGCCGGATTGGCCGAGGCGAAGGAGGAGTTGCAGGAGATCGTGGACTTCCTGAAGACACCGAAGAAGTACACCGACCTCGGCGCGAAGATCCCGAAAGGCGCGTTACTCGTAGGTCCTCCGGGAACCGGAAAGACGTTGCTCGCGAAAGCGATCGCCGGTGAAGCGAATGTTCCTTTCTTCTCGCTCAGTGGTTCGGACTTCGTGGAGATGTTCGTTGGCGTGGGCGCAAGCCGCGTTCGCGACCTCTTCAAGCAAGCGAAGGAGAAAGCACCGAGCATCATCTTCATTGATGAGATCGATGCCATCGGACGTGCACGTGGGCGCAGCGTGAGCATGGGTGCGAATGATGAACGCGAGAACACCTTGAACCAGTTGCTCACCGAGATGGACGGCTTCGGCACGAACAGCGGTGTGATCTTGATCGGCGCGACGAACCGTGCGGATGTATTGGACCGCGCGTTGATGCGCGCCGGCCGCTTCGACCGCCAGATCTTCGTGGACATGCCCGACCTCAATGAGCGGGAGCAGATCCTGCGGGTCCACTTGAAGCCGTTGAAAATGGATATTACGGTGGACGTGGAATTCCTCGCTCGCCAAACACCAGGATTCAGCGGAGCGGACCTCGCGAACATCTGCAACGAGGCTGCCTTGATCGCGGCACGCAAGCAGAAACACCAAGTGGACAAGCAGGACTTCCTCGATGCCGTGGATCGCGTGATCGGCGGATTGGAGAAGAAGAACAAGATCATCACCGCCGACGAGAAGCAGGCGATCGCCCACCACGAGGCTGGGCACGCTACTGTGAGTTGGTTGGTGGAACATGCCTCACCATTGGTGAAGGTGACGATCGTACCACGTGGTCGTTCATTGGGCGCGGCATGGTACCTGCCCGAAGAGCGACACCTCACCACCACCGAGCAGATGTTGGATGAGATCTGCGCGGCCTTGGGTGGCCGTGCCGCAGAGGATGTGATGTACGGGAAGATCAGCACCGGTGCATTGAGCGATCTGGAGAAAGTGACGAAGCAGGCCTACGCGATGGTCTCGATGTACGGCCTGAATGACAAGGTGGGCAACGTGAGCTACTACGACAGCTCCGGCCAGAGCGAATACACCTTCGGCAAACCGTACAGCGAGCGCACGGCCCAGACGATCGATGAAGAGGTGAGCAAACTCATCGAAACCCAGTATCAGCGCGCCAAGCGGATCCTTACAGAGAACAAGGACAAGCTGACCGCGCTTGCCAAGCAACTGCTGATCAAGGAAGTGATCTTCAAGGAGGACCTGGAGAAGATCTTCGGGGAACGGACCTTCAAGATCTCGCCACAGGCCACTTCCAATGGCCAGAAAGCCGCGGCGGCAAGTCCTGCGCCAGTGGAGCCTAGTACCGAGGAACAGGCGTGACCCACCATGCGTGCGCCACAAGGTTGGACGTTGCTTCTTACGGTAGCATCCCCGACCGAGGCGACGTTGATCAAAGGACGATTGGAAGAGCACGACATCGCAGTGCTCCTCGTGGATAACGGTGTGAGCATATACCCGCAACTCACGGAGATCGGGGTGTACGTGGAGCAGGATGATGTGATGCGTGCCCGCCACCTTGTGCGTAACCCCGAAGAGTCGTGAAGGAACTTGGTCTGCGAGCCTTATCCGGCGCAGTTTACGTGGCCTTGATGCTTGGAGCGGCATGGCTCGGTGTGGAAGCAACGGCCGCGCTCTTTCTCCCCATCACCGTAATCGCCGCTCAGGAACTTAACAGATTGCAGTGGAGCAAGGGAAGTGGCCTCTCCCCGTTCGGGTCGGCGATGCTTGCGGCGATCGCGTATGGCGCGCTCGTTTCCGTTCACTTCGTCTCAGGACCTTATATTCTCTGGGCCATCAGTGCCGTGCTGTTCATCCTGCTCGCGCTTGTGGTGTCGATGTTGCGCGCCAACAGCCCGGAGCCCACCATCCGGATCGGGCACCTGTTCACGGTGATCATCTACATCGCTGCCCCGATGGCTTGCGCCCCATGGATGGTCTCCTTGGATCCAATGCTCTTCATCAGCTTCATGCTCCTGCTCTGGACGAACGACACCGGTGCGTACATCGTGGGAAAGGCGATCGGGCGCAGCAAACTCCTACCCAAAGTGAGCCCGGGCAAGACCTGGGAAGGGCTGATGGGCGGTATCCTCCTGACCGCGTTGGTGGCGTGGGCGTTGAGCACCTACGTCATGTTCGGGCCAGTGAAAGAGTGGATCATCGTGGCGGTCGTGGTATCGATCACAGCCACCGTTGGTGATCTGTTGGAGAGCGCGATGAAACGCGCGGCAGGCGTGAAGGACAGCGGCACCCTGATGCCGGGCCATGGCGGAGCGCTGGATCGCTTCGACGGGTACTTGCTCGCGGCACCGGCCATGTTGCTAGTCGTACACCTGCTCATGGCGTCCTAGTCGGATCCTCCGACGGAAGGCACCTACCTTCAACCCGAATGGCGGCACCCAAGCTTCTCGATGCGTTGCCCCAATTGGTGGGCGAAGGCTTGATCTCCGCGGAACAGGCCGATCGGATCCATACGCGCTACGCCACGGATGCTGCACAAGGAAGCAACCGCATGTTGTTGGTGTTCGCGGTACTCGGCACTTTGCTGGTCGGCCTGGGGATCATCCTCATCATCGCACATAACTGGGATGATCTGCCGCGCACCTCGCGTACGATCCTCGCATTCGTGCCGGTCGTTCTGGGTCAGGTACTGGTCTGGTTCGCACTGGAACGCAAGAACGGAAATGCCTCATGGCGCGAAGGCAGCGGCGTGCTGTTGGCGTGCGGACTGTTCGCTTGCGTGGCACTGATCAGCCAGATCTACCACATCGATGGTGAACTGGATGGATACCTGCTCACGTGCTCCTTGCTCATCCTTCCACTCTTGTACTTCCCCGGCTCATTGATCGTGACCATGATCTATCTCGCCGCGATCATCTGGTACGGTTGGCTGGTGCGCTTCGATCACGGATCCGCTCAGCCGTGGCTCATGATCCCGCTGATCGCGGCCGTGGTTCCGGCCTATCTGCGCTGGGCGAAGAGCAATGGCGCCGGCATCAGCTTCTGGTGGTTCAGTTTGTTCATGGCCTTGGGCGTGGGCATCACCAGTCAGTTGTTGTACACCAACTGGGAGGTCGTACACGTTCTGGGGCTTGTCGCCATGGCTTCCGCTTTCACGCTGGTGCCGTGGATCCATCCCCGTCGCGTGCTGCGCACGTGGCCTTGGGTGCTTGTTGGCGGGGCGACCATGCTGATCACGTTCTGCATCTTCAGTTTCCGCAATGTGTGGAAGGGGGTTGAACGTTTCGGTGATACAGGATCGGATACGGCGATCATCCTGATCCTTTCTGCGATCGGTAGTGTAGCCTATGTGCTGTCGATCCGCCGCCGGAAGCCGTTCGAGGGTTGGCCGTACCCGGAAGGATGGTGGCTCTTCCTGCTGTGCTATGGGATCGGGCAATTCTCCCCGATCGCTGCGACCATCCTGATGAACCTCACGCTGCTAGCCTTGGGTGTGTTCACCATGAAGCACGGGATCGAACGCGATTCGTTGCAGCGCATGAACCTTGGACTGATCATCCTCAGCACCACGATACTCATGCGCTTCTTCGATACCGACATGAGCTTCGTGCTGCGTGGCCTGGTCTTCATCGCCATCGGCTGCGGCTTCCTCTACATGAATGTGCGCATGGTGCGCAAACGTGATCGCGACCGCCATGAAACGTAGCACCGTGATCTTCCTCGCCGTAGCGCTGGCCCAGTTGGGGGTCCCGGCGTGGATGATCGTGCAACACGAACGTGTGCTCCACGAAGGCGAGGTCTTCAAGTTCCGCACTGCACCAATTGATCCGCGTGACCCATTCCGCGGCGAGTATGTGATCCTGAACTTCGATGCGAGTAGCGGCTCGTGGCCGGACCCGCATCCGATCCCGGACCACATGACCGATCAGATCCCGTACGGCCAACAACGATCCTTCGCACTTCTTTCCGTGAGCGATACCTCGGGGTATGCGATCATCACCGGACTGGTCGCGGAGGAACCCACCAGCGGGGCGTACATCACGGTGACACACTACGGCGATCTGGGCAGCATGGTCGAACGTGTCGAGTTACCATTCGAGCGCTTCTACTTGCAGGAAGGCGATGGAGCAACCACGGAATCGATGATGATGGCGGAAATGGTCGATGGCGAGATCCGACAACCGTTGCCTGCGTTTGCATTGGTACGGGTGTTTCACGGGAGAGCCGTGATCGAGGATCTGATCATCGGAGGCCGTTCGATCCACGAGTGGCTCAACGAGCAGTAAGTGCCGTGGCTTCCTTCTTCGTGGTAGCGATCACCGCGCCAACAGAGGCCATCACCGGAGCGAGCATCAAACCGACGAGCGGGATCTTCATCAGCAGGCTGAATAGCGATCCATTCGCCAGCACCGCCCCCATGTTGCTGTTCACCGCACGCGCCGTTTCTCCGATGCGCATGCGACGACGTTCGTACACATAGTCGAACATCGAGAAGCCGTAGAAATACGCGGAGACAAGGAAGAGCAGGATGAGACTCAGCGGTGTGATGATCGGCACGAAGAGCGACACCAGCCAGATCCCGATCGTGATGGTGAGTTCCATGATCCCGTTCCGCATGGCGATGAGCGCGCCACGCAACGCATCCTTCATCAGCTGCGAAAAGCTGAACGGAAAGTGCTTGCCCGTGATGATCTCCTCCGCGCGTTCACTGGCGTAGGCCAACAGCGGAGAAAGCAGCACGAGTACGATGTACTTGTTCGCGATGAACAGGATATAGCCGATCGCGATCCGCAGGATCCACGATGCGATCGTTCCGCTTACGCCGTTGATCCAACCCTTCACCGCGCTCCACCAACCCTGGTCATCGGGTCCGATCGTGATCGCCAAGTAGCCTGCTGCCCAAGCGCCCAGTGAATCGGATAGGGCCTCCAACCCGTGGAACATGCCGTAGGCCAAGAGTACCCATAGCACGATGGGCACCAGGAACATCCAACCCATGCCGTTGCCGAGCACGAAACGGAAGGCCGCGAAGAACCCGGAGAAGCCCCGGCCGAAGTCCTTGGAGAACGACATCGAGCAAAGATGCGCGCAATGCCGGTGGCTACCTTTGGCGCCTTCCTGAAAACCATGGACCTCGACGCGCTCACCGCCATTTCGCCCATCGACGGACGCTACCGCGACCGCACACGGACCTTGGCGCGCTGGTTCAGCGAACACGCGTTGATGAGCTACCGCTTGCGCGTGGAATTGGACTACTTCGTATTCCTCTGTGAGACCCCGCTTCCGGAACTGGAAGGAACCCCGTTGGACCGCCTCGAGCCGATCCGTAGGCGCATCACCGACCTGAGCACCGGCGACGCACAGCGGATCAAGGACATCGAAAAGGTGACGAACCACGATGTGAAGGCGATCGAATACTTCTTGAAGGAGCGCATGGAGGAGGCGGGCTTGGCGAAGCAGAAGGAGTTCGTACACTTCGCCCTCACCAGCCAGGACATCAACAACACCGCGCTGCCGTTGATGATCAAGGATTTCATGTTCGCGGCGTACCTCCCTACCATGATCGGGTTGCGGGACAAACTGCATGGCCTTGCATTGAATTGGGCGCAGGTGCCGATGCTCGCGCGCACACACGGTCAACCTGCCTCACCCACCCGCTTGGGCAAGGAGATCCAGGTCTTCGTGGAACGACTGGACCAACAGCTGAAGTTGGTGCGCGAAGTTCCCTTCACCGGAAAATTCGGCGGCGCCACCGGCAATTTCAATGCGCACCACGTTGCGTATCCCGAATTGGATTGGATCAAGCTCGCGGATCGGTTCCTCGATCAGAAGCTTGGCCTCAAGCGCCAGCAGTTCACCACGCAGATCGAACACTACGACAACCTCGCCGCGCTCTTCGACGGCATGCGTCGCGTGAACACGATCCTGATGGATCTGTGCCGTGACCTGTGGCAATACGTGAGTATGGACTACTTCCGCCAGCGGATCAAGACGGGCGAGATCGGTAGCAGTGCGATGCCGCACAAGGTGAACCCCATCGATTTCGAGAACGCCGAAGGCAACTTGGGCATTGCCAATGCGCTCTTCATCCACCTCAGCGAGAAGTTGCCGATCAGTCGCCTGCAGCGCGACCTGACCGACAGTACGGTGACGCGCAACATCGGCGTTCCGATCGCACACACCATGCTCGCCATCGACAGCATCAACAAGGGGCTTGGCAAATTGCTCTTGAACGAGGCTGCCATCCGCCGCGACCTGGATGCACAGTGGCCCGTGATCGCCGAAGGCATGCAGACCATCCTGCGCCGCGCCGGATTCCCGCAGCCGTACGAGCGCTTGAAGGAATTGACGCGCGGCAAGGAGCGCGTGAGCCAAGACGACATCAACGCATTCATTGACGGGCTGGAAGTAAGCGATGCCGTGAAGGACCAATTGCGCCGACTTTCACCGACCACATACACAGGTATGGACCTGTTGGGTCGTGTAATGCCGTGATCCGATCACGCGTCCAACGAACGTTGGTACAGGACCAGATCATTGCCGGGGATATCTTCGAGCCCAAGTGCGCGCATCATCGTGATCAATTGCCCACGGTGTTGCGTGCTGTGGTTGAAGCAATGGTGTAGCATGCGCCACACCGTTGACTTCTGTGGATCGCCCTTCAACTTTTTGAACTCCCGCGTTTCCAGCAATAGGCCTTCGTCGTAGCCGAGCACCAGATCACAAAGCACCTTGCTGTAAGGGATAAGGTCCGCGATGTCCGATCTGTCGTTCGCAGGCCACGGGACCGGGGCGCCTTGCAACCGGCAACTCCACGCATTCTCGGCATCGCGGATGTGCAGCAGTGTCTTGCGCAACGTGGGGAAGCTGCTCGGAACTTCGGCATCCAGAACGTGATCAGGTTCGATACACAAACGCTCTACGAACCGGGTGTTCGCCCACAGGTTGTAGCGGGCGTATTCATGTAATAGCGTGGTCATCATTGCCAAAGAGGTGGATAACGTTGTTGAAATTAGACGAAAAAAGTGCTCTGAACGACGAGCAGGTTCCGGGACCTTCGCACAACGTAAGACGCATGATAGCGACCCTGTTCGGAAGGAAACGGATCACCGAGGACAAACTGGCGAACGTGTTCGTGAACACGATGCTGGAGATGTGCGCGGAGGGGTTCCCGGTGGTGCTGGCGGAGGTGAACGAGGCCCCGGAGTTCGAGCTCTCGCCCGGCCTGCGCGACGACGACGACGGACATTTCCTGATGATCGTCCTCGCGGCGAATCTCATGGAAATGGAACGGACCCTCGGCGCCGGTCTTGATAAGCGCATCTTCTCCCTATCGGTCTCCAAGTTCTCGCAGGCGATCAACCGGAATTGCACGGACGTGGAGTTGGAAGTGCGCGCATTGCAGTCGCGCATGGAGCGGTTGAACTTCCCGAGCAAGAACCCGGTGTACGCCATGGGCCGTGCGATCTTCCAGGAATACGACCTCTTCTGTTACCAGGATAGCTACTACCGCGAGATGCGTGCGCCGCAGCCGATCGTGCTGAAGCGAATGAACGGGTTGATGGGTTACTTCCTGTGGAACTGGCCGGAGGTGAACGAGCAGTACCGCATCGCCTAAGGCGTCAGACCGGTGCAATGGCCAATTCCTTGGCCGCCATATCCACGATGTGTTCCCCGATGGCCAACGCAGCTGTTGCCGCGGGCGATGGGGCATTGAGCACGTGGATGTGATTGCCGCGCCGCTCGATGCGGAAATCATCGACCATGACGCCATCGGTGCCCAATAGCATCGCGCGCACCCCTGCCCTACCCGGTTTGATGTCCTCCATTGCCAGTGAGGGGATCAGGCGCTTCAACGTACGCAGGAACAACCGTTTGCTGAACGCACGACGGTACTCGTCGATACCGTAGCTCATGTTCGAAAAGAAGAGCTTCCACGTGCCGCCGTACGTGAGTGCATCGATCGTATCCTTCAGGTCGAAGTCGGTCTTGCCGTAGCCCTCGCGCTTGAAGGTGAACACCGCGTTGGGTCCGCACTCGATGCTGCCGTCGGTCATGCGCGTGAAGTGGACGCCCAGGAACGGGAAGCGTGGATCGGGCACGGGGTAGATGAGGTGCTTCACCTTGTGATGGCCCTGCTCCGTGAGGTCATAGTAGTCACCACGGAATCCGACGATGCGCTCCTTCACCTTGGCGCCGTCGGCCTTCGCCAAACGATCGCTCTGCAAGCCGCCGCAGAAGATCGCGAAGCGTGTGCGGTGGGTGCCCTTTGAGGTTCGCACGACACTTCCGCTGTCCGTGGAGGCGATCTCCTCGAACGTCTCACCGAGCGCAACCCGGCTTTCCGGTTGAAGCGCAAGAGCGAGATCGGCCATCTTGTTCGTGGCGGCGCGGAAGTCGATGATGCCGGTGCATCCGACGCGAACGGCTGCAATGCCTTCACAGAACGGCTCGATCTCCTTGATCCGTTCCGCCGTGATCCGCTCCATGCCCTCGATCCCGTTCGCCACGCCAGTGTTGTAGATCTTCTCCAAACTCGGCAATTCCTCTCTGTTCGTGGCGACAATGAGCTTGCCGCAGATGTCGTGTGGCACGCCATGCTCTTTCGCAAAGGCGACCAGTTCACGACGACCGTTCACACAATTGCGCGCCTTGTAGCTGCCCGGCTTGTAATAGATCCCACTATGGATCACACCGCTGTTGTTGCCGGTCTGATGATCAGCAAGTGCCGCCTCCTTCTCCAACAACAGGATGCGCAGCGCAGGGTAGCGCGTCTGCAATTTGTACAAGGTGGCGGCGCCTACGATGCCTCCACCTACGATGACCACATCCCAAGGCCGCTGCTCATTCATGGCTGCGAAGATCGCGAGTATGCCGATGCGGGGATCGGCACTTCCTCTTTCGGCACTCGCCAAAGCAGGAAGGCCCCAAGGACGAAGAAGGATCCGATGGCGATGATGGTGTTGCGCAGATCGCCGGTGAACTGGTACACGAGGCCATAAGCCGCAGTGCCCAGAACGGTTCCGACGTAATAGCTCACATCATAGAAACTGAAGAACGACGCGGTATCCCTTGTGGTCGGCAGGAATTTGGCGTAAGTGCTACTGCTCAGGGCCTGGCAACCGCCCATCACGGATCCCACCAAGGCCGCGAGAATGTAGAATTGATAGGTCCAGTGGATGCTCCACGCCATGGCGCATACCCCCACCCAGATGAGGCAGCCCAGGAGCAGTGCCCTCAAATTGCCCAACCGTTTGCTCAATTGAACGAAGGTCAACGCACCCAATGCGGCAACAAGTTGGATGATGAGCACACTGATGATCAGGCTTTCGTCGGAGATCGGAGAACCATCGGCCTGCTTGATCTCCTGCTTAGCGAAGTTCACGGCGAGGTACATGACGGTCTGGATGCCCATGTTGAAGACGAAGAAGGCCATCAGATACCGCCGCAGTCGTCGCATGCCCGTCAATTGGACCCAGACCTTGCGCAATTCCTGGTAGCCGCTCCAGATCACGTGCTTCTTCCCCGGTTTCTGTCCCGATGGACCCGGCAACCGGCTGAATGGCCATTGTGCCCATCCGGCCCACCAGACCGCCACGCTCAAGAACGTGAGTCGCGCCGGTAGTCCATCCCTATCCGGAATTCCGAACCAGCCCGGTTTCATCACCATGAGCAGGTTGATGATGAGCAGGATCACGCTGCCGATGTAGCCCATGGTATAACCCGCGCGCTGATGCGATCGTGGTCCTTGCGCTCGGCGATCTCGGGCAAATAGGCATCGTAGAAGACCAGGCTACCGGAGAATCCCGCGCAGGCCAGCACGATGCAGGCCATGCTCAGCCAGATGTGTTCCACCGAGAAGAAGAAGAGTCCGGCGCAACTCGCGGCACCGAGGTAGCAGAAGAACTTGAGGTACGAGAGCTTGTTCCCGCGGTGATCCGCGATGCCGCTAAGCAAGGGGACGATCAGGGCCACAAGCAGGAAACCCGCCGACAAGGCATACGAGTAGAGAGAAGCGGACGGCACGCCGTACTGATCCAGAAAACGCGCCTCACCGAAGTCGGCAGTGACAGCCACGTAGAACATCGGGAAGACCGCACTTGTGATCGTAAGCGAGTAGGCTGAATTCGCCCAGTCGTACATGGACCAAGCCCGGATGACCTTGCGGTCGCCTTTGACGATCCCGCTATCTGGTTGCTCCATCGGCGCGGAAGGTAGCCGAAGCTCCTGATCGATCCTCGCGTGCAGCGACCCGCGCTCTTCCGTGCTTACTTCTTGATCGCTACTTCCACGCGGCGGTTCTTGCTCATGCCCACCTCGGTGCCGCTATCGTCCGCAGGATCCGACGCGTCCTTGCCCACGATCAGCACACGCGCCGCATCGATCCCCGCCTCCACCAGCGCTTCCTTCACCGCTTCCGCACGCTCCTTGGAAAGGTCAACAAGGTCGGGTCGCACGCGCGTGCGATCCATTTCCACCGCATCGAAGTGGCCGATGAGTTCGATCTTGAACGTGGTGTTCTCCTTCATCGCCTCGATCAAGTTCGTGACCCATGGTTCCATGGAGGGGTCCACCGACTTCTGGAAACGCTTGAAGTAGAAGACCTGAACGTCGGCCTTTTCGGGCCCCTTGATACCAGGTGGCGTTACGCCCTTGCGGCTGAATATGTACTCGCTCTCAGCATCCTTCAACTGCTCGCAGCTGCACGAGGTCCGGTTCTTCACCGCATACACTTCCACATTGTCAATGAAGTAGTAGGCTGAGAACACCTGTGGACGGGTTTCGCCGCGTGGACGCTTCACTTTCTCGTTCAAGGTCTTCTCCGTTGCACCGAAATTCCCTAAGATCATCCACTCCTCGTTCCCCTTGCTCTGGTATGTGCCGCATACGCCCTGCCAGCTGAAGAGGTCGTTGTACACTTTGGTACGCACCGATGGGACGGTGACCTCGTAGGTGAGGCTCAAGGCATCGTCCTTCTCGATCTTGTCCTTGCTGAAGTACGCGCCCAATTCCCCTGTCGCGTATTTGCTCAGGTCGGCGAGCGACACGTAGAATCGCACACAATAGAGCGAGTCCTTCTTCATCTTGTACTTCATCTGCGTTTGCAGGTACGTGCGTGGCTCCTTGTTCTGGTAGCTCCACCAGCGAATACCGGCGTAGTTGGCACCGCTCAGTGCCAGCTGGTCACCAGCGAAATTCTTCGGGGTGCTCACCGTGCTCTCCACGGTCGCGTTCTCGCTGAAGAGATCCACCTTCTTCCCCGTGGCCGACGACCAGCCGCTGGCGTATTGGATGCCACCCGGCCGCTTCAACTTCTTGCCATCCATCTGCTCGAAGTCACCATTCGTGATCCACGTGTTGGCGGTGTCGATCTGCTGTGCGATGCTTCCCAAG
Source organism: Flavobacteriales bacterium (assembly GCA_016721005.1). Lineage (GTDB taxonomy): Bacteria > Bacteroidota > Bacteroidia > Flavobacteriales_F > PHOS-HE28 > PHOS-HE28. The sequence goes on from JADKJM010000016.1 coordinate 585,508, forward strand.
GGGTACAAGGCGACGATCAGTGTGAAAATTGAGTTCCGTGACAGGGTCATTGTTCGTGGTGGTTATTATCGGCTCCGGGCCAAGGTAAAGAGCGGCCGGGAACGTGGAGTGCTGGGTTGGCAAGGACCGTGCCTTCACCTTGGAGATGAACCAAAAGAAACAGGGCCGTTCCTTGCGGAACGGCCCTGCCCAAAAGGTCTAAGCCAGGCTTAGTTGCCGAGGTAGATGCCGAAGTTCACCATGACCCCGAACGCGGAGCCACTGTACGAATCGCCACCGTCGGGCTTCGTGCTGAGGGCGGAATATTTGATCATCGGCTCGATGGTCACATTGTCGTTCAACCACGCTGCGTAGCCAACTCCAATACCTAATGCACCCGTGGAACCGAGCTTGTTACCGTCGTAGGAAGAAGAACCGATCTTGTATCCGAGTTCACCGAACAACTTGCTCTCCATGAGGTAGTAACGGAGGTAAGGACCCACGCCGAGGTCAGCACCAGCAACACCACCAACGCTAACAGAGCTGTAACCGAGGTCCAAGCCAATGGCCAAGTTGTCGATCACGAAATAACCAGCGCGCACATCCAACGATAATTGTGAAGCTGCGTCCTCTTGGTCACTATTCTCCTTGCCAGAGGTGAAACCCAAGTTGGAACCTGCACCGAACATCCACGTGCCCTGGTCGGTTTGGGCCATCGCGGTGATGCCGAGCACCAGCGCGGAAACTACTGTTACGATCTTCTTCATGTTTGTTGAGATTGGTTTGGTCTCGGTTGAATTCGGGGCCAAATCTATGCCGCGTTCGCGAATGACCAAATGCGCACCCCCCGACTAATCCCCAATGGATGGTGGAAAACTCCCTCCCAACGCAGCTTACAGGCGGATGAAAGAAGTTCGACTCAACGCTCACATCAACCATTCTGCTGCGCCCGGATGATATTCAATGCGCCACCAGCCTTGAACCACTCGATCTGCTGCGCATTGTAGGTGTGGTTACAGAGGATGGCGTCGCTTTCGCCACCCTTGTGCTTGAAGACCAGCGTGATCTGCTTGCCCGGGGCGAATGAAGTGAGATCGGAAAAGTCCACGCGGTCGTCCTCTTGGATCTTCTCGTAGTCGGCCTCATTCGCAAAGGTGAGCGCCAACATGCCTTGCTTCTTCAAGTTCGTTTCATGGATCCGTGCGAAGCTCTTGACCAGCACCGCGGCCACACCGAGGTGACGAGGTTGCATAGCCGCATGCTCGCGTGACGAGCCCTCTCCGTAGTTGTGATCGCCCACCACGATGCTCGGAACACCTGCTGCCTTGTATGCGCGTTGGGTGGCCGGGACCGCGCCGTACTCACCGGTCAATTGGTTCTTCACCTTGTCGGTAGCGCCGTTGAACGCATTGGTTGCGCCGATGAGGGTATTGTTACTGATGTTGTCCAGGTGACCTCGATACCGCAACCACGGCCCGGCCATGCTGATGTGGTCGGTGGTGCATTTTCCGCTGGCCTTGATCAAGACCACTGCGTCGGTGATGTTCTTTCCATTCCACGCCGCGAACGGCTCCAGAAGCTGCAACCGGTCACTGCCCTCCTTCACCACCACGTTCACTGCACTGCCATCTGCTGCAGGCGCTTTGTACCCGGCATCCTTCACGTCGAATCCTTTCGGGGGCAGTTCAATGCCCTTTGGTTCATCCAGCTTCACCTTCTTCCCTTCCTCGTTCACCAATTCATCGGTGAGCGGATTGAACGTGAGATCGCCAGCGATCGCGAGCGCTGTGACGATCTCCGGCGACGCGACGAACGCATGTGTATTGGGGTTGCCATCATTGCGCTTCGCGAAGTTGCGGTTGAAGCTGGTGATGATCGAATTCTTCCGGTCCGGATCATCCGTGTGGCGCGCCCACTGACCGATGCATGGTCCACAGGCATTCGCGAGCACCACTCCTCCCATTTGATCGAAGGTCGATAGGATGCCATCGCGCTCGGCCGTGTAGCGCACTTGTTCGCTACCCGGTGTGATGGTGAATTCGCTCTTCGCTTTCAACTTCTTATCGATGGCCTGTTGCGCGACGGATGCACTCCGTGTGAGGTCCTCGTAACTGCTGTTGGTGCAGGACCCGATCAAGCCGACCTCCAACTTCGCAGGCCACTTGTTCTCCTTCACCGCTGCGGCGAACTTGCTGATGGGCCATGCGAGATCCGGCGTGAATGGTCCATTGACATGCGGCTCCAAGGTGCTCAGGTCGATCTCGATCACCTGATCGAAGTACTTCGTCGGGTCAGCGTAGACCTCCGGATCGCCTTGCAAATGTTCCTTGATCGCATCGGCCATGGCTGCGATCTCCGCACGCCCGGTGCCCTTGAGGTAGCGTGACATCGAATCGTCGTAGCTGAAGGTGCTCGTCGTTGCACCGATCTCCGCACCCATGTTCGCGATGGTGCCCTTGCCGGTGCAGCTCATGCTCTCCGACCCGGGTCCGAAGTATTCCACGATGGCGCCGGTTCCACCCTTCACGGTGAGGATGCCGGCCACTTTCAGGATCACGTCCTTTGGCGATGCCCAGCCGCTGAGCTTGCCGGTCAGTTTCACACCGATGATCTTCGGGAACTTCAGCTCCCACGCGAGACCGCTCATCACGTCGCAGGCATCGGCACCGCCAACGCCGATGGCGACCATGCCCAGACCGCCTGCGTTCACCGTGTGGCTATCCGTGCCGATCATCATGCCGCCGGGGAAGGCGTATTGTTCAAGCACCACTTGGTGAATGATCCCTGCGCCGGGCTTCCAGAAGCCGATGCCATACTTGTTGCTGATGCTTTCCAGAAAGTTGAAGACCTCATTGCTCTTGAGCAGTGCGTCCTGAAGGTCCTGCTTTGCTCCGACCCGCGCTTGGATCAAGTGATCGCAATGCACAGTGCTCGGCACCGCGACCGTCTTGCGACCGGTGGTGCTGAACTGGAGCAGCGCCATCTGCGCGGTTGCATCCTGCATGGCCACGCGGTCCGGTGCGAAATCGACGTAGTCCTTCCCACGACCGAACGGTTGTGTAGCTGCACCATCCCAGAGGTGTGCGTAGAGGATCTTCTCCGTGAGCGTGAGTGGCTTACCGACCGCCTTTCGTGCGGCTGCGACACTCTTTCCGGATAGCGGCCGTACACCGCTTTGATCATGTCGATATCGAAGATCTGGCTCATTCGTAGGCTTCGCGTTTGAGCCGCGAAAGTAACCCGCGTTCGGCAGCCTTCCGGAAAGCGAAGCGGGCCGCACGTTGCGGCCCGCTCAGTGAAGTGCGTTCGTCCTCCTATAATTCGTCAACGGCGACCGCGAGGCTGTCCATGGCGGTGATGTTCGCCGGCTCTCCTCCCATGGCAACGGGCGTGGTAAGGAAGTCCAGGCCGCTGATCAATTTGGCCACATCCACCTTGGCCGCCATGGTGACCGTACCTCCAGCGACCAGTCCCGCATGGATGTGTACATGGGTTTCGCGCAACAAGGCATCCGTGGCGCAGTCATAGGCGATGTCCAGGTCCTCGGTGTCATCGAAGTCGCCATCCCCATTACCATCCACCTTACCCACCATCATGAGGAATTTGTATCCGGCCGCCGGGTTCCAGCTCCAATGCATCCCCGGAACGTTGAGCGGATAGTCCGCCAGTGTCGGGTCCGCATGGTTCAACGTGCTATCCAGCCCCAATGCGATATGCGCTTCGTGTACATGGCCGGGCGACATGGTTCCGAGTGTGAAGAGGTTGGATGAAGCGGATGCATCCACGAGCACCACGACTTCGTGGAATTCGCCCACGGTCACTGCTGCATCATTCACCAAATGGATATCCGAAGCATAGAATCTAAGGTCGCTCAATCGGACGGCATGTCCCGCGCCGTCCATCAGAATGCTGTCCAGTGCGTAGGCGTTCAGGCCGTTCATGAAGATCATGGACAGGCGATCGTTCCCGTGGTGGGATCGGGGTCCGGATCCGGTTCCTTGTCCTTCTTGCATGATGCGAGGGTGAGGCTGATGAGGGCCATCACAACCATATTCATTTTGCTCATTCGCGGGTCCTTGATCAAAGCCTGGTCCTGGATAATTGTGGCGCGCTTTGCTCCATGAACGGTCGGTAGGAGGCGAAGATCATGTAACAGCTTCAGCACGTTCCAGATACGTTGGGTCGAAGGTAGCCCCATGACCAACTCCTTCCGGAAGTGCGATCAGGCCACCGGCCGAATAGGTGATCCCACCGATCACCGGATCTGCGGTGAACATCAGAGGCGTGTCCATGTCGAAGTCACGAATGGCGTCGCTGACCTGCGCCAAGTGCGCGGCGGCTGTCCACGCCAACCGCGATTCCAGGAACCCGCCGATCTGCACTTCCATCCCATGCTGTTCCGCTAGCGCGATGATCTTCTTCGCCTTGAACAAGCCGCCGCTCTTGCCCAACTTGATGTTGAAGCGCTGACAAGCACCTAAGGCGATCAGCCGTTCGGCGTCGTGGTGATCGCAGCAACTCTCATCCGCCATGACCGGGATCGGCGACGCTTCCTTCACGCGGCGCATCTCCATGAACTGCCAACGCGGAATGGGTTCCTCGCAATGTTGGATGTTGAAGACCGCGAGTTCGTTCAGGATCTCAATGGCCTGTTCCGGTGTCCAACCTTGATTGGCATCGATGCGGAGGGGTATCGCCATTCCGATCGCTTCACGGATAGCGCGGATCCGGGACACGTCCTCCTCCTTTGACCCGCCCACCTTCACCTTGATCACGGTGAATCCGTTCTGCACGATCGTTCTGGCATCCACAGCCATCTTCTCTGGTGAACCAATGCTCACGGTGTAGTCCGTGGTCAACGTTCGAGTGCTCTTCGCTCCGAGATAGGCCCATAAAGGTTGATCCGCCTCTTGTGCCGCCAGATCGTGCAACGCGATGTCGAACGCGCTCTTGATACTGCTGTTCCCGTGGATCAACCGATCCATGATGCGGTGCGCGCCTTCCATATCCGACACCTCGTGACCGAGAAGGGCCTTGGCCAAGTGCTTTCCCACCGCGAGGCAGGTCTCCACGGTTTCGCCGTTGATCGGCCAGAACGGATTGCACTCCCCCCATCCGATGCGACCATCCTCGGTCTCCACTTTCAGGACAACGCTTTCAACACTATCCGATGAACCGAGTGAGGTAACAAACGGGACCTTCAGCGGGATCCTGAGCGAGTACAGATTGAACCGGCGGGTCCGCATGGGTACAAGAAAGAGGGTCCGCCATACGGCGGACCCTCCTACATTCTTGATATGAGCACTCCTCCCTCTCCTTGGGAGAGGGCCGGGGGTGAGGCCACTCCCCCACCACCTCGAAGGGGATGATGCGGATGACATCGCGGTGGAAGGTGACCTCAGCCTCGTAATTACCGATGCTCTTGATCGCCTCCCCTTTCAACTTGATGCTCTTGCGATCCACCTCGAAACCGATGGCCTTGAGGGCATCAGCGATCATGATGGTGTTCACACTTCCGAAGATCCGGCCGTTCTCGCCGACCTTGGCGCCGATGCGCAGGGTCTTGTCACCAAGGCCGCCAGCCATCTTCTCGGCTTCGTCCTTGATCTTGGCGAGTTTGTGGGCCCGTTGCTTCAGGGTTTCGGTAAGCTGCTTGCGCGCGCTCTCCGTGGCCAAGGTGGCCAGACCGCGCGGCAGCAGGAAATTGCGGGCATAGCCCTCGCGCACTTTCACTACGTCGTCCGCGTAGCCCAAGTGCTCCACGTCTTGTTTCAGGATGACTTCCATGGTCGTTCTGTCCTTCGACTCCGCTCAGGACGGGTTTGAGGGTTATTTCATCATATCGGCCACGTACGGCATCAGCGCCAAATGGCGGCTGCGCTTAATGGCCTGACCGACCTTGCGTTGGTACTTCAAGCTCGTGCCGGTGAGGCGACGGGGAAGCACTTTGCCTTGTTCGTTCACGAAGCGGAGGAGGAAGTCGGCATCCTTGTAGTCGATGTACGTAATGCCCATCTTCTTGAAGCGGCAATACTTCTCCTTCTTCGTCTCGATCGCGATCGGCGTGAGGTAGCGGATCTCGCTGCTGTTCTCTGCGGCCATGGCTTAAGCGTTTACGGGTTCAGCGTTCTCCTTCTTCGCCTTGTTCCTGCGCCGTTCAGCGAAGGCCAAGTGATGCTTGTCCATCACCACGGTGAGGAAGCGGATAATGCGCTCATCACGGCGGTATTCGGTCTCGAGCTTGGCAATGAACGCTGGTTCGCTTTCAAACTCGATCAGGTGGTAGAAGCCCGAGGACTTCTTCTGGATGGGATACGCGAGCTTGCGCATCCCCCAGTTCTCTTCATGGCGGACCTTGCCATTGCCTGCTTTGATCAGGTCTTTGAATTTCTTTACCGTCTCCTTTGTCTGGTCCTCAGACAAAACGGGAGTTAGAATGAAGACGGTCTCGTACCGGTTGGTCATGTGACTATTTCGGTTGATTTGGGGGCGCGAATCTAGGGGAATTATCCGAACGCGCATAGGCCGGAGGCTTGCGGCTGCTGGCCCGCTTCGATGGCCACGCCTTGGGATGGGTTCGTCTCACACCGTTCTTCGGAAAAGGGCGGCGTAGTCCTGCATGGCCCGCGGCCCAGAACCCGCCGCCATTGTCCACAGGTGTTGATATCCGGACCTGTCGAGGCTGAACAGGGCTTCTATCTTCGGCCCCACACCATGGAGAATTTCGTTGTCAGCGCCCGGAAGTACCGCCCAGCCACTTTTGATACCGTGGTGGGCCAGGAAGCGGTGACCGAAACGCTCAAGAACGCCATCCGGAGCAAGCACTTGGCCTCGGCCTTCCTCTTCACCGGACCCCGGGGCGTTGGAAAGACCACGTGCGCGCGGATCCTCGCCCGCACCATCAACTGCGAAAGCCTCGGTGAGGATCTGGTCGCCTGCGGGAAGTGCCTACCCTGCAAGACCTTCGACGAGGGACATAGTCTGAACATTTTCGAGCTGGATGCTGCGAGCAACAACAGTGTCGAGGATATTCGTCAGCTCATCCTACAGGTCTCCATAGCTCCCCAGGTCGGTACCAAGAAAGTGTACATCATCGACGAGGTACACATGCTCAGCTCACAAGCTTTCAACGCGTTCCTGAAAACACTCGAAGAGCCGCCGAGCTACGCCATCTTCATCCTGGCCACCACGGAGAAGCATAAGATCCTGCCCACGATCCTGAGCCGTTGTCAGGTCTTCGACTTCCGTCGGATCCAATTGGCGGACATCACCAAGCACTTGGCTTCGATCGCCGTGAAGGAGAACATCGAGGTGGATCAGCAGGCCCTGCACGTGATCGCGCAGAAGGCCGATGGCGGTTTGCGTGATGCGTTGAGCATTTTCGATCAGCTGGTGAGTTTCTCCGGGAACCGCCTGACGTACCAGGATGTGGTGAAGAACCTGAACGTGCTGGATCATGAGCACTATTTCTCGCTCACGGAAAGTGTGGTGAAAGGTGATGTGGCCGCTACGTTGATGGAATTCAACAACGTATTGCAGCAAGGCTTCGATGGACACCTGTTCGTGACCGGATTGGCGCGGCATTTCCGCGACCTGCTGGTGAGCCAGGATCCACGGACACTCCCATTGTTGGAAGTGAGCGAGGAGTTGATAGAGCGTTATGGGGCACAGGCGAAGTCCACGCCGCGCGATCTACTGATCCGTGGATTGGAGCGATTGGCGCTGTGCGACACGCAATACAAGCAGAGCAAGGAACCACGCCTGATGGTGGAACTCGCGCTCATGCACCTCTGCCGACTGACGAGCGCCGCACCGAGTGCCGAAGCGGCACCTGTGGCTGAAAAAAAAAGTCCTGACGTAACCGGTACGCCGTCCCGCGTAGCCGAACCCGCGCCCGTAGCGGAGTCGAACACAGCGCCGCGCAGTGCCGAAGCGTATGTTCCGAAGCGCAGAATGCTCCCGAACCAAGTGAGCATCAAAGCCACGGCCGCAGCTGCTGCAGATGAAGCTGAAGTAGCCACCTTGGATACGGATGATGGTCCGGCTTTGACCAATGCACCCAAGGAAGTGAACGCCTCCCTGCTGGTGCGCGTGTGGAACGAATACGCGCTTGCCCGGAAGCGTGAAGGGAAGAACAGCTTGCACGCCACGCTTTCGGCGATGGAACCGGTGATCACCGGGCCGAGCGCGATCAGCTTCGCCATTGTAAACGATGTGCAGGATAAATACATGCGCGAGGAGAAACCGATGCTCTTGGGCTATCTGCGCAATCAACTCGCGGACCCCGCCGTGCAACTGGAAGTGATCAAGGAGGTGATCGTGGTGAAGCCGCGCTATACCAAGCAGGATCGCTTCAACCTGATGGCGGAGAAGAACCCGGCGCTGTTGAAGTTGCGCGCGGAGTTCGATCTGGATCTGGGGTAGCTCAACATCCACCGCAACGGCGCAACGAACGCAACGGCTGCGCCACGCATTTGGCTCTCTGCATTTCGTTGCGGGTCCGTTGCGTTCGTTGCGACTTGGCGGTAAAAGACCTCACGCATAATCGCTGACGGGTATTTTCGCGCCTCAATCAATCCGAACCATGTCGAAGATCAAGGTAGCGAAGCCCGTAGTTGAACTGGATGGTGATGAGATGACGCGGATCATCTGGAAGTGGATCAAGGACCAGTTGATCCTTCCGTATGTGGACGTCCCCATCGAGTACTACGACCTCGGCATCGAGTACCGTGACAAGACCGACGACAAGGTGACGGTGGACGCAGCGAACGCGATCCTGAAACACAACGTCGGGATCAAGTGTGCCACGATCACGCCGGATGAAGCGCGCGTGAAAGAGTTCGGATTGAAGCAGATGTGGAAGAGCCCGAACGGGACGATCCGGAACATCCTGAACGGAACGGTTTTCCGCGAGCCGATCGTGATCAGCAATGTGCCGCGTTTGGTGCCGGGTTGGACGCAACCGATCGTGATCGGTCGTCATGCGTTCGGGGATCAGTACCGCGCCACAGATGCGGTGATCAAAGGCAAGGGAAAGTTGACCATGACCTACACGCCCGATGATGGCACCGCGCCCACCAGTTGGGATGTGTACCAGTTCGACGGCGACGGTGTGGCGATGGCGATGTACAACACCGACGAGAGCATCGAAGGCTTCGCGCACAGCTGCTTCAACCTCGCCCTGACGAAGAAGTGGCCGCTCTACCTCAGCACCAAGAACACCATCCTGAAGAAGTACGACGGTCGCTTCAAGGACATTTTTGAGGAGATCTACCAGAAGACCTACAAGGCGGACTTCGCCAAGGCGGGCATCGTGTACGAGCACCGCTTGATCGATGACATGGTGGCGAGCGCCATGAAGTGGAGCGGCGGCTTCATCTGGGCCTGCAAGAACTACGACGGCGATGTGCAGAGTGATACCGTGGCGCAAGGCTTCGGTTCACTCGGATTGATGACCAGCGTGCTGATCACCCCGGACGGCAAGACCATGGAAGCGGAAGCGGCGCACGGCACCGTGACGCGCCACTACCGCCAACACCAGCAGGGCAAGCCCACGAGTACCAACCCGATCGCGAGCATCTTCGCATGGACGCGCGGCCTTGCCTTCCGCGGAAAGCTGGATGGCAACCAAGCGCTCATCGATTTCGCCAGCAAACTCGAGGGCGTGTGCATCAAGACCGTGGAGAGCGGCAAGATGACCAAGGACCTCGCGGTGTGCATCCACGGGGATAAGGTGGGTCCGGAGCACTACCTCACTACTGAAGCATTCATGGCCGCGCTGCAGGAGGGGATCGAGCGGGCGTAGGACTTCTTACCATCTTCGCGGAGGCCTTCCTCCGATGCCCTTCCAACGTTGGTGCTTCATCATCGCCGCGCTTGTGTACTTCACCGCCGCTTGGTTCGGCGTAGGGTACCATGGCGAGGACGAATTCCAACAGGTGATCCTGTACGCGGAGCACCTGCGCGGTCACGTTGATCCATCATCACTTCCACTGGACTACCACCAGCAATGGCGTAGCATGTTGCTGCCGTTGATCTGCACCGGTGTTTTCGAAGCATGCGACCTGGTCGGCATCACAGATCCGTTCCATCTAACGCTTGCGTTACGATTGCTCACCGCAGCCCTCGCGCTGTGGATCACCTTCCGGTTCATCCGATCCATATCGCCGTCACTTCATCCGGATCACGCGAAGGCATTCACGCTGATCAGTTGGTTCCTGTGGTTCGTTCCGGTACTACAGATCCGATTCAGTGGTGAGGTGTGGAGCGGACTCCTCTTTCTGCACGCGCTGGGGATGATGGTCGATGACAAGCGCAGGAATACGGTGGTTATCGGTTCGTTGTTCGCACTCATCATCGCGTTGCGTCCGGCTGCGGCATTTCTTCCGTTGGGTGCGATGCTATGGATGTTCTTCATCAAACGGGTAGCACGCGAACAGATGCTCCGCATGATATGCACGGGTCTTGTGGTCCTTGTCATAGGGGCCGTGATGGACAGTGTGATCTACGGCGCAACGACTTCGACCCTGTGGAACTATGCGGTTGCCGGGATCAGCGGTGAAGAAGCAGGACGATTCACTTCGCTCCCTTGGTACCAGTACTTCCTATTCACTGTGAAGTACGCGACGGTTCCGATCGGCGTGCTGTTGATCACAGCATTCACCTGCTTGATCGCTCTTCGGCCGAAGCATGTCTTGATCTGGGTGCTCCTCCCCTTCGTGATCATCCATTCGATCCTACCCGTGAAGGAGTTGCGTTTCCTGTTCCCGATCGCTCCGCTAATGCCTTGGATGCTGATGAGCGCATGGGAGGCATTGAGTGAACGATGGCCGATCGTGATGGGCCGCACCATCTGGTTGCGCGTATTGTTCCTCTTTGCCGTGGTGAATGTGCTTGCGCTGATGGTGGGCATGACAACCCCCGCCGGGAATGGGAGGATCAAACTCGCGCATGATGTCCGCGATCATTTCGGTGAACAGTCCGTGCATGTCGATATCGTCGGTGATTGGCGCATGTGGATCCCACCTTTCTACCTCGCGGACAAAAGCACCGAGGCCTTCGTGGAGAAGATCATCGTCAACCCGAAGGTGAACGGCCCGATCCATCTCGTGGTCGCTCACAGCAGCATGAACCTTGATCGCGTGGCCAACTTGGAGCGGCTTGCGATCGCCACACCGACGTGGACCGATCGGTTGCTTGGCTGGTATCATCTCGAGGATCATTACGATCCGTTGGTCCTCTATCGCGTGACCACGCAGCACATCGGCCACTAGCGATCCATCTTTGCGCCGCTCCCGCCAGGTCGGGATGAAGCACTTGAGCGCACGCCCACGCATCACGAACAAGGAGATCGACCGCCTCGCGGTCCCGGCGATCATCAGCGGGATCGCGGAGCCGCTGATCTCGTTGGTGGATACGGCCTTCGTCGGTCGGTTGGGCACCACGGATCTGGCAGCGGTCGGCATAGCAAGTAGCTTCTTCCTGTTGGTGGTGTGGGTGCTGGCGCAAACGCGCAGTGCAGTGCTCGCGGTTGTTGCACGCTACTACGGCGAGGACCGTTTGAAGGAGGTGACCGGTCTGGTCCCCATCGCCATCTGGCTGAACTTCATTCTGGGCCTTGGGTTCTTCGCACTCACGAACGCATTCGCCACGCAGATCTTCCAGCAGTACAATGCCGAGGGCGCGATCCTGAGCAAAGCGGTGGAGTACTACCACATCCGCAGCTACGGCCACCCGATCGTACTGGCCACATTCGCGCTCACGGGCGCTTTCCGCGGGATCCAGAACCTGCGCTGGGGCATGTGGATCAGCATCCTCGGCGCACTGGTGAACCTCGCGTTGAATCCGGTACTGATCTTCGGCTGGGGACCGATCGAAGCGATGGGCATCGCTGGCAGTGCATGGGCGAGTTTGATCGCGCAGGTGTGCATGTTCCTCGTCGCCGTTTGGATTCTGGAAAAGAAAACACCCTTCAGCATCATACCCCGCGGATGGCGACATCCGGAACTCAAGAACCTGTGGTTGTTGAGCAGCAACTTGTTCGCACGTACCATTGCCCTCAACGTCTGTTACTACCTCGGCAATCGATACGCGACCGGTTATGGCGAAGCGTACATCGCGGCGCACAGCATCGCGATGCAGATGTGGTTGTTCAGCGCGTTCTTCATTGATGGTTATGCCGCAGCCGGCAGTGTGCTTGTGGGCCGGTTGGTGGGTGAAAAGAACTGGCGGGAACTCTATCGGGTCAGTTGGAAGGTGGTGCGTAAGAGCGTGTTCATCGGCATAGGCATCATGCTGATCTTCTTTGCCTGCTACACGGTCATCGGCGGCGTTTTCACCAAGGACACGCACGTGCTCGCCTTGCTTTCAGGGATCTTCTGGGTCGTGGCGCTTACCCAGCCGATCAACGCCGTGGCATTCGCCTTTGATGGCGTGTACAAGGGGCTGGGCAATGGCAAGATCCTCCGCAACGTGCTTGTGATCTCCACGTTCGCCGCATTCGTTCCAGTGGCTTGGGGCATGAACGTGCTGGACTGGAAGCTCCTGGCCGTTTGGTCCGCCTTCTTCGTGTGGATGATCGCACGATCGGTCCTCCTGACGATGCATTTCCAGAAGAATTACAAGCCGGTCAACATCCTCGCCCGGAAGTAACTTCGTGCCCATGCGCCCGACGTCGCTCCTTCTTCTTATCCTGCTCACCGGTCCGTTAACCGCACAGGATGGTCCACGAACCAAAAGGGACCTGCGTTCGTTGAGCGATCGACTCTACTTCGGCGGTGGCATCGGCCTTTCCTTCGGCACCGTCACCGCGGTCCAGGTCGATCCGCTCGTCGGGTACAAGGTGGATCCGGGCGGGAAATTCTCCGTCGGTCTCGGTGGCAGTTATTGGTACTATCAGGACAACCGGTACACCCCACCGATCAACTTCACAGGTTATGGCTACCGGACCTTCACCCGTTACCGTGTGCTCGAACAGGTTTTCCTTCACGCCGAATTCCTCCACTTGAATGTGGAACGATACTCTGTGATAGAGGATCGTATCAAGCGGATCTGGGTTCCACACCTGTTGGTAGGAGCGGGTTATGTGCAGCCCATGGGCGGTCGCAGCTCCATCTATTTCCAGATCCTGTTCGAGGTCCTACAGGACCCCAACAGCGTGTACCGGAACCAAGGTCCCATCATCAGCGGTGGTGTGGGCATCGGCTTCTGATGTCCTGCTCCACGGGCAGTGTCTCAGTTTGAAGTTCCAGCCTTCAACCAAGCCTATTTCTTCTTCTTGCTCTTGGGGGTGCCTTTGACAAAGCCCTTAGCGACCATTTCATCCCACATGTCCTGCCAAGGCTTGCCATAGGACATTGCATTGGTCTTGAAGTGGGTTAACGGTACCTCCTTGAAATTATGGTCCACAGTTAGCGATCGAATAAGCTGCTTGTTTGTCGAGGGAAAGTTCCATCGCTCATGTGAGCCGGACTTCCTTCCCTTACCCTCCAGTCCCATGCTTCTTAGATACCGGAGATAGTCCCCCAGCGGGATGGACAGCTTGGCCATTTACATGAATATGGCAACCTGCTTGTTTCCTCGATGGAATCCACTTCCGTCCTTGGGGAGAAGTTCAACAGGGACGTTGACCGACGGAGGTATGGCGAACTTGTTGCTCAGGGTCCACCCGTAGCTAATTAGTAGGTGCGCTAATGAGCCTTTTTCAGTTGCCTCTTCAAAAAAGAGATCCATTTCGATCTTGAAGGAGGCTTGAGCTTCTTCCTCCGTCTTGCCGTATCCCGACACACGCAAGGCTGGCGATACAACGGTCCAATATCTACCCTCTTTCACGACATAGATCTCAACGCTCGCCTCAATACGATGGCGACCGTTGCGGAGCGTTTGCTTCATGGTTGGATCAAAGGTATGGTAGCTCGTAAGGACGGCCGATGTACATCAATGGTACCCCCTACTGCGCGGCAAAGTATCACAATGACGTGACTGACTACCACGGAATCCGAACTGCGATACTGCCGCTCTACGCCGGGAGCCTACCTTTGTCGCACGTTCTTTTCAATATGGGGCCGACCTGGTTTCGACAGCGGCTTCGTGGGATGTGTAAGCATGCCGGGTGTGTGGTGCGGCCCGTATCCCAGTGCCACAAACGCCATAACTGGCGAAGTAGACTACGCTCTCGCAGCTTAATAGCCCAAGGCTATTCGGCTTAATCCACGTGAATAACAGTAGCGTGGACGAGTACTCCTCGGGGAGGCCCGTTCTCCTCCTTCCCGAACCCGGAGTGTCATCATGGGGAACTGGCTTGCGCGGTGGTCCGTAGCGCAGGTAAGAAACAGGACCTAAGCACCGGCTGGGGTGCCCTTCTCCGGGCCGGTGTCGAAAACCAATGAGGTGGCTACGCATGTAGAAAGCCCGTTCTGCGGTCGTTTGGACGAGGGTTCGAATCCCTCCGGCTCCACGAATTGAAGAGGGTCTCCTGGATCGGGGACCCTCTTCTGCGTTTCTTTGCGCGCTTGGAAATGAACGTGCCCTACAAAAGGATCGGTATCATCCGCGAAGGCAAACAGCCTGCGGATCGCCGCGTACCACTTACGCCCGCACAGTGCCGCGATGTGAGCATAAGGTATCCACAGATCGATCTCGTGGTGCAGCGCAGCCCTGATCGAGCGTACACCGATCAGGAATATGTGGATGCCGGGGTCACCCTAGTTGATTCGCTGGAGGACCGGGACTTGATCATCGGCGTGAAGGAGGTCCCATTGGATATGCTCCTTCCCGGAAAGGCCTATCTCTTCTTCTCCCACACCATCAAGAAGCAACCGCACAACCGGAAGCTCATGCATGCGGTGTTAGAGAAGGGCATCACCTTGATCGATCATGAGTTGTTGACCAACCCGGACGGCGATCGCGTATTGGCTTTCGGTTATTGGGCCGGCGTGGTGGGTGCGTACAATGGCTTTCGGGCTTGGCAGTTGATCCATGGCGGTCCGCAATTGAAACCGGCACATCAATGCCATGATCTGGAGGAATTGGAACAACACCTCAGGTCCGTTCCTTTCCCGAAGGACCTTCGGATCGTCATGACCGGCGGCGGCCGGGTCGGTAAGGGCGCGATGGGTGTTCTGCAACGCGCTGGATTCATGCGTGTGTCCCCAACCGAATTCCTGGAAGGATCATTCAACAGCCCAACGTACACCGTCCTTGGCACCGCTGACCTGTACGAACGATCCGGCGGCGAGCCGTTCAATAAGGCAGCTTTTCATGTGGATCCAACCGGTCATCGTTCGCGGTTCCTGCCTTTCGCTCGTCGAGCGCACATCTACATGGCCTGCCACTTCTGGGATCCGCGTGGCCCGAAGATCCTCACTGCGGATGACCTCCGGGACCCCCTCTGTTCACTTCAAGTGATCGCGGATATCAGCTGCGATATCGGTGGTCCTATCGATAGCACGCTCCGGTCAACCACGATCGCTGAGCCATTCTTCGGTTATGACCCGGCATCCGGAAAAGAGGTTGCGACAGGCGCGGCTGGGGCCATTACGGTGATGGCCGTGGATAATCTGCCGTGCGAATTACCACGTGATGCTTCGGAGTCCTTCGGTCTCGACCTCATCGAGCGTGTGCTTCCGCATATGGCGGGGGATGATGAGGATGGGATGATCGCATGTGCAACGATCGCTTCGGGCGGTCGACTCACCCCGCACTTCGAACATCTTGCAGGATACGCAGGCGTGGCTTCAACCACGTAGCATCGCCACTTCCAAGGCGAAGTACGCGGTGAACTCATCGCAGGGCAACACATGCGCGACCATCGGTCTTGCACTCTTGCGCGCCATGGTGATCAAGCCCAGGCCCGCACCGCCCTGGTCCGTGCGTGCATCGTTCGAAAGGAATTTCAAAAAGTGCTCGCGGAGATCAGCCTCGTCCATCTCGTTCAGGATCGCCACACGTTGGGTAAGCAACGCTGCGGTGGCCACCGGTAACGCATTCCCGAGGAGTAATCGGTACCCCTCATCCGTATCCAGGAGCACCGCAAAAGCCGTTGATCGCTTGTCCTGCGTGGTATGGCGAAGCACATTCTCCAATCCTTCAACGAGAATATTGAAGAGCCGCTTCCGCATGCCGACCCCATCACCTGCGCGAATACTCGCCTCTTCCGCTGCACCCAACAACGCACGCAATACTTCCGGATCGACCGGGCCTTGATGATGGAATACCACGCCTCTACCTCCCCCCTTCTTCAGGGATGATAACACAAGCTCCGACCAGTGGCCGGGGTCAGTGCGATGCGTGGTGGCTGCGCTCGTGTTCACGGGTTTCTTCGTTCGACAATACGCCCAAAGGACTCGACAAGTGGGAGTATCGACCCGATATACGATCCATCGGGCCCCTCGGTTTCGTGCGGTTCCAAGAAGACCGCAGCAGATGTCCGGACCCGCACTTAACAATGTTCGTCGATGACACAGCTTAAGCCACTGGACCACAGCTAACTTCCACCACTTTTCCCAACCCCTCCAATGGACGCGTTCCGCAAACCACTCGCAGTTCTACTATCCACTGTGATCTTCAGTGGCCTTCCTTTCGCTGCCGTGTCCCAAACCACCATTGAAGTGGGAACGGGGACAGTGACGAACGCGCCGAACCAAACCCCTTCGCCCTACGCGAACACCCAACCCGGTTCTCGACATCAATTACTCTTTCATGCAAGTGAATTGCAAGCAGCGGGAATGGGGCCGGGAACGATCAGTTCGTTCGGGTTCCATGTGCAACAAGCAAGCGGCGCCACGTTTCTAGGATTCTCCGGGCGGATCGGAACCACCGCCGTGAACGACTTGACCACGACCTGGGAAACGGGACTTGTTCAAGCATGGGCCGGACAGGATTTCACCGATGCGGTCGGCTGGACCGATCATCCGTTCGATGCGGGCTTTTTCTGGGATGGTACTTCAAACCTGGTGATCGAGACGTGCTATACGGATCCGGCTAATTCACAGAACGCGGTCGTGTTCCAAACAGCAACCGCATTCACCAGCTGCGTTTCGCGCAACTCGCCCAACCCGACGATCTGCACCGATCCTGGTGGAACGCATTTCCCTTGGCAACAGCGTCCGAATGTCCGGTTCACCTGGACACCATTCGAAGCAGCACCGGTTGCCCAGATCGGCATCGGCGCCTCCTTTTCATGTACCGGTACGTTCGCTTTCACTGATGCGAGTGCGAACACGCCGACCTCATGGAGCTGGGATCTCGGTGACGGAACCACTGCGATGAGCGCGGACACGACCTACACGTATTCCGCTAGTGGTACTTATACCGTAACGCTTACCGTGACCAATGATTTCGGAAGCGATGTGGCCCAAGTGGATGTGACCGTGAACCTCGATGCGGTTCCACCGGTCGCGGCGTGCGATGCACCCTCCAGCGGGACGGTACAAGGCTTCGGGGTCCTGGATGTGGTGATCGAAGGAACTTCCTTCCCGAGTGGGGATGCGGTTGCGGAAGGATACGTGGACAATACCTGCCAAGCGATCACCGTGATGCAAGGAACCGATCTCGATCTGGCTGTGACCACAGCCGGAGCTGCATCACATGCGGTGCGTGCGTGGCTCGATCTGGACAACTCAGGGACCTTCACCGCGAATGAACTGCTGCTTTCCGGAAGTGGCCCGACGATCGGTTCGAGCACGTTGATCGGTAGCGGCGCGGTGCTCGATACACCGCTTCGCCTTCGCGTGATCGCCGCTTACGATCTGGTCACACCGGATCCATCGCCGTGCGGCGCCATTCAGTTCGGACAAGCAGAGGACTACGCCATCATCGTGATCGCGAACGTGCTTCCGCCCTTTGCCGACTTCACTGCGTCACCGATCACGAGCTGCAATGGCGTCGTGCAGTTCACCGACCTTTCATTGCATGCCCCAACGGCATGGGACTGGGAATTCGGCGACACGAACCATTCCGACGAACAGAACCCGCAACACACCTACACCACGACTGGCACCTACTCGGTCACGCTCATTGCGATCAATGCGAATGGACAGGATGATACGCTGGCTGTTGATCTGATCATTGTTGATCTGGGCGCACAACTGGTCACAGCATCATGCACACCGCAAACACAATCCTACTGTTGTGGATATGGGATCCTCGGTTTCCAATTCGCGGGGATCACGAGCTCCAGCGCTGATGGTAGCGAAGGATACCAGGACCGGTCCTGCGGCAATGTCGCGCAAGTGCAAGAAGGTTCGGGTTACGCATGGTCCGTGACACACACTGCGAATACGCCACACGACACGCGGATCTGGATCGACCTGAACAACGATGGCGATCTGGCACCGACGGAACTTGTTGCCTCCTCGTTGGACCATACATCGCCGACAGGCACCGTCATCATCCCGGCAGGAACGGTCTTCGACACACCTGTGCGGCTTCGTGTCTCCAGTGATGTGATCGGTGAAGGAGGCACGGCGTGCAGTGCGCCGCTATACGGGCAGATCGAGGACTTCAGCGTGGTGATCACAATGAACACGAACCCGCCGAACACATCATTCAGCGTGGATCCACCCGTGACGTGCGACGGCACGGTCCAGTTCATGGACCTCAGTACGAACCTTCCGAATGCGTGGCTTTGGGATTTCGGTGATGGCAGCACCAGTCCCGAACAGGATCCATTGCATACCTATCTCAACCCTGGCAGCTACACCGTGAGCCTAACCGCGACCAACGATTTCGGAAGTGACGGATCGGTCCTTCCGGGTGCGGTGGTGTACGTGCCCGGCTGGCAGTGCGACACCCTGCAACTCTCCCCTGCCGACCAATCCAGCACCGCGTGCCTGGGCGTGTTGAGCGACAACGGTGGACCGAACGGCAATTACACGCAAGGAACAAGTGGCGCTTTCACGATCGCTCCCGCAGGTGCCGTTCACGTGACGATCGATTTCTCGTTGTTCGCGTGGGGCGGTGGAAACGGGAACCGCTCGCTGGCGATCTACGATGGGCCTGATGTCACCAGCCCGTTGATCGGCAACTTCTTCGGGAACGGTCTTGGTCAATTGCCCAACAACGGCGTGATCACTTCCACCGGCCCGAGCATCACCTTAAGACAGGAACAACAAGGTCCTGGTGGACCGCCGCCGAACAGCGCAGGCTTCCTGCTCACATGGAATTGCTCGCTCACGGGGATCGATGAGGCGACGCTCGATCCGATCAACAACATCCGTCCTCAACCCGCTGATGAGGAATTCTTCATCGACCTCGGACCTGGTGCGAGCCACGAACGGACCGTTGTTCTGCGCGACGCTCTTGGCCGGATCATGGAACAGCGTGTCGTGTCGGGCACGGCATCCACCATCCGCTTCGATGCAGGCGACCTTCCCGGCGGACTCTATGTCCTGCAAGTGACCGACATGAACGCGATCTGGACCCGCACCCTCATCATCCGCTAGACCATGACAAGCATTCGTTCCGCATTCAAGGTCATCGCGACTTTCCTGCTCATCGCCTCCGCGACAGCCGCCTTCGCCACCCACCTCATTGGTGGCAACTTGGGGTATACGTACATCGGCGAAACTGCACCGGGCAGCCAGGTGTATCGCTACCAAGTGTACATGCAGTTCTACATGAATTGCGGTTCGGATAGCAACTGGGAAACGCTTCAGGAGTTGTTGGCCACCAACGGAGGGATCATGCCAGTGGGTGTGTATGCGCAGGATCCGGCGAACCCGGACGCGAACAAGCCGTTGCTCACCACGGTGAACCTCACGCTTGCGGACAGCTCGTTGATCACACCGAACCTACCGAATGGTTGCAACGTGGGTGCGGGCCTTTGCACCAAGCTCGGCCTCCTCACGGGCTTCGTGGACCTTCCATTGAATTTCGGTGGCTTTCATCTCTACTTCCAGATGAACGCGCGGAATATCACGATCTCCAACCTGCTGAATCCGAACAACACCGGGATCGGCTACTACGCCTTCATCCCACCGCCGCTGTTGCCGAACTCATCGCCCATTTGGCTGGGTGATCCCACGCCGCTGTTGTGCATCAACGACACAAGCACTTTCGTGAACAGCGCTACCGACCCGGACGGCGATCAGCTCATCTTCTCCTTCGAGGTCCCATACAACAGTGTGAACGGCGGAGGCGGTATCATCCCGCCACCGAACACACTGCCGAACACGGTACCGCTGGTGAATTACCTGCCGACCTTCAGTGTGACACAACCCTTCGGGCCGGGCGGCTATGCGTTCATCAACGGCGCTACAGGACTCACCCGGTACCGACCGACCCTGCAAGGGAATTATGTAGTGGCGGTGGAAGTGAAGGAATACCGGAATGGGGTCCTCATCGGTCGCACGCGACGGGATCTGCAACTGCAAGCAGTGGTATGCCCGCCGAACGATGCACCGCAAACGATCGGTGTGCAACCTTCATCCTATACCGTACAGGCCGGTGACCTTTTGTGCTTCGACCTTTCCTTCCAGGATCCGAACGCGGACTCCTTGAACCTCGCTGCGAGCGGAACCATTTTCAACGGCAGCCTCTTCAACCCACCGGCGACGATCATCGCGCCGATCAGTGGGAACGGCAGCGTGAGCAGCACGTTCTGTTGGGACACCGATTGCGATCAAGCCCAGACACAACCCTACCTCTTCAGCGTGAGCGTGAGCGATAACGGTTGCCCACCGCGCACGCTCGATATGATCTACCAGATCTTCGTGAACGGGTTCACCGGACCGACGGCGATCACCGGACCCGTGCAAGCGTGTACCGGCCAAACCGGAAGTGCGTACAGCACCGCTGCGATCGCAGGTGCCTCGTTCACCTGGGTGGTGAATGGCGGTGTGATCATGACCGGCCAGAACACGAACAGCATCACGGTGGATTGGGGAACGCCCACTTCCGGAAGCGTACAGGTCTTCGCGACCAATGCGCTGGGTTGTTCAAGTTCACCGGTGAACCTGCCCGTCACGGTCGTCGCTTTGCCGAATGTGAACGCGGGTGCTGATGTCGCCATCTGCCCGAGTGCAAGCACACCGGTCGGCGGATCGCCCACTGGGCCTGCTGGTAGTAGTTACGTGTGGTCGCCTTCCACAGGTTTGAGCGCAACGAATACCGCCAACCCGACCGCGACACCACTGACCACGACGCAGTACATCGTGCAAGTGACCAACAGCGGATGCGTGAACCGCGACACAGTGGTGGTCACGGTGAACAACCCGCAAGTGAGCGCTGATCCGGACACGGCTTTCTGTATTGGCGGTAGTGCGCAACTTCAAGCCACTGGCAATGGCCAATTCGCTTGGTCGCCAGGAACGGGTTTGAATGCGACGGACATCGCGGATCCCATCGCCACACCGACCACAAGCACGGTGTACACCGTTACGCTGACCGACGCGATCGGCTGTACGGTGATCGATAGCGTGACCATCGTGGTGAATGCATTGCCGGTCGCTGACGCTGGACCGGATCTGACACCTTGCTTGAACACCTCCATCGCGTTGGGTGGATCACCGACAGGACCGGTGGGAAGCACGTTCGCGTGGTCTCCCGCAACAGGATTGAACAACACCAATTCAGCGAACCCGAGCTTGAGCGTAACGACGGATGCTTCCTACGTGGTGATCGTGACCGACGGCAACACCTGCGTGAACAGCGATACCGTGAATGTGTCCGTGCTTCCGTTGCCGGATGTGGATGCCGGACCTGATCTCGACGTGTGCGCTGGAGGCAGTGTTCAACTGCAAGGCTCCGGCAACGGGACCTTATTGTGGACGCCCCCATTCGGCTTGAGCGATCCCACACAACCGGACCCGATCTGCACACCGGAGATCACGACCGTGTACACACTTACAGTCACTGGCGGCAACACCTGCACGAACAGTGATCAAGCCATCGTGACCGTGAACGTGTTGCCGAGCGCGAACGCGGGTCCGGATCGTGTGGTGTGCCTTGGCGATTCCGTCAGCATCGGCACGGCAAGCCCCGGCACGTTCACTTGGTCGCCAGCAACAGGGTTGAGCGCGACCGATGTGGCCACACCGAACGCTTCACCTGCGGTCACCACCACCTACTACGTCACACTTACCGAGGCGACCTCCTGTTCGCAGATCGATTCGCTGATCGTCACCGTGAACCAGTTCAACCAGAACATCGGCATCGAACCTCCGATCGGAAGTGCATGCGAGAATGCACCGGCTTCCGCCTTCGCATTGCCGGATCAAGCGGGGAACACCTACACGTGGAGTGTGTCAGGGCCGTTGAACATCACTGGTTCAACAGGCAACGAGGTTGATCTGATGCACACCACACCGGGTGCGAGCGTGCTGACCGTCGTCGTCACCGACGCTAACGGCTGCGCTTCGAACGCGATCAACAGCGATTTCACGACACTGGATACGCCGGAAGCGGATGCAGGATCCGACGTACTCTATTGCGTGGGCGATAGCGTGCAATTGGGTGGCGCTCCCACCGGCCCTGGTGGCTCGACGATCATGTGGTACTCACCGTCCGGCTCGATCGCGGACACCACAGTAGCGAACCCGTTCATCACGGCGAATGCTTCCGAACAGATCATCGTCATCGTGGTTTCCGGCACCTGTGTGGATACCGATACGGTGCAGGTGAACGTGAGTGCGACCATCGCGAACGCAGGGCCTGATGCATCCATTTGCGAAGGCAGCACTACGCAGTTGAACGCCTCCGGCGGCGGCACGTACAGCTGGTCGCCTACGAATGACCTTTCCGATCCCGCCGCTGCGGATCCCATCGCGACGCCAACCACCACCACCACGTATGTCGTGACGATCACGAACGCGGATCTGTGCATCGGGATCGATTCACTCGTGGTCACGGTGAATACGGTGGCGAATGCAGGGGGGCGATGCACTTGTCGTGACCTGTGGAAGCGGCGTGCTCTTCAACCTCGCTGATTCGTTGGGCGGTTCACCGGACGCTGGTGGGCAATGGTTCACTTCCACATTCAGTGCGCATGGCGATCTGTTCGATCCTTCAAGTGATCAATCGGGCACCTACTACTACATCGCCGGTGGAAGCACCGCGTGTCCGGATACCGCGGCCTTGCAAGTGTCCATCTCGAACCCGGACATCAACATCACCGGTGATCACATCATCTGTTCCGGAGAGATCACCACACTCACAGCAACGGGTGGCACCACGTTCATCTGGTCACCATCCACCGGCGTGGCCGATCCCAACAGTGCAAGCACGCAATTCAACCCGATCATCTCAACGGATTACACGGTGACCGTCACCGATGCGAACGGCTGCGCAGGAACAGCGGAGATCACCTTGGAGGTGAACCCGCTACCCATCGTGGATGCCGGCATTGACGTTTCTCTGTGCGTAGGTGAGTTCGCCACACTCGGCGGAACACCGACGAGTCCGAACGCGACGAGCTACGCATGGTCGCCTGCGACGAACCTGAACGATCCCGCAACCGCGAACCCGATCGCAACACCATCCGGAACGACGACTTATACGATCACCGTTTCGGACGCGAACCAATGCAGCAACAGCGACGCCATGACGGTGACAGTGAACCCGCTGCCCGCGATCGACGCAGGTGCGGATGTCGGTGTGTGCATCGGCAGCAGTGTCCAACTGAACGCGATCGGCACGGGCAGCTTCGATTGGAGTCCAGCGACCGATCTGAACGATGCAGACATCGCTGATCCGCTCGCATCACCAACCACGACCACCGTGTACACGGTCACACTCACCGATGCGAACAACTGTGTGGCAAGCGATGCACTCACCGTTACTGTGAATGCGCTGCCGACGGTCGATGCGGGAACGGATAGTTGGCTCTGCTTGGGTTCCACCACTCCGCTTGTGGGTACCACGAACGGCGGTGCTGCGGCATGGACCCCATCAGCAACAGTATCCGATCCTGCCGCATTGAATACCACCGCCACACCGTTGACCACTACCACCTTCACGTTGACGATCACCGACGGCAACAACTGCATATCCAACGATGGAGTGTTGGTGACCGTTGGCGTGGATCCACCGATCGATGCGGGCAATGGAACAACGGTATGTGGCGGTGTGCCGGTGATCCTCGGCGGTTCACCCACCAGTGTTCCCGGTAGCACTTTCCTATGGACACCCGCCAGTGGATTGGATGATCCGTTGAGTTCGAACCCGACGGCACTTCCGATCAGCACAACGACCTACATCCTCGTGGTGAGCAACGACACTTGCACCAGCACCGCTGCAGTTACGGTCACCATCGGCACCACCGGTCAGGCTGATTTCACGGCACGCTTCGAGGCCGGATGCGAATCCCTGCGCGGATTCTTCACGGATGCCAGCACCGGCGCGGTGGCGTGGGAATGGAACCTCGGACAAGGGACAACGAGCACCACAGCGAACACGCAAGGCTACCTTCCATATGGACAAGCCAGCAGCGTCACGCTCATCATCACCGACAACCAAGGATGCAGGGACACCACCACACAAGTGTTCACCATGGATGACTACGCCAACCTCGTGAACGTGGACGTACCTAACGTTTTCACCCCGAATGGTGACGGTCAGAACGATCTTTTCACATTGATGACCGATGCCTTCCTAGGCCCTTGCACGGACATGGACATCATGAACCGTTGGGGCGAAAGCGTCTTTGTGAGCCAAGGCAACAACATCACATGGGACGGTCGCAATTTCAGCGGTGAACCGTGCACAGCGGGCACCTACTTCTACGTGGTGAAGGTGAAGGACCTCACCTTCAAGGGAGCGGTGACATTGATCCGATGAAGAGGCGATCGAACAACCGGACTGCTCCGATCGCAGTGATCGTTGTGAGTCTTTGTTCGTGCATTGGATCAACAGAAAGGACGATCACTTCGGAGCCGATCAGCGGA
Source organism: Flavobacteriales bacterium (assembly GCA_016721005.1). GTDB lineage: Bacteria > Bacteroidota > Bacteroidia > Flavobacteriales_F > PHOS-HE28 > PHOS-HE28. Next base: position 610,368 of record JADKJM010000016.1, read on the forward strand.
GCTCCGCCGATCGTCTATCATGCCATTGAGGACAACATTCAGCACGACACCTTGCTGATCCAGACCACTTTCGATCTCGGCGATGGAAGCTTCGTCATGGTCGCGTCGAACATTGATCCTTCCTTCGAAGGGATCCGGCTTTATCGGTATCGGTTCACAGCGGATAGCAGCGTTTCGATGCTCGCCATCTCTCCACCTGCGTACGATAGTTGGACGATGCTGCCCACGTTCTTCGGCGCCGACAGCATGAGGACCGATGCGCTGTGGCTGCTTGCGAACTTCGGCGAACGCGAAAGTTGGGGACAGAAACTGTTGTGGATGGATGGCGCGTTCACTGATCACGGCTTCATGGATGTGGCATTGCCGGAGCGCGTGCGTGAGGACGACACGTTGCGGTTGAAACGACGGAACATCGCGCCGTTAATGCGTTGGTCGGAGCGGAATGACACCACATTCTTCCGCTTCGCGTGCGACAGCGTATACCTCTATGATGACCAGAATGGCGGGTATGATCGCGTAGTTCCAGCGCGCACCATCCACTACACCGTTCATCCGGGATCCGGCTTGGTGCTATGGATGGATGGCGTGCCGCATGCGGTCAAGCAACCGGCGTGATCGGTTGGTGCGCTACTTTCAGGGCGTTCGTGAACATCACCCCCGCTTCCATGTTGAGATCGATCAGCTCCATTCTCCTACTCACATTTCTTGCTACGACCTCTTCAGCGCAAACCAAATTGGAGAAACGCGTAGGTCCAAAGACCGAGGACCCTGGTGGTCGTTGTGACACCACGGCATGGCACCTCGTGTTCCACGATGAGTTCGATGGCACCACATTGGACCGGAGCAAGTGGGTAACCTACTCTCCTGTCAGCAGCGATGGCTCGGATCAATGCACAGCATGCCGTTACATGTCCGGGACGAATTCCTTGTTCATGGATGACCAGGTCGTTGTTTCCGATGGGCTGTTGCATCTGGGTGTGGAGGCCACAGAGACTACCTGGTTCGGAAAGACCACAGAGCACAAGGCAGCAATGATCCGATCCATTGGTAGTGCGGAATTCACCTACGGCAAATTCGAGATCCGCTGCAAGTTGCCCGAAGGAGATGGGCTGTGGCCAGCGTTCTGGATGTTCGGCGGCGAAACGGAGATCGATGTGTTCGAGGTGTGTGGCGAGAAACCGGAATGGATCAAGGGCTCCTTGCACCGCTGGGGAAAACCGAAATTCTCGAACACCGGCAAGTACAAGGGCGAGGACTCCGGTGCCGGCTTCCACTTCTATGCGGTGGAATGGGAACCCGATGAGATCCGTTGGTACATGGATGGGGAACTCATCTACTCACGTGGCCGGTTCGTTGATGCGAAAGGGAAACCGTTGCCAGGATGCGATCGCGAAGTGGGACCACATCATGTGGCACCATACTTCCCGCGCGCCGTCGATAAGGTGAATGTCATAGCCGGCAACGGCGTGAGCAGCTACAAGGGATTCTGCAAGGGTCCGAAAAGCCCGAAACCTTGGCTGACCGGAAGTTCCATGGAAGTGGATTGGATACGTGTGTACCAACGGAACCCGCAACAGGGTCTGGAGGATCTCTGCGGACGCGCGCGCCGGATCGCGGTATCACCGGATCACTCACTTCACACCGGTGATCAGGCGCTGATCCGCGTGGATGGTCCGCACGGTTCCTTGGAATGGATCGCGGGTTCCGGCTTATCGATCATTGAAACGAACGCCGATGGTGTGTCCGTCTCAGCGAACGGAACGAATGGTCCAACGTGGGTGATCGCTTACTGCAACGATGATCCTTGCACAGATCGGCCAACCTCCTTCGAGCTCCAGGTGAACGTTGTTCCCTGATCTACTGCACGGTCGGGATCAACCCGCGCACACCCATATCCACCACGGTCTCGCCGTCGGCGGATCCGAGAAGCAGAACATTGTATTGTGGCCCCGGAGAATAGGGACCGTATCCGGTGTTCCACATGAATTGCTCTGGTTGGTATGCATGCATACTTCCTGTCCATACCTTGGGTGCGATGTTCAGCAACGCATGAAACCCGAAGAGACCATCGACTTTCCGATCCGCAAAGTGTGGAGTCGCATCTCGCGACTTTACAATAGCGAGGCCAGCAAGTACGGCGGCACCATGGCGATCGGGCAGATCCTGCTCAGCATTGATCCGGACGGCACACCCAGCACCAAGCTCGGACCGAAGATGGGCATGGAAAGTCGCAGCCTCGTGCGGACCTTGCAGACCATGCAGGACGAAGGGCTGATCAAGCGCGTACCGTGTACCGATGACAAGCGCGTGGTGCACATCCACCTCACCGCAAAGGGCAAGCAAATGCGCAACGTGAGCCGCGATACCGTGATCCAATTCAATGAAGCCATACAGAGCCGCTTCACCAAACAGCAACTGGATAGCTTTCGGACGGTGATGACCGAACTGGATCGGATCCTGGAACACGAGCAACTTTTCTGAGGATGAACCGCAACGGCGCAACGACGCGACGATAGCGCAACGTAGATCAACAACCCAATAGACAAGCGATGAAAGCACGACCATGCAATTGCTCCTTGGCATTACGCCGCGGAACCGTTGCGTCGCCGCGTCGTCGCGGTCAAATGCATTCACACGAATGACAAACCGGAACATCAAGAAAGTAGCCATCCTCGGCAGCGGCGTAATGGGCAGCCGCATTGCATGCCACTTCGCTAACGTGGGCTGTGAAGTACTGCTCCTCGACATCGTCCCGAAGGAGGGCAAGGACCGCAATGCAGTCGCCAATGAACACCTCGCCTTCGCGCTGAAGAGCAACCCCTCACCCATCTACGACAAGAAATTCGCGAGCCGGATCAGCACTGGCAACTTCGATGATGACCTGCCGAAGATCAAGGACTGCGATTGGATCATCGAAGTCGTGATCGAACGCTTGGACATCAAGCAGCAGGTACTGGCGAACGTCGAGAAGCACCGCACGCCCGGCACCTTGATCACCACGAACACGAGCGGGATCCCGATCCATGCGATCGCGGAAGGCCGTAGCGACGATTTCAAGAAACACTTCTGCGGCACGCACTTCTTCAACCCGCCGCGCTACTTGCAATTGTTGGAGATCATCCCCGGTCCGGGTACCGACCCCACGGTGCTCAGCTTCCTGGAGGACTACGGCCAGCGCGTGCTGGGCAAGGTCACCGTGTTGTGCAAGGACACGCCCGCCTTCATCGCCAACCGCATCGGCGTGTTCGGCATCATGGGCCTCTTCCATTTGGTGGAAGAAATGGGCCTAACTGTTGAAGAGGTCGATCGTCTCACCGGTCCAGTATTGGGTCGGCCGAAGAGCGCCACGTTCCGCACGGCGGATGTCGTGGGATTGGACACCTTGGTGAAGGTCGCGCAAGGTGTGAAGGACAATTGTCCGAAGGACGAACAGAACGCGCTCTTCACCATCCCCGGCTACTTGCAGCAGATGGTGGACAAGAACATGCTCGGCAGCAAGACCGGCAAGGGCTTCTTCTTCAAGGATCGCGCGGCCAAAGGCGAGATCATGGCGTTGGACCTGAAGACGCTGGAATACCGTCCGCAGGTGAAGCCCAAGTTCGCAACCATGGATGCTGCGAAGAAGGAGGACGACCTCGTGAAGCGCATGCCGATCCTCTACACTGGCACCGACAAGGCCGGCGACTTCTACCGCAAGAGTTTCCACGGATTGTTCGCATATGTGAGCCACCGCATTCCAGAAATAACCGACGACCTCTACAAGATCGATGATGCCCTTCGCGCTGGTTTCGGCTGGGAGTTGGGACCCTTTGAATTGTGGGATGCGGTGGGCGTGAAGACCGCGCTCGATGCGATGATCGCAGCGGGCATCACAGTTTCACCGTGGGTCGCGGAAATGGTGAAAGCCGGGCACAGCAGCTTCTACAAGACCGAAGGCGGCAAGCGCCTGTTCTACGATGCCGCGAGCAAGAGCTACAAGCCGATCCCGCGTGCCGAAGGACTGATCGTCCTTGCCGACCTGCCCGAAAGCAGCATCGTGTGGAAGAACGCAAACGCCACCGTACGCGATATCGGCGATGGCATCCTATGCGTGAGCTGGACCAGCAAGATGAACACCATCGGTGCGGAAGTGATCCAGGGTCTCAACAAGGCCATCGACCTCGCCGAGCAAGGCTACAAAGGCCTCGTGGTCTACAACGACGGAGCTCTCTTCAGCGCCGGCGCCAACGTGGGCATGATCTTCATGATGGCCGTGGAGCAGGAGTACGACGACCTCGATATGGCCATCCGAACGTTCCAGAACACCATGATGCGCATGCGCCACAGCGCAATCCCCGTAGTAGCAGCACCGCACCAACTCACACTCGGCGGTGGCACCGAGCTCTGCCTGCACGCAGACAAAGTGGTGGCGCATGCCGAGACTTACATGGGCCTAGTGGAATTCGGCGTGGGCGTGATCCCCGGTGGCGGTGGCAGCAAGGAATTCGCGCTGCGCCTAAGCGACGAACTGAAGGAAGGCGACATCCGCATCAACGCCATGCGCGATCGTTTCCTGACCATCGGCCAGGCCAAAGTGGCCACCAGCGGGCACGAAGCATTCGCACTCGGCTACCTGCGCGAAGGCATCGACGAAGTGATCGTGAGCCGCCAACACCAGCTCGCCTACGCCAAAGCATGCGCGCTGGAACTCTGGAACAAGGGCTACACCAAGCCACCCATGCGCCGCGACATCAAAGTGCTCGGCAAGGAAGGCCTCGGCATCGTGTACGTCGGCGCCAACAGCATGCAAAGCGGCAACTACATCAGCGAGCACGATGCGCTGATCAGCGAGAAGCTGGGGTACGTGTTGTGCGGCGGGGATCTGAGTGAAGCGACGGAGGTGAGTGAGCAGTATTTACTGGATCTGGAGCGGAAGGCGTTCTTGGAGCTGTGTATGCAGAAGAAGACGTTGGAGCGGTTGCAGTCGATCATTACGAGTGGGAAGGTGTTGCGGAACTGATGGAACTCGAGCAGACCAAATCGGCCTATCTGAAGAGCGGAGAGTTCTTCGATCCTGACTATGGGCGGGAGAATGAACTCCTGTCCGCATTTAAGGCTGCGAACCGAAGCCTGTCGGAGTCGGATGCCAATGCCCTCAGAGAAATCCTCAACTCCAACGCCAACTGGAACGAGAAGCACTTCGTTGCGGACATTCTCTATCTGTATCCTGACTTTCCGGAAGCACTGGTTGATCCAATGCTGCATTGCGCAGTGACATATCAAGACCCCAGCTTCGACCGGATCTTCCTGCGGCCTTGTTTGAGGCGGATCGGTGTTTCAGCGGTGGTAGACAAACTGATCGATGTTCTCGTCAGGGGAAGCGTGGTCGAGCGCATGGGCATTACTCAGCTCGCTTATTGGATTCCTCGGCCCCCTATGGAGCACAATGGCTCTTCATGGCAACCGATTGAGCAACCAAGAACGGATGAGGCTCTGTTGGTTCTACGCAAAGCCATGGCGGATCAGGTGACCAAAACCACAAACCCGGTCGAGCTCTATTACTACAAGCTAGTGATGGACAAGAGCCTGCCACAGTTCGCTGGCATTCCAGACGACGCTAAAGGCCTGACAGATCTAGTCAAGGGCAAACCAGAGCTAGAGGATCTTCTGTTCAACCAACTTGGCTGGCAACGATGACCGCACTCCACGTGTGGGATTTCAGTCCCGGGTCTGGGATCGGGGTAAACTCCAAGCCCGAAGGCCCTGCCCTGAGCGAAGCCGAAGGGTCAGGCCGAGGTTTCGCGGATAGCTTGTTCGGGAACCTGCCCACAACAACGGCTGCGACCCCTCCGGGGTCGAACGCCCACAATACGGGACGAATGCCAACGGCTGTGACCCTCTCGGGGTCGAATGCAGGACACGCTGAGCCCGCGGCTTTCTTGACCCCGGAGGGGTCACAGCCTATAGATCAGAAATGCCCCCATGCCACCACGACCCTGAAGGGGTCGCAGCCGGTGTTCCGCGTGAGGGATAGCAGCGGAAAGCCCACAGGGCCCGGTTCTTACCGGGACCGAGGACTTGCAGCGAATAGCCCGACGGCGTTGCTCCCGAGCGTAGCCCTGCGGAGCGAAGGGATGAACGCCGGCACGCCCAACCTTCGACTCCTCAACCGCTTCGCGTTTTGCGGAGTATCGCTTCGCCATTGCTCAGGGCGGGCAACACGAACATCAACGGGCCTGCTCTTCAATTCCATCGAATTCGAGGGAATTGGGAACCCCGCCGGTCGCAATAGCGAACTGGTTCACTATGGCTAAGCGCAAGCACCATATTCCACTCGACATCGAGATCGACAAACTGACGAACTCGATCGAGGAAGCCGCGACCGGCAAGTCGGTGGCTACGCTTATTGGCCGCGTGCTGCCGGAGGACAAATTGATCCGCGCTAAGGATTGGCGCTTCGACTGGACCAAGGAAATGGAACAACCGCACCACGAGGTGTATGCACTGACCGCAGACCCGCATCCCGGTGTGATACAAGGTCTGATCAGCATTGAGGACAACGGCGACCACGTTCACATGCATCTGTTGGAGAGCGCGCGCTTCAACCAAGGCAAGGGCAAGCTCTTCCTCGGCGTCCCACCGAATCTAGCGGCACACGCCTGTCGTATCTCTTTGCAGCGCGGCCATGGTGGCATCGTAGCTTTCGTAGCCAAGACGAAGCTGCGCCAACATTACATCGACACGCTCGGGGCCAGTGTGATCAGAGGCGACCGCTTGTACATCTCAGCGCAACGGGCTGAAGAACTCGTTACTCGCTACTTCAAACTACCATGATGCGAAAGCCGATCCTTGAACCCAAAGACGTGGACCTGACCCTGGAGGGCGGTGACTTGTCCGCTACCGACTTGAAGACCTTCCGCGCCATGCTGCGTAAGTCGCAGGTCGAGATAGTGGCGGTACAGGAGCGCGCTGCGAAACAGCCGTGGATCGATGATCCAGTACCTACGCTTCAACAATTGGTCGCTTTACAACACAAGCAGCAAGAAGCGCAAGAGAGCACGCGCGATCCGCTTCCGAAAGGCACCATCGACATGGACGAGAGCGGTATCGGCGGGAGCCCATCACCCCAAGAAAGCGCCTATGTGAGCGCTTACATCTGGAGTTCGCAGCCTACGACAAAGAGATACCAAGACATCGGACAAACGATCACCATGGCTCAGGAACCGGATCCAGCTCGATGGACCAAAGTCCGACCCAAGACCAAAAGCAAGAAACCATGAACGCATACATCATAGCCGGATTCCGAAGCGCAGTAGGAAAGGCCCCCCGCGGAAAATTCCGCTTTACCAGACCCGACGACCTCGCCGCCAACGTGGTGAAGCACCTGATGGCCAGCGTGCCGAACCTGGCGCCCGAGCAGGTGGACGATGTGATCGTGGGCAACGCTACGCCCGAGGCCGAGCAGGGCCTGAACATCGGCCGCATGATCGCGCTGATGGGCCTGAACACCGACAAGGTGCCGGGCATGACGGTGAACCGCTATTGCAGCAGCGGCAGCGAGACGATCGCCATTGCCAGTGCCAAGATCCACAGCGGGCAGGCGGACGTGATCATTGCCGGTGGCGTGGAGTGCATGAGCCCGATCCCCTTCGGTGGCTGGCGCATTGTGCCGAACCACAAAGTGGGCAAGGAGAACCCGACGTACTACTGGGGCATGGGCCTTACCGCCGAGGCCGTAGCGCGCGACTTCAAGGTGAGCCGCGAAGACCAGGATGCCTTCGCGCTGGCGAGCCAGGAGAAGGCCTTGGCCGCGATCGCCGCCGGGCGTTTCAAGGACGACATCGTGCCGGTGGAAGTGGAGCGCGTGTTCCTGGATACCCAGGAGAAGCGGCAAGTGGAGAAGTACGTGGTGGACACCGATGAAGGTCCGCGCGCGAGCAACTTGGAAGCGTTGGCGAAACTGAAACCCGTCTTCGATGCGAAGGGCAGCGTAACGGCCGGCAACAGCAGCCAGACCAGCGACGGCGCGGCTTTCGTGCTGGTGGTGAGCGAGCGCATGCTGAAGCAGCTGACCGCCGGTTCGGGGACCGGGGTGAAACCGATCGCGCGCCTCCTCTCCTACCACGTGGCCGGCGTGGAGCCGCGCATCATGGGCATCGGTCCGGTGGCGGCCGTGCCGAAGGCGCTGGAGAAGGCCGGCCTGAAGCTGAAGGACATCGGCCTCTTCGAACTGAACGAGGCCTTCGCGTCGCAGTCACTCGCGGTGATCCGCGAGCTGGGCCTGGACCCGAGCATCGTGAACGTGAACGGCGGCGCGATCGCGCTGGGGCATCCGCTGGGCTGCACCGGCACGAAGCTGAGCGTGCAGCTCTTCAACGAGATGCGGCGCAGGAAGCAGAAGTACGGCGTGGTGACGATGTGCGTGGGGACCGGGCAGGGGGCGGCGAGTGTGTTTGAGTTGTTGAATTGATGAAGCAGAAGCGTGATAGTGGTTGGGGCGTGTCGGCTCGCAAGACTCGCCGTCGCGCTTTCCGCTGCAAGTCCTCGCGCGGATTACCGCGCTGTGGGCTTTCCGCTTCAATCGCTCACGCGAAATGCAGGATCACGTTGGGCACGACAATTCAGTCGCATGCGTTGACGTAGCATGAAGCGCACACTCATCATACTCTTCTGTGTTACCATGTTCTTCCCGTGGTTCTCTTCGATGGAACACACCTACCAATCATCACTCTGGACATATTCCAATCAGCGACGCGGTGGGGAGAAGTCCTATGACTGGCAATTCCGCATTGGAGGCTTAACAGATTCTACGGAATGGACTCGTGTCAGACTGGGGTTTCCAATTCAACCAATCACGATCGATACCCAACTCACTCATGGCATCGCGCAAGTGCGCATCGAACCAGTCAATGTCCTGCGGAACTTGATTCCTCCGGCGCTCGTTGCTCTTGTGCTTCTCGCCGTCCGGAGATTGTGGCTAGGACCGAAACCAGATTCGACTACCGCTTGATTGCAGATGGAACTCATGCCCCCCGCCCCCACCACCAAGTCCTGCCTGAACGAAGGCTTCCCGGTGCGCTGGAAAGGGCACATCACTGGCGTATGTTGTCCAATGCGCGTTGACGAAGAAACCGTCGCCCGCTGAACCCATGAGCACCCTGCTACCCTCCGCCACACTCTTCGAGCAACACCAGATCCGTCGGCTCTATGATGATGCCACGGAGACGTGGTGGTTCTCGGTGATCGACATTGTTGCTGCATTGACCGAGCAGCCCGACCACCAAGCCGCCCGCAACTACTGGAAGGTGCTGAAGCACCGGCTGGCCCAAGAGGGAAGTCAACTGGTTACAGATTGTAACCGGTTGAAATTGCCCGCCGAGGACGGCAAGATGCGCGAGACGGACGTAGCCAAAGCTCAGACGCTTCTGCGACTGGTCCAGTCCGTGCCCAGCCCGAAGGCTGAGCCCATCAAACTCTGGCTGGCGAAGGTGGGCTACGAGCGCATGCAAGAGATGGCCGACCCCAGCCTCGGTCTGGACCGCGCACGGGATCTCTGGCGCAAGCACGGCCGCAGCGAGAAATGGATCCAGCAGCGCATGATGGGCCAGGAGACAAGAAACAAGCTCACCGATTACTGGAAGGAACACGAGATCAAGGAAGGCGAAGAGTTCGCGATCCTCACGAACATCATCCACCAGGAGTGGAGTGGCGTTACGGTGAAGGACCACAAGAACATCAAAGGCCTGAAGACCCAGGTTTTGTACGGGCGGGAAATTTCCCGCCCCAACGAGACCGAGGCCGGGCTGATCTTCACGGCACTGGCGGAACTGAGCACACGACAGATCGCCGAGAGCGACCAGGCCACGGGCATGCCGAAGAACAAGGTGGCCGCGCGAAAAGGCGGCGGCATCGCGAAGAAGGCGCGACTGGAGTTGGAGCAGAAGACCGGGCGATCGGTGATCTCCGGCAGTAACTTCTTCCCACCAATGAAGAAGAAGCCGGCGTTGAAAACATCAAAGAAGAAGTAGGAATTCCTCTGACCAACCCTTTCACATACAAGTTCGTTCAACCCTCAGCAGGCATTCGATCATCTGATCGTCTGATCTTCTGATCATCTGATCCACACCATGAGCACCGAAACAAAGAAGGCCCTTCAAGGCGGCGAATTCCTGATCCGCGAGAGCGCACCGCAGGACATTTTCATTCCAGAGGAATTCAACGAGGAGCAGCGCATGATCGCGCAGACCTGCGTGGATTTCCTTGCGCAAGAGGTGTGGCCGAACGTGGAACGCATCGACCAACAGGAGGAAGGGCTGATGGTGAGCCTGCTTGTGAAGGCGGGCGAACTGGGCCTGCTCGGGATAAGCGTGCCCGAGGACCTGGGCGGCTTCGGCAAGGACTTCGTGACGACGATGCTGGCCACTGAACGCACCGGTGCAGGCCACAGCTTCAGCGTAGCCATCGCGGCTCATACAGGGATCGGCACCTTACCGATCCTGTACTACGGCAACGAGGCGCAGCGCAAGAAGTACGTCCCGAAACTGGCCAGCGGTGAATGGAAGGCCTGCTACTGCCTCACTGAACCAAGCGCGGGTAGCGATGCCAACAGCGGTAAGACGAAAGCCGTGTTGACGCCCGATGGCCAGCACTACCTCCTGAACGGCCAGAAGATGTGGATCACCAACGGTGGTTTCGCGGACATCTTCACCGTCTTCGCCAAGATCGATGATGATGAGAACCTGAGCGCATTCATCGTGGAGAAGGATTTCGGTGGGATCACGCTGAACCCGGAGGAGAAGAAGATGGGGATCAAGGGCAGCAGCACGCGCCAGGTGTTCTTCAATGATTGCAAGGTGCCGGTGGAGAATTTGCTGAGCGAGCGTGGCAACGGTTTCAAGATCGCCGTGAACATCCTGAACATCGGCCGCATCAAGCTGGCAGGTGCGGCGCTGGGCGGGGCGAAGGCCGTGGTGAGCGAGAGCGTGAAGTATGCGAACGAGCGTTTGCAATTCGGTAGGCCGATCAGCTCGTTCGGTGCGATCCGCCAAAAGCTCGCCGACCAGGCGACCTATTGCTACGTGGTGGAAAGCGCCACCTACCGCTGCAGTCAGGATATGGAGAATGCCATCGAAGCGCTGGAGGCCGGTGGCGCGGATCACGCGAAGGCTTTGCTGAAGGGCGTGGAGCAATACGCCGCGGAAGCAGCGATCTTGAAAGTGGCCGGTAGCGAATGCTTGGACTACGTGTGCGATGAAGGCGTGCAGATCTATGGCGGCATGGGCTACAGCGCCGAGAGCCCTGTGGAGCGCGCGTACCGCGATAGCCGCATCAACCGGATCTTCGAGGGAACGAACGAGATCAACCGCATGCTCACCGTGGACATGCTGTTGAAGCGCGCACTGAAAGGCCAGTTGGATCTGATGGGCCCTGCCCAGAAAGTTGCGGCGGAACTGATGGGCATTCCCGACATGCCGGAGCCTGACGATTCACTCCTCGGCGACGAGAAGCGCATGGTGGCGAACTTCAAGAAGGCTGTGCTGATGGTGGCCGGTGGCGCCGCGCAGAAGCTGGGCCTTGAGTTGGCGAAGCACCAAGAGACGCTGATGCACATCGCGGACATGGTGATCGATACCTACCTCGCGGAAAGCACGCTTTTGCGGACGTTGAAGTTGGCGGGTATGCGCGATCCCGGTCCCGCAGTACTGCGGGAGGGGCCCGGAATGACAGAGCAGATCGCCATGACACAACTGTACATCCACGACGCGGCCGATCGCATCCACAAGTACGCCAAGGAGGCCGTGAACAACTTCGCCGATGGCGACGAGCAGCGCGCGATGCTGATGGGCGCGAAGCGTTTCTGCAAGAGCACGAACCTGAACACGGCGGAGTTGCGGAAAGCGGTGGCGAAGAAGATGATCGCGGAGGGGAAGTACCCTTACTGAGTCCCTTGGCTCTCTCCAAAGTGTTCACGGCGATCGCAGATGAGCTGCATTCCTACGCTTGATCTGTTCAGCTCGGTGGTCCACGGCTTGCGATGCTTTCATGCCTTCTTTCCAAATACCAAGTACATCCTGTTTCGAAATGAAGAGGCCTGGGTATGGGAACTTTTCCATGTGACTCGAAACAAAGAAGTTCCAGAAGACACCTCCGAGCAGAGCTTGATAACAGGTGTGGTCCAGCACCTTCTTCCGAACCCTTATCGGTGCCATCATCACCTGACCAAGCTCATGTATGCGCGAAGAAATAGCTCCCAACCAGCAGCCATATTCATAAGGTTCTCCAGGGTCGGATCGATCCAACATATCACGAAGGCATTCCAAGTGAGCGCCTCCCATATTCACGTTGCTGAATCGCTCCAACGAAGTCGCGCCCATCCTCCAGATCAAAGACATCTGGAACAACTTGAACTTGGCATAGTCAACCCCTGGATACTCCATCCGGTCACCGCAGTCGATACCCGCTGGCGCGCGATCAAAGAGCAACTCCTTCACGTACTTCTCCCAAAGGCTGAATTTCACCTCACATTCTTTGCATAAAAGGGGTTCACGGAATCCTTTCTGCTCGAGGCCTGGTCTGTCCCCTGGATCAGTGAAGACTTGGAATCGCCCCCTGACGTCATAGATCCTCGTATAAAGAAACTCCGGAACAATGTGGGAGTTCTGAAGTTCCACCTGCGGGGTCAAACACAGTCGGCAGGTTCCGACAACCTTCTCCTTAGCCATCGCTTCTCGATTTCTTCCCCGCCCTCACCAACTTCTTCTCCTCCGCCGCCAACCTCCGCTGCACCTTCTTCAGATCCTCTGCAGGCGACAGCGCCTCCGGCTTCACCCCGCGTTCCGCAAGCATCTTGCGCACAGCAGCATTGTTGTCCACATGCTCCTTGGTGATGGGCGCTTCACCCTTCAGGTCCTTATCTACCACATTATGGCCGGTGAGTTCTGAGGCGAAGTCCTTGGCTTTGATGGTGAGCGTGGGTAAGAAGTCAGCCAGCGGCCTGCTGTCCGGCACGCCGAGCTTTCGCTTCATATCGCCGGTCGAAAAGCCGCCGAAGAGCGCTTGATCGCCTTTCGATCGGATCGCACCGAAGCCGCGCTCATCCACCCCACGCTCGTAGATGATGCCCGACAATTTCTTCTCGGACTTCGTCAACTTCTCCCGGGCCGATACACGGGCCACATCCAGCATGCGCCGTTCGATCAATTCCTGCCTGCGGGTCTGCACCGCGAAGTAGGTTTGTGCGAAGGCGATCTCGGGCTTGTTTGGATCACCGTTCTGGGCGATCAAGTAGCACGCGTAGCGGGTGAGGGCCACATCCTCGACAGGTCGCTCCGAACCACTGCCTAACGGGACCATTTTCGTGACATCACGAAAATGGTCCATAATCCCGGCCCCACTGCCTTCGCAGGCCTTTCGGGCACGACCGAGAGCCACCTTGAAGTTCTCCCATCGTGCATACCCCAGTATCTCCTGAAGTTCCCGCGCGCTCCAGCATTCCACACCTTCGTGGATGTAGCACGCATCCTCGAATCGATTGAAGAGTGCCTCGATCCGTTCCCTGTCCATAGCGACGTGTTTCTTGTCAACTCAGCTCCGAACAAGATAGCATCCCGGCCTTCGAAATGGACCGTTCCACTTTTCAACATTTCACCCGAACATCAGCACTCTTCCAGAGGCGCAATTGGCCCTTCACCCTCGGTACATCAGGGGTTGCTGAAGAGCGCTTCGAGGAGATCCGGTTAGCTCTTGGTCATCTGGGCATCACCTGAACCCACCGCAGCATTTACTCGACATTCCTTACTCAGGTTTGTTTAGTTCGTTCAACTCTTCCTCGACGCCTGCGGGTCGGACAATAGCGACCGACGCTTGAGGGATACCTTGCACGGGCCATGCGCTCACTGCTCTGGATCGTCTTTGCGCTCACGTTGCCCATCGCAGGCCATGGGCAGATCCATGTGGACGTGGACGCCGCGAATGTGATCGGCGTGGTGAACCCCTTGTGGGGCGATCATTACGATGTGCAGTTGCTGCATGGCGCGGGCGGCAATCCAACGGTGAGCGGGCCAAAGGAGTTGTACATCGATGATCCGGGCTTTGCTCCCTTGATGAACGCGTTGAAGCCGCGTAGCATCCGGGTATCCACCGGGCGCTATGACGATCCGCCGAGCGCCGACTTCTATTCCACGGACACGGCCGTCCTCCGCAGCTCGTGGACCGAGTGGTACCACGGCCCGAACACGATGGCGGGCGTGAACGACCTATCGAACTTCGACTTCACCTACGTCGATTCGCTGGTGGACGTGGTGCAGGCCTTCGGTGCCGAGCCCTTTGTGGAGTTCGCCGCGATGCCCTTCGACCTGAGCAGCGTGCAAACGCCGACCTATTTCGGCTGCGTGGGCTGGCCCGTGCCGTGCCACATCTTCAGTTGGGACAACGCGATCCGCACCGCACCGCCAGCGGACAACGCCGTGTACGGACGCGCCGTGTACCAACTGATCAAGCACTTGCACATCACGCGCAACGTCATCTGGTTCGAGGCATGGAACGAGCCGGATCAGTTCCCGGGCCTGTCGCCCTTCTGGGATGGGGACGCCATACAGCTCCACGCGATGTACGCCGCGATCGTCGCCGAGGTGGCGGCCGATCCGTTGCTCTCGCCGTACATCAAGTTGGGTTGCTGCTCCTTCGCGATGCAGAGCTTCCTGAATCTCTTCCCCGTGCAGTTCCTGAGCACCGTGCAGCAGGAAGGCACGCGTATGGACTTCCTGTCCTTTCATCCCTACGCGAATGTGGGTGGCGGGTACGATCCTGCCAAGACGGAGATCGCGCGCACTTGGCGGGATACCTACGTACCCGATGCGCAGTTGGTGAATGGCGAATGGGGCATGCTCGACCCGGGCTTCGGCTCGGCGGGTTGGAACAGTTTGGATTACGGTTTGGACCGCATCAAGGCGATCATCGCCATGCAGGATGCGGAGATCACCTTCGCGCATGCGGCGAGCCTGTCGGACAACGATACCACAGCCGCGACCTGCTGCCTGGGCATGTTCTACGCCAAGCCCACCTTCAGCGCCAAACCCGCAGCATTCGCGTACATGGCGATGAACCTCATCCTCGGCGCTACGGAACGATTGCACACGCTGGTGGACGCACCATACACGGCGTTGGCGTGCAGCACGCTCGATCAGGACACGCTGTACGTGGTGGTCCCTGCGGATGATCCCAACGGAAGCACCGGCACGATCACCGTATCGATCAACAGCCTGCCTTGGTCCACCGGCACGGCCACGCGCTTCGAGTTGACCATGAGCGACTATGCCAACGGTGATGTGCTCGTGCCGACAGCTGCACAATTGATCGGGAGCAACAGTTTCCAGGACAGCCTCACGTACCTGTCCGACCAAGGCAATGGCCGGCTGGTGATCTGGGAATTGGTGCGGGATGATGACCTGAGCATTGCGAACGCACAGCATTCGCCGATCCGCGTCCATCCGAACCCCACAACGCAGGCCGTCACGATCGACGCGCCGTTCACCATTTCACCGCGTGATGTGTGGATCACGGATGAATTGGGCAGACCGGTCGCGGTAAGCACGACGGCCGTGAGCCATGGAAGGATCCGCATCGACTTCCCCCGTTCCGGCGTGCATTCGATCCGGATCGTTGGTCTGGAGCAGTTCCCTGTGCGGGTGGTGGTGCTGAAGTGATCGGTCGAAGCGCGGATGGTTCAGCAGAGCGAGCGGTGCGCGACCAGCAGCGTGTCGCCCTTCCGCCAACTTATCCACCCGGTTGGTGCGATCCGATCTGCCTGGTAACAGAGAAAGCGTACACGGGACCACCCCGCCTACTTCCCGGATACCTTTGGGACATGAGGCACGCATGGGTCGTCTCCCTGTTGAGTATTCCTGCTTTTGTGTCGGCCCAATCGTGGCAACAGTTGCCGGATTTTCCGGGGACGGCACGGGATGATGCGGCATCGTTCAGCATCAACGGGGTCATATACGTCGGCACCGGACTGGAGGTGGGCTGGGGATTAACCAACGACTGGTATGCGTTCGATACCCAAACGGAGACTTGGAGCGTCATCGCGGGGCTGCCTGCCACTCCACGGCAGTACTGTACCACCTTCATAGATGGAATGGCGGGAAAGGGCTACCTGTTCGGAGGAGTTGACTCGAACGGCGCCCTTAACGAACTCTGGGAATACGATCCCTTGAACGACCAATGGACGCAGCGCATGTCACTTCCCGCAGAACCCCGATTCGCGTGCGTGGGCTGGAGCAATACTGGATCCAGCGCCCAGTGTTACATCGTCACGGGCATGTTGGCTTCCGGTGTTCCTACAAACGAATTGTGGTCATATGACCCAGGGGCCGATATATGGTCACAGAGGATCAGCTTACCCAGCGTCCCACGACATCGCGCGATGGGCGCCGCGACTGGTTACAGTAACCAAGTGTTCGGCGGTGCGGACCAGAACTTCAATGGCTTGCGCGATGTCTGGTCGTATTTCGAGCCTCCCTTTGAGACCTGGTTCCTGGAATACGATAGTCTCGCACAGCCTAGGTACGAGGCCAAGGTCGCTCTCGGGCTGGATTATTTGGGAACAAGCGCCCCATTTTTGATCCGCGGAGCGACCAACAACAACGAATTCTTGGACGATGTACTCTTAGGACAGTTCGGCAATTCACTCATCCCGACCTTTAGCAGCGGGGGCAGACGGGGTGGCGTAGCGGGCCGCGACCAATTCGGACAGCGCATCTACTTCGGAACCGGTCTAAGTGAAGACCTGCAACGTCACAATGATTGGTGGTCCTTGAATGTCGGGTATCTCGGTATTCCAGAGATCTCATCGACATCACTCTCGATCTTTCCCAACCCTGCGAACGATCTGATCCAGATTATCACAGACCCGAGCTTCACTGGTTCTCGCATCACGATCTTCGATGCGAGCGGACAACTAGTAGCGGAGCGATCACTACCTGCCAACGGATCCTTGAACATCGAAGCACTCGCGGCTGGTTCCTATGTGATCCGTTTGCGATCCTCGGATCGGATCAGGACCGGTCGCTTTTTCAAACTCCCCTGATGCAATTCATCGACCCCGCACTCGACGCCTACTGCGAAACGCATAGTGGTGAAGAACCTTGGTACTTGAAGGAACTCACCGCCGAGACCCACGAGAAGGTACACATGCCCATGATGATCAGCGGGCATCTGCAAGGACGCTTTCTCAGCATGCTCAGTCATCTGGTGCAACCGCGCACGATCGTGGAGATCGGCACCTTCACTGGTTATAGCGCGTTGTGCCTTGCGGAAGGCTTGGCACCGGACGGCATGTTGCACACGATCGACATCGACCCCTACTTACCGGAAATGGTCCACCGCTACATCGAGAAGGCCGGAATGCTGGACCGCATCACCATGTATCACCGTTCTGCGTTGGAGGTGATACCCACGATCCCCGCGCCGTTCGATCTGGTGTTCATCGATGCGGACAAACAGAACTATTCCAACTACTTCGATGCCGTGATCGATAAGGTGCGACCCGGTGGACTGATCGTTGCGGACAATGTGCTCTGGAGCGGAAAAGTGTTGTTGCCGAAGGCGGAACAGGACGAGGCCACCGCAGCGCTTGCGGCCTACAGCCGCAAGGTGAACGAGGATCCGCGTGTGGAGCAGGTGATGGTGCCCATCCGTGATGGTGTGCTCATCTGCCGGAAGAAATGATCTTGATCAGTTGAAGTTCCCCTCCGTGATGCCGAACTTCGGGTCATCATGGAAGCTCAACTATTCTACAAGGAACTCGGTCGCTTGTTGTATGCCATCGCTGCTGCGGATGGAAGGATCGCCGCCAAGGAGGTGGCGGTGTTGAAGAAGGTGGTGGCCGAGCAATTGGTCCCGCAAGAAGTGACCACGGATCACTTCGGAACGGATCAGGCGTTCATCACGGAGTTCGAGTTCGATGTGCTGGCCGATCGCGGTGCCGATGTGGATGGCGCCTTCGATTCCTTCATCGCCTACATGTCGCGCCACAAGGCGGACCTGTCCGCGAAGCGAAAGGAATTGATCTATCGTTGTGCGGATGCCGTGGCGCATGCCTTCCACGGTGTGGGCAAGGCGGAACTGCCGCTGCTGATCGAACTGCACAAACACCTGCACTGAGATCCTGTTGTGGTGCGCTGACCCCATTATCTTGGGCGCGTGCCGATCGACCTCCGTTCCGATACCGTTACGCGGCCCACCCCCGCCATGCGCGAAGCCATGCTGCGCGCGGAACTGGGTGATGATGTCTTCGGCGAGGACCCGACGGTGATCGCGCTTGAGCGGCGCCTGTCCACGCTATTCGGAAAGGAAGCCGGTATGTTCTGCCCCAGCGGCACCATGGCGAACCAGATCGCGGTGAACATCCATACGCGACCCGGCGATGAGGTGATCTGCGATGAAGGCGCACACATCTACCGGTACGAAGGCGGCGGGACCATGGCGACCAGCGGATGCAGCGTGAAACTGCTCGAGACGGATCGTGGGCGGTTCACTGCGGAACAGGTGGAAGCCTCGATCAACGCGCGCGAAGCGCAATGGCTGGCGAACACCAGCTTGGTGAACATCGAGAACACATGCAACCGGGGTGGTGGTGCAGTGTGGGATCTGAAAGAGGTCGATCGGATCGCCACCGTATGCCGAAAGCACGGATTGGCGCTTCACATGGATGGGGCCCGGATCTTCAATGCGCTTGCCACAACAGGTGAACATCCCGAGTCCTGGGGCGAGTGGTTCGATACGATCTCGATCTGCCTGAGCAAAGGGTTGGGAGCACCGGTCGGTTCCGTCCTCATCGGCACCGCCGATATGATCGCCCGGGCGCGGCGCGTGCGCAAACGCTTGGGTGGCGGTATGCGCCAAAGAGGGATCCTGCCGCAGCTGGACTTTACGCGCTGGATCACCACGTGGAACGGTTGAAGGATGATCATGCACGCGCACGCGCGTTGGGCGAAGCCCTTCAGCAGCGCCCCGACCTAACGGAGATGATGCCTGTGGAAACCAACATAGTCATCTTCTCCATATTACAGAACGCGTCCGCCTTCTGCATGAAGCTGAAGGAGCACGGTATTCTTGCCATGGCCATCGGCCCGCACCAGATCCGCATGGTCACGCACCTTGACTTCAACGACGAGGAGCTGACGCGGACCATCCAAGCCTTGCAGCGTATTCCAGCATGAAAGCCTCCGTTCTTTTCCCGATCCTCTTGCTGGCATCCTGCGCGATGCCGCACTACGTTCCCAAAGGCACACATGACGGCGTGGAGATCGCCTACGCTTGGAGCCATCCAACAGGAAAACCCAGTGAGTTGTTGCTGCGGATGAAGAACACCGGCACCACGGACAAGCATGTGGAACTCGCGATCGACCTGTACTATCAAGGACGGACCGTGGAGACCTTCGAGGCCGACACCTGCTTGCCCGTGGGGAAGTTGATGGTCGGAAAGCTGAACGGCATCTATTTCATTCCGCAGCGCGTGACCACCGAACAGATCAAGGACGGTAGCGCGGAGATCGACGTGACACGCACCACGGCCACGGAACAGGGTTGCCCATGATCCGATCACGAGCCATCGATCGCATCCTGCCCATCGCCCTGTTGTTGGTGATGATCGGCGCGGGTATCCTGCTGGCACGTCAGGAAGTCTGGTTGCGCTTGCGGCAGAACGAGATCACTACCCTCGCGTTGGTCCGCACCCAGCAGATGCTCCACGTCCGGCTGGATGCCATGTTCCATGAATGGAACGAGGACCTGCTTGAAGAGGCTGCCGCGATCCCGCGTGTGGACACCTTCGCGATCGCATCGGTGCAGGACCGGTGGGATGCGTTGCTGAACTCGCATTGGCCGATCCGTTCCATCCGCTTGGCGGACGAACGTGGGAATGAGTCCGCGCTATTCCGCACGGACAGCACCTTCTTCCTTGTCCTCACACACGAAGGCAGCAAGGACTCGTTGCCGCAGGCCTTCCGGTTGAGTGCGGATGGCACGATGGATACCGTGGTCGCTCCGTGGTCATGGGATGCGAGTTATGATCCACGCCAACGCACGTGGTTCGGGAAGGCCTTGGAGAATGCGCAGGACGGTCCCGCTTGGAGCATGCGCGAATCCGCGGATACGGGCAGCACGGTGCTACAGGTCTCCACGGTGGTGCGAAGTCACCGGATCAATGATCCCTTCCGCGTACTGATGTTCGATGTGCAGCCGGACCGTTCGAACACCCTCGATTCGCGGGCCTCTTCCACGGCAGAACACGGACTACTGCTGCTCACCAACGATGGACGCATCGTTTTCGACAACAGGAATGGGACCGACGACCCGATGATCGCGGCATTGGCAGAGGCCCGAATGAAATGGCTTGCCGATCCGGCGACGCGCTTCTTCGACCTGGCATCGGGCCACCACGCGGTGCAGGTGGAGTCCTACCTGCTCAACGGGCTCAACCTGCATGCGTGTCTGGTGATCGATACGACGTCGTTGATCGGATGGACCGCGCCGGAACGCACCCAACATTGGATCGCGGTGAGCGTGATCGCGGTGATCGCCGTGCTGTTGCTCCTGTTGTGGTGGCGCGGCGGGGTGCGCCGTGCGCAGGTGCGGAAATTGGAAAAGCACGACCGGCAACTCACACGGAAGCTCGAAAAGGCCTTGGGCGAACGTGACGTATTGGGTCGTGAGGTCCACCACCGGGTGAAGAACAACCTGCAAGTGGTGAGCAGCTTGTTGAACCTGCAAGCCGCCACGCAGGAGGACGGACCTGCGCGTGACGAATTCCTCCGTGGCAAACGCCGTATCGACACCATCGCGTTGGTACACCACAAGTTGTACGGGCTGGCCGACCTCCGCAACGTGGACCTCAAGCTCTTCCTCACCCAACTGGTGGAAGCGCTAATGGAGTTGAACCCGGAGCGGAAGAATACCGTGAGCGTGGCCGTGGAATCCGGCGGACTGAAGTGCGACCAGGATACGGCCATCGAATTGGGGATCATCGTCTGTGAACTGGTGGACAATGCATTCCGGCATGCGTTCCCGTACGCCACAGGAGGTCATGTGGATGTGATCACCAGCACCGTGGAGGGTGATCTGCACCGGCTGGTGGTCCGCAACAACGGGGTTGCGCTCCGCGATGGCTACAAGACGGGTCCGGGGAAATTGGGATTGGAGATCGTGGAAGCACTCGCCGACCAGCTCGATGGCAGCTTCCACGTTCTTGATCAGGGTGGCGTCACCTTCGAGGTCCTCTTCCGGATGAAGCGCGGACTGCCGGATCCAGGGATCACCGTGCCCGATGATGCGCCCGAGGATCAGGATCGAACCTGATCACTTGATCCACTCGATCTCCACGCGGCGCTCGTCGGGATCGCGTCCCATGCTCTTGCTGTCACCGTAGTAGTTCACCAGCAATCGCTCCGGACCGATGCCCCGTTGCATGAGGTAGTTGCGCACGGCCTTCGCGCGCTGCTCGCTCAACCAGAGGTTCGTGGCGGCATCGCCGCTGCGGTCGGTGTAGCCGGTGATGAGCACCTTCTCTCCCGTGGCACGTGCCAACTGCTCGAAGACCTCGTTGAGCAACACGCGCTGATCGGGCTCCAACGCCGTGCTGTTCCGCTCGAAGCGTACGGCGATGTTGCGACCGGCCAGTTCACTCAGGCGCGCCATGGGGTTCTCCGACTCGCCTGGAGCACGGTCCTTCACTTCGCGCACATCCAGCTCCACCCCGGTCAATCGGTCCTCGATGTCATCCATGCGATCGCGCAATTCCCAGAGCTCCTTGCGTTGGTCCATCTTGTCGATCCGCTGGTTGATCGCATCGAACTCCTGCTTCAACCAACGGTCGCGTTTGCGCACTTTCACTTCCTCCCCGATCGGCGGAGATGGTGGCGGGACTTCCCGTTCGGCCATGGCCCGGATGATCCGCGCGCCCAATTCCGGGTCGGGTACACCGCCTCCGGTATCCGCGAGCTGGAGGTCCAGCGCACAGAGGAAGTTCTGCTCGTCGAACACGGTGCCGCAGGAGGAATTGATCCGCACCGTGGTGCCCGGTGAAGCGATCCCGGGACCGGTGGTGGCCACAGCGGCGAATGGCAGCAGGTCGGCGCGCACCTGCCGCTCCAGTTCCTGCCGCTGGCTGCGGACGTAGTAGTAGATCGCGAGGTACTTGTCCTGCTCCGCACCACCATCCACGCCGAAACGCGCTTGGCTCCAATCGATGCGCACCAACCGATCGAGCTGCTGTGCGGTCGAGGCGGACAATCCCGCGAAGGCCACATCCACACCCAAGGCATCCACGCAAGCGGCCATCATGCCGTTGAGGTCGTGGACCATCGCCGCAGCACTCACATCGGCCTTCACCCCTTCGCGGGTGAAGTGGACACGGGCGTCGAGGTAGGCGCCGATCCCTGCTTCGATCAAGCGATCCAACATGACGGAGACTTTGTCGGGCGCGGCATTCGTACGCAGCAACTCGAATTCTGCGGCGCCGTTCGGGACATTGCGCCAGATCGCACGGAACACCGGGCCATCCTCGCGGGCTTCGGGTCGCACGGCTTCCACGATCACATCGTGGGTCGCGCTCGTACCTACCAGTTCCAGGTCCTGCGCCTGTGCCGAGGTACAGGCCAGCAGTGCGATGCAGAGTATGTGGGTCCCGATCCGCATGAGCCTAACCGGAGGATCGGGCATCGCGTTCCATGGAAGCCAGCTGTTTGCGTTCGCGGATCCAGCGCCAAGCCTCATCACGCTGGCCGAAGATCCGGAAGGGGAACCTCGGGCGATCCACCAAGCGGAAGACCTCCAACTGTTTGCGGCAGAGCGCATCGGTGGTGTACACCGCGATGGGATGTCCTTGCGCGCTGCACACGCGCGTGAGCAACCGGCGTGCGTCATCGGGCACTACAACGCCCGTCGCGTGATCGATCATGACCGGTGTGCGGCCACCACGATCCATGGCGGCGATCAAGCGGATCAACTCCTTCATATCGCTGGTCCGCAACTGTGCACCGGGTGCCAACACCAAATGCAGGATGCCTTCCTCACGCCACAATTCGAAGGGCGGGCCGAAGGCAGGGGCATCCCAACGTAGCATGCCGAAAAGTACCCTTCCCCATTGTGGCGGAAGGCGCGTTGAAGCACCCGATCATCAACAGCGGATGTGGAAAACGTGCGACTAGTGCGCGATCACTTCGGGCACCGCTTCACCAACGGCCCCGTCCGGCAGTGCGCAGCCGATGATCATGCACATGGTAGGCACGATGTCCGCGATGGTGGTTCGACGCACCACTTCACCGGGCACGATGCCTTTGCCGAAGAAGATCACGGGCACATGCGTGTCATAATTCCAACCCGTGCTGTGCTCGGTACCGCTGTGCGGCCCACCCGGATACAACTCGGAGTAGCCCGGATGCAATTGGTAGATGACCTCGCCACTGCGTTGGGGCATCACGCTGTTGCGCAAGCGATCGGTACGCGGATCACCGGACAGCCGTTGGAGGATCTCCGCGACCGGGATCGCGAAGGCCACGGCCGGATGCTCCATGAGGATCCGTGCGAATTCACTAGCCACCCGTGCGGAGGTCGCCTTGCGGTCCCGGAGATACAACTGGCCGCCGGACTTCCGCTCGATCAGGGACCCGCCGTTCGCATCCACCAAGCCCGCCTTCTTCGCCCGTGCCTCCACAAAGGCGAGCAGGGAATCGGAGGGCACGAAACCTCCGCTCCCCTTCAGGTCCTTCAGGTACTCGGGGACATCCACCGCGCCGTGATCCGCAGTGAGGAACAGGGTGTAATTGCCGGGACCGACGCGGGTGTCGAGTTCGTTCAACAAGCGTGCGATCTCCCGATCCAACCGGAGGTACATATCCTCCATCTCGATCGCGCGCAGTCCCAACTCATGGCCCAGGTCATCCGGGCTGCTGTAGCTGATCGCCAACAGATCGGTATGATCATCCTTGCCCAATTCCTCCGCTTCCATTGCGGCGACGGCCATGTCGGTGAGCAAGGTGTTGCACCACGGGGAATACTGGAAATACTCCATGCTCGCGCCAGCCTTGCGCCATTCACCGAACGCGTATGGGAAGGCCGGTCGCGTTCCCGGATACAGCGGTGTTTCATACGGGTTGTCGTCCGGCAGTGCCTGATGGTATCGTTCGATCGGCAGCAGTGGCTTCCAGGTCTCCTCCATGTACTTCGCCGCAAGCCCTTTGGCATTGAACGCACTCACCCACGGTGCCAATTCCTTCGATCCATACCAGCTGCTCGTCACGAAGTCGCCGGTGGCCATGTTCATCCAATAGGCGGCATCACCGGTACGACCGATGGGCAGGATGGCCGCGCGGTCCTTGCGCGAGATGCCGATGGTGTGTCCCTCTCCGTCCGTGCGTCGTTCGATCTCATCGGCCAAGGTGGTGGCGAGCAGCCGATGCGGCGAACTGCGCGCGGTTGGTGATCCCACGCCCTGCACCGTGGTGTCACCGACGCAATTGACCATGCGTCGGGATCCGAGGTCGAACCAATCGTTCGCCATGATGCCGTGAACACTCGGTGTGCTGCCGGTGTAAACACTCGCGTGGCCCGCAGCGGTCTTGGTGTGGAAGTAGGTGAAATGGGCATCGCGCAGGAAGGCGCCTTCGCTGATCAAGCGCCGGAAGCCTCCCGTACCGAAGTTGTCCCAATAGCGATAGATGTAGTCCACACGCATCTGGTCCACGATCACACCCACCACGAGCTTGGGCGGATCCTGCCACGTGCGTTGTTGTGCGCTTGTGGTGAGTGCGAGGCCGATGAGCAATACGAGGAGGACACGTTTCATGCGGTGCGAGCAACGAAGAAGAAGATGGCGAGGCAAGCGACCACGTTCACCGCGATGTTCAACAGTGCCCAACCCGGCATGCCTTCGCGGATCAACAGGAAGTTCTCGTAGCTGAAGGTGCTGAAGGTGCTGAAGCCGCCACAGAACCCGACGGCGAGAAAGGCCTTCATGGCATCGCGCCCTTCGAAGTGGTGTTGCATGCGCAGGATCAACCAGGCCAGCACAGCCGTCGCGATGATGTTGGCCGCGAGTGTAGCCCAGGGGAACACGCTCTTCACATTCAGTGCGAGCAAGAACCGGGTGATGCCGAAGCGCGCCACGCTGCCGAATCCACCACCAATGAAGATCGCGATCCAAGTGGTCATGTGGAAAGGAAGCGTTGTTGGATACGGCGGAACACGAACGTGAAGATCGTACCGATACCGATACCATAGAGCGCACCCACGAGGACATCGCCCGGGTAATGCACCCCGAGGTACACACGGCTGTACGCGATCAAGGTCGCCCAGCCGATCAGCGCCGGTGCGGCCCAACGGGGTGTTCCACGCAACACCCCGATCATGAAGACCGCGATGGCGAAGTGGTTGGCGGCGTGTGAGGACACGAATCCATATTGGCCGCCGCAACCTTCCGGGACCAGGTGGACCAATCCAGCAAGCGCCGGTTCGTAGCACGGGCGCAAGCGTTGCACGCTTTCCTTGAACAACAACACGGAACCCTTGTCGCTGAAGAGGATCATCAGCGCGATGGTGGGAACGGCCCACGCGAGGCCCCGCCAACCGAGGCGGCGTTGGATCACGAAAAGCAGGAAGGCATAGAGCGGGAACCAGACCACCATGTTGCTCAGTGTGAGCATCAGGGCATCCGCCCATGGCGCGAAAGTTCCATTGATGGCCAAGAAGGCCGAGCGATCGAAAGCGTCGAGTTGTTGCCAGATGCTCATGCCACGCGATCAGCGGGGAAGCGGCCGTGCAGGCTGTGCCAGAGCTTGTCCTTCAACTCCTCCAGGCCGAACTGCGCCACACTGCTGATCATCACATGCTCCACACCCTTCGGCAACTCCTTCTTCATCTGCTTCATCATCCCGGCATCGAGCATATCGCACTTCGTGATGGCGAGCAAGCGCTCCTTGTCCAGCAATTCCGGTGAATACTGCTTCAACTCGTTCAGCAGCACGGCGTACTCTTTCTTGATGTCGGCGCTGTCGGCGGGGATGAGGAAGAGCAGCACGCTGTTCCGTTCGATGTGCCGGAGGAAACGCAGACCGAGGCCTTTGCCCTCGTACGCGCCTTCGATGATCCCCGGGATGTCCGCCATGACGAAGCTGCGGTGGTCGTGGTAGGACACGATGCCGAGGTTCGGCGTGAGCGTGGTGAAGGCATAGTCCGCGATCTTCGGCTTGGCGGCCGAGACCACACTGAGCAAGGTGCTCTTGCCCGCGTTCGGGAAGCCGACGAGACCGACATCGGCCAGGACCTTCAACTCCATCACCATCCACTTGATCTGGCCGGGTTCGCCGGGTTGCGCGAAGCGTGGCGTCTGGTTGGTGGCCGTCTTGAAGTGCTGGTTGCCCAAGCCACCACGACCGCCCTTGAGGATGATGTGTTCCTCGCCATCCGCGATCACCTCGCAGATCACTTCGCCGGTCTCGTTGTCCTTCACCACCGTGCCCAACGGCAGTTCGATGTACTGGTCCTTGGCGCTGAGGCCGCTGCTCTGGTTACTGGTGCCCATGGCGCCTTCATCGGCGATCACGTGCTTGGTGTAACGCAAGTGCAGGAGCGTCCACAACTGCGCGTTGCCGCGCACGATGATGTCGCCACCGCGACCGCCGTCGCCGCCATCGGGGCCGCCCTTGGGCATGTACTTCTCCCGCCGCAGGTGCGCGCTGCCCTTGCCGCCTTTGCCGCTGCGACATTCGATACGGATGTGGTCGATGAAGTTCATTCGCTCATGTGGCCATGGGTCCATGTGGCCATGTGTCCATATGCTCCGGCGTTGATGGCCACATGGTCACATGTATACATGGACATATGCTTATCCCAACGCCTTCGTCAATCGGCCGGTGATGTCCGCAATGGAACCCACGCCATCAATGGCCTTGTACTTCGCCTGGGCCTTGTAGTACTCCTTCAGAGGTGCGGTCTCTTTCGCGTACACGCTGATGCGCTTCCGTGCGGTCACCTCGTCCTGGTCATCCACACGACCGCTGGACTTGCCGCGTTCGAGCAGGCGCTTCACCAATTCCTCGTCGGGCACTTCCAAGGAGAGCATGGCCACGATGGGCTCGCTCTTCGCGTTCAGCATCTCGTCCAGCGCCTTGGCCTGTGCCTCGGTGCGCGGGAAGCCATCGAAGATGAAACCGGCCGCATCGATGAACGCTTCCATCTTGTTGCGGATCATGCCGATCACGATATGGTCCGCCACCAATTCTCCTTGATCCATCAGTTCGCGTGCGGCAAGGCCGAGTTCGGTCTCCGCCTTGATCTCCGCGCGCAACAGGTCGCCGGTGCTCAGGTGGACGAGGTTGTATTTGTCGATCAGGAATTCACTCTGCGTTCCCTTGCCAGCCCCCGGAGGACCGAAGAGGACGATGTTCAACTTGCTCATGCGTGGGTATTGATGATGCGATAAATGCCCGGCAGGTTGCGCCCCAGACCATCGTGGTCCAAGCCACTGCCCACCACGAAATCGTTCGGGATGCGGACGGCCACATGCTCTATGGGGATGTCCTGTTTGTAGGCGTCGGGTTTGAAGAGCAGCGCAGCGATGCTCACGCTGGCCGGATGGTGCTCCAGCAGCGAATCCATGATGTGGCGCACGGTGTTACCGGTATCCACGATGTCCTCCAGCACCACCACATGGCGGCCTTCCAGCTTCTCGTTCAGGCCGATGAGCTCGCTCACGCGGCCCGTGCTACGCGTGCCGTGGTAGCTGGCCACCTTCACGAAGGTGATCTCGCACTCGATGTCCAGGCGTTTCACCAGCTCGGCCGCGAAGTAGAACGCGCCGTTGAGCACCCCGACGAAGAGCGGGCGCTTGCCTTGGTACTTGGCGCGCAATTCCCCCGCCAGCTTATCGATGGCCGCGTGTACCTCGCTCTCCGGGATGAAGAGCTCGAATTCCTTGTCGTGCAGGCGGACGGTGGGCATAGGGGCGGCGAAGGTAGCGATCGGGGGGTAGGGGGCCTTTTCCGTTGATGCAGCCTGACCTGTCCTGAAATGGGTTTCCGCCCACGCGTGATCCACACCCCGCCCCTGCTCCGGATCTCCTGCGTTGATGCTTACCGCTATTCCGAGCTCCAATGGCCCCGGGTCACTTCATGCGGCAAATGACCAGGTGGTTCTTCTTGGTGAAGTGATCATCGAAGGTCGCTGGTCGTATCTCGGTCAACGTATGCGCGCCATGGATCCTGAGCACCTTCAGGTTGAAATGTCTTCCATTGATGAAGTACTGGTCGTAGCTCGAATATTCGTCATTGGACAAGCGCCCGATGATCAAGCCATGACCTGTAGGTAGTATGACCTTGACCAAGGTCCTTGCCGTATCGAGATCCACGGCCTCATGCGTTTCATTCCAGTACACATCACCATCCGGGCGGAGCTTGTAATATAGGGGATGTTCGTCAAAGATGGCGAAGCCGCTTGTCGGTATGTCAACCTCATATTCTATAACCAGGTCCGATCCGGTTTCATTGGTGATCACAAAATTCTCCTGCCACGAACATCCTTGAAGCGAACAAAGAAGGAGCACAAGGATCAAGCCTGCATTTTTCATGTTGTCCGGTTCTTTGGGTCGCGAAAGGGTGTCGTTCGCGGCGCGAGCCGCCATTCCGAACCTCCGTTGTTGATCTGGATCAATAGATGGTCCGTGCGCAAGGCAGTTGCGCGGACCCTGCCATGGGTAGGCAAGCCTTCGGCGCGAAGCGATGATCACGGGTCCGTTCACGGTAGCGGCCTACTTCCCGCCAAAGTAGATCGTCGTTCTGTTCGCACCCTTGCCCGAGTTCCGTTGCATCGCTTACGGAACCAAAACCATCGTTGCCGATCGGTCTCCGAGGACGGAAGAGCGCTGCGGAGGTTTTCGATCAATGAAGACCTTACACGGACTTTGGAAGCTTCCCGCACGTATCCGGAGACCAGTCGCATGAAGTGGAAAGCTGGCTGCACGAACCCGATGGCGAGCCGCACCATCCCGGATGGGTACTGCACGAGTCCGAAGGCTAGCTGCATGAATCGGGAAGCATCCTGCAAGAACCCGGCGGCCTACCACACGAACCGGGAAGCGGGCTGCACGAACCCGATGGCAAGCCGCACCATCGCGGATGCGTACTGCATGAGTCCGGAGGCTAGCTGCATGAACCGGGAAGCTTCCTGCAAGAACCCGGCGGCCTACTTCATGAACCGGGAAGGGAACTGTACGAACCCGATGGCAAGCCGCATGAACCGACCACGGAACCGTACCAACCATGGAGCCTAGCGCACAAACCCGGAAGCTTAACCGGAACCGACCCTATGGCCGGGTGAACTGGATGGCGGAGATCTCCTGGTACTCCATGCTGCTGACACCGAAGAGGCTCTTGACGTAGGCCTTGACCTCGAGGGCGATGGTGACCAGGCCCGTGATGGCATCGTAGAGTTCCTTGTTGCGCACGATGCGTGCGTTGCTGAGGGCGGTGTAGGCATTGGTGACGGCGAGGTTGGCGGCCTTCATGCTTGTGTGAAGCGTTTGCAAGCCGGTGACCTTGAGTTCCGCTTCGTTAGGCGTGTAGCCCGCTTGTGCCGCGAGGAGTTGGATGAGCTTGTCGAAGTTCTCGATGCGGCTATCGAAGCTGAACTGGGACGCGGAGATGTTGCTCGCGCTTTCGTCCTCGGGGGTGGAGGGGTCGTCCTGGACCTTGGGTTTGGCGCGCCTGCCCTGGAGCTTCCGGACGATGGTGCGGACATCGGCGATGACCTCGGGCGGAACGGCGGATGCCTGGACGGCGTTGCCGATGCGGGTGACAAATGCGGAGAAGGGATCGAAGATGGCTTCGCGCGTGTTGACGGTGGTGACCCACACCGCGAAGGCGGCGTTGACATCGGAAAGGGCGGTGACGGCGGCAGCGTGTTTGGCCGCGAGGCCGACCAGTGTGAGGGCGGGTTTGGCTGGGTTGTACGGCGCGCCGTAGCCCGTGGTGAAGGAGATGATCTCCTCGAAGTTGGCGACGTTCTTGGCGTTGCCGGTCTCTGATGTGGATGCCATGACGTTGTGGATTTGCTTTAACAACGGCGGCGATGGCGGCTTAGTATGCGTGTGCCCGATGGGCCAGGGAACGGCTGGAAAAGCAGAAGGAACGGTTGGGGTAGGTGGTTGGCTCTTGGCCTTTGGCCCATGGCTGTTCGCAGGCTGGGCTAAGGCCCTTTGGTTCATGGCTGGGTTAGGTGGTTTTGGGGCTCAAGGCTGGGTGGACGGGGCGGACGGGGTTGGGTGAGGTATTGGGTATGAGGCTATGGGCCGCAAGGTTTGCCGCTTCGCACCGACCCGTGCACGGCGAGACAAGGGATCGCGGATCGAAATGATGGATGCTTTGGTGGAAAGGTGTGGCATGGCGAACGCGGATCCGATCGCGACTTCCTTGCCGCAGGTCACCGTGGACGGAAGACCATGCGGAGGTTTTCGGGAAGGGAGCGATCACCGAAGACCCTGCACAAGTCTTACTTTGTCGCATTGAATAGAACCCACCACAGAGATGCACATTTCATTGGAACATTCAACTAGTTCTCCACTGCCGATGCGGCTAGCATGTTGCGCTCTATTTGCGCTGTTGGCACGATGTACTGCATTTGCACAAAACGATGGCACACTGGACCCAAGCTTTGGCATCGGAGGAATAGTTACAACCAATATGGGTAGTCTTGATGACTTCGGCTTCGGCATTGCATTGCAGAGTGATGGTCGACTTCTGATAGCAGGTGTTGTCGGAACCGGTGCAACAACAAATGACTTTGGCATTGCCCGATATACAACATCTGGCCTCTTGGATCTCTCCTTCGGTGGAACAGGTAAAGTTGTTACTCCTATTGGTGCATTGGATGATCAAGCAAGATCGATTGCGATTCAGCCGAACGGTCGCATACTTGTTGCTGGACATGCCTTCTTGTCGAGTATCAATTCTGGGACAGACTTTGCAATCGTCCGATATATGCAAGACGGCTCCTTGGATAATTCTTTCGGAACAGGGGGGAAAGTCACAGTCAATATCGCCTTGAACAATGATGCTGCATATGCCATTGGGTTGCAGGATGATGGCAAAATCGTTGTAGCAGGCACGGCCTACCTCAATTCAATCTACCAAGTAGCGGTTGTCCGATGTCTGGAGAATGGATTGCTCGATGGCTCCTTTGGGGTTGGGGGTAAGGTCACGTTCAATTTCGGATCAAACACCTCACTAGCAACATCCGTATCGATTCAAGACGGTCAAATCCTTTTAGGCGGCTACGTTTATGAGGGTTCTGACTTACAATTCGCACTTGCAAGATTATCCGAGAACGGATCGTTAGATCCTTCATTTGGGTCGGGAGGCAAGGTCGTAACGAGCCTTGGACCAGGTGGTGACCTTTCTCACGGAATGGTTGTTCAAGGCGATGGCAGAATCTTGCTTTGTGGACAGACCGCTATCGGTGGCGATACAGCAATTGCAATCGTGCGTTACAATTCGACTGGGATCCTGGATTCCAGTTTCGGGAATAATGGTGTTGTGGTTTGGAACGTATCGAACGTTTCTGATGAAGCTTGGTCCATCAAAACCCAGGATGATGGAAAGATCCTAGTCGCGGGTTCGTCAGGTTTTGACATTGCCATGATTCGACTCTTTCCGGACGGGGTCTTGGACAACTCCTTTGGTACTGCCGGTGTTGTTCTAACTTCTTATGGGCAGGGCTCATCACGTGCAAACGCCATGGCGATTCAGGATGATGGCCAAATAGTCTTGTGTGGTGGCTCACAGGTGGGTAGCGGAGCAGACTTCATTGTGACCCGGTATAAGTCGAACTTGGCAAGTAGCTCAACACACGGATTCGAGATACAGAAGCCGCTTGTACAAGTATTCCCCAATCCGAACAACGGGAGATTCACCATTGTGCTAGATGGTTCTGCGCAAGTGAACACTCTACGCTTGTTTGATTCAAGTGGTAGAGAAATGCGCGTGGAAAAAGTGATGGGTTCAATCAGCACAGAAATCTGTTACGAGCTTCGAGCCGGACATTACCTTCTCGAGGTCATTTCGAATCACGCTAGGGAGGTTCACCAATTGGTTGTTCACTAATTCTGTGTGGCGTCCTTCGCGGTCCAAGCTGGCACCCCAAACCTTTCTGGGACCGGAAACTTGTGGTCGGCGCAATACCAGAGAACTGAAAAGGTCTTCCTCATGGAGAGCACACGACTATGCTCTGGGCGGATTTAGCCGGTCACCATCGCCGATCCGGATCGTCGATCTACATTCGACAGGCCTTTGCGGGTCATCTCCCCCCTTCAACAAACCCAATTCCTAGTGCTCATGAAACGTCTCTTCATTTCACTCAGCTTGGTCGTATCGGTCATCAGTACTACGAGGGCACAATACATACCACCAGACTTCTATAATGAGAAGTACATGCCTTCGATAGGCTTCTGGGAGAACCGAGGTCAAGTCATCGACACAGAGGGCAACAAGCGCGATGATGTCAAGTACTACACGACGGGGTCGATACCCCAAGCCTATCTGCGGACCAAGTCAAAAGTCTCGTTCGCGTTGCACAAGGTGGATACTCTTATGACCACCACGGACACAATTTATCACTTGCAAATGCAGCCTTGGGGGGAGCACGCCGCCGAACGAGACCCGGTTGGCACTGTTCTGAAAACGAGCCATCTGAACTATCTCCTTCCCCACTGCGGAACGAACGGGATTACTCAGGTGCCGGGTTTCAGTCGGGCCGTGTACGAGAACATTTTCCCGTATATCGATCTGCATTTCTATAGTGGCGGCTTCGGTCAAAAGATGGCGTTCGTTTGCCGGCCCGGTGCTGATCCGGCACACATGATCCTGCGGTTCGCCGGACAGGACAGCTTGAACCAAGACCTCTGGGGAAATCTCAAGTTCTACCATAATGGGAAGTACTTCGTTCTGCCACATGCGGTTGCTTACCAAGTGAATCCAAACAACACAACCACAGCAGTGGGCTGGAACGCCGCCTATACAGCAGATGAGGACGCGGGTATTGTCACTTTCCAGTGGAGCTCATATGATCCGACAAAACCATTGGTTTTCCTTATTGGCCCGCCACCAGCTATGGGCGGAGGGCAAGTGACCACCCCGGGTGTGTGTTGGAGCACCTACTTGGGTGGTGATGGCGGAGATCGGGTACGTGCCAGTGATACGGATGACGAAGGGAACTACTATGTTGGAGGTTTCACTTATTCTCAATCCATATACTTCCCTATTCAAACCGGTCAGGTGTACTATGAAGCATCGCCGGTTGCCTTTGTCTCCAAATTCGGAACGGGTTACGAATCACGCTGGTCCACTTTTTATGGTGGATCGTTTGGTATTCAATCGGTCTGGGGTTTGGCGGTTCGACCTGGTGAAGATCCAAGCATTGTGATCGGTGGCCGGACCGACGCAAACGACCTATGGCTTCAAGACCCACAGGATGGGAGCTACTATAGTACAACAGGAACCGGAGGTGGTGGTTTCTTGGCCGAGTTGAATCATTTTGGTGCGGCCATCTGGTCAACCTATTTCGGGAACGGATCGATCTCCGTGCTCAACATCGATCTGCATCCTACCGGTCTGATCGCCGTTTGTGGGGACTCGAATGGCCCTTTACCGACCGAGCAGGACCCCGCACCTCCCCAAGCAGAGCATTGGAACTATGCCGGTGCCACAGATGGCTGGATCGCCTTGCTTAAGTCCGACCGCCGGACTTACTGGACCACGCATATCGGAGGATCAGGGTTTGATTATCTCAAGAGTGTCCGATTCGGAGGTGCCAAGGTGGTTGCCCTCGGGTTCTCAGAGAGCTCGAACTACCCCGTGCAGGATGGAGGTGAATTTGCCCACGATGCGGCGTACGGCGGTAACTACGACGCAACGTTGAGTGAATTCACTTTGGAAGGCGATCTCGCATGGAGCACATATTGGGGAGGGTCGGGTGGAGATCAGCCCGGTGCGCAAGGCTTGGCGGTGCGCTCTTCCGTTCTTGGTGATGAGGATGTGTACGTTGTTGGTTTCACGGGGAGCGACGACCTTCCCCCGGGATCCGCATCCGGTTGGAGGTTGGACGCCCTCGACCCTAACACAAATTCGATCGCCTTGGGGTCTATTGCGCGATTCAGTGGTGCCGATCGGTCACTCCTATGGCACACTTATGTTCACGCCGGTGAGATCACCAATGGGAACACTTATCTGGAGTGTATCGTTGCTGACCTGGCGGACCGGATCTACATTGGAGGGTACACTTTAACGGATGGTTTCCCATATCAGGATGCCTGGCAACTCTATTCCACATATGTAGAATACGGCGCGTGGGATGGAGTGCTCATGTCGTTCGACCCATCGAACGAGTTGCGCTGGTCCACACGTTTTGGTGGGGAGGAGAACAATGGGAATGGAGAACGGATCGAGACGCTCTGCACATGGAGTGATGCGCGCCTCTTCGCGGGTGGGATCACCTACACTTCATTCAGCCCCGAACGATTCTTTCCCTTTAACGACCCGGTAGGGGACAATGACTATTTTGATGATGTATTCTACCCCGAATGGGATGCCTTTCTTGCCGCGTTCTGTACCGATGGACTGCTGACTTCTGTGGCTGAGACCACCGGGAACCCCGGTTTTTCAGCCATACAAGTTGCACCTGGCCAATTCGATCTCATTGGCGTACCCCTTGGGAGCGATGTCGAAGTGTTGGACTCGACGGGGAAATTGATCCATCGGCGAACTGGCACATCCGGTGATCGAATCCGGATCGATCTGACCCGTGAAGCGGCCGGGATCTATGTGGCCTATGCACTCGGCGTAGGTGCACTAAAGCTGCAGACCAACCCGTGAAGATGCGCGGCCTCCCACATATTATCCTATGTGCTCTGCTCGTCGCTGGTTGCAATATGAGCTTCGGTCAGGCGAATTGGGCACCCACTGGCATGCCTGGATTGATCGTTGGTCCTTTGCGTCACATCTATGCGAATCCGGCGCGCGATACCATCTATTTCGCGGGCATCATCAGCCTCACAGGCTCATCGAACGGCTGGCAGCAGACCAATTCGATCATGCGTTACACAAGCGGTGATTGGGATACACTTGGGGTGATCAATGGGCAGGTGCAAACGGTGGTGCAATACCGCGACACGCTCATTGCCGGTGGTCTAACGTTTCTCACCTGTAGTGGCACACCCTGTAGCGGAGCGACCTATTGGGATGGGAATGCGTGGCAGCCATATGGCGATTTCGGGGCCTATGGTGTGCGCATGCTCCGCGTGTTAGATGGTGATCTGTATGCAGTAGGTGGATTTACGGAGGTAGACGGTCAACCCGCTACGGGAGTAGCGAAACGGGTCGGCAATTCCTGGCAACCCGTTGGGGCACTCGACTTACAGGGCAGCATCATCGATATCGCTGCATATGATGGAAAGCTTGTGGTAATCGGGAACGTGGACTTCCCAAATGGCCGTAACATCGCCGAGTGGGATGGAAATGAATGGTCCTTGCTCGGTCCTGGGATCATCGATCTTATGTCCGGTGGCCAATGCCTTGCCGTGTATCAAGGCGACCTTTATGTTGGCGGGCAGATCCGCATGGTACCTCCCGGTAACCCCGGGCAGAATATCATGCGCTGGGATGGCACACAATTTCGCGCCCTTGGACAGGGGATTCAAGCCCAACTCGGAAACACATCAATGATCGCTACGGTGTTCGAGATGGTGGAACATGAGGGTAAGCTCTTCGTGGGTGGTGGGTTTCGAGCTGCTGGTGGCATTCTCGCCGATGGCCTAGCAACCTGGGACGGCGTGGAGTGGTGCGCCGTGCTTGGTGATTTCACGACTACAGCAGGAATCAAGGCCATGGATTTCTACCAAGACACGCTCTTCGTGGCTTGTGGCACCACCCTCGACGGCGACACGGTGAACGGTACGGCCAAGTTCATTGGCGAGGAGTACACCACGGTGTGCAGCGGTCCAGTGGGACTCAGCGTTTCTCCCAGGAACTCTCAACTTGGCATACATCCGAATCCTGGCACGGACCAGGTCTGGATCACGGGCCTTTCGCCGGGCACGAACCTGATCGAGGTCCGTGATCCATTAGGTCGAACGGTACACATGCAGCGCATGACCGAGGCTGCCGGTAACATCGAGACCAGTTCATGGGCCATCGGGATCTACTTCATTCGCGTAACTGGAACAGAAGGAACGTACCAGGTTCTTCAATGGGTGAAGGAGTGATCCTTTATCATAGGCATGATGCCATTCATGGCATGTGCCGCCATCAGAACCAAACCCTACTTTCGGTCGCGATGCGCCGACCGCTCCTCTCCCTCCTTCTACTCCTCTCCCTTTCCGCCTTCGCCGGTGGTGATCCCCTACCGGTCGGTGCGCGCTTCGCGGGCATGGGCGGCAGTGGCCTCACGCTTATCGATCTGTGGAGCGTGCGCTTGAACCCCGCCGGGCTTGCCGGGTTGGACAAGCCCACCGCCGGACTCTTCTACCAGCGGCACTTCCTCAGCGAGGATCTCGCGCACCAAGGCCTGGCCTTCGCGCTGCCCGTGGGCAAGGGCACCTTCGGCGTGGCCGCTGATCGCTTCGGGTATTCGCTCTACAATGAGACACGCGCGAGCCTGGCGTATGCCATGCGCTTGAGCGAGGGTCTGCGCGCTGCAGTGCAAGTGAACTACCTCAGTGTGCAATTGGGCAACAACTACGGCGGCACAAGCGCCTTCGCGGCGGAACTCGGCGTGCAGGCGAAGCTCACCGATCAATTGTGGTTCGGGGCGCACCTGTACAATCCGAATCGCGCGAAACTGGATGCGAAGACCGAAAGCACGGTGACGTTGGATGAGCGCATCCCCACCCTGCTGCGCGCCGGACTCGGTTACCTCGTGAGCACCAAATTGACCATGACGGCGGAAGTGGAGAAGGACATCGACCGTGCGGAGCGTTTCCGTTTCGGCGTGGAATACATGCCGAGCAAGGTGCTCTTCCTGCGCACCGGTTTGAGCACCGGCCCCGTGCAGGCACACTTCGGTGTGGGCTTCCGCGTGAAGCAAATGGACATCGACCTGGCCGTGTCCGTGCGTTCGCAACTCGGCCCCACACCCATGTTGAACCTGAACTACCGCTTCAAGTGAGGCGAGCGGTCGCAACGATCGGAGCCGGGGTGCTCGCGTGGTGTGCGCAAGCGCAAGTGGACAACGTGCCACGTGATGTGATCGAACAGCGCATCGAAGCCGCAGCGGAACAATTCGGTGGCGACAACGACGTGGACCTCACCGGTCTCTTCCAAGTGCTGGTGGATCACTACAACGACCCGATCGACCTGAACAACGCCACGGCGCAGGACCTGAGTTCGATGATGCTGCTGAACGATGTGCAGATCAGCGCGTTGATGCAACACATCCGGCGCAACGGGAAGTTGCAGAGCATCTACGAGTTGCAGACCATCACCGGTTGGGACGCGAACACCATCGGCCTCATCCGTCCCTTCGTGATGGTGCGCGACAACGCGCTCGGTTCCACCGCCAATTGGCGGGAGATGCTGAAGAACGGCAGCCATGAACTGACCGTGCGCAGCACCATGAACGTGCAATCGCGCAAGGGCTTCATGGACCGCAAGAATCCCTTCGGCCTGGACTACTACTCGCCGACTGGTGCTGCCTTACCGGACTTCTCCAACAGTGCCGTGGAGGATTCCCTGCGCACCAACAACAAAGTGTACTTGGGCAGTCCGTTCCGGGTATACACGCGCTACCGTTTCCGCTACCGCCAGAACATCAGCTTCGGGTTCACGGCGGAGAAGGATGAGGGCGAGGAATTCTTCAAAGGGTCGAATCCCAACGGCTACGACTTCTACAGCGCACACCTCTTCATCCGCAACATGGGGCGCTGGAAGTCGATCGCGGTCGGCGACTACTCGGCGCAATTCGGTCAGGGCCTCACCTTCTGGAACGGCTTGGCCTTCGCTAGCAAGAGCAGCTATTCGTTGAACATCAAGCGCAGTGCGGTGGGCTTGGCGCCTTACACCAGTGTGAACGAGAACCTTTACATGCGCGGCGTAGCAGCCACATATGCGCTCGCGAAGAAGTGGGAGCTCACGGGTTTCTACTCCAACAAGAAATTGGATGGCGCCATCACGTCCATCTCATCCGGTGCGGACACGCTCGGCACCAACATCGAGGATCTCGTCTTCAGCAGTTTCCAGGAGGATGGCTTCCACCGCACCACCAGCGAAGTGGCGAAGAAGCAGAGCATCAGCGAGCGGATCATCGGCGGTCACTTGCGGTATCGCACGCGGACCTTCAGCATCGGCGCTACCGCATCCCATGTGGAATACGGTGCTACGCTCCAGCGCGCGGTGCAGCCTTACAACCAGTTCGATTTCCAAGGCAGCAAGAACACGAACATGGGGGTGGATTGGAACTACCTCTACCGCAACTTCACGTGGTTCGGTGAAGTGGCGCGCAGTGAAAATGGCGGCACGGCGATGAATACCGGCTTGCTCGTCGCGCTGGACAAGAGCGTGAGCATGAGCTTGCTCTACCGCGATTACGGTCGCGATTACCACGGCTTGTACAGCGTGGCCTTCGCGGAAGGCACAAACCCGTGGAACGAGCGCGGCTTCTTCACCGGCATCGAAGTGCGACCCAACCGTCAATGGCAGTTCAATGCCTACGTGGACCAGTTCAGTTTCCCGTGGTTGCGCTACCTGACGAATGCGCCATCAACAGGATACGACTGGCTGGCCCAAGCGAACTGGCGGCCGAGCAAGAAGGTGGAGATCTATGTGCGCGCACGTCACCAGGACAAGGCGAAGAACACGGCCTTCGATATCAACGGCATCGACCCGTTGGTGCGCGCGGAGCAGACCAACTACCGCGTGAACGTGAGTTGTAAGGTGAGCAGTTCCGTGAGTTTGCGTACACGCGTGGAAACGGTGGACTATCAGCGCGGCAGCTCACCGCTCTCGCATGGTTTCCTCCTTTATCAGGACATCGTACACCGCCCCATGCGCAGTCCGGTGGAACTCACCGCGCGCTTCGCACTCTTCCAGACCGACAGCTACGATGCACGGATCTACGCCTATGAGAACGACTTGATCGGGGTGTTCAGCATCCCGTCCTACTACGGACGTGGCGTGCGTTGGTACGGCATGGCGCGCATCACGCCGTTGCGCCGTGTGGATGTGTGGGTGCGCTACGGCGCGTGGATCTATCGCGACGTAACGGCGATCAGCAGCGGCTTGCAGGAAGTGGCGGGTAATGTGCGCAGCGACCTGAAGGTGCAGGTAAGGTGGATGTTCTGAGG
This sequence comes from Flavobacteriales bacterium, assembly GCA_016721005.1. Lineage (GTDB taxonomy): Bacteria > Bacteroidota > Bacteroidia > Flavobacteriales_F > PHOS-HE28 > PHOS-HE28. The sequence continues at coordinate 649,726 of JADKJM010000016.1, forward strand.
GGGGGTGAGTTGCGCTTGATGCGGGTAGTTCATGGCATTCGTGAGACTCCGTCGCTTCGCTAAGTCTCGCGAGGCCGGGACCTACACGCTGCGCGTGCCCGGCCTCCGGAGTGACGTGCGTATGTGGTGCAGGATCCCGACAAGTGCGGCTCTGCGAGCATGCCCCACGAAACGTCACTCCGGGCAAGCGAGGCTTTGCGAGCGCGAACCGGAGTCTCACCCTTGCCCTTTGCGTGTCGGCATAGGTGAGACTCCGTCGCTTCGCTAAGTCTCGCGAGGCCGGGACCTACGTCTGCCGTACGGCAGATGCCCGGCCTCCGGAGTGACGGACGTACGTGGTGGGCAACTTGCGGAGCGACCTGAAGATGCAGGTGCGGTGGATGTTCTGAGGGCTCCTGGATCGGTATCTTTCGGTGATGTTCGTTCGCTTCACGATCCTCGGTGTGGTCATCGCGCTTATAAGCGGTGTTGCAAATTGCCAAGTGATCGACACCGTCCTTCTTTCCGAGATCGGTCGCTACCAACACCCATACGTCTCCTTTCCTGCGGGGTACTCCGCGCCCACATTGAGCAGCCGGATCGACCGTCTTGACCGCGACGTGCTCTACATGGCCTGTGGTGATTCCGGGTTGATGACACTCGACCTCACGCAGCCGCCGGTGTTCCCGGTGGTGAACAGGATCGGTGTGGGTTCGCTCCAAGGATTGAAGGTGATGAACGTGGAGCAGATCGACGCGCTGCTGTACCTCAGCCTTGGTGATCTTTCCAGTGGAAGCCAAGCAACGGGGTTGGCGATCCTGGATGTCAGTGTCGCGGATGATCCCGTCGTGCTCGATGTGTGGAGCGATGAAGCGAACTTCTCCGAAGGCTGCGCGATCACCGTAGTGAAGGACGGGCTTGCCTACCTCGGCGGCATGGAGAACGGCGTGATCGTGCTGGATGTGAGCGATCCGGCGGACATCCAGTTCGTGAGCAGCTACCAGCCCGATCCGAGCTGGCCGGGGATCGCGAACTATCCGCCGAACGCGCGCGGCATGGCGATCGACGGCGATGTGCTCTACCTCGCGTACGATGCCGGTGGTTTGCGCAGCATCGACATCAGCGACCCGAATGCATTATTGGAGATCGGTCGATACGTGAACCCCAACATCCCGATCCTGACCAACCCGGCGTACAACAACGTGGTGGTGATCGGCGATCGCGCGTACTGCACCATCGACTACTGCGGCTTGGAGATCGTGGACATCAGCGATCCAGCGAATATGACGCAAGTGGCGTGGCTGAACCCGTGGAATTGCATCGGTCTCTCCTGGTTCGGCAGCGATGGCCACACCAATGAGTTGATCACCGCGCACAACGACAGTTTGCTCTTCGTGAGCGGCGGAGATTCCGAGATCATGGTGTACGACATCACCGACGGCGATGCGCCGGTGCTTGTCGGCGGACATATCCTCCCGAACGATAGCGCCTCCACGTGGGGCGTCGATGTGCATGGCGACCGCGTGGTAGCGAACTTCATCAACAACCACGGGCTACCGTTGCAACCCTATGATTCGCGGTACGGCGGCGTGGTGGTCTTCGGCTGGGAAGTGGACTATCATACATCGGTCGCTGAAGCGTGCATCATGGCTGCCGGAGTGTACGCGAACCCGAACCCGAGTTCCGGTGTGGTGGACCTTACGGTCATGACCTCGCAACCGGGTCCGGTAACACTGCGCGTACACGACATCCACGGTCGTCTTGTGTACGAACAGAAGCTACTCGGCAAGCCTTGGGCTGATCAGCGTGTGTTCCTCGATCTGACCGGTCACGCGCCGGGGATCTACCACGTCAGCGCGGTGTCGGCGAACGAACGCTTGACCACACGCATCATCCTGTTGGGGAACTGATCAGGCCATGCCCACCTGACGCAAGTGCATCAGGTGCGACCACAGCGCACTGCGCAGCGAGGGGAACTCGTGGTATTCGATATTGAACTCGGCGCACACCTTTCGCAGGCGCTTGCTCAGTTCGGGGTAGTGTACGTGGCTGATGCGCGGGAAGAGGTGGTGCTCGATCTGGAAGTTCAACCCGCCGAAGAGCCAATTCCACACGCGGTTGTGCGTGGCGAAATTCACCGTGGTCTCCATCTGGTGTACCGCCCATTCCGCTTCGATCTGTTGGCCGTCGGTAGGTGGGTGTACGAAGCCTGTGGGCTCCACCACATGCGCCAACTGGAACACCACGGCGATGACCAAGCCGGTGACGAAGACCATGACGCCGTAACCCACCAGCGTGGGCAACACGCCTGCGAAGAACATCGGCAGCACGATGAAGAGCGCGATGTAGAACACCTTGGAGGCCCAGAAGATGATGTGCTGCTTCAGGCTCATCGGCTTCATAGCGGTGTGGTCGGCGATCTTGCCCGTGAAATACTTCTTCAGATCCTGGAAGAAGATCCAGAACAGGTAGGTGGTGCCGTAGAGCAAGAGGCCGTAGATGTGCTGGAAGCGGTGGAACCAATACTTCTTCTGTCCTTCATGCACACGCACGAAGGGCCTGATGTCGATGTCATCATCCATCCCTTCAATGTTCGTGAAGGTGTGGTGGTTCCCGTTGTGCTTCAACTTCCACAGGTACACGTTGCCGCCGAGGAAATTGAGGCTGTGGCCCATGACCTCATTCACCCACTTGCGCCGGCTGTAGCTGCCGTGCGCCCCGTCGTGCATCACATTGAAGCCGATGCTTGCCACCACCAGGCCCAGGACCGCACACAAGCCGAGCGACACCCACACCGACGCCGGTGTGAAGAAGACCAGCACCACGTACAGCGTGGCCATGGTCACCAGCAGGATGATGGTCTTGGAGTAGAGGCGGAAGTCGCCGGTCTTGCGCAGGTTGTTCTCCTTGAAGTAGGCCTCCGTGACCTCACGCAGGCGTTGGAAGAAGACAGGAGCGGTCTTCGCGAAAGTGGTCGTGGTCATCCGGTGAGTTGGCAATGCGGCCCGAAGGCGGGACAAAGGTACCCGGATGGGGTCCGGGGCCGTCGGAGGCGAATTTCGATCTTCTTCACAACAATGGGTTCCTAGCACATACCGATCGGGAACGTGTGGCGTTCGGTATTGGTTCTCCGGACATGGGTGGCAGGTTGGGCATGCCGCGACTGTATCCCACCCTTCCAGAGAAGGAGCAGGGAGTGTCCCTTCCCTTTACCTTTGGACAACTCCTCGTTGCAAATGAGCTTTGACACCAAAGGCGATCGCAGTGCAGCTGTGGACGACGTGCTCGCGCGTATCAGCCGCCTTTCAGCAGCGGACCGGCGCAAGTTCATGAAGGCCATCCGGCAGGAGACGATGAAGGACGACTTGGCCTGGTTGCACAAGGTCTGGGGCCGGATCCCGCTCACGGACAGCGAGATCACCCGGATCGTTGCGGAGGTAAGGACCGACATGCATGCCGCCTCGCGTACGCATAAGGATCGTCGTTGACACCAACGTGCTGATCAGTTGGCTGATCGGACGCCGGTTGCGGGAGATCGACAAGTTATTGATCCAAGAGCGTTATCAATTGTGCTTTTCGACCAGGGCATTAGCGGAACTTGCCGAGGTCACCCGTCGCCCGAAGATGCGGAAGTACTTCACTCTGGCACAGGCCGAGGAGAACATCGAGCGATTGGGCCGTGTCGCGAAAGTGGTGAAGCCGGAGCCGAAGGTGCTGCCCATCTGCCGTGATGCCAAGGATGATTTTCTACTCGCCTTGGCCAAGGCAGCAAAGGCGGACCTGTTGATCACCGGCGATGAGGATCTCCTCGTGTTGAAGAAGCATGGCGGCGCCAGGATCATCACCCCTGCGGCTTTCCTCAAGGAACTAGCGACGGTCCTGTGAGTTCTCCCGTTCCTTCGGTCCCGGGATCCTCACACCAAGGATCCCCATCCATTCGATCCTGATCGCACCCCGTTCTGGCAGAAATACAGGTCGAATGGGTCCGGGGCCGTCGGAGGCGAATTTCGATCTTCTTCACAACATCGGGTTCCTAGCACATACCGATCGGGAAAGTGTGGCGTTGCATGCATCGGTTCCTTTGCGATCCACACATGTCCCGCGACCAACGCTCCACGCTGCTGCTCACCTTGGTGTTGCTCGGCGCGGCATTCGGGCTGAAGGTGTGGTACATGGAAGCGACCGTGGCTGAACTGGGGTTCATGTTGAAGCCCGTGGCCTATGTTGTGCAAGCGATCAGCGGCGACACCTACGTCTTCGAATCCGGTCGGGGTTACCTCTTCCATGGTCTGGGCATCGCGATCGATCGATCCTGCTCGGGCATCAACTTTTTGGTGATCACCGTGGCCACGCTTTCGCTGTTGATCCTGAAGCAAGGGGATGGCGGCTGCATGCGACCAGTGCTCGCCCTTTTGTGCGCTGGTGGCGCATACGTGCTCGCCATCGCAGTGAATAGCGGTCGCATCCTTTCCATGGCCTGGGTACGGTCGGCGGGCTTCGAATTGTCCGGTCGTGCCCATGAAGCCTTCGGTGCGTTGATCTTCCTCAGTGGGCTTTCCCTCGCGGCCGTTGCCCTTCACCTCCTGCTCACCAAACGTCCGTCGGCACAGCCGTCCTGAATCATGCGTACTGCACTCCACCCGATCGGTATCCTCATCGGCCATACGCTGCCCGTGTTGATCCTGGCGATGCTCTACGCTTCCATGTTGTCGGTGGTGCATCCCCTGTTGTCCGCGGAGTCGATCAATGCATGGATCATTCTCGGAAGTGTGGTCCTCATCACCGCATCGGGATCCACCGCATATGCGCTCATCGCGTGGCGCCAAGGCCGGATGATCCACCCGCTCTATGCCGCCGTGACCTTCCTCGTGTACGTCCCGGTCTTCTGGGGGATCGCGGAGAACATGAGCACATTGTTCCCTTGGGACATCCCACGGTGGATGATCCCGGAGGACGCGGAACTCTACGCCTTCCGCTTGTTGTGCATCCCGCTGGCCCATGCGCTGTTGGTCCTTGTCATCAGTTCCTTGCGCAAGGAGGAACGCGGTTCGCCGCTGCGCGATCTGCTCATCGCCGCCGGGATCCCGATCGGGGTCTTCCTCTTCGTGCAGGTGATCGAACCCTTCCGCCGTTCCAGTGATTTCGAACAGCACGCATGGGTGGTGGTGATGGTGACCTTGGTGATCGGCTTCCTCTTCTTCCTGATGCGCGGTGTGGTAAGTCTGGTGCAGCGTGCAGGAAAAGGTAGTGCGGTGGTCGGGATCGTGCTGCGCACGCTGATCGCGCTGGTGTTCCCGCTGCTCGGCCTGGCCTTCAACAATGGCTTGCTCACCGGATCCTTCCGCGAAGTGAACGGGATCTTCGGCGACCTCTCCCACCCTGCGTTCTACATCATCGCGATCCTCAACGCGGCGGTGGTGATCTGGCCGTCGAGTTCCAACATGCGCATTCGCATGGTGCAATTCATTCTCCGCGCCATCGGCTACGCATACGTCCTCTACTTCTTCGTGCTCTTCCTGCCGCTGTTGCCGGTGAGCATCGTGGCCATCATCGCCATCGGCATCGGCTTCCTGCTGCTGGCGCCGATCCTGCTCTTCGCGGTGCAATCGGTCCTGCTCTACCGGGATCTGCGTTTCCTCGCGGCACGGCACTCCCGGATCAACCTGCTCGGCCTTTTCGCGGGTTGCTTGTTGCTGATCCCCGCTGCGATCGTGATCCGCTACCTGCATCATCGCACGGTACTGCACAGCGCGCTGCACCATGTGTATGAAAGCGATCCATCCGATCCGGTGAAGCCCTTGGACGAAGCCGCTCTCGCAAGCGTATTCGACCAGGTGGATGCGAACCGGTCGCGTGGCCGTGGGCCGAACACGCACAACACCCCCTTCCTCACACCACTGTACAACCGGATCGTGCTGGACAACCTCACCATAAGCGAGGAGAAGCTGGCCACGTTGCGTGCGGTGTTCCTGAACGAGCCAACCCCGGTGTTGACGTCCGCGCGTCGGAGTCCGAATTCATCAAGTACTTCAGTGGATACCGTGCTGGTGCGAAGCACCTACGATGCGGAGCAACAAGTTTGGCGCAGTCAAGTGGATCTGCGCGTGATCAATTCGGGTAGAGGCCAAGAAGAGTTCGTCACGGATATCGCACTGCCGGAAGGGGCATGGATCACGGATCACTACTTGGTGATCGAAGGCGATACGGTACCCGGCATCCTTGCGGAGAAGAAGGCCGCCATGTGGGTGTACAACAACATCGTCAACTACCGGCGGGATCCCTCGATCATGCGCTACACGGCTCCGGGTCATGTGCAATTGCGCGTGTTCCCGGTGGAAGCGCACGATATGCGCGCAAGTGGTTTCGAACTGATCCACAAGGAAGGACTGCAACTCGTGCTCGGTGCCGACACCGTACAACTCGCTGATCATGCGCACGACGCTGTTGCGGTCATTGCTGCCGAGGGCGGAGGTGCCGCCTACGTTCCAAGCGCGGTGAAAGCCACATTGCCACGCGTGCGCCGCCAACCGCATTTCCACTTCGTGGTGGATGGATCGGAAGCACAACGTGGAATGCGTTCGCGGGTGATCGATCGGATCGCCACGTACATCGCCAAGGAGCAACTCGATCCTGCGCGGATCACCATGCACATCGCCGATGCGTACGGAGAGAGCCTGGCGTATGGCCCGGATGCGCTCGCCGCCTTTGAGCACCACGTCGGCCAGGGCGGGTTCTTCAGCGACCGGGTCATCCGCAAGGTGATCAACAACGCCTGTTCACACCCGACCGCCGAAGCGCCGGTGATCGTGATCGTGCCAAGCCTTCCCGCCAACGATGACGCGAACATCGGTGTGCTGCTGGACGATCTCAGCGACATCGCAAAGTGCTTACCCGAAGGAGACAGCTTCTTTGTCCTGGACGAAAACCCCTCACCGACCCAGCGGTGGTTCAGTAACCCATCTCGCGGATCGAACGGCGGATCGATCCCGTCCGCACTTCCCGAAGTGCTGGTCCTTTCCTTCCCGGATGGCCCTTGCCAATATCTGCGCAACACGCCGACAGCGGAGATCATCGTGGACCCGATCCACATGGACAACCTACCCCCGCGCTTGAGCGGTACCTGGCAGGACGCCCTGGCGTTGGAAGCGCGTTGGCGCGCATTCCAGCTTCGCGGGCCTTCGGGTGAGGCGGGGTGGTCCACCTTGGTGCGCGGCGCATTCCAAGCGCAAGTGCTTACACCGCTCACCGCATGGATGTGCGTGGAGAATGACGCGCAGCGCAACGTCTTGCTGAAGAAGCAGGAGGAGATCCTCAACGGTGATCCTTCACTCGACGCGAACGATCAGGATCTCACGAACATGAGCGAACCGGGTATCCTTTGGATGTTGGTACCGGTGCTGTTGTGGATCATCCTGGGCAGAAGGACCCGCGCGTGAGGGGATCCGGCCGGTGATCAGCGAACCGGCACTGCGCCCATCTCATCGTCATACGCGGTCCGGGTCACACCCAGGTCCTTGATCAGGCCGTTGTGCAGGCCGTACACCCAACCATGCACCTGCATCTTGCGTCCGCTCGCCCAAGCATCACGGAGAATGGAGGTGCGGCTCAGGTCGTAGGCCTGCTCGGCCACGTTCAATTCCACCAGCCGGTCGAAACGCGCTTGCTCGTCCGTGATCGCCGCCAGCTCCTCATGGTGGATCCTGGACACATCCCGGATCTCGCGCACCCAGTTGGCGGCTTCCCCACCGAATTCGGGACCCATGGCGGCTTTCACGCCCCCGCAGCCGTAATGCCCGCAGATGATGATGTGATCGATCTTCAACACGTTCACACCGTAGCCCACCACGCTCAACATGTTCATGTCGGTGTGGACCACCATATTGGCGATGTTCCTATGGATGAACATATCACCGGGCATGGTACCCGTGATCTGGTTCGGCGGCACCCGGCTGTCGCTGCACCCGATCCAAAGAAAGAAAGGCGTCTGGTGTTTCGCCAGCTCGGTGAACATCGCCGGGTTCTCCCGGGTCATTCGTTCACTCCACTCCTTGTTCCTCGCGAGCAGGATATGGTGCAGGTCCGTTGGATCTTGGCTCATAGGTAGGGTTGCTTATTGAATTGTGATCGGGGTGCGAACGGCCTCCCGTTCCCGGAGGGTGGGCAGCACGGCGGCGAAGTTGGAGAGGATATTGGCCACCGGCACCATTCCGGGTGCGACGCGGGATTCACTGAGGACCCGGGCGGGTTGGTGCTGGAGTTCCGTGATGAAGACCTGCGTTCCAAGTGCATGGAGATCATCGATCAACTCCATCAAGGTGTTCAATCCGCTTTGATCGATGAAGGGTACTTCCTTCATGCGGATCACCACATAGGGCACCTTGGGAAGTTCGGAGGCCATGTCCTGCAGCGAACTGGTGAAGCCAAAATGGATCGGGCCGTGCAGGTCCTTCACGATCACCTTGTCACGCATCAACTCCAGGAACTCAAGCTCATCGAACCGCGGTGTCTTCAGGAAATCATTCAGCTTGACCAATCGACTTCTGTCCTTCGATTCATCGCCCATGCGCTTCATAAAAAGCAAGGAAGCCAGCGCAAGGCCAAGGGCAACGGCTTGGATCAAATCGAAGAAGACGGTGAAGAGGAGCACCAACACCAGTACGAACGCATCCGATCGCGGCACGTGACGCAATTGCTTGATGCCTCGAATGTCCATGATGCCAAGCCCGACGGAGATCAGGATCCCGGCCAGCACGCTGAGCGGGATGTATTGGGCGAAGCGACCAAGGCCGAGGAGCACCGTCAACAATAACAGGCCATGCACCATACCGCTCAATCGCGTCTTGCCGCCGGAGTTGATGTTCACGACCGTACGCATGGTGGCACCGGCGCCGGGAAGACCACCGATCGCAGCCGCGATCATGTTCCCGATCCCCTGGCCGACGAGTTCGCGTTCGCTGTTGTGCCGCGTGCGCGTCATGCTGTCCGCAATAAGTGAAGTGAGCAGGGAATCGATCGCACCCAACATGGCCAGCGCGATGGCATCGCTGATGATCGTGCTCCACAGATGCGCTTCGATGTTGAAGATCCCTACGATGTGCAGCTCGGGAAGGCCTTTGGGGATGAGGCCGATCAGTGGTACTTCCCAACCCATCGCGATCGAAAGTCCTGTGACGGCCAGCAAGGCAATGAGGGTACTCGGGACCTTCTTCGTGATCTTCGGGAAGAGCATGATGATCACGTAGGTCAAACCAGCAAGGAGCAGTGCGTAGTAATTGATCGCGCTCAACGGTGAGTGGATGTCCAGGAACACATCGATGATGGCCGCCGGCGACTTGTAGCCCAGCATCGGAAATACCTGAAGCAGGATGATGATCAGGCCGATGCCGGTCATGAAGCCGGAGATCACCGGGTACGGCACATAGCGGATGTACTTGCCCACCTTGGCGATGCCCATGACGATCTGCAGGGCACCGGCGATCATGAAGGTGAGCAGGATGGCACCCATGCCTTCCGCCAAGCCACCTGCGGCCGCAGCCACATTGATCGCCACGCCCGCGCTCACCACTGTCATGGGGCCCGTCGGCCCGCTCACCTGGCTGGGCGTGCCGCCCAACCACGCGGCGAAGAAGCCGAGGGCCATGGCGCCGTAAATACCGGCCGCTGCGCCCAATCCGCTTTGCACGCCAAAGGCGAGTGCGAGCGGCAGCGCAACGATGCCTGCGGTGATCCCGCCGAAGATGTCACCGCGGATATTGGAAAGGTCGAATTTGAATAGGGATCTCATTGGATGACTTTGTTCACTGACCGCACCCGCGAACCACCAAGGTGAGCCCGGCCTTGATGAACCGGATCTTGTCGGTCACGAGGATCAGAAGCACATTGGCATGCATGCATCGGTCAATGGAAAATGAAAGTACAATTGACAACGTGCGCCGGCGGGGATCTCCCGCGTGGAAGGCAGGAATGGCGCTAACGCCCGATCAGGCTTTGGGCGGTTGCACCGGCACGTCCATATCCGCGCCTTCAGCCAATGCGGCTTCCGTGAAACGTGGGCCGTAGTGCGCCCGGTCGTGCTCCAATCGGCTACGCAAATGGCGCGAGTAGGCGCTAGCAGGATCGGCCGCGGAAACTTCCTTCACCGCACCCTTCATCGGACCATGCTCCTGTAATTGCTCCTCGGCAAAGCCGGTGTTCGCCGATGGAGGCGTCACCGCGAACCTGGCAAAGGCCAACAGCAGGAGAACGGTGAGGAAACGAAGGACGGGTTGCATTCCGGAGGGTCGCAAATGTAGTTGCACACCTACAACGCGCCACCGATCGGTCGGTCACTTCACAACCCTTGGAAGTTCCTGTTCAGAACGTCAAGGGCAATTGCACGCACGGTCCACCAGAAGATCTCTCAAAGTGTCAGTAACGGTCTTCGTTTCCCGAACGGCCCTATTCAGGATCCGCACAGGATCGCCGACATAGCTTTCGCACATGAAAGTCCTGATCGTGGAGGATGAGCCGGAATTGCTGCGATCGATCAGCACGTACCTGCGCAACGAGGGCAACGTGGTGGAAACGGCCAGCGACTTTCCATCGGCTATGGACAAGATCAGTGTGAACGTCTACGATGTCGTGTTGGTGGACATCACCATGCCGAAGGGAAACGGGCTGGATATCGTAAAGAGCCTGCGCAGTGAGCAGCCCACCACCGGCATCATCATCATCTCTGCGAAAGGCGCATTGGACGACAAGGTGAAAGGCTTGGAACTGGGTGCCGACGATTATCTCGCGAAGCCTTTTCATCTGCCGGAGCTGGTGGCAAGACTGCACGCATTGGATCGCCGCAAGCGGTTCAAAGGGAACAAGGCCATCGAGTTGGACGAGTTGCGGATCATCCCGGAGGACCGCTTGGTTGAAGTGAATGGTACGCACGTGGATCTCACCGGCACGCAGTTCGACCTGCTTCTTTTCCTCGTCGCGAACCGGGACCGCGTCCTTTCCCGCAGCGCGATCGTGGAACATGTCTGGGGTGATCATGCGGAAGCGATGGATCACCACGACTTCCTGTACACGCACATGAAGAACCTGCGGAAGAAACTCACCGAGCGGGGCTGGCGCGACCGGATCAAAACGGTGTACGGGATAGGCTACCGATTGAGCACGGGATCATGAAGTTGCTGCAACATACCGCCCGTTACCAATTGCTGCTCGCCGTGCCACTGGTGCTCATCGGCACGGCCATCGGCTACTATGCCGTGCAACACATCGTGAACGAGGAGATCGATGAGCAGTTGTACCACCATGCAGCGGTTGTACAGGATCGATCAAGGCAGGGGCTGGGGATCATGCCGAACTCAGCGCCTGACCAATCGCTTTCCATCGCAACCGGGAGCTTGAGCGAAGCGCAATTCTCGGACACGCTGATCTACAACAGCATCGATGAGGAGGACCTACCATGGCGCATCGGCCGCTTCCCGATCCAAATGGCGGATGGTCGACCGGGGGTCCTCACACTGGGCCGTGCCACGGTGGAATTCGAGGATCTGATCGAGGCGATCGCCTTGACCATGGGAGCCATGTTGCTCCTTCTGTTCCTAGGCTCCGTCGGGCTGAACCGCTGGATGAACAGGCGACTCTGGGAACCCTTTCATAGCACACTCGCCGCCACGCAACGCTTCCACGTGGACGGACCAGAGCCGCCTCCGTTCGCCACCACCACTGTGGATGAATTCCGGATGATGAATGATCGGCTGGGCGCCATGATGAGGAAAATGCGCACCGACTTCATTGCGCAGAAGCGATTCTCCGAACAGGCCGCACACGAATTGCAAACACCCTTGGCGATCATGCAGGGGAAGTTGGATGAGTTGATCCAAGAGCCGGATCTTGGTCGCGAGGCGGCGGAACTCATCGACATGCTCTATCGGGCCCGGGAACGCATGGGTCGCACCGTGGCGAACATGCTGTTATTGTCCCGCATCGGCAACCATGAATTCGCCCCGAGCGAAGTGGATTGGGAAGCCTTGTTCAAGGATCAGCTGCAGGCCCTCGACGACCTCATCGGACAACGACAGCTGCGCGTGCAACTGGAGAGCGACCATCGATGCCGCATCCGGCTGCATCCCGCATTGGCCGAACTGATCGCCGCAAACCTGTTGCGCAACGCCGTGCAGCACAACCATCAGGGCGGGCATCTGAACATCCGGATCAGGGAGACCGCGTTGGTGATCACCAATAGCGGACCCGTGTTGGAGGTGGATCCGGAAAGTCTGTTCGACCGTTTCGCCAAAGGCGATCCATCCAGCAGCGGCGCGGGCCTCGGCCTTTCCATGGTGAAGGAGGTGTGTGACCAGGCCGGGCTCGAACTCAAGTACACCGATGCAGGCGGATCGCATACCGTGGTGATCCGATCTCATCCGTGAATGCGTTCAGATTCCGCACAGGATCCTCCCACTACTTTGTAGCCGATAGATCAAAAAGACCATGAAGAACCTGATCCCCACCCTGCTGGCACTCGCGATCACCGCGAGCGCTTGCGCCCAGAAACCCGCCACGATCGTGGTACCCGAGGCCGTGAAGGCCGCCTTCGTTGAACAATTCCCAAAGGCTGAAGGCACCGCTTGGGAAATGGAGAGCAAGACCGAATACGAGGCCGGGTTCAAGATGGGCGGCATGAAGTACTCAGCCGTGTACAGTACGGAAGGAAAGTGGATGGAGACCGAGCACAAGATCAAGGTGGAGGCGCTACCGGAAGGCGTTCGGAAATCCCTCGCGGTGAACTATCCTGACCATAAGATCGAAGGTGCGGAATTGTCGGAAACTCCGGATGGAACCGTGTTCGAGGTGGATCTGGAGAAAGGCAAAGACGAATTGGAAGTGGTTTTCAACGCGGACGGAAAGGTGTTGAAGAGCAAAGTGGAGGACGACGAGAAGGGAAAGAAGGACGAGGAGGACGATAACGATTGAGGTTTGGTGTCCCGGATGGGTCGGGGCTTCGGCTCCGGCCCGTTCGCGGACCATACCGCAGAGCAGCGGATAAGAACACTACACGAGATGGATCACTTCCCGTTCCGGTTCTTGAAATGATCGCGCAAATTGCTGAAGTTGGCGATCACGAGAATGGTGAGGAAGAAGGCGAGCATCAATTCCGTGGCCGCCAACAACCGCGCGGTCGTGCTCACAGGAAAGAGATCACCGAAGCCCGCAGTCGTGAATGTGGAAACGCTGTAGTACAGCATTTCGGACAAGCGGTACGCGGCCCCTCCTTGCACAGCCACCCCGGCGATCGCCGTTGGATCCACCTCAAGAAGCGCCCAATGATCGAAGGCGAAGGAGACCACGAACAACATCGCATACAACCCGATCATGGCGAAGATCCGTTGTTGGCTGATGACCTGATGCGCCGTCCGCGCGATGTGGCGGAACATCTCGATCACGAAAAAGATGGTCTTGCTCAGGCTGAAGACCACCACCATCGTCTCCTCCACCCCCACCGAGCCTATCTCGTGCCTCACGAAGAGCAGCAGGAACGTGCTCAACAGGACAATACCACCAAAGAGTATCGTCGGGCGAAGCAGGTCGGACATGGCACAAAGATGATCCTGATCGGAAGGGCGGCGATCGTGATCCTTCTTTCTTCCATACTCCATCCGTCCGCTCTTCTAGCTCAGGAGCGTGGTCTCGAACATTACCTGCAGGCTGGCGAAGCGAACAGCCCTTTGCTCAAGGACCTGGACTTTCAGATCGAAGGCCTGGGGTTGGATAGTGCCAAGTTGAGCGCCATGTACGGCCCGCAAGTGAACGGTAGCGGTGGCTTTCTCTATGCACCACGCGGAACGAAATGGGGTTATGATGAGGCCATCACGAATGGCGGTCTGTACTCCGCCTTGTTAGGGGCGCAGGTCCCCTTGTTCAACAGCGCACGCAAAAGGACCCAACTGGATGCGATCACCGTGCAAGGCGGCAGTATCAGGACCTCCGCCGCGAACACCGTTCTTGATCTGCGCCGCGCGATCACCGCTCAGTACATCACCACGTTCGCCGATCAGCGGTCGTTCGCGTTCGTGGGAACACAGACCAGCCTGCTGGAAGAAGAAGAGCGCGTGATGCGCGGCCTGGTGGAGCGCGGCGTGTATCAGCAGACCGATCTGCTCACCCTGCAAGTGAACCTCCAGGCACAGCGCATCGCGTTGCGACAAGTGAAGGCGCTTTACCGCAACGACCTGTACCAATTGAACCAGCTCTGTGGGATCTCCGACACGACCGCCACCACCTTGGCCGCGCCCCAGCTCGATCCACCCGTGGGTTTCGAACGTGCGAATTCACCGGTGATCCAGCAATTCCAGCTGGACAGTGTGAGCAACACCATCGCGGACCGATCGGTGGATGCCGCCTACAAGCCCCGCCTGAGCGCTGGTGCGGACCTTGGCCTGAACGCCATTTCGCTCACCACCATCCCCAACCGTTTCGGTGGAAGTGCCGGGTTGAACCTACTCGTTCCCATCTACGACGGTAGGCAACGCCAACTCGAACACGACCGCTTGGCCCTGCGCGAAAGCACACGGAAAGCCTACCGCGATTTCTATGTGGACCAGCTCGATCAGCGGCACGCACAGTTCAGCGAAGCGCTTCGGCGATCCAGCGCTCTCCTCGATGATCTTCGCCACCAGAGCAACGAGGAGGAGCGCCTGATCGCGCTGTACAAAGTGGAATTGGAGCATGGCCTCGTGCGGCTGACGGATCTCTTCATGGTGCTCGGCACGCACGCCACTACGGTGACATCCATGATCCAGTCCGAAGCGGACCGTGTACGGATCATCAACGAACTCATGTACCTGAAATGACCTCATCACTGCGATCCATCCTCCTGTTCATGCTCGGCATCACCATGTTGCTGGGCTGCGCGGGTGATGGGTCCTCGACCCTCGATGAAGGAGCCACGAGCCGAACGCCCATCACCGTGGTGCATGTTGTTCGCGGGCCTATCGGCAATTCGGTTCTGCTGAACGCGACCGCACAGTATCTCCGCAAGAACGCGGTACGCAGCAATGTCACTGGTCGTGTGGAACACGCGCACTTCGCATTGAGGGATCGCGTCACCGCTGGCCAACTGCTTTACGAAGTGCGCACGAAGGAAGCCGAGGCCTTGGGGGCGATCACCGTGCAGGACAGCAGCTTCCGCGTGCGCGGCTCCATCAGGATCACCGCACCATCCAGCGGTGTGGTGGTGCAAATGGACAAGCTGCTCCTCGACTACGTGAGCGATGGCGATCAACTCGCCGTGATCGCGGATGCCGCGAGTTCCGTCTTCGTGGTGAACGTGCCCTATGAGTTGAATCGCGTTGCACGCATTGGAACGGATCTGCGCATCGTTCTTCCCGATTCCAGCTTGGTCGAAGGCCGGATCACCATGCCGCTTTCCACCATGGACGCCCTTTCACAAACCCAAGGCTTCGTGGTGTTGCCGAAAGGATCGCGTGTCTTCCCCGAAGGACTTGTGGGCAACCTACGCTTGTTGGTGGATGAACATGCCGATGGCCAGCTCGTCCCAGCGGAATGCGTGATCGGCAATGAGGAGATGACCCGTTTCTGGGTGATGCGCGTGGTGAACGACAGCACGGCCGTGAAGGTGCCCATCACGCGCGGCATCGTCGATCATGATCGGGTGGAGATCCTTGAACCGCGCTTCACTCCTAATGATCGGCTGGTCCTGACCGGTGGATATGGCATGGCCGATACCGCACGCGTGATCATCACCCCGGATCGATGAAAGATTTCTTCGTCCGATCGAAGACACCGGTCGCGGTGGTGCTCGCGCTCATCCTGATGGGCGGCGCGTTCGCCTACACGCACTTGCAATCGTCGTTGTTCCCTGAGGTCACGTTCCCGAAAGTGAAGGTGATCGCCGACAGCGGCCTGCAACCGGTGAACAAGATGATGGTGACCGTGACGCGCCCGCTGGAGACGGCGATCAAGCGCACACCGGGCCTTCAGAACATCCGAAGCGTCACCAGTCGTGGCAGTTGCGAGATCAGTGCTTTTCTGGATTGGAATGCGGACATCGACCTGAGCAAACAACAGATCACCGCCGCCATCGATCAAGTGCGCGCTGAGTTGCCGCCGGGAACGGGCATCACGGTGGAAAAGATGAACCCGTCGATCCTTCCGGTGATGGGGTATGTGATCGGCGGCGGCGGCAAGAGCGATATCGAACTGGACCTGATCGCCAACTACACCGTGAAGCCCTACTTATCACAAGTGGATGGCGTAAGCGACGTGCGCGTGATCGGCGGCCGCAAGAAGGAATACCGGGTCGAACTGCGACCGGAGCGTTTGAGCGCGCTCGGGCTGGTGCCGAACGCCATCTCCTTCGCCTTGGGCCGCACCAATTTCATCAGCAGCAACGGCTACCTCTTCACCAACCACCGGATGTACCTCACCGTGACCGATGCCACGGTGGAAACGCTCGATGAACTGGAGCAACTGGTGATCGCCAACAATGGGAAACGGATCACGCGACTGCAGGATATCGCGGACGTGAGCATCCAGGAAGAGCCGCAATACACACGGATCAATGCGAACGGGAAACGCGCTGTGCTCGTGGCGATCGTGAAGCAACCCTTGAGCAACCTCGTCGATCTCTCCAACGGGGTGAAGCAACGTGTGGTCGAATTGAACAACGGTCTTCTGCCTGCGGGAGTGACGATGGTTCCCTACTACGCACAAGCCGATTTCGTGCAGGACTCCATCCAAAGCGTTCGCGACAGCTTGGTGGATCGGGTTGCTGTTGGCGATCGTGGTCGCGGTCATCTTCCTGCGTTCCTGGCGATCGAGCCTCGTGCTGTTGATCACCATCCCGATCACGCTCGGTCTTTCTCTGATAGTGATGTACGCCATGGGCTACACGCTCAATATCATGACGCTCGGTGCGCTGGCCGCCGCGATCGCGCTCATCATCGACGATGCGATCGTGGTGGTGGAACAGATCCACCGCACGCACGAGGAACATCCGGGCCGACCCACGCGCGAATTGTTGAGCGGATCGGTGAGCTATCTCCTCCCCGCCATGGTCGGATCATCGCTCAGCACCATCGTGATCTTCCTGCCCTTCGCGTTGTTGAGTGGTGTCGCAGGAGCTTACTTCAAAGTGCTCGCGGATACGATGATGATCACCTTGGCATGCTCCTTCCTCGTCACCTGGATCGGACTACCGGTAGTGTACCTCCTGCTGCCAGCGGAAAAGCACATGTCATTGGATAATGAGAAGGATGAGGATGCCGGGGAGGAGCAAGTGAAGTCCGGCGCTTGGGTACGCTGGTTCATCACCAAACCGTGGTTGAGCGTGGGTTTCGCACTGCTCATCACCGCGCTCGCCTGGCTGGCATCACAACATCTCGAAACGGGCTTCCTGCCCGAAATGGATGAAGGTTCCATCGTGCTCGACTACACTTCGCCGCCGGGCACTTCGCTGGAAGAGACGGACCGTATGCTACGGGAAGCGGAAAAGACATTCATCGATGTGCCCGAGATCGAGAGCTACAGTCGGCGCACCGGCACGCAGATGGGCTTCTTCATCACCGAACCCAACTACGGCGACTACCTGATCCAACTGAAGAAGGATCGGAAGCGCAGCACCACCGAAGTGATCGACAATATCCGAAAGCGTTTCGAGGGATCGCAACCCGCCATCCGCATCGACTTCGGCCAAGTGATCGGCGACATGCTCGGCGACCTGATGAGCAGCACGCAACCGATCGAGGTGAAGGTCTACGGTACGGATCAAAAGCAATTGCAGGACTTGGCGCGGGAGGTCGGCACCATCGTGGAAGGTGTTGCAGGAACGGCCGATGTCTTCAACGGGATCAACGTAGCGGGCCCCACGGTGAATATCGAGACCAACGATCAGGCGATGGCCCTGCGCGGGATCTCCCCTCAGGATCTGCAAAGTCAGATCCAAACACAACTCCAAGGCACTGCGATCGGCGCCCTGTTCGAACGCCAGCAGCTCACGCCCGTGCGCATGGTGTATGCCCACGCGGCCAGCACCACCATGGCGGACCTTGGCCAAGCGCAGATCTTCCTGCCCGGTGGCAAATTGATCCGCGCTGGCGAAGTATCCACCATCACGGTGGAGCAAGGAACAGCCGAAGTGGAACGCGAGAACCTGCAACTCATGGTGCCCGTGACCGCACGGCTGGACAACCGCGATCTCGGTAGCGTGATGGCCGACATCCAACGGGCCATCAACGAGGGCGTCCACCTGCCGCAAGGCTATCACATCAGCTACGGCGGCGCGTTCAAGGAGCAGCAACAGTCCTTCCGCGAACTGCTCATGATCCTTCTCTCCGCGAGCCTGCTCGTCTTCACGCTCTTGATCTTCCTGTTCAGTGATCTGCGCGTGGCCGCGTTGATGTTGTTGATCGCCGTCCTCGGTGTGAGCGGATGCGTCCTTGCGCTCTACCTCACGAACACACCGCTGAACGTGGGCAGTTATACGGGCATCATCATGATCATCGGCATCATCGGAGAGAACGCCATTTTCACCTACCTGCAATACGCGCACAACCGTGCGAAACAAGGCGTGGATGATTCCCTCACGTACGCCATCGGCACACGCCTTCGGCCCAAGTTGATGACGGCCCTTGGCGCGATCATCGCACTGTCGCCGATCGCCTTGGGGATAGGCACCGGCGCGCAACTGCACCAGCCGTTGGCGATCGCGGTGATCGGGGGCTTCGTGGTGGCGCTGCCGTTGCTGTTGATCGTGTTCCCGACCTTCCTGCGCGTGGTGGCCAAGTGATCCTTCGTTCAAAGGATCGGATCGATGCGAAAACGATCACCCGAACCGTCCGGGTCATCCTTGCCCTGAGCGAACCACAGGGCCAGCCTTTTACATTTGACCCCTAATGCGCCATTGGATCGCCATTCTCGTACTCGGCACGTACCTGTGCTCCGTGACGGAACTGCACCAATTGTTCAAGGCCCCGGCGCTGTTCGAACATTACGCGGAAGACCTGGGCGATCGTCCGGACGAAAGTTTCCTCTGTTTCCTCGCCGACCATTATTTCGAAGGCGCGCACCACGATGCCGAGGGCCATGAAGATCACGGCGATCTCCCCTTCCACGGCGACCACGATTGCACAATGCATTCGGTGCAGATCAGTTCACTTGTGGGGAATGGCATCACGCTGATCCAAGTCGCCATCACCTCTTCCGAGCAGCCCCTGCTCGATGACGCGTCCTACTCCTTCCTGTTGAGCAGGGATGTGTGGCAGCCGCCCAAGGCGTGATCGGACGCATAGCGTCGTGACGTGATCACGACCGCCCTTTTGCAGCCGTATTTCCTTTTCCTCCGATCTCCAATTCCTGCGATGCGCGCATCGCCATTACCAGCAGACCTATGATCGACCGCATCATCCATTTCAGCGTCACCAACAAGCTCATCACAGGCCTGGGCCTGCTCCTGTTCATCGCTTGGGGCGCGTACAGCTTCACGCACTTGTCCATCGATGCCCTGCCCGACGTGACCAATAACCAGGTGCTGGTGAACACCGTGGCACCCAACCTCGCCACGCAGGAGGTGGAGCAGTTCATCACCTTCCCGCTCGAACTCGCTTTCAAGAACATCCCCGATCTGGTGGAACTGCGCAGCATTTCGCGCAGCGGGCTCTCGGTGATCACCATCGTGTTCAAGGACGAGGTACCCGTACACATCGCGCGGCAACTGGTGGCTGAACGCATCACATTGGCACAGGCGAACATCCCGATCGGATTCGGTACCCCGCAACTCGCACCGCCTACCACAGGGCTGGGCGAGATCTACCAGTACACGCTGGCGGTGGACAGTGCGCACCGCGACCAGTACAGCGCCATGGACCTGCGCAGCATCCAGGACTGGATCGTGCGGCGGCAAGTGCTCGGCGTGCCAGGCGTGGTGGACGTGAGCAGCTTCGGCGGTTTCCTGAAGCAGTACGAGGTGAGCGTGGATCCTGCGCGTTTGCAAGGCATGCGGCTCTCGCTGCTCGACGTGTACAACGCACTGGCCAGCAACAACGAGAACACCGGCGGCAGCTACATCGAGAAAGGGCCGAACCTCTACTTCATCCGCGGCGAAGGACTGGTCACCTCATTGAAGGACATCGAGGACATCGTGATCACCACGCGGAGCGGTTCGCCGGTGCGGATCCGCGATGTGGGCGAAGCGCGCCTCGGCTTCGCGCCGCGCTATGGCGCCATGACGCGCAACGGCCAGGGCGAGACCGTGGGCGCCGTGGTGCTGATGCAGAAAGGCGCGAACGCCATGCAAGTGACCAAGGCCGTGAAGGAGCGCATGGCGAGCGTGGCGGCCAGTTTACCCGAAGGCGTCCACATCGATCCGTTCGTGGACCGAACGAAGTTGGTGACGAAGACGATCACCACGGTCGGTGAGAATCTTCTCCTCGGTGCATTGATCGTGGTGCTCGTGCTGGTGCTGTTGCTCGGCAACTGGCGTGCGGGCCTCCTTGTGGCCAGCGTGATCCCGCTCAGTATGCTCTTCGCCGTGGGCATGATGGTGCAGTTCGGGATCAGCGCGAACCTGATGAGCATGGGCGCACTCGACTTCGGCCTGGTGGTGGACGGCGCGGTGATCATCGTGGAGAGTTTGCTCTTCGCACTTCACGCACGCCATGCCAACAAGGTCCTCGATCAGCCGAACATGGACAGCGAGGTGATCGCCAGCAGCGGCCCCATCATGCGCGGGGCGGTCTTCGGGCAGTTGATCATCCTCGTGGTGTACTTCCCGATCCTTTCGCTGATCGGTGTGGAGGGCAAGATGTTCCGGCCGATGGCCATGACAGTGAGCTTCGCGATCGTGGGCGCCCTGCTGCTCTCGCTCACGTACGTGCCGCTGATGGCTTCGCTGTTCCTGAGCAAACGCGTCGCGAGCGAGGAGGGCTTCGCCGAGCGCTTGATCCACCGCATGCACAAGTGGTACACGCCACGATTGGAGAAACTATTGCACCGCCGCGTGCTGGTGATCGGCGTGGCCCTAGCCTTGCTCGCTGCTGCGCTCTTCACCTTCACCCGGCTTGGCGGCGAGTTCATTCCCGAGTTGGACGAGGGAGACTTCGCCACGAACTACACCATCCGGCAGGGCAGCAGCCTCAGCCAGACGGTGGCCGTGGGCACGCAGTTGGAAAAGATCCTCCTCCGCGATTTTCCGGAAGTGCGTGAAGTGGTGAGCAAGATCGGCACCGCCGAAGTGCCCACCGATCCCATGCCCATCGAAAGCGCCGACGTGATCATTGTGCTGAAGGACCCGAAGGAATGGCCGGAGCATTTGACCAAAGAGGAACTGGCCGACCGCATGAACGAGAAGATGAGCGCGATCCCAGGCGTGAACCTCAGCTTCGAGCAGCCGATCCAGATGCGCTTCAACGAACTGATCGCAGGCGTGAAGAGCGACATCGCCGTGAAGATCTACGGCGATGACCTCGAGCTGCTCTACGCGAAGGCCACGGCCGCCGCCGCGATGATGCGCGGGGTGCATGGCGCCGTGGACGTGAAGGTGGAACAGGTGGTGGGCATGCCGCAACTGGTGGTGAGGTACGACCGCGAGCGCATCGCGCAGTTCGGCATCAGCATCGCCGATGCGAACCGCATCCTGAACACCGCATTGGCCGGCGGAAAAGCGGGCGTGGTGTATGAAGGCGAACGCCGTTACGACCTGGTCGTTCGTCTGGCCGACCACCGCGACGCTGACGTGGAGAAAGTGCGCAATATCATGGTACCGCTACCGAACGGGACCCAATTACCGCTCGGCCAGTTAGCCAGCGTGGCCTTCGAGAGCGCGCCGGCGCAGGTGAGCCGCGACAACGGCGAACGCCGCATCGTGATCGAAGCCAATGTGCGCGGTCGCGATATCAAGTCGGTGGCCGAGGAGATCCAACGCCGCTTGGACGCCGACCTGCCGCTTCCAGCAGGCTACACCATCGCCATGGGCGGCACCTTCAAGACATTGCAGGAAGCCAGTGCGCGCCTGAGCATCGCGGTGCCCATCGCGCTCCTCCTCATCCTCATCATGCTCTACCTCACCTTCCGGTCCATGAAGGAATCGCTCATCATCTTCAGCGCCATTCCGCTCGCTGCCATCGGTGGCGTGTTCGCGCTCTCATTGCGCGACTTGAACTTCAGCATCAGCGCGGGCATCGGCTTCATCGCGCTGTTCGGCGTGGCGGTGCTGAACGGCATCGTGCTCATCAGCTACTTCAACCGGCTGGAACAGGAAGGCGAAACAGACGTGGTGCAAAGGATCCTGAAGGGCACCGCTGCGCGCTTGCGCCCGGTGCTGGCAACAGCGGCGGTTGCATCGCTCGGTTTCCTTCCCATGGCGATCAGCACCAGCGAGGGCAGCGAGGTGCAACGTCCCTTGGCCACTGTGGTGATCGGTGGCTTGATCAGCAGCACGCTGCTCACCTTGGTGGTACTGCCGGTGCTCTACTACATGGTCTTCACGCGGCGGAAGAGATCGAACAGCATCGCGCCCGCGATCATCGCTGTTCCATTGCTGCTCCTCGCATCGACTTCGTTCGCGCAAACGCCCACCACCACCACCTTGGACCAAGCCGTGCGGATGGCCTTGCGCGATCATCCCGTAATGAACGCGGCGGACCTTTCCGTGGAACAACAACTCGCATTGCAGAAGACAGCGCTGGGGCTCACGCCGCTCAGCGCCACGTACAACGGTGGCCAGATCAACAGCTCGCTCAATGACGCCAACATCCAAGTGGTGCAGGGCTTCGACTTCCCGACGGTGATCGCACGGCGCTCCCAACTGTTGAAGGAGAACACGGCGCTGGCGGAAAGTCAGCGCGCGTTGACCTCTGCGGAATTGAAACAGCGCGTAAGCCAGGCCTACATGCAACTGGCCTACGGCAACCAACTGGTGGAACTGCTGCACGCACTGGACAGCACGTACAGCGACTTCGCAGCGAACGCGCAGCGCAAGTTCGATGTCGGCGCGAGCGGTCGGTTGGAACGCGATGCGGCAACCGCGCAACGCGATCGCATCCGCTTGGAATGGGCGCGTTCCGTGACGAACCGCAACCAGTACCAGACGGAACTGCAACGATGGCTCGGCAGCGACACGCTGGTATCGCCGGAGAGCACGGCATTGAACACGTCGATCCAATTGGAAACCAACGATGCCATGATCGCGCAAGGCCCGCTGTTGCGCTATGCCCAGCAGCAAACCGAAGTGGCGCAGGCGCAATGGAGGATGGACCGCAGCCAATGGGCGCCTTCACTGCAAGCGGGCGGATTCTACCAGACGCTGGACCATGTTTCGCCGTTCTGGGGCTACCAGATCGGCCTGGGCATCCCCTTGCCCGGCGGCGGACAGGGCGCGCGCACCAAGGCATCCCGTTTAGGCACCGAGATCGCGACGCAGCAGTTGGAGAACACGCAACGGACGGTACACAGCGCGTTCACCCAGGCCAGCACGCAACTGCAACAGCTGGATCAACTCGTGAAGTACTACGAGACGCAAGGCGAAGCGCTCGCCACTTCATTGCACACCAGTGCGCAGCGCAGCTACGACAGCGGCGACATCGACTACGTGGCCTACATCCAGGGGCTGGACCAGTCGTATCGCATCCGCACCGAGCACCTCACCGCCCTGCTCGATCGCGCGAACGCGCTCTTCCAACTCCGGGCCCTGCTCGGTCAATAACGAACGGACATGAGAACTCATTTTCAATTGAACCACACGATGTCACGCATCACGCTCCCCTTCCTTCTCACCCTCGTCGTCGCGATCATCACTTCGTGTGGCGATGCACCGGTGACCCGGGATGCGCAGACCGACGAACACGGCGCCGCGCACGGTCCGGAGGTCACCCTCACCGCCGAACAGGTCAAGGCCATCGGGCTGGTCTTCGGATCGCCCACGCAACAGAACCTCAGCACCGGGCTGAAAGCGAACGGACGCCTGGTGCTTCCTCCGCAGAACATGGCCGACGTGAGCGTGCTCATGGGCGGATTGGTGAAACAGGTGATGGTACAGGAAGGCGAGGCTATTTCGCAAGGGCAAACGCTGGCGCTGCTGGAGAACCTCGATTTCCTGCAACTCCAACAGGACTATCTCGCCACCAAGGCTACGCTCACCTTGCAGCGCGCCGAGTGGGAGCGGCAGCAAGCCCTGGCCACCGATAAGATCAACGCCACCCGCACCTTGCAACAAGCGCAGGCCGATCTGGATGGCACCGAAGCGCGCTACAGCACCATGGAACAAAAGCTCCGGCTCTTCGGCACGGATCCCGCGAAGCTCACGCCTGCGAACATCCGCTCCGCGTATCCGGTGCAAGCACCCATCGGCGGTTTCATCAAACGCATCACGGTGAACACCGGGCAATACGCCGATCCGAACAAGGCGCTCTTCAGCATCGTGGACAACCGGTACCTGCACGTGGACCTCACCGTCTTCGAGCAGGACGTGCATAAGGTGAAGGAAGGCCAGCGTGTGACCATCAGCGACGCGCACGACCCCGGCGTGCTGCACTCCGCCACCATCTTCGGCGTGAACCGCGCATTCGAGAACGATCAGCAGGCCGTGCTGGTCCACGCGCGCATCACCGATAAGACCCACGACCTGTTACCCGGCATGTTCGTGCAAGCCATCATCGCGATCGACAGCACCGCCGCGCTATCCCTGCCCAACGAAGCGATCGTGAACAACGGCGACGATCACTTCATCTATGTGGAGCATCAACCCAATGTCTTCGCACAACTGCAGGTGCGCATCGGCACCAGCGAGCTGGGCTTTACCGAGATCATCCCTATGTCGCCGCTTGCTGCGGACGCTAGGGTGGTGGTGAAGGGGGCGTACTACCTGTTGAGCGAACTCACCAAAGGAACCGGGGAGCACGACCATTGAAGTGTCGAGGTCCATACGTTTACCGTGTTTGAAAGCCATCAACCGCACCGTTTGGATCCTCTCGCTCATCAGCCTGTTCACGGACATGGCGAGCGAGATGCTCTATCCGGTGATGCCGATCTATTTGAAGAGCATCGGCTTCGGTGTGCTGCTGATCGGTGTGTTGGAAGGCGTTGCTGAAGCTGCTGCTGGCCTGAGCAAAGGCTACTTCGGGATGCGGAGTGATGTGATGGGACGCCGCGCACCCTTCGTCCAATTCGGCTACGCGCTCAGTGCGTTGAGCAAGCCGATGATGGCGCTGTTCGTCGCGCCGCTGTGGATCTTCTTCGCGCGCACCATCGACCGTTTGGGCAAGGGCATTCGCACCGGTGCGCGCGACGCCATGCTCAGCGACGAGGCCACTCCGGCCACCAAGGGCCGTGTATTCGGACTTCACCGTGGCATGGACACGCTCGGTGCGGTGATCGGTCCGGTGCTGGCGCTACTCTATCTGTGGGCACGCCCGGGGGATTACGTGCCGCTGTTCTTCATCGCATTCGGGCCGGGTGTGCTGGCGATCGCGCTCAGCTTCTTGTTGAAGGACAAGCCCGGGATCAAGACCACCTCCAACCGACCCGTGCCTTTCTCGGCGACCTTCTCCTACTGGAAGCACAGCACACCCGTGTACCGTCGTCTTAGCATCGGCTTGTTGCTCTTCGCGTTGTTCAACAGCAGCGATGTGTTCCTCCTGCTCCAAGCGAAGAACGCCGGACTGAGCGATACGGCCACGATCGGCGTTTACATCTTCTACAACCTCGTTTACGCACTCGCGGCGTATCCTTTGGGCGTGCTCGCCGATCGCATCGGACTGAAACGCGTGCTCATCTCCGGCCTCGGGCTCTTTGCAGTGGTGTACTTCGGAATGGTGTGCGTGAATTCGCTGTGGGCCATGGCCTCGCTGTTCTTCCTCTATGGCGTGTATGCCGCGGCCACCGAAGGCATCGGAAAGGCATGGATCAGCAATGTGGTGCCACGATCGGAAACGGCCACTGCCATCGGCACCTATGCGGGGTTCAACAGCATTTGCGCCTTGGTGGCGAGCTCGTTCGCCGGGTTGCTTTGGTACACCTTCGGTCCTGAAGTCACCTTCGCGGTCACCGCGTGCAGCACCTTGGTCGTGATGGTCTACCTCGGGTTCGCAACCTCGAGCAGTGCACCACAGGCATCATGATCCATCGCCTTCTCCGAACCTCGAACCTGTAGCTGATCCGATCAGTGACCCTCGGATCCCACGTGCTTGTCCAGCGCCAAAGAGATCCCGAAATAGAATCCTCTGCCGGGATCGGGGATGCCCATGGTCTTGAAGCGCGAGAGGTGATCGATGAATATCTCGTTCAAAAGATTCTTCACGCCTGCTGATAGTTCGATAGGCTTCCCCTTCGTGGCGATGGCCACATCGATCCCAATGTGTACCAGATGATACGCCGACGTTGATGATTCATTCGGCGCCGTCCGATCCTGCGCGAACTTGTGGATGTGTTGGATGAACACATCCTTGATCCTGATCGCGCCTTGGCGAGCGAACTCCGCCTTCAATGTGGTGTTCACCTTCGCGGAAGGGATCAATGGCAATGGCACATCGTGGCTGTCCTGCGCGTGTACCCATGAGACATTGGACCCGATGTGCAACCAGTGGATCCCATGCGGGTGATAGTGGATCCCTGCTTCACCACCGAACAGGACAGCGTTGGTTGCTTCATACCGGAAGGCCGGGAAACCATCGGTCTCCGATCCGGTCGGCGACAGGTATATGAAGTTCCGGATCACACTGTAATACGGATTGATCGAAAACCCGAAGTGCTCATCCTGGTAGTCCACGCTCACATCGCCTTGCGTGGCATTCTCGCTTTCGAGCAACGCATCGCCTACTTCGAACCGCGATGCGCCATCATGCACACCATTGGACAATAGCTCCGAGCTGTTCGGCGCCCTGAAACCGGATGACAGACCTGCCCTGAACACGGCTTTCTCCTTCCGGTAGGCCACTCCAGCTGAATAGTTCAAACTGGAGAATGAGCGATACAAGCCCGGTGAAGTGATCTCCGGTGTGGTGAACTCCTTGGCATCGATCGAACGATGGTCGACCCTGACCCCTCCTTGCACTTGCAGCTTTTCCAGATCGACGTTGATCATGGAGAAGACGCCGAGATCCTGTGTCACGGCATCCGGGATCAGGATCTCCGGTCCACTATTCCGGTTCGACTGGTGCATGCCTTGTGAACCCACCACGACCTTCACCTTCCTACTGATCTCCGGCGAATACCACTTGAGGTTGTACGTAAGCGTGCCGAGGTCAAGGTCGAGTTGCGGCTGGTCCTTGACCTGTTCGAATTCCTTGCGACGGTTCTCCATGTAGCCGAGGATCAAGCTCACCTTCGATCGGCCTGTGAAGAGGATGTTCTCGAAGCTCAACGCATGGTTGCCGATGGTCTGGAAGGGGAGCGCCGTACTCCGGTCGGTAGGCGATCCGTACAAGGCGGTATCGGTGATCCCGAAATTGTTCTGCAGATAGCTGTACCGCAGGTTGCTGATCCAGTTCTTACGATCGAAACCGATGCTGGCCTTGAAGTTCTTCTCATCGAAGCGCGTGTTCAACACACGCTCTCCGTTCGGCACTTGGTAGTCGGCGTTGGAACTGTACCCGCCGAAGAGATTCAACTTGAACCGTCCACGATGAAGTTTCACCGCGCCGGAATTGTAGGTGCCAAGCGAGTTGAACAGAAAGCGCGAGGCGACCTTGGTCTCGATGGCGTCATGCGCCGCGTATCGTTCATCCACGAAATAGAGCACACCACCCAACGCGTCCGATCCGTACAGCACCGACGCCGGGCCTTTGATCACCTCCACGCTTTCGATGCCCACATCGCCCACGCCCAACCCGTGCTCCGCGCCCCATTGCTGGTTCTCGATCCGGATGCCCTGTGCATAGGTCACGATCCTGTTGCCGCTCAATCCCCTGATCACGGGTTTGCCGATCCCGGCTCCCGTGCTGTTTTGTTCCACCCCTGCGATGTTGGTGAGCGCTTCCGCCAATGATGCGGTGGGAACCTGCTGGAGGTCCCCGATCTTCCGTTGCGCCACGTTCGCCACGTTTTCGCGCTGAAGCTTGCCGAGCGGCACGGAGACCACCACTTCCTTCAGGTCGAGGTGGCTTTGCTCCATGACGAATTGCCCTTCGGTGCTATCCGATAGATCAAGCGCCAGGGTCAAGGTCCTGTACCCGATGAAGGACAATTGGATGTGGACCACCTTGCGCGGTGCATGTTCGATGACGAACATTCCATCCTTGTTCGTGGTCGTCCCCGTTTCCAACTCGACCAGGAAAACGTTCACGCCGGGGATCGTCGCCTTCGTTGCCTTGTCCAACACGGTGCCGGTGAAGGATTGAGCGATGCCTGATAGTGAGAGGCAAACGCACATGCACAATAACGGGATCCTATCTCTCGATCTCATCCGGCGGCAAAGATCATCCCGGAAGAAAGCCGATGTGGATAAGACGTTCCATTTCGCACATGAAGAAGATCGCAAATGTCTGTTACAGGCGGCGATGGGGACGGTTGTCCGGCGCAGTGCCCGCGGAGGTATAAGCTAATTTCGGCGTCGATCGCATCGTGCTTTGCGGATGTGATGGACCCGCTCCATGATCCACAACTCCGCCCGAACGCCGGCGATCCGCCTCAGCCTTCACGATTCCATCCACATGATCCACCGCGAGGATTGGAGACATCTAACGGTTGATGCTTCGCCCTACTTGCAGTACGACCACCTGTTGGCCCTGGAGGATGCCATGTCCGCCACGATGGAGTTCCGCTATGTGATCTACTACTGCGAGGAGAACCTACCGATGGGTGTGGCGTATTTCCAGGTCGTGGATGTGGAGGATCAAGGCAGCAGATTCCAGAAGAAGGTGTGCCGTTTGGGAAAGGGGATCGGCAAGAGGGTCATCAAGGACATGAAGGTGCGCACACTGGTGAGCGGGAACGTGTTCCACGGCGGCGATCTGGGATCGTACTTCACCAAGGACATTCCGGCTGTGGACCGGCTAAGGATCGTGGAGGACACCATGTGCAAATTGGACAAGGGTGGATACTGTGCGCGCACGGCCTCCATTCTTCTGTTCAAGGAGTTCGGAGAGGACCTGAGCGGTGCGACCGACTACTTGATCCAACGCAAGTACCACCCGCTAACAATGGACGCGGATATGGTGATCGACCTCGATCCAAGCTGGAAGGGACCGGACGATTACCAGGAAGCGCTCACCTCCAAGGCACGCACACGCATCCGTTCGATCCGTGATCGTTCGGCCGCGCTGAAGGTGCGGATCATGAAGCCCGATGAGATCCGCGATGCCTCTCCGCGCATACAGCACCTGTTCGAGCAGGTCCTCGATCGATCCACCTTCGTTCACGGTCGTTTGAACATGGCGGTATTCGCACCGTGGGTCGAGTTGCACAAGGATCGACTGCCGTTCCGAGGGTACTTTCTCAATGACGAACTGGTCGGTTTCAGCACGGCTTTCATCCTCGGGAATGAACTGGATGTACAGTTCGTCGGCATTGACTACGCGCACAACGTGGAGCACGCGATCTACCAACGCATGTTGGTGGACCTGCTCGACTCGGGGATCCTTGGCCGCTTGAAGCGCATCAACTTCGGGCGCACGGCGGAGCAGGCGAAGAGCAACCTCGGTGCGCAGCCGATGGACCTGCGATTCTTTGTGAAGCACCGCAGCACATTGGCGAACAAGTTGATCGGGCCTTTCCTCCGCTCGGTGAAGCCCGGCGCATTCGAACAGCGTTCACCATTCAAGAAGGTCCACGCCTGATGGACTCACTGACGCAGATCGTCCTCGGCGCGGCCGTGGGCGAACTCGTGCTCGGCCGGAAGGTCGGCAACAAGGCCATCCTCTGGGGCGCCATCGCGGGTACCATTCCTGATCTGGATGTGCTCTGCCGCACGTTCTTCGACGACCTCCGCGCGAACGAACTCCATCGCGGCGTCACGCATTCCATCCTCTTCAGCCTGATGATGGCGCCGATCCTCGGGCACTGGATCAAACGACATCAAGCTTCACTCCTCGCGGTCTTCACGGCGCTCGTCGCACTCGTTTTCGTTTTCGGTGCAGGCACTGGCATGGCACAGCTCATCATCGGCGTGGTCGCGCTCGGTATCATCGCACTGATCCTCTGGAAGGTGAAAGGAACGGACACCGCCACTCCGAAGGAATGGAGCTGGTTGTTCTGGTGGACCTTGGTCACGCATCCCTTGCTGGATTGTCACACCACATGGGGCACGCAACTGTTCTGGCCCTTCACCATGAAGGTGGCCTACAACAATGTCTTCGTGGTGGACCCGGGGTATACCGTGCCCCTTCTGGTCTGCGTCGCGATCGCCTTGTTCCTGAAGCGCACTTCCACACGCAGGCGCTGGATCAATGGTCTAGGTCTTGTACTGAGCAGCGCTTACATGATGCTTACGATCGTGTGCAAGTACATCGCACACGAACGGATCACCGCATCGCTGCACCGGCAAGGCATCACCTACTCCTCGCTGTCCACGCGCCCCACACCATTCAACTGTATTCTTTGGTCCGCTACGGCCGACAGCGGTGATCACTATGACCTCGCGTACTATTCACTCCTCGACTCGGAGCCCGAAGTCGAATTCGTGCGCTTCCCGACGAACCGCGAACTACTGGGTCGTTGGGCCGATGACGAGCACGTTCATCGGCTGATCCGATTGAGTGCTGACAACTACGTGATCCAGAAGCGCAACGACACCTTGGTGTTCTGCGACCTTCGCTTCGGGCAGATCGGGGAACCCGATCCGGACAAACCGTTCATCTTCTCCTACAAGCTGATCCCCGTCGGTGATGAACTACGTGTGGTGCTGATCCCGCCACCCACTTTGGATGGGGAGAAATTCAGTACGCTCACCGCAGAACTATGGGCGCGCGTGAAGGGGGAGTGATCGCTCCTTCAGCCTAGCTCCACTGGGCCAACACCATGAACATGAGGGTCATGGTCACGGCCCAGTAACCCCAGTTGATCATCATGTACTTGAACGACTTCCGCTCGAAGAGCGCGTTCGTCACCATCACCGGAAGCAGGATCACGACGGACATGATGGTCCCGTGCGCGAGACCGTGGGTCCATGAGTGGTAGCGCTCGCCGTACCCATCAATGTACCCCTTGAGTTCTGCTCCGAATGCGGTGGTCGGGTCGATCCCCATGCCGTGCTCCGGCACGGAACGGAAGAACGCCTGGAACGCGTTCCAGTGGTTCGCGAAGAAGGGATAGGCGAACGAGAACAGGAGCGCCATCACGAAGCTCACGCCGAAGACCAGCGGCATGTTCGTGCTTTTGGCCTTCTCCTCGGTCATTCCGGAAGCGGTCATCCACGCTTTACCGAAGACCTTCGGGTTGTACCAGATGAAACCCATGACCATGGGGATCAGTGTAGCGGCGATCTGTATGGGCCAGTTCATTTCTGTGGATCGTTCAGGGTGTTGGTCAAATGTAGTTTCCGGAAAATGGATCAGTCCCAATTCGCGAATGCGTGAAAGAGAAAGCGCACAGCGAAGAGGATCATGAACACACCGATCACGGTGTACACCTTCTTCAACCTGTTCACGGAAAGCACACGACGCAAACGTGGTGCAAGCAACGCTTTGCCGACATCCGTGAGGAAGATCCCAAGCAGCACACCGGTCGTGAACATCCACACACCCTGCCCAGCGCCGTAGGTGTTCGTGGCATGCACGATCAAACCGATCCAGATCGCGAATACGAAAGGATTCACGAAGTTGACGAGGAAGCCCCTGATGAAGAGACCGGCAGCCTTTCTCCGCCTTGCACGTTGAGGCCCGTCCATGTCCAGCTCAGGCCGGAGGATGTAGCGAATACCTAGCACGAACAGAAGCACTGCTCCGGCCAGCGCCATCCATGGACCGGTGAGCCAGCGCTCGATCAAGTGTACCAATCCTGAAATGCAAATGACCGCGATGATCAGATCGGAAGTGATGATGCCCAAGGCCACCATGACACCACCGGATGCACCATGCTGCAAGGCCCCCCGGAGCAATGTGAAGAAGACCGGGCCGATGAACAGGACCATGGCCAAGCCATAGCCCAGACCTTCGAAAAAGGACATGGCCGAATGTAGGCCGGTGAGCCTGAGCGCCGATCACCCGCAGGACAAACCTGCTATCGCACGATCACAAAGCGCTTCGACGCACCACCCACCTGTAGGAAATAGATCCCAGCATCGAAAGCGGATACGTCGATCACCGCACGCGTATTGATCCGCTCGGTGCGCACCAGCCTTCCTTGCGCATCGAGGATCCGCACCACTTCCGATCCATTGGTGATCGATGCGAGTTGGATCGTTACTTGATCCGTGGCCGGGTTCGGGAATAGTGTGAAGGATGCATCCGCTGCTTGCTCGGCGATGCCGACATGATACCCGCTGATCCGGGTGAGTCCCGTGCTGGTGGTCACCCACACGTCATCGTTGTCATCGATCGCGATACGGCGAACGTTCGGACCAGCAAGTCCATCCACGGTCTCGTATTGGTGCCAGATCCCGTCGTAGGCGCTGATGCCTCCTTCGGTCACCAGCTAGTCCACGTACACGGCGGCCCACAGGACGCCTTGTCCATCGATCGCCACATCCGTGACCGGGTTCAAGGTGTCCGGCGCGGGAAGAATGAAGGGGCGTGTATGATCGGCGATGTGGATGTTGGAATCATCGAAGACCGAAATGCCTTTGGCGGTGCCCACCCACTTGTATTGCCCCGCATCGAAAGCGATGCTGCGGATCTTGTTGCTCACCAGTCCATCCGCCGTGGTGAGGAGTGAAAAGGCGGATCCGTTGTAGATGATCACGCCACCCAATCCGCCGCCGAGCCACACCTCGCCGTTCGCTGCGAACGCGATGTATGTCACCCCACCGAACGGGATGTCCGGGCTGCCGAACGCGGTGAAGGTGCTTCCGCTGTATCGCGTAACACCGTTGATCGTGCCGATCCACACATCGCCGTTGGGTGCCTGCTTGATGTTGTTCACCTGGTTATCGCTCAGGCCATCCACCGTGGTGTAGGTGGTGTAGGATGATCCGTTGAAGACGCTCACGCCCACATCGGTTCCCGCCCACACATCATCGTTCGCCATCACCGCGATCGCGGAGATGCTGTTATCGGCTAGGCCCGGGTGCGTGGTCGTGTTGTGCGTGGTGAAGGTGCTTCCATCGAAATGTGCTACACCGAGTTGCGTGGCCAGCCAGATCGATCCATCCGCCGCTACTGCGACATCGCGCAGGTTGCTCGAAGGCAACCCGTCGGAAGCGGTCCATGTAGTGAAGGTCTGCGCGTTCGTGAACATCGTTGCGCTAAGAGCGAGAGAGAGTAGTGCGTGTTTCATTCGGATAGGATAAAGGTTCGTCGTGTGCTGGAGCGGTCGGTTCTTACTTCAAGGATGTACAGGCCCCTCGCCATGGTTATGGTAGGGATCGTGATCAATTCACGGGTGGTGCGTTGCGCGGGTCCCATCACCGCGCGGCCGTCCGCTGTGAAGAGGTTGAGTTCATACGGACCCTCCTCGTCCACGATCGCGAAGACATCACCGTTGGACGGGTTCGGGAAGATGCGCAGGTAGCGATCCAGGTCCTCGGACCCCTTGTCCGTGTTGAAGACGTTGAACGTGGGAAACAGTTCGCGGAACGAACCCGTGCCGTTCGGATAGCGCCCGGTGGTGGAGATCGGGTACTGCGGTCCGTAATTCACCTGATCGATCACGGCATCGGCATCATACGCGAGTGTGATGGATCCTGCGGCCGCGTTCAATTTGAAGTTGGCGTGTGTCTCTCCTTGGTCCGGTTGTCCATCGCACCAGAGTGTGAGGTAATCACCGGGCGCGAGTGTGCGGATCGGCAGCGCCCACTTCATCGGATCGGAAGGGTCGTCGGAAAGGAAGAGGCCCGAGGTGGAAAGCGTGGCGGGACCGGGATTGAAGAGTTCTACCCAATCATCGGCCTCGCCGAACTCATCAACCACCGTGGCACTATTGCTCGCCATGAACTCGTTGATCACCAGATCACCGGGGCTGATGCGCGTGGTGATCCGGTGGAACTCATACGCCGCACGCGGGGGGGAGAATGCGCCAGCAGCTGTGTTCTCCGCATAGAGGTAGTACTCCACGGTATTCGTCGTGGTGGTGATCCGCGCGCCGTACACGCCATCGTTCGCCGCTCCGTCGCCGTTCTGGCCATCATCGCGCATGGCGATGGTCTGGAACAAGCCACCATCATTGAAGCGATACGCGAGGATGGCCGTGTCGCTTGCGGTGATCGTGGCGGTGATCGTGAGTTCCGCTCCTACTGTGATCGCTTCGGGTGCATACGCCGGTTCTCCGATCACGGGTTGACCGGTCATCCCCGGATAGTTCATGAGGTAGACCGCGCGCTGATCCATCAACTGCGTGATCCCCGGGTAGTCAATAAGGTCGGCGACGGTCTGGTCCAGATTGTCTTGGTACGCTTGGTCCGAGTAGAACTTGTTCGGATCGGCAAGGACCGATGGTGTGATCACGGCGCGTATCGCTTCGGCTTCTGTGCGGTAGCTGCCGTTGAGGACGTTCTCCTCCACGATGGTGCGGATGTGCGCGAGGTACATGCGGCGGTACATCGCGTTGGCGAAGAGGTTGCGCATGAGCGGACGCGGGATCACGGACACGTTGTTGTGGTGCTGCAAAGGATCCATGTTGATCGCCTGCGTGATGTTGAATCCGTTCCAGTACAGCGATGCATCCGTCAAGCGGAAGCTCGCAAAGGACATGTTCATGTCCCACAGGATCGGGTTCCACCGCGCGTTGTCGTCCTTGTACAGGTAGTAGTTCTGCGCATAGCCCACGTAGCTATCGAAGTTGATCAGCGTGTAGTTGAGCGCGTGCATCCACAACGTGCGGTCCACATTCAGCACGCTCTCGATCGCAGTGGGGTCGTTGTTGAGGACATCGATAAGCTCAAGTAATTCGCCCCAACCGTGATCCGACTCCATGGAGTAGAGTCCGTAGTACGCCGTGGAATCCGTTCCGGGGGAATCGCTCAGGTTGCTGTTCTCCCCGTTCAGGTCCACCGTGCTGGGATTGCCTTTGAAGAAGGCGTTCCCGCGCGCACCATAGTACCGGTCCACGAATCCCTTGTCCACATCCTCCACGTTGGTGTAGAGTCCGATCAGCACATCGTTCACATACACGTTGGCGAAGTTGGCCCGCGAGGCAGGCATGTATCGGCGCGCGATCGTGTATGACAAGGTCTCCCGAACGAAGGACGGATCCTGGATCACGTTGCTCAACTTGATCTTGTCCACGCCTTGGTAGCGCTGACCCGTATGCACGTAATTCAACTTGATGTTGAAGGGGTTCTTGATCCGGTTCGGACTGTACGAACTGTAGCCCTTGTAGCGCACGCCCACGTCGGGGATCAATGTTCCATCGATCACCAGATCACCCAACAGGCGCCCATCCTCATCGGCGAGGAAGAGTGTGTCGAGGAGATCACTCCAATTGGTCTGATCGAAGTACATCCGGATCTCGCGTACGGACCCTAGGTCGTACAGATCATCCTGCGCCGCCACCGACCGAGGCAGCACGAGCGCAAGGAGGAGTGTGATCCGGACCAGTGCCTTCATCGACCCATCGCAACGGCCACCTTCTTATGCAGGCGTTGTCCGCTGGCGAGGTCGATGACCAGGTTGTATAGTCCTTCAGGTTGGGCGCTGAGGTCGAAGCGCACGGTGTTCGCATCGCGCAGCACTTCCCGACCGGCGCCATCGAGCACGGTGATCGCCATTACATCGGAAGCGTTCACGCCGGTGATGGTGATCGCCCCGTTGGTCGGATTCGGGAACAAGCTGACCGAGGCTGCGGTGCGCTCTGCCACGCCGGTTCCCAGATCGCACGGATCCGCACCGAGAATGGCCGCGATACCCGGATAGTCGCATGTGTAGCGGAATGCCTTCTGCGGACCGGCATTGTATTGCCACACCACCGACCCTGCAGAATTCACCTCATACATGTATTCACCCGAGATGGCCACGAAGGTGTTGCCGTTCGGCATGCGGTCCGAAGCGCTCTGGCCAGTGGAAGTGGCCAAGCAGATATGCCGCCATTCATAGGCGGTAGGACCGTACGCGGTGCCCGCCGTGCGGGGATAGGTGTACCCGTTGCGCGTCGGGTTGATCGCGTCGATCACCGTGCTGCTTCCGGTGCCTCCGCCGTTGTTCACGAATTGCAGGTAGCCCGCGTTCGGCCGACCATCGAGGATCCAGCGCACGTCATGACATGCGGCGGGGATGGTCTGCGTGCCGGCGGTACCGTAGTTCGCCGGTTTGCCCCAGCGGAAGAGGAAATCACCTCCCATGCCGGAGTTACCAGCGGTATGACCGGCGGCTTCGGCCGTGGTGGTGCTGTGGTCGATGATGAAGATCTCGCTGAGCAAGCGGGAACTGAACGCGATCTGGTCCAGTGCCGGGTTGTAATCGATCCCGTTCAGGTGGAACCAATCACCACCGCTACCGGGAGGGTTCGCACCGGAAATGGCCACATTGATGTTCAACCGCTCCGGGTGATCCGCGATCGGCATGTAGTTCGGTTTCGCGGCATCCACGTATTGGATGAAGCGATCGATCAAGTCCCACTGCCACACGATCTGCCCGCCCGTGCCGTTCTGTTGCACTTCGATGATCCGATCCGGCCACTTCGCCGAAGTGCCTGTGTAGCCAAGAGCCTGCAACTGCGCGTTGGTCCGCACGTTGTAGGCGATCATGAGCACGTTGCCGTTCGGCATCAGGCAGATGTCGTGGTGCGTGACATA
This sequence comes from Flavobacteriales bacterium, assembly GCA_016721005.1. GTDB lineage: Bacteria > Bacteroidota > Bacteroidia > Flavobacteriales_F > PHOS-HE28 > PHOS-HE28. The sequence goes on from JADKJM010000016.1 coordinate 686,516, forward strand.
ACTGGAGGTGGAATACACGAACTCCCACACCAATTGGCCGCTCGGGGTGAACTCCTGTAGTTTGCCACCGACCGCAGCAGCGGTGAGGACATTCCCCGTGTTCACCGCGCCACGCACGATGTTCCCGTTCGGCTTCAACGCCATGGCATAGTTGGCGCTGGTGGGCAGGGACCAACTGTGCGCGATCTGACCAGCGGCGTTGATCAAGTACGCCGTGGATTGGTTCTGGTTGTTGTACAACGCAAAGCCGTCGAACTGGGCTGTACCGGTAACGGCCGCCACTGTCCCGAAAAGGAGTACGCTGACACGCGCAAAGCGAAGAACTCGGATCATTGAAGGGTGATGTGTGTTGAAGGGGTTGATCCCGGAAGGGGCTGAAAGTAGGATGACGCTGGTTCCGTGGACTCCGGTTTCGGTGAATGGTTCAAAGCGTCCCGTAGTGGCGAAATGATGGGCGACGAGGTGTCCGGTACCAAGGCATACGATCGTTGGACGACATCCATGCCGCCATCCTTCGGTCCACGATCGGAGGTGGACCACCCGAATGCCGAGGTACCCCGATCGGGGTATTTCGTGCAACGCAAGAAGAACGGACCTTCGCGCTCTCGTTATGAACGGAAGCAGCGCCCACCCGGTACCCTTGGATCAATTGCCCGAAGAATGTTGGGCGAGCGTGGTGGATGTGCTGGTACCGATCAACAACCGCGACCGTGGCCTGGTGCTGCGGCTGGTGGAACTCGGCTTCGTCCCGGGTGAACGGGTGTGCGTGGTGGCCGTGGGCCGCCCCGGCCGTGAACCGCTGGCCGTGCGGGTGGGACACACCACCTTCGCGCTGCGTCGGCATGAGGCGTCGTTCATCCGGGTGATCCTGCAACCGTGATATGGCCGTAGCGACGTTCGCCCTTCCTGCACGCATCGCCCTGCTCGGCAATCCGAACTGCGGCAAGACCGCGCTCTTCAACCTGCTTACCGGCAGCAGGCAGAAAGTGGCCAACTACGCCGGTGTTACCGTGGAGCGCAAGGAAGGAACCTTGCACACGGCGGAAGGGCGGCGCGTATTCGTGCTGGACCTGCCAGGCGCGTACAGCTTGAACGCCCTCTCGCATGATGAGGCGATGACCCGTGATGTGATCACCGGACAAAGCAGCGAAGCGTTGCCGGACCTGCTGGTGTGCGTGACCGATGCCACCAACCTGCGGCTGCACTTGCGCATGGTGTTGGAAGCGCGGCAATTGGGGTTGCCCATGGTGGTGGTGCTGAACAAGATGGACCGTGCGAGGAAGTTCGGCATCGCCATCGATGAGGAGGGGCTATCGAACGCGCTCGGCGTACCCGTGCTGTCCACCGTGAGCGTGCATGCACACGGTGCTGACGCGCTGCGCGCCTTCCTGGACCGACCCGTGGAGGCCACGATACCCGTACCGTGGAGCGCACCGAAGTTGGAGCAGGTACTTGCCACCCAACAGGAGGCACAGCGCATCTACCAACAGACGGTCACGGAACCCGCAGTGGACAAGGACCCCAGCGATCGCATCGATCGTGTACTGATGCATCCGTTCTGGGGTTTCGTGATACTCGCACTCGTGCTCTTCACCACGTTCGTTGCGGTCTTCACCTTGGGTGGCCGGCTCACGGACTTCATAGAGACGGGCACCGGTGCGTTGGGCGGCCTGCTGATGGACCACATGGCGGAGGGGCCCTTGCGCGGACTGCTTGTGGAAGGCGTGATCGGTGGCGTAGGCAGTGTGCTCGCGTTCCTTCCGCAGATCCTCATCCTCTTCCTGTTCATCCTTGCGTTGGAAGCATCCGGCTACCTGCCCCGCGCCGCCTTCCTGCTGGACCGCCCCATGAGCAAGGCCGGGCTTTCGGGACGTTCGTTCATCCCGTTGCTCTCCAGCTTCGCCTGTGCCATCCCGGGCATCATGGCCACGCGCACCATCGTCAATTGGCGTGATCGGCTCACCACCATCCTCATCGCCCCCTTGATGGCGTGCTCCGCGCGGATCCCCGTGTACACGTTGCTGATCGCGGCGCTGTTCCCGGATCAACCGGTCTCCGGTGCGCTGGTGATGGTGGGCCTGTACACGCTGGGCATCGTGGCTGCCATGGCCGTGGCCTGGGTCATCAAGCGGAGCAGCGGCGACCGTTCGCGATCGCCCCTGCTCATGGAACTGCCCGCCTACCAATGGCCCGACCTCCGCAGTCTGGTCATCGGGCTGTACGAACGCGCCATGATCTTCATCCGCCGCGTGGGCACCGTGATCCTCGCGCTCACCATCGTCATGTGGGCCTTATGCACCATTCCATCGCCACGCTCCACAACGGAAGGAACGCCCATTGCACGCAGCCTTGCCGGTGAAGTGGGCCATGCGTTGCAACATGTCTTCGCGCCGATCGGTTTCAATGCGGAGATCTCCATCGCCCTGGTGCCCGGCATGGCGGCCCGCGAAGTGGTGGTGAGTTCATTGGGCACCGTGTATGCGATCAACGGGGACCCGGGGGATGTGGAGAACCGGTTGCGCGAACGCATCGCCACGGAATGGTCCTTGGCCACCAAGCTCTCCTTGCTTTTGTGGCTGGTGTTCGCCCCGCAATGCCTCAGCACCTTCGTGGCCGTGAAACGCGAGACCGGATCGTGGCGCACCATGTGGATCATGGGCGGCTACCTCTTCGGCCTGGCGTACCTTGCAAGCCTGATCACCTACCAGCTGACCACCGCGATCACCTCCCTCTGATGCAGACCACGCTCGCCATCCTCATCGTGCTCCTTGCCGCCGCCTACCTGCTGCGGGCTTGGTTGCCGGTGATGCATGCGAAGAGCAACGGGCTGGGCTCCCAACGGACCGCGTGCGGCCCTTGCACGGCGTGCGAAGGATACCGTTAGGCACCTCCGGAACGGGTCACAAAGAGCAGCGCTTTGTGCCGGGTTCGAACCGTGATGCTTGGTGATCGTTAACGAACCCCGAAGCCCGCGTTCATCTCTTTTCGTTTCATTTGTAACTGTTTCCCACGCAACGTTCATGTTCCATACATCCATCGGCTACTGGTGTTCCGTTGCCGCCAATCAATACTTCATCCGCTTGCAGGAGAAGCTGGCAGGGCTGGACATCACGAACTGGTTCTTCGTGCTGCTCACCATTGATGAGCACAACGGCAAGTTGAGCCAACAGGAACTCGCCGATGCGCTGGATCTGGACAAGGTGGCAATGACCCGCGCGCTGGACCACTTCGCGGAGAACGGCTACGTGGAACGGTGTGCCTGCGAAGGCGACCGTCGCAAGTTCATCGTGAAGCTCACGCCCAAGGCGCGGCCCGCAGTGAAGGCCATCCGAAAGGCCTATGACGAATTGAACGACGACGCGATGAAGGGCATGAACAAAAAGGAACGCGCCCTCTTCCAACAACAACTCACGCTGCTGGTGGAGAACATGCGACCCATGAAAGCGCCCGCACGCATGACCACAAAGCGGATACCCCTATGATGCGAACGACCACGATCGCTGCGGCGATGATCACCCTGCTTTCCGCATGCGGCGGCGGAGAAGAGAAGGCCGCCGGTAGCGGTGCCATGCCTCCCATGGCCGTGCAGGTACACGTGCTGCAACCCACGGCGTTGGACAATGCCATCGTGACCACCGGCACGCTCATGGCGAATGAAGAGGTGGATCTCGTGAGCGAGCTCGCCGGACGCGTTACGTCCATTGGCTTTATCGAGGGCGGTAATGTGAGCGCGGGTCAGGTGCTGCTGAAGATCAACGACGACGAGCTGCAGGCGCAACTGCGCAAGGCCGAAGCGAACCTGAAGCTCGCCAAGGACGACAGCGATCGCAAGGCGCAGTTGCTCACGGTGAGTGGCATCAGCCAGGAACAATTCGATGCGGCACAAGCACAGTTCGCGAGCCTGCAAGCTGAAGCGGACGAACTGAACGTTCGCATCGCGAAGAGTACCATCCGCGCGCCCTTCAACGGGAAAGTCGGTCTACGCTCGGTGAGCGAAGGCGGGTACGTGGGCAGCAACGCGATGATCGCCAAACTACAGCAGATCGACCCGATCAAGGTGGAATTCGCCGTGCCGGAACGATACGGCCGCATGATGAAGCCGGGCACCGCGATCAGCTTCTCCCTGGAGGGTGATACAACCACTTACGCTGGTGAAGTGTACGCCGCAGACCCCAGCGTGGATGCCACCACCCGCACGGTGAAAGTGCGTGCGCGTAGCGACAACAAGAGCGGGCATCTCCTGCCCGGATCATTTGCGAAAGTGGACGTACGGCTGGAGCGGATCAGTGATGCGCTCGTTGTGCCAGCTGAAGCCTTGATCCCCGACATCCAAGGGCAGAAGGTGCTGGTGATCAAGAATGGCAAGGCCACGAGCCTGCGCGTGAAGACCGGTATCCGCAGTGCCAACAGCGTGCAACTCACCAGCGGTGTCCAGGCCGGTGATTCGGTACTGATCACCGGGTTGCTCGCCGTGCGCGAAGGCATGCCGGTCTCGGCGATCCCATCGAATGCCATGAACGCCACCGTGGTAACGGACAGCGCACGATGAACATCGGGACCGTCAGCATCAACCGGCCGGTGTTCGCATCGGTGATCTCGATCCTGATCGTGCTGTTCGGTGCGATCGGCTTCGGCTTCCTCGGTGTGCGCGAGTACCCGAGCGTGGATCCGCCGGTGATCACCGTGACCACCAACTACGTGGGCGCGAACGCGGACATCATCGAGAGCCAGATCACTGAAGTGCTGGAGGAGCAGATCAATGGCATCGCGGGCATCCGCACCCTCACCAGCGTGAGTTCGGACGGGCGCAGTACGATCACCGTGGAGTTCGAACTCGACGTGGACCTGGAGGCCGCCGCCAACGATGTACGCGACCGGGTGAGCGGCAGTTTGCGCGACCTGCCCACGGATGTGGATCCACCCATCGTAGCGAAGAGCGATGCGGACAGCAGCCCCATCGTGGCGATGACCGTGCAGAGCGATCAGCGGAACCTGCTCGAGCTGACCCGGATCGCCAACGACGTCTTCAAGGAACGCCTGCAAACGATCCCCGGTGTGAGCAACATCCGCATCTGGGGCGAGAAGAAGTACAGCATGAAATTGCAACTGGACCCGGTGAAGATGGCCGGTTTCCAAGTGACTCCGATCGATGTGCGCAACGCGCTGAACCGTGAGAACGTGGAGTTGCCCAGTGGCCGCATCGAAGGCTTCAACACCGAGCTCAGCATCCGCACCTCCGGAAGGTTGACGACAGAAGAGGAGTTCAACGACCTGATCATCCGCGAGGATGATGGGCGCGTGGTGCGCATGCGCGACATCGGTGTGGCGGAACTGCGCCCGGAGAACGAGCGCTCGCTGCTGCGCGGTAACGGTGGTGTGGCGCAGGTCGCGGTGGCCATCACCCCGCAGCCGGGCAGCAACTACATCGCCATCGCCGATGAGTTCTACAAGCGTGTGGAACAGATCAAGAAGGACCTGCCCGATGACCTGCGCTACACCGTGGCCATGGACACCACGGTCGGCATCCGCACAGCGATCGTGGAAGTGGAAGAGACCGTGCTCATCGCCTTCGGCCTGGTGGTGCTCGTGATCTTCGTCTTCTTGCGCGACTGGCGCACCACGCTCATCCCGGTGCTCGCGATCCCGATCTCGCTCATCGGTTCCTTCTTCATCATGTGGGCGGCAGGCTTCAGCATCAACATCCTCACCCTGCTCGCCATCGTGCTGGCCACCGGCATCGTGGTGGACGATGCCATCGTGGTGCTGGAGAACATCTACTCCAAGATCGAGGACGGCATGGACCCGATCAGGGCGGGGCACGAGGGCAGCAAGGAGATCACCTTCGCCATCATCAGCACCACCATCACACTGGCGGCGGTGTTCCTGCCCATCATCTTCCTCAGCGGATTGACCGGTCGCCTCTTCCGTGAGTTCGGCATCGTGGTGGCCGGTGCGGTCCTCATCAGCGCGGTGGTCTCGCTCTCGCTCACCCCGATGATGAGCGCGCGTTTCCTCAAGCACAAGACCAAGCACAGCCGCTTCTTCGTCGTCACCGAGCGCTTCTTCGAACGGTTGTCGCGCGGGTATGAGCGATCGCTTTCCGCGTTCCTCCGCAGACGCTGGCTCGCCTTCGTGATCATGGCGGTGAGCGTTGGCCTCATCTGGCTGGCGGGTTCCAACATCGCCAGCGAACTGGCGCCGGACGAGGACAAGAGCCGCTTCATGGTGATGAGCACCGCGCCCGAAGGCACCAGCTTCGAGCTGATGAACGATTACATCAGCCACGTGATCGAACTGGTGGACACCATGCCGGAACGCCAAGCACTGCTCAGCGTCACCGCACCGGGTTTCGGTACCGCATCGGCCACCAACAACGGTTTCGTGCGCGTGACGCTGGTACCCCCGAACGAGCGCAAGAAGACGCAGGACGATCTGGCCAAGACCATCATGGGCAAGGTGCAACGGCTCAATCTGGCGCGCAGCTTCGTGGTGCAGGAACCCACCATCGGTGGCTCCCGCTTCACGACCCTGCCCGTGCAGTTCGTGATCCAAGCGCCGGATTTCGAAAGCCTGCGGCAAGTGATCCCCGTCTTCATGGAGAAGGCCGCTGCGGACCCCATCTTCCAAGTGGTGGATGTGAACCTGAAGTTCAACAAGCCCGAACTCAACGTGGAGATCGATCGTGACCGCGCGCGTGCCATGGGGGTAAGTATGCAGGATATCGCGGAGACCTTGCAACTGTACTTCAGCGGGCAGCGCTACGGCTACTTCATCATGCAGGGCAAGCAATACCAGGTGATCGGTCAAGCCACACGGGACAACCGCGCAGCACCGATCGACCTGAGCAGCGCCTACGTGCGCAACGACAAGGGCGAGATGATCCAGTTGGACAACCTGGTGCGCACCAACGATCGCAGCACGCCGCCGCAACTCTTCCGTTACAACCGTTACGTGAGCGCCACGGTGAGCGCCAGCACCGTGGATGGCAAGACCATCGGTGATGGCATAGCCGCCATGGACCGCATCGCGGGCGAGGTGCTGGACGATAGATTCAGCACTGCGCTGGGGGGCGTGAGCAAGGAATTCGCCGAGAGCGGCAGCAGCTTGCAGTTCGCCTTCCTGCTGGCATTGGTCCTCATCTTCCTCATCCTCGCCGCGCAGTTCGAGAGTTGGATCGATCCGCTTGTCGTGATGTTCACCGTACCGCTCGCATTGGCCGGCGCGCTCGTCACCCTCTGGCTCGGCGGGCACACGCTGAACATCTTCTCGGAGATCGGCATCATCGTGCTCGTGGGCCTCGTCACCAAGAACGGGATCCTCATCGTGGAGTTCGCGAACCAGCGCAAGGACGCCGGCTTGAAGAAGCTCGACGCCGTGGTGGACGCCGCCGGCCAGCGCTTCCGCCCGATCCTCATGACCAGTTTGGCCACCGTGCTCGGTGCGCTGCCCATCGCCCTCGGCCTGGGTGCGGCCTCTAGAAGCCGCGTACCCATGGGCATCGCCATCATCGGAGGCTTGCTGTTCGCACTGATCCTCACGCTGTACGTGGTGCCCGCCCTTTACAGCTACATGAGTCGCGAACATAGCCGTGCCGATGTGGCCGGTGATGATGCGCCGTCCACCGAACCCATCGCGACCGCATGAAGCAATCGATCGCCCTACTTCTTTCGCTCTGCGCCTCCGGCCTTTTCGCACAAACGGTGCTCACCGCCGATGAGGCCGTGCGCATCGCGGTGGAACAGAACCATGGCATCCGCCTAGCGAGGCTGGATGCACGCAGCGCGGAATTGTTGAACAACGCCGGGCAAGCGGGCATGCTGCCCACGGTGGATGCCGTCGGCTCCTACACCGTGGACAACAGCAGCACCAAGCAGACCTTCTTCAGCGGCGAAGTGCGCGAGGCGGATAATGCCGACAGCCGCGTGCTCGATGGCGCCGTGCGCTTGAACTGGACCGTCTTCGACGGCCTCACGATGTTCGCGGCGAAGGACCGCTTGGAAGCTCTTGAACTCATCGGCCGGACGCGCTTGCGACAGGAGATCGAGGCCACGGTGTACGATGTGCTCGCGGCCTACTACCAAGTGGTGCAACTGCGCAAGGGCATCGCCGTGCAGCGCGAAAGCGTCCACATCTCAGGCGAACGCTTGGAGATCACACGCACCGGTCTGCGCATCGGCAGCGCCAGTGGCCTTGCGGTGGTGCAAGCGCAATTGGACCAGAGCGCGGACAGCGCCGCCGTGCTGGATCTGCTCGTGCAGGAGTCAGCGGCGGTGGCCAGGGTGAACGCGTTGATGGGGCGCGCGCCCGCAACGGAACTCGCCCTCGCCACGGACATTCCCGCAACACAACCGATGGAGTTCACGCAACTGCAACAAGCAGCGCGCAATGCGAACAGCGCACTCCAACTCGCCCGGCAGGAACGCATCGCAGCAGACCTCAGCGTGAAGCAATTGCGCGGGGCGCTGCTTCCCCGTGTGGATGTGTTCGGCAACTACGGCTACACGAAGTCCACCTCGGCGGTGGGTTTCCTGCAAAGCAACCAGAGCACCGGCCCGGATTACGGCGCGCGCATCAGCATCCCGTTGTTCCACGGAGCGCAGGCCAGCAAGGCGTTGGAGGTGGCGAAGCTTACGCGGGAACAAGCCGCCATCACCACCGAACAGGCGGAACTGATACTGGAGGAAAGCCTGCTGAACGCGTGGACGGACCACAACACGGCCAACCAACGTGTGGCGCTGGAGGAAAGCAACCTCGGTGGTGCGCGCACGCAAGTACACGTGGCACTGGAGAGCTACCGCCTCGGTGCCATCACATCCGTGGAATTGCGTGATGTACAGCTAGGCCTCATCGCCGCTGAGCAACGCCTGCTCACCGCGCAGTACGAAGCCAAGTTGGCGGAGCTGCAGTTGAAGTGGCTGGCCGGAGCGTTGCCCTGATCAGCGCGTCAGGGTCGATGATCACCGCAGCGATGCATGGATCCGCGTGGAATTCAAATACAAACCGCTTTTCCTTCGCCTCGGCTGTTCAACGCCGCAATTCAAATACAAACCGCAGAGGGGCAGAGAGCACAGAGTGGATCCCGAATGCAAATGCCGCAAGGTGTCCCCCTGCGGCATTCACGGTCTTCAAGATCGTGTTCCGGAATGCAGTTGGGGCAACTCCACCCAACGCATTGTATTCCTCTGCGCCCTCTGCTTCTCTGCGGTTCAATGCATTTCCTCCGCCTCGGGCTGTTCAACGCTGCAATTCAAATACACACCGCAGAGGGCAGAGAGCACAGAGTGGATCCGAATGCAAATGCCGTAAGGTGTCCCCCTGCGGCATTCACGGTCTTCAAGATCGTGTTCCGGAATGCAGTTGGGGCAGCTCCACCCAACGCATTGTATTCCTCTGCGCCCTCTGCTTCTCTGCGGTTCAATGCATTTCCTCCGCCTCGGGCTGTTCAACGCAGCAATTCAAATACACACCGCAGAGGGGCAGAGAGCACAGAGTGGATCCCGAATGCAAATGCCGCAAGGTGTCCCCCTGCGGCATTCACGGTCTTCAAGATCGTGTTCCGGAATGCAGTGGGGGCAACTCCACCCAACGCATTGTATTCCTCTGCGCCCTCTGCTTCTCAGCGGTTCAATGCATTTCCTCCGCCTCGGCTGTTCAACGCAGCAATTCAAATACAAACCGCAGAGGGGCAGAGAGCACAGAGTGGATCCCGAATGCAAATGCCGCAAGGTGTCCCCCTGCGGCATTCACGGTCTTCAAGATCGTGTTCCGGAATGCAGTTGGGGCAACTCCACCCGACGCATTGCATTCCTCTGCGCCCTCTGCTTCTCTGCGGTTCAATGCATTTCCTCCGCCTCGGCTCTTCGCGTCGCGTCCTTGCGCCTCTGCGGTGAAATGGACTACGCCGCCATGGCCTCGGAGAGTTCCTCCGCCACGCGCTTCAGGCCCACCAGTTGCTCCACCCACTGCTTGCCAGCCTCGCGGGCGCGGCGCACGGCCATTGGCAATCCGGCGAAATCGCCCTGCCACAACTCCACGCGGGTGCGTCCCTCCTCCAGCGGCACCAGGTGGATGTCCACCGTGGTATGGCTCGCGGGCTCATCGGGCAACTTGCTCTTGGGGTTGAAGGTGGTGTAGCGCAGGCGCTCGCCGGGGTACACGGCCATCACCTTGCCCTTGGCCACCAGTGTCTGGTCGCCACCCTCCTCGCGGATGAACCATTGGATGGGTTCATCGGGGCGCATTTCACAGCAGGGGGTGGCGCCCATGTACAGGCGGGCGAGGCTCGGCTCGGTAAGGGCCTTCCACACGGTCTCGGGTGCCGCATCCACCAGTAGGGTGCGCAGCACGTTCGTTTCGGGATCCAGGTTCTTCAGCATGATGTAGGGTACGCAACATGATCCGTACCATTCACAAGAACGCGGTCAAAGCGTCAAGGTTCATTTTCCGTCTGTTAAGGAAGGTGAACAAGTGGAAGACGTGTTGGCAGGCCGGAATGCTGCCGGCGATAGTAATGGCGTGCTGCGAATAGCGGAACCGGCATGATCCGGAGCAAGAAGACGGGTCCGCTCACGCCAGAGAAAGGGTGGATCAAGACCTTATATCCGCTCGTAAGCCGCTACTCATGCGCTATCGCCACTTTCGTCCCAAGCATGGGCCGTTTGTACTTCACGAAGAAGACCAAGGGCAGGCAGGCGATGGTGAGCACGCCCACCAATAGGAAGACGTCGTTGTAGGCCATGAGGCTGTACTGCTTCCACACCGTGAGGTCCAGCAGGTGGTAGGCCATGGCCTTCGCCTGCTCCAGTGAATAGCCGGAGTTGAGGAAGTTGCCGGTCATCCCGGCGAGGCGGTCCTGGGTGGCGGGATCGTAGATGCTCACGTTGTTGAGCAGGGAGGTGTTGTGTACCGCATTGCGATCGGTGAGGAAGATGTTGAGGCCCGCGATGCCCGCCGCGCCGCCAAGCTGCCGCACCATGTTGGTGATGCCTGCGGCCTGCCCGATGTCCGCGCCCTTCATGCCTTGCAGGCAGATGGTGAGGATGGGGCCCATCATCATGCCCATGCCCACGCCGCGCAGGATGAAGGTCCAGAAGAAGCTGCCCTCGCTGCTGCCGGGTGAGCTGCGACCCATGAGGTAGGCGAAGGCGAAGACGACGAGGATGCCCGCGCCCATGATGATGCGGGGATCCACGCCCTTGCCGAGCCAGCGCCCCACCAGGCCCATGGAGATGCCCGTGGCGATGGCGCCGGGGATCATGAACATCCCGGTCATCAAGGGTGTCCAGCCCAGGCCGATCTGCACGAAGAGCGGGAAGACGAACACGGTGCCCATGAGCACCAGGCCAAGCACTGCATTCAGGATGGTGCCCACGGGCATGTTGCCCTCCATCACCAAGCGCACGTTCACCGCCGGGTGCGCCACGCGCCATTCCCACCAGACGAACAGGACGAGGCCCACGGCTGAGATGATGCTGAGCGCCACGATCAACGGGCTGTTGAACCAATCGTCCTTCGCGCCCTCCTCCAGCACATACTGTAAGGTACTCACGCCGATGACGAGGAAGGCAATGCCCCCATAGTCGATCTTCTTCGGCTTCACCGCGCCAGCCCTGTCATGCACGTAATTCCATGAGAGGTAGGCCGCGAGCATACCCACGGGAATGTTCACGAGAAAGATCCAGTGCCAGCTGAAATCCTCGGTGAGCCAGCCGCCAAGGGTGGGGCCGATGGTGGGACCGATCATCACGCCCATGCCGAAGATGGCGTTGGCCATGCTGATCTTCTCCGGCGGGTACGCGCCCACGATGATGGTCTGCGCGGAAGTGAGCAATCCGCCACCGCCAAGACCTTGGACGAAGCGCCAGAAGATGATCTCGTTGAGACTGTGCGCCAGGCCGCAGAACGCGGAGGCGATGGTGAAGATGATGATGCTGATGGTGAAGTAGTTCCTGCGCCCGAAGAGGTCCGAGAACATGCCCGCCAAGGGGATCATGATCACGTTGCTCACGGCATACGCGGTGACCACCCATGCGATCTCCACGGTGGTGGCGCCGATGCTGCCGGCGATCTCACGCAACGATACGTTCACGATGCTGATGTCGATCAGCTGCAACATGGCCGCGATGATGGCTGCGGTAACCACCATGGTGCGCGCGGTGCCCGGCGGGTACTCCGCCACGCGTTCCGCCGTCTCCACCTTGGCCATTGATCAGCTCTTGGTGCGTACGTCCACCACTACGCTAAGGCCCGGAGCGAGCAGTACGGTGCTGTCGGTCGTCGGGTCCAGATCGATGCGCACGCTGAGGCGCTGCGTCACCTTCACGAAATTGCCCGTGGCATTGTCCGGCGGCAGCAGGGAGAAGCGCGCTCCCGTGGCACCACCGAGGGAAGTGACATGCCCTTTCAGTTCAAGGTCGGGGTAGGCGTCCACGACAATGTTCACCGTCTGTCCCGGCTTGATGTCCACCAATTGGGTTTCCTTGAAGTTCGCCGTGACCCAGATGCCGTTCATGTCCACCGCAGCGCAGATGGGGGAACCCGCCGTGAGGTATTGCCCGGGCTCCACGGATCGTTTGCTGATGATGCCCGCATAGGGCGCGGTGATCACCGTGTTGCTCAGCCGGATCCTTGCGAGGTCCACTTCGGCTTCACGCTGTGCCACCATGGCCTGTGCCAAAGCGATCTGTGCTTCCTGCGCCTTGGCCTGCGAGCGCGAGCCGCCGGCCTGTTCCTGTGATGCACCGGCCTGCTTCCGGGCCATTTCCAGTTGGGTCCTTGCCACATCCACCTCGGCCTTCATCGCGTCCACCTGCTGGGGCGTGGCGGCATTGTCCTTGGCCATGGCATCCACACGGGCCATGTCCTGTTGCGCTTTCCAGAGGCGCGTTTCCGCAGTGGAGATGCTACCCTGTGCGGCCATGCTGCTGAGGGCACTGGCGTTGGCGTTCTGGTCGGCCATGCTGCTTCCGGCCTTGGCGGCATCGAGCATGGCGTGTGCATTGGCCAAGGCCGCGTCGGCCTGGGCCACCATCGCGGCATAGTCATCACTGCGGATGATCGCGAGGGTGTCGCCCTTCTTCACGCGCTGGTTGTCGGAGAAGAGCACCGCATCCACGTAACCCGTTACGGCCGCGCGCACGGGAACGATGTTGCCGTCCAACTGGGCATTGTCCGTTTTCTCATGCCCCTGCGAGCGGATGAAGAAGACGATACCAGCGATCACCGCCACGACTCCCAGCCCGATCAGCGTTCGTTTACGCTTCGGGTTGGATCCTTTCTCCTGCTTCTCATCCGGTGTTGCCATGTTGCGATCCGCGTTGCGATTCAATTCCCTTGTGTAAGCTGGTGGTCCATGCGGGCCATCACCGCTTGGATGCGGTGCAACTCCATGTTCAACTTGGCCTGGTCCTGTGCGTTCTGCTCGATCACATAGTCCTGCGCGGTGATCACGCCGTTGCGCAATTGGCTGGCGGCGGCCTCACACACGAAGGTCTTGCTGGCCACGATGCCGGGATCGAGCTCTGCGATGCGGTCCAGCTTCGCGATCTCCTTCTCCTCCCTGTCGATGTCCGTGGCCTGTTCCAGCCCGAACTGGCGTTCGCGGTCCTCGATGAGCTTCTGCTGGATGGCGTTCTCCTTCAACTTCTTCCCTTGGGTGTAGTACCCGGCGATGTTCCAGTTGATGCCCAACCCGACCATGCCGTAGGTGCGGAAGTCGTTGTAGAGGAAGTTGAAGCCGGGACGGCCGTAGTAGCCGTTGCCGAAGGCGGCGATGTGCGGCAGGTTCGCCTTGCGCACCAGATCCGCTTGCAGGCTGGTGCTGCTCTGCTGCAGGCTGAAGGCGGTGCGCTCCGGGCGTGTGCCCATGCCCTTGGCGGCCGGAACCTCGGGAAGCACGAAGGTCATGGTGGTATCCATGGGCAAGGCCGTGAGGATGGAGAGGGCGCTGACGGTCTGCGCCAAGGCGGTCGCGCTGGTGATGATCTGCTGTTCGGTGGCCAGTGCTTCGGCCTTCAGCAATTCCTCGTTGCTTCTTAGCGAAACGCCGTTGCGCACGGCGGAGGAGACCTGCGCCAGCTGCGCAGCGATATCGGCCGCGCGGAGCCGCAGGATCCTCAGGCCGGCCTGCTGTTGGAGCACGCCCGCATAGAGCTGGTCCGTTCGGCGCTTCACGTTCAGCAACGCCACGTCCGCTTGTGCCGCCTGCGCTTGGGCATTGGTGAGGGCGAGGTCGCGCTGTGCATGGGTGGCGCCGAACTCGTAGATGGTCTGCTGCACCTCGAAGCCCGCATGGTACTGGTCCTTGGAGATGGTGATGGCCGGGAAGCCGAAGGCGCTGAGGTCGAACTCCGTGACCTCGCTCTGGTAGGTGCTCTGGGCCACGGCCTTCACCTGTGGCAGCCGGGCATCACTCACGCTCTTGGCACGCAGGTCCCCGGCATCCAGGTAGAGCTGCTTGTCCGTGGTGGCGGGGGAGTTGGCCAGTGCGGCCTGGCGCGCCTGCTCCAGCGTGATGGTGCTTTGCGCGGAAAGCGTGGACGCGGCCAACAGGGAAAGAAGGGCGGAGGCGAACGGGGTCTTCATTTCTCCATCGATCGGATCAGGTGATCGGCCGCATCGTCCGCGTAGGTCATGAGGAACTTGGTGTATTCGGCGGGCTTCATGCGCAGGGAGCCGCACAGCATGGGGGCCGCCAGCGTGGGGTAACCACAGACGCTCTGGAGGGTGATCAGGATGGATCGGGGGTCGGTGTCCCGCACCAGGCCGTCCTTCCGCAGCCGCTCGTAGTACTTGATGAAGCGGTTGGGGCCTCTGCGTTTCGCATCCAACCGGGCTTGGAGCCGCTTGGGGTCGCGGTGCAGCTCCTGCACCATGAAGAGCAGGGAGGTATCACGAAAGACACCCATGAGGTCCCGCACGAACTTGCGCACCTTGGGCCGCCACTCGTCGGTGTCATCGTCCCACGTGCCGATCAGCGGCAGGATCTTGTCCATATAGGCGTCGAAGATCCTGTCGAAGAGCTTCTCCTTGCTGCGGAAGTAGTAATGCAGCGAGGCCTTGCTGATGCCGGCCTCATCCGCGATGTGTTGCATGCGTGCCCCGTTGAACCCGTCCCGCTCGAACACCGTGCGGGCGGCTTTGAGGATGCGCTTTTCCGGATCCGTGGTCTCCATGGCGGGGCGAAGGTATGTGGCTTGACCATCTGGTCAAACTACAAGGTCACATCGTTCGGTCGATCCGCTTGATCGGTCCTTGGTCCCCGCATCTTCCGCATCCGCCGTGCCGGGCAACGCCGCGCACCACGCTGCACGGGGCGGCATCAGCGGAACGGTGGTTGAAGTGGCGGAACGGTCCGCGGCCGTACCCGTTACCGCAAGAGCACCACGCGTTGGGTACCCACGATGGATCCATCTCGTGTGAAACGCACCAGCAACGGACCGGCGGCGAGCCCTTGGATCGGGATGCGCTGACCCGCTGATACCGGGGCGTATTGCGCGAGCGTTCTGCCGGTCGCATCCAACAGGACCAACCCCACGCCTTGGAGCGCGTACGGCAGGTCCAGCACCAACGCATCGCCGCTCACGCGCACGCTCATCGCTGCGGTGCCCGTGCTGTGGTCCGCGATGCCCACGGGCATTTGCACTTGCACATCGTCCCTTCCACAGAGCTTGTACAATGCGTTGTTGCCGGTGGCGGCGTTGCGTTTGTATTCGAATACGCTCACGCTGTACGTGGTGCCTGCCGCCAAGCCTGTTACCGATACGGCTGTGCTGGCACCCGCGTACACCACGCGGTTACCGCCGCCGAGATCATCGCCACTGCCGAACACCGCATTGCCCATGTAGTCCGTGCCATCCAGTGGGAAGTGCTGGGCGCTGCTGTTCTCGCGCAGCACGATGATGCGGCCGTCGCCATCACCGGCCGTGCAAGAGACATCAACCGTGGCGGTGCCCGTGGCAGTGGCCATCACCGCGCTCGCGTTGTTCATCGGCATGGCCATCAGGTTGTGCGTGGGCCAGCTCGTGGTGGCACTGATGCAGTTCCAACCGAGGTTGTCCAAGGCGCTCCAGAACGCGCTGGATTGTGCGTTGGTCAATGTCTTGTTCAGCAGAATGGCCCAGGTGTAGCCGCTGCCACTGCGCACGATCTCCGTGGAGGTGCCCTGTATGGAACCGGTGTGCCACCAGTTGTTGAAACTGTTCACCTGCCAGCCACATGCATAGTTGACGTTCTGTGCCGATGGCGTGGTCATGGTGGTGATGGTGCCGCTGTTCAGGATGTCGGGCACGGTGGCGAAGCCATCCACCGCCACCATCAATTTCACCAGTTCGCGCGCAGTGGCCACCCAGCCGCCGTGCGCGTCCATCGCCTCCACGTTCATACCACCGTATTCCGTAGGCACGCTCCCACCGGTGCCGTAGCAGGTTGGTGCGCTGTACCCCTCGCCCTTGTACTCCACCTCACGTTCCAGTTTATCGGCCAGCAGGTTGCGGCCCAGATGCGCATCACAAATGCCCAGCGGTGCGAATACCGCGCTCTCCACATACTCCTCGTACGTCATTCCCGTCACTTGTTCGATCACCACACCCAGCGTGAGGAACCCGATATTGGAGTAGGCGTACGTGGTGCCCGGGTCGTGGTCCAGCCCATGCTGCATGAGGAAGCGGATCAGCGCATACTTGCTCACCGGGTTCGTCTCCCCCAGCATCTGCGCCACATACAACGGCGCACCGATGGGATCACATCCTCCCGCCTGCCAGGTGTATGGCGAGGTGGGGTTCGGGAAGCAGGGGATGTCGCGGTCCCAGCCGCCGGTGTGGTGCAGCAACTGATCGATGGTCACGTTGTTCAATCGCGTATCCGTGTAGGTTACCGCGCCCAGATACGGGTGGTTCTGCAACAGGCCGCCCGGTCCGAACACATGATCGCTCAACGCCAGTTGCCCGTTCTGCACCAGCTTCATAATGGCGACGCCGGTAATGGGTTTGCTCACGCTGGCCAAGCGGAAGAGGTGGTGCGGCTCGGTGGCCTCGGTATGCGCCAAGTCCGCGTTGCCGAACGCACGGTCGTACACCAGCTTGCCGTTGCGCGAAAGCGCGAAGGCCGCGCCGGGCACGCCGTAAGTGGTCAGCAGGTTCTGCACCGCAGCATCACAAGAGGTCATGGACGGCACGGCGATGCCGGTCTGGGCACGGGCGGTGAGGATGCCGAACGAGAGGACGACCACGAGAGCGGGACGAGCGTGAAGCATGGGGGTTGTATGAAGGTTTGAAAGATAGCCCGCATGTACCGCACTGCCGGGATCTCCTCTGCCCTATTCGGCTCAATGGCATCCCGAGAACTCGTGATGCCATTGAGCGAGAACACGCCGGGACGCATCCATTCACCGGCTGAATACTGGACCGGACCCACACGCCCGCACCCGGGAACGTAACACGCCCCACCGTTCGGCGGGGGTTGTTCGAGGAAGGATCACCGTGGCGGTCGCACCGGTACGCCCACCGCTCCACAACCGTGGGGACAGCATTCCCGCCTCGATCCACGTCCTGCTTGGCGAGTACCTTCCCGGACCCATTGATCCCCACCGCCATGCGTACAACCCTACCCGTTCTTTTCGCCCTTCTGTTCAGCGCACCACCGCTCCACGCACAGCTCACCGCCGGTGAGGTGCCGGACGGTGCCAGCGTGGTGGACCTGGGCATCGACCTCTCCTTGTTCGCGGCGTTCTCTGCGGATTCGGCTGCGGTGGAGATCGACTGCGACGACTTCTGGGACATCATGGCCATCCTGATCCAAGGCGCGCCGCCCATTGACGCGCCCAACCTGGCCATGCTGCATTTCATCGATGACGATCTGGAGGTGTGCGCCAATGGCACGGAATACTACCACCGGCCCAAGTATTACAGCTTCGGCGAGCCGCTGGATTGCAGCGGCGGATTCGATTGGCAACTCTCCGAACAAGTGGTGCTCGGCGACTTCGGCTCCTTCACGGCCAGCGGGCCAACCATTGTGGACAGCATGTACGTGGCCGTGCGCCGTGGCGAGCAAGTGGGCTGGATCCTCCTCTCCTTCCGCCTCGTGGGCGATGCGACCATTCAACTGCAAGTCCATCAAGCCCTTTCACTTTGCTTCTCCACATCAGTGGGATCACACGCCCAACCCGCAGCGCTGCAACTTCATCCCACGCTCACGCACGGTGAAGCCATCCGTGTGGAAAGCAGCGGCGCCGTGCACAGCATCGAGGTCCTCGACCTCGGCGGCCATGTGCTTGCACGGTACAATGGCACGGTGCGCAACATCGCCGCGCCGGAGCGGGCAGGCACCTACCTCGTGCGCAGCACGCTGGCGGATGGGAGTACGGCGGTGGGGAGGGTGGTGAGGTATTGAATTCCGACCGGTCCGGAACGAAACAACCCCCGCCATGTGGCAGGGGTTGTTCGAGAAGGATCACCGTGCTGCCCGCTCGTGGCAGCGCGCGGTGCGCTTACGCTGCGGCCCGGCACTTCGCGGGGTCGCTGTACCCACTCACACCGGCGGAACAGATCGCGTTCACGCGGAACCAAGTGGTCTTGTTAGAGTCCAAATTCGTGGCCAGGAAGCGGCTCTTGGTGGTTACGCCGATGAGTTCCCAACCCGTTGCCGCGTTCGGATCACCGGTGGTGGCGTAGATCTGCTTGGTGCGGCTGCCATAGTGCGTGCGGAAGCGTAACAACGCCTCACCACCCTTCTCCGTCGGCTGAGCTGTGAGGTTGAACGGTGGAGCCACCAGCGGGATCGGCGTGGGTTCCTTGGCTGCTGGGAAGTTGCTGGTGAGTGCCACGTCGCGGTCCCCATTGCTGGCACTGTTCACGTAGCGGCACAAACTTGACAACATGGCACCCAGGATGTGAGCGGCCGAGTTGCGTTTGGCCACCGCCACGCGGTCGCCATTTGCAGCCACAGGGATGGCTGCTTCCAGAACGAGACGGGCGGTGTTGATGTCCACCAACTTGGGGGACGGGTCCGCGAATTTCAGATTTCCGTTCATCCCCGCTTCCACGTGGATGCTGAATTGCACCAATTCGTCCGGATTGTGCTTTTTGATGTCTGCTTTTACGAGTACCATCTTTTTGTGTTTTGTGCGGTGCGTTACGCCGCGTGAACGCTTGGATCGCCGGGCCGTCACGGATGGGCTTTCCGGGCCTTTACACGACTGACACGGGGGCTTTTGTTTTGAATGTTTTCAACAACACCACTATCAAGCAACACCGCAATCCGCTCATTTTCAAGCGCAATGCCTGTTCATAACCCTGCCCCACACCCACCCTTCAAACCCATACCGCACGGCCATTCTGTCCGCTTTTCATCGATCTTCATATCGATATCCGAGCCTCACGCTCCAGGTGATGCACGGCGATCCGGAAATGCTGCTTGGAATTTTCCATCCGACGTATGGCGATCCGGGAACTCCGCACGGTAGTTCCCGTCTGCCGCACGGCAATTCCGAAACTCCGCACGGTTGTTCGCATCCGACGCGCGGTATTTCCGGATCTCCGCACGGATGTTCCCGTCCGACGCACTGTAATTCCGGAACGCTGCACGGATGTTCGCATCCGACGCACGGTACTTCCAAAACTCCGCACGGTTGTTCGCAACCGACGCGCGGATTTTCCAACACTTCGCATGGTGCCTAGCATCCACCGCGCGGTAGTTCCCATCCGCCACGCACCCCCATGCCCTGAACCCACCCCCTACCTCTCCGCGATGTGGTTGCACGGCCTTGGCTTCCTCCTTCCCCGGAACATGACCATGGTGGTGGCCACCGTATGGCGCCACCACCACTGCCTACAGGCCGAGTGGCTTGAACCCACCATCGATCCGCCCATATACCTCGGTACCGACCGCTGCTTCCGCAGCGCCACCCTCGGCCCCGTGGCCCAGCCCATTGGCCGAATGCCGCCCGCCAAGCACATGGTGGCCCGGGAGCTGCCGCCCACCGGCACCCAACTCTGGTCCGGCCACCACATGGAGTTCCGGCTCTGCTGCCCGTGGCCCAGCACCTTCCGGCCGCCGGCCGCCCAATGGCCCATGGACCTCTGGAGCCCCTACCTGCGCACGTGGCACTTGCACCGCTGCCCCAAAGAGAACATCCGCTGGCAGCCCACCCCGTGGTACCCGGCCTGCCCCGCCCTCTTCACCGCCGTGGAGGCACACTACCATAGAAGGTACCAGCAGGCGGAGTGGGTGTTCCGGTTGGTGGAGAGGTGAGGGGGGAGCGACTTCTCCGTGGCAGCGGTTGTGATGGCCGTCAAGTCCATGGTCGCCGAGAAGTGGCCGAGAACCATTGACGGATAAATCGGCATTCCGCGACAGGCCTGTACCGCCCGGCTGTTGATAAATCTTCTTCTCGTTCACGACACTTTCAATCCATCGTGTCCGCACTTTTGTCCGTGTCCGTAAATCTGTCCGCAACGCCATGGCCACGATTAACTTCTACCTCGACAAGCCCGGCAAGAAGGGTGCAGCCCCCATCCACCTTTACATCAGAGGCAGCGGTGAAGATGTGAAACTGTCAACGGGCGAGAAGATCGAACCCGAGCATTTCGACAAGACCAGTCAACGACTGAAAGAGACTGCGTCCAATCATTTGGCGATAAACCATTACCTCGACTTCCTTGCCCAGTGCACGAAGGAGATGTTTAGCCCGAAGTACAAACGCACCTACACGAACAAGCAAGTCAAGGTGCGATTGCAGGAACTGATCGATGGTTATCGAGCTGATGCAGGCGTACGTATTGTGAAGGAGCAAGTATCGCTGTACGGGAAGCCATTCACTTTTGTCGACCTTTTTGCCGGTGCTGGTGGGTTCAGTGAGGGGTTCCTACAGGCCGAGTTGAACAACAAGTTCTTCAACTTCCTGTTGGCGAACGATATCAATGACAACTGCGAACTCACCCACGTTGTCCGGTATAATCATCAGCTAGGTCTGGATGCGGAGTTCCTCTGTCAGGACATCACCGAACCCACCTTCCTTGACAACCTGATCAGGAAGTTGGAGGGCAAGACAGTCGACGTAGTTTGTGGTGGCCCACCCTGCCAGAGCTTCAGCCTCGCGGGCAAGCGTAAGAAGTTCGACAAAAAGGACGACCTGTTCTGGCATTACCTACAGGTGATCAAGTTGCTCCAGCCGAAGTACTTCGTGATGGAGAATGTGAAGGGTATCCTCACCAAGGAAGGCGGCAAGGTCAAGGACCAGATCCTGGACGAGATCCGATCGATCGTGGACATCAAGGAGATTCCCGCGCTCATCGGCTTCGTGAAAGGCTTGAAGCAAGGTCATCCCCAAGATGCATTCATCTTGGATCGGTTGATCGACCGGATCAGTTTCGAGAAACTCACGGACGGGGATCTTGCCCGCGCGAAGCAGGATTACATCGGGTCAGTTGACGGAGTATTCAAGGCGCTCTCCCCGAAGATCATGGACTACAAGACCAGCAAGACCGACGAAAGAGTACTCACGGTCCGGCATGGTTTGAACTTACTTGCGAGAAGCAAGGAACTAGAGATCCTCCAACGAAGCATCATCAAGGAGAAGGACCACAGCAATGTGGATAGCGACATGTTCGTGGAGGCCTTCACGAGCTTCCTCGCTGAACTCGAACCGGAAGAGATCATCCGCAAGATCTCCAGCGCATTCGACCTATTGGACATCCCCAAGGAGTTTGACCGAGAACGGAAAGAGATCTTGCAAGCTTTGACCATCTACGTCCATTCCTTCGATGCATGCCTCGTCAAAGTGAAACACTTCTGCGACAGGAAGCAAGCCTCCGAACTTGATAAGCTCATCGACAGTATTCGGCTGTATCGCATCAAGGCTCCATTCGTTGCAAATGCGTCAAACTATGGAGTGCCGCAAAACCGGGAACGCGTGCTCTTTGTTGGTTGCCGGAGAGACCAGCCGTTGGTTTGGGAAATCCCCGCCACCGTAGCCGAAGAGGAAAAGGTCACTGTATTCGAAGCACTGCATGATCTTGACTTCATAGGGAACGACGACGAGAAGATCTTCTACGAACACGTCAACATCGACAGGCAATTCAACGGGACTGCCAAGGCCATGAAAGCACTGGTCAAGAACAGATCTGTTGATGGCAAGAACGGGAAAGCCGGTGTAATGACCTATGCGGACTGGAGCCGCGCTGGACGGTTAGGTGCCCGATACACCGTGTCGCCGCCTTTCTACGTGCGCAATAATGAAGACCTAGAGAAAGGCACCGGGGACAAGTACCCATTACACAACCACAAGACCAGCAACCAGAACGCTACCGTGATCAAGCGCCTTGACCTGATACGGAAAGCAGGTGATTACAAGGTTTCAAAGGCGATGCTGACCAAGCATGGAGTCTCTTCAGAGAAACGCAATTACAATGTGCTCAAACCGGATGGACAAAGTCCTACGGTCATGACCATCTCAGACGACTACATCCACTACAACGCCCCACGCGCCCTGACAGTGCGTGAAATGGCGCGGCTGCAGTCCTTCGATGATTCCTTTGTGTTCCAAGGCAAGCGGAATACTGGTGGAGACAAGCGCAAGACAGAGGTTCCGCAGTACACACTGGTTGGGAATGCCGTACCACCTTTGTTGGCCCGGGCGGTTGCTATGGAACTGCTCAAGAATCTGAAATAGCAGGATGCGGCAGCTGACTGAACTTGAGCGAACCGGGATCGAGGCGCTCACCGGTTTCTCCGTTTCAGTGACACTCATCGAGCCTACCCGCACAGGGCTGGAGAAGTCCATTATGGATGCTACAGGACCGGTTCGCCAGTACTTGCTTGAACATGGACTTCACAACTTCCAAGAGCAAGCACAAGGACAAGAGCACAAAGAGCAAGTGAGCGCCTTGTTCATCCGGGAGGTTTCAACGCAAGCCTCAGTTTCTTCCCTATATCGTCCAACGACGAAACAAGGTGATCCGCGCATTTGGTTCAGCGGACTTACTGAGCCGGTGGAAAAGATCCGCACTCATGCTGCGTAGCGAACGTCCGGGTGTTGGAAGTATGCGATGATGCGATCGGGCCTGCGCTGTACGGAACGATAGTGACCGATGATGGCATCGACCATCTGTTGCTCATTGCGTGCAGGAGGCTTGGCCGTAACGTTCTTCTTCAAGTCCGCATTGGCCACTTCCACGGGGTTGAGCTCCGGGGAATAGCTGGGCAGGAAGAAGAGTTCGATCTGATGGGCGTGGGCCTCCAGCCATGGTGCGAGCGCTTTGGCATGATGCACCCTCAGGTTGTCCACGATAAGGAACGCCTTGCGCTTGGCCATTTGATCAACCGTGCGAGGAACCGCTTGAACAGGCGCACGTTCAGCGCCCCTTGAACACCATCCATCTCATGCCGCCTGTTCTGCTGACAGCCGATATGATCGAACGCCCGAAACGCTTGTTGCCCACGCGCACGATCGGCGTGCTTCCGCGTTTGGCGAAGCTGCGCCCCCGTACATCATCACTGCGCACTCCAGCCTCATCGCCCCAAAGGATATCCGCCTCTCTGCCTTGGCACGAGCGGCAATGGCCGGATACACTTGCTCTTTCCATGCGCGTACTTGGGCCGGACGCTGCTCGAAGGCCCGGTGCATGGGCTTCTGTGCCGAGAAGCCCCAGCGCACCATGTAGTCGCTCAAGGTCCGCTCCGGCAGCGCGATAGCGAAGCGATCCTCGATCAGCATGGCAACGGCCTTGCGCGTCCAGAGCGCGAAGGGCAGTTTCAATTGATCGGGCATTTTGTCGCTGATCAGTCGTTGTGTCTCCTTCTGCTCCGCTTTTGTCAGTCGCAGCCCACTGCCCTTGGGACGGCCACTGCGACATACCCGTACAGCTTGCCAACCGCCGCGCTGGTAGCTCTGCCACGCCTTGTTCGCTGCGGTCAACCCAAGGCCGCACCGGACGGAGGATCCTTCAGCCCCATGCCTTGCAGCCGACATCGAACCACCTGGTGGCGGCGTTCATTCAATGCCTCATCAGAGAGGCTCCGTGCATCTTGTTCGCTCATGTCCGAGTTGATCCACAGATCGTGCCGATCGACCGCTTCTTTGCCACCGGCTCAGTAAGAACTATGCTACGGCAAATGACATCCTAGCTCTGATCGCATTCAATACCAAGATCCACGTCGTCAACCTGACCCAATTGCCGGTTGTTGAGTTGCTCAACTCACAACTGGCCAATCCGCTCCAGGATCTGGCGAAAGGAATCCGCGACCGTGAGGGTGTCGTGGCTGATGAGTTGCTAGGCCTTCTTCGCAAGATCGCTGCGCGAGGCCCGGTACTCGCAGAACTGGCGGCAGATACCGCTGTAGGACGTACTTTAGAAACACTCCTTGGCATTCCGATCAACTCTTCCCGGCAACCCGATTACAAGGGCATTGAGCTAAAGGCCTTCAGGCAATCCAAGGGCAACCGGAAGAACCTCTTTGCTCAGGTCGCGGATTGGGACCGCAGCAAGTTCAAGAGCTCTGCGGAAATACTTGAGGCCTTTGGATACCAGCGCGGAGAGGATCTCAAGCTCTATTGCACGGTATCCACTCTGGCACCGAACTCTCAGGGACTTTCCCTCAAGGTAAACAGCGATGAGCGGCTGCTTCTTGAAATATCGAAGGAGGCATCGATCGGCGGCTTCGCCACTTGGACGCTTTCGAAACTCCACGAGCGTTTGTTGGAGAAGCATAACGAAACATTCTGGATCGCTGCGGAAAGTATTCGGGAGGATGGCAACGAGTACCTCCACTACACCAAGGTGCAACACACCCGGAAACCAATCGTGTCACAGTTTGATCTTCTGGTCGAACAGGGAATCATCACCATGGACCACCTGATCAAGCGAACGCTCACAGGCAAGACTGTCGAGAAGGGTCCTTTGTTCAAAATCAAGCCGAATAGTGTTGGGCTGCTCTTTCCTCCGTCCCGAACACATTCGCTTCTGTAGAGAATGGCGGCTATTCTGCCACTGTCTCCGCTCCCACTCCTTCCCCCATCCCTACCCTTCCCTGTCCTACCCTGCCACCGCATAACAATGCCGCCGTTCGTTACGTTTCATACGCATCATGGAAGACGAACGTGAAGACCTCCCCTACTTCCCGGAGAATTACACCCCGGCCGCGTTGGAGATCCTGGATCTCGTGAAGGAACTCGCCGCGCTGCAAAAACGAGTGGGCCTACCGGCGGAGGAGATGACCACGGAGCAAGCGGAGTATGCCCGCATTGTGGCGCAGGTACACAAGTGCGCGGGCACCCGGCTGTTCCACGAGCAGGACGAGGACAACCTGAAGGGGCACGAATTCCTGGCACGGCTCCGCGCGAAATGCGAGACCTGCGGCGAAGAGCGCGATGTGCACATCATCGGCGATGCATACCACAAGGAGGCCGATGTGACCAATGACCTACTAAGCTGCACCGTGTGTAAAGCGGAGTTCGTGAGCACAGTGCCCATCACCCACGCCGACAAGCTGAAGTGGTTGGAGTTCCTGTTGGTGCAACTGACCACCGTACACGACGATGGCCTCACCTTGGGTGATCGGGTGCCGGACCAAGTCGCCTTGGCCTCCTTGGTGGACCGCATTGCAGAGCATCGCCGCACCGAAGCCGAACACGCCACCAAGCAACGCACCCACGAGCTGGCCATGCAAAAGGTGGAAGAGCAACTGGAGGTGATGCGCGACACACTGCTGCTGCGGAAGTTGCAATTGAGCGGGTTCTCCAGCGGAGCAGGGTTGGCGTAGGGTGGCGTTGTTCGTTGGTGCGGTTGCGGGAGGCGCAGTGCATCCTTCAACCCCGCTCCGCGAAATACATCTCCCCCTTCCCTTTCGCTTTCACTTTGCCACGCGGGGTGAAGGTGAGATCGGTCTCGTTCCGCACCAGCTCGTAGGTGGCTTCGCTGGTGTTCACCTTGCCCACTTCCGTTTCCGTTATCACCTTCGCATGACCGACAACCCCCAACTTCAAGATCCCTACCCATGGACCAGCGACGCCTTGTGTTCCTCCTCCTCGCCCTTCCGCTTTTCCTCTTCGGGTGCAACGGCTGCGGCCCTGCACCCGCCACCGGTGCGCTGGACTATTTGAAAGGGAGCGCGGGCAAGTACCCCAAGCGCGACGGCGTTTTGGAGAGCGCGCCTTTGCACGCGCGCTTGCAAGCGCTACTGGGTACGCAGTTCCCGCTGTACTGGAAGAACTGGGATGCCGAGGCGCCGATGGAGATGAAGGACGGCGGGCTTTTCGCCAGCGGCTGTGTGTCGCACTTCTGCGATGCGCACGGCAGTGCCTTGTTCATCGATCTCGCACACGATAAGCTCATCGCCGTCCTGCGCACGGACCACCAAGCCACGAGCTACGCGGAGCAGGGCGCGGATGTGAATGCCTTGCCACCCGCCTTGGTGGCGTGGATCGGCGCGGACCCTGTAACGTCCGGTGATGCGCAGGCCGTGGTGAGCCTGCCGGAGAGCACCGGCGGCTTTGCGTGGATGCCGTGGAGCGATGTGCCCGCCGATGTGAAGGCCGCGATGAAGAAGCTGAAGGTGGACCGCAAGACCACCCTCTTCGCAGAAGCGATGGAGGCCGTGGACATGGAGTGCGATGTGCAAGTGGCGCAGTATGATCTGGATGGCGATGGCAAGCCGGGCACTCTGGTGACGTACAGTTGTTCGTTCTGGTGCGGACAGGTGGGCTGCCCCATCAAGGCCTACGATGGTGGCAAGATGCTGGATCTGGTGGATGAGGTGAGCATGGTGCGACCGGGCAAGGGCGGGTTGATCACGAGTAAGGACAAGCTGTTGGTGCTGAAGTAGAGCGTTGATCGTCCTTCGGCTACGCTCAGGACAAGTGGTGAAGGTTGTTGGTCACGCCGGAAGCCGGTGCGCGGGCTGTGCGCGTGGCGGCTATCCGGCGTCTCACCACGGTCATTTGGTCGAACGCCCTTCGACTTCACTCCCGACAGGTGTTGAAAGTTGATCCTTGGAGCGGCCGTCTCATGAGGGATCGCGCAGCTACCTTCGGTTCACAATCCACACACCATGCGCATCGCACCCATCGCCGTTCTGTTGCTCCTCTCCGCCACCGCATGCAAGAAGGAGGACGCCAAGGACAGTTGCTTCTACTCCCCCGCCCCGCGCGTGGGCTACAACTCCTGGCCCAACGGGTTGAACACGGATAGCACCTTCGGCGTGGTGCGCAACAGCATCCCCATGGATGTGTACGCCGTGGCCGATGGCGCCGGCAACCACACGGAGGTCCACTTGGTATCGGTGAACATCCGCTTGATCAAGACCGCGAACGACAGTGTGCTGTACACGGAGGATCGCGCACCGGACGATTTCAATGGCTCGTTCAACAGCACCGTGTCGGTGGGTCCCATCACGGCGGACATCCCGGCCACGCTGCGCATCCAAGCCACGAACAAATGCGGGTACAGCGATGTGGTGGTGAGGCACCTGCGGGTGATGCCGGATTGAGGTTTGCGGGATGAATGCCGCTGCGGTGCGGATGGAGGGCTCAAAGAAATGCAGCCGCAGATGGCGCAGATGAGCGCAGATGGAGGGCTCAAGGGAATGCATCCACAGATGAAGGGGATGCGCACAGATGAGAGAGCTCAGGAAATGCATCCGCAGATTGCGCAGATGGGATCCGCTACCGCGGATCACACCCGATAAGCAGAGGCGTAGCAGATGCACGGTGCCCCCCTCTCTGTCATCGCGAACGAAGTGAAGCGAGGGAGATGGGTTGGGGGTGAGCTCGCATTCTCTCCGTCCTCTGCGCTCTCTGCGTGATATCTTCTTCACCCTTCTGCGTGTCCTCACTTCACCCACCTGCATTCCTTCCCTCCGCACCTCCGCGTCCCCCGCGTGATGTCCCTTTCTCTTCCTTCCTCCCCACGCCCCCGTTCTCTACATTGGCGATCCGATCAGAAACACCCCTGCCGAGATGACCTTGTTCCCTTCCCTGTCACCGCGAGGCTCTGCGAAGCGGCGCCTCCTCCCGACTCTTCTCCTCGCACTCATCCTCGGCACCGCATCCGCCCAGAAGCCCTTCACCTACCAGGAGATGCTGATGCTCGACCGCATCGGCGCGCTGAACGTGGATGCCACCGGGCACTATGCGCTCTTCAACGTGCGGGCCACCGACATGGAGAAGAACAAGGGCGTGAGCAGCCTTTGGCTGAAGGACCTCAGCGCGTCCGCCACACCGGAAGTTCGATTGACGGTGAGCGATGGTGGCGCGGCTGATGCGCAATGGGCGCCGGATGGCCGGACCATCTACTTCCTCAGTCGGCGTGAAGGTGGCGTGAACAACGTGTGGAAGATCGACATGACCGGAAAGACACCGGAGCAAGTGACGCGTTTACCACTGGATGTCGGCGCGTACCGCATCACTCCGAACGGC
The DNA here is from genome assembly GCA_016721005.1 of Flavobacteriales bacterium. GTDB lineage: Bacteria > Bacteroidota > Bacteroidia > Flavobacteriales_F > PHOS-HE28 > PHOS-HE28. Next base: position 714,924 of record JADKJM010000016.1, read on the forward strand.
AAAGGCCTCGTGCTCTCGCTCGCAGTGTTCCCGGAGTGTACGGGCGATGAGATCGGGTGTACGGTGCAGAAGCTGGCGGAGCGCGCGGCGCAGAAGGCCAGCGGCACGGTGTACACCAAATTATTCGTGCGGCATTGGGATGCGTGGGCCGATGGCACGCGCAACCACCTTTTCCACATCCCACTGGACGGCCCGCTCTCAAAGCCCGTGTCGTTGATGCCCGGCTTCGATGGCGATTGCCCCACGATGCCTTTCGGCGGTGCGGAGGACTTCTGGATCGCGCCGGATTCGAGGACCGTGTACTTCAGTGCGCGCACGGCCGGGACCACCGAACCGTGGAGCACCAACTTCGACATCCACCGCGTGGACATCACCGGCCGTGTGATGACCAACCTCACGGAGGTGAACAAAGCATGGGATGCACACCCGCGCGTTTCACCGGACGGCACCACGCTCGCATACAAAGCCATGAAACGCGCAGGTTTCGAGGCCGATCGGTTCAGCATCCTGTTGCACAACATCGCCACGGGCGGCATGCGCACGCTCGCTGCGGATTGGGATCGCAGCGTGGACGAGTTGCAATGGAGCCGCGATGGCAAGAGCCTGCTGGTCACAGCCGGCGATGTGGGCACCACGCGTCTCTTCCGCATCGATGTGAAGAGCGGTGCGGTGACCGCGCTCTCCAAAGGCGGACATATCGATGCCTTCGCGGAAACGCCCACCGGCTTCGTGTACCTGAAGAGCGCGCTGAACAGTCCGAGTCAGTTGTATGCGTCAAAACCGAAGAGCAAGTTGATCGAGGACGGTGCCGTGAACCTCACGAATGTGAACCCACAACTGAAGACGTTGCGGTTCGGCGCCTTCGAGCAATTCAGTTTCGCAGGTTGGAACAACGAAACGGTACACGGCTATGTGGTGAAGCCCGTTGGCTATGTGGAAGGGAAGAAGTACCCGGTCGCCTTCCTGATCCATGGCGGTCCGCAAGGCAGCTTCGGCGATGGTTGGAGCTACCGCTGGAATCCGGAGACATACGCCGGTGCGGGCTACGCGGTGGTGATGATCGACTTCCACGGCAGCACGGGGTACGGGCAAGCATTCTGCGATGCGATCAGTCAGCACTGGGGCGATCGTCCGTTGCAGGATCTGCAAGCGGGATGGAACTACGCATTGAAGGCCTATCCGTTCCTGGACGGCGAACGCGCGGCGGCACTCGGTGCATCCTATGGCGGCTACATGGTGAACTGGATCGCGGGCAATTGGAAGGCTCCGTGGAAATGCCTCGTCTCGCACGACGGAGTATTCGATTCGCGCAGTATGGGCTTCACCACCGAGGAATTGTGGTTCGATGAATGGGAGAACGGTGCGAAGGTGTTCGAGAACCCTGCCGCGTACGACACTTTCAACCCGATGCTGCACGCCAAGGATTGGAGCGTGCCGATGCTCGTGATCCACAGCGACCTTGACTACCGCATACCGGTGGAGCAAGGCATCGGGGTGTTCACGGCCTTGCAGTCGAAAGGTGTTCCCAGCGCCCTGTTGCGCTTCCCCGATGAGAACCACTGGGTGCTGAAACCGCAGAACTCCATGCTATGGCACGACACGGTGTTCGGGTGGTTGAAGGAGTACATCGGGAAGGAGGGGAAGTAGGGAGCCGCTGGATATTCAAGCGTATGCATCACGGTGTACGATCAAGGGTAGACCTCTACCTTCGGTCGAACATCACTCACATGCGCCACGTCCCCTTCTTCCTCATCGCCTCGCTCTTCGCGAACACTTCCATTCGCGCGCAGGATCTCTTTGTCGAGGCGCATAGCACCTTTCAATTTCCGATCGGAGGGATCACGGCCTCCGAAGCAAAGTGGGAAGTGTCACCGAACAACGGCCAACGTTTCGCACACATCAAGAAGGTCAACTTGAACTGGGGTCGCGGCCCGGGTGTCGGTCTGCTCATCGGCTATCGCTTGAACGATCACATGGAGGCCGTGCTGAGATCCACCTTTTTCGCATTCCAACACACCCGTTGGACGAGCTACCATGTGACCGACGCCGACGGCATTGTGCGCGAGAATGATCGGGCCACGCTTTCCATGCGCTACCTCCGTATTGAACCGGCCGTGCGTATCCGGACAGGCATGGGTAGGACCTCTTGGTATCTCATGGTCGGACCCTCCTTCGCCATGCTCCCGAAGAGTACGTGGTCGGAGAATAACGAACAAGATGTTCCAACGCCTTGGATCGGCCATGTGGAATCCACGACGGAGTCCAGTGGAAGGGTCGGGCTCGGCGGATCCGGAGCTGTGGGATTCATGTACCAACCGGGCCGGATAGGATTCTTCGGGGAGATCAACGCAACCGCGATGAGCTGGGTCCCCAAGCGAAGCAAGCTCACGCGATTCGACCAGAACGGAACCGACGTGCTACACACGGTGAGCGTGTACGACGCCGAGACGGAGTTTGTGAATGAATACGACTACGGCGTCTATCCGGTGGACCCGGATAAACCACGGAAGTCATTGCACATCCAATACCCCATGAGCACATGGGGCATTCTCGTCGGTGTGCGACTCAACCTCGCGAAGAACAAAGCCTGATCCCTATGGTGATGCAACAGAAACGCCGCCCATTGAGCGGCGCTTCCGTCTTTCACCGAACGTCGGACCGACCGATCAGCCGATGTCGATGCTGCGCGTCTTCGGCTTGCTCTCCTCCATTTTGGGGATGGTGAGCTTCAATACGCCATTCACGTAGTCGGCCTTGATCGCATCCCCTTTCACGCTCTTGGGCAGCATGAAGCTGCGCTCGAAGCTGCTGCGGCTGAACTCGCGGCGGGTGTAGCGCTCCTCCTCGGTGTTGTCCTCCGTGGTGTGCTCACCACGGATGGTGAGGGTGTCCTCGAGCATCTCCACCTTCAGGTCCTTCTTATCGAAGCCGGGAGCCTGCACCTCCACGCGGAAGTCGGTGTTGCCCTCCACGATGTTCACGCGCGGTGCGTGTTCCGGGAAACCGTCGCTGCCGAAGAAGCGACCGATGTTGGAGCCGAAGATCTCGCTGGCCAAGCGATCCACCGGGAACGTTGCCGAACGCGATGGACGATATTTCACTAGCGTCATGTTGTTGTGGTGTTGGTTGATGACATCGGGTCGTCAACGTGCATGCCGTGCGTGGATGTCTGACATCTTGTACTGTGGATCACCGCTTCCGAAGAAGAAGTGGCAGCGTGGGTTGAAGGAAGATGACAGAATGTGTGGAAAGGCATCCACGGATAGCACCGCTGAATACAAATGCATCCGCAGATGGCGCAGATGACGCAGATGGAGGGCTCAAGGGAATGCGGCCGCAGAGCCTGCCCCGTGCCAGCGGGGACCTGTTCCGCCACGCGGAATTGCGCAGATGGGATCCGCTACCGCGGATCAACGGCGACCCCAGAGAAAGGCCACGTTCCTTGAAGCGTGCTTGAATGAAGGGTCCTCAGCGTGCCACCAATTCCACGCGGCGGTTCAGTTGCTTGCCTGCTTCGGTCTTGTTCGAGCTGACCGGCGCCAACGGCCCTACGCCATGCGGGTCAAGCCGAGCCGCTACGACCCCATGCTCGATGGTGAGCAAGCGCACCACTTCAGCTGCACGCCGTTGAGAGAGGTCGAGGTTGTGTTCGAGCGTGCCGGCCATATCCGTGTGGCCCACGACGTAGAGCTTCAGGTCGGGCATCATCTTCAGCAGCTTCGCGATCTCCGCGATCACCGGGTTCGATGCGGCTTGCACCGTGGCCTTGTCGGTATCGAAGAGGATCTCGTTGATCGCCACCTTGCCGTTCATCTCGATCTGCTGCTTCATCCACTCGGCATTCACCTGGATCTTGTCCGTGGCCACGCCCACTTCTTCGATGATGTCCACCATCATCAACTTCGTTTCGCTGGTGTACTGCGCACCGGACACCACGATGTGTACCGGCGTGCCTTTGTTGTTCATGGTCGCCGCCAAGTAGAAGCTGCCGCCGGACGTGGCTGAACCGTTCAACAAGGTGATGCCGACGCTCGGTGGGAACGCGTTCCGGCCATAGTGGACTCCTAGAAATGTGCGGCTGCCCACTTCGGGTGATGTGCTCTTGTCCACTTGCCCATCGGCGAGCATGGTGGCACCGGCGCGCTTCAACGCGCTCTGGTAGTTCAGGTAGAGATCGCGCACCGAGAAGGTGCCTTTGATCGTGTAGTACAAGCGGGTCCGTTTGCCCTTCACCTCGGTCCAGTCGTCGATCTGCCGGTAGCCTGTGATCGGACCACGAGCGATGGCGTACGCCACATGGTTCTGCTCCTCGCACCACGTAAGCACGGCGCCCGGATAGCGGGTGATCAAGGGGTGATCCTTACAGCCGAAAGCGTCCTGGGCGGCCGTGGGTTGAACAAGGGCGAACAGGAGAACGATGAAGAGGAAGGAGCGCATATCAGGTTCCGTGTTGCAGTGGGTTCAAGCAGTAGGACACGGCTATCGAACGACCAATCGTGTGGTTCCCATCGATGTGCCGTTCGATCCGAGGAAACGTACCACGTACATGCCCGGTGCCATGGCGTCCGTGCTGAAACGGGTGGTCCCTACCGGGAAGGTCCGGAGAGAACGACCTGTCGCATCGATCACTTCCATGCGCAGGGCGGAGCTATCGCTGTTGCCCATGCTGGAGACCGACGTGCCCGGCTCAATGGGGTTGGGATGGATGGACCATGCGGCCTGCACGACCTCGGCCTGACCGGAAGGTCCGGCGAGCGCAGGGTTCTTGTCGTACCAGATCAGGTCGCTGGTGCTGAAGCCATCGTTGTTGATCTCCATCAGCAGCAACCAGAAGCGATGATCGGCAGAGACCCAGGCCCACTGCTCTTTGGTCTGCGTGGAAGTGATGCCCATGACCGTGTTGTTCTGTACGCGGTCCAGATGGTAGCGCACCACATTGGCATAGGTCCCGGTGGGCAGGATCAGCGTACCGTAGCCATCCACGTCCAGGTCCACGGTGCCCGCTATGGTTCCCAGGAAAGGCCCGGCATCAAGCGTACCGCTGAAGGTATCGGTGTGCCCATCGCCATAGGTATAAGGCAATTCGAGGATACGCTCATGGTCTGCGGGATAAATGATCTTGGCGGTATCCTCCGGCGCCGGACCGGGTATGATCGTGGCCTGCCCTTCGGTCTCCAAGGCATTCGCGCCGATGATGTAGTAGCTGTGTGAGCCATCCCAGCTGATACCGCACAAGTTGGAAGCGGGAAAATCGTTCGCCCACAGGCTGGTCGCGGGATCCACGAAGGTGAACTGCTCTTCCGAGGCCTCCGTCAATCCGCTGAAGTCCCAGGTCTGCATCGGGCCGATCGCCGCGTTCAGGGCGTTGGCGTCCACGATATCGTCGCACAGGCCAATGGTGACGACATCGCCGAGCTGCGGCATGTTGGGCGTGTCGATGATGGGTTGGGCGATGAGCGATGGCGCGGCGATGGCGAACAGGAAGAGCAGGGTCGAAGGTTTGGTCATGACAGTGCGGATTGATCGGGCAAACCTACCCGGCACTGTAACGCGCGTCCATTACCCAAATGGGTGGTTTTACTGAGCGCAAATGGTCGGCAGGAGTTCACACTGAGGCACGGAGACACGGAGAATGCGAAGACTGTTCGATCCGCAGTCGTCGCTGGCCCGCTCAGCTCCTAGGAATAAGACATGCTTCAGGTCCGCCCGATCGGAGTTCCTCCGTGTCTCCGTGCCTCCGTGTGAGGCCGCATCATCCGCGTACCCCCATGCGGATCATCACACCAACCGGTCCCGCGTCGCCAGCTTCACCGCTTCGGCGCGCGTATTCACATGCAGCTTGGCGTAGATGTTCTTGATGTGCGCCTTCACCGTGTTCGCGCTGATGAAGAGCACGTCGGCGATGCTGCGGTAGTTCTCGCCTTCGCAGAGGTGCGTCAGCACTTCGCTCTCGCGATCGGAAAGTCCGGGTTCGCTCTTGGGCTGGAAGGAGCGCACCACAAGTCGTGCGATGCCGGGTGAGATCACCGAGCCTCCGTCGCGCACTTCCCGAATGGCATACAGGATCTCATCAGGCGAGGAGTGCTTCTGCAAGTACCCCGTGGCACCAGCGCTCAACGAGCGGAACACGCTCTCTTCATCCTCCAGGACGGTGAGCATGATGAAGTCCGTGTCGGGCAGGATCTCCTTCAACTTGCGTACGCACTCGATACCGGTGATGCCGGGCAATTGAATGTCCATCAACACCACATCCGGTTGGAGGTCGGGAAGCGCCGCGATCGCTTCCTCCGCCGAGCCGAAGGCACCTCGGAATGCGAGCCCCTCCGCCGTAGAGAGCAAAGTGACCAACGCCTCGCGCACGTTGCGGTCATCCTCCACCACCGCCACCGGGATCACACTCGGAATGCCGTTCATGTCGGTAAGTTAGGGCGGGAACACACACACGGGAAATGCAGGTCACACGGAGGCACGGAGACACGGAGGAATGCGCGTCCAAAAGGGACTGGGCTAGTTCACGATCCGCTTGATGCCTTGCTTGAGGAGTGGAGCGCCGAAATTGATGAGAAGGCCGACCCGGAGGTCGAGGACCCTCAAATAGGTGAGCACCTGTTTGAAGTGGACCGGTGCGAATTGCTCCACCGACTTCAGTTCAACGACCACACGTCCTTCTACAAGCAGGTCGAGACGAAGTCCTTCGTTGAACACCATCCCATCATAGGTGAACACAACGATCTTCTGTCGCTCTACTCGAAGTCCACGGCGCTTGAGCCGCGCTTCCAGCAACGCCTCGTACACGGACTCCAGCAGCCCAGGGCCAAGGTCCGCATGGATCTGGAACGCCTCGTCCACAATGATCCCGGTGAGTTCCTCGTCGTGTTCCATTTCGATACGTACTACTCCCGTGTGAAAGTACCGGCGATCAGTACTTCTCCGTGCCTCCGTGTCTCCGTGCCTCCGTGTGAGACCTACCGCATTCTCCGTGTCTCCGTGACTCCGTGTGAGACCTACCGCATTCTCCGTGTCTCCGTGACTCCGTGTGAGACCTACCGCATTCTCCGTGTCTCCGTGACTCCGTGTGAGACCTACCGCATTCTCCGTGCCTCCGTGCCTCTGTGTGAGACCTACCCCCTCAGAGCGAGCCTCACCACCGTTCCGCTGCCTACCGCGCTCTCAATGCCCAGCTCCGCGCCAATTCCATTTGCACGCTCGGGCATTGTGCGCGTGCCATAGCTGTCCTTCGTCACCAGTGATGGATCGAAGCCCTGTCCGTCATCCTTCAATTCAAGTTGAACTCGACCATTGATCTGTGATACGTGGAGCGTGCAATGCACTGCGTTCGCATGCTTCGCGCAATTGTTCATCGCCTCCTTCATGATCAGCGTGATCGCGCGGCGCTGATCCATATCGAGTTTGATCTCCTTCATCGCGTCGGTTCGGCCCTCCAACTTGAAGCGCGTTTCCGTCCGATCGAAGAGCGAGAGCGCGAATGCGGCGAGACGGTCAAGCACATCGTGCAACGTATCCCGCCCGGGGTCCATGCTCCAGATCAGATCACGGATGCCAGCGGAAAGCTCGCGGTGCGCTTGGTCGATGTGCGCCAAATGACCGCCCAGGTCAGGGTCGCTCTTCGCGCGTTGCTTCGCCAAGCCCGTGTGCAGGTTGATCCGCGTGAGCTTCGCGCCGGACTCGTCGTGGAAATCAGCAGCGCTCTTGCGGCGGAAGTCCTCCCGTTCCGCGCTTCGCGCTTCGGCGATGCGCAGGTTCGTCCGTAGGTCGCGCGTGGCTTCCCGCAAGCGGTAGCGGTACCATCCATAACCGATCGACAACAGCACGAGTGTATAGAAGGCATACGCGTACCACGTTCGCCAGGGCGGTGTGGAGATGCTCAACACCAGCGAAGCACCTTCCTCGTTCCACACCCCGTCGTTGTTGCTGCCTTGCACGCGCAGCACATACTCGCCTGGATCGAGGTTGGTGTAGGTGACGGAGTTCCTCGTTCCCGCATCGACCCATTCCTCATCGAAGCCTTCGAGCTTGTAGCGATAGCGGTTCTTCTCCGGTGCGATGTAGTTGAGGGCCGCGAACTCGAAGCCGATCACCCGGTCACGCCAAGTAAGGTCCAGCTTATCCACTGCGTGCATCACACGTTCAAGCGCGAAGCCGACGGCGCTATCCGCGCGCAAGGGCACCGGCTCGTTCTTGAGGAGGAGACGGGTGATGCGCACTGAAGGCACGTGCGTATTGGAAACGAGTTCACTTGGCGCGAACCAATTCAAGCCGTTGACACCACCGAACATGAGCTCTCCGTTCTCTGTGCGCACGTAGGCATTCTGGTTGAACTCATCGCTCAATAATCCATCGGCGCGCGAAAGGGTGCGCACCACTTGCCCGACCGATGGGTCGAATTCCGCAAGGCCGTGATTGGTGCTCAACCAGACGTGGTCACCATCGGGAAGGATCCCATAGATCACCTCATTCGGTAGGCCGCTTGCGCGCCCGTACCGCGTGAAGATCCCCTCGGGCTGCTGCCCAGCGATGATCGCGGCGCGCAGGCTGTCATCCACCGGGTGCTTCGTAACGCATAGCCCATTCGCCGTGCCGACCCAGAGGCGGTGTGTGGCATCCTCATAGGTGCAAAGCACGAGGTCGTCACTTAGACTACCCATGTCCTCCGGGCTCCGACGCAGCATTCCGGAGCGTCCGCTTTCCGGGTGGTACAGCATCAGTCCACTACCCGCGCTTCCCATCCACAAGTAGCCTGAGGCGTCCTCCATCACCGTGAACAGGTACGCATGTTTCAACGCCTCGGAGATGATCGATGGATGGCCGGATCCCTTCCCGCTCGTGTCGATGACGCACAGGCCTGCGCCTCCAGTAGCAAGCCATGTGCGCCCATCCCGGGCCGTCCACATGCCATGGATGATCCGGGCCCGTTGCGGATCAGCGTCCGCGCGCACGCCCAGTTGTTCGAACCGTAGCGCATCACCGGAGCCCCGCACCACATTCACGCCACCTCCCAAGGTCCCCACAAGGATCGCACCTGAGGAGCTGCGCGTGAGCGATAGCACGTAGTCGGCGTTGAGCGATCCATGATGTCGCGGATCATGGCGGTACGTGCGCATCGCACCCGACGAGCGGTCCTGCACGCTCAGACCTGCGGGTGATCCGATCCATAGGTGATCACCATCCTCCAGCAAGCAGGTCACACTTGGATGGGCAAGTGCGTTCGCATCCCCTGCGATGTGCGGCAACCCATGCACGACCTCTTCCACGTGTTCAATGCGGTCCAGTCCGTTGCGAGTGCCCACCCAGATCTCACCGCCTTCTCCTGCGAGGAGCGACAGCACATGGTCATCGGCCAAGCTGCGGGGATCCGCGGGATCATGGCGGTGGATCGAAACCCGGCCTTTGCCATCGCGATGCACAAGCCCGTGCGTGGTGCCGATCCAGAGATGATCATCATGCACCAGCACACATTGGAAACCGATGCGTGGATCGGCGCCATTGATCGACGCGGCATCCAGCATGACTTGCGGTGCCTCCTTGGTGTTGTCGTACTTCCAGACGTGGTGGTTGTCCAGCACATAGGTCGTTCCATCCGCATGGAAGAGCGCGGTCACCATTACGCCCGGGAGGATGACCTCCACGCTGCTGTTGCTGATCGTGAGCCGCGCCAGTCCATCCGCCGTACGCAACAGAAGATGATCCACATCGTCCGGGACCATGGCGCCGATGAGGTCGCCATCCGCAAAGCGTACTCCGGGGATGTTCGTCACCGCCCTGGTTGCGCGGTCGATGCGATCCAACCCATGACTGGTCCTCACCCAAATGGTGCCTGACGGATGTTCAAGCAGACCGATCACCCGGTTGCCAGCGAGACTCCGCGATGCTTCTCCACCGTGTGCATAGTGAGTGAAAACCCCGGTCGCAGGATCGAAGCGGTGAAGCCCTCCGCCGAATGTGCCGATCCACAGGAGTCCGGAATCGTCCTCCAGCAGGCTCCAGATGTAGTTGTTCGCAAGGCTATTGGTGTGGCCCGTGCTGCGGTACGTGATGAAATTCCGCCCGTCGAAACGATCCAGACCATCCTGTGTACCGAACCATAGGAAGCCGTGGCGATCCTGCGCCATCGCGTTCACCGAGTTCTGTGAAAGCCCATCCGTGGTGGTGATGTGCTGGAAGACGTGCGAAGTCGGTTGGGCATCCACGCCAAGGTGGAAGAAGATCAACAGCGGGACCGACCCGAGTATAGCGCGCAACACTCGATCAATATAGCCAGGAGGATCCGGACGACCCGCGGTGATCTTCTATTGATCACCAACCCAATGCGTCCAACGCTTCGGATCGGAGGTGCTTCTTCAACCAACTGCTCGGTAGGTCGATCATCAACGGATCGAGGTCATCCAGTGCGCGGTCCACATGACCGCTGCAGCGCACGCAGCTTATCGATGATCACATCCTGCGCATGAACACCTGCAGCAGGTCCGAAGAAGCAGAAACAGAGGATCGGTGCGCGAAGACGCCTCAATCCAATCCCATCGTGATCTGCTTGCCCGGCTTGTAGCCGATCAGCGGATCCTCGGGTGAGCGCTCTTGTTCATCAGCGGCCTTCTGCCGTTTGAATTTCTTCACGGGGCTTTCCTCCAGACCTTCCTCCTCGGGCGCATCCAGGTTGCCGATCTCCTCTTCGGTGATGAGCATGCCCTGCACTTCTTCCATCTCTGGCGTGAGCGGAATGAAGACGGCTGAGTTCAGCGTGAACTCCTTCACCTTGTGCGGCGTGAGGCGATTACCCAAGGCCTTCACGCCTTTCACACCGATGAAGCCCGCGAGATCGATGTCCTCGTCCTCGCGCGTGGTACTGCGCTTGTCATACGCGATGTGCAGTTCGGGCTCCTTCACCAAGCTGTGTACGAACAATTTGCTTTCCGCATGTTCGGTGATGAAGATGACGGGATCGCGCGAAGGCTCCACCTCGAAGCGTTTCACGTTGAACTGCTGCTTCTCGCCTTCCCAATACACCGCAGTGAGGATGTCCTTCGGGTTCCACTTCACCACGGTGCGCACATCATCGGGGAAGTGCGTGCTGAGGATAAAGGGGAACAGCTGGTAGGTGCCGCTCGCCATCACGGCCAGGATGCGGTCCTCGCCACCGAAGCGACCGAGGTAGCGACCGTGTCCGGTGTCGTTAAGACGGCGCACGGTCTCATCGAACCACACCGGCACGGCACCGAGCAGGCTTAACCCGCGCTCCTTCTGGGTGATCTTCTGCACGGTGTAGCGCGTGAGGAGATTGCCCTTGCTGCCGCGACCTTTCACGGAAAGCTGCGCGAAGTCCACGTCGAACTTGTTCTTGCGCAAGCTCGGGCGCGGACGCAGGACCACGCTCACGGTTTCACTCGCACCGTCCGGATTGGCGGTGAAGTACTCCACGCTGCTGCCGGGTACGCCGTTGGTGAGGTCGTACTCCTTGTCGCGCGTAACACCGGTAACGATAAAGCGCTTCATGAAGTAGGCGCCCTTCACGCCGTCCTGGTAGATCATGTGGTAGATCGTCCGGTCGTCGTTCTTCTTGAAGACGCCGACGTGGAGGATGCCCTTGCCGATGAACTTCTTGTCGGCCACTTTGGTCACGAGCATGCTGCCGTTCACGCGGAACACGATGATGTCATCGATCTCCGAGCATTCGTCCACGAACTCGTTGTTGCGCAGGCTCCAACCCACGAAGCCTTCATTGCGATCCACATAGAGTTTGCGGTTGGCCACGGCCACTTTCGCCGCCACGATGGTATCGAAGGCGCGCAGTTCGGTCTTGCGCTCACGTCCTGCTCCGTACTTCTTCTTCAGTTCCTTGAACCAATCCACCGCGTGGTCGATCAGGTGGTCCAGCTTGTTCTGGGTCTCTGCGATCCGGTCGGTGAGTTGGTGGATGTGCTCATCGGCTTGGAAGCCATCGTAGCGACTGATCCGCTTGATCTTGATCTCCGTAAGACGCAGGATGTCCTCGGGCGTCACCGCGCGTTTCAGCTCCTGGATGTGCGGCTTCAAACCCTTCTCGATGAAGGCGAGCACTTCCTCCCAGGTCTCCGCCTCCTCGATCTTGCGGTAGACCTTCTTCTCGATGAAGATCCGTTCCAGTGACGCGAAGTGCCACTGCTCCTCCAACTCGGCCTTGCGGATCCTCAACTCCAACTCCAACAGCTTCACGGTGTTCTCCGTGCTGATCCGCAAGAGCTCCTTCACACCTACGAAGCGCGGCTTGTCGTTCTCGATCACCACTGCGTTCGGCGCAATGCTCACTTCGCAATCCGTGAACGCGTAGAGTGCGTCGATGGTGGTATCCGGACTCACGCCGGTGGCGAGGTGAATGAGGATCTCCGCATTCTCAGCGGTGTTGTCCTCGATGTGCCGGACCTTGATCTTGCCCTTGTCGTTGGCTTTGATGATGCTCTCGATCAACGAGGTGGTGGTGGTGCCGAAGGGGATCTCGTGGATCACCAGCGTTTTGTTGTCCTCCTTGCGGATGCGCGCGCGGCATCGGACGCGGCCGCCGCGTTCGCCCTCGCTGTAGTTGCTCGCATCGGCGAGGCCGCCCGTTGGGAAATCGGGCGCCAGATCGAAGGAACGCTTGCGCAACACCGCGATGCTGGCATCAAGCAGCTCGTTGAAGTTGTGCGGCAGCACCTTGCAACTCAAGCCCACCGCGATGCCCTCACCGCCCTGCGCGAGCAAGAGCGGGAACTTCACCGGCAGGTGTACCGGTTCCTTGTTCCGGCCGTCGTAGCTCAGTTGCCATTCGGTGGTCTTGGGGTTGAAGACGACCTCCTTCGCGAACTTGCTCAGGCGCGCTTCGATGTAACGTGGTGCCGCAGCGCTATCACCGGTGAGGGTGTTGCCCCAGTTCCCTTGGCAATCGATCAGCAGGTCCTTCTGCCCCACTTGCACCAACGCATCACCGATGCTCGCATCACCGTGCGGGTGGTACTGCATGGTGTGGCCGATGATGTTCGCCACCTTGTTGTAGCGGCCATCGTCCAGATCGCTCATGGAATGCAGGATCCGGCGTTGCACGGGTTTCAAGCCGTCGTACAGCGCGGGCACAGCGCGTTCCAGGATCACGTAGCTCGCGTAATCCAGGAACCAGTTGTGGAACATACCACTCACACTGAACTGGCCGGTCTGTCCCGCACCGGGAATGCCATTCGAACCACCGGAGGAAGATCCTTCCGGTTGGTCCAAGGTCTCGTCGTTCAATTCGTCACTCATTGCAGGGTCGCGCAAATCTGCTCCGCTCGCGCGGCGCTTTGGTTATTGAAGAGTCGTAGTTCGAGGCACACGGGTGCGCCGATCACGGGTTCCGACCGAACGTACTTGAAGCGATCGCTGTTGGCCGGGTTCGGATCCAAAGTGAAGGACATGCCACTGATCCGGTCCACCACTTTCACCGAGTAGCTCGCATCACTGAGGAACAGTTCCGCCTTCGCATGGAAGACGATCGCTTGGTTGAGCAACGTGGCGCCGGGAATACTCACCACTTCCAAGTACGTGGTATCGAGCGCGAACACGGCCGGGCCGTCATAGTCCGGATCGAACGGATTGTTCGTCAGTGTATCGGGATCCAATTCACCCTTGCCACATGAAGCCAATGCGAGAACCGCGATCAACACGATGGGATATGTGCGGATGGCTTTCATCGGATCGGAAGGGTGAATCCCATGGCCCACGTTCCTGCGTTGTTCGCCCCCGGCATCCACACCAGTCCATCGAAACGCAGCTTCTCCTTGTCCTCGAAGATCGGTGCAGTGCGAGTCCGTCGGCGTTGATGGATCAGATAGGATACCGCCGCACTTGCGACGAAGACACCACTGCTGACATATGCCATCGTACGCGCTTGGCGCAATTCCTTGTTCGCATCCGGGATCCGTTCGTTCTTCAACTCGATGATCCCGGCCGGATAGGTGCTCGTGTTGTACTCGTCCGACAACGCATCCAGGTCCTTGCGCGCCTTCATCGCGCGCGCAATGCTCACACCCGACCACACACCTGCGCTGACGGTGATCAGTGGTGGACCGTACTGGACCCACCGATCATTGCGCGTGAACCGATCAGCGCGGTGGCGGTACGTGATGTATTCCTCCGAGTACCGCAGTTGCACGCGCGCTTCCGTGGTGGCACCTGCCACGACCACAAGTGTGGTGTCGTGCATCCGACGTTCCGGCGCCCAGAACACGAACGTGTGCGGGCCTTCCATCAACGTGATCTCACGATCCGTCAAGCGATGTTTGCCATCCACGATATAGCTGCAGGATCCAGCAGGTTCACAGAAGATGCGGAGCTTACCCGTGTTCTGCGCAGCACCGGTCAAAGCGAGGCATACCATGCATCCCGCGAACAGGATCCCTCTACCGATGCCTCTAGATCCGATCATACCTCCGCTTCCACTTCATCGAGTTTCCGCGCGATCACCTTCACCGGGTCGATGGCCTGCTCCTCCACGAGGTCCTTCTCCACCTTCAGGTTGTTGATGATGAACTCCCTAGGCGTGGGTGTGTTCTTGCCCATGTAGAAGTTGAGCAGGTCCTGCACCGCCGCACCCTTGGTGATCATCACCGGCTCCAAGCGGATGTCCTCACCGATGAAGTGCTTGAATTCATCCGGGCTGATCTCGCCCAAGCCCTTGAAGCGTGTGATCTCCGCCGTCTTGCCCAACTTGAGGATGGCGCGTTGGCGCTCCTCATCGCTGTAGCAGTAGATCGTCTCCTTCTTGTTGCGCACGCGGAAAAGTGGCGTTTGCAGGATGTAGAGGTGATCGTTCTTCACCAGGTCCGGGAAGAACTGGAGGAAGAAGGTCATGAGCAGCAAGCGGATGTGCATGCCATCGACATCCGCATCCGTGGCCACCACGATCCGGTTGTAACGCAAGCCGTCCATGCCATCCTCGATGTCGAGCGCCGCTTGGATCAGGTTGAACTCCTCGTTCTCGTACACCACCTTCTTGGTGAGGCCGTGGCAGTTCAGTGGCTTTCCCTTCAGGCTGAACACCGCCTGCGTTTCCACGTTCCGGCTCTTGGTGATGCTGCCGCTGGCACTATCGCCCTCGGTGATGAAGAGCGTGGAGGCCTCTTTGCGCGCATCGTTCTTCGGATCGCTCAAGTGGACGCGGCAATCGCGCAGTTTGCGGTTGTGCAAGCTGGCCTTCTTGGCGCGTTCGCGTGCAAGCTTGCGGATGCCGGAGAGTTCCTTCCGCTCGCGTTCGTTGGAAAGGATGCGTGATTGGAGGATCTCGGCGATCTGCGGATTCTTGTGCAGGTGGTTGTCCAATTGGCGACCGATGAAGTCGCCGATGAAGCTGCGCATGCTCTGGCCACCGGGTTCGATCTCCTGTGATCCGAGCTTGGTCTTGGTCTGGCTCTCGAACACGGGCTCGATCACCTTCACGGCCACGGCGGCCACAATACCGGTGCGTACGTCGCCCGCTTCCCAATCCTTCTTGAAGAAGTCCTTGATCGTCTTCGCCACTGCTTCGCGGAACGCACCTTGGTGCGTGCCGCCTTGCGTGGTGTGCTGGCCATTCACGAAGCTGTAGTACTCCTCACCGTAATGGTTGGCGTGCGTGATCGCCACTTCGATGTCATCGCCGATGAGATGGATGATGGGATACAGCGGTTCGCCGTCCATCTTCTCGGTGAGGAGGTCCAGCAATCCGTTCTTGCTCTGGAACTTGTTGCCGTTGTAGAAGATGCTCAGGCCCGTGTTCAGGTAGCAGTAGTTCCAGAGCAGGCGCTCGATGTGCTGCTCGCGATACTGGTAGTGCTTGAACATCTGCTCGTCCGGCTCGAAGACCACCGTGGTCCCGTTGGTCTCCCCGGACTTCTCCAACTTGGTGTCCTTGCGCAACACACCGCGGTCGAACTCGGCGCGCTTCAACTGGCCTTCACGAACGCTTTCGATCTTGAAGTAGCTGCTCAAAGCGTTCACGGCCTTGGTACCCACGCCGTTCAGGCCCACACTCTTCTTGAATGCCTTGCTGTCGTACTTCGCGCCGGTGTTGATCTTGCTCACCACGTCGATCACCTTGCCCAGCGGCACACCACGACCATAGTCGCGCACCGTTACGCGCGGACCCTCGATCGTGATGTCGATCTTCTTTCCGTGGCCCATCACGTATTCGTCCACGCAATTGTCCAACACCTCCTTCAGCAGGATGTAGATGCCGTCATCGTAGCTGCTGCCATCGCCCAATTTGCCGATGTACATGCCCGGCCGCAGGCGGATGTGTTCCTTCCAGTCCAGCGACCGGATATGCTCTTCGCTGTAGTTCGTCGCGCTCATCGTTCGATTGGGAACCTCAGTATTGACAAGGGGTTCCGCAGGATGGGACGAAGTTAGCCCGCTGCCAGCGCGGGCTGCCGCCGTTGAAAACTTCCGTTATCCACGATCGCGCGGTGTTTTCAACAAGCGGATCCAGGGATGAACGGGAGGGTCGAAAACGACGAAGCCCCGGTCTCCCGGGGCTTCGCATTATTCGTTGCCGAGCGTTGCTCAGGCCTTGCTCACGTTCACTGCGTTGAGGCCCTTAGGGCTCTGCTCCACCTCGTAGTTGCCCTTGTCGCCCTCGTAGAGTTGATCCCGAGTGCCGGTCTTGTGGACGAATACGTCCTTTCCACCCTCATCCGGGGTGATGAAACCGAAACCTTTCTCCGTGTTGAAGAATTTCACTGTACCACTTGCCATTATTACTTGAATTGTGTCCCCGGCTTTCACCGGTTCCGTGTTGATCCCCGGCAAAAGCACCGGGGCATTGATGGGCGCAAGATAGGGGCCCGACGGCTCGCATCGGTCGATGACCCGGAAATAAGTACTGCCGTGGACCCCAAGAGTACATTGGCCCCTGAAACCGGATCCCGATCCGGGCTCCTGAGGACCTGTAGGTGGTCTTCGACCGCGAGGCATGATCTTCCGCTCCTTTCGCTCCTCCATCTACATACCCGACGACCTTGTTCGTCGGCGCTGAACATTTCGGAGTGACCTGAACCGATACGCATGACACCAGCCCAACCCCCGCTATGTAAGCGCTTACCTCGATAAGGCCTTCGGCGCAACGGTACGCGCCAGGGTACACGCCCATTTCCAAGAGACCGGCAAGGCCCAGAAGGCCGACGGTCGGATCGTCCTCAAAGTGGTGGCGATGCTTGCGCTGTTCCTCGCTCCGCTGATCCTGATCCTTGCAGTACCCATGCCCGGGTGGGCGGCACTCAGCCTAGCCATGGTCATGGGTATTGGTATGGCCGGAGTGGGCATGGGTGTGATGCACGACGGGCTGCACGGCGCTATTTCAAAGAAGACCTGGGTGAATGAATGGTTGGGCGGTACCATGTACCTGCTTGGCAGCGATGCCTTCACCTGGAAGGTGCAACACAACGGCAAGCACCACACACATACCAATGTGGATGTGATCGATCAGGACATCGACCCGCCCGCCCTGTTACGCTTCAGTGAACATGCTCCCTTGAAGAAGGTCCACCGGGGCCAACACGTGTTCGCCTTCTTCTTCTATGGCTTGCTCACCTTGGTGAAGCTCGGCAACGATTTCTTCTCGCTGGCCAAGGTGAAGCGCTCCGGTGACCCACGCTACGGCAATTACAACTATCCGCTCGCCTTTGCCGCCATGGTCGGTGTGAAGGTGGCACACATCACCCTCTTCATCGTTCTTCCGATCCTCTTCACGCCCTTCGCGTGGTGGCAAGTGCTGATCGGATTCCTGCTGATGCATTTCACCTGTGGCGTGATCCTCGGTACCGTGTTCCAATTGGCCCACCTGGTGGAAGGTGCACAACAGCCCATCCCGGATGCGAACGGGATCATCGCCACGGATTGGGCGGTGCATGAGATCCTGACCACTGCGGATTTCGCACCGCGCAACAAGTTCATCACCTGGTTCACCGGTGGGCTCAACTTCCAGATCGAGCACCACTTGTTCCCTTACATCTCACATCTTCACTATCCGGAGATCGCCCCCATCGTGCAGCGAACTGCTGAGGAACACGGGCTCCATTACAACGTGAAACCGACCATGCGCAAAGCGATGCGTTCGCATATGCAACGGTCAGGGGACCTCGGGCACATCGGGAAGATCGCATTGCTATCGCACGTTCCTGCGCGTGAACGCGTGGGATCGTGGTCGAAGCACACTTATCTTCGCCGCACACCACTCCTATGCATCTCATCGCGAAGGAACCCCCACCCCGCTGCTCACCGTGGCATTCGTCGGTGCTGCGTTGTTCGCGTCGATCCAATGGCCGGTGCTTCCGCAATGGTTGGTGTTCATTCCTGCCGCAGCGCTGGTCGTGGTATTGGGCACGTGATCCGGTTCTTCCGGGTCCCGTCCCGAACGGTGACCACTGATGACCAACTTGTTGTTTCTGCGGACGGGAAGGTGGTGGCGATCGAGGAAGTGTTGGAGACGGAGTACTTCAAGGACAAGCGTATCCAGGTGAGCGTAGTTCATGTCACCGCTGAACGTGCATGTGAACTATTACCCGATCAGCGGAACCACGAGCTACTACAAGTATCATCCGGGCAAATACCCTGCGGCGTGGCACCCGAAGAGCAGTACGGAGAATGAACGCAGCACCGTGGTGGTGAAACACGCTGCACATGGCGAGGTCCTTCTCCGCCGATCGCAGGAGCATTGGCACGCAGGATATGCACTTACAGTCGCGAAGGCGAGCTACGGGTACAAGGCGGGCAGTTCGGGTTCATCAAGTTCGGTTCGCGCGGATCTTCTATTGCCGCGCAATGCCGTGGTGAAAGTGCAACTCGGCGACAAGGTGCAAGGCTGCGCATCGGGCGATCGCCCAATTCCCCCTATGATGTCCCGTTCCATCAAGACCATCCTGCTCGTGCTCATCGCCGCAATGGCGGCCTATGTTGCGTATAGCAAACTGAAGCCGCCCGGAAACGACAGCTCCGTTCCATCCTCCGTGGAGGTCATGGACCCCGTACCCGGTCGGCTCGATGGCCTGGGCATCCGGTACGACGGGTATTACCAAGTGGATCGCGATCGATCCTGCACCGATCCGGTTCTTCGGTGCAGGCAACGCGGTGCTCATCAATGGGACCAAGGAAATGGAGAAGGAACTACCGGCCTTCCTGATCCCGACGACGAAGGGCAATCCGGCCATGGGCCTGTACAACATCCAAGTGAACGCACAGGACGACAGCCTCCATTTCGACACGCACCCGGAGAAAGGCGTGATCAGTTACCGCGGCAAGGTCATGAGTGCTTCCGTGGTCCACTTCCATCGCCTTAGCCATATCAACGGGAAGGAGTTCGACATGGATTATGTCTTCCACGCGGACAGTACGGTGCTATCCCCGCAGTAGGTCCGGTAGCTCACCACCAGTGCGTAATGCGATACGTGGCCTCGGGTCGGGGTCGGTCTCTGCGGCGTAGTGTACGTGGTCCCAACCCGCACGACGCGCACCGGCCATGTCGGCATCGGCGTTGTCGCCGATCATCAAGCTATCCGCACCATGGCACCTGAACGGCGCGCGGCCTCCAGAAGATCCGCTTGTCGGGCTTCGATGCACCCGCCTTCTCACTGACAGGACCACTCGAAGAAGCCGCCGATCCCTGAATTCCTCAGCTTCGCATGGCACTTCATCGAACCCATTGGTGATGATGTGCATCTTACGACCCGTGAAGCGAATGCAGGAGATCCATGGCGCCCGGCATGAGCAACGTCTTGCGCGGACAGCTGCCGAGATAGTCCCTACCCAAGGTCGCGGCGAGTCCATTCTCCTTCACACCGAAACGCGCAAGGTGTTCCGGAATCGAAGCACACGGAGCACTTCTTTCGGCATGCGGCCGTTGGTGTACTGCCCCCACATAGCGTGGTTGATCTCCTCATAGACCTCGATGAAGGCCTCGGCATCCGGCACACCATCGTCCGCAAGTGCATGAGCTTCGTGGAGTTCACGCAAGGTGGCGCGGGAGTTCCCGCGGAAATCCCAAAGGGTGTGGTCAAGATCGAAGAAGAGATGTTTGTATGCCATCATCGGATGAAGCCCCATGCGGTGCTAAGAACGACCGACCATACCACCACCGCGGATACCAGAACGGGTAGGGTACGCCGATCGTGCTTGAAATACTTCGCAGCAAGAACGGCGGTGATCGGTATGGATAGGATCGGTGGCATCACGGCGAGCCCGAACATCCCATAGGATCGCTTCATGCGAATGATCCACCGGTTCGTTCGCGTGAATACGGAACGTGCAGGCAGGCCGCGCGCAAGGCGCTCGGACTTCTCCGCACATAGCGCAACCTGAACCACTCCATCACCCGCTTCCCGAGCAGGAAGAAGATCAAGGTCCCCCCGCTTCCACCGATGGCCAAGAGGACCATGGTCTGAGGTAGCCGTGGCTTGAATCCAAGGGAGACCGGCGCTGCGAACACGAACTGATCACGCTCACGAAGAGGACGCTGATAGCACCTACGGCGTTCATCGCCGATCAGAGCCCGCTGCTGCCGTAGGCCAGATCCCCGGCATCGCCAAGGCCGAACGATGTAGGCCTGGCGGTCATCTCCTCATCGACCCGCACCGATCCAGAAACGTGTTCCTGCTGGCATGCAACTGCGCGTATTCCAAACCTCCTTGCTGGCAATGGCCGCAGCGACATGCACGGCTTTCGGATTCCCAAGCGCAACAGTGCTTTTGTACACGAGTACCATGCTCTGTCCTACCAGCATGATCACGTATCACCAGCACACCGATCATGCAAGGAGGGGCTGCTCAGGTACTCCACTTCAATATCGAACCTCGTCCTCTCCTTCTGATGCTTGCGGTAGGCGCTGATGAATGCGCTGTCCGCACGATCGAAATAGTTCAACATCCCTGGATGCATCGGCAGAGACCGGCTCCCGCATCGCACGCCAGCACCGGTTGCTCCTTCCGTTCTCCACTTGCGCACTTCCCAGCGGGGCGATCACCTCACGCTCCTCGTACCCAAGGTGCGACTCAATTCAAGCGCCACTACTCGCCTACCGTTCGAGGTTCCTACGGAAACGAAGGTGATCCTTCGGGATTCCACATCGCGCAGCTCGGCAATGAATTGCCCTACCACACTTTGTTGCTTCACCAGTTCTTCACCATCATCCTATCGCTTCAACCACCGCAGTGGGGCCGGAAGGGGGTTCCGCACCATATGCAATATACCTGAGGCCGTGCGCCGAAGCCAGCGCGGAACCGCTCGACGGACAGTGCACGATCCCGTGAAGTCCAGCAGCGTATCCGATCCGGCATGCGATGCGATCCACAAACGACCGACGCATCCGGAATATGGCCTTGGCTTCAAGCCCGGCAGGTGTATTGGCTCGATTTGAGCATGATGGAACGATGCCTTCCCACGTGGCGAAACACACTGCTCCGAGAATGGCGATCCATCGTCGATCGACACAATGCGACATCGATCGCGCTGGGATCCTCTTCCACGGCCCGCCGGAGTGCCACCGGATCCGACGGGTTTTTCGCGCCATAGCGTGAACCCGTGGTGCGTGCGAACAGCCTGAAGAACTCCGCAGCCGTTACCGCCACCGATCTCGCCACCGATCCGAGGGAGCGGATGTTCCGTCGGTGACTCCTGGAATACGCTTCGCGCAATTCTTCGATGGAAGCATTCACCGACAGGACCTGGTCTGTGCGTTCCGTAACGGAGACGCCATCCTTCACCAACGATCGCATGGACTCGTTCAGGCAGATGTCCCGGTAACGGAATCGGGATGGAATGGCTGCGAGAAATTCATCGGTGCGATCCATCGACCTACTCGCCAGAAAGCCTCGTGCCAAAGTCTGGTGAAGGTTCCGCCGATGCGCTTGAGGCGCATCCACGGCGGCGCGCACTTCGATCGCTTCCTCCGGTGAAAGACCGAGCCTGTGACAAAGGGTGTTGTCCATGACCGTGAACGGACGGATCATCAGTTCCGGTTGCGCGCTCCGGCTTTGCATCGCACCACGGGTACGCCGGCGTACACGTTCCGCAACGGAAACCGATCCTATCGTGGATCCTCATGCTGTGCTCTTCGCGAAGCCGAGTCTTCCATTTCGCGGAAGGTACCGGACAAACTCTCAGGCGAAGAAAATGCTGGCGACTCAAAGCCATCGGCTCCTGGGCTGATGTCCTGCAAAGCGCGCATCTCATTTGCTGCGAGTCCGGGTCGATCGCTCGTGTGGTATGATGGATGGATCCCGATCTCCGCAGGACCTGTACGACCGCAACGCGGATGCATATGGGATCATCAACAGGAACCGCATGGTCCCATTCGCCGCGAGGCCGAGAGCACGAAGTACTCGCGACGATCTGGAATACGTGTTGAATACCGAGCGGACTTCTTCATCCAAGAGGAAGGATCGCGGGAACGACCGGTCGGTATTACGCGGAGCCGTTCACGCAACATCAACCCGATTGCCACGAAGTACATCGCGTAGTGTGGAGCCCATGTTCCTGCAGCGGTCGGCCGAGTAGCAGGTGAAACCATTGTCGAGATCCACTGTCGCGACCGCCGATACGCGCGAACGTATGGATCGAAAGTGGATCAAAACGCGTCCACGCTTCCTTGGAGTTCAAGCGCCCACTCATCAACAACAGGCCTCTGTAGGTATCCGTGCCGGGAAGCGTGCAGTAACCGGTCAGCGGTCTACCATGCACATCGGATGGCAGTCCACTCCCATTCTCATAGCGCGAAAGCAGATAGAAGGTCGCGGCGAACACATCGAACGGAAGATCACCTTCCGCAGTCGGGAATAGCACCGGATCTCGTTCATCGATCCAGTCGGCGGTTCGAACGGACTCGGCGCCATCGCCTTCAACCAACCGGATGAGTGGATATTCAGCACACCGGGCACCGCACGCATCTCCGTAATGGAGTTTGGCACCGTCGGCAGCTTGATCAGCTCATCCTCGGTGGGAAACCAAGCGCCAGCGCAGCCAAGCAAATTGTTCAATACCCAACGCACGGCCTGTTCAGCTCTTGGGTCGGTCGCGAGCAGTACGGAGATCTGGGTCACGGAAATGGAACGCTGGAAAGGTAACGGGCGTACTTCGGCACCGCCTCAAGCGAACGCCTTCTCCAGTTCCTTAATGATCATGCCCGCCGCGTATTCATCACCATACAGGTCCCCGCACGTCGGCTTGCCGTGCGTCATGAAACCGGCGACGGCTTCCTCGATCCTCTTTAATCGGCATCCACGAGAACCGCTTGACCGTGCGCACCAGTTCAACCCATTCCGTTTCCGCACGAAGCATCACACAGGGTTTGCTGAAGAAGAAGGCCCTTCTGAGATCGACACCCCGGAATCGGGTGATGACCAACCGCGCGTTGGGCCCCAGTGCGATCATATCCAACAATCCCACTGGTATCAGGACGAGGTCCTTCGCGGCCGTTGCCAGTTCCGGTGAACGCATCGCACGATCCTGCGTTCGTGGATGCAATGGGGAGCACCACGGGAAGGTCATGCGCCGAGGCCACTTCCGCTAATCCGGTGACGACGCCTTGAGTCGATCCGCATCGTCCGTGTTGTTCTCCCGACATCACATGGGCAACACGAATTTCTCAGCGACCAATCCGTGCGTTTTCAATATCACCGAACGCTCGGCGGCAAGAGCGGAGCAGACGAACTGTTGTCATACATCACGTCGCCGCTTCGGCGATCACATGCGGTGAATCCATCGTCGCCCGCCCTTTGCTCTTGGCCTGAATCCTCGCGCCTCAGGTTGTCCACGGCAATTCATCGTCGAGGTGAACGACCAGGTGGGGTAAGGTCACACACTGCATCCGGTCAATCTCCTCCGCATGGATTTGTTGAAGGAACGAAGGCAATTTCGATGTGGGCTGCGGCATCCGAAGCTTCGCAGTGGCCATCGCGGCAGCGAGGGTGCTGTTCGTATCGCCAGGAGCACGACATCCGGCTTGGCCTCCACCAGCACTTTTTCATCGCGGACAACATGCTCGCCGTTTGATGCTAAATGTTCGGTCGTCAACGCCCGATCCCATTGCGGTTCCGGGATACCCAGTTCGAAGAATACGCGGCTCATGCGCTCGTCGTAGCGCTGCCCCGTGTGCAACACCGAATGCACCATCATTCGACCTGATCGTCTCGATCGCCCGACCGATGGCCGCGGTTTTGACGAATTGCGGTCTCGCCCAACCACACCGATCACATTCAACTTCGCCATCACATCATCCCATTATCCGCGAAACTGTAATACCTCCACCGGCGATTATGGGCTTATCCTGAACCGTGATGTCCAGCAGCCGAGCCGTCCACGAGTTTGCGTGTCAACTTGATGTCCTCCTCACTGCGTCGCAGTTGTCCGCTGGGGTGATTGATGGCAGAGCACGATACACGAAGCTCGAACATCCAGTGCAAGCTTGAAGACGATCTTTCATCGGCCACCGTCCCACGCAGGCCGCCCTGGCTCACCGGCGTGCGCGCTCATCAATCGGTCGCTGCCACATCCAAGAACAAGAGCCGCCAGAACTTCCTCGTGCGGAAGATCGGCCAACTTCGCGCATCCGGTAATGAGCGCATCGCACTTGTGGTCACGCTTGGTCGCTCCGGCCTATCCGTGGTCTGGGTGCTGTCGGCGACCAAGTTCCAACGCCGCCAGGGATGGACATCGCTTTCGCCTCGCCCATGCCCTTGTGTCTCATGAGGATCCGCACGCTCAGACCCGCCAACCGGTGGGTCATTTATCCTGTACTTGCGTGACCTTCTGAGGCAGTCCAACAGCGTTTCTTGCGCTGAACTCGCGATTTCAACTGGTGACCGCCATCGTCCACGTCGGAGAGTGACCTTGCTCCAGTTCCTCCATGAGTCCCCGGGTCGGTCTCCTGGCCTAATCTTCGATCCGCATGCTGCTCCGCCGTTCCTGGCCCATGGAGTTGGGTGATTGCATCAAACAGGTCCTCAATGAGGACTCATCCAAGATAGGTTCAATGGCCTACTTCAATCCGTCTACGTGCTTCTTCACGGAGGATTTCAGGCTGGCTGCTTTGTTCTTTGTGGATGATGTTTGCGCTTGGCGAGCTTATCCAACATCGCGGTCACCTCGGGAAGGAGCTTTCAGCTTCCTTCTTGTCCGCGTAAAGCGAATGTCACGCACCGCGTTACGGCCGCGGTCTTGTTCTGTAACGATTGCGGTCGTTGCGGGTCTCTGTCTGGATGGGACCTGCCTAGTGCGGACTCATGGCTGGCCATTGCTTGAGTGTTCCTTTTCCGGAAGGGGGCGCAACAGTAAAGGCGGGATGTGGGTTCAAGCCAAGGGCTGAAAGCAATAGACCTCGAGGCCGGTCCGGCCAACGGGTGCCTTCAGTAGGGCGTTCGTCCTTACCGAACATATTGGTCTCGGTCTTCACCAGCCGCATCCTGAGATCCAAGGGGGTTAGGACCAGTTCTCCAACATACCAGACATCCAGTTCCAATTCTGCGCTCCATCATAATTCCGGCGTCCGGGTTTCGCCACTCATCCTGAATTCATCGTGCCCAGCCGGGCGATCCTGGACGAACGAAGCGGCGCACCACGTACTTTGACGATGATGTCCCGGTACTGGTCATTCAAACGCAACGGATGAGGCCGGGGACCTACGGCGACCATTTGACCGGATAGTACATTGAGGAATTAGCAGTTCGTCCAGGTTGTTTTGCGAAGGAACCGGCTGACGGAACGGTTTCCACGCGGGTCGCCCTGGTGGTTTCGCTTCACGTCCGCTTCAACATTCATGCGCATGCGCTGGAACTTCCAGCAGACGAACGCCTTGTTGTCGCGGCTCAGGATTAGTCTGTTTGAAGAAGACCGGACCCTCGCTGGACAGCTTGATGAACAACGCCAGAAGGGGGAAAGTGCCAAGTGAACACCAATGCGATGACACGGGATCGAGAAGACGATATCGAAAGCACGCCTGACCCCGCGGTCGATCCCTTGGTCCATCGGCTCCTTTGCGCAGCTTGCTCACGGGCACTGCCCAGTGGAATTCGAGCTCGGAGACCTTGACCACTGGAATGAAGTCTCCCCGCTCGGGACGATCCGGAACCGATGGTGTTCCTGTCAGTAGGATTTCAACAGGTCCGTCACGTCCTTGTTTCCGTGTGCCCGGTAGGCGCAAGTACACACGATACATCGAATCCTGTTCTGAATCACGCATGCCTTCACGGACTCACATCGCCCACGGCGCGAGCCGAGCAAACCCGTTGATGGGTTCATCATTGAAGATGCCGGGGAACCGATATCCTCGCACTGCTCGATCCTCACAATACCGGAGAGATTTCTTCGCCGCGGGCCATCACCCACGACTCACCGATCCTTCACCGAGGTGAGGATCCAACGTGAAACACCCCGTTCAGGCCGGTCGGACGTTCTGAAGGACAATGGCTGAAACGCGACAACGCGCTCAGGTCCTGACCCGGTTTGGGTCCGTCGACGGAACGTCCAGTACCATCCCCTCCGCTCGTTCCTCTTGTCCGTTCCATCTGTTTGCGTGCCCTCTTGCCGGAACCAAGGCTGGTGAGCGAGGGCAAACTTTAGGCTCGGACTGAGGTCTCTATCAAGTTGGTCGAAGAAAATCAACATTTCGTCGAGGTATTCAATGGTTCGAGGATTTGTATGTGGTGGTTTTCAGGCTGACCTCTGCAGTTCGTGCATCCTGGCTTCGACAATGTTCCGGTTGTCGACTGAACAGGCGGCTACGGCCGAACTCTTCATCACCATGTAAAGGGGAAGATAGAATTCGTCACCAAGTAACGCTTCCACAACCTTTTGGTTCCAGCCCTAACCGGAACAGCCACTCCAATGCAAGTCTTCGCATCCAAGCGGGCGCCCTGTGCTCTACAGCTTGCTGTAGAGAAGGAACGCCCCTCCAAGCCCCATCATCACTCCATTCACTGTCCTTTCATGAGAGTGCCATCCAGCGTTCCCTGCTTCGGGCATCCCAGAGACCATGACGATATCCGCCCGTGCGTCGTCGATCCGTTGCGCTTCCGCAGAAAGATCCATGGCTGCTTCCAGAGGTCCGAAAGGCGGAGCATGTGCGCCAGCGATCACCAGTGTTGGATGCTCCTTCGCCGCGCGTTCTTCGACGACGTTGTTTGCGGAGTCCTTCCCCGCCGTAGAGGAAAACGCGAAGTTCATCCGTTGCTGCTGCGCGTTCGGGCGATAAGTGGCACAGAGGTCATTCTTATTAGCGCTCCTTGACCTGCGGCCAGGAACAGGTTCATGG
>JADKJM010000017.1 GCA_016721005.1 Flavobacteriales bacterium
TGTATTCTCCGAGTACCGCAGTTGCACGCGCGCTTCCGTGGTGGCACCTGCCACGACCACAAGTGTGGTGTCGTGCATCCGACGTTCCGGCGCCCAGAACACGAACGTGCGGGCCTTCCATCAACGCGATCTCACGATCCGTCAAGCGATGTCCCACATCCACGATATAGCCGCAGGATCCAGCAGGTTCATAGAAGATGCGGAGCTTACCCGTGTTCTGCGCAGTACCGGTCAAAGCGAGGCATACCATGCATCCCGCGAACGGGATCCTCTACCGATGCCTCTAGATCCGATCATACCTCCGCTTCCACTTCATCGAGTTTCCGCGCGATCACCTTCACCGGGTCGATGGCCCGCTCCTCCATGAGGTCCTTCTCCACCTTCAGGTTGTTGATGATGAACCCATGGCATGGGTGTACTGCCCGCACATGTAGAAGTTGAGCAGGTCCTGCACTGCTGCACCTTTGGCGACCATCACCGGCTCCAAGCGGATGTCCTCACCGACGAAGGCTTGAATTCATCCGGGACGACCTCGCCCATGCCCTTGAAGCGCGATCTCCGCCGTCTTGCCCAACTTGAGGATGGCGCGCTGGCGCTCCTCATCGCTGTAGAGCAGATCGTCTCTTCTTGTTGCGCACGCGGAAAAGTGGCGTTTGCAGGATGTAGTGCGATCGTTCTTCACCGATATCCGGGAAGAACTGGAGGAAGAAGGTCATGAGCAGCAAGCGGATGTGCATGCCATCGACATCCGCATCCGTACCACCACGATCCGCTTGCGACGCAAGCCGTCCACGCGATCCTCGATGTCGAGCGCCGCTTTGACCAGGTTGAACTCCTCGTTCTCGTACACCACCTTCTTGGTGAGGCCGTGGCAGTTCAGTGGCTTTCCCTTCAGGCTGAACACCGCCTGCGTTTCCACGTTCCGGCTCTGGTGACGCTGCCGCTGGCACGATCGCCCCCGGTGATGAAGAGCGTTGAGGCCTCTTTGCGCGCATCGTTCTTCGGATCGCCCAAGTGGACGCGGCAATCGCGCAGTTTGCGGGCTCGCAAGCTGGCCTTCTTGGCGCGTTCGCGTGCAAGCTTGCGGATGCTGGAGAGTTCCTTCCGCTCGCGTTCGTTGGAAAGGATGCGTGATTGAGTGATCTCGGCGATCTGCGGATTCTGTGCAAGTGGTTGTCCAATTGGCGACCGATGAAGTCGTTGATGAAGCTGCGCATGCTCTGACCACCGGGTCTGACTCCGCATCCGAGCTTGTCTTGGTCTGGCTCTCGAACACGGGCTCGATCACCTTCACGGCCACGGCGGCCACAATACCGGTGCGTACGTCGCCCGCTTCCCAATCCTTCTTGAAGAAGTCCGACCGTCTTCGCCACTGCTTCGCGGAACGCACTCTTGGTGCGTGCCGCCTTGCGTGGTGTGCCGGCCATTCACGAAGCTGCAGTATTCTTCACCGTAATGGTTGGCGTGAGATCGCCACTTCGATGTCATCGCCGATGAGATGGATGATGGGATACAGCGGTTCGCCGTCCATCTTCTCGGTGAGGAGGTCCAGCAATCCGTTCTTGCTCTGGAACTTGTTGCTGTTGTAGAAGATGCTCAGGCCCGTGTTCAGGTAGCAGTAGTTCCAGAGCAGGCGCTCGATGTGCTGCTCGAGATACTGGTAGAGCTTGAACATCTGCCTCGTCCGGCTCGAAGACCACCGTGGTCCCGTTGGTCTCCCGGACTTCTCCAACTTGGCGTCCTTGCGCAACACACCGCGGTCGAACTCGGCGCGCTTCAACCGGCCTTCACGAACGCTTTCGATCTTGAAGTAGTACTCAAGCGTTCACGGCCTTGGTACCCACGCCGTTCAGGCCCACACCTTCTTGAATGCCTTGTTGTCGTATTTCGCGCCGGTGTCGATCTTGCTCACCACGCCGATCACCTTGCTCAGCGGCACACCACGACCATAGTCGCGCACCGTTACGCGCGGACCCTCGATCGGATGTCGATCTTCTTTCCGTGGCCCATCACGCATTCGTCCACGCAATTGTCCAACACCTCTCCAGCAGGATGTGATGCCGTCATCGTAGCTGCTGCCATCTCCCAACTTGCCGATGTACATGCCCGGCCGCAGGCGGATGTGTTCCTTCCAGTCCAGCGACCGGATATGCTCTTCGCTGTAGTTCGTCGCGCTCATCGTTCGATTGGGAACCTCCAGTATTGACAAGGGTTCGCAGGATGGGACGAAGTTAGCCCGGCTGCCAGCGCGGGCTGCCGCCGTTGAAAACTGCCGTTATCCACCATCGCGCGGTGTTTCCAACAAGCGATCGCAGATAATCGGAGGGTCGAAAAGACGAAGCCCCGGTCTCCCGGGCTTTCAGGACCTGTTGCCGAGCGTTGCTCAGGCCTTTGCTCACGTTCACTGCGTTGAGGCCTCAGGCTTGGCTCCACCTCGTAGTTGACCTTGTCGCCCCGTAGAGGTGATCCCGGGAGTGCCGGTCTTGTGGACGAATACGTCCTTCCACCCTCATCCGGGGTGATGAACCGAAACCTTTCTCCGTGTTGAAGAATTTCACTGTACCACTTGCCATTATTACTTGAATTGTGTCCCCGGCTTTCACCGGTTCGTGTGATCCCCGGCAAAGCACCGGGGCATTGATGGGCGCAAGATAGGGCCCGACGGCTCGCATCGGTCGATGACCCGGAAATAAGTACTGCCGTGGACCCCAAGAGTACATTGCTTCGAAACCGATCCGGATCCGGGCCTCGAGGACCTGTAGGTGGTCTCGACCGCGAGGCATCATCTTCCGCCCCTTTCGCTCCTCCATCTACATACCCGACGACCTTGTTCGTCGGCGCTGAACATTTGGAGTGACCTGAACCGATACGCATGACACCAGCCCAACCCGGCTATGTAAGCGCCTTCATCTGATAAGGCCTTCGGCGCAACGGTACGCGCCAGGGTACACGCCCATTTCCAAGAGACCGGCAAGGCCCAGAAGGCCGACGGTCGGATCGTCCTCAAAGTGGTGGCGATGCTTGCGCTGTTCCTCGCTCCGCTGATCCTGATCCTTGCAGTACCCATGCCCGGGTGGGCGGCACTCAGCCTAGCCATGGTCATGGGTATTGGTATGGCCGGAGTGGGCATGGGTGTGATGCACGACGGGCTGCACGGCGCTATTTCAAAGAAGACCTGGGTGGAATGAATGGTTGGCGGTACCATGTACCCGCTTGGCAGCGATGCCTTCACCTTAAGGTGCAACACAACGGCACGCACCACACACATACCAATGTGGATGTGATCGATCAGGACATCGACCCGCCCGCCCTGTTACGCTTCAGTGAACATGCTCCCTTGAAGAAGGTCCACCGGGGCCAACACGTGTTCGCCTTCTTCTTCTATGGCTTGCTCACCTTGGTGAAGCTCGGCAACGATTCTTCTCGCTGACCAAGGTGAAGCGCTCCGGTGACCCACGCTACGGCAATTACAACTATCCGCTCGCCTTTGCCGCCATGGTCGGTGTGGAAGGTGGCACACATCACCCTCTTCATCGTTCTTCCGATCCTCTTCACGCCCTTCGCGTGGTGGCAAGTGGCAGATCGGATTCCTGCTGATGCATTTCACCTGTGGCGGATCCTCGGTACCGTGTTCCAATTGGCCCACCTTATGGAAGGGGCACAACAGCCCATCCCGGATGCGAACGATCATCGCCACGGATTGGGCGGTGCATGAGATCCTGACCACTGCGGATTTCGCACCGCGCAACAAGTTCATCACCTTATTCACCGGTGGGCTCAACTTGCATCGAGCACCACTTGTTCCCTTACATCTCACATCTTCACTATCCGGAGATCGCCCCCATCGTGCAGCGAACTGCTGAGGAACACGGGCTCCATTACAACGTGAAACCGACCATGCGCAAAGCGATGCGTTCGCATATGCAACGGTTGTGGGACCTCGGGCACATCGGGAAGATCGCACAGTGATCGCACGTTCCTGCGCGTGAACGCGTGGATCGTGTGTTCATGTCACCGCTGAACGTGCATGTGAACTATTACCCGATCAGCGGAACCACGAGCTACTACAAGTATCATCCGGGCAAATACCTGGTGGCGTGGCACCCGAAGAGCAGTACGGAGAATGAACGCAGCACCGTGGTGGTGAAACACGCTGCACATGGCGAGGTCCTTCTCCGCCAGATCGCAGGAGCATTGGCACGCAGGATATGCACTTACAGTCGCGAAGGCGAGCCGGCGGTACAAGGCGGGCAGTTCGGGTTCATCAAGTTCGGTTCGCGCGTGGATCTTCTATTGCCGCGCAATGCCGTGGTGAAAGTGCAACTCGGCGACAAGGTGCAAGGCTGCGTATCGGTGATCGCCCAATTCCCCCTATGATGTCCCGTTCCATCAAGACCATCCTGCTCGTGCTCATCGCCGCAATGGCGGCCTATGTTGCGTATAGCAAACTGAAGCCGCCCGGAAACGACAGCTCCGTTCCATCCTCCGTGGAGGTCATGGACCCGGTACCCGGTCGGCTCGATGACCAGGCATCCGGTACGACGGGTATTACCAAGCGATCGCGATCGATCCTGTACCCGATCCGGTTCTTCGGTGCAGGCAACGCGGTGCTCATCAATGGGACCAAGGAAATGGAGAAGGAACTACCGGCCTTCCCGATCCGGACGACGAAGGGCAATCCGGCCATGGGCCTGTACAACATCCAAGTGAACGCACAGGACGACAGCCTCCATTTCGACACGCACCCGGAGAAAGGCGTGATCAGTTACCGCGGCAAGGTCATGAGTGCTTCCGTGGTCCACTTCCATCGCCTTAGCCATATCAACGGGAAGGAGTTCGACATGGATTATGTC
Organism: Flavobacteriales bacterium; assembly: GCA_016721005.1. Classification (GTDB taxonomy): domain Bacteria; phylum Bacteroidota; class Bacteroidia; order Flavobacteriales_F; family PHOS-HE28; genus PHOS-HE28. The sequence continues at coordinate 4,854 of JADKJM010000017.1, forward strand.
TTCCACGCGGACAGTACGGTGCTATCCCCGCAGTAGGTCCGGTAGCTCACACCAGTGCGTAATGCGATACGTGGCCTCGGGGTCGGGGTCGGTCTCTGCGGCGTAGTGTACGTGGTCCCAACCCGCACGACGCGCACCGGCCATGTCGGCATCGGCGTTGTCGCCGATCATCAAGCTATCCAGTACCATGGCACCTGAACGGCGCGCGGCCCAGAAGATCCGCCCGTCGGGCTTCGATGCACCCGCCTTCTCACTGGACAGGACCACCTCGAAGAAGCCGCCGATCCCTGAATTCTCAGTTTCGCATTGCACTTCATCGAACCCATTGGTGATGATGTGCATCTTGTACGACCCGTGAAGCGAATGCAGGAGATCCATGGCGCCCGGCATGAGCAACGTCTTGCGCGGACAGCTGCCGAGATAGTCCCTACCCAAGGTCGCGGCGAGTCCATTCTCCTTCACACCGAAACGCGCAAGTGTGTTCCGGAATCGAAGCACACGGAGCACTTCTTTCGGCATGCGGCCGTTGGTGTACTGCCCCCACATAGCGTGGTTGATCTCCTCATAGACCTCGATGAAGGCCTCGGCATCCGGCACACCATCGTCCGCAAGTGCATGAGCTTCGTGGAGTTCACGCAAGGTGGCGCGGGAGTTCCCCGCGAAATCCCAAAGGGTGTGGTCAGCATCGAAGAAGAGATGTTTGTATGCCATCATCGGATGAAGCCCCATGCGGTGCTAAGAACGACCGACCATACCACCACCGCGGATACCAGAACGGGTAGGGTACGCCATCGTGCTTGAAATACTTCGCAGCAAGAACGGCGCGATCGGTATGGATAGGATCGGTGGCATCACGGCGAGCCCGAACATCCCATAGGATCGCTTCATGCGAATGATCCACCGGTTCGTTCGCGTGAATACGGAACGTGCAGGCAGGCCGCGCGCAAGGCGCTCGGACTTCTTCCGCACATAGCGCAACCTGAACCACTCCATCACCCGCTTCCCGAGCAGGAAGAAGATCAAGGTCCCCCCGCTTCCACCGATGGCCAAGAGGACCATGGTCTGGAGGTAGCTGTGGTTGAATCCATAGGAGACCGGCGCTGCGAACATGAACTTGATCACGCTCATGAAGAGGACGCTGATAGCACCTACGGCGTTCATCGCCGATCAGAGCTTGCTGCCGTAGGCCAGATCCCCGGCATCGCCAAGGCCGGGAACGATGTAGGCCTGGGCGGTCATCTCCTCATCGATCGCACCGATCCAGAAACGTGTTCCTGCTGGCATGTGCAACTGCGCGTATTCCAAACCCTCCTTGCTGGCAATGTCAAGGTTTCCACTTGCGCACTTCCCAGCGGGGTGATCACCTCACGCTCCTCGTACTCCAAGGTGCGACTCAATTCAAGCGCCATCACTTCGCCTACTCGTTCGAGGTTCCTACGGAAACGAAGGGGATCCTTCTGGATCTCCACATCGCGCAGCTCGGCAATGAATTGCCCTACCACACTTCGTTGCTTCACCAGTTCTTTCACCATCATCCTATCGCTTCAACCACCGCAGTGGGGCCGGAAGGCGGTTCCGCACCAGGCGTAAATATACCCTGGGCTGTGCGCCGAAGCCAGCGTTGAACCGCTCGACGGACAGTGTCATCGATCCTGCGAAGTCCAGCAGCGTATCCGATCCGGCATGCGATGCGATCCAACGATCAGACGATCCGGAATATGGCCTTGGCTCAAGCCCGGCAGGTGTATTGGCCGATTTGAGCAGGATGGAACGACCTTCCCACGTGGCGAAACACACCGCTCCGAGAATGGCGATCCATCGTTGATCGACACAATGCGACATTGATCGCGTTGGATCCCCTCTTCCACGGCCCGCTGGAGTGCCACTGGATCCGACGGGTGTTTCGCGCCATAGCGTGAACCCGTGGTGCGTGCGAACAGTTCGAAGAACTCCGCAGCCGTTGCTCGCTCACCGATCTCGCCATGATCCGAGGAGCGGATGTTCCGTCGGTGACCCTTGGAATACGCTTCGCGCAATTCTTCGATGGAAGCATTCACCGACAGGACCTGGTCTGTGCGTTCCGTAACGGAGACGCCATCCTTCACCAACGATCGCATGGACTCGTTCAGGCAGATGTCCCGGTAACGGAATCGGGATGGAATGGCTGCGAGAAATTCATCGGTGCGATCCATCGACCCTGCGGGAGCGAACAACCCGAGCTGTTGCAGACCATAGGGTTGAAAGAGATAGTTGACACCCCACTTACGGCGCCACGTGAGCGGCATGATCGACCCGGTCTCTTCATCCACCAACGCTTCCCAACCCGGTGAAGCGATATCGAGGATCCAACTCTGCGCATACCACAAGCGGTTCTCGCACCGCAACAACGCAGCATCCCACCACGCCTTGTCGATCTCCGTGTGCGTGAGATGCCTGATCATGGGCGGGCTTCTTGGATGATCCGCAAGATCGCTTCACGCCATTCCGTGTTCGAACCCGTACTCGCCAGAAAGCTCTCGTGCCAAAGTCCGGTGAAGGTTCCGCCGATGCGCTTGAGGCGATCCACGGCGGCGCGCACTTCGATGATCGCTTCCTCCGGTGAAAGACCGAGCTTGTGACAAAGGGTGTTGTCCATGACCGTGAACGGATGGATCATCAGTTCCGTTGCGCGCTCCTGCTCCAGATCGTACCACGGGTACGGCGTACACGTTCCGCAACGGAAACCGATCCTATCGTGGATCCCCATGCTGTGCTCTTCGCGAATACCGAGCTTCTCCATTTCGCGGAAGGTACCGGGCACCTTCAGGCGAAGAAAATGCTGGCGACTCAAAGTGATCGGCTCCTGGATGATGTCCTGCAAAGCGCGGATCTCATTTGCTGCGAGTCCGGGTCGATCGCTCGTGTGGTATGATGGATGGATCCCGATCTCCGCAGGACCCATGTACGACCGCAACGCGGATGCATATGCGGGATCATCAACAGGAACCGCATGGTCCCATTCGCCGCGAGAAGCCGAGAGCACGAAGTGGATCACACGATCTGAACATGTGTTGAATACCGAGCGGGCCTCTTCATCCAAGAGGAAGGGATCGCGGGAACGACCGGTCAATACGCGGAGCCGTTCACGCACATCAACCCGATTGCCACGAAGTACATCGCGTAGTGTGGAGCCCATGGTTCTCCAAAGCGGTCGGCCGAGGTATTTGAAACCATTGTCGAGATCCACTGTCGTGATCTGCTGATACGCGCGAACGGGCGGATCGAAAGTGGGATCAAAACGCGTCCACGCTTCCTTGAGTTCAAGCGCCCACTCATCAACAACAGGCCTCTGTAGGTATCCGTGCCGGGAAGCGTGCAGGGAATCGGTCAGCGGTCTACCATGCACATCGGATGGCAGTCCACTCCATTCCTCATAGCGCGAAAGCAGATAGAAGGTCGCGGCGAACACATCGAACGGAAGATCACCTTCCGCAGTCGGGAATAGCACCGGGATCTCGTTCATTGATCCAGTCGGCGGTTCGAACGGACTTATGCCATTCGCCTTCAACCAACCGGATGAGTGGATATTCAGCACACCGGGCACCGCACGATCTCCGTAATGGAGTTTGGCACCGTCGGAAGCGATCAGCTCATCCTCGGTGGAAACCAAGCGCACAGCGCAGCCAAGCAAATTGTTCAATACCCAACGCACGGCCTGTTCAGCTCTTGGGGTCGGCTCGGCGAGCAGTACGGAGATCTGGGTCACGGAAATGTGGAACGCTGGAAAGGTAACGGGCGTACTCGGGCACTGCCTCAAGCGAACGCCTTCTCCAGTTCCTGGATGATCCGCTCCGCCGCGTGGCCATCACCATACAGGTCCCCGCACGTCGGCTTGCCGTGCTTCATGAAACCGGCGACGGCTTCCTTGATCCTCTTTGGATCGGCATCCACGAGAACCGCTTGACCGTGCTGCACCAGTTCAACCCATTCCGTTTCCGCACGAAGCACCACACAGGGTTTGTTGAAGAAGAAGGCCTCCTTCTGGACACCCCCGGAATCGGTGATGACCAACCGCGCGTTGCGCTCCAGTGCGATCATATCCAAATAACCCACCGGTGGGATCAGGACGAGGTCCTTCGCGGCCGTTGCCAGTTCCGGTGAACGATCCAGACGATCCTGCGTTCGTGGATGCAATGGGAGCACCACGGGAAGGTCATGCGCCGAGGCCACTTCCGCCAATCCGGTGATGATCGCCTTGAGCCGATCCGCATCGTCCGTGTTGTTCTCCCGATGGATCGTGGCCAACACGAATTTCTCAGCGACCAATCCGTGCGTTTTCAATATCACCGAACGCTCGGCGGCAAGAGCGGAGAAGTACGAACTGTTGTCATACATCACGTCGCCGCCTCCGCATCACATGCGGTGAATCCATCGTCGCCCGCCCTTTGCTCTTGGGTTCGAATCCTTCGCGCCTCAGGTTGTCCACGGCAACCATCGTCGGGCAGAACAACCAGGTGGAGCAATGGTCACACATGATCCGGTTGATCTCCTCCGGCATGGATTTGTTGAAGGAACGAAGGCCTACCGATGTGGGCCATGGGGATCCGAAGCTTCGCAGTACCATCGCGGCAGCGAGGGTGCTGTTCGTAGCGCCATACAGGAGCACGACATCCGGCTTGGCCTCCACCAGCACTTTTTCGATCGCGGACAACATGCTCGCCGTTTGATGGCCATGTGTTCCGGAGCCAACGCCCAGATCCCATTGCGGTTCCGGGATACCCAGTTCCTCGAAGAATACGCGGCTCATGCGCTCGTCGTAGTGCTGCCCCGTGTGCAACACCGAATGCACCATTCGACCTGATCGCCCGATCGCCCGATCGATGGCCGCGGCTTTGACGAATTGCGGTCTCGCTCCAACGACACTGATCACATTCAACTTCGCCATCACATCATCCCATTATCCGCGAAACTGTAATACCCTCCACCGGCGATGATCAAGTGATCCTGAACCGTGATGTCCAGCAGCCGAGCGCCGTCCACGAGTTTGCGTGTCAACTTGATGTCCTCCTCACTGGGTCGCAGTTGTCCGCTGGGGTGATTATGGCAGAGCACGATACACGAAGCTCGAACATCCAGTGCAAGCTTGAAGATGATCTTCGGATCGGCCACCGTCCCATGCAGGCCGCCCCGGCTCACCGGCGTGCGCTCGATCAATCGGTTGCCACGATCCAACAACAAGAGCCAGAACTCCTCGTGCGGAAGATCGGCCAACTTCTCGCGCATCAGGTCGTGAGCGATCGCACTTGTGGTCACGCTTGGTCGCTCCGGCCTATCCGTGGTCCGCTGTCGGCGACCAAGTTCCAACGCCGCTAGGATGGACATCGCTTTCGCCTCGCCCATGCCCTTGTGTTTCATGAGATCCTGCACGCCCAGACCCGCCAACCGGTGCAGGTCATTTCCAACCTTGGCCAGGATCTTCTTCGACAAGTCCAATGCGCTCTCTTGCGCTGAACCCGATCGGATCAGGATCGCCATCAGCTCCGCGTCGGAGAGTGACCTTGCTCCCAAGCCCATGAGCTTCTCCCGGGGTCGGTCCTCCTTGGCCCAATCCCTGATCCGCATGCGTTGCTCGCCGTTCTCGTCCATGGAGTTGGGTACAAAACAAACAGGTCCTCAATGAGGACCTGTCCAAGATAGGTTCGGTCGGCCTACTTCAATCCGTTCACGTGCTTCTTCACGGAGGATTTCAGGTTGGCTGCTTTGTTCTTGTGGATGATGTTGCGCTTGGCGAGCTTATCCAACATCGCGGTCACCTCGGGAAGGAGCTTTTCAGCTTCCTTCTTGTCCGCAGTAGCGCGAATGTCACGCACCGCGTTACGGGTGGTCTTGTTCTGGTAACGATTGCGGTCGTTGCGGGTCTCCGTCTGACGAACCCGCTTCAGTGCGGACTTATGGTTGGCCATTGCTTGAGTGTTCCTTTTTCCGGAAGGGGGCGCAAATATAGGCGGGATGTGGGTTCAAGCAAGGGCTGAAAGCAAATAGACCTCGAGGCCGGTCCGGCCAATGGGCAGGCCTTCAGTAGGCGTTCTCGTCCTTACCGAACATATTGGTCACGGTCTTCACTACGATCCTGAGATCCAGGAAGAAGGACCAGTTCTCCAAATACCAGACATCCAGTTCCACCCTGCGCTCCATCAATTCCGGCGTCCGGGTTTCGCCACGCATTCCATTCACCTGTGCCCAGCCGGTGATCCCGGGACGAACGAAGTGGCGCACCATGTACTTGTCGATGATGTCCCGGTACTGGTCATTCAAACGCAACGGATGAGGCCGGGGACCCACCACGCTCATTTGACCGGATAGCACATTGAGGAATTGGGGCAGTTCGTCCAGGTTGCTCTTGCGCAGGAACCGGCCGACGGCGGTCACACGCGGGTCGTTCTTGGTGGCCTGCTTCACGTCCGCTTCAACATTCATGCGCATGCTTCGGAACTTCCAGCAGACGAACGCCTTGTTGTCGCGGCCTAGACGCATCTGTTTGAAGAAGACCGGACCCTTGCTGGACAGCTTGATGAACAACGCCAGAAGTGGGAACAGCCAAGTGAACACCAATGCGATGACCAGGATCGAGAAGACGATATCGAAAGCACGCTTGACCCTGCGGTTGATCCCTTGGTCCATCGGCTCCTTGCGCAGCTTGCTCACGGGCACTGCTCCGTGGAATTCGAGCTCGGAGACCTTGACCACTGGAATGAAGCTCTCCCCGCTCGGGATGATCCGGAACCGGATGGTGTTCCGTTCACAGAATTCCATCAGGTCCGTCACGTCCTGTTTCCGTGTGCCCGGTAGTGCGCAATACACGATATCGATCCTGTTCTGGATCACGTATGCCTTCATGGACTCCACATCGCCTACACGGCGCGAGCCGAGCAACCCGTTGATGGGTTCATCATTGAAGATGCCGCGGAACCGATATCCTCGCACCGTTTGATCCTCACAATACCGGAAGATCTCTTCTGCCGCAGGGCCATCACCCACGATCACCAGATCCTTCACCGAGGTGAGTGGATCCAACGTGAACACCTTGTTCAGGCCGGTCTGGACGTTCTGGAAGGACAATTTGCCGGAACGCAACAACGCGTTCAGGTCCTGGACCCGGTCGGATCCACCGACGGAACGTCCAGTACCATCCCCTCCGCTCGTTCCTCTTGTCCGTTCCATCTGTTTGGTGTGCCCTCTTGCCTGAACCAAGGCTGGTGAGCGAGGGCAAATCTAGGCTTGGACTGAGGTCTTGTCAAGTTGGTCGAAGAAAATCAACATTTCGTCGAGGTATTCAATGGTTCGAGGATTTGTATGTGGTGGTTTTCAGGCTGACCCTCTGGCAGTTCCATCCTGTTCGACAATTTCCGGTTTTCGGCTGAACAGGCGGCTGGCCGAACTCTTCATCACCATGTAAAGGAAGATAGAATTCGTCACCAAGTAACGCTTCCACAACCTTTTTGGTTCCAGCCCTAACCGGAACAGCCACTCCAATGCAAGTCTTCGCATCCAAGCGGGCGCCCTGCGCTCAAGGCCGGCGTAGAGAAGGAACGCCCCTCCAAGCCCTATCATCACTCCATTCACTCGTCCTTTCATGAGTGCCATCCAGCGTTCCTGCTTCGGGCATCCCAAGGAGACCATGACGATATCCGCCCGTGCGTCGTTGATCCGTTGCGCCTCCGCAGAAAGATCCATGGCTTCCAGAGGTCCGAAAGGCGGAGCATGTGCGCCAGCGATCACCAGTGTTGGATGCTCCTTCGCCGCGCGCTCGATGATCGCTTGCTGGGTGGAGTCCTTCCCGCCGTAGAGGAAAACGCGAAGTCCATCCGCCGCTGCGCGTTCAAGGATAGCGGGCATGAGGTCATTCCCGGCCACGCGCTCCTGACCTGTACGGTGGAACAGGTTCATGGCATAGCGAACCGGCATGCCATCGGCCGTGGCCAGGTCAGCACCATTCACCACTTCGGCGAATGCTGGGTCGCGGGCTTCCACCGTCATGTGTGCATTCACACAGCAGACATAAGAAGAAGTTCGGCTTGCGGCCAACCGTGCGATCGTTGAAACCTGCTCGTCGAATGAACCGACAGTCATATCGACCGTGAGGACGCGCTTCTTCGGTGGAAGGGTGTTCCCGATCATGCGATCGATCCGTTCATGGAACGTGTATCCTTCTTGACCCCGGGTTGCCAACGATCGCTGCCGTCATCATACCACTGAACGGTCCTTTCGATCCCATCGGCCATGGTGTGCGGTGATGCACCAAGCGCGGCGACCGTCCGGTCCATCGGCGTGATGTAGTCGGAGGTCATGCTCTTGAATCGACCACTGTTCATGGGGAACGGGATGCGCAAGGCTTTGAACAGATCGCCTGCGAGCGCCATCACCCTCACGATCCATGTCGGGATGTATCGGACCGGTTTGCCGATGAGCGCCTTGGACACGGCCTCGACCCAGATCTTCAGATCGAACGGATCATCGCCGACATAGAAGACCCGACCATCCACCGTCCCACGCTGTACGGTGAGTGATCCGATCGATCTGCCAGACCACATTGCCCACATATCCATAAGAACGGATGACCTTCTTGCGGCCGGGGTGGAAATAGAGGCCCTTGCGCATGACCTTGAACATCACATCCCGATAGCGCAGTGACCATGGCCCCCAGATGGTGGTTGGCCGAATGATGGTCCAGCAACATTCCAAACCTGCTTCGCGGGTGATCAGTTCGGTACGCCGCTTCGATTCCCCGTACACGGTGAAGGGCTTGAAGTCCAGATCGTCCTTGGGCTGGTAGCCCGCTTCGCAGACGAACTGCGTGCTTGTTACGATGATCCGTTGGATCGTTGAGCAGCTTTTCAATTGTTCCAACAGGATCCGTGTGCCCTCATGGTTCTGGCGGTAGGCCTCCACGTCGGTCGCTTCATCGGTATCCGTTCGTGCGGCAAGGTGTACGACATGGGTTGGCGCGAATTCCCTGATCAATTGGCCGCATGCTTCACCATTGAGGATGTCCGCTTCCTTCCAATAAGGAAGCTGGTCCGGGCAAAGAGGCGGGTTCCAGTCGAGGTTCAGGATGGGAACCTGCTTCTCTTCATAGAACCGGATCAGATCCGTTCCGATGAAACCGGAACCGCCTGTGATCAATAGCCGCATGCCCATACTGTGTTCCGCTTCAACTCCCGCCATTCGACCCCTCGGGTGGAAAGGTCCGGTTCAACGCAGGAACGGTGGCCAAAGATGCGAAGCGTCCGGTGGTGCGGATCGAGGTGGTCATGGTTCGGGTCATTCCCACACGGTCATCCGATCATTGGGAAGGGTTCGATGCCATTCGTCGAACCCTCGATCGGATCGGTCGAGAAATGTGAACTGAATTGCCCTACTCCAAGTTGAAGGTTCCAAGTTCACCGACCCATGACCATCACTTGTACTCGTATCGTCCTGGCCTTCGCGATCCTCTCTCTCGCGCTCACATCACAGGCCGCCACGTACTACGTTTCCAACAGCGGCAACGACACCAACAACGGCACCAGCCAAGCCACGGCATGGCAGACCATCGGCCGGGTGAACCAGATCTCCGGTTCGCTCCAAGCGGGTGACAAGGTCCTCTTCCAACGCGGTGGTCTGTTCCGGGGCAAGCTCACGATCTCCTCCAGTGGCACCGCCGCGAACAAGATCGAGGTGGGCGCTTACGGATCGGGTGATCAACCGGTGATCAGCGGAAGCATCGCCGTGGCGAACTGGACGGTCCAGTCGGGTAACATCTGGCGCGCGCCGGTTTCCCAAGCGGTGAAGCAGGTGTATGTGAACGGCCAATTGATGGAGATCGCGCGTTACCCCAACACGGGGTGGTTGCGGGTTGATCAAGGTACCACCACCACGTTGACGGATGCCGCGATCACGCAACCAACAGGCACATGGAACGGAGCAACCGCGGTGATCCGGACCACCCAATGGAGCTACGATACTGCATTCGTCACGGCGCAGAACGGAAGCACCCTTACGCACACGTCCACCGGCAACAACCTCGGCGCATTGAGCTGGGGCTACTTCCTGCGCAACAAATTGTCCATGCTCGATGCGCCGAACGAGTGGTTCTATGATGGCGCGGCGGGATACCTCTACCTCCAGTGCCCGGGCAATGCGAATCCGAACAACCTGTTGGTGGAAGCCGCCGTGCTGGACAACGCCATTTATGTGAGCTACCAGCGGCAGCACATCAAGATCTCCGAGATCGCGATGCGCCACAACACGGCAGCGTCGCTGCGTCTTGCCGTGAGCACCAACCTGGAGGCGATGAACTGCACGATCACCGATACGTGGCAGGGCATCTACAGCACCGGCAACGGGCAGAACTTCCACCACAACACCATCCGGCGCACGTACGGCACGGGGGTGTACCTGATCGACAACAACACACAGTTCAACGACAACATCCTGGAGGAGATCGCGATGCAACCGGGCCTTGGGGAAAAGGATTGGGGCTACATCGGTTTCCGTTGCAATGGAACGGGGATGATCGTGCAACGCAATCGCCTGACCGACATCGGGTACATCGGGATGACCGTGGAGCAGAACAGCTTGGTGGAGCAGAACGTGATCCAACGCGCCATGCGCATCCTGAACGACGGTGGTGGCATCGCACTGGAGAGTGCTGATGGCATGATCATCCGCGACAACATCGTGATGGACCTGGTGGGGAACGTGGAGAGCTGCGCACCGGAATACCACAACTCCTTCCCGATGTGCCACGGCATCTACTTCGGGAACTACAGCAACAAGAACACGCTGGTGCAACGCAACACGGTGACCAATTGCTCGGTGAGCGGGATCCATGTGGATCATACCATGGTGAGTTCGGGCAACCAGATCAAGGACAACATCCTGTTCAACAACCTGATCCAGCTGAGCCTCTCCGACTACAGCAACTACAACGGCCCCGGAGCCACCGCGCCCTACTATGTGCCGAGCTTCAACACGGTGTACAGCGGCAACATCCTGTACGCCGTCACGAAGGACCAGCTGTGCATGCAACAACTGCATGTGTACGGCGCGAACTGGGTGGATTACGGCACCTTTTCGAACAACATGTACTACGCGCCCTACAACGATCGCAGCATCTTCCTGCACAACCACAACACCACCGAGCAACGCACCTTCACCCTGGAGCGCTGGCAGAGCGAGCGGAACGAGGACCTGAACTCGACGCGGAGCCCATTGCGGTTGGAGGATAAAGCGGTGACCGAGATCTTCGGCACCAACCCGGTGCCCAATAGCACCTTCGCTTCCAACGTGAACGGCTGGAGCGGTTGGCCCACACAGGCGTTGCTTACGCATGACCAGACCCATTTGGATGCCGGTTGCTTGAAGGTGGATTTCTCCAACAACGCCAGCAGCAACGTCTTCACCCTGAAGCACAACACCCTGATCCCGGTGCAGAACGGACAGTGGTACCGCATGCGCTTCAGCATCGTCAGCACCCTATTCGGCGAAGTGGAAGTGGGCTTCAAGGGGCAGACCCAACTGGCCGGACTTGAAATGGAGGGCCGCAACCATGTGACCTTCGATACAGGGCGGCGCGACGCCACGTTCTTCTTCCAGAGCACGATCAGCGATCAAGGGTCCTGCTCCTTCGCCAACGTGTACACGGAGGGCACCTACTTCCTGGACAACGTGCAATTGGACCGGGTGGCGGTGATCGACCTCGATCCCTTCGCGAAGCAGCAACTGCTGATCAACGACCAAGGGGTTTCCCAGTCGTACACCCTGGACGGTTGTTGGAGCGATCTGCACGGCGGCCTGTACAATGGGGCGGTGACCCTGCCCGCGTACACGTCCGTGGTGCTGGTGAAGGAACCCGAAGGCTCCTGCATGACCACGGGCGTGGAGGACAGTGAAGCACAGGCCGATGGATCGAGCAATTTCCTTTACCCGAACCCGGTGAGCCGTGGAAGTGAGTTGAACCTGACGCCCGGGGCCGGTGCCCAGCGCATGGTGCGCGGCTTCACCATGAACGGCGAACTGGTGTGGGAGGAACGGATCGACGCGGGGATCCGTGTGATCGGCCTTCCCGCCGAACTGGGCCCCGGCGCGTATGTGGTGCAGATCACGGAGGGTGATCGGCGGGCGCAGCAGCGGTTGGTCGTGATGTAGTCATTGCGAGCTCAGCGAAGCAACCTCGTCCCGCGCAGCCCCCGTGATCGTCAGCGCGCCCCCCCGGAGCCGTCACTGCGGGCCGTCATCCCGGCCTTGAGCCGGGACGCTGCCTCGTCCAGCGTAACCACTCCGATCGTCCCGACCTTTCACGATCTTGAATTTGAACTATAGGATCCTCGCCGTATGTTGTCATTGCCATGTTGACGAAAAAGCCGCCAATGGCAAGCACACATGAGATCACTTGAATTGTTCGCGGGCGGAGGTGGCCTCGGTTTGGGGTTGGACCTCGCAGGCTTTGAACCCGCTGCAGTAGTCGAATGGGACAAGTGGTGCTGCGACACCATTCGCCACAATCAACTGCTGGGATACCCCTTGGTGCAGAACTGGAAAGTGCATCACTGCGATGCGAAAGAGTTCGACTATGCATCGCTTGGAGAAGTGGAGTTGATCTCCGGTGGCCCGCCCTGTCAACCTTTCTCGCTCGGTGGCAAGCACAAGGCGTACAACGATGCGCGCGATATGTTCCCCACGGCAGTTCGCGCAGTGCGCGAGTTGAAACCCAGCGCCTTCATCTTCGAGAACGTGAAAGGGATCACGCGTGCCGCCTTCGCGAACTATTTCCAGTATGTCCAGCTGCAACTGAGCTTCCCGGAGATCGTGATACGGGCGAACGAGAACTGGCTCGATCACCTTTCACGCCTCGAGCAACAGCGCACCAGCGGCAGCACAGAGGGTTTGCGTTACAACGTGGTGGCCCGCTTACTGAATGCTGCCGACTACGGGATCCCACAGATTCGTGAGCGCGTGTTCATCGTTGGCTTCCGGTCCGATAGTGATCAGCGATGGTCTTTCCCCGAGGGAACCCACTCATACAACGCATTGCTCGATCATCAGTTCGGCGCGGGGACCTACTGGGAAACACATTCCGCCAAACGAGCTGACCGCGCGCAACACTTGGCCCGAGTGAAGGTCGGTTTGGAGAAGCGGCTTGATGCGAGCGACGCTGCGTTGCTGCCTTGGCAAACCGTTCGCGATGCGATCAGTGATCTGCCCGATCCTAGGAGCAAGGCTGCGCGGTCTATCATCAACCACAACTACCAGCCGGGGGCAAGGCCATATCCCGGCCATACCGGTAGTGTGCTGGATCTTCCAGCCAAAACGCTCAAGGCGGGAGACCATGGCGTGCCCGGTGGCGAGAACATGATGGCATTGTCCGATGGGACCTACCGCTATTTCACGGTCCGCGAAAGTGCCCGCTTGCAAACATTCCCTGACGGTTACCTGTTCCACGGATCGTGGACCGAGACCATGCGCCAGCTTGGCAATGCCGTACCTGTTCGGCTTGCGCAAGTCGTGGGTTCATCTGTGGCCGCCCAGTTACTTTCGGCCAAGGAAGCGCAATTGAAGAAGTACGCGTTGCGCAGAGCGTGATGAAGAAGGAGACCGTTTACAACCCACTGGACAAGACGAACCTTGGAGCAAGCGTTGCACAGGCGATGCTCGCCACGGACATGTTCCCGCTCGAACAACTTGCGTCGTTCAGTGGTGCAGGCATCTACGCCATCTACTATCACGGCACGTTCGCTCCTTACAAGAGCATACGCTCAACAAAGAATGCCTTGGAGGTCCCGATCTATGTGGGCAAGGCCGTTCCTGCTGGTGCGAGAAAGGGCGACGTCGGCTTAGGACGGAACGCAGGCACGGTCCTGTTCAAACGCTTGAAGGAACACGCGGATAGCATCCGCACCGCACGCAACCTGAAACTAGCGGACTTCAGTTGCCGCTACCTCGTGGTGGACGACATCTGGATCCCCCTCGGCGAAGCATTGCTCATCGCAACCTTCAGCCCGTTATGGAACAAGCTCATTGACGGCTTCGGAAACCACGACCCCGGCGCGGGTCGGCACGCGGGCATGCGCCCGCGATGGGATACGTTGCACCCAGGCCGCAAGTGGGCTTTGAAGTTGAAGGACCGAACAGAGACCATGGAGCAGATCGAACGCGAAGTGATCGCGCACTTGAGGACCCGGAAATAGCGCCGGTCTGCTCAACGGGCACCCGAAAAGGTGGCCCTTCGGACCAAGTGAAGGACGCCACCGTCAAGAAGGCGAAGAAGGAATCCGGGAAGAAGGGGCAGGAGAAATTGTTCTGAATCAAGCCATTACGCACTGACGTTTTTCCCCGGCAAACGGCTTCGTGATTTTACATCCGCGCGGTCATATCAGCGCACCACAACAATGGAATGGCATGAAGCATATGGCGAGGGGATACAGCGATTTGCCTGGGATGAGGGTGCGATGGAATTAGTGATCGAATGGCGCAGGGGAACTTATCGCTATCCGGCACCCATCGAAGTTTTTTGGAGACTTCGGGATTCTGACGAGAAGACGTCCTACTTTAATACCCGGATCAAGCCCTTTTACCCCGGAAGACGAGGTAATTGAAAGTGTTTTCACCACTGGTCCAGCGAGATTGCACCTCGTGCCCCATCATTCACCCCCCAATAGCGAAGTGCCCCATACCGCCCGTACGTCAATCCACCTTGCGGCCGGATCTTCCGGAATCGAATGAAGCACTTCTGGGGCAAGATACCCTCCCCCGCTCCCACGAGTTTGCAACTCGTGGTCATCCAGCCCCGTCCACCCCGTCCACCAAACCCAGCACCCCACCGTACAACCTCCGCACGGTAGGCATTCCCCCCTCCCCAGCCTGCCCCGGGCATGACCCCAGGGGGAGGGCCGGGGTAGGGCCACCCACCCCCATTATCTGCCAGACAGGCATCCTGTCCCTCCAGATAGCCATCCTGTTCCTCCAGATTCGCATCCCTATCTGCCAGACAGTCATCCCGTTGGTCCAGATTCACATCCTGTTGCTCCGGATTCGCATCCTGCCCGATCACTTTCGCATCCCGCCCGATCACTTTCGCATCCCGCCCGATCACTTTCGCATCCTGCCCGATCACTTTCGCATCCCGCCCGATCACTTTCGCATCCTGCCGGACCAAAAGGCCCTCCTGATACCTCATTACCTAAGGGCCTAAAGCCGGAAAGCCGACCTGCTTTCACAGACCGGCTTTCCCGTACCTCGTTTGGCTCACCTCTGAGCCGATTGCCCAATACCTATTGCCTACTGAACGGTATCCCCGTCACCAACTTGGTCTCCGGCGCCGTGGCACCATACACCCCTTCACATAGTTCTTGCAGTCCAGGCCACATCCACCATGCCCGTGTCCTTGTCATACAACGTTTTGTTCCTCGTCACCCGCAACGTATTCACCGGCCCGACGATCGTCCCGATATGGTCGTTCGCCGACTTCATTGCCGTGGCAAGTGCCGTAAGCGCCACCAGCTTCAGGTCGGCTTCGTTCGGTGCGTAAGCAGCATCGCCCCCGTACAGATCCACCAGTTGCTTGAAGGTATCCGCCTTCTGCACGAAACTCTGGTGGCTCGTACTCACATCAGCAGGATCAGGGGTACCGTCAGGGAGCTTGGCTACGCCAACTCCATGGCCCCGGTAACGGTCCGCAAGACCCTTCGCATCCGCCTTGATCTGGTCGCTCGCTGTCGTGCTGTTGAAGTAGTTCAACGTCCTCGTCACCAACTTTTCAGTGGGCTCGAACAGGATCTGCCGATCATTGATCGGTGCTTTGGCAGCTTGCACAGCCGCCGTGAGGGTTTGGTGCGCCGTATCAGCCGTTGTCCATTGTGCCGTCATGTTCACAATGGTCAGGCTCGCGTTGCTCGGGTTGTACGGCGCCCCGAACGCATCGCATTGGTCAATGAGCAACTTGAAGTTGCTGATGTTCACTGCATGACCCGTTTCTGTGTTGGAAGCCATGATATAGGGGGGTGTTGGTTTGTGATTACTTCACCTAACTCCGATTGCCCTCCCATTATTGCTTCCGGTTGTCATTGCGAGCGCAGCGAAGCAACCTCGTCACCCCTCGGAGCCGTCACTGCGGGCCTGACCCGCAGCCTCGTCACGCGCAGCCACCGCGCTCGTCAGCCCCAGTGCCGTCATTGCAAGCGCAGCGAAGCAACCTCGTCAGCCCCGCCTTCGCAATCGCCAGGCTCTTCGTGCGTGGGGTATTCCCCCCTCTCCTTCGGAGAAGGCCGGGGTGTGGCGGTCACCGTGCTTTCACCATCGGCGCAATGCACAATGGCGCCAGCATGCAGAACAGGATGCTGTGGCCGATGTCCGTGCCGTAGCAGAAGATGTCCAATTGCCAGATGAAGAGCAGGTACACGAAGCCCGCGAACAGCGGCGCGTCCAAGCCGCCTTCCAGGTAGCGGGCACGGTAGTATTTGAATCCTTTCCAGAGCAAGAGGTACAACAGGGCGATGCCGAGGATCCCCTGCCCCACCAGTACCTCGGTGAAGGTGCTGTGGGAATGCAGGTTGTACGCGTGGGGTTCCTGCCAGAGCACGGCGACGAAATCGAGCAGGTGCAGGTAGTAATGGCCCTTGTATCCGTTGCCGAACAGCAGGCCCGTGCGGTCGTGCAGCGCCCAATCGCCGATGGCCGTCCAGATGTAGCTGCGCCCGTTGAAGGTGGTCACGTCCTCCTTGGAGACGCGCTGCAGGATGGCGGCGAAGACCGGTGTGGTGAGCACCTTATACACGAGCAGGGAGAAGCTGAGCAACAACGGGATGGTGAAGAGCGAGATGGTGTAGAGGCCGCGCACCACCTTGATGGCGCGCGTCATGAAGAGCACGGTGAGCACCGCGAAGACCATGAAGGACAAGCGGCTGTTGATCTGGATCATGAAGTACACGCACATCAGGTACGCGATCAGGATCAGCAGGAAATGGACCGGTCGTCGTCCGGCTTTCGTCAGCTGGAACATGAGCATGAGGCAGAACACGGCCAGCACGTGTACCCCCGTGTAGCGCCCGCGGATGTACGGGAAGATGGCGCGCTCATCCCCGGTCCCCAGCGCGGTTACCCCGGCGAAGTAGCCCAGCACGTTGATGAGCAACAAGAGGCCAAGCCCCATGAAGAGCAGGCGACCGAAACTGAAATCCGGCTCATCGCGGTTGTGCAGGATCACGATCACGGCCGCGTTGAAGGGGGCCAGGAAGATCAAGGAGGATAGGAGCACGTTCCCCATTTGCACGCCGGGGATGCCGTGGCGCAAGCCCACGAACATGGACCACACCAGGGTGGCCATGTACGCCATGCACAACCACCAGACCGGGGTGAGCCTGCGCTCGAAGCTCCTCCGGTACAACGTGTCTATGAAGTGGAAGAGGATGATGGCCACGAACGGTGCGGCGGCCATGATGAAGCCTTTGGACAACCCGTTGGTGGCCCCGTAATAACTGGAATAGCCAAAAAGGGGGAACCCTAGCAGGAAGAGGGCATTCACCAGTCGGCTCTTGCGGATCACGGCGTTCGGGTTCTTGTGGCTAATGGATCCTTCCCGCTCACCTACCCGGGCTTTTGCAGGAGTGCTTTCACTTTCATCTTGAGGCGTTCCATCGATGTGGAGCCGATGTAGCGCTTGAAGTACTCCGCGTCGCGGGCCTCGTCCGGCATGATCAACCGCGGATGTTGAACCGGGAAGGCGCACTCCGCTGCGGTCGGTTTGTTCCGCGGATCGTTCAGGTCCATGGTGTTCGTGCCGCCTTCCCCGAAACCGATATTGTCCACGAGGTTGGTGTGCGGAATGATGTTGAGCGCGTGGTTGGCGATCCGCGTGATGTCCAACTGGTAGCTCCAGGAGTTCATGATCCCGGCGTGGACGCGATCGAACATGAGGTACACATCGTGCGCTTCACGGTCATTCAGGAAGAAATCACGCAGCCGCGAACTGTTCTTGAGTGAAGGCCACAGGCCCATGTCCACATCGTAGTGGTTCCACACCCGGCGCCAACTGGCCCAGCCCCACGGCGCGCCGTAGCCGTGCGCGCTGAAGTAGTAGTCGCCATCGGTTTCGTACTCGCCATCGATCATCAGGTTGTTGCCCATCACCACCCATACGCGCTGGTCCGTGCGGTAATGCTCCAGCATCTCCTGGCAGAAGCGGAAGAAGCTCTGCACGGGCAAGGTGTCGTCCTCCAGCACGATCCCCTCCTCCTCGTGCGCGAAGAACCAGGCGATCGCGGAGCTCACTCCCTTTCGCAACCCCATGTTCTTCTCGTTGAAGCGCGTATGCAACTCGCACGGCCAGTCCACTTCCTTCGCGAGTGCGCGTACTTCATCACACGCCGCTTGTTCCGCTTCATTGCGTGGGCCATCGGCCGCGAAGTACAAGCGCGGTGGCCTTGCCTGCTTGATGGCCTCGAAGACCTGGCGCAGCGGACCGATCCGGTTGAAGCCGATCAGCAACACCGGCGTGGTGAGTTGGAAGGAACCCTGTGATGCGCTCATGGTACGTTCACCCGGTTGTTCCGGTGGAAGGTGGGATAGTCCGAGAACATGGAAATGGCGTGTCGTGCAACGGTGCGTGAAGAGGCGAACTCATCCACGAAGCGGTAGAGGAACAACTGCATCACATCGGTGTACCGCACGGCCACATCCTGCGCTAGGTTCTCGAAGCGGTCATGCGGAAGGATCTCGATGCAACCTGCCGCGAAGGCCGTCGGCAACAACATATTGCTACCGTGTACGCCGATCACCAATTGGCTCTTGGCATACGCGTGACACCAAGTGAGTTCGGTCTCCGTGTTCATCCGCGTGGTCCGCAGATCCTCCACACCGGAAGGCACGGAGCGCCTCTCCCCGAGGCCGACGATGCTGGCGGTCACGTCCGGGTGGTCCTTGCGGATCAGGTGCAGCGCTTTCATCGCCATGCACTGCTGATCCCACAGAAAATAGGCTTGCGCGACACCCTTCAAGCCCGACCATTGCAAGGCGCGGTACTTCAACTTGTGCAGTGAAGTGCGGAACCACAGGCGGTCCTCCCGCAGCACGAAGGTCACGTGCTTCGGCGCGGTGGTGAACCGATCAAGATCGAAAGCCTTCACGCCGGTGAACCGTTCGATGTCCACTTTGGATTTGTCCGGATGTGCATATCCCTTCGCGAGGTATACTTCCTCGAAGTCGGTGAGGAAGGTCTTCACTTGTTCGTTGATGGAGCGGTACCAGCCGTGGGCCTTGCTGAGTTTCTGGTCCACCAGCCATACCTCCGCCACACCGCGCGGCACCTGCCACTCGAACGATCGCGGGAGGATCAGCACCAAGCCGAGGTCCGCATGATGATCGAGGTAGTACTGCGCATTCCACAGCTTCAGCAACACATGACCGTAGAGGAAATCGAGCGCGTTCAGGACCATCACGCGTTTGTGCGGGGTGATCACTTTCCGTTCGATCGGTACGTGCTCATCGCTGGGCGCGCGAAACCCCTTCATCAGCGGATCGGTCAACCACTGCTTGGCCCCATCACCATCATACAGGCGACCTTCCTCCTTCCCGATGGCCACATCATGATCCACCGCGAAGCCGACCGGCAGATCATGGTAGAACAGATAGCCGCATGTCGTGCAGGTGTACTCGCCGAACACGTGGATGCCGGGGAACACCACGTCCACGGCTTTGGGGTCCGATGCGCCACAAGCCGGACAACTCCGCTCCGCGAAGCGTTCCGGGAAAACCGGCACGAGGTGCGGATCACGCTTCATGTGGCCCGGTGGAATCGCCAGAAGGTGAAGATGCCCTTCATCATGAGGCCGAGGTTCTCGCGCATGCGTGGCACGAAAAGATCGATCACGAAGATGTGCATCGTGAAGGAGATCATGGTCGCGATGATCGCTCCTTTGGAGGCATAGAGCGGGATCATCAGCCAGTTCACGGCGATGTTCGTGGTCGCCCCGACCACTGCGGTGAGCAGCGAGTACTTGAACAGGCTTTCATTCACGATGAAACTGCCCTTTCCCATACCCATGTTGGTGAAGAACAACCGGATGGAGAACAGGGCGAGCAGGAATCCCGCCGGCCGGAACTCCTCGCCGAAGAAGAAGGTGATCAAGGGCTCCGCAATGAGGTAAAGCGGGATCCCCATGGCGAGGAAGGTCAGGAACATGAGTCTGTATTGGTTCAGCAGGCGATCCTTGTACAACGCCTGGCTCCTCTCCCTGGCCTTGGTGATCGCGGGTGCGAGGGACTTCACGAGGATCACCGTCGGGAAACTCAACGCCTCGATCATCCGCAAGGCCACGGAATACTGGCCCACTTCCGCGAAGGCCGCATCCTCACCCTTGCTTTGGGTGAGGATGTCCTTGATCATCACTTGGTCGATCCGCGCCTGGATGTACAACGCCATGCCGTAGATGAGCATCGGCCATGATTCGCGGAGCAGGTACCGCACCATCGGTCCGGTGCTGCGCCATTCCCGCCAATTGCCTCCTGCCCGTGCGAACACGATCAGGTAAGCGGCGGCCAACACCGTGTTCTCGATCACATACACCCACGCGAACCAGATCAGCGCCCCTTGCGGCGTGAGGTAACCGAAATGCATGGCACCCACCAAGGCGAACTTGGCCGATGAGCTCGCCACTGCCTGCACGATCTGTGCAATGGCGGACCTACGCGCTTTCATCTCCGCCATGAACCAGTGATCGATCACGGTGAAGGGCCGGAGCAGTTCCGCACTGGAGATCACCACGATCAGCGCCACCGTAAGGCCGTCCATGTCCTTGAGGATGGCTCCGAGCGTGGCGCAGATCACCATCAGGATCGCCCCGAACAGCTTGATCATCGCGCCGGTGCCGAGCAACTCATTGCGCTTCTCGGGGTGCTTCACCAGGTCCCGCACCAGGATGTCATCGATGCCCGCCGATCCCAAGGCGAAGAAGAGCCCTACGAAACCCGTGGCGTAGTTCAGGTGCCCGAAAATGGTGTCGCCCAGGTAGCGGGCCACGTAGATGCCCGTGACCAGCACCACGCCCAAGCGCAACACGCGCTCCACGAAAAGCCACGAAAGACCTGTGATGATGTTGCGTGAACCTTCCGAACGGATCATGCGCGGGTCACCGACCTACTTGGTGTAATAGCCGTAGCCCTGTGCGCGCTCGGCCTTCACATCATTGAGCAGGAGGTCCACGCGACCCACCTTGCCGTTGGCCACCATCTCGTTGATCTGCCGCAAGGCCCGGCGCGGGGTGTGTCGCTCACGGACCACGTACAGGCTCAGATCCAGATGGCCAAGCAACACGACGAATTCGCTCACCAATCCGATCGGCGAGGCATCCACGATGATGTGATCATAGCGCTCGCGCACGGTCGCGAACAATTCGGCCATCCGGGGATCCTCGGCCAACTCCGAAGGGTTCGGCGGGATCGGTCCTGCGCCGATCACATCCAGGCCGGCGATGTCCGACTTCTGGATGATGGACCCCAGGTCGGTCTCCCCGATCAGGAACGTGCTGAGGCCCGGCCCATCGTTCAGGTCCATCGTCTTCTGCACGTTCGGTCGACGCATGTCCGCATCGATCAATAGAACGCGTTTCCCGGACAATGCCATCACACTGGCCAGGTTCACCGCGCAGAAGGTCTTGCCCTCCCCGCTGCTGGAGGAGGTGAAGCCCAGCACTTGGCGCGGCACATTCGCATTGAGGTATTGCAGGTTGATCCGCACCGTCCGGAACGCTTCGGCGAGCATGCTCTTCGGCTCGTCCGGCAGCACACGCTTGCGTTTGCTGGAGGGGATCAACCCAAGAACAGGTAAGCTGCTCACGCGCTTCAATTCCTCCAGGTCGGCAATGCTGTCGTTGAAGAAATCACGAACAAGGATGATCAGCACGGGGATCAGGAGGCCGATGAACAACGCGCCACCCAGCACCAACTTCTTCTGCGGGCCCACTGATCCACCACCGACCACATTCGCTTCATCGATGATCACCTTGTCCACTTCATCCGATGCGATGGCGATGCCCGCCTCCGCACGCTTCTCCATGAGGTAGTTGTACAGTGTTTCACTCAGCTTGAACTTGCGCTCCTTGATCCCCAACTGCTTGCTGTCCTCCGGCATACGACCCAACGAATAATTGATTCGGCCCAAGCGACCGCTCAGGTCCGTGAGGGTGATGTCCGCTTCGGTGAGGATGTTCTGGGCCGTCTGTTCCAGCGTGCTCAGCAAGTTGCGGCGACGACGCTCCATGGCCACTGCGGTAGGATTGCTCTTGCCACCGCTCTGCAGCCGGAGCGCACTCAGGTCCGCGGAGAGCCGTGTAATATCCAGGATCAAGTTGTTGAGCACAGGGTCCTCGAAGCCGGACGGTGGAGGGAAGTTGCAATCGTCCGATGACCGGAGCTTGTCCACCACCCCGGAGCAATAGCTCCGCTTCCGACGAACGATGGAGATCTGGTCCTCCAGGCGGCTCCGTTCCTGGAACAGCGCGTCCGAAACATTGCCCACCGAGCCCGGCATTCCGGAGGTCAGCCGCTGTTGCGCGATCTCGTTCTCGGCCTCCTTCAACGTACCCGCCACCGTGTCGATCTGGGTATCGATGAAGTCGATGGTCTTGATCCCCTTCTGCTGCTGCTTGTAGAGCTCCCCTTCAATGAAGGTCTCCATCAGTTTGTTGATGAAGACCGACTCCTTGTTCGTTGAGGTCCCGGTCAAGCTCAACGCCACCATGTGTCCATCGTTCTCCGGTTCCTCCACGTTCAGCCGCGAGATGTAGTTCATGAACTGCTGGTCCAGGCTCACGATCTTGAAGTAGTAGTCCGACCCCGTCTCGTACACGCGATCCTCGGGGAATTCGATGCGGAAGCTGAGGTTCTGCGCGGAGAACGGCTGGCCGATCGCGATG
Source organism: Flavobacteriales bacterium (assembly GCA_016721005.1). Lineage (GTDB taxonomy): Bacteria > Bacteroidota > Bacteroidia > Flavobacteriales_F > PHOS-HE28 > PHOS-HE28. The sequence goes on from JADKJM010000017.1 coordinate 27,779, forward strand.
GTCTCCTCCACCTTGTATTCCGGCAGGAAATCCCCCATCAACTCCTGCTTCTGGACATTGAAGAGTTGCACGTTCTGCCCTTCGGCGGACACCGAATATGTTTTCGCCGCACGATCCACCTTCACATGGATCTTCACGCCCGCCACCTGCACGGCCACGGAATCCAATCGCACGCGGAAGGGCGGATAGTCGTACCGTTCCTCGGTCATGAAATCGTGGGTCTCGTAATACGCCACACCGAAGTCCAGGCGTCGGAGCGTTTTCATGATGTTCGAGCGCGAGGTCATGATCGCGATGTCATCCTCCAGTTGGGAACTGCCCCGCACCAAGGACATCCCCTTGAGGAAATCCTCTTTCTGTCCGAAGCCGGGCTTGCCACCTTCACCCATGAGAATGGTGGCCTGCACCATGTAGCTCTTCGGGGTTACCTTCAGGTAGGCCACGCCCACTGCACCGGCAATGGTGCAAGTGATGAGGAACCACCACCACTTCGAGAACAGTTTCCGGATGATGACCCGCAGGTCAATGATGTCGTTGGCCGGGTTGGTCGGCATGGATCACTTGGTATTGTTCTGGATCACCGTAAAGACCACTGCCGCAGTGCTCAACGTACTGAGGATGATGGCAAGCACCTCCAGGTTGAGGCGGCTGCTTCGCGCACGCATGGCGGGTACGTACACCACATCATTCGGTAGCAGGTAGTAGTACTCGCTCCGCAGCACCTCGGTGGTGGATAGATCGACGTAGAGCGATTGCACGCCGCGGTCGCTTTGCCGCATGAGGGTGACGTGGCTCTTATCCGCGAATTCATTCGGCCCACCGGCCATGGCCAAGGCGTCGAGGATGGTGATCTGGTTGTTGTACACCATATAGGTGCCGGGCCGCGACACGTTTCCCAAGAGGCTTATCCGCCAGTTGATCATCTTCAGGATGACGGTGGCATTGGTGAAGTACTCATTGATCTTGCGCTGCACCAATTCCTGTGCTTCGCCGATGGTAAGGCCCTGGAGCTTCACCTTGCCCACCTGCGGCAATTGCACCATGCCGGTACGATCCACGGAGAAGCCGTTCACGTAAAGGGATGCATCACTCAGGCCAGCCGTACCGTTCTGGCTCTCCACGTTGAAGTAGCGGTGCGTTTGTTCATCCAAGCCCAGTACCCTTATGGACATCACATCGTTCACTTGGATGCGGTACTCGAAGCGCTGGTTCTCGAACAACTTGCTCGCACCGGGTGTGAGCGACGGGTCGTTGAGGTAGTTGAGGGACTTGGTGCCCACGCAGCCACCAAGGGTGAGTACAAGGCCACCCAGAACAAAGAGATCGCGTACGCGCATGCGGTAAGGCTTGGAATTGCCGTGAGGTGGTCTGTTGATCGGGTTCACCATGCGCGGCATCGCCAAAGATAGAGGCCTGCATTCAGAGGGACCGGAGTCCCTGCCGATGCGCTTTCAACGATCGTCGTGTGATTAACCGGGCTGGTCGCTCAGCCTTTGAGCACTCCTCGACTGATCACGATCCGCTGCACCTCACTGGTGCCTTCGTAGATCTGCGTGATCTTGGCGTCGCGCATCAAGCGCTCCACGTGGTACTCCTTCACGTAGCCGTAGCCGCCGTGTACCTGCACCGCTTCCACGGTGGTGCGCATGGCCACCTCACTGGCAAAGACCTTCGCCATGGCACTGGCCTGGTCGTAGTTCAAGTTCTGGTCCTTCAGCCACGCCGCCTTCAAGCAAAGCAAACGAGCCGCTTCGATCTCCGTACCATGTCGGCCAGTTTGAAGGCGATCGCTTGGTGCTCACTGATGGCCTTGCCGAAGGCTTTGCGCTCCTTGCTGTAAGCCAGTGCGAGTTCATACGCACCGCTGGCGATGCCGAGCGCTTGTGATGCGATCCCGATACGGCCACCGCTCAGTGTCTTCATCGCGAACGTGAATCCGAAGCCGTCTTCTCCGATACGATTCTCCTTCGGCACCTTCACATCCTGGAACATCAGCGTATGCGTGTCGCTTCCGCGGATGCCGAGCTTGTCCTCCTTCGCGCCCACCACGAAGCCGGGCATGCCCTTCTCCACGATCAGGCAGTTGATGCCCTTGTGCTTTTTCGCCGCATCGGTCTGCGCCATCACCAGGTAGGTGCTTGCGGTGCCGCCGTTGGTGATCCAGTTCTTGGTGCCGTTCAACAGGTAGTGGTCGCCCATGTCGATGGCGGTGGTGCGCTGGCTGGTGGCATCGCTACCCGCCTCCGGTTCGCTCAAACAGAACGCACCGATCACTTCACCCTTCGCCAATGGGACGAGGTACTTCTGTTTCTGCTCCTCGTTCGCGAACTCCTCCAATCCCCAACACACGAGGCTGTTGTTCACGCTCATCACCACGCTCGCACTCGCATCGATCTTGCTGATCTCCTCCATGGCCAGCACGTAGCTGATGGTGTCCATGCCGCCGCCGCCGTATTCCGGACTCACCATCATGCCTAGGAAACCGAGCTCGCCCAATTGCTTGATCTCGTCCTTCGGGAAGCGTTGTTCGCGATCGCGGTCGATCACGCCGGGCTTCAACACGTTCTGGGCGAAATCACGGGCGGCATCGCGCACTGCGATCTGCTCTTCGCTGAGTTCGAAGTTCAATCCGGCTAGGGTGGTGGTCTCCATCATGGCGTGGGTGTAGGGAGCGCAAAAGTAGCCGATACCTTCGCCCGTCGAATGTCCAAGAGCATCAGGAAGAAAAGCAAATCCATCGGCACGTATCGTGTCGTAGGGGTCGCGAGCGGAAGCTCATTGGACGGACTCGATCTCGCGCTTTGTGAATTGAAGTATGCGCGGGGGAAGTGGATCTGGCGGATCGAAAAGGCGCGGACCATTCCTTACCCACCGCGCATACAAGAGGCCTTGGAGCATGTGATGACCGGTAACGCTTTTGCGTTGGCCGTGGTGGACACCGAGCTCGGCGAGTTCATCGGGGAGAAGTGCAAGCGGTTCGCCGGAGGAAAGGCCGATCTGATCAGCAGTCACGGACACACCATTTTCCACATGCCACGCGGTGCGCTTACCAAGCAGGTCGGTTCCGGCGGGGCCATCGCGGCCATGAGCGGGATCACCACCGTGTGCGACTTCCGCAGCACCGATATGGCGCTCGGCGGACAAGGTGCTCCCTTGGTGCCGATCGGGGAACAGCTGCTCTTTCCGAAGCACAGCGCCTTTCTGAACATCGGTGGCATTTGCAACATCAGCATTCACACCGAGAAGCGGATCATCGGGTACGATGTCTGCATCGGCAACCAAGCACTGAACTTCCTCGCAGGGCTCCGTCGGCAACCCTATGATGCGGACGGAACCCTTGCACGCTCGGGGAGGATCGATGAAATGCTGCTGGATGATCTCAATGCCCTGCCCTTCCACCAAAAACGTCCGCCCCGATCACTCGGGCGTGAGTGGTTCATTGACGAAGTGCTGCCGCTCATCTCTGAAAAGAGCATCACCGTGAAAGATCGCTTGCGCACGGTGGTGGAGCACATCGCCATGCAGCTGGGGCAAGCATCGTGGAAAGTGGAAACACCGGTGCTGGTGACCGGCGGCGGCACGCACAATTCCTTTCTTCTTGAACGGATCCGCGCGCATACCCAAGCGGCCATCCACGTACCGGACAAGCTCACCGTGGACTACAAGGAAGCGCTGGTCTTCGCATTGCTCGGAGTGCTGCGCATGCGCGGCGAAGTGAATACGCTGAAGAGCGTGACCGGCGCGAAGCGGGATAGCGTGGGCGGGGGGGTGTATCTGGCTTGAGTAGGAAGGCAATAAGGACGACCGATTCACCGTAACACTTTGCCCTTGGCGCGTCTCGTTTTCATCGGCCCGAGATCATGGGAAGGCTTACATCGACGGCCGGAACCCAAACCGGACCCAATTGCCCTTGCAAACAGATCAACACGCCATCGAAATTGGCCGGCTTCATCGGACGATCCTGATGGTCGAAGAACCCGGCGGCAGGACACTTCTTGTTTTGCGTCAAAGAGATCGACCCATAACCAGATTGTCGAAGATCCGACTACCACAGTATCCGTAGGTTCTTCGAACTACCAATATATTCGATGCATCTATAATAACACTCTTCACATGCGTACCCATTTTTTGGCTTCGTTGATCGGGCTGTGCTCATCTGTTTGCGGCGTTTGTCAACCAGCGGTAATCGCATGGCAGCAATGCCATGGCGGCTCATTGCAAGAGGAGCCATGGGGCTTCGAGCATACTGCCGACGGAGGCTATGTGATGGTCGGGCAAACGCAGTCGAATGATCTTGAGGTCAGCGGGAACCATGGTGGCTGGGATGTTTGGGTGGTCAAGTTCGATGCTGATCTTGGGTTGCAATGGCAACAGTGCTATGGTGGGTCGCTCCACGACCTTGAAGGTCTATTCAACAAACCAGCGATGGAGGATACATAGTGGCAGGTTTGACCTTCTCAAACGATGGGGACGTTTCGGGCAGCCATGGGCCAGGTGATTTTGGATCATCAAGTTGGACAACTCCGGAACATTGGAATGGCAGCGGTGCTTGGGTGGAAGCGCTCTTGATGTAGGCGAGCAGGTCGAGCAAACGATCGATGGTGGATACATCGTTACCGGTCAAACAAGATCATTTGATGGCGATGTGGTTGGAATTCACTCAGCGCTTTCGGATGCTTGGGTTGTCAAGCTTGATGCGGATGGCAATTTGGAATGGAAAAGGTGCTTGGGGGGCACGGGTCAAGAACTGTTTGTCTCCATACATCAATTCGCCGATGGTACGTACGTGCTGACATCCGCGACCAGCTCCAATGATGGTGATCTTTCCCCTGGCCCAGTGGGAGCTTTGGAAACGTGGTTCGTCAGGCTCGACCAGACAGGTGGTATTACTTGGCAAACCAGAATTGACGGACATGGTGGGCCGAGCGATCGCCCATCGATCAACGCAACGAGCGACGGCGGATATGTTCTTGTCGGCCAAACAAGCTGCTGTCTGCCGAACTATCACCCCGGCTCAGGAGGAACCACCCCGCCAGATTATTGGATCGCCAAGGTCGATCAGAACGGACAACTTCAATGGGAAAAGTGTTATGGAGGTACGGGCTCGGATCAAGCAAGGTCTGTGCAACAAACCAGCGATGGGGGTTACTTGGTTATCGGTCAGGCTGCGTCCACAGATGGTGATGTGGTGGGCAGCTTTGGCGTGGACCCAGTGACTGGTGGGCGATCAAGCTGGATGCGACCGGCGAACTGCAATGGCAGAAGTGCATGGGTGGCACAGCGTGGGACTTCGGTATCGGGCTGCTGTTGACAAGTGAAGGCGAGTATCTCTGTACAGGTTACACCTTCTCGACAGATGGAGACGTTGCTTGCAGTGCGGGAACGGGTGATTGTTGGATCGTGAAATTGACGGATAATTTCAACGGCATCTACGGTAGGGTGTTCATAGACCTCAACAGCAATTCTATCCAAGACCTTGGGGAAATAGGGGTGCAGCACCTCACCGTACATGAAGCCAACACGGGGCGCATCGGATTCTTGATCAATGGGCGATTATGACCTGCGTTCTCCAGTCAGGCTCCTTCTCGGTCTTACCAGCTGGTGTGCAGCATTTCAACTGGCCCCAAACTCCCAAGCAGTTGTGTTCACTGGTCTGCCTGAAAGCATGGAAAAATGTGGACTTTGCCTTCCAACCCTAACGGGTCCGTAACTGACCTATCCGTTGCGATCAGTCCCACTACACTCTTCAGGCCTGGCCAGATGGCGCACTATGTTCTAAGCTATGAGAACGCTGGCAACAATGTTCTAACGCCAACCCTTGTGTTTCGGCAAGGAACAGACTTGACCTACTGGTCGGCTTCCGTCGCCCCGACCACCATCACAACGGATTCTGTTACGTGGGCCCTTCCTTCTTTGGCACCGTTCGAGAACGGACGATCGATGTGCAGGTCTACGTGAGTACATCAGCGTTTTTAGGTGAACAGATCAGTTCTTCAGCCATGATCTTTCCTGTGCTGGGCGATGTTGTACCGGATGATAACGCATCGACTTGGACCATCACGGTTGCAGCTTCCTTGGACCCGAATGTTGTTCTTGTGGATAAGGCTACGATCTCCAGTGATGATGTTGTAGATGGAACGCCCTTGGACTACGTTATCCAGTTCCAGAACACGGGAACGGATACGGCCTTCACGGTATTGATCAAGAATCCGTTACCGCTTTACGCATCCAGTTTCGTTGGAGTTTGTTACGGCTTCACACGCGGTGGAATTGAACTTTAACAACGACACTAGGAGATGCTATTCTTGTTCAACAACATCCTCCTACCGGATTCGAACACCAATGAAGCTGGCAGCCATGGCTTTGCACGATACCGTGTGAAGCCACTTACTTCTCTGACGTTGGGCGATTCCATTCTGAACCATGCCTCCATCTACTTTGATTACAACGCGCCTGTTGTCACAAACACCGCTTATACAGTGGTGGAAGAGCCGTCAGGCTTACCTCGCGAGGTCAGTGAGCAGAAATTTCTAGTATACCCCAATCCCAGCGATGGGAAGTTGACAGCCAAATTTTCACGTGCAACTCAGAACGCTCAACTAACAGTTGCCGACCCTCTTGGTCACATACTCCTCTCTGAGCGGATAACAGGTCGTGAGTTCACCCTTGACCTAACGTCGGCGCCGAGAGGTGTCTACTTCGTTTCCTTAAGGGATGTCACCGGCGTTGCTATAGAGCGGTTCATATTGCAATAGGGCCGTTCCCTTTCTCCCTCCTATTTTGACCCGTGCAGGGTGTCCGAAGGTCGTCACCCTTGAAGGAAACCTCCGCAGTTGGTCTCGGTCCGTGCGCGGCTCTTGCGCGTGGGCAAGGCGCGGACCCTGCGGCGCGAAGAAGTGCTGTTCATGGTCATGCATCAGGTGTTGCGCCGAGCTTCGTCCGCTTCGCTCGGTACGCGAACATCAGGAAAGGTAGTTCCTGAACCCATGACCCCAACAACACACCGCCCCGGTCTTTCGATCGGGGCGGTGTTCTACGTGGTGGCCCAACGCGGCCTTATGGCAGCGGTGTACTGAAACCCTTGGCTGGATCGCTGAACGGGCTGGCGCCTGCGGCGCCGAGCGCGTTCACGCGGAACCAATAGTGCTTTGCGGGATCCAATGCGGTGGCCTCGAAGCTGGCGCGCGATGAGAGCGCGAGCAGCGTCCATTGGCCCTCCACATCGGGGTCCGTCGGATTCACGAAGAACTGGTAGTAGTAAGCACCTTCACGGGCTTACACCGCAGGTCTATCGATCCGGGCAATGCACCAGTGCGGGCCTCGAAGTCGGTGGGCGCATGCAGCGGACCGATGGGCTCGGGCTGCTTGCGCAGCTCGAATCCCGTGCTGAGGATCTTCAGCTCGTCGCCGGCCGCTGTATTGGAAACATACAGGGCCATGCGTACGAGCAGATCGTCCACGGCTGCTTCGGCCTTTTGGCGTGCGAACACCTTGGCGTGGTCGCCACCGGCGGCTTCCGTGATGGCGGTCTCGAGTGCCTCGCGCCCGTTCTTCAGCTCTACGAGCGTCGGGGTGGGCGTGGGGAAATCTGCGTTCCCGTTCATCCTGGTCTCCACCAGCAGCGCCTTGGCCACCTTGTCGGTGGGGCTCAACCCGGTTATTCCGGCTCTTGCTTGACGCATTTGGTTGTTGCGTTGCGCGGTGGCAAGGTCCGGAGGCCTTAGGGCTTCCTGGCCGGGTCGCTGATCGGCTCCCCGGACCTTCCATCGCTGGTTGCGTAGCGGTTGTCGCGTACCGATGACAAGTCGGCTTTCATCAGCAATAACGCGAGGTTGCGAAGAGGGTTGCCTGAAATACCCTGTATTAACAATACTTTCCGAGGTAACGTCTTCGGAAAACGTCTGTGGACAGGGTCTTTAGCCACCATTCGTTCGGCAAATGATGCCGTTGGTCGCTTATGCAACGCGTGGTCTTTTTGTGAGACGCCGGATGGACCGCCTGGCGATCCTCCGGCGTGACGCGGTGCATGTGGAGCGGAAACCATTCACGGTTCTGGCGCGACTTCAAATAGTCCGGCGAAAACATTGAAAGGTTTTGGGGAGACTTCAAATAGTCCGGCGAAAACCTTTGAAGGTTTTGGGGAAACTTCAAATAGTCCGGCGAAAACCTTTGAAGGTTTTGGGGAAACTTCAAATAGTCTTGCGAAAACCTTTGAAGGTTTTGGGGAAACTTCAAATAGTCCGGCGAAAACCTTTGAAGGTTTTGGGGAAACTTCAAATAGTCCGGGTGGGACTTTCAATGGTCCGGGGAAAACCTTTGAAAGTCCCGTGGAAACCATTCACGGTTCCGCAGCGACTTCAAATGGTCCGGCGGAGACTTCAAATGGTCCGGCGGAAACAGTTCAATGTCCGGCGGGAACTTTCAATGGTTGGCGGAAAACCTTCGAAGGATCCGCGCTATCAACACTCGCCTTGGATAACCCGCGCCCGACCGCTCCGATCCGCTGCCTATCCGGCCGGTTACATTCGCACCGACCTGCAATGGACGTGATGCGCGATGCCCTGCAACGCTTCGAGGAGCGTGCCCCCGAGATCGTATTCGAGTGGACCGATGCACCGACCGGTGCAAAGGGCTGGGTGGTGATCAACAGCCTGCGTGGTGGTGCGGCCGGTGGTGGTACGCGCATGCGCAAGGGCTTGGACCGCCGCGAAGTGGAAAGCCTGGCCAAGACCATGGAGGTGAAGTTCAGCGTGTGCGGCCCACCGATCGGTGGTGCGAAGAGCGGGATCGATTTCGACCCGACGGACCCCCGCAAACGCGGTGTGCTGGACCGCTGGTACAAGGCCGTGATGCCCTTGTTGAAGACGTACTACGGCACCGGCGGCGACATGAACGTGGACGAGCTGCACGAGGTGATCCCGATCACGGAGCAGTATGGTCTGCGGCATCCGCAGGAAGGCGTGGTGAACGGACACATCGGCGTGGAGGAACCGCGAAAGACCCAAGCCATTGAGCAGTTGCGCACGGGTGTGAGCAAAGTGGTGAACGATCTGGCCTACGTGCCCGTCGCCGGCAAATACGCCGTGGCGGATATGATCACCGGTTGGGGTGTGGCGGAAAGCGTGCGACACTACTACGCCACGTATGGCGGTTCCTTGAAAGGGAAGCGCGTGATCATACAAGGCTGGGGCAACGTGGGCGCAGCGGCCGGCTATTACCTCGCCGAACAGGGTGCGCGCATTGTGGGCATCATCGACCGGCACGGTGGCGCCATCCGTTCCGAAGGATTCACCACTGAACAGGTCCGCACGTTCTTCGCGGAGAAGGACGGCAACGCCTTGCGGATGCAGGACCTGCTCCCGTTTGATGAGGTGAATGCGCGGATCTGGGATCTGGGTGCGGAGGTCTTCCTGCCCTGCGCGGCCAGTCGCTTGGTGACCCGCGACCAAGTGGACCGCATGTGCGCGAACGGTTTGGAGGTGATCAGCAGCGGAGCGAATGTTCCCTTCGCCGATCCGCGGATCTTCTACGGGCCCATCGCCGAACACGCCGACGGTCGCGTGGCGGCGATCCCGGACTTCCTCGCCAACTGCGGCATGGCGCGCGTCTTCGCCTATTGCATGCAACCCGGAAACGACCTCGGCGACAGCGCCATTTTCCAGGATGTGAGCACGTTGATCGAGGAGACCTTGCGTCGCACGCATGCCAAGAACGATACCCGCACGCACCTGACCAGAACCGCCTTCGAGATCGCCCTCGCCCAACTCAACTGACAATTCCAAGCGCGATTTACGCGTTCAACAAGCACACACCTCCATCATGCTCATCGACATCTTCGCCCAGATCCAAGAGACCACCAACGCAGCGCGCGAACTGGTGGACAGCGCCGCCACCACACCCGTGGTTCCGAAAGAGACCACGCTTTCCGTGTGGGAACTCATCAAGATGGGTGGCTGGTACATCATGGGGCCGCTGGCCTTGATGTCCATTGCAGCCGTGTACATCATGATCGAGCGGAGCTTGGCCATCCGTCGGGCCTTGGTCGATGAAAAGGATTTCATGGCCAAACTGCGCGACTATATCCACGAAGGGAAGGTGGATAGCGCGCGCAACCTCTGCCAGACCACCAACACGCCTGTGGCGCGGATGCTGGAGAAAGGGATCAGCCGCATCGGCAAACCTCTAAAGGACATCGAGGTGAGCATCGAGAACCAAGGCAAGCTGGAAGTGTATCAACTGGAGAGTGGCCTTCCCATCATCGCCACGGTCTCCGGCGCCGCACCGATGATCGGTTTCCTCGGGACGGTGGTGGGTATGGTAGTCACCTTCCACACCATGGAAGTGAGCGGCGCCGGTGTGGAGCTGAGCCAACTGAGCGGCGGTATGATGCAAGCCATGATCACCACGGTGGCGGGTCTCATCATCGGTATCCCGGCCTATGTCGGCTACAATTTGCTTGTGGCCCGTGTGACCAAGGTGGTGCAGAAGATGGAATCGCGCTCCATCGAATTCAGATCTGCTCGACTCACCCGCCAAGTGACCCTGACCGGTGGACCTCCGCAGCAGCACAAGCATCGACGCGGGTTTCAGCCTGAGCAGCATGACGGACATCGTCTTTCTGCGGCCGACCTTCTTCGTCATTATTTCAACGATGGTGAGCCTGACCACCTTGCCCGTCGATCCGCCGATCAGCGCGAACAAGACCCAGGAAGCCACAGGTCGGTGTGCGCATCGATGCCGACGGTCAATTCAGCGTGAATGACAAGACCGTCGATCCCTTGGACCTCGAGGGTGTATTACAGGACAGGATCAAGTCGGCAGGCGACACCCCCATCCTGGTGATGCACGTGGACCAACGCGTGCCAGCGGGTGTAACGGTCGGCGTGTTGGACATCGCCAAGCGGAACAAGTGGAAAGTGATCATCGCGACCAGACCGAAGTGACCCAGTACCATCCGTAGTACCCATAAGGTGAGTGCCTGGTTTGCGCTGAGCAGCATGACCGATCTGGTCTTCCTGCTCTCGATCTTCTCGTCATCGTCAGCACCATGGTGAGCCCATTCGCGCTTCCCGTGGAACTGCCCAAGGGCAAAGCGCGCCCGAGCAAGGACCAACCGAAGATCGCGGTGCGCTTGGACGCACCGGGCAGCGCCTCGCTGAATGGTGTTGCCGTTCCCTTCGATGGATTGGAACCGGCGATCACCGCTGAAATGGAACGACAAGGCACGAACAACGCCGTGATCCTTCAAGTGGCACAGGACGTGCCTACCGGTGCAATGGTGACGGTGCTGGACATCGCCAAGCGCAACAAGAGGAAGATCGTCCTTGCATCGGCTCCGACACCGCCCGCAGCAAAACCACCAACCGCACAGCCATGACCGCCATTGCCTTGGAGCAGCAGCGCCGCGATCGGAACCCGGTATCGTGGTCACCGTGGTGGTACACATCCTGCTCGCCATCCTTTCCTGTTCATCGGCCTGAAGCAATTCGATCCGCCTCTTCAGGAGGACAGCGTGGAAGTGGCCATGGCGGATTTCGGTACGACGGACGATGGTGGTGGCAACACGCCGTGCACGAACCCCGGTGGGCAACCGACCACGGCACCGGGAAAGCGGCGACCCGGATGATGTGGCCACCGAAGAGAACAGCGAAGTGGAAGTGGTGAAACCGCCAACACCGAAGCCGAACCCGAAACCGGTGAAGAAGCCGTCAACGGAGAAGCCCAAGGAGCCTGCGATCGACAGTCGCTTGAGCAATGCGCTGAACAATTGGAACAAACCCGGCCAAACCCCGAGTGATGGTCCTGGCAGGATCCTGGTGACCCGGGTATCCCTAATGGGAAGCCCGGTGGTTCCGGTGTGATGCGCGGCAACGGCTGGGAGATCCGTGGGTCACGCGGCGCTGTCCGTGGCCCGGACCTGAGCGAACGACCCGAGCTCAGCAATGAGACCTGGGTGGAAGTGGCGATCGTGATAGACCGTGAGGGCAACGAAGCGGACCTACGTGAGCAATTCCGCGACCTCGGATTCCAAGATCCAGAACGTGGCACTGCGGGCGGTCAAGAACATGTTGATCGTGCCCAACCCCACCGGCCCTCCCGAGCAGGTACAATACGTGCGGCTCACATTCAGACCCAGCTAGGTCCATGACCTACCCCGAAACGCTGGCGTACCTCTACGCACAGCTACCCATGTTCCAGCGCGTTGGGGCAGCGGCCCATAAAGCCGACCTGAGCAACACGCACGCACTGATGGACCTCTTTGGGCCATCCGGAACAGGGACTACGGCGTGTGCATGTCGGCAGCACCAACGGAAAAGGAAGTACTTGCCACCTCTTGGCGAGTGTTCTGCAAGAGGCCGGATACAAGGTCGGGTTGCACACCCACCGCACTTGAAGGACTTCCGGGAACGGTGTCGCGTCAACGGCGAAACGATCACAGAAGGTGATGTCGTGCGCTTCGTGGAGGAATACTGCGCCGGTTTCGATCCCGTCCAAGCATCGTTCTTTGAGTGGACCGTGGCCCTGGCATTCTGGTGGTTCCGCGAAGAACAGGTTGATATCGCCATCGTGGAGACCGGCATGGAGGTCGCTTGGACAGCACCATTGTGGTCACCCTGACGTGAGCGTGATCACCAACATCGGCTGGGACCATATGCAGTTCCTCGGCGACACGTTGGAAGCGATCGCCACTCGAGAAGGCGGGGATCATCAAGCCCGGTGTCCCGGTGGCGATCGGTCGTGCGGATGGTGCTGTCCGGGATGTCTTTCTGCGTACCGCAGCAACGAACGCTTCACCATCACATTCCCCGACCCGCAGGAACCCCTTCCCTTCCGCAATCCGCTGGCAGGAGCGCACCAAGCGGAAAATGCTCGACCGTGGTTTCCGCATTGGAACAACTGCGCAACAAAGGATGGCGATCAGCGATCAGGCCATCGCTGCGGGATTTACGAATGGTGAAGAACACGGGTATCCGGGGACGATGGCAGACACTCTCCCAAGAGCCCACCACCATTTGCGATGTGGCCCATAACGTGGACGGCATCTGCGTGGTGAATGAACTGTTGGGCCATTACGTTTTCGATCGTCTTCATATCGTGCTAGGCATGGTCAACGACAGGATCTTCCTCCGTGTTGAAGGAACTTCCCGGAGAAGGGACCTATTATTTCGGCAAGGCGGACATTCCGCGCGGGCTGGACGTCGATCGGCTGCGATCGGCTGCATCCGAGGCCGGGCTTGGTGGCAACCCTATCCATCGGTCCGGGTCGCGCTCGAGGCGGCTTCAGGCTGTAGCTGAAAGGTCCGGACCGATCCTTATCACCGGAAGTGTCTTTGTCGTCGCTGAGGTTTCGCATCGGGAAGGAATACATTTGCCGCCCTTCCGGAGGCATAGCTCAGCTGGTTCAGAGCATCCCGCCCAACAGGCGGGAGAGTCGCTGTTCCGGTCGTGTTCTTTGAAGTGTTTTGATAATGGAGGCATAGCCAGCTGGTTCAGAGCATCCCGCCCAACAGGCGGGAGAGTCGATCCGGTCGTGTTCTTTGGAAGTGTTTTGATAATGGAGGCATAGCTCAGCTGGTTCACCCCGGGGGTGGGGAGCATCCCGCCCAACAGGCGGGAGAGTCGCCGATCCGGTCGTGTTCTTTGGAAGTGTTTTGATAATGGAGGCATAGCTCAGCTGGTTCAGAGCATCTGCCTTACAAGCAGAGGGTCGCTGGTTCGAACTGGCCGCCTCCCACTCATTCGTTGACCCGGACACATGGTCCGGGTCAATGACTTGACTTTGGGATGTTAGCTCAGCTGGTTCAGAGCGCATGCTTCACACGCATGAGGTCACTGGTTCGAATCCAGTACGTCCCACAAGCCCCGGTCATCCGGGCTTTTTCTTTCGCATACGGCCTGGCCACTATGACCGGATATGCGCCATCACGCCGATCCGGACATGGTTCCACATTACGTGAATGCCCCTCATCCATGGCCGAACAAAAGCTCTACTGGAGACAACGAGTCATCATTTGAAATAGGTCGATATCCTGTCTGTTCTACAGCACTTTACGACCACATCGAGCGGCCCGTGATCGTGTACGGAAGGACCACGATGCAAAGTTAAAAGTTGTCAAGCGTTGGGTTCCTTGTCCTACAAGGGCAAACTATGTGCGCTCGCCGGTCGTTGATGAAGTAGCGAGAAACAGATGCTTGGCAGTCTATGGTCAAGACCTGAAAAGGGAACAGAAGAACAACGACCAACGAAACGAGACTCAAACTCCATTACACACGCCTAGAAAAAGAAAGCCCTCATCCTCACCCAACCGGTGAAGGTCGGTCTCCAGCCCATAAAAGTCCGGGCGAACGCGCGTACTATCATTACACTTGCGAGCAAGAAGGCCCTGGGAATTCCCCGAAAACAGCGCTACCCTAAATTGAGGTCATCGGATAACAGCATGCCCGAGAAAGTCCCGCGCTCATTCTTGAGCGCCCCATCAGCCCGGCGTCAGGAGACCAAGGTCCGGCTGATCCGCGTACTATCATCACGGTATCCAGCCAGAAGGCGTTGGAATCGTGGCGAAAGCGATACCCCATGTTGAGCGGCTTTATCGGTCGACGCCCGCTCGTCGCACTAACCCGAAACGACGAATCACGGTAAGGGTTGATGGTTTCCGTGAAATCCCAAAATGACCCCAAGAGAGTCCTGAAGTATTTTGGCCGGATAATGACGGATATTCTCCAGCGTGCGCGCAGTTATATGGGCCACTTGGCCGCAGGCGCGCACGCGGCACAGCGTTCATAGTCCGTTCGTGTATGAGTCGACCGAGAACGTGTTCCGTCCGCGTCCTATGGATGTGAGGCGTTCGCCGTGATTGAGCAATTGCGTTCGGACCTCCTTCGCAGCGCATCAGGCCATTCAGGTGAACGATCCAGGTGCTGGTTCTGTCCGATCGAATGGACCGATGAGACGCGTAGCCGCCCAAGCCCGGTCAGCGCCCTAAGCCACCGTATCACGCGTTTAAGGTACAAACTGGCCCGACACCTCGATGCTCGGCAGGTTCTGGAACTGGGCACCTCCTTCGGCCTTTACCACCTTGTACTTGGCCCACGGCGCCCGTAACGGGCGGGTGCACACGACCGAGGTTGTCCCGAGACCTTGAGTATAGCCAAGAAGAATCTCGAGATCCTCCCACAAATCCGGGCTGATCCACGCCACCTTCGGAAGTTTCGAGGACCGCCTTTCCCGATGTCCTTCGACGAATGGAGCGGCCTGACCTCGCGTTCATCGACGGTCATCATGAAGAGGAAGCGACCCTTCGATACTTCGAGAATGTCGCCTGAGCAAGGCACATAACGACAATCGGTCTTCGTCTTCGATGACATCCACTGGAGTCCGGGATGGAAGCGGCTTGGACGCCTGGAGAACCATTCCGCAGTCACCGTGACCGACCGACCCAGCCGACATGGGCCTAGTGTTCCTGCGATCCGAGCAGGCCGCGAGGAGCATTCCGATTGCGGTATTGAGTACTGCAGGCCGGTCACGGATCCGAGGTTAATGGTTCCGTCCTTGCGCATCTCCGATCCTGCGCCAGATCCTACCTTTCGTCCTCGTTACGCGTTGCCTCCTTGTTCCAGCAGCCTTGCGCTGGTCGGTCGTGCTTCTGGCGTTGACCGCCACGGAGGTTCAATGCCACCTGAGCACGTGGTTGTTACGGTCCGGAATGGCGAGATCCACACCTCATCTAACGGCAGGGTCCCGATCCCAGACCTCGATACCGACCTACGGATGGGGCGGAAGTGAGGATATTAATCTCATGACTAATGCGGCAGGCGGGATCCTGTTCACCTCGGCGGTGGGACCAACGACAAGGTCGAAGTGCGCAATGCCGCTATGGTCACCATGCCGAACGGCACCGGGGTCATCGCGAATTCA
>JADKJM010000018.1 GCA_016721005.1 Flavobacteriales bacterium
AAGATCAAGGAGGATAGGAGCACGTTCCCCATTTGCACGCTGGGGATGCCGTGGCGCAAGCCCACGAACATGGACTCGCCAGACGAGGCACGGCGGGGTACGCCATGCACAACCACTAGACCGGGGTGAGCCTGCGCTCGAAGCTTCCTCCGGTACAACGTGTCTGGAAGAAGTGGAAGAGGATGATACGGCTTTTAGCTCTGCGGCGGCCATGATGAAGCCTTTGGACAACCCGTTGGCGGCCCTGCCACAACTGGAATAGCCAAAAAGGGGAATCTTAGCAGGAAGAGGGCATTCACCAGTCGGCTCTTGCGATCACAAAGCCCGGGTTCTTGTGGCTAATGCATCCTTCCTGCTCACCTACCCGGGCTTTTGCAGGAGTAAGTTTTCACTTTCATCTTGAGGCGTTCCATCGATGTGGAGCCGATGTAGCGCTTGAAGTACTCTCATGTCGCGGGCCTCAGTCTGGAATGACCAATCAGCGGATGTTGAACCGGGAAGGCGCACTCGCTGCGGTCGGTTTGTTCTGCGGATTGTTCCAGGTCCATGGTGTTCGTGCCGCCTTCCCCGAAAACCGATATTGTCCACGAGGTTGGTGTGCGGAATGATGTTGAGCTTGTGCCTGGCGCATCCGCGTGATGTCCAACTGAACGGTGAAAGGAGTCTACTTATCCCGGCGTGGACGCGATCGAACATGAGGTACACATCGTGCGCTTCACGGTCATTCAGGAAGAAATCACGCAGCCGCGAACTGTTTCCCGAGTGAAGGCCACAGGCCCATGCGTCCATCAGTGGTTCCACACCCGGCGCCAACTGCCCAGTTTCACGGTATGCGCCGTAGCCGTGCGCGCTGGAAGCAGTAGTCGCCATCGGTTTCGGTACTCGCCATCGATCATCAGGTTGCTGCCCATCACCACCCATACGCGCTGGTCCGGTGCGGTAATGCTCTACCATCTCCTTACAGAAGGGAAGAAGCTCTGCACGGGCAAGGTGTCGTCCTCCGTTACCCATCCTCCTCCTCGTGCGCGAAGAACTATCACGCTATCGCGGAGCCTACTCCCTTTCGCAACCCTACGTTCTTCCTTCGCCAGCGCGTATGCAACCTGCACGGCCAGTTCACTTCCTTCGCGAGTGCGTATCATCACACGCCGCTTGTTCCGCTTTCATTGCGTGGGCCATCGGCCGCGAAGTACAAGCGGTGGCCTTGCCTGCTTGATGGCCTGAAGACCTGGCTGCAGCGGACCGATCCGGCTGAAGCCATCAGCAACACCGGCGTGGTGAGTTGAAGCGGAACTCCTGTGATGCGTCTCATGGTGGATGTTCACCTGGTTGTTCCGGTGGGAAGGTGGATAGTCTGAGAACATGGAAATGGCGTGTCGTGCAACGGTGCGTGAAGAGGCGAACTCATCCACGAAGCGGTAGAGGAACAACTGCATCAAGCATCGGTGTACCGTACGGCCACATCCTGCGCTAGGTTCTCAGCGGTCATGCGGAAGCCGATCTTGATGCAACCTGCCGCGAAGGGGCCGTCGGCAATAATATATTGGTTACCGTGTACGCCATCACCAATTGGCTCTTGGCATACGCGTGACACCCCGCGAGTCTGGTCTCCGTGTTCATCCGCGTGGTCCGCGTTATCCTCTCCACACCGGAAGGCACGGAGCGCCTCTCCTCGAGGCCGACGATGCTGGCGGTCACGTCCGGGTCCTTGCGGGATTGTGTGCAGCGCTTACCGCCAGCGCAATTGCCGATCCCACAGAAAATAGGCTTGCGCTGACACCCTTCTGCCTGACCATTGCAAGGCGCGGTACTTCAACTTGTGCAGGGAAAGGTGAACCACAGGCGGTCCTCCCGCAGCACGAAGGTCACGTGTTCTTCGGCGCGGTGGTGAACTGATCAAGCATCGAAAGCCTTCACCCGCCGGTGAACCGTTCGATGTCCACTTTGGATTTGTCCGGATGTGCATATCCCTTCAGTGAGGCATACCTACTCGAAGTCGGTGAGGAAGGTCTTCACTTGTTCGTTGATGGAGCGGTACCAGCCGTGGGCCTTGCTGAGTTTCTGGTCCACCAGCCATACTCTCCGCCACCACCGCGCGGCACCTGCCACTCGAACGACCGCGGGAGCGATCAGCAATTCGCCGAGGTCCGGGTATGACGATCGATTTGGTACTGCGCATTCCACAGCCTTCCAGCAACACATGACCGTAGAGGGTAATCGATGGCGTTCAGGACCATCACGCGTTTGTGCGGGGAAGCTATCACTTCTCCGTCTCGGACCGGTACGTGCTCATCGCTCCGCTGCTCGGGAGTCCTCCATCAGCGCATCGGTCAACCTACCGCTCGGCCCCATCACCACCTGCAGGCGACCTTCCTCCCTTCCCGATGCTACCTAAGCATCACGTGGGATCCACCGCGAAGCCGACCGGCGACCGCGGTAGAACAGATAGCCGCATGTCGTGCACGTGTAATTTCGCCGAACATGGATGCCGGGGAACACCACGTCCACGGCTTTGGGGTCCGATGCCACAAGCCGGACAACTCCGCTCCGCGAACGCGTTCCGGAAAAACCGGCACGAGGTGCGGATAACGCTCCATTGGCCCGGTGGAATCGCTCAGAAGGTGAAGATGCCACGTAACTAAATCATGAGGCCGAGGTTCTCCGCATGCGTGGCACGAAAAGATCGATCACGAAGATGCACTCGTGAAGGGGGGATCATGGTCGCGATGACCGCTCCTTTGGAGGCATAGAGCGGGACCATCAGCCAGTTCACTGGCGATGTTCGTGGAACGCCCGACCACTGCGGTGAGCAGCGAGTACTTGAACAGGCTTTCATTCACGATGAAACTGCCCTTCCCCATACCCATGTTGGTGAAGAAAAACCGGATGGAGAACAGGGCGAGCAAGGAATCCTCCGGCTTACCGGAACTCCTCGCCGAAGAAGAAGGTGATCAAGGCCTGCACATGAGGTAAAGCCGGGATCCCCCATGGCGAGGAAGGTCAGAACATGAGTCTGTATTGGTTCAGTAGGCGATCCTTGAACAACGGCTCCTCCTCCCCCACTCTGCGCGGTGATCGCGGGTGCGAGGACCTACCGAGTGGGCCGTCCCGGAAACTCAACGCCTCGATCGTCCGCAAGGCCACGGAATACTGGCCCACTCATGAAGGCCGCATCCTCACCCTTGCTTTGGGTGAGGATGTCCCTCGATAATCACTTGGTCGATCGCCTGGATGTACAACGCCATGCCGTAGATGAGCATCGGCCATGATTCGCGGAGCAGGTACCGCACCATCGGTCCGGTGCTGCGCCATTCCCGCCAATTGCCTCCTGCCCGTGCGAACACGATCAGGTAAGCGGCGGCCAACACCGTGTTCTCGATCACATACACCCACGCGAACAGATCAGCGCCCCTTGCGCGTGAGGTAACCAAGATGCATGGCACCCACCAAGGCGAACTTGGCCGATGAGCTCGCCACCGCCCGCACGATCGTGCAATGGCGGACCTACGCGCTTTCATCTCCGCCATGAACCAGTGATCGATCACGGTGAAGGGCCGGAGCAGTTCCGCACTGGAGATCACCACGATCAGCGCCACCGTAAGGCCGTCCATGTCCCCGAGGATGGCTCCGAGCGTGGCGCGAATCGCCATCAGGATCGCCCCGAACAGTCGATCATCGCGCCGGTGCCGAGCAACTCATTGCGCTTCTCCGGGTGCTTCACCTGGGTCCCGCACAAGGATGTCATCGATGCCCGCCGATCCTAAGGCGAAGAAGAGCCCTACGAAACCCGTGGCGTAGTTCAGGTGCCCGAAAATGGTGTCGCCTGGGAGGCGGGCCACGTAGATGCCCGTGACCAGCACCACGCCCAAGCGCAACACGCGCTCCACGAAAAGCCACGAAAGACCTGTCATGATGTTGCGTGAACCTTCGAACGGATCGTGCGCGGGTCACCGACCTACCGGAGTGTAATAGCCGTAGCCCTGGCGCGCTCGGCCTTCACATCATTGAGCAGGAGGTCCACGCGACCCACCTTGCCGTTGGCCACCATCTCGTTGATTCGCCGCAAGGCCCGGCGCGGGTGTGTCGCTCACGGACCACGTACAGGCTCAGATCCAGATGGCCAACAAACACGACGAATCGCTCACCAATCCGATCGGCGAGGCATCCACGATGATGTGATCAGTAGCGCTCTCGCACGGTCGCGAACAATTCGGCCATCCAGGGATCCTCGGCCAACTCCGAAGGGTTCGGCGGGATCGGTCTCGCGCCGATCACAGCCGGTAAACCGATGTCCGACTTCTGGATGATGGACCCCAGGTCGGTCTCCCCGATCAGGAACGTGCTGAGGCCCGGCCCATCGTTCAGGTCCATCGTCTTGTGCACGTTCGGTCGACGCATGTCCGCATCGATCAATAGAACGCGTTTCCCGGACAATGCCATCACACTGGTAAGGTTCACCGCGCAGAAGGTCTTGCCCTCCCCGCTGCTGGAGGAGGTGAAGCCCAGCACGGCGCGACATTCGCATTGAGGTATTGCAGGTTGATCCGCACCGTCCGGAACGCTTCAGCGAGCATGCTCTTCAGCTCGTCCGGCAGCACACGCTTGCGTTTGCTGGAGGGATCGACCCAAGAACAGGTAAGCTGCTCACGCGCTTCAATTCCTCCGGGTCAGCAATGCTGTCGTTGAAGGAAATCACGAACAAGGATGATCGGCACGGGGATCCGGAGGCCGATGAACAACGCGCCACCCAGCACCAACTTCTTCTGCGGGCCCACTGATCCACCACCGACCACATTCGCTTCATCGATGATCGCTCTTGTCCACTTCATCCCGATGCGATGGCGATGCCCGCCTCCGCACGCTTCTCCATGAGGTAGTTGTACGGTGTTTCACTCAACTGGAACTTGCGCTCTTGATACAACTGCTTGCTGTCCTCCCGGCGCACGACCCAACGAATAGGCGATGATTCAGCCCAAGCGACCGCTCAGGTCCGTGAGGGTGATGTCCGCTTCGGTGAGGATGTTCTGGGCCGTCTGTTCCAGCGTGCTCAGCAAGTTGCGGCGACGACGCTCCATGGCCACTACGGTAGGATTGCTCTTGCCACCGCTCTGCGGCCGGGCGCACTCAGATCCGCGGAGAGAGCCGTATAATATCAAGGATCGAGTTGTTGAGCTACAGGGTCCTCGAAGCCGGACGGTGGAGGAAGTTGCTATCGTCCGATGACCGGAGCTTGTCCACCACCCCGGAGCAATAGCTCCACTTCCGACGAACGATGGAGATCTGGTCACCAAGGCGGCTCCGTTCATGGAACAGCGCGTCCGAAACATTGCCCACCGGGCCCGGCATTCCGGAGGTCAGCCGCTGTTGCGCGATCCGTTCTCGGCCTCCTTCAACGTACCGCCACCGTGTCGATCGGGTATCGATGGAGTCGATGGTCTTGATCCATTCTGCTGCTGCTTGCGGAGCTCCCTTCAATGAGAGTCTCCATCAGTTTGTTGATGAATACCGACTCCTTGTTCGTTGAGGTCCCGGTCAAGCTCAACGCCACCACCTGTCCATCGTTCTCCGGTTCCTCCACGTTCAGCCGCGAGATGTAGTTCGCGAACTGCTGGTGGGCTCACGATCGTGAAGTAGTAGTCCGACCCCGTCTCGTACACACGCGATAATCGAAAATTCGATGCGGAAGCTGAGGTTCTGCGCGGAGAACAGCTTGGCCAAATCGCGATGGTCTCCTCCACCTTGTATTCCGGCAGAAATCCCCCATCAACTCCTGCTTCTGGACATTGAAGGGGTTGCACGTTCTGCCCTTCGGCGGACACCGAATATGTTTCGCCGCACGTCACCTTCACGGATCTTCACGCCCACCACCTGCACGGCCACGGAATCCAATCACACGCGGAAGGGCGGATAGTCGTACCGTTCCTCGGTCATGAAATCGTGGGTCTCGTAATACGCCACACCGAAGTCGGCGTCGGGCGTTTTCCGCGATGTTCGAGCGCGAGGTCATGATCGCGATGTCATCCTCCAGTTGGAACTGCCCCGCACCAGGACATCCCCTTGAGGAAATCCTCTTTCTGTCCGAAGCCGGGCTTGCCACCTTCACCCATGAGAATGGTGGCCTGCACCATGTAGCTCTTCCAGGGGTTACGCTTCAGGTGGGCCACGCCCACTGCACCACAATGGTGCAAGTGATGAGAACCACCACCACTTCGAGAACCGGTTTCGGATGATGACCCGCAGGTCAATGATGTCGTTAGCCGGGTTGGTCGGCATGGATAACCTGGTATTGTTCTGGATCGCCGTAAGACCACTGCCGCAGTGCTCAACGTACTGAGGGATGATGGCAACACCCAAGGTTGAGGCGGCTGCTTCGCGCACGCATGGCGGTACGTACACCACATCATTCGGTAGCAGGTAGTAGTACTCGCTCCCGCAGCACCTCGGTGGTGGATAGATCGACGTAGAGCGATTGCTGCCGCCGCGGTCGCTTTGCCGCATGAGGGTGACGTGGCTCTTATCCGCGAATTCATTCGGCCCACCACCATAGCCAAGGCGTCGAGGATGGTGATGGTTATTGTACACCATATAGGTGCCGGGCCGCGACACGTTTCCCAAGAGGCTTATCCGCCAGTTGATACGTCTTCAGGATGACGGTGGCGTTGGTAAGTACTCATTGATGCGCTGCACCAGTTCCTGTGCTTCGCCGATGGTAAGGCCAGGAGCTTCCACCTTGCACCTGCGGCAATTGCACCATGCCGGTACGTGCGGAGAAGCCGTTCACGTAAAGGATGCATCACTCAGGCCAGCCGTACCGTTCTGGCTCTCCACGTTGAAGTAGCGGTGCGTTTGTTCATCAAGCCCAGTACCCTTATGGACATCACATCGTTCACTTGGATGCGGTACTCGAAGCGCTGGTTCTCGAACAACTTGCTCGCACTCAGGTGTGAGCGACGGGGTCGATGAGGTAGTTGGGGGACTTGGTACCCACGCAGCCAGAGGTGATACAAGGCCACCCAGAACAAAGAGATCGCGTACGCGCATGTCGGTAAAGGCTTAGAATTGCCGTGAGGTGGTCTGTTGATCGGGTTCACCATGCGCGGCATCGCCAAAGATAGAGGCCTGCATTCAGAGGGACCGGAGTCCCTGCCGATGCGCTTTCAACGATCGTCGTGTGATTAACCGGGCTGGTCGCTCGGCCTTTGAGCACTCCTCGACTGATAAGTCCGCTGCACCTCACTGGTGCCTTCGTAGATCTGCATGATCTTGGCGTCGCGCATCAAGCGCTCGTGGTACTCCTTCACGTAGCCGTAGCCGCCGTGTACCTGCACCGCTTCCACGGTGGTGCGCATGGCCACCTCACTGGCAAAGACCTTCGCCATGGCACTGGCCTGGTCGTAGTTCAAGTTCTGGTCCTTCAGCCACGCCGCCTTCAAGCAAAGCAAACGAGCCGCTTCGATCTCCGTGGCCATGTCGGCCAGTTTGAAGGCGATCGCTTGGTGCTCACTGATGGCCTTGCCGAAGGCTTTGCGCTCCTTGCTGTAAGCCAGTGCGAGTTCATACGCACCGCTGGCGATGCCGAGCGCTTGTGATGCGATCCCGATACGGCCACCGCTCAGTGTCTTCATCGCGAACGTGAATCCGAAGCCGTCTTCTCCGATACGATTCTCCTTCGGCACCTTCATGGAACATCAGCGTATGCGTGTCGCTTCCGCGGATGCCGAGCTTATCCTCCTTCGCGCCCACCACGAAGCCGGGCATGCCCTTCTCCACGATCAGGCAGTTGATGCCCTTGTGCTTTCGCCGCATCGGTCTGCGCCATCCCTAGGTAGGTGCTTGCGGTGCCGCCGTTGGTGATCCAGTTCTTGGTGCCGTTCAACAGGTAGTGGTCGCCCATGTCGATGGCGGTGGTGCGCTGGCTGGGTGGCATCGCTACCCGCCTCGGTTCGCTCAAACAGAACGCACCGATCTGCACCCTTCGCCAATGGGACGAGGTACTTCTGTTTCTGCTCCTCGTTCGCGAACTCCTCCAATCCCCAACACACGAGGCTGTTGTTCACGCTCATCACCACGCTCGCACTCGCATCGATCTTGCCCTAATCTCCTCCTAAGTCAGCACGTAGCTGATGGTATCCGTACCGCCGCCGCCGTATTCCGGACTCACCATCATGCCTAGGAAACCGAGCTCGCCCAATTAGCGATCTCGTCCTTCCGGGAAGCGTTGTTCGCGATCGCGGTCGGTCCGCCGGGCTTCAAACACGTTCTGGGCGAAATCACAGGCGGCATCGCGCACTGCGATCACGCTCTTCGCTGAGTTCGAAGTTCAATCCGGCTAGGGTGGTGGTCTCCATCATGGCGTGGGTGTAGGGAGCGCAAAAGTAGCCGATACCTTCGCCCGTCGAATGTCCAAGAGCATCAGGAAGAAAAGCAAATCCATCGGCACGTATCGTGTCGTAGGGGTCATGAGCGGAAGCTCATTGGACGGACTCGATCTCGCGCTTTGTGAATTGAAGTATGCGCGGGGGAAGTGGATCTGGCGGATCGAAAAGGCGCGGACCATTCCTTACCCACCGCGCATACAAGAGGCCTTGGAGCATGTGATGACCGGTAACGCTTTTGCGTTGGCCGTGGTGGACACCGAGCTCGGCGAGTTCATCGGGGAGAAGTGCAAGCGGTTCGCCGGAGGAAAGGCCGATCGATCAGCAGTCACGGACACACCATTTTCCACATGCCACGCGGTGCGCTTACCAAGCAGGTCGGTTCCGGCGGGGCCATCGCGGCCATGAGCGGGATCACCACCGTGTGCGACTTCCGCAGCACCGATATGGCGCTCGGCGGACAAGGTGCTCCTTGGTGCCGATCGGGGAACAGCTGCTCTTTCCGAAGCACAGCGCCTTCCTGATCATCGGTGGCATTTGCAACATCAGCATTCACACCGAGAAGCGGATCGTCGGGTACGATGTCTCCATCGGCAACCAAACACTGAACTTCCTCGCAGGGCTCCATCGGCAACCCTATGATGCGGACGGAACCCTTGCACGCTCAGGAGGATCGATGAAATGCTGCTGGATGATCCCAATGCCCTGCCCTTCCACAAAACGTCCGCCCCGATCACTCGGGCGTGAGTGGTTCATTGACGAAGTGCTGCCGCTCATCTCTGAAAAGAGCATCACCGTGAAAGATCGCTTGCGCACGGTGGTGGAGCACATCGCCATGCAGCCGGGGCAAGCATCGTGGAAAGTGGAAACACCGGTGCTGGTGACCGGCGGCGGCACGCACAATTCCTTTCTTCTTGAACTGGATCGCGCGCATACCCAAGCGGCCATCCACGTACCGGACAAGCTCACCGTGGACTACAAGGAAGCGCTGGTCTTCGCATTGCTCGAGTGCTGCGCATGCGCGGCGAAGTGAATACGCTGAAAGCGTGACCGGCGCGAAGCGGGATAGCGTGGGCGGGGGGTGTATCTGGCTTGATAGGAAGGCAATAAGGACGACCGATTCACCGTAACACTTTACCCTTGGCGCGTCTCGTTTCATCGGCCCGAGATGGCGGGAAGGCTTACATCGACGGCCGGAACCCAAACCGACCCAATTGCCCTTGCAAACAGATCGACACGCCATCGAAATTGGTAAGCTTCATCGGACGATCCTGATGGTCGAAGAACCCGGCGGCAGGACACTTCTTGTTTTGCGTCAAAGAGATCGACCCAGGAACCAGATTGTCAAGATCCGACTACCACAAGGTATCCGTAGGTTCTTCGAACTACCAATATATTCGATGCATCTATAATAACACTCTTCACATGCGTACCCATTTTTTGGCTTCGTTGATCGGGCTGTGCTCATCTGTTTGCGGCGTTTGTCAACCAGCGGTAATCGCATGGCAGCAATGCCATGGCGGCTCATTGCAAGAGGAGCCATGGGGCTTCGAGCATACTGCCGACGGAGGCTATGTGATGGTCGGGCAAACGCAGTCGAATGATCTTGAGGTCAGCGGGAACCATGGTGGCTGGGATGTTTGGGTGGTCAAGTTCGATGCTGATCTTGGGTTGCAATGGCAACAGTGCTATGGTGGGTCGCTCCACGACCTTGGAAGGTCTATTCAACAAACCAGCGATGGAGGATACATAGTGGCAGGTTTGACCTTCTCAAACGATGGGGACGTTTCGGGCAGCCATGGGCTAGGTGATTTTTGGATCATCAAGTTGGACAACTCCGGAACATTGGAATGGCAGCGGTGCTTGGGTGGAAGCGCTCTTGATGTAGGCGAGCAGGTCGAGCAAACGATCGATGGTGGATACATCGTTACCGGTCAAACAAGATCATTTGATGGCGATGTGGTTGGAATTCACTCAGCGCTTTCGGATGCTTGGGTTGTCAAGCTTGATGCGGATGGCAATTTGGAATGGAAAAGGTGCTTGGGGGGCACGGGTCAAGAACTGTTTGTCTCCATACATCAATTCGCCGATGGTACGTACGTGCTGACATCCGCGACCAGCTCCAATGATGGTGATCTTTCCCCTGGCCCAGTGGGAGCTTTGGAAACGTGGTTCGTCAGGCTCGACCAGACAGGTGGTATTACTTGGCAAACCAGAATTGACGGACATGGTGGGCCGAGCGATCGCCCATCGATCAACGCAACGAGCGACGGCGGATATGTTCTTGTCGGCCAAACAAGCTGCTGTCTGCCGAACTATCACCCCGGCTCAGGAGGAACCACCCCGCCAGATTATTGGATCGCCAAGGTCGATCAGAACGGACAACTTCAATGGGAAAAGTGTTATGGAGGTACGGGCTCGGATCAAGCAAGGTCTGTGCAACAAACCAGCGATGGGGGTTACTTGGTTATCGGTCAGGCTGCGTCCACAGATGGTGATGTGGTGGGCAGCTTTGGCGTGGACCCAGGTGACTGGTGGGTGATCAAGCTGGATGCGACCGGCGAACTGCAATGGCAGAAGTGCATGGGTGGCACAGCGTGGGACTTCGGTATCGGGCTGCTGTTGACAAGTGAAGGCGAGTATCTCTGTACAGGTTACACCTTCTCGACAGATGGAGACGTTGCTTGCAGTGCGGGAACGGGTGATTGTTGGATCGTGAAATTGACGGATAATTTCAACGGCATCTACGGTAGGGTGTTCATAGACCTCAACAGCAATTCTATCCAAGACCTTGGGGAAATAGGGGTGCAGCACCTCACCGTACATGAAGCCAACACGGGGCGCATCGGATTCTCGGATCAAATGGGCGATTATGACCTAAGCGTTCTCCAGTCAGGCTCCTTCTCGGTCTTACCAGCTGGTGTGCAGCATTTCAACTCGGCCCCAAACTCCCAAGCAGTTGTGTTCACTGGTCTGCCTGAAAGCATGGAAAATGTGGACTTTGCCTTCCAACCTAACGGGTCCGTAACTGACCTATCCGTTGCGATCAGTCCCACTACACTCTTCAGGCCTGGCCAGATGGCGCACTATGTTCTAAGCTATGAGAACGCTGGCAACAATGTTCTAACGCCAACCCTTGTGTTTCGGCAAGGAACAGACTTGACCTACTGGTCGGCTTCCGTCGCCCCGACCACCATCACAACGGATTCTGTTACGTGGGCCCTTCCTTCTTTGGCACCGTTCGAGAACGGACAGATCGATGTGCAGGTCTACGTGAGTACATCAGCGTTTTTAGGTGAACAGATCAGTTCTTCAGCCATGATCTTTCCTGTGCTGGGCGATGTTGTACCGGATGATAACGCATCGACTTGGACCATCACGGTTGCAGCTTCCTTGGACCCGAATGTTGTTCTTGTGGATAAGGCTACGATCTCCAGTGATGATGTTGTAGATGGAACGCCCTTGGACTACGTTATCCAGTTCCAGAACACGGGAACGGATACGGCCTTCACGGTATTGATCAAGAATCCGTTACCGCTTTACGTGGATCCAGTTTCGTTGGAGTTTGTTACGGCTTCACACGCGGTGGAATTGAACTTTAACAACGACACTAGGGAGATGCTATTCTTGTTCAACAACATCCTCCTACCGGATTCGAACACCAATGAAGCTGGCAGCCATGGCTTTGCACGATACCGTGTGAAGCCACTTACTTCTCTGACGTTGGGCGATTCCATTTCTGAACCATGCCTCCATCTACTTTGATTACAACGCGCCTGTTGTCACAAACACCGCTTATACAGTGGTGGAAGAGCCGTCAGGCTTACCTCGCGAGTCAGTGAGCAGAAATTTCTAGTATACCCCCCAATCCAGCGATGGGAAGTTGACAGCCAAATTTTCACGTGCAACTCAGAACGCTCAACTAACAGTTGCCGACCCTCTTGGTCACATACTCCTCTCTGAGCGGATAACAGGTCGTGAGTTCACCCTTGACCTAACGTCGGCGCCGAGAGGTGTCTACTTCGTTTCCTTAAGGGATGTCACCGGCGTTGCTATAGAGCGGTTCATATTGCAATAGGGCCGTTCCCTTTCTCCCTCCTATTTTGACCCGTGCAGGGTGTCCGAAGGTCGTCACCCTTGAAGGGAAACCTCCGCAGTTGGTCTCGGTCCGTGCGCGGCTCTTGCGCGTGGGCAAGGCGCGGACCCTGCGGCGCGAAGAAGTGCTGTTCATGGTCATGCATCAGGTGTTGCGCCGAGCTTCGTCCGCTTCGCTCGGTACGCGAACATCAGGAAAGGTAGTTCCTGAACCCATGACCCCAACAACACACCGCCCCGGTCTTTCGATCGGGGCGGTGTTCTACGTGGTGGCCCAACGCGGCCTTATGGCAGCGGTGTACTGAAACCCTTGGCTGGATCGCTGAACGGGCTGGCGCCTGCGGCGCCGAGCGCGTTCACGCAGAACAATAGTGCTTTGCGGGATCCAATGCGGTGGCCTCGAAGCTGGCGCGCGATGAGAGCGCGAGCAGCGTCCATTGGCCCTCCACATCGGGGTCCGTCGGATTCACGAAGAACTGGTAGTAGTAAGCACCTTTCACGGGCTTACACCGCAGGTCTATCGATCCGGGCAATGCACCAGTGCGGGCCTCGAAGTCGGTGGGCGCATGCAGCGGACCGATGGGCTCGGGCTGCTTGCGCAGCTCGAATCCCGTGCTGAGGATCTTCAGCTCGTCGTAAAGCCGCTGTATTGAAACATACAGGGCCATGCGTACGAGCAGATGCGTCCACGGCTGCTTCGGCCTTTTGGCGTGCAGACACCTTGGCGTGGTCGCCACCGGCGGCTTCCGTGATGGCGGTCTCGAGTGCCTCGCGCCCGTTCTTCAGCTCTACGAGCGTCGGGGTGGGCGTGGGGAAATCTGCGTTCCCGTTCATCCTGGTCTCCACCAGCAGCGCCTTGGCCACCTTGTCGGTGGGGCTCAACCCGGTTATTCCGGCTCTTGCTTGACGCATTTGGTTGTTGCGTTGCGCGGTGGCAAGGTCCGGAGGCCTTAGGAGCTCCTGGCCGGGTCGCTGATCGGCTCCCGGACCTTCCATCGCTGGTTGCGTAGCGGTTGTCGCGTACCGATGACAAGTCGGCTTTCATCAGCAATAACGCGAGGTTGCGAAGAGGGTTGCCTGAAATACCCTGTATTAACAATACTTTCCGAGGTAACGTCTTCGGAAAACGTCTGTGGACAGGTCTTTAGCCACCATTCGTTCGGCAAATGATGCCGTTGGCCGCTTATGCAACGCGTGGTCTTTGTGAGACGCCGGATGGACCGCTCCGGATCGCTCCGGCGTGACGCAGTGCATAATGGAGCGGAAACCATTCACGGTTCTGGCGCGACTTCAAATAGTCCGGCGAAAACCTTTGAAGGTTTTGGGAGACTTCAAATAGTCCGGCGAAAACCTTTGAAGGTTTTAGGGAGACTTCAAATAGTCCGGCGAAAACCTTTGAAGGTCTTTGGGAACTTTCAAATAGTCTTGGGAAAACCTTTGAAGGTTTTGGGAAACTTCAAATAGTCCGGCGAAAACCTTTGAAGGTTTTGGGAAACTTCAAATAGTCCGGGTGGGACTTTCAATGGTCCGGGGAAAACCTTTGAAAGTCCCGTGGAAACCATTCACGGTTCCGCAGCGACTTCAAATGGTCCGGCGGAGACTTCAAATGGTCCGGCGGAAACAGTTCAATGTCCGGCGGGAACTTTCAATGGTTGGCGGAAAACCTTCCGAAGGATCCGCGCTATCAACACTCGCCTTGGATAACCCGCGCCCGACCGCTCCGATGCTGCCTATCCGGCCGGTTACATTCCACCGACCTGCAATGGACGTGATGCGCGATGCCCTGCAACGCTTCGAGGAGCGTGCCCCCGAGATCGTATTCAGGTGGACCGATGCACCGACCGGTGCAAAGGGGCTGGGTGGTGATCAACAGCCTGCGCGGTGGTGCGGCCGGTGGTGGCACCCGCATGCGCAAGGGGCTGGACCGGCGTGAGGTGGAGAGCCTCGCCAAGACCATGGAGGTGAAGTTCAGCGTGTGTGGTCCGCCGATCGGTGGTGCGAAGAGCGGGATCGATTTCGACCCGACGGACCCCCGCAAACGCGGTGTGCTGGACCGCTGGTACAAGGCCGTGATGCCCTTGTTGAAGACGTACTACGGCACCGGCGGCGACATGAACGTGGACGAGCTGCACGGTGATCCCGATCACGGAGCAGTATGGTCTGCGGCATCCGCAGAAGGCGTGGTGAACGGACACATCGGCGTGGAGGAACCGCGAAAGACCCAAGCCATTGAGCAGTTGCGCACGGGTGTGAGCAAGGTGGTGAACGACCTGGCCTACGTGCCCGTCGCCGGCAAATACGCCGTGGCGGATATGATCACCGGTTGGGGTGTGGCGGAAAGCGTGCGACACTACTACGCCACGTATGGCGGTTCCTTGAAAGGGAAGCGCGTGATCATACAAGGCTGGGGCAACGTGGGCCGGCAGCAGGCTATTACCTCGCCGAACAGGTGCGCGCATTGTGGGCATCATCGACCGGCATGGTGGCGCCATCCGTTCCCGAAGGATTCACCACGGAACAGGTCCGCACGTTCTTCGCGGAGAAGGACGGCAACGCCTTGCGGATGCAGGACCTGCTCCCGTTTGATGAGGTGAATGCGCGGATCTGGGATCTGGGTGCGGAGGTCTTCCTGCCCTGCGCGGCCAGTCGCTTGGTGACCCGCGACCAAGTGGACCGCATGTGCGCGAACGGTTTGGAGGTGATCAGCAGCGGAGCGAATGTTCCCTTCGCCGATCCGCAGATCTTCTACGGGCCCATCGCCGAACACGCCGACGGTCGCGTGGCGGTGATCCCGGACTTCCTCGCCAACTGCGGCATGGCGCGCGTCTTCGCCTATTGCATGCAACCCGGAAACGACCTCGGCGACAGCGCCATTTTCCAGGATGTGAGCACGTTGATCGAGGAGACCTTGCGTCGCACGCATGCCAAGAACGATACCCGCACGCACCTGACCAGAACCGCCTTCGAGATCGCCCTCGCCCAACTCAACTGACAATTCCAAGCGCGATTTACGCGTTCCATAGCACACACCCCCCACATGCTCATCGACATCTTCGCCCAGATCCAAGAGACCACCAACGCAGCGCGCGAACTGGTGGACAGCGCCGCCACCACACCCGTGGTTCCGAAAGAGACCACGCTTTCCGTGTGGGAACTCATCAAGATGGGTGGCTGGTACATCATGGGGCCGCTGGCCTTGATGTCCATCATCGCCGTGTACATCATCATCGAACGGAGCTTGGCCATCCGTCGGGCCTTGGTCGATGAAAAGGATTTCATGGCCAAACTCCGCGACATATCCACGAAGGGAAGGTGGATAGCGCGCGCAACCTCTGCCAGACCACCAACACGCCTGTGGCGCGGATGCTGGAGAAAGGGATCAGCCGCATCGGCAAACCTCTAAGGACATCGAGGTGAGCATCGAGAACCAAGGCAAGCTGGAAGTGTATCAACTGGAGAGCGGCCTTCCCATCATCGCCACGGTCTCCGGCGCCGCACCGACGATCGGTTTCCTCGGGACGGTGGTGGGTATGGTGGTCACCACTGAGCGGCGGTATGATGCAAGCCATGATCACCACGGTGGCGGGTCTCATCATCGGTATCCCGGCCTATGTCGGCTACAATTTGCTTGTGGCCCGTGTGACCAAGGTGGTGCAGAAGATGGAATCGCGCTCCATCGAATTCATGGATCTGCTCGACTCACCCGCCAAGTGACCCTGACCGGTGGACCTCCGCAGCAGCAATAAGATCGACGCGGGCTTCAGCCTGAGCAGCATGACGGACATCGTCTTTCTGCTGCTGATCTTCTTCGTCATTATTTCCACGATGGTGAGCCCGACCACCTTGCCCGTTGATCTGCCGATCAGCGCGAACAAGACCCAGGAGAAGCCACAGGTCGGTGTGCGCATCGATGCCGACGGTCAATTCAGCGTGAATGACAAGACCGTCGATCCCTTGGACCTCGAGGGTGTATTACAGGACAGGATCAAGTCGGCAGGCGACACCCCCATCCTGGTGATGCACGTGGACCAACGCGTGCCAGCGGGTGTAACGGTCGGCGTGTTGGACATCGCCAAGCGGAACAAGTGGAAAGTGATCATCGCGACCAGACCGAAGTGACCCATGGCCATCCGTAGTACCCATAAGGTGAGTGCCGGGTTTGCGCTGAGCAGCATGACCGATCTGGTCTTCCTGCTCTTGATCTTCTTCGTGATCGTCAGCACCATGGTGAGCCCATTCGCGCTTCCCGTGGAACTGCCCAAGGGCAAAGCGCGCCCGAGCAAGGACCAACCGAAGATCGCGGTGCGCTTGGACGCACCGGGCAGCGCCTCGCTGAATGGTGTTGCCGTTCCCTTCGATGGATTGGAACCGGCGATCACCGCTGAAATGGAACGACAAGGCACGAACAACGCCGTGATCCTTCAAGTGGCACAGGACGTGCCTACCGGTGAAATGGTAACGGTGCTGGACATCGCCAAGCGCAACAAGTGGAAGATCGTCCTTGCATCGGCTCCGACACCGCCCGCAGCAAAACCACCAACCACACAGCCATGACCGCCATTGCCTTGGAGCAGCAGCGCCGCGATCGGAACTCCGGTATCGTGGTCACCGTGGTGGTACACGTCCTGCTCGCCATCCTCTTCCTGTTCATCGGCCTCAAGCAATTCGATCCGCCTCTTCAGGAGGACAGCGTGGAAGTGGCCATGGCGGATTTCGGTACGACGGACGATGGTGGCGGCAACACGCCGGTGCAGAACCCCGGCGGGCAACCGACCACCGCGCCAGAGAGCGGCGACCCCGAAGAGGTGGCCACCGAAGAGAACAGCGAAGTGGAAGTGGTGAAGCCACCAACGCCGAAGCCGAACCCCAAGCCGGTGAAGAAACCGACCGTGGAGAAGCCGAAGGAGCCGGTGATCGACAGCCGCTTGAGCAATGCGTTGAACAACTGGAACAAACCCGGCCAAACCCCGAGCGATGGGCCATCACAGAAACCGGGCGACCCCGGCACGCCTGATGGAAAGCCCGGCGGCAGCGGCGTGATGCGTGGCAATGGGTGGGAGATCCGTGGATCCCGTGGCGCGGTTCGCGGACCTGATCTGAGCGAGCGGCCCGAACTCAGCAACGAGACCTGGGTCGAGGTGGCGATCGTGATCGACCGTGAAGGCAACGTGAAGCGGACCTATGTGAGCAATTCCGCGACCTCGGATTCCAAGATCCAGAACGTGGCACTGCGGGCGGTCAAGAATATGTTGATCGTGCCCAACCCAACCGGCCCTCCCGAGCAGGTACAATACGTGCGGCTCACGTTCAGACCCAGCTAGGTCCATGACCTACCTCGAAACGCTGGCGTACCTCTACGCTCAGCTACCGATGTTCCAGCGCGTTGGGGCAGCGGCCTATAAAGCCGACCTGAGCAACACGCACGCACTGATGGACCTCTTGGGCCATCCGGAACAGGGACTACGGTGTGTGCATGTCGCCGGCACCAACGGAAAAGGAAGTACTTGCCACCTCTTGGCGAGTGTTCTGCAAGAGGCCGGATACAAGGTCGGGTTGCACACCTCACCGCACTTGAAGGACTTCCGGGAACGGTGTCGCGTCAACGGCGAAATGATCACAGAAGGTGATGTCGTGCGCTTCGTGGAGGAATACCGCGCCGGTTTCGATCCCGTCCAAGCATCGTTCTTTGAGTGGACCGTGGCCCTCGCATTCTGGTGGTTCCGCGAAGAACAGGTTGATATCGCCATCGTGGAGACCGGCATGGGAGGTCGCTTGGACAGCACCAATGTGGTCACCCCTGACGTGAGCGTGATCACCAACATCGGCTGGGACCATATGCAATTCCTCGGCGACACGTTGGAAGCGATCGCCACTGAGAAGGCGGGGATCATCAAGCCCGGTGTCCCGGTGGTGATCGGTCGTGCGGATGGTGCTGTCCGGGATGTCTTTCTGCGTACCGCAGCAACGAACGCTTCACCGATCACATTCCCCGACCCGCAGGAACCCCTTCCCTTCCGCACTCCGCTGGCAGGAGCGCACCAAGCGGAAAATGCTCGGACCGTGGTTTCCGCATTGGAACAACTGCGCAACAAAGGATGGCGGATCAGTGATCAGGCCATCGCTGCGGGATTTACGAATGTGGTGAAGAACACGGGTATCCTGGGACGATGGCAGACACTCTCCCAAGAGCCCACCACCATTTGCGATGTGGCCCATAACGTGGACGGCATCCGCGTGGTGAATGAACTGTTGGGCCATTACGTTTTCGATCGTCTTCATATCGTGCTAGGCATGGTCAACGACAAGGATCTCTCCTCCGTGTTGAAGGAACTTCCCGGAGAAGGGACCTATTATTTCTGCAAGGCGGACATTCCGCGCGGGCTGGACGTTGATCGGCTGCGATCGGCTGCATCCGAGGCCGGGCTTGGTGGCAACTCCTATCCATCGGTCCGGGTCGCGCTCGAGGCGGCTCAGGCTGTAGCTGAAAGGTCCGATCTGATCCTTATCACCGGAAGTGTCTTTGTCGTCGCTGAGGTTTTGTGATCGGAAGGAATACATTTGCCGCCCTTCCGGAGGCATAGCTCAGCTGGTTCAGAGCATCCCGCCCAACAGGCGGGAGAGTCGCTGTTCCGGTCGTGTTCTTTGGAAGTGTTTTGATAATGGAGGCATAGCTCAGCTGGTTCAGAGCATCCCGCCCAACAGGCGGGAGAGTCGCTGATCCGGTCGTGTTCTTTGGAAGTGTTTTGATAATGGAGGCATAGCTCAGCTGGTTCAGAGCATCCCGCCCAACAGGCGGGAGAGTCGCTGATCCGGTCGTGTTCTTTGGAAGTGTTTTGATAATGGAGGCATAGCTCAGCTGGTTCAGAGCATCTGCCTTACAAGCAGAGGGTCGCTGGTTCGAATCCGGCTGCCTCCACCCTCATTCGTTGACCCGGACACATGGTCCGGGTCAATGACTTGACTTCTTGGGATGTTAGCTCAGCTGGTTCAGAGCGCATGCTTCACACGCATGAGGTCACTGGTTCGAATCCAGTACGTCCCACAAGCCCCGGTCATCCGGGGCTTTTTCTTTCGCATACGGCCCGCCACTATGACCGGATATGCGCCATCAAGGCCAGATCCGGACATGGTTCCACATTACGGGAATGCCCTCATCAATGGCCGGAACAAAAGCTCTACTGGAGACCAGGTCATCATTTGAAATAGGTCGATATCCTGTCTGTTCTACAGCACTTTACGACCACATCGAGCGGCCCGGATCGTGTACGGAAGGACCACGATGCGCAGTTAAAAGTTGTCAAGCGTTGGGTTCCTTGTCCTACAAGGGCAAACTATGTGCGCTCGCCGGTCGTTGATGAAGCAGCGAGAAACAGAAGCTTGGCAGTCTATGGTCAAGACCTGTAAGCGGAACAGAAGAACAACGACCAACGAAACGATCAAATTCCATTGTCATGCCTAGAAAAAAGAAAGCCCTCATCCTCACCCAACCGGTGAAGGTCGGTCTCCAGCCCATAAAAGTTCGGCTGGACGCGCGTACTATCATTACACTTGCGAGCAAGAAGGCGCTCGAATTCTGGAAACAGCGCTACCCTAAATTGGAGGTCATCGGATAACAGCATGCCTAGAAAAAAGCCCGCGCTCATTCTTGAGCGCCCCATCAAGCCCGGCGTCAAGGAGATCAAGGTCCGGCTCGATTCGCGTACGATCATCACGGTATCCAGCCAGAAGGCGTTGGAATCGTGGCGAAAGCGATACCCCAAGTTGGAGGTGATCGGCTGACGCTCGCTCGTCGCACTAACTCGAAACGACGAATCACGGTAAGGGTTGATGGTTTCCGTGTCCCCAAAAGGGACCCCAAGAGAGTCCTGTAAGTATTTTGGCCGGAGCAATGACGGACATTCTCCAGCGTGCGCGCAGTTATATGGGCCACTTGGTCAAGGCGCGCACGCGGCACAGCGTTCATAGTCCGTTCGTGTATGAGTTGATCGAGAACGTGTTCCGTCCGCGTCCTATGGATGAGGCGTTCGCCGTGATTGAGCAATTGCGTTCGGACCTCCTTCGCAGCGATCAGGCCATTCAGGTGAATGATCTAGGTGCTGGTTCTGTCCGATCGAATGGACCGATGAGACGCGTAGCCGCCCAAGCCCGGTCAGCGCTCAAGCCACCGTATCAAGCGCGTTTGCTGTACAAACTGGCCCGACACCTCGATGCTCGGCAGGTTCTGGAACTGGGCACCTCCTTCGGCCTTACCACCTTGTACTTGGCCCACGGCGCCCGTAACGGGCAGGTGCATACGATCGAGGGTTGTCCCGAGACCTTGAGCATAGCCAAGAAGAATTTCGAGATCCTCCCACAACCAAGGATCCACGCCACTCTCGGAAGTTTCGAGGACCGCCTTCCCGATGTCCTTCGACGAATGGAGCGGCTCGACCTCGCGTTCATCGACGGTCATCATGAAGAGGAAGCGACCCTTCGGTACTTCGAGCAATGCCTGAGCAAGGCGCATAATGACACGGTGTTCGTCTTCGATGATATCCATTGGAGTCCGGGGATGGAGGCGGCTTGGACGCGTGTGAAAAACCATTCCGCGGTCACCGTGACGATCGACCTGTACGACATGGGCTTGGTATTCCTGCGATCCGAGCAGGCCAAGGAGCATTTCCGATTGCGGTATTGAGTACCGCAGGCCGGTCACGATCCGAGGTTGATGGTTTCGTCCTGCGCATCTCCTTGATCCTGCGCCGGATCCTACCTTTCGTCTCGTTATGCGTTGCCTCCTTGTTCCAGCAGCCTTGCGCTGGTCGGTCGTGCTTCTTGCGTTGACCGCCACGGAGGTTCAATGCCAATTGAGCACGTGGTTGTTACGGTCCGGAAATGGCGAGATCCACACCCTTGATCTAACGGCAGGGTCCCCGATCCTGGGACCCTTGATACCGACCTACGGATGGGGCGGAAGTGAGGATATTAATCTCATGACCAATGCGGCAGGCGGGATCCTGTTCACCTCGGCGGTGGGGACCAACGACAAGGTCGAAGTGCGCAATGCCGCTATGGTCACCATGCCGAACGGCACCGGGTTGATCGCGAATTCATCGAGCCAAGCTTCAGCCATTTCACCGCGGCCTTGTCACCCATCGCAGTATTACATCATTCACCACAACACGGCCACCCACAAGAGCTATTACTCCGTGGTGGATATGGCATTGGTCGGAGGGCTTGGCGATGTTGCGGAGAAGAATGTCCTGTTCGGAACGAACATGGGCGAAGGACTTGCCGTGAGCCATCGCCTTCAGAGCGGGTGCCGATGGCTCTTCGGCTTCTCCGTTGACGGCAACAAGTATGTTCTGAAACGTGCCCTGATCACCGCCACCAGCATCGGTGAACCTGAACCGATCGATACGATCACCGGGTTCGATGCATCCGACTGGCACAGCACCCTGAAACTCAACCCGGCCAACGACCGGCTGGTCCTGAGCCTGCCCAATATGGTGTCCCCGAATACCGCTGACGTGGCGCTATGGTCCTTGGACCTGGAGAGTGGGACCGTCGGCGACGCTGAGTTCATCGCTCTGAGTGATGACCCCATCGTCGGCATTGAATTCTCGCCATCCGGTGACTACCTGTATTTCGTGGGCAACGCCGAGCTTGAGGATATGGACTTCGGCCGGTTGCACGTTCCGAGCCAGGTGGTGGAAGTGATCGACCCTGCCATCGGTGAATGGATCCTTTCCATCGAGTGTGCCGGCAACGGAAGATTGTACGTGGGTGCCTCCGGTCCTCAACGATCACTGGCCGAGGTGCGCTACCCGGATGCTCCTCTCGCCGGGATCGGCTACAACCGCACAGCGGTCGTATTCCCGTCCATCGGATTCCGTCCGGTCCTGCCGAATGCCATTGAAGGTGAGCCACCCGGCGATACAAGCACTCCTGCGTTCATTGACTTCAACGTGGACGAATTGCCCGGATGCGAAGGACACCTGTTCAACTCCGAGGCCTGTTTGGCCACTTGGCAACAATGGGATTTCGGTGATGGTTGGACCGACCTTAGCGATCGGCCGGTGCATCACTACGGCGTTGGAACCTTCGACGTGACATTGACCGTGGAGTCCTGCGGACAACTCCTCTCACTCACGAAGCCAGCGCTGCTCACTGTGGAAGGCATACAACCCATTGCGGAGTTCACAGCTCCGGACTCCGCATGCCAGCGCGCGGCGGTGTCTTTTGAGAATGGATCACAACTGGCAAGTTCCTACTTGTGGCTCTTCGGCAACGGCCAAACGAGCGTGGTGGAGGACCCGATCCATCATTTCATGCAATACGGATCGCTCACCACGACTCTGATCGCCACCGAGGGGTGTATCCATGACACGGCGCGTGCTTCACTGACCATCCTTCCTGCTGCTATTGCTTCCTTCCACACCAACAGCGATCCCTGCGATGAGGTCACACGATTGATCAACACCTCGTACAGCGGTCAGGACTGGTTCTGGGAGTTCGGTGATGGCGACAGCTCCACTGTGCGCGACCCACTTCACACGTACCTGTCCATGGAAGCGTTCGAGGTTCACTTGACGACCGACCGGGGAACGATGTGTGCGGATACGGCGGTCAGAACACTTCATGCCGGCTACGGGATCATCCCCGTGGCGTGGTTCATTCCGAACGCGTTCACACCGAATGGCGATGGAACGAATGATGTCCTCTCGATCAAGGGACCTGAAGTCTGCGCTTCACCGGTGATGACGATCCACAACAAATGGGGCCAGCCGATCTGGGAGGGCGATAGCAAGACCGGCTGGGATGGAACCAGCGGTGGGCAACCCGCTCCGGAAGGGGTGTACGTCTATGTCCTTCAAGGGAAGATGGACCGTTCCCTGGGTTATGTGGTGCTGATCAGATGACCGAAGTGAATGATCACGCCTTGCGAAGAGCAAGGAGTGAGTTCGTCCGATCCAGATCAGGTTCATGAGTTTCATGCATAGGTCTACCTTCGGCGCAAGGGGATGAAGATCTACACACGGACCGGCGACAAAGGCCAGACAGGACTGCTCGGTGGTACACGCGTATCAAAGGATGACGCACGGATCGAAGCGTACGGCACGGTGGATGAATTGAACAGCCACATCGGAATGCTGCGCGATCTCGCGGCTCCCCACCACGGGGACCTATTGGTTGGGATGCAGCATGCGTTGTTCAGCATCGGGTCCCGGTTAGCCAGCACTGGTTCGGATGAAGCCGCGAAATTCCACGTGCCGCTGGTCACCGAAGAGCAGATCGCTTCGTTGGAATTGGCCATGGACGCCATGGATCGCGACCTGCCACCGATGCGCAACTTCGTTCTTCCCGGTGGGCACGTCGCTGTTTCCCAAGCACACATCTGCCGGACCGTCTGTCGACGTGCTGAACGCCGAGTAGTCGCATTATCCTCGGTCACTTCAGTGGAGGACATCCTGATCCGCTACCTCAACCGGGCATCGGATCTCTTTTTCATGCTCTCTCGACACCTTGCCCATTCGCTGAATGCCGAGGAAATTCCTTGGACGCCGCGCAAGTGAGATCCTCGCCCCCTGATGCACAGGTGGTTGATAACTCCAAGTCCATCCGATCATCATCCGTCTATATTTGCGGCCGTTTTAAGGATTTACACAACAGTCCGCGATAGATGTATTGGACCCTAGAGCTCGCTTCGTACTTGGAGGACGCCCCGTGGCCTGCCACCAAGGAAGAGCTGATCGATTTCGCCATGCGCACTGGCGCTCCATTGGAGGTCGTCGAGAACCTTCAAGCCATCGAGGACGAGGAGGAGATCTTCGAATCCATCGAGGAGATCTGGCCGGACTATCCATCCAAAGAGGACTTCTTCTTCAACGAGGACGAGTACTGATCACCAACGATCCATCCAACGAGCCCTGCCACCCGGCGGGGCTTGTTCCTTTCTGGTGGACACTGTGGCAGGACGGATCCTCCGGCAGGGTCTGTGCTCGCAGGGTCCGGCTACATTTGCCATCCTTTTGATACCAAGCGCGCGAGGATTGCTCGTGACCAACACATAGCCCATGATCGGCACACTGACCAAAGCCCTGAAGAAAGTCTTCGGTGACAAATACGATCGCGACCTCAAGGAAGTAATGCCTTTGGTCACCCTTGCCATTGAAGCATTCGCGAAACTGGACGGCTTGAGCAACGACGAGTTGCGCGGCCGCACCGATGGACTGCGCGCGCGGATCAAGGAGCGGATCCAAGCCAACGACGATCGCATTGCGGAATTGCGCGCGGAGATCGACGCCGATCCGACGATGGACATCCACGAACGTGAGTTGCGTTATGAGGAGGTGGACAAGCTGGAGGCGAAGAGCGTTGGGATGTTGGAGGAGGTGTTGCTCGATATACTGCCGGAAGCCTTCGCCATCGTGAAGGAAACCGCGCGTCGATTCAAGGAGAACGATGAGCTTCGCGTGACCGCAACGGAGTTGGACCGTGATCTCGCTACGAAACGCCCGGACTCCATCCGGATCGAAGGCGACCAGGCCATTTGGAAGAACACATGGATGGCGGCCGGGCATGCCATCAAGTGGGACATGGTCCACTACGATGTGCAGTTGATCGGCGGTGTGGCCTTGCACAAAGGCAAGATCGCGGAGATGATGACCGGTGAGGGAAAAACGCTCGTAAGTACACTGCCCATTTTCCTGAACGCCTTGCCCGGCCGTGGTGTGCATCTGGTCACGGTGAACGATTACCTGGCCAAGCGGGATGCGGAATGGATGGGACCCATCCACGAATTCCACGGCCTGCGCGTGGATTGCATCGACAAGCACCAGCCCAACAGCCCTGCGCGCCGCAACGCCTACCTAGCCGACATCACCTACGGCACCAACAACGAATTCGGCTTCGATTACCTGCGCGACAACATGGCCCATGCACCAAGCGCGCTGGTGCAACGCAAGCACAACTATGCCATCGTGGACGAAGTGGATAGCGTGTTGGTGGATGATGCGCGGACCCCGCTCATCATCAGTGGGCCGACTCCGAAGGGTGACATCCACCAGTTCGATGAATACGAACCACGCGTGCGAGAACTGCACAACAAGCAGAAGCAACTGGTCACCAAATTCCTGAACGAGGCCAAGGCCGATCTGAAAGGATTGGATGACGGCACCACGAACAAGGAGCAAATGGAAAGAGGTGGGTTGGCCCTTCTCCGTGCGTACCGCGGCCTGCCGAAGAACCAAGC
This sequence comes from Flavobacteriales bacterium, assembly GCA_016721005.1. Lineage (GTDB taxonomy): Bacteria > Bacteroidota > Bacteroidia > Flavobacteriales_F > PHOS-HE28 > PHOS-HE28. The sequence goes on from JADKJM010000018.1 coordinate 25,705, forward strand.
GCTGATCGAATACCTCAGCAAGACCGGGGTGAAGAGCCTGTTGCAGAAAACCGAGAACCATTACTTGCAGGACCAAGGCAAGGAAATGCCGAAGGTGGATGCCGAGCTCTACTTCACCATCGACGAGAAACAACACGGCATCGAATTATGCGATCACGGGTTGGACCTGATCAGCCGTGATGTGGACGACCCGACCTTCTTCATCATGCCGGATGTGGGATCGGCGATCGCTGAGTTGGAGAAGAGCGATCTCTCCGGTGAGGAGAAGATGACGCGCAAGGATGAATTGTTGCGCGACTTCGGCGTGAAGAGCGAACGCATCCACACGGTGAACCAACTGATCCGCGCGTACGCCCTGTACGAGAACGATGTGGAGTACGTGGTGATGGACGGCAAGGTGAAGATCGTGGACGAACAGACCGGACGGATCCTGGAAGGACGCCGATACAGCGACGGGTTGCACCAAGCGATCGAAAGCAAGGAGAAGGTGAAAGTGGAGGCGGCCACGCAGACCTATGCGACCATCACGCTCCAGAACTACTTCCGCATGTACCACAAGCTCGCGGGCATGACCGGCACCGCCGAGACCGAGGCGCAGGAATTGTGGGACATCTACAAGTTGGATGTGATGGTGATCCCCACGAACCGGACCGTGGTGCGAAAGGATGCGGAGGACATGGTCTTCAAGACCTCGAAGGAGAAATACGCCGCGGTGATCGACGAGATCGAAGCTCTGCGCGAAGCCGGTCGTCCGGTGCTGGTGGGTACTACCAGCGTGGAGGTGAGCGAGCGCATGCACGACATGCTCGCGGCCCGGAAGATCCCGCATGATGTATTGAATGCCAAACAACACCAGCGCGAAGCCGAGATCGTCGCGAACGCCGGCCTGCCGAGCACGGTCACGATCGCAACGAACATGGCCGGTCGTGGTACCGACATCAAACTGGGACCCGGCGTGAAAGAGGCCGGTGGTCTGGCCATCATCGGTACGGAGAAACATGAAAGCCGACGCGTGGATCGCCAGTTGCGCGGTCGTGCGGGTCGCCAAGGAGATCCGGGCAGTTCACAGTTCTACGTGAGCCTGGAGGATGACCTGATGCGCTTGTTCAACAGTGAGCGCATCGCCAAGATCATGGACACCATGGGCCTGAAGGAAGGCGAGGTGATCCAGCACTCCATGGTCACGCGCAGCATCGAGCGGGCGCAGAAGAAAGTGGAGGAGAACAACTTCGGGATCCGCAAGCGCCTGTTGGAATTCGATGACGTGATGAACAGCCAGCGCACGGTGATCTACAAGCGTAGGCACCATGCGCTCTTCGGTGAGCGATTGAAGCTGGACATCCTCAGCATGTTCCACGATGTGGTCAACGGTATCGTGAACGAGCATCACGACGAAGACGATTTCGATGGCTTCGCTTTCACCCTTCGCCGAAGACTGCTAGCGGATAGCCCGGTTGATGCCGCAGGCTTCCGCAGTATGAAGTCGGATGAATTGACGGACCGTACTTACGACGCGGTGATGGCGCAGTACGCTCGCAACATCGGGCGGACCGTAGCCCATGCCCTGCCGATCATCGAGGACGTGGAGGCCAAGCAAGGCGCGCAGTACGAGAACATCCGCATCCCCGTGACCGATGGCAAGACGACGAAGCCGCGTGATGTGGTCTTCAACCTGAAGAAGGCCGTGGCTACCAAGGGCCAGGAGTTCCAGGACAGCATCGAGCGTTTCGTGACGCTGGACATCATCGACAATGAGTGGAAAGAACACTTGCGCGAAATGGACGAGCTGCGCCGCAGTGTCCAGAACGCAGCGATCGAGCAGAAGGATCCCTTGCTGATCTACAAGCTGGAGAGTTTCAAGCTGTTCAAGGCCATGATCGAGCGGATCAACGGTGAAGTGGTGGAATTCCTTGCGCACGCCCAGCTGCCGTCGGCAGGTCCGCGCGTGGATGAAGCACCTGTTGTTCGGCAGCCACAACCCCAACTCCAGATGAGCCGCTCGGAAGGTCCTGGCCCATCGGCACCACGCGCGTCAGGCCAAGGACGCCCGATGCCGACCGGTGCACCCAACCTGCGCGGACCTATGCCGCCCATGGGACCACGCCAACCCGTTGCTCCGGTCCGTGTGGAAAAGGAACAAGGGCGCAATGAGCCTTGCGCCTGCGGAAGCGGGAAGAAGTACAAGAACTGCCACGGTCGCGTATGAAGGTGGTCGTATCAAAACGCGAAAGCCGACCTCTATAGGTCGGCTTTTCGCGTGGTGCTGTACCGTCCTCTAGAACTGGACGGGCACCTTCATGCGCACGCGTACCGGCTGGCCCTTCTCATTTCCCGGCTGCCATGGGGCGGAGGAACGTATGGCATCAACAACATGCTGCCCGATCTTCTCATCCTGCCCTTCTATCAATCTCACCTCACTAAGGCTACCGTCCTTCTCCACCACGAAGGTTGAAGTATAGGTGCCTTTCACGCGATGCTCCGAAGCCGAGTCGACCTTGGTCTTCACGTAACGGACCAGTTCCTTTTCATCGCCATCCTTGAATCGCGGCATGGTCTGCGCACGGGTGTAGATGATGTTCGCCAGCGGTTCGGGGTCGTAGATCTTCTCGGCCAATTCCTGGCCCCACGCATCGAAGCGTTCCCAGATCCCGGTCTTCAACCCGTTCACATATTCTCCACGACTCTCCACACGACCATTGGGATGGTAGAACACGAAACTCCCCTGCTGGATCGTGAGTTGCGCATCGGAATAGGAACCTTCCGCCTTCACCTTGCCGTCCATACTGTAGGTCTTGGCCATGAACAGTTCACCTTCCTTGCCCGTGACCTCGCGGTAGAACGTCGCCTTCTTCTTCACCGCTGGACTTAGCACGTCACTCAGATACTGTCTGTCCTCGTTGTTCTCCTGGCCGTAGGACCGGGATGGGCAGAGCGGCAGGATCAATGCTGCTGTGAGTAGGAGAGTGAGGTTGCGCACGTTCAAGGTCTTTTGACAAGCCCTTGGAACGAATGATCCGCAGGAAGGTTACCCGACGATCAGCCCGCCCATCCCTCCCGATCGAGACTGCGGTACTGGATGGCTTCGGCGAGGTGATCGGTCCGGATATCCGGGCTTCCCGCCATGTCCGCGATCGTTCGCGCGACTTTCAGGATGCGGTCATAGGCGCGTGCGCTCAACCCCAGGCGGTCCATCGCCTTCTCCAGCAGTGCTTGGCCGACCGGGTCGATCCGGCAGATCTCCCGCAACTCCTTGCTGCCCATCTGTGCATTGCAATGGATACGCTTCCCGGTATAGCGCTCCTGCTGGACCTTGCGCGCGGTGATCACGCGTTCGCGCATATCCACGCTTCGCTCGCTCGGCCGTTCAGAGCTGAGTTCACTGAAAGGGACCGGGGTCACTTCGATGTGGATGTCGATCCGATCGAGCAGCGGACCGCTCACCTTGTTCAGGTACTTCTGCACCACACCGGGCGCGCACACGCATTTCTTGTCGGGGTGATTGTAATAGCCGCACGGACACGGATTCATCGCCGCCACCAACATGAAGCTCGCGGGGTATTCCACGGAGAACTTCGCACGGCTGATGGTGATGACCCGGTCTTCCAAAGGTTGGCGCAACACTTCAAGGACCTGCCGCTTGAACTCGGGAAGTTCATCAAGAAAGAGAACGCCGTTGTGGGCCAAGCTGATCTCGCCGGGTTGTGGATACGATCCACCACCGACCAGCGCCACATCACTGATGGTATGGTGCGGTGAACGGTACGGTCGCACACTGAGCAGACTATCCTCCTTGCGCAGCTTGCCGGCCACGCTGTGGATCTTGGTGGTCTCCAGTGCTTCTTCGATCGTGAGCGGTGGCAGGATCGTGGGCAGCCGCTTGGCGAGCATCGTCTTGCCTGCGCCGGGTGGTCCGATGAGGATGATGTTGTGCCCGCCGGCAGCCGCTATCTCGAAGGCGCGCTTGATATTCTCCTGGCCCTTCACATCCGCGATATCCACCGGATAACTGCGGCTGCTGTTCGCGAACTCCTCCGCGATATCCACTTTCACCGGCTCGAGATCACTCTGACCTTTCATCAACGCGACCACTTGGGTCAGGTGCTCCACACCGAACACATCCAAGCCGGTGACGATCGCAGCTTCGCGTGCGTTGGCAGCGGGAAGGATGATCCCTTTGAAGCCTTGTTTCTTCGCCTCCAACGCAATGGGCAAGGCACCTTTGATCGGGCGGACACCGCCATCCAAGGAGAGTTCGCCCATCACCAAGTGATCCACGAGCAGATCCACCGGTGCTTGCTCAGTGGCGGCCAAAAGGCCCACTGCGAGCGGAAGGTCATAGGCCGTGCCTTCCTTCCGGATGTCCGCCGGTGCAAGGTTCACCGTCACCCCTTTTCCACGGGGCATGTAATAACCGTTGTTGCGCAACGCGGCATCCATGCGTTGCTGGCTCTCCTTCACGGAACTATCCGGCAGGCCCACGATGATGAAGAAGGCACCGGTCTCCACATTCACTTCCACGGTGACCACGGTGGCGTTGATCCCGAATACCGCGCTGCCGAAGACCTTGACCAGCATGGGTTCAATATCTATCCGGTCTGCGTTCCTGTGCGAGGTCGCGTTCAATGTGATCGATCAACGCGTGGATCACCTTGATATGGATCTCCTGGATACGATCCGCGTACCCGTCGTGAGGAACGCGCACTTCAACCGTACACAGGTCCGCGAGCTTGCCGCCGTCCTTGCCGGTGAGTCCGATCACATGCATCCCTTTGTCACGCGCTACTTCAGCGGCACGCAGTACGTTGGGGCTGTTCCCACTGGTGCTGATGGCGAGCAGGACATCCCCTTCGCGCCCGTGCGCTTGCACGAAGCGCGCGAAGACCTGATCGAAGCCGTGATCATTGCCCACGCATGTGAGGTGGCTGGGGTCGCTGATGCTGATGGCGGCGATGGGCGCTCGATCATCACGAAAACGACCGGTGAGTTCCTCGGCGAAGTGCATGGCATCACACATGCTTCCACCGTTGCCACAGCTGATCACCTTGGCGTTCTGCTTCAGGCAATAGCTCATGAACGCAGCGGCTTGTTCCACCGCGGCGATGTTGGCCGGGTCGGCGAGGAAACGTTGGAGGACATCCGCCGCTTCGGCGAAATGCGACCGGACGCGATCGGTGCTCATTCCGTCAAAGATGCATCATACCCCGGATCGGAAGAGGGTCAGCGGCTGGCCTGTGCCTCAAGTTGCTGCATGCCCGCCAGCCCGCGCTCAAGGAAGGCTTTGTAGTCATCTACATCGGGCGTGTATCCCACGGGATCGGTCAGGAGTTGGCCATCCGGGCTCAACAATGCATAGTAGGGCTGGCTACTGATCACGAAAGTCTCCAACTGCACCGTGCTCCATTTGCTACCCGTGGTCTTGATCTGGCGGACCTTGCCGGTGCAAGTGGTGTACGTGTGTTGCTGCTCCTTCGGCAGTTCAAGGTCCTCATCCACATAAAGCGACACCAGCACATATTCGTTCTCGATCAACTCCTTCACACCCGGCCGTGGCCACACATGCTCTTCCATCTTCCGGCAGTTCACGCATGCCCAGCCGGTGAAATCGATCATGACCGGTTTACCGAGTTCGCGTGCCTTGGCCATTGCTTCATCCAGGTCATGCAGGACCACCGGTTTGTTCGGCAGGACCCAGCTGTACCACACGGGTGGCGCAAGGCCGCTCATCAGCGCCATGGGCGTGAATGTGTTCTTCTCCTTGTCCACGCGAAGGCCGAGCGAGAGGTAGATCGTGATCGCGGTGAAAGCGGCAATGAAACCCCAGCGTGTGATCGAGCGGGACTTCACCGGACTATCATGTGGGAACTTGATGAACCCGAAGAGGTAGAGCACAATGCCCAATGCACAGATGACCCATACCACCATGAACAGTTCGTAGGACACCAAGTGCCACTGACGCACCAGATCCGCATTGCTCAGGAACTTCAGCGCCAAGGCCACCTCGGCGAAGCCCAGCACCACCTTCACGCTGTTTAGCCAACTTCCACTTCGCGGCAGGCTGTTGAGCCAACTGGGGAACAGCGCGAAGAGCCCGAAAGGCAATGCGAGCGCGAGGCCGAAGCCGCCAAACCCGGTTGTGAGTTGCCACGCACCACCATCCGCGGTAAGCGCACCAGCGAGCAGGGAACCCAGGATCGGGCCTGTGCAACTGAACGATACCAAAGCCAAGGTGAAGGCCATGAAGAAGATGCCGATCATGCCGCCGAACTTGGAGGCGTTCTGGTCCATGCGGTTCACCCAACTGGCCGGCAGGGTGATCTCGAAGTAGCCGAAGAACGAAACGGCGAACACCAGGAAGATCACGAAGAAGAAGATGTTCAGCCAAGGATTGGTACTGATGACGTTGAAGATGTCCGGGTTCACGGATCCCAACAAGTGGAAAGGCAAGCTGAACAAGAGATAGATCCCCAGGATGAACGCAGCGTATGTCAGTGCGTTCTTCAAGCCGGTGGCCTTGTCCTCACTTCCCTTGGTGAAGAAGCTCACGGTCAACGGGATCATCGGGAACACGCACGGCGTAAGCAAGGCCACCAGTCCGCCGCCGAAGCCCAAGAGGAAGATCCAGAACAAGGAACTCTTGTCCTCTTCCTCTTCCGTACCCTTCACCACCGGTGACTCGAGATCGACCGTGTTCAACTTGTACTTGCATTCACCGCCCGGGGCCATGGTGATGGAACCGATCGTCACCACTCCGGTCGCAAGATCCACGGAGAACGGAACCGGGTCTGGGAACGTGCATTCCATGTCATTGCACGTCATGAACTTCACGACACCGGATACCGAGGTCGTTCCGTCCGCCACATGCACCTTCTGGGCGAATTCGGCAGCGTGCTTGAACTTCTTCAGCGTGATCCCGAAGAATTCATCCAGCCCTTCAATCGCATGTTCACTGGTTTCTTGCGCCATGCCAACGAACTGTGCAGCACTCGCCGTATCCAACTCGAAACTGGTCGGGACGGGACCATCGCCGACGATATTCTGCGAGTAGATGGACCATCCATCGGAGATGTTCGCTTTGAACGCGAAGAGCCATTCGCCTTCCCGCTGCTTCGTGGCCGTGAGAGCCCACGTTACCGGATCAGAGGGCCCTTGCCTTGCAACGCCGATCGGTTCCGAGGTATAGGGCAATGGTGCGAACTCGGACTTCCCTTCTGCAAGCGAAACGCGGAAATAGAGCGGGAACGGGAAATTGCAACGGGTATCATCACAGGTTTGGTAATCCAGTCTACCCGTGACCGGTTTCGAGGGGTCTGTGACCGTGATCCGTTGTGTAAAGAGCGCGTAGTCCTTGAACTTCTTGACGACCATGCCGAACATTTCGTCATGGCCTTCCAGGATCTTTCCACCCGTTTCGGCTGGTTTGCCGAGGATCCGTGCGCTGGGGATCGTGTCGAATACGATGACCGTGGGCATCGGCCCCATATCCCCGAAATTCTGCTGCGAATACACATACCAACCATGCAGGATGTCCGCTCGGAACATCAAGTCCCACTCACCATTACCCACTTTAGCTATGCTGATGGACCATGCCACCGGATCCTCTTCAGTGATCTTCGGTTGCGCATATGCACCACCCATCACGAGCAGGCCCACCATCACCACCACCCACCTCATCATTCGCCTCATTTCGCGTGCGGTGTTACGCGGATGGAGAAGGGCACGGCCACTGGCGGTAAGCAGGTCTTTTCGTTGCACACCATGTATTCCACTTCGCCCTCCACGAGGAAGGGACCTTTCGCAACCGGGTCGATGATCAGTTCAAAACGCGGGGTGCCGGAATGGTGCCGCACGACCATGCCGAAGTTAATGTCGTAACCCACGACCGGGTCGGGTTCAACCAGCTTCCCAACTACTTCGTAGGCCTTGGATGGTTCGAACCGGAAACTGGTCGGGACCGGGCCTTGATCACTCGGGAGTTCGGTGGCATAGAGATGCCATCCTTTCTCCAGCGTCGCGACCAGTTCAATGCTGACCTGTCCGTTCGGGAGGGTCCGCGCGCTGAATGTCCAGGATGCCGGGCTGGCATCCGGTGAAACGGACAGGAGACCGAGGAGAGGAAGGATGGCGAACATGCGATGGGACGCAAAGCTATCAGCCTCGCGTTGCCAAGGACCGATCGCATGCCCATGATCCTAGGGATCCTGCTTGTCGTTAAGAAATGTTCACGAAGGAAATTCGATGCCCACGACCCGCGATACCGGGATGGTCAGGCCATACTTGAGCACGATGACCTGATTGTCGAAAGCCCAGATCGTGGTCTCCACGGCCTTCAAGCCCTCATCGTCCTGGAAGAGGATCCGGCACTTGCCGTGTTCAGCGCTCCCCAAGCGCAGGGCCCGTTCCATGCGCAAGTGGATCTCCTTGCGTGTTTCGTCGCTCAACTCGACCGGTTCCTTGGGAAAGCGCAACGAGGGGATGCCCTCCTTGGGGACGATGGTGTGTAGTGTGGCCATGATGCGGAGGATCTAGTGCCCGGAAGTTAGGCATGTCCCCGATCCGTTCCACCAGCGGTGGCGAAATTCAACGGATCATTCGTCGCTCCACGAACAGCGGAATACCCGACCGGGGTCCAGCCCGGCTTGGAAGCCTTCCGCAATGCGATGGCCCACCAACCAGACCACTTCATCGCCATTCAGCATCACGTAGGAGTTCGATCTACGCTCCACAGGGACCTTCGCATCGGTGAGGATATCACTCACCAATTTGCTCCCCCCTAGTCCGATAGGACGCATTCGATCACCAGCCTGCCAAGGCCGTACGACGACCGGGAAGGAAAGCCGGTCCGCATCCAACAGGGCTTCATTCATGTGTTCAGGAACCTTTGCTCCACCTCCGTCCATGAATGCCCAGTGCAACGGACCTCGCGTTCCCTGCTGCTCACCGTCATCGATCACATACACGGGTCGTTCGTGTTCCACTGTTCCGATGTGGAGGTGATCACGATCCACACTCACCAGACAATTCCCGGAGGTGAACACTGCACCCGTGTTCCGCTCGATAATGGAATCATGGATGCGCTCAAGCGTATCGGGATGGGATCCGAGCCCCCGTAGAAGGCTATGAAGGACCAACGCCGGTGTTCCCGAGTCCTCGATCAACGTGAAGGGTACTTCTTTCGAGCCGTCATTGGCTTGCGGGATCCCCGAGAGCAAGGACTCCAGCCGTTGCTCGGCCGATGTTTCCAATTCACGCAGCATCCGGATGGAACGTGCCATGGTTCGTGATGAACCCGGACGTAGTTGCTCCAGCAACGGGATCAGATCCTGACGGATCCGGTTCCGCAAATACTTCGGACTTGCATTGCTGCTATCCTCCCGGAATGGAATGGAATGGTCTCGCGCGTGATCCAGGATCTCATCGCGATGGACTCCGAGCAGCGGACGGATGCACTTACCGCTCTTCCAGGGGATCGCCCCCCATCCCTTCGACCCCGTTCCCCGAAGCAGGTTGATGAAGAGTGTCTCCACCGCGTCGTCGGCGTGATGTGCGAGTGCGACCGGATGATCGATACCCAACTCGTTGAACCACGCGTAACGAAGTTCACGGGCCGCCATTTGCACGGATCCACCGCGATCATGGATCGACGCGGTAACATCCACCTTGCGCACCTGGCACGGAACACCAAGGTGCGAACAGTGCTCCTGAACAAAGGCCGCATCGGCCCTGCTCTCCTCTCCGCGAAGGCCGTGATCCACATGCACCACGGAAACCGGATGGCGCAGTGCGTGAAGCACGTGCAGCAGGACCATGCTGTCCACGCCACCACTGACGGCCACGAATACCGATCGCTCCGGGAGCAACAAGCCTTCCCGACGGATCGCGCGGCGCACCTTATCCAACATGGCCAAGGACATTCAGGACGGAGTGCGCCTTCAACGCGCACTCTTCCCACTCTTGCGCGGGATGACACAACGCCGTGAGCGCGCTTCCGGTTGATAAGGACAGATCCCCTGTTGCGCGATCGAAGAGGATCGTACGGATCACCACGTTCAGGTCGGCCGTGCCATCCGGCGCGAAGAACCCGAGCGTGCCGCTGTACAAACCGCGCGGTTGGTCCTCTGCTTCCGCGATCAATTGCATGGCACGCAGCTTCGGTGCGCCGGTCATGCTGGCCATGGGGAAGGCGGCGCGTACTACGTCCCAAGGGTCGCGATCCGCAGCCCTTTCCGAAACGATCGCACTTACCAATTGATGGACGCGTGGATAGGTGCGCACTTCGCATAGCGAACGCACTTCAACCGTACCGGGCGCTGCGGTCATCGAGAGGTCGTTGCGCATGACATCCACCGCCATGATGTTCTCGCTGCGCTCCTTGGGGTCGTTGGCGAGCTCTTCGACCAGTTCCGCATCCTTCTTGGGATCCGCGCCGCGCGGACGTGTACCCTTCATCGGCTCGGCCAGGACATGATCTCCCTTGAAACCCAGGAAGCGTTCCGGACTCGCACACAAGGCGAAACGATCACCCAGCCGATAGAATGCGGAAAAGGGCGCATCCGTACCTGCGTCCAATTGCGCGAACGCCACGAAGGGATCGAACGAAGGATCCGACGCCTTCCGTTGGATGCAATAGTTCACCTCATAGATATCTCCGCGCTGGATATGCTGAAGGAATCGATCCACTCTCTCCAGGTAGCGACCTTGATCCGTTCCGGAGGTCCATTCGATCGGATCCGGTCGATAGGCCGATGGCTGTGTACTCTTCAGCTTCTGACCAAAGGCAAGCCCGGCGGCTTCATCACCGGGCAGAGCGAAAAGCACCGCGTCATCACCCTGCCATTCGATCACCCAACGTGGAATGAACCAGCGCGATGACGGAAAGTCCTGAGCGGCATCGCCCGGTAGGTCATGAATGGAGTGCAAGGCTTCATAGGTGAGGTGCCCCATCGCCCAGTCCTTCACCTTTCCGTCCCTATCGAATGTGGGTCGATCCGCGACAGATACTTCTCCCACTCCCAGGACCCGGCGTTGCTGATCCAATACCCTTCTGTACAGAAAGGTCCTCTCCGAACGGAGCACCTCCGGCGCGAATACAGGAAGATGGCCAAGAGGGAAGCGGGAACGCATGCGGCCGCCAAGGTATCCAGCATCCGAAAGCCCGATCCGGAAGCAACCAAGGGAACGGTGGGGCTGTCTTCATTTCGGGTACATTTGAGAGGGAAAGGGTCACTATGAAAAAGCGCTTCACAAACACCGGCTTTCGTCATGCGCTCGGTTTGATCGTATTGATCCCGCTAGGAGTGATCGCGCAGAACGGTCGGATCGTGTTGAACAACGATGCGTGGTTGCGGATCGACAACGGCGCATGGGTGGTGATTGAGGAGCCGACCAACATCGGCATCAGCACAATGGGCACCGGTGGCAACATCCGGAGTGAGGGCGAATTCAACCGGATCCGTTGGCAGATCAGGAGTACGACCGGGGCATACGTGATCCCATACACCACTGCGAATGGTGTGAAGATGCCTTTCACCTACACCGCGATCGGTGGGGCAAGCAATGAAGCCACGGCGTCGATCTGCTTCAGCACGTACAACTACGGGATGATCGGGGCGACGAACTGGAACAACGACCTCTACCGGCCGAGCGACGTGACGCACATGAACAACTACTGGTTGGGCGCGGCACAACCCAACTCGGACAATGTGGTGGACCGCTTCTGGGAAGTGGATCCCGGTGTAACGGGCTTCGCGTATAGCACCCTACCGACCATTCAATTGGGGTTCACCTACGATCCAGGTGCAGGAACCGGTGATGTGAGGACCGGAAACGCGATCACCGGTGTAAGTGCGGTGGGGGCGCAGCGATTCAACAGTCCATTGGGCCAATGGGGTGATTATCTACCGGCTGGTGTCTTCGCGGCGGGAGCGGTGAATTCGGTCACGGGCGCGAACGCCACACCGGCGAATTTCTTCCGATCATGGACGCTCAGCAATATCCTGGAACCGTTGCCGGTGGAATTATTGGCCTTCAGGGCGACATGTGTCGTGGACCGCGTCCGGTTGGAATGGAGCACAGGCAGTGAAAGCAACTCAAGCCACTTCACGATCCAACGCAGTGGAAATGATCAGGTGTTCGAGGATATCGGACAGGTCGCTGCCGTGGGCACGAGTTCCACGATGACGAACTACGCATGGGTGGACGAACGTCCTTTGGCCATGGGTTACTACCGCTTGCGGATGGTAGACCTCGACCAAAGCTCGGCATTGGGTCCGCTGGCCGTCGTGTCGTGCAAGGACACGCCACAGACCGCTCTTGTGAATGCGTGGGATGGTGGTGCGGACCTGAACATCACAGTGCTTTCGTCCGTGGACCAGGTGATGAACCTCGAGCTATTCGATGCAAGCGGACGGGTGGTTGTCCAGCGCAACAACCTGAACATGACCGAGGGTCTGAACCGGGTCGAACTCTCGCAAGGCGATCTGGCCATGGGGATCTACACGATCGTATTGCGCAGCAGCGAGGGCCTATTCACCCGCCGCGTTCCGCTGTATTGATCGGCGACGCCGGATCCCGCTTGCGATCAGCACCAACAACGCAATGATCGTGATCACCACAGCGGCTCGCCCGATGAGATCGCCGTGCCGGGTGAAGAAGGTGGTCCGGTCGTTCAGGTGAACGATAGCACGGAACGCTGCGGGCTTCCACCAAGCGGTCCGGTTCGCGATAACACCGCGCTGATCCACCGTGCAAGAGATCCCGGTATTCGCGGAACGCACCACATCACGCCGCGTCTCGATGGCCCGAAGTGACGAATACGTGAGGTGTTGCCGATAACCGGGTGAATCACCCCACCAACCATCATTCGTGATCACCGCGATCAACTGCGCACCATTCCGCACATGGGCCGCAACGTGTTCCCCGAAGACGGATTCATAACAGATCGCCGGTGCGATCGCCAGGCCGGAGGACGGGTCGCGCAACACGGTTCGTTCGGTCTGCTGACCCAAGGTGCCGGTGGTGCCGCCAAGGTCCAAGGCCAGATCTCCCAACGGACCGAGCACTGATTCAAAGGGCATCGTTTCCGGGCCTGCGACCAATTTCGATTTGTGGTAACTGTACAGCAAACCTTCAGCGGGCATCCATAAGGCGGCGTTGTACGCCTCATACCAATGTCGGCCGTCGCCCAGTTCGCGTGCGGTCAATGGTCGATCACCATCCCGATACCAACGATCGCTGTTCATACCCACAAGCATTGCTGCTTGTGGATGCGCTAACCGGAAGGCGCGCAATCGCCGTACACTGGCCGATGCTTCAAGATCATTCTCCCATAACCCGCGGAAGCGCATCGCACCGGTGGACATATCCACCGTGCCACCTTCCTGCAATGCCGTTTCCGGAAAGATGATCAGCCGTGTGCTGTCGGTGATCCGTTCCTCGGCCAAGGACAGCATCCGATCCAATTGTTCCATCGGATCCATGCCACCGAACTTCTCCGTGTATGGATCCACGTTCGGTTGCACCACGACCACTTCAGTGGTTCGCATACCTGCAGTGCTATACGTCTTGAAGCGCACCACGGAGATCGCCACCGGAACCGCGATCACCAATGCGGACACCGCCACGTTCATCGCTCGCTTGCTTCCGTGCCAAGTGACCAAGGTGTGATCGATCAACAGGTTCACCAGCAGGATCCACAACGATCCACCCAGCACGCCGGTGACCTCGTACCACTGGACCATTGCGGGATCCGCGCCGAACACATTGCCCATGGTGAACCACGGCCATTGCAAGTCCCACCCGTGGTGAAGCCGCTCGAACGCAAGCCAGAACGCCACGAATGCAACCCGCGCGACAACCGGACCATGCAACCGATGGGCGATGCGCTTCAGCCACCACGGGATGCCCATCAACAATGTATTCACCAATACAGGAGCTGACACGCTGACCAACTTCGTGGAGAGCGGTTCACTCACTTCGAAGAACCAATACGCGCACGAGAGATTCCATATGAACGTGGCGACCAGAACGTACGGATAGAAAGCGCGCGGCCGATCACGGGTCCGCGCGTTATGCAACCGCTCTGCATGCAGCAGCGGAAGCCACGCCACGAACGCCAACCAGGAAAGCCCACCGATCGCAGGCCATGCCAACGCCCAAAGCAATCCGCTCAGAGCGGACCACAGGATGATGCGTGAACGTGTTGGGGCCATCGGGCGCCGACGAATGTACTTGGCCGAAGGACAGTGCCTCAACGCAGCAAGTACATCTTGCCGAAGCCCTTGGTGAAGTATTGCGAGGCGCCGGACTCCCGGGTCTCGATCTCCTCGCCATTGATCTTCGCGAAGACGCGGTACAGGTAGACCCCGCGGGCCAACCGATCGCCGAATTCATCGGTGCCATCCCACGCGAACTCGGTGATGTTCTTGCCCACGCGGATGGGGCCGAGTTCGTGCATGGGGATCTCCCGCACCACCTTGCCGGTCACGGTCATGATCTGCACCTTCATGTAGGTCGGGATCTCGGATCCGGTCAAGGTGAACACGAAGCGGGTGCTGGTGGTGAATGGGTTCGGATAGTTCAGGATCTCGGTGATGGTGCTGCGGTTGATCACCTCGAAACCGATCCGGTAATCGTTATCACCGCTGATGTTGTTGCTCAGATCCGATCCCCTGACGATCATCTGGTACTTGCCATCCGCCGAGAAGTCAGGGCGATAATGGATGCGTGCGATGTTGTCCGGGCCGGATGCCGGGATGAATTGGAGGATCTCCTCCCCTAGGCCGTTCCTGAACCAGATGCGTTGTGGATCCGTCGCGTTCGGACGTTTCAGGAACACGCTGAACCTTGCCGTGTCGCCCGGTGAATCGAGTATGCGCAAGATGTTCTCATCATCCAAGCTGATGAGTATCTCCGGTCGTGCCGACACGATGTCGCCATCAAGGATGTGCCGACCATCGAAGGTGACATCGAGGATCGGGTTCTCCAGGTCCTGATCCACTTCGAAGCGCCATTGCGCGATGTTGTTGAAGTGGTATTGCTCCAGCTGGTGATAGCGGCCCGTGGTGCTGTCGATCGGGTTGGCCTCGAAGAGCAACGTGTTCCAACCGCCGAAACCGAGCGTGTTGAAATGCACGGTGTCGATCACCCATCCACCGGCTGGCAACGGTGCGTTCAGTTTGAAATGGATCGGGTGTCGTTGGTTGTTCCGGTCGATCAGCCACGCGCCGATCAGCAAACTGTCCATATCGAACTCGCTGATGTTCTGCACCGCCACCGCCACGGCGGCATCCTGGCCTTCCGCCCATCCTTCCAGGTCGTTGTACAGGCCCAGGGGCGGATGGATCGCGCACTCCGGCACGGGGCTGCTCAACAACTGCCACCGTTGCAACTGCGCCGGTTTCGCATCGCTGATGTTCGCGTCATGGAATCGCCCTTGGATCCGCAGCGTTGGATACTGTTGTGCATTCGCGACAGTGGACAGGTCGGGGAATGAATCCAACGGACTTTCCAGATCCAGCAACAACACGCCGACATTGCTGCCGGGAGGGACGCCGTACAGTTTGATACGCGTACTGTCCAGCGCATCACTGGGCCGTTCATCCCAGAACAGCGCGTCCCAGGAGGTGGCCGGACCCGCGTCCATGGTGGTGATCACACCGTCAGCGAATGCCGTTGGTACCCAAACGGAGAAATTCAGCACGTCCGTGATCGCCACTCCGGCCGTATCATGGAAGGTCTCCGGGGAACCCTTCCGCAGATAGAACGCATACGGCACACTGTCCGGCACGGCATTCAAGCCGGACACGCCCATCCCTACCAACGCGGGGATCAGTGATGGTGAATTGATGTTCGTTCCGAACTTATCCAAGTGCCGCCAGGTGTACACAAGGATGTGGTGCCCGTCCGGAACGTGGTTCGTGAGCATGCTCCGCATGCTATCCAGTTCAGCGGGCACATTCGTGTGGAAAGAGAAGTACGCCTCCGGGCGGTTACGACAACAACCGGAACAGTTGCCGTTCCCGAAAATGTGATCCGGGTTGTAGATCGTGCCGTCGGCAGGATCCACCCAGTTCGTCTGCCAGCCTTCGAAGGTCACCGGATCGACGACCACCACATGCCAAGCCGCAGGCCCGCACCCGCCGTAGTCCTGCGCCTGAAGGTCCAAGTACCAGCTGGTGATGGGGCCGCCCACATTGCCTTGTACGGTAGCGCGCAGGAGGCGTGACCCCTCCTCGAAATCGAAGTCGCGTCCCGGACGATCCCAATTCACCCCGGAGTAGCGATCGTTCTTGAACTGGAAAAAATGGGCCTGCCCCCAACCGCGTTTGTTCGCGATGTACTGGAAGGAACGCTCGTACCAGTTGTAGCTGTTGTTGCCGGATGAAGCGCTGTCGATGCTGCATCGCCAGTAGAACACGGTACTGTCCTGCAAGGTGTTCAGGTTGAAGATGCCTTGCGGTTCCCAGGTCACCACGCCTCCGGGAGCGGTGGTGGTGAAGGTTTCCATCACCGGGCTGTTGTAGCTATCCGCTGTATCGATCTGGAAGACGTAGGTGCGCATCGGGGCGAGCGGATCACCGGTGCTCGCCTTCAACGCCTGCTCCGGATCGGGCACGATGGCGAAGTCGTAAGGGTACACCGGCACCAGGTCACCGCTGGTGATGAAGAGCGTGGCGCTGGTGATGTTGTTGACGTCCTCCACAAGCTCCGGGATCAGATCAGGCTCGCGATCCACCTTCACCGTGAATTGATTCACGCCTTGGCCGCCACTGAACGCTAGGGTGGGCACGCGGAAGTACGCCGTGTCACGGATGTACACGCTATCCACGGTGGTGAAGAAATTGAACGTGTTGGTCCCCAGGCCCGTGTTGGTGCGTTGCAATTCCACATTCACCACATCATTGGTGGCCTTGCCGAGATTGCTCACCACCACGGCCACAGTGAAACTGTCCAGATCGGCTGTTACGTTCGGCGGATCGAAGAACACCTCTTCGGTCCTCACTGAGAAATCCGGTAGCGGATGCGTGTTCAAGGTCAATGTCGGATCACCCTCCAAGTGGAAGTTGTGGACGTTCCACATCATGGGGATGGTCGGCGTTTGCATCTGCGACATCAAGCCGGCACTCTTGTAATGCTCCCCGATGCTCGCGCCGTAATTGGTGCGGGCGAAGCTCTCGTAGAAGTTACCCGTGTACGGCAAGAGGTAATTGGTGAATCCCTGTTCGGTGGCGGCCAGGAAGGCGATGGGACCCACTTCGGGTTGCAACACCCATTGCTCGCTCGCGCTCTGTGAACCGTTCAAGTGGACGTTGCCGATGTAGCATGAATTGCCGATCACCATCGGGTGCTTACCATGCCAGTTGTAGTTCTCCGGCTCGTCAATGGTGATGTCGAAACTCGCGGCGTAGGCATGCGCGAGGAAGGTCATCAGCGTCACGCCCTCATCCTCTATGAAATGGCGCACCGAATCGGCAGGTGCGGCACCGATGACACCGGAGGTATTCCTCCGGAAGGGAATGACGTTACCCCCGAACGCGGTGTCACTGGCGATCTGTCCGAGGTTGGCCAACAGTTGAGCGAGCCAGGCCTGGTCGTCCTGGTGGAACCCACCTGAGAAATGCAGGATGTTCTTCTGCCAAAGCGCCGGAGGTTGTGCTTCCGTTGCGCGCACCTTCGCCAAATAGGCCAGCACATCGGCGTTGGTATTCGCACTGATGCGCCCCACCGGGATATCCATGCGGCGCGCATCGAAGTTGAGGCCGGTGGTGAAGCACTGGTCCGAGCTCGGGTTCCCGAAGGTGGGTACCAAGGTGCGGGCATAGGCGCCATTGACATCGGGCCGCACGCTGGGCGTACCACTTGCGAACCCTGACCAGGTATTCACCGCTTTCCCTACCAGGAACAGCGCACGCGGATCGGTGCTCCACGTGTCCAACAAGTGATCACAGAAAGAGCGGATCGCTCCGGCGTTCTTGGGCACACCTGCGCCATATTGATCATACAACTCGTCCACATCGATCACCAAGGTGTTGTAGTGGTTCGGGCTTTCGTTCTGGCGATAGTTCCCGTATGCCGTGGCGCCGTTCATCAGTGTGTGGTGCGTCACGATCAGCATGGCCGAATCGATATCCAAGGCCCCGAAGTCGGTGAAGTACCCGGTGGGCGTGGCCATGCGCAAGGTGGTGATGGGCTGTATGGACTCCTGGGTGAAGGCGAAGGCGCGCGTATCGGCAATGCCGGGAGCACGCGGGAAGAGCGCATGCCAAGCGGTGCCGAGGACGGGTTCCATACGACGCACGGTATCGCCCCATGCATATACCACCGGCGTACCTGCAACGCCGCTGAGATCCAGACGGACGATCGGGCCTGTTCCGTCGTTCGGCACCTCCATCATCAACGCGCTGATGCCGCCCATGTTCAATGTCCGGGCGTACCGGATATGCACATTATTGACCGCCTGCCAATCGAGATATTGTGGGCTCCAATTGGCTAGTGGCAGGTCATGCGGCACACCGAATCGAACGGTCGTTGTAGGCCCTACCCAATCCCCCGGCATATCGAAGGTCCCGCGCATGGTACGCGCACCGTTGAAGGCTGTATCCACCATCACCTGGGCAAGCCCCGGTCCCGCATACAGCCGCAGGTGATGGTCCGCTTGGCTCACCACTCCGGTCACGCCCATGCCGATGCTCGTCGTCTTCACACGGGCAAGTGGTACACCCAGGCCGATGAATGCTTCGGGGGTGAGCACAGTTACATCCATGAATTGTTCCGCCGCCGGTGCGGTATTGAACACCATCGGCCCGGCGAATCCTTCAGCTTCCAACATCAGCGCAGGCGTACCCGGTATGCCTTGGCCCCCCAACCAGGTATCAATGAAGCCCACGAGGTAGTTGTCGCTGTACACGCGTGTGGTTTCGCTCCACACCCATGGCCGTGGTGTACCCGCAGCGACCTCATTGTTCGAATAGGACACCATGTGCATGGCCGGTGCCTGTTCATCCCACGTGAGGAAGTAGCGCACGGTGTCGTTGTAAAGGCTGTAGTCCGGGTTCGGGTCGGCATCCGGGAACGGATACATCCGGCGGTCCACCATGCCATCCGCTTTCTCCGCGCGGAATTCGATGAAGTCGCCGCTGTCGAATTCGCCGTCCGCTTCACCCTGCACATACACCGGTACTTGCTGCTCTTTGCCGAAGAGCATGAGGTGGCGGGGATCCACCGAGGTGACAGGGAATCCCGCTTGCGCGAGTGCGGCGGAGTCGATGCGATAGACGCCATCCGCGTACACCTCGAACTTCCAGTACTGCCGGCCGTGGTCGATCCATTCGTTCCCGTAACCCAGCTGGGCACAGGCCGAAGTGGCGGATCCGATCAGGACAGCGAACAGTACCGGTCTCCTCATGAGGACGGTCGTTTGAAGAGGTCGAACTTCAACGAGAAGATGTTGGAGTAGAGCGCCACGCTATTGTCGCCGATATCGGTGAGCGCGTAGTCCAACGAAAGGCTCTTGATCTTCAGACCGATGCCGATGTTCGGCTGGATGGAAAGCTGCTTGTCCCCGGCGGTGTTCGTGACGTATTGCATGTTGCTGATACCCGTGCGCACGTACACGATGTTCGCGTAGCCTAGTTCCAGTCCGATGCGCGGATCGGTACTGATCAGGCTCGACTTGATCAATGTATTCCGTTTGCCATCGAACGTATTTTCCAGATCAACAGCCGCTAGCAGATTGAACTTCTTCCCGAAACCGAACTGGCGCACAGCACCCAACATCAAGCGTGGCAAAGTCACCTCCACACTGTTGGCGGGGATCTCGTTGCCCGTTTGGGTGAACACATCAATGGTGCGCTGATCGAGTGTGTAGCTCCATGCGTTGAAGGTGCCGGTGACATCGCGCGCCACCGCGCTGAAGTGCCACTGGTCCATGTCGTACTGCGCACCGGCATCGAGGCCGAAGCCCCAGGCTTTTCCGAATTCACCTACCCGACGGTAGATCACCTTGGCATTGCCACCTACGCGCAATCCGGGTACGCGCAGTTTGCGCGCATAGCTGATGATGAAGGCGTGGTCCGCGCTGCTGAATGTGGTGATGCGGTCGTAGTCGATGTTGCCCGAGGGATCGATCAGGTCGATGGTGTTCGGGATGTTGTCGATGCCGAAACGGATGAACGAGAAGCCGATGGTGCTGAGCGAGTCGATCGGCTTGGCCAGGCCCACGTAGTCGTACTTGGCGATGCCCGCGAAGTATTCGCTGTGCATCACGCCCACTTGCAGGTCGCCCTTCACCCCCAGCAGTCCGGCCGGGTTCCAGTAGCCGCTGGTCACGTCGTTCACCGCAGCGGTGTACGCGCTGCCCATGCCCAAGGCACGTGCCCCCACGCCGATGGCCAAGAACTCGTTGCTGTACTTGGGTGCATCCTGTGCAGCCACACCTCCGGCAAGGAGGCATCCGATCACAACCCACGGGCTGCGCATTCCCTTCAAACTCACGTTCTTCATTCGGTCATATTCTAGACGCAGCTTCCAACGGCGGGTGGCCCCGATCATTGCCCCGAAATTATCCCAACTTCGGCCCGTTGATGCCCCGACTGCCAAGGATACCCGACATTCTTACCACGGCGAACCTATCCTGCGGCGTCGCTTCCATCCTTCTGGCCTCCCAAGGACAGCTAACACTTGCGTGTTGGCTGGTGTTCGCTGGCGCGGCCTTCGATGTGCTGGACGGGTGGGCGGCACGTGCCCTCGGCGGGGGAAGTGAGTTCGGCAAGCAACTGGACAGCTTGGCGGATATGGTGACGTTCGGGGTGGCGCCGGGGATTATTGCCGCAATCGATCCTATGCTTGCTCGTCAACATGAATTGAGTTGTCATCGAGAGGTCATTGAGCCCGCCTTCGCACCATTCCTTGGCCAGCACTATGGTATCGCCATTACAATCGCCCTGTTAATTGTGACCGCATCGTGCTGGCGTCTGGCCAAGTTCAATATTGACACGCGCCAATCAAACGGATTCCTAGGATTGGCCACGCCCGCCAATGCCATGTTCTGGGCCTCCATCGGAGTAGCCTCCACGGTACACATGAACAACATCGGTCCTCTTTCAGATAACCTTGCTTCATTGCTCAGCCTTCTAGCGGGGGATCAATCGGCCAAACTGTTGACCGCTTTTGTCCTCGGTGTTCTCATGCTCTCCTCCATCCCTCTCCCCTCCCTCAAGTTCAAGCACATGAAGTGGAAGGGCAACGAGGTGATCTACTGCCTACTTGCAATTGGTATCTGCCTACTTCTTCTGTACGGCATCCTCGCTGTTCCGCTGATCCTACTTTTGTACCTGCTCAGCCCGCTGTGGGGCAAGCTCTTCCCAAAAACCCAGTGAACTTGACCGCAAAGAGCACAAAGAACACGAAGGGATCCATGCGTTCCCCTTTGTGTCCTTCGCGTCCTTTGCGGTACCTCCTCCCATGAAGAACTACCGCGCCTCCATCGATGTGATGCCCCACGACAACCTGCTGGACCCGCAAGGCAAGGCGGTGAGCGGCAGCATGCAGAACCTCGGCCTGCCCGAGATCACTGGCGTGCGCATCGGCAAGCACATCACCCTGCACGTGGAGGCCAAGGACAAGAAAGCCGCCGAAGCCAAGGTGGACGAGGCCTGCAAGAAGCTGCTGGCCAACCAGATCATGGAGAAGTTCTCGTTCTCCGTGGAGGAGTTGGGGTGATCATCGACCGTACGTCACTCCGGAAGATCCGCGCAGCGGGCTATCCGGAGTCTCTCCAATTTCCTTTGTGAGACGCCGGATAGCACTCGTTCCTTGTGCTTCCGGCGTTACGGTCGTCTGCTTCGCCTCTAAGTTTGTCGGGATGGGTGAGCGCCGCGCGATGAAGAAGAGCATCCTGCTCGGGCTCGTGCTCACCGCGCTCTCGCTCGCCTTGCACTTCGCGTCGATCTGGGTGACCATGCTGAACCGGGGCGCGCAGACCTGGGATGGCCAGCCCCTCGCTAAGGATTACATCGAAACGATGATCGATGACCACGGGTCGGGCAAGGACATTTCCTTTCGCCGCCGACCGCTGACGACATGGTGTGTGGAGGCGCTGCACGAAGTGGGCATACCGCCGAAGGAAGGTTTCATCGGACTTGGCTTCCTGCTGTTCTTCTTCACAGGACTTCTTGTGTTCCGGTTGGCCGTGGAGGTCGGATCCACGAATGGGCAAGCGCTGTTCGCGCAAGGTTTCTTCCACCTCTCGCCCACGGTCCTCTTCGCGTGGTTCGATCCGATGTACACCTACGACGAGCCGATCCAATACGCGGCGTTGATCGGTGCATTGCTCGCAGCGCAACACAGGAGGACCTTGATCTGCATCGCGGTATTCACCATCGCGACGATCGCGCACGAGACCAGTTTGCTTTTCGTTCCTGCTCTGTACTTGTTGTTGCGCGCCGACAAGAGCAAAGCCTTCACGGTTATCGGCTCGACCTGCTTACTCTTCGCCGGCTTTCTTTTCTTCTACCTGCCGCACGTCGGGATCGTTGGTGCATCAACAACGGATGCGATCGACCGCTTGAGCACGCTCGCCTTCAACTTCAGCAGTTGGACCATGACCATTGAAACGGCGTCCTACTTGGTGATGACGCTCGCGCTACCGGCATTCCTACTGTGGCGCTTCAGCCGGAGCAGTTCGTGTTCACCTTCCGACAAGCTTTGGTTGCGCGCGTTCTGGTTCACGCTCCTCCTGAACACCTTTCTCGTGCTGATCGCTGCGAAGGCACGGGAGGCACGCGTCCTTGCACTGCCGCTTCTGCTCGGTTGGCCGTTGATCGGCAAAGCGCTTTTCGCCGAAATAGAACGTCACGGAGGTTGGCGATCACTCCTCACCTTCGTGCGAACACCACGCGTGGCCGCGATACTCGTAGCGATCGCAATCGCGGTGTACTTCGGCGTGCGCTATGCCTTCGTGCTTTCAACAGGGATCCCTGCGGACAATCTCTTTCACGAATACCTCGTGGCTTCAGTCGTGATCATCGCGGCGTCCCTTCTCGCTGACCGTCACCTATCGCGATCACAGCTTCGCGCGTCGTAGCTCGAAGTTCTGTCCGAGGTACACCTTGCGCACGGTCTCATCCGCCGCGAGTTCCTCCGCCGTGCCTTGCTTCAGGATCTTGCCCTCGAAGAGCAGGTACGCGCGATCCGTGATGCTCAAAGTCTCCTGCACATTGTGATCCGTGATGAGCACGCCGATGTTCTTGCTCTTCAACTTGCTCACAATGCCTTGGATGTCCTCCACGGCGATCGGATCCACGCCAGCGAAGGGTTCATCGAGCAGGATGAAGCGCGGCTCGGTGGCCAAGGCGCGGGCGATCTCCGTTCGCCGTCGTTCGCCGCCACTGAGGACATCGCCCATGTTCTTGCGCACATGTTGCAACCCGAACTCATCGAGCAAGGTCTCCAGTTTTTCGGCTTGTTCCTGCTTGCTCTTGCCGCTCATCTCCAGGATCGCGCGGATGTTGTCCTCCACAGTGAGTTTGCGGAACACGCTCGCTTCCTGCGGCAGGTAACCGATCCCAAGCTTGGCGCGCTTGTACATCGCCAGATCGGTGATCTCGGTATCGTCCAATAACACACGCCCTTCATTCGGCTTCACCAGGCCCACGATGGTGTAGAACGTGGTGGTCTTCCCCGCACCGTTCGGGCCGAGCAGACCCACGATCTCACCTTGGTCCACTTGCACGCTCACGCCACCGACGACCGTGCGCCGTTTGTAGCGTTTGACGATGTTCTCGGTGCGCAGCATCGCTAGAAGTTGATGTAGATCTTGGCCCGTATCGCGAAGGGCGATGTACCCGGATGGTCGTTGTAACGCAAGCGCCAGATGATGTCCGTCCGCAGGACCTTGAAAATGTTCTCGATCCCCGCACTCGCCTCCATGTACGGTCCACGGTCCAGTGAATACATGTTCGGCAGGAGCAGCAGTTCATTGAAGTGCTTGTAGTCCAGGTCACCAGCCACACCTTTGAAGACCGCCACTTCGCGCCACTTCAACCGGCGGAGCAAGGGTATGCGGTTGAAGAAGGCGCCTTCAAAATGATGTTCCGCAGTGAACTGGATGTAGCGGTCGCTGATGAACTCGAAGAAGCGCATGGTGTTGAAGGAAACGTCATCAAGGTACAAGGTCTCGTTCCCGCTGTGGATCGTGAGCAAGGGATAGGGCAATGTGCCCCAGATCTTCCCGCCTTCGAGCGTGGTACGTGTCCAGCCCAACGGGCCCAATTGCCAGCGCTTGTAGATCCGGCCCACCACCTTGGTGTATTCGTAGTCGCTGTTCAATAACCCCGGTGCTCCGTACGCCAAGTGCAGTTCAAGAGTCGGGTACTTGTTGAAGCCCACGCTCAAGCGATCGAACTCGCCGCTCACGAACGTCTCATGGTAGAGGAAGCGTGTATTGAGGGAGATCTCCGCCGTGCGAATGCTGTTCACATTCTGGATGATGAGTCCATCACTCAACTTCTCATACCTCAACGATCCCAACGGTTGGAGCGTCCGGTATCGGACCATCACCTCATTGGTGAACCCGGTGATCCACTCGCGCTCCAGGCTCGCGCGCCACTGCTCCACGTCCGTCAACTTGTTGTTCGGGTTCACGCGGAAGATGCTGCCAAGTATGTTGTCGTTCCGGAACGCGTTCACGCTCTGGCCGAGCTGCTCGATGTCATGCTTGTACCCCAACCGGTACAACAGCCGTGGCTCCTTGCTGATGAAGCCCCGCGTTGCGAACCCGAACTTGAAACGCTCGTCCAAGGTGCCGTACGCCGCATAGCCGTCGAACTCCACCCACTTGCTGAATTGGTTACTGGTCCGGCCACCCAAGCGGAAGCGCGCGCCTTCCACCTGGTTGAAGCTGAAGGTGGTGAAGTAGGGACCGTATTCGAAGTCGCCGTGTTCGTAGTACCCACTGATGATCGTGCTCACGATATCCACGTACGTGCGGAATCGTGGGATCGTCTTCATGGTATCCACCATATGGTAGATCGTGTTCTCCTTCTTGGTCAGCTGCACGTGGCGGTGCGTGTCCCAGTAATCGGCGCCGAGGCTCAGCGGATCGATCTTCATCACCACCTGGTCGGCACCCGCGTAGAACTCCGCTGGCTTCGGCTCGTTGATCACAAAATCTTTGTAGGTGGCCGTGCGCCGACCGTAGAAACCCTGCACTGCGGTCTTGTTCGGCTTCCCGGTATCCTTGATGATGTTGATGTCCACCACCAGTTCATCGCGGACCAGCATCCACACCTCTCTCTCCACTTGATCGTATTCCTGCTTCACCCAGAAGCCTTGCACGAAATTCAGGTTCGCACCTTGTGCGATACCCGCTTCGATGCGCCGCACGGCATACGTGGTGTCGTTGATCCATAGCGTTCCGGTGAAGGCCAGCTCCTGTACGCGCTTCGGCTTGAAATCGAGCCGGTAGCACCAGTACTTCCCCACGAACAGGCTATCGGTGAGGTAGTAGTCGTAGAACCCCTTACCGCCATCGGCGATGGGACTGACGAAGTTCTTGCCGAAGATCACGAGGAAGTTCTCGTAGATGTTCACGTTCTGGTACATATCACCCATGAACTGCCCAATGCTCTCGTTCTCGATCCCGCTCACCTTGGTCCCCTTGATGTGCTCGCGCTGCGTTCTGGGTTGCTGCCTGTAGTAGATGTCGGACAGGCTCTCCGTCATGAAGATGGGGAGCGACGGTTTCGCATCCGTGCTATCGATGTTGTCGAAGATGAAGGCGAAGGGCTTGAACAATTTCTTCTTCGTGAACTCCTCGGTGATGTTGTTCAGGTCGAACTCGATCTTGTTGTAGGCTTCATACTGGTACGCCGCCAGCTTTTCGCGGTTGTTCACCGGTTTGTTGCGGATCACCCTGCGCAGGACCGCGAACGCTGGATTCTCACCGGATGGTTTGATCACCACCTCAGCCAGTGAAGTGGAACTCGGCTCCAGCTTCACATCAAGGACCTGCGTGCGTTCCTTCTTCACCGCGATGCTGCGTGGCATGTACCCGACGAAGGAGAGGATCAGGGAATCCGTGGCGTAGTACGTCTCCAACCTGTACTTGCCATCCATATCACTGGTCGTCCCGATACGGCTATCCTGGAAGATGATGTTCACGAAGGGCAATGGCTCCCCGGTCTTCGCATCCGTGATCTTCCCGCTTACCACCGTGTTCTGGCCAACGCTCGCTAGCGTGAGCAGCACCGGAACGATACCCTGAAGAACGCGGCGAAAAATCATCGTCAACCTCATCCGACGCTAGAGGGGGATCTCGCAGCACGCAGCATGCGACGTTGCACCCGTGCGCTGATCCCGATACTCGATTCATAGAGCAGGATCAGCGGTCCGGATACGATCAATTGGCTGATCACATCCGGCGGGGTGAGGATAGCGGCGATCAAGAGGATGCCAACATAGGCATGACGGCGGTATTGACGAAGCACGGCCGGACCGATGATCCCAAGCCTGCTAAGGACAAGAACGATCAGCGGCATCTCGAAGATCAGGCCGGTCCACAGGGTCACTTGGGTGATGATGCCGATGAAGCTCTCCAACGCGAAGTTGTTGGCCACGCTCGGACTCACTTGGTAGTTCCCGAAGAACTGCACACTGAGCGGCGCCAACATGTAGTATCCGAACAACACACCCAAGGTGAAGAGGAAGGAACCGAAGAACACGAACCACCGCAATGCCTTCCGCTCCTTCTCCCGCAGGCCCGGCCCGATGAAGCGCCAGATCTCCCAGAGGATGTAAGGGAACGCGATGATGAAGCCCGCGACGAAGGCCACGGTCATGTGCGTCATGAACTGCCCACTGACCGGCAGGTTCTGCAAGGTGAATCCCAGTTCGCTGATGCAGATGCCCGGCATGTTCAACAATTCGCCGAGTTTGCAGAAGCCACGATAGGTGATGAAGTGCGGATCACGCGCGGCCAACACCACATCCTCGAAGACGAAGGTCTTGAACACGAAGGCGAGTACGAAGCCGACGGCGATAGCGATGGCGGATCGCACCAAGGTCCACCGGAGTTCCTCCAAGTGTTCCAGGAAGGTCATTTCGCTGCCTGCTCGCGCCAAGTGGGGTGGATAGGTCCACCAACAAGCGGACCCGGCCAAAGATAGCCGGGTGTCTTGGCAAGCATGAGAGGGACGCGCACTTTTCAACGATGCTCCACGTTCGACGAATACTTAACGAAGGTTGGCAGCATGTCAGTTTGTGATCCCGCTGGATGACCTACATTTAAGCATTCAACTATTTCTCGCTCCCTTTCCATGCAAATGATCAATGTCGATATGAAGCCCCGTGAGGCGCTTGAGCAATTCTTCGGGTTCAAGAAATTCAAAGGCGAACAGGAGGCCGTCATCCAAAGTGTCCTGGATGGAAAGAACACGTTCGTGATCATGCCCACGGGCGGTGGAAAGAGCCTGTGCTATCAATTGCCAGCTCTCATGATGGAGGGCACCGCGATCGTGGTGAGCCCGTTGATCGCCCTGATGAAGAACCAGGTGGATGCCATGCGCGGCTTCAGCGACGTTGAAGGCATCGCACATTTCCTGAACAGTTCGCTCACACGGAACGAGGCACTTCAAGTACGGGAGGACATCACCAAGGGCCGCACGAAGATCCTCTATGTGGCACCCGAGAGTTTGACGAAGAAGGAGAACGTCGAATTCCTGCGCGACATCAAGATCAGCTTCTTCGCCATCGACGAGGCACACTGCATCAGCGAGTGGGGCCACGACTTCCGCCCGGAGTACCGCCGGTTGCGGACGATCTTCAACGAGATCACCGGTGTACCCGTGATCGCGCTCACAGCCACGGCCACGGAGAAGGTGCAGGAGGATATCCTGAAGAACCTCGACATCCCGAACGCAACGGTGTACAAGGCCAGCTTCAACCGGCCTAACCTGAATTACGAGATCCGCCCGAAGAAGGACGTCGGCCGTGAGATCATCCGCTTCATCAAGCAACACAACGGCAAGAGCGGGATCATCTATTGCCTCAGCCGCAAGAAGGTGGAGGAGATGGCCCAGATGCTGAACGTGAACGGCATCAAGGCCTTGCCGTATCACGCTGGAATGGATGCCGGCCAGCGCGCCAGCCACCAGGACCAGTTCCTCATGGAGGATGTGGATGTGATCGTGGCCACGATCGCATTCGGTATGGGCATCGACAAACCCGATGTGCGTTTCGTGATCCACCATGACATCCCGAAGAGCCTGGAGAGCTATTACCAGGAGACCGGGCGTGCCGGACGCGATGGTGGCGAAGGACGCTGCGTGGCCTTCTACAGTTACAAGGACATCGAGAAGCTGGAGAAGTTCCTCCAAGGCAAGCCGGTGGCGGAGCAGGAGATCGGTCGCCAACTACTGGCGGACACCGTGAGCTTCGCGGAGACCAGCATGTGCCGTCGACGGTACCTGCTG
Organism: Flavobacteriales bacterium; assembly: GCA_016721005.1. Taxonomy (GTDB): domain Bacteria; phylum Bacteroidota; class Bacteroidia; order Flavobacteriales_F; family PHOS-HE28; genus PHOS-HE28. Next base: position 54,171 of record JADKJM010000018.1, read on the forward strand.
TACTACTTCGGTGAGCACTACCCCACGCCGAATTGCAAAGAGTGTGACAACTGCCTCAACCCGCGTGAACAGTTCGAAGGCAAGGATGACCTCGCCATGGTGCTGCGCGCCGTGAAGGAGAGCAAGGAGCGGCATCGCGCCAAGTTCATCTGCGACCTGATCACCGGTACCGAGACCAGCGAGATCAAGAACTACAAAGGCGACAAGCTGAAGGTCTACGGCGAAGGCGACGAGAAGGACCTCCACCATTGGATGGCGATCGTGCGCCAAGCGGTCGTGGGCGGCTACCTGCACAAGGACATCGAGACCTATGGCAACTTGAGCCTGACCGAATCCGGCAAGAAGTTCCTCGCGAAGCCCGTCTCCGTGAAGTTCGTGAAGGAGCGCGACTACAGTGATTACGAAGGCGGTGGTGAGGACGAACCGATCGCGCGTGTCGGAGCGGTCGCCGATGAGCGCTTGATGCAGATCCTGAAGGACCTGCGGAAACAACAAGGGCACAAATTGAAACTGCAACCGTGGGTGCTCTTCCAGGATCCCGCATTGGAGGAGATGACGATCCGCTACCCGATCACCATCGAGGAGCTCACGCAGATCAGTGGTGTCGGCCCCGGCAAGGCACAGAAGTTCGGCAAGCCTTTCATTGAGGCGATCGCCAGCTACGTGGAGGAGAACGAGATCGAACGCGCGGAGGAAGTGGTGGTCCGCAACGTGGTGAACAAGAGCGGGAACAAGGTCCACATCATCCAGAACATCGATAAGCGGCTGCCGCTGGAATCCATCGCGCGCAGCAGGAACCTGTCGATGCCCGATCTGCTCACCGAACTGGAGAGCATCGTGATGAGTGGCACCAAGCTGGACATCAACTACCAGTTGAACAGCATGCTCGAATCCGATGTGCAGGAGGAGATCATCGACTACTTCCGCAACAGCGAATCCGACGAGATCGAAGCCGCGCACAAGGAGTTCGACGGCGACTACTCGGAGATCGAGCTGCGCATGATGCGGATCAAGTTCATGAGCGAGGTGGCGAACTAGAACTGGTTGTTGGTTGTCCGTTCTTCGTTCGCGCATGTCCAACTCATAACGGCTGATCGACCATGAGCCCCGACGAACTCACCCTTGTTGCGCGCTACGTGTGCAAGCTGCTTGTGGAGCGGCGCTTCGATGAACTCGAAGAAGCAAGCAATGGCGTTCGGTTTTCTGCGGATGCGATCGAGGATGCACTCACTGATCTCCCTCAACCATTGGTGATGCCGCCGGAATCTGGTTGGAAGAACCTCAACGCGACCGCTGTCCGGAATTGGCCCGGTGCGTTCGCCGTGACCTTCGATCTGTGGACCGCGCGTGGCCGTAGCGACCTGATGGTGGAACTCACATTGCACACCAAGGACGGTAAGCCGGTGATCGAGGTGGACGATATAGGAGTGCGATAAGAGACGCTAGGGCCAAGGCCGCTTCCTCGCTTAGCCCTTCATGTCATCCGGGTCTCTTCGTGAGTCAAAGATCTCCGGGATATAGATGGTCTTGCCGTGGATCCTGTAGATGATCTTCAGCGGGCCGACGATCACTCTTCGGTGCTGCATTCCGAGATGCTCCAACCATGGTTCCAATTGGCCTCCGTTTGGAAACTTCTGAATCAGCTTGATCGCGGCGATCACATCCTGCTCCACGCGCATGGCGGTCGCCGGGCCGAACCGGTCGAGTACATGCGCCAAGGCCCGGTCCAGATCGGACCACGCCTTTTCCGCCACGACAACGATCATGTCTTCCTTTTCTTGGCGCTGCTCGCCGCGACCTTGCCGCGTAACGAAGCTCCGATCCGCTTTTCGAACGCGGCAAGACCCATCGTGCGTCCCGCGACGATATCCGCTTCTCCCGCCAATACCCCTGCCTCCATCCGCTTTTGAAGTGCATCAGCTGAGATCTCGCCAGCCAGTAGATCATGAACCTCTTGCAGGAGATATGGATCGCTACGTCGATTCAAGAGACTGATGATCCGCTTTCTGAGTGCGAGGCTGGTCATGGTCGAAAGTTATGCTCCCAATTCCTTGATCGCACTGAACGCCATCACCCCCGCCCCTATCGCCAAGGCATCCTCGTCAATGTCGAACTCCGCGCGGTGCAACCCGGATGTGGTTCCCGCCTTTCCAATGTTCCCGGTGCCTAAGCGATAGAAGCACGCGGGAATCACTTGGCCGTAGTACGCGAAGTCCTCGGCGCCCATGCGGATGTCCATCTCGACCACATTCTCCTTGCCCACGTATTCCTCCGCCGCAACACGTAACCGTGAAGTGAGTTCCGGATCATTCACCACCGGAGGTGATCCCTTCACCAAGCGGAAGTCAACCTCACCTCCCATGCTCTGTGCGATCTCCGCACTGATCCTTGGCAACAGCGCATGCAGTTCGTTCCGTAGCGCTTCGTTGAATGTGCGCAAGGTGCCGTCGATCACCACGGTGTCGGGAACGATGTTGGTCGCGCCGTTCGCGATGACCTTGCCGAAACTCAGGATCATCGGTTCGCCTTGTGGTACCGCCTTCGCGGCTTCTTCGTAGAGCGAAGGGAGCAATCGTGCAGCGATGAGGATCGGGTCCACGAGCTTCGGCCGTGATGCGGCATGTCCGCCTTTGCCCTTCACGGTGATGTAGAGTTCATCCGCAGCGGCCATGAAGGCTCCACTTCGGAAACCAACCTTTCCAACAGCGAGTTCCGGTGTGACGTGCTGACCCACGATGCCTGATGGCTTCGGGTTGTCCAGGACACCTTCCTTCACCATCAGCGAAGCACCACCCGGTTCCTTCTCCTCGCCGGGTTGGAAGACGAGCATCACCGCGCCAGACCATTCCTTGCGCATCCTATGCAAGGCGATCCCGGCACCGAGCACCATGCTCGTGTGTGCATCGTGACCGCACGCATGCATCACGCCGGGGTTCGTTGAGCAATAGTCCGGTTTGCCGACCTCGTTGATCGGCAAGGCGTCCATGTCGGCACGCAATGCGAAACAACGATCGGACGCGGATGCTTCGCCGCGCACAACGGCGATCAGCCCGGTGCCTCTTGCATCAGGTGTCAAACGCGCGACGTTCTCGCGAACCTCGATGCCTTCCTTCTTCAGCAGTTCCGCTACGAAGGCAACCGTGTTGTATTCTTGGAAAGACAGCTCCGGATGCTGGTGCAGATGGCGTCGCCATTTCACCATATCCGCATGAAGAGCGGCGACCGTTCGCTTCACTTCTGCTTTCAACGGAGCGGAGGGTTTCATACCGAGCGGAGCCGAGGTTTGCATGCCGAGCGGAGCCGAGGCATCACCTGCCGAGGATGAGCTTGATGGCCACGAAGAGCATGATCACACCGAAGACGCGCTTCACGGTATCCGCTGGAAGTGCGAGTGCTCCCTTGCTGCCGAAGTATCCGCCAGCAACGAATGCGACCGCTATAACGATCACGATCTTCCAATCGATCATGCCTTGCTTCCAATAATTCCGGACGGCCAGAAGGACCACCGGGAACATGAGCACGGCCAAACTGGTTCCCTGCGCTTGGTGCTGATCGTAACCGAGCAGCCAGATCATCGCGGGCACCATGATGATGCCCCCTCCCACTCCTACGAACCCGCTGAGGATGCCCGCGAGCAGGCCTATGATGATGAGTATGCCAACGGTCTGTAGATCCATGCCCATCATCAGATATCGAGGCTGAGGGAGAAGTGGAACACACGCGGCAGCACCACGCCATCATCAATGCCCCATGCCCAATCGGCACGGACGAAGTAACCGAGCAGACGTGTGCGCAGTCCGAATCCATAGCTGGCAATGATCGGTTCGCGACGACTGTTCAGTGTGATGGTGAGCGGGTTCCGGTAGATGTTGATGCGGTTGAAACTGTTGTCCTGCGAATAGGGATCGCTGCCGGTCCACGCCGCGCCCATATCGCCGAAGGCCGCGACCTGTAAATGATTGAAGAGATCGGAACGGATCGGGCGATTGATCAAGTAGCGGACGATGGGTACGCGCAATTCGGTGTTGAAGAGTGCGAAGCTGGTACCGTTGCGAGCGTTGTAGAAGAAGCCGCGCATGGGCACGCTCATGGTCTGGTATTGATAGTTCTGCGAGAAGTCGATCGGGATGCTCTGATCGTACTGCGCGAAGAGCCAGTTGTCCACGCCGCCGAGGAAATGGATCAGCTTGTTGGTGCCGAGCGATGAACTCCCCGACAGGCGCGTGATCCACAACAGATCGCGGTGGATGCGCAATGAGTGGCGCAGATCCAATCCCACTACTTCCATGTCGCCACCCTTCTTGATCTGCTGGTAGTACTCGCCGAAGACCTTCAACTTCCAACCGGACCATAAATTGAGTCCGCGTGGAATGGAACTGTCGTAGATCCACTCCAGCTTCAATCCCGCCGTGCTATTCATCGCATTGGGTGCCACGAGGCTCAACGGATCGATGCTCTGTTGCACGTACCGATCGTTGCGATAGATCGCGGACGCGCGCACGCTCGCCAATTCGCTGAACGGCCAACTGATCTGGTAGCGCGCTTGATGCGTTTGCACTTTCACGACGCCGGTCTGCGTCACGCCCTGAAATACTTGGCGCTGGAAGGTCATGCGCTTGTCCAAGCGATGCTTCAGGTTCTCGTACGTCAACAGGTAATCGTTGTTGTTCAGGTCCAAGGCCAGTCGGAAGCCGCCCACAATGCGCTGGTCCTCGAAGAGATCACTGATGCCCATGCGCGTGAGTCCGCTCAGTCCTGGGTTCAATCCCGCTTCGCCACTGAAGGGCTGGTAGAACTGGTTGGAGAAACTGTTGTCCACCTGCGTGATCACCTGGTCCACGGTGAAGTTGAGGTTGTAGTTCCGCTGCTCCGGATAGGTGAATGGTAGGAGCGCCGTGCTATCCACGGTGGTCGGTTTCACCGGATGTCCGGCTACGACAGGTGCTGTTGGTTGTACGGGCAACGACCCCGGTGTTTCATCACTGAACACATAGCGCCGGATGTCCACGGCATCCTCTCCGGTGCTCCGCGGCTCCTGTGGAGGCACCTTCACGACCGGGCTCATGTCATCCGACACCGAACCAGCGGTGGCCGGTCGTCGCTGGTCCGGCTTTGATCCCTCGCGACCACCTTGCGTCGTTCGGCCATCGCTGGTGCGACCGGTATAGAAGCGGTACTTGCCATCCTTCAATTGCAACGCGGTGAAGCGCCCACGTTCACTGTTCACGTCCTGCTCCAGAATGGATCGTCGCAGATCGCTCAAGCGTTCATCCACTATGAAGTAGCGATAGTGTACGGTCGTATCGATCTGGCTCACCACGCTATCGTACCGCACCCGGAACCGGTTCAGGATCCCATCCACATCCGCGAGGTAGGTGTAGCTCGCGCTGTCCCATTGGAAGGGTTGCGTTTCATTCACGCCGGGCGTCGCACTCAAGCGCGTCAGGATCCTGCTGCGCGTTTCCACATCCAACAAGTAGATGTCCTTGTTGCCGTTGATCAGGTGTACGTCCTTGAAGGTGCGCAAGGTGTCTTCGGTGCGGTCGCTGCTGAAGATGATGCGCCGGTCGCCATCCACGAAACCCGGATCGAGATCGTCGTACTGGTCATCGGTGAGTTGCTCCTGCCGGTTGCCGATCACATAGTAGAGGTAGAGATCCGTCCGGCCATCACGCACGGCGCTGAACACCATGTTGCGCCCATCGGCACTGTACGCCATGCTCAGGATCTTCTCCAGTTGCAACACCGGACGTTGTGTGGTCTTGTTGTCATCCAAGGTCCACGTGCGCAAGTACAGCTCGCCCTTGCGCTCGATCGCATAGCTCAGGGCCTTGCTGCCGGGATGCCACGCGAGGACCGGATAGCTGCGGTCCACGATGCGGTCCAGCTTCTTCTCACCTTTCACGATCCGCCGCACCTTACCCGTGGCCACTTCCATCACCCACACCTTGTACTGTCCCATCTCATTGCTGGTCCACGCCAACCAACGGCCATCCGGACTTTGCTTGAACTGCGCATAGTCCCGGTGTTTCCGTGTCTTGATCTTCAGCGGCTCCAAGCCGATGTCCTGCCGGAAGCGGTCCTCTTCGGCGTACTTCGCCTTGTAGTAGGCCAAGCATTCCTTGGTGAGCGTCTTCAATGAAACTCCCAGCACGAAGAGGAAACCGCTTTCCGCGTTGCGGCTCACGCGCGTCATGTAGAGGATGTTCGGGATCACACCCGGACCGTACACATCGGCCACGTAGCGCCAGATCATGTGTCCGGCCAGCCGTGCATCATCCCCTTCCAGCCGGTTGAACTTGTCGAAGCGACCGGTCATCACCGCATCACGCACGCGGTTGTTCATCTCCGCGTTCCATGGCCGGGAATGGTAACTGATGATCCCTTCGGTATGCCACGCCGGAAGCGTGAGGAAGGTGGCGCTACGGATCATCTCGCGCCAGTTGCCGCCGAACATCATCTGGTCGATGATCACATGCGCGATGCCTGATCGGATCTGTTGGTCCAACAGCGCATGGTCGCCCTCGTAGTACACGAAGATCTTGGTGCCCACGATCCGCGTAAGGCCGCCGATGTTGTTCTGGCCGGTCATGCCTTCCAGCCCGATGTTGCTCTGGCGGAAGTCGGTGAGCGAGTTGTACACGATGAACTGCAAGCGCTCGTCCAACGTGAAGTCGAGATCACGCTCCAACTCCTTCAAGTGGCGCTGGGCTGCTTGTGCGGTGTAGCGCGCCAGATCGCGGCCTTCCTTGTAGAAGAAGACCTCCATGTTCTGGAAGCGGTACTGCTGCCAGAGGAAATCCTGGTACTGCACGCGGTTCTTGCCGTACTCCTGTTGTGAGCCCGAATAGAACTGCGCCGCCGCCTGTGAAGACAGCAGCAACACGGTCAGGATGACGAGCGGAAAGCGGTGCGCGGAACGGAAAGGCACGAGTTGAAGATAGCTACTTTGGCCGCCCTTGCCGGACGAGCACTGGTGCGAAGTTCCGTCAATTCCTTCCATGATCGCTGTAACGGCCTTCACCTTCAACCCCTTTCAGGAGAATACCTATGTGCTGCATGCCAATGGCCAAGCCATCCTGATCGACCCCGGTTGTTGGAATACCGCCGAGGAGCGTGAGTTGGAGACCTGGCTTTCGGACAACGCGCTTACCCCCGTCCGTCTTGTGCTCACCCATGCACATATCGACCACGTACTCGGCTGCGCATGGGCCAACAAGAAATACGGCCTCACGCCTGAGGTGCATCGCGCCGACCTGCCCTTGCTGAAAGCCGCGCCGCGCCAAGGTGAATTGTACGGCGTGCATTGCGAGGCATCGCCGGAACCCCTGCACTTCATCGACCCGAAGGATCCGATCGAATTCGACGGACAACAATTGAAAGTGCTATTCGTACCGGGCCATTCCCCGGACACATTGCCCTCTTCAGTGAAGCGGACGGCTTCGTGATCGTTGGCGATGTACTCTTCCGCGATAGCATCGGCCGCACCGATCTGCCGGGCGGCGATATGGATACCCTGATCCGCAGCATCCACGAGGAACTCTTCCCTTTGGGTGATGACGTCATCGTATACAGCGGCCACGGTCCGGAAACCACCATCGGACGCGAGAAGCAGAAGAATCCTTTCCTGCGGTAGGTGAATGCAATTGGCGACGGATGTTCGTTGCCGCCTGCCCCTGCCTACTGGCGACTGTTTTTCACGGGTGATACCCGTCCTGCTTGTAGGTCTTGATCTCGCCCTTGTGCTTGATCGGCGGCGGGCAATCGAATCCGTTGCGCGCGCGCAGGAAGAGGAAGCGCACCGTGAGGATCAGCGGACGGTATGTGCTGCTGAACCACTGCAACTTGCCAAAGCCTTGGTCTTCGGGCACCACACTGAAGATGGGTGTTTCGATGGCCGGGATCACCAGCAACTTGCTTCGCAGTTTGAAGCCGTAGCCCACCTTGAAGTGGAGTTGTCCGATGAGGTCCGGCGGGAAGTCGTGCTCGTTCAGAATCGGATCACCGGCGTGATCGTAGCGGCTGCCGATGCGGTAATCCGCGTTCGCGCCGAGGCTTAGTTGAACGAACTGGTAGTCGCGGACCTGAATGAATTTGTTCGCGTTCGCGCTCAGCGTTACAAAGCGCTCCGCGAAAGTGCCGTCGCCGTTGAAAGTGGCGGATGAGTCCGCCCTGACCAACGTGCTCTCGTAAGATTCCGATCCGCGCAGGTTCTTGTATGCCAGCCCGAGATCGAAGTAGTCCACGATCACCGGATCGCGCGTGAACCAGGTGGCGCCCGCACCGATGTAGAAGCCCAACCGACCATTGGGATCGTATGTGGCCGTGTATGAAGTATCACCAGAACGGAAGACCTCTTCCTCATCGTTCTTGAAACGCGGCAACGTATAGGTGATCCCCGGTTCCACGAACCAACCGATGCGCTTCGCCGAGCCGTCAAGCGGAATGATGTCGGGACGTTTGCGCTCGAACAGGCGCTGCCCTTCGGCCTCAGAGACGGCAGCACAGAGTACGAGCAGTAGCACGATGTACTTCACCCAGCGAAAGTGTGATGATCCATGCTTGGAGAACGGCGAACACCTCGCGAAAGTGTCAACCCTATGATGTGGGTTCCGGTGGCAAGGACCAAGAAGAAGGCCGCACCGGGTGATCCCGATGCGGCCTTCGCTACGATGAGATCCGATCAGTGGATCACCTGTACCACTTTGGATACAGCATTCGCACCGGTGCCGATGCGCACGACATAGGTGCCGTCGTACAACGTGCGCGTATCCAAGTGCCAGATCGTACTGCCCTGCGCAATGATCGCGTGGCGCACTTCCTTGCCGCCCATATCATAGAGGCTCATGTCCACATCCTCCCGCACGATACCGTTGATCTGGATCGCGATCAGATCGCTCGCCGGATTGGGAAACACGTTCACCGCAAATGACACGTTCGCACTCTCCGGCACACCCACCGTCAGCGGGTTGAATGTCGTGGCGGATTCGGAGATCGAAGTGACGTTGCTCGCAGAGACCACACCATAGAATGTGGGTCCCACAACGTATGGGTAGGCGGAGTTCCAGTTCGCGTCAACGGTGCAGAAGTACGCGTAGGTGCCACCGGGGTATTCGGGTGTCACACAGAATCGGCCGTTGTGTACATCCATGTAGTAGGGCTCAGGGTGCGAGATGAACTCGTAGTCCTCGCGGAAGTAACCGAGTGGATATGTGGTGTTGATCGGCGCGCCGTTCGTTACGCTCTGTCCGGTGGGTGAAGTATTCCGGACCGTGATGCTGCGCAGCTGGTAACTCGACTGCATGCGCACCACTCCGCCGGTGCCGTCCGTGTTCGCGTAACCGTAAGCACCGTAGATCGGAAAGCCATCATAGGCGAAACCGAGCAGCGGCGAATGCTGCGCAGCATCGATCGCATACAAGCCATCTGCCGCATAGAGGTCGCACACATTGGAGATCACCACGAGGTCCAGGTTGAAGGCGCTCGGGTTCTGGTGGTGGTGGTAGTTGCCCATGGCCGGGTGCGCCTTGGAACAATCGAAGCCCGCGCGTTCGGCTGGGATCGCATCACGGTTCCAAGCCTGCGTTGCGCCCGGACCGCCGGGGCAGGTCGGATTACCCGGCCCGCCACATAAGGCGTTCGTTGTCGCGTTCCATGCCACGCCATCCCGGTAATCGAACAGCGCCACGCCATTGATGAACACGCCGATGTTACCTCCTGTGGTAGCCGTGGCCGTACCGGTGTTCTGCACCGGGTTCCGCGGGAACTTGAAGATCGCATTCCGGTCCGTGGCGAGCGATGGATTGCCATCAAGGAAGGGACCAGTGATGTAGGCCGGTATGCCGTGGGTATGCACATACGCCCAATTCGCAGAGTAGTCCACTTGCTGCACGTTGGCCAGGATCGCATCTTGAACAGGTGTCGAATTCCCCGCCACGTAATGCCGTCCCATGATGTTGGTGGTGTTGAACAACCAATCGGTGACGTTCGGCCCGAGTTGGGCAGAGGCCATCAACACACTAACGGTAGCGAACGTGGAGAGAAGCGATCGTTTCATGAGGGCTGGTTCTATGCGGTTGGTTTCGGTCGTTGGACGACATTCGTTGGGACATCCTTCGCGGCGCATGGTTCACTCGCGCGGAAAGGCATGATCGGGGTTGAAGCAGAATTCACGATCGCTCAGCGTGAGCAGAAAGGCGACAAGGTCGGTGCGTTCATTCTTGCTCAGGGTCACCCCATCACGCAACTCAGGAGCCAGCGTCCTGCCCTGCACCAATCCTTCCGCGTAATGATCGATCACTTGGCGAAGACTTTTGAAGCGCCCGTCGTGCATGTACGGAAAGGAGAACTCGACATTGCGAAGTGTAGGGATCTTGAACTTCAACGAGTCCGTTGGGTCGCCGGTGATCTTCATACGACCGAGGTCGTGATATACCGTGTCAACTGCCAACCCGTTGTTCGCGAACGCACCGGTGGTGAACAACGGTGGGCGGTGGCAAGCGATACAGTGGGCCTTGAAGATCCGGTAGCCACTTGCCTCCTGATCGGTGAAGGTCTCCAAGCCTGCTTGCGCTCGGTCGTACTTCGAATTGGCGGAGATCAGCGTCAGTTCGAATTGCGAAAGTGCCTTCAACATCCGCTCTCCGGTGATCGTGGCATCGCCGAACGCGTCGTAGAACAAACCGGGATAACGACCGCTGCGACGAAGCTTCTCTACAACATGGGCGATGTCCTCCCCCATTTCGTCCGGGTGCGCGATCGGGGCAAGCGCTTGCACATCCAAATGGTTCACCGCGCCGTCCCACATCAACAAACCGCTCCAAGCCAGATTCATCAACGCCGGTGAATTGCGCGTGCCGATGCGGTCGCGGATACCGTGACTCACGGCGTGGTCCACATGGGTGAATGCGGTGTAGGACAAGTGGCAGCTGCTGCACGACACGATGCTGTCCACTGAGAGGATGGGGTCGTAGAAGAGCTTGCGGCCAAGGGCGATGCCTTCCTTGGTCAAGGGGTTCTTTGAGAAGTCGTAGGTGGGGGCCGGCCATCCTGCGGGGATCTTCAGTTGCACCGGTTCGGGGTGCTGGGTGGTGGCAGCGATGAGCACGAACAGAAGAACTGCTGCGAGAACGGGTTTTGTTCGGGAGAAGGGTGATCGCTGAAATGCAGAGATGAAAGAGTAACCGCAAAGGCGCCAAGACGCGAAGAAGCGCAGAGAAAGAATAGGAGTACTGGGACGGGAAATGCCGCAGAGGTGTCCGCTGAAGCGGACGGCGGTAGCCCGACACTTCTTCAACACAACATTGCAGGTCGAACGTTCAGTCATGGTCCGCGATGCTGAAAACCGACGCAGCCACGCGCGCCAATTCAACCGCTTCCTTGCTTGGGGACATGATCGCACAGCGCTCACCGGGTTTTGCTCGTTCAAGGAATGCAGCAACGTCCACATCGATGGCGATCGGTCCTTGAGCGGGCACAGCGAACCCGATCCGTTGCGCATTGAAGTACGGCGGCAAGTAGCCACCCAAGTGGAACTCGAATTGGTTCTTCAACGTCTCGCACTTCGTGCAAGTGCCTTCCAGTTTCCAATTGATGTAGCCGCTGTTCCACGCCCAGTACATGCCCTTGGTGGGATCGAGGTCGCCGCCGAAGGCACCGCTCACATTGGTGAGGCTATCGATGCCCAAGAGGAAGGAGATCGAGTCGACGTGGATCCCTTGTGGAACCATCAACGCTACTTCGAGCGATGAAGGAATTTCCGCATCGATCAAGTGACACGCCGGGTCCACAAAGCTGGTCCTGCCTTGGCCGTGCAACGTGATTTGGCTGACATAGAAGCGCAATCGATCGATGGTCACCGGTGTTCCATCTGCCAACTTTACGGCCTGATGCAGCTGCAGTGCTTCCTTACTGAAGACCGGAACGAAGCCTACGTGCTTGATGAACGTTGCATCCTGCCCCGTGCAAGGGAGGAGGAAGCACAGCAGCACCGATAAGCAAACCGGGCGCAACATGATCTAGTCGCGCGGTGGCGGTGGGCGCTCACCCAATGTCGAATGCGAAAAGTAGCCAGCGAGGTCATCGACCAGCAAGTCGAAGTCCGCGCGCTGATCCGGACGGCACAACGAACGCAGCGCCTCGAAGTGCGCGAAGTGCGTGGCCTCGATCGTCCGCTGCCCATTGCCGAGCACATTCAGGAGGGAGTCCTTCGCTGAACTGGTGGGGCTCTTCAGTTCCTGGTAGAGCGCACCGCGCGCTGTCTCCATATCCGCATCGCTGGCGCGGATCGCTACTTGGTGGTGCGCGATCAACTCATCGTAGGCCTTCACTTGTTCCGCATCGAAGTGCAAGCGTTCAATGATGATGGCCTTGGGCCCTTCACGGTTCGGTGGCCCAGAATGCCCGTGACGACCCTTCAACAACATGGCCAATGTGCCGACATTCAACAACACCAGCACCACCACAGCTACACCGAGGAGCTTCACCTTAGTCATGGTACAGTTGATTGGAAGCGCCCATGTTCATTCCGTCGGCAAGTTGCTTGACCCCGGCTTTCGAATTGCCGCTACCGCCGAACAGCACATAGGAATTGACCGCCAAGAGCATCACCATGACCATGCTGGTCGCGAGCACCCATGACCGTGAAGGGCGCGACTCTTGTCGGGCTGCGATCCGCGCCTCGATCCGCGTGAACAGGAAGGGTGGCGCATCCACACGCTCCACGCTGCCTAACAACTCATTGATCCGTTCTTCTTCCATCGCTTCGGTGGTTTGACGACGTTGATCGGCTCATCCTTCGTTCTCCAGTTCTTTCTTCATCTGCTGCCGTGCCCGTGAAAGCAGGGATTCCACCGCCTTCGGGCTCGTACCCATGACCTCGGCCACCTCGTTCTGCGAGAGGCCTTCCATGGTCTTCAGCAACAGAGCGGTCTTCTGTTGCGCGGGCAACTTGTTGATCCGCTGAAATATCCGCTCGGTCGCTTCGCGCTGCTCCAAATGCACGCCGGGGTGATCAAAGGCCGTGTCGGCGATCCGGTCCGCTTCATCGCCCGTAAAACCAAGCATGCTCCACACCGAGCGCTTCGCGCGTTTCGCTGCCTTGATGCGATCCAGGCAACTGTTGATCGCGATGCGGTAGATCCAGGTGCGCATTGCCGCTTCGCCGCGGAACTCGCCCATGCCGTCATGCACTTTCACGAAGACGTCCTGCGTCACCTCCTCCGCATCCTGCCGGTTCTGCACATAGTTCAGGCAGAGGTTGAACACCATGCGGGCATGGCGCTCATAGACTTCTCTGAATTCGGGATCGGTGGACACTGTGCCAAAGGAAGGGGGTCAGCCCTGCATCGCCCTACTTCCCGGATCTGAACCCGATGGCCGGGCGTTTCTTCGACACCTGAACCAGCAGGGCCCGGTTGTGTTCCTCCATTTGCATGCGCTTCAGCAGCTTGAAGATCACCTTGATGTCCCGACTGTTGTGACCGACCGTATTGCGCAGCTTCTCCAATGCGAGCAACAGGTCCTTGTGGTTTGCGAGCAGTTCACGGATCTTGGCGAACGCCCTGATGATCTGGATATTCACCGCGATCGCCGCAGCGCTGTTCAGCACGCTGGAGAGCATCAGTACACCGTGCTCGGTGAAGCAGTAGGGTGGATAGCGCAGGCCCATCCGGTCACCTGGATTGGAGGTCACGATCTGTGACCTCCAATGCTCAAGTTCCTCCTTGCTCATCTCGAACATGAAATCATCGGGAAAGCGTTCGGCATTGCGCCGGACGGCCTGCTTGAGCGCCTTGGTCGGGACACCATAGAGCTCGGCAAGGTCACGGTCCAACATCACCTTGCAGCCACGCACTGTGTGGATCCTGCTTACGACCACTTCATCACTGATGATCGGGGCCTGCTTCGTGCGCTTGCTCATGACGGGGATGAACGTATCACATCGGCGCTAGCTGAGTACAGATCGAAGATCCGCGTGCGCGACGTACGGCATTGTCGTTCCGAAGATGAGTAGAGGGGTAACGACCGTACCCTACTTCCCACGTTTGAACCCGATGGCTGGCTGCTTCTTAGAACCTGTTTGCATTATCGAGTTGCGCGCCTGAGCAACAAGTGTATCATGGCGATCTGGACAAAGGCCTCGGCGTTGCAGGGCAGCACCTCATAGTCCTTGGATAGCCTGCGGGACCAGCCCAACCACGAGAGTGTTCGCTCCACGATCCAGCGTTTGGGAAGTACCACGAACTTGTGTTGCTCGGTCCGCTTCACCACTTGCATGGTCCAGCCGAACATGGCCAAGGTCCAGTCGATCAGCACGCCGGAGTATCCACCATCCACGAACACGGTCTTGATCGTGGTGAAGGCGCAGTGCAAACGGATCAACACCGCACGAGCCCCTGCGCGATCCTGTATGCCCGCTGAATGCACCACCACGGTCAACAGGTTGCCCATCGTATCCACGGCTATGTGGCGCTTACGGCCTTTGGTCCTCTTGCCCGCGTCATACCCCCGGTGCCCCCTTTTAGCGTGGTCTTCACGCTCTGGGAGTCAATGATCGCCACAGTGGGCGTGGCCCGCTTCCCGGCGCGTTCCCGTGCTCGTTCGCGCAGCGTGGTGAGCACCTGGTCCCAAACACCGCGCTCACGCATGCGCTTGAACTGGAAGTACAAAGTGATCCAGTTCCCGAACTCTTCAGGTACCTGGCGCCATTGACAACCGGTCTTGTTCACATACAGGATCCCGTTCACCACCTGCCGTAGCTCATGCTTCAAGGGGCGGCCAGGCTTCTTCTTGGATCCCAGCAGCAAGGGTTCCAGCAATTCCCATTGCGCGCGCGTCAGATCGCTTCTGTATCCCATGGTGAACGGTGCTTTTCTACACCGCTACGAATGGATCGATCATTCAGCAACAAGTCAAGATCCCAGCTCCATCAGTTCTCAACACCACACTATGCAAACAGGTTCTTAGGGATCTGTGCCAACAAGGCACGGTTGCGTTCTTCCTCCTGCATCCTCTTCAGCAGTTTGAAGATCACCTTGATGTCCCGGCTGTTGTGACCGACCGTACCGCGCAGCTTTTCCAATTGGAGCAGGAGTTCATTGTGCGTGGAGAGCAGTTCACGCATTCGTGTGAACACACGGATGATCTGGATGTTGACATCGATCGCCGTCTCGCTGTTCAACACGCTCGATAGCATGGCCACTCCCTGCTCGGTGAACACCAGCGGAAGCTTTCTGCGACCACCCCAACTTGATATCACACTTTGTGATTTCAAGATCTCCCACTCCTCAACGGTCAAGGCGAACATGAAGTCCTCCGGAAACCGCCGCAGGTTCCTCTTGATGGCCTGATTCAGCGCACGAGTCTCCACTTGGTAAAGCTCAGCAAGGTCACTGTCCAACATCACCTTGTAGCCCCGCACCGTATGGATCTTGGTCACCACCATTTCATCGCTGACGATCGGGGTCTGCTTGGTGCGCTTGCTCATGGCAGGGATAAACGTATCACATCGGCGCTACCTGATGTGGAAGGTCTGTCGTGATCACCTAAGAGTAGGGTCCTCGCCATCGCTTCGCTGAGCCTCGCGAGCGAGCGAGAGCCTGCAAAGACATAAACTGTTCCTCTCAAATGTCAACATACTCCACGACCCTGCCCGAGGGAATACACCTCAACAGCAAGCGATCCCTGCCAGAGTACTTGTGATAAGCACACTCGATAACCGCAATGGCCGAATTCCCTTGGAAAATGCTGTCATTGCGCAGGGTGAGCCGCACACCGTCAAAGTGCAGGAAGTCGCCGGGCATGCAGGGTGGCAAATCGTCGTAGTATTTCCATGTGTTGTGGCGAATGCGCTCATCCGAAATAGAGCACGCCTTGAACAATACAATGCACCCGACGATGACAACAGCTAGTGCCAGGGCTAGTGTTCGTCGCTTGGCCATCCTTCTCAGCGCGATCCACCCAAAAGCTCCAACGCCTTCCTCTCCACCTCCTCACTCTCCCACTTCTCCTCCACCCCCGGCATCGCGAGCACCTGCTCCATGATGCGGTCGTGGCGCTGGCCTTCGCGCAGTGCATCCACGTATGGCGTGTCGGTGAATTTCACTTGGCTGTACAGCGGCAGCCATTGATCGGGGTGCTTGGCTTGGAGTCGACCCTCGATCTTCTTGCGTAGGATGAAGCGCGGGTCGGCCACGAGGTCGCGCATCTCCACGAAGTTGCGCATGCTCAGGTCCGCGATGGCATCGCCGTTGGGCTTGCGTTGCTTGCCGTAGGCGTCGAGGACGGTGGTCCAGTTGTCGTCGCCGTGTTCGTTCAGCAGGTCGTTGAGCACTTTGCAATCCTCGTAGCCCGCGTTCATGCCTTCGCCATAGAAGGGCACGATGGCGTGTGCTGCATCGCCGATCAGCGCCACCTTGTCCTTGTGCGTCCACGGACCGCAACGGATGATGGCGAGGTTGCTCTGTGGGTTCCGCAGGTATTGCTCCACGAGATCCGGCACGATGGACATCGCATCGGCGAAGTGCGTTTGAAAGAAGGCTGTGACCTCGGCCTCGGTGCGCACGGTGTCGAAACCGGGGTAGACGGCGGGGCCCGGGCCTTGGTGAGATTCCGGATGGCCGGGTCCCGCGATCTTCGATCGCCCGGCCTCCGGAATGACGGCCGAGGCCGTGTGCGGCATGAAGAGCGTACCGGTGAAACCGCCGTCCTGGTTGGCGAGGCCCATCATCATATAGTAGCGCCGGGGCCAGATGTGCAGGCACTGCGGATCCATCTTCGGCGTGCCGTCCGCGTTGGAAGGGAAGGCAACTTCCTTGTAGTCGTGCTCGATGTACTCCTGGCTGAAATTGAACCGGCCGCGCGCCATCGCCTGCCGCACCGCGCTGGGTGCGCCATCGGCACCGAAGACCAGATCGGCCTTGATGCTGGCGGTGGCGCCGGTGATATCATTCTTGAAGGTGCAACGCGCATTGTCCAGGTCCACATCCACGCATTGCTCGTGGAAATGCAGATGCACGTTGGGCATCTTCTCCGCTTCGCTCAACAGCACCTTGTTCAGTTCGCCGCGCGACACGGAATGGATCGCCCGGTTCTCAATGGAGTACGGCACGCGCGTGAGTAGACCATCGCGGTCGTGCATCATGCGCGCATACACGGGCACCACGATCCGCTCCACCACTTCATTCACCCCAGCTGCCTTCAAGGCCGTCCAACCGCGGTGGCTTACCACTAGGTTGATGCTCCTTCCGGCGTACACGTTCGTCGTCCGCGGATCGGCGCGCCGCTCGAATACGTTCACTTTGTGTCCACGCTTCGCAAGGAAGATGGCGAGCAAGCTTCCAACGAGACCTCCGCCAACGATGGTGATGTTCTTCATTGCAACGCCTGTTTCAAGATCATTCCGAAGCGAAATACGTCCTCGAACGAATTGTACATCGGGACGGGCGCCACACGGATGACATTCGGTTCGCGCCAATCCGCAACAACGCCGCGTTCGGTGAGCGCATCGAAAAGGCCGCGCCCTTTCCCGTGGGCGAGCACACTGAGTTGGCATCCGCGTTGAGCGGGATCGGAAGGCGTGATCACTTCGAGCTTTGAACCGGTCTCCTTCGCCACAGCGCCGATGGTGAACGCCAAGTACGCGGTGAGTTGTTCGCTCTTCGCACGCAAACGATCCATACCAGCCCGATCGAACTGTTCCAACGCCACCCGGTGTACGGCCATGCTGAAGACCGGTGCGTTGCTCACTTGCCAAGCCTCCGCAGTGGGCATCGGTTTGAAGGTGCGTTCCATTTTGAAGCGCTCCTTCTTGTCGTGTCCCCACCAACCAGCGAACAACGGAAGTCCTTTGCCGAGATGCCGTTCATGCACGAACGCACCCGCCACACTGCCCGGGCCCGAGTTGAGGTACTTGTAGGTACACCAGCACGCGAAGTCGACGTTCCAGTCGTGCAGCTTCAATTGAAGATTGCCCGCCGCATGTGCAAGATCGAACCCAGCGATCGCACCGACCGCATGCGCCGCTTGGGTGATCGCGGCCATGTCGAAGGCTTGCCCGGTATAGAAGTTCACACCACCGATACAGACCAGCGCGAGTTCTTCGCCCAGCTCGTTGATCCTCGCGATGATGTCCTCCGTGCGCAGGGTGTATTCACCAGCTCGCGGTGCGACCTCCACCAGGTCGTTCTCCGGATCACCTCCGTGGAAGGCGATCTGCGAAGCGAGTGCGTAAGTGTCACTCGGGAAGGGTCGTTGCTCCGTAAGGATCTTCTTGCGCGTTCCATTCGGCCGGAAAAAGGACACGAGCAGGAAATGCAAATTGCTGGTGAGCTGGTTCATCACCACCACCTCTTCCTCCTTGGCACCGACGAGCCGCGCTGTGGACCCGGTGAGTTCCTCGTGATAGCTGTACCACGGATGCGTCGCCTTGAAGTGGCCTTCCACACCGAAGGCGGACCAATCGTCGAGTTCCTGCTTCAGCGCAGCGGCCGCTCCTTTGGGTTGAAGGCCGAGCGAATTGCCGGTGAAGTAGATGACCGGCTTGCCCTCATGTTGCGGGAAATGGAACTCGTCGCGGAACGCGCGCAGTGGATCCTTGGCGTCACACGCTTGGGCGTAAGAAAGGCTGTTCTCGAAGGGCTTCATGCGATGCGTCCAAAAGTAGCCGCTACCGAACACCCGATCCCGCCTTCAAAGGACGGTGCCCAAGAGGCCGAGCGATGCCACCAACACCAAGGTACCATCCAACCAAACGAGGTAGTATGCTTCGGACCGATGATCGGATGCACGAGCTACGAGTGCTGCGGAGATCGCGAAGCCAAGCATGGACAAGGCGTAAGGCAGCACATACATGCCGTGTGCGTATGCATGGAAGGCGAAGAAGCCGGAGATCAGCACGGGCACAAGCCCCAGCGCGACCGCGATGATCCGTGCGGCGCGATCACCAAGTACTTGCGGAACGGTCCGCAGCGAGACGAGGTCGAAAGGTCGGTCGCGCATGTCGAAAGGGATCATGAGCGAATAGATGAAAGTGGTCTGCATGATGAATAACAACACGACCAGCACTGTTGATCGCGGACCCTGGTCGAGGGATGCGGGAACCAGGACCGAGACAGCGGCCCATACCAGCGAGATCCATAAGCTCTTCATGAACGGGATCCGTCGCAGCCCGATGATGCGTCCGTGGGTGAACTCCATGGGCAGCACATAGAGCAATGAGATGATCCCGGGGATCCCCAGCGCCGGCCAGAGTTCACCCAGCAGTGGAAGGATCGCGAGGCCGGAAGCCACCATCGCGAGGCCGATCAGCACGATCATCCACTTCTTGTTCTCCCGGAACCAGATGAGGTGGTGCGCGCCCGCCTGCGGTGGACCTGGTAGGCGGAAGAGGCGTATGAGGCCATAGATCGCGAAGGTGCCGCATCCGATGGCGACCGTGACGCGGGTATCGGCCACGAAGAACACACGACCGATCCACCAGACCTGTAGCGCTGCCCCGAGCGCGAGCCACGCGTGTCCGTACATCAGGGAACGCAGCACCGGGTTCCTGATCCCGTAGTCCATCGGTAACTAGTTGTACCCCTTCAGGTTCGGGTTGATCAGGAACTGGCGCACACCCAACCCCACCGCCACCCCCGCTGCCGTACTGATCAGCGAACGCACCACGCGCCGCGTCCGGCCCACCTTCGCATATCCGTAGGCATAGTGCTCGTTGCCTTCCATCACCGGATCGGTCAATGACCCGCGAGAAACGAACACGCGTGGCAGGATCATCACCCCGGCGAACAGCGGTGGAAGGAAAAGCGAGTTCACCTCCAGGTCCGCGGCGATCGTGGTTCCGGCGCCGAAGATGAAGCCGCCCCACATGGTCCACGGCGAACGATAGCCCGCCCGCGCATCCTGTTCTCCTTTGATGAAGCAACGCATCTGGTCAATGGTCAATTCATTGCCGAAGATCGTGTCGTGGAAGTACCAGATCCGCTCGTGACCCAGTGTGTCGATCACGGAGAAGACGCCTTCGGTCGGTTCGGCGCGCTCCTTCGTTCTCCCATTTCGCCCGAGTTCCAAGTGGCGGATCTCCAAGGTGCTCTGCCCAAGCACGCGCGTCTCGACGACCTCGCCGTTCATGAGGATGATGCGGTCGAGGTGAGGGGTTGTTTGAGCGTGTGTGGTGCAGGCCGAGAGAAGAACGAAAAGGACGAGGATCGGCCGCATGGAAGGTGGCCAAAGATAGGCGGGGACCTCAGGGTATATTTGCGCGCAATTCCGCAGACCCCATGAATTCCGTGACCTACCAAGAGCGCCACATCGGACCCAACGACGAAGAGACGCGCGCCATGTTGAAAGCCATCGGCGTGTCGTCGCTGGATGAGTTGATCGCACGCACCGTGCCCCAGGGGATCCGATCCAAGAACCCATTGGATGTGGGTCCTGCGCTCACCGAGCGCGAGCACTTGGAGAACATGCGATCACTCGGCGCGAAGAACAAGGTCTTCCGCAGCTACATCGGGCTCGGCTTCAGTGGAACCATCCTTCCTCCCCCTATCCAGCGCAACGTATTCGAGAATCCGGGTTGGTACACGGCCTACACGCCGTACCAAGCGGAGATCTCGCAAGGTCGACTGGAAGCGCTGTTGAATTTCCAGACGATGACGAGCGACCTCACCGGGTTGCCGATCAGCAATGCATCGTTGCTCGATGAGGCCACGGGGATCGCCGAAGCGATGCACATGTTGAATGCGGCACGCCCGAAGGAACTGGCGAGCGCGAACAAATTCTTCGCCGACAAGAACCTCTATCCGCAGAACCTCGATGTGTTGCGCACGCGCTGCGAACCCATCGGCGTGCAATTGGTGATCGGCGACCTCAAGGACTTCGATCCCGCCGATGGCTACTTCGCACTCGCACTTCAGTACCCTGCGCGTGATGGAAGTGTAAATGACTACAGCACGATCGTGAGCAAGGCGAAAGCGCTCGGTGTGCGTACCGCCGTGTGTGCCGACCTTCTTTCACTGGTGTTGCTCACCCCTCCCGGTGAATGGGGCGCCGATGTGTGCGTGGGCAACAGCCAGCGCTTCGGTGTGCCCATGGGATACGGCGGACCACACGCAGCGTTCTTCGCCACCACGGAGGAATTCAAGCGCGTCCTTCCGGGTCGCATCATCGGCGTGAGCCAGGATCGTCGTGGGCGTCGCGGATTGCGCATGGCGCTGCAAACGCGCGAGCAACATATCCGTCGTGAAAAGGCCACAAGCAACATCTGTACAGCACAAGCGCTCCTCGCGGTGATGGCAGGTATGTACGCCGTGTATCATGGTCCGGACGGCTTGAAGCGGATCGCAGGCAACGTACACGCGATGGCGCGCAATGTGGCGAGTGGAGCGAAAGCACTTGGTTACACCCTGGCCAGCGAGTCGTTCTTCGATACCGTAACGCTGAAAAACAACAAGGACCACACGCCGGGCATGGCGCTTCGGGTGAAGGAAGCCACCGAGAAGCGCGGGATCAATTTGTGGTACGATGATGAGCGCGTAAGCATCGCGCTTGATGAAACGGTGCGCGAACAAGATGTGGATGATGTACTGGCCGCACTGGCCGAAGCAGTGGATACCGTTCCCGCTTCTGTCGCCAGCAACGGATCATCGCGCGTTCTTCCTTCGGAATTGCAACGCAAGAGTGCATTCCTCACACACCCGGTCTTCAACAGCTACCACACCGAACTCGAGTTGCAGCGTTATATCAAGCGGCTCGAGAACAAGGACTTCAGCATGATGCACGGCATGATCCCCTTGGGCTCATGCACTATGAAGTTGAATGCGGCCAGCACGCTTCAACCGCTGAGCTGGCCGGAGTGGGCGGGGCTCCACCCCTTCGCTCCGGTGGATCAGGCACAGGGCTACCAAGAGGTCTTCGCGCAATTGAGCGCGGCGCTCGCGAAGGCGACGGGCTTCACTGCGGTGAGCCTTCAACCCAACAGCGGCGCGCAAGGCGAATTCACCGGGCTGCTGGTGATCCGCGCCTACCACGAATCACGTGGCGACAAGGGCCGCACGGTCGCGTTGATCCCGAGCAGCGCACACGGCACCAACCCCGCAAGCGCGGTGATGGCCGGTATGCAAGTGGTGGTGGTGAAGGCCGATGAGGAAGGGCACGTGGATGTGGCCGACCTGAAGGCGAAGGCGGAACAGTACAAGGACACGTTGAGTTGCTTGATGGTGACCTACCCGAGCACGCACGGCGTGTACGAGGAGACGATCAAGGAGATCACCTCGGCGATCCATGACAACGGCGGACTTGTTTACATGGATGGCGCGAACATGAACGCGCAGGTCGGGCTCACCAGTCCCGGGGAGATCGGTGCGGATGTGTGCCACCTCAACCTGCACAAGACCTTCGCGATCCCGCACGGCGGTGGCGGTCCCGGCATGGGTCCCATTTGCGTGAACGACAAGTTGAAGCCCTTCCTGCCCGGCCATCCGTTGATCAAGACCGGTGGTGAGCGCGCAGTGCCCGCAGTGAGCAGCGCACCATGGGGCAGTTCATTGATCCTGCTCATCAGCTACGGCTACATCCGGATGCTCGGTGGTGCTGGCCTTACCGACAGCACGCGCTACGCGATCCTGAATGCGAACTACATCAAGAGCCGCTTGGAGAAGCACTACCCGATCCTGTACGAAGGCAGCGAAGGCATGGTAGCACATGAGATGATCCTGGACTGCCGCAACTTCAAGCGTTCGGCAGGCATCGACGTGACCGACATCGCCAAGCGCTTGATGGACTATGGATTCCATGCACCCACGGTATCGTTCCCCGTTGCGGAAACGCTGATGGTGGAGCCGACCGAGAGCGAAAGCCAGGCTGAGTTGGATCGCTTCATCGACGCCATGATCGGCATCCGGGCGGAGATCGCCGAGGTGGAAAGCGGTAAGGCCGACAAACTCGACAACGTGTTGAAGATGGCGCCGCACACCAACGAGGAGGTATGTGGTGATGCGTGGTCGCACCCATACGGTCGTGAGAAGGCAGCCTTCCCCGCCACCGCCAACCGCGACTGGAAATACTGGCCCACCGTAAGCCGCGTGGACAGTGCCTTCGGCGACCGCAATTTGATCTGCACCTGTCCTCCGGTGGAGGAATACGCGACCGAGCAAGCCTGACCGATGCGAGGATCCCTTCCGTTCTTCCTGTTGCTTCTTCCTATCGGTTCATTGGCGCAAGGCGGTGCGAAGGCCGCGCCTTGTTTCTGGGGTAATGACTTCGAAACCGGGATCCCGCTTGACTGGACCATTTCGCAGGTCGAGCGTCAGACGCCGGAAGGCGTGGGCCTTGGCGAATTCGTTCCGGCCTTCACCCTAGGAACCGCATCCACAGCGAATGTCGGAGGGTTCTTCCCGGTGATCGATCTCCCGATCGGCAACCGGTTCATCATGGCGAATGATGATGCCTCACCGTGCAATTGTGATATGGGCGATGTGAGCCTGACCACAGGCCCGATCGACCTGAGCGGGCGCAGCAACGTGATGCTGGAGTGCCGCGTGTTCCACGAAATGACCTTGGGGAGTGGGGATGTCCGGATCGACGGCAGCACGAACGGAACGGATTGGACCGAGGTCTGGGTGGTACCGGCCATGCACGGTCAATGGAACAACCTCTACGTGGATCTCGCTGGATTCGATGGAAGCCCTTCGTTCCAACTGCGATTCCGCTGGAGTGATAATGGGGAATGGTCCAATGGCTTCGCGTTGGATGACCTCTGCCTTCGCGAACGCTTCGCCACGGATCTTTCCATTGTGGATGTGCGCATGCACGACCTCAACGGCAGCGCCTTCAACCAGACGGTGGCGGATCTGGAATACACAGCTATTCCCTTGGAGCAGGCCCGTCCGCTCGTGGTATCCGTAGTGGTGATGAACCGTGGCACGAGCATCGTGCAGAACATCGGCGCACAGGTGGATGTTTCCCTTGCCGGAAACGACCAAGGGAATTTCCTCACCACCACGGTGATCGACCTGGCACCCGGAGAGCGCGACACCTTGGTGATCAGCACGGACTGGACCGCCTCTGCCGTGGGTATCATCAACGCGACCGCGACCTTGACCATGGGCGCTACCGATGAGGACACCTCGGACAATACCGGGGTCGCGACCATGCTGATCACTGGAGCGGGATGGGATGATGGGTACAGCGCCATGTCCTGTGATGATCGGATCGTGCAAGGAATGTTGGGCAGTGAACTGAATTTCATCGCTGCGAACCGCATGGAAGTGGTGAACGCCGGAAGCCACGCACAAGGGATCAGCGCGGTGGTCGGCGTGGATTCGCAGGTGGGTGAATACGTGCGCGCCATCCTCATGGACGGCAATTTCGCATTGATCGACACCTCGACCCGCCATGCGATCACCCAAGCCGATATCGACCTGGGCTTTGGCGGAGGAAGTATCTACTTACCGCTTTCCTTGGCACCCGGGCTCCCGGTGGGTGATGTGATGGTCGGCCTTCAACGCCTCAGCGGAACCGGCCGCGTTTCCGTTGGCACCAGTGGTACGGGTTCCGTGGGCGCATCCGCCTTCATGGCAGGCACCACCTTCGACATCACTTGGACCACCGCCACACCCATGGTCCGGCTGCACCTGTCCGAACTGGGCGTCGGGGTTCCGGAGAGTTCCACCCGGAACGGTCCTATCCTGTTCCCCCAACCTGCGAATGACCGCGTGCATGTCCGGGTTCCGACCGATGGACCAGCCATTCACGGTATTCGCATCATGGACAACGCTGGCAAGGTCCTGTTCAATGCAAGCGGGATCAACGCGTACGAGTACGTGCTCGACACAGGGTCCTTTGCCAATGGTCCGTACATCCTTGAAGTCCTTCAAGGCGTTGCGGCGGCCCGCGAACGGCTCCTTGTCATTCATTGAGGCCGCGTGGAAGGCGTCCCCGCCGCCGTTCCCTGTTCGTTCGTGACCGTTCCCGGATCCATGCAGCACGGGAACAACACCCATCCGAAGACGGTCGTCCTTACCGTGTAAGTCGCTAGTTTCGTACCCTTGAATCGAAAATCAATCAACATGAACCAACGATACCTGATCCTTACCTCCCTGCTCATGGCAGGAACCGTGGTGGCCCAGCAAAGCCACGAACGCCTGCAGAAAGTGATGCCAGCGGACCAAACCGTAGTGTCACAAACCGCACCTGCCCCTGATGTGGCGCGTGATGGTGGTGACATCATCTTCAATGAGGACTTCGCGAACGGCTTCGCCGGAAACAATGGTTTCGGCGCTTGGACGACCAGTGGCCCGAACGGCAACATCTGGAAGCGTTCGTTGACCGGACCTGTGGGAGCCTATTCGGTGCCTACGCAGAAGATCGCATCACCCACCGTGGCGAACGGCTTCATGGCCTTTTGGAGCGATTCCGCCAATTGCATGTGCAGCAGCGGTGCAGCCAACTGGCCAGCCAGCCCGACCGAATGGGACGGCGCGTTGGAGTCGCCTGAATTGAACCTCACCGCGACCCCCAGCGTGATGCTCCAGTGGAGCCAGCGCCTGCGTTGGTGCTGCCAGACCATTTCACCCCACGCTGTGGAGGTGAGCACCGATGGTGGTCAAACCTGGCCGGTGACCTTGGAGGCCGCAAGTGGGATCGCCACCAACAATGATCCCGGCACGCAGACCCGTCAGGTCATGTTGACCGCCGCGATCGCGACGAACCCTGCCAACGTGAAATTCCGCTTCCATCACAACCCTACGGCTGCTGCCTACCACTGGCAGATCGACGATGTGCAATTGATCGAGTTGTTCAGTGACGACATGAAGCTGGACTACGCTTTCCTCTCGCACACCGGTACCGGTGAAGAGTACGGCCGTATTCCAAGCCAACAATTCTACCCGACCATGCTCATGGGTGGGGACGTGATCAACAACGGTGCCCAAGCCCAGTCCAATGTCACGGTGACCGTGGATGTGGCGGGACCAGTGGCCTTCACCGCGATCATCAATGGCGGTGCGGTGGATCCCGGCGTGACCTCCACCATCCAAGAGGATCACATATTGCCTTCGCTGACGCCCGGCCTGTACAGTGCGACCGCGACCGTTTCCGCTGATAATCCGGATCAGGTGCCTGCGAACAATACCTACCTGCGCAACTTCGAAGTGAACGAAGCGCGCTATTCATTGGATGGTATCGGAAATCACCCGACCGGCCTCGAGTCGACGGGCACGATCGGTACCTCCAGCTTCACGGATGCAGAGGACGGCCTGGTGTTGTTGAACTACTACCAAGTGCGTAGCCCCCTTACCGTCCACGGCTTGGAGATCCGCTTGGGGTCCACCACTGTTGCCGGTGGGTATGTCATTGCGCATCTGCGTGATACGATCCCTGTATTCGAGACCCCCCCCAATATGACCACCGTTCTCGCGGAGACGGATCCCACGGATGTCACTGCCCTGAACGTGACCAACGGCGTGATGTACGTCTGCTTCCCTTCACCGGTCACTTTGTCGCCGAACGGCTACTTCGCCTCTGTTTCGCTGTTCAGCAACGCGGGCGCTTCGCACATCCGTGTGGTGGATGACCTCACCGTTCCGGAGCCTGGTATCACCAGCGCCATCTACATCCCGAACGATGACCTTTACAGCAACGGCAACGCTTACGCGATCCGCCTGATCCTGGATCCGGCCGGTACCGCTTGCGCTGTAGGCATTAACGAACAAGATGAGTTGCAGGGCGTGAGCATGTTCCCGAACCCCACCAATGGCTTGGTAAGCGTTCGCATGGCAACCCCGGGGAACTATACGATCGCAGTGCTCGACCTCTTAGGCCAGACCGTGTTCAGCACCCGGACCAACGGCAGCGTTGACCTGGATCTGAGCAAGCAGGCCAAGGGTGTGTACATGGTCCGCATTTCGAGTGCGGATGCCAGCACCGTACAGCGCTTGACCTTGAACTGATCGAACCTTCATTGAACAGCGAACCCCGGCCCGAAAGGAGCCGGGGTTCGTTGTTCTTGGACCCTAGGGACCGGCCTTTCACCTGACTTCGACCCGGGTCCGAAGATGAACCTTGCAAACCAAGGGTTCGATGGTTTGATTTGTGGTGACAGCCCCTCTTGACAACAACCCAAACCCTCTGAACATGACGAAGATCTACGCATCATCACTCGTGCTCGCTTTCGCCATTGCTGGTGGTGCGACCGCACAAACCCGCACGGGACAGGCCCATGCGCGGATCCCCATGAAAGCCACCTTGGACCAACCGCTACCCGTAGGTCCGGCAGAGAGCGGTGCGCGCAGCACGGTCCTTTGGGAGGATGACTTCTCCGATGCCAATACGTGGAGCATCGGCCATGACGGTACCATTGCCCTTGATTGGCAGATCGGAATGGGCTTGGTGGGTTCCGGTGATTACCCCACCCAGCCTGTGAACAGCCCTACCCAAGCCAACGGATACGCCATGCTGGACTCCGATGGGGGCAACAACAGCACCGGCCTGATCGAGCAGAGCCACATGACCAACGTGACGCCGTTCAGTACGGCCGGGTACCCGAATGTGGTGCTGGAGTTCGAGACCTTCTACCGCAAGTGGACCAATGAGGAGTGCTACATCCAGGTGAGCACCAACAACACCGATTGGATCATGTTGGATCCCTCCAGCACGGACGGCGGCCCGATCGCGAACGTGTATGAGGCCTTCCCCGGCATGGCCGTGCAAGCCGTGATCATGAACCCCACCCGCGTACGGATCAACATCAGCGATGCGGCTGGCGACCAGCCCCAAGTATGGATCCGTTTCTACTGGAGCGGTGAGTGGGGCTATAGCTGGTTCGTGGATGATGTGAAAGTGATCGAGCAACCCGCCTATGAATTGCTGATGGAGGACGGCTACTTGAGCAGCACCGGCAACGGTGAGGAGTACGGACGGATCCCTGTGCAACACCTACAGCCCACCATGCTGGTCGGTGGCAACTTCCTCAACTTCGGCGTGAATGATGCGACCAATGTGAACGTCTCGCTCGCTGTGGGCGGCGCATCTCCCTTCGGCGCCACTGGCACACCCATGGACCTGGTGTCCGCTGCGAGCAGTTTGATGGAGCAGACCGTAAGCCTTCCGAATAGTGGCGCTCTGGGCACCGGTATGTACAATGGCGTATTCACCTTGACCTCCGACCAGGATGGCCTGGAAGAGGACCTCACGAACAACGTGTACCTGCGCAACTTCGAGGTGAACCCGGATTGGTATTCGGTGGATGGCATCGGGAACCACCCGGCCGGTTACCAGTCGCTCGGAGCCCTTGGAACGAACAGCTTCACCGATGGTGCGGACGGCTTGGTGATGTTCAACTACTACCAGATGCAGACCGCGCAGACCGTTTTCGGCGTGGACATCGGCATCACCAGTAACTCACAAGCCGGCTCGTACTTCATCGTGTCCATTCATGACACCTTGTTGACCGCAACGACCAACCTTCCGATCGCGCTTTTCGCCACGGACGTGGTGGATGTGACCGACGCCGACATCACCGCAGGGCACATCACGGTCCCATTCGACACTCCGGTGGACCTTGCCCCGAACGGGTATTATGTGGCCGTTGCGCTATACAGCAACGGCGGCGCGAACCTCTTGCGTATCCCTGATGACCTCACCGTACCGGAGCCGGGCCTCACCAGCGGCATCCAGATCCCAGCGGATCAGGTGTACAGCAATGGCAATGCGTTCCAGATCCGATTGGCCACCACGAATGTGGTGTCCGTTCCGGAGAATGGCGAACTCGAAGGGATCACGGTATTCCCGAATCCGATAACCGATGGCCGCGTGAACATCCGCAGCACCCGCTTCGGAAACTTCAGCATCCGTGTGCTGGACATGACCGGCCGCGAGGTGATGAACACCCGCAGCAACGGCAACACGGTCCTTGATCTTTCCGGACAAGCCAGCGGCGTGTACATGGTTCGCGTGAGCGACGGCGATGCCAGTACGGTCCAGCGGATCACACTGAACTAGGCCGGCCTTTCATTTACGACGAAGCCCCCTGTCCGCCGTACGGTGGACAGGGGGCTTCGTCATTTCGATCGCTCGAACTAAGCCCCGCCGATCATCGCCTTCTTCACCTGGCGCATGAGGCTGCTTGCGAAAACGAACTCGTTCAGCTCCTTGTTATCGGATCGCAGGAGTTCATCACGAGTACCCTCCCACCACTTTCTTCCCTTGTGGATGAAGATGATGTGCTCTCCGGTCTCCATCACGCTGTTCATGTCGTGCGTGATCACGATCGTGGTCGTGTTGAATTCCTCGGTGAGTTCCTTGATCAACTCATCGATCACGATGGCCGTCTGTGGATCCAAGCCGCTGTTCGGTTCATCGCAGAACAGGTACTCGGGATTCATGGCGATGGCGCGCGCGATGCCCACCCGCTTCTGCATGCCTCCGCTGAGTTCCGCAGGGAAATGATGGTCCTTGTCGATGATCCGCACGCGCTTCAAACAGGTATTGGCGCGCTCCCGCATCTCCTCCTTCCCCATGGCGCCGAACATACGCAGGGGGAACATCACGTTCTCGATCACGGACAGGCTATCGAACAAGGCCGATCCCTGGAAGAGCATGCCGATGCGCTGGCGGATCGATCGTTTCTCCTCGGCGTTCATGTCATGGAACGAATGGCCTTCATAGAGGACACGCCCCTCCTCCGGTCTATGCAGACCCACCATGCACTTCGCCAACACGCTCTTCCCGGAACCGCTGCGTCCGATGATCTGGTTCACCGAGCCCTTGCGGAAGACCGCATCGATCCCCTCCAGTATGCGGACATCGCCGAAGCTCTTGCCCAGGCCCTCCACTGTGATCATAACAGCAGGGCCTGTGTAAGGATCAAGTTCGCGAACAGGATCACCACGTTGCTGTACACCACCGCACGTGTGCTGCTGATCCCCACTTCACGGGTTCCTCCCTTGGTGTAATAACCTTGGTAAGCGCTGATGGTGGTAATGATGAACGCGAAGACCACGGTCTTCACCAAGGCGTAGACCACATGGTAGGGTTTGAACCCGATCTGGATCCCTTGGATGAAATCATCGCTCACCACCACACCCGTCTCCACTCCGGCCAGCCATCCCCCGAAAATGCCCAGGAACATACTGATCATGATGAGGAAGGGGTTGATGAGCATGGTGGCCGCGATCTTCGGCAGGATCAGGTAACCTGCACTGTTCACGCCCATGATGTCCAGCGCATCGATCTGCTCCTTCACGCGCATGGAACCGATCTCGGCGGCGATGTTGCTGCCCACCTTACCGGCCAGGATCAAGGAGATCACCGTGGGGCTGAACTCCAGGATCGTGCTTTGCCGTGTGGCGAATCCGACCACCCAGGCCTGGATCAACGGACTATCGATATTCGTCTTGGTCTGGATGGTGATCACCGCGCCCATGAAGGCGGAGAGCAGGGCCACGATGCCCAGGCTCTTCACCCCCAAGAGGTCCATCTCCTCCACCGTCCGCGACCAGTAGAGACTGAAGCGTTCGGGACGGCCGAAGGTCTCCCGAAGGAGCAGGAAGTACCGGCCGATATGGAAGAGGACGGACAAGTTGTGGGGATGTGATCCACAATGGATCGCGCCAAAAGTAGGTCCCGCACGCTTTCACCTGCCGGATCCACGCCCCTACCTTCGGCCCCGGATGCACAGCCGATCATTCGCTCTCCGGGGAGGCCTGCTGGCCTTGGTGCTGTTGATGGTGAGTGCGGGGTGCAATCCGAAGCCGCACAAATACCGCAAGAAACGGGGCTGTGATTGCCCGAAGTGGAACCAGTTGCGCCATCCTGTTGATGGTGTTCGCGCCGCACGACCGATGTGTGTTCCGG
This sequence comes from Flavobacteriales bacterium, assembly GCA_016721005.1. GTDB lineage: Bacteria > Bacteroidota > Bacteroidia > Flavobacteriales_F > PHOS-HE28 > PHOS-HE28. The sequence continues at coordinate 85,020 of JADKJM010000018.1, forward strand.
ATCCTTCCACCGCACCTGCATGAGGGCGACCGATACCGAAGCGATCCGAAGTCGCCTACCCGAAGCGGCATGGCCCGTAGTGATGGAATGGCTGCGGGAAGAACCCGTGCGGGTGAATGTGACACGACCCCGCCGGACGAAACTGGGTGATTTCCGCAGTGCCGTGGGCGCTGGCCCGCACCGCATCAGCGTGAATGGCGACCTGAACCCGTTCAGCTTCCTGGTCACCTTGGTCCATGAGTTCGCCCACCACGGCGCCTTCCAAGAGCACAAGGGTCGGATCGCACCGCACGGCGTGGAATGGAAGGCTGAATACAAGCGACGGATGCGACCCTTCATGAGCGCGGCCGTTCTACCACCCGATGTGCTTCTCGCGTTGGAATTGCACCTGCTCCGGGCGCCGGCAAGCAGTTGCACCGACCACCGGCTCTCGCGCACCCTCAAGCGCTACGATCCCGATGCGGGCCCTCATTTGGAAGACCTTTCCGAGGGATCCATTTTCAAGTTCCATACGCGGCTTTTCGTGAAGGGCCCTCGCCTGCGCAAGCGCTTCCGGTGCAATTGCCTGAACGATGGCCGCCAGTACCTCTTCGACCCGATGGTGGAAGTGACCACCATCCCAACCGTGCCTTTGGCCTTGGCCTCCTGATATTGACCATTCGTACCCGATGAACAACCAACACACTTGGTGCGTGATCATGGCCGGCGGCGTCGGTAGCCGCTTCTGGCCCATGAGCCGCAGCAGCTACCCGAAGCAGTTCCTGGATTTCCTCGGCCTCGGCAGGACGCTGATCCAACAGACCTACGACCGCTTCCTGCCGATCTGCCCCAAGGAGCACATCCTGGTGGTGACCAACAGCAACTACGCGGGGATCGTCCGTGAGCAATTGCCCGACCTGCAACCGTGGCAGATCCTGCTGGAGCCATCACGCCGCAATACCGCACCCTGCGTGGCGTACGCGAATGCGGTGATCGCCGCGAGGGACCCGAAGGCCTCCATCATCGTGGCACCGAGCGATCACTTGGTCCTGAAAGAGACCGCCTTCCAGGAGACCGTGCAAATGGCCCTTGACCAAGCGAACTCCGCGGACTGCCTCGTCACCTTGGGGATCATGCCCAGTCGGCCGGATACCGGTTATGGTTACATCCAGTTCAAGCCTGATGAACCTACCACCCACCCTCGGGTGAAACGGGTGAAGACCTTCACCGAAAAGCCGGACCATGAGACCGCCCTCCGCTTCATTGAAAGCGGGGATTTCCTCTGGAACGCTGGCATCTTCATCTGGAACCTCAAGAGCATCAACACTGCCTTTGCCGATCACCTGCCGGAGATGAACGCGCTGTTCGATGCGAAGCGTTCAGCCTTCGGCACGGCGGAAGAGGGCGCCGCCATCACCGACATCTATGCCGACTGCGCGAACGTGAGCATCGACTACGGCATCATGGAAAAAGCGGCCAACGTGTACACCGTGGTGAGTGATTTCGGGTGGAGCGATCTAGGGACCTGGGGCAGCTTGTACACCCACTTGCCCAAGGATGCGAACGAGAACGCAAGCATCGGCAAGGCTGTGAAATTGTACGACTGCGCCCGTAACGTGGTACACTCACACGATGGCCGCCTGATCGTGCTGCAAGGCCTGGAGGACTGCATCGTGGTAAGTACCAAGGACTCCCTCCTGGTCTGCCGCAAGCAGGACGAGCAGAAGATCAAGCAGATCGTGAACGACCTCACCGCTGAGAGCGGGGACCGGTACGTCTGACCCGAGTCGCTTGCCGGTCCGTAGGATGTCGCTATCTATGCGGTAACGAACACCACTATGAACGCACCCATACGCCCCAAGAACTGGCTGGTTGAATCCATCCTTGTGACCATCTTCTGTTGCCTGCCCTTCGGTATCGCGGGCATCATCAACGCGGCCAATGTGAACACCCGCTATGACGCCGGCGACTTCGACGGCGCCGACAAAGCCAGCCGCGAAGCGGGCAAGTGGACCAAGATCGGTTTCTGGGTCGGTCTCAGCGTGAACTTGCTGGTGATCATCGTCTATGCACTGATGATCTTCGTGTTCGTGGGTGCGGCGGCGGCCGGTGCGGCAGCCTCCTCCTCGTACTGAGGTTCGGATGGAACGGATCTGGCCTTGGATCGGCGGAGCCGCGATCCTTGCTTGGGTCGTTTCCATCTTCCTGCATGATCCGGCGAGCAGTCCGGAGTTCCTGCCATGCCCGTTCCACTGGCTCACAGGCCTGTTCTGTCCGGGCTGTGGTGCCCAACGGGCCATGCATGACCTGTTGCATGGTAGAGTAGTGGAGGCGTTGGATCATAACGCGGTGCTCGTGGCGACCATCCCATTGCTCGGTCTTCAATGGGGCTTCGGCCAGTGGCGGGGTCGCTCCCTGACACACGACAACCGGGTGGTTCTGGCTTGGGGCATCGGTTTGGTGGCATGGGGCGTGGTTCGAAACCTTCCGGGATTCGAGGTACTTGCTCCCTGAGGGCACTTACTTTCGGCAAAATCGCTCATCCCCTCGCCTTTGGCCCACCACGAATTGATCATTGACGGCAACGCGCTCGTCCGTCGTGCCCACGCATTGGAGGGGGAATCCATCATTGCGTTGGATACCGAGGCGAGCAGCTTCCATCGCTACCGCGAACGCGTGTGCTTGATCCAACTGAGCACGCGCGAGGAGACCTACCTCGTGGACCCCTTGGCGGTGCCGGAACTGGACCCCTTGGCCCAACTGTTCGCGCAGAAATCCATGGAGGTGGTGATCCACGATGCGGACTACGACCTGCGCATCCTGGCGAAGTACCATGGCATCCGTGTGGAGAATGTCTTCGACACCTTGGTGGCGGCCGAGCTGATCAACGAACCCGAGATCGGATTGGCCGCATTGCTCGGGAAGTATCAGGGCATGAAAGTGGACAAGCGTTTCCAGAAGGCGGATTGGAGCATGCGTCCCCTGCCGGACGACATGCTCGCTTACGCTGCGGGGGATACGAGCAACTTGATCGCCATCCGCGACATCCTGAAGGAGAAGCTCATCGCGAAGGATCGATGGACCTGGGCCGAAGAGGAATTCGCCCTGCTCACCGATGCGCCCTTCAACCTTCCCGTGGATGACGAACCCGGATTCTTGAAGATGAAAGGTGCGAAACTCCTGAAACCACACCAACTGGCGATCCTGCGCGAAGTGCATGCATGGCGCGAATCGATCGCCGAGCGCATGGATCGCGCGCCGTTCATGGTGCTTGGGAATGAAACACTACTCTCACTATCCACCGATCCGGTTCGCGACCTGAAGGACCTCGCGTTGAAGAAAGGCGTCGGGGATAAGTTGATGCATCGGCACGGTCGCGATCTGCTCGCTGCTGTGAAGCGTGGGCTCGACACACCCAAGGAACAATGGCCGCATGTACCACGCGGAAAGCGATGGCCGCGTGATAACGACTATGACGACCGCGTGAAGCGATTGAAGCAGGTCCGCGATCGGTTGACCACCGAGAACGACCTCCGCTTGGGGATCGTGGCCAGCAACCACATGCTGCTGGAGATCGCGCGAACACTTCCCGGTGACCGGATCGCGCTGGCTGCCATGCCGGGTATGCGCCGATACCAGGTGAAGCATTTCGGTGAAGCATTGCTCGCGGTGCTCTGATCCCGTTCCGTCCACTTCGCCGGGTTCAGTCCATCATATAGTCATATCGCTATATATTTGTGCGCTCAACCGTTGCGCCATGCCCATCACCACCCTCAACGAACGCATCGGTACGGAGAAACTCATCCGCGGCAGTGAAATGCTGCGCATGGCGGCGCACCCGCAACGGCTGGCCATCCTGGATCTGTTGGGCAGAAAGGAACGCATGTGTGTGAGCGACCTGGTCGAGGTGCTCGGGATCGAGCAGGCGATCCTCAGCCAGCACCTCACCCTGATGCGCAACAAGGGACTTCTTGGTGTGGAACGGGAGGGCAAGTACAGTTACTACCATTTGGAACAGCCCGGCTTCCTGAAGATCATCAAGGATCTGGAGAATTGCTGCGAGAACCTGTGATCATGGAGATCCTCGGATACATCGGTGCGGTATTGATGGGGGTCACCTTGGGATTGATGGGTGGGGGCGGGTCGATCCTCACGGTGCCTATCCTGGTCTATCTGTTCCGCTTGGACATGTACACTGCAACGATGTATTCCCTGTTCATTGTCGGGTTGGTGAGCGCCGTGGGCGGAGTTCGGAGTTTGCGGAACAAGGTGGTGGATCCGTATGCGCTCGTATGGTTCGGGATACCCAGTGTCATCAGCGTACTCGCAACCCGTGCATGGATGCTGCCGAGTTTACCGGACCCGATCATTCATGCAGGCGGTTTGATCATCGGCAAGTCGCTGGCGCTCCTCCTGCTATTCGCGGTGCTCATGCTGGTCGCATCGTTGAGCATGATCCGCCGGACGGATCAGCCGACTGTGAGCAAGGAGCGGCGGCCCGCGCTACTGGCCTCCATGGGCTTGGGGGTGGGTCTGGTCACGGGTCTTCTTGGTGCAGGCGGCGGCTTCCTGATCATTCCAGCGCTGGTGCTTTTCGCAAGGCTGGAGATCCACAGGGCCATCGGCACGTCGCTCATTCTCATCGCAACGAATGCGTTGATCGGGTTTGTCGGCGATCTATGGAATGGCCCGACCATGGATGTTCGATTCCTTGCCGTGTTCAGTTCCCTGGCAATTGTCGGAGTATTGCTTGGTGGTCGCTGGAGCGAACGCATCCCGAACGAGAAACTCAAACCCGCCTTCGGCTGGTTCGTGCTGCTGATGGGCATCTACATCATCGGTCGCGAACTTTCCGCAATGGCTTGAATACATGCACGGGCGCGGGATCGCGCACCCCAACACAACGAACCATGAAGATCGAACAGATATACACCGGCTGCCTCGCACAAGGCGCCTACTACATCGAGAGCAACGGCGAAGTGGCGATCATCGATCCGCTGCGCGAAACGGATCCGTACATCGAACGGGCGAAGGCGCGCAACGCGCAGATCAAGTATGTGTTGGAGACGCACTTCCACGCCGACTTCGTGAGCGGCCACGTGGACCTGGCGAACAAGACCGGCGCGCGCATCATCTATGGACCGAATGCGGATCCCACCTTCAAGGCGCACATCGCCACCGATGGTGAGGAACTGGAACTCGGCAATGTGACGATCAAGGTCTTGCACACCCCGGGGCACACGATGGAGAGCACCTGCTACCTCCTCATCGACGAGAACGGAAAACCGCACAGCATCTTCACCGGCGATACCCTCTTCATTGGCGATGTGGGACGACCCGACCTGGCGCAGAAGATGGGATCACTGACCATGGAGGACCTTGCCGGTCACCTGTATGATTCACTACACAACAAGGTGATGCCGTTGCCCGATGAGGTGATCGTGTACCCTGCGCACGGTGCAGGTAGCGCCTGCGGCAAGAACATGAGCAAGGAGACCTTCGATACCCTCGGCCACCAGAAGGAGGTGAACTACGCCTTGCGGGCTGCCACCAAGGAGCAGTTCATCAAGGAGGTCACCGATGGGATCCAACCACCACCGGCGTACTTCCCGCAGAACGTCGCCATGAACAAGGGCGCGATCCCGAGCCTCGATACGGTGAAGGAGAAGGGCCTGCGCGCTTTGGCCCCGAATGAGTTCGAACTGGTAGTGGAGACCGAGGGTGCCTTGGTGCTCGACACACGTGATGCCCAGACCTTCAAGGACGGCTTCGTGCCGCGCAGCATCAACATCGGGCTGAAAGGCGACTTCGCGCCATGGGTCGGCAGCATGATCCCGGATGTGAAGCACCCGCTGGTGATCGTCTGCGACGACGGTACCGAGGACGAAGTGGTGACGCGTTTGGCGCGTGTGGGCTACGACAATGTGTTCGGATACTTGAAAGGCGGCATCGCCGCGTGGAAGGCCGCCGGTAAGGAAGTGGACACGCTCGAAAGCATCAGCGCACAGGAGTTCGCCGCACGCATGAAGGACAGCAAGCTCACGGTATTCGACGTGCGCAAGCAGGGTGAATGGGATGCGGAGCATTTGGAGAGCGCACACTTCGCCTCGCTGCAATTCATCAACGACCACATCGCCGAGTTCAGTAAGACCGAGCCCAACTACATCCATTGTGCCGGTGGGTACCGGAGCATGATCGCGGCATCCATGCTGAAGTCACGCGGCTACCACAATGTGATCGACATCGCCGGTGGCTTCAACGCGTTCAAGCAGACCGACCTTACCATGACGGACTTCGTGTGCCCCAGCACACTGAGGAAGTAACGGCCTTCGATGGATCCTGCGCAGGACCGGACCGGTCGCGGACCCATTTGCTACTTGCACCTGGTCGGATGAGGACGGACGATCGCTAGCTTCGGGACGGATACAAACCCATCCGCCATGAAGAAGTTCAGCAAACCCGCCCTGATCATCGCGCTCTGCGCCTTGTCCATCACACAAACCGGATGCTTCGGTGAGTTCGCGCTCACCCGCAAAGCCTACGATTGGCACGCGAGCATCGGGAACAAATTCGTCCGGTCCCTGCTCTTGTGGATCCCCATGGGCTTCGTGTACGGCATCACGGCCATGGTCGATGCCGTTGTCCTCAACCTCATCGAATTCTGGAGCGGCAGCAATCCGCTCTCCATGAACGAAGGGGATCATGAGATGCAGTTGCTCACCGTCAAGGGGATCGATTACCGGATCGACGCCACGAAGGACACCTTCACCACCACGCAGCTCTCGGGCGAAATGACCGGTGAAGTGCGCATCATGCAATTCGATCGCGCGGACATGACCTGGAAATACACCGACAGCCGCGTGTGCGAGCAACCGGTGATGACCTTCCTGGATGATCAGGCGAACATGGTGCGTGTGTACACGGACAATGGCGCGATGGAGATCACCACGGCGGACATGCAGAACCGTGACATGCTCATGGCCAAGCTCGGAAGCTCTTGCGCGATGGTCACCGCTTGCGCGAACTGACCTCTACCTCATTGAACGAAGAAGCCCGGACGATGTCCGGGCTTCTTCATGGGGGGGTATGGCGATCAAGGCATGATCTCATGCGTTTGCTGTGACCCCTTCAGGGTCGGCGAATGCCGCGATACGGATCAAGCTAAATGCTGTGACCCCGTTGGGGTCAGCAACCGAGCGCCATGAGGACCCCGAAGGGGTCACAGCTTGTAGAAAGGGAACCAGCGTCATTAGGTCGACCCCGGAGGGGTCGCAGCAGACCGGAACGCCTCGACAATTATTGTCAGAAGATCCGCTGATCCAACGGCGCCGGGTCGATCTTACTAGCATTTGGGTGTCCGGTCCTCCCATATCACATTCGGTGTATCAGGGCCAAGCCAGTCGTCAAACCCTTTGCGGTCCAATGAGAGAATGAAGGGCAAGTACGAACTCAGCAGATCTAAAGCTGCCAAAAAGCCATTGGAACCGTACCCCGGCACATCCAATACCACCCATTGCCTTGTTGGATCGAGTTTGCGAACAACTTCATAGAGCGTGACGAAACGAGGATGCGAATCGGCCCAGCCGAGGAGAACACTGACGTTATACGGATAGTCCGTTGGGAAGAGCGACCACGCAACCTTTACGCTCGGCCCTTGACCTGAAAACACCAGCTCTGCGAAATACCTCGAAGCCGAATCCTGGGAGAGCCTGAGACCAAACTTCTCCAATATGGGAACAAACTCTTTCTTCGCCTGATCGAGAAGCTCGATCTGTTCTGAATCCGGACCCTCCTCGATCATCGCTCAGAAATCAACCCTCACTCGTCATCTTGCTCGGGTCGCACCACAGATCGAACTGCTCGCTGGTGACGTAGCCCAACGCGAGCGCAGCGGCCTTCAACGTCGTGCCTTCCTTGTGCGCCTTCTTCGCGATCTCCGCAGCCTTGTAGTAACCGATGTGCGGGTTAAGGCTCGTGACCAGCATGAGGGAATTGTTCAAGTGATGCTTGATCACTTCCTCGTTCGGCTCGATGCCGATGGCGCACTTGTCGGTGAAGCTCACGCACGCATCACCAAGCAGGCGCGCACTCTGCAACACATTCGCAGCGATGAGCGGTTTGAAGACGTTCAGCTCGAAATGACCCTGCATGCCACCAATGCTCACGGCCATGTCGTTGCCGATGATCTGCGCGCATACCATCGTCAGCGCTTCGGGCTGCGTAGGGTTCACCTTGCCGGGCATGATGGAGGAACCGGGCTCGTTGTCCGGGATCACCAACTCGCCAATGCCACTGCGCGGACCGCTGCTGAGGATCCGGATGTCGTTCGCGATCTTCATCAAGGAGACGGCAACCCGCTTCAACGCGCCGCTCAACTCCACCATCGCATCGTGCGCGGCCAGTGCTTCGAACTTGTTCGGCGCGGTCACGAAGGGAAGTCCGGTCAACTCCGCGATCTTCTTCGCCACGAGCACACTGTAGCCCTTCGGTGCATTCAACCCGGTGCCGACGGCCGTTCCGCCAAGCGCGAGTTCGCTCACCATCACCAATGCGTTCTTCACCGCGCGCATACCGTTATCGAGCTGCTGCACGTAGCCGCTGAACTCCTGACCAAGGGTGAGCGGCGTAGCATCCATGAAGTGCGTGCGACCGGTCTTCACGATGCCGGAGAATGCCTTCGCCTTGGCATCAAGCGCATCGCGCAGCTTCTGAACACCGGTTAGTGTTACCTCGGCAGTGAGCTTGTACGCCGCGATGTGCATCGCCGTGGGGAAGGTGTCATTGCTGCTCTGGCTCTTATTGACGTCGTCGTTCGGGTTCAGCGCCTTCTGCTCATCGGTGAGCTTGCCACCCTGCATGACATGACCGCGATAGGCGATCACCTCGTTCACGTTCATGTTGCTCTGCGTGCCGCTGCCCGTCTGCCAGATCACCAAGGGGAATTGGTCATCGAGCAGGCCTTCGAGGATCTCGTCGCACACCTTGCCGATGAGGTCGCTCTTCTCCTTCGGCAATTTGCCCAGCTCCACGTTCGTGAGCGCGGCGGCCTTCTTCAGGTAGGCGAAGGCATGCACGATCTCGCGCGGCATGCTGCCCGGCGGACCGATCTTGAAATTGTTCCGGCTGCGCTCGGTCTGCGCACCCCAATACTTGTCGGCGGGGACTTGCACCTCGCCCATCGTGTCTTTCTCTGTGCGGTAATCCATGGTTGTCACGTTCGTTCGGGGTCGACCCAGAGGGTCGACGCTACGGTTGGTGGGATCAGACCTTCTGGGATTGCCCGTGCATCATCAAATACGCCTTCAGGAATTCGCCGATGTCGCCGTTGAGGACGTCATCTACGCTGCTTGTCTCGTGCTCGGTGCGCACGTCCTTCACCAGCTTGTACGGTTGTAGCACGTAGTTGCGGATCTGGCTGCCCCACTCGATCTTCTTCTTGCCCGCTTCGATCGCACTGCGCTTGGTGCGACGCCGCTCCAACTCCGCTTCGTACAACTGGCTCTTCAGCAACTGCAGCGCCTTGGACTTGTTGTCCAACTGACTGCGTGTCTCGGTGTTCTCGATGATGATCCCCGTGGGCCCGTGGCGAAGACGCACGCCGGTCTCCACCTTGTTCACGTTCTGTCCGCCAGCGCCGCCGCTGCGGAAGGTGTCCCAGGTGATGTCGGCCGGATTGATATCGATCTCGATGGTCTCGTCCACGAGCGGGTACACGTACACGCTCACGAAGCTGGTATGCCGCCGCGCGTTGCTATCGAAGGGACTGATGCGCACCAAGCGATGCACGCCGTTCTCGCCCTTCAGCATGCCGAAGGCGAACTCGCCGGCCACTTCCAAGGTGGCTTGCTTGATGCCGGCCGCTTCGCCGTCCTGGTAGTCGAGGACCTTCACATTGTAGCCTTCCTTGTCGGCCCACATGCGGTACATGCGCAGGAGCATCAACGCCCAGTCGTTGCTCTCCGTACCGCCCGCACCACTGGTGATCTGCACCACGGCGCTGAGCGGATCCTCCTCCGCGCTGAGCATGTTCTTGAACTCGAGCTCCTCCAACACGTGCTCCGCCTTCTTGAACTGCACTTCCAATTCCTCCTCGGGCACTTCTTTGGCCTTGAAGAATTCGAAGACCACACCGAGGTCATCGATCTCGCGCTTCACGTTCTCATACAAGGCGACCCAGCGCTTGAGCTCGCGGATCTTGTGCATCACGACCTGCGCCTTCTTCTGGTCGTTCCAGAAATCGGGGTCGTGGGTGTACTTCTCCTCCTCCAGGATGCGGCCGCGCTTGTCCTCGATGTCGAGGTAGCCCTTCAGGGCTTCGAGGCGCTCGTTGAGGCCGGTGATCTTGTCGATCGTGATCATTGCGGTCGCGAAAGTAGTTGGGAGGGCATCCACCGCAACGGCGCAACGGACGCGAAGGCCCCGCAACGCAAATGCAGCATTCAATACAACGTGGCGAAATCGTTGCGTCCGTTGCGCCGTTGCGGTGAAAAACCGACCTACACGTCCTCCAACGCTTTCTCCACCTGCTCCACGGCATAGCCGCGCCCGATGAAGTACCGCATCACCTTCTGCCGCTTGATGAACGCGTTCACTTCCTTCACCTTCTCCCAGCGTTTGGCGACGGCCTTGTTAAGCGCGATCACGTATTCGTCATCCTCGATGGCTTTGAGGCCGAGGGCGATGCACGGCACCGAAACCTGCTTCTGCTTCATGGCCTGTTCGATCTTGCGGCGGCCCCAACCCTTCTGCCGGAACTTGCTCACGGCGAAGTGCTCCGCGAAGCGCGCTTCGTTGAGGAAGCGCTCGCTGATGAGTTGGGCGATGATCGCTTCGACCTGTGTCTTGTGTTCGCCCCAACTGTAGAGTTTGTCGCGGACCTCTTGTTGGCAACGCTCTTGGCGTGCGCAATAGGCGCGGGCTTTTACCAGCGCTTCGGATGATGATGGCTTCTTGGGCATGGATCGGGATACCAACCTAAGGAACGCGAGTGCTGGTATGGCCGGATACCGATATTTGTATCGTCATGAGCACCTTACAGGACATCCTCGCCTCGTTGCGCAGCGAACGGGAGCGGCTCTTCGCCAAGCACGCCTTGACCTCCATGGCGGTATTCGGATCCGCTGCCCGCGATGAGCAACGCCCCGACAGCGACGTGGACATCATGGTGGAGTTCGATACCAGCAAGGATTACGACTTCCTGGAATTGGCCGAAGACCTTCAAAAGCTATTGAAGCGCAAGGTGGACCTTGTGGTACGCAAGGGCGTCCGCCCCTGGTACATGGAGACCATTGAGCGCGACCTCCGCTATGTTTGACGCGAAGGACAGTGCATTCCTGTTGGACATGCGCGAATTCGCAGCCCAGGCGCTCACCTATTTGCAAGGCAGGACGCATGACGATTTCTTGAGCGATCGCTTGCTGCGCGATGGAGTGGCGTACAACCTCCAAGTGGTGGGCGAGGCCGCGTATCAGGTGAGCGACGCATTCAAAACAGCCAACCCGCAGATCGACTGGTTCAAGGTCGCCGGGCTGCGCCACCGCATCGTGCATGACTACCGCCGCGTGGACGACGAGACGCTTTGGCGGATCACGCAGAAGTACGTGCCACCCTTGGTGGTCGAGTTGGAGAAGCTGCTGGGCTGAGCGTGCTGGAACTCCGGCGGTAGGCGCATCCACACGCGCAATATGAGTCCGGGGAAGCAATATCCCTGAGGCCATAGGGTCCGTTCCTACGGCGCGCCAAGCTGGCGCAAGAGCGCGACCACTACGGAGGCGGGGTCAGGGGTGGCGATAACGAAGACCCAGCGATAATGAAGATGGCACGGCGCGGATCAGCTGGGCTTGTAGCGCTGTGATACTTCGGCGAGGAGGTTCTCCATTTCCTTCAGTGGAAGGCCGGAGGTGAGTTCGCGGATGCCGTGTTCGACCTTGGGTTTGGTGAGGAAGGCGAGGTGGTCCGCGCCGGGAAGGACGGTGTTGGGGTTGGGCCGGTAGTCATAGAGGTCATGCGGCTCACAATGGAAGATGCGGCAAAGCTTCTCGAGGTGGGCGAAGTCGAGGCGTTTGGTCCTGCCGGCATGGAGGTCCTTGGCGGTCTGTGGCTTGAAGCCGTTCTTGACCATGTAGGTGTAGGGGTTCTGGATGCCTTTGATGAGGGCGATGCGGGGGATGTTGAGGGTGATCATGGCCGGTCGGATGAAGGGTTGAAGGCTTCGGACTCGAGGTGGAGAACGTCGAACTCGAAGGTAATGTTGTCGGGAGGCAGAACGCAGTTTCCGGGAGGCAGAATGCGGTTTCGGGAAGAAATGTCCGGACGTACAGGATACACCCGTCAGCTTGCAGTGGGCACAATCGGTTCGCTTGCATTCATCTCGATGCTTCCAGCGGACATGATCATGCTTACTTATTCGATCGGAATGCTTACTTCATGCATCTTAGGGTTTCCTTCTTGCATCTCAGGGTTCCCGATGGGAAGGTTCGGGTTTCCGGGAGGAAGCTTGTGGCCGAGGAGGTGGGTCCGGGGCGGGAAAAGGGGTTCCGGGTCATCGCGGGGTGGACACGAGTGGACCGGGTGGACACCTTGGTGGTGTTGGCTCGCCGATGGTGTGCATGCGAAAAGGATCCGGCTGCAACGGCCGCGGGGCCGCAGGGCCCGCTCCTGCAGCGCACCAAGCATGCGCACGAGCGAGACCATTGCGGAAGTGGGGTCAAGGGCTGTGATCACGAAGTGCCTGCGAGGATGAAGGCCGATGGCGCATCCTACATTTGACACATGCGCGTGGAGGAACAGCTCATGGAACGCCTGCGGGCCTATTTCTCGGCACAGCCGGTGAAGCAGGCCTATCTGTTCGGCTCGTACGCCCGGGGCGTCGCTGATGAACGGAGCGACGTGGACATCCTTGTGGAGTTGGACCATACGACCCCTATCGGATTGGGTTTCGTGCAGATGAGCTTGGATCTGGAAGCGTTGCTCGGCCGCCGCGTGGATCTTGTAACGACGAAGGGGCTAAGTCCGCACGTGAAGCCGTTCGTGGATCGGGACAAGACCTTGATCTATGCGCGCGCCTGAAGCGGACCGGGTCCGGTTGATGCATATGCTCGAAGCCATCGAGCAATTGGAACAAAGCGTTCCGCAGGTGAGCGAGGAGGATCTTGATCAAGATGCCATGTTGCGCTACGGAACGGTGAAGCTCATTGAAGTGATCGGCGAGGCAGCCAACATGCTCTCGAAGGAGCTGCGGCAGGCGCACCCGGAAGTCCCATGGCATCTGGTCATCGGCATGAGGAACCGACTGGTGCATGACTACTTCCGTATTGATACCTCCGTGGTTGCAGAGGTGGTGCGTATCCACATCCCCACGCTTAAGCCGCAGCTCGAAGCCATCCTGGCTGACTTGCCAGAATGATGGCGGCCGCTCTTACGGCGCGCCGGGCTTGCACACGAGCGAGACCCATGCGGAGGCGGGGTCAGGGTGGTGATCAGCAGCGAGCGTGACGATGGACGACGTACCTTCGACAGACAAGGCGCAGCCTCAACTGCCGCGCAAAGATCCTCACCCATGATCCGCCTCGCCAAGTACGGTCTGCCGATCGCGTTGCTGGCCTCATCGCCGTGGGCGTTCTCTCAGAACATCTTTCAGAAGATCCTGCCCGGCGCTTGGAATACATGGGGGACTTGTGCCAAGAATTCATCTTCAGGGGATCTGACCTTCTGCACATGGGTGCATGACCAATCTGCCACAACCGGAAGGGACATCTTGCTACTCTCAATGGATGAGCAAGGAGATACGCTTTGGACAAGAGCCTATGGTAGTCCATATGATGATCAGAGCCTTTCTCTGATCACGACGACCGATGGGGGATACTTGATCGCGGGCATAACGAATACTACGGGGGCTAGCAGCGGCCCGTGGCGTGCCTGCGTTATCAAAACGAACGAACTGGGAGACACGCTATGGACCAAGGCACTAACCGGATTGGGCTATGCAATGGCCCTCACAGAATGCGACGATGGGGGATTCCTTGTCGCAGGAATGCCCGGCTTACGCATGTTAAGATTGGACGTCCAAGGGGATCTCGTCTGGTCACGGCTCTACGATCACCAAATACCACCCGACTTCGACAGCCAAATAGAGACCACATGCGTCACCAGATCAACCGACAACAACTACTTCATTGGTGGAAGTACTATTTATGGCGAGATATTCTTGTGCAAGGTCAGTGTATCCGGCAACGTCATCTGGTCCAAAATCGCGTCCGTAGATGGTGGGGTGCGACAATTGGAGGCGACCACGGACGGTGGATTGGTCCTGACAGGCTACGTGCAGTCCCCAATCGCACCGAGTTGGGATGGCATGCTCGCAAGAATGGATTCGTCTGGCAATGCAGTCTGGTCGAAGTCATTCGATACGGGGACCACGAATGGCTTCAATTCGTTCACGCGTTCATCCGACGGTACTTTCGCATTGATCGGGGGAACGGAGAGCGCACCCTTGGATCACGATGCGCACTTGCTTAAGACTGATAGCACTGGTAACGTAATGCTCTCGCGAACATTTGGAGAGGCCTACATTGATTATGGACTGAGCGTGGTCGAGGCTGCTTCTGACGGTTATTTGATCGTTGCACGGACATCAACCCCCGGAGTGGGGGCGTCCACGTGGGTAATCAAAACGGACTCGACCGGGGCTGGAGATTGCTTTCAGGATAGTGTTACCACTATCGTGAGCGATGTTGATCTGGGTTGGTGGGACCTCCCTTTGCAATCCTTCTCCTTCACGTGCACAGAATATCCAACGGGTTTTAGCGTGCGCCGCGGCACGACCATCTTACCCGTTTGTCCGGTCGGCGTCTACGAGCAAGAACAGGAAGAACCGCCCATCCGGTTGCACCCTAATCCAGCCCATTACACATTCACCGTGGCACTTGCCCAGAAGGAGAGTACCTCAACGATCGAGATCTTCAATTCGGTTGGTGATAGAGTGCTGATAGAGAAAGGGACTTCTGCACTAACCGCAATCGACTGCGCCTCCCTTTCGCGAGGGATATACTTGGTCAAGGTCAGCTCCGCGACCGGAACCGCGACGCAACGGATCGTTCTGGAATAGGACGGAACCTCTGCACTACACCGGCACCTCGTTCCCGCTGCCGTCCTGGAAGCTGTAGGCGAGGTATTGGTGGGAGCCTTCGGGCTTCACCTTTACCCACTTCTTCCAGCGCCAATACCATTTGCGTTGGATGCTTAGGAGGCCCTTGGTGAGGTAGGCGTGGATGAAGGGGTGCACGCAGAGCGTGAGGCCGCTCATGTCCTTCTCCGAGTGCAGGTAGTTGAGGGTGTTCTCGATCTCGTCGATGAGGAGCACCGGTGCCTGCACTTCGCCCGTGCCTTTGCAGGTGGGGCAGCTTTCGCTGGTGTCGATCTCGGTCTCGGGGCGCACGCGTTGGCGTGTCATCTCGATCACGCCGAAGCGTGACGGCGGCAGCACGTTGTGCTTCGCCTTGTCGTCCTCCATGGCATCCTTCAGTGCCTTGTGCAGGGTGCGGCGGTTCTCGGGTTCGTAGAGGTCGATGAAATCCACGCAGATGATGCCGCCCATGTCGCGGAGGCGCAGCAGGCGTGCGATCTCTTGCGCGGCTTCGATGTTGATGTCGAGCGCGTTCTTCTCCTGGGCCTGGTTGCCGCCCTTGCGGCTACCGCTGTTCACGTCGATGACGTGCATGGCCTCGGTCTTCTCGATGATCAGGTACGCACCGCTGCTGAGCATGACCTGCTTGCCGAAGGCCTGCTTGATCTGCTTGTTGATCCCGAAGTTGTCGAAGATGTCGAGCTTCCCTTTGTAGTGCTTGACGATGCCGGCCTTCTCCGGGGCGATCTTCTCCAAGGTGGTGCGGATGTCCTCGGCGAGGAGTTCATCATCCACATGGATCGCGGTGAAGGTCTTGTTCAGCACATCGCGCAACACGGCGTTGGTGCGGTCCACTTCGCCGAGCACCTTCTTGGGAGCGATGGCGTTGTGCAGGTTGTGGAACATGTTGTCCCAGCGCTGCATCAAGGTCTTCAGGTCGGCCTCGAGGTCCTCGGAGTTCTTGTCTGCCGCGTTGGTGCGGATGATCACGCCGAAGTTCTTCGGGCGGATGGCCTGCATGAGGTCCTTCAGGCGGCGGCGCTCCGTCTCATCGGTGAGGCGGCTGCTGATGCTGACCTTGTTGATGAAGGGCACGAGGACCATGTAACGCCCGGCAAGGGTGACCTCCGCCGTGAGGCGCGGCCCCTTGGTGCTGATGGGCTCCTTGGCGATCTGTACCAGGATGCTCTGGCTGGCGCTGACGATATCGGCCAGCTTGCCGTCCTTGGGAATATCCGGGTCGGGTTTCCAGTCCTCCAGCAAGCTGGTCTTCACGTTGCCGCTGACGGCGCCCTTGGCGAACTTGAATGAGTTGCGGTACTGCGGACCGAGATCGAAGTAGTGGAGGAAGGCATCCTTCTCATGGCCGACATCCACGAAGGCGGCGTTGAGGCCCGGCGCCACCTTGCGCACCTTGGCGAGGTGGATATCGCCGACGGCGAATCCGCGTTCGGTGCGTTCGCGGTGGAGTTCGCTCAGGACCTTGTCCTTCAGCAAGGCAAGGGCGACCTCGCCCCCCGCCGATCGGATGACCAGATCGACGTTCACGATGAGGTCCTGCTGGTGCAGGACAGGTTGTTCTTCATGGGTGAATACGGCAAGTCACACGCGTGCGGCGCGCAACGGTGATGCCCGTGGGTACGATCACCCACGGGCTCCGGAACCTTTACCGGTTCCTACCGGATCTTCTTCTTGTGGCGGTTCTTCCGCAAGCGCTTCTTGCGCTTGTGAGTGGCCATCTTGTGGCGCTTCCGCTTCTTTCCGCAGGGCATGTTCCGTGTTCGATTATTGTTTGTCCTTCAATTCCTTCAGGATCCGATCCACCTCTTTGGTGATGGCCGTATCCTGTACCATTTTCCTGTATTCCGATAGACAGGCGATCGCTTGATCGGTGCTGTCCATTGTTGCATAGGTGCGCCCCAAGTAGAACCAGACATCGGGAAAACCCGCAGCGTCCAAGTCCCTCACCTTCCTGAAGCGCTCGAGCGCCTTGTCCATTTGTCCGCTCTGCACGGCGAAGAGTCCGAGTTGCCAATGCGCTTCCGCATTGTCCGGTTCCTCCTTTACGATCTCACGCAGCATCATGATCCCGCGCATGGGGTCCTGCCCTTGCACCAACGCCACGGCTTCCATGATCCGCGCCTTGGACGGCGTGACCGCCGCTGCCTCCTCCTTCTTCCCGGAAGGTGTCCGGGGTAACAATACTAAAAGAACGATCACTACCACGGCCCCTGCCAGCACGAACAGCTGGGGCTTCTTCAATCCCATCATTGTCCTTGTCCTTCGCTCTTCACCCGGTTCTTCACTTGATCCACGAAGACATCGGCCGGTTTGAAGGCCGGGATGTCATGCGCGGGGATGATGATGGTCGTATTCTTCGCCAAGAGACGCCCGGTCTTCTGGGCGCGGTGTTTCACCACGAAACTGCCGAAGCCACGAAGGTGAACCGCCTCGCCTTGGGCCAGACTTGTCTTCACTTCCTCCATCAACGCCTCCACGGTGGCCAATACGTCCGTCCGCTCAATGCCGGTCTTCTTCGCGATGATGCCTACCAGTTCCGCCTTGGTCATACCCGGATCGATTTGGGGCCGCAAATATAGCCGGAAGAGCGGACCGCGCAACCGATCTTTGTGCCTGTATGTCAAGCCGTTCATGGTTCAGCAGGGGGCTTTTGTCGTGGTACCGTGCGAACAAGCGCCCTCTTCCGTGGCGTGAAACCACCGATCCGTACGCCATCTGGCTAAGCGAGGTGATCCTGCAGCAAACGCGTGTGGATCAAGGGTTGGCGTACTGGGAACGCTTCATGAAGCGCTACCCCACCGTGAGCCGATTGGCCCGCGCCAGCGAGGATGAAGTGCTACGTCTTTGGCAGGGCTTGGGCTATTACAGCCGCGCCCGGAACCTGCGGCAGGCGGCCGGGCAGGTGATGAACGACCACGGTGGACGGTTCCCTTCAACCTATACCGAACTGAAGGCCCTGAAGGGGGTCGGTGAGTACACCGCGGCGGCGATCGGGTCGATCTGCTTCGGATTGCCGGAGCCGGTGGTGGATGGCAACGTGTATCGCGTGCTCGCCCGTGTCTTCGGGATCGGGACACCGATCGATGGCACGGAGGGTAGAAAGGAGTTCCGGAAGCTGGCGGCGGAGCTGTTGGATCCGGGGTCACCGGGCGATCACAACCAAGCAGTGATGGAACTGGGCGCGACCATTTGCACGCCGAAGAAACCGCGCTGTGGGGAGTGCCCGATCGCGCGTAAATGCATTGCGACGAAGACCGACAGGATCTCCGAGCTTCCTGTGAAAGTGGGTAAGACCAAGACCCGCACGCGGCACTTCAATTTCCTGCACATCCAAAGCAACGGCAAGCTGTACCTGCGGAAGCGGACAGCGAAGGACATCTGGCAAGGGCTGTATGAATTGCCGCTGATCGAGAGCGACAAAGGCAGGACGAAGCGACAATTCACGTCGGATCTGGTGCGAGAGTTCGGCGAAGGATGGCGCGTAGTGGGCGAGCACGGGCCGGTGAAGCATGTGCTCAGCCATCAGGTGATCCAAGCGGTGTTCTGGCGGGTGGAGGTACCAGCGAGGGCGAAGCTTCCGAAGGATTGGGAGCGAGTGACGGAGGCGGAGGTGGGGGAACGGGCGCTGCCGCGGTTGGTGGAGAGGTACTTTGAGGAGGTGGGATAGCGGAGTGGGAGATCAGAGCGAGCATGCGAGAAGAGCCTCACGCATTGCTTCGCAGAGCCTCGCAAGGACAGGCGCGGGGAACGCGGAGGGAGAGCGAGCAGGCGACAAGAGGTTCACGCAGAGGTGCAGAGAACGCAGGGTGATGGCCGGAAGAGTCTCACGCGGAGGCGCGGGGGACGCGGAGGGAGAGCAAGCAGGAGACAAGAGTTTCACGCAGAGGCGCAGAGAACGCAGAGTGATGGCCGGAAGAGCCTCACGCGGAGGCGCGGGGGACGCGGAGGGGGGCAAGCACGCAAGGAGCATTTCAAACCTTGCCTAGCAATGGCAGGCCAGAGAAAGTGGAGAAGCCCGATCCGGAATTCGGAGTACCTGAACTCCGCGTCCCCCGCGCCTCCGCGTGAGACCTTCTTCCTCCAATGCGATCCATTGAGCGTAAACCCTCTTTCCCGCAACGCGTATCTTCACCGGCCCTATCCCCAACGAAATGTCCGGAGTCAACAAAGTGATATTGGTCGGCAATCTCGGCGCCGATCCCGAAGTGCGTCATCTACAGAATGGAACGGCCGTGGCCAATTTGCGTATCGCGACGACCGAGTATTTCAAGGACCGCCAAACCGGCGACCGTCGTGAGCAGACGGAGTGGCACGATGTGGTGGTGTGGCGCCAACTCGCGGAGATCAGTGAGAAGTATCTCCGGAAGGGCAGCAAGGTGTACGTGGAAGGCAAGTTGCGTACGCGCAAATGGCAGGATAAGGATGGTCACGATCGCAAAAGCGTGGAGATCATCGCTGATGAGATGAAGATGCTGGACCGACGCGAGCAAACGCAGGGCAGCGCGCAGCAACCAACGAGTGCGTCCACGAGTTCCAGCGATCAACCGGTAGAGATGCGTGATGAGGAAGTGGACGACCTGCCGTTCTAGTTCCACTCCATCCTTGTACCACTAGTTCTCCCACTTGGGGCCCCTCTCCTTCCACCCGTTGTTCATCGCGCTGTATTGGCGTTCACCGGATGCCACATCGGTCCTCCTGTTGTTGGTGATCGCAGTGCTGTTGGTGGTGAGCGCTGCCACGAGTGCGAGCGAAGTGGCGCTCTTCTCCTTGACGCCCACGCAACTCCGCGACCTGAAGGAGCGCGGCGGATCATGGGGCCACCGGGTGATGGAACTCCTCTCGAAGCCGCGGCGATTGCTTGCGACGATCCTGATCGCGAACAACTTCATGAACATCGGCGTGGTGGTCCTGAGCACGGTGGCGGTATCGTCGCTGTTGGAGGTGGAGCGCATGCCCGAATATCTGGTCTTCATCATCCAAGTGCTGGTGGTCACCTTCATCATCCTGCTTGTCGGGGAGGTGTTGCCGAAGGTGTACGCCACGAACAATCCCATGAAGGTGGCGCAGGTGATGTCCCGGCCGCTGCTGATCATGCGGTGGCTCTTCAAACCTGTGAGTGAAACGCTCGTGGGCAGCACCACCTTCATCGAAAAGCGGTTCAAGAAGCGCCAATCGAATTTCTCCATGGATGCGTTGGGGCACGCGCTGGACCTGACGAAGGACGCGAGCACCACGGCGGAGGAACAGCGGATCCTGCGCGGCATTGTGAAGTTCGGGAACTACGAGGTGAAGCAAGTGATGCGGCCACGCACGGAGATGGTGGCCTTCGACCGCGACCTCACGTTCCAGCAACTGCTCACGGCGATCGTGGAGAGCGGGTTCTCCCGCGTTCCTGTGTATGAAGAGACCATGGACCGTGTGGTGGGCATGCTCTACATCAAGGACGTGCTGCCGCACATCAGCAAGACGGATCTGGATTGGCACACGCTGCTGCGCGCACCCTACTTCGTTCCGGAGGCGAAGAAGCTGGACGACCTGCTGAAGGAGTTCCAAGCGGAGAAAGTACACCTGGCCGTGGTGGTGGATGAACATGGCGGTACCAGTGGCATCATCACGCTGGAGGATGTGATCGAGGAGATCGTCGGGGAGATCACGGACGAATTCGATGAGGAGGACCTGATCTACAGCAAGCTCGATGACCACACGTGGGTCTTCGAGGGACGCGCATCGCTCTCCGATGTGTACCGTGTGCTCGGCATCGATGGTGAACTGTTCGAGGAGAACAAGGGCGACAGCGGAACACTGGGCGGCTTCATCCTCGAACTCACAGGCCGCATACCGAAGAAGGGTGAGCGTGTGGACCTACGGAACTTCTCCTTCACCGTGGAAGCGTCTGACAACAAGCGGGTGCGCCGCGTGAAACTCGTGATGCGCGATGAAGCGAAGTAGTTGGCTTCTGCTTCCGCTGCTGCTCACCGCGTGTGGTGATGATGTGGTGCCCAAGCCGAAGGGCTGGCCACGCATCGACCTGCCGGAACGGAGCTACGTTCAGTGGTCCGCTGCACCGTTCACCGTGGAGATCCCCGTGTACGGACGCATGGTGGAACGCACGGCCAGCGAAGGCGGACGCTGGTTCGACCTGCGTTTCGCGCACCAACGCGCCACCGTGCATTTCACCTGGACACCGATCAACGGACGCTTGGCGGAATTGATCGAGGAGGCACACGACTTCAAGCGGAAGCACGAATCGATGGCGGCGCGGATCAACAGCGAACGCGTGTTGCACGATAGCACGCGGGTCTTCGGGACGCTCTTCGATGTGGAGGGTAATGTGGCCAGCCCCTTCGTGATGTACCTGACCGATAGCACGGACAATTTCCTTTACGCCTCGCTCTATTTCGACACGCGACCGAACGCGGATTCGTTGGCGCCTGTGACCGAACGATTGCGGCAGGACATGCGGCACTTCGCGGCTACGTTGCGGTGGCAGGGGTCCTCCGACCTGTCGCGTGCAATGCCTTGAGCAGGACCGCAAGCAGGACGACCGCGCCGAGCTGGTGCAACACGCCGAGTTCGATCCGCACTGCGGTGAGCAGTGTGAGAACGCCCAGTAGGAACTGCACGGCTACGGCTGCGATCAGCCATACCCAGATCTTCTGCAATGCGTCGATCCGTCGGAAACGGAAGGCCACGCCCACGATCACTGCGGCCACCAGCCATGCGAGGTTGCGATGCACGAACTGCACGCCATCCTTGTGGTCGGCGAAGTCCTTCCAGAACGAGCCGAAAGCGGTGACGTTCTCCGGCATGAATTCACCGTTCATCAGTGGCCATGTGTTGTAGACGTACCCAGCGTTGAGACCTGCGGTGAAGGCGCCCCAGATCACTTGCAGCGCAAAGAGCACCAACGCGATGCGCATCCATTTGCCGGGAGTACTTCCATCCGAAGCGAAACCGCGACGCGCATCTCGCAGGTCGAACACCGTCCACAGCGCCAACGCAAGAACGAACAAGGCCGCGACCAAGTGGATCGCCAAACGGAAGTGGCTCACATCCACCAGCAGTTGGCCGTTGGAGTCCTTCTGATCCACCAGCCCGCTCTTCACCATGAACCAACCCAAGCTGGCCACGACGGCGCCGCCCAACAGGATCCACAATGTGCGCTTCATCAGCCAGCCTTTCAATCTTCCTTGCCGCCAGAAGACAACAAAGGGGATCGCGAAGACCAAGCCCATCAACCGGCCCCAGTTGCGGTGCAGGTATTCCCAGAAGTAGATCCGCTTGAAGCCCGACAGATCCATGTCGGCATTCATCAAGCTGTACTCGGGGATCCGCTTGTAGGCATCGAACTCAGCTTGCCATGCCACATCGTTCATGGGTGGGATCGCACCGGAGATCGGCTTCCATTCCGTGATGCTCAAGCCACTTTCGGTGAGCCGCGTGATGCCGCCGATCACCACCATGCATGCGATCATCACACAGCCGGTGATCAGCCAAATGATCACGGGCCTCATGGACTTCGATGCAGGTGCGTTCACGGGCCGCGAAACTAGCATGAGGCAATTCCACGGATCGCACAGAAAACAGAAAGGGGATGGATCCTTGGATCCATCCCCTTTCCGAAGATCGAGCGATCAGTTCCGCAGGATCCGGCTCAAGAGCATGAGGATGCTCGGCAGTACCACTTCACGCGGTGAAAGCACGCTCACTTCGCCGTCCACTTCCGCCGTCTTGTCCTGTCCCTTGGAAGCGGACTTACCGACAACCTCCTTCGTGATGGACACCGCAACGACCTTGTACTGTCCGTCGTGCAGCTTCTGCACGGCTTCGATCATCTGCGCATCGGTGATCTTCTTGTCATCATAGGTCACGATCGCGTGGTCGGGGCCTTCGGCCTCATTCATCTTGATCTCGGTGCCTTCGACGCCCAATGCCGCAAGTGCCTTCTTGATGGAACCGCCGCACATCATCTCGCAACTCATGCCTTCGATGCTCAGGTCGGCCATGGTCACCGGTGTGCCACTGGAGATGATCACCTCCTTCACTACGCGCTCCACGCCGACCGCAGAAGCCACTTGCTCCGGGGCATTGGTGCCGCAAGCGAAGAGAAGGGAGAGGGTGACGAGCGGTAGGAGAAGGCGCGGGGTCATGGTCCTTGGTATTGTGCTCATGGGACGCACGAGCGGTTGAATTCGTTACAAATGTAACCGGCACGAAGGGTAACGGATAGTTTTGGCGCCCTTCAGGCCAACGGAGCGATACCAAGCGAACCGTTCAGCCCGCATCGAGATCGAAATGGACCGTGAGCAACGACCCGGGGGGATCTGGCTGATCCTCGCCATCCTCGCGCTGATCTGGGGCAGTTCCTTTATCCTGATGAAGCGCGGACTGTTCCATGAGGGTGTCCCTGTGCTCACCTCATGGCAAGTGGCCACGGCGCGGCTGTCCATCGCGTGGTTGGCCCTTTCCCCGATCCTTCTCCGCCACATCCGGCTGTTCCCGAAGCACTGGCTGCCCTTGCTGGGGACCGGCATGCTCGGCAACGGCGTGCCGGCGTTTCTCTACGCCACC
This sequence comes from Flavobacteriales bacterium, assembly GCA_016721005.1. Lineage (GTDB taxonomy): Bacteria > Bacteroidota > Bacteroidia > Flavobacteriales_F > PHOS-HE28 > PHOS-HE28. The sequence goes on from JADKJM010000018.1 coordinate 108,715, forward strand.
GCACAAACGCGGATCGATAGCGCCTTGAGCGGCATGCTGAACGGCCTCACACCGCTGATGACCCTGCTCACGGGCCTGCTGTTCTTCGGTACCCGGGCGCGTGGGGTGCATTTGATCGGGATCATCCTCGGCCTGATCGGCGCAGCGGGCCTGATCGCCTTCAACAGCAAGGATGGTTTGCCGTCATGGTCGGCGTATGCGGTGCTGTCGATCATTGGGACGATCGGCTACGGCTTCAGCGGCAACATCGTGAAGAAGTACCTGTACATGTTACCGCCCAGGGCCACATCCGCGCTGGCGCTTACGTGGGTGGGGCCGGTGAGCATCGGCTTGGCCTTGGGAAGCGGATTGCCGGAAACACTGCGTACCGATCCGCACGCGTGGAGCGCGCTCGGTCACGTGGCGGTGTTGGCCGTGTTCAGTTCCGCGCTCGCGTTGGTGCTGTGGAACGTGCTCCTCCAGCGCACGTCGGCGCTGAATGCTTCCACCGTGACCTACCTGATGCCCGTGGTGGCGATCGGGTGGGGGTTGATGGATGGCGAGACCGTGGGTTGGCAGCAAATGATGATGATCGGGTTGGTGCTCGGCGGCGTGTACCTCGTGAGCGTGGCGGAGCGGGTGCGGGGTGAAGCAGAGCGTGAGGCAGCACAGGGCAGGGGAATTTCCTTTGGGATCACGGAGCGCAATAGCGGGATCCCTCGTGACCCTGCTTCGCCGCTCCTTTGTCGAAAGGAACCGAACTTCGCGCCATGTACTTGGGACAGAAAGTAGTGGTGGTGCTTCCGGCATATCGCGCAGCGCTCACATTGAAAAAGACCTATGACGAGATCCCTTTCGATGTGGTGGATGAAGTGGTGCTGGTGGATGACAAGAGCCCGGACAACACGGTGGAAGTGGCGCAGAAGCTAGGCCTGAAGCACATCGTGGAGCACCAGAAGAACACGGGCTACGGCGGCAACCAGAAGAGCTGCTACGACAAGGCGAAGGAACTCGGCGCGGACATCGTGGTGATGCTTCACCCGGATTACCAGTACACGCCGAAGCTGATGATGAGCATGATCACGCTGATCGGCAACGATGTGTACCCGGTGGTCTTCGGATCACGCATCCTCGGTGGCGGTGCGTTGAAGGGCGGCATGCCGATGTACAAGTACATCTTCAATCGCATGCTCACGCTCGGGCAGAACATCCTGATGAACGAGAAGTTGAGCGAGTACCACACCGGGTACCGCGCCTTTCACCGTAAGGTGCTGGATGCGTGTCCGTACCACCAATGCTCCGATGATTTCGTGTTCGACAACCAGATGATCGCGCAGATCTTCTGGAAGAAGTTCGAGATCGCCGAGATCACTTGTCCCACGAAATACTTCGAGGAGGCGAGCAGCATCAACTCTCCAGCTGATCCACGGCCATGCCAACACGCGGTCGCATCCAACTGTACATCGCACTAGCAGCCGCGCTGTTGTTCGTCCCCGGCCTCGGTGCGGTCCACTTGTTCGATTGGGACGAGATCAACTTCGCGGAGATCTCGCGTGAGATGGTGGTGAGCGGCGATTGGTCGCAACCGCAAATGGGTTTCGAACCCTTCCACGAGAAGCCACCGCTGTTCATGTGGATGCAAGCCGCGAGCATGGCCGCGTTCGGCGTGGGTGAATTCGCTGCCCGCTTTCCCAACGCGATCTGCGGAATACTCACCCTGCTCGTGCTGTTCCGCATCGGCGAACAATTGCGTGGACGGGTGTTCGGCATGCTCTGGTCATTGGCGTACATCGGCTCCATCCTACCCCACCTCTACTTCCGCAGCGGCATCATCGATCCGTGGTTCAACCTCTTCATCTTCCTCGGCCTCCACGCCCTCATCACCCTGGTGCATCGGGACCCGAAGCGACAAGTAGGAACGATCAACGCGCGACGCGATGTACACGCGTGGCTTGCCGGGATCTTCCTCGGCTTGGCGGTGTTGACCAAAGGTCCGGTCGGCATACTCATTCCGGGGTTGGTAATGGGCGTGTACTGGATAGTGGGGCGATTCAAGCCCTTCATGCGTTGGCAACGGCTGGGGATCATCGCGTTCGGAACCCTGATCACGGTCGGGTCCTGGGCGCTGGTGGACCTGGCCCGCAACGGCCCGGAGTTCATGTCGGCCTTTTTCCAGCGACAGGTTGCCATGCTCACCACCGAGGATGCCGGCCACGGCGGCTTCTTCGGCTACCATTTCGTGGTGCTACTGATCGGGTGCTTCCCCGCTTCGCTCTTCGCGCTTCGGGAGTTCTTCAAGTCCACACGAACGAACGATGCCACGGAGAACGATCACCGGCGCTGGATGGTGATCCTGTTCTGGGTGGTGCTGATCCTTTTCAGCATCGTGAAGACCAAGATCGTCCACTACAGCAGCTTGTGCTACTTCCCGATCACCTACCTCGCCGCGTTGCAATTGGAGCGCATCTGGCGCGAACGCAACGGCTTCGGCTGGGTGCGTTACACGATCGGTCCCGTGGGCATGGTCTTCGTCATCGCGACGATCGCGTTGCCGATCGCGGGGAACCACATCGATACGATCAAGCCGCTCTTCGCGCAGGATCCGTTCGCGCTGGCCAACCTGGATGCGGACGTGAATTGGACCGGCTGGGAGGTGTTGCCGGGAGTGCTGCTGCTCGCGGTATTCGGGATCGGTCACGTCCTCTACGAGCGGAGATCCTTCCGCGCGAGCTTGATCACGGTCTTTGCAGGATCCGCCTTGTTCGTGACGAGCACACTGTTCTTCTTCATCAACAACATCGAAGCGTATTCGCAACGTGCAGCCGTGGAGTTCTTCGAGAGCAAGGCCGGTGAACGCTGCTGGGTGATGACGAAAGGCTACAAGAGCTACGTGCCGGAGTTCTATGGGCGCGTGATGGAAGCAACGCCTTCCGAGGATGTCCTCATGAATGGCGCGATCGATCGGCCGGTGTACTTGAGCTGCAAGATCACGAGTGCGGATGAGGTCCGTGCCTTGCAGGACTTCACAGGGATCGGCAACAGGAACGGGTTCGTATTCTTCCAGCGGGAGCCTTAGGTCGTTCGGTACGGGCACCTACCTTTCGGTACTAATCCATTCGACCCATGCGCCAACAGTACGTTCTCCGTTCATTCTTCTCCCTCTTCTTGATCGCCCTTCTCGCCAGCGCAAGCATGGCCCAGGGCGATACATGCACCACGGCCTTGCAGGTCGTCAGCGGTGTGTACAATGCCGATGGCCCCATGACGGGGTATGCGGGTCCGAGCTGCGGCGGCGGCACCAACGGAGATTGGTATCGCTACACGGCCACCTTCTCGGGCACGATCAAGATCACCAGCTGTCATCCGCTGAACAATGGTTTGAGTTTCGATACCTACTTGAAGGTCTTCAGTGGGAACTGTGATGCGCTGGTCTGCATCGGCAACAACGATGACATGGGACAGGCTGGGCAATCCTGCCCGAACAACGCGTTCGCTTCCTACTTGCAGGTGAATGTCACGGCGGGCCAGGACTACTACATCGTCTGGACCAACACCTTCAGCAGTATTCCCTTCTATTGGGAATTGAGCGAGTGCGCGGGTACCGCCACCGGTGCCACCTATTTCGACAACAACAACAACGGCGCTCGCGAGCCGGGTGAAGCGCATGTTCCCGTGGTGATGTTGGTACAACCCGGCGATCACTACGTGTATTCAGGCAGCGATCCGTATTCGCTCTGCACGGACATGGGCAGTCACACCATCACGGTGCCAACGCCGCCTCTTTACCACACCACGGTTCCTGCATCGCAGTCCTTCACCATCGCGGCACTCGGTGATCGGATACTGGTATGGACTTCGGCTTCCAGGCATCCCGGGCATCTACGACGGTGCCGTGGATCTCTGGGGATGGAACCCGTGGATCGGGAACAATACCACCTTGTACATCGGCTACTCCAACATCGGTACAGAGGACCTCACCCCGACGATCGCGCTCACGCTCGATCCGGTCCTCTCCTACGTTTCGGCCACCACCACGGCCACCAGCGTGAACGGCCAGACGATCATCTGGGCCTTGCCGGTGATGACCCCCGGAACCAACGCTGGTATCACGGTCACAGTGTACACCGATCCAGCGACCACGCCGAACCAATCGGTGCTGGACTACGTCGTGCTCACCACCACAGAGAACGACATCAACATGGTGAACAACACGGATGATGTGCATGGACACGCGTCCACTTCCTTCGATCCGAACGACAAGGCCGTGAGCGAGGAATTCATCACCCCACAGGATGTCGTGGACCAGAAGAAGCTGGAATTCACCGTGCGCTTCCAGAACACGGGCAACGCGCCCGCTGTGAACATCGTGATCAAGGACAGCCTCGATGCCGATTGGGACCTGAGCACCTTCGAGATGATCGGTGCGACGCATCCGTACACGTTGACCGTCAGTAACGAAGTGGCGATATGGACTTTCGCGAACATCATGCTCCCCACCGAGGACAGCGATGCACTGGGTAGCCAAGGCAGCTTTCAATACCGCGTGGCACCCAAGAGCAGCTTGAATCTCGGCGAGCAACTCACCAACCGCGCGGACATCTACTTCGACTTCAACGAACCGGTGCTGACGAATACCACGGTGACCACCGTGGCGCTGAGCACCGCCCTCGCGGAAACGCCCTGGGCAACGGATTGTTCATCGCGCCTTCACCGAGCAATGGGTTGGTCAACCTCCGTTGGGCGGATGCACGGTTGAACATCGCGCGCTTCAATGTGATCGACGCGATGGGCCGCGTGGTCTTCACCACCAACCTGACCGGCGTGAACAACACCAGGAGCATGGACCTTTCCTTCCTGTCCGAAGGGAGTGGGCGGCATGCCGACGGTTGATCGGGCGAGGGTTGACGCGGTTCGATGGATCAGTGATTTCGAAAACTTTTAGAGGCGTTCGCCTCGGGGAAGCGCTCTTCTTCATGGCATGCCGCACTCGCTTACCTTCAAGGAATGGAACGGAGAGATCGGATCTCGAGAAGCTGCCTGAAGGTGTCTATCTCGCACATCGGAAGGATCCAGTCTCGGGGCAGGACGTCGCCGGCGTGGGTCGCGGGCGTGCGGCGGGAGTCGGGCACCCGGCACCTCCGATCGGCTCAAGGGTTCGTGACTCATTTGGTTAGACCACTCGTCATCGGCTATTGAATGGGGTCGGCTCGGTGGCGACGTTGTCATCCGTCGGCTGGCATTTAGGCTTCGATCACAGCCGGGCTGGGACCTACGGATCCGGGCAAACGACCATGCTCCACGGTGCCGAACCATACCGGCGTATGCCCGGTACCGTTCATGCGCTCGAAACCGAAGGCATTTCCACCGGAAGGAGTTCATCGCGATCAGTGAGCGACCTCTCCCACATCCTCACCCACCTCGGCGAGGAGCGTGAACGCGGCTACGATGCCGTGGTGCCGCCCATCGTGCAGAGCGGCAACTTCACATACCCCACGGTCGCGGCCATGCGCGCGGTGGTGGGAAAGGAATTCGACCGGCCGCTGTACACCCGCGGCTTCAACCCCACCGTGGCGATCCTGCGGAAGAAGGTCGCGGCGCTGGAACATGCGGAGGACGCGTTGGTCTTCAGCAGCGGCAGTGCGGCCATCGCGGCAGCGGTGATCGCGTTCACGAAAGCGGGGGATCACATCGTCTGCGTCCACAAGCCGTATAGTTGGACGAAGAAGTTGCTCATCGAATTGCTGTCTCGCTTCGGCGTGGAGCACACGTTCGTGGACGGCACCGACGCGGAGAACTACCGCAAGGCGATCCGACCGAACACGACCTTCTTCATCCTCGAAAGCCCGAACTCGCTCACCTTCGAGTTGCAGGACATCGCTGCTGTGGCTGCGATCGCCAAGAAGCACGGCATCCTCACGCTCTGCGATAACAGCTTCAACAGTCCGCTCTTCCAGAACCCCATCGACCTGGGCATCCACATGGCCGCGCACAGTGCCACGAAGTACTTGAACGGCCACAGCGATGTGGTGGCCGGGGTGCTTGCCGGAACGCACGCGCACATGCGACAAGTGATGGCAAAGGAGTTCATGACGCTCGGCGCGTGCCCTTCGCCGCACGATACGTGGTTGCTGATGCGTGGCTTGAGAACACTTCCGCTGCGCATGGACCGCAGCGCGGACAATGCGGAGAAGGTGGCGCGTTTCCTCGAAGCGCATCCGAAGGTGAAGCGCGTGCATTGGCCGGGGCTCGATAGTCATCCGCACCATGCACTCGCGAAGAAGCAGATGCGGCGTGTTGCCGGATTGATGAGCATCGAGTTGATGCACCCGATGTAGCAGCGGTGGAACGCTTCTGCGACAACCTGAGGACCTTTCTGATCGCGGTGAGCTGGGGCGGCTATGAAAGTTTGCAATGGCCGATCTGCGCGCTGCAAGGACCGAGCGGCTACTATGCGGACCTGCCCTTCAACATGATCCGGCTGTATGTGGGCTTGGAGGACCCGCAGATGTTGATCACGGATCTGGAACAGGCACTTGCACGGATCTGAACCTTGCTAGGGCACACGCGGAGGCCTCATGAAGTACGCGAACCTTCTACTCGATCCAACACGGATATCGGGACGACCGGCAACGCTTCGGCCGACCTACTCAGTCGGAAAGATCTCCCCGGGAGCCAGCAAGCAACGCCCCACGATCGCAGAGAGCACTCCAACGGATGCGGAACATGGCGATGCGATAACGGTTAACCTGGAAAACGTCGTTCGCCGACCCCGAAGGGGTCACAGCTTGTAGCATGCAATGCGCCAATGGATGGAGCGACCCCGGAGGGGTCGCAGCATTGGCAATCGCCAGGGATCGAGATCCGATCAACCCGCAAATGGATCAGGATCGACCTGAACCCTTTCCTGACCTATTCCGTCGGAAAGATCTCCCCAGGTGGGATCAAGCAAGGCCCGACAACCACGGTGAGCGTCGCGCGTGCAGGTCCACATGCCACAGCGTTCACGATATAGGTGAACCCGCAGTTCGCAGACCCCGAAGGGGTCACAGCTTGTAGCATGCAATGCGCCAATGGATCGATCGACCCCGGAGGGGTCGCAGCAATTGCACCAACGATCGGGGATCCGATCAACCCGCAAATGGATCAGGATCGACCTGAACCCTTTCCTGACCTATTCCGTCGGAAAGATCTCCCTAGGTGGGATCAAGCAAGGCCCGACGATCACCAAGAGCGTCGCGGTTGCGGGTCCGCATGCCACGGAGTTCACCATGTACGTGAACCCGTAGGACCCGGGTATGACGCTCGAAGCGTTGAATACCCCGGCGACAAGCTGCCCGGTGGCATTGTCATCAGTCCAAATTCCACCAACATCCGGCGTGCCGCCCAACTGCGCGAAGAGATCCAACGCACCGAAGCTCTGGCACCAGTTCACGATCCCGCTGCTTCCTGCGTTGGGCGGGTTGACCTCGGTGACGGTGACCGTGGAAGTCGCATCAGTGCACGGTCCTGTGCCAACCACGGTGTAGGTGTACACACCGGGGTCCATCGTTGCAGGATCGTAGTTCCCACCGATCACCGGGCTCGGTCCGGTCCATGCACCGCCTGCATTCGGACTGCCGCCTAGTGCTGCGAACAAGTTGACCGGTGTGCTGTTGGCGCATACGTCCAATGTGCTATTCACACCCGCGTTCGGCGGATTGTACGCCGTGATAGTAACCGCGGAAACGGCATTCGCGCACGGAGGAATGCCCGTGACGTTATAGGTGTATATCCCTGGGGCCATGGTCATCGGGTTGAACATCCCGGCGACGGTTGGACTTGGCCCGAGCCACGCCCCGCCCCCTTGCGGTGAACCACCCAGAAGGGCGAACATGCTGAAGGGTGGGTCATTTGAACATACGGTCACGCTCGCGCCTGTGCCGGCATTCGGAGGCTGATGGACAACCACACAGACCGTAGCGGTAGCATTGGCACAAGGGGCTGAACCCAACACCGCATAGGTGTAGCAGCCGGGCGACGACACACCCGGCACGAACACCCCATTGAACGGACCGCCACCCATTGTCCACGTGCCACCCATGCTTGGGCTGCCTGCTAGTTGGTCGAACAAAAGGAAAGGAGCATCGGTTGAACAAACCGTGATCGATCCGTTCGCACCGGCGTTCGGCGCTTGGTTCACGGTGATGCACACCACAGCCGACTCGTTCGCACAGGGCGGATCACCGACCACCGTGTAGGTGTAACAACCCGGAGTGTCCGTGGCGGGGTTGAAGAAGTTCGAGACCGCCGCACCGGTCGGCGATGTCCATGCCCCACCAGCCTGCGGACTCCCCGACAAACCCATGAACAGGTTCACTAACGGACCGTTGGAGCAGACGGTCAGCACGGCGTTCAGCCCGGCATTCGGCGGGATCACCGTGGTGATCGGCAACGGATAAGGCGCTCCGATCTCCGGAGGATCGGAAGCGAGCACGCGGATCGCGATCCCCGAACCACCGACGATCCCTGCTGGGAATGCGCAGGAAATAGTACCCGATCCCGTCCCGCTCAAACTGCCAATGACCGTGGGTGAAGCGAAGGAGCCCGCAGCATCGGAGAGTTCAACCGTGAACAAATTGCCTGCGTTGATCGCGCTCGATACGGTGATATCGACCGATAGCGTCGGGCTTCCGCAGATCGAAACGGGGTTCATCGGATCCACGGTGATCTGGGCGTGGGCAGGGATCGCAAGGGTGATCAAAAATCCGGTGATCGAACGCGCTGTTTGCATGGGATGAATAAGCGACGTGAATGTAGTCGACCGTGCTACATGAGGCAGTAGGCTTCGACCTGTTCGGATCAACCATGCGACCAACAGGACGGATCGTTCGACCGCGAAACAAAGCTTGCCTACTTTTTCCGGATCGGCACTCTCATGAAACGGCCGTGATCGTGGAGGCGGATGCACGTACTACTCCACCACCAACTTACCACCCGTTAACCACTTGCCGCCTTGCGCAATGTGCGCGTAGTACAGGCCGGGGCCCAAGTCAGAGAGTGAGAGGGGGAAGGAGCCGTTGCCGCTAGGCAAGCGCTCGCGCGCGACCACGCGCCCATCCATTGCAACAAGCGTAAGCTCCAACGCACCGCTCACACTTGGTGGCAGCGACAACTGCACCGTTGCCGAACCGTGCGCGGGGTTGGGGAAGATGCTGAACGCATCCAACAAGTTGGTGGCCTGCTCTGTGATGCCTACCGTGTTGCAGCCCGGTACGATGCAACCATTGCCATCCACAATTACCACCCAACTGTCTTGCGAGTAGCCTGCGGACATCCCGTTCCCTCCGGATCTTCGATGAACCAAGGGTCCCCGGCCTCATGCCGCCGCCTTCAAAATGAACGCGTACTCCCGCACTGTTCGGAACAGCACATAAATGAGTGCCGCACCGGTGACAGCGATGCCGAGTTGGTTGTGATAAGCCGGATGCTCTGGTTTGATCTTTGAATCGAACGTCTTCATGATGAAATAACCCACGTTGAAGAGATGGATCACCAAGAGAACGTTCCACCAAGGCTTGGAACTGTTGATGAACCATATCACTACCGGAACCGTCAGTAGGCAAGCAAAGGTCAGAGCGCCATGCACATTCTCAGCCACGCTGAAGACCATGTGGTGATGATCGAAATTCCAGAGAACGAATGCCAAGTGAACAACATGGTTCACGGTGAACATCGTGATCAGCGCGCGTAAGGCGTGCTTCTTCGCTTCGTCGTCATAGATCTTCCCGAAACCGTAGTAGCCGATCAAGAGCAGTGTGCCGAGGTTGATGATCGATGAAACGCGGCCTGAATTCCGCGCACACTTATCGCAAACAAATTCGGGTTCGGTCGTTCCAAGCGCCCAGAGAAATATCACAAGCTCCAGACACAACAGCAAGAGGATCAATGTGCGAAGCTTACTTCGGTACAGCACATCCATTGCCATTCGTTTTGCTGGAACGAACGCGGCAAGCTTGGTGATATTGCTTGCAGCCGTCAGAGGTTCCTCCGGCCACAGAGCCTCTTCATTCGTACGTGTGGTGCGAGACTTCTGCTCGTTCTATGCCCGTGCAGGCTTTCTCGTCTTCGTGGATCCTGCCCTCTTGGGCATGAGCTACTCGCTATCCCCTCATTCCACCACCAACTTACCACCGGTGAGCCACTTGCCGCCTTGCGCAATGTGTGCGTAGTAAACGCCAGCGCCGAGTTGCGATAGATCCAACACATGCGCACCGTTGCCGGCCAAGCGCTCGCGTTGTACCACGCGCCCATCCATTGCAACAAGCGTAAGCTCCAACGCGCCCGCCACGCTCTGCGGAAGCGAGAGTTGCACCGTGGCCGAACCATGCGCCGGATTGGGATAAATGCTCAGCGCATCCAACAAATTGGTGGCTTGCTCCGTGATGCCCACGTTGTTGCAGCCGGGTATGATGCAGCCGTTGCCATCCACTTTCACTACCCAGGTGTCTTGCGAAATGCCCGCAGGGTTGTTGCCGCTGGCGCTGAAGTATGTGGCGCCCGCCGCGATGAAGCCGCCATCGGCCGTGGGCAGCACATCATGGAAGCGGCCAGTCCCATCGACCAGTATACTGTCCTGATAGAAATACTTGTACAACCATAGGCTATCACCCGTCGAACTGGTCAATGCCATCAATCCTTTGCCAATGCTCGGGCCTGGCTGCTCATAGGTGATCCCTGCTGCGATGATATCACCGGACGAGGTCTCTCTACCGGTCGCGAATTGTGTGAACGGCTTCGATGGGCTATAATCCTTCTCCCAGATGATAGCGCCATCGGCGGAATCGATCTTCGCCAAATAGGCGCGCATTGCGGTATAGGATGGCGTATATCCGCGACCGCTGAACGCGAAGACGTTGCCATCACTGCCCACTGAGACATTGCATGAACCTTCGGAGTAAGCCCCTCCCCAGCTCACACGCCACCGAAGCGTTCCGGCGGAGTCGGTTCGTTGCAGCCAATTATCGCCTGTTCCGTCGGCGAGGATTCTGGAGCCGCTCATGAATAGATCGCCTTGAGCACCAAGAGCCACCGAGGCGAGGCCATCAGAGAACGCAGAACTCCAATAATACGTGCTCCTCCATTGCTCATTTCCATCGCTATCGGTCTTAATCGCGAATCCGTCCCAATTCCCTTGCTCTGTAAAGCCCACGATCACGAAGCCACCATCAGCAGTGCGCTTCACTTGCTGGCCGATCCAGAATTGGTTCCCATTGGGATCCCCAAAGACCTTGGTCCACAGCGTATCGCCGTTGGCATCGAAGCGCATCAGGTACACCTCATCGAAACCTGTGGTGTCCTCGCTGGCACCGCCCACCACGTAGCCCCCACCGGGGATCGTGTCGCAGCAGTTGGACCAGCCAGCGAAAGCAGAATGGTAAGGACGGTAGCTGCGATGTTCACTCACAAAGTTCCCTTGGTCATCGAGGAATGTGATGAGTACAGAGCCATGTGTGAGCCATAAGTCCGGTCCAATGCTGTCCACATCACTTGAGCCAGATATAGCGGCATAGCCTTGACCGCGATGCTCAATGTTCCAACCTCCTTGGGCCGTGCCTAGTCCAAATGCATCATACCGCCGGTTGAACCCCTGGCAATTCGCCAAGGATCCAACAGACAGCATGAGAAGGATCAACAGCAGTCGCATAGTCGGCTATTGCACGATAAGCCGGGCTTGTTTGTTCGGCTGTTCGGGTCGCAGCACTTCAAGAATGTAGAGTCCGGCGCTCAAGCCCTCTAGTGGCACAGTGGCAATGCCTTGTGCGCTACCAATGATCTGGCTATCCAGCAAACGGCCATTCAGGTCGAGCAAGCGCAATTGCGTTTGCGCATCCCGTGTGCCGAAGTCGAACACCACGAACGCGGTATTACGCGCTGGATTGGGGAACACTTCCAACACATCCTCCTCGATCCATTGCACGGGCTTCACAGCACGGCTACGATGGGTGCTCTTCGGTCCGCTTTCTGGTAGTACGATCACTTCTTCAGGCAATTCCTGTCCCAGCGCGTGCAACCATGCGTTGGCCCATGCGCTGCCTGGTACATCGCGCTGATCACCCAAGGCGCTCAACCACGCTAGAAGGACTTCGTCCGCTTCGGACCAGCCCTGTTGTTGCTCCAGCTGGGCATAGTATTTCAACACCGCATAGCGTTCGGGCGCATCGCCCACACTCTCTTCGGTCAGGGCCAGGGCTTCCAGCGTGCTGTAGTCCCCCTGCGCAGCCAGTACGCCGCCTACGGCCAATACGTGGTTGTCGGCGGGCAGCGCTTCATGGAAGATCCGCAAACTGTCCAACGCACCACCGAGATCCAGGCTATCGAGCCAACTCATGCGGCCCAGATCGGCGAGCGCCTCGGCCTTGTTGCCACCGTGCTTGGCCATGGCACCGGCCAGCAGCGTGAGGATATTCACCTCACCGGTTTGCGCGGCATATACCAAGTTCGCGTAGCCTATTGGCAGCGCATAGTCATCCACCATGCGCAGCGCATCGCTTTGCAACGGGCTGTTGCTCAACAACGCCTGCGTAATGTGCCAGGCGCTCATGGCGGGTTGCGCTCACAGGCCGCCTCCCACACCTCGTCGCTCACGTTGGGTGCCACGCTCTGCAGGGCGTTGCGCACTTGGGTGCTGCTCTTGGTGGGGTCGCTCACATAACCCAGCAGGCTGTAAGTATCGCCGTTGTCCTTCGTGGCATCGTAGGCATCCTTGCTGTCCTCATATTCGCCGTGCTCATCCTCGGCCAAGAGTCGCTTCTCCTCCTTGGTGCCCCCTTCGTGCAACTCGCTGGGGCAGGCGGCTTCTTTGCCGGGCCAACCCACGATCTGATTTGCGTTCATGATCTCATCCGGGTCGTTACTGTACTCCGGTTTCGTTCGCTCCGTTGTTGTTTCTTGATGATGGAAGTAGTCCACCACCGTGGCCGTCACCTGCACATGCCAATCCTCCTCGGGGTCGCCGCTGCCATCATGCGCCACACTGAAGCGATTGCCAGCGGGGTTCTTCCATTGTGTTTGATCGAACTGATCAATGATGGGTTCACCTTGCGTCTTCTGCACGCGCACATCCCCTCCAGTAAAGGGCCACATCGAAGGTGTTGGCATCGGTTAAACCGTAGTCGTTGCACTTCACCTCCAGACCAATGGCATCGTCGCCATCGGCGTTCACGCCCTCGATGATGCTGCCGGTGTAAAGGTTTTCGAAGCTGTTGTTGTAGAAGGTGTTGTACTGCTTGCCGCTATCCTTGATGATCAGCCCCACCTTCTTCACGTCCCCGTCCGGTTGCTGGGTGAGGAAAGCGTTCTCCTGGATGCGGTAGCCTGTGCATTCATCGCTGTACACACCATAGGTGCTGCCCACGATGCCGGTTGTGAAAGGTTCGGGCACATCGAAGGTGCAGCGCGTGATGCTCGCATCCTGAATGCCTTCCATGCGGATGCCATAGTTGGTCCCGGTGAAAGTGGCCTTATCCACGCTGAAGGTGCGGCTCGGATCAAAGGTGGTGGCGAGGATCCCGCGGTGCAGATTGGTGAACGCACTGGTGGTGAGGTACTGCGACGGACAGGGTACCCCTTGCACCAACACCCCGCAATCATCGCTTACGATGAAGCTGCTGTTCGTACTACTGATCCCCGTGCCCTGCTGGCTCGGCAGTTCCAGTGGCTCTTGCCCGAACAGCGTGTTCCGCCAAGTGCAGCCCTTGAAGGAGATGCCGCGCACGCTGGTCATCACCACATGCGTATTAGGGTATTCGCCATTCGCAGGCAGACCACCATCCGTGACGAAGTCGCAGCGGGTGAAAAGGCTGAAATTGGGCAGGACGGTCTCCGGGTTGGCCACGGTGTGATTCTCGTAAGGTGAGAACGCAACATCGTACTTGTTATTGAGGAAGGTGCAGTCGGTGGCTTCCAGTATGCCGCCGGAACCGGGCTTGGGCGGTAGCGGGGCAAGGAAGTCGCCATCGGTCACGGCCACTCCTGTGCGGGCGTTGCTTATCGTGCTGCCCTTGGCGCCGAGGTATCCTTGTAACAGGCCTATGCCCGGATAGGACTGTTGGCTGGCTAGCTCCTGCCCATGGAGTTGGATGCCGTCCCACATGCTATTCGGGCATTGATCAAGGCTCGTGAGGATGGCCTCTTCCAGGATCAAACTGCCGCCACCTTCCACGATGATCCGCGTGGGCCATGCGATCTGCTGGCTGTCCGCAAAGCGGATCGTGCAGTTGCTGATGGTGAGCGTGAGGCCATCGGGGATGATGATGGTGCCCACGATGTTCTTGTCCGCATACCAGGTCTCGTCGAACCCGAGGGTAAAGCTGTGATCCGCGGATCCACTTACCGCTTCGGTAACAACGAAGTCATATTCCACCAGGCCCTGACAATTGCCCTTCAGTTTCACCAGATAGAGGTCGTCGAAGTTGTGGCTGGTATTGCCGCTGATCACCAGCCCGCCATCCGGCGCCTCTGTGATCTTGTAAACGCATTCCTGATTCCGCAGGTCATTCGGAGTACACTCGAATGTGCTGGTGGGGTCTGCATCCCAGGATGTTTCCCAGATCAAATTGCCATTGGCTGGATTCAACTTGGCCACGTAGGCGTCGGTGTTCCAGAAGGTGTACCCGAAAGGGCTGTTCCAATCCATTGTTACACCGGGAGCTGAGGTGAAGTTGTCCGCTAGGCAGTTGGTAGCCTGTCCAGGCAGATCCAAAAGGTTCACTACATCGTCGTGGTTCACATCCATATCCACCCATTTGGCGCAGACAACGGCGACATTCCCATCACTCAAATAGGTCATGTCGCTCTGCAGGTCATAGGCCTGCACGATTCCCAGATCATTGGTCCACAACAGATCGCCATTCATGTTCAATCCATGCACGTACAGGTTAGCGACCTTGGGGCCGGAGTATCCGTTCCCTTGAGAAAAGTTCGCGGTAATGGGCAAGATGATCCGCGTACCGTCTGCATCCGGAATGAATCCACCTCCGGTGGCCACACTCACAAGTTCGGGGTCGTACCCTCCGCTAACGTCCAGCACGCCACCCGTGGCACCTGCGTCAAGGAACCAGTCCGGAAGAAATGGGTCTGTATCCGGATCTACCTTGACCACAAGAGCCCTCAACTTTGTCCCCGGTAGATCGTACCATCCGGCAAGCAGCAATTGCTTCGTTGCGGGATCAACGGCAATGGAGGTGTACAATCCCTTTGGCGCAATGGGCCAATCTCCTGGTAGCCCATTCACATTCGGACCCTCGTAGTGAAAGTCCTCCAGTTTCACTCCGTTATGGTCCACGCGCGCCATGTAAGGCTTGGGCAACATAGGTACGGGAGTGATGTTCGCGTTTCCCACCACCCAGTACTCCGGACCGTTCGGTCCAGCGCGTTCCACCACGTCATGCAATTCACTGAAGCGCGGTAAACTGCTGGCAATGTCCTCCCCCCTCACGAAAAAGCTGGTCCAGAGGATATCCCCATCGGGGCTGAGCTTACATAAGTATCCCATATTGGGAAAGTAGTTGGGGGACCAGACCGCGCAATCAACGTCGTTCATGTCGAGGCCTGGCAGGCCGTTGAGCCGGATCAAAAGGTCATCATCGAATGCGGGATCGGGGGCGGGCTGTAGGTCCTCCGGCCACATCGGGGTGTAGGAGACACCCGCAACGACAAAGTTTCCCTCGCTGTCCTGGATCACATTCCAGATCTGCCCCGGAAACAACTTCCGACACCAGATCGCATGGCCATCCAGATCAAAACGACCTACCATTCCTCGTGTATGACCTTTCCGCTTGGCAATCGTCTCGAGTTCACCCAAAGCTGGGATCCAATCGTCAGGGGGTGCCGAATGCTGTGCCGATCGCCGGATCGGCTTCCTGCAATAACTCGACCCAGCCCACCAGCAATTCGGGGCACTGGTGTACCCGGCAGCGATGTAGCCGACCGTGGAATTGTTTGTGATGATGTTGTTGTGCCCGTACCACCAATCCTCCCCGCTTTCCTCCCGCGTTTGGGGCTCACCGTAATGCTGTTCCGATAGTGGCAATGGATCGTTCCGGTAACGTCCCTCGCAATTCCCATTCAGATCGAGCACGGCACATGGATCATAGTAGAGATGGTAGTAGGTCCCGGAATTGCTCCGGTACTCGTCGTGTGTTTCCGTGCTGATCCAATCCACTGCTGGCGGCGGTTGGCTCTGTGCAGAAGCCGTGTTCAGCAACCCGCTAACACCCGCGTCATCCCAAAGGTTCAAATGGGGGGTAATACAACAAGCCACCAGCGCGGCTTTCAGGAGGGCGGTTCTGCGCAACATGATCGGGGGTTGTTTTGGTCCATCGAAGTACGCTCTGGTTTCCGCGGTTCGGTACTTCGGGTCCAACAAAAATTCGCGCATTCTATACGCCTCCGGTTAGCCATGGTGTCCTGTTTTCGGGGCCGTTTCTTCCTGCACAGGCGTCCGTGGTAACCTTCCTGCTCCCCACCCGACCAGCCCTGTTCCGGTTGGGATCCCCGTCGCACAACTGCAACCCTCCTGCGCAGAACCCGAAGATGTCGTCCGGGAACTTTGTTCTGTCTTCGGTGAACTCCTACTTCCGTTCGGGGACCTCCTTCCTCGATCAGTACCGCTCAACAGCGAAACACCGGAACCGCAACGTCCCACCAAACAACCCAAAGAGCCCTTGGCTCAACTTCACCCTTCCTCGTTGAATCGTTCAGCCGTCTTCCCGGAACCGGAAGCGCCTTTCCCGGAACCGGTTGCTGTCTTCCCACAACTTTTCTCCCGATTTGCGCGTTGGAACCTTCGCATTCCGTCAACCAACGTACAAGCAGAACCAACCATGATCACGCTCAACATCCCCCGCATCGCGTTGCTCAAAGGTGTTCAACGCCCATACACGTACCTGGTGAAGAACGGCTTCACCCCACAGACCGCCAAGGACCTCATCGCCGGTCGTGTGCGCCGCTTCGACTTCGCTCACTTGGAGAAGCTGTGCCGCATCTTCCATTGCGAGCCGTATGATCTCTATGACTACACGCCTGATCCGAACCGCCACGTCCAGGGCGAGGATCACCTCGCATTCCTCACCAAGCCCAAGGCCGACAAGAGCATCCATTCCCTCATCGCCAAGCTCTCGTTGAAGCAGATGGAATCGCTCGTGGCCGATGTGTCACAGCGTTATGGCCCACAAGCCTCCTAGCCAGGGTTCAACCCGCTTTCAAGGTGCTCCGTTCTCAGCGTCGCCGAAAGTGTGGTTGGCAATAGGCCCTGCCTACTTCTTCCGGATATAGATCCGGATCGGCACGCCCGTAAAACGCCAATGGTGGCGCAGGCGGTTCTCCAAAAAGCGCTCGTAGCTCGGCCGTACGTATTGCGGCAGGTTGCAGTGGAATACGAAGCTCGGCACGTGCAGCGGCAACTGCTGGATGAACTTGATGCTGATCTGCTTCGCCTTGTACATCGGCGGTTGTTGGCGCTCGATCTCGGGCAGCATGATGTCGTTGAGCTTGCGTGTGGGGATCCGGCGCTTGCGGTCCTCGTACACCTGCATGGCCACTTCCATCACCTTCAGGATGCGCTGCTTCTCCACCACGCTGGTGAAGACCATCGGCACATCGGTGAAGGGTTCCATCCGGCGCTTCTGCTCCTCCTCGAAGCCCTTCATGGTGTTGGTCTCCTTCGCAATGAGGTCCCACTTGTTCACCACCACCACCACGCCCTTGCCGTTCTTCTGGATGATGGAGAGGATGTGCAGGTCCTGCTGCTGGACCCCGTCGCGCGCATCCACCATCAGCACGCACACGTCACTGTCCTCGATGGCGCGGATGGAGCGCATCACGCTGTAGAACTCGATGTCCTCGTCCACCTTGCCCTTTTTGCGGATGCCCGCAGTGTCCAACAACATCACATCATGTCCGAAGACATTCCAACGTGTGTTGATGGGATCGCGGGTGGTTCCGGCGACATCGGTGACGATGCTCTGCTCCTTGCCGAGCAACGCGTTCACGAGGGATGATTTGCCCACATTCGGTTTCCCGACGATCGCGAGCCTCGGGATCTCGGGTTCCTCCTCCTCGGTTGGTTTGCGGAAGGTGTCCACCAAGGCATCCAACAGATCTCCGGTGCCGGCACCGTGTGCGGCGGAAAGGCTGAACACCTCACCCAACCCGAGCTTGTAGAACTCGGCTGCGGTGTACTCCTTCCCGAAGGTGTCCACCTTGTTCGCGCCGAGGATCACCGGCTTCTTCGCCTTACGCAACATACCCGCGATCACCTCATCCATGGTGGTGATGCCGCCTTGGGTATCCACAATGAAGAGCACGGAGTCGGCTTCGTCCACGGCCAGCTTCACTTGCTTGCGGATCTCGCCTTCGAAGATGTCGTCGCTGCCGCTGATGTATCCACCGGTATCGATCAGGCTGAAGATGATCCCGTTCCATTCGCACTTGCCATAGTGGCGGTCGCGCGTGGTGCCTGCCGTGGCGTCGGTGATCGCATCACGTTGTTCCACCAAGCGATTGAAGAGTGTGCTCTTGCCCACGTTCGGGCGGCCCACAATGGCGACGATGTTCCCCATTTCAGTAACCGTATTTCCTCAGCTTTTGTTCATCCTCCCGCCAGTCCGGATCCACCTTCACTTTCAGGTCCAGGAAGACCTTGGTGCCGACGAACCGCTCAATGGCCATCCGGGCCTCGGTGCCCAGTTTGCGCAAGGCCTTTCCGCCTTCGCCGATCACGATGCCCTTCTGGCTTTCGCGCATCACGATCACGTCGGCCTGGATCTTCACCAGCTTCTCGCCGTCCTCGTAGCTGTTCACCACCACTTGCGTGCTGTACGGGATCTCCTGCTTGTAGTAGGTCAGGATCTTCTCGCGGATCATCTCACTGATGAAGAAGCGCGTGTTGCGATCGCTCAGTTCGTCCTTCGGGAAGTACGCCGGGTGCTCGGGGAGTTGATCGACCAGATAGGTCCGCAACTCCGGCACGTTCAATCCATGCAAGGCGGAGATGGGAACCACTTTGGCGCCGGGTAGCGCAATCTCCCACGCTTCAAGCGCGGCAAGTACCGCATCCTCTCCACCGGTATCCACCTTGTTCACCAGCAACACCTTCGGGCCCTTGAAACGACTTGCGCGGACCAACACATGCTCGGATTTCTCCGGCGATTGGCCCAACTCCACGAGGACGATCAGGACGTCGGCGTCCTCCAAGGCTTCATCCACGGCATCCATCATGCGCTCGTGCATGCGGTACTGCGGATCAAGGATCCCCGGTGTATCGCTAAGTACGAGTTGGTGGTCCTCCCCATTGAGGATGCCCAGGACCCGGTGGCGCGTGGTCTGTGCCTTCGGATTCACGATCACCAGCTTCTCGCCCAGCAGCGCGTTGAGCAAGGTGCTCTTGCCCACGTTGGGTTCACCGATGATGTTGACGTATCCCGCTTTGTGGGCCATGTGATTCCGATCGCGAAGTTCGCCAACCAGCACGGTCGGATCGCCTCAAAAAAGCGAAGGCCCGGCTTTCACCGGGCCTTCCTCTGTAGCGGGGGTAGGACTCGAACCTACGGCCTTCGGGTTATGAGCCCGACGAGCTACCATCTGCTCCACCCCGCAATGGGGCGCAAATATAGTCGCCTCGGAGGGAACTGGATCAATCGACCACTTTCCAAGCGATCGGCGTAAGGTCATAGGTCCGGGCACCGGCGGGCGAATTCTCCAGCCTGGCCTTGATATCCTGAAAGATCACGCGGTCCCCGTTGTGCAGTTTGGAGAAGATGTACTTCACGTCAGTGTCGAAGGCGCTGCCTGTCACCGGGCGGTCAACGGGTTGGCTTCCGCACACCACTTGCAACGTGAAGCGCAGGACTTGGAAGCGCGCTGCGAACTCCGTGTCGGGGAGTTTCGCCGCAAGGCCTTGCGCCGCTGTGAGTTCGGTCTTCTTGATCCGCGCCTCCAGCGCATTCTTCTGTCCGACGTAGGCCATCGGTGTCGGAAGGTCCTTTACCCTGAAGGTAGCAGGGCCTATCCTACGGGTGCTGCCATCGGGCATGGGCACCACGGCATTCACTTCCGCTGTATTCCCGGTCATACCAGTAGCCACCCAGCCATTCCCTTGTCGAGCGATCCGTCCAGTGGTGATCGTCGCTTGGACGCGCTCGGCCGGTACACCGGGTACGGACAGGTCGATCGGATTCTCCACACCACGGTAGAGGACGTTCATCTTCGTGGGTGAAGCGACGAGTAGCGGCGCCATCACTTGGAACGACGTGGTGTAAGGCACTTCTTCCACGCCCTTCGGTCCATCAAATCGGATAATGCCTTCGACCACTTGCTCCCCGATGCTAATACCGCGCAGGCGGAGCTTCGCTTTGCCATCCGCGCCGATCGGCAATGTGGTGCCATCCTTCATCGTCACGCGCGGCGCGTTCTTCGGGTCGTAGGCCGCGAGGAAGACATCCGCCCGGAAGGAATCACCGGCCATGATCAAACTGCTTTGGGGCACTACGGCGGTGGTGAGCGTTCCGAACTTGTAGTCGTCCACTTCCACGGAACGGTAGAGCCATTTCACCATGTCGTTCTCCGCTGCGCGGATGTCCGCTTGCAACTTGCTCAGCGTTGCTACGCCAGCGGCGAGTGGCACGTCGTAGAAGTTGATGCTCTCCCAGTTGTTCATCGTCCCACTGGCATCGCGCCGGTCGCTGAAATCGAAAAGGGCATCCAGCGCGGCAGAGAGTGCGACACCCTTCTCACCAGCAAGCGCCTTGAGGCTATCGCGAAACGCACTGATGTTCGATCGTAGTTCGTAGGCGGTTCCAGGACCTTTGCTCGGCATCGCAGGTTCGCTTCCCACGAGGGCTTGCGTGAGCACATCGCGATCATCCTTCATCTCCAACGCCAGGAGCGCACGTAGGGTGTCCCTTCCCGTCGCGTCCTTCCCCTTGAGCGCGGAGAGTTCAATACCGTCCGCTTTGGCCACCGCATCCGCCTTGATGTCCTCGATGTGATGCACAAGAGAATCAGCCATCGCTTTCACGCGCAACGCTTCCTGGTGCTTCACTGCGAACTTCTCCGGGAAGCGGGTCGCCATATCCGCGAACACGGTGTACTCCACCCGGGACCGCTCCTCGTGTGCGCGTTCACTTCGCACGAGTTCGGCATCCATGACAGCGAATGCATCGAGGACCTCCTTGCTCACGTTCAGCGCGAGGATCGCGGTGAGCACGAGGTACATCATGTTGATCATCTTCTGCCGAGGAGGCATCTTCATGCTGGACATGGGCGTGGTGTTATGATGATGCGGCGTGCATCACCGAACATCCAATGCCGGCTCTTCGATGAAGTAACGCGGAACTCAGGCGGTCTTCTCCTCGCCGAGCTCCTCCAGTCGCACGGAAGCGTCCTCCCACTCCTTCATGGTCGTCGCGATCCGCTTGGCGATCTCGCCCATGCTCTCGTAGCCTTTCTGTACTTCGGCAGCGGCAGTACCACCTTTCATCACAGCGGATTGTAATTGCTTCTCCTCTTGTTCCAATTCGGCGAGTTGCTTCTCCAAACGTTGCACCTGGTTCTGGACCTGACGACGCTCCTTG
This sequence comes from Flavobacteriales bacterium, assembly GCA_016721005.1. Taxonomy (GTDB): domain Bacteria; phylum Bacteroidota; class Bacteroidia; order Flavobacteriales_F; family PHOS-HE28; genus PHOS-HE28. Next base: position 130,305 of record JADKJM010000018.1, read on the forward strand.
TCGCGCTCACGCTTCTCGCCCTGATCGCTCTTGTTCGCCTTGTTGCCCTTCCCGCTCTTCGTGTTCGTTCGCTCGGATGACTTGCCGATATCGGCGCCTTGCAAGGCCTTGCGCTTCTCGATCAGTTCGAGGATGTCCATATGCTGATCGCGGATCCGGAACTCATCCAGTTCCAGCAACCGGTTCGTCAGATCATGCAGGAAGTCACGATCGTGACTGACAAGCAGGAAAGTGCCATCGTAGCTCTTCAACGCCTCCTTCAACACATCCTTGCTTTGGAT
>JADKJM010000019.1 GCA_016721005.1 Flavobacteriales bacterium
GCCTTACGCTGGGCGCTGTGGGTCGCGGCACTACCATCGATCACGTGCAAGTGAGCTACAGCGGCGATGACAGCTATGAGTGGTTCGGCGGCACGGTGAACGCGAAGAACCTGATCGCCTTCCGAGGCCAGGACGACGACTTCGACCAGGACTTCGGTTGGCGAGAATGGTACAGTTCGCACTCGGACTGCGCGACCAACACGGCCGATGCAAGCGGCAGCAATGGATTCGAATGCGACAATGACGCTGCCGGTAATCCGACCGCACCTTACTCACAAGGCACGTGGAGCAACGTGACGATCCTCGGACCACAAGCCGTGAGCAACACCTACAGCGATCTGTACAAGCGCGCGCTGCACTTGCGCCGCAACACCCGGACACGGGTGTACAACAGCGTGTTCGTCGGGTACCCGACCGGGCTGCTCATCGACGGTGGGACGACCGAGTTGAACGCCGCCAACAACGACCTGCAAGTGCGCAACGTGGTGTTGGCCGGCATGACGAACGACTTCGGTGTGGCCTCCGGAAGTTCGTGGGACATCAGCAGCTGGTTCAGCACGCCCGGTTGGGGGAACAGCACCGTATCGAATGTGAACGACCTTGGCCTGAGCCTGCCGGTGACCCTCACGAGCCCGGTGCTTCGTCCGGTGGGAACCAGCCCACTGCTGAGCGGCGCTGAATTCAACGGACCGCTGATGGACACCTTCTACCAGAACGTTTCCTTCCGCGGCGCATTCGGCAGCACGGATTGGACCGCCGGTTGGGCGAATTGGGATCCGCAGAACACGAACTACTGAGTTGGTTCAGTTGAAGAGAAAGCCCTGCTTCGGCGGGGCTAATCTCATTGGTGAAGAAGAGAGAATGCATTTCACCGCATTGCTTCGCAAAGCCTCGCAAGGACAGGCGCGGAGAGCGCTGAGGACGCTGGGAATGAATGAAGGGTGCAGAGGATCCGCCGAGGCGGATCAGCGGAAGAACCAGAGGACGCCGCCGTAGCGGGCGGCCTTTCCAATGAACATCAGCAGCGCTGTGGGGATCAAGCGTGTACGACCCAGACCCATAGCAATCGCGATGGGGTCGCCGATCACCGGCAACCAGCAAAGCAGCGCGGCCCAAGCGCCGTAGCGTTCGGTCCGCGCTTGCCATTTCAAGGCTCTCGTGGGATCGGTGCGCAACCACTTGGCGATGCGCTCCAGGTTCCCGAGGCGACCGACCCCATAGCTGCTCATACCGCCAAGCCAGTTCCCGAGGCTTGCCACCAGCCAAAGGGTACCAAGAGGCCATGAACCCATGGTGAATGCAGCGAGTACCGCTTCCGAACTGAAGGGCAGGATGGTGGCCGCGAGGAAGGAGGCCAGGAACAGCCCCCAGAGACCCAGATCGGTCTGCCATGCGGCAGATGCCAGTTCCATGCGGCCAAAGGTATCAGGGGCGCTTCGGCATAACCTTTGGCAACCACCGGGCCTTGCATCAATGACCATGAAAACGCTCATCACCCTTTCCTTGGCCCTTGCAGCGGCCAGCGTTGCAGCGCAGCAGAACCAACCGCAGCAGCATCAACAGCGCTTCACCACCATCAGCGGCGGGTTGGAGATCGGCATCCCGATCGGTGAATTCGATGCCACATGGGGACATCAGATGGTCGGTCTCAGTGCGAACATGGTGATCCCGATGCGCCGGTTGCCGTTGAGCTATGGCTTCGACTTCGGATGGAGCCGTATGGGTAGCAAGCGTGAGGTGGTGGCCATTGATGAAGAGAATATCCAAGCCACCACGGGCGACCTGAAAGTGACCAGCAACGTGTACGCTTACCACGGCTTGTTGCGCTTGCAACCGATCACAGGCAAGGTGAGTCCGTATGTGGAGGCCATGGGCGGCATGCGCCAGTTCACGACCCGTTCGCGGATCGATGTGGAAGGCATGGACCAGCCCCCGATGGAGCAGCGCAACGAGAACGAATTCATCGGCAGTATCGGCTGGGCCGCAGGGGTGCAAGTGCTCCCCGGCAAGAACAGGAACTTGTTGCTGGAGCTGCGTCTGGAGCGGCTGAACGGCGGACAGGTGAACTACGTGGATCCGCGTTCCATCGTGATCACGCCGGATGGCGTGGTGGACTATTCCACCCTGAGCAGTGGCACCCGGGTGGTGAACCTCACCTTCGGGGTCGGCCTGCGGTTCTGATCGCGGAAGTGCCTGTGGCGCTGTTGGTAACCTTCGGATAACGGTGCCCGCTCCGGACCGTGCCACGCCTTGACTGTGCTGTAAACTTGCGCCGGAATAGGGAGAAACCACGCAGGAATTTCATTTTGGCAGGGCAGAAACGCATCCAGAGCGCGCTCCTATCGGTGTTCCATAAGGATGGGCTCGAGCCTATCGTTCGCGAACTCCAGCGGCTCGGCGTCCATTTGTACAGCACCGGCGGCACGCAGGACTTCATCGAGAAACTCGGTGTGGCGGTGACGCCTGTGGAGGAACTCACCACCTACCCGAGCATCCTCGGTGGGCGCGTGAAGACCTTGCATCCGAAAGTCTTCGGCGGGATCCTCGGGCGCCGCGATCTGGACAGCGACGTGGCCCAGCTGGAGGAATATCATATTCCTCCCATCGACCTCGTCATCGTGGACCTCTATCCGTTCGAAGAAACGGTAGCGGGTGGCACCTGACTCCGCTCGGTGAGAGGACGAAGATCATCGAGAAGATCGACATCGGCGGGATCAGCGATCCGCGCAGCGGCGAAGAACCACCGCGATGTGGTGATCATCCCGGCGAAAGAGCACTACGCAGAATTGCTGCGCTTGCTGAAGGACCAGGATGGCGGAACCACGCTTGTGCAACGCAAGAGTTTCGCTTCTTCCGCCTTCGCGGTGAGTTCCCGATACGATGGCGCGATCTACAATTGGTTCAGTGAAGGGCGTGGCGACCTACGCTTGAGCGCTGGACCGACCACCGTGTTGCGTTACGGGGAGAACCCGCATCAGGGCGGCGCATTCCACGGTGATCTCGCGGGAATGTTCACGCAGTTGAACGGCAAGGAGCTCAGCTACAACAACCTCTTGGACCTGGACGCGGCGGTGGAGTTGATCGATGATCTTTCAACTCTTCCGGGTGTTCCGTTCGCGATCCTCAAACACAACAACGCGTGCGGCGCGGCGATCCGTGCAACGTTGAAGGAAGCGTGGGATGCGGCACTTGCCGCGGATCCGGTGAGCGCCTTTGGTGGCGTGCTCATCACCAACGCACGCATCGACAAGGCCACGGCGGAAGCGATCGACCCGCTCTTCTTCGAGATCATCGCTGCGTCCGGATTCGATGCCGATGCACTGGACGTTCTGCGTAAGAAGAAGAACCGGATGATCCTTGAGCCAGGCGCAAGCCCGCGAAGCGTTCAAGCGTGAAGGTGCGCACAGCGTTGAACGGGATCCTCACCGAGGATGCGGACACGGTGGTGGCAAGTGCTTCTTCCATGAAGGTGGCCACCACGAAACCACCGACAGTGCAAGAGTTGAACGACCTCGTCTTCGCGACGATCCTGGTGAAGCACACCAAGAGCAATGCGATCGTATTGGCCAAGAACAACCAGTTGCTCGCCAGCGGCACGGGACAGACCAGTCGCGTGGATGCCCTGGAGCAAGCCATCACCAAGGCTGGCAAGTTCGGTTTCGACCTTTCCGGCGCCGTAATGGCCAGCGACGCCTTCTTCCCTTTTCCCGACTGCGTGGAGATCGCCGGCAAGGTGGGCATCACCGCGGTCGTCCACCCCGGCGGCAGCATCCGCGACCAGGACAGCATCGACTATTGTAACGCACACGGCATGGCCATGTGCATCACCGGCAACCGCCACTTCAAACATTGACCCCCTTAGGACCATGAGCTGGTTCAATTTCTTCACCCAAGAGATCGCCATCGATCTCGGCACCGCCAACACCTTGATCATCCACAATGACAAGGTGGTGGTGGACGAACCCAGCATCGTGGCCATCGACCGTACCACCGGCAAAGTCATCGCCGTGGGCCGACAGGCCCAGCAGATGCACGGCAAGACCCACGAGAACATCAAGACCATCCGACCGCTGCGCGATGGCGTGATCGCGGACTTCAAGGCTGCTGAGGAGATGATCAAGGGCATGATCCGCATGATCAATCCCGGCAGAAGGCTCTTCACGCCGAACCTGCGCATGGTGATCTGCATCCCCAGCGGCATCACCGAAGTGGAGAAGCGCGCGGTGAAGGACAGCAGCGAACACGCCGGTGCGAAGGAGGTGTACCTGATCCACGAACCGATGGCCGCCGCGATCGGGATCGGCATCGACGTGGAGGAGCCGATGGGCAACATGATCATCGACATCGGTGGTGGTACGAGTGAGATCGCGGTGATCGCGCTGGGCGGTATCGTGTGCGACAAGAACATCCGCGTGGCGGGCGATGAATTCACACAGGACATCGAAGAGTACATGCGCCGCCAACACAACATCCTGGTGGGTGAGCGCACGGCGGAGACGATCAAGATCGAAGTAGGCGCCGCGATGACCGAGTTGGACAATCCACCGCCGGATTACGCCGTACGCGGACGCGACCTGATGACCGGTATCCCCAAGGAGATCACGGTGACCTACGTGGAGATCGCGCAAGCCTTGGACAAGAGCATCAGCAAAGATCGAAGAGGCGATCCTGAGCGCGTTGGAAGCCACGCCGCCCGAGTTGAGCGCGGACATCTACAAGACCGGCATCTACTTGGCTGGTGGCGGTGCGTTGTTGCGCGGATTGGACAAGCGCATCAGCATCAAGACGAAGTTGCCGGTACACGTGAGCGAGGATCCGCTACGCGCCGTCGCACGCGGCACCGGTATCGCATTGAAGAACATCGATCGCTTCCAGTTCCTGATGCGCGAGTAGGTGCGCGAAACTTCGCGCCCGCAACGCGCCGTTCTTCGGCGGTCGAAAGGGCGAACCAACCATGCGCGACCTCTTCCGCTTCCTCCACCGCATACGGAACACGCTGCTCTTCCTGCTGCTGTTGGGGATCTCCATGGGTCTGTTGTACAATGGCAACTCGCACCATCGCGCGCGCGCCATCAGCAGCAGTAATGAGCTGGTGGGCACGCTCTTCACCTGGCGCAAGGACATTACCGACTACGCCAACCTGAAGGAAGTGAACGAGCGCCTGGCCGCAGAGAATGCGGATTGGCGCAACCGCCACAGCAGCTCGTACACACCGGTGGAGGAGCTCTTCGTGCGGATCAACGACAGCATCTATCGCCAACAATACAGCTACCTGCCTGCCAAGGTGGTGAATAACACCTGGCACAAGCCGCGCAACTTCATCACGCTGGACAAGGGCGCTGTGAACGGATTGCACGACGACATGGGTGTGATCGGCCCGGACGGGATCGTGGGCGTGATCCGCGATGTGGAACCGCACTTCGCATCGGTGATCAGCATCCTGAACCCGGACGTGAAGACCAGCGTGAAGACCAAACGGACCGGACACTACGGACTGCTCTATTGGGACACCAACGATCCGTTGACCTCCTCGGTGATCGACATTCCGAAGCACGCGCGGGTGCATGTGGGCGACACCATAGTGACCACCGGTGGTGATGGCGTCTATCCCGAAGGAGTGCCCGTCGGCCGCGTGCTGGCCGTGAACGATGCGCCCGGCAGACAGGACCAGGCGATCGTGGTACAACTCTTCGAGGATCTTACCCGCAGCGGCTTCGTGTATGTGGTGAACGACCTGCAACGCGCCGAGCGCGACAGCGTGGAAAAAGCATACGTGGTCCAATGATCGTCACCATCATCGCCAACGTGTTCCGCTTCATTGCGCTGATGCTCTTGCAAGTGCTCGTGCTCGATCACCTGGACATCGCCAACGGGTGGATGGTGCCGTACCTCTACCTGCTCTTCCTGCTGATGCTCCCGTTCGAGCTTCCCGCATGGGCCAGCCTGTTGATCGGTGCCTTCACCGGCCTGGTGATGGATCTCTTCAGCAATACACCCGGCATGCACATGAGCGCATGCGTGATCATGATGTTCGTGCGCCTGCGTTGGCTCAAACTCATCGCGCCCCGTGAAGGTTATGAGTTCGGCATGCGACCCACAGTGCCGCGCATGGGCCTGGTCTGGTTCGTCACGTACGCTGGCGTGCTCATTCTGATCCACCACCTCTGGCTCTTCTTCGTGGAGATCCACCGCTTCGACAGCTTCTTCTCCACATTCCTCCGTGCTGTGCTCAGCGCCGTGTTCACGTTGGGTCTGTGCCTGCTCGCGCAGTTCCTCACTTCCCGCGAAGAGCGCGGTCGCACATGAACTACGAGGGGCGCAAATACGTCCTCATCGTCGCGGTGTTGTTCATCGCCGTGGTCTTCATCATCCGCCTGTTCTGGATCCAAGTGGTGGACGACAAGTGGAAGGCAAGCGCGGCGAACATGGCCGAGCGCAAGATCACGGACTACCCCGCGCGTGGCTTCATCCATGATCGCCACGGCGCACTCATGGTCGCCAACACGCCGGTGTACGACCTGATGATGGTGCCGCGTGAAGTGAAGGAGTTCGATACTGTGGCACTTGCCGCATTGGTCGATGTGCCGCTCGCTGAGTTCAAGTCGCGGATCGCGGAAGCACGGCGCTATTCGATCTACAAACCCAGTGTGATCGAGAAGCAGATCCCCGCCGGACAATTCTCCGCCATCAGCGTACACCTGCACAAGTACCCGGGGTTCTACGGCCAGAGCCGGACCTTGCGCACCTATCCCCCACATGCGGCCGCGCACCTGCTCGGCTACCTGAGCGAAGTGGACGCGCGCAAGGTGGAGCAGGATCCCTATTACCGCTCGGGCGATGTGATCGGTGTGGGCGGACTGGAACAGTACTACGAACCGCAGTTGCGCGGAAGTCGCGGTGTGCGCTACGTGCTCGTGGATGTCCACAACAACATCAAGGGCTCCTTCAAGAACGGGATCTACGACACGCTCGCGGTGGAAGGCAAGAACCTGTACACCGGCATCGACCTGCGCATGCAGCGCTTGGGCGAGCGGCTGATGCGGAACAAGAAGGGCAGCATCGTGGCGCTGGATCCGCGCACTGGCGAAGTGCTGTGCATGGTGAGCAGTCCGACCTACGACCCCGAGCTGCTTGTAGGCCGCATCCGCAACACCAACTACGGCATACTGCAACGTGATCCGATCAAGCCGCTGTTCGATCGCGCCATGCAAGCACAATACCCGCCCGGATCCATCTTCAAAGTGGTGCAAGCGCTCATCGCGTTGGATGAAGGCGTGATCACTGTGAACACCGGCTTTCCGTGCAACAAGAATCTGGTGGGTTGCCACAATCACCCCAACGCCAGCACGATCGAACAAGCCATTCAGTACTCGTGTAACCCGTACTTCTACCAAGTGTTCAACCGGATCGTGGAGCGCGACCTGGACAAGAAGAGCCGCTTTCGCGATGCCGCGCTCGGCCTTGCCGAATGGGAAACACGCATGCACTCCTTCGGACTGGGATCGAAACCCGATATGGACCTGCCGGCGGTGAAGGGAGGCAACATTCCCGGACCAGCTTATTACAACCGGAAATACGGTGAAGCACGCTGGGCCTTCAGCACGATCTACAGCGCGAGCATCGGTCAAGGTGAAGTGCTCGTGTCGCCGGTCCAGATGGCGAACCTCGCGGCCATCTTCGCCAACAAGGGTTGGTACATCACGCCGCACGTAGTGCGTGCCGTAGGCGATCCCGACAGCTTGCAGCAACGCTATCTGGACAAGCACATCGTGGATGCCGCGCCGCATTGGTTCGACAACATCCAGGAAGGCATGCGCCGCGTGGTGAACGAACCTGGCGGCACCGGGAAGAACGCGCGGCTGAAGGACATCACCGTGTGCGGGAAAACGGGAACGGCGGAGAACCCGCACGGACAGGACCACGCGGTCTTCGTGTGCTTCGCGCCGATGGAGAACCCCAGGATCGCCATGGCGGTATATGTGGAGAACAGCGGTTTCGGGGGCACATGGGCAGCGCCGATCGCGAGCCTGCTCATGGAGCAATACCTCACCGACAGCATCACGCGCCCCGATGTGATGAAGCGCATGCTCGATGCCGACCTGATCGAAGCGGAGCAGCACTTCGTGAAGAAGGTCAAAAAGCCCCGCCGCCGATGAGTGCCCGCGAGAACGTGGCGTCCAACCTGGACCGTCCGCTGCTGATCATGTACCTGGTCCTGCTCTTCGCGGGCTGGGCCAACATCTACAGCGCGGCCTACGATCCCGACCACGCGAGCATCTTCGACCAGAGCAAGGAGTACGGCAAGCAGGCCGTGTGGATGGGCATCAGCCTCGTGCTCGGTGCGTGCATCCTGCTGGTGCATGGCGAACTCATCCGCAGCATGGCCTATGGCATCTATGCCTTCGTGATGGTGCTGCTGATCGCGGTGCTGATCTTCGGCAAGGAGGTGAATGGCGCGCGCGCGTGGTTCGGCGTGGGCAGCTTCGGTATCCAACCGGCGGAGTTCGCCAAATACGCCACCGCACTCGCCCTCACGCGTTACCTCAGCGGATTGAAAGCACTCGCCGATCTGTCCTCGCGTGTGTCCAGCGCAGCGCTCATCCTTGCACCTGTTGCGCTGATCATGCTGCAGCCTGATACCGGCACCGCACTGGTCAGTGGCGCCTTCATCCTCGTACTCTACCGCGAAGGTCTTTCCGGCAACGTGCTGTTGCTCGCCATCCTCGCGGCCTTCCTCTCCATCCTCTCGCTCATCCTCAAGGACAGCGCGTTCGGACTGCCTTTCTCCGACAAGGAGATCCCCGGGCCGTACTTCCTGTTGGGCCTCATTGTTTTCTTCTCCATCCTCGCGTGGCTGGTGGTGCGCAACCTGGTGCTGAAGCGTATGCGCAAGCGGATGTACGGCTACATCATCATGGGCGTGGTGAGTTCCGCGGTCTTCATCGGTAGCGTGGATTATGCCTTCGCACATGTGTTGGAGAAGCACCAGAGCGATCGCATCTTGGTGATGCTCGGGCAACTGGAGGACCCGCAAGGACTAGGCTATAACGTGAAGCAGAGCCAGACGGCCATCGGCTCCGGCGGCTTCGCGGGCAAGGGCTACCTGGACGGCACGCTCACCAAGTTCAAGTACGTGCCCATGCAGAGCACCGATTTCATCTTCTGCACCGTGGGCGAGGAGTGGGGCTTCCTCGGCACCGCGTTCGTGGTCCTTCTCTTCACCGTGCTCATCCTGCGCATCATCCAGATCAGCGACCGACAGCGATCGAAGTTCACGCGCATCTACGCGTATTGCGTAGCGAGCATCTTCTTCCTGCACCTCATGATCAACGTGGGCATGACGATCGGCCTCGCACCGGTGATCGGTATTCCCCTGCCCTTCTTCAGCTACGGTGGAAGTAGCATGATCGGGTTCACGCTCTTGCTCGGGACGTTGATCCGGTTGGATGCGGAGAGGCTGAGTCAGTTGAGGTAGAACCAACAAGCCCCGACGGTCTTCACCATCGGGGCTTGTTCGATCCGTGCGGATCCGAGGTCCTAGTAGAACATGTAGCGGTGATCCACCACGCCACTGGCTTCCTTCAGCGCGTTGAAGACACCGTTCTCGGCGCGGCTCTGCACGCGGCTCAGTAGGCTGCTGCGGTCGCCGCTGATGTCGCCATCGGCAGGTGCGTCGGTCTTGGTGGTCATGCTCACCACGTACATCGCTTGGTCGCCTTTCAGCGGGACGCTGGTCTGTCCGTTCTGCAGCGCGAAGATCTGTCCCACCACTTCATACTCGCTGGTGCCGCCGGGGATGTTGAACGCGTTGTAAAGCATGTCCGTGGCGGTCTGTACGCTCACGTTCATCTCGGTGGCCAAGGCGTTCAGGTCGGTCTTGCCCTGCATCTTGGCAGTGAAAGCCTCGGCCTTCTTCTGCTTCACCACTTCCTTGGTGAAGGGCTCGCGCACATCCTCGATGTCCGGCGCGCCTTCGGCCTTCACGGCGTTCAGCACGCTCACCACGTAGTTCTCACCGGCGTCCTTCGGGTCGCTCACCTTGCCGACCTCAGCACGGTTCACCCAACTGATCACGGAGGCGGGTTGCTGTAGGCCCTGCACGAACTTGGAGTCCACGCTGAAGTCCTTCACTTCGGTCATTTGCAGGCCGAGTGAATCGGCAGCGGCCTTCATGGCATCATGGTTCTTGTAACGCAGCGAGAAATCGTTGGCGCGCTTGTACACTTCCTTGAAGGTTGCGGGTGATGGCTTTACCGGCCGGTCCACGGTGATCACGCGACGCTCCGAGCGGTTGCGCTGGCCAAGCACTTCCACGATGTGGAAACCGAAATCGGTCTTGCAGATGGTGATGGCACCCACCTTCTGGTCGAAGCTGGCCGCCGTGAACTCGGGGACCATCTGCTTCTTGTCGAACCACTCGTACACACCACCGTTGCTCACGCTGCCGGGGTCGTCGCTGAACTTGGTGACCATGTCCGCGAACTTGGTGCGGTCCTTCTTCACCACGGCGAGCAGGCTGTCGGCGCGGGGTTTCACTTGGGCCTCATCGCGGCCCTTCTGGGTGCTCAGGAGGATGTGGCGCACGCGGGCCTCGGGGATGTCCGCGAGTTCCTTCACCTTCACAAGTTTCACCTGTTCGCCTTCCACGAAGGGTCCGATCACGGTACCCACGGAAGCGTGGATGATCAGCGAATCGTTCATCGCATCGGCCGTGCCTTCGGTGTAGGGCACCTTGCTGTAGGCGCGCGAAGCGGCGTTCGCCACCACGAAGGTGGAATCATCGGCCGCTGTCTCGAAGGGTTCCTTCAAGCCGCCGACCTCCTTCATGATCGCTTCGCGATCGGGACCGGTGGCCACTACGGGGAACAGGACGTATTCGAAGGTGCGCGATGCCTTCTGCTTGTACTTGGGGTCGTTCTTGTGCTGGTCGTAGTAGCGCCGCAGGTCCTGGTCGCTCACCGCGTACAGGCTGTCCGGCTCGGCGTCGTACCGCTTGGCCACGAAGTTGAATGTGGCGCGGGTGTTCTTCCCATTGAACTCATCACGCGCCTGGGCGCTGTTCACGAAGAGGCTCTTCTTCACCAGGATGGAATACTTCGCATACAAGCGGTTCTCCTGGATACGACGGCTCTGGATCTCGTGGTACACCGGCGCGTTCAATTGCACACGATCGAAGTACCCGCGCAATTTCTCGCGGTCCACTTGCCCATCGGGTCCTTGGAACTGGCCCTTGAACTCGGGCAGGATATTGTCCCCGAAGCGGATGTCGTCGTATTCCGGCTTGGTGATGGTGAAACCGGCTTCGGTCACCTGGTCCATCATCACGCGCGATTTCACCATCTCGTTCCACACCGTGTTGCGGACCTGCTCGGTCAGCTGTGGACTGGCGGGTTGGTTGAAATCGTTGCGGTAACTCTCCACTTCGTCGGAAACGCGGCGCTCATACTCGGCCACGCTGATCTCCTCACCGCCGGCCTCGCCGAGCACTTGGTCCTGCCTGCCCTTACCGCGGCCCGAAAGGAGCTCTCCAAGGATGAAGAGCAACAACGCTCCACCGATAATACCGACCAGGAGCCCACTGCGCTCACGGATCTTGCCGATAACTGCCATAGCCTTCTTGAATTGGGGCTGCGAATATAGGGTGCCCGTTCCTACGAGGAAGAGCGGAAATACCGGGGTTCATGCGGGAGGGGTCTAGGAACCCATTTTCACGCGGAGGCGCGGGGAACTCTTCTTTTCGACTCCACCGCCAGTCCTTTACCCTAAGAACCCTTTCGGCGGGTCGATCACATGCAGCCGTACCAAGTCGATGCGGCCGTGGACCGTTTGGGCGATGGTGAGGCGGAAGGGTGGTAGTTCGAGCACCTCCTCTTGCTCCGGAAGACCGCCCGTAGCATGCATGATATAGCCCGCCAGCGTGTCGTATTCCTCGTTCTCAGGAATGTCCAGGCCGTGAACCTCGCGTAAGCGCGATACCTCCAAGCGACCGCTCAACAGGAATTCGTCCGGAGCGAGCTTTTCCTCAATATCCTCCGGGGTATCATGTTCATCCTCGATGTCGCCGACGATGGTCTCCACCACGTCCTCCATGGTCAGCACACCGGCCGTACCTCCGAATTCATCCACCACTACGGCCAGGTGGGTGCGCTGTTTGATGAAGAGCTGGAGCACTTCGTCCGCCGGCATGGTGCCGGGAATGAAATTCACCGGACGCAGGACCGAGCGGATGGTGCGCGGGTGGCGGAAGAGTTCGTACCCATGCACATAGCCGATCATGTTGTCGACGCTGTCCTTGTACACCAGCAATTTGCTCAGGCCGGTATCCGTGAAGCGGCGATGCAGGACCTCCATGGGTTCCTCCACATCCAGGGCCTCGATGCGCGCGCGCGGCACCATGAGGTCGCGCACCTTGATGCTGCTCAATTCGAGCGTATTGCGGAAGTACTCCACTTCGGCATCCAGGGTATTCTCCTTGGTCTCGCCCGCGCTGAGTTCACGCAGGAATTCATCCAGGTCGATGCGCCCGAACGCGAGTTGGCCGGGCTTGGAACGCACACCGATCAGGCGCAACGCCACCTCACTGATCCCGGTCATGATCATCATGGGCAACCACAGCACGAAGTAGAGCACCTGTAACGGCAAAGCGAACGCGCTGAGCATGCGGTTCGGGTCGAGGCGGAAGAGTGCTTTGGGCAGGAATTCGGCCAGAACCAGGATGATGAGGGTGCTGATGATCGTCTGACCCACCAATGCGAAGGCGTGTCCGAGTCCCATGCGCAGGAGCCAGGGTTCCATCACACGCGCCATGACCACACCATAGACCACCAATGCGATGTTGTTCCCCACGAGCAGTGCACCGATGACCCGAGCGGGACGGCGTTGCATGGCGGCGATGAGACGCGCCCAGATGGCACCACGGTTCCGTTCCAGCTCGATGTACAGCTTGTTGCTGGACACGAAGGCGATCTCCAGCCCCGAGCAAAGCGCGGAGACCAGCATGGCCAGGATGATCAGCAGAAGGTCAGCGGGGGTCAACAAGGGAAAGGGCAATGGGCGAAGATAACCGGCACTACAAGGCCGGGTCAGGCCTTACCGCGCTGGCGGTCCTCCATGGCCTCCAACTTACGCCGGGTGATGCGGCGGAAGAAGAACATGGCCCCGGCGATGCCCGGTAGGAAGAGCCATTGGCCACCGATCTCCCAGCCATCGGTGAAGATCACCCAGAGCGCGGCCACCAGCGTGCCGATGGTCACGGCCAGCCAGAAGTGCTCCATGAAATGGCTGAGTCGTCGCAGTGTTCCCATCGGTCAAGGTTCTTGGTCGGCCAAGGTATCGCCCTGTAGGTGAAGCACCCCGGTCACCCGGCGGATCACGTAGCTGCTGAAATCCTCGGCGGCATCCAGGCCTTGCCCGTGGATCACATCATCTCCGCGTTGCACGCGCACGGCCTTGTCGGTACGTACCCGAGCGCTGTCCTGCTCCCATGTGAGTTGCTCGGTCTCCAACCGTTCTCCCTTCGTGTTGATGAAGACCACCTGATCATATACCTCCATGCGCTTGCTGCCGGGCCAGATGGTGCCGCGCCGCGCCGTGAGCAAGCTGCCCGGCCTACCGTCGGTGGTGTAGAACTGGAGTTCCAGCCCTTCGGTGATCTCGGTGCGTTCGGGTTTGGTCCTCCACTCCGCGATGCGTCCCGCACGAAGACGATCACGCACGATCCCCGAATCGGAGTAGAGGTATTCGGCGCCGGTGGTCACGCGGTCCGGAACCAGTTCGGGAAGCTCTACGGCCGCCACCTTGTCCAGGTCGTTCTTGCACGACGCTAGAAGCACGAGTAGAAGTAGGACCAGTCCGAAGCGTGTCATCTCCCACCTGCGATTCATGAAGGATCCCTTCCGCACGGGAAGGTCCTCTATTCGATCCGGCGCTTTCTGAACCACGGTTCAGTGAATTCCGGGGTGATACTGACACCGACCATGATATTGGTGTAGCGCTCCAGTAACAGGCCGTCCGAAGTGGTGCCTCGCTGACCGATCTCGGCGCCAAGGTTCAACCGGCTGCGTGTGCGCGAACCCATGAGCGGCAAGGCCACGCCGAAACTCACGCCCGCTTGGGTGAGCGGGGTGCCCTTCACGGAGATGTAATCGTCCGTGTACCGCACGCCGGCTCGATAGATGGTGCGCTCCACGAATGAACCGCCCTCCTCACCGGCCGGCCGGAACGAAGCGCCGATGGTGTACGACGTACCGGCCACCAGCGTGCTGCGTTGATCGTAGCCCTCCACGTTCACCTCGGACTTCGACCAATCACGACGCCGCAGGTCAGCGGTCACCATCCAGTGTTTGTTGAACAATGCGAAACCGAACCCGATCTCCGGGGGAAGTTCGAGCCGACCCTGCGCCCCGTCGATCAAGAATGCCGTGTCTCGCGGGAATTCCACCCCGGTGCTGCTCAAGGAGAAGTTGTGCGCCACACTCGTGTTGCGCGCTTTGAGTGATGCCGGAAGTTCCATGCTCAGTCCGATCCGGAACCGCAACGGACCCGGCGTTCTCTTTGGCAAGCGCACCGGCTTACGATCGGCAGGCTCCTTCCCGCTGTTCAACCATTCGTTCTCCAGGTGACGGTCACGCGCTTGCAGCCGCTCGATACGCGCACGCATCCGGGCTTGCGCCCGCTCCACACCGATGAGGTCATCCACGTACTGGATCCCCACGGTGCCCATCGGCGAACGGACCACGAGGGAGGAGGTGATGGTGCTATTGTAGTACCCGCTGCCCGCAGGGTAATAGGCCTTACGGGTATTGTCAATGGTGCCGAAGAGGTAATCGAAATTGGCGCCAACGGACAGCCGCCCACCGCGCGAAAGCGAGTCGGACCGTTGCCAGATCACACGGCCCAGTCCAAAGAAGGCCCGGTTCAATCCGCCGGTGCCGGTGTACTGGAAGGTGGTCGTTCCACCCTCCACTGTAACGGCTTCATTCAAGGTATACCCCACATTGCTGGTCGGCTGTAAGCCCATGGCCAGCCCCCACTTCCCGCGTCCGAAGGGGATCCCGAGGGTCAGTCCTTGGTACCGCGTGTTCCGCCCCGTGCTCTCCACGGCGCTCGTCTCGAAACGCAGGTTGCGCACCTCGAGGCCGGTCTCGAATACCGTGTGGACCAAGTGAGGATAGGATGCAGGATTCACCCGTGACACACTGTACGGGTCGGCCAAGGCCACACCCGTTCCGCCCATGAGCGCTTGGGTGATCTGTGCGGCACCCGAGAGGTCGCCGAAGCCGAACGCCGAATACGGCGAACCACTACCCTGCGGCCCCTGACCCGACGTCAGTGCCGGTACCAGGATGGCGAGGAGCAGGGTAGCAAGCTTGGTGCTTGAGTATGAGGCGATAACCTTCAAGGGTCAGAAATGGGTGTGCAAAGATGCCGCTTTTCATTCCGCGGGCGAATGGCAAGGCATCGCCGCCGGTGAGGACAACGGCCCCATCGGGCGAATGGTGTGTGTGGCTGGCTATGAAGGTCCGAAGTTCACCGAGCACACCGTGATGGATCCCGGCCTGCAATGCCCCGACTGTCGAGGTCGCGAAATGGTCGTGAATGTGGATGTGATCCACCAGCGGCAGCCGTGCGCTGTACGCATGCATCGCCTTGGCGCGCATGTGCGCACCCGGCGTGATGGCACCACCGAGATAAGCGCCGGTCGCGTCCACCCGATCGTAGGTGATGCAGGTCCCCAGATCGACCGCAAGCACGGCGCGCCCTGGGAAGAGTGCAGCAGCAGCCACCGCGTTGGCGAGGCGGTCCGCACCGAGCGTGTCCTTGGTGGTATACGCATTCCTCACCGGGGCCGGTGTGGCTCCGGTGATCACAAGCGTCGGTGCGATCGCCATCAGTTGTTCAAGGATCGCATCATCCGCCCTCGCGACGGAACCCCATGCAATGGCGTCGGGTCGCAGCGCCTGCACGACCGCAAAGAGGCCTAAGGGATCATCCGATGGAAGCACGCGGTGTTCCACCATTCCCTCTCCGGCGAAAAGGCCGAGCTTGATCCGGGTATTCCCCGCGTCGATCACCAAGTGCCTGACCATCCTGTGCGTGGAAGTGATGCTTGTCTATATTTGCCGCCCTCATTCGGCGCCCATGTTGGGCGCCGCTGATCCAGCAAAGAACGGTGCCTTAGCTCAGCTGGTAGAGCAACGGATTGAAAATCCGTGTGTCCCCAGTTCGATTCTGGGAGGCACCACAGGAACAAGGAACCCCGGGCGACCCGGGGTTCTTTCATTCCGGCCTACGCCCACGCGATCAATGCGAGGCCAACCACTCGCGCACACCCTGTAGATGCACGTGTTTCTGTGGCTCGCGCGTGCGTTTGTTCGTTGTGGTGAAGTAGCTGTGTCGCTCCAGGAAACGTTCTTGCAACTCATTCCACTCCTTCTCGGTATGCAACACGCCGTAGGTGCGCATCTCCTGAAAGAGCGATCGCCCGATCCGCTCGAAGTCGCCGCGCCCCAAGTAGTCCAGGTCCGCATCGCACAATACCCGACTGAGTTTGTTATGCGGAGTTTGCGGAATGTGCGTGGCCATGATCATGTCGCAGATCAATTCGAGCTGTCGTTCATTGAACCCGAAGCCCGGCAAGACAGCACGCGCGATCCGGCAGCCCGCCTCTTCGTGCTCGATATCCTGTACCGTGAATCCGGAATCGTGATACAACGCTGCGATCTTCAACAGGACCAACCCTTCTCCGGTAACGCCTTCCTCCTCCGCGATACTGATCGCGCTGGCGTAGACATCCAGCGTGTGCTCCAGACTATGATAGGTACGTCCAGCCGGGAGCTCGGCCTTGAGCTTCGCAAGGATATAGGCCTTGGCTCCTTGGGTGTCCATGATGAATGGCCGCCCAATATAGCCACCGTCAGCGACCGGCTACTTTCGTGACCATGGAACGATCATCACGCCGTACCATCTGGCTGTTCGGCGGGCTTGTGGTGTACATCATCGCACAGTTCCTCTGGTGGGGCCTGCTGCTCATGCGCAAAGGTGATGAAGTGGAGGACCTGGAAGCCCAATTGGCCGCGTTGACCGGTGCGGAGGGGATCGTGCAGACCCCGATGAACCGCGTGTGGATGATCCTGGGCGAGGGTGGCGTTTTTCTCGTGATCCTCCTTGTGGTGGTGATCCTGACCTATCGTGCGGTCATCAACGAATTCCGGATGGCGGCCACCCAGCGCAATTTCCTTCTTGCGGTCACCCATGAGTTGCGAACTCCCATCGCGGCCATCAAGTTGCAGTTGCAGACATTGAAACGGCCCGGGATCCCGGACGATCAGCGGAGGATCCTACAGAACACCGCAGAGGAGGAAGCCGATCGCTTGGCCTTGCTCACCGAGAAGGTGCTGTTGGCATCGAACGACGAGAGTCCCGTTCCATTGACCTTGGTGGAGGTGGATGTGTGTGAGGTGATACGATCAGCGGTGGATCGTGCCCGATCACACGCTGCGGTGGATCACGAAGTACTGCTTGAAGCACCGGAGCATCTCCGTACGCGCATCGATCCGCATGCGTTGCGCAGCATCGTGGACAACCTCGTGGAGAATGCCACGAAATACGCGCCGACGGGAACGCGCATCACTGTGCAAGTGAAACCGGGCGAACATGGCTGGCGGTTACTGGTGAGTGATGAAGGACCGGGGATCCCATTGCAGGAACGCGAACGTGTGTTCGAACGGTTCTACCGGATCGGTCGTGAAGAAACCCGCAACACGCGGGGAACGGGACTTGGGCTGTACATCGTCAAGCGGTTGGTACAGCGGCTCGGCGGCACCGTCCAGATCCGAAACCACCAACCACTCGGGGCTATCTTCGCCGCTTCATTTCCACATCACTGATGTCTTCCGGCAGGGTTGTACTCATCATCATGGACGGTTGGGGTCTGGGTGCTGGTGACAGCACCGACGCCATCACGCAGGCCAACACACCCTTCATTGATAGCTTGGGAAGAAACGCTCTCATGGCGCAGCTCCTCACGGATGGTGAGCATGTGGGTCTTCCTGCGGGCCAAATGGGCAACAGTGAAGTGGGACATCTGAACATCGGTGCCGGCCGGGTGGTCTTCCAGGATCTCGTGCGTATCGATCGTGCGATCGCCGATGGAAGCCTTGAACAGGAACCCGAATTACAGGCGGCATTCACCATCGCGAAGGCGAACGGCCGGAAGCTGCACCTGATCGGACTGCTCTCGGATGGTGGCGTGCATTCCATGCGCACACATGCGGAAGCCCTCTGCCGAATGGCCACACGAGCGGGACTCACCGAGGTGTACTTACACGCATTCACCGATGGCCGCGACGCGGACCCGCGCAGTGGCAAAAGCTACATGGAACGCTTCCTTGCAGTCATCTCCAACACACCGGTGCGTGTAGCCAGTGTGATCGGACGCTATTATGCGATGGACCGCGACAAGCGGTGGGAACGCGTGCAACAGGCCTATGATCTTCTTGTCCGTGGTCGTGGCGAGTCCGTATCGGATCCCCTTCAAGCCTTCGATCGGAGCTATGCAGAAGGGAAGACCGATGAGTTCATCGCACCACATTTGGTCGTGGATGAAAGCGGTGCTCCATTGGCCACGATCCAACCCGGCGATGTGGTGATCTGCTTCAACTTCCGAACGGACCGGTGTCGGGAGATCACGCAGGCGCTCACGCAACGCGCCTTCCCGGAGCAGGGCATGGAGCCGCTCCCGCTGCACTATGTAACGATGACGGAGTACGACCAAACGTACACGGATGTGCATGTGCTCTTCCGCAAGGACGATCTCCCCATGACCATGGGTGAAGTGGTTACTCGCGCTGGACGGAAACAAGTGCGGATCGCGGAGACGGAGAAGTATCCGCACGTCACCTTCTTCTTCAACGGTGGCCGCGAAGCACCTTTCACCGGCGAGGAACGCATTATGCTGCCGTCACCGAAAGTGGCCACCTACGACCTGCAGCCGGAGATGAGCGCACAAGGGATCGTGGATGCGATCGTCCCGATCATCGAAGGCAAGGCCACCGACCTGGTGGTACTCAATTTCGCGAACCCGGACATGGTGGGCCACACAGGCGTTTTCGACGCGATCGTCCGTGCTGTGGAGACCACCGATCGATGCACACAACGGGTCGCGGAGGCCGCGCGTGCGAATGACTACGCGGTGGTCATCATCGCGGACCATGGCAATGCGGACAAGGCGCGTAACGCGGATGGATCACCGAACACCGCACACAGCCTGAACCCGGTCCCGATCTTCGTGCTCGGCGAAGGGATCCGCTCGATCCGCAATGGTGTGTTGGCGGACGTCGCCCCGACGGTCCTGGACCTGATGGGAATGGAAAAGCCCGTCGAGATGACGGGCTTTTCGCTGATCGTTCGTTGAACGTTACCAACCGTTGCGCAGGATGGTCAAGTGACCGGTGTACGGCTTGTCCTTGCGCGCCACGGTGACCTCATAGTAGTACGTACCGTCAGGCAGGTCGCCGCCATTCCACTGGTTGCGGTAATTGCTCGCTGAATACACTTCCTGTCCCCAGCGGTTGAAGATCCGCACCGTATTGGACACGTACAGGATCCCGTCGATCTCCCAGTAGTCGTTGTGGCCATCGCCGTTCGGGGTGATCACGTTCGGGATGGTCACGTCGCAGATCACCGTGATGATGGCGACATCCTGAGCGGTCCGGCCGCATTCATCCGTGACGGTGACCGTGTAATTGCCCGGCACCTGCATGGTCACGTAGGTGGATGGGCCTTGGTCCCCGGTGGACCAACTGTAGCTGAGCTGCCCCACGCCACCGGCACCTACGGCCACCAGCAGCATGCTGTCCGGAACGCATTCGATGATGAAGTCCTCCGTTGTCACGGTGACCGGTGGTGCATCGGTGATGGTAATGGTCACACTCGCTGAGGTGGTGCGTCCGCAATCATCGGTGAACGTTCCAGTGATGGTCACTGTCTCGCCGTCATCGGCAACGCCGTCCTCCAACGGTTGGAAGGGGACCACCGTGTTCAGTACACCATCCGGGATGGTCACTATATCGGCCCACTGGAAATCGGTCCCGTTCTGGGCCGGTCCGGTGAAGGCGATCGTAATGGTCACATCACCGGGGACACCAACGGGTCGAATGAAATTGACCGTCGTGTTCTCACATGCTTCCATCACGGTACTGGGCCCGATGATGTTCATGTTCAAAGGCGGCAACGGTTCAAGTTCCACGAAGAACTGGGCGATCGCCGTCGAACCGCAATCATCCACAGCCGTGGCGGTATAGACCGTGTTCTGTGTGGGTGAGACCGTAATGGAGGGGCCTACTTCACCACTGGACCAGTTGATCGTATAGGGTGGATAGCCACCGAAAACCACCGGGGTGAGCGTGGCACTGCCCAGACACGGTATCACCTCGCTGCCACCGACGATGACCAGTGGTGGCGAGGACTCGATGTAGAAGATGAATTCGTTCGTGATGGTGATCCCGGCGCAAGGTGATTCGGAGATCAGGGTGAGGATGATGGTCTCCTGTCCATCGGGATCGATCGGGCAGTTGAACGTGAACGACACGGTGGTATCTCCCGGGTAGAACACCAAGGAATCCGGGAACGCCGGTACATAATCCACGCCCGGTGTAGCGGTACCTCCCACCACGATGTACACCACACTGGTGTCATCCCCGGCGCCGGTCTGCGTGAAGTTGATGGTGACCGGATAGCAGCTCTCCAGGATCGTGTTGGTGCCTACGATCCCTGGTCCGGGCGTGAGCGTGGGAACGAAGGGTGAACTGGTGAAACTACCGGCCTCCAGGAATACCGCTGAATCGAACGCGCTATCCGAACCATCCCCGATGGCCATCTTGATGTGGTAGGTCTCGCCGCAATTCACCGCATGACGCGCTTCCAGCACGACCGTGAAGCCGTCATAACAGATCGTGGTGCCCGCGCCATTGTTCACGTAATACACGTTGTTGTTCACCCAGTTCGGGTCGGCCGCTGCACAGGTGGCGGCATTCCCACCGGAGGTGCCCGGCGTTCCGGGGTTCACCGTATTGATCGCGATCGGGATGGTGATACTGCCGGGGATCAGCGCGATGTTGACCGCACCATTGGCGAAGGGACCTGCGATGCCGGGGCCGCTCAGGAAGAAGCCGAATGCGTCATTGAAGTTCGTGCAGACGTACTCCGGGTATTCCTCGCTTCCGAAGACGTACCGGAACTTCACGGAATCCCCTACCGGCACGAAGTCGAACTCGAGCACCGCACGGTCGTTGATCGTCTGGTTGGCGAGTGTGGCCAAGTCCGGATCACTGCCCGTACCGTTCGTGTTGCTGGCGAAAAAGCTGGCCGGGTTGGCTGCATCCGCCACCAATCCGCTGGAGAGGATCACGCCCGCAGGCAGGCCCAAGTTCGTGACCGTTCCCGTGAACGAACCGCTGCCGATCTGCGCCGTGGCCGGATCGAGCACCCCATTGTACATGACGTTGCTTACCGTGACACCGGAACCCAACAACACATCCTGGACGAGCTGCGTGGGGGTGAGGGTGTTCACGACCGCTAATTGCGCACTGGCCATTCCGGCCACGAGCGTGAGAGTTCCTACTGCTATGCTTCGCATGGTTACCGCGTTTCCTGATTAGTCCTGACTGCCCCGGATCAATGTCACATGACCAACGCCCTCCACGGGCGGAAAGTAATGTCCTGCGGCCCGATAGGTGTACACGTACACGCCGGTCATGGCCTTGCCCGATCCATTCACACTGCCATCCCATGGGATGTTCACATCCTGGGTGGTGAAGACCACCTCGCCCCAGCGGTCGAACACGGTCATCTGGAATTCCTCGATGTAATGCCCCACCGGTCCGAAGAACTGGTTGTGTGCATCGCCATCCGGGGTGAATGCGTTCGGGAAATAGATGTGCGCTGGTGGTTTGAGCAGGACGGAATCCGCGCCCAAGCAACCGTTGGGTGTGATGATCTTCAGCGTGACCCAATGCTCCTCGAGATCGAGGTAACTGTGGTAGACCTCATCCTGGCGGTAGCGGGTGCCATCACCCATGTCCCACACCCACGTCCGTGCGTAGGGCAAAGTGGCGGCTTCCAGGTACCAATCGTCCTGACCCTTGTTCGTGACAACGATATCGGTGAACACATGCTCCACCTCGATCGTCATCTCGTCGGTCAGCGATTGGCCGCACTGGTCCGTAACCGTCACACGGTAGTCCGTGTCCTCATTCGGGGTAACCCAATACAAGGGGTCCGTCAAGCTATCCGGCATGTCCCAAAGGATATGGTAGTAGCCCGAACCACCGGCCACCATCGCATGGATCGTCGTGCTGTCCCCGGCGCAGAGGATCTTGTCCGAGGGCAGGTCCAGTTGGAAGGGCGCGTACACCGGTGTGAAGGTGGTAAGGGATGCGGACCCTACGGTATTGCACTGATCTTCCACGGTGATGGTATAGGTCTGCGTGACCGGAACGCCCACGGGCCACATATATCCAGCGGTCAATGGGGTTCCATTCTGGTCCGTCCAACTCAGAAAATACACACCGTTCCCGCCTTGGATATCCACGACCTCCATCAGTGTGGAATCGCCGGGGCAGATCACCGTGACATCCCCGCTCGTGGTGATCTCAATAGGTGGCAGTGGCGTCGTACCCACCAGCACGCTGTCCTCGATCGCGGATCCGCAACCGTCCGTCACGGTAACCGTGTAATACAGTGGGTCCCCGCTGGGTACGTTGATCACCGCCGTGTTGCCGATGTTC
Organism: Flavobacteriales bacterium; assembly: GCA_016721005.1. GTDB lineage: Bacteria > Bacteroidota > Bacteroidia > Flavobacteriales_F > PHOS-HE28 > PHOS-HE28. The sequence continues at coordinate 22,788 of JADKJM010000019.1, forward strand.
ACGCCTCCGACCGTCCACGCGTAGTTGAAGGTGTTATCGCCACCGGTCACGCTCACCACACCGATGGGCCCTGTGGCCAAGCAATCGATCAAGGTGGGTGGATCCACTTCCAAGGCAAGCGGTGGATAGACCGGTAGGGTCACGATGAAGTCCGATGACACGGGAATGATCCCGCAGATATCGCTCACCGTAACGGAGTAGGTCGTGGTGACGCTCGGGGACACGTTGATCGTCGGTGTGATCGCGCCTGTGCTCCACAAATAGGTGTACTGCCCCATTCCTCCGCTTACGGCTGGTGCCAGCACATGTGTTTGGCCACAGATCCCGTTGATGTTATTGGAGAGCACGACCAAGGGCGGAGGGCTATCGATGTTGAAGGTGAAGATGGTCTGGATGTTCTGGCCCGAACACTCGATCAATTGGTCGATGGTGATCACGATGGTCTCCGGGCCGTCCGGGTCGATCGGAATGTTGAGCATGACGCTCGTGGTCTCCAAGCCCACAGGGAAGATCAGTTGCGAAGGCAGGTTCGGTGAGTAGTCCACGCCAGCCGTGGCGGTACCCGAGATCACGATGTTCACGGTATCGACCACAGTGATGTCGCCCAATCGCGTGAAGATCAGCTCCACGGGATTGCATCCCTCCAGCATGGTATTACCCGTTACCCCAGCACCGCCTGCAAGGGTCGGAAGTACAGAGCCTGTGCTTGTGAAGCTGCCCGCCTCGAGGAAGACCGCGGAGTCATAGCTGCTATCCAGGGCATCTCCGATCGCCAATTTGATGTGGTATTGTTGGCCGCAAGTCACCAAGGCGAAGGCTTGGATCACCACGGTCATCCCGTCGTAGGCCACGGTGGTCCCGGCAGAATTGTCGACGTAATAGATCGAGTTCACCGCAGGGCAGCCCGGGTCGTTGGGATCGTTGTTCAACCCATTGTTCACGTTGTTGATCGTGACCGGCACGGTGGTCCCCGGCACCAAGGCGATGTTCACCGCACCGCCGCTGTAAGGGCCTGCGAATCCGGGTCCACTGAGGAAGAAGCCGAACGCATCATTGAACGAGCACACGAACTCGGGGTACTCCTCACTCGCGAACACATAATTGAACTTCAGGGAATCACCGGTGGGGATGAAGTCGAACTCCAATACGGCCATGTCATTGATCGTACCACCGGAAATGGATTCCAGATCCGCATCGGAACCGGTGCCGTTCGCATCACCACTGAAATCACTTGCTGGACCGGCCGCATTACCAACCTCGCCGCTGGACAGGATCAATCCTGCGGCTAGGCCCAAGTTGCTGCCTGTTGCCGTAAAGGAACCGCTGCCCACCTGGTTGGTCCCGGGGTTCAACACCCCATTGTACCGCACGTTCGAAACCGTGACCCCGTTCCCCAGCAGGACATCCTGCACCAACTGGAGCGGGGTCTGCGTGGAATTAACGACCAGTTGGGCGTTCAAGAGGCCCGCCACCATAAAGGTGCTCAGTGCGGCTGCGTAACGTGGGATCATGGGTCAGGGAAGAAAAGTGTTGTAAAATAAGCCTTCGGACCGGAATCTAGACCCCGGGGTTCCGTGAAAGGTTGCCCCGGGACCCCCACCTATCTTTCGCCACCCAGAAACAACCCATCCGTGCAGACGATCGACACCTACATCGACTCCAACAAAGAGCGCTTCCTGAACGAACTGCTGGACCTGCTGCGCATACCCAGCGTGAGCGCCGACCCCAAGTACAAGGCGGATGTGGCGCGTTGTGCCGAGACCGTGAAACAGCGCATGATGGAAGCCGGGCTGGAGAAGGTGGAGGTGTGCCCGACGAAAGGACATCCGATCGTGTATGGGGAGAAGATCGTGGATCCCACCAAGCCGACCGTCCTGGTCTATGGCCATTACGATGTGCAACCGCCGGACCCCATGGAACTCTGGCACAGCGGACCCTTCGACCCGGTGGTGAAGGATGGAATGATCTACGCCCGGGGCAGTGCCGACGACAAGGGCCAGTTCTACATGCACTTCAAGGCCATCGAAACGATGATGAAGAGCGGCGGTCTGCCGTGCAATGTGAAAGTGATGATCGAGGGCGAGGAGGAAGTGGGGAGCAACAACCTCGGCGTCTTCGTTTCCGCGAACAAGGAACGCCTGAAGGCCGATGTGGTGCTGATCAGCGATACGGCCATGATCGCCAACGACGTTCCGAGCATCAACACAGGCTTGCGCGGCCTGAGCTATGTGGAAGTGGAAGTGACCGGTCCGAACCGGGACCTGCATAGCGGAGTCTATGGTGGCGCGGTCTCGAACCCGATCAACGCGCTGTGCGAGATGATCGCGAGCCTGCACGACAAGGACAGCCGGGTCACGATCCCTGGCTTCTATGAGGCGGTCGCCGAATTGAGCGCTGCCGAGCGGAAGGCGTTGGCCGAAGCGCCATTCAATGAGGAGGATTACAAGAAGGATCTGGGCATCAAGGAGGTGCGCGGCGAGAACGGTTATTCCACCGAGGAACGGTCCAGCATCCGACCGACATTGGATGTGAACGGGATCTGGGGCGGATACATCGGCGAAGGAGCGAAGACCGTGTTGCCTTCAAAGGCCTTCGCCAAGCTGAGCATGCGCTTGGTACCGAACCAGAAGAGCGCAGCACTCACCAAACTTTTCACGGATCACTTCATGAAGATCGCTCCTCCCGGAGTGACCGTTGTAGTTCGTCCTCATCATGGTGGTGAAGCGGCGGTGACACCCATTGACAGCCCGGCCTACCTCGCGGCCAGCAAGGCGATGGAGGAGACTTTTGGCAAGAAGCCGATCCCCACACGCGGTGGCGGAAGCATCCCGATCGTGGCCCTCTTCGAACAGGAACTCGGATTGAAGACCGTGCTCTTCGGGTTCGGCTTGGACTCGGACAACATCCACAGTCCGAACGAGAAGTACGGTGTATTCAACTACTTCCAAGGGATCCGCACCATTCCGCGCTTCTTCGCCAACTACGCGGGGATGATGAACGGCAAGGGTTGACCCTTCGGCTGATCTTCGGCTGATCCCGGAGGATCGCCCAGTAAAGTAGCGCTAGGGTTGGTTCGGCTTCACGTGCGTGAAGAGCTGTTCGATCCTCCAGCGCTGCATGCAGATACAGGTAAAGGTCGTAGCCGCCCTCAGGTATTTGTTGGTCCCGGGATCGGAAGATCCACCCCGTCGAGTTGTGGTGGTAGTGGTCGATGCGCGCTGAAATGATGTGGCTACCTGCGCCCAATTCCACCAACTCATTGCTCACCACCCCTGTGGGACACTGCGCATCACTCAACCGCAGGTGCTTCACCACATGCACCACCACACCATTCGTTCGGCACGAATTCAGAAGACGCCTTGTGTGCTTCATGCCCCCACTGGGTGGAACTGGTAGAGCCCTCCTGGGAGCATCGCCCCTACAACCGCCCCGCCTACCTTCGCCGCGTCATGGACAGCATCAGACAGAACAAGGTGAACAGCTTGCTGCAACGCGAACTCGCGGAGATCTTCCGGCAGGAAGCGCGCAACTTGCTTCCCGGCGGCATCATCACCGTGAGTGCCGTGCGCGTGAGTCCCGATCTCGGCTTGGCCAAGGTCTTCCTCAGCCTGTTCCCCGTGAAGGACAAGGCCGCCACCATGGACATCATCAAGGACCAGACGCACCGACTGCGCGGCCAACTCGGCAGCCGTATCGGCAAGCAGATGCGCGTGGTGCCGGAACTCAACTTCTACCTCGATGATTCGTTGGATCGGGCCGAGGCCATCGACAAATTGCTGAAGGGCTAGCGATGCAATACGACCCGGTCAAACGCCGGTTGGGCGTCGTCTTCAACCGCACCCCTTTCCTGCGCAAATGCTTCTATGGGCTGCTTGATCTGCTGTTGCTGCGCGCATGGCACATCCAACGCGAATTGCGCAAGTGGGCTTCGAGCCAACCGAACAACCATCAACTATCAACGAACAACGCCCTACACATCTACGACGCCGGCGCTGGCTTCGGACAGTACAGCTATTGGTTGAGCAGTCGGCTGCCGCAGGCCAGCATCACCGCCATCGACGTGAAGGATGAGCAGGTGGCGGATTGCAATGCGTTCTTCGAAAAGATCGGTCGGACGCAAGTGAAATTCGAAGTGGGCGATGTGACGAAGTTCACCAAACCCGACACTTTTGATCTGGTGGTGTGCGTGGACGTGATGGAGCACATCTTGGAGGACGAGGCGGCGCTGCGTTGCTACAGCACCTCGCTCAAGACCGGGGGCATGCTCATCATCAGCACGCCGAGCGATCAAGGCGGTAGTGATGTCCACGAAGAAGGCGAAGGCTCCTTCATCGAAGAGCACGTGCGCGACGGCTACAACATCGACGACATCAAGGCCAAGGCTTTGCGCAACGGCTTCAGCAAGGTGGAAGCGCGGTATAGCTATGGCGCACCGGGCAAGATCAGCTGGAAGCTGAGTATGAAGTGGCCGCTGATGATGCTCCAGGCGAGCAAGCTCTTCTTCATCGTGTTGCCGTTCTACTACATCCTCACCTACCCCATTGCCTTCGTGTTGAACATGGCCGATGTGCGAATGCAGCACAACACAGGGACGGGCTTGATCGTGAAAGCGTGGAAGTGAACATCTCTCCATGTGTGCATGAGCCCATGTGGCCATGACGCCCTCGCTTAGGTTTGCGCCATGACCGTCAGGGTATTTCATGGCCGAATGAGCACATGGCGAGCGAGGTTGCGCGCAGATCGCATGGCCACATGAACCTCCCCCTCCTCGTTGCCCGCCGCTACCTGCTTGCCAAGCGCAGCACGAACGCGATCAACGTGATCACAGGGATCAGCATCGCGGTGATCGCTGTGGTGACCGGTGCGATGGTGGTGGTGCTCAGCGCGATGAACGGCATCGCCGAATTGGTGGACACCATCTACAGTCCGTTCGATCAGGACATCACCATCTCCGCAGCGGAAGGGAAGACGTTCGCGAAGGATAGTCTCGACCTCAGTGCGATCCTCGCGCGGCCTGATGTGGAGCAGGCGAGTTGGACCATTGAAGAGAATGTCCTCTTGCGTTGCGGCGATCAACAAGCCGTGGCCACGTTGAAAGGCGTGGAGCCGCAATACCTCGCCATGGCGAACATGGACAAATACCTCTTCAGCGGCAAGAACACCCTTCAAACTCCCACAGGCCCTGCCGCGATCCTCGGCCTCGCCTTGAAAGCTGATCTCTCCGTTCCGCTGGATGACGGCGTGTTCCGCCCGCTGGAGATCAGCGCGCCGATCCGCGGTCGCAAACTGAGCCGCTTCAAGCAGGATGCTTTTGAACAAACGGCCGTTGCCTTGGCGGGGACCTTCAGCATGAACATGGAGTTCGATGCGCGCTATGCGGTGGTGCCGCTGGACCTCGCCGCGGAATTGCTTCACTACGACAGTGCAGTGAGCGCTTTGGAGATCAAACTGCGACCGAAGATCGATGCCGACAAGAGTGCTGCCGCGATCCGAGTCCAGGTCGGTGATCGCTACCTCGTGCGCACCCGATACCAGAAGAACGCGCTGATGTACAGCACGAACGCCACGGAGAAGTTCGTGGCCTTCATCGTCCTCGCCTTCATCGGTCTCATCGGTGCGTTCAATGTGATCGCCTCGCTTACCATGATGATGATCGAGAAGAAGGAGGACATGCGCACGCTGATGAGCATGGGCGGCGACGCCTCGCTCGTGCGGCGCATCTTCCTTTACGAAGGCCTACTGATCGTCCTCACCGGCGCGGTGATCGGACTCGCTGGTGGTGTGGGCATCTGCTGGGCGCAGGAGCGATTCGGGCTGGTGGCGATGGCTGAAGCCATGGTGGACCACTTCCCCGTGGATGTGCTCTGGACCGATATCGTGTTGATCTTCTGCACCGTGCTCGCCATCGGCCTGCTGGCCACTTGGGTGCCGCTGCGGGCTTTGAGCCGTCGTTTCCTCTACGCGACCGCCGCGAGGGAGTAGGTGGAGATCACCTCATCGAGGATCTCCTCCAGGATCCGCGGATCCTTCTCCGTACACAGTCGCAAGCGGATCTCCTTCACGTTGGGCAGGCCCTTCAGGTAGTTACCGTAGTGGCGGCGCATTTCCACCACGCCTTCCCACGGGCCTTTCCATGCGAGTGATGAACGCAAGTGCTCCCGTGCAGCATCCACGCGTTGGGCGATCGTCGGTGCGTCCTGGTGTCTGCCGGTCGCGATGAAATGCTTGATCTCCGAGAAGATCCAAGGGTGGCCGATGCTGGCGCGGCCGATCATCACGCCATCCACGCCGTAGCGGTTGCGGTATTCCACCGCCTTCTCCGGACTGTCGATGTCGCCGTTGCCGAAGATCGGGATGTGGATCCGCGGGTTGTTCTTCACCTCGCCGATCAGCGTCCAATCCGCTGGGCCTTTGTACAACTGTGCGCGTGTGCGGCCGTGGATGCTCAACGCTTGAATGCCGACATCCTGCAAGCGCTCGGCCACCTCCATGATGTTCTTGGTCGCATCGTTCCAACCCAATCGCGTCTTCACGGTCACGGGCAGCTTCACGGCCTTCACCACCTTGTCGGTGAGGCGCACCATCTTGTCAATGTCCTGCAACAGACAAGCGCCGCCTCCCTTGCTCACCACCTTGTGGACCGGACAACCGTAGTTGATGTCGATGAGTTCGGGCCGGACCGCTTCCGCGATGCGTGCGGCCTCCTCCATCGCATCCTCGCTTCCGCCGAAGAGCTGGATCCCGACCGGTCGCTCCTCGGGGAAGATGTCCAGCTTCTTCATCCCCTTGGCCGCTTTGCGGATCAGGCCTTCACTGCTGATGAACTCGGTGAACATCAGGTCCGCGCCGTGCTTCTTGCACAGCGCCCGGAACGGTGGATCGCTCACATCCTCCATGGGCGCGAGGAGGAGCGGGAACTCCGGGAGGATGATGGGGCCGATGCGGACCATGGGCTGCGAAAGTAGCTAGTGGCCCAAGCAGGACATCTTGCATCCTCTCATGGGCACAACTACTTCTTACCCTTCTTGGGCTTGTCGATGGCCTTAATCTCCCGACTTTTCGTCTTAAGCTGCTTCTTCACCTCTCGGATGTCTTGGTGAATCGGAAGTTGTTCAGGAGCAACTCCGCTGATGTCCATCATCGTGGTCCTCACCTTCTTACCAACATGCTCCGCAGCATTCTCCAATCGCTGCTGGCCTTTGATGCTCTCTTGCTTGATCTTCAACTCCGTCTGGGTGATTCGGAAAAGATTGGCGGCCAATTCATCCTTACCCATGAAGTCCAACGGCGACCTGTTCAATGGAACGTTTCTCATGGCACGCAACTGTCCTATGTTGCGATTGTACATACCCCGATATCCTGCGTTCTGAAAGAATGGATAACTGTCAACACCGGCGCGATGCGCCACTCCGCTCAGACTCTCCTCGCGCTCAGAAACTTCACCACGCACTACAAGGCGCTCCACCTTACCAACCTCCTCCACATAATTAGAAACAGCTCCTGCCAACGTTGCGAAGTAGGCCTGGGCTTTAGCGACCGCTGGCTTCTTGCTATCAGCATTCATCACCGTCAGGTAGCAAGCAAACCTTGAAAGCCGGAATTCATGCTTCGGCTTCGAAGCAACGTCCAGTAACTCCTGAACGAAATTTTCCATGATCGGAATGTTCAGGGTGTTGCACGTCGTCATGGCCTTATTGATGGCCTTTTGAAATGACGCCATGCTCTCGTATCCAAGAATTTCCATCAACTCCGAAGCGTACCAGTACGTGAAGCCATTCTCATGGCAATGATCCTCGAAGTGATCGCCTGTGAAGTCCGCTGTGAATAATTCAAGGTCCGACATGTGAAGATAGGCTTGGATCGAAAATAACCCCGAAAGGGGGTCTTGCAACAGAAAGTTGTGCGGCGCTTTCAACAAGCGCCGCAAATTGGCGGAGAGAGAGGGATTCGAACCCCCGTTACCCTTTCAGGTAAACACACTTTCCAGGCGTGCGCCTTCAACCACTCGGCCATCTCTCCAGATGGGCGGCGAAAGTAGCAAAGCCACGTTGGCTAGCGCAGACCCATTTCCCCGCACATCATTTCAGCCATGCCTTGCTCTACTGAAGCCGCGTCCGCATGCTGGCCGAGGAGGAACATCACCTTGGTGAGCGAAGCCTCCACGGTCATGTTGGAACAGGGCACCACGCCCATGTCCACGAAGGCTTGGCTGGTCACGTAGCGCCCTTGCTCCACGCGACCACCGATGCATTGGGTCGCATTCAATAGGATCACCCCACGCTCGCGGGCTTCGCGAAGCGCTGCGATGAATTCAGGATCAGTAGGACCGTTGCCGCTTCCAAAGGTGGTGAGCAATGCCGCGCGGAGATCGGGCATGGCAAGGGCGTGCCGCACCCATGCCCCACGGATCCCGGGGAATAGCCGGATCACCGCCACATGATCATCCATGCGGTCATACACTTCCAAGGGACCGGCACGACGAGGCAGGATCGCTGAACGATCGTATCGGATGTGGACACCGGCCTCGGCGAGCGCGGGCCAGTTCGGTGATCGGAAGGCCTCGAAGCGTTCGGCGTGGACCTTCACCGTGCGGTTGCCACGGAACAAACGGTACTCGAAGTACACAGCCACTTCGGGTACGCGCGCGTGGCCGTCCTCATCCTTGGCGGCGGCGATCTCGATCGCGGTGATAAGGTTCTCCTTCGCATCGGTGCGGATGGTACCGATGGGCAATTGCGATCCGGTGAGGATCACCGGTTTCGCCAAGCCTTCCAGCAGGAAGCTCAGCGCACTGGCGGTGTAGGCCATGGTGTCGCTGCCGTGCAGGACCACGAAGCCGTCGAAGTCGTTGTAGTTCTTCTGGATGATGGCTGCGAGCCGGATCCAGTCGGATGGTCGGATGTCGCTGCTGTCGATGGCGCGTTCGAACGAGGTGCTTGCCAGCCGCACCTTCACCCGTTCCAATTCGGGAACCTGCTCTTCCAAGTGCGCGAGATCCATCGGGTGAAGGATCCCGGTGCGCGGATCGGCCAGCATGCCGATGGTGCCACCTGTGTAGATCAGAAGGACCGATGCGCTCATCTGCGAAAAAGTTGTTCAGCGTTGGTGGTGGTGATGCGCGCGATCTCCTCGACGCTGCGCCCGGTGGCCTCGGCGAGTTTCGCGGCGATGTGCGGGATGTAGCTGCTCTCGTTGCGCTTGCCGCGATGCGGAACCGGCGAGAGGTAGGGTGCATCGGTCTCCAACACGCAATGTTCCGGACCGACTTCGCGCATGGTCTCGAACAAACCACCCTTGGGATAGGTGATGACACCGCCGATACCGAGATCGAAGTCGCCGAGCGCGATCACGCGAGCGGCGTGCTCTTTGGTTCCGGTGAAGCAATGGAACACCCCACGCAGTCGCTCATCGTTCTCCGCTTCCACGATGGTCATCACTTCTTCAAAGCTGTCGCGGCAATGGATCACGATCGGCAGGTCCAGTTCCTTCGCCCAGCGTACTTGCTGGCGGAACACATCCTGCTGTTGCACGAGCCAGGTCTTGTCCCAATAGAGGTCGATGCCGATCTCGCCCACCGCGCAGTAGCCGCCCTTCCTCAGCAGTTGTTCCACCTCCGCCATCGCTATCGTGTTGTCCTCCACCACTGAACACGGGTGAAGTCCCATCATGGGAAAGCAACTCTTGGAATGTGCAGCCACCAACGCATGCATGGCGGCAATGCTCTCGTGATCCACGTTGGGCAGGAACAGCTTGGTCACTCCGGCATCGGTCGCGCGCTGCAGTATCGCGTCACGATCCGGATCGAAGCGCTGGTGGTAGAGGTGGGCGTGGGTATCCACGAACATGCGGCGAAAGTAGCCGACACACAAGGCTGGCGCACGTTACGGGTTACGAGTTGGCGTGTTGCGCGTTGAACACGTCAACTCGTAACCCGTCAACACGCAACTTTACACGCTCATGAAGATCCTCGTCCTCCGCTTCTCCTCCATCGGCGACATCGTGCTCACCAGCCCGGTGCTGCGGTGCTTGACGCAACAAGTGAAGGATGGGGAGGTACACGTGGCCACCAAGTCCGCGTTCACGGATCTGGTGCGCTTCAACCCGAATGTGACCAAGGTCCATGAGCTCGGCGAGGACATCGGTGAATTGATCTCGCGGCTGAAGAAGGAAGGTTTCAACGAGGTGATCGACCTGCACCACAACCTGCGCACAGCACGGATCAAGCGTGCGCTCGGGGTTCCGTCGTACAGCTTCCCGAAGTTGAACGTAGCGAAGTGGTGGCTGGTGAATTTCAAGCGGGACCGGATGCCGCTGATCCATATTGTGGATCGGTACATGAGCACGGTGGAGCACTTGGGCGTGAAGAACGATGGCCTTGGGCTTGAACTCTTCATTCCGGAGGACCGGGCAGTGAAGCGATCGGATCTTCCAGCTGCGCACCAAGGTGGCTATACCGCACTCGCGATCGGCGCGGCGCACTTCACCAAACGTCTTCCGCAGTATCGGCTGATCGAACTCGCGCAACTCATTGAAGGACCGATCGTGTTGATCGGAGGCAAGGAGGATCAGTCGGTGGCACGTGCCATAGCCAGTGCGATCGGCGGTAGGGTGTTCGATGCCACCGGGCAGTACGACATCCTCGGCAGCGCATCATTGATCAAGCAGTCGCGCAGTGTCGTTGCGCACGATAGTGGTGCGATGCACATCGCCGCGGCGTTCAACAAGAACGTGGTGAGCATCTGGGGCAATACCGTTCCTTCATTCGGCATGGGACCCTACATCCCGCAACACCCGGAGCGCGCACACATTGCAGAAGTGCATGGACTTCCGTGCCGACCCTGCTCCAAGATCGGCCACGACCATTGCCCGAAGGGACACTTCCATTGCATGGAGAAGCAGGATCTCCGGTGGATCGCAGAACGCGCGAACGCATGAGCTGGGACATCTACATCCGTGACTTCCCGGACGTTGCTTCGATCTCCGATGTGCCGGATGATTTCAAGCCGCAGCCGATCGGCAAGCGCGAGGATCTCCTCCGCACGATCAAGGAAGCCATTCCATTCGCGGACCAACAGGACAACGATTGGTTCTTCGTGAAGCGAACCGACATCGACCTGAGCATCCAACTGCACATGGAGAATGCGACCGAGGTGCGTTACATGGTCGTACATGTTCATGGTGGTGACCAGAGCGCAGCATGCGTGGGTGGCTTACTACGCCACTTGGGCCTACGTGCGCATGATACCGGGACCGGCGAACTCTTCGACGGCTTCAGCTTGGACGAAGGCCTATGAGGCTGGCTGGAAGAGCGCCTTCAACTCCGTGGCCTCCTCGGGCTTCATCTTGCCGCTGAGGATCAAGCGCAATTGACGGCGACGCAAAGCGCCGTTGTAGCGTTCCTGTTCAGTCGCATTGCCCGGCACGGCATCGGGCACCTGCACAGGGCGGCCCTCGTGATCCACGGCGACGAAGGTGTAGATGGCACTGTTGCACGGGATCTTCTCCCCGGTCTGTTGGTCCTCCACGGACACATCGCTCCACACCTCCATACTGCTCCCGAAGGCGCGGCTCACATGGCTGTGGATCGTTACAAAGTCGCCCAATTTGATCGGGCGGTCGAAGCCCACATGGTTCACCGCTACAGTGACGACCACCTGCTTGCAGTGCCGGTGCGCGCTGATGGCACAGCTGATGTCCAACCACTGCAACAAGCGTCCGCCGAAGAGGTTGCCTTGGGTGTTGGTGTCGTTGGGCATGACCACATTGGTGGTCTCCGCGTAGCTGCTGCTGATCGGCCGGGAAGTGCTGTTCATCATCGTAGCGGGCGAAGGTAGCAGGGCGCCCTAGCCTATACCTTGGCTTCCGCATGGAACCCGAACCTTCTTCCCTTCCCGCGTTGCTCGGCGCGGCGCATCTGCTTGCTCTGGTCGGATACTTCGCTGCGGTGTTCCATCTGGTGCGGTTGTTCAATGCCCACCGACATGCGTTGACGAAGTGGGAACCCGAGCGCGGGGCTTTGCACACACGATTCGCGAGTATGGAACGAAGAGCGCTCTTCGGGCTGGCGTGGCCGATGCTTCTTTTGCTCCTGGCCACGGGTGCGTGGATGCTTTGGCTGCATCCCGGTCTGATCAAGGAGCCCTTCATGATGGTGAAGCTCGGCTTGGTGGCCTTGTTGTTCGGATACCAGCTCATGGTACACCGCGTACAGGCGCGGTTGAATGCTGCGGATCTCAACTGGTCGGGTGTGCGCCTTTGGGTGTTCGGTCATGGAAGCACGTTGCTGCTTGTGGCACTGGTGCTGTCCATGGCCCTTCGCGACCACCTCGGATGGATCTGGGGAAGCATCGGGCTCTTGGTGCTCGGTGGCGTGATCGCGTACCTGGTCGCCTCCATGCGAAAGGATCGTGAACCGTCGGAGAACGCTTGACCCTGAGGGAACCGCGAGCCGCGCAACGCGCTCAACGTTCAGCGCACGCGGTAGAAGAGCACGCGACCGTCGTCCGTGCCGGTGAGCAACCACTCTTCCCAGCGCAACAAAGGCGCCCGGTGATGTTGGTCCTTGTTCGCACCGGGATCCAGCTTCTGGATGCTCTCTCCCTTCGGATCGAGAACCTCCACCATTCCGTTCTTCCCGCTCTGTACCGTGTGATCGCCGATCTTCAGTTGCTGCTGTTGGTAGAAACGGTCGAAGGTCGAATTGGACATCTCCAGACCCATGGCTTTCACGGCGCGCGGATCCGGAACCCAACGGTGCTGTTGGAGCGAGGGTTCAGGCCGATCACCCTTCACAGCCCAGACCACACGCTTGCCGCTGTGTCCGATCAACAGCACGTATTCGCCGTTCTCATTGAAGGCCACATGGTACACCGCTGTACCACCATCCTCATTGTAGGGGTAGGAATGGATCTTCTTGCCGGTCTCCAGATCGTACAGCTCTGCGCCCTTGTCCAAGCCTACGAGAATGCGATCACCCTTAGGCGAGATCGCCATGCTCACCACTTCGGCCTTGGTCGTCCGGATGGTGCGCTCCGGTGGATCGACCACGACTTGAGCGGAAGCGGTCTGCAATGCAACGACGATCGCGAATGCAACGGAAAGAGCCAGCTTCATCCTACTTAAGCTTGTTCCACCAAGTGGTGTTGTTCGTGCAGCCAAGCCAAGGCCTTGGCCTTGTCCGGGAACATCTGGATAGGGCGACCGGGCTTGTGATGACGAACGAACACATTCGCGACCATCTGGTGGCCGAAGTCGCGGACGATGATCGCATCCGCAGCGATGTATCGCGATGAATCCGGCGCGGAGGCATGAGCGCGCGCCTCATTGCTCATGGTGGTGTTGATCCCCACGCTCACCATCAACAAAGCCTTGCGACCCTTGCGTTCGGCTTCGATCGCATCGAACATCATCTGCACGTCCTCAGGGCTTACCAAGTGATCATCCTTGAAGTGGGTGTGGACCACATCCTCGTCGAGGAAGGTCACCGTACACGAATCCAATTCCACCGCATGCATCGTCATCATCCGCTTCTGGTACGAAGGTAAGCCGGGGTGCTAGGCGTATCCGTTCAGCGCACGAGCAACCACGCGGCGTGGCCGTTCTGGGTGCGCAGGTCCTTCAACAACGCCAGTGCTTCATCACGCGTGGCGAAACTGCCATAGGCCACCGGGTGAAGGATGCCGCGTTGGCGCAACCGACGGGCGGCGAAGCCTTTCGCTTGGAGTTCGGCGAGCATCTTCTCGGCGTTCTCCGGTTGGGCAAAGCATCCGCCGATCACATGGAACCGCAGCGGACGATCATCCTTCACTACATGGCGGACCACAACCGCCGTGGTATCCGCGATGGCGATGTGGCTCGATCGGCTCAGGTCCACGGTGACATGCACGGAATCATTCATGGCCAATGGGATGGTCCGCACGCCTTCAACGCCTTCCGGCAATTGGAATGAAGGAATGGCGGTCACCGGAACCACGCTTGCCGAGGTGGGTGTGATGTAGGTCGGCGTGGTATCCGCTTTCCACGGTGATAGGCCGCTCAACAAGGCGTCGGTATTCCCTCCGCTTCCAACGAACCAGACCGCCGATCCGCCGAGCAGTAGCGCCGCGATACCTGCCGCGACCATTGCTCTTGACATGCGTCGTGGTAAACGCTCCGGTTCCGGTTCTTCCGCCACCAAGGGGATCACCACCGGTTCCGGTTTGGTCACTTCCAAGGGGATCGCACTCAAGGGTCGCAAGCCGAAGGCATCGCGCAAATAGTTGGACCGGCGATCGGGATCGAACTGTAGGTTGCGCTCCGCATCGCGGTAGAAGATGCCGATGTGCGGGATCTCCAAGCGACCGCTGCGGTCCAAGGTTTCGCGCCAGCCAGCCACCTCGGCATCGATCCGGGCGGTGGCAACATCGAAGGCGATGCCATCGCGGCGGGCGACATGATCGGCCAGCAAGCCATCGTTGCGGACCAAGTGCCTATTGAACGCTACATCCTTACCGGGAGCATGGATCTGCTTGCGCGCTTCATCCAAGCGGGCGGGGCGATACTGCGTGAGGAAACCACCCCATTGCGGCACGATCACGCAATCATGGCAATAGAGCAATTCCTGAAGGTCGCGTTCGATGCCCATAAGATCGGCGGCCAATTTACCCTTCGACAGGCTCAGGGTGTCAATTCGCTTGCTCTTTTCCGCGCCTCCTCCAGATCCGCCGGGGTATCCACACAGAAGGAAAGGTGATCGGTAAGGCCGATGCGCACCTTGAAGCCGTTCTCCACCCAGCGCAATTGTTCCAAGGCTTCCGCCATTTCCAGCTTCGATGGCGGTAGGGCGACCAGTCGTGCAAGGACCTCGGAACGATAGGCGTATAGGCCGACGTGCTTCAGGAAGCGGAACCGGGTGTGTCGTGGACCATTCCCTGCATCGCGGAGGAAGGGGATCGCCGCCCGGCTGAAATAGAGCGCGTCCATGTTCACGTCGGTGGTGATAAGCACTTCGCCGGGATCGTCGAGGTCGCGATCATCGGTGACCACTTGCGCGAGCGTGGCGATCCCGCCGGGTGCCTTCCGCAAGGCCGCACACAACTCATCGAGCTGCGCCGGAATGATGAAGGGCTCATCGCCCTGGATATTCACCACCGCATCGAAGCATTCGCCACCCAGAAGTTGGAGCGCTTCAAAGCAACGGTCCGTTCCGCTCGGGTGATCCGGCGAGGTCATCACCACTTCCCCACCGAATGATCGGACATGATCCGCGACGCGCTCATCATCCGTGGCGACCACCACGGCGTGCAGGGCCTTGCATTGGATCGCTTGCTCCACGACGCGGTGTACCATGCTTTTGCCCCCGATATCCACCAGCGGTTTCCCGGGCAGGCGCGAACTCGCATACCGCGCGGGGATGATGCCGAGGATCCGCAGGTCGCTCATGGTTGTTCGATCGGTTCGTAGAGGATCACTTCCAGGTCATCCACATGCACGGGCAAGGTATCCCGCAACCAGCAATACGCTTTCAGCACATCCGTCGGGCGACGCACCTCCGGGCTCAGGTACCACTGCGACACGCGCATCCATTCCCCGGGAGCAACAGTGGCCAGATCCATGTCACGCGCCATGTATCCATAGTTATCGCCCAAGTGATCGAAGGTCGTCACGAGCGATACCGGTGGTGTGCTTCCATCCATCGGTCGTTGCATCCGGCAACTCACTTCCAACCAGATGTGGTCGCAATTCGTGAGGTCCTTCCACATGCAGGACCAACCGGGGGAGAATTCGCGGCCAGCTTCCAACCGGAAGGAACCATTCCCTCGGAACGCGATCGTATCACCTGCCTCATGGTCCACATCGTACCCCACCCGTGCGAGCGGGATCCGGTGGTAGCGGGCTCGATCAGGGCTCCCGTTCTCACCGATATACGAGCGCTCCACCAGCCACTTGTCCGCCAAGCCCTCCGGTGCATGCACGGTGCCGAAGACCGCCTTGTACGCCGGCCAGGTCATGCGTGAGGTTTGAATGAGGCCATCAATGCTTTGTTGGGATTGGAACAGGTTAAGGCCGGTGAGCGCCAATAGCGCGGCAACGCCTGTGATCCGCCAACGCATGGCGAGTCCGTTCAACCACACGAGCACGGCGCCGAGCGGGAGGGCCATCATCGGATAACTCTGCACCAGTGCCCGTTGGCCGAAACTGTCGGCATACCACCAGCAGGACCAACTGCTCACGATGTACAGGTTCAAGATGAAGAAGGCGATCACCGCCCACCGCATCTCCGGTAAGAACCTCCGAAGGAGCAGGATGCCCAACGTGGCCACCAACATGATCGGCGTGTAGATGTACCAGCCCTTGCGGAAACTGAAGAGCACATCCCATGTGTAAGGATGCAGGAACTCGAATCCTCGCCCGGGTTGTTGTAGCTCATGTAGAGCCACTTGCCGGTCATCCACTTCCAATAGACCAGCTGCGGCACGCACACAAGCGTGGCCATGGCGACCATGATGATCAAGTGCTTTCGCCGTGACCACAACGTGCTGAGATGATCCTTCCACGAAGCGGCGTCCACCAGACCGATCAGCAAGGGAACAAGCACCCACACGATCTCCGATGGTCGCGACACCACCAAGAGGCCCAGCAATGCACCGGTGATCAACGCATCCTTGCGCCGCCGGTCCTTATGCCACCGGATGCTGAACCACAGGACCCCTGCGCCCAGTGTGAAGAGGAACACATGCGGCATGCCGGTGCTGTAAACCGCTTGGTGGAAGTAGTTCGTGCCGGTGACGATCAACGCGAGCGTAGCCGTGGTGATCACTTCACTGAAGAAGTGCCGGAGCACGCGCCGCAGGAGCATGATCCCGATGAGCATGTACACCAGCGCCGCAATGATCAACGCCCATTGGTACGGTGCGGAGAACCCATCCTGTGCAAAGCCAAGGATCCCGGCAAGTACATGTGCAATGAGGAAGAAGGGCAGCCACAGGATCGCGAGGCCCATGGGATACTTCATCACCCACCGGCCATCGGCTGTCGGGTTGATCTGGTAAGGCTTGCCACCGGCTTCGTACTTCGTCATCGCCTCCTGCACCCAAGCCGCATCGTTCAACCCGAGGTCGTGATGGATGAAGGTGGCAGGCAGGTACAGGTGATACCCGAAGGTGTCCCAGCTGAGGATGTTCTGCGGAGGTGCGCGCAACACACCGGATACCAGTACCCCCCAAAGCAGGAAGGCCGCCGCGAGCGAAATAGGAAAGCGCTTCCGCGCAGTGTTCATCACAAGGTGGCGCTCAGTTGCACCTGCATGCTGCGTGGTGCTTCAATGGAAAGCGGACGGAGCGAATACACTTCGTTGGTGAGGTTGTTCACGATGAAGGCGATGCGCAGTTGCTTGGAGAGTTCCATGCCGAGGCGGACATCGAGCAGGGTGGTGCCCGTCCGGTGGGTTTCCATCCAATTCGCAACCCCTGTTCTCAACGCGAAATCATCCACCGGCGACTGGTCCAACTCCACGAAGATCTTGTCGATGTTGCGCACATGGCTGTTGTACCGCACGCTGAATCCGGCGAAGACGCGCTTGTAGTCCAACTGCACATCGGCCCGGAAGAGATCCTGGATCCTGAACTTCAGGATCCGGTCGGTCGGGTCATAGCTCGTGTTGTTGTAGGTGTACGGTTTGATGTTGGCCAGGATCGGTGTCGCGTACTCCTGATCCGGCGTGGTGGAGATCGGGAGCGAGTGGGTCCACCCGATCAACGTGGAGACGCCGATCTTGCCGAACGTGCCTTTTCCTGCAAGCTCCAATTCGTAACCGGATACGCGCGCACCGCCGGTGTTCACACTCTTGAACCCGATCCCGGGATCGATCACCAAGGGACTCACCGAAATGACAGTTGGCAGCTTGTACTGCCCGAATGTGAATTCCACGTAGTCCTGGTATTCCTGCTGGAATACCACGGCATCCAAGTACCCGGTGAAGCCCCCGATCTTGAACCCTTGCTTCACTCCACCTTCCATGTTCCAGCTCTGTTCCGCACGGAGGTTGGCATTCGGGAAAACGACCAATTGGCCAACGCTCGTGCTGATGAACCGTTCTCCGATCGTGGGGTAGCGGAAGCCCTGTCCGTAGCTCGCCCGAACGTAGGTGGCGCGCAGCACGTGATAAGTGGCCCCTGCCCGGACCACCGGTTGGCCGGCCTTATCTCCGTTCACCGTGAATTGCTCGTAGCGGACCCCTGCCGACAGGGCCAGCTTTTCATCAAATAGTTTCTTGTCCACCTGCAAGTAGGCGGCTGTGTTCATGGCATCGCTCTTTCCGTCACCATCAAGGTTCCCCTTGTAGAGTTCCGCCGTACTGGTCACGTTCCTCACAAGCAGGCCGCCGGTCAGGACCGTCTCCCCGAACAGGTCGATCTTCTGCTGCACCTGATACTCCGCGTGGTAGGTGTTGTTGCTGTTGCCCTGTCCGTTGTCGTTGTCGAAGATCTGCCGGTGGTAGCGCATCTTCAAACTATGCCGGGTACCGGCTGCGGAGAGGTAGTTCACGAAGGGGTCGATGTAGAACTGCGTGCCGAGCGTACGTGTAACGGTGCCTTCTTTCGGGCGAAAGAGTCCGCGATCGGTATCACTCCAGATGAAGACGCTCGTGCTCTTGCTCTTCATCACGTTGCCGGCCAGTCCGAAGTTGAGTCCCGGCACCTTCTTGCTCCGCCAACGCAAACTCGTATTGAAACGGGCGCGATGTTCATAGCCGCCGGGACCGAGACGGTACGGATCCTTGGCGATGCTGTCCGCCGGGACCGGTTCCGGACCCACATATCCATAGTCGCTGAAGGCATTGCCACCGAGCACGAGATCCAATTGCCCGATCTGGCGCGAGTGGAAGAAGTTGGCCCCACCGAACACGGGGTTGTTCGCACCCCACCACTTGGCGGGTTCGTGTCCCGGCGTATCCCATACCCCTGCGAAGGTGGTCACGCTGGTGCGCGGTTCGCTTCGCGGATAGGCCGTGCGCACGTTGATCACCCCGCTCAAGGCCGCGCTTCCGTACAGCACACTACTCGCGCCTTTGATCACCTCCACTTGTTCCAGATTCTCGAGCGGCAGGAAGGTCCAGTTGGCCCGGCCGATGTCGCCACTGAGGATCGGGATGTCATCCACCAGCACTTGCACGCGGCTGCCGGCACCGTAGCTGAATCCGCTACCGGCCCGGATCTGCGGTTCCTCATCCACCACCACCACGCCGGGTATCTGGTCCAGCGCCTGGTCCATGCTTACGATGTTCTTATTCCGGATGATCTCGGGTCGCAACACACTCAGCGATTGGGTCACTTCACCCACACGTTGCTCGAAACGGCCCGCCGTGACAACGACCATATCCAATTGAGAAGCGGCGATCGCCATGCGGAGATCCAGCGTGCGCTGCTCACCTGCGATCAACGCGACTTCTTCCGTCCGCGTGGTGTAGCCGACAATGCTGAAGGTGATCCGATGTGATCCGGAAGGAAGCGTAAGACGGTACTGGCCGTTCACATCCGAGGCCACACCCATGCCCGGCGCGTACACCACGTTCACCCCGAGCAGGGTCTCGCCCGTGGTGGCATCGGTGATCTTTCCTTGTAAGGTGGCATCCTGCGCGTGGGCGCCGATCAGGGTGGCGCACAGCAGCGCGGCAGTGAGGTAGCTCTTCATGCGGGAGGTCGGTCTGGACCGGGGTGTGTCAAAGAAATGCATGTCGGGCCAATGCACGGCACCATTTCGACGGGTTCCGGGAGGCGGGTTGTTAGGTGAATGCAGCAGCCGCCTACCTTGGTTCGCATGGACGACCAGCAGTGGATCCACCGGATCGCCCTGTCCATGCTGAAAGGCATAGGGCCGGTGAACGCGCGCAACCTCGTGGCCTATTGCAGTGGCGTCGATCCGATCTTCAGCGATAAGAAGTTGAAGAACACCTTGGAGAAAGTGCCGGGCATCGGTCCGAAACTGATCGCGTCGATCACCGACAAGAAGGTGTTGCCCGCGGCGGAGAAGGAGTTGGCCTACGTGCGGAAGAACAAGCTGCGCATGCTCTTCTACCTCGACGACGATTTCCCGCGCCGGTTGAAGCAAGCGGAGGACGCGCCCGTGCTACTCTTCACCAAAGGCAACATGGATCCGGATACCACACACATGGTGAGCATCGTGGGCACGCGGTCGCCCACCGAAGCGGGAAAGCGCTTGTGCGTGGAGTTGGTGGAAGGACTGAAGGAAGTGAATGCCACGATCGTGAGTGGCCTAGCGTACGGCATCGACATCGTCGCGCACCGCCACGCGTTGAAGAACGAGTTGCCCACGATCGGATGCGTAGCGCACGGACTGGACCGGCTCTATCCTGGCGATCATGCAGCAACCGCCAAGGAAATGTTGAAGTCCGGCGGCGTGGTGAGTGAACTTCCGAGCGGTGCTCCATTCGCCCCCGGGAACTTCCCTGCGCGCAATCGGATCATCGCTGGCCTAAGCGATTGCACGATCGTGGTGGAGAGCGGGCCGAAAGGCGGATCCTTGATCACGGCGGATATCGCCAACAGCTACGACCGTGAGGTCTTCGCCTTCCCGGCCGACCCACCGATCCGCAGAGCGAAGGCTGCAACCGGATCATCCAACAGAACAGGGCCGCGCTCGTCACCAGCGCGAAAGATGTCATCACCCTCATGGACTGGTTACCGAAGAAGAAGAAAGCACCCATGCAAGTGGCGCTCTTCAGTGAACTGATGCCCGATGAGCAGACCTTGGTGGAGATCATCCGCGCCAAGGGAAAGATCGCGATCGATGAGTTGTGCGTGCAGAGCAACATGCCGCAAGGAAAAGCATCGGGGCTATTGCTCAACCTGGAGTTCAGTGGCGTGGTGCGCAGCCTGCCAGGGAAAGTGTACGAGTTGAATTGAAGTGGTAGCATGGGTCGCTACTTCACATACTTTGTACGCATGCGCATCAAACGTGACTTGTTCGCGGGGTTCTTCCTGTGGCTTTGTTCTCCGGCTTCACTGTTGCAACCCCTATTTGAACGTGTACCTGAACACGCCCAACTGTTACGCGCATTCCAGGGGGATACTTGCGTTGGAAAACGTTGATCAGCGATGCGCAAAGGGCATCGTGATCTCCGAGAAGGGGCATGCGATGATGGGCGAGCTCCTCACATCGCTTGGCCTTCCGCCCAACTCCGTTGCACTCCACACGGTTCCATCCGACCAGTTCAATGCAGCATTATGGCAACGGGCCTTTTCGCGTTTCGTATTTGGCATAGGGAAGGATACGATCTATGACACCAACCTGGACTTCCTCTTCAGTTGATCCAGTCGCCGATGCTGATGCATTGGAGATGGCCTGCTCGACCGCCCAAGCGACCTCGGGGAATATCGGACGGGAAGGGACTTGTTGGATACCTATCTCGACCGCATCACCCAGTGTACGATTCGACCTGGCTCGAGGAGGATCGGGACCACAACCCTTCAATTGCCCGAAGCATTGGGCAATGGAATGTCGTCAACGCTCAAGACCTCCAACCTGTTCACCGATCCATTATGAGGAGATCTGCCCCACGACGCCGAGCGATGGTGCCTTACGCCTCTTCGGGACCACGCAGAACGTTGGTAGCGATGGCGACATGTACTGGATCACGTTCTGTTCACCATCCCACCATCGGGAGGAATGATGGTAACGGCGATCAAAGCGCAGAAGGGCTTCTCGGCTTCAGCAAGGAACGGCGCCTTGGTGAATGACACCTTGTACACGGAAATCCACCGTGGAGCGGGTTGACGAAACCCACGGGCCCCGGCACCACCTATTTTTCAACATGCCCCCCCCACCGCTTCAGGAACATACCGGGACATTGGAACCCTATGGGCGGCCCGGGTGTACGATTTGGCAGGAACAAGTTCGGGACCACTATGGTCGGAAGGCGCTGACGGTCTACGCCACTGTGCCTGCTGGCGTCGGTGGGCTCCCCCCCCCCCCCCCCCCCCGCCGGGCGCCGGGCGGCCCCGGGGCGGGGGGCCCCCCGGCCCAGGGGGGGGGGGGGGACCCGCTCGAATGACCGCTAGGCCGGTGCTTGTCAGGCCAACTTCAGCCCTTTCAGCGGTGTGAAGTGTTTCTTGTTCAAGGTGAGCAGTGGCACATCGTGCGCCATCGCTGTGGCGGCGATGAGGTGGTCCGCTAAGTGTACATGGTGCTCCGGAGCGATGTGCTTCAGGATCTCGCGGAACCGTTGGCTCACTTCCATGGTGAAGGGTAGAATGTGAAAGTTGGAGGTGAGTTCGGCATGATGTCGCTCATACTCGGTCCTGTTCCGCGCCCCCGCCAGGATCTCTGCGAGAACGACATCATAGATCACGAACGAAGCACCGTGTACCCGCTCCTATGCGAGGAACGCCGCAGGCTCACGGCGCATCCTGCCGATGAGTATGCTGGTATCGATCAGGACCGTTTCCATGCCTTCTCACGCAACTGTTCGAGGGTGATGTCCCGGCCCTCCCAAACACCATCGAGTCCCGCGAAGGGATCCTTCTCCCGCAAGGCCTCCCGCTCGATCAGCTCCACCACCAAGGCCGAAATGCTCTTCTTCCTTCGCTTGCTCAACGCGGCTGCGGTGCGTTTGAACCGGAGCGGCATGGACAACGTGAGCTTGGTGGTCATGGGGTTACGTATTGCCGGGGCAAGTTACGTGATGCGAAAGGCGGTGCGAACAGCAAAGCCGTTCAGCGGAATGGTCAGCACGCTGCCGGAGAAGGTGGTTGAGGTGAATTGAAGGCCGCAGTTCATCACGGTTCGCGGATCGAACAGGCTTCGACCCTATAGTGGGCGAGCAGCCCATTGGGTTGAGCTAAGCGCGCTACCCCCTGCACCATCGGATACGGCGTAATGTGTCGCGCCGTGGTCCCGGCGCCTTCCTACCCCTCCTTTCGTTCCTTCTCCCGCTTCTGGGGCTGCAACGGGTTCTCCGTGATCACCTTGTACCGTTCCCGGTTCTGTAGGATATCCGCTGCGAGCCATACCGCTGCACGGAAGGAACCTTTCTCCGCCACCCCTTGCCCCGCGATATCGAGGCCGGTGCCGTGGTCCGGGCTGGTGCGCACAATGGGCAGGCCCGCCGTGAAGTTCACCCCGTGCCCGAAGCTCAATGCCTTGAAGGGGGCCAGCCCTTGGTCGTGGTACATGGCCAGCACCCCATCGAAGTGCTTGTAGCTGCCGTTGCCGAAGAAACCATCGGCCGCATAGGGACCCATGGTCTTGATGCCTTCCTCATTCAGGCGCCGCACGGCCGGTGCGATGCGCTCCTTGTCCTCATGGCCCAAGGTGCCGCCATCACCCGCGTGCGGGTTCAGGCCCAGCAAAGCGATACGGGGTTCCAGCACCGCGAAATCACGCAGCAAACTCTGGTGCAGGATCCGCGCCTTCGCCATGATCTTCTCGGTGGTGATCGCTGCAGAGACATCCTTCAGCGGGATATGGCCCGTCACACAGCCCACGCGCAGGCCTTCACCTACTAAGAGCATCAGCACTTCGCTATCGCCGCCCGCCATCTGTTGCAGGAACTCCGTGTGGCCGGGAAAGGCGAAGCCCGCCACCTGCATGCTGTGCTTGTCGATGGGTGCGGTCACCAGCACATCCACCTTGCCACTTGCGAGGTCTTGTGCGGCTGCTTCCAAACTCGTGATGGCATACTTCGCCATCGCTCCGGAAGGTTTGCCGAGGTCGATCTCCACTTCCTCCTCCCACAGGTTCACGAGATTGAACTTCCGGGGTAGCGCATCCCGCGCATCGTTCACGCGGTGGAATTGTACTTCGTCCAGACCAAGGAGTTTGCGGTGCTGGCTCACCACTTTGGCGGAGCAGTACAGGATCGGCGTGAGGTCCGCATACATCCGGTTGTCCTCGAAGCATTTCAGGATCACCTCCAGGCCAACACCGTTCAGGTCGCCGCAGGAAATACCAACACGGATAGGGGCACGAGGCTCGCTCATCGATCAATAGGGGGTATGCACCGCAAAGTCGTTTGGCCGCCGTGCATTCGTGATGTGTTCATCGGATCTCATTCTTGCTGTGCTCTTCTCTGTGCCCTCTGCTTCTCTGCGGTTCACTCCCGCTCAGCCTTTCACGCGCTGCTTGATGAACTGATAGAGCAGTCGCACGCCAACCCCGGTCCCTCCTTTGGTCCGGTAGCCGTCCCGTTTGGTGAGAAAGGCCGGTCCTGCGATGTCCAAGTGGATGTATGGATGCGTGGTGAAACGCGCGAGGAACTTCCCAGCAGTTTGTGCGCCGCCCAAGTCGCTGCCCAGATTCTTGATGTCGGCCACATCGCTGATGATCTCCTCACCGTATTCATCCCAGAAAGGCAATCGCGCCACCCGCTCGAACGTGGCGTAGCCCGCGTCGTCCAGCTTCTTGAATTCGGCATCCGAAGCCGTACCCATGGTCACGGTGCCGTAGGTCCCGATGGCGCGACTGGCAGCCCCGGTGAGTGTGGCCAGCGTGAAGACCAGCTCCGGCTTGTACCGCTCGCCATAGCTGAGCGCATCGGCGAGGATCATGCGGCCTTCGGCATCGGTGTTCAGCACTTCCACGGTAAGGCCGCTGTGCATGCGCACCACATCACCGGGCGCGTAGGCATTGCCGCCAGGACGGTTATCCGTGGCGGGCACCAGGCCGATCACGTGTACGGGCAGTTGGCGTTTGGCCACCACTGCGATGGCACACGCCACGGCTGCGGCACCGGCCATGTCACACTTCATCTGGTCCATGCTGTTCGCGGTCGGCTTCAAGCTGAGGCCGCCGGTGTCATAGACCACGCCCTTGCCCACGAGCAGCAAAGGCTTCTTGTTCACGGCGTTCTTCGGCTTCCACTCCAGGATGCTGAAGGTGGGCTCATCCAAGCTGCCCTTGTTCACGGCGATCAAGCCGCCCATGCCGAGGGTCTGGATCTTCTCCTTGTTCAGCACTTCCACCTTGAACCCGGCGTTCTTGCTCAAGGTCCGGATCTCCGCGGCCAGTTGCTTCGCGTTGAGGAAGCTCACCGGCTCATTCACGAGATCCCGCGCGGTGAAAACGCCTTCGCAGAGGTCCGCGAGTTCCTCCACTTGATCGGCGCTCACCTCCTTGGCGATCACGGTGATCTTCTCCAAGGTCGGCGCTCCCTTCGTATCGGTCTTGTACTTCCGGAAGCCATAGCTACCCAGCACAGTACCCTCGGCCAATGCCAAGGTCAGCGCACCGTTGTCCTGTAGGCTGATCAGCTGCGCTTCTTCACGCTTCGTGGCGGTCAGCCGTGTGGCCATGGTGTCCCCGGCGCGACGTGCTTTCTCCAGCCGGGCGCTCATTTCACCTTTCGCGGTGAGGTGTACCATCACCAACCGCCCGCTCACATCACAAACTGCGAACGCGGGATCGGCGCGTAGCTGCTCAGTGAGGTATTGGCGGTCGTTGCGCACGAGGTCGAGCATCCGCAGTTGCGACAACTCATCCAATATCACCAGCGTATCCCGTGCGGCTGCCGGGCGAGGGCCTTTCACCAGGTCGATCATGGGCCGAAGATAGCCGGGCCTTCGGCAGCGCATTACCGGACCGAAAGCCCACACGCGTTGGCTTGAAGGAAGGACATAGACCGGGAGCGGCCGACAATTCACAGGAAGCGGCGAAGGTTCCCCTATCGGATTGACGAACTTTGTCCATCCCGCATGCGGCTGCTACGCTCATTCGCTTCACTGATCCTCTCGCTCGTCGCGGTGGCTTCCTTCGCCACGCACAACCGTGCAGGGGAGATCGTGGTGTGCTGGACCGGGCAGGGTCTGGTGTACGAGGCCACCATCTTCACCTACACCAAACTATCGGCTCCAGCGGACCGCCCGGAGTTGACCTTGAATTGGGGGGATGGAACCAGCTCGGTGATCGCGCGCACCCCACCCTCGCCGATCGATGACCCGGTCCGCGACCTGCGCCGCAACTGGTACATCGCGCAACACGTCTATGCCGGCCCGGGGGTGTTCACCCTTTCCTTCGATGACCAGAACCGGAACGCGGGCGTGGTCAATGTGCCGATGAGCGTTTCGCAATCGTTCTGCGTGAAGACCGAGTTGACCATCTCGCCACTCGGAGGGAACAACTGCTCCGCGCGTTTCCTGAACCCGCCGATCCAGGATGCGTGTTTCTGCCAGCCGTGGATCCACAACCCGGCGGCTTACGATGCCGATGGCGACAGCCTGAGCTTCGAACCGGTGGTTTGCCTTGGTTTGAATTGCGCGCCGATCACGGGCTATGAGTATCCGAACGAGGTGGGTGGTTGTGGCGGCACCTCGTACAGCATCGATCCCGCGACCGGAACGATCTCGTGGTTGAATCCCGGGGTGCTGGGTGAGTACAACATCGCATTCAAAGTACACGAATGGCGTCGTGTGAATGGCGTTCTGTTGCACATGGGTTGGGTGACGCGCGATATGCAGATCACCGTGAAGCCGTGCTCCAACCAACCGCCCGCGATCCAGGACCTGGTGGATACATGCGTTACCGCAGGCACCTTCCTCTCCTTCAATGTGCAAGCGAGTGATCCGACTTCGGACAGCAGGTCACGCTCACTGCGTTGGGCCAACCATTGGTGTTGGCGAATTCGCCCGCATCGTTCGTGAGTCCTTCGCCGGCGCAAAGTGTCACCGGTGTTTTCAATTGGCAGACCAACTGCTCGCATGTGCGCTTGCAGCCGTACCAGATGGTTTTCAATGCCATTGATAACGATCCCGAGGTGCAGTTGCAGGATTACAGCACGATGAACATCCGGATCGTGGCACCGGCGCCGCAGAACCCGCAAGCGCTTCCGAACGGTAATGCGCTCGATCTTTCCTGGAACGCGAGCATTTGCACCAATGCGATCGGCTACAAGATCTATCGGCGTGTAGGCACGTATGGGTTCGTGCCGGATAATTGCGAGACCGGTGTGCCTGCATACACCGGCTACTCACTCATCGCCTCGTTGACCGGTCATGGCAACACGAACTATTCGGATCAAGGCCCTTTGGTCACGGGCACGCAGTATTGCTACATGGTGGTGGCCTGCTTCGCCGATGGCGCGCAGAGTTATGCGAGCGTTGAATTCTGCGCCGTGGTGGATCGGCAGGTTCCGGTGATCACGCACGTGAGTGTCGGCGTGACGAATGTGTCCATCGGCGTCGATACCGTGCGCTGGAGCAATGCGTACGATCTCGACACGTTGGTCCGTCCGGGTCCCTATCAATTCAAGTTGTATCGCGGTGTGGGCTTCTCGACGGCAACGACGTTGATCTACACCAGCGGCGTGCATCCTTTCCTTGCGCACCCGGATACCGTCTTCATCGATACCGACTTGAACACGAAGGATCAAGCGCACGTGTACCGCGTGGACTTCTTCGGAAGGGCCGACCAACCAACACCGGACTACATCGGCGCCAGCGCCCCGGCGTCATCGGTCTTCATCAGCACCGACCCGAACGATGAGCAGATGACGATCAACTGGACGCTGAACACGCCGTGGACCAACTCACTCTACGAAGTGTACCGTGACATCTCCGGTGTGTGGACGCTGGTTGGCACAAGCACGTCGAACAGTTTCACGGAGACGGGACTGGAGAACGGAACGGAGTACTGCTATCGGGTGCGTAGCACCGGATCCTACGGGAACCCGGACATTGTTTCACCACTACTGAACTACAGCCAGGAGATCTGTGATCGCCCTGTCGATCGCACGCCGCCCTGCGCGCCGACGGTCGTGCTGGAGAACGATTGCGAAGTGCCGCTGAACACGCTCACATGGAACAACCCGAACGAAAGCTGCGCGGATGACACGTACCAGTATCACGTGTACTTCTCGCAAACGGTGGAAGGCCCTTATGTACTGGTCGGGATCATCGTCGGCGCGGAGAACACGACGTTTACGCATGTGGATGGCAGCAGTGTATCAGGATGCTATCAAGTGACAGCGCTTGACACGCTGGGGAACGAGAGCGCCTTCATCACTCCGGTCTGTGGCGACAACTGTCCGCAGTACACGCTGCCGAACATCATCACACCGAACGGCGACCATTCCAACGATCGCTTCGTACCGTTCCCGTATCGCGGCGTCCGGTCCATCAACCTCACCGTCTTCAATCGCTGGGGTATGGTGGTCTTCGAGACGACCGATCCCGCGATCAAATGGAACGGCACATTGAAGGACACCAACGAGACCCTGCCCGATGGCGTGTACTACTACGTATGTGATGTGATCTACGCGCGCTTGGCAGGCGATGAAGTGGTGCAATTGAAAGGCTACGTCCACATCGCGGGCGGTGGCGGCACTCAAGGCAACTTCTAATGTTCACCGGGATCGTGGAGGAGGTCGGTCGTGTCGTTTCCGTGACGGAGAGCGGTACGAACCGCACGCTCACGATCCAAGCCCGCATGACCCCAGAGCTTCGTGTGGACCAGAGCGTGTCGCACAATGGCGTTTGCCTTACCGTGGTTTCCGTGGACGGCGATCACTACGACGTAACGGCCGTGAAGGAGACGCTGGACCGTAGCAACATCGGAGCGCTCAAGGTTGGCGATGGGGTGAACCTGGAACGCTGTCTTCGGATCGGTGATCGCTTGGACGGGCACATGGTACAAGGCCACGTGGATGGCGTGACGACCTGTTCCTCCGTGCGCGACGAGAACGGCTCATGGACCTACACCTTCCGCATGCCAGAGGAGAAACACCTGCTGGTTCAAAAGGGAAGTATCTGCATCAATGGCGTGAGCCTCACCATCGCATCGCTCGATGACGGGTCCTTCACCGTCGCGATCATTCCTTACACGCACGCGCACACCACGTTCCGTGACCTGAAGCGCGGTGATCACGTGAACCTGGAGTTCGATGTGTTGGGGAAGTACGTGGCGCGAATGCTCGCCCGCTGATCACGCTTTCACGAAGCGCAACGTGTACGTCCGATCGTTCGACCTTAAGCGAACGGTGTAACACCCGGCTACGAGATCCGCAGCGTTCAGAGGAATGCGAAGTTGATCCACTTGTGGTCGTACTGAACGAACGATCCGTCCGGTGTTGTCGATGATATCCAGATCCACTGCTCCTTGCAATGAAGTGCCGACATGGATCCACGCCGCATCGGCCACGGGGTCGGGGTAGAGCAGGAGCAGGTCGTTGTTCCCGAATGCGCCTTCCGGTACTTGCAGCACGAGGTTCTGTCCGCTCAGGATCCACAAGTCCGGATCGAAGAGTGCGCTATCCGCCTGGAAGGAGAGGTTGAAGGGATAGGTCTGTCCGTTGGAGGGTACGATCAGGATCCTCGTCTCCTCCGTCGTGGCGTTCTTGAAATGGATCGGAACCGGCATCTCGAAGAAGTCCACACTCGGGTGCGACGTGGTCTGGTCCAATTGCACACTCATGTCACCGTTCGCCGCTTGGCTCCAGACCAAACCATAGGTCGGGAAACCTTCACCCACATACCAATCGGCCACGAATTCGGAAAGGTCAAGTCCACTAGTGGCTTCGAGGTGTGCGATGAATTCCGAAGTGAGCGCACTGCTGTTGCGATGCAGTGGATCGTTCAGGTAGTTGTTCACGCCTTGGAAGAAATTGTCATCACCGCAAACCCAACGAAGCATGTGCAGCACGTACGCTCCCTTCGCGTAGGTGAGGCGGCTATCGAACAAACGGTTGATGGAGGTGGTGTCCGTTACCAATACGCTTCCACCGGGCTGTGACGTGATGTAACTCTTGCGTTCGGCCTTGAAGGGCATCCAGTATTGCGGTGCGAGGTGCTCGTAGCACAAGCCGCTGAGGTAGGTCGCCCATCCTTCATTCAACCAGAGGTCCTGCCAACTGCCGCAGGTCACCAGATCACCGAACCACTGGTGGGCTAGTTCATGCGCTAGGAGCTCATAGCTGTATCCGCCGAGGAAGGTCATGGTCTGGTGCTCCATGCCGCCCGACCACGACATCTGCGCATGCCCGTACTTCTCGTCCGCGAACGGATACTCCCCGAAGAGTTCACTGTACAGTTGCATCTGTTCGATGATGCCCGGTGTCACACCCTCGGCAGCCCATTGATCCTCGGGGTACACGTAGTTCAGTACTTCCACCGTTGCGCCCGGCAAGGGCACCATGTTGCTGTACACGGAATAGTTCGTGACCGCGAAGGCCACGAGGTAGTGATCGATCGGATGCCGGTGCCGCCAATGGAAGCGCACAGTGCCATTGCCGAGGTCCGTTTCCTCTACGAGCAGGCCGTTGCCCGCAACACGTTGGCCCGATGGAACGACCACGATCACATCGAGCGAGTCCGCTTTGTCGTTGAGGTCCTGTTTGCACGGCCACCAATCACGCGCGCCGTACGGCTCGCTCAGGGTCCAGATCACCGGAGCGCCGTTGTGTTCATCCTGTACGAAGGATCCGAAACCGGTGTCCGGTGGAACACCGCCGTAGGTGATGGAAAGCGAATCGAGCTGGCCGACGACCAACGTGGAAGGCAACGTGACCGAGAGTAGATCACCCGCATGCACGAACGGAGCCGAGGTGCCTTGGTGTTCCACGGAACTGACGACCAGGTCACCGCTCAGGTCGAAGATCACTTCATCGAGGTCCATGGTCGCGGTGAAGTAGTGCGTGGCCACACCACTGATGGCGCGCACCGACGGATCCGCGTTCAGCTCCAGCCGATGGTAACGCAGGTCGTATCCACGCGTCGGGTTCCCGCTCTTGGCCTGCGGAAGGACGCGGACCCGTTCGCTGTTCGCGATCTCGTGCAGGGTCCCGGGGTCGAAGGTGATCTGGCCCCAAGCCGCGTTCGCGCAGGCAAGGGTGAGCAGGATGATGGTGCGCATGAGCACCAAGGTACGTTGGGAAAAGGTGCGCTAGAACACCTTCTCCACGATGGTGCGCACGGCTTCGCTGCGGCCCATGGTGTAGAAGTGCAGGCACGGTGCCTTACGGGCGATCAATTCCTTGGACTGTCCGATCGCCCATTCGATCCCCACGCGCTTCACTTCAAGGTCGGTCCTGCACTTCACCAGCTCGGATGCGAACGCATCGGGCAGATCCACGCGGAAGGTCTTCGGCAGGAAGGCGATATGGTTGAGCGTGGTGATCGGCTTCAACCCGGGGATGATCGGCACGGTGATCCCTGCTTCGCGACAGAGATCCACGAAGTGGAAGTACTTGGCGTTGTCGAAGAACATCTGCGTGACCAGGTACTCCGCGCCCGCCGCCACCTTCTCCTTCAGGTAGGCGATGTCCACGTTGAGGTTGAGCGCTTCGGGATGCTTCTCCGGATAACATGCAGCACCCACGCACAGGTCGGTGGCTGCGGCTTCCTGCTCTTCATCATGCAGGTATTTCCCGCGGTTCAATCCGTCTATCTGGCGGATCAGGTCCACCGCGTACGCATGACCATCGCGCTCGGGAATGAAGCGTGCTTCGTTCTTGATCGCATCACCGCGCAAGGCGAGCACGTTGTCGATCCCCAGGAAGTTCAATTCGATCAATGCATCCTCGGTGTCCTCCTGGCTGAAGCCTCCGCAGATCAGGTGCGGTACGGTGTCGATGTTGTACTTCGCCTTGATGGTGGCACAAATGCCCACCGTGCCCGGACGCTTGCGCAGGCGGATCTTCTGCAACAATCCGTGGCCGCGCTCTTTGTAGATCACCTCCTCGCGGTGGTAGGTCACATTGATGAAGCTCGGCTTGAACTCCGTCAACGGATCGATCCCCTGGTAAATGGACTTGATGTCCTTCCCCTTCAACGGCGGGAGGATCTCAAAGGAGAACAGGGTCTTGTCCGCTTTCCGGAGATGATCGATGACCTTCATGCTATGCTGCCGATGAACGGCGGCGAAAGTAGAAAGGCCCCCGACGCGCGGAAGCCTTCCTTGGAATGGTTTGTAACACTCAGCGCAGGACAGTGATGTGCCCGGTGTGCTCGGTGCCGTCGTTCAATGTGAGCACATAGTAGTAGGTGCCATCCGGCAGGTCATCGGCCTTCCACTGGTTCCGGTAGTTCTTCACGTCGTACACCTTGTTGCCCCACCTGCCGAAGATCGCCAGCTCATTGCTCCAGTACTCGATGTTGTGGATCACGAAATAGTCGTTCTGGTGGTCGCCGTTGGGCGAGATCACGTTCGGGATGGTGATGTCCGGCGGGTAGATCACATACAGGGCCTGAACGGTATCCACGCAACCGTCGGCGGTGGTCACCACCAAGGTGATGAGGTAGTCATCCGGGTAAGAGAAGAGCTGTGAGGGCGATTGGGCGCTGCTCCCGCCCACATTGCCGAAGGTCCAATCCCAAGTGGTGATGATCCCACCGGACACTGAACTCAGGTCCAGGAAATTCACCGTGGTGTTCATGGGCTGCGGAGAGATCGGGTTGGTGCTGAAGGAGGCCACCGGGCTGCTGGCCACCACCACGCTGAAGGGATCCGACATGCCGGTGCAACCATCGGTCGTCGTCACTGTAACGGTGTACGTGCCGGTTCCCACGCTGATGCTCGGGTTCTCGGACTGATCCGACCACACATAGCTCGCGTAGGGTTCCTCGGTGGTAAGCACCACCGGAACACCACCGCAACTGAAGTTGGGCCCCACGATCACGGGTTCGGGGTTCGGGGCCACGTTCACCGTGAAGGGATCCGAGGTCAGCGGACAATTGCCATAGGCCACGGTCACGGTGTACGTGCCTGCTCCCACGTTCACGTTGCTTCCCACCGCACCGCTCGGGGTCCAGAAGTAGGAGTCGAAGCCCAGTGGTGCATTGAGGTAGGCCACGCCATCCTCGCAGATCAGGTTGTCTCCGGTGATGGTGATCGGCGCCTGTGGCGATGGCGTCACGGTCACGGTGATCGTGGTGTCATACGTACACCCGAAGTTGTCGGTCACGGAGAAGGTGTAATCGAAGACACCGGGATCGGCGCCGAAGACCGTTCCGCCCAATGGGTTGTTCGGGTCCTGGGTGAAATTGGTACCGACCCAACCACAGGAATCGCTAGTGAGGCCGAGGTCCGGCGTGTAGGTGGTGAGACTGGGGAAGAGCGAAGGATCGAAATCGAGCGTCCAGTTGCAGATGAACCCGTTGTCGCTCGCCCAAAGGTCCGTCACCGTGAAGGTCCATGTACCATTCAGATCACAGCCAACGAAGCCGCTCATCGGATTAAGGCTCTCATAAGTGCCTGCCGGAAGGGTTCCACCGG
The DNA here is from genome assembly GCA_016721005.1 of Flavobacteriales bacterium. Classification (GTDB taxonomy): domain Bacteria; phylum Bacteroidota; class Bacteroidia; order Flavobacteriales_F; family PHOS-HE28; genus PHOS-HE28. Next base: position 55,986 of record JADKJM010000019.1, read on the forward strand.
CATTCTCCACCCAGGTACCATTGGTCGCGGTAGGGCTCCAGCAATAATTGTAACAGGTCCCCTGTGCATTGGGCTGGTTGTCGTCATCGACCGGAATGCCGAGGAAGGTACCACCGCCACCTTGCTGGTGGAAGACCACCGTTTGCCCGGTGGGGCACGTAAGGGAGATCACCAGATCGCCGATGAACGAGTGCTCCATGTCAACACAAACGGAGAGCAGGTCATTGATGTCCGTAAGCGTTTGCCCGGGGTTGAAGTTGGTGAAGGTGATGGAGGTAGGGAACGGGACGCCTTGGTCATCAGGAAGGAAAAGCCCCCCCCCCAAATTCGATTCCGGCAACGCGGACCATTCAACAGGAACCGGGTTGGCCAACAGATCGACCGACGTTCCTTGGCAAATGGTCGTATCTCCTGTTGTGCCCCCGAACAAGGGTGTGGTGCTTACCAGTACCTGTAGATCCACAAGGTTCGTGCTTGCACAATCATTGTTATCGATCACGGTCACTTGCACCACGTATTCGGCCGGGTCGGGAAAGCTGTGCTGTACGATAGGACCGCTCGTACTATCCACGGCGCCATCGGCGAAATCCCAGAAATACCGCTCAACGTTGAAACCACCGGCAGCCGATGAAGCGCTGGCGTCGAAGTTGATCACTTCACCTTGGCAGGCCAACAACGGAACACTGCTTCCGAAGGTGGCCGCAGCCGTTGGTGGTTCACAGGGCTGGAAGCAGGTCGTGGCGGCAGCAAAGACCCCGGTGCCCGTCCCGTTGCTCGTGAAGACCAGGGTAAGACAGCCGGTCGGGTTGGCGAAGGAAGCGGAAATGATCCCGGGTGAATCGTTCCCGGTCCATGTACCGATGAGGGGTTCCGACGTGGAGTTGCCGTCATAGATGCTGAGTTGGTCCAACGGGGCGATCCCGGCGGTGCTCAGGTTGAAGGTGATCCATTGCAGGGAAATGGCCGGTCCTCCGGAGCCATCCGGACAAAGCACGAGCGTATAGTCCTCGTTGTTGCTGTAACCGGAAGCTCCTTCCCCGCCGCTATCCAACAGGGCACCGGCGCAGGCTTGTACCGAACCATCGGCGATCGTGAAAGCGACTTGTGCCTTTGCTCCGAGAACGGCTAGCGAAACAAGGATGGTTGCGATGCTTTTCTTCATGTTCATCTTACTGCTTGGCAAGGGGTCAACGTAATACGGTGAGATGTCCGGTGTGCTCCGTGCCATCGTTCAGTTTCAATACATAGTAGTACGTACCGTCCGGAAGGTCGTCCGCCTTCCATTGATTGCGGTAGTTCTTCACGTCATACACCAAGTTGCCCCAACGACTGAAGATGGACAACTCGTTGCTCCAGAACTCGATGTTCGGGATCACGAAATAATCGTTCTGGTGGTCGCCATTCGGGGAGATCACGTTGGGGATGGTGATGTCCGGTGGGAAGATCACATAGATGGTTTGCACGCTATCCACGCAGCCCTGTGCCGTGGTGACCACAAGCGTGATCTCATAATCCCCTGGAGAAGCGAAGGTCCAATCAGGCGATGAGGCATTGCTACCTCCGCCGGTCGTGTTGAATGTCCAGGACCAGCCTGTGATCGTACTACCCTGCACTGTGGAAGCATCCGTGAAGTCCACCGTAGTGCCGATCGGCTGTGGTGACAACGGTGTGGTGTTGAAGGCCGCGAATGGATCGTTCGCCACCACAACGCCATAGGGCGCCGATGTGCCGTTGCATCCCAAGACGTCCGTCACGGTCACCGTGTAGGAACCGGTGCCCACCGAGGTGCTCGCGCCGTTGCTGCCATTGCTCCATGCATAGTTCGCGAATGGTTCCGTGGTGGTGAGATCCACCTGATCACCGCCGCAGCTGAAGGTCGGACCCGTGATCACCGGTACGGGGTTCGGCGAAACCGCCACGTTGAAGGTGTTGGAGAAAGTGGTGCAAGGACCGATGGTCGCCGAAACGAAGTAGGAACCAGCCGTTACGTTGATCGTTTGGCCGAAGGCGTTGTTGTTCCAGGAATACGTCTCGAAGCCCGAGGTGGCTGCGATCGTGGCGATCCCGTTCTCACAGTACAATGCGTCCCCCGTGATGCTTATCGGAGGCAGGACGATCTCCTGCACGGTGAATGGTGCGGAGGTGTAATCACAGTTGAGGAATGACGCAGTGACCGTGTACGTTCCCGCAGTGGCGGTAATGCTCGGAGTGCTCACGCCCGTGCTCCACTGATAGGATCCGTAAGGCGTGGCATTGATGCTCAGCGTCACATCACCTCCTTCACAGTACTGGGTGGGGCCTGCGATCACCGGTGGACCAGGATCGATGTTGTTCACGGTGAAGGGCGCGGAAACATTCACGCAACCTTGATAGGTGCCGGACACCGTGAACGTGCCGCCCGTCACTTGGGCTGTATCCCCGCTGGCGCCATTGCTCCAAGCGTAACTCTCATATCCTGTGGAGGCCACGAGTTCAGGCAGCGGCGTACCGCAATAAGTACTCGGCCCTGTGATCGTCAGCGCGGGTGGAACCACCAGCGTCACGGTGAACGGATCGGAGGTGAGTTGGCACAGGCCGATCCCCGCGGTCACTGAATACGTCCCGGCTTGGTTCACCGTGATCGATGGGCCGCTCTGGCCATTGCTCCATGTGAAACTGGAGAAGGCACCCGTGGCCGTGAGTGTCAAGGATTGCCCACTACAAATAGCCGAATTGCCTTGGATCCCGGGTGGATCGGATGGCGGTGGGATCACTTCGATCACGATCGGGATCGTGGAGGTCAGGTTCGGCAACCCGTCATCCGTTCCGGTGAAGATCACTTGGTGGAATCCGATGTCGCCCACCGTTGGGGTGAACTGTCCCGTGACCGAGGCCACGATCCCGGAGGTGTTCGCGATCTCCACCCAATTGCTCAAGGTCGGTGCGCTGGAACTCGCTACGGTCGTCTGGTTGCTTTCGGGGGAAAGGAAGGTCAATTCCAGTTCGGCGGTTTGGCCGACACAGGCGCGAAGCGTATCGCAGAGGTAGAGGCCTGCAGCGATCGGCGGGATGTTCGTGGTACTAGTGATGGTCGTGAACACGAAATTCTTGAAGTCCAGCCAGCTTACCCCATCGGTATTGCCGAACGGACCATCGTAATCCGTACCCGCATGGTCGAAACGTCCGAACTGGATGTAGTCGTTGTTGCTTCCGCGGTTAGCACCTACCGTAGCAGCCGTACCGCCGAATCCTCCAATTCCACCGGACGCGCTACCCGTGGTCCACTGCATATCCTTGTAGCAGAAGCTCACGTTCTTGTCAACTCCGATCACCGGGTCCGTACCATCAGTGATGACAAGTTGGAAGGAGTTCAGCTTATCGGTCATCTGGTTGAAGTACCCGACATCCACCCAATTCACATAGAGCGCCGTAGGTGTGACCTTGTACCACACCTGTCCGCCGTTCGTAGGACGCGTATCCACATCGGCCCAGAAGGGAGCCACCATCTTGTACTGCGTGCTCGGAAATCCAGAACTGGTATACGTGCCGAAGGCCTGCACGAAGGAGACGTTCCCGTTGTTGTTGATGAAGCACGTGTTGTACGTGTCCCCATACAGGTTGAAGGAGAACGGCAGGGTGATGCTCGTAGAGGAGCCGTCATCGTTCGGCTGCATCGCCAGAGTGTACGTGGCGTCCGGTTGGATCCAGCAATTGCAATCGTTCGTTCCACCACCACGCTCCTCACCGGCCAAGGGAGGTGTGGAAAAAGGTGGTGGATCCCCAGCTTCCGGGATCGCGCCAGCGGGCAATGTGCCGTTCAATTTGGCGGCTGCATAGTCGGCCTCACTCAGCACGACGGTCTGTGCACCAACGGGTGCCGCCTTGAGAAGGAGCACTCCGAGCAGGATGAATATGATGTGCTTCATCATTTTCAGGATTCAGCGTTGCAAGAGTCGCGAAGTCGTTCCAACACCTTGATAATGGTCGCCAAACTTAACCCAACCGGGCGTTTGGCGCGTTCTCAGTTCATTCCACTCCGGTTCAACCACACCACCTTTCCCTCCGAAACCACGCGCCCGTCGGTTGTCATGGCTTCCAAAGCGACCAAGTACATACCGTCCTCGCAATTCGCACCGGACCATGGTTCACCATTATTGGTACTGAAGACCAACTGGTTGCTCTTCAAGGAATAGACCCGGAGCAACATGCTCGTGTATCCTTCCATCGGGACGAGATAGAAGTCGTTGATGCCATCGTTGTTCGGGGTGAAGGCGTTCGGCATGAACGGCTTGGCTGGCGGAGCGAGGAGATCGGGTTCCGTGCTGGCTGCACTACCGGATGGATTGGGGGTGGTTGAGGGGTTAACGCTCGGGGGCGGTGTTGACCTGACCTCTTCTTCCACCTGATCGGTGATCTCGGCAATGATCTCGTTGACCACCGCTGCACCATTGCGTGAGGCAGAACTCGCGGCGGCTACAACTGGCACTGTGGTTGGCGGAACCGTCTTCGGCTCAGGCTTCGAGGCGATCACAGTCATCGGTTCAGCCTTCTTCGGTGCGGGTACTTGCGCCTTCGATCCTTCGACGCGGCTTGTTGCTACACCGGGTGCTGTTGAGCTCTGCTCTTCAACAGGAACGATCACTTCGCTCACCGTCGGTGCGACGTTTTCGTTAATGGACTCAACTTGGACCGGTGCTGTAACGACCTGATCGATCTTGGCATCAGCAACCACCTTGGGTTCGCTGTTCAAGTTCAGGATCGCACCAACGATCACGGCCACACCGGCCAGTCCTGCGGCCATCCATCCGAAGCCGCCGAGCAAGCCTGCTCCGGCCGTATGACCCAACTGCGCGGTAACACCTTGCCATACGGCAGGATCAACATGCAATTCGTGCTGCTGGAAGCGTTCGCGGAAGAGGTCGTTCATCTGGTCGGCCGCTGGTGCGCCTGTGAGCAGGCGCGCCTCGATCACCTGCCAAGTGGCCGGATCGACCGGAGCCTCATGGCCCTGGAAGCGGTCGCGCAGCAAGTGGTTCAAACTATCCTTCATGGTCGTGTGCATAGGGTGCTGCCACCTCCTTGGGCAACAGCTTGCGCAGGTAAGCCCGCGCTTTCATGAATTGCGATTTGCTGGTATTCTCCGAGATCCCCAATTGCTCGGCGATCTCCTTGTGTGGGTAGCCTTCAATGGCGAAGAGGTTGAACACTGTTCGATATCCCGGAGGAAGCGATTGGATCAACTCCATGAGCTCATCCGTGGTCATCGTGGTCAGTACTTGCTCGTCCACTTGGTGCAAGTGCTCGGCCTCGGTCAGGTCCAAGCTGTGGTCGTAGGGTTTGTTGCGGCGGATATGGTCCAACGCGGTATTCACCATGGTGCGTGCGATCCAGCCGCCCAACGGCCCATCGCCCCGGAAATGGTCCATCTTCTGGAAGACCTTCACGAAGCCGTCCTGAAGCATGTCCTGGGCATGTTCCCTGTTCCCTGCGTATCGCATACAAACGCTCATCATCTTCCGTGCATAGGCCTTGTAGAGGGCTTTCTGTGCAATGGGATCGCCAGCGATGCAACCGGATACGAGTTGTTCATCAGTCATGACGCTCCGCTGGGTGATGATGCGATCAAGGCCTCGGGGGTTGCCCGGGGCCTTGATCATTCGAGGTTCTGCAAGGTACGATCAGTGGACTGTGGGACGGGCTATTTGATCAACGTCACGCTCCCGATGAACTCCAACTTGTCTGCCTGATAACGTGGGAGTGCCTCAAGTCGCCATACATAAACGCCTTGCTGTAAGATGTCCCCGCTGTTGTTGGCGCGGCCATCCCACCCTTCCGTGGGGTCCTCGGAACTGAAGATGAGGCCACCCCACCGGTCGAACACTTGGAACACGTGTTCAGCTGGGATGATATCCAGCAGGTGAGGGAGGAACTTATCATTGATCCCGTCGCCGTCCGGGGTGAAGGCATTCTCCACGAAGATGGATGGAACTATGATCTCGACGGTCCGGCAGAGCGTGTCGGCACAACCGTACCGATCGTACACGTCCAAACAGATCAAGTGCTCGCTGCCCAAGGTGGCATTGAACCAGTGGTTGGCTTGCTGGCCCGTGGTGTAGGGGACACCGTCGATGGACCAGCCGTAGTACACCGGATGATCATCCTCGGCGGTAAAGAAGATCGTGCTGTTCCCCGGTGTTCCCGGATCGGGCGACATTCGGAACGTGGCGACCGGCGCAGGGTCCACGAGAACAACGTTGTACCGCAGGAGTTCATCGGTGCATCCTGCTGGAGTGGTCACCTTCAGGCGAACGTGGTAGCTCCCCGGATCCTGATAGATGTGGGTCACATCCACACAACCCGCTCCGAATTGTCCATCGCCGAAGTTCCAAAGGCAAGGATCACCGACATCCTCCACGGGAGTGGTGTTCGTGAAGCGTACTTGGAGTGGATGACAACCGGAATCCGGATCAGCAACAAACGCGATCCGCGGTAATGGATTGATGAGGGCCGCCACCAATGCGGTGTCGATCAGATGCGCGCAAGTAGCCGTGCCTAGCACGATGTACGCGTAGTTCCCGGACAGTTCGGTGTGGGGGATCAGCGTTCCGGGATTCGATGCGTGGGTGGGGTCCTCCCAATAACCATCAGCGTCAGGACCACCGCCCAGCAACGGGAAGAGCGTCACGGAACCATCGTTCGCGCACTTGGTGATGGTGCCGTCATCCCCAGCCCATGGAGCCGGGTCCATTGCAACGGTGAGCGTCGTGCTATGGTCGAGACAGGGCAGTGCGCTGGTCACTGTGTAGGTGAAGATCCCTTGAGGGTCGATCGATGCCAACCAGGATCCGCCCCACTGTGTGCCATTGGGTGCGGTCCATATGCCGCCGGGTGTCGGGCTCCCATTCAATGAGGCCAGCATGTTCAATGGGGTGGCATCCTCGCAAAGCGTCATGGCATTAGGCAGGCCTGCGTCCACATATTGGTTCACGGTAATGGCAACCACAGCGGTGTCATTCGGGCAGGGAGCTGCACCGGTCACCACATAAGTGTAGTTCCCGGTTCCGTCCATGGTAGGATCGAGCGTGCCGCTGAAAGCCTGACCGACCGCCGAGGTCCATACTCCAGTGGCTTGCGGCGCCCCACCCAACAACCCGAAAAGATCAACAGGAACACCATCACTGCAATAGACACCGGCGACATTATTCCCCGCCCATGCATGAGCGACCTCCGTGATCGTGGCCGTTCCGAGCGAAGCACAGTTGCCGCCGAGAAGCACGGCATACAAGTAATCACCGGGAGCATCCGTGGAGGGGTTGTAGGTGCTGCTATGCGCTGCACCGGACGGGTCGGTCCAGTTCCCCCCTGCCGCTGCCGCAGGACCAAGCACGTCAGCCAGAAGGTCCACTGCCGGACCGTTATCGCAGACCGTCAAGGACCCCGGTGGTATCGCGCCACCTTGGATCACATGGATGACCACGTTCAGGCTCGAAGAGAGATTCGGTGTCCCGTCGTCAGTTCCGGTGAAACTCACGGTGTGGTAGCCGATATCCGCTGGCAATGGCGTAAAGTCCACTGTGATGTCCGCTGTCAGTCCGGGTGTGTTGGAGGTCACGTTCCAATTGCTCAAGGTCGGAGCAGAGGTGGTGGCCGTGGTGATCTGCGCGGGTTCAGGTGAAAGGAAGGTGACGCTCAATGTGGCCAGTTCACCCACGCACAAGGTCATGCTGTCGCACACGCTTTGGCTGGTGATCACCGGCGGCACGTTGGCCTGGGTCTGGTTCGTGGTGAAGCTGAGGTATTTGTAATCCAGCCAGCTCACACCATCGGCGATCCCGAATGGACCATCGTAGTCCACGCCTGCATGGTCGAAGCGACCGAATTGCATGTAGTTCACACCATCACCCTTGTTCGCACCAACGGTCGCGGGCGTACCACCGAAGCCACCTACACCGCCAGATGCCGCGCCCGTGGTCCATTGCATGTCCTGGTAGCAGAACGAAACGTTGGCACCATTCGGCACCACCGGATCCACACCGTTGGTGATGATCACCTGGAAGGAATTCAACTTGTCCGTCTGCATACCGTAGTAGCCTACCGCCACCCAATTCACAAACAACGCGGTCGGCGTCACCTTGTACCAGACTTGGCCTCCGTTCGCCGGGCGGGTATCCACATCACCCCAGAACGGGGCCACCATGACATAGCTGGCGCTCGGGAATCCGGCCGCGCTGTACGTGCCGTAGGACGAGCCGAAGGACAAGTTGCCATTGTTGTTGATATAGACACTGTTGTAGTTCGTGCCGTAGAGGAAGAAATTGAAGGGTAGCGCGATCTGCGGGGACGAGGAATCATCATTCGGTCCCATCGCCAAGGTGTACGTAGCATCCGGCGGAACCCAGCAATCGCAGTTGCTCCGGGATCCGACCGGAGCTTCGGCGACCTCGCCTTCATCCACCGGTGGGGGTAGCGGCGCTAACACCACGGATGTTTTCCATGCATCGTAGCCCGGGGAATCCGGAGGTGGGTTCTGGGCCAGCGCTGAGAACGCAAGCGCGATCAAGGAAAACGAAGTGAGTAAGCGTATCCCCTTGTTCATGATGGGGTTGGTTTGGTGGTTCAAGACCTTCGCTCGTCCCCCGGATGATCCGTTCGCTCGATCATCCTTTCTCCTCCCTGCCACCATACGGGTAACAGGAGCTTACTACAAGATGCACTTGAGGCCGTACAGGTTGCCTGCATGGGTTCTTCAAGCCAGCACCAAGATAGATGGATCACCAGCCCGCGCCACCCGATCGGCTACTTTCGCGCCCCGCTTTCCGGCACCCCGGATCAGCCGCTGAACATGGAGCACATTCGCAACTTCTGCATCATCGCCCACATCGACCACGGTAAGAGCACTCTGGCCGACCGCCTGTTGCAGATGACCGGCACCATTGCCGACCGCGATATGCAGGCCCAGAACCTGGACGACATGGACCTGGAGCGCGAGCGCGGGATCACCATCAAGAGCAAGGCGATCCAGATGGACTACACCCTGAACGGGCAGAAGTACATCCTGAACCTGATCGATACTCCCGGCCACGTGGACTTCAGCTACGAGGTGAGCCGCAGCATCGCCGCGTGCGAAGGCGCGTTGCTCATCGTGGATGCCACACAGGGTATCCAAGCACAGACCATCAGCAACCTCTACCTCGCGTTGGAGCATGATCTCGAGATCATCCCGATCCTGAACAAGATGGACCTGGCCAGCGCCAATCCGGAGGAAGTGAAGGACCAGATCGTGGACCTGCTGGGCTGCAAGCACGAGGACATCCTCGCGGCCAGTGGCAAGACCGGGCTTGGAGTCGATAAGGTCCTGGAGGCCGTGGTGGCGCGCGTTCCCGCACCGAAAGGCGACCCGAATGCACCGTTGCAAGCGCTCATCTTCGACAGTGTCTTCAACTCCTTCCGCGGCATCATCGCGTACTTCCGCGTGATGAACGGCACCATCCGCAAGGGCGACCAGGTGAAGTTCTTCAACACAGGTGTGGAGTACGGCGCCGACGAAGTGGGCTGCTTGAAGATGGAGATCACACCCCGCCCTGAAGTGAGGGCCGGCGACGTGGGCTACATCATCAGCGGGATCAAGACCGCAAGTGAAGTGAAGGTGGGGGATACCATCACGCACCGCGACCGGCCATGCAAGGAATCGATCAAAGGCTTCGAGGACGTGAAGCCGATGGTATGGGCCGGCATTTTCCCGGTGGATACCGACGACTACGAGGAAATGCGCGATGCGATGGAGAAGCTCCAGCTCAACGACGCTTCCCTGACCTGGACGCCCGAGAGCAGTGCGGCACTCGGCTTCGGATTCCGTTGCGGATTCCTCGGCCTGTTGCACATGGAGATCATCCAGGAGCGACTGCAGCGCGAGTTCAACATGAGCGTGATCACCACCGTACCGAACGTGGGCTACGTGATCACCAGAACGAATGGCGAGGTCTTCGAGATCCACAACCCCAGCGAGTTGCCGGATGTGATGCACATCGAGAAGATCGAGGAGCCGTACATCAAGGCGCAGGTGATCACCAAGGCCGAGTATACCGGCGCGATCATGACCTTGTGCATCGATAAGCGTGGCATTCTCGTGGGCCAGAACTACCTCACCACCGATCGCGTGGAGCTTTCCTTCGAGCTACCGCTCGGCGAAGTGGTCTTCGATTTCTACGACAAGCTCAAGTCGATCTCACGCGGTTACGCTTCGTTCGATTACCACCCGGTGGGCATGAAGGAGAGCGACCTCATCAAGCTCGACATCCTGCTCAACAGCGAACGCGTGGATGCGTTGAGTGCATTGATCCACCGCGATCACGCACACGAGTTGGGCAAGAAGATGTGCAGCAAGCTGAAGGAATTATTGCCGCGTCAACAGTTCGACATCCCGATCCAAGCGGCCATCGGCGCCAAGATCGTGGCGCGCGAAACCGTGAAGGCCTTGCGCAAGGACGTGACCGCGAAGTGCTATGGCGGCGACATCAGCCGGAAGCGCAAGCTGCTGGAGAAGCAGAAGGAGGGGAAGAAGAAGATGAAGCAGATCGGGACGGTGGAAGTACCGCAGCAGGCGTTCCTGGCAGTGTTGAAGTTGGATTGAAGTGATCACTGGATCACTGCGGATATCGCGAATGTTCATAGCGCGTCGCCAGCTATTCGATGCGCCCGGCCCGCACACTGACCTGTACGAGCATTCCCCCACATACATTTGCCGCCGCTAAACCAAAAGCACAACCAAAGACCCCAGCAATGGCAAAGTCGAACAAGGCCGTGGACGCATTCATGGCAGAAGTGAAGAAGCGTAACGGTAACGAACCCGAATTCCTACAGGCCGTGCATGAGGTCGCCGAAATGGTGATCCCGTTCATCGAGGCCAACCCGAAATACAAAGGCAAGATGCTCTTGGAGCGCATGGTGGAGCCTGAGCGCACCATCATCTTCCGTGTGCCTTGGATCGATGACAAGGGCAGGACCCAGATGAACCGCGCCTACCGCATCGAGTTCAACAGCGCGATCGGACCTTACAAGGGCGGCTTGCGCTTCCACCCGAGCGTGAACCTCAGCATCCTGAAGTTCCTCGGCTTCGAGCAGACTTTCAAGAACAGCCTCACCACCCTGCCCATGGGCGGTGGCAAGGGCGGCAGCGACTTTGATCCGAAAGGAAAGAGCGACAACGAAGTGATGCGTTTCTGCCAGAGCCTGATGTCGGAACTGTTCCGCCACATCGGCCCGGATACCGACGTGCCTGCGGGCGACATCGGCGTGGGCGGTCGCGAGATCGGCTACCTCTTCGGACAGTACAAGCGTTTGGCGAATGAATTCACCGGCGTGCTCACGGGCAAGGGCGCCACGTGGGGTGGATCATTGATCCGTCCGGAAGCGACCGGCTACGGCTGCGTGTACTTCGCGAACGAGATGATGGCGCGCAACAAGACCAGCTTCAAAGGCAAGGTGGTGGCGGTGAGCGGCAGCGGCAACGTGGCGCAGTACGCCATCGAGAAGGCCACGCAGTTCGGTGCCAAAGTGGTGACGGCAAGCGACAGCGACGGCGCGATCTACGATCCGACGGGCATCACCAAGGAGAAGCTCGCCTTCCTCATGGAGCTGAAGAACGTGAAGCGCGGCCGCATCGAAGAGTACGCGAAGAAGTTCAAGGGAACGAAGTACGTGGCCGGCGCGCGCGTTTGGGACGTGGTGGCCAAGTGCGATGTGGCATTGCCTTGCGCAACACAGAACGAATTGAGCATCGACAACGCGAAGACGCTGATCAAGAAAGGCGTGAAGTACGTGGCCGAAGGCGCCAACATGCCCACGACGCCGGAGGCGATCACCGCACTGCAAGCAGCGAAGGTCCACTTTGCGCCAGGCAAGGCCAGCAACGCGGGTGGCGTGGCCACCAGCGGATTGGAGATGAGCCAGAACAGCTTGCGCCTGGCATGGACCCGCGACGAGGTGGATGCCAAGTTGCACGCGATCATGAAGAACATCCACGCCGCTTGCGTGAAGCACGGACAGGAAGGCAGCGCGATCAACTACGTGAAGGGCGCGAACATCGCCGGCTTCGTGAAAGTGGCCGATGCGATGCTGGATCAAGGGGTGGTCTGACCTCACCCCCTGCCTCCGCCATCCGGCGGAAGAGGGGTGCAATGCGAATACAGGAAACCCCGGCGCGAGTCGGGGCTTCTTCTTGAAGCGTGATCCGAGATCCCAATGGGCTGGACGATCATCATCCGGGCATAGTGCCTGACGCCTCATCTTTGGATCAAACCTGTCGTCATGCGTACTTCGATCCTGATCATCCTACTGCTCACGAGCATCATCGGCCATGCGCAGCGCTTCGAGCAGATGATCTCGCGCGGCGCTGGTGAACTGCCGCAGTGGGCGCAGCTGATGTACGCCCCCGATCCGGATCCCGGCGTGGTGCAGGCCGCATACGACACCTACTACGCCACGCACCCCTTCGTGAAGAACATGCACACGCAGTTCTTCAAGCGGTGGAAGCGCGAGATCGGCCATGCGATCGTGCCGAAGGATCCCGCGCAACGCGCGGACTACGAGGAGAACCTGGGCCCTTACCTCGCGGCGAGTTCCTCCACCGATGGCGATCGCGCCGCGAACTGGACATGCATCGGCCCATTCGATTGGGACCACGGCGCGGTGGACAAGAGCTACGCCGCTGGTGCCGCGCATGTATACACCGTGGAGCAGAGTGCGAGCAACGGCAACCTCATCTATGCGGGCACGGCCAATGCCGGTGTGTGGAAGAGCACCGACAAGGGGCTCAACTGGACCAACATGACCAAAGGGATGATGATCGGCACGGTGTACAGCGTGGAGATCGACCACACGGTGGAGAACACGGTCTATTTCGGCGCGGAGAACAAGCTGTACAAGACCACCGATGGCGGTGGGACCTGGAACATCATCGGCGATGCCACCTTCAACAGTGTGAACCATGCGATCCGCGATCTGGTGATGCACCCCGCGAACAACCAGCTCCTCTTCGTGTGCAGCAACCAAGGATTGTATCGATCAACGAACGGTGGAACAACCTTCACGCAAGTGCAGTCCGGCACTTGGCAAGAACTGGAGTTCAAGCCGAGCGACCCCACAACTGTTTACGCTGTGAAACAAACCGGCTTAGTGACCCAGTTCTGGCGCAGCTTGGATACCGGCGTTACGTTCACGCAGATGACCACGGGCTGGCCGGTCCCCGTCTCGCCGAACGAACAGGAGCGAACAGAGATCGCCGTGACGGCTGTTGCACCGAACACGGTGTATGCGCTTTGCACAGGTGTGGCCAACGGAGGCAGCGGATTGTACGGCGTGTACAAGAGCACGGACAGCGGCACGAGCTGGACCTTCCAGTGCTGCGGGCCGAGCCCGGGCGGTGTGCCCTCGCCCACGAATTTCAACCTGATGGGATGGGACGATGGCGGACAGGATGACGGTGGCCAGTACTACTACGATCTGGCCTTCGCGGTCGACCCGGCCAACGCGAACAAGTTGAACGTGTGCGGTGTGCAGCGTTGGGTGAGCACGAACGGAGGCGTGAACTTCACCTGCCCAGCGAAGTGGAGCCACAGCAACAAAGTGGATTACGTGCATGCGGATATCCACGATATGCGCTACTACGGAAGCGAGATCTGGCTGGCGAACGACGGCGGCATCTTCTACAGCAGCGATGCCGGCGCCACCTTCAACCGCCGCATGTTCGGCATTGCGGGCACCGACTTCTGGGGCTTCGGCGCAGGAGGATGGACCGGCAGCAATGTGATGCTCGGCGGCACCTACCACAACGGCACCCTGCTGAAGGACAACGACGTGTACACCAACGGCTGGGTCTGCACCGATGGTGGCGATGGCATACGTGGCTTCGTCCATCCGCAATACGATCGCCGCGCGTTGAGCGATTACGGGTACAAGGTCCTCAGCGGTGATCGCACTGTGTCGAACGGCAATGCGGGTTGGGGCAAGCAGCCGAATGCCAGCTACATCACTGGCGAGAGCAGCGAAGTGGTGTGGCATCCGAACCTGGTGAACACCGCCTTCGTGGGCAATGGCAATTCGATCTGGCGCACGGACGACAACGGCGCGGGCTTCGTGGAGGTGTACAACTTCGGGGAGAAAGTGACGAGCATCGAGGTCTCCTTCAGCGACCCGAACACGATGTACGCATGCACGTACATCGATTGGTGGGGCCTGAAGAAAGTGTGGCGCAGCACGAACGGCGGAACCAATTGGACGGAGATCACGCCAAGCAGCGGCACGATCAATGGCAACACGTGGATCCCGTACGACATCGCCGTGAGCGCCACGGATCCGCAGACCCTCTGGCTCGTGCGCACCTCGCAATACGGCGACTATCCCAACATCAATGGATACGTGATCTACAAGAGCGTGAACGGTGGCACGAACTGGACGAACATCACCGACGCGAACCTGAACAACGAGTGGCCGACGAACATCGCGCACCAACTCGGGACCAACGGCGGGCTCTACATCGGCACACGCCGGGCTGTGTATTACCGCAGTGATGCCGCTCCTACTTGGACGCTTTGGAACGCGGGACTACCCGCGAAGATCTTCAGCACGCGCCTACTGATCAACTACCGCGACCAGAAGATCCGCAACGGCACCGACCGCAGCGTGTGGGAAAGCCCCTTGGAAACGAACAGCGCACCGGTCGCCAACTTCTGCGCGGACAAACGCACGATCACTTGCCTCGCGCCCAGCGTGCAGTTCTACGATAACAGTGTGTTGAGCGGCAATGGCTACTCCTGGAGTTGGTCCTTCCCCGGCGGATCACCAGCGAGCGCCACAGGTAGGAGTCCGCTGGTGACGTACAGTACTCCTGGCACTTACGATGTCACGCTCACCGTGACCGATGTGTACGGAACGGACGCGAAAACCATCACCGCCTTCATCAGCTACGCCAACTTCACGGCCAGCGCACCGATGCTCGCGAACGCCGAGGACCAAGCGGTGACACCCACAGGCTGGCGCCTCGACAACCCGGATGGCCTTGACACCTGGACCAACGTTTCCGTGACCGGCCCCGCAGGCAATGCCACGCGTGCTTGGCGCATGGACTACTACTACTACAACGCGCCGGGCCAAGTTGATCGCTTGATCTCGCCGGTGATCACCCTTGGCGGAAGCGCAGGGACGCATTTGAAATTCCATCACGCCTACAAATCCTACGGCGCCTCATACACCGATGGCCTTCGCGTGGAGATCAGCAACAACTGCGGCCAAAGTTGGACGCAGCTCTACTTCGCCGAAGCACTCGCACTCGGTACGACCACGACCGGCTCCAGCCCTTGGGCACCCACCGCCGCGAACCAATGGCTGCTGCACGACATCGACATCAGCGCCTACGATGGGCAGAGCGTGGTGATCCGCTTCACCGGCGTGAACGACTACGGCGATCGCCTCTACCTCGACAATCTGGAAGTGGTGAACAACGGCCTGCGCATCGCACTGAAGCTGATGCTCGATGGGCCTTATGACCCCAACACGCAACTCATGAACGATGACCTGCGCGTCGCCGGTTTGATCCCGAACAATGAGCCGTTCACCGCGCTCAGCTTCACCCAAGCCAGCGATGGTGGTGGTGAAGTGATGCAAGCCGGAGTGAGCGCACGCAGCGGCAGTGACGCCATCGTGGATTGGGTGCAGGTTGAATTGCGCAATGCGGGCACCCCAACGACCATCGTAGCCACACGACCGGCACTGGTGCAACGAGACGGTGACGTGGTGGCGGAGGATGGTATCTCGCCGATCGCCTTGCTTGCTCCCGCAGGATCGTACAAGATCGCCGTGCGTCATCGCAACCACTTCGGCGCAATGACGGCCAACAACATCGCGCTCTCCACCACGAGCATCAACGTGGACTTCACGGATCAATCGCTTGCGCTATTCGGAACGGAACCGACCCGGATCGTGGGCACCAAGAGGACACTCTGGTCCGGGAACACCTTGCGGGATGTGGAGCTGAAGTACACCGGAGCCAGCAATGACCGCGACCCGATCCTTGTGGTCATCGGAGGGGCCATCCCCACCAACTCCGTGAGCGGATATCGCATGGAGGACGTGAACCTGGATGGGATCACCAAATACACGGGCTCGTTCAACGACCGCGATCCGATCCTGGTGAACATCGGTGGCAGCATTCCAACTTCGGTGCGCGTGGAGCAGCTACCATAGCGGCCAAGGAAACAAAGCGCCCCGGCTCCTTGCGGAACCGGGGCGTTCAATGTTCGAGTGCGCGATCAGCAGAACTCGTCGTACGCCATCTGCAGGTTCTCGGCGATCATCTCGGCGCTGCGGCCTTCGATGTGATGACGCTCGAGGAAGTGTACGAGCTTGCCATCCTTGAACAAGGCAATGGACGGGCTACTGGGTGGGTAAGGCAGGAAATGCTTGCGGGCCTGGTTGGTCGCATCGCCATCGACACCGGCAAAAACGGTGACCAACTTGGCGGGGCGCTTGGCTCCATGCACGCTCTTCTTCACACCGGGGCGTGCAGCGCCAGCGGCGCAACCGCATACACTGTTCACCATGCAGAGCACGGTGCCGGGTTGTGTCAGGGCCTTGTCCACCTGGTCGGGGGTCTTCAATTCTTCGAAGCCAGCGGAAACAAGGTCCGTGGCCATGGGAGCCGTTAGTTCTTGAGGGTACATGGTCTTTTCGATTGACCGCTGGATCGCGGTGTTGTTCGGGGCCAAAAGTACGGCAGGTGGAAACCAGCCCTGACCAGGACCGAGATGGTATGCACAACATTCTGATGATCAGGGCTACGAACCTTGCGACCCCTATCGGTCCGCCTTATCTTCGGTCTCGCTCCGCTCACCGTTCCATGACGTTCGTTCGTTCCCTCCTCCTCGCACCGCTGCTCGTTTGGCTATCCTCATCGGTGGCGCAACAGGTTGTTGGGACGCTTCCCTCCGAGGTGCAGGAACAACTCCTCGTTAGTGGCTATCGCACCGAGGATCTCCAGGACCTGATCGTGAAGGATGATTACTTGTCGGAGGATGTTGGTCTACAGCACATGTACCTGCGGCAGCGCTGGCAGGGCATCGAGATCTGGAACGGGGATATTGCGATCCACACGCGTGTGGATGGATCGATCGTCGCTGTGAACAACGGTTCCTATTCCCGGCTGGCCGATCGCGTGAATACGACCACACCGGTCATCAGCGCCGAAACGGCGCTATCGAACGTGCTCGCGCGGGACATGCCGGGTACTTCGATCCCTGCGCTGATCTCCTCCGAGGACAATGGCCACATGTCCATATTCGACGGATCCTCGTTCAGTGATGAGCCCGCTGTCGTGCGCTTGGTCCTTGTTCCCGTGGGTGAAGCATTGCGCTTGGCGTGGAACGTGAACCACTACACGCCTGATGGCACGCACTGGTGGAACGTGCGGATCGATGCGGTGAGCGGTGAGGAGTTGGAGCGCAATGATTGGGTGAGCCAGTGCGACTTCGGCCACGACCATGCTTTGGACGCGAACGCGCGACCCGAGGAGGATGCTTGCGCACCAGCCGCACCGAACGACTTCCGGGTCTATGCGTGGCCGACGGAAAGCCCGAGCCACGGAGGTCGCACGTTGCAGAACGCGCCATGGACCCAAGGCGGGATCGCTTCGCCCTATGGCTGGAACGACACGAATGGTGCTGCCGGTGCCGAGTACACCATCACGCGCGGGAACAACGCTTGGGCGAAAGAGGACATCGCCAATGACAACGAGACCACGATCGGCTACAGTCCGAGCGGCGGTGCTACCCTTGACTTCGATTTCGCCATCAATCTCGCTGGCGCACCGACCACTTATCAGGACGCGCTGATCACCAATCTGTATTACTGGAACAACCTGATGCACGACGTGTGGTACGGGTACGGCTTCAATGATCCTGCAGGGAACTTCCAGCAGAACAACTACGGCCGTGGTGGAACCGGAAACGATTACGTCCTCGCGGATGCGATCGATGGCAGCGGGACCAACAACGCCAACTTCGCTACGCCTGCCGAGGGTACGCGCCCGCGGATGCAGATGTACACATGGACGTACACCACACCGAACCGGGACAGCGACCTGGACAATGGCGTGATCGCGCACGAGTATGGGCACGGCATCAGCAACCGCTTGGTCGGGGGTCCGGCGAATGTGAACTGCTTGGGCAACGCTGAACAGATGGGCGAGGGCTGGAGCGACTTCTTCGGCTTGGTGATGACGATGCGGGTTGGCGATACCGGCCCGACCCCGCGTGGCATCGGCACCTATGTCATCGGCCAGCCCACCACGGGAGGCGGCATCCGGCCAGCGCCATACAGCACCAATTTCGGAGTGAACAATTTCACGTACGCGGCCACGAACAACGCGGCGATCACCCAACCGCACGGCATCGGCTTCGTGTGGTGTACCATGTTGTGGGAGATGACCTGGGAATTGATCGGTGTGTACGGTTGGGACCCGGACATCTACACGGGCACTGGTGGCAACAACATCGCCATGCGCTTGGTGATCGAGGGGATGAAATTGACCCCGTGCAGCCCGGGTTTCGTGAATGCGCGCGATGCGATCCTTCTTGCCGACCAGAATCTCTATGGCGGCACGAACCAGAATGCGATCTGGGCAGCTTTCGCGCGTCGCGGGCTTGGTGTGGGTGCGAACCAGGGCAGTGCCAGCAACCGCTCCGATCAGACCGAGGCATACAACACCCCGATGACCGCTAATGTCGGTATCGCATCCATCACCGAGCCACTGGCCGGCCAACTGTACAACTGTGTGGGTGCGCCGACCACTGTGCGCGCCGTGGTGCGGAACTTCGGTTCAGCAGCACAGAGCAATTTCCCGGTTCGATATCGCCTGGATGGCGGCGCATGGGTGACGCAGAATTACGTCGGGGCATTGGCCGCCGGGGCATCCTTCAATTTCGTGTTCAGCGCAACGGTGGTGATCAGCGGCGTTGGCGCACATACCCTTGAGGTAGCTACGAACCTTACCGGTGATCTATACGCTTCGGACAACAGCCAGACGAATGCGCTTACGATCGTGGCGGGCACCACGGTCATCGCGCCTTACACGGAAGGACTCTCCACGGCATCCCCGACACCGGCCGGTTGGTCCATACAGAATCCCGATGCGTCCTACACCTGGACCACCTCGATGCCAGCCATCGGTCCAGCACCATCGTGTACGTCCAGTCGTACCTGGTCCATCGAAAACTTCAACTACAATGGCATCGGACAGGAGGATCGATTGGTCACACCGTTGGTGAACCTTGCGGGGTTGACCAATTGCCGCTTGAAATTCGACCACGCATACGCGCGGTACAACGCTTCCTTGTTCGATGCCTTCCGCGTGGACATCAGCGGGAACTGCGGCGCGAACTGGAACACCCTGCTTGCGCAAAGCGGAGCGGTCCTCGCCACCGCACCTGATGCCACGGCGTTGTTCACACCCGCGAATTGCGTTCAATGGCGAGCGAATGACGTGGATATCGGCGCATACAGCGGACAAACCGTGCTGGTGCGATTCGTAGGCATCAATGGCTACGGGAACACGTTGCTGATGGATAACGTGGTCTTCACCGGATCAGCATCGAACCTTCCGGTGGAACTGCTCGCGTTCCATGCGACCGATCAACCCAACGGCGTGTGGCTCGATTGGTCCACAGGCAGTGAGTTGAATACGGATCGGTTTGAAGTGGAACGCTCTTCGGATCCGCGCGCATGGGAAGTGATCGGCGTGCGATCCGCGCAAGGACAATCCTTCACCACCACCCGATACGGGCTTTTCGATACCGAGCCATTGAGTGGTCTCTCCTATTACCGACTGCATATGTTGGATCAGGATGGCACCGGCTCCTATTCAGAAGTGGTAAGCGTTCTGCGCAAGAGCGGTGAACGGTATTGCTACCCCAATCCCAACACCGGCACCTTCACGGTTTTCGTGGCGGGTTCCGCCGCTACGATCGATGTGGTGGACGCCACGGGACGGACCATTCCTACGACTGTACTTCCGATCACCGATGACCGATGGGTGGTTGATCTGTTGGGTGCGGCACCAGGGATGTACCTCGTGCGGATCCGCGCTGGTGACGAGATCAAGCAGGAGCGCATCCTCGTCACCGGACGGTAAGATCCCTCGTTCGCGGTGGATGGGACCTTGCCCTCAGCGCCTGATCCCGGTATTTTGCCGCCCTTCCAGCTCAGAACATGTCGATCCTACGCTCACTTCCAGCACTCTTCCTTTTTGTCCTTGTCCTTTCTGCCACGGCTCAACGACCGACCGGTTCGTTACCCGAAAAGGTGGTGGATCAGCTACGCGTGGATGGATTCCATGCCAGTGACCTCGCGGACCTTATCGTGAAGGATGATTACCGCAGCGCACACAACGGGATCACGCACACCTTCTTCCGGCAGCGGTGGCAAGGCATTGAAGTCTGGAACGGCGATATCGCGGTCCACGCGGCCGCCAATGGTGAAGTGATCAAGGTGAACATCGGAGCGTTCACGGCGATCGAGAAACGCATCAACAGCACGCAACCCGTTCTCACGGCGGAAAGCGCTTTGGCCGCTGTGCTTGCGCGGACCGCTCCCGGCAAAGTGGCTCCTGCCCTCGTTTCCTCCAATGCTTCGGAGCACAGTTACACCTACGATGGAACGGAGTTCGGCCACGAGCCGGTGATCGTGAAGCTGGTCTATCAACCCGTGGACGACCGGCTGCTACTCGCATGGAACGTGAACCACTACACCACCGACGGCATGCATTGGTGGAGCGTCCGCGTGGATGCATTGACCGGCGCTGAATTGGACCGCAACGATTGGGTGGCCCAGTGCGCTTGGGATGACCATGGTCATGCGGTAGAGGAGTGCCCTTCGGTACCGATGGCGCCAGCAGCCCCGAATGATTATCGCGTGTTCCCTGCTCCGGTGGAAAGCCCCAGCCATGGGAGCCGAGCCATCCGGAACGCTCCTTGGACCATGGGCGGGATCGCTTCACCCTACGGATGGCATGACACGAACGGGGCCTCAGGTGCCGAGTACACGGATACCCGCGGCAATAACTGCTACGCCCAGGAGGACGCCGACAACAACAATTCCGGAGGCGCTCGTCCGAGCGGCGGAGCCACGCTCGATTTCGATTTCCCGTTGGACCTCACACAAGCCCCTGCGACCTACCTCGATGCCGCCACGACCAACCTCTTCTACTGGAACAACATCGTTCACGATGTGTGGTACCAGTACGGTTTCGATGACCCTGCGGGAAATTTCCAGCAGAACAATTATGGACGCGGCGGCGCGGGCAACGACTACGTGAATGCCGATGCGCAGGATGGCAGCGGTACCAACAACGCCAACTTCGGCACACCACCGGACGGCAGTTCCCCACGCATGCAGATGTACCGTTGGACCTACACCACACCGAACAGGGATAGCGACCTGGACAACGGTGTGATCGCACACGAATACGGACACGGGATCAGCAACCGGTTGGTTGGCGGCCCTGCCAACACGAATTGCTTGGGAAATGTGGAACAGATGGGTGAAGGTTGGAGCGATTACTTCGGATTGATGATGACCATGGAACCTGGTGACCAGGGCACGGATGGTCGTGGGATCGGAACTTACGTAATGGGGCAGCCGGTGACCGGACCGGGGATCCGCCCCTCACCCTATAGCACGAACTTCTCGGTGAACAGCTACACCTATGCCGCCACCAACTCGGGATCGATCGCCGCACCGCATGGGATCGGGTTCGTGTGGTGTACCATGTTGTGGGAAATGACCTGGGAGTTGATCGGCGTCCATGGATTCGACCCGGACCTGTACAACGGCACAGGTGGCAATAACATCGCCATGCAATTGGTGATCGACGGATTGAAGTTGACACCATGCAGCCCGGGCTTCGTGGATGGGCGTGATGCGATCCTGCTCGCCGACCAACAAACCAACGGAGGCGCGAACCAGAATGCGATCTGGGCTGCGTTCGCTCGGCGTGGGCTGGGTGCAAGTGCAAGCCAAGGCAGCAGCAACAACCGCTACGACCAGACGGAGACCTTCGACACGCCACTTCCATTGAACATTGGCGTTTCTGCGGTTCAATCGCCGCAAGGAGCAATGTGGGATTGCGCGGCCACGAACGCGCCCGTCACCGTGACGATCCGCAACTACGGCCAGCAGGCCCAATCGAATTTCGAGGTGCGCTACCAGCTTGATGGCGGTAGTGTGATCACCGGGACCTACACCGGAAGCTTGGCAAGCGGCGCTAGTGCATCATACACGTTCTCCCAACCGGTCACCATCACCGGGAACGGTGCCCACACCTTGGTGGCCAGCACGAACTTGATCGGCGACCAATACGTCGGCAATGACGCATCCAGCAGTGCGATCACCGTGAGCACACCCACCACCGTGGCGGCGACCTACTCCCAGAATATCGAGGCCACATCACCAACACCTGCAGGATGGTCGCTCCAGAATCCCGACGCAGGTAACACCTGGGTAACTGTTGCGGTTTCCGGACAAAGTGCGTGCGTCGGTACCCGTGCGTGGGGGATCGACAACTACAGCGTGAGCACCCCGGGCCAGGAGGATCGATTGGTCACTCCCGTAGTGGATCTCACCGGTTCAGCGGGTTCGCGGTTGAAGTTCCAACACGCTTACTCCGGTTACTCCTCCTCTTATGTGGATGGCATGAGGGTGGAGGTCAGCGGGGATTGCGGAAGCACTTGGACCACCTTGTACGAAGCCTCAGGGTCCGCGCTCCAGAGCACCGGCTACGTTACCTCCGCATGGTCGCCCAGCAGTTGCTCCCAATGGCTAGCGCACGATCTGGACATCAGCGCATACGACGGTTCGCCGGTGATCTTCCGGTTCGTGGCGATCAACGACTATGGCAATTGGTTGTACTTGGATGATGTGGTCGTGGAACGCAATGGGGTGCGTGTTGCACTGAAGCTCATGCTTGAAGGACCATACGATATCGCAACCGACAGGATGCGCGACGACCTTCGCGCAGCCGGCCAGGTCCCGCTTACCGAACCGTACACCGTGATCGGATTCCCGCAGGTATCGGGTGGCGGTGGCGAAACGATCAACGCAGCTGTGCTTACGACCACAGGTGATAACGCCATTGTGGATTGGGTGCATGTGCAACTCCGCAGTTCCGCCACACCGGGTACGATCCTCGCCACACGTTGCGCATTGGTGCAACGCGACGGCGACGTGGTGGACAAGGACGGCGTATCACCCGTGAGTTTCCAGGCCGGGAACGGCAACTATTATGTCGCCGTGAAACACCGCAATCACCTCG
Organism: Flavobacteriales bacterium; assembly: GCA_016721005.1. Taxonomy (GTDB): domain Bacteria; phylum Bacteroidota; class Bacteroidia; order Flavobacteriales_F; family PHOS-HE28; genus PHOS-HE28. The sequence continues at coordinate 79,321 of JADKJM010000019.1, forward strand.
GTGCTATGACGGCCGCGGCTGTCGCGCTCACATCCACAGCTACCGGGGTTGACCTTTCATCTCCAGGAACGGCGGTGTACGGAACCGAAGCGCGCAAGTCGTTGAATGGTCGTGCCTTGCTCTGGGCTGGCAACGTGCTTCCGGATGCGGTGGTGCGTTACATCGGTCTGAACAATGACCGCGATCCGATCCTTCAGGCCATCGGCGGAAGCATACCCACCGCAGAGAGCACTGTCGGATATCACCGGGAGGATGTGAACATGGATGGGATCATCCGTTACATCGGCACGAACAACGATCGCGATCCGATCCTGTTGAATGTCGGTGGAAGCATCCCCACTAACACGCGACCGGAGCAACTACCCTGAACCGCATCCATGTCGACGGCGGTCGATTCCTGGTTCGAGTCCTTGCCCATGGACCGGGGGATCGTGCGCCTAGGAAAAAGCAGCGGTCATAACGCGCGCTTGCGTTTGAAGAAGGCCTTCATCAGATCGGCGCACTCGGCTTCCAATACACCACCTACGACCTTGGTCTTCGGGTGCAGCATCTTCCCGCCGATCCTCCGGTAGCCCGACTTCTCATCAAAGGCGCCGAACACGATCCGTCCGATCTGTGCCCACTGAAGCGCGCCGGCACACATGGGACATGGCTCCACGGTAACGAAGAGCGTGCAGTCCTTCAAATACTTGCCGCCGAGGTGTTCCGCAGCAGCAGTGATCGATTGCATCTCCGCGTGTGCGGTCACATCGTTCAATCGCTCCGTGAGGTTGTGGCCGCGAGCAATGATCCGATCGCCACAAACCACCACGGCCCCGATGGGAACCTCATCCACCTTGAAGGCCTGCTCCGCCTCCTTCAAGGCCTGCCGCATGAAATGTTCGTCGGTGTTCGTCACGATCATTCCTTCAGGTCTTTGGTCCGCAACGGAGTCGCGTTGTTCCGCATCACTTGAAAGGCATGGGATCCCGGAGCCGACATCGCTACACCGATCTTCCATCACTGCGCTGTGATCCGCTCACTTCGGCGAGGCTGCCGATCGCGCCCGGCAACTCATTCACCAGTAACTCCGATACGCCTGGTTTGATGTCCTTGATGTTCAATTGCACGGTGGTCCTTCCCTGCCACTCATTCTCCTCGATCGCATAGAGCACACTGAAGGGTTCTCCACTACGCGCAAGATCGAGCCATTGCGCTTGCTTGAACGCGATCGCGTCGAAGGATCGTTTGGGCGAGGAAGGATGTAGAAGCCGCATCTTCAAGTGATGCTCACCCACCAACCGCGCACTGCCTGAATCCACCACGCCACGCGTAAGGAAGACCGGCCGCATGTTGCCCGGACCGTATGGTGCCATGTGCTTCAGGATGCTCAACAATCCGTCATCGATCGTGTCCAATGTCAGTTCCAGATCGATCTCTTCCACCGGCGTGCGTTGCTCTTCCTTGATCGTGGCCCGCACCGCCTCCTCGAAGCGCGCCTTGAAGGCATCGACATTCTCCAAGGGCATGGTGAGTCCTGCGGCGTACATGTGTCCACCGAACTGTTCGAGCAGATCACTACACGCGCTCACGGCCTCGTACACATCAAAGCCCTTCACGCTGCGCGCACTTCCCACCGCTTTGCCACCGCTCTCCGTAAGCACCACGGTAGGCCGGTAATACTTGTCCACCAACCGTGAGGCCACGATGCCGACGACGCCCTTGTGCCAAGTGGGGTCGAAGACCACCGTGCTCCATGCGGCGCGCAATCGGGCATCATCATCGAAATGCCCCAGTGCATCCTCGGTCATGTTGCGGTCCAGTTCCTGACGGTGCATGTTGTTGCCGTCCACGCGGTTGCCCATCTCGGCGGCTTGTTGAGGATCATGCGCCAGGAGCAGTTCCACGGCCTGCCGACCATGCTCCACACGGCCCGCAGCGTTGATCCGTGGGCCGATGGCGAAGACCAGATCGGTGATGCCCAAACGCTTTTTCACGTTGGCCATATTCATCATCGCCCTGAAGCCGTGTCGTGGCTCATTGTTCAGCCGCTTCAATCCGAAATGCGTGAGGATCCGGTTCTCCCCGTTCACCGGCACGATGTCGCATGCGGTACTCACGGCCACCAGATCCAACAACGGCTCCAGATCATCGAAAGGCATGTCGTTGTGCTGCGCCAAACCCTGCATCAGCTTGAAACCGATGCCACATCCACTCAATTCCTTGAAGGGGTATGGGCAGTCGTCGCGCTTCGGATCAAGGATCGCAACGGCCTCCGGCAGCGTGTCGCCGGGTCGGTGGTGATCACAAATGATGAAGTCGATCCCGCGTTCGTTCGCGTACGCCACCTTCTCCACCGCCTTGATCCCGCAATCCAATGCGATGATCAGCGTGACCTTTTCCGCGGCAGCAACATCGATCCCCTGAAAAGAGATGCCGTAGCCTTCGGCATAGCGATCCGGAATGTAGAAGGTGATGTTCCCGGTGAATCGAAGCAGAAAGGAATAGACCAATGTCACGGCCGTGGTCCCATCCACATCGTAGTCGCCGTAGACCATGATCCGTTCATTCTCCCCGAGCGCGCGCTCGATCCGTTCCACGGCCTCCTTCATTCCGGCCATCAGGAACGGGTCATGGAGCTGGTCCAGGCGCGGGCGGAAGAACGTTGCGGCGGCAGCTGGATCAGTGATCCCCCGCTGCGCAAGGATGATCGCTCCGGCCTCGGGGCAGCGGTCGTAGGTAAGACCACGAACGATCGCAGGGTCCGGCATCGGTCCCAAGCGCCATCGCTTCAGAGGAGCGCTGCTCATGTGCCGAAGATAGTCCGGGCACCATCTTGGACGAAGCGAATGGAACATCCGAGAACAACAAGGCCCCGTCCACCTTTCGGTGGAGGGGCCCTGTTGCCTGAGGCGTCCAGCCTTCAGCAGCAAGTTTCGACGCGCTCGCTAACGGTATCCGTTGATGTATGCATTGGCGATGATCTCGCTTTCGCGGATCAGGCCTTGCACGATCTCCCGGATAACGTCATTGAGTTGTTGGTCCGAGTAACGATTAAGGTCATTGTACACGTGCGTTTTGCGCTTGCTGCTTTTGATGAAGGCTATCTTATCCTTCTTCGTCATGGGGCCTTCTACGGCGGGTTCGTTCCAAAGGATCCATACCGGATGAAATTTCCGTGAAAGCCATATCCAGCATGGGGTAGAACGCGGCGGCGGGGCCCTCCCGGGCCCCGCCGCACGCTTTCACCAAAACCTTGGGCCGTTGAATTGAGCGGTGGCCCCACCGCTTGGTATTCAGGCTGTCGCTACCGGACCTTGGATGCGAAGTCCACTGATCAGACGCAGGGCGTGCATGTAGCGTTCCACGTTCCCGGCGAGCATCAGGCTCCGGGCTGCATTCTTGAGCTTCTCGTAACGGATGGCGGAAGTGTTCATTTGGTCGGTTGTTGATCGTTCGGCCCGGCAAGCCAAGCTCTGTGCCAAACTTTCGTGGCCATCGGAGGTCGGATGCGGTCACTGGGGATCGGCCCCCTACTTTTGAAGCCATGCAGCGCAATGCCTACCTCGTGGGGGTAGCGGGTGGCAGCGGATCAGGAAAGACAAGCCTGGTGCGCGCCCTGCGCGAGAGCCTTCCGAGCGAAATGGTGTGCATGGTCTCGCAGGATGACTACTACCATCCGAAGGAATTGCAAGCGGTCGACCAGAACGACCGGATCAATTTCGATCTACCGACTGCTGTTGATATGGATGGCTTGGCGCGCGACCTCCGCATTCTTCTTGCGGGTGAGCCCATTCTTCGGAAGGAGTACACGTTCAACCAGGATGGTCGTGAAGGGCGAACGATCGAACTACGGCCGGCCCCGATCGTTCTGGTCGAAGGGCTTTTCGTCCTTCACCATGCGCCTGTGCGGGACCTGTTCGATCTGCGTGTGTTCATCGACGCTAGCGAGGACGCCCAATTGGAACGTCGCCTTCGGCGCGATTCAGAGGAACGCGGATACGGGGCCGAGGATGTCCTGTACCAATGGGAGCATCACGTACTGCCTGCCTACCGATCCTTCCTACTACCCTACCGGCACTTGTGCGATCTGCATGTGGTGAACGAACTGGGATTCACGCGGGCCGTGCGCGTCTTGCGGGACCATTTACTGCAGGCCGCAACGAAGGTGGCTACCCCGGTTCAAGGCTTGTAAAGCCCGTTCCTTCGGATGTAGCCCAGGACCATTGGATCGATGCGATCATTCACAGGTTCCCAAAGCCTTATTGTATCGCGGATCGCGGTACCGGACTCGTGAACCAAGGGTGCGTCCGCAACGAAGGTGATGGCGGGATGACCGAGCAGATCGCTGTGCGCCAAGTGTTCCTTGAACCCATCCCTTGGGTAGACCAGCAGCCGGTGGTGTTCCAGGATCTCCGTGGCATCCTTCCATTGGTGGAACTGTGCCAGATTATCACTCCCGATGATCAGGACGAATTGATGCTGCGGCCAGCGCCGACGCATGAACTCCAGACTATCCACGGTATAGCTCGGTTCGGGCAGGTCCAGTTCGAAGCCTGAGGCGACCAAGCCTGTGTGTCCTTGTACGGCCAACCGCACCATGGCCAAGCGATGGTGGTCCGGACTCAACACCTTGTCCTTCTTGAACGGATTCTGAGGGGTGACCACCAGCCAAACCTCGTCGAGGTTGCCATGGGCAAGCATGTGTTCCGCTACGGCCACATGCCCGATGTGTGGCGGATCGAAGGTTCCAAAAAGACAACCGATCACCATCAGCTCAGGAATGCGCGGACCAACGATACGGCCTGCGAACACGCGCGGTCCAGATCATCATTCACGATCACGTGATCGAAGCGTTGGGCGTAAGTCAACTCGTGCGCGGCCTTGTCCAACCTTCGGAGCAGGCTCTCCGGGGTTTCCGTCCCGCGCGAATGCAGCCGCTGCTCCAGCACAGACAACGACGGCGGCGCGATGAAGATCGCCAGCGCATTCGCACCGAAAGCCCGTTTCAGGTTCAAGCCACCTTCCACGTCCACGTCGAAGATCGGTCGGTGTCCTTCGTCCCAAATGCGCTCCACCTCCGACTTCAAGGTTCCATAGTACTGTCCGGTGTACACTTCCTCCCATTCAACAAACGCATCGGCATCGATCCGAAGCTTGAATTCTTCGGCAGTCAGGAAGTGATAGTCACGCCCATCATGTTCATGCGATCGTTTCGCGCGACTGGTGGCACTCACCGAGAACGCAAGGCCGAGGTCCTTCGCAATGAGGTGGTGCACGATCGTGGTCTTCCCCGCACCTGACGGCGCGGAGATGATCACGCACTTTCCTTCGGAATGGTTCACAGGACGTTGAGCACTTGTTCCTTCACCTTCTCCAATTCATCCTTCATGCGCACCACCAACTGCTGCATGGTCGCGTCGTTCGCTTTGGAGCCGATGGTGTTGATCTCGCGACCCATCTCCTGGCAGATGAAGCCGAGCTTTCGGCCCTGTTGATCCGCACTCTTCACGGTTTCCATGAAATAAGTGCAGTGTGAACGCAAGCGCACCTTCTCTTCGGTGATGTCGAGCTTCTCCAAGTAGTACACCAACTCCTGTGCGAAGCGATCCTCGTTCACTTCCGCGCGTAGGTCGGCCAGTTTCCCGAGCAAGCGCTCGCGCGTACGATCCGAGCGACCACTGTCCATGGCCTCCACTTCGGTAAGCAACTGTTCGATGCCTTTTACGCGGGCGATCAGTTCCTCCTCCAACCGGGAACCTTCGCTTCCACGGAATTCCTGGAACGCGGTGAGCGCATTCTCGATCAAGCCGCGAACCGCGATCCATTCCTCATCATCGGCACGATCACTCACCGTGGTGGCCACATCGGGCAGGCGGAGCACATAGGCGAAGAGATCGGCCGCCGCATCAGGGCTGGTCGTATCCGCGATCTCCTTCAACTCCTGGTAATAGGCCCGGATCAATTCGCGATCGAACGTGGTGTGTTTGGTGGCTTGAAGTGATTCACCGGCCACGAAGACCTCCACCTTGCCACGCACCGCTTGTTCACCGATCCATTGGCGCACCTCGTGATCCCGCTCGCGATATGCGCCGGGTAGCTTCACAAAGAGATCCAGCTGTTTGCTGTTCAGTGAACGCACCTCAACGGTCACCTTTCGGTCCTTTACCACGCCTTCGGCGCGGCCGAAGCCGGTCATTGATCGGAGCATGCGTTCGTTCTTGGAAAGCGTCAAATGTAGTCCGGCTCAACGCTCAATCTCCGCGCGGCTCACCAGGTGTACACCGAGGAAGATCGCCAGCGCACACAGTCCCTGTTGCCAGCCGATCCCCGTTTCATAATGGCCCGGGATCCCCATGCGTTCCGGTCCGATCCGCATGAACAACCACGTGACCAGGATCGCCATCAGAGGCTGTAGATAGATGTACGTGCCCACCACGGTTGAACTCAAATGCCCAAGCGCCCACGTGTTCAAGAGGTACGCGATGAATGTGACAACGATCACCACGAAGCACACAGCCATGATCACACTGCCCGAAAGCGCGGACCATTGCACTTCTCCGAATTCAGCCCACCCGAAAGGCAGCACGAGGAACATGCCGAACAGGAAGCACCACGCCATGACCGTTACTGCGGAGTACTTCTTCATCAAGGGCTTCACGATAACGAGATAGATCCCATACGACGTGGCGTTGATCAGGATGAACGCATCACCGAGTACGGAAGCTCCGGCAGCGCCACCATCACCTTTCAAGAAGATGAGTGAAAGTGCACCCGCTGCACCAAGCCCAACACCGATCATCTTGGTCCAGGTGATCCGCTCCCCGATCAGGATACCGGACAGCACCAACACCAGAATGGGCGTAGCCACCATGATGATGCTCGCGTTGGCCGGTGCGGTGCGCATGAGACCGTGGAAGAACATGAGCTGGTTGAGCGCTACCCCGAATACCGCGCAGAGGAAGAGCCGACCGACATCCGGCCATGCCACGCGCTCCGGTCGAAAGGCGCGCAACAACCAGAACAAGGATCCGGCACCAAGCACGCGCAACACAATGAATCCCGACGGGCCGATCACCGTAGGCATCAGTCCTTTGGCCACCACGTAATTCACGCCGTAGATCATGTTGACCGTGAAGAGAGCGATGTGGGCCGAGGCGCGGCGGTCCATGGTGAAGTTTGCGGATGGCTCGTGGCCCTGCTGGCGGCAAAGTAATCCGGCTGATCACCGTGCGAGGCTGCAATTACCTTCGCCGCCCGCCAACAAAACGCGCGCATGCAATGAAATTCGGTACCAAAGCCATCCACGCCGGCGTGGAACCCGACCCGACCACGGGTGCGATCATGACGCCCATCTACCAGACCAGCACCTACGTGCAGGCCGCGCCTGGGGATCACAAGGGTTACGAGTACAGTCGCACGCACAACCCGACACGCACCGCGTTGCAGAACGCCTTGGCCGCGTTGGAGAATGGCAAGCACGGTCTCTGCTTCAGCAGCGGGATGGCGAGCATCGATGCGATCGTGAAACTGCTCAAGCCGGGCGACGAGGTAGTAAGCACGAACGATCTGTATGGCGGCACGTACCGGCTCTTCACCAAGATCTATGAGGGCTTCGGCGTGAAGTTCCATTTCGTTGACATGGGTGATCTCGCGAACGTGGAAGCGGCGATGACACCGAACACGAAACTGATCTGGGCCGAGACACCAACGAACCCGCTGCTTCGGATCATCGACATCGCGGGGTTGTCCGCGATCGCCAAGAAGGCGGGCGTGCTTCTGGGTGTGGACAACACGTTCGCTAGTCCATACTTACAGACGCCGCTTGATCTCGGAGCGGATCTGGTGATGCACAGCGTGACCAAGTACCTCGGTGGCCACAGCGATGTGGTCATGGGTGCGTTGATCGTGAAGGATGATGTATTGGCCGAGCGCCTTGCGTTCATTCAGAACAGCAGCGGCGCCACGCCCGGACCACAGGATTGCTTCCTTGTGCTGCGCGGCTTGAAGACCTTGCACCTGCGCATGCAGCGGCATTGCGAAAATGGAAAGGTCGTGGCCGAATGGCTCGTGAAGCATCCGAAGGTGGATGCCGTCCATTGGCCCGGCTTCACGACGCACAAGAACCACGCGGTCGCAGCAAAACAGATGCGCGGTTTCGGCGGCATGATGAGCTTCACCCTGAAAGGGGATAACATGAAGGATGCGATCAAAGTGCTTTCCTCCTGCAAGCTGTTCGCTTTGGCGGAATCGCTGGGTGGTGTCGAATCACTCTTGGGTCATCCGCCCAGCATGACGCACGCGAGCATTCCACGTGAAGAGCGATTGAAGAACGGCATGGCTGACACCCTGATCCGGATCAGTGTTGGTCTGGAGGATGCCGAAGACCTCATCGCCGACCTGAAGCAGGCGCTGGACGCGTAACGCACACCTTCAATCACTTGGACCCCATCGTGTCGGGGTACCACGGGTGGTACGTATTGAGCCCGACCCGGACGAACGGTTAGGCCTACATTGCCTGACCCCTCCACGCTCCCCCATGCGCCACCTTCTTCTTGTTCCGTTGCTTGCTTGGTGTGGCCTTGTCATCGGTCAGGATGATATGCTTCGCTGCTTGGCGAACAACCCGGCTGAACTTCAAGCACACCTTGACGCAACGCCGGGTGCGCGCGCGCAAGCCGAATTCGCCAATTCGGTGTTGAACGCGCAGACCGCTGGGTTCGAGCGTGGCGGTGTTGGCCCACTCATCATCCCGGTGGTATTCCACGTGATCCATAACCACGGCGCTGAGAACATCGATGATGCGCAGTTGGTCGATGCGATCCGGATCCTGAACGAGGACTACAACAAGGAGAACCCGGATTGGGTGAACGTGCGTCCTGAATTCCTCGATCTCGTCGCCGACGTGGGGATCGAGTTCCGCTTGGCCAAGCGGGATCCGGAGGGGAATTGCACGAATGGGATCACGCGAACGGTGAGCACGCAGACTTACAACGGCGACTTCAATATGACCCAGTTGATCCAGTGGCCGCGCGATCGGTACATGAACGTGTGGGTGGCGGCGAGTGCGAATGGCGCGGCGGGTTACACCTATTATCCGTCATGGTTGGATGGATGGGCGGCTGCGGATGGGATCGTGGTCCTGCACAGCTATACGGGAAGCATCGGGACCAGCGCTCCATACAAGTCGCGCGTACTCAGTCATGAGGTCGGCCATTGGTTGAACCTGAAACATTGCTGGGGTGATAGCAACGACCCGGGTCTTGAAGAGAACTGCGCCTTCGATGATGACGTGGACGATACGCCGCTCACGAAGGGTTGGACCTCTTGCACGCTGAGCGGCGCTTCCTGCGGCAGTCCGTTGGACAACGTGCAGAACTACATGGAGTATTCGTATTGCTGCAAGATGTTCACCCACCGGCAAGGGTCACGGATGGTCGCGGCGCTCACATCGCCCGTCGCACAGCGGAATAACTTGTGGCAACCGGAGAACCTCTCTTTAACCGGTGTCCTCGAAGAACCACTGCTGTGCATGGCCCGGTTCGATGCCGATCATCGCGAAGTTTGCGCGGGCGATGTCGTGCAGTTCACGGATGAGAGCTACTTCGGCGTGACGCAGCGCTTCTGGAGTTTCCCCGGCGGCGCACCAGCGGGCTCGTTCGAACAGGATCCCTCGGTGATCTATGATGAGCCGGGCGTTTATCCGGTTACGCTGAATGTCGGCGATGGCATCACCACCGCAACTGTTTCTGAAGTATCATACATCACCGTGCTCCCGAACCCGGGCAGGCCGATCCCGTGGAGCGAGGGATTCGAAAGCGTCATCGCTTTACCGAACGTCGATTGGCGCGTGGATAACCCGGACAACGACCTCACCTTCGAGTCGACCAATGCGGCCGCGTACACCGGCAGTCAAAGCTGCCGCATCTTCAATAACGCGGATCAGTATGGCCGTATCGACGCATTGGTCTCAAGCACCTTGGACATGAGCGCTGCGGGAGATATCTCCCTCTCGTTCCGTTACGCTTACGCGCGCCGCAACCCGATCAACGACGACCAGCTCTACGTTTACGTGAGCAACAACTGCGGCGCAACATGGACCCTGCGAAAGGTCATGCGCGCGATCACCACCTTGGTCACGGCCAACCCGACCAACGGCAACTTCGTTCCGAATGGTCCTGCGGAATGGGGCTTCGCCGAACTCACCAACATCGGTGCATCCTTCCACACCTCATCGTTCCGTGTGAAGTTCGAATTCCAGAGCAACGGTGGGAACAACCTCTATCTGGATGACATCAACATCAACAACCTTGTCGTCGGCATCGAGGAGCAGTCGCCTTGGTCGAGTGGATTGAGTGTCGTCCCGGATCCAGTCGTGGATCAGGCTGAAGTGCGCTTCCACCTCGATCGTTCGGGAACGATCGACCTCGACATCCTGGATGTACTCGGCAGAACGATCCGTCCGATCGTGCAGCACTCGCTTCGCCCAGCGGGTGATCATCGGATCGCGTTGGGAACGAGAGGTCTTGTCCCTGGAACCTACCTCCTGAGGTTGCGCGTGGAAGGCCAACAGCAACTCCACCGGTTCATCGTACTGTAACCGATCATCGGGTCGCTTTGGACCTCCATCCGGACGCATCGGACCTTGGTCGGATCGAGCGGCCTTCGGGAGTCCATCCGCGCACCCAGCAGGATCCCCGCACCGCGCTGGCTATGGCAATGCTGTGACCGTGCGTTGGAACGGCGACGGGTATTTTTGAGGCGAAGCAACCCAGCCTCTCCCACAGACATGTCGAAGATCCTCCTTGTTCCAGCGCTTCTCACCGCGCTGGCTACCACCATTGTGAACGGCCAGGATGGCGTGCATCCTTGCGGCGCCAATGAACTGCACCGCTTGGGCGCGCTCGCACCCGAGGACCTCCAACAGATCCAGGCCGCCGATGCCGAATTGGAAGCATTCACCGTGGCATGGGCTGAAGCGAACAGCGGCGCGGAGCGCGTGAACTACGTGATCCCGGTGGTGTTCCACATCATCCACAATTACGGTCCGGAGAACATCAGCGATGAGCAGGTCTATGATGCCATCCGCGTACTCAACGACGACTACAACAAGCTGAACCTCGACTGGCCGAATGTGCGCCCCGAATTCCTCGACCTCGTGGCGAACGTGGGGATCGAGTTCCGCTTGGCGACGAAGGACCCCAACGGCAACTGCACCAAGGGCATCACCCGTACGGTCTCCACGTTGACGAACGACGGCACGCAGACCATGAAGAACCTGATCCAATGGCCGCGCAGCAAATACCTGAACATCTGGGTGGCCGCAAGCGCGGATGGCGCTGCTGGTTACACGTTCCGCCCCGGTTCGGTGACCAACAACGCCGGTGCGGACGGCATCGTGGTGCAGCACAGCTACACCGGTGCGATCGGTACCAGTTCACCCAGTCGCTCGCGCACCCTCACACATGAGGTTGGGCATTGGATCAACCTGCAACACACATGGGGCGGAACCAATGATCCTGCCGTTGCCGCGAATTGCAATGACGATGATGGAGTGAGCGACACCCCGAACACCATCGGTTGGACCAACTGCACCTTGTCGGGTACTTCCTGCGGCTCGTTGGACAATGTGGAGAACTACATGGAGTACAGCTACTGCTCCAAGATGTTCACCATCGGACAGCGCACCCGTATGCTCGCATCCTTGAATGCATCCACCGCACAGCGCAACCAGCTTACCACCACCACCAACCTCAGCGCCACCGGCGTGAGTGCCGCTCCGGTCCTCTGCGCTGCGGAGTTCGATGCGAACAGCACCTTGATCTGTGCCGGCAGCACCGTTACGTTCACCGACCTCAGCTTCCATGGCGTCACCACGCGCAATTGGAATTTCCCCGGTGGAACACCAGCCACTTCCACCGACGCCACACCGACGATCACGTACACCGAACCCGGCACGTACACCGTGAGCCTCACGGTCAGCGACGGCAGTTCCACACTTACCTCCACGCAGAACCCCTCGATCATCGTGATGGCCAACCCTGGCGAAGCGGTGCCCGTAGTGGAAGGATTTGAAAGTGTGGCTGCGCTGAACGGACCGGAGTGGTACGTGAACAACCCCACTGGTGGCAACACCTTCGCCCTCACCAGCACCGCCTCTTTCAGTGGATCGAAGAGCGTGCGCGTATTGAACACGGCCGCGATGGATGGCACCAGTGATGAATTGCTCTCCCGGACCTTCGACATGAGCAATGCCGAGGACATCACCATATCATTCCGTTATGCTTACGCGAAGCGGATCTCCAACAATGACGATGTCTTGAGCCTGTATGTGAGCAATGATTGTGGCAACCTCTGGAGCCTACGGAAGATCATGCGTGGCAGCAACGTGCTCACCACGGGTGGGGTGGTCACCAGTAGCTTCATTCCTACAAGCGCTTCCCAGTGGGGCTACACGGAAGTGACCAACATCAGCAGCACCAGCCACGTGAGCAACTTCCGGTTCAAGTTCGTCTTCGACAGCAACGGCGGGAACAACCTTTATCTGGACGACATCAACATCAACGGTATGCCCGTAGGCGTGGAGGATCTGAGCAACTTCTCCGATCGGCCCTTGCTATTGGTTCCGAACCCGGCCAAGGATCGTGTGCAGGTCCGTTATACACTGTCCACCTCCTCACGTGTTCGCTTGGACGTGCTCGATGCCCTTGGGCGCCAGATCCGCATGAGCGATCTGGGAACGGTGCCTGCTGGTGAAAGCAGCTTCGTCCTTGATCTGGCCGGCTTGGCACGGGGCAGTTATACCGTCCGTCTGACCGGCAACAGCGGCACACTCACCTCGCGCTTGGCGGTGGAATAAGCGGGGTCCGGGCGTAGCGTCCATCCACGTAGTTTCGCATGGCCCTTGAACCTTCGGGGCGGACGAACCATGCGCAAGACCATTCTATCCCTCATCGGCTGCTTGCCGATGCTGCTCAACGCCCAGGAAAGCAACCTCCCATGTCGCGTCAATGATCCCGAGATCCTTCAGGCACTCCACCATGATGATCCCGTGCTGCTTTCGGATATGGCCGCTGCGGAAGCCGAGTTGGAGGCGTGGACCGCGCAGTTCAGCGAAGGAACACGCAGCACCTATGTCGTGCCCGTGGTTTTCCACATCATTCACAACAACGGCGACGAGAACATCTCGAACGAGCAGGTGTTCGACGCGATGCGGATCCTGAATGAGGACTTCAACAAGCAGAACCCGGATTGGCCGAATGTGCGACCGGAATTCCTCAACCTCGTCGCGAACATCGACATCGAGTTCCGTCTGGCGCGCAAGGACCCGAACGGCAATTGCACCAACGGGATCACGCGCACGGTGAGCACCCTGACCTATTCAGGCGAATCCGATATGAAGGCCTTGATCCAGTGGCCTCGCAACAAATACCTGAACGTATGGGTGTGCGCGAATGCGGCTGGCGCTGGCGGATACACACTCACCCCGGGATCGGTGGCGATCTTCTCCGGTGAGGACGGCATCGTGATGAACCAATCGTACGTTGGGTCCATCGGCACCGGGTCCGTTTCGCGCAGTCGCGCGCTGACCCATGAAGTCGGTCACTGGATCAACCTGGAACATACCTGGGGCGGCAGCAACACACCCGGTCTGGCTTCCAACTGCAGCACCGATGACGGCGTGAGCGACACACCGAACACCATCGGCTGGACGGTCTGCACATTGAGTGGCACCACGTGCTCCTCATTGGACAATGTGGAGAACTACATGGACTATTCGTATTGCTCCAAGATGTTCACTACAGGGCAGAGAACGCGCATGATCGCCGCCCTGACCAGCGGTGTGGCCCAGCGCAACCAGTTGACCACGGCGAACAACCTGACAGCCACGGGTGTGAACCAACCGCTAGCGCTTTGCGCCGTTTTCTTCACCGCGTCCAACCGCGTGATCTGCGCCGGTGGCTCGGTGACCTTCGAAGATGCGAGCTACAACCTGGTCACCTCGCGCAACTGGTCCTTCAACGGTGGAAACCCGGCCACTTCCACCGACGCAGATCCGACGATCATGTATCCGAACGCGGGCACCTTCGCTGTAAGCCTTACCGCGAGCGATGGCGGTTCATCACTGACGAACAACCAAGTGGCGTACATCACCGTGCTGCCGGTTCCCGGTGGCAATGTGCCCATCATGGAAGGCTTCGAAACCGTGGCTGGCTTGAACGGCCCTGAGTGGTTCACCGTGAACACGAACGCCGACAACACCTTCGGCACCACCTCCGTGGCGTCCTATTCGGGATCGAAGAGCGTGCGCATCGTGAACACCGCGGCCATGAGCGGACGCATGGATGAGTTGATCTCCACCACCTACGATATGAGCGCCGCAACAGGTATCGTGGTGACCTTCCGTTACGCTTTCGCGAAGCGGACCAATGCGGATGATGATGCCTTGCGCTTCTACATCAGCAACAATTGCGGGGATACGTGGAGCTTGCGGAAGATCCTGCGTGGAAGCACCAACCTCACCACCGGTGGGGTGGTCACCAGCAGTTTCATTCCGACAAGCGCTTCGCAATGGGGCTACACGGAAGTAACCAACATCAGCAGCACGAGCCACGTGCCCAACTTCCGGATCAAGTTCGAATTCGAAAGCAATGGTGGCAACAACCTCTATCTGGACGACATCAACATCAACGGGGGCCCGGTGGGTGTGGATGAGCTGGTAGCCGAAGGGAATGGGGTGATCGTGATCCCCAACCCCGCATCGGACCGTGCCGATGTGTTGGTGATCATGGACCAAGCGGGAACACCGCGCGTGGACATCATGGATCTGTCCGGCCGCGTCCTCCGCCAGGTCCGAACAGGTGTGCTGCCGGCTGGAACACAACGCGTCACACTACCGCTGGTCGGTCTTGCGTCCGGCACATACGCGTTGCGGATTCAACATGCGCACAGCACGCGCGTGGTTCGCTTCGTTGTCCAATAAGATCGATCCTCCTCCTCTTCGCCGCCATCATCCTGGGTGGTGGTAACCGCGTTCCCGAAGGCCCAAGAACGCGCTGAACTAGGGCGGTGAGCTCGCGGGCATCTATCCAGTGCCCGTGAACCACGGGCGCAGCATCAGCGTGGCGAAGCGCTGAACGGCAAGGAGCCTCATCGAACCCCCGTGCTCAACGGGCGCACCATATACGTGCGCATCGGGATACGCTTCAAAGACCGATCGACACACGTGGATTAGCAGACCCCCCTGCAATCCCACTTTCGCACCAGCCGATCCATCTTTCGCACCCGCCAAGCCAAGGATCGCCTGGCGGTTCCTGAGCCTGTCGAAGGACAAGCCAACTTTCGCACCCGCCAAGCCAACTTTCGTACCCGCCAAGCCAACTTTCGTACCCGCCAAGCCAACTTTCGTACCCGCCAAGCCATCTTTCGCACCCGCCAAGCCAACTCTCGCACCCGCCAAGCCATCTTTCGCACCCGCCAAGCCAACTTTCGCACCCGCCAAGCCAACTCTCGTACCCACCAAGCCAACTCTCGTACCCGCCAAGCCAACTTTCGCACCCGCCAAATCAACTTTCGTACCCGCCAAGCCAACTTTCGTACCCGCCAAGCCAACTTTCGCACCCGCCAAGCCAACTTTCGCACCCGCCAAGCCAACTTTCGCACCAGCCAAGCCAACTTTCGCACCCGCCAAGCCAACTTTCGTACCCGCCAAGCCAACTCTCGCACCCGCCAAGCCAACTTTCGCACCCGCCAAGCCAACTTTCGTACCCGCCAAGCCAACTCTCGCACCCGCCAAGCCAACTTTCGCACCCGCCAAGCCAACTTTCGCACCCGCCAAGCCAACTTTCGCACCCGCCAAGCCCACTTTAGTACCAGTCAAGCCCACTTTAGCACCAGCCAAGCCCACTTTAGAACCAGCCAAGCCCACTTTAGAACCACCCGAGCCCACTTTCGCGTGGCGGCTCCTGAGCCTGTCGAAGGACAAGCCCACTTTAGCACCAGCCAAGTCCGGAATTGCGTGGCGGCTCCTGAGCCTGTCGAAGGACAAGCCCACTTTCGCGTGGCGCTCCTGAGCCTGTCGAAGGGCAACCTGATTACCGTGTGCCCGAAAGCCTGTTACCTCATGCGGAGGGCCTTTTGAACCGCAGCCAGGTAACCAACTTCGCCTCAGGCGCAGTGGCTCCGTACAGTGCCTTCACATAGTTCTTACAATCCCGCGCCTGATCCACCATGCCGGTATCCTTCTCATACAAGGCCTTATTCCTTTCCACCCGCAACGTATTCACCGGCGCTATGATCATCCCGATCGCCCCGTTTGCCGTCTTCATCGCGCTGGCGACTGCCGTGAGCTGTACCAACTTCAGCTCGGGTTCGTTCGGTGCGTATGCAGCATCCCCTCCATAAAGATCCACCAGTTGTTTGAAGCTATCCGCCTTCTGAACGAAACTCTTATGGCTCGTGGAAACATCCGCAGGATCCGGAGTCCCATCCGGGAGCTTCGCCACGCCAACTCCATATCCCCGATATCGATCCGCAAGTCCCTTGGCATCCGCCTTTATCTGGGCACTTGCCGTCGTACTGTTGAAGTAGTTCAGCGTCCTCGTGACCAACGCTCCCGTGGGCTCGAACAGGATCTGCCGTGCATTTATCGGGGCCTTTGCAGCTTGCACAGCAGCCGTTAGCGTTTGGTGTGCCGTGTCCCCAGCCGTCCAAAGCGTCGTCATGTTCGCGATGGTCAGATTCGCGTTGCTAGGGTTGTACGTCACCCCGAAAGCATCGCATTGGTCAATGAGCAACTTGAAGTTGCTGATGTTCACCGCATGTCCGGTTTCTTCCCTTTTCATGCTTCCCTTTTTAGGCTTCCCTCTTGCGGAAGTGCCGGGTGATGTTCCGCTGAACACATACCCACGGAAACGGAAAGACCCGGTTACGGCCGGGACGTTCCATTGGCGCCACCAGCCTCAGGACCGATGGCGGAGGATATAATCACTCCTTGAAGCCGACCATGATGGCCACGCAACCCACGTGTACCATGTCTGTATTCGGCCTGGACGGCACCCACACCACCACACGCAATTGCTGGGTAGTGGTGGCCTTCATATCGTAATGATGCTTGGGTTCATCCGCGAGGCTCTCGAAGACGATCTTGTTGTTCGCGTCCACGACCTTCCAGTTCACCTCCCCGAGGATCGGGTGCACGCATACTTGGATGCGGTAGTCCTGTCCACTGTACATCGTGAGGTTCACTTCGGCTTCCTCACCGGGTGAAAGCTGTGCGGCGTTGAAGGTCTCGTTGAACTTGTAAGGTGCTAGCTCCGGAACACACTTGTTCTTGGCGAAGGCCTTGCATTGGGCTTGGGCCGCCGTGGCGGTCAGCACCAAAGCAGCGGCCAGCAGGGTGTTGGCGATGATGGTACGTGGCATGGCGGCGATCAATTGATGTAGGTGTTGCGGATGGCGGCAGCTTTCGTGCGGATGGCAGCGAGCTGGGCGTCGGTGAGTGTGGCCGTGCCACCATCACCGACGACCACATCGGCGTACAGCGCGGCGATGGCCTTCAGGTCCTCGCGCACGCCTGCAAGCGCCGCATCTTCGGACTGGTAGGTATCGAGCAGGCTCATCAGATCCTTCAAAGAGAGCTTCTGCTCGGCGATCCGTTGGCGCAACTCCGGTGAATCGCTTGTCGAGGATACTTGGGTGGCGATGTACAATCCTTCCATCCAACCACCGGCCACCATCAACGCGCTGATGTTGTCCCGGCCGTTCTCCTTCAGGTAGGCATCCACGCTCCAGAAGGTCTCGCTAATGATGTCGAGCAATTTGTCGCGATCATTCTGGTTCTTTTCCATCGCTTCCAACGTGCTGTCGTTGAATGCGTTGTTCACTCCGAGGCGGTCGGCCAAGCGCTTGGCGCAGCTGGTGTAGAACATGCTCTCCTGGGTATGGTTGAACACGCTCGCGTAGCTCAGGTCCGCGCCGTACACGCCGAGATTCAAGGCCTGCTTGCTCGCGGCGGTGTACTTGTCCACGTTCTTCACATCGTTCAGGATCTTGCTGTTGTATGAAGCACCGGCCTTCTTCAACAAGGCCGCCATCTCCATCGGGGAGGGGATGTTGTAGAAGATCTTGCGCGTCTTGGTCATGCGCTCGCCCTGCGGCAGGCTATCGCCTGCGTTCGCCGTGACCAGCGTATCCTGTTCGGGTTGCCCGCCGCCACAGGCGGAAAGCAAGGCGGTCATGGCCAGAATGATCGGCCAAGGAGAAGTTCGCATCAGGGTCATATGGGGGGATTCGATGAGATCGCTCAAATGTCCCGATGTTAAACCGGGGGATCAGTGCGCTTCCAGCCAGTTTTTCCCCAAGCCCATGTCAACAACAAGCGGAACGTCCAATTTCATCGCGCCTTCCATGCGATCACGGACCATCCCTTTCAGCTCCTCCGCTTCACTCTTGTGCGCATCGAAGACGAGTTCGTCATGGACCTGGAGAAGCAACTTGCTCTTCATCTTCTTCGCCTTCATTTCCCGGTGGATATCCACCATGGCCACCTTGATGATGTCCGCTGCACTGCCCTGCATGGGGGCGTTGATGGCGATCCGCTCGGCCTGGGCGCGAACGGTGCTGTTCCCGCTGGTGATATCGGGCAGGTAACGCCGACGCCCCATCAGCGTTTTGATGTAGCCGTTCGTGCGGCAATAGCCGATCATTTCATCCATGTAATTGCGCACGCCCGGGAATTGCGCGAAGTAGTCATCGATGATCTGCTTGGCTTCCGCTCGCGGGATGCCCAGGTTCTGGCTGAGTCCGAAAGCCCCTTGGCCGTAAGCAATGCCGAAGTTCACGGCCTTGGCGCGGCTGCGTTGCTCGCGCGTCACCTCGGCGATCTCCACGTTGAACACTTTCGCAGCCGTGGCCGCGTGGATATCCAGTCCGGCGCGGAAGGCCGCTTGCATGTTGGCATCGCCGCTCATGTGGGCGATGATCCGCAATTCGATCTGCGAATAGTCGGCGCTCAGTAGCAGGTGATCCGCATCACGTGGCACGAAAGCCTTTCGGATCTCGCGACCCTTCTCCGTGCGGATGGGGATGTTCTGCAGGTTCGGGTCGTTGCTCGCGAGACGGCCGGTGGCCGCCACGGTTTGCGAATAACTGGTATGAACGCGGTGCGTGTTCTTGTCGGCAGCCAAGGGAAGCGTGTCCACGTACGTGCCCTTCAGTTTACGCAGGCTGCGATAGTCGAGGATGAGCGGGATGGATGGATGTGCGTTGCTGAGTTCCTGCAGGATATCCTCGCTTGTCTGGTACTGGCCCGTCTTCGCGGTCTTCTTCACCTTGTCGCCGCCAAGCTTCAAGGTTTCGAAGAGCACATCGCCGAGCTGTTTCGGACTATCAATGTTGAAGTTGACGCCGCATGTCTTGTGGATCTCCTCCTGCAATTCCAGGATGTCCGCTCCGAGTTCCTCACTGAACTGCTTGAGCGCAGGTATGTCGATGCGGATGCCTTCCGTCTCCATGTCCGCGAGCACATGTACCAGCGGCATCTCCACTTCAGAAAAGAGCGACGTCACTTCATCCTCTTCGAGCATCGGCGCGAACTTCTCCGATAACTGCCATGTGATGTCCGCGTCCTCCGCACTGTATTCCTTCACCGCATTCACATCGGCATCGCGCATACTCTTCTGCACCTTGCCCCTGCCCTTCTCACCGATCAACGTTTCAATGCTCACTGGTCGGTAGCTGAGGAAGACCTCGCTCAAGTAGTCCATGCCGTGCTTCTGTTGATCGGGCTTCAACAGGTAGTGCGCCACCATGGTGTCGAAGAGCGGCCCCTGCACCTCCACGCCATACTTGTGAAGCACGCGGATATCATACTTGGCGTTCTGTGCCACCTTGCCGATGAACTCGTCCTCCAGCACCGGTTTGAAGATCTCCACGATGCGTTGCGCCTCCGCACGGTCCTCCGGGACGGGTACGTAGTGTCCCTCGTGCGCTTTCCAACTGAAGGCGATACCCACGAGCTCCGCCGTACGCTCTTCAGTACCGGTCGTTTCCGTGTCGAAGCAGAACCGCGGCTGCTTCTTCAGTTGCGCTGCGAGCATGTACAATGACTCGTCGCCCTGCACGAGGAAGTAGCGATGCGGCACGGTGTCGATGTTGGCCAATTCCGTCAACTCCACATTGCCGTCCGCATCCACGGTAGCTCCAAAAAGATCCACTTGCCCTGGGCTGGTGCTCGCTCGTTTCGCACCCTTGGCTTTTCCATTGGCCGGTTCTTGCGGCGCGCCCGGACCATCGCTACCCAGAACCCGGTTCGTAAGATTCTTGAACTCCAATTCGCTGAAGACCTCCAGCACCTTGTCCTTATCCGGCGGATCGAGATGCAGGGCCGTGTGGTCCAGTTCCACCGGCACATCGATGATGATGGTCGCGAGCATCTTGCTCATGCGTCCTTGCTCCGCGAAGGCGATCACATTCTCCTGTTGTTTGCCTTTCAACTTGTCCGCGTTCTCGATCACCGCTTCCAAACTCCCGAACTCCTTCACGAGCTTCATCGCCGTCTTCTCGCCGATGCCGGGGATGCCGGGGATGTTGTCCACCGCATCGCCCATGAGGCCGAGGATGTCCTTCACTTGGTCCGTGGTCTCCAATCCCCATCGATCGCAGATCTCCTTCGGTCCGAGTTTCTCCGGCGGATCACCTCCCCGCCCAGGCTTGTACATGATGATGTTGTCCGTGACCAATTGCCCGAAATCCTTGTCGGGTGTCACCATGTACGTGGTGTAGCCTTCGGCCTCGGCCTTCTTCGCCAAGGTGCCGATCACATCATCCGCCTCGTATCCATCCGATTCGAGGATCGGGATGTTGAAGCTCTCGATGATGCGGCGGATGTACGGGATGTTGCTCCGGATGTCGTCCGGCATCTCTTCGCGATTCGCCTTGTAGTCCAAGAGCACCTCGTGCCGTTCGGTGGGTGCGGCGGTGTCGAACACCACAGCGATGTGCGTGGGGTTCTCGCGCTTGATCAGATCGAGGAGCGTGATCGTGAAGCCGAAGGCCGCACTTGTGTTCATGCCCTTGCTGTTCACGCGCGGTGCGCGAATGAAACTGAAATAGGCGCGGTAGATCAGAGCGAACGCATCGAGAAGGAAGAGGCGCTTATCCTCCGTGGATGACGTGTTACCGGCAGCAGACATGGGGGCAAGATAGCCTTGGGTGAAGGCAACGTCCGGGCCGCTGGCAGCGTCGTACCGTAGCTTCGAGCGCCCCATCGGGGCTGCCTTTTCCAGCAATGCGCATCAAGTGGTTCTTCGTCCTACTGGCCATCGTGGTCATGGTCATCGCTTGTCGGCATGAGACCGATGAGGTGGTACCTCCGGACATCGACCCATCGGCGCTTGCGGTTTCTGTGGATCTGGACCAAGTGCCCTATCCCACATTGAGCGCCTATCACTTCTTCACCGGCGTTATGGTGGACCAGACCCCGAACGGTGGTGTGCTTCCGTACGATGTGATCACACCGCTCTTCTCGGATTATGCACGCAAATTCCACTTTGTGTGGATGCCGCAGGGATCAAGCGCCACATTCGATGGACCGGATGCCTCCCTCGCGTTCCCGAACGGGGCCGTGCTGATCAAGACCTTCTATTTCGACAACGTGCAACCAACGAACGAGCGTAAGGTCCTGGAGACGCGC
Organism: Flavobacteriales bacterium; assembly: GCA_016721005.1. Classification (GTDB taxonomy): domain Bacteria; phylum Bacteroidota; class Bacteroidia; order Flavobacteriales_F; family PHOS-HE28; genus PHOS-HE28. Next base: position 100,994 of record JADKJM010000019.1, read on the forward strand.
CTACTGATCCGTCGCAATGGCCAATGGTTGTTCGCGGACTACGTATGGAATGCGGAACAGACCGAAGCAACCCTCGACCTCAATGGTCGATCCGTTCCGTTCACGTGGCGCGATGACCAGCAAGTGATGCACGACCTGAACTACCGGATCCCTGCTGCAGCGGAATGCTTCACCTGCCACAAACTGAACAATAACCCTGTTCCGATCGGCACGAAGGCCCGCAACATGGCACATGCATTCAACTACCCCGATGGCGTCCAGGAGCAATTGGCCAAGTGGGTGGAGGTGGGGTATTTGGAAGCAGGGTTCCCTACGCCGCAGCCGGTAGCGAAATGGAATGATGTGAACGTGCCGCTGAACGATCGCGTGAGGGCGTATGTGGACATGAACTGTGCGCATTGCCATGCCGATGGCAAGCACTGCGATTACCGCCCGATGCGTTTCGCGTGGCAGGAAACGGACAACCCCATCAACCTCGGTGTGTGTGTGGAGCCTGAGGATCCGTTGCCGGGGCACCCCGAACTCACGTACATCGTTGCGCCAAGCAACCTTGCGCGTTCCATGCTGCTGCACCGCATTTCCTCCACCGATGAAGCCGTACGCATGCCACTGCTTGGTCGCACTGTGGTCCATGTGGAAGCGGTGCAACTATTCACGGAGTGGATCAACTCCTTGAACGGACCGTGCAACTGAACCAGCACCCATCCAACAATACCCCGATACATCACGCTGACCATTCTTGCGGCCTCGTTGACCTTCAGTTCCAGCGCAGAACACCTGTGCCGGTGCGCTGAATATCACGGTGGCCATTACGTGGCGAGGCTGTTGTAGGCGTTCCGGGGTACACTACATTCGTTGGGCTTCCAACGGCCCTCGGGCCCAATGGTCATGAACCGGACTGCGCGTCCCGCCTTACGGATCCCCCTGCTTGGAGTCGGGGTCTTCGTTCTTGCCATGGGAGTGCCGCACGCCATTCGCGCGGATCATTTCGCAGGGGCCAGCATCACATACCAGTGCGTCGGTACGAACCAATACCGGATCGATCTCGACCTGATCTTGAATTGCGTTGGTGCCCCCATCACGACCCAGACGCTCAACTTCGCCAATAGCTGCGGCACCTCCTTTTCGATCGTGGATCTCCCTGTTATCTCGAGCATTGAAGTTTCGCCGCTTTGTGCGTTGCAGCTCTCCAACAGCACCTGTAATGGTGGCGCGCAACCGGGATTCATGAAGTACCGGTTCCAGACCACGCTTTTCCTTTCGCCATGCAACTTCTGGACGATCGCGTGGAACACATGTTGCCGAAACGTCACCCAGAACATTTCGGGAACGCCCGGCTTGTATGTGGCCGCGACCTTGAACAATGCGGGCGGTCTTTGTGATGCGTCGCCCGTATTCGTGGATAGCGGTATCCCATACGTCTGCGTGAACCAACCGGTCGCATACAATCCTGGTGTCAGTGACGCCGACGGGAACAGTTTGACCTATTCGTTGATCAGTGCGCGCTATGCAGCACCGGCCCCCACGAACGTGAGCTACCAAGGCTCGTACTCCGGCAACCAACCCTTCTTGGGAACAAGTATCGACCCGGCTACGGGCCAGTTGTATTTCACACCCACCGCCACCGGCTATTACGTGATCGTTGTCCAAGTGGCATCCTACAATGGGGTCGGCCAATTGATCGGACGCGTGATGCGTGACCTGATGTTCGTGGTGATCTCGTGTGATGGGACGCCACCTATCACATCCGGGATCTCCAGTTCCACCGGCGGATCGGCGTTCACTCCCGCGCAGTTCATCGTGTGCAACGGGTCGAGCTTCTGTTTCAGTCTGACGTTCACGGATCCCGAGAGCGCACAAGTGGTTTCCGTAGCAAGCAACGCGACCACGGTGCTGCCGGGTTCAACGTTCACGGTCACGGGAACGAATCCGGCCGTTGCGACCGTCTGCTGGACCGGCAATGAAGCCCAGCTTCCCATGAGCGTTTGGTTCCAAGCATCGGACAACGCCTGTCCCATCGTCAATAGCATGTCCACCTTCGCGACGGGATTGAGTTGCGTGTTCCTGCCGATCGAACTGCTGGAACTACAGGTCCGGGATGAAGGAGGTGAAGCCGTGGTGGAATGGACCACGGGGTCGGAACAAGGGAGCGCACGCTTCGAAGTGGAGCGCAGCGCGGATGGTAGTTCGTTCAACACGCTCGGCGCTGTCCCAGCAGCAGGATCATCCGTCACGAGCGCGGAATATTCGTTCAAGGACGGATCGCCATTCTCCGGAACCAGTTATTACCGATTGCGCATCATTGATCAGGACGGAACCTCATCCACCAGTGCGTTGGTGCCTTTGATCCGCAGACCGGCCGCCGGATCGGCCGCCACGGTAGGCACGAACGGCTGGGTCATCGGTGCGCTATCAATCGGCTCCACGTGGGAATTATTCGACACCAGCGGCCGAGCGTTAGCCGTCGGCTCCACGACAAGCGATGTCCTCACCGTCCCATTCTCGATCGGCACCGGAGCCGTGGTTTTGGTCGTTCGCGCCGACGACGGAACCCACCGATGGATCCTGCCTCCGATCACTCCAAGGGAAGCCGCCCTCTTGTCCGTGAGGTCCCGCTGAGTTCGTCGGTCCGGGATCCTACAGTCACCCCAACAATTGTTGTTAACGGATAGACCGTTCCCGGTCATTGCTCCATTTAGCGTCGCAGTTTCGCGGTGGAAAGTGAACATGACGATCCTTCGGAGGGTGACCATCTTCTCTTGTGTTTTGCTGTTCGTCATGAGCGGCATTGCCCAACAGAACTTCATCAACGTTCCCTCGAGCGACATCACGCCGAAGGGTCGCTTCTTCTTCCAACAACAACTCAACTTCAACGCCTTGTTCCAGTCGAACAGCACGTTCGACCTTGGGGTCGGATACCATAGCGAGATCGGAGTCAACCTGCTTGGCGTGGACTATTCCGAGAAGAACCGATCGTGGATCGTGAATGATTCCACCGATCGTGATCCGTACAACCCGTTGATCGCGTTCAATGGCGCAACAAGGTGGGACCTGGGAGAGCACACCTCCTTTGCTGTGGGCGGTCAAGGCGGTGTGAATTTCGATCGCCATCGGAGCGGAAGACCTGCTGGACTCGCCTATGCCAACCTGCGGATCGAGGACCTGCTCTTGAAGGAAAGCGTGGTGGTCCTTGGCCCGTATTACAATACGGAACACTACGGCGGCGCGGGCAATCGGCTGGGCGGTTGGATCGGCGCGGAGGTGCCCATGAGCAAGGTATTGCACGTCATGGCGGAAAGCGTGCTCGGCGACAATGCGATCAGTTACACCTCGTTGGGCCTTGTGGTCTACCCCGTCAGCAACATCCCACTGACGCTTGGTGTGCAGATCCCCAACACAAGCAACAACGCCTACTCGATCGTGTTCGAACTGACGGTGCTTCCCATGCGCAGGACCGCACCTACCGAACGCTCATCGCTGTTATCCTCCTCGATCAGCGCTCCTTCCAGACCACTTCCATCACGGTCTGGCCAACGGCCTTCAGCGTACCCGGGTCGATCACGCTCATGTCATCCTGGTGCGTGTGCCAACTCGGATGGAACGCGTTGGTGCCTTCATTGAACTCGATGATGTCCGCCGTTGGGATCCGCAAGCGCTCGTTGATGGCCACGTGATCATCGGTCCCCACGAAGTACTTGGTCTCCTGCACGAACCGATCGCCGTATCCGATCGCCGCAGCGGTACGCCACACTTTCGCCACTGCGGTGGAGGCGTAGCGCATGCTGATGGCCTCGCGGTAGAACCGTGCATCGCTCGCGCCGCACATATCCAACAGGATCCCGAAGCGCGCCGTGTAGCCGGGCACATGCGGGTTCTTGCTGAAATACTGTGAGCCCAATGCCCACGTATCCATGCTGTTCTCTCCTACGCCCATGGCTCCGCTGGGTTCGCCGAAATCCTCCACATCGGTGAACAACAGATCGATACCCGGCCCGTGCTCCTTCTTGGATAGGTGCCGCGCGATCTCCAACAGGATGCCCACACCGCTACCGCCATCATTGGCGCCGAGGATCGGTTCATTCACGCGCTCCTTGTCCTTGTCAGCGAACGGACGCGTGTCGTAATGAGCGAGTAAGAGGATCCGCTCCTTCGCCATCGGGTTCCAACTGGCAATGATGTTACGCAATGGCAGCTTTTGGCCGTTGAACGCAGTGACCGTTCCGGTCTGTTCGATCACCGTCGCGCCATATCCTTTCAGCTTCGCCACCATCCAATCCGCACAAGCGCGGTGCTCTGCGGTCCCCGGCACACGCGGACCGAAGTCCACTTGTGCTTTCACGTAAGCGTATGCGCTGTCCTGGTCGATCTGCGGGGTTTCCGGAAGCGGCGGTAGCTCCACCACATGCACCTCGCCGGTGCCGTGGTCCTCGGTGTTGCAACCCGGTAGAAGAAGAAGCAGAGGCAGGAGCAGAAGCGATTGCCTCTTGCACCTGCTCCTGCCCCTTGAGTTCATCACGCTCGTTCCCATGTCGTTCCCTCTTTGGTGTCCTTCAGTAAGATGCCAAGTGCGACCAATCGATCGCGGATCGCGTCGCCGGTCGCGAAATCCTTCTTCGCTTTCGCCTCGGCGCGCATGCGGATGAACTCCTTCACCAATCCATCCAAAGCAGTTTCATCATTCGCGCCATTCGTTGCTCCAATGGTGGACTGTATCCCTAACACATCGAACAACATGGAGTGGAACAGGCCCTTCAACCGTGCAATTCCTTGCGCGTCCATGGCCATGTTCCCGTCGTTCACGGAATTGATGATCCGCACGCCTTCGAACAATTCGGCGATCATCACCGGTGTGTTCATGTCGTCATTCATCGCCGCGTAGCAACGTTCCTCCAGTGAGGCAACATCCGCTACTTCACCTGGAACGGGCTTCAGACTGTCCAATAAAGCGACGGCCTTCATCATCCGCTCCAAGCCCTTCTCCGCCGCTTGCATCGCCGCATTGCTGAAGTCCAATGTGCTGGCGTAGTGGCACTGCAACATGAAGAAGCGCACGGTCATCGCGCTGTAGCCCTTCTCCAACAATTTGTGGTTTCCGGTGAGCAGCTCCTCCGGTGTAAAGCCGTTGCCTTCGCTCTTGGCCATCTTCCGGCCGTTCACGGTGAGCATGTTGCCGTGCATCCAGTAACGCACCGGCGCGTGGCCATCCGCGGCTACACTCTGCGCGATCTCGCACTCGTGGTGCGGGAACTTCAGGTCCATGCCGCCACCGTGGATATCGAAAGTCTGTCCGAGGTATTTCGTGCTCATGGCGCTGCACTCCAAGTGCCAACCGGGGAAGCCTTCGCTCCACGGACTCGGCCATTTCATCAAGTGGTGCGGATCGGCCTTTTTCCAGATCGCGAAGTCCAGCGGACTGCGCTTCTCCTCCATGCCTTCGGTGTCGCGCGTGTTGCTCAACAGCTCATCGATCTTGCGTCCGCTCAGTTCACCATAAGCGAACTTCTCAGCGTATTTCGGTACGTCGAAGTACACGCTGCCATTCGCTTCGTAGGCATACCCGTTCTTCACAATGCGTTCCACCATGCCGATCTGATCGATCAGGTGCGCGGTCGCAGTGGGTTCAATGTTCGGGTTCCGCAGGTTGAATAGACGCATCACATCGTGGAAGCCGTTCGTGTACTTCTGCACGATCTCCATCGGCTCCAACTGTTCCAGCCGCGCCCGCTTGGCGATCTTGTCCTCGCCTGCGTCCACATCATCAACCAAGTGCCCCACATCGGTGATGTTGCGCACGTAACGCACGTTGTAGCCGAGGTGGGAGAGCCAGCGATACAGGATATCGAACGTGATGAAGCTTCGCACGTTGCCCAAGTGAACATCGCTGTACACCGTAGGACCGCACACGTACAAGCCCACGTGCGGTGGGTTCAGCGGAATGAACTCCTCCTTCCTCCGGGTAAGTGTGTTCGTGATGAACAGCGGTCCTTTCTTCACTTCGGCCATGGCCGGGCGAAGGTACTCTAGGCTTGTACGCTGAACTTTGAATTGGAAGCACACTGAAGGAAGCCGAGCGATGCGGGAGGTGAACCGGGCGAAGGTTCAGGTTGAAAGACCTGTGCGTCTATTGGGACCTCTCGCATCCACGGTGTCCAAGGCTCGGATAGAAAATGAGGCTTTGGGCCTGTTAGAGTTCTGAAAGGAAGGACACCTTGCTCAGCCCCCTCAGTGAGTAAAGAACACAACCCAAAAGTACCATGAGAACAATAGGAATTGATGTGAGCAAGGCGACATTGGATGTGGCCTTGCGGAATGAAGAAGGCACCTTGGCCAAGGAAGAGCGGATCAAGAACAGCGCAACGGCCTTGCGCTCCCTGTTGCGCAAATGGCGCAAGCAAGGGCTTTGCGACACCACCACCCTGGTGTGCCTGGAACCCACCGGGCACTACAGCCACGGAGTGGTGAAAACCCTGCTGGACCTGGGCCAGCCCACCTGGATGGCACATGCCACGGACATCCGACTGAGCATCGGCATGCAACGGGGCAAGAGCGACCGGGTGGATGCGCGTCGCATCGCCGAATATGCGCAGCGCTTCGGCGACAAGGCGCGCCTGTTGCAGCATTCCTGCTTGGACTTCACCGAACTGAAGACCCTGCTGGCCCTGCGCGAGCGCTTGGTGAAGGAGCGTGGCAAGGACCGGGCGCAGATCAAGGACAACGTACTGTACATGACAGGGGGCGCCAAGCAACTGGTGAAAGCCGAACTGGAGCGCCAGCTCAAAGCCCTGGAGCGCTCGATCGCCAACCTGGGAAAGCCATCAAGGCCATCGTGAACAAGGATCGTGAGCTCTCCCGCAAGAACCGCTTGGCCCAAACCGTAAGTGGCATAGGCCCCGTGCTTTCCAGCGAACTGATCGCGCATACCGATGGCTTCACGCGCTTCAATACGCCACGGCAACTGGTCTGTTATGTGGGGGCCGCTCCCTTCGAGAAGACCTCCGGCTCCAGTGTGCGCGGCAAGACCAGCACCTCATCCTTCGCCAACAAACGCCTCAAAAGCCTGCTGCGCCTAGCGGCACTCAGCGCCGTGAGGGTTCAGGCGTGATCTGCGAGACTATTACCTACGAAAGATCGCAGAAGGCAAAAGACCGATCGTAGTGCTCAACAATGTCGCCGGTAAGATCATCCATCACCTCTGGGCCGTGATCGCATCAGGAAAACCTTACAAGCCGCATTTGCACTTGTCATAGAAATAGAAGCGGGGTGCGTTCGGAAAGGGAGCCGCAACTACTTCAGGTCCTCGTCGGTGATGATGGCATCGCCCGCGAAGCGTCCGCCCTTGAACACTTGGATCCGGGATAGGATACCATTCGCGTCATAGCTGTAGCGCTTGCCATCCCACAGGCGGCCGTTCTTGAACTCGCCCTGTTGCGATAGCCGGAGCTGTTTGTCGTAGAGCGTGTTGTACCCGTTGTCCCGGAACTGCACCGCGTTCGTTCGTTCAGTAGGCAACACGGCGGGTGCGACTTCGGCCTTGGGATCCACCTTCACTTCTTCCGCCTTCGGCACGGGCTTCAGGTACTTGCTGTTCGCCGCATCGATCACCCCGTTATCGAATTGCGCGACCTGTTGCAGCTGGCCGTCGGTTGTATAGCGCTTCAGCGTGCCATCCTCGCGACCCTCCTCCACCTGCACTTGCACGGCGAGCTGTCCGTTCTCGTGATAGTACTTCTGCTCGCCATCCCGGATACCGAACGCATTGAAGACGAAGTCCTGCGCCAACTTCCCGTTGGGGTGCCAACGTTGGAATTTGCCCGTGTTGCGATCGAGGTCCCAAGTGCCTTGCTCTTCCACTTTACCGGACGGATAGAAGGTCTTGTAGTCGCCCTTCGGTCGTCCCATCTGGTAGGTGATCTCGCTCATCACTTGCCCATTCGGCCAGTAGCGCCGCCATAGGCCCATGCGCTTGCTGTTCGTGTAGCGACCTTCCTCGATCAATTGGCCGTCGTCATACTCCGGCTTCTCGCTTTTCGGGGCAAGCACTTTCCAATAACCCTGCTTGCGCCCCATCTCATCCACATGGTTCAGGGTATCCTGTGGGGTTATGTTCGCCTGCGCCACCGAAGTGGTGATGCCGAACAGGAAGAGGAATCCGAGGCTGAGGAGGAAGGATCTGCCGATCATATCTGGGCTGGTCATCGCGGTCGCGATACGTCCTACTTGGGAAATGGGTTTCACCAACCCTGTTTCAGGCCAATTCGCGCTTGAGGTTCACCATCATCTCGTCCACCATCGCGCGAAGGTCGAACTGTGGTTTCCAGCCCCAATCGGCACGGGCCGCGCTGTCATCGATGCTGCGCGGCCAACTGTCCGCAATGGCTTGGCGGCTATCAGGTGCATAGTTGATGGTGAACCCAGAGATGTGCCGCGCAACTTCCGCTGCGATCTCCTTCGGGGAAAAGCTGATTCCGGAGAGGTTGTAGCCCGTGCGCACTTTCACCTGTTCGGCAGGCACTTCCATCAAGTCGATGGTCGCGCGGATGGCATCGGGCATGTACATCATGGGCAAGGTGGTCTCGGGCCCAAGGAAGCTGGTGTAAGTGCCGTGCTTGATCGCTTCGTGGAAGATGTGTACCGCGTAATCCGTGGTGCCGCCACCGGGCGCGCTCTTCCAACCGATCAGGCCCGGGTAGCGAATGCTGCGCACATCCACACCGTACCTCTTGTGGTAGTACGCGCACCATTGTTCACCGGCTTGTTTGCTGATCCCATACACCGTGCTCGGCTCGGCGATGGTGCGTTGTGGCGTATTGTCCTTCGGCGTTGTTGGACCGAAAACCGCGATGCTACTCGGCCAGTAGACCTTCTTCACCTTCCCTTCGCGCGCCAGTTCGAGCACGATGAAGAGGCTCTCCATGTTCAGCTCCCATGCGAAAGCCGGATCCTTCTCCGCAGTTGCGCTGAGCAACGCTGCGAGCAGGTACACCTCCGTGATCTCATACTTCTCGATGATGCGTTCGATCCCACGCCGATCCATGGCATTCACCATGGCGAAGGGTCCTGTCTGTTTGGCTTGCGGCTCCTTGATATCGCTGGCCACTACGTTCTGGTCGCCGAAACGGGCGCGCAATCCCTCCACGAGTTCGGTACCGATCTGGCCCGATGAGCCGATGACGAGGATCTTCTTGGACATGCGGCGAAGCTATGCGCACCTATGAAGTTCGCTACAAGAGTTACTGTTTGATGAGACCTCTGCATACACCGTATTCCTTACTGCGCAGCACCAGCTGGTAACGCCCTGCGGCCAACCCCGCGAGGCCAAGCTCCTCCACTGAGCGCCCCTGTGGACGCAGCTCATTCGATAGGAAGACCCGGACGACCGCCCCGCGCGCATCCAGGAGTTGAAGGGTGATGCGCTCCTCCTTCGGCAGATCGAACACTGCCGTGGCTTGATCCATGCACGGATCCGGCGCGACGCTCAGGGGGATCGTCAGCGCGTCCACCGCATCCGCGTTCATCACAATGCTCGGGTAAGCGAATCGGATGATGGCGAAGTCATCGGTACCACTCACCACAGCACTACCGCCAACCACCAGGCCCCCATCCTGCTGCAAGGCCATAGCGTATGCACGGTCGTCGCCTTCACCTATATCAACGGTCACAAGGCCGTCCTGGAAGAAGCCGGGGTCGAGCGCTCCGTTCGGTTGCACGCGCACGAGCAGGAAGTCCTCGATCGTATCGGTGCGGATGTAGCCGCAGACCAGGACCGTTCCATCCGGTCGGACAAGAATGGAGTTGGCGCTTTCATCGCTAGCCGGTGATCCGATGGACACCCACCCTCCATTGCCGAATGTGGGATCCAGTGTTCCGTCCGTGGCGAGCCGTGCGATCAATACGTTCTCGTTGTCGCCATCGCTGGTGCGCCCGGTGACCACGATGCGTTGCTGCGCATCCACGACGACCGCAAGAGCCACATGATCCCCAGTGCCCATGTCGAGGACCGCCACGCCCGCATCACCGAAGGAGGGATCCAGTGCGCCGTCCGCATCAAGCCGAACGACGAGAACACTTCGGTCCTGAACGGTACCGGTTGCTCCAGCGGCGATGATCCGGCCATCACTCTGCAACGCCATGGCGTATGCGATCTCGTCGTTGCCCACGTCGAGGCCCGTCCAACCTCCGGTTCCGAACGCGGGATCCAGCGCACCGTCCTCATCGAATCGGGCAATGATCATGTCCACGTTAGAGCCAATGAAGGAAGATCCTGCGACCAAGAGCCGACCGGACGCATCCAGGCGCATGGCCTGTGCAACATCGTCACCCGCTCCAAAAGCGGCGATGACCATTCCACCGGTACCGAACGCGGTATCCAACGCGCCATTCGTCAGGAGCCCGGCGATCGCGATATCGCGATCGTTCCCATTGTTCGCGTAACCCCCGACCAGTATGCGGCCATCAGATCGAACAGCCAAGGCATTGGCGCCCGCATCCCCGATGCCGATGTCCAGCCGAACGCGCCCCGCAGTGCCGAAGAACACATCGCGATTGCCATTCCCGGAATGGCGCACCAAGGCCATCTCACCGATCCCGTTCGTGCTCGAGCGTCCGGCCAGAAGCGTTCGCCCGTCGGGCTGTATGGCGAGCGCATACGCCACGTCCATGCGCTCCTCGGCTGTGGTGGTCACTCGCCCATTGGTGCCGAATTCCGGATCCGGCAACGCATTATCGCCCAAGCGGAACAACGAGATCTCACTCGTGGAGCGCAGGTCGTTCGCTGCGTAACCTGCGACCACCACCCGGCCATTCGGTTGCACCATGATCGCGCGCCCTTCATCCGAGCCGAGTGCGAATGAGACGATCACATGCCCGTTGCCGCTGAACGATGGGTCCAGTGCCCCGTTCGGCAGCATGCACACCACGGGAGTATGCGGCGAAAGTCCCCACCAGGCGTAACCTGTGAGATAGATACGCCCATCCGCACCGATGCAGACGGCCTTGGCCACCTGCGTCGTAGGTCCAACGTTGGCAACGCCGTTGTTACCGAAGGTCGCATCGAGCGATCCATCGACGTTGAGCCGAAGCGCAACGAAATCCTCATTGACGCTGTACGTCGATCCTGCCACGACCACCTTGCCATCCGTCTGAAGCACGATCGCGTACGCCTTTTCCGGAGTAAGGACCGATATCCGCATGTACGATGCCCTGATCGCCGAATGAAGCATCCAGCGTTCCATCGGGGAACAAACGCGCGATCGCGATGGAGGTATAGGTTCCGGTATTGTAGTAGCCGGCCTGCAGGATGCGGCCGTCCGGTTGCACACCTAGTGCAGTGGCTATATCGTACGAGCTTCCTATCGGCAGGATCCGGATGCCCGAAGAACCGAAGGACGGGTCGATCGATCCATCCGGCATCAAGCACACGGTGGCGAAGTCCTCATCCGATCCATTGTGCATGGTCCCGCCGATCACGATCCTCCCGTCGGGTAATTGAACAACACCGGTGGCCCTGTCATCCTGCGCGGGGATCGCTATGGTCACCAGCCCGTCGTTGGAGAAGGAAGGGTCCAGGCTGCCATCGGCCAGGAACCGCGCCGCTGCGATATCGTAGTCCGTGCCGTTCCACACCGTTCCGGCCAGTACGATCCGTCCATCCGGTTGCAGCGCCATCGATGTTGCGCTGCTTGGACCGATCGCGAAAGGCGCCAGTGCGACACCACTCGCACCGAAGGACCCGTCCAGCGTCCCGTTCTCCAAATACTTCAACAAGGCGAACCTGCTGCCTTCATAACTCTTGGCCTCACCCGCCACGAAGAAGCCGCCATCCAGCAATGCCACCATCGCATTCCCTTGGCCGCCGTTCGAGCCAAGATCGGTCGTGATCATGCCATCGCTACTGAAGGTCTCATCGAGAATGGAGAATTGTCCGTACAGCCCGCAAAGCGGGAACATGGCGAGGAACAGCAGGTTGCTACGCATGCGCAAGGCGGGCTTCCGGATCGGTAGCGCACAAGGTAGCAACGCCCTACCAACACCAAAGAGCCTCCCTGTATCTTCGGCGCATGATCCCGCATCGCCTTCGCAACCTGCATCGGCCGGACGTTCTCCGGGCCAAGCTGGAACGCGACAGATCAGCACGCACCACGCTTTCATTCTACCGATACGTTCGACTTTCCGGCGTGGAGGAATTGCGGAACGAACTCTATGCGGAATGGGAAGCCTTAGGGTTGCTCGGCCGCATCTACCTCTCGCAAGAGGGCATCAACGCCCAACTGAGTCTACCGACCACCAACGTTGAAATGTTCCGCGCAGCGTTGGATGCGCGTGAAGCCTTCGCCAACGTGCCTTGGAAGATCGCGGTGCAGAATGATGACAAGAGCTTCCTGAAGCTCATGATCAAGGTGAAGAAGAAGATCGTGGCCGATGGGTTGGCTGACGACGCATTCGACGTGACGAACGTCGGGGCGCACCTGGATGCAGCGGCCTTCAACCGGAAGATGGAAGAGGGCGCGCTGGTGATCGACATGCGCAACAACTACGAGTGCTTGATCGGCCATTTCGATGGGGCCTACCTGCCGAAAGCGGATACATTCCGTGGTGCGATCGAGGAGGTATCCGAAATGCTGGGTGTCCGCCGTACCGTCGACCCTCAGGGTCGACCGGACACGGCCCCCGAGATCCTCTTGTACTGCACCGGCGGCATCCGCTGCGAGAAGGCCAGCGCTTACCTGAAGCACGAGGGTTTCACCAACGTCGGCCAGTTGCACGGCGGCATCATCGACTACGCGCGGCAGATCAAGGCGCAAGGACTGGAGAGCAAGTACAAGGGCCAGAACTTCGTGTTCGACGAGCGGCTGGCGGAGCGCATCACCGACGATGTGGTGAGCACCTGCATGCAGTGCGGCACATCGAGCGATCGGATCGGCAACTGCCAGGAAGTCACCTGCAACATGCTGCTCGTGCAGTGTGAAGCGTGCGCAGAGAAATACGCCGATTGTTGCTCACCAAGCTGTCGTGAGATCCATCAGTTGCCCATCGAAGTGCAGCGCGCATGGCGCAAAGGCCGCAGCACGCGCAGCACGAAGACCAAGGCGATCAACGATCCTGAAGGACTCCGGAGCCGGATCCGCAAAGAAGAAGAAATGCTTGCGCGGATCGGCACGCTCCATCCTGAACTTGTACGGGCGGGAAATTCCCCGCCCCAACCTCCATCTCTGATAACCATCACTTAAGGAACCGGCCACGGCCAATAGCCGTACGCGCCACCAGACCACTCCCGAAGAGATCTGCGCTCATCCATCCTTTCCGCGTCATCTGCGTTCCATTCCCTCCCCATGCCCATCTACCACAGCCTCGGCAAGATCCCGCACAAGCGGCACACCGTCTTCAAGAACGGCAAGGACCGCTACTTCTACGAGCAGCTCTTCGGCACCGTAGGCTTCGATGGCATGAGCTCCTTGCTCTACCACACGCACCGCCCCACGCAGGTGAAGGCGCTGAAGAAGCCGAAGGACGTATCGCCGAAGATCGCCGAGGCGAAGAACATGCGCTCGCTGCGACTGCATGGCTTCAAGGTGGCACCGGTGAAGGATCACCTGGAGGCCCGCAAAGCGATCCTGGTGAACAGCGATTGCGCCATCGTGCTCGCCGCGCCGCAAGCGAAGAAGGTCGACTACTTCTATAAGAACGCCGACTGCGACGAGATGATCTTCGTCCACAAGGGCACGGGCAGGCTGCGCTCCTTGTTGGGCACCTTGGACTTCAAGTACGGCGACTACCTGATCGTTCCGCGCGGAATGATCTACACCATGGAGTTCGACACCACGGACAACCGCCTATTCATGGTGGAGAGCCACCGGCCGATGTACACGCCCAAGCACTACCGCAATTGGTTCGGCCAACTGCTGGAGCATAGCCCGTACTGCGAGCGCGACATCCGCCGCCCGAAGAAATTGGAGACGCACGATGAGAAGGGCGACTTCATCGTGAAGGTGAAGAAGCAGGGCATGCTGCACGAGTTCACCTACGCCACGCACCCCTTCGATGTGGTGGGCTGGGACGGCTACAACTATCCCTACGCCTTCAGCATCCACGACTTCGAGCCGATCACCGGCCGCGTACACCTGCCGCCACCGATCCACCAGACTTTTGAGACCGACGCCTTCGTGGTGTGCAGCTTCGTGCCGCGCCTCTACGACTACCATCCTCAGGCGATCCCAGCACCGTACAACCACAGCAACATCGACGCGGACGAGGTCCTCTATTACGTGGAGGGCGACTTCATGAGCCGCAATGACATTGCGCCGGGACATATGTCATTGCACCCCGCCGGTATCCCGCACGGTCCGCACCCCGGCGCAATGGAACGCAGCATCGGCAAGAAGGAGACCGACGAACTCGCTGTGATGGTGGACACCTTCAAGCCACTGATGGTGACGGAGGAGGCGATGAAGATCGACGACGGGAAGTATTGGAAGAGTTGGTTGGAGTGAGGTCGATCAGAAAATGAGAGGATCAGACGATCAGAAAATGGACCTGAGGAGCATTGATATCAAGGAGTGGCAGAACACCGTCGTCAGCGAGGACCTGCTCGGAGGCTCTTTGGTCGCTGAGGGGCCAGCATCATACAATGCGAGATACAAGGACAATGCGATCGTGACCATGACCTTCCAATTCGCTCTTACGATCTGGGACCTTTCTGAAGAACTTCAAGAGAAGAAGAAGTTCGCCGTTTCCAATCAGCTTTTTCGAAGCGGCACTGCCGTTGGTGCGCTAGTCCGAGAAGCCCAGAACGGTGAAAGCCTGAAGGACTTCATCCACAAGATGAAGATCTCCTTGAAGGAAGCTGATGAGACCGAATATTGGCTTCTACTCTGTGCCGCTCGAAACGTCTCCTCGGCGAAGAACTGCCTCGATTCCCTCCTTCCGATCATCCGTGTACTGAACAAGATCATCTCAACAAGCAACGCAAACCTGATCAGAAAATGAGACAATCAGAAGATCAGACAATTGAACGCCAAGCAGGCATTTCATTTTCTGATCGTCTGATCTTCTGATCGACACATCCCCACAACATGCCCATCGAAAGCGCAACCCCTGATCTGAAGAAAGTGGTGGCAGGAGCCGCCGACTTCCTCCCCCTCCTCGGCACCGACTACATCGAACTGTACGTCGGCAACGCCAAGCAGAGCGCGCACTTCTACAAGACGGCCTTCGGCTTCCAGAGCCTGGCCTACGCGGGTTTGGAGACCGGCGTGAAGGACCGCAGCAGCTTCGTGCTGGTGCAGGACAAGATCCGTCTGGTGCTCACCACGCCGCTCACGAAGGAGAACCCGATCAACGACCACCTGCGCGAGCACGGCGATGGCGTGAAGGTGATCGCGCTGTGGGTGGACGATGCGCGCAAGGCGTATGAGGAAGTGATCAAGCGCGGCGCTGTGAGCTACTTCGAGCCGATGACGGAGAAGGACGCCGACGGCGAAGTGGTGAAGAGCGGCATCAAGTTGTACGGTGACACCGTACACATCTTCATTGAGCGCAAGAACTACCACGGGGCCTTCCTGCCCGGCTACAAGCCGTGGAAGAGCGCGTACAACCCGCCGACCACTGGCCTGAAATACGTGGACCACATGGTGGCGAACGTGGGCTGGAACCAGATGAACACATGGGTGAAGTTCTACGAGGAGGTGATGGGCTTCGCGAACGTGCTGAGCTTCGATGACAAGGACATCAGCACGGAGTACAGCGCGCTGATGAGCAAGGTGATGAGCAACGGCAACGGCCGCATCAAATTCCCGATCAACGAACCCGCCGAGGGCAAGAAGAAGAGCCAGGTGGAGGAGTACCTCGACTTCTACAACGGCGACGGCGTGCAGCACATCGCGGTGGCTACGGATGACATCGTGAAGACCGTGCGCGACCTGATGGCTCGCGGCGTGGACTTTTTGAAAGTGCCTTCGAGCTACTACGAAGGATTGCTCGACCGCGTGGGCCCGATCGATGAGGATCTCGCACCCTTGGCAGAACTCGGCATCCTGGTGGATCGCGACGACGAGGGCTACCTGCTACAACTCTTCACCAAGCCGGTGGAGGACCGCCCGACGATGTTCTTCGAGATCATCCAGCGCAAGGGCGCGAAGAGCTTCGGCAAGGGGAACTTCAAGGCGCTGTTCGAGGCGATCGAACGGGAGCAGGAGGCAAGGGGGACGTTGTGACTCCAGCAGGTATGAAGGTCGTTCCCAAGAGCAAGCCGAAGGCAGCCACCACACCGTTCACCGCAGGCGATATTCTCGAACTGCGGATCTCCCTGAAGAATTGCGATCCGAAGGTGGAGCGCACCATGGTGGTGCGCGCGGACATCACGTTCGCTGACCTGCATTACTTCATCCAAGCCGTGATGGGTTGGGAGAACGCCCACTTGCACGAATTCAAGATCGGCAAGAAGCGCGTGGGGATGGAGCCCGAAGATGACTTCTTCGCGGATGACGAGATGATCTTGGAGGATAACGTCCGGCTGTTCGAGTTGTTGCCGGAAAGCAAAGGGCAGTTCGTGTACTGGTACGACTTCGGCGATGACTGGATGCACGACATCAGGGCGAAGGTGCTTTCGGCGACGAAGGTCCAAGGCTTGAAGTTGCCCTGCTGCACGGCAGGGTCGGGCGCATGCCCACCGGAGGATTGCGGAGGGGCTTGGGGCTATGCGGAAATGCTGGAAGGACTGCGGTCGGGCACTCCCCAGCGAAAGAAGGAGATCCGATCTTGGCTCGGCGGTTCGTTCGATCCAGAAGCGTTCGATCTGAAGGCGGCCGATCGGGCGCTGGGGCCGCTCCGGGGTTGAGCGCTATTCCGAGGTTCCGAAACCGGTGCGTCCCAGTCCCTTCGGAATTCAATTTCAAGGCGCTGCTCGATACGATAGCCCGCTGTACAGTGCGAGGGACCAGTTCGCCATCGCTGAAGCTCCGTCGGATAAATGAGGTGCGGAGGACGCTCTGACGGAGCAACTAGTGTCATAACCCATTAGTTCATTAACTAAACGACGCGGATTTTTCCAGCATAGGTCCATTTGAAGGGTGCCGCCCGTTGCTCGTTGTAGGTTCTGATGTACTCCATGATCTGGTCGACGAGTTGTTTGGTGGACTTCCAGACGCCGTTCTTCAAGACGTCCTTGGCCAGCATGTTGAACCAGATCTCGATCTGATTGAGCCAAGATGAGTAGGTGGGCGTGAAGTGCATGGTGATCTTCCGTTTGGGTTTCAACCAGGCCTTCACCTCCTTGGATTTATGCACGGCCAGATTGTCCGTGATGATGTGCAGATGGTTGTTGCGGAAGGTGCGGTCGAGCTTCTTGAGGAAGGTCAGGAAGGTGGTTGCGTTGTTGGCTTTGACCGGTGTTGCGGTTATCATTCCGGTATGCACGGCAAGGGCGGCCATGAGGGCCACGGTACCATTGCGCTTGTAGGTTGCCGTCATGCGCTTGGGCGTGCCCGCCCGAAGTGGGAGTATCGGCTGTGTGCGGTCCAGTGCCTGTATCTGGGTTTTCTCGTCCACGCTCAACACGATGGCGTTCGCTGGCGGGTCCATATACAGACCGATGATGGTGAGCATCTTGGACTCGAATTCAGGGTCAGGACTTTTCCGCACCAGTACTCGGTCTTGTGCGGTTTCAGATCAGCGTGCTTGAGGATCGGATGAACGGCGCTCTGACTGATGCCCACTTCTGATGCGATGCGCTCCTGAGACCAATTGGTATAGCCGCCCGTAGGCTTCTCGCACGCTTTCTGGACCACGCGTGCCTTCTGCTGAGCAGTGATCGTTTATAGCTTGCCCGGACGAGGGGCGTCCTTCAACCCGGCTACGCCCAGTTTTCTGAACCGGTTGCGCCACTTGTTCACCGTAGGGCGGGTCATCCCGGTGCGCTTGATGATCCCATCCAGACTGTGACCATCATGGCTCAACACGATCACCTGCGCACGCAGACCGTATCGACGCTCCAACTTGTGGGAGCGGACCATCGCCTCAAGTTCCATGCGTTGCTCTTCGCTTACAGGGATCGGTTTTGCAGTTCGTGCCATGCCGCGAATATAGCACTATTAGTTTATCTATTACATGGTTATAACACTAGTCGTGAGCAAGGGACACCTGTCCCTGGTGCGTTCCTTCATTGGCTCGATACCATAGCTTGCGGAAGATGACAGACCTGCTCACCGACCCACGCTTCGCCATCACCCGGCCCGGCGCGTTCCGCTTGAAGGACCACACCAGCGACCTGCCCACAGACCTCAACAAGAAGGAACTGAAAAAACAGCTGGAGGAGGACAAGGAGCGCATCAGCGATCTGCAAGAGCTGCTCTACGCCTCGGGGAAGCATGCCGTGCTGATGATCTTCCAAGCCATGGACGCTGCGGGCAAGGACAGTTGCATCCGGCATGTGATGAGCGGGGTGAACCCCCAGGGAGTGCGCGTATGGAGCTTCAAGGCACCAAGTACACTGGAGCGGTCGCACGATTTTCTGTGGCGCCACGCACTTTCGGCGCCCACGCGCGGGCAGATCGGCATCCACAACCGATCGCACTATGAGGAAGTGCTGGTGACACGCGTGCATCCGGAATTCATCCTGGGGCAGAACATCCCAGGCATCACGGCGGTGGAGCAACTGAATGAAGCCTTTTGGGAGTCCCGCTACCGCTCGATCCGCGCCTTCGAAGAGCACTTGGCCACCAACGGCACCGTGATCATGAAGTTCTTCCTGAACATGAGCAAGGCCCAGCAGAAGAAGCGCTTCCTGGACCGGATCGATGATCCGACGAAGAACTGGAAGTTCAGCACCAACGATGTGAAGGAACGGCAGCACTGGGACCGCTACATGGTCGCGTACGAACAGGCGATCGGGGCCACCGCAGCAGCGCATGCACCGTGGTACATCATACCGGCGGATGAACAGTGGGAGAGCCGTGCGCTCGTTGGCCGCCTCCTTCGTGCGCGGTTGGAAGCACTACGATTAGAGCATCCCCGCTCCGTGGGCGAAGTGATGGATGGGCTGCAGGCCGCCAAGGCCGGGCTGCTTGCCGAGAAGGATTGAGCGCTCAGTCGAACAGGATCCTTTGCGTGCTGCTCCGCGCTCCGTCGCTGATGCGAACCAGCAACAGTCCGGTCGATCGACGGGCTAGCGGAAAGCTCACCCGATCGCCCTTGAAGGTCGCTTCCTGCACAAGCCTGCCATCAGCATCGGTGATACACACCTGCTTCGTAGCGGACCAACCTCCTGTCGTAGTGATGAAGACCTGCCCGTCCGCACACTGAACGCCTGCCTCCGGGGTAACGCGTTCCACACCCCCCAGCGATAAACAACCATTCACAAGGTCCGTGAACGCGGAGATCGGAACGCTTTCATTCTCGCCTTGGGTAAACAACGGCCCGGAAACGACCCCGTTGCTGTATCCCAACCAATAAACACCACAAACCGGAAGCTGGTAGTGCTCCGGCAGTTCAAAGTTGGTTCCTCCACAGGCCTGGTTGCCCGCTAGTGTCATAACCCATTAGTTCATTAACTAAACGACGCGGATTTTTCCAGCATAGGTCCATTTGAAGGGTGCCGCCCGTTGCTCGTTGTAGGTTCTGATGTACTCCATGATCTGGTCGACGAGTTGTTTGGTGGACTTCCAGACGCCGTTCTTCAAGACGTCCTTGGCCAGCATGTTGAACCAGATCTCGATCTGATTGAGCCAAGATGAGTAGGTGGGCGTGAAGTGCATGGTGATCTTCCGTTTGGGTTTCAACCAGGCCTTCACCTCCTTGGATTTATGCACGGCCAGATTGTCCGTGATGATGTGCAGATGGTTGTTGCGGAAGGTGCGGTCGAGCTTCTTGAGGAAGGTCAGGAAGGTGGTTGCGTTGTTGGCTTTGACCGGTGTTGCGGTTATCATTCCGGTATGCACGGCAAGGGCGGCCATGAGGCCACGGTACCATTGCGCTTGTAGGTTGCCGTCATGCGCTTGGGCGTGCCGCCCGAAGTGGGAGTATCGGCTGTGTGCGGTCCAGTGCCTGTATCTGAGTTTTCTCGTCCACGCTCAACACGATGGCGTTCGCTGGCGGGTCCATATACAGACCGATGATGGTGAGCATCTTGGACTCGAATTCAGGGTCAGGACTTTTCCCGCACCAGTACTCGGTCTTGTGCGGTTTCAGATCAGCGTGCTTGAGGATCAGATGAACGGCGCTCTGACTGATGCCCACTTCTGATGCGATGCGCTCCTGAGACCAATTGGTATAGCCGCCCGTAGGCTTCTCGCACGCTTTCTGGACCACGCGTGCCTTCTGCTGAGCAGTGATCGTTCCTGGCTTGCCCGGACGAGGGGCGTCCTTCAACCCGGCTACGCCCAGTTTTCTGAACCGGTTGCGCCACTTGTTCACCGTAGGGCGGGTCATCCCGGTGCGCTTGATGATCCCATCCAGACTGTGACCATCATGGCTCAACACGATCACCTGCGCACGCAGACCGTATCGACGCTCCAACTTGTGGGAGCGGACCATCGCCTCAAGTTCCATGCGTTGCTCTTCGCTTACAGGGATCGGTTTTGCAGTTCGTGCCATGCCGCGAATATAGCACTATTAGTTTATCTATTACATGGTTATAACACTAGGTCGCACGGCTTTATCCCCCACAGCACGGTGTCGCCATCGGCGGGACCGGTGTTATAGCTCCGGCACAGGAATCCGCAATCTCCCCACACACGAATGACCTCACCGCCCTTGAAGCCACCGCTGAAGTCCTGTACGATGAGCAGGTCCACGCCATAGTCCACCGTGTTCAGTTTTACACCAAGTACAATGTTGTCCGGGATCCACCACGACGGATCCCAGCCGGGTCCGTACGGTGGGTTAAGCGTTTCGCAGAACGTGGACGGACCGAAACAGGAACAGGCCTTGGCTACATAGGTCGAACACACAAGCGCGAGGGCGAAGAGCGTGGTGGCGCGCATGATCCGTTGTTTCCTCAAAGATGCGCTCCTGAGAGACTTCGTTGCCTGGTCGGTGACGGCCCGTTGATGCGAATACCATAGGAGCAGCCCGGTCCGGCGGCCTATTTTCGCGCTCCGTTCAAGAACGCATGTACCGCACCCACACCTGTGGCGAACTCCGCCTATCCGACGCTGGCAAGACCGTGACCCTGTCCGGGTGGGTGCAGCGCACGCGCGACCTGGGCGGCATGACCTTCGTTGATCTCCGTGATCGCTATGGCATCACGCAACTCACCTTCAATACCGAAAGTGATGCGGTGCTGCGCGAAACCGCTCGTTCGCTCGGCCGCGAGTTCGTTGTACAGGTGGCGGGTACCGTGATGGAGCGTCAGAGCAAGAACGCGAACATGCCCACCGGCGAGGTGGAGATCTTCTGCTCAGCCATCACCGTGCTGAACAGTGCCAAGACGCCGCCCTTCACGATCGAAGAAGAGACCGACGGAGGCGATGAGTTGCGGATGAAGTACCGCTATCTGGATCTGCGTCGCGCGATCGTGCGGAAGAATTTCGAGTTGCGGCACCGCATGGCGATCGAGGTACGCAACTACCTGAGCGCACAGAATTTCCTGGAGGTGGAAACACCGGTGCTGATCAAGAGCACGCCGGAAGGGGCGCGCGATTTCGTGGTGCCCAGCCGCATGAACCAAGGGGAGTTCTACGCGTTGCCGCAAAGTCCACAGACCTTCAAGCAGTTGCTAATGGTGGCTGGCTTCGATCGCTACTTCCAACTGGTGAAGTGCTTCCGCGATGAGGACCTGCGCGCCGATCGCCAGCCCGAGTTCACCCAGATCGATTGCGAGATGGCCTTCGTAGAACGCGAGGACATCCTCCACGCGTTCGAAGGCTTGGCGAAGCATCTCTTCAAGAGCATCCTTGGGAAGGACTTCAGCGAGCCGTTCTTGCGCATGAGCTACGATGAAGCCATGCGCGACTACGGCTGCGACAAGCCGGACCTGCGGTTCGGGATGCGGTTCGAGAGCCTCACCGCCCCCGTTGATCTGGTCAGGGGCAAGGGCTTCAAGGTCTTCGATGATGCCGAGTTGGTCGTAGGCATCAATGCCGAAGGCTGCGCGAATTGGAGCCGGAAGCAGACTGATGCGCTCATCGACTTTGTGAAACGCCCGCAGATCGGCGCCACAGGCATCGTCTTCGTCAAGTGGACCGCCGAAGGGGTGAAGAGCACGGTGGACAAGTTCTATGCACCCGAACAGCTCCAACAATGGGCAGCGTACTTCGGCATGAAGCAGGGCGACCTGTTGTGCATCATGGCCGGTGGCACGGACAAGGTGCGCAAGCAATTGAACGAACTGCGCCTGCACCTCGGTGATCTGTTGGGCTTGCGTGATCCGAAAGTGTTCAAGCCCCTTTGGGTGGTGGACTTCCCGCTGCTGGAGCAGGACGTTGAAAGCGGTCGCTGGCATGCGATGCACCATCCCTTCACCTCTCCTATCCCCGAGCACACACACTTGCTGGAAAGCGATCCCGGTACAGTGAAGGCGAACGCTTATGATCTGGTGATCAATGGCACCGAGATCGGTGGTGGCAGCATCCGCATCCACGACCGGAGCATGCAGGAAGCGATGTTCCGCGTGCTCGGTTTCACCGACGAAGAAGCCCGATACAAATTCGGCTTCCTGCTGGACGCCTTCGAGTATGGCGCACCTCCGCACGGTGGCGCGGCCTTCGGATTCGACCGCTGGGTGGCCTTGTTCGGTGGCCGCAGTGACATCCGGGAGTTCATCGCCTTCCCGAAGAACAATGCCGGGCGCGATGTGATGATCGATGCACCGAGCCGGATCGACGAGATCCAACTGAAGGAACTCGGCATCACGGTGAAGTAATGCGATCAGTGTCATCTTCCTCTTCGCCCTCTTGCTGACATTCCTAGCGGCGCCATCGGGGCTTCTCTTCCGTGGATCCGGCTTCCCGTCTCATCGCTCACGCCTCGCACGGGACAGGCTTCTCGCCCCATTCACCTCTCTAGAATGAACAAAGCCCCTTCCGGGGCTTCATTCATCTTGTTGACCGACCAGGGCTCCCCTCGCAAAGCCTCGGGACAGGCTTCTCGCCCTGTTCAACTCTCTAGAATGAACAAAGCCCCTTCCGGGGCTTCATTCATCTTGTTGACCGACCAGGGCTCCCCTCGCAAAGCCTCGGGACAGGCTTCTCGCCCCATTCACCTCCCTAGAATGAACAAAACCCCTTCCGGGGCTTCATTCATCTTGTTGACCGACCAGGGCTCCCCTCGCAAAGCCTCGGACAGGCTTCTCGCCCCATTCACCTCTCTAGAATGAACAGCCCCTTCCGGGCTTCATTCATCTTGTTGACTAGGCTCCCCTGCAAAGCCTCGGCAGGCTTCTCGCCTGTTCAACTCTCTAGAATGAACAAGCCCCTTCCGGGGCTTCATTCATCTTGTTGACCGACAGGCTCCCCTCGCAAAGCCTCGGCAGGCTTCTCGCCCCATTCACCTCCCTAGAATGAACAAACCCCTTCCGGGGCTTCATTCATCTTGTTGACCATGGGGCTCCCCTCGCAAAGCCTCGGGACAGGCTTCTCGCCCTGTTCACCTCTCTAGAATGAACAAAGCCCCTTCCGGGGCTTCATTCATCTTGTTGACCGACCAGGGCTCCCCTCGCAAAGCCTCGGGACAGGCTTCTCGCCCTGTTCAACTCTCTAGAATGAACAAAGCCCCTTCCGGGGCTTCATTCATCTTGTTGACCGACCAGGGCTCGAACCTGGACTCTTCTGAACCAAAATCAGACGTGTTGCCAGTTACACCATCGGTCAATACCGCCCCGCTCTCGCAAAGCGCGGCAAATGTAGCGATCTCCTTCAACCCTCACCAAGCCCGCATCCATGGCCGCCGGGTTCTTTCGGTATTTTCGCCGCTTCCTCATTGGATCCCATGAATTACAAGAAGCTGAACATCATTACCGGTTGGCTGGTGTTCCTGGTGGCCGCCTGGACCTATATCTCCACCATCGAACCCACCGCAAGCTTCTGGGACTGCGGGGAATTCATCGCCACAGCCTACAAGTTGGAAGTGGGTCATCCGCCCGGCGCACCCCTGTTCATGATCATGGGTCGCGTGGCCAGCGCATTCGTGAGTCCGGAGAATGTGCCGGTGGCCATGAACGTGCTCAGCGCGTTAGCGGCCGCCTTCACCATCCTGTTCCTGTTCTGGAGCATCACCCACATGGCGAAGAAACTGGCGGAGCGCGATGGTCGCGAACTCACCACGGGGGCCATGATCGCGGTGTTGGGAAGCGGGGTCGTGGGCGCTTTGGCCTACACCTGGAGCGACAGCTTCTGGTTCAGCGCGGTGGAAGGCGAGGTGTACGCATTGTCCAGCTTCTTCACGGCGATCGTGTTCTGGGCCATCCTCAAGTGGGAAAGCGTGGCCGACGAACCGCACAACATCCGGTGGCTCATCCTGATCGCCTACCTCATGGGCCTGAGCATCGGTGTTCACTTGCTCAACCTGCTTTGCATCCCCGCGATCGCCTTCGTGTACTACTTCAAGCGACATGAGGTCACGTTGAAGGGCGTGGCGATCACGTTCGTGGTCTCCGCCGTGATCCTCGGCACGATCCAAGCGATCATCATCCCCGGCCTGGTGAAAATGGGCGGCTGGTTCGAATTGCTGTTCGTGAATGACATGGGCATGCCGTTCAACACGGGTGTGGTGGTGTATGCACTTCTGGTTATCGGCCTGGTGGTTTGGGGTGTGCGTTGGACCCAGCGTACCGGAAGGGTCCTGTGGAATACGGTGATCTTGGGCGTGAGCGTGATCCTGGTCGGCTACAGCACGTACGCGATGATCGTGATCCGGAGCACGGCCAATCCGCCGATCGATGAGAACAACCCGGAGAACGTGTTCAACCTGTTGAGCTATTTGAACCGCGAGCAGTATGGTGATCGTCCGTTGTTGATCGGCCAATTCTGGGACAGCCCGTACTCCAACGAACGCGGCGACGGCAACCCCGTGTACACCGCTACCTACCTGGTGCAGAAGAACGGACGCACGGTGGCCAAGTACTACGACCGCTGGAGCGTGGACCACTTCATCGCGGCGAATCCCGGCCACGAGGTGAAGCACGAGTACATCATCACGGATGCGCGCAAGGGGAGCGAGATCATCTATGAGCCGGAGTTCACCATGCTCTTCCCGCGGATGTACAGCAGCCAGAAGAGTCATGCGGATGCCTACAAACAGTGGTGCGAGTTCAAGGGCACGGCTATGCGTGGGAAGGACCGCGAAGGCAATCCCACGCGCATCTACAAGCCCACGCAGATGGAGAACATGCGCTTCTTCTTCGCCTACCAGATGGATTGGATGTACTGGCGCTACTTCATGTGGAATTTCGTGGGAAGACAGAACGACCAGCAGGGATCCGGCAACATCATGGATGGCAACTGGCTCACGGGCTTCAAGGCCATCGATGCGGAACGGCTTGGCAACCAGGACGTGCTTCCGCGAAGCATGACCTTGAACAAGGGATTGAACAATTTCTACCTCTTGCCCTTGATCCTCGGCGTGATCGGTTTCGTTTACCAGCTCATGCGGCATGGCCGTGATTGGAGTGTGTTGATGCTGCTCTTCTTCTTCACGGGCGTAGCCATTGTGATCTACCTGAACCAGACGCCCTTCCAACCACGCGAACGGGACTACGCCTACGTGGGCTCCTTCTATGCGTTCGCACTCTGGATAGGTCTGGGCGTTTTCGCCCTGTATGATGCCGCGCGCTCGATCTCCTTACGTGATCTGGGTATCGTGGCCGCGAGTGCCTTCGGCCTAGGGCTGTTGAAGTACCTCGTGGAGTCGCTCGCTGGTGATGCGCATGCGATCTCCTACATCCTCTTCGTGATGGCGACCGTCGGCGTGGGGTCCATCGCCCTCTTCTTCGCGTTGGGCCGTTTGCTCGGGAACGACAGCCCGGTGATATCCACGCTAGCCACCGTGCTTTGTATGGCGGTTCCCCTAGTGATGGTGGCCGGCACCTGGGACGATCACGACCGCAGCGATCGAACTCCTGCACGCGATCTCGCCAGCGACTACCTGGAAAGCTGCGCGCCGAACGCGATCCTCTTCACCAACGGCGATAACGACACTTTCCCACTCTGGTACGCACAGGAAGTGGAGGGTATCCGCACCGACGTGCGTGTGGTGAACCTGAGCCTGCTCAACACCGACTGGTACATCGACCAGATGCGGCGCAAGGCATACACCAGCGACCCGGTTCCCTTCACCATACCGCCGGACAAGTACCGCCAAGGCACGCGTGACGCTGTTTACCTGGTGCCACGCAACGAAAAGGAACCCAATGTGATGGACCTGCGCAAAGCCATCGCCTTCGCCATTGATGACAAGAACCTGCGTGGCTCCGGCGGTGAGCGTTTCGCATACATCCCTGCGGATGCCTTCAGCATTCCGGTGGATCGCGAGCAGGTCCTTGCCACCGGTACCGTGGCCCTGAAGGACACCGCGCGCATCGAGGATGCCATGGTCTGGCGGATCGGCCGGGGTGCCGTGATGAAGAACCATTTCATGGTGCTGGATCTTTTGGCGCACAACGATTGGACGCGCCCCATCTACTTCGCGGTGACCACCGGCCCGGACAGCTACATCGGCCTACAGGACCACTTCCAGCTCGAAGGCCTCACTTATCGAGTGGTGCCCATCTACACACCGAGCGATCCGCGCACCGGAAGCTTGGGACGTGTTGATACGGACCGCATGTTCGGCGTCGTGACGAAGAAGTTCAAGTGGGGTAACATGGAGACTACCGAGGAGATCTACCTCGATGAGAACATTCTGCGGATGACCACCAACCTTCGCCTGCAACTCAGCGCACTTGCGGAAGCCCTGATCGAAGAGGGCCGGAACGATGACGCGCGTACGGTCCTGGATCTGAGCTTGGAGAAGATGCCGGATCGCAACGTGCCCTTCGACCGCGTGCTACTGCCTACCGTGGAAGCCTATTATTCCATCGGGGACAGCATCAAGGGGAACGCGCTGGCAGGGACCATCTTCACCATCATGGAGGAGAATCTGAACTGGTACATGAGCTTGGAGCCGCGCTTTGCCGCGCAGGTGGCCAAGGAGGCGGATATCAATTACCAGGTGATGGGGCGGTTGGCGATGGCGGCCACAGTGGCGGATTCCACCTTCGGGTTGAAGTTGGAGGATCGGTTCCGCGCGTTGGATCAGCTCTATCGCTTGAACAAGGAGCAACAGAAAGAGCGGCGGACCACGCGCGCGCGCTTCTAGCGATCCGCAGACCATGTTTCCGGCACGCGTACCGGCAGTGGTGAGGTGGCTCACACCTGCTGCCCTTTGGCGCATGCCCAGCGAGGAGCGCTCGCTCTATCTGAGCTTCGATGATGGCCCGCATCCGGAGGTAACACCATGGGTCCTGGATAGGTTGGCGGAATTCAACGCGAAGGCCACCTTCTTCGTCATCGGCAGGAACGCGCACGATCATCCAGCGATCATGGAACGGATCCGGGATGATGGGCACTCCATCGGGAACCACACATGGGACCATGTGAACGGGTGGCGGACCTCGTGTCGCACGTACATCAACGATGTGGACCGGGCACAACCGCTCGTTGGCACGCGCCTCTTCCGGCCACCCTATGGTCGGATCACGCGTAAGCAAGCCAACCAACTACGGAAGCGGTTCGACCTGGTGATGTGGGACATCCTCAGTTCCGACTTTGATGTGCGTGTGGGTCCGGAGCAGTGTGCGTTGAACGTCCTCGATCATGCGCGACCTGGGTCGATCGTCATCTTCCACGATAGTGCCAAAGCGGAGGAGCGCTTGCGTGTTGCGCTACCGCGCGTGCTGCAACACTTCACTCAACAGGAGTATTCCTTCCTGGCCCTTCCAGAGCACGGCCTTACGGCTGCACCGAAGTAACGGTGTACTCGTTGCGGCGATTCACTGCATGTTCCTCCTCGCTGCACTGGACGCCGGGTGCGCAGTGGTTCAGCAGGTGGCTCGAGCCGAAACCACGAGCGCGGACCCGATCCTTGAGCACCCCTTTCGTCCGTAGGTAAGCGGCGATCGCATCTGCGCGAAGCTGTGTGACCTGTGCCTGTTCCGCCGCATCCCCACGCGCATCACTGTGTACACCGATCTCGATCGAAACACCGGGGTTCACATTCAATCGATCGGCCAGCTGGTCCAGTTCCCCTCGCGCTTGGGGATCCAATTGCGTGCTGCCCTTCGACCAGCGGATGTACTTCAATGCGATGGGCTGGCCCGATACGATCGGATCGAGCACGATCGGCTTCTCCGTTCCGAGATCGAAGACCCCTTGCTTCATTCCCACGGTGGTGATCGGGATGCTCATGCTGAAATAGCCGGGATGCTCGATCAGGACCTCGAAATCCTCATTGGTCTGCAAGCGCATGGAGAAGTCCCCGCCCTCTCCGGCGACGTACACATCGTTGTGGAAGCTGGCCAGGTTCACCACGGTCACCTTCGCTCCTGCGATGAACCCGGCATCCTTCTCCTTTCGCACCACGCCGCGCAACAGCACACCAGCATCCGGCACGAGGTGGATATCACGCGTGATGATCAACTGTCGCTCGATACCCTCCGTGCTCACATGTTGCTCACCGTCATACCGCCCTTTCATTTTCGCCACCAACCGGTAAGCGCTTGACCGCTTCACGCTGAATGTGAATTCCCCGTGGGCATCGGTCCGGGTATGTTCCAGCTCCTTGCCTTCCGGATCCAACAAAAGGACCTCTGCATCGGGGACTGCGGTTTCGTACTCATCGTCGATCACCATTCCCGAGCAGAAATAACGCTCCTGCAATGGGGCAAGCATTTCGAATGAATAGATGTCATCATCTCCTGCACCTCCGGGCCGGTTACTGGTGAAGTAGCCACGTTTGTTCGCCGCGTCGATGATGAAGGCCATGTCGTCCTTCGGGCTGTTGATCGGTGCGCCCAGGTTCAACGCTCCTGCGATCTCACCATCGGAACCTTTGTTCGCCATGAAGATGTCCATGCCGCCAAGCCCCGGGTGCCCGTTGCTGGAGAAGTAGAGTACTCCGTCCGCGGCGACATAAGGGAATGCTTCATTGTACGGCGTGTTGATGGCGGGGCCGAGGTTGCGCGGTTCACTCCACTGGCCGCCTTGGTCCTCGCACACATAGATATCCGTGCCGCCGAAGCCACCGGGCATGTCGCTGACGAAATACAACTTGCGTCCGCTCGGTGAAAGCGCGGGATGAGCGATGGACACTTCGCTGTTGTTGTACAGGAACTGTTCTTCTTCGCCGAAACCATTCCCGTTCGATCGCGCTTTGTAGATCCCCAATCGGCTGATGCCTTGTTGGCTTCGATGCGCCCGGCCCTTGTAGTAATTGTTCCGTGTGAACCAGAGCACATCGCCGCTCGCGCTGGCCGTGGCAGGACCCTCATGATACCTGGTGTTCACGCTGCCGCCCAGCGGCTCGGGTGATGCGAGGTTGCCGTCGGCGGTCACGTTCGCAGTGAACAGGTCGAGGAAGGGTTGGCCGTTCCATGCCGCCCAACGTTTGATGATACCCGGCTCCCGCCGACTGCTGCTGAAGACCACACGGCCCGGGCCGAGCCATGCTGCCGCCATGTCGGCATATGGCGTATTGATCGCGGTCGGTTTCACCACGAAGCGCTGCTGGTCCATGGTGAACTTCTTCGCGAAGCCGGTGAGATTGCTCCGCTGTTCGCCACCTTCCGGATTCATCAAGGCCAGGTAACGGTCCATCCATTCCTCGGCTTCGGCATAGCGGCCGTTGCTCTTCAGCGCTTCGGCATAGTTGTACAGGTCCTTCGGTTCGCGATTCAGGAATTTGACCACCACCGCGTACCAACGTTCCGCCTCCACCGTATCCCCCAAGCGCATACTGCAATCCGCCAAGCGCTTGGTCACGTGCTCATTCACCGCACCCAGTTCCGTGGCCGTTCGGTACAACTCCGCTGCGCGGGCGTACGCCATCTGCTCATAGTACTTGTCCGCTTCCTTCACGTACGGGTCCGCATTGCCCTGCGCGCACAGCCGCATGGATCCAAGGAGGATCATCAATACGGCTATGAGGCGCATGCGCATGAGCTAGAAATAGCGGGGAGAAACGGTTCGACCGGTGAAGAACCGCAGATCGTAATTGAGCATGATCTCGTGCGTGCCGGCGTTGTACGCCCCGAGTTTCGTGGTGGTCAGGTCGAAGGCATAGCCCAACCGGAACTGGTCATTCACCTGGTACTGGCCGAGCACGCCGAAGGAGTTGCCCACGCGGTACATCCCGCCCAACCAGATCCGCTCGCGAATGAGGAAGTTCAGGTTGACATCCATCGACAACGGCGCACCTTCAACGGACCGCACCATGATGGATGGTTTGAATTTCAAGCCGCGGTTCATGTCGAGCACGTAGCCCGCAATGAGGAACCAATGCCGCACCTCACTGGAGGTGACGACCCCGGAAGCCGTCGCTGCGTCAATATGGTTCTCAAGCAACTTGGGCACACTGATCCCTGCGTAGTAGCGGGGAGTATGGTAGTACAGGCCCGCGCCGAAATTCGGGAGCATGGTCCCCTTCACATTCACGTTCGCTGCATCCGGATCCACGGTGGTCAGGTTCGCGAGATCCGCTTGGTACAGGTTCATGCCGCCCTTCAGGCCGAAAGAAAGTTTGGCATTCGCTCCAACGCGTATGCGATAGGCGTAGTCCGCATAGATGCCCGTCTGTCGCGTCGGGCCGATCTTGTCGTTCACAATGGACAGGCCGAGCCCCATCTTCTTGGATGGAAGCGGGGTATGCGCCAGGATGGTCTGTGTGGCCGGTGCACCGGTGAAGCCCACCCATTGGTGGCGGCTCAAGGCCATCACGGTGAACACATCCGCGCTGCCCGCATAGCCCGGGTTCACGGCCAGCGTGTTGAACATGTACTGGCTGTACAACGGATCCTGTTGCGCAATAGCGCGTGTTGACACCAACGCCAGCATGGCCGAACAGCAGAGCGATATGATCCGACGCACGCTCATCGGTTCAGGTAGATGTACCCGGTGAAGGCATCACTGCCGTTGCCCAATTCCAGCACATAGAAATAGGTACCCGCCGGAGCGTTTCCATTGGCGGACGTGCCATCCCACACCACGCTCACGTTGTTGTAGCCGGAGGCCTCGTACATCTTCGCTCCCCACCGGTTGAAGATGGTGATGGTGTTGCCCGGATACCCTTCGATGCCGGGGATCAGGAACAGTTCGTTGGTGCCATCACCATTCGGCGAGAAGCTCTCCGGGATGAACACGTCCTCGGAGAAATCACATGGCGTGCTTCCTGCGATGCGCACCACACCACACGCGTATTGATCACGCACGAAGACCTCGAACAACTCGCTGGTGAACAGCGGTTCACTGGTGAATACGTAAGGGGCGGTCGCCGAGATGGATCCCGGAAGGCCGGTGACGAGGTAGGTGGCCGGATCACCCTGTTCAATGGTGAAACTTACCGTGTAGGTCCGATCGCGATCGTTGCAGACCAGTGCCCTATCGATCACATCGATGCTGGTCACAACGGTCACTTTCACGAGTGCGGTCGCGGATCCACATCCCGCCACGGTTACGGTATATCGGAAGTAGTACTCGCCCGGTGCAACAAGTGTGGTGTTCAACGAACCACCGACCAAACCGCCGCTGCCATCCAGGTCCTCCCAGGATCCGCCCACGGAAGGCGCACCCAGCAGACCGCTGAAGAGATCGAGTGATGAAAGCGTATCGCAACCGAGGAGTTCACCGTTCGTACCCGCGTTCGGTGGCATATTCACCGTGATGGCCACCACGGCACTGGCATTCGGACAAGGTGCGTTGCCGAGAACGGTGTAGGTGTAGTTGCCGGCCGGATCCGTACCTGGATCGAATACTACGGTGTGTACTTGGTTCGATGGGTTCGTCCAAATGCCACCCATATCAGGTGATCCACCCAACTGCGTAAAGAGGTTGACCGGATCGCTCGTCACGCAAAGCGTCAGGCTGGTGCCGGTCCCGGGTTCGGGGAATTCGATCGCGGTCACTTGCACCACAGCGGTCACTTCACCGCAACCGGGATCCGTGATGGTGTACACATACGCGGTGGCTCCGCCGATCGGCAGCAGAGTGGCGTTCAGGAAACCGCCGGGTAGCAGAGCCTGGCCTCCACCAGCGATCGGGCTCCACGCACCACCGACTGTCGGGTTGCCGCCCAACGCATTGAACAGGTTGTACGACGTTTCGGAACCGCAGACCACCACCGCGCTATCCGCACCGGCATTTCCTCCAACGCCTACCGCCACCGTGACCGTACTCGAAACCGTTGAACACGGACCGACACCGAGGATGGTATAGATCAAAGGCCACGATCCATTCCCTGCCACAGAAGGGTTGAAGATGTTCCCGGTCAACGCTCCGGAGGTATTCTGGTCCGTCCAAGTACCGCCTGCTTGCGCATTCGGGCCCAAGGCAGCGAAGACATCCACCTCCGTCTGCGCCACACATGCGTTCACCGTGCTGCTTACTCCTGCATTACCAGCAGGCACCACGCTAACATCCAGCAGCGCACTGGCCTCCGCACATGGGGCCACGCCCGCGATCGTGTACCGGTATATCCCGGGAAGATCGACAGCAGGGTCGAAGAAATTGCTGTTGTGGGGAACATCCCCGCCCGTGACATAGACCCATGTACCACCTGACTGCGGAGTGCATCCCAAGGCGTCCAACATATCGATCGGGTCATGGCTGGAGCAGCGCAGGACGGAAGCGTTGCATCCGGCATTCGGCGTTTGCGGTTCTGTCACATTGATGAACGCACATTCCGTAGCGCATGGCAACGTGGCGTTCACACAATACCGGTAGATACCTTCCAGATTCACGGCTGGATTGTAAATGCCACTGTGCGAAACATTACCGGTGACATAGAACCAGTTGCCCCCCGGTTGCGCATTCGGACCAAGCAGCGTGAACAGGTTCACAAACGTATCGGTGGAGCAGATATTCAGAGAAGCACCGTTTCCTGCATTCGCGGCTTGTGTAATGCTCATGGCCACGTTGGCCGTATCAGCCGGACAAGCCCCGATCCCATTCACGACATAGTGGTACGCTCCCGCCATATCCGCTGTGGGGTCGAACGTTCCCGAATGCGGTGTCCAATCCGGCGCGAACCAACTGCCACCACCATCGGGACCACACGTAAGGGCTGTGGCCATATTGGCGGATGAAGTATCACTACTGCATGTGCTGACGGACCCATCACATCCAGCAAACGGGCCTTCCAGAACCGTCACTGTGACCCGCGCAGTATCCGCAGCGCACTGCGCACTGCCCGGAAGCACATGGTCGAATCGATAGCTAGCACCCACCGTCGCGTTCGTTGTGAGGAACACGCCACCGAAGAAGCCCGGTGCATTGTCCACATTCACCCATACACCTCCTAGTTGCGGTGTTCCGCCAAGCGATGCGTAGAGATCCACCAACTGACCCTGACATGCTTGAACCGTACTATCCGCACCAGCGTCCAATGCATCCACGATGGTCACCTCGACCGTAGCGCTCGTAGCCGCGCAAGGGCCGTTCGCTGGCTGCGTATAGGTGAAAGTACACGATGCATCCAGCGGCATTCCGGTCGCGTCGAAGATCCCATTGGACAAAGTGCCATATGTGCAGTTCGTGGTCCAAGCACCCCCATTGTTCGGAGCGCCTTCAAGCCCATCGAACAACTCGATCGCATTGGCGTCCACGCATGCGGAAAGGCTTCCAGGGAGACCTGCGCTCGCCGCAGTGGTAACCGTGATCACCACCTGTTCACTTACCGTGGGGCACGGGGTCGCACCAACAACCGTGTATACATAAACACCCGGAAGATCCACGGCGGGATCGAAGAAGGGACCGTGTGGATCGTTGTTGTAGGTCCAGGATCCATTGTTATCCGGCGTGCCACCCAAAAGCGACAACAAAAGCACCTGCTGCTGCGTGGAGCACAACGATGCCAAGGTGCTGATCCCCGCATTCGCTGCGGTGTTCTGGAAGACGGTCACGGTCGCGGAATCGCTCGGGCATGGCGCGGTTCCGAAGCGCTTGTACTTATACACTCCCGGCTCTGAGACACCGGGTATATACGTTCCCGTGAACGGCGATCCATTGGGATCGAACCAGTTTCCTCCGGTCTGAGGTGTTCCAGTGAGGAACCCGAACAAGGCGAACGGCGGGTCGGTGCTGCACACTTGTGTCTGTCCGTTCTCCCCCGCATCCACGGCCTGGCTCTCGAATACGGTGACAAAGGCCGAGTCGGCCCCGCAACCACCATTGCCTGGCAACCGGTATTTGTACAGTCCTGGATCGTCGATCGCTGGATCATAGATGCCTGAGAGAGGTAGCCCCGTTGGCCCGAACCAGTTCCCGTTCAGTTCCGGGTTTCCGGTGATGAAAAGGATCAACGAGAAGGGGTCATCATCACTGCATACCTGTGCCAGACCATCGATCCCGGCGTTCCGTGCGGTGGAGATCTGCACGAAGACCGAGGCTTCATGATCCGCACATCCCGGGGCGCCGGTGATCCGATAGACATAGCTACCAGTCACATCCACGCTGGGTAGAATGGTGCCGGAGTGTGGTGTGATCCCGTTCAGGAACCAACTACCTCCCGTTTGCGCACCGGGGCCGAGCAAAGGGAAAAGGTTCACCTGGCCATCCGTATTGCACAGGGAGAGATTCGCGGGGTTCCCTGCGAAGGCTGCGAGGTTCACGTTCACTGTAAGAAGTGCCGTAGCTGCAGGGCATGCACCGGTGCCCAACACACGATAGCGATAGGTTCCCGGGGTGGTGGTTCCTGGTAAAAAAACGCCTGTGACCACTGTCGTGTTCGGCAATGGCCCGGTCCATTGACCTCCAAAAGTGGGAGTGCACCCTAAAAACGTCACCATGGGAAACGCCTGCGTAATGCTACAGACCGTGATCGTGTTGTTGCACCCCGCATTCGCTGGTGCATTCACTTGCACGCTCACCGTCGCACTTGCCGATCCACACGAATTGGTGACCGTGTAGGTGTACGAGCCCGGTGCGGAAACGCCTGGAATGAACAACCCACTGAATGTGGGGTTCCCCGGCGCAGGTCCCATCCATGTCCCGAATGGATCCGGCGTTCCACCCAATAAGGTGATAAGGTTCACCGCAGGGCCGGGAGCGGAGGCGGACCCGCAGAAGGAGCCGACACCGGAAGTGCCTGCATTCGGTGAATCGTTCACGAAGACCGATACCAAGGCCGTGTCGTTGACGCAAGGTGATTGACCCGTGATGATGTAGTAGTGGTCTCCGGGCGTATCCGTAGCCGGGTTGAACGTGCCGTTGTGCAAAAGCAGATCAGGGCCCAGCCAAAAACCGCCGTTCTGCGGGTTGCAGGTGAGTGCGTTGAACAGGAGGAACTGCGGTGCGCCGCTACAGACCGTGGTAGAGCTGTTACAACCCGCATTCGCACCCGGGATCACAGAAATCGTGAGGTAGGCCACCGCTTGTGTGCATGGCGCCTGCCCTTGTACGCGGTACTCGTAGATGCCTTGCACATCCACGCCGGGCACGAACATGGGGTCATGGTTCTGGATGTTGAAGTACCAAGTGCCGTTCGGGCTCGGGTTGCCCGGAAGCAAGGCCGTCATGTTGAATGGCGCCCCGGAGGAACACGTGACCATGGAAGCATTTCCTCCGGCGTTCGGGGCTTGCACTTCGCTGACCGTCACGCGTGCACTCACCTGCCCACAAGGCGGTGTACCGTCCACCACGTAATAGAAATCGCCGGGGTCGTTGGCGGCTGGGTTATAGGTTCCCGAGAATGGCGTTTCGTTCGGAGCACCAATGAACCAGTTCCCGCCACCCGGTGGTGTCCCTCCGAGGAATTGGAGCAATGTGAACGGCGAACTGCTGC
Organism: Flavobacteriales bacterium; assembly: GCA_016721005.1. Taxonomy (GTDB): domain Bacteria; phylum Bacteroidota; class Bacteroidia; order Flavobacteriales_F; family PHOS-HE28; genus PHOS-HE28. The sequence continues at coordinate 136,949 of JADKJM010000019.1, forward strand.
TACACGTGATCGTGCTGCCGTTCGTGAACGGACTCGGTGCCGCGATCACGCTGAGGTTCACATCCGCCGAGTCCGAATCGCAGCCGATGATCCCCGACAACCGGTACCGGAAATGATACAAACCGGGCGTGACCAGCGTGGCGTTGAAGTACTGCCCCGTCAATCCTCCCGTGGCATCCAGGTCGATCCACGTCCCCCCCGGTTGCGGACTTCCACCCAACAGATTGAAGAGGTTCACCTGGTTACTGCTGTTGCACGCGGATGGACTGCTGTTGGAGCCGGCTTCAAGCTGTGGCACGATCGTTACATCGACATGTGCGTCATCATGATTGCACTGCCCGATCCCCGGTACGGTGTATTCGAACTCATAGGTCCCTGGCGGAAGCGAGGAAGGCGTGAAGAAGTTTCCGCTCAACTGGCCCGTGGGCGGACCCTCTTCCGTCCACAGACTACCACCAGACTGATCATAGGGGCCGATGAGCCCGGTGAAGAGATCCACCGAGGCGGTTCCCTGGCAAATGGTAAGGTCACCATCGCCTCCTGCGTTGGGCGCTTGGTTCACAATCGCTGTTACGGTCGCGGAAGCGTTGATGCACGGCGCCACGCCTAGCACCGTGTACACATAATCGCCCGGTTGCGACGTGCCGGGGATGAAGACTCCGGAGCTCGCACCCGCAGGCCCCATCCACGTCCCGCCCACATCCGGGCTACCGTTCAATTGGTTGAACAGATCCACCGGACCACTGGTGCTGCACCGCGTGAAACTGCCGTTGCTGCCCGCTACCGGTTGCTGGTTCACACTCACCACCACCACTGCCGTTGCTGCAACGCAGGGGGTCTGTCCCGGAACAGTGTATGTGTAACCACCGGGAGCGGAAGTGCCCGGTGTGAACGTTCCGGAATGCGCCGTGCCGTTCGGCCGGGTCCATGTTCCACCGCCATCCGGGGTTCCACCTAGCTGGTCAACAAGCGGGAACGCAGCTTCGCTGCTGCACACGGTGATGGCTGAATTCACGCCCGCGTTCGGGGCGGTGTTCACCACCACGGTGACGAATCCGGTGTCATTCACACAAGGGGCTGTGCCGGGTACGATGTAGGCGTAGGTGCCGGGCGCGCTTGTGCCGGGGCTGAAGGTCCCGTTCATAGGCCCCAAGGAAGGATCGATCCAGGAACCGGAACCGTTCGGCGTTCCCCCGAGGACGTTGATCAACAGGAACGGACTGTTCGTGCTGCACACCGTGATCGTGCCGTTCACACCCGCGTTCGGAGCGATCACACGGTTCACTTGCACCACCGCGGTCAGTGCGGTGCATGGCGCATTGCCTTGTACGGTATACGTGTAATTACCGCCAGCATCGGTGGCCGGTACGTAGGTCCCCGAATGGGCTGTACCACTGGGCCGTGTCCATGTTCCGCCTGCTTGTGGTGATCCACCCAGTAGTGTGAAGAGATCTATGGACGGTGCATTGCTGCACAGCGTAATGGTTCCGTTCGTTCCGGGGTTCGGTGGAGGGATCACTGTGACCGTGACCGTTGCTTGCGCATTCGCACATGGAGCGGTTCCAGGAACCGTATACACGTAATCACCGGCGGCTGAGGTGCCGGGTGTGAACGTGTTACTCACGCCACCGCCGCCGGGTCCGGTCCAGGAACCTGTTCCGTCCGGCGTACCGCCCAAAAGTCCGAAAAGGTCGAACGGAGCTGCGTTGCCGCATACCGTCGTGGATCCATTCGTACCCGCGTTCGGAGCGGTGATCACGGTCACGTTCACTATCGCGCTTGCATTGGCGCATGGCGCTTGACCGAGCACTGTGTAGGTGTATGCGCCGGGCTGATCGGTCGCCGGGTTGAAAGTTGCTGAATGTGCCCCAAGCGGTCCGGTCCATGAGCCGCCCGCGTTAGGCGTGCCACCCAGCTGGTTGAACAAGTTGAACGACGGGTTGTTCGAACAGCGCGTGACAGGCACGCCGGTTCCGGCATTCGGCGCTGTATTCACCGTGACCGTCACCGTACTTGACGCAGGCGCGCAAGGCGAAAGACCAACGACCGTATAGGTATAGACCCCTGGCGCGCTTGTACCCGGGGTGAAACTTCCGGAATGTGGCTGGTTCGCCGGATCACGCCATGAACCACCGACATCCGGACTTCCGCCAAGTGCTCCGAACAAGGTGAACACGCCGTCGGTGCTGCATAGGGTAACCACACCGTTGGTGCCTGAGTTCGGCGCCTGACGTACTGTGATGTTCAGGACCGCACTGGCGTTGGCGCATGGTGCGGTGCCATTCACCGTATAGGTGTAAAGGCCGGTCACATCCGTTGCCGGGTTGAAGTTCGGAACGTGCGCACCGCCCGGACCGACCCAACTGCCACCTGCATCGGGTGTACCGTTCAACTGGCTGATCAACGTGAAGGTGGCATCATCGCTGCAAACCGTGATGCTCTGATCGATACCCGCATTCGGCGCCGTGACCTGTGTGACGGTCACCGTCGCGAAAACAGAAGGGCAAGGCGGTGTACCCGGAACGGTGTACGTGTAAACACCGGGTGTACTGGAGCCGGGGATGTAGGTGGCGGAGACCGGAGATCCACCAGGGCCAGTCCATGCACCGGTAACTTGTGGGGTTCCACCGAGAATGGTGATCAGCCCGAATGATGGATTGTTGCTACAAACCGTCGTGCTTCCATTGGTTCCGGCGTTCGACGGTTGGTTCACTGTGATCGTGACCGTTGCTGAGGCGGACAAGCATGGTGATGTCCCGGCAACGGTGTAAGTATATACGCCCGCCGGATCCGTTCCGGGAATGAAGGTGCCATTGTTCGTGCCGCCACCCGGAGCGGTCCATGTTCCTCCCGGGTCAGGGGTTCCGCCCAACGCAGCGAAGAGGGAGACCGGCCCTTGGTTCGCGCAAACGCTCAAGTTGGAATTCACACCGGGATCCGGTGCAGTGACCTTGGTGATACCAAGGATCGCGCTCGCAGGAGGGCAGGGTGTAGGTCCGGACTGTGTGTAGGTCCAATTGCCTCCGGGGTCCAGGGCCGGATCGAACAGGTCCACATGCGATACGCCGAGCGGGTCCTTCCATGAACCACCGGGGTCCGGGCTGCCCTGCAACAAGGAGAACAGCGATACCGGTAATGCGGCCGAGCAGATGGATGTGTTCGTGTTGTCCCCGGGATGCGGTGCTGTCGTGATCCGAGCGCTCCATCCGGCTGCGGTACCCGAAGCATCACTTTGCCAGTGGAAGGTCAAGCATCCCGATGCGTGCGTGGACGTGAAGGTCTGTCCCGCAAGCGAGTTCAGGTTGTTGCCAACTGCGAGTGGCAGACCGATCGCTGCATCACCATCATAGACGGTGAGCTGATCGGTGGGAGCCCCACCAACCATTGCCCAAGAGAGGAAAAGAACCGAGGTGCTCGGGCCGGAACCAGCACCACCGGACGGGCAGATGGTCACCGTGACATCCTCGTTGTTGCCATGATCACCTGTAGCACCGCCCGAATCATAGAACATCCCCGTACAGGAATCGAACTGCTGATCATGGTCGGCGAGGCAGACCTGCGCGGACCCTGGGCGCGGCAAAAGGGCGAAGGCCACGCACGCAGCAACGGTCAACGGCAATGAAGAACTTCGCTGGATCGATCGCACGGAGATGGAAAGGCTATCTACGGTAGGGGGTTGCAAAGTACGTCCCTATGACGTGGCTGCGTCAATTCAAAGGCCCACCAGCAAAGGGAAAATCGACCATTATCATGAACCGATCGACGGAGATCGGTGCCCGCCTGAAAACAACAGGCCGTTACCTGCCTGACGGCGCTGCTGGTCTAAGGAGCGCTTGGAGTCGCTGGAGCTTCCGCCGGTTTCTTCCCGATGGTGACCGCCAACATGATCTCGTGCGTGCCTGTGCTGTAGTTGCTCAGGTTGCTGGTGATGATATCATAGCTGTATCCGAACTGGAAGGACTGCTTATGCCAGTAACCCAACATTGCGCACCAGGCATCGTTCGTCCGGTAGGAAGCCCCGATCCAGAACGCATCGCGGTACCGGGCCAACAAGGTCAGATCCGCCTTCACCGGAACGGGGTCCACGAACTTCACCATGAAGGAGGGTTCGATCTTCAGATCGTCCCCTACCGGAAACCGATAGCCGCCCATGGCATAGTAGTGCCGATCCATCCGGCTCAAGGTGCCGTTGTCCGTATTGAGGAAATAGACCTTGTTGTTCAACAACTGCGGAGCCGAAGCACCGAACCAATAGCGAGGTGCATAGAACAGGAAGGAGAAGGCGGCATCGGGTTTCAACTCGCCGCGCAACTGATCATCGATGATCGGATCGCCCTGATCGTGGAAGGTGATCTTTGATCCATCGATAAGGAACTGCAACATTCCACCGGACACCGCCAGCGACAATTTCAGATCCTCGGTGATGCGCAGATGATAGGCATAGGAGGCCTGTACCCCTGTGCGCCGTGTGGGGCCAACGATATCCGTGAAAATGTATCCGCCCACACCCATCTTGGCACCGAGTGGTGTGGTGCCGCTCAGGGTGAAGGTGCGCGGCGCATCCTGAATACCCACCCACTGGTAGCGGTGGCCACTGCGCAACTCGAAGAATGGTCGACTGCCTGCGACCGCTTGGTTGAAGATGTAGTCGTTGAACATGTACTGCGTGAACTGCGGCAGTTGCTGTGCGTGTGCTGCGATCACCATGGCGATCGCGACCAGCGTGGAGAGGAGGTGCTTGGTTCGCATGGGGCTATCGGATCACGGTAAGTGGACCAGTGTATGCGTCGGGGAAGCGCGGGTCGTTCAGCTTGATCACGTAGTAGTATGTACCCACAGGAACGAAGCCTCCGTTGTACTTGCCTTCCCATGGGCGTTGGTAACCCACACTCCGGAAGAGCATTTCGCCCCAGCGATTGTAGATCTCCACTTCACATTCCGGGAAGAGGTCGATGAAGTCGATCACCCAGGTGTCGTTCCATCCATCACCGTTCGGCGTGAAACCCGTGGGGATCACCACTTCGGGGATCACGGTCACCAGCACGGAGTCCAGACTCACGCATCCGTTGGGCGAAGTGACCGTTACCGTGAACCAGGTCGTGGTCGGCGGAGCGCTGGTCGGGGCGGCCACTGTCGCATTGCTTACCAAGCTATCCGGTGTCCATACGTAGGTCGATCCTTGTGGCCCGGTGGGCGATCCACCAAGTGTGACCTCATCACCCAGGAAGATGGTGTGGTCCGGACCTGCGTTCGCGATCGGCAGTTGAAGGATCGAAAGGACCACTTGATCCGAGGCGGTACACGGACCATCGGAGACCGTGAGCGTGTAGGTGTACGTGCCGTTCTGCAGGACACCGAGATCCACGGTGGCCGTATTGCCGACCACATTTCCTTGGTCATCCGTCCACACATAGTTGACGGCTCCGGTGCTGTTGGATCCATCCAAGGTAATGGCCACTCCGCCACATTCGTTCTGGTCGGCACCGGCGTCGGCCACCACAGTGATCAATGCGTTCACTTGCACATTGACCGTGATCGTGCAGCCGTTGTCGTCGGTCACCACCAAGGTGTACGAACCCGGTGCGAGTGAACCGATATCCTCCATTTGTGCGGTGAATGTTCCAGGACCGCTCCACGCGAAGGTGTAGATCGGTACACCGCCGGAGGTCGTTACTGCGATCGCACCATCCGTTGCATCCGCGCAACTCGCATCGGTCACCTGATCCACCGTGATGTTCAGTGCCGACGGTTCCGTGATGGTGTACATGAAAACACTGTCGCATCCCACACCATCGGTGATCGTGAGCGCGTAAATACCCGGGCAGAGCGATGTCGCTTGGTCGGTGCCTTGCCCGTTCGGCGGTTCAGGAGACCAAACGAAAGTGTACGCGCCGATACCGCCGGTCGGTGTCGTTACGATGGACCCATCGCAATCGCCGTTGCAATTCACATCGGACACCGAGGCGTTGTCCACAATGGGCTGGAACGGAAGCACGGTGAATGTGTACGTCGTGTCACAACCGAGCGCATCGGTGATCAACACGCTATTCGGTCCTGCACACAAGCCCGTCACTTGTTCGGTTCCTTGGCCTGTTGCTGGTTCCGGCTGCCAGAAGTAGGTGTATGGTCCGGTACCGCCCGTTGGAGAGACAGCTGCTGTTCCATCACATGGACCGAAGCAGGTCTCATTGGTGAAGAGCAATCCCGCATCTATAGGTGTTCCTTGCGCGATGGTGAACGGAACGGTCAACGAACAACCATTCGCGTCGATGATCTGAACGGAATAATCGCCTGCGCAGAGCTCTGTGATCGCCGTCACGTCCTGCGCGATCGGGATCCCGGCGCTGAACCAAGTGATCGTGTACGGTGCGGTTCCACCGGTGACCACCACATCCGTTGTGCCTTGGCAATCGCCGAAGCAAACATCATCCACGGTACTCACTTGTGCGTCCAACACTTCGGGATCGACAAGTGTGAAGGTGTACGTGGTGTCGCATCCGTTGCCATCGGTGATGGTCACGCTCCAGTCTCCGGCGCATAGCTGATCCGCGGTATCGGAACCTTGGCCATTCGGTGGAACAGGATCCCAGAAGAATGAATAAGGGATCGTGCCACCATTCGGCACCATCGTGATCACGCCATCACATGCTCCATTACAAGTGATCGGTGTTACGGTGGAGGAAGCGGTAAGAAGAGCGGGCTCCAGGATCAGCACATCCACCACGATGGAACAACCGGCCAGATCACTGATCGTGACCGACCATGTGCCTGCACAGAGTTGCAATGCCTGCGGTGTGCCTTGTCCTACCGGCGGCATGGGATCCCATAGGAAATCATAAGGTGGCTGACCGCCTGTCGGCCCAACCGTAGCAACACCATCACATGCGCCGTTGCACGTAACGGGCGTCGTGCTGAGGTTCGGTATGATCGGATCCGGCTCTGTGACGAAGGCTGTATCGATGGTGATGCAACCGGTACCGTTCGTGACCTGTACGAGGTAGAGACCGGCGCAGAGGTTTGAAAGCACGTTGCCCGGTTCATTCAGGTCGTTGCCGTTCGAATCGAACCAGATGATCGAGCATGCCGGATCCGAGCAAACAAAGTCCACGCTCACTTGTCCGTCGCAATCACCAGGACAAGTGGTGATCCCATCCGTCATGGTGGTCACCTCGCCATCGCTATCACTGATCGCCACTAGTCGCGTGATCGAACAGTTGTTCGCATCCGTGATCGTCACCGAATACAATCCCGCACACAGGCCTGTCATCATCGGATCCGTGCCGATGATGCCACCGCCGAGGTCCACACGATGAAGTACGGCGCTGTGCCACCACTAGGCGTGATGGTGCCTGTGCCGTTGCAGATACCACATTCGCTCAACGTGCTGCTCGTGGTGGCATCCAACGGCAGAGGTTCAATGATCTGGTAGGTATCCGAGATCGAACAACCGTTCGCATCGGTAACTGTAAGGGTGATCGTGCCTGCACACAAACCACTTGCGCTATCCGTTCCTTGTCCGTTCGGCGGGTTCGGAGACCACACGTACGTGTAAGGCGCAACACCACCGGTTATGATCACGCTCACCGATCCATTGCAATCACCTGCGCAGGAAACGCCTACCGCGTTGCTGTTGATCGCAAGCGGCGGCGGACCAAGGATGAGCACTTGCACGGTGGTGTCGCACGTCACGGCGTCAGCGATCAACACGGTGTACACACCTGCGCATAGACCGGTGGCCATCGGTGTTCCTTGTCCACCACCGGGCTCCGGTGACCATGTATAGGTGTATGGCCCGATCCCGCCCGTGGGCCCAACCGTAGCTGTTCCATCACAATCACCGGAACAGGTCACGGGTGTGGAACTCAGGTTGGGAACGATCACCAGCGATGGGACGACGATCGCATCCGCGAAGCTGACGCAACCACTACCGTTGGTGACCTGTGCGGTGTAGGTGCCGACGCACAGGTTGTCGAGGACCAATTGGTTCTGCGCAAGCAGGTTGCCCAGTGGATCGAACCAATCCAGGTTGCACGGCGGTGTGCTGCACACGAAACTCACGCTCACGGTTCCGTCACACAGGTTCGCACAGGTGGTCTGGCCGTTCGTGGGTGTGAGCACTTCCGCATTCGCATCGGGGATCTGCACCGGTTGCGTGATACCGCAACCGTTCACGTCCGAAACAGTGAGGAGGTACAATCCTCCGCAGAGATCCGTGACCGCAGCATCGGTGCTTACCAGCACACCGCCGAGCGTCCACGCGATATCATACGGTGGTGTTCCACCGTTGATCGTCACGGTGGCTTGACCGTCGCAATTCGGACAAGTGCTTGGCACAGTGCTCACGCTCACCTGCATCGGTTGCGGTTCGATGATGGTGTATGTCTCCGTGATGGAACAGTTGTTCGCGTCCGTGATGGTCACCGTCCAATCACCCGCGCAAAGGCCGAACGCACCGGATCCTCCTTGACCGCTGGGCGGAACGGGCGACCACACATAGGTGTATGGTCCAGTGCCACCACTCGTGATCAAGGTCACGTTGGCATCACATTGTCCCGGACACGAAATGCCGATGACCACCGCTCCGGAATTCAACGGAAGTGGTTCGGTGATGAGCACTTGCGCGGTGGTATCGCATCCGCCGCCATCGCTGATCAGCACCGTGTACACTTGCGCACACAGGCCAGTGGCCATCGGTGTTCCTTGTCCACCACCCGGTTCGGGTGACCATATGTACACGTATGGCGGGATCCCTCCATTCACGCCGACCGTCGCCGTTCCATTGCACAGACCCGCGCAGGTGACCGGCGATGAACTGACAAGGAGGTTCGTCGGCGGTGGAGCGATGACCGTTGCCGTGTCGATACTCACGCACCCCGATGCATTCGTGACCTGAACGATGTAATCGCCGGGGCAAAGACCCGAGAGCGAATTGCTGCTTTGGCCCAGATCATTCCCCTGCGCATCGAACCAGGCGATCGTGCAAAGTGGATCCGCACAATTGAAGTCCACGCTCACGGAACCATCACATGTGTTCGGACATGAGGTGGTTCCATCCGTCGTTGTCAGTACCTCGCCGTTGGAGTCGGTGATCGCGACGGCTTGCTGTAGGCTGCAGCCGTTCGCATCCACCGCATGCACCGTGTAGATCCCCGCACATAGATCCGTGAGGTCAGCCACATTGCCGATCACAACGCCCAAGCCGTTCGTCCACGTGATCACGTACGGTGCCGTTCCACCATTCACTACGGCCGAAGCGGTTCCAATACAGATCTGGCATTCACTCGCTGTGGATGAAGCAAGCAACGTTAGCTGCGTTGGTTCGGTGAGCACATAGGAGAATGGCGCGTTACACCCGTTCGCATCCGTGATGATCACGTTCCATGTTCCCGCGCAAAGCCCGGTCGCATTCGGCTGCCCTTGTCCGTTCGGTGGAACAGGAGACCACACATAGGAGTATGGACCGACTCCACCGCTCGGTGCAAGTTGAACGGATCCATTGCATTGCGCGGCGCAAGAGATCACTGAGACCGTCGCATTATCGACGATCGCATCCGGACCGGTGATGAGGATGTCAGCGTCGATCGTGCATCCCGCTTGATCCGCGATCGTCACCGTGTACACACCAGCACACAAGCCGGTGGCCATCGGAGTTCCTTGGCCGGTGCCGGGTTCCGGCGACCATATATAGGTGTACGGTGGCTGACCTCCGGTCGGCCCGACCGTTGCCGTTCCATTGCACACGCCATTACAAGTCACCGGCGTACTGCTGCTGTTGGCAAGGATCGCCGTGAACGGTTGGATCGTGAAGGGGAAGGTCTGCACGCAGCCATTGTCATCGGTGAGGGTGACCGTGTAGTTCACACCGGCACACAAACCGGTGGCGGTGGTGGTTCCCTGTCCGCCGCCGGGTGCAGGCTGCCAGAGGATCGTGATGTTGCCCGTGCCACCAGCAGGCGCCACTGTGGCTGTTCCGCTACAGGCACCGGCACACGTTTCCGGTGTGGTCGTTGGTGCACCGGTGATCGGCGGTGGTGAATTCAAGAAGAAGGTGGTGGAACTCTGACAACCGACGGCATCGAAGACCTGGATCGTCCAAAGGCCGATGCACAATCCGCTCGCGGTCGGTGTGCCTTGGCCCACTGCTGGGACAGGTGTCCATACATACGTGTAAGGCGGTATGCCTCCACTCGGTGATACGGAAGCCGATCCCCCGCACATATTCGCGCACGGTGATGGCGTGATGATCAGATTGTCGGACACCGGCACCTTGGCCAGGATATCGAACACCACCGTGGTGTCGCATCCGGACGCATCTGTGATCAACACGGACCAGATCCCTGGGCACATGTTCGATGCACTCGGCGTTCCCTGTCCCACGGGTGGGTTCGGTATCCACAAGTAGGAGAATGGTGCTTGTCCACCGCTTGGTGCCACGGTCGCTGTTCCATTGCACGGACCGAAACAGTTCTCATTGGTGTGGCTTTCGTTCGGCACGATCGCGGGTGGTGAGGTGATCGTGATCATCAGCACCGTATCACACTGTGCAGCGTCGGTGATCTGCAAGGACCAGATACCCGGACACAGACCACCTGCATTCGGAGTGCCCTGACCGCTGCCCGGCTGCGGCGTCCACAAATAGGAATAGGCCGGCACTCCTCCGGAGGTCACCACGGCGATCGATCCATCACAGGAATTCCCGCAACTCGCGGGCGTTGGTGTCGCCACCGCATCGATACCCGACGGTGTGCTGATCGCGAAGGGGAAGTCCACCGCACAACCCACCGCATCGGTGATGGTGAGCATATAGGCCCCGGGACAGAAACCGGTCGCCGCAGGCATTCCCTGTCCACCTCCCGGTGGCGGTTGCCAGTCGTAGGTATATGGACCCGTTCCGCCGGTGGGCGTTGAAGTAGCGGTTCCATCACATGCACCACCGCAACTCGCCGGGGTGGTCACCAACGCCGGGTCGATCGGGGTCGGATCATTGATGATGAAGGTGATCGTGGTATCACATCCTGCCGCATCCGTCACGGTCACGCTGTAATTACCCGGACAGAGATCGGTGGCGTTCAAGGTTCCTTGTCCACCACCGGGTGCGGGACTCCATACCATGCCATAAGGTGATGTGCCGCCGGAAACCACCAGCGTCGCCGTTCCATCACACAAACCCGAGCAGGTCGGATCCGTAGTGGTCACGGAAGCGTTGAGTGGTAATGGTTCATCGACCACGAACATCAACGTCGTGTCGCACGCACCGCTGATGATCGTCACGCTCCACGGACCAGCGCAAAGACCGGAGGCGGAGATGGTTCCTTGTCCTACTAAAGGAGCAGGAGTCCATACATAGGTGAAGGATCCGTTCCCTCCGCTCACTGTGAGGACAATGCTGCCATTGCAATCACCGGCGCACGTTACATCGGTCACCACGCCGCTCGCTACAATGGGCGGCGGAGCAGGAACTGTGAACGTGATCGTGGTATCACAACCCAACGCATCCGCAACGGTGAGTGTGTATGCCTGCGGACAAAGTCCCGTAGCATTGGGCGTGCCTTGTCCAGCACCGGGTGCGGGTGACCATACATAGGTATATGGTGATACTCCACCACCCGCGATCACTCCGGCGCTGCCATCACATACGCCCGGACAAGAAGCCGGTAACACCTGCAATGAAAGGGTGATCGGAACCGCATCAAGGATCGTGAACGGAACCGTGAGCGTACAACCATGCGCATCGGTGATGAGCACGCTGATCGGACCGGCGCACAACTCGCTCGCGGCATTGGTTCCTTGGCCGACAGGAGGAGCAGGAGACCATACATAGGTGTACGGCGATGTTCCGCCCGAAACGGCCACGGTCGCCGTGCCATCGCAGGATCCGCCGCAGGTCACGTCCGTGTGGCTCGGCGTGGCGATCAGTGGCGGTGGTTCGTTGATCAGGAAGGTGACCGTGGTATCGCACCCGTTCGCATCGGTCACCAACACACTTCCCGGTCCGGCGCAGAGTCCGGTGGCTTGCGGAGTGCCTTGCCCGCCACCGGGGTTCGGTGTCCAGGTGAAGTTGTACGGCCCTATACCGCCTGTGACCACGAGGATCACTTCACCATCGCACACACCGGCGCACGACGCATCGGTCACGGTGGATGACACATCAAGCGGCGGTGGCGCATTCACAATGAAGATCACCGTGGTATCGCAACCCGATGGTGTGGTCACGGTCACTTGATAAGGCCCTGCACATAGCCCGGACACATTCACCGTTCCTTGCCCGACCGCAGGCGCTGGTGACCAAACGATCGTGTACGGCAGAACGATCCCGGTGATCGTGATCGCGATCGATCCGTTGCACGCATCACTGCATGTGGCATCCGTCACAACGCCTTGCACATCGATCGCTGGTGGCGAGGTGATCGTGATCGGTACGAGCGTATCACACCCGCTGCTCAGGTCGGTGATCAACACCGTGTAAGGACCCGCGCAGAGTCCTGTCGCGCTTCCGGTGTTCTGTCCACCACCCGGCGGCGGTGCCCAGAGGAAGGAGTATGGTCCTGGAGCTCCTGATGGTGTCACCGTTGCACTGCCATCACAGACGCCGAAGCAACTGGCGTCCGTGATCAACACGTTCGGTATGATCGGCGGCGGCTGAAGGATCTCGAACACGAGCGTCGTATCACAACCATTCGCATCCACGAGAAGTACGCTGTGGTTCCCGGCGCAGAAACCGGTTGCATTGGTAGTGCCTTGACCAGCAGATGGAGCCGGTGTCCATGTAATGATGAACGGCGGCGTGCCACCGGCCGGGTTCACCGTGCCCGTGCCGTTGCAGTCCCCGAAGCACGAGGTGTTCGTGAACGTAAGGTTCGGCGATATCGGAAGCAGGTTGAAGGTGAAGGTGGTATCGAAGATGCACATGTTGGCATCCGTGATCCGCAGGGTATTCACCCCGGCGCAGAGTTGCGAGAAACTCGAATTCGTTCCTGCTCCGTTGTTCCAGGAATAGCCGTGTGGCGGCACTCCACCGATCGCCAGCGCGGTCCGGGTACCATTGCACACGTCAGCGCATGTCGGGGGCGTTCCAGGCCCGAAGAAGATCACACCGAGCGGCGCGGGTTCCGTGACGTTGAGCGAGACCCCACACGAAACGCCCTGGCCTTGGTCGGTAACGACCACAATTTGCGGCCCACCGCACGCGCCGACCCACGTCTGGGTACCCGGCCCACCGAAGAGCCACGAGTAGGTGAACGGACCAATGCCGCCTGTCACGTTCACCGTGATGGTGGCATTGCATTGCCCGCGACAGCGCACATTGAATCCGTTGAAATTCGTCAGTGCCGAAGTGGTGGCAGTGAATGGTGTTTGGCCCGCTCCCGTTCCGCACACATTCACATCGCGCGCGGGATCGGCTGGTGGTGGGATCGCTTCGCCCCACTCGCGTCGGACACCGGCTACAGCGAGTGTGGATCCGTTCGATCGCACGATCCCGGCAAGGGCGTTCAGGTCCGGCTCCACATCCAATAACACCACGGATCGGCCCGCATCGAACTGTTTCGGTGCGTGGCCTTCCGCGCAGAGGTTCCGCGCTTTCACACTGCCTGCCGTCGCTAGGAGTGATCCTTCACGTAAGGTGAGATCACCATTCGCGAGCACCATGTCGCTGATCACAGTCCAGTTCCCACTACCAGCCACCACCACCGGACTTTGCACCGGAATGCCGCGCAGATCCACCACACGACCGTTGCGCTCACCAACCAACTTCACCGTTCCGCGCAGGTCCCAGTTCACACTTCCCTTCATCACCCAATCACCACCGATCTCCACGCTCGCGCGCGCATCGCCAGTGATGTGTACATAGGCAACTTCACCATTCACACGCAGATCGCTGCAACGCGCACGTCCTTCCACTGCGATCGTCGTTCCCGCTGTCGGTGCGATCAAGACATCATCACCGGCGTGTGGCACACCTGCGCCACCGATCCCATCGGCCGTGAGGCTCCAATGCGTTGCATCGGACCAAGCCCCATTACCTCCCACCCAATGATAGCTGCCGCGTGCGTCCTTCTGGGCGAAGGCCGATGCTCCGATGCTGAGCGTGAATGCGAGGAGCAGGCTGCGGGTGAGTGCTGGATGGACCATTTTTCGTTCTTAATCGAAGGCAGGGCAGTTGATCATCTTCCGGCTGAGGTCCTCCTTACCGCACGGCATGATCGAGAGGATCACTTCGTGGGTGTTGGAACTCACCGTGCGCAGTTTCGAGGTGGTGATATCGTAGCTGTATCCTAGCTGGAAATACTTCGCGAAGCCGACCTTCATCAGGAGTGTGAGCGCATCACCGGCGCGGTATCCGGCACCAATGGCGAACTTCCGGTTGTACTCCACCATGGCATTCACATCCCATGCAGGAGGCGCACCCTTGCTGAACTTCAACAAGGTGCTCGGGATCAACGCCGTCTTCTTGCCGATGCGATACTTGTATCCACCGGAGAGCATGAACTGGCGTGCGAGCTTCGAATCCAAGCCGATGTTCTTGATCTTGTTGCCGAGGGCCTGGTGCATGGAAAGTCCGGCCCATGCGACCTTGTTGTAGAGGAAGATCCCCGGTGTGACCTCCGGGAAGACCACCACACTGGCCTTTCCGTTCAGTGCGGGATCATCGAACTGTACGGTGGTGGAATTGCCGAAGTCGTACTTCATCTGCTGTACGCCGCCGAAGGCGCCCATGGAGAGGAAGTAATCACCGGACATCTGTATATGGTACGCGTAGGCCAGCAGGAAGCGCGTGTAGCCCCAGTTGCCCGCGTTATCGCTTTCCACGAAGAGCCCGATGCCGTGCTTGTTGGCCATGAACGGCTTGCCTTTCGCCTTGATCGTGCCATGCAAACTCGCCCAGCCGGTCACCGGTGCGCCTTCCAGCCCGACCCACTGCTTGCGGTAACCCAAGCGCACATCCAAGCAGTCCTTGCTGCCCGCCACCGCCGGGTTCACGCTGAACTGGTTGAACACGTACTGCGTGTATTGCGAAAGCTGTTGCCCCTGCGCGGCGAACGCCGACAGCATCATCAGGAGCAGTGCGTGGCGCTTCATCGGACAATGGAGATGAAGCCCGAGTAGGGTGCGGACCGACCCTCGAGCTCGTTCAACTGGATGTAGTAGTAGTAGGTCCCTTCGGAAAGCGGCCTGCCTTTGTTCGTTCCATCCCACGGTTCCCGGTACCCGTTGCTGGCGAACACGCGCTGTCCCCAACGATCGTAGATCAGCACCTCCGATCCCGGATAATCGACGATGCCCGGGACATCCCACACGTCGTTGATGCCATCGCCATTCGGCGTGAAGGTGTTGGGCGGATCGATCAAACGGATGATATCCACGATCACCGTATCCACATACGTGCAACCATTGATGACGGTGGTGACCTCGTACGCGGTGGTACTGGCCGGATTAGCGATGGGGTCCGGAATGGAGTTGCCGCTCAGGCCTGAAGTGGGCGACCAGGAATAGGTGGTTCCGCCCGTCACATGCAATTGGGTGGCACCGCCTTCCGGGATCTCCACATCGGGTCCGGCGTCGAAATCCACGCCCACGATGTTCATTCCCGGACCGGAGAGCGTGATGTTGAACCCGCATTGCGCCGTGATGGTGGCACCACCACCCATGGCACCGGCCACCACCACCCAATACTGCGTGTTGGGTGTGAGTGCTTGGGTCGTGGCGGAAAAGAGGGAACCACTTTGGGTACAGGCCGAGACCGCAGTGAATGATGCCGGCAAACACGAACCATTGCCGGCAAGGACCACCACACTCATCTCATCATCCATCCCGGCCACCACCGGACAGTTGATCCCGCTGATCTCCACATTCACGACCCCGCCCACGCTGTTGGTGGTGAAGGTGTACCAGAGCAGCAGGTCCGTGGACGGACAGAAGCCGGGCAGCACGCCGGTGGCACCGGTGTTGTTCCCCGCGATCGGCTGTTGCGCACAGAGCAGGGCGGCAGTGGCGCAATCGCTATTGGGCGGTTGCGCGAATGCACCCGGAAGGATGGCGATGAACAGGACGGCCGACGCAACGATGCGCATATGGTGCTAAGGGCATACGGTCGTAGGTATGCCCCGGCCGAAGGTAGAAGGGTGCTTTCCCGCGCCCGGCGCGGACGCGGCGCACTTTCACACAGCGCGGTGTTGAGGGGTGGAAGCGCCCGGGCCGAACCCGGCGAAATGGTGACCCCACCAGGAGTCGAACCTGGATCTAGAGTTTAGGAAACTCCTATTCTATCCATTGAACTATGGGGCCGGGATAGCAGGCCGCGAAAGTAGGTGCCATCGCGGACCGCGCTCACGGATCAGGGCACACGGATCACATCACTGAAGATGACCACGCCGTTGGTCGACACCTCCATGTGGTAAGTTCCTGCCGGTCTGCCGGAGAGATCAATGGGCACGGATGATTCCCGCGATGCGGGGAGATCACCGAGCTCCATCGGTTCGCCACTATCGTTCAGGATCCGGTACGTACACGCTGTTGCCGACCACACATCCAAAATCGCCTTCCCCCTTCCCGGTATGGCAAAGAGCACTACATCCGGGGCCGCCGATCCGTTCCCCGCCGCACCCTCCACTACGCGGAACTGGTAGTCGCACCCACTGCCGCCACAACTGCGGACGGCCTGTTGCAACACACCGGACCCATTGCGGATCCTCACGGAAGCATGCGCGCCATCGGTGCTGTCCAAGACCATCAAGACGTAGCTGCCGGGCGACATGATCACCTCCTTGAGCAGGAACGTATCCGGCGCAGTGCGGCTCCAGCGGTGTTCCCAGATCAACTTGCCGCGAGTGCTGGACAACTCCATCCGTCCGCCGGAGCGACCATCGGTGCGCAGGCTCGCCGTCGCGCGCGGCTCCAACACATCAGCGGAGTTGAACCGAACGCTCAGGGTATTGTTGCTCTTGTCCTGGTCCTTGCGGCCGTTCGGATCACCAAGCACCACGGTGAAGGCGTTCTCACCGGACATCATATCGATGAGATGTGGCAGACGTACCTCTGCCGTGCTGCCTTTCGCCAAGCGACCGTTCCACGCGTACATGCGCTGGGTGAACCCGTCCGTGCCATAGCGGATCGAGATCGCGTCGAGCGGATCCGTGCCTTCGTTCCGGATCACCACCACCGGTTCATACACTGCCGGGTTCCGGTGCGCGTAACGCGGATCGTTGTTCGGAACGATGATCGCCTCCACGGCCGCATCGTAGCGTGCTGGCTTCTTCACCCTCGCTCCATGATCCTGCGCCATGGCGGGCAGGTGAAGGACCAGGCCGATCACCAACGCGTACGCACTCCGATGCATGTGTTCCATTCGTTCCAAGGGAGGCGCAAGCTGCACACGCAGGACCAGCCCTGCAAGGCAGCGTGACATACCCGTCTACTTTTAGCACGCCCGTGTGGTCGGGACCCCTCATGCTCCGTCGGTATCGCACGCACCTGTTCTTGGCCCTCGTGGCCTTCGCGTGCGCACAGGGTTGGAACCGGTGGAACATCCAAGCGATGCTGCACGATCCGATGACCGCGCAACAGGTGAGCGCTGGCGGTTCCGTGATGGCCGTGGACGATGCTTCCTATCTGCAAGCGGTGGATGCCCTGCTTGGCGATCGTCCGGACCTGGTGAACACTGCGCTCCCTGCACGGCCCGATCTGCGCGCGCCGGGCTATCGCCTGTGGTACCTCCTGCCCCGGCTCTTCTTCCCACCTACGACCTCGGTGAGGTTGTTGATCCTGTTCCAGTGCATGCTCTACGCGCTGGTCGTCGCGCTGCTGTGGGAAACGCTTCGCATGCACGACATCGCTCCGCTGATCCGATGGACACTCTGTCTGCTCTTCGCGGTGATGCCCACCTTCCACGGCTTCCTCTTCCACACGCTCACGGAGGGCGTGACGCCTGCGCTCTCGCTCGCGGTGCTTTGCGGATCGTTGATGGCGCACAGGACAGAGTCGAAGAAGTGGATGCTGTTCGCCTTGACCCTCTGGTCGCTGCTCGTCCTTACCCGGCCGGCCTTGCTCTGGGTCGGTGCGGCATTGGTTCCGGTACTTCATGCACAAGGACGATCGTTCCAGCGCATGGCCTTGCTGATCGTGCTTGCGCTCATGCCCACAGCGGTCTGGTGGGCGCGGAATGCGACGAAGAGCGGGGAGCTTGTCGGTCTGCACCCGGTGTATCGCGCGGACGAGCCGGGGATCAATCGCCCGGTGCATGGTGCGTTCTGGGATCTGGCGAAAAGTTGGGGCGCGCGTGGCGATCAATTCCACGGCGTGATCGAACCGGCCTTCCGTGCGGCGATGGTATGCGATACATCCAGCGTGTATGCCGCACAGTTCATCCAGCTCGCCCCGCTGGGATCGCTCACTACGCAACAGGACGCTGAACTGCGCGCGACCTTCCAGCAATGGCAACGTTTCAACTGCACGGAACTCGCCCCTGCATTGATGGGTGCTGATCGAACACTGAAGCACACTACGCTGACCGAGCAGGAGATCCAACGAACGCTCGAACGCATCACCTCCGAATGGCGCGGGTCGCATCTTCTCCATCATCATGCGGTCGTTCCGTTGCATGTGCTTCGCGACCTCATCGCGCACTCGAACCTGAACCTCATCCTGTTCCAACGCACCTTGCGCGGAAAGCCGTTGATGGAACTCCTGCGCTGGTGCTCCGCGATCCTGCACGTCGCGTTGATGATCGCTGTGCTGCTCGCTGCGTTGCTGCGCGTTCCCGCACCGTTGCGCTGGTGCGCATGGGGGGCGTGCGCGTACATCGGCTACCTCGCCTACGTGCAGCGCGGCGTGGAGGAGCGCTACACCTTACCGGTGCTCTTCATCGCGGTGGCGTGTGCGGCTTTCGTGCTGGGCCGCAGAGACGCAGAGGGCTCATTGAGACCGGGTTGAGTTCCTTTGCGCCTCTGCGCCTCCGCGGCCAATCCCCTGATCATCCATGACCAAAGCCCGCATGAAGTCCGCCGTTCCGAAACCGGATTGGCGCACAGTGAAAGAGTTCACCGACATCACGTACCGCAAGAGCGGCGGCGTGGCGCGCATCGCTTTCAACCGCCCGGAAGTGCGCAATGCGTTCCGTCCGCATACGGTGAGCGAATTGCTCCAGGCCTTCCATGATGCGCACCAGGATACCGACATCGGCGTGGTGCTCTTCAGCGCCGAAGGGCCGAGCCCGAAGGATGGCGTGTGGAGCTTCTGCAGCGGCGGTGATCAACGCAACCGAGGCCATCAAGGCTATGTGGACGACGCCGGCATGCCGCGATTGAACATCCTCGAAGTGCAGCGCCAGATCCGCTTCATGCCGAAGGTGGTGATCGCCGTGGTGCCGGGCTGGGCCGTTGGCGGCGGACACAGTTTGCACGTGGTGTGCGACCTCAGCATCGCGAGCAAAGAACACGCGCTCTTCAAACAGACCGATGCCGATGTGACGAGCTTCGACGGCGGCTACGGCAGCGCGTACCTCGCGAAGATGGTAGGGCAGAAACGCGCGCGGGAGATCTTCTTCCTCGGTCGCGACATCACCGCTGATCGTGCGTACGAGATGGGTATGGTGAACGCATCCGTGCCGCACGCCGCATTGGAGAGCACCGCGTGGGAATGGGCGCAGGAGATCCTCGCGAAATCACCGACGTCGATCAAGATGCTCAAGTTCGCCTTCAATCTCACGGATGATGGCATGGTGGGCCAGCAGGTCTTCGCCGGTGAAGCCACACGCCTCGCGTACATGACCGATGAAGCGAAGGAGGGGCGTAATGCGTTCCTCGAAAAGCGCAAACCGGATTTCGGAAAGGGGAAGTGGATCCCGTGAGAACGCAGAGACCGCAGGGGAAATACATCCGCAGATTTCGCAGATACGCTCGCTACCGCGAGCGGAATGCAAGAAGCCGCTTCAATGGATCATGGCCGCCGGTAGGCAGGCCCATCTGCGTAATCTGCGGATGAACCTCTTCTTGATCTCGGCGGATCACAACGCGTTCTTCGTCACCCAGATCCTATAACCCACGATCGCCTTCTGCGTTTTGCTCAGGCGCGTGAGGTCCTTGTGCCACAGCTTCGGAAGGAGCAGCTTGTTGAGGCGCGCGAGCAGTTGGAAGAGGGTCTTGCGCATGGATCAATGGTGTTGTAAGCCGCAGTGCTCATCGGCCCATTCCAGTTCGATGGTGGCGTGGTGAATGCCCAGCGCTTGCAATTCCTCGCGGGCGCGGCTCTTGATCACCAGCGCCTCCTTGTGGTCCACATCGGCGACCACGATATGCACGGTATGCACGATGAATCTGCCATCCAGTGTCCACGTGTGCTGGTCGTGCAGGTCGGTGACGTGCGGGATCGCCATCAACTTCGCATGCACGGCTTCCTGATCGATCCCCGGCGGGATCTCCTGCATGAGGATCCCCGTGCCCTTCCGCAAGGTGCCCACCGCGTTGAACAGGATGTACACGCTGATGGCGATGCTGAGGATCGGATCGACGATGACCCATCCGAAGAAGTAAATGACGATGCCACCGATGAGCACTGCCGCCCATCCGAGCACGTCCTCCATCAAATGCAGGTACGCGCCACGCTCGTTCAACGTCGCGCCGCCGTGGAGCTTCCATGCCGCGAAGCCGTTCATGGCCAGGCCGAAGATCGCCATGCCGATCATGCCCAACGAATTCGGCGTGGAATGCTCCCACAACTTCGGAATGCTCACCACGAGCATCCCGATCGCGCCCACGATGAGCACCACGCTGGTGAGCCATCCGCCGAGCATGCTGTAGCGCCCGTAGCCATAGCTGTACTGCGTGTCGCGGTCCTTCATCGCGATGCGCTGCAGGTACCACGCCGTGCCCAGCACCAGGCAATCACCCGCAT
This sequence comes from Flavobacteriales bacterium, assembly GCA_016721005.1. Lineage (GTDB taxonomy): Bacteria > Bacteroidota > Bacteroidia > Flavobacteriales_F > PHOS-HE28 > PHOS-HE28. The sequence goes on from JADKJM010000019.1 coordinate 157,835, forward strand.
CGTGCATGGCATCGGTTAGCACAGCTATACTACCTGTCCACCATCCGCCGATGACCTCCACGATGGTGAAGGCGAAGTTGACGAAGAAGGCGAGGCGAAGAGCGTGGGCGCTGGCCGCGCTCACATGGCCGTGAGCGTGGTCGTGTGGATGACCCGCGTGGTGGTGGTGCGCGTGGTCGGCGGGCATGGGGCGAAGGTATTCGGCTTCTACACCGGAATAGGTCTACCCATGATCTCCGCCAACTGTCCTCGGATCTTCTGCAAGAGGATCTTCTCCTTCATGAGTGGGGCGATCTCCTCCTCTCCGGCGCGACCAATTGCAGTTGATAGGTCAGTCAACATTCGCGTGACACGCTTCAACTTCAAACCGTTGATGGCATTGGTAAGTGCCTTGAGCAAATCCGTCCTATCCCGTTTCACATGGATCCGGTGCCGGTCCATCCAGTTGTGACTTAATGTGTACTTCTCAGTCAATAATTCAATTGCGACTTCCTGCCATTCCTTGCGGTCATGCGCCACATAGAACGTTTCACCTATGCTGGTGCCGAGATTGCTCTCGTGCCTGTAGTTCAAGTAGATCTCTTTGTAGAGTGGCTGGTCCATGAGAAGGTCATCGACTGCAAGCATTTCGAACATTGTTTCGGCAAGACTCATCTCTTCTTCTTCCTGTCCTCCCTCATCCGTGACGAAGGGTACCACAATGCGCTCGTGCCCATAGGAGAGTAGGATCCTCAGAAGCTCGCGTTCCTGCGGCGTGGTGCCGAGGTCCTCCACCTCGGGTTGCGGCGCGGCGAGTTCCGGCGCGATGAGGTCATCGGTGGCCGCTTGCTCGTTGCCCTGTTTGCGGTACTGCCTGCGCAGCACCTTGTTCATCTCGCTGATGAGCGCCTGCTCGTTCACGCCGAGCATACGGCCGCATTGCTGGATGTAGAGCGAACGCAAGACCTGGTCCGGCACCAGTGCGATGCTCTCCACGATCTCGTGGATCGCCGCGGCCTTCTTCACCGGGTCATCGCCGACATCGGCCATGAGCAGCGCGGCCTTGAAGACGAGGAAATCCTGCGCGGTGTCGGTGAGGTGTGCGCGCACTTCACTGCTGCTGTGGCTCTTCGCGAAGCTGTCCGGGTCCTCGCCCTCGGGGAAGGTGACGACCTTCACGTTAAGGCCTTCCTTCAGCACGAGGTCGATGCCGCGCAGGCTCGCCTTCATGCCCGCTGCATCGCCATCGTACAGAATGGTGACCACCGGCGCGTAGCGCTTGATCAGGCGTACCTGCTCCTCGGTGAGGCTGGTGCCGCTGCTGGCCACCACGTTGGTGATGCCCGCCTGGTGCAAACTGATCACATCGGTGTAGCCCTCCACGAGGTAGCAGAGGCCCTGCTCCACGATGCTCTTCTTCGCTTGCGCGATGCCATACAGCGAGCGGCTCTTGTTGTAGAGAACGCTCTCCGGGCTGTTGAAATACTTCGGGAGTTTCTTGTCGCTCTTCAGCGTGCGCGCACCGAAACCGATGGGCTGTCCGCTGAGGCCGAGGATGGGAAAGGTGACGCGACCGGCGAAGAAATCCCACGCTGTGCCGGTGCCGTCCTCGCGGCGTTTGATCCACCCGGCCTTCTCCAGTATTTCAGGATTGAAGCCGTTCGCCTGTGCCGCATACGCGAAGGCGTTGCCCTGCTCCGGTACATAACCCAGCTGGAAGGCCTTGATGGTAGCATCGGTGAATCCGCGCTCGTGGAAGTACGAGAGGCCGATGCGTTTGCCCTCGTCGGTGTTCCAAAGCTGATCCACGCTCCAGTTCAAAGCCCACTGCTGCACCACAGCGAGGCTCTCGCGCTCGCTGTGTTCGATCTGTTGCTCGGGCGTTTGCTCCTCCTCCGTGACCTCGATGTTGTAGCGCTTCGCCAACCAGCGGATCGCCTCGACGTAACTGAGGTGCTCGTGCTTCGTGAGGAAGGTGATCGCATCGCCCGCTTCGCCACACCCGAAGCATTTGTAGATGCCCAGGTTCGGACTGACGTTGAAGCTCGGCGTCTTCTCGTTGTGGAAGGGACAGAGTCCGAGGTAGCGCGGACCCTTGCGCTTGAGCGAGACGAATTCGCCCACGACCTCTTCCACGCGCATGGCGTCCTTCACGGACTGGATGGCTTGGGGGGTGATCATGAGTGCAGGGGCAGGGGCAAGAGCAGGAGGCAAGCGCAAAAACCGGGTGGCTGGCTTTCGGTCGGGGGCGTGAATTTATCCCGCGAGGATGGGTCCGGCGCGAGTTGTTGATATCACCTGTTCACGAACACCAATTGTGAATTAACAGAGGTGATACGGATCCACCCGATCAGGGGTGCCCGCACTAGAGGATCTTGAGGCCCCGCAGCGGATCCGCCGAACAACCTTCAACACGATCAACGAACAACGACGCCCGTACTGTCATACACCACCCGCTTCAATTCCTTGCCATGCAGGTCCGAGAAGACCCATTCGCCGTAGGGGTTACCGTGGAGGTAGTAGCCGGTGTAGTAGGTCATGCCGTTCTCGTGGAAGACCTCGGTGGGGCCTTCCTCCAAACCGTTCACGAAGGTGCTCCGGCTCCAGATCCCACCGCTCTTGAAATAAGAGGCCCACGGTCCTTCACGCTTCCCGTTGATCTCATCACCTTCCATGCGGCCGCTGTCGGGGAGGTGAACGACCCGGTGGATCGGGGTGATGGCTGCGGCGATGGAATCCCTCAATGAGCCCACGACCGAGCTGGGGTCGGCAGGACGATCGCACGCGATCAGGGTGAAGAAGAGAAGTATGAATACGAGTCGGTTCATAGGTCACTTGGTTCGCTCCACGGTGAGTTGGACGAGGCCCTCCAGCGCATCACGGGCATCGTTCTGCGGGAAGGTGTGCAGCACGGCGATGGCGCGATCGCGATAGTCGTACATGCAACGCGTGGCGTGTGCGATGCCACCGGCCTGCACCACTAGTTCGATCACGCGCGCCACGGCGGGTCCATCGTCGCTTTTGTTCTTCACGGTGTGTACCATGAAGCGACGATCGGTCTTGTCCACTTTCTGCAACGCGTGGATGAGCGGTAGCGTCAACTTCTTCTCCTTGATATCGAGCCCGCTGGGCTTGCCGATGTCGAGTCCGCTGCCGTAATCGAAGAGATCATCCTTGATCTGGAATGCGATGCCGACCAGCTCGCCGAACTGCCGCATGCGTTCGATCTCCTCAACAGAACGTCCGCTAGCACTTGCGCCACACGCACAGCAGGCGGCGATGAGGCTCGCCGTTTTCTGTCGGATGATGTCGAAGTAGATCTCCTCGTTGAAGTTGAGCGAGCGGGTCTTCTCGAGCTGGAGCAATTCACCTTCGCTCATTTCGCGCACGGCACGGCTTACGATCCGCAGCAATTCGAATTCACCCTTATCCACGGCAAGCAACAATCCACGACTGAGCAGATAATCGCCCACGAGCACCGCGATCTTGTTCTTCCACAGCGCATTGATACTGAAGAAGCCACGCCGCATGGGGCTACCATCCACCACATCGTCGTGAACGAGTGTGGCCGTGTGAAGGAGTTCGATCAGGCTCGCTGCGGTGAAGGCGCCTTCGGTGACCGGGCCGAAAAGGCGCGCGCTGAGCAGTGTGAACATGGGCCGCATCTGCTTGCCCTTGCGGCGCACGATGTAGTGCATGATGCGGTCCAGCAGCGCCGTGCGGCTCCGCATCGCTTCGCGGAACCGGGGCTCGAACTCCTTCAGTTCCGCAGCGATGGGCCGCTGGATATCGGCAAGGGACGGCATTGCGCAAAGATGGGCCACAAGAAGCCGCCCGCGGGACAACCCGGAGGGCACCTTCTCGTCCGCAAGAAAGTCGGCCACCGCCGCCTACCTTTCGATCCCATGCGCCCCATCCTCCTTTTCCGGATCCTTCTCGTTGCCTGCTTGGCACTGTACATCACGACGGGGGATGCGCAGGATGTTCACGGGTCGAAGAAGAAGACCAGGGTGGTGTTGTACAAGGAACGGTTGGCGGCACAGTTCGACACGGTGGATTGCGTGAAGAACGCGTTCAAGATCAATCCGCTGCTCTTCTTCCGCGGTGAGATCCCCATCTATTATGAGCATGCGTTGACACCCAAACTGAGTTTGGAGTTGGGCCTCGGCATCACGCTGCGCAATTACCTCGCGCTGTCCTTTGTTGGTGATGATGCCGATGATTTCGGAGCAGGCACGGAGGTGATCCCGAACCTCAGCTACCACATGGGCGTGCGCTGGTATCTGGTGGACGACCTCGAACCGCAAGGGACCTACATGCAACTGGAATACGCGCACCTGGTCTACGCGAAGGATATCCGGGCCAAAGGAGATGATGGTCACTTCATCGACGCTACGTATCGCGATGAGCGCACTTACAACGATGTCCGTTTGTACGCCGGTTACCAGACGCTGGCCTACAGCAACAACTGGCTGCTCGATTTCTATGGTGGCGTGGCCTTCCGCGCGCGCAATAGCGCGATCGTGAACGAGAACCACGACCTCATGACGGACCAATACTCGTACACGGTCACGGAGAAGAGCGACAATGTGCCGGCCTTCTTTCTAGGGCTGAAGTTGGGACTGGGATTCTGAGGAAGTCCTATGTCGTAAGCGGCGAGCGGCAAATGAATGTCGCCTTCAATCAACTTGCCGCTCGCTGCTTTTCAACTCGCCGCTTCCCAACTACTTCATCAGGCGTTCGCCTTCCTTCTCCGCCGGTCGGTTCTTGTTCGCCAACTGGCCGCAGGCTGCATCGATGTCGCGACCACGGCTGCGCCGGATGCGTGTGATGATGCCCTTCCGCTCCAAGTGTTGCTGGAAGGCTTCGGCATCCTTGGTATCGGTTCGTTCAAATGAACCCGTCAGCCCGGGCACTGATCCGGGGTCGATGGGGTTGTATTCGATCAGGTTCACTTTCGCGTTGACGTCGCTGGCATATCGCACGAGTTCCTGCGCGTCCTGCATTGAATCGTTGAAGCCACGCAGCAGGATGTACTCGAAGGTGACATCACGTCGCGAGACCCGCGTGTAATAACGCAGGGCGTCCTTCAACTCGGCCAAGCTGTTCTGTTCGTTGATCGGCATGATGCGATCGCGCTTCGCATCGGTGGTGGCGTGCAGCGATAAGGCCAGATTGAAGCGCGCGCCATCGTCGGCGAGTTTGCGGATCATCTTGGCGATGCCGGCCGTGCTCACGGTGAGTCGTCGTGCGCCCATGCCGAGGCCATCCTCCGCGGAAATGCGCTCCGCACTGCGCATGGTATTCGCGTAATTGAGCAAGGGTTCGCCCATGCCCATGTACACGATGTTCGTCAGGCCCTGCTTGTGGTACTTGTGCGCGAGCTGATCGAGGAGCACCACCTGGTCCACGATCTCAGCAGCCTCCAAGTTGCGGATCCGCTTGAGCTTACCCGTGGCGCAGAACGAACACGTGAGGCTGCATCCGATCTGGCTGCTGATACACGCTGTAAGTCGTTTCGGTGAAGGAATGAGCACGCCTTCCACCACGTGACCGTCGAAGGTCTTGAAGGCGCACTTCACGGTGCCGTCCTTGCTCACTTGTTCTTCCGCGATGACCAGCGGACGTAAGACGGTGCGCTCCGCGAGTTGCGCGCGAAAAGCCTTCGGCAGATCGCTCATCGCATCGAAGGAGTGCGCGCGTTTCATCCAAAGCCACTCCCAGAGTTGCTTGGCGCGGTAAGACTTCTCGCCAATGTCAGCGACGAGGGTTTTGACCTCTTCTTGCGATAGTGTTCGGATGTCGGTGGTGCTCATTTGTAAATGTCTTTGGCCGTTCTTCCGGCTTGGCTGAGCACATCCGAGGTCCGCCCCTTGGATCCTTGCCATGCGCCGATGCGCTTCTTCTTGCGCTCGTCGAAGAGGATGCTGACGCCTTTCATGTTGAACTGATCTGTTCGGTAAAGGTAGGGTGATGGTCCACGCCTACTCGATGATCGCCGCCGCCATTCTCAGATCCGTCAAAGTCGTCACTTTGAAATTCGCCGGCTCCCCCTCCACCAAACTCACCTTCACACCAAGTCGCTCCACCATCGTGGCCTCATCGGTGAAGCTGGCATCGTAGGGCAGTTCGAAAGCCTTGCGCAAGAGATCGGCGTGGAAACATTGTGGCGTTTGCACCGCAAGCAACCTGCTGCGATCCAGAGCGCGACTTCCATCGGCGGTGGTTTCGCGGATGCTCGGTACCACGGGCACTACCGGGATCGCCGCACCGGACTTGTCGGCGGCTTCAAAACAGCGGCTGATCAAATCCTTGCTCACCAGCGGACGTACACCATCGTGTACGGCAACAAGTCCATCACCTTCCACCTTCGCTAGACCAGCCTTCACACTGTGGTATCGTTGCTCACCACCCGCTACCACCTGGTGTTCGATGAAAAACCGGTTGCCCATGCAGAGCGCTTTCCAAATATCGAAGTGGATCGCGGGCAGCACCACGATCAAGGGCATGGCCGGATCGAAGGCATGAAAGGCTTCAATGGTCCACATCAACAGCGGACGACCTTTCACAGGTTGGAATTGTTTGGGGACCGGACCGCCCAATCGCTTTCCACTGCCGCCGGCTACGATGATGGTGGAGTGTTGCATGGGATTCACCGCAAAGGCGCGGAGACGCAAAGAACGCAGAGATGTACAAGTAGTACGAACTCGAGCGCAAACGATGACAGCAAGAATTGCTCGGCGACCTCCGCGACTTGGTGACTCTGCGGTGCTCTTCCGATCAGATCAACAGCATCGCATCCCCGTAACTGAAGAAACGGTACTTGTCCTTGATGGCCACCTTGTATGCATTCCACACGTGCTCGTAACCCCCGAAGGCGGCCACTTGCATGAGCAGGGTGCTCTCGGGCATGTGGAAGTTGGTGATCATGCTATCGGCGATGCTGAAGTCGTAGGGTGGGAAGATGAACTTGTTCGTCCACCCGTTGTAGGGTTTCATATGGTTCTCCGTGCTCACGCTGCTTTCGATGGCGCGCATGGTGGTGGTGCCCACGCAGCACACGCGCTTCTTCGTGTCCTTCGCCAGGTTCACAATATCGCAAGCTTCGCGGGAGATGATCACCTGCTCACTGTCCATCTTGTGCTTGGTGAGGTCCTCCACTTCCACCGGGCGGAAGCTGCCAAGGCCCACGTGCAGGGTCACTTCGGCGAATTCCATTCCCTTCAACTCCATGCGCTTCATCAGCTCGCGGCTGAAGTGCAGGCCTGCGGTCGGAGCGGCCACGGCGCCTTCCTCCTTGGCATAGATGGTCTGGTAGCGCTCGGCGTCGCTGGCCTCGGTCTCGCGACGGATGTAGCGTGGCAGCGGGGTCTCGCCCATTTCGGTGATGGTCCGCTTGAACTCCTCGTACGTACCGTCGAACAGGAAACGCAGCGTACGGCCTCGGCTGGTGGTGTTGTCGATCACCTCGGCGACCAACTCATCGTCCTTGCCGAAGTAGAGCTTGTTGCCGATCCGGATCTTCCGGGCCGGATCCACGATCACATCCCACAGCAGGCTATCGCGGTTCAATTCGCGCAGCATGAACACCTCGATCTTGGCGCCGGTCTTCTCCTTGTTGCCCCACATACGGGCCGGGAACACCTTCGTGTTATTCAGGATGAAGGTGTCGCCCTCATTGAAGTAGTCGAGGACGTTCTTGAACTTCTTGTGCTCGATCTTCCCGTCCTTGCGGTGCAGGACCATCAATTTGCTGCCGTCGCGGTCCTTGGTGGGATAAAGCGCGATCTGCTCCTTGGGGAGGTTGAACTTGAAGGAAGTAAGTTTCATGGGCTGGTGCGGGGTCTTACGGGGCCTCGCCGGGGTTTCGGGGCGCCGAAGATAGGCTCATGTGGAAGCCTTCGTCAAAGCCCTAGATGGACAAGGCTTTGCCGCGTTTTCGGCCCCGCGAACGGACCTTTTAGCAGCGGGTTATGAACCCCTGTTGATAACCGGGGCGATGTGCTGGGACCATTCGACCGGTGGAAAGGCATTCTCCACCCGGTACGGACCGATGGCCGTGCGCCGCAACGCGCTGAGATAGGCCCCGCAACTGAGGACCTGCCCGATGTCGTGCGCCAGCGAACGGATGTATGTGCCCTTGCTCACGCGGGCCTCGAACTGCACTTCCGGACCGGTGATGGAGATGATCTCCAGTGCGTGGATATGGACCTCCCTCGCCGGGATCTCCACCGCTTCGGCACGCTCCGGGTCACGCGCCATCCAATAAGCGCGCTCGCCCTCGACGCGTTTGGCCGAGAAGTTCGGCGGACGTTGCATCGACATCCCACGGAAACCCGCGAAGGCCGCGTTGATCACTACTTCATCCAAGTGCTCCCAAGGACCTGCGGGTTCCGGTTCCGTCTCCCGGTCGTAGCTCGGTGTGGTGGCCCCCAGCGTGATCGTCCCCACGTAGGTCTTCTCCAGACCGGTGAGTGCTTGCAACTCCTTCGTACCTGGACCGTAGCCGATGATCAAAAGACCGCTTGCCAGCGGATCCAATGTGCCTGCATGACCGACCTTGAAATTGCGGCGCTTCACCACACTGCGCATGGCACCGCGGATCTTGTTCACCGCATCATGGCTGGTCCATCCGAGCGGCTTATCGACCAGGATCAATCCACCACCATCGGGGTCGAATGTGTGGTCCGTGATCATCCTCCGGATCAGAGCATCTGCATGGGCACACCCAAAAGGTACAGCGCCACGATGATGCCGCCGACGACGATGCGATACCAGCCGAACGCTTTGAAGCCATGCTTGCTCAGGAAGGCGATGAAGGAGCGGATGGCGATGATCGCGACGATGAAGGCCACGATGTTACCGACCGCGAACAGCTTCCAATGCTCGGCGGTGAACCGGCCACCGTCGTGGACATAGTCGTACATCGATTTCACCGTCGCTCCGAACATGGTCGGTACGGCTAGGAAGAAGCTGAACTCGGCCGCGGTCCTGCGCGTGAGGCCTTGGGTCATGCCACCGATGATGGTGGCCGCTGACCGCGACACGCCGGGGACTACGGCGAGGCATTGCCATACTCCGATGATCGTGGCGCGCCCATAGCTGATCGGTCGTTGCTCATCCTCCTCACTTCCTCCAGGTGCCCAACGATCAATGAAGAGGAAGACGACGCCACCCGCGAGCAGCATCACGCCGACCACGAACACGTTCTCCAGGAGCATATCGATCTGTTCCTTGAAGAGCAGGCCGACGATCACGGCCGGTATGAAAGCAGCAAGGAGCTTCAGGTAGAAGTCGATGCTTTGGAAGAAACGCTTCCAATAAAGCACGACCACGCTCAGGATCGTTCCGAACTGGATGGCGACGGTGAACAGCTTGACGAACTCATCCTGCTGGATCCCCATGATGGTGGATCCGATGATCATGTGACCGGTGCTGGAGATCGGTAGGAACTCGGTGATCCCCTCGATGATGGCGAGGATGATGGCCTGGATCAGGGTCATGGACGATGACTACTTGCTGTGGTCGCGTTTCATGATCGCGTAGACCACGAAGAGGTAGCCGATCAGTGTGATGATCGGGGCCGCAGTGATGCGCCGTGGGCTGAAGATCTCCGATTCATCGAAGACGTTCGGATCGCCGCTGCCACCACCGCTCATGAGCACATAGCCCACCACCACGATGGCAAGGCCGATAAGCATCAACTTGTAATTGATGGCGGTGAACGCCATATCCTCGAAGTGGTCCTTCTTTGCCATGTTGATCGATCAGCTCCAGTGGATGGTCTCGTGATCCATGCGAATGTAGCGGCCCACCGCGAACCAGGTGGATGCCAGCGCGATGAGCAGGCCCACCACCAGTACCGCACCGAACAACATCGCCATGGAAAGCGCATTGGTATGTTCGAGAAGGGCGGGCACGTACCGTTTCGCCAGTTGGGCCAAGCCGACCAGCACGCCTACGGCCAACATGGAGGCCACAAGCCCTTGCCACAGGCCGCTCATGAGGAACGGCCTTTTGATGAACCAGCGCGTGGCCCCGACCAGGTGCATGGTGCGGATCACGAAGCGCTTGCTGTAGATCGCCAGGCGGATCGTGTTGTTGATCAGCGCCACCGCCACGATGAGCAACAGGCCCAGGAAGACCAGGCCGCCAATGTTCAGTGTGACGAAGTTGGCGTTGAGGTTCTCCACCGCTTCCACATTGTACACCACTTCGCTCACGCGCTCGTCCTTGCGCAGACTCTCGGCGATCCATCGCAAACTGTCGGGCTCAGCGTAAGCGAGTGCCACCTTCAATTGGATGTTCGGGTCGATCGGGCTCACCCCGCCGAGCACTTCCAAAAAATCCTCGCCGAGATCCTTCTTCAGCGTCTCCGCTGCTTCCTCCGGTGAAACGTATTCGGTCTGTCGGGTGAAGGCTTCGGCATCCAACTCCTTCCGGAAGCGCATCACATCCGCCTCCTTCAACTGCCGCTTCAGGAAGACCTGCATCACCATGTCCTCCTTGAAGCTGCGCTCCAACGCTTTGCCATTGTACAGGATGAAGCCTTGCACGCCAAGCATCACCAGGACCAGTGTGATCCCGATCACCGTGCTCACGCTGGCGGTGCGCGTACGTGCCTTGAATTGGCGGTCGATGCCCATTGCGGCGCGAATGTAATTGGGAGCGCGTTTGATGTGTGTGAGGAGCAGGGGCGGGAGCAGGGGCAAGTGTGTGCGGCTACGAATGTGTCGCGGCAGCTTCGTTGCCGAAGACGTGAACATCAGCCTTGAAATGAATTGCTTGCCCCTGCGCCTGCCCCTGCGCCTCTTTACATTCGCCGCACAATGGCTTACGAGCACAGGGACATCGAGAAGAAGTGGCGTGAACGGTGGAAGGACCGCGGCACCTACCGCGTGGAGAACGACACGTCGAAGCCCAAGTACTACGTGCTCGACATGTTCCCCTACCCCAGTGGCGCGGGCCTGCACGTGGGCCATCCGCTCGGCTACATCGCCAGCGATATCGTGGCGCGGTACAAGCGGCACAGCGGCTTCAATGTGTTGCACCCGATGGGCTACGATTCCTTCGGCCTGCCTGCGGAACAGTACGCCATCCAGACCGGCCAACATCCCGCGAAGACCACGGAGGTGAACATCGCGCGCTATCGCGAGCAGCTCGACAACATCGGTTTCAGTTTCGATTGGAGCCGCGAGGTGCGCACCAGCAACCCCGACTACTACAAGTGGACACAGTGGATCTTCCTCCAGCTCTTCGAGAGTTGGTACGATGCGAGGCAGGACAAGGCACGGCCGATCGCGGAGTTGATCGCGCGCTTCGAGGAACGCGGATGCATGGGGCAGGATGCGTCCATTCTTACCGGTGACGTGGAGGAGTTCGTCGGCGAGTTCTCCGCAGCGGAATGGAAGGCGTTTGAAGAACGGACCAAGCAGATGGTGCTGCAGCATTTCCGGCTCGCCTATCTCAGCGATGCATGGGTGAACTGGTGCCCGGCACTCGGCACCGTGCTCGCCAACGATGAAGTGAAGGACGGCGTGAGCGAACGCGGCGGACATCCCGTGGAGCGCAAACGCATGCCGCAGTGGAGCATGCGCATCACCGCCTACGCGCAACGCTTGCTTGATGGACTCGATGCGCTGGACTGGAGCACTTCCATGAAGGAAGCCCAGCGCAATTGGATCGGGCGAAGCGAGGGAGCGAGTGTGCGCTTCGAGATCAAGAGCGACCTCACCCCTAGCCCCTCTCCCGGGGAGAGGGGAACAATACCTGGCGACAACCGCTTTCGCGAGTCCGCGAACTCATTCATCTGGTCCAAGCTCATCGAACGGGCAAAGGACATGCGGCATAACCCGACGGAGGCCGAGGATCGCCTTTGGCAAGTGATCCGCGGCAATGCCACCGGAGGTCGGATCCGTCGCCAACACATCATCGATGTGTTCATCGTGGATTTCGTTTCGCTCCCGAAGCAGTTGGTCATCGAAGTCGATGGCGACATCCATGATCTTCAGACGGAAGAGGATGCGCTGCGGACACTTCGTCTCGGCGAAGAAGGATTCAAGGTGATCCGCTTCAGAAATGAAGAAGTGCTGAACGATCCTCAGGAGGTCAAACGCAAGATCATCGAAGAGTTGAACGCACGACCCGACTTCAACAAGGATGATGTAGAACCGTCGGACGACGAGCATTCCGCCCCTCTCCCCGGGAGAGGGGCCGGGGGTGAGGTCATTGAGGTCTTTACCACCCGACCCGACACCCTCTTCGGCGTCACCTTTCTGACCCTTGCGCCAGAGCACGACCTGGTTTCATCGCTCACCACCGATGATCGTCGCGCGGAAGTCGAAGCCTACGTGAAGACCGCGAGCAATCGCAGCGAACGCGAGCGCCAAGCTGAAGTGGACAAAGTGAGCGGCGTCTTCACCGGCAGTTACGCGAAGCATCCCTTCACCGGAGCCGACATTCCAGTGTGGGTCGGCGACTATGTGCTGGCCGGCTATGGAACCGGCGCGGTGATGGCCGTGCCCGGCGGCGACCAACGCGACTGGCGTTTCGCGAAGCATTTCGGACTGCCGATCATCGCGGTGACGGAAGGCGCCGATATCGAGAATGGCGCCGATGAGAGCAAGGAAGCCACGATCTGTAGCGAAGGTTTCCTCAAAGGATTGAAAGTGCCGGACGCAGTGCGGCGCGCGATCCAGGAATTGGAAAAGCTGAACGCCGGTGAAGGCCGCATCAACTTCCGCTTGCGCGATGCCGCTTTCGGTCGCCAGCGCTATTGGGGCGAGCCGATCCCGATCTACTACAAGGACGATATCCCCTATCCGCTTCCTGAAAGCGAACTGCCACTTGTGCTACCTGAAGTGGACAAGTTCCTCCCCACAGAAGATGGCGAACCGCCGCTAGCCCGCGCGAAGAACTGGACCTACACCCCCCTCTCCCCGGGAGAGGGGTCGGGGGTGAGGTCGAGCTACCCATTGGAGACCACCACCATGCCCGGTTGGGCCGGTAGCAGCTGGTACTTCCTGCGCTACATGGACCCGAAGAACGAAGGCCGCTTCGCATCGCCGGAGGCCATCAACTACTGGCAGCAGATCGACCTGTACATGGGCGGCGCCGAACACGCCACCGGTCATTTGCTCTACTTCCGCTTCTGGACCAAGTTCCTGCACGACCGCGGGTGGCTGCCCTTTGATGAGCCCGCGAAGAAGTTGGTGAATCAGGGGATGATACAGGGGGTGTCGCGAATCGCCTACAAAGCCACTAAGGACTTCTTCGCCTATGAGCTTCTCACGATGATCTTCTCGATGAGGTCTGCGCAAGACACAAGCGAACTCGTTTCGGTAGAGGACATACCCATTGTCCTCGTACCAGTAGAGTTGCGAAATCGAATTGTTCATGGAACACTCACTCCCCAAGAAGAAGCCACCATTGAATCGCAACTCCGTGACCTCACGAAAACGCTACAGGAAAAACAACCAAACCGTGCTGGGAAGGTTGTAAGTCCGGGGAATCATTCTTTTCCAGTGCACGTTGACATTAGTCTGGTCGATCCAAGTACAGGGGCTTTGGACATCCATCTCTTTCGGGAGTCCAGCCCCGAGAACTCAGGTGCCATCGTGCTTGGTGGTGGCACGTATTTCTGCCGACCGGAGGTCGAGAAGATGTCCAAGTCGAAACACAATGTGGTCAACCCCGACGACATCATCACGAAATACGGCGCCGACACCCTTCGCCTCTACGAGATGTTCCTCGGCCCCTTGGAACAGAGCAAGCCGTGGGACACGAACGGCATTGAAGGCACGAGTCGTTTCCTGAAGAAATTCTGGAACCTGTTCTATGAAAGCGATGTCTTCAGCGTAAGCGACGTGGCGCCCACGAAAGAGGAGTTCAAAACACTGCACGCCACGCTGAAGAAAGTGACGGAGGACATTGAGAAGATGAGCTTCAACACCAGCGTGAGCCAGTTCATGATCGCGGTGAACGAACTCGCTGCGCTCAAGTGCCACAAGCGTGATGTCCTCGAACCGTTGACGGTCGCATTGGCGCCCTTCGCACCACACATTGCCGAGGAATTGTGGGAGAAGCTGGGGCATCCTACCAGCATCACCGTGGCGAAATGGCCCCAGTGGGATGCCCAATACCTCGTGGAGGACAATTTCAGCTATCCCATCAGCTTCAACGGAAAGACCCGAATGCAGATGGAATTCCCCATCGCCTTGAGCAAAGAGGAAGTGGAGGCACGCGTGCTCGCCAACCCGGAAGTGCAACAGCGTCTGGAGGGCAAAGCGCCGAAGAAGGTGATCGTGGTGCCCAAGCGGATCGTGAACATCGTGGTATGAGAACGCTTCAGGCCATAGGCCGCACGCTTCCCGCTCGTTGGCGGCTACGCTTCGCGAGGATCCACCCGGAGCATGGTCGCCGAACCCATAGGACCAACGAGCGTGAAGCGTTCCGCGTGCAGCCTTCCGTCTTTCGCTGCACTGATCGGCACCCCCTTTGCATTACGCAGGGCATGGCACGCACTTCCACCTTCATCCTAGCGGGTATCGGCATCTTCACCATGGCCTTTGCGCAGAGCGATCGCCCGGCGGAACCCATCCCCGCAGCCAGCAACGAGGGCACCGCATTGCGGACCTTGTCGCAGGACGCTTTCCGCCCCGGCGAGAAGCTCACTTACATTGTCCACTACGGCTGGGTGAACGCCGGGGAGGCCACCGTGGAACTGAAGGAGAGCGAGAACATCATGGGCCGCAAGGTGTGGCGCGCGATCGGTCGCGGTCGCAGCCTCGGTGCGTTCAACACCTTCTACAAAGTCGATGACAGGTACGAGACCTACTTCGATGCACAAGGTGTGTTCCCGTGGATGTTCATCCGTCGCGTGAGCGAAGGCGGCTACGATTTCAGCCAGGACTACATGTACAAGCAACACCGCCGCGAGGTGGTCACGCAGGAGAAGAAGACCTACACCGTGCCGCCAAGCGTGCAGGACATGCTCAGCGCCTTCTACTACGCGCGCACCTTCGATTTCAGTCATGCGAAGCCGGGTGATGTCTACACGATCGACTGCTTCCTGGATGACGAGCTCTGGCCTTTGCGGATGAAATTCGTCGGCAAGGAGACCATCAAACTGCGCACAGGAAAGTACCGATGCCTGAAGTTCCAACCCGTGGTGCAGGAAGGTCGCATCTTCAAAGGCAACGACGACCTGAATGTGTGGATCACCGACGACGGCAACCGGATCCCGGTGCTGGCACAAGCCAAGGTGCTGGTCGGTTCGATCAAGATGGAGATCAGCGGGTACGAAGGACTGGCACACCCGATCGCCAAGCTCTGACCTTGTGGATGTGAAGGCGATCCGATAGCGAAGCTGTAAGGCACCTGGATCCAGGAACACCGGACGCAACCTGGAAAAGGTGCTGCGGCATTAGCGTGAGTGGGATACGAAGCACCGCGCGTACATCCGCCATGGCGACACGGCTAAGAAGCCTGACGCTATGCCGCGAAGTCGGCTACGTTGATATGGTAGGCTGGATCGTCACGCACGGCCTCCCTCACCTGCTTGCCGATGAAGGCCTCGACGCTGGCGGTGGTCGCGTGGGTCTTGATGCGCTTGGGGGCACAGAAGAAAGGTAGTAGTAGCTTGTGCATCATGAAATTGCCATGGGGATCCTTGACCGCCCTTGTCGCGTTGTGCGTTAGCTGTACGCCTCCGGCGGCAAGCCCGGAAGAACTTGCGGCCGCCTTGGGTACCGTGTCGTACGACCAGGATGTAATGGCCGACCTGTCGCGCTACGAAGCCTTAAACGAATTTCTGCAGGCGAATATCGATACGCTTATCACCACACGCGATGCGATGCACATGGTCACTTTCGTGCAGGGCAGCCGGGATGGCCACAGAGACACCACGTATGCGGTACCGGTGGACTGTCACCTGTTCTTTGAGCAGAACGAACAGTACGACCTTCACACCGCACCAACCTTCCTCCGCAAGCAGCTCGATTCCTTGTACCATCAATTCTCCGCAAAGCGGATCAGCTCGTTCGAGGTTTGTTCGGAAGGACGGGTAGTGATCGGTATCCACACCGATCACATTACGCAGACCTTGGAAGCGACACATGAACTTATCTGGGACCCGAATGGGCAACCGGACAGGCCCAGGACCAAAAGATATATCCTTGATAAGGATACGCTGCTCCCTCCCGGCTGCATCTACCGCATCGGGCTGATCGAGGACCGCGGGTGGTAGCCAGCTGCCGATGGTATAGACGTTGGCGGTGGTGGCCTAGGTCTTGTTGGGCTTGGGGGGCATGAGAAGAAGATGAAGTTGCAACATGTATAGAAAGTGGCGCTTTTCTATACATGTTGGCGGAACATGTATAGAAGAGTTGAAAGGGGGTGTACAACCTGTACCCACCCTTAGTCACAAAGGGGTTGGGAGAATTTGCCCCCTCATCCCGTTCCCAACTACCACCAGCCGCGACCCATGCCTTCGGCAGGCAGGCCCGTTGGGGTCGTTCATCCGCTCGACCGCGAAGCGGTCGCAGCGTGTTGCGATGCCACCCATTGTCATTACGACCCGCCGTACGGCGGGTCGCAGCCGGTGTTGGGATCGACATGGGTTAAGCCCGGATGGCACGGCTTGCTTTGGATACGGCGGAACACCGTGACGGGGAGTGCGGCAGGGTGGGTTGAACAAAATAGTGGTGCGGCGGTAATAGCTGAAGACCGAGATGCTGGCGATGGTTGTGTGTGGGTGCGGCCACCTAGCGAACTTTACGCGTTCCGGTAGCAAGCACATCGACATGCGGAAGAATGTGGAGTACACAATTGTCAAGGGTAGACTGCACTATCATGACGATAGCACCGAGATCTCTTTTGCCCTCGTATCGGAGGAGGATGGTCTCTACGCCGTCGAAGCCTTTTTGGTCGACGGGACTTTCTTCAAGTGGGGAGAGGCCCCGGAGATTCCAGTGTTCTGGGTAACGGGTACCACTGAGAAGGGGTATCTCATTGAAATCACGGACCTCTTTCTCAGCAGATACACTCCACATCACAACAATAAGATTGAGTTCATCTCGCACGGGCACGTGAAGCTCACTCAGCCGGAGGAGGCAGAAGCGGACGTTCCGAAACGAACGGAACCGCGTCGCGCCAGAGTCTGGTATGTGGAGCTAGAGGGGCTCCGAATCAAACACGCGGACTACACGCGCATCCACAAGGAGCGGCAGACTCCACACAGAGAACACTTTGACCCGACCCACTTCGACCATACGTCGTGCGCCATGATGTTGAATCAGTTCTCGGACAACGGCAACGCTTTCTCCTTTGACATCATCGGAGGCATATCCGGCTCTCCTGTGTTATTGGAGTTCACCCATGCCTCCAAAAGCACACTGTACTGGGAGAATTATGTCAAGGTCCGAAACAACCTTGTCCATTTCCTCTCCTTTCTGAACGGAAGCAAAGTGGCGATCCGACGCGAATACACAGGTGATGTCTACCGCCCGAGCGATTTAAGGCCCTGGTCGCAGGTCATGTACGTTCATTCATTCCGTCGTCTGGCAACCTCGGGACAGAGTGACTTCCTGCCGATCAACTACCATCATAGCTATACGCGGAGAGTCTTACAGAAAGCGATGTTCATGTGCTTCGACCGCTATTGCACGTTGGAAGCGGAGTTCGACTTGAACAAGACTATTGATGCCCTGCATGAATCGTGTGGCACCTCAATAGATGAAGGCTTCTACATTTTGGTCACAACCTTCGAAAAGCTGTCCTATCGGTTGGCGTTACGAGAGCCCAACCCACCGCCGCTGATGGAAGACACAGTCTTCAATCCAATCAAGGAAGAGCTTATGGATGTGCTCACCAGAAACAAGGGCGCAATCAACCGACTTAATGGTAACGCTCATGCTACTCTAGCATCGAAGATTGGCAACCTGAACAATGAGCGAAAGGATACAGTGAGCCGGATGCATGCCCTTTTGAACCATGCTCACGTGCCGAGCTCGACCGAAGTGAAGGCGTTCGTGGAGACTCGTAGACATGCGTCGGTGCACGCGGGTGTCGTGGGCAAGGACGGAGACGAGGCTTATGAGAACTACCTCAAACTTGACAATATGGTCCGCGACATTCTTCTGAACATGTTAGGGTACGAGGGCATCCGACGCAGGCGGATAGAGTATTTCTCTTCTGCGGAACGAATACACAAGGAAGAGAGCTAAACCGCATTCGCGTTAGGGACAGCAGCGGGTAGCCCACAGCCGACGAAGGAGGCGAGGACTACAAGCGAATGGCCCTACGGCGAGTCTTCGAGCCGGAACGCCCCCCAACAAGTCACAAGACACAAGATGCAAGCCTCAAGCTTCAAGGCCGAACACACCTTGAACCGTTGAGTCTTGTGTCTTGCGACTTGAAGCTTCGCCCTCCGCTACCTTCGCGCTATGCGTTACGCTCCCCTATCCGCCGCCACCTACCGCGAGCACCGCGCCCGTTTCCGCCAGCACTTGGAGAAAGGCGGCCTCGCCCTCTTCCACAGCAACGACATCATGCCCACCAGCGCGGACGGTTCCATGCCATTCAAGCAGGCGAGCGACATCTTCTACCTCAGCGGCATCGACCAGGAGGAGACGATCCTGCTGCTCTTCCCCGATGCGGTGGATGCGAAGGACCGCGAGATCCTCTTTGTGCGCGAGACGAACGAGCACATCGCGATCTGGGAGGGCGCGAAGCTTTTGCAGAAGGAAGCGACGGAGCTGAGCGGCATCGCCACCGTGCTGTGGACGAGCAGCTACGAAGCGACGATCAAGCGACTGGCGCCGCAGTGCGAGCACCTGTACCTGAACAGCAACGAGCACCTGCGCCAGGGCAACGAGGTGGAGACGCGCGAGGAGCGCAAGAATGCGGAGACGCGCGCGCAGTTCCCGCTGCACAGTGTGAAGCGCAGCGCACCGATCATGCACCGCATTCGCAGCCGCAAGACGAAGGAGGAAGTGGAGCAGATCCAACGCGCCATCGCGATCACAGGCAAGGCTTTTGAGCGGGTGTGCGGTTTCGTGAAACCGGGCGTGAAGGAGTACGAGATCGAAGCGGAGATCATTCATGAGTTCATCCGCAACGGCTCGCGCGGGCACGCCTACACGCCGATCATCGCCAGCGGCTACAGCGCCTGCGTGCTGCATTACATCAGCAACGATCTGGTGTGCAACGACGGCGATGTGATCCTGATGGATTTCGGCTGCGAGTACGGCGGCTACGCGAGCGACCTCACGCGTTGTGTGCCGGTGAACGGCCGCTTCACCAAACGCCAACGCGATGTGTACAACGCGGTGCTGCGCGTGAAGAATGAAGCGACGCAATTGCTGCGCCCCGGCACCCTGATGGCCGACTACCACAAGGAGGTGGGCAAGATCATGGAGAGCGAGTTGATCGGCCTCGGCCTGATCGACAAGAACGATGTGGCGAAGCAGGACCCGGAGAAGCCGCTCTACAAGAAGTACTTCATGCACGGCACCAGCCACTTCCTCGGCCTCGATGTACACGACGTGGGCCTTTGGAACGAGATGATCCAGCCGGACATGGTGTTCACCGTGGAGCCGGGCATCTACATCCGCGAGGAGAAGCTGGGTATCCGCCTGGAGAACAACATTCTGGTGACGCGCGATGCACCGATCGATCTGTTCGCTGACATTCCTGTGGATGCCGATGAGATCGAAGGGATGATGGCGTGCAAGGGGAAGAAGGTGGTGGCTTAACAATCTGCATGGCCCGCTTCCGCCTTCTCGGTTTTCTAGGACTACTCCTATGGTCGAATTGCTCTGCCCAGGAGAATGATGGCTACCTACCCGATAGTCTTGCCGTGGGTTCTGGAAGCATCCAGTTCCTGCTCAACACGGATTCTCTGTATCAGCGGCTGACAGTATCAAGATCAGACCACAAGTCCATCTTCTTTGATCTTGCCGTGTGCATTAAAGAAGCTGCATGGCGGGAGGATACGCTCAAGGCAGATGGCACCCTTTCCTGGTCCGGAACGTACGGACCTGCGACAGAGGGCAAGAATGGAGATATGCAGTTTCACTATGCTGAATGGTGCTATTCGGGAGAGCAACTGGAGATATGCCTGCATGGAAACGAAGTCAACAAAGCGACGATCAAGTGGCTGGCACCATCACCCAGTCGCATGAGCCGACGTTGAAACCACATCGCTCGACGAGCTCATAACTTCGCTCCATGCTCGCTGACCTGATCAACGGCCATCGCCAACAGTTCATCGACCTGTGCAAGTCGCACGGGGTGGAGCAGCTCTATGCCTTCGGTTCTGCGGTTAACGGTCCGTTCACGGCGAGCAGCGATGTGGACCTGTTGGTGGAAGTACGGGTCGGCGATCCGGTGGAGACAGGCGAGCGGCTATGGTCCTTGTGGGATGGTATGGAGGCCTTCTTCCACCGCAAAGTGGATCTACTCACCCCGGCATCCTTGCAGAACCCGGTAAAAAAGAAACACATCGAGGCCACCAAGCAGCTGATCTACGATGGAGCGACTGGAAGGCTTCTATGCTGACATCCTCCGGGCCATCGAGTTGATCGAGGACTTTCTCGCGCAAGGTCACATCGACAGCTTCGAGGCGTACACGAAGCACGCGATGGTCAGGAGCGCGGTGGAACGTCAACTCGGCATCATCGGCGAGGCGGTGAACCAGATCCGCAAGCTTGACCCAGCGCATCCGATCCCGGAAGCGGACCGCATCGTGCAGTTCCGGAACCGGCTGATCCATTCCTACGATACGATCGATGACACGTTCGTGTGGCCGATCATTCAGAAACACTTGCATGTTCTGAAAGCGACCATTCGCAGGGCACTTGGTCAGTAACACGAAGCCCCTCGATTGCTCGAAGGGCTTCTTCTTTGAATGGGTTTCCGTTACTCCTTCACCAAACTGGCCACCTGTTCCAAGAGGCGCACGATGTACAATCCTCTGGGCAAGGTGCTCACATCGATCCGACCGGCGCTGATGGACTCCCTTGGGAAAGGAACCTGTTGGCCGGATGCGTTGAAGATCATCAGCTCATTGGCGAGTTCGGGTTCAAGCCCGGAGATGTAAACGACGTCCTGCGTTGGATTCGGGTATAGTGATAGACCCGGCACCCTGTCCATGACCACGGCTTCCACATTGCTGTACGTGAAGGTGGCGTCGAGATCCACTTGCTTCATGCGGTAGTAGTTGGTGCCGAGGACCGGCGCGCGATCCATGAAGTCATAGGTGGTTGTGGCTTGCGTGGTGCCGGCTCCATCCACTGTTCCGATGGAGAAGAAGTCGATGCCGTTCGCGCTGCGTTGAAGTTCGAAGTGGTCGTTGTTCGACTCGGATGCCGTGGTCCAATCCAGTTCGACCATCGACGTGCCGGAAGGTCGTGCGGTGAACGCCAGCAATTCTACCGGGAGTGGTGAGCTGTTCGCGACGGAAGCGATCGTGATATAACGCGTCGAGTTCGCGGGGATCATCGATGTGGCGATCCCGCCGATCGTCACCACCCCACCTACATAGGTGAACGTGAGTCCGGACGCCGTTCCATACATCGTGGCGTTCGTGAAGTTGCCGTCATCATCCACCAGCAACCGGAGATCCGATGCGGTGATCGGCGTGGTGTTCAGTTTGAAGCCCATGCTGAAGGTCCCTGTGAAGGCGGTGTTGGTCACTTTCCACTCCCGGCCGATCCTGCTGAAGATGCCCTGGCCGCCGGGGATCTCCGCCGCCGTGGAAAAGCCGCTGCGCATCCGCCCGCCGTCATGCCCCACCACCACCGACTGCAGATCAGTGGAGAACGAGCTTCCATTCCCTACGTTGGTCGTGGCGAGCGCTCCGATGAAGACCCGTGTGCTATCGTCCGGTTGGCGGGATTGCTTCTGGTTGAATCCCTGGTTGTCATCGCGCATCACACCGATCACGCCGTTGGTGTACGTGCCGGAGTTCGCGTAGATCGTCGTCCCGGCCGTGTTGAAATAGTCGTGGCTGAACAGCCGCGCACTGTACTTCAACGCCAAGTAGCTTTCGATCCGCTGATGGATGGCCTGGGACACCGTGCCCGTGTACAGGAACATCTCGGCCAATTCACCGGTGAACGGGTAGTTCATCGCATCCGTGGCAACGAGTCGATTGTCGCCGACCTGTGTGGGGAAATTGCCATGCACGATCGGCGTGTGCGTGGTGGTGGCAGGACCAGCGGCGCCATTGCAGAATGCCTGGATCAGGTTCGTTTCACCGCCGCCATAGATCCCGGTGTTGTCCGACTTCACGGCAACGATGTTCGTCCGTGCTGCTGGTAACTGCGCGGAAGTGTTCGGCGAAACACGATTGGACGTGGAGGCGACATCACAATCAAAGACCGCTGCACCACCCCAGTTCATGGAAAGGGACAGACGGGTGAAGCCATTGGATCCACTGGTGATCAACAACCAATCGAAATCGGCGGCATCGTAATCATAATACACCGCGTACAGGTTCATCCGGTTGTAGCTGGCGCCGCTCACCAAGATCCCCGGCGCCGCGCGCTGCAAGTAGTCGTTCGTGAACTTGACAGAAGGATTGTAGTTGAAGTAGGCTGAAGCCGAACCGTCCAACCATGTGGGGCGGTCCGCAGAAGTGGCTTGGCTCAGGTGGAAGGCATTCCCGGTTTGATCATTCCACTGCCGCACAAGGCTGTTGTTCGCGCAGGAGACCAATGGCCCTGTACCGGAATAGGCATTCGCATCGGCCTTGTACCACGCGCGCAAATTGGTGCTATAGCCGCCGGGGGTCTGGGCTTTGGCGGATAGGACATAGGCAAGCGAGGCAAAGAGAAAGAACTTCCTGGGCATGGTAGAGGTAGTGTGGTTTTGGCCTGAAGGCGGGCTTGGAACGGTGATCACCCTTGGAATGTTCCGGGATCACGGGACATCATGAAAACAAGAAGCCCCTCGATCGCTCGAAAGGCTTCGCAAGGGGATCGCAGCTCGCTACTCCTTCACCGATCTTCTTGTAGTGCGCATCCGTTCGGTGGCCACCGAACAAGTGTAGATGCCGGGTGTCAGGGCGCTGATGTCGATGCGGTTCAGGCCGGGCGGCACACGGTGTTGTGTTACCATACGGCCGATCGCATCACGTACAGTGGTCGAACCGCCGACGGATCATCGGTCAATAAGCATCGGGGATCAGGACGCCTTGCGAAGCTGGAACGGCTTCACCGTGGAAACCTCACCATCCAATACCATGAGGTAGTACTCCTCGCCATCGAGGTCCGTGATGCGCACGCGCGTAACCGGTCCACTCACCTCGCCGGTCTTCACGATGTGGCCTTGGGCATCGCAGATGTCGAACAGGGCGTCCTGCGTGCCGGGTTCGTAGTCGAACATCAACAGCTTTTCGAGCTGATCGATGCGGACGCGGATCTCACGAGGTTCCTGGGACATGACTTTGGAGTTGTCCGCTTCAACGCGAACGACTGGTCAGGGTTCCCGGAAACACCGAGCCCGGCCGACCCTAAGGCCGACCGGGCTCCACCACCAAACCAAAACCCAGTAGTACTTAGCTCCCTTGGTCGTTGAAGATCCACGGAGCTGTGGAAGTGATCATTGTGTTCATGGCAACAAGGGGTTGTTCGTGTTCGTGCCACCAAACTACCCCCACGTGAACGGTGATGAAAGGGACGAACGAGGAACGGTGGCTCAGGCAAAGCGAACGGTATGCTCCGTCATTCCGACCTGCTCGCGGTCCGTAGGGGATCACCTTCACCATTTCCGTCCACACGGATCCGGCCCGTGCCGTTCCCCGGTTGAAATCAACCGTTCGTTGTGCGCGGTCCTCCACTCGCCGACCTTCGGTTATCTTTTCGCCAAACCAGAACACCATGTCGCTGCGCGTATTGATCGTGGACGATGAGGCCGACGCCCGGGAGAACCTCCAATTGATGCTGGAGCAGCATTGTCCGGAAGTGGAAGTCATGGGACAGGCGGGGAGTGCGGCGGAGGCCCGCAAGCTCATCGATGAGCTTCAACCGAATGCGCTCTTCCTCGATATCAAGATGCCGGGGGAGGACGGGTTCCAATTGCTGGCGTCCATCGCTGAATTGGACCTGCCCGTGGTCTTCACCACGGCCTATGATGAGTACGCGCTGAAGGCCTTCAAGCAGAATGCGCTGGATTACCTCGAGAAGCCTATCGACCATGAGGAGTTGAAGCGCGCTGTGGGGAAGTTGATGCGCGCGATCACCCTATTGGGCGGCAGCCAGCCCTCCGCGATCGCAGCGCTGATGCAGGATCCCGCATCACCGTTGAATTTACGCATGGCCATTCCCAGTCGTGACGGACTTGTGTTGCTCAAGTTCGATGAGATCCTGTACTTGGAGGCATGTGACAGCTACACCACCGTCTTCACACGCGATGGCAAGCGGTCGGTGAGCAGCAAACACATCCGCGTCTTCGAGGACAGTTTGGATCCCAAGAGGTTCTACAGGGTACACAAGACCTTCATCATCAACCTCGCGCATTTGAAGGGGTTCAGCCGGGCCGAAGGCAACATGGCCATACTCGACAACGGCACATTGATCCCTGTATCGCGACGGCGTCTGCCCGATTTTCTTGGATTGATCAACACGTTCTAGATCGTGGGCCGCGGCGTGTGTCATGCTTGGGCATTGGTCATCGTGTGCATGTTGCACGGGATCGCTCACGGGCAGCAACACGCCTTCCGCCAGTTCACCACGAAGGATGGCCTGGCGCAGAGCCAAGTACGCGCCATGGCCCAGGATGGCGATGGCTATCTCTGGTTCGGCACATTGGGCGGCGCCAGTCGGTTCGACGGCACGTTCTTCCAGAACCTGGCGCTACAGGAGGGACTTCCCGACGCACAAGTGAGCGCGATGATCCGCGACCCGAACGGCACGTTGTGGATGGGCGCGGGCAATTTTCTTGTGCGAACCATTGGCTCGCGGTTGATCAGCGAGCGCCTTCCGGATGATGGCCGCAATGCACGGATCATGGGCTTGGCAAGCGGCCCGAACGGCGATCTGTACATCGGCACGGACGGAGCGGGGTTGTTCATCCGGGATGTGAGCGGCGTTCACTTGGTGAAAGGATATCCATCGGATACGGCCACGCACGTACGATCCCTGCTCATGCTCCGCGACGGTTCGTTGTTGGTGGGTTTGCGGAACGGACTCTTGCACTGCCGCGATGGGCAATGCGCGCAGGTGATCGTCGGTGACAGTGAGCCCAAGATCATTAGTGCGCTGGCCGAGGCAGCCGATGGTAGCTGGTGGGTGGGCACCTTGGGTAGTGGTGTGTATCGCATCGGGAAGGATGGCGAGACCAAGGAATACGACGAGGAGAGCGGCTTGTTGCAGAACAATATCCGGTGCCTGCTGGTGGACGACCAGGACCACTTGTGGGTGGGAACGAAACTCGGATTGAACAAGATCGAGGGCGAACGGATCCGGGTGTTCACGGTACACCAAGGCATGCCGAACGACAACATCCAGTGCGCCTTCCAGGACAGCGAGGGCAACCTCTGGTTCGGGACGGATGGCGCAGGAGTCGTGCGGTATCTAGGTGATCGCTTCGTGATCTTCACCGGTAAGGACGGCATGTGCAGTGATCTGGTGATGAGCATCACCACGGATGCGCAGGGCGATCTCTGGCTGGGGACCTATGACAACGGCCTGTGTCGTATGGATGGCATGGCCATGATCACCACACTGGATGGTCTGCCGAACAACACCGTCTGGTGCGGTGCACTGAATGCGGATGGCACGCTCTGGTTCGGCACAAGTGATGGACTGGCGAGGATCCATAATGGCGTGGTGCTCCGCCCCAAAGGAGCCGTTCCATTGGCGGGTTCGCGTGTGCTTTCGCTGCTGCCGGCAACGGATGGAAGGATGTGGTGTGGAACCCGTGAAGGATTGGCACTGGTAGGCCCCGCTGACTCCGTGCGACTCTATCCGGCAGGACCTACCGGGCCCGGCCGATCGATCCGCTCCATCAAGCGCGTGCGCGATGAACTGGTACTGGCCAGCGACGATGGATTGTATCTGCTCAAAGGGGATTCGTTCAGGCGGCTGGGGGTGGAAGATGGACTGTGCGATAACACCGTATTCTGCCTGCTCGTGGACAAGCTTGATCGTACATGGGCGGGCACCGCGAACGGACTCTCCTGCTACGATGGCGAACGCTTTCACACGTTCCGTTTCGCCACTGATTTCGGATCGAACTACATCGACCTGTTGCTGACCGATGAAAGCGGAAGGATCTGGGCCGGCACCAACAATGGGCTCTTCCAATTCCACCCGGACAGCCTTCTTTCCGACCACGGTGATCCGATACACATCACACTCAACGATGGACTGCGAAGCCTGGAGTTCAACTTGAACGCAGCCTACCGCACGAGCAATGGCGGGCTGTTGTTCGGGAGCTCGGGAGGCATGGTCTATCACGATCCGCGCAACAGCAGCACTGAGCGCGGGCCCATCGTGCCGCGCATACACATCACGGACGTTCGATCCTTCCTTCAACAAACGGATTGGCCAGGGCAGATGGACAGCTTGGACGCACGCGGTCTTCCTGCGGGCCTGCATGTTTCGCACCGCAGGCATTACCTCACCTTCGATTACGGTGCCATCAGCTTGGCCCGACCCGAGCAGGTCATGTACCGGTACCGGTTGGTGGACTATGATCCGGATTGGCTTCCTTCCACTTCAGCGCGCTTTGCGAGCTACAACAACCTCCCTCACGGCGAATACACGTTCCAAGTGATGGCGCATGTGGGTGCTGGCCCTTGGAGCAACCCTGCGGAGTTCACCTTTCGCATCGATCCTCCCTTTTGGTCACGCTGGTGGTTCTTCGCGCTCTGTGCTCTTGCTGTCGGCGGATCCCTCTATGGGGTTCACCGGTACCGGTCCACGCGCCGCGAGCGCCGGGAACACACTCGCCAGCTCATGCTCCGGTCGCGCATGCTGCAACTGGAGCAACAAGCATTGAACGCGAACATGAACCGCCATTTCGTGTTCAATGCCCTCAACAGCATCCAATACCACATCAACAAGCAGGACAGCACCACGGCGAGCCGCTACCTCACCAGCTTCGCCAAGTTGATCCGGAAGAACCTCGATGCGAGCCAGACCGATACCACCACGCTCACCGAGGAGTTGGAGCGGCTGGAACTCTACCTCGTACTGGAGCACATGCGATTCAAGGATAAGTTCCGTTACACCATCACTGTGGATCCCTCCGTCGATGCCAACCAGGTCCGATTGCCTGCCATGATGCTGCAACCCTACGTGGAGAACAGCATCTGGCACGGCATCCTTCCCATGTCCACCCAAGGCCATGTGGCCATTACCGTGGAACCCGGGAACAGCGCGGACCGGGTGTTCGTGCGGATCGTGGATGACGGCATCGGCGTGGACCAAAGCATGCGTTCCAAACCGGAACCCGAGGGGGATCACATCTCACGGGGTATCGAGATCACCAAGGGCCGGGCCGACGTGTTGCGCAAGCTGGAGGTCACGGACATCCGGATAGATGGGCCTCACCAATGGCACGACCCGGTCACCGGCAGGATCATGGGCACCCGGGTGAGCATCCAACTGCCCATCCAACCGCTCTTAAAAAAACCCGTATAACGCTTGCGATCCGCCGTGGACGCGACTACCTTTGGCCAACGCATGAAGTTCCTGAGCACCATACTGAACCGGTCCATTGCCAGCCTTTTCGTACTGGTCGTGTTGCTGGCAGGTTGTTCCAAGGAGGAGTGCGTGGCCCCCTCCGATCGTGCCACCGAGGTTGCCAAGAGCGTCCATCCTGTCCCATCCACTGGTGAACCCATGAATGGGGTATTGCAACCCGGCTCCGTGAAGGATGGCGGGAATTCCTCCATCAGCGATGATGGCGACGACGTCGGAGACGGCGAGCGGAACAAGAAGAAGAAGCCGGGCTGACCCCCCTCAGCCTGTTTGCTTCATATGAGCGCCCGGTTCTCCGGGCGTTTTCATTTCCG
The DNA here is from genome assembly GCA_016721005.1 of Flavobacteriales bacterium. Taxonomy (GTDB): domain Bacteria; phylum Bacteroidota; class Bacteroidia; order Flavobacteriales_F; family PHOS-HE28; genus PHOS-HE28. The sequence goes on from JADKJM010000019.1 coordinate 185,838, forward strand.
GGAAGTACGACCGCTCCTTTGATGCCTTCTACCGTTCCCCGTGCGAGCCTTTTCGTTCGGGAATCATGCTGCTATTTTCTCCGTACAATCATCACCCATGCCGCGCAAGAGCCAAGACCACGTGCATCGTCTCATCCGCTCCATGTCCAGTGCGGAGAGACGATACTTCAAGCTTTTCATTGGTCGGCACGCTCCGGAGGGTGGCACGAACCCGCAATTGCTCTTCGACGCGATCGCAGGCATGGATCACTACGATGAATCCGCGATCCGCACGCAGTTCAAGCACGAAGCATTCATCAAGCACTTGGCCATTGCGAAGCGTCGGCTCTACGAGACCATCCTCCGCTGCCTGGATGTGTTCCACGCGGAGAGTTCAGTGGATGCCCGGTTGAACCGCTCCTTGCACCACGTGGAAATCCTGTACCAACGGGCCTTGTACACCGATGCCGAGAAAATGCTGCACAACGTTCGGCGGTTAGCGGAAGCGCATCACCGTGCACCTGTGCTCTTAGCGGTTGCCGAATGGGAGCGTCGCTTGATCGAATGCCACAACTACGCACAGGTGAGCGAAGGTGATCTTGATCGGCTTGCGGCGGATGCCACTTCGATCATGGAGGAGCAACTCCGGATCGCCGGACTCTGGGATCTGAAGAGTCGGCTACTGTTGATCCTGTACCGTGAGGGACAAGTGCGTGATGAAGGCACACGGTCCCGGGTCAGGGCTTTTCTTCAACACCCTTTGCTGCGGAAGGAACCATTGGAGGGATCATCCGCGAAGGCGCGTTTCTACTTCCACCACATCCACAGCGCTGCGGCCTTCGCCGTTAGCGACATGGGTTCCTGCCAGCAGCACCTCAATGCGAACCTCAGCCTACTGAATGCGAACAAGGAGCAATTCAGCGGAGATCCCAATCTGGTGCTTGGCGTGATGAGCAACCTGATCTACACCTACACGCGCTTGGGGCGATCCTCCGAAGCCGTCGATCTTCTGAAACAATTCCGCACAGCCCCGTCGCAATGGAACATGCCTGAATCCGATGACCTCGATCTCAAGTTGTTCAGCACGACCACTAGCTTGGAGCTCTCCATCCATTCGCGACTCGGCGCCTTCGATAAGGCTCTTGAACTCGTTCCGGTGGTGGAGCGTGGATTGGCCCGCCACGGTGAACGCTTGGGGCCTGTTCGGAAGGCCGCATTCCGCTACCAAGTGGCCTACGCGTACTTCGGCGTTGGTGACCACGACAAGGCGATGCGTTGGCTGAATGACCTGTTGAACAACGTGGGCACAAGGGATAGCAGCGATACGGTCTGCTTCGGTCGCATGCTACAGTTGATCACACGCCTGGATTCCGGCAAGACGGATCTGCTCACCTATACCCTGCGCAATACGGAACGCTTCCTGCGCACGCGGGAGCGCCAGTACAAGTTCGAGCCGCTGCTCCTCACCTTCATTCGTGATCTCACGAAAGCGCGCACGGAGGAGGCTCGGAGATCGCTCATGATCACGTTCCGGGATAAGTTGGGTACGATCCTTAGCGATCCGCTGGAACAAGCGGTTCTGGATCACTTCGATCCGATCGCATGGATCGAAAGCAAGCTGACCGGGAAGAGCTACGCCGCGCTCGTACGGGTCCGGGCGCTGGATCTCAAGGATGCCGCCTGAATCCTGGGGGGGGGGGGGGGGGGGGGGGGGGGGGGGGGGGGGGGGGGGGGGGGGGGGGGGGGGGGGGGGGGGGGGGGGGGGGGGGGGGGGGGGTTTCACACCGCACCACCCTTTTCAAGAACGCATCCCACCCTTGCGCGAGCAACGGGTGAAGCCCACCTTGGCTATTCACCAAGTGGGTTCCTTCTTTCGCATCACACATGTGACCGATGATGGTCAGGTGCGGATTCGCTTTGATCTTGTCGTGGTCCGCGAGCGCGACCGTGAACAGCAGTTCGTAGTCCTCCCCGCCATTCAACGCGCACGTGGAGGGATCCAGATTGAAATCGCGCGCGGTCCGGTAGGTCGTTGGGTCGATCGGCAATTTCTGGTCATGGACCATGGCGCCGATCCCGCTCTGCCTGCAGAGATGGAGCACCTCGCTCGCCAAGCCATCGCTGATATCGATCATGCTGGTCGGCTTCACGTCGAGCTTCTTCAGGAGTTCGATGATGTCCTTGCGCGCTTCGGGTTTCAATTGTCGCTCGAGGATGTAATCGTGTCCGGCCAGGTCCGGTTGCGCGCCGGTCTCTTTGAAGACGGCCTTCTCGCGCTCCAACACTTGCAGGCCCATGTACGCGCCACCCAGATCACCAGTCACCACCAGCAGGTCGTTCTCCTTCGCGCCGCTACGGTACACGATGTCCTCCTTCTTCGCGGAGCCGATGGCGGTGACAGCGATGACCAGGCCGCTGGCGCTGCTGCAGGTATCACCACCCACGAGATCCACGCCGTAATGCGCGCACGCCTGCGCCATGCCTTCGTACAATTCATCGATCGCTTCCACCGGAAAGCGGTTGCTGAGCGCGACCGCCACCGTGACCTGATGAGGCGTGGCGTTCATCGCGTACACATCGCTCAGGTTCACCACGATGGCTTTGTATCCGAGGTGCTTCAGCGGCACGTACCCCAGATCGAAGTGAACACCTTCCACCAGCATGTCGGTAGTGACCACTTGGTGCAGGCCTTGGGGATCGATGACCGCAGCATCATCTCCGATGCCCTTGACCGACGAGTCCTGCGTGAGTTGGATGCGCGAGGCGATGCGCTCGATCAGGCCGAATTCGCCGAGCGATGAAAGCTCGGTGCGAGGAAGAGTGTCCGACATGGCGCGAAGATCCGCTAATTTCTAGGCATCGCGATCGACGTGTAAGTCGTCGATCGCCGCACGATGTACCTCAACACCCACAGCTGGTTCAGTTTCAATCACGGCCTGATGTCGCCGGAGGAACTGCTGCGCCAAGCGCAAGCAGCGGGTGTGCGTTCGTTCGCGCTCACCGACATCCACAACACGGCGGGCGTGTCCGATCTCGTGCGCTTGGCATCACGCTACGATGTAAAGCCGGTGGTGGGCATCGAATTCAAACAGGGCGCACGACTGCTTTACATCGGCATCGCGAAGAACAACGAAGGCTTCCGGCAACTGAACGAACTCCTGACGCCGCACCTGTTGGATGGCGTGGCCATTCCTGAACGCGCACCGGAGATGCCGGACACGTTCATCATCTACCCTTTCACGGCCGCGCCGGAACAGTTGCGACCCAACGAACGCATCGGCATCCGTCCGAAGGATCTTACGCGTCTGCCTTTCAGCCCGTGGGCGAAACGACAGCAGGATCTCGTGGCGTTACTGCCCGTGAGCTTCCGCCACAAGCAGGACCACAATTGCCACCGCCTGCTGCGCACCGTGGCGAAGAACACCGTGGTGAGCATGCTGCCGCCGGAGGAGATCGCCTCTCCCGATGATCGCTTCCGAAGTGCCGAGGAAGTGCGGCGCATCTACCAGGACCTCCCCGCGCTCATCCGCAACGCGGAGCAACTGCTGGAGGAATGTTCCATCGCCTTCGACAACAGCGACAAGACCAAGCGCGTGTTCGGCGAGAGCGAAGCGCTCGACCTCGAACGCTTGCGCAGCGATACGCTGGTCGGCCGCGCGTACCGCTACCCGAATGCATCGACCACGGTGGTGGCGCGCATGGAGCGGGAGCTCGATGTGATCGCGCGCATGGGCTTCATCAGTTACTTCCTCATCAACCAGGACATCGTCCGCTTCGCGCGCAGCAAGGGCTTCTTCCATGTGGGCCGGGGCAGCGGCGCGAACAGCTTGGTGGCGTACTGCCTGGGCATCACCGATGTGGACCCGATCGAACTCGACCTCTACTTCGAGCGCTTCATCAGCACCGCGCGCAAGAAACCGCCCGACTTCGACATCGACTTCAGTTGGAAGGACCGCGACGAAGTGTACCGCTATGTGTTCAAGAAGTATGGTGATGGGCAGGGTCGCGCAGATCGCCACCTACACCACTTACCAGTGGCGCGGCGCCATCCGCGAACTCGGCAAGGCCGTGGGGCTTCCGCCCGCGGAGATCGATGCACTGAGCGATGCTTCGACTTCGCTCAGCACAAGAGGCGACCACGGGTACTACGCACGCGGAAGACCGAGCGCGACCGCCAGTGGCAGTGGCCTCGACAAGGTGGCGCAAGCAGTGGTGCGGTATGCGAAACACCTCATCGGCATGCCGCACCAGTTCGGCATCCACGCCGGCGGGATCCTCGTGAGCGAATTGCCGTTGACCTATTACACGTCGTTGCACCGTCCGCCGAAGGGGTTCCCCGTCACGCAGTTCAGCATGCTCGAAGCGGAGGACCTCGGCTTGCACAAGTTCGATCTGCTCAGCCAGCGCGGGCTGGGGCATATCCGTGACGCGGTGGAGTTGGTGAACGGAGGCTCGGTTGTCGGTTGTCAGAGTGAAAAGGAGGGCTGTCGTGGTCAGTTGTCAGATGCGGCGAACCCACGCGCGCGGGCTTGTGCGACCGGACAACCGACAACCAGCAACCGACAACGCCCATCGACATCCACGACATCAAGCGCTTCAAGGAGGATCCCGCGATCAAGGAACTGATCCGCGCCGGGAACACCATCGGTTGCTTCTACGTGGAGAGCCCCGCGATGCGCATGCTGCTGAAGAAGTTGAAGGTCGATGACTACCTCGGTCTGGTCGCGGCGAGCAGCATCATCCGTCCCGGCGTGGCGGAGAGCGGCATGATGCGCGAATACCTGCTGCGGCACAACGACCCGGAGCGCATCAAGCTGGCTCCGCCGGAGCTGCTGCGGATCATGCCGGAGACCTACGGCGTGATGGTGTACCAGGAGGACGTGTTGAAAGTGGCGCACCACTACGCCGGGTTGGATCTGGAAGAAGCGGACATCCTGCGCCGCGGCATGAGCGCGCGTTTCCGCGACCGGCCCGAGTTCAAGGAAGTGGAACGGAAGTTCTTCGCGAACTGCAAGTCGAAGGGCCACCCGGATGCGGAAGCGGCGGAGATCTGGCGGCAGATCGAAAGCTTCGCGAGCTTCAGCTTCGCCAAGGGCCACAGCGCGAGCTACGCGGTGGAGAGCTACCAGAGCCTCTACCTGAAAGCGCACCATCCGCTGGAATTCCTTGTGGGCGTGGCGAACAACTTCGGCGGCTTCTACCGTACGGAGTTCTACCTGCACGAAGCGAAACGCGCGGGGGCGGTGATCGAAGCGCCGTGCGTGAATGCAAGCGAGGAGTTGTGTTCATTGGTGAAGGGGAATGATCAGTTGTCGGTTGTCGGTTATACCGTCGCACAAGCCAGCGTGCGTGAGGACGTGCGACGGAACAACGGACAACCGACAACGAACAACTCCATCCACCTCGGCCTCGGCAACATCAAGGGCCTTACCACCGAAGTGGCGCAACTGGTCCTGCGCGAACGCCGACGCAACGGATCCTTCGCCGACCTGCCGGATCTGCTGCGCCGCGTGCCGCTGCATGTGGAACAAGCGCGGATCCTGGTGCGCGTGGGCGCCTTGCGTTTCACCGGACGCAGCAAGCCGGAACTGCTCTGGGACCTCGCGCTGATGCATCAAGGAAGCAAGAGCGCTGATCCCATCCCCGACCTCTTCGTGATGAAGGTGGAAGCACCGCGCTTGCCCGATCTGCAGCACTACCCGCTCGCCGACGCGTACGATGAGTTGGAGTTGTTGGGCTTCCCGCTGTGCGATCCGTTCACGCTGGTGGAGTGCCGATCAGACGATCAGACGATGAGAAGATCAGAAGATGGGAATGCCATTCCCCGGCGGCAGTTCCCGATCGTTGGCCGCGATGGTCGTCTGCTGGGGAACGTGCCTGGTGCGGCACGCACCATGCAGACCGCAACTTCGACAACTGACAACGAGCAACCCACTTTCCTCGCGCGACAAATGTCTTCACACATCGGGCAACGCGTGACGATGCTCGGCTACATGATCCACGTGAAGACCACGACCACCTCCACCGGATCGTACATGAGCTTCGGCTCCTTCATCGATCCCGCCGGTGATTTCTGGGACAGCACACAGTTCCCCTCCGTGGCGGAGCGCTTCCCGTTCCGCGGCCGCGGCGTGTACCGCCTTACCGGTTACGTAGAGGAGGAGTTCGGGCATTGCGCCTTGCGCACGCAGCACATCGAGAAGCTGCCGTGGAAACCGGATCCGCGGTATGGGGAGACGTAGCACGTACTTTTGGGATCATGTCGACCACAGAACTCCGCAAGCGCGTGATCGCACGTGTGGAGCTCACGAAGGATGCCATGCTCTTGCGTGAACTGGACCGGATGCTGAGATCCGCCGGTAAGGAGATCGAGCCCTACAAGACAACGGCTGTGGAGCGGCGCTTGTTGAAAAAGGGGCTCGAGGCGATCAAGAAAGGGCGTGTTGTCCCGGCTGAAAAAGCGGACAAGGCCATTGAGCGATGGCTCGCCAAATAGTTTGGTCAGCAGCCGCGGAAAGGGACACCATTCCTATTCCTCGCCAAAGAAGTCGCCGTCGATGCGCTTGACCACAAAGGTCTCCCGAGGAATAACACCCAAGTTGTAGTCGATCATCAATTCAACGAGTTGTTCACCATCAAGCAGGACGATCTTGGTGTCATTCTTCGGCGCGTATTCCCGTGCATCCTTGGAGAATGAGGAGGCAGTGATGAACACACCTTTCCTAGCTCCCTGACCAGCAAGCGCCCCAACGAACTTCTGAAGTTCTGAACGCCCAACGGTACTTCCATCTTTCCATCTCTTGGCTTGAACATGTATCGCATCGAGACCAAGCTTATCCTCCTTGATCGTACCATCTATTCCCTCATCACCAGTTCTCCTTCCAAATGCATGACGCACGTCATCGGAAGTTCCTCCGTAGCCCATTTGGACGAGCAGTTTCACTACGAGGTCTTCAAAGTCTTTCCAATCCATGCTCCTGACCTTGGTCAAGAGTTCCAAGGCAAGGGCCGACCGCATAAGGCGATAGGCTCCGCCAAGTATTTCCTCCGGTGTCTGGCTGGACTCCATGATGCTTGGCTCGGTCGAAGAAGCCGACCCGCGCTTTGCTGATTGGAATTCAGCGAACTCCGGGAACTTCTTCTTCAGATACGCCACATTGACCTTGTCAACCTTGCTCTTCAGTACGTCTTGCCCGCGAGGCGTGATACAGATCATGCCCCGTTTGGGCGAGCTGAGCAATCCGCCTTTCACCAAGTAAAAGCGCGCCCACATCACTCGGTTGTAAAAGGCCGGCTGCGCGCCGCTTGGCAGCATTTCGTGTCTCTGTTCCTCTGTCAACTTGTAGTAGGAAGCAAGCGACTCCACGACATCGCGGGAAGCACGTGGTTGGCCATCCGCAACATGCTTCAGGAGCGGAAGCATTATGGATTGAAAGTCGGGTAATGCCATGATTGAAGAATAGACGACCAAGTTCGCTTTTCGAACCGGAAATCACGTCAAGGACAAATGCTAGTCCCTCAAGGCGCAGCGAATGACCATCTCCTTTCTGAACCACCGTCGCGCTCTTCCTCCATCAACCACTGACGCTTGCTTAACGGAAGTTGGACCTCATCCTGATACCTCTGGCCCTATTCCACCACCACCGCCTTCCCATTATCATCTGGCACCCGATCGAAGAACAGGTGCATCGGATCGATCATCGCTTTCACGGGTAGTTCCTTGCTGCGCAACACCACCGTGTTCTCGCCGGTCTTCAACCGCATGCGCTTCTGCGCAAGGATCGCACCTTCCTCCTTGTCGCTCTTCGCTTCAGCAAGCACACCGATATCGATCCAGTCGTTCATGGCCACAGGTGTTTCGCGGCCCAAGGAATCGGCGTGGTTCTTCTCGCAGGTGAAGGTCATCGTCACGTCGTACTGCCCATCCGCGGCCTTCTTCGCCGTGGCGGAGAGCATGCGGTTATTGTAAAGCGTGATGTACTTGAAGTTGTCCTCGAGCAGGTAGGTGAGGCTATCCGGTGTCACACGCTCAAGCTCGCGGTACATGTCGAGCGCCGTGGGGTACGGCGGTGCGCCGTACGCGAAGGAATCCACCAGTGCGCGGAACGCGCTGTTCAACGTGTCCTCGCCGAGGTACTCGCGCATGCAGTAGAGCACCACGCTGCCCTTGTTGTAGTGGATGTAGCCCTGGTTCTCCACCTTCATGATCGGCTGTTCGCGCTGCGTCTCACCACCACGTGCCCGCTGGTACTTATCGCTCTCCAACCTCAGGAACTTCCGCATGTGATCACGGCCGTACTCCTTCTCCATCACCATCAGCGCACTGTATTGCGCCATGCTCTCGCTCAGCAACGTGGCACCTTGCATGTTCGCGCCGATCACTTGGTGCGCCCAGTACTGGTGGCCCATCTCGTGCGCTACCACATAGAACACCATGTCGATGTCCTCCTTCGCACTGAGGTCGGTGATGAAGCCGATGCCCTCGCTGTATGGCATGGTGCCGGGGAAGGCCTGCGCGAAATTGAAGTAGCGCGGGAACTCGAGGATGCGTACTTGCTTGTGACGGTACGGACCGAAGTGCTCCGTGTAGTACGCCAGCGCCTTCTGCATGCTGTTCAGCATGCGCGGCACGTTCTCCGCGTGGGCCTTGTGGTAGTACACCTCCACATCAATGGCATCACCTCCGGATGGCGGGACCCACTTCTCCCGGGCCACCTCGTAGCGCGCGCTCAGGAACGAATAGAAGTTCATACTGGCGTGATCCAGTTCATACTGGAAGTAGCGCTTCCCACCGGCTTCCCATTCCTTCAACAACGAGCCCGGTGCCACCGCGATCTGGTCCGGCGCCGTGCTGATGGTGGTGCGCACGTGCACCCAATCGCTGTTCGGCATCAGGTAGGTATTCATGCGCTTGGCAGGATCGGCGCTCAAGGGCTGCATGGGTTCCTTCGGCGGTAGCTCATGTTTGCGTCGGTCGTTCCGGTCGCTCAACTCTCCGCCCGTGTTGTATCCGATCTGCGGGATCAGGTCCATGTTGTTGAAGAAAGTGCCGTTGTTCACCAGTTGCACGAAGGACACCGCGTTCTCGAATCCTTCGGCGATGTAGCTGCCGATCACAGTGAACTTGAGATCAGCCCCGGGTTGCAACGGCGGTTCGAGCCGATAGATCCGGTAGTTCAGTTCCTTATCGTCCTTCACCAGCTTGGCTCCGGGGATCACGACGGTGAGTTCCACATTGCTCGGCAGGTTGAGGTGCAACGAATCGATCGGAACGCCATCCACGTTGCGCGTGGTGATCTCCGCTTCATACAACAACGTCCGCTCGTATGGGTCCAGGTCGATGGTGAACGCGAGGTCCGTGTAGTGCGGCTGCGGGATGCCTTCGAACCGCTTGTAGTCCTTCTCATAGCGCACCTGCAACTCCTCCGTCTCGTCGCTGGTGCGGTACGTGTTCAAGACCTTGGTATTGTAATAGCCCCATGCGCCGAGCACGATCCATGCAATGACCAGCACCGTAGCAATGGACCAAGCGCGCCGCAGTCGCGATCCCGCGAAGCGCAGGCGCTTCCCGAAAGCGGTCTCGCGACCACGCACCAGAAAGATGTAGGAGAGCAATAGCAGGATCGCCCCGAAGACCCACCAGTAGATCCTGAAGAAGACCCACGCCGGGACGAACGGGCCGTAGTGGCTCATGTCCGAATAGCGCAAGCCCGGCGAGCCGTTCAGCTTCACCAGGTTGCTTTCGATGTCCACACCGGGCCACAGGAAGATGTTCAACGCCACTACCACCACGAAGGCGAAGTAGCCGAGGTACTTGTTGTTCACCAGGGTGTGCAGGAAGATGGCGAGCATGCAGAGGAAGCCGAAGCTCAACAGCGCCGGAATGATCAGGTAATAGAGATAGACGGACGGTTCCAGGTTCGTATAGCCATTGAGCAACTGCGTGACCATACCGGCCGCTGTAGCGAGCAATAGAATGATGAAGAGCAACACGAGCATCGTGGTGAACTTCGCCAGCAGGCCTTGCCAGCTCCGCGTGGGAAGCGCGTCCTTGATGTCATCCAGACCTGCTTCCCGGTCCTTCCAGATCAACGCGCCGGAATAGAAGGTGACGATGATGATCACGTACAGGAAGAGCGAGCCCTGGATCATGTCCACCACGTTATAGGTCACGGGGTACGTGGTGTTCTCGTACATGCTCGTGACGAACGTGAGCGAGGAGATCAGCTGCGCGACACCGAGCAGCATCACGATGATGAAGACCGGACCGGTCACGATGCTCTTCAGGTCCATACGCACTTGATGGCGGAACTGCTTCCACCGCGCCCAGCGACCGTATCGGCGTCTTACAACAGGAAGGTCCTGTGTCTTCCGCGGAACGAGTTCATTCTCCTCCGCCAAGCTCGCCGCTTTCTGCTTGCGATCATGGAAACTGAAACGCAGATAGCCGAAGATGAACACGCCGATGGAGATCGCGATCCAGAGCAAGCGGTTCCAGAGCAGCGATCCGTCCGTGGGAAGCAGGTTGCTGTTCTTCTCGATCACCGTCCAGTACTTCGTCACCTGGTCCAGCGCGTTCAATCCGAAGGGATCCAGCATCGCACCGCTGACCTCGTTCTCCAAGCCGCTCATGAGGCTTTGCGAGATGAGGTAGCCCACCATGAGCACGATGGCGCTGATGAACGAGGCGATGGTGCTGCGCGTGAGCACGGCCACGGCGAAGATCACTGCGGAGGTGAACAGCACGTTCGGCAATGCGAAGAGCAGGAAGCCTTGGATGTGCGGACCAACGAGGTTGGGTCCTACACGGATCGGATCCAACCAGGGCATCCAGCTACCGACGATGATGCCGAGACTGATGCCCAACATCGGGATCAAGGCCACCAAGGTGCTTCCCAGGAATTTGCCGATGAGGTAGTGCGACTTCTTCAATGGTGTGCTGAAGACGATCTGCGCGGTGTTGTACTGGAAGTCGCGGATGGCGGTGCCGTTCACGAATGCCGTGACCATGAGCAGTCCGATGAAGGACATGATGCCGTAGAAATTGTACACCACTTCCGGGGCGTTCCGATAGACGCTGCCGAGGCTTCCGCCTATCTGGATATTCTCCGAGACCACCGCCCCGTAGACCATCAGCGCGTTGATGAGCAGGAAGATGTACACCATCGGCTGCCGGAGCCAATAGCGTAGTTCGAACAGGACAATGCGGCCGATCATGCGTGCGCCGGTGTAGCGTTCACTTCCGATGCGATCGAGCTGAAGAAGACATCCTCCAACGTGGGGTCGGCGGGTGTGAAGCCTTCATCCGGGCGTTGCGCGCTGAGCACATGGATCACTGGCCTTCCGCCAACGAGCTTGTTGCTGATCAGTTGATGCGACGTAGCATAGTTCTCCAATTCCGCCTTCGCGATCGTCTTCTCCCACACGCGTCCCTTGATCGCCGCCAGTGCATCATTCGGTGATCCGGCATAGAGCAATTTGCCTTTGTCGATGATCGCCATGTTGCTGCACAGTTCCTGCACGTCCTGCACGATGTGCGTACTGAGGATCACCACCACGTTCTCGCCGATCTCGGTCAGGAGGTTGTAGAAACGGTTGCGTTCACCGGGATCAAGACCGGCGGTCGGCTCATCCACGATGATCAGTTTCGGATCGCCGATCAACGATTGCGCGATCCCGAAGCGCTGCTTCATTCCACCGCTGAAGCCAGCGATGCGGCGCTTGCGGTATTCCCAGAGATTCACCTTTTGCAGCAGTGCTTCCACCAAGCCCTTGCGTTCGCCGCTGTTGGTCACTCCTTTCAACATGGCGATGTGATCCAGCATCTGGTAAGCGCTCACGCGCGGGTACACACCGAATTCCTGCGGCAGGTAGCCGAGCACTTTGCGCACCGCTTCCTTATCCTTCAGCACGTTCAGGCTTGTCCCGGCCTCCGAGCCGGGATCGCCGAGCATCGCCGTGCCTGAATCCGCTTCCTGCAATGTGGCCAGGATCCTCATCAACGTGCTCTTGCCCGCGCCGTTCGGCCCGAGCAGTCCGAACATGCCGGTGGGAATGGTGAGGCTGACGTTGTCCAGAGCTTTCACGCCATTGCCGTAGGTCTTGCTGAGTCCGTTGATGAGAAGTTCCATGTGGATGTGGATCGGTGGGTGAAGATGCGAAAGGGCTTTTTGTGATCCGCATCGATCACACGAGCGGTACCCCGACTCCGCGTGCTGCCATGGGCAAGGGCCGTCGTTCTTCTCACGCGCACGACCTTTGGACATGCGCTTCCGCCTCCTCATCCTGTTCTTGACAACCGCTCACCTGCTCGTCGCCCAACAATGGAACTGGGCCGTGGATGCCGGAGGCAGCGGGAACACCGACCTCTGCTTCGGCATCGCCACCGACAGCCAGGGCAACGCCTATTGGGTAGGCAGCGTGAGCGGCACTGCGGATTTCGGATGCGGAACACTTTCACCCGGCAACAATGTGGCGGGCTTCATAGCGAAGGTGGATCCGAACGGTGCCTGCCAGTGGGTGCGCGGCATCACCACTTCCTTCTACAATGCCTGGGTGTACGGCATCACCATGGATGCGCAGGACCGCATCTACATCACCGGTTCGTGCAAGGGCACCACCACCTTCGGGAATGGGATCGTCCTCAGCGGATCGGGCAGCACGGACGATTGGTTCACCGCGCGTTACGACATCAGCGGGAACTGCATCTGGGCGCAGCGGATCGGGAACAGCAGCAGCACTTCCGAAGGACACGGCATTGCGGTGGACGCGCAGGGCTTCGTGTACAACACCGGCTTCGCGGGAGGAAGCGGCTACACCTTCGATCCCATCACGGTGAACACCGGGAGCTTCACGCGGCAAGCCGTGATCGTGAAGTACGACAGCACGGGCACCGCACTTTGGGCCAAGGCCACCACAGGCACCAGCGGAAGCAAGAGCGCGCGCGGCATCAGCGTCGTCAACGATCGCCTCTTCATCACCGGGCAAAACTACTACTCCATCTCCTCGTTCGACGGCATACCCATCGCCACCAGTGCTTCATGGGCCGAGGCGTACGTGCTGGCATGCGATCTCGACGGCCATGGGATCTGGGCAAAGAGCTATGGCGGCGGTGATCACGAGGGCTACGGGGTGAGCGCGGACACCTTGGGCAACTTGTTCGTCGTTGGGCGCATGTGGGGCAACTTGCATCTGCCCGACGATACGCTCACCTCCACGAGCAGCAACGACGACATCCTGCTCATGGGTTTCGATCGGGACGGCAACTACCGGTGGGCGAAGAGCACCGGCTCCGCACAACGCGATCTCGCTTGGGGCGTTGCGACCGACGGTATGGGCAACGCGTACGTGGCCGCGCAGTTCAACAACACCATCGATTTCTTCGGCACGCCGTTGACCGCTTTGGGCAGTGAGGATATCCTGATCTCGAAAGTGGAAGCGGATGGTGATGTGGTGTGGGTGCAACGCCCCAGCGGTGTTCAACGCGATATCCCGTTGTGCATCCACCGCCAGGCCGTTGCGCCGCACAAGCTCTACTTCGGCGGCTACTTCTGGGGCGCCATCACCTACGGCAGCACCACCATCGACGATGTGCTGAACGGCGATGCGATGCTCGTCTCCGGCATCGACACCACCTTCGATGTGAGCCTGCATGCTTCTTCGGTCTGTCCGGGATCGTGTGATGGTGAGGCTGTGGCCTTCATCAATGGGAGCGGACCGTTCACGTTCAGCTGGAACGATGGAAGTTCCTCGCCGATGATCGGTGACCTCTGCCCCGGCACATACACCGTGCAGGTGACCGATGCGAACGGACAAATGCGGATCGACACGGTGCATGTGGAGGAGATCACCGACCCCGGCTATGCGGTACACGTGCTGAACGATTCGCTTTGGGTAAGTGGAGGAACCGCGTGGCAGTGGATCCTGAACAACAACCAGATCGTGAGCGATAGCGCATCAGCGATCGCACCGGTTTCAGGCATGTACTACGCACTGGTCACCGATGCCTTCGGTTGCCAATGGAGCAGTGATACGGCGATCGTCGTGCTGAATGTCGGAGTCGAGGAGGCAACGCAAGAAGTGATCCGCCTCCAGCCGAACCCGGCGACCGATGAGGTACGGGTGATCACGAACGGTCGCATTATTTCAGCCTCTGCCCATGATGCATCCGGGAGGATCGTTCGCTTGTCATTGTCGGGGCCTTCGACCGTTTCTGTCCGCGAACTCACGTCGGGGATCTGGGTGTTGGAACTCCGCAAGGAGGACAGCTCGCGCCATTTTCTTCGGCTGGTGAAGTATTGATCCTGTTCGATCCGGGACAACGGAACACCGGTCCCTGATGTCTTGCAACCAGATCCATTCCGCATGCGCATCATTACGCTCGCTCTCTTCGCCACGCTCGTCGCACCCCTCGCCGCCCAACAAGTGGATTGGCTCACCAGTGCGCCGATGGCCTACGCCTTGAATCCGGAGATGCCGGACCAGGTGCTTGCCTCTGCGCCGGGCTATTTGGTGGGCATGCGCCAGACGACGGGCACATTTGTTTATGGACAAACGGTATATGGTCAGGCGATCATGGAACGGCTCGACGCCACGACTGGTGCATCCGTCTGGTCGTGCGCGCTCTTTGACTCGGTGCATGTCTCAGCTGCGGCCGTTGGCGCTGATGGCAAAGCCTACTTCGCTGGATCTTTCATGGGGAACCTGGGCTGGTGTGACGGCTCGAACCTCGGGGGAGTTGCGGGTCAGGCTGCATGGTATGAGAACCGGTTCCTTGTTGCTGTCGACCTCACCACCGGCTTCGTTGATTGGGCGCGCAACATCTCCATGACCCAACCCAATGCAGGCGATATCGCTTCCCTGGCGATCGACCCACAAGGCAACTTGTGGTACGCCTTCTCGGAATGGGGCATTGGCAAGGTCATCCGCGTGAACGCACTGGGGAATGATGTGGAAACGCGCGTCATCGACGGCCCACGCCTGATCGGCACCATCAGTTTCGACCCATGGGGCGGCCTGTACGTGAGCGGTTCGGCGGACAACAATGGATTCGCATTCGGAGGTCAGGCTTACCAAGGTTATGGCACCACTGGCTACTCCATGTTCGTGTTGCGTTATCAGCCGGACGGAACGGCGGGCTTCGCCCAGTTCGCGGATGACGTCACGTTCCACAACCCCACGGTGGTGGCTACCAACGATGGTCATGCGTACATCGGTGGTGCCATGCTTCTCGAAGGAACGCATTGGGGAGGCATCGCTTTCAACGGACCCGATTGGGTGTACGCCACGTTCATCGCCAAGCTGGATAGCACGGGCACATTCCTCTGGGGCGCGGAAAGCGATCCGGCCGGTGGTCCGATCACTGGTGATATGAACCGCAGCAAGGGACCGTGCGTCGCGGTGGATGCGAACGACAACCCCTACCTCTTCGGCAACCTACGCGGCATGGTGGATTGGGGCAATGGCGTGGTGAGCAATGGCCTTACGCTCGGCGCGCGATCCATGACCATCGTCTCCTTCGCACCGGATGGTACCCCGCAATGGGCGGCGACCAGCAACCCCATCGGCTTCTCCAACAATGCACAAACGATCACCGCGCTGGCGGAAAGCGATGCCATCCATTTCGCGGGGCACATCTCCGGCGAGTTCATGTTCCCCCCGCACACCACGGGAGCGGTCAGTACGCAGTCCGCCATGGTGGGGCGCATCGGTGGGCTGGGTACTTCGGTGCGGGAGTCGATCAATGTGGTTGGCATTGCTGCGTGGCCGAATCCGGTGAGCGATGTGTTGTATGTGGAGGTGAATGATGCACACTTGGTTCGTGCGGACCTGTTCAATGGCGCGGGGCAGCGTGTGCGATCGATGGTGCTACGGCCGGGGCGCAATGTGATCGACATGAACGATCGTTCCAGCGGTCCCTATCTACTGCGCTTGGCGGATGGTACCTGCCTGCGCGTTGTTAAGGATTGATATGCCATCGGAGCCTCCTATGGGCCGGTATAGCTTCGCTGTAGAATGCGCAACACGTGGAAGGCATTGGCGATGCTGTCCCTGCTAGGGGTGATGGCCGATGCGTGCAAGCACGGCAAGTGTGAAGGTGGTGGAACCAGTTCCCATGGATCGACCAAGAGCCACAATGTCGGCGAGAATTGCATGAGTTGCCATCATCCGGATGGTGATGGACATGGGTGCTGGCAGATCGGCGGCACGGTGTATTACAGTGATCACCACACCACCCTCTCGAATGCCAAGCTGTTGTTGTTCACCCTTCCTCAAGGGCAGGGTACGTTTGTGCGTTCCATTGATGTGGATGGGCTCGGGAACGTGTACACATCGGACAATATCCCGTTCGATCAAGCGATCTTCCCTGCAATACTGGTCCCATCAGGCGATACCGCGTTCATGGCGGAGCCGATCCACGATGGTGCGTGCAACCGTTGCCATGGTGTTTCCACGGAACGGATCACCGGTCCCTGATCGGATTCACGTCCTCCTATTCGCCAGCAACACCGGCGCCTAGCCGGAACGCGATCGGCCTGAATAATCTGCCTAGTGGTCTTTACCTATTGCGTGCTGCCGACGGGAGTGCGGCGCACGTGGTGAAGGAGTAGGACAGCGCCCTACTTGATCAACTCGAAATTCAAGTACTTCGACTTCCGATCATATTCGTCGAGCAGGGCCTTGCGCAGTTCGGGGCTGCGCGCCATCAGATCGTACACCTCCAGTTCGCGCGCAGCCAATTGCTCATCGGTGAGGTTGTTCTTCTTTAGTTCGGGCCTGAACGGCGCAATGTTCTGCATGAGCAGCTCCATTGGATCATCCATTGCCCAAATGGCCATGTAGCAGAAAGCCGCATGGTACGGGTGGGAAAGCGATGAACTCATTTCCTTGACCTCGTTGATGCCTATGCATATGTGGATGGATTGCACTTCACCGTCGCGGTGCAGGTAGAAGAAATGCGAGGCGATACGAAGTGCGCTATCGATATGGAGTGGTTCGACCATTTCGCGCCGAACTGAACGCATGAAGAGCCGCTGGAAAGCCGTATCCGCCTTCAACTCGGCATTGAACCTTGCTCGAATTGCGCTGGTGTCCGGGATCATCTTCTCCAGCTTTGTCCCTTGGGCGTAGACATCGGCGTAGTTGCAGAAGAGATACTCGTTGGAATTGAACATTGCGGTACATCGTTCATTGAGCGCAGGATCCCGGGGAGTGCTGTCGGTCTCCATGGTGAGGTAGCGCTTGCCCAAAACCCTGTCTACATGAAAGGTGAAGAGATCGGTGAAGGGGTTGGCTTCCTGGGCAAAGCAGTTGTTGGGAATGCCACTTGCGACCATGGCCGCAAGTGATGGGATGATCCAAGAAGATGTGTGTGTCTTCATGTTGCTCCGTATCAGTCCCTCCGTTCGGATCGCGCCTTTAGTTCCTTCCGCACCTTGTACAGCCGCTCACTGAAGCCACCTTCTTTTTCAAAGGCTCTTGCCTGGCTCTCCACCTGCTTATCGATCAAGTGGATCGCGATCTTGCTCAATGTCTGACCCACGTTCGCGCTGATCTCGGCGAATGCCTTGTCCTTTACCGTGCGTGGTGTACGCGCGGTCCGTGGTCCTTCCGGCGCAGCGATCCGCTCTGTCCTCTCGCGTTCCCAAAGAGCTTTGATCCAACGGGCCACTTCGTCGGGATCCTTGCAGCGCGCGTTGCTCAGTTCCTTTCGGCGCGGGTCCATGGGCGCCCACAGCGGCAACTTGCGGTGCTCCAGAAAAGACTCGTAATCCTTTCGCAACTCGTCCAGGCTGGCGCGCGCCACGCTGGTGAGATTCATCTCCAGCTTCTTGGTGGTGGCGCTGATCTTACTGCCCTCGGCGATGTTCCGCACCCCACTACGAGCGGACTGTTCCATTTGGTCGGAAGTTCGGCTGCCGACAGGAATGTATCGGTCCACAAAACGTACGGTCACATTGTAGAGCAGCTCGGCCACTTGGTAGCTCACCAGCTTTTCGTAGCCGCCGCTGGGCGGCAACACCAAGGAGTATTTCGGGTCGCGGCGTTGCATAGGTTCGAAGTTATGGGTGGTTGGTCAAATGGACTTCAATGGACGCAAATGGACACCCCTCTGCGGATCCTCCAGGTCCATTTGCGTCCATTGAAGTCCATTGTATTTGCTTTCTCTTTTAGGTCCTCCTGTTCGCCAGTAACACCGGCGCCTGCCCATCAAACGGGTTGTCCATGCGACCGATGCTGTGCGCATCCATGCCGCTCGCGCGCATCACGGTGCGGTCGCCGAAACGTTTGCGGATGCGATCCATCGCCTGGTAGAGGTCCATCGCCTCTTGCGTGTCGGTGAAGGCATCCATCTGGTGGCCACCGCCAACAAGATGGCTGAAGCGCACGCCCACCAGACGGATCCGCTGGCGCCGATCGTACAGCGCGCGGAAGAGATCGTGGATCAGCGGCAGGATGATGTGGTCGCACGCGGTGTAGCCGATGCGCACTTGCCGCGTGTGCGTGTTCATGTCGGCGTAGCGGATCTTCACGGCAATGCAACTGGTGAGCTTGCTGCCTTTGCGCAGTTGAAAGGCGAGGCTCTCGGCCATGGCGGTGAGCAGCCCGCGCAGTTTCACCACATCGATGGTGTCGCGTGAGAACGTGCGTTCGGTGCTGATGCTCTTGCGCTCGTGCCATGCGATCACCGGGCTGTCATCGATGCCGTTCGCTTTGCGCCACAGCACCGGGCCGTGTTCGCCGAGCAAGCGTTGCATCAGGTCCACCTGCAATTCCTGCATGGTGTGGATCCTCGCCACGCCCATGCTGCGCAGCAAGTGCGCGGTCTTGCCGCCCACGCCGGGGATGCGTTCGATGGGCATGGGTGCGAGGAAGGGTTTCTCGGTTCCGCCGGGTACTTGCAGTTGGCCATCGGGCCGGTGCTTGGCCTCGCCGGTAGCCACCTTGCTCACGGTCTTGTTGATGGAGAGGCCGAGCGAGTTGGGCAGTCCGCTCTCCTTGATGATGCGTTGCCGCAGTTCGGTGGCCATCTTCCAACTGCCGTGGAAACGGTCGGTACCGCTCAGGTCCACATAGAACTCGTCCACGCTGCTCTTCTCGAACAGCGGCACATGCGCGCGGATGATCTCCGTCACCTCATCGCTCTTCTTCAAGTAAGCACCACTGTCGCCACGCAGGATGATCGCCTCCGGACACAGTTGCTTGGCCATCTTCATCGGCATGGCACTGCGCACGCCGAACGCACGCGCTTCATAACTGCATGAGGCCACTACGCCGCGGTCGCTGTCGGCACCGATCAGCACGGGCCGGCCGATCAACTTCGGTTCGCGCAGGCGTTCCACCGAAACGAAGAAGGTATTCAGGTCCAGATGTAGGATCGTTCGTTCCATGGCGTTGGGGCGCATCATGATGCGCCCTTACAGATCGAGGTGAAGGATGGTGCGTTGGTCGCGAGCAAGCATGTTCAAGGCCTGGACGGTTTATCCGTCGATCTGGATGGCTAGAAAGTAGGCAGTCCGGCGGCTCCTTCCACACGCCCTCGAACGCCTTCCACTTCAACCCATGGAACCTCGCCTCATCCTCAGTATCTTTGGGGCCGCGTCATTGTTTAGAACAATTCCAAATAAGCCATGATCAAGGTCAGTGAGAATGCCAAGACCGAGGTGACCAAGCTCCTCGGCATGGAAGGCCGTGGGCCGCAGCACTTTGTACGCGTGGGCGTAAAGGGCGGTGGCTGCTCCGGCCTCATGTACGACCTCATCTTCGACAACGAGATGAAGGACGGCGACAAGGTTTTTGAGGACAACGGCGTGAAGGTGGTCATCGACAAGAAGAGCATGCTCTACCTGCTCGGCACCACGCTGGATTTCAGCGGCGGCCTCAACGGCAAGGGCTTCCAGTTCATCAACCCCAACGCAAGCCGGACCTGCGGGTGTGGCGAGAGCTTTTCAATCTAAGAACGCGAATGACGCATACCGCAAAGAACACGAAGGACACAAAGGGGCTCATCGACGCTCGCATTGCGCATTTCACTTTGTGCTCTTTGCGCCCTTTGCGGTAGAACTTCCAAATGGCACAGGACACCAACGATATCCTCCGCGAGGTCACCGAGAAGGAGTACGCCTACGGCTTCATCACCAACATTGAAAGTGATAAGGCCGCGAAGGGGTTGAGCGAGGACATCGTGCGCTTCATCAGCGCGAAGAAGAACGAACCGGAGTGGATGCTGGAGTGGCGGCTCGAGGCCTACCGCATCTGGCAAAAGATGGAGGAGCCGCACTGGGCGCATGTCCACTATCCGAAGATCGATTACCAGAACGCCTACTACTATAGCGCACCGAAGAAGAAGCCTACGCTGAACAGCCTCGACGAGGCCGATCCCGAGCTGATCGAGACCTTCAAGAAGCTCGGCATCAGCATGGAGGAGCAGAAGCGCCTCGTGGGCGTTGCGGTGGATGTGGTGTTCGACAGCGTGAGCGTGAAGACCACCTTCCAAGCGGCATTGAAGGAGAAGGGCATCATCTTCTGTTCGTTCAGCGAAGCGGTACACAACCACCCGGAGCTGATCAAGAAGTACCTCGGCAGTGTGGTGCCGCGCACCGACAACTACTTCGCCGCGCTCAACAGTGCTGTCTTCAGCGATGGAAGCTTTTGTTACATCCCGCCGGGCGTGCGTTGCCCGATGGAACTCAGCACCTATTTCCGTATCAACGAGGCCATGACCGGCCAGTTCGAGCGCACGCTCTTGATCGCCGATGAAGGCGCGTACGTGAGCTACCTCGAAGGCTGCACCGCGCCGATCCGCGATGAACACCAACTGCACGCGGCCGTGGTGGAACTCGTGGCGCTGAAGGACGCGGAGATCAAGTACAGCACCGTCCAGAACTGGTACCCCGGCGACAAAGACGGAAAGGGCGGCATCTACAACTTCGTCACCAAGCGCGGCCTGTGCCTCGGCGACCACAGCAAGATCAGCTGGACGCAGGTGGAGACCGGCAGCGCGATCACCTGGAAGTACCCGAGCTGCGTGCTCAAAGGCGACCACAGCACCGGCGAATTCTACAGCGTGGCCGTGACGAACAACCGTCAGCAGGCCGACACCGGCACCAAGATGACGCACATCGGCAAGGGCACGAAGAGCACCATCATCAGCAAGGGCATCAGCGCTGGGCTGAGCAACAACAGCTACCGCGGCCTGGTGAAGATCGGTCGCGGTGCCAAGGGTGCACGCAACTTCAGTCAGTGCGATTCGCTGCTGCTCGGCGATCGCTGCGGCGCACACACCTTCCCCTACATCGAGAGCGAGAACCCGAACGCGATGGTGGAGCATGAAGCCACCACGAGCAAGATCGGTGAGGACCAGATCTTCTACCTCAACCAGCGCGGCATCGCGACCGAGAAGGCCGTGAGCCTGATCGTGAACGGCTACTGCAAAGAAGTATTGAACCAGTTGCCGATGGAGTTCGCGGTGGAAGCGCAGAAGCTGCTCGCCGTATCACTTGAAGGAAGTGTGGGATGAGAAGAGTTGAAGAGTTACGTGTTGACGTGTTACGTGTTGCGCGTTCTTGAAACACAGAGATCATGGCCACCATCAAGGAGTTTGAGGATCTGGATACTTGGAAGGATGCGCGTGCGCTGAACAAGAGGATCTACACGATCACTCGTCGCAAGGTGTTCAAAGAAGACCCCGATCTGCTTCGTCAGATCCGTAGGGCATCAGTATCCGTAATGTCGAACATCGCGGAAGGATTCGAGCGGAACAACAATAACTTCTTCATCAACTTCCTGACGATCGCGAAGGGCTCCGCCGGGGAGGTTCGCTCACAGCTTTGCTGCTGCCGCGATGGCGAGTTCATTGATGAGAAGGAGTTCTCTCCGTTGAAGGCGGAAGCAAAGGCTTTGGGTGAACGATCGGAAAGTTCATATCCTACCTCGAAGGCTATCAGTCACAGAAAGGCAACAAGAGCCGCACGACCGTCGCGGGCCGAACACGCAACACGTAACACCTCAACACGTAACGCATTTGCATTCCATGCTGAAGATCGAAAACCTCCACGCTCGCATTGAAGGCAAGGAGATCCTGAAAGGCCTGAACCTTGAAGTAAAGGCGGGTGAAGTCCACGCGATCATGGGCCCGAACGGTAGCGGCAAAAGCACGCTCGCGAATGTTCTCGCTGGTCGCGAGGAGTACGAAGTGTCAGCTGGCTCCGTGACCTACCAAGGTGCAGACCTGCTGAAGCTTTCTCCCGAGGAGCGCGCATGGAAAGGCATCTTCCTCGCCTTCCAGTATCCGGTGGAGATCCCCGGCGTAAGCAACATGAACTTCCTGCGCACAGCGCTGAATGAGAAGCGCAAGGCGAACGGCGAAGCGGAACTCGGTGGCAAGGATTTCCTGGTTCTGGTGCGCGAACGCGCGAAACTGGTGGAGATGGATCCCGACCTGATGAACCGCAACCTGAACGTGGGCTTCAGCGGTGGTGAGAAGAAGCGCAACGAGATCTTCCAGATGGCGATGCTCGAACCCACGCTCGGCATCCTCGACGAGACGGACAGTGGGCTGGACATCGACGCCTTGCGCATCGTTTCCGCTGGCGTGAACAAGCTGCGCACGAAGGACAACGCCTTCATCGTGGTAACGCACTACCAGCGCCTGCTGGACCACATCATACCTGATGTCGTGCATGTGATGGCCGATGGCCGCATCATCAAGAGCGGACCGAAGGAACTGGCGCTGGAGTTGGAGGCGAAGGGCTACGATTGGGTGAAGGAGCATGCGTGACCGATCAGAAGATGAGGCGATCAGACGATCAGAAAATGGAAATGCCGTGAGTACCGCAACGATGACCGACCCTAAGGCGGCAGTGCTTCACCTGTTGGAAGGCAGTACTTGGCCCGGTGCGGCTGAAGCCTTGGCACAGGTCAACACATTGCCGATCCCCGGAACCAGGACCGAGGCGTGGAAATACACACGCGTTGGCAAGCTGTTCAACCAGAACTACGCCGCGCCGCATGGTGATGCGGCGGTGACACTACCAGCGCGATTGCCATTCGAAGTCACATGTATCGTCTTCGTGAACGGCCATTTCCGCACGGATCTAAGCGATGATCTCAAAGCGCAGAAAGGCCTGGTCATCGACAGCCTGAGCAAGCACCTCTCCCACGGCCCGGTGAAGGAGCATTACGGCAACATTGCTCCGATCAACGGCCGTCTCTTCACCGCGATGAACGCCGCCGCACCAACCGATGGCCTGATCCTGCTGGTGACCAAGGACGTGAAAGTGGAGAAGCCGATCCACGTACTGAACGTGATCACCGATGAGAAGGCCTTGATCCAACCGCGCGACCTGTTGATGCTCCACGAAGACGCCGAGGCCGAAGTGATCTTCGAGACCGTCGGCAAAAACGTTGGCGGGAGTCTGATCAACGCCGTGCGCAAAAGCATGGTAGGAGAAGGCGCACGCCTCACGATCCACTTGCTTCAGAACGCTGCTGGCGGACCTTCCATGATCGGGCTGGACGGTGTGCAAGTACACGCCAAGGGTCACTTCAGCATAGACACCACCACCTTGGAAGGCGCGTTGGTGCGCAACGAAGTACACATCGCATTGGCCGGTCCGGACGCACATGCCGAGCTGAATGGTGTGTATGTCTTGAACGGCACTACGCACTGCGACAACCACACCTACATCGGGCACGATGTGCCCGATTGTACCAGCGACGAATTGTACAAAGGCATCATAGCGGAGAAGGGCACAGGCGTCTTCAACGGCAAGGTGTACGTGAAGCAGGATGCACAACGCACCCGCGCCTACCAGAGCAACGCGAACATCCTCCAAGGCGATGACGCGCGCATCTTCACCAAACCCGAGCTGGAGATCTACGCCGACGACGTGAAGTGCAGCCACGGATGTACCATCGGGCGCTTCGATGAGCAAGGCATGTTCTACCTGCGTTCACGCGGGGTGAGCGAGGCCGAAGCGAAGAAGATGATGGCGCATGCGTTCATGAATGATGTGTTGGAGCGGATCTCGAACACGGACTGGCGAGAACATCTCGCGGGGTTGATCGACAAGAAACTGGAAACGCTGTGACCGCAGGAATACACTTAACCGCGGAGAGCGCAGAGAACCGCAGAGAAATGCGAAAGACAACGGCAACAAATGGTGACCATGTGAGCAAAACCCGCATTGTTGACCTCTGCGGTTCTCTGCGCTCTCCGCGGTTACCGCATTCGCATTCATGAGCACCTCAACATCTTCTGCGGTAAAAGCGGCCTTCGACATCGAGGAGATCCGTGCGCAATTCCCGATCCTGAAGGAGCTGGTGCATGGCAAGCCGCTCGTGTACTTCGACAATGCCGCCACCAGCCAAAAGCCACGTCGCGTGATCAAGGCGGAAAGCACCTACTACGCGACGATCAATGCCAACGTACACCGCGGCGTGCATACGCTGAGCACCAAGGCCACCGAAGCGCAAGAGGCTTCACGCGAGACCATTCGTACCCACCTCAACGCGAAGCACGCGCACGAGGTGATCTTCACCAGTGGCACTACCGCTAGTATCAATCTCGCTGCGAACAGTCTTGGTCAACTGCTGCTGAAGAAGGGCGACGAAGTGGTGATCAGCGGTATGGAGCACCACAGCAACATCGTGCCTTGGCAACTGGCGTGCGAGCGACATGGAGCGGTGTTGAAGGTGATCCCGATTTCGGAAAGTGGGGAGTGGGATTTCCCATCAGCTAATCAGCTGATCAGTTCATCAGCTAATAGAGTCCGCATCCTCGCGATCTCGCATGTGAGCAACACGCTTGGCACGATCAATCCGGTGAAAGAACTGGTCGCGGAAGCGAAGAAGCGCGGCATCGTGACAGTGGTGGATGGCGCACAGGCTGTGCCGCATTTGAAGGTGGATGTGCAGGACCTCGGCTGCGACTTCTATGCGTTCAGCGGGCATAAAGCCTACGGCCCAACCGGCATCGGCGTGTTGTACGGCCGTGAAGAGTTGCTTGAGAAAATGCCGCCCTGGCAAGGCGGTGGCGAGATGATCGACCAGGTCACGCTGGAGAAAAGCACTTGGGCGAAGTTGCCTTTCAAGTTCGAGGCGGGCACGCCGAACATCGCGGGTATCATCGGCTTGGGCGAAGCCATTCGCTGGATGAACGACTACGACCTCGTAGCCATGGCCGCCCACGAGCGAACGTTGCGCGAACACGCGACCAAGGAATTGCTCGCCATTGAAGGACTGCGCATCATCGGTACAGCGAAGGAGAAAGTGGGTGTGGTCAGCTTCGTGATCGACGGCGTGCATCACTACGACCTCGGCACCTTGCTCGACCAGCAGGGTATTGCGGTACGCACGGGCCACCACTGCACGCAACCATTGATGGAGCGCTTCGGTGTGAGTGGAACGACACGGGCCAGCTTTGCGTGTTTCAATACGAACGCGGAAGTGGATGCGATGGTGGCCGCGACGAAGAAGGCTGTGAAGATGCTGCGATGACTCAAGTAGGCACCATAGACCAAGCACAGGACGAGGTCATCGATGAGTTCCTGTTCTTCAAGGACTGGCAGGACCGGTATGAACATCTCATTGAATTGGGAAAGGACTTGCCACTAATAGCGCCTGAACGAAAGACCGATGACAACCTAATTCGTGGATGTCAGTCTAGGGTATGGCTCTTTGCCGAATTGAAAGACGGATCGATCCATTTCAGTGCAGATAGCGATTCGATGATAACCAAAGGCATCGTGTCTCTCCTTGTCCGAATCCTCGACATGAGAAGACCTGCCGAGGTCATTAAGATCTCCCTCGCCGATTTATACTCGATTGAACGCATCGGCCTTCGTGAGCATTTATTCACGACCCGCAGCAACGGCTTGGTCGCGATGCTGGACCAAATGAAACGCTACGCTGTCGCTTACTCCACACAAGCATGACACCCGACGAGAAGAAACAACTGGAGGACCGCGTCATCGACACGCTGAAAACGGTTTACGACCCGGAGATCCCCGTGGACGTGTACGAGCTGGGCCTGATCTACGAGGTGAACGTCCAGGACAATGCGCACGTGGACGTCAAGATGACCTTGACCTCCCCCTCCTGTCCGGTGGCCGAGAGCATGCCGAACGAGGTGGAGCAGAAAGTGGGGCAGACCTATGGTGTGACCAGCGCGAAAGTGGAACTGACCTTCGAACCGCCCTGGGACCGCACCATGATGAGCGAGGCGGCGCAATTGGAACTGGGGTTCATGTGAAGATGGCCTCAGAGACGGTAAAGCGCAGAGAAGAATTGAACCGCAACGGCGCAACGACGCAACGAACACGCAACGCGAAAGAGGCCAACACGTAACTGGCTCATGTCGGACGAACCCATCATCAACAAGGTCGCTTCCAGCGGGATCATCACCCTCGACCTGGAGGAGCTTTACCCACAAGGCGAGCGCCGGGTCTTCGATCTGAAGCCCCTGCTGTGGCAGGAGATCGCACTGAAGGAGGATGATCTGCGCGCCTTCGTGAAAGCGCACGATTGGACGCAATACAAAGGCAAGTTCGTCTCGATCCATTGCTCGGCGGATGCCATCATCCCTACATGGGCCTACATGCTTGTTGCGACAAGCCTTCAACCGCACGCAGTATTCGTAACGCAAGGCGACGCGGAGCAATTGGAGCGCGCCATTTTCACCCGATTCATTCAGCAGTTGGACATCGCACCCTATTTCGGTGCGCGCATCGTCGTGAAAGGGTGTGGCAAATTTCCGGTGCCACTGAACGCTTATGTGGAACTGGGCGCGAAGCTGATGCCTGTGGTGAAGTCGCTGATGTTCGGCGAGCCGTGCAGCACCGTGCCGCTGTACAAGGCGCCTAAGGCGTAGACTACCTTGGCGCGATGCGCTGGATCGCTTTCTTGTTGTTGGTTTTCAGTAGCTCATTGTCCGTCGCGCAAGCGGATACGGTGCGCGTTCCCAACAGCACGAACGGCTGGTACCTGAGTCCGCATGGGACCATCCGGATCCTGCTGCTCTTTGTGGAGATCGAATACGACCAAAGCCCCTCGCGCGATCCGCAACCCAACGGTTCGGAGAACTGGCCCAAGCACCAGCTCCCGAAGTGGAAGGACGAGGTCTTCGATCCGCAACCGGCGGCTGCATATTTCGCACAGGTCACGCGCTATTATCACGACATGTCACTGGGCCGCTACACCGTGCTGGGTGACTACATCGATACGATCCTCACACTGCGCGAGAGCGAGTACCCCACGGTGGGCAACGCGCACGGCATTGGCGTACCAGCGGTGAAGGAGGCGAACAAAATGGGGACGCTGCGCACGCATCATCACCTGAGCATCGCCGACTTCGACCTATGGAAACGCGGCGGAAGGCCAGGCATGCCGAAGCAAACCGGAGCGGACGATCCGCACAGCTATGACCACGTGATGGTGATCACGCGCAACAGCGGCCTCACACACAACCAAGGCAGTGTGGACCAAGGAAGTCCGGGCAAGCTCTTCGGATACGAGAGCGATTCACAAAGTCGCTTCGGCGGGATGTACGCGATGCCTTACGAGATCCTCCAACACGAGTACAACCACTTGCTCTTCGGCGGGAACAACTTCCATGTGGGTGGCGGCAATGCGGCACAGTTCAGCAGCTACTTCCCGTTCCTACAAGGCGGCTGGAGCATGATGGGTGGCAGTAACAGTTCACTGCTCACGGGCAATGCGTGGGATCGCGATCGGCTCGGTTGGCGTGCAACGGATGCCTCGCTACGCATCCATGCGCGCAGCAGCTCTGGAAAGGAAGTGAACAGCGACATCGATCCTTACAACGGCGATACCGGCGTGTATGTCCTCCGCGACTTCATGACCACCGGTGATGCCGTCCGCATTCGTCTCCCTTTCCTGCCCGAGAACGAATACACGCAGTGGATCTGGTTGGAGAACCACCAGACCTACAAACGCAACGGTATCCTGAGCGACATCTTCCACTACGAGCAGATCATGCCGTGCGTGAGCGGGATCGTGCCGGGCATCCACGCCTACCTCCAAGTGGATCGCGACAACCGCTACGGCACCGACATCTACGGCCAACACTCGGACTACCTAAGGCCGATCCCCGCCAGCGGGAACTTCGACCTCGAAGTGCTCACCACTACGGAGACCTTCCAGTGCCTGTGGCCCGGACCCACCACACCTTTTGACATTAGCACATCACGCGATGCCAATCCGCTCACCGGCCAACAGGACCTCGAACTTCCGTTACGCACAGGTGGTGAAGGGAAACTGAACCGTTCCACGCACATGGTGCCGCGCATTGAATACCGCGATGGAAAGAAGGTGGACCAAGGGCAGTTCTATGGACACTCTCGGCAGGTCTTCACGCCGACCGGAGTGCGCAAACTCGGGATGACCACGAACCCTTCCTCCGCGAACATGCTCACGCTGCTGAACCAAGGAGGCAATGCCATGAACCGGTACGGACCACCCGACAATCGCGTGGTTCACTTGAATGGTATCGCGGTCGAACTTCTGGAACAACGCGCGAACGGGGATATCGCCGTGCGTATCCGCAACGACGACCGACGGATCGAGCACAACCTGCGGTGGTGTGCGGACAGCATCGTATTGCATCCATCGTCCTACCACGATCGAACCGCGCTCACGATCGGAAGCGGCGCTCGGCTGACACTGGATCGATCACGCACACCTACGCAACTCCAACGCGTGGGAGGCGCCGACAACAAGCCATGGTACAGCGCACCCACGCGGTTCGTCATCGCGGGTGGAGCCACCGTGGTCGGTGAACGGAACTGCGAACTGGAGTTAACGAACGAGAGCGTGATCCATGTGATGCCCGGCGCGCGACTTGATCTCCACACCAAAGCGAAGGTGAACGTGCAAAGCGGATCGCGGATCATCGTCCACTCCGGTGGCGAGTTGAATGCGCGTGCGAAGGTGTTGCGCAAACTCAGGAAACAAGGACGCGTGGTGGAGTTGTCTCAGTAGGCACGCACGTTCTTCCCTTCGTGGAAGTTGATGTACGCGCGGTTCACCACGCGATTGCCGCCGGGTGTGGGATAATCCCCGGTGAAGTACCAATCGCCTTTGTGATCCGGGCATGCGGCGTGCAAGCCCTCGATGCTCTGGTAAACGATCTTCACTTCGGCGTTGATCACTTCCGGCGTGAGCAGTTCGGCGATCTTGTCGCTGATCTGTTCCGCAGTGAACGGACGGTAGATCTCCTTCACCACGTTCTCCTGCTCGGTGAACGGCCGACCGACCATGGCCACCGCGCGATCGTACACATCGTCGATGATGTTCTCCTGCTTGGTCTCCTTCAGCAACGCGATGGCCGCGCGGAAGGCGATGAGGTCGCCCATCTTGGCCATATCGATCCCGTAACAATCGGGGTAGCGGATCTGCGGGGCACTGCTCACCACCACAATGCGTTTCGGTTCCAAGCGATCCAACATCCGCAGGATGCTCTGCTTCAAGGTGGTCCCACGCACGATGCTGTCGTCGATCACCACGAGGTTGTCCACGCCGGGGCGTACGGATCCGTATGTGATGTCGTACACGTGCGCCACAAGGTCGTCGCGTGCATCATCCGCAGTGATGAAGGTCCGCAGCTTCGCATCCTTGATCGCCACCTTCTCCAGTCGCGGACGAAGTGAGAGGATCGCGCGCAGCTTTACGGGATCGGGATCGGGGCCGAGTTCCAGGATACGGCGCTCCTTCACGCGGTCCAGTTCATCCTCCATCTCCTTCAACATGCCGTAGCACGCTACCTCCGCCGTGTTCGGGATGAAGCTGAAGACGGTGTTCTCCAGGTCGTGGTCGATCGTCTCCAGGATCGCTGGGCAGACCGAACGGCCGAGCGCGATACGCTCGCGGTACACATCGCGATCACTCCCGCGACTGAAATAGATCCGCTCGAAACTGCACGCGCGTTTCTCCACCGGCTCGCGCACCTGTTGTTCGCTGTACGATCCATCCTTGCGGATAATGAGCGCATGTCCCGGGGTGAGTTCCTGGATCTGCTCCGTCTTCAAGTGGAAGGCGGTCTGGATCGCGGGGCGTTCGCTGGCCACCACCACCACTTCATCATCGGCGTACCAGAAGGCCGGACGAATACCCGCAGGATCGCGCAACACGAAGGCGTCGCCATGTCCGATCATTCCTGCCAACGCATAGCCGCCATCGAAATCCATCGCGCTGTTCACCAGGATCTGGCGCACATCCAGCTTCTCGCCGACCACTTGCGTGATCTGCTTGTCGTTGTACCCGAGCTGACGGTGGATCGCGGCAATACGATCGTTCTCCACATCGAGGAAGTGACCGATCTTCTCCAGCACGGTCATCGTATCGCTCCGCTCCTTGGGATGCTGCCCAATGGAAACGAGCAGGTCGAAGAGCTCGTCCACGTTGGTCATGTTGAAGTTGCCGGCCACCACCAGATTGCGCGTCATCCAGTTGTTCAACCGACGGCGCGGGTGGCAGTTCTCCAAGCTATCCCGCCCGAACGTGGCATAACGTAGGTGGCCAAGGAGCACTTCGCCCATGAAGGGCATCCCGCGTTTCAGGCTTTCGGCATTGATCGCTGCTTCGGGATCGGCCGCCAAGGCTTCCGCATAGCCCTTGTCCACCTTCCCGAAGATCTTCTGGATGGCCTGTTTGTCTGTGCTCCGTTCCCGATCGATGTAGTTGAGCCCAGGCACGGGATCCAACTTGATGGACGCGATACCCGCCCCGTCCTGCCCCCGGTTGTGCTGCTTCTCCATGAGGAGGTACAGCTTCTTCAACCCATACAGCGGTGAGCCGTAGCGGTCCTGGTAAAAGGACAAAGGCTTGCGAAGGCGAATGAGCGCAATGCCGCACTCGTGCTTGATGGCGTCGCTCATGGTGGGGTGGCCAAAGGTACGGGGCGCCGACCAGCCCATCCGGCGCCCGCCCGGGTGTGACGGAAGTCCCTGCCGGTCAAGCAACTTTCGGGGGGTTGAGGGGGTCTTTCCGGCGTACTTTGGCAAGTAGCCAAGCCCGGCCGTGCGCACCTTCCTTTCCATACTCCTGATCGCACTGGCGTGGCCGGTGATGAGTGCGCCACCTGCGGCCACCTTCACCGAGAACAAGGGCCAATGGCCGGAGCAGGTCCTATTCCGTACGCTGGTGCCCGGGGGAGCACTCTTCGTGGAGCGGTCCGCGTTCACGTACATCATGTTCTCCGACAGCCCGCTCCGGCATCATGGCCATGCACCCCAACCAGAGGACCCGGGTGAAGGAAAGGCGCATGCCTACCGGGTGAATTTTGAAGGCGCACAGGCCCAGGCGTGGTCGGGATCCATGCAGCAGATCCACTATGAGAATTTCTTCATCGGAAACGATCCTGCGCGCTGGGGTTCGGGCTGTGGAGTCTTCGGCGAGGTCCTGTTGAAGGATCTCTGGCCGGGTATCGATCTGCGGATCAGCGGTAAGGATGGGATCAAGTATGATCTCATCGTCGCACCAGGGGTTGATCCTTCGGTGATCCAACTGCGGTACGAAGGACAGGACCGTTTGGTATTGAAGAACGGGACGGTGGAAGTAGGCCTGACCACAGGCCGGATCGTGGAGGAAGCACCCATCGCATTCACGAAGAACATTCTGACCGCGCGATCCGAAGGAGGATCCCTTCATGTTGAATACGACGAGCCGGTGCAGCGTTCTTGCATGTACGTTTTGAAGGAGGACGTGTTGTCGTTCGATACACCGATCGTGCGCGATGCACAACTCATCATCGACCCCACACTCACCTTCGGCAGCTACAGCGGCAGCACAGCCGACAACTTCGGCTACACCGCCACCTACGACGATTCGGGCCACTTGTACGGTGGCGGCATCGTGTTCAACACCGGTTATCCGCTCACCTTGGGCGTGCTACAGAATTTCTGGGCGGGTGGTACCATCGATGTCGGCATCAGCAAGTGGAGCCCGGATGGGACCAGCCTGGTGTGGAGCACCTACCTCGGCGGCAACGGGGCCGAAAGTCCGCACAGTTTGGTGGTGAACGATCAGGACGAACTCTTCGTGATGGGTTCCACTGGTTCACCGAACATGCCCGTAACCCCCGGTGCCTTCGACACCAGCTTCAACGGTGGGCCACTGTTCAATAGCTGGTCACCCGTGACCGGTGGCTACGGCTTCTTCCACAACAACGGCACCGACATCTTCGTGGCACACTTCAACGCCGGTGCCACCGCCCTCATCGGTTCCACTTACATCGGCGGGACCGGGAACGATGGCTTGAACATGATCGCCACGCTCACGCACAACTACGGCGACCATTTCCGCGGAGAGATCGCGCTGGATGGGAACGGTAACCCGGTGGTGGCCACCTCCACGCAGAGTAGCGATATGCCGACCTCCCCGGGCGCCCCTCAAGCCGCCTTTGGTGGGGGTGGGCAGGATGCATACCTGTTCCGGCTGAACTCGGCCCTGACCACCTTGCTATGGGGAACCTATTACGGAGGGAACGGTGGCGAGAATGGATTGGGCGTGCAGTTCGACAGCAGTGGCGAGATCTTCATCAGCGGGGGAACCACCAGCTCGAACCTGCCGATGGCCGGAACCCCGTCCGACAACAGCTTCAACGGCGCCTCCGATGGATACATCGCACGCTACAACGCGACCGGAACCACGATGCTATCCAGCACATACGTGGGCACCACAGCCTACGACCAGGCCTACTTCGTGCAATTGAACACCGCCGATGAGGTCTTCGTGGTCGGCCAGACGCATGGGGCCTATCCCGTTACACCGGGGAAGTACAACAACCCCGGTAGCACACAGTTCGTGCATAAGTTCTCGCACGACCTCAGCACGTCATTGTGGAGTACGCGATTGGGCAATGGCAATGCGGCCCAGGACCTTTCGCCCACCGCCTTTCTCGTCAGTGATTGCGGACAGATCTACCTGAGCGGCTGGGCCGGCACGGTGAACAACTTCGCCGGTAATGCGGGCAGCAGCACGAATGGTTCACCGGTAACACCGGATGCGTTCCAGAGTAGCACCACCGGCAGTGACATGTACCTCATGGTGCTTGCACCGGAAGCCACGGCATTGAACTACGCCACCTACTTCGGCGGAACCTCCAGCGCGGAGCATGTGGATGGTGGCACCAGCCGCTTCGACAAGAACGGCACCGTGTATCATGCGGTGTGCGCGGGTTGCGGCAGCCAGGATGATTTCCCCACGACGCCGGGCGCGTGGAGCAACACGAACAACAGCAGCAACTGCAACCTCGGCGTGTTCAAGTTCGATCTCTCACCGGCACAGGCGATCATCGGGATCAACGGACCCACCAGCATCTGCGTTTCCGGCTCGGCGCAATTCACCAACACCAGCGTGGGAGGCACGGACTACGAATGGTCGTTCGATGATGGCAGTCCGAATTCGAATGTGTTCGCACCTTCACACACCTTCGACACACCGGGGGAATACAGCGTGAGCATGGTGCTCAGTGATAACAGCGGTTGCCTTCCGGGTGATACCGCGACGATCATGATCACGGTACTCGGTGCTCCTGTTGCCCAAGCCGATGTCGTGGACCCGATCTGTCCCGGTGGGAATGTGCAATTGAATGCCTCGGGCGGTACAGCATACCTCTGGTTCCCGAACATCGGCCTGACCGCTAGCAACATCGCGAACCCCGTGAGCACACCGCCACAGACGATGGTCTACAGCGTGGTCGTGAGCGATGCGTGCGGCAGCGACACCGCGCAAGTGGATGTGCAGGTGATCGATCCGCAAACGACGCTCATGCCTGACACGTCGGTTTGCACAGGCGGAAGCATCGTGCTGATCGCGACCGGAGGAGGGGGATACGTGTGGGCGCCAGCATCCACACTTGATGATCCTGCGATCGGAACTCCGACCGCCACTCCTGATACAACGATCTCCTATATGGTGGTCATCACCACTCCCGACGGCTGTGTGGTCTTTGATTCGCTTACCGTGCAGGTCTTCGATGCACCACCTATTCCACAATTGCAGGACACCACCATCTGTTTCGGCACCAGTACGCAACTGATCGCTACACCGGCTGACGTGTACGATTGGCATATCGCCAATGGCATCACCAGCCTCCATGTGCAATCGCCGATCGTAACGCCGACCATGCCCACGCTCTACATCGTGGACCTCATGAATGCGTGCGGCTCACTCACGGACAGCGCTTTCGTGGACCTGGTCTTCGTGTATGCCAACGCTTGGCCGGATACGCTGGTGTGCCCAGGTGTGCCGGTGCATCTGGGAGCTTCCGGCGGCCTCTCCTACTTGTGGACACCCGCTGCCGGACTCAACAATGACACGGTGCCGGATCCGTGGGCAACACCGGCCACCAACACCCTATACCGGGTCGTGGCCTTCGATGCCATCGGTTGTACGGACACCGCTTTCGCCTTTGTTGAACTGCTTCCGTGGCCCACCGTAACAGCCGGTCCGGATCTGATGATCGACTACGGTGATGTGGTGCAACTCACCGCCACAGGCAATGGCACCCTGGTGTGGACCCCGGCGATCGGGCTGAGTGATAGCACGAGCGCATCACCCTTCGTGCGGCCGGAGGGAACAACGACCTACACCGTGACCGTGAGCGATGCCTTGGGCTGCAAGAACACCGATGTACTCGTGGTCGTCGTAACCGGCAGCCTGTACCTACCCAACACCTTCACCCCGAACGGCGATACCTTCAACGACACCTTCGGCGCGTTGGGTAAGGAGATCAAGGACTTCGAGTTGATGGTCTTCAACCGCTGGGGCGAATTGATCTGGACCACGAACCAGCTCGGCGGCCGCTGGGACGGCACCTACCACGGCGTGGAATCACCCATCGATACGTACGTGTGGAGAGTGAAGGCGATCGAGTTCAGTGGAAGACTTCACGAGGCCATCGGCCATGTGAACCTCGTACGCTGATCCTCAGGTCCGTCACTCCGGAATGCTGTTGCCCACGTCACTCCGGAAGCCTGACGAAGGAAGGCTATCCGGAGTCTCATCAATGTCCAACTGCTTCTGATGTTCCAGCCGACCGCGGATGATCAAGGTTCGTGCAATGCCCCTCGATCACTGCTTCGTGCCGTACCCGTGGTGGACGAACACATCACCGCTGGTCTGGTAGTAGAGCAGCGCACCCGTGAAGGTTCCGCTCCCGGTCATGTTGTACGGCCCGCTTACATTCTGTGACGGGAACGAGAAGAAGCTTCCGGCGAGCAGCGCGTAATATGAAGCACCGTCGTTCCACAGGTTGTTGAAGTACAACGTATCGGAGACCGTGCCTCCCTTGTTGATGCTCAACACATAGTTCACGAACGGCGGCGTGTACGGCACACCTGCCAACCACAACGAATCCGTCACCACGTACGTGCCTACATGAACGTCACGCGCATCAGTGGGTGCTGGCGTGGGGCTCGGTGCGGGATCATCGTCATCGTCCTTCTTGCAGGCGGTGATCAGGAGCATGGCAGAAAGGAGGAAGAGGGAAGCGCGAAGAACAGGCAGGTGTTTCATGGGCGCAGGGAAACGTTGATCCGCAAGCTAACCCGCAAAGCGCTCCTTCCCCATCCCCAGCCATTGTAGCGCCGCACCACTGAGGAGCATCTCCTTGGTCGCGGCATCGTAGGGCATGCTGTTGATCAGCTGCCCTGGTTCCAACTCGCCCAAAGGGAATGGGTAGTCGGTCCCCATCGCCACGCGGTTCGCGCCGAACTGGTCCACAACCACCTTGAGGATCGCCGGATCATGCACCAGTGAATCGATCCAGAAGCGGCCGAGGTATTCGCGCGGATTCACGTTGTTGTCCACTGCGCAGAGGTCGGGACGCATCAGGAAGCCATGCTCGATCCGACCCAACGTCGCGGGGAAGGATCCCCCACCATGCGCAAAGGCCACACGCAGATCCGGCAGTTTCGCAAAGAGACCGCTGAAGATCATGCTCACGATCGCGGTGGTGGTTTCCACCGGCATTCCCACAAGCCAAGGCATCCAGTATTTATCCATCCGTTCGGTGCCCATCATATCCCATGGATGCACAAAGACCGCCATGTCCTGTTCCTGGCACGCTTCGAAGACCTGGAGCAACCGTGGCTCGCCAAGGTTCATCCCGTTGATGTGCGTGCCGACCTGAATACCGACCAGACCATTCCGTTTGCAGCGTTCCAATTCCTTGATCGCCATCTCGGGTTCCTGCATCGGCAGCGTGCCGAGGCCTACGAACCGCGTGGGCCACTTCCGCACGATGTCCGCGATGTGATCGTTCAGGAACATCGACAGGTCCAATGTGTCCTGCGGTTTCGCCCAGTAGCTGAACATCACCGGCACCGTACTGAGCACCTGCACATGTACGTGCTGCGCATCACACTCGCCGATGCGCACTTGCGGATCCCAGCAGTTCGCCTGCACCTCGCGGAAGAACTTGTCGTCCATCATCATCCGCGCACAGCCTGGTTTGTGATGATCCAAATGGATGAAGCCCCGGTAACCGTACTTCGACCCGAAGTCCGGTATGTTCTCCGGAAGGATGTGCGTATGGATATCGATGGAAAAGAGATCCGCCATCGCTACACGAAGCGAGGGTCGGTCTCCATCACATGACCACACTTCTTGCACGTGCGAAGTTCCTGGCTGCCATAGAATTCACGGAAACGCGGCAGGAAGTCCTTTTCCACATCGTGCAGGATGAATCGGAACTCATGCAACAGGTGGTTGCACTTCTCGCAGTACCACTGCAAGCCATCCTCCAATTCGCGGTCGTCGCGCTTCACTTCGATCACCAGGCCCACCGTACCTGCACCACGTCTTGGTTGGTGCGGCGTGCGTGATGGCAGCAGGAACATCTCCCCCTGTTTGATCGGGATCGTCACTGCCTTCCCGTCCTCCTGGATCCCCACTTCGATGTCGCCTTCCAATTGGTAGAAGAGCTCCTCCGTTTCATTCCAGTGATAATCCTTGCGCGCGTTCGGACCACCGACGATCATCACGATGTGATCCCCCGCTTCCTTGTACAGGTTCTTGTTGCCGACAGGAGGTTTCAGCAGATCCCGGTTCTCGGTGATCCAGCCGTTCAGGTTGAAGGGTCTTCGGATGCTCATGGCCTTGCGTCTTGTGGCTAAGGTAGGCTCCTGCGCCCTCCGGCGTATCCGCCAAAGCCGAAGGGTGGCGCGAGGCCACCCTTGAGCGTATGGTGTATGTGGTGTGGTTCAATGTTTAACGGAGCGGCCTGCCTGCAAGAGCGCGGCTCCGTTGGCTCGCATCATATCAGCGGTGTACTCATGGTCCTGCACGAAGGCCGTGGCCTGTTTGTTCCATTTGATGATGGCGAAGGGATAGTCCAGGACGTCCGTATCCGCACCTTCATACTTGGTCGCCACGAGCATGCTC
This sequence comes from Flavobacteriales bacterium, assembly GCA_016721005.1. GTDB lineage: Bacteria > Bacteroidota > Bacteroidia > Flavobacteriales_F > PHOS-HE28 > PHOS-HE28. The sequence continues at coordinate 223,224 of JADKJM010000019.1, forward strand.
ATTTCGATCCCGATGGGCGCAAGGCCCATAACATCCGCAGGGATCTTCGCGCGGGTATCCACCAGCATTCGTTTGGGCAGGAAGCCTTCCATTTCGAAGACGATCGCGAACTCCTTGTTCAGCCCAAGACCCAATCCAAAGCGACCGCCCTTGTCCGTAACCTGATGACCGACAACATCATTGCCGTCATACACCGTCACCGAACATCCCTCCAATTTCCGCTCACCGTCGGTTATCCGACCCGTGACCTCCAGGATAAGTGTGTCCAGGTCCTGGGCGGCCCCTACGGTCGCGATGCAAAATGTGAACGCAATGAACAAGTTCCGGTACATGGCCCCCTTGTACCCCGAAGGAATGCGGCAGGTTACGTGCGTGCCCGGAACGCGAAAGGGCGAGGATGCCCCCGCCCTTCGCGTTCTCGAGTTCGGTACTTACTGCACGATCAGGCGCAGCGTCGCACTACCGGTATCGCCCGTTAAGCGCACCGAATACACTCCTTGCGCGAGCAGGCCGCGCAGGTGGAAGGTCTGGGGCTGTCCCGATACCATCGTGCGGCGCTCGGAATGGACCGTGCGTCCATTCATGTCGACCACATCAATACGCGTCAGTCCATCGATCCCAAAGCTGCTCAGGCTGAAATCCCCCGATCCTGGATTGGGGAAGATGTTCCATGAACCCGCGGATGCTGAAGCGAGTCCATCGCAGATCTCCACGTTGACAAGTACATAGTTGTCGGAAAGGTCAACGCAGCTTCCGCTTGTTGAGAGCGCAGTGATCAATTCTCCGGGATCCGCACCCACCAAGGTGCCGTTGAAGCTCACACCCCACACCCGATAAAGACCGAGTGGTGCACTGTTGAAGTCCAGCGATCCACCCGGAAGAACGGCGATGATCTGATCGTTGTCATCCGTCAGGATGAACTCGTAGTTCTCCGCGCTCACGCTCGATGTGAGGAAGTCGATGATGTCCGCTTCGGTATCCTGGCAAACATCCACCGTGAAGCTCCCCATTCCGGTCTGCACAGTGCCACCATCACAAACCACGGATGGTGAATCGCCGCTAACGCAAAGCCCGAATTGGCCACCGTTCCCAAAGGTGTAATTGCTGTACACCCGCACGATATAGTCCACGAAGGGATCGGTCGTCAGCACGATCGGCACTACTGGCTGGATCAGACAGATCAACTCATTGCCGCCGCAGCCATCGGTAACCACCACCGCCCAATCCTCCATGGTCCCGTGATCAAGTGTGATCGTCACCTCGGTGTTCTCGCCCGAATTGAACGTGTACCACATGTCGAGGACATTGGATCCGGGCTCATCACAACTCGGATCACCACCGTCCATGGTTGCGTAGGTGTTGTCCCCGCTCACCGCATTCGCCGGACAATCATTCACCGCATTGATCGGGAGCGGGAAGGCGCTGATGCAGTCATCGTTGGCAGGCGCACAGTCGTTCACGACCACGGTTGCACCCACGAGGTCGATGGCGCCGCAAATGTCACCGCCACCTTGGACGAGCAGCGTGTAGATGTCGAAGCCGGTGGTGAGGCCCAGCTCGATCAGCCCCACATCAATGGTGTTCGGATCATAGACCAGGGTATGGATGAGATAGGTCCCCGGCACGGTGATCGGGAATACAGGACCGCCGTTCAATGCGACGATGGTCAGGTTGGCTCCTTGCGACAATGCGTAGGCGACCTCGTATCCATCCGGAACCACGATGTCCCCGTTCGGCATTGCACCAACTTGCGTGGTGCCCTGGAACAGACAAACGGACGCCTCATCGATGGTCAGGGTTCCGGCGTCCGCATCGCACACCACACAGTCCTGCGCGGTGATGGCAGCTCCGGTCACGTCAAGGCTTCCGCAGATGGCACCACCACCTTGGAGTAATTGGCCTTCGATATCACTCAAAGGGGTCAAACCAAACAGCACACCTGAAAGATCAAGCGTGTTCGGGTCATAGACCAGCGCATGGATCGTATAGTCACCAGCCTGACCAACGCTGAAAGTTGGCATCGCACCAAACTCCATGATCACCGGACCAGGGCTTTGGGTGAGCAGGAAGAGAGTTTCGAAGCCGACCGGTACCACCGCACTGCCGTCGGGTGTTGCGGAAAGCTCCGCCACTCCACCCACCAGGCATGCGATCGGCTCATCCGCAGCAAGGCACCGGCTTCCGCGGGGGAAAGGTTGCAATCCCCCCCGGGGGGGGCCGCCCCGGGGGCGGGCCCCCCCGGGGAGGGGGCGGGGGCGGGGGAGGAGGGAAAAAACTCCCTCCGGGGGGGTCCCCCGCCGGGGGGGAAGGGGGCCCGGGGGGGTCAGAGGCCGGGACCCGCGCGGGGGGGGGGGGGGAGGGGGGGGGGGGGGGGGGGGGGGGGGGGGGGGGGGGGGGGGGCCCGGGGGGGGAGGGGGGGGGGGGGGGGGGGGGGGGTCGGGGGGAAAACACCGCGGGCGGGGGGGGGGGGGGGGCCCGCCCCCCCCCCCCCGGGGAGAAAAAACAGCGGTAAAAAAAAAAAAAAATGTTCCTGCAACGGCATCACAGAAGATGCACTCCTGGACCTCGATCATGGCACCGGTAACATCCAGACTTCCGCAGATGCTTCCACCACCCTGAAGGAATTGGATGTTCACGTCATCAATGGTCGTGGCACCCAGCACGATGGATGCGGGATCGAAGGTGGCCGGATCATATACCAACGTGTGAATGGTGAAGACATCGGTCATGTCCACGGTGAAGACCGGATCTGCGGACACTTGTTGGATCACGGAGGATCCTGTAAGGAGATGGATGACCTCGTAGCCCGGAGGAATGACCATGTTCCCATCAGGCACCCCGCTGATCTCCGCAGCTCCATCCACCAAGCACACAGGATCCTGGGTCGGTGAAATGCTTCCCGCGTTGGCATCACAAGAGGTGCATTCCTGCACTGTGATCGCCGCACCGGACACATCCAAACTGCCGCAAACGCTACCACCACCTTGGATCAATTGGTCCGTGATATCGCTCAATGGGGTTACGCCGGGGAGTACACCGGATAGGTCGAGCGTGTTGGGGTCGTAAACAAGCGTGTGGATCGCATAATCATCCGCAGCATTCACCGTGAAGGCGGGATCGGTGAAGGCATCCACGATGATCTGGCCCATGCCTTGGGTCAACACATACATCGTTTCGTAACCCGGAGGAACCACAGCGTCCCCGTTCGGCGTTGCGCTGATATCCGCAGACCCCGCGACAAGGCAAACCGGCGAATCGGCCGAGAGGGTACCGGCATCGGCATCACACGTAGCGGGTGCGGGTCCGACCAAACAGATCCCGAACGAGGTAGGGCTTGGTTGGCTAAGGAACCAATGATAGATCCGTACATAATAGGTCTCCCCTATCGTCAGCCCCGTGACCACCGTATTCGGTGTATCCCCGCATGCGATGTTGGTGCCGTTGCATCCCCCTGATCGGATATCGATCACCGGATCCCAAGTGCCAAGGATCCCGAGGATGATGGTGTGTGTCACATCCGTGGCGGTGAAGCGGTACCACACGTCGTCATTGGCGACGCCTGTCCAGCCGTTGCAGGTGATCGGGGGAATGGACTCGGTCGCATTCGCGACATCCCCGAACACCATGTTGCAATCAAGGCTCGGGATCAGTTCGATCGCACCGGAGCAATCGTCGTTCGGCGGCGGTATCAATCCATCCAGCAGACAGATGGTGAAGGCCGTGTTCGATGGGAGCGTCGCTTCCCAGTGGTAGATCCGGACATAGTACGTCTCGCCGATGTTGAGGCCGGTCATCAGCTTGTAGGTCCCGTTCACACAATCGATGTTGGTGCCATCGCAGCCCCCGGAGCGGATATCGATCACCGGGTCCCAGTCGCCGCTGATCCCCAATTGGATCGCGTGCGTGGTCTCCGTGGCCGTGAACTTGTACCAGACATCATCATCGGCAACACCGGTCCAGCCCTCGCACCAGATGGCCGGAACGGACTGGGTGGCGCCGTCCACATCGCCATTGATCGGGTTACAGGTATTGCTGGGGAACAATTCCACCGCACCGGAGCAGTCGTCGTTCGCGGGTTGCGCGAAGAGGCTTCCGGTAAGGGCAAGAAGGACTGCCAGTGATAGTGATCTTGGTAACGTTGTTTTCATTTCCGGGTTATCTATCTGTTGAGAAGGTCTAGGGTCCGATCATCTCATGATCGGGGTTCTGTTCGGTCGGCGAAGGTTCGATCAAAGCGGGATCTTCCCGTCACCACGGGCTTATCATTTTTCCACAAGCAAGGACCGGATATGGCGACCGTCGGTTGCCGCACACCTGAAAATAAGAAGGGCGTCCACCTCGCGGTGAACGCCCTTCAACAGATCCCTTGATCGATCAGCGCACGACGATGCGCTGCTCGTAGGTCCGCTCAGCTGACGTGAGTCGCAGCAGGTAGGTGCCTGTGGCCAATCGGCCGGCCAATTGAAGTGGCAACACGCTGTCCGCGCTAACGGAGCGGCGGTTGTTGTACACCACCCGACCGGTCATGTCCAGCACGTCCATCGTTACCATACCCTCAACACCCGCATAGCGGATGGTGAAGTCGCCGTTGCTCGGGTTGGGGAATACCGCCCAACCTGAAGCGTTCAACTCGTTCGCCCCGGTGATGATGCCGATCATGTCCACGGTGTAATCCTCCACCTGACCATACGTCGAAGTATCGCACGGCGTGGCGTTCGGAGTGTTCTGGTAGTCCACTCCAACATAGGTATCGTGTAGGCGAACACGCATGCGGGTCGTGCCAGCCAAAGCAGTCAGCGGTACAGCGACCATACCGGTGTGGGGGCCAATGCCGGTGGGCGAGGAGAACATCAATTCACCTGCATCGAAGGTGGAACTGTGATCCCAATCGATCCAAGCCAACACCTGGTCCGTTGCATAGCCTGCCGCGATCGTCACCGAGATCGGGTAGGAAACACCGGCCACGACTGAGGCGGTCTGGCTGGTGAAGTCCTCGAATCCGGCGGCGCTGGAGGAGGTGTTGTTGAGGTCTGCGAAGGTCACATTGCTGATCTTCTCGAACTGGGTGCTCGCCGCACCTGCTTCGCAGTAATCGCCAGGACTGGCACAGGCCGTGGCGGAAACATCAATACTGTATGGCCCGATCGCCATAGCCGGATCCATGAGCACCGGCAAATACCACGTGCCCGCAGGTAGGTTGAAGTACGACACCACGTAATTATTCGGGCATGTTGTGGCTTCATAGGCGCCAAGCACGTAAGTATTCCCTGGGCAGCTATTCGTCAAGAAGATCCACACGTTCGTAAAGGCCGGGGAAGTGGCGCAATAGGACACCACCACGTTGCTGCACTCGGTCGTGGTGAAGGCATGCCAGACCGTCGGGTCGAGCGGATCCAAGGGAGAGCCGGGGATCACATCATCGGTGCTGGTCGCATTCGTGTTATCACCTGTGAAGGTGACCGTGGCTCCAACCGCCAAGGCGACCGGGGTCACATCGAAGCACAGGTCATTCGGCGGGGTAGGTCCGCCGCCGCCGATGTTCACGGTGTAGTCCTCCACCTGCCCGTAGGTGGATGTACCGCATGCCGTGGCATTCGGAGTGTTCGTGTAGTCGGGTCCTACATAGGTATCATGTAGGCGGATGCGCATCCGTGTGGTCCCTGCCATAGCGCCTCCCGGGATGGCAATGGTACCCGCATGCGGGCCCGCCCCGAGCGCGGAGGTATACACGAGTTCGCCCGGCTCGAAGCTCAGGCTATGGTCGAAGTCGATCCAGATCAATACCTCATCGGTAGCATATCCATCGGTCAACGTCACGGTCATAGGATAGGACTGGCCAGCGGTCATGTTGCCTGTAACGGCTGTGAAATCCTCATACCCCAGCGCGGCGGTGGAGGTGTTGTTGATGTCCGCTACGGCCACGTTCCCGATCTTCTCGAGGCCAGCAGCAGTGCTGGTGGCGCTTGCGGCGCAATAGCCCGTTCCACATGCCGTGCTCGTTACACTGATGCTATACGCTCCGACCGGTGTATTGGCCGGATCCACCATGACCGGGATGTAGTAGGTGCCGGCAGGCAGCTCCGCAAAGCTCAAGGTGCAATTGTCGGGAGAGGTCGTTCCGGTCAACACACCCGTAACGAAGTCCGGGCAACTCACCGCCAAGTTCACGAGGAAATTTGTGAACTCCGAACCGGGCACGCAATAGCCGATGTCGATGTTCGAGCACTCCGTGGTCGTGAAGGCCTCCCACACGATCACGAAAGTCGTCGGGGCATCCACCGTGGCGCCGGTGTTGTCACCACTCATGGTGAGCGTACCGGGTACCGAAAGGCTGTGGACCACCGCACCACCACACTCATCATTCGGTGGGGTTCCGCCGCCAGCGGCGATCTGGATCACATAGTCCTCGATCTCGCCATAGCTCGCCACGCCGCAAGGTGTGTCGTTGAAGTTGTTGGTGTAGGCCGAACCATCATGCGTGTCGTGCAAGCGAATGCGCATACGCGTGGTACCCACGGTCGCCCCGCCAGGAACGGTGATGTTCCCGGTGTACGCCGTCACCGCACCGATGGTGGAGGTGAAGGCGAGCTCACCCGCATCCTCGAAATCCATGTCCTGGTTATAGTCGATCCATACGAGGACCTGGTTCTCCGCGTACGAGGTCCCACCAGCAAGGCTGCTGCTCACCCCGACCGAGATCGGGTAGGTCATGCCTGCCGTTACGTTACCGGTAACCGCCGAGTAGTAGGTGTAAGCCGGAACAACAGGGGGTGCATTGGGCGACGTGTTGTCGATCCCAGCGAAGTTCACGTTGATGATCCGCTCATCGAGACCAAGATCGGTCCCATCGGCTTCGGCCACGCAATACCCACCTCCACGGGACTCCGTGTGGGCAGGCTGGGCGGTGGACTGAAGAGCGGTCATGTGCCGACGAGGACCGAGGTCCAGCCGGGACTGGCCTTGCATGAAGGCCCCGGGAAGTAGGGCCACGGCCATTAGTACAAGGCGTAGGGTAGTTGTTTTGTTCATTTCCATGTTCGGTTAGGAAGGGGACGAAGGGACGAATACCCATCCGCTTTTCCAAGGGCTTTCTCATCCACCTTTGCCGTCATGGATGTTCAACTGAACGGTAAACGCGCGCTGATCCTCGGCGCTTCACAAGGGATCGGGCGTGCGATCGCACAGGAATTCGCAGCGCTCGGTGCCGAACTCGTCCTGTTGGCGCGTGATCGCGGAAAGCTGGAAGCACTGCGTGTTGAACTTCCGGGGGATGGCCATTCCACCCATCGGATCATCGCTGTGGATATGGCCGATACACCAGCACTGGAGGTTGCAATTGGTGATCTGTGCGCCGAGGGTTCAGTCGATGTCATTGTGAATAACAGCGGTGGGCCGCCCCCAGGGTTGGCGCACACTGCCGAGTTGGATGCGTTCGAAGCCGCATTCCGCCAACACCTTCTGGCCTTTCAAGCTGTGGTGCGCGCAGCGGTTCCCGGGATGAAGGAGCGCCGGGATGGTCGGATCATCAACATCATCAGTACCAGCGTGAAGCAACCCTTGCACAACCTTGGTGTGAGCAACACCATTCGCGGAGCGGTTGCACAATGGAGCAAGACGCTTGCGAATGAACTCGGTCCGTTCGGTATCACGGTGAACAATGTCCTGCCGGGTGCAACAAGCACGGATCGTCTTACAGCGATCATCCGGAACAAGAGTATGAAGGGCGGCACCACGGACGAGCAAGCCAAGGAGGAGATGCTGGATGAGATCCCGTTGCACCGGTTCGCCACGCCCGAGGAGATCGCGTTCGCCGTGGCTTTCCTTGCGGGTCCATCGGGGGCCTACATCAACGGCATCAACCTGCCGGTGGACGGTGGACGGACGGCTTGCCTTTGACCGTTCGTGGGCTGAAGGCAAACGCCGCGTGGTATCGGATCACAATGGTCCCCAGCTTCGCCTGGCACCAGCAATGCCCGCTCGCCCCCTTCGGCCAAGATGATCATGAACCCCGGGAAGCTCCGCGATGATAGGCGCTCATCACCGACCCACGCGTTGCGGATCGCGCTATCACGCGAGCATCCGCACTAGGGAACCACCAAACGGAATCCCTTCCCGTGGATGTTGATGATCTCCAGCGATGGGTCGTCCCTGAGGTACTTCCGAAGCTTGGCGATGTACACGTCCATGCTCCGGCCGTTGAAATAACTGTCATTGCCCCAGACCTCTTGCAGGGCCTTGGAGCGGTCCAGCACATCGTTGCTGTGCATACACAGCAAGCGTAGAAGATCAGATTCCTTCGTCGTTAATTTTCTTTCGCGGATCGGTGTTCGCAGGTGCTGCTTGCGCACATCGAACGTGCAGGACCCCAGCGTGTACTTGACCGGTTCCTCCGCTTTGGCAACCACTCCTTTCGTGCGGCGAAGTACCGCTTCCATCCGCAGGATCAATTCCTCCATTCCGAACGGCTTGGTGATGTAATCATCGGCACCGCTCTGGAATCCTTGGATGGTGTCCTGCTTCATGCTGCGAGCGGTGAGGAAGATGATCGGCACTTCGGGATCCTTCGCGCGGATCTCCTTCGCCAATGTGAATCCATCCTTCAACGGTAGCATGACATCCAGGATGAGCAGGTCGAAGCGGTTCTTGGCATAGGCCTGCGCACCTTGCTTCCCGTCGGTGCGCAACTCCGCTTCATATCCCTTGGCGCGCAAGTAACCCGAGAGGAGGAGGCCCAGATTGTCATCGTCCTCCACGACGAGGACCTTGGTGGGTGTGGTCATGTTCAAAGGGAAAGAAGATGTGGAATGTACTGCCTTGTCCGGGTGTGCTCTCCACGGTGATCCGCCCGCCGTGTCCATCCACCACGTTCTTCACGTAGCTCAGGCCCAGGCCGAACCCCTTGGCGTTATGCAGGTCACCGGTAGGTACACGGTAAAGCCGGTCGAAGATCTTGCGCTGTTCCGAACGCGATATGCCGATGCCATTATCGGCGATCGAGAGCGTGATCCCTTGATCATCATTGCGGCTGGTGATCCGGATGCGTGGCTCCGTCTCCGAATACTTCACCGCGTTGTCGATCAGGTTGTAGAGCAGGTTCGTCAGGTGGATCCGATCGCCCCGGAGGTGATGGATCTCCGCTTTCGTGTCCAGTTCCACTTTGCCGTTCCGACGTGAAACGAGCAGGTGGCTACTGCGCACCACATCATCGATCACCGCGTGCAGGTCCAGGTCAACGGGTTTCAGCACCATGTGGCCGCTATCCTGCACGGCGCTCAACAACACATTCTCCACCAGCGCCCCGAGTCGCTTGTTCTCGTCCCGGATCATATTCGTGTAGCTGCGCACTTGCTCCTCCGATCGCGGTATGGACGGATCAGAGAGCGCCTCGCAGGCAAGACCGATCGTACTTATGGGCGTTTTGAGTTCGTGCGTCAGGTTGTTCACGAGATCGTTCCGGATGTCACTGATCCGTTTCTGCCGCACGATCGTGCGAATGGTATGAACGAACGCGAGCGCGATCACGATCACGAATAGCACGGATGCCACGAGCATCGGCCAAAGGCCGCTCAATCGCGAAGCCCGGGTCTGGTTCACGAACACATGAAGGAAGTGTGCATGGCCTCCGGGATCATGCCTGAAAAGCCGTTCGCGATGCACGCTCGATCGGAGCAGGCTCGTATCAACCTTGGCCGCACCGGGCAGATCCTCCCAAACTCCTTCCCCGGAGAACACGCCCCAAGGGATCGCACCGTCCACCCCCAACGGGGCAAGGCGCGTGATCAGCAGTGAATCGACAAGCATGGCATCCACCCGTTGGCCGATGGCACGACGGGCTTGCCCTGAAAGGATACCCCTGACCAGGTCGGTCACCATCTCTTCGTAGTGCTCCGGCTCTTCGTAGTGTTTCAGCGGTTGGTTCCCGGCAGCGCTTCCTTGGGAAGGAAGCTCCGCTGGTGGGGACGGCGAAATGACCTCATCTCCCTCGTGGATCCCCATCGGCTTCTCCAAGGGTGTGGCCTCTTCCTTCAACCGCGTGTCCTCATGCATGCTCGACGCCTCCATAAGCCGGAGCGAATCCAACTTCACCAGCAACCTCCTGCCCGTCCGGTGGCGCCTGAGTTCACCCATCCGCTCGGTGCGCTCCAGAACATCGCTCACGTCGAACAGCGCATTGTCCACAGCGCGTGAGAACTGCTCTTGGCGGAGTTCCATCGTCTCATGGATCCAAACTACTTGGATCACGATCAAACCCACCAATGCGAGTGAGATCGACACCAACATGCCGACGATGAATCGCTTGTCCACCAAGCGAAACTACCGCACCCGGCAACGCGAACAGCGCTTAACGCTCTTTAACGTTCCTTATCGGATCATTGACGATCATGGCCGCACGGTCGGTCTTCCTTTGTGGTGCAAGAGCGAGGAGCCGCTTGGCGATCCGCCAAGGAACATTTTCAAGAAGCTGCGCTTCGAGTTAGGTTTTGGTTCTCAGTGCGCAACAAGGGGTCGGAAGGTCTCCACGCAAGTGGGGGCCTTTCCGCCTTTTGGAGCACGTTCGCGAAGGGGTCTACATTCGTACACCACATGCAAAGGATCCTGCACTTCATCAACGGAGAGGAACGGACGGCCGCTAGCGGCTCATGGGTCGATGTCCATGAACCGGCCACCGGCTTGGTGTATGCGCAACTTGCGGATGGCGATGCACGTGATGTGGACAGCGCAACAGAAGCCGCCCATCAAGCCTTCCCTGTGTGGCGTGCTCTCGGTGTCGAGGGTCGCAGCCGGATCCTCCTGAAGCTGGCCGACCTGATCGAGCGGGATCTGGAGATGTTCGTTGCCGCGGAATCACGCGACAACGGCAAACCCCTGTTGCTGGCGCGCAAGGTGGATATCCCGCGAGCGGTTGCGAACATTCGCTTCTTCGCCACGGCGATCCTGCACTTTGCCAGCGAGGCTCACCTCATGGATGATGTGGCATTGAACTACACGGATCGGCAACCGATCGGTGTAGCGGGCTGCATCAGTCCATGGAATCTGCCGCTCTATCTGTTCACGTGGAAAGTGGCTCCAGCCTTGGCTGCTGGTAATTGCGTGGTGGCAAAGCCGAGTGAGATCACTCCATTAACAGCGTCCATGCTCGGGCGGTTGTGCAATGAGGCCGGTATGCCTCCCGGGGTATTCAATGTGGTTCAGGGGATCGGTTCGAAGGTGGGTGCAGCGATCACCTCACATCCGCGCATTCCCGCCATCTCCTTCACCGGAGGAACAAGAACGGGTGCCGAGATCGCGCGCGTAGCAGCGCCCATGTTCAAGAAACTCAGCCTGGAGCTCGGCGGGAAGAATCCCGTGCTTGTCTTTGCCGATTGCGACTTCGAGCGCATGCTCTCCACCACGATCCACAGCTCCTTCCGCAACCAAGGACAGATCTGTTTATGTGGTTCACGCATCCTCATCGAGCGAAGTATCTATTCGCGCTTTCGTGATGCCTTCGTGGAGCGCACCAAGGCGCTGCGTGTCGGCGATCCGAAGGATCCCGCATCGGACCTCGGCGCTGTGGTGAGCAAGGATCACATGGAAAAGGTGTTGTCCTATGTCGCACTCGCCAAAGAAGAAGGTGGGGAGGTGCTGTGCGGGGGAAAGCAGGTCCGCTTGGACGGAGCCTTGGCAGGTGGGTGGTATTTGGAACCTACCGTGATCGAAGGCCTTGGTCCGGCATGCCGCACCAACCAGGAAGAGATCTTCGGACCTGTCGTCACCCTTCAACCATTCGACAATGAGGACCACGCACTCGCATTGGCGAACGATACACCATACGGATTGGCAAGCGTGGTATGGACCCAGGACATTTCACGATCACAACGGGTCGCGCGGAACCTTCGCAGTGGTATCGTGTGGGTGAACTGTTGGATGGTCCGCGACCTCCGTACACCGTTCGGGGGCATGAAGCAGAGTGGTGTCGGGCGGGAAGGCGGGACCGAAGCGCTTCGCTTCTTCACCGAGGCGAAGAATGTGTGTATTCGCTATTGAACTCTTCTGATCGCGGGGCGCGAGGCTCCTTCATCCCGTTGGTGAAGAACCAACCGAACCTTGTATCGAACCAGCACGCGAAGCGGGAAAGCACATCGGGTATTCCATTCAAGAACGTGAACATGACCTTGGGGTTTAGGACACTCTAACCCCGATCGTGTGCCGATCCGTATGTGGCAGTTGCCAAGATCCGTGAACGGTTCCTCCTGAACAGGGATCGGTTCAATGAATGCTCAGGGACAGGACCACGCATCGATCCACCAGACCCGGGCAGCCTTTCCACTCCATCGGTCCAACAGCCGTTCGTGCCATATCCAATAACCCCAACGGTATGTCCTCGCCAGTGGAGCGCCGTCCAAGGACCGCATCGCGGTAGTACTGCTCGCGTACGGGAACTGAAAGACCGTTGACGCGCTCAATGAGGTCGGTAACCATGCGCTCCTGTTCCACGGTTGTGGCCATGCCGAACACGACACGGTAGTGCGGGCCATCAGCCAACAAGGCGAAATAGGCGTCCGTTCCCATCGGCGTATCGCGCAACCACTCGGTCATGGAGAGGATGGACCGACTTATCCGCATACCGACCTGCTCTCCTAGATCGCGTTGGATCATTTGCAGGACCACATCGATGGCTGTTGAATTAGCCCCACACCGACAAAGCACGAGAAGATCCAATTCGCCACACAACTTGTGCATGCTCATCACCTCTTCCGGCGGGGTCCATGCTTCCTTCGAAGCTCCCACCGCGACCTGAAGCAGGAACAGCCGGTGATCATCATCCAGTGGCAGCACCATATGCCGCAGTCCATTGTCGGACCGCCGGGCCATCTCTATCAATCCCAGACCGGCCCCACCGCGTGCCGATCTCGACGCCTCCTGTAACCGATCAAGGAAGAGGTTCTTCAATTGCGCCGCATCCGAACCGCCGATCCGCCGCATGTTGGTCTCAAGCGCTTCCACTTCGCTGGTGGCCACCGGGTCCAGGGCCAGGACCTCCTCTCCCTTCCGGCTACTGCGCAACATGAACATGGAACGACCAGCGGTTGAAGCCAATTCATTGCGCACCGCTGCGCGATGGCGCACGATGTTCTGGTAGGCCTCCACCATCACGAATGAAAGGCGTTGCCGATGCCCCTTGCCCCCAGGGCCTTCAAGCACCGCATCCTCCGCGAGCGTGATCAGGCCGGGGGTATGCTCATCATGGAACAAGCCGCTGTACAAGAGGTCGAACCGGTCATGACCAAGGAGGGAGAATAAGGTGTGCGCCTTGGTGAGGGACATGCGGACCGAGGACCCAAATATAGCCGAGTGCCGCAGTGTATCAGAGCTACCTTGGCCGCGACCCATGCGGCGTTCCGAGCAGGAGATCCTGGAGAAGGCACATCTATATGTGCGTCGTTGGTTCGCCCAGCGCATGCCGGTACACATGCGCTTCCATGATCTCGATCACACCCTTAGCGTCACGCGCACTGCGGTGGCCATCGGCCGCGCCATGCGCTTGGGTTCGGAGGATCTCTTCGTCCTGGAGCTGGCCGCGTTGTTCCATGACACCGGTTATGCATTGGCGTACGCCGGCCACGAGAGCCGAAGCGCCGGGATCGCGCGGGACTACTTCAGCACACAGGGCCTATCCGGTCGGCGTATCGATCGCGTGGTCGGTTTGATCATGGCAACCCGGCTGGAACACCGCGTGCGCGGCACATTACAGAAGGTGATCCAGGATGCTGATTCCGCCAAGGCGGGCCAAGCTGATTTCGAACAGCGCAGCGAAGGCTTGCGGCAAGAATTGGAGCAGGTGAACGGCGAACGGATCGGCAAACGACCGTGGCTTCGGGTGAACATCGCCTACCTGGAGAAGCACGCTTTTCACACCGCTTTTGCCAAAGCCAGATATGGTCCACAGAAACGGATCAACCTGAAGCGGCTCCATGAACGCTTGGCGACAAAGGAGAAGCCCAAGCAACTCGACCCCGGCACCAGCTATCCATATTTCGACCGCGACCTGAGTTGGCTTTCATTCAATGAACGTGTGTTGCAGGAAGCTCGCGACCCGAAGAATCCGTTGTTGGAACGGGTGAAATTCCTCGCCATCTACTCCAGCAATCTCGACGAGTTCTATCGTGTTCGCGTAGCATCCCTCCATGCACTTGGGCGATTGAAGCGGACGGATCGGGCCGCGCTGGACATTCCGCCGGACAAACTCATCGATCGGATCAATCACGAAGCATTGGCCCAACAGCAGGCCTTCGGCGCGCTGTGGCGCGAAACCCTGCTTCCTGCCTTGGCACGGAACGGGATCCGGATCCTTCGCGAGGACGAACTCAACAAGGATCAGGAACACTACCTGCGCGGCTATCACGCCAAGCATATCGCTCCGCACTTGAATACGGCCGGCGTCCGACCGGGCAACGCACCGTTCATTGAGGACCGCAAGCTCTATTTCGTCTGTCGTTTGCAGGCGTCGGCAAAGAACAAGGTCAAGGAGCGTTTGGTCCTGGTGAATATCCCCAGCGCCGAAGTAGGTCGGTTCATTCACCTTCCCGCGTCCAAGGGCCGGGTGGATCTGGTCTTCCTGGATGACGTTATAAGGCTATGCCTGAATGATCTCTTCAAGGGCCACGTGGTGTTGGAATGCCACGCGATCAAGCTGTCCAGGGATGCAGAGCTCTATTTGGATGAAGAGTTCGTCGGTAACGTGAAGGAAAAGGTGCGGAAAAGCTTGCGGAAGCGGCGGACGGGTAGCCCGGCCCGATTTCTCCATGATGCCGCCATGCCCAAGAAGACCCTTCGTGCTTTGCGCTCCCTTTTGGGGATCGAAAAACAGGACATCGTCACCGGCGGTCGATATCATCACTTCAGTGATCTGCTGACGTTGCCGGTGAAGGCTCACGCCAATTTGCGCGATCATCCTTGGCCCGCGCTCAAGCCATCCGGATCGATGACCGGCAAAGGGCTCTTCCAGGTCCTTGGTCAACGCGATGTCCTACTCCACCCGCCATACCAGGATTTCGCTTTGTTCACCGATTGGCTTGATACCGCGTGCCGTGATCCGGAAGTGGAGAGGATCTCCATCACGCTTTACCGCGTGACGGAACAGAGCGTGGTGTGCAACGCGCTGTTGGAAGCACTGCGGTCGGGCAAACAGGTCACCGTCTTCGTTGAGGTGCAAGCGCGCTTCGATGAGGACATCAACCTCCGCTGGGGAGACCAACTGGAGAAGGCGGGAGCTCGTGTGCTGTACAGTTATGAGGGATTGAAGGTCCATTGCAAGCTCTGCTTGATCGAGCGTCGTGAAAGGGGCCGGATCATACGATATGCCTTTCTCGGTACCGGGAATTTCAACGAGCGTACTGCGAGGACCTATGCCGATCATGCCTTGCTGACCAGGAATGTGGTGCTCACCAAGGAGGTCAACGAGGTCTTCACCCATCTCGCGGATCGCCGCCACCGACCAGACCTCGTCCATCTGCTCATGGCACCCACGGAACTGCGGAGCCGACTGGAACAATTGATCGACAAGGAGATAGAGAACGCGTCCTTGGGGTATGAAGCAGGAATACTGCTCAAGGTGAACAGCCTCGAGGACCGCGCGCTGATCAACAAATTGTATGACGCGGCCCGGGTAGGTGTTCGTGTGCGGTTGATCGTCCGTGGGATCTGTTGCTTGATCCCCGGCATACCCGGGGTCAGCCATGGGATCGAGGCTATCAGTATCGTGGACCGATACCTTGAACATGCACGTGCCTATGTCTTCCACGACCGTGGCAACGCAAGGGTCTACCTGTCATCCGCAGACTGGATGGGGCGCAATCTGGACCGTCGTGTCGAGGTTGCTTTCCCTCTCCTTGATCCCGCTGCGAGAAAGGAGTTGCTCGAACTGCTTGAGTTGCAATGGTCGGATAACGTAAAGGCCCGCATCATTGATCAGGAACAATCCAACCTCCGGCGTCGTGTGGTCCGTGGAACTCCGCGCGTTCGAGCACAACACGCCATCTACCTGCACCTTCGAAGAAAGGATCGGAAGTAGGTCGTACCCGGAATAGCGTGGTCAGTGGTGAAAGGGGGGAAAGGATCGTGCCCTACCTACCTATCGGTGTTTCGTTCCCTTGCAGGTTCCGAGTTCCCCGAAGATCGACCCCCTCCCGCCCCTTCATGATGCACTGGCGAACAGGATATCCTCTCGCACGCCGGCCAAATGTGTGCATATCCGGCAACCCCCAACGCTGGATCCACGGGCGGTTTATCAACAACCCGCACACCAAACCCCGAAGTCTTGCACCCCTACGGCGTCGTGGAGATCACTGTGGTCGGATCCACACGGCCTTTGGCGAGCCTGTGATCTGAGCGCCCGTTCTGCGGGACGCTTCACCCAAGACGAACAAGAAAGGGCTGCCTCTTGCGAGACAACCCTTCTGTGGAGAATACCGGAGTCGAACCGGTGACCTCTTGCATGCCATGCAAGCGCTCTAGCCAGCTGAGCTAATCCCCCATCAATTCAACCGTTCCGTGAACGGGCGCCAAATGTAAGGATCATTGACATCCGCACCATGGCTCAGGAACGGGGACTTCACTACACATGGATCGGTACCCGTTCCACGAAGTACATCTCCAATTCGCCCTTCCCCTTGGTGGTCACCTTGCCCCGCGGGGTGAACTGCAGCCCGTCCGTTTCCTTCACCATCAGATAGGTGCTGGCGCTGATGTTCAAGCGACCCACCTCCCCGGAGCTTTCCATGCGTGCGGCTATGTTGACGGTATCTCCCCAGACATCGTATTGGAACTTGCTGTCCCCCACGATGCCCGCCACCACCGGTCCTGAATGGACCCCTGCCCGCATGGCAAAAGTCGGCTTGCCGAGTTTGGTTCGTAGCGCGTTGTGCCGGACCAACCAATCGAGCATATCCAGCGCTGCGAAGACCGTATCCCTCGCGCTTTGTGGGCGCCACTCCGGAAGACCCCCGGCACACATATAGGCATCTCCGATGGTCTTGATCTTCTCCGCACCATACCGCAGCGAAATGGCATCGAACGCCTTGAAGCAGGCATCAAGACTCTCCACCAGTTCCTGAGCGGACATTTGTTCGGTGAGGCTTGCGAAGCCTTGGAAATCGGTGAACAGGATCGAGACCTCATCCACATCCCGTGCTTGCGCCTTGCCGTGTTCCTTCAATTCATCCGCAACTCGTCTAGGCAATATGCTCAATAGCAGTTTGTCGCTGCGCTCACGCTCCTTGGAGATCACATTGCGAGCACGCCGTGTGTGACGCAGTCGGCTCCAGAGACCTGCCGCAAGAATGAGAACGAGGATCGAACCGAGGAGGAACACCCTTTTCTGATCCCGTTCGCCCCGGATGCCTTGCTGGAAGGCCAGGTCCGCGGTGCGGCGCTGTTCAGCACTTGCTAGGCTATCGGCCAACTGCCGCTGTTCGAAATTGTGCGTGAGCTCGATGCGCGTGAGCTCCTTCGCACGATCCTGCCCGAACATGGAATCGCGGGCCGCTATGAAACGCTCGTACATCCGCAGGGCCTCGCCGGCATTCCCTGACTCCTTGTAGGCCTTGAAGAGGCATTCGCAACCACGCTGCACCATCGGCAACAGCTTCAGGCGTTCGGCCGCATCCAACCCGATCCGGCACAATCGGATCGCTTCTTGGGACTTGCCGGATCCGAGGTAGGTGCTTCCGAGACGGATGTTCATGCTTCCCTGCAAGTACTCGTTATGCGAACGGGGGATCATGGAAAGCCCTCGTCGTAGATAGATCCGGGCGCTATCGGTGGCGCCGGACTTATCGAAACAAGAGCCCATGTTCGCGTAGGTGACCGCGACCCAGGCACTATCCCCTTGAGCGAGCCTGAACGCGAGTGCCCTGCGCAGGAAGTGGAGCGCACTATCCGGCATGTTGCGGTCCTCGTACAGGGATCCGAAATTGTTCAAGAGCAACGCGCGTTGCTCGGGGTTCCCTTGTGCCTCCCGAATGGCCAGGCTTTGTGCGTAGAACGAGGCTGCCTTGGTGTAGTTCCGATCGTAATGATGGATCGAACCGATGTTGTTGTTCACTTCGGCAATGCCATCCAGATCACCAATGCTCGTATACGATCGCAGGGCTTGGTAGAAATCCGAAAGCGCAGCGTTGTAGTCCCCCATTCGTTGGTTGATCACGCCACGTTTCACAGCCACCAAGGCGATCCTCGCCGTATCCTGTTCCGCCTTCGCGACCTCCATCGCCCTCTCCAGGATGCGCAAGGCCCGGGGATAATCGCCCGCCTCCTCCGCCTCGCGGCAACTGTCCACGCAGATCATGATCCGCGCCGCGTCCACTTGCAAATGACCATTGTCCTGGGCTTGACCTATCGGTCCTGACAGGCCAAGGATCACAGCGAAGCACCAGTGGGTCGAACAGCGGGACATTCAGGGAAAGATAACCGGCGGAGCGTGAACCACCGGGTTTGAAGATCAGGGACTTTCTCTTAGTTTTCGGGGACAAAGTATCCGAGCATGAAGAACTGGAGCAGTGCAATTTCCGTGATCGTGATCTTTCTGATCGCGGGGTGTGGGTATGACCCGAGCGAACACGGCACCGCTGGTGAGCCGGGTTTCCGGGAAGCATTTTTCGATTCCGATCTTCTTGAAGACCTGATGGATGACAAGAAGTGTGTGGTGATACGCTTCTATTCGATCCGGCGCTCTGCGGATGATGTGAGCGGTTCGGCGATGGCGATGTCCGCGGATCTCAGCGGCGAGGATCGCTATAGCTGGTGGTTCGGTCCGTGGTACAAGGCGTACGAGGAGCTTCGCGGGGACGGCGCCGATATCCGGAATTTGAAGGTCGGTGATGCGGAGGAGGCCACACGCTTCATGCGCGATGCGGGCTATACGCCCATCGCCGCGAATTTCAAGAAGGAGGAGATCCGAACGGTCTTGGCACTGAAGTCATGCAACGGCGTGCAACTGTTGCCGGAACTCACTCCTGATGGGCGGCTATGGACCATGCGAATGATACCCGTGGAGATCAAGGATGGGGCCGCGACCCGTGTAGGTGACCGTGAAGATGAACTGGTGGCCACCGAACCCTGCCCGACCTTCTGTGGTGGGAGGCCGGAGTACTACGTGAACATGCGATAGGGGTCGCGGTTGGAAGGTCCCCGTATCAGGTGCCGTCGAGACGCAATCGATAGGCAAGTATGATCCTGATGTACGGCCCGTCTTCGATAGCGTGATCGGCATAGTTCCTCGTGCGTGTTGACGTGTTCGCATACAGCGGATCCTCCGGCCCACCCAACACCCGCCGGATGAAACACCAGCCTCCCTCCGCGCGCAGGACCAACTTGGGCAGGATATACAGATCACCATACAGACCCAACGGGTTCTCGTTGATGCGACGATAATCACCACCCCGCACACCGAAGCTGGTGGTGTACGCCCTGAAGCTCGCACCAGCGCACAAGCGATCATTGATCCGATGCTCATAGGTCAGTGAGCCTGGAAGAACACCGTACAGCCGCACCTTGGTTCCCATTCGCCAATCGATACCCGCGAGGGGCATGACGAAGACACCGAACGCATCATGGTTCACATAAACACCAGCGCGAAGGATCAACGAGGGCCGAACCCTACGGATCGCGAGCAACGCACCACCCGGTTGAATATCCCCATGGCGCTGTTCTCCCAACCAATGGTACCTAAGAATGCCCACCGCAGCCGCTTTCCAATTCTTCCCGAACGCCGTGACATATGTAACAGCACTGCCGACGCCAGCCATGTTCTCGGAAACGTCCCCTTCCTGTTGTGGCGAATACCTATCACCGGAGGTCACTGTATTCCATTGCACGAAATACGGATCGAGCACCAACAAACGGCCAACCGTATCCGATCGAAGCGGAAGTGTTGCGGCGACCTCCGTGCGCCGCAGACCGACACTTTCCAAATGATTGACGCCGAACAGATCGACCAATGGCTGGGCATTCGAAGGCAACGCACCGAAACCGAGGGTCAACAAAAGGATCCGCTGCATTCGACCAAAGGAACAGCACAGCAACCTATTGCGTAGCTCATCCCCGGATCGCCTGTCCAAGGCTTGTGAACACAGCCACCGTGGAACCTTCTCGGCGGCCCATCCAAGTCCGGATCCGTGACCGGTATGTTCGCGTCATGTTGCGCAGAACGATCGCGGCGATCGTCCTATCCGGGATCGCTGGTTGGTGTACCGGTCAAACGACCTCCAGCCTGTCCGGCACAATTACCGACGCAGGGTCGCAACAGCCCGTGGCGGATGCAACTGTTGAGGTCGTGCTTGGCGATACGGCCATCGGTTCGATCACGGATACGCAGGGGTCGTATCGCTTCACTTCCATCCCGACCGGCATTCATCCGGTACGTATTCGAAAAACCGGATACGCATCTCTGCTGATCCCGGAGGTTTGGGTGAGGGCTGGCAAGGAGGAGGTCGTGGACGTTGCATTGCAAGCACGATCGGTTGATCTCGATGAAGCGGAGGTGATCGCCATCGCACCGCGTCCTTCCGCGCTGATCGGAAGCCATGAACTCACGGTTGAACAAAGCCTTCGCTATCCCGCCATGTTCTTCGACCCCGGGCGCGTGGCAGCCACGCGCCCGGGCGTGGCAACGACCAACGATCAAGCGAACCATTTCAGCGTACGTGGCAACAGCCCGGCAAGCAACGCATGGATGCTGGAGGGCGCAGAGATCGTGAACCCGAACCACCTCGGCAACGCAGGTACGGCCAGCGATCTTCCTACACTCGGAGGCGGCGGCGTGAATATCCTCAGCGCCCAAATGCTCGGCCCATCCCGACTGCTGACCGGTGGCTTCGGCGCTGCGTATGGTAACGCGATCGGCGGGATCATGGATATGCGATTGCGCAAAGGCATTCGGGACCGACAAGCCTTCACGTTGCAAGCCGGATTGATCGGTCTTGACCTGAGCACCGAAGGCCCGATCAGGACCGGCGGGCGCTCTTCCTACCTCATCAATTACCGGTACTCCACACTGGGTCTGCTCAGCTCGATGGGTGTCGATCTGGGTGACGAGCAACTCGGCTTCCGGGATCTTTCCTTCAACCTTTCCTTTCCTATGGATCGCGGGTCCTTCACCCTCTTCGGTCTTGGAGGTATGAGCCACAGCTATTTCGATGCATTACCCGATAGCGCGGACTGGAAAGTGGACAAGGACAGCCAGAACATCGACTACGACGCGCGCATGGGTGCGGTGGGCGGAACGATGACGTTCACTCTCGGTCCGAATGCGGTGTGGCAGAGCACCGTGGTGCTCTCCGCGAATGACCAGGTCCGCAAAGCCGATGGCTTGATCGGTGCGAGTGATATCCCGTTCAGTGAACAAGCCGAGCTCGGGGAACGCAAGTTGTCCATCGTCAGTCATGTTCGCGGGTCCTACGGTTCTCGGCTCTCCTACCGCGTTGGCGGTAGTGCGCTGGAGCGCGAGGTGAACAACGGGCTACTGTTCGGGGAGCGAACAAGGGGTTGGTTGTTGCGCCCGTATGCGCAGGGAATTTTCACGGCGACGGACCGGTTGAAGGTGGAGGTCGGTGTTGCAGATGCCTATTACTCGTTCAACGGATCGAATGCGGTCGAACCTCGTGCGAACATTCAATGGCGGATCGGCGAAGCACGGACACTCAGTATCGCCGCCGGTGAACGAAGCCAACTACCGAACGTGCAATTCTTCCCGGTGGTGCGGAATGCCGCCTTGGTGGACAACTCCACGATCGGCCTCACGCGCTCGCAGGACATCTCCTTGGCGTACGATCACCCGATCCAACCACACCTGCTCTTCCATGCCGAGGTCTTCCATCAACGTGTGATCGATGTTCCCGTATCGGACACCACCGGTGTGTTGTTCAACCCGGTGCGCGGCACGAGCCTCGTGAATGCATTTGATGCACCTGTTGCGATCGACCTTGTGCAGAACGGCATGGCAACCAACCAAGGCCTGGAGCTCTCGTTCCAACATCTTTTCCACCGGTCGTTCTTCTACCGGATCAACCTCACGGTATTCGATGCCACTTACACCGACGCGAACAACAACGAGTTCAATTCACGCTGGAACACCGGCGTGATGGGCAACCTGATGGCCGGAAAGGAATTCGCGAAACAGAAGGAACGCGTGAAGCGCACGTGGGGCATGAATGGTCGGCTGAACGCATCCGGAGGGCAGCGCTTCACGCCAGTACCGCGGGATGCCTCACAACCCGTACGACCGTACAGTGATCGATACAGCGACTTCCTCCGCCTCGACCTGCGCATCTATTTGAAACGGGAGCACCAGCGTCGTACAGGCATGTGGGCGGTGGATCTCCAGAACGTGACGAATGCGAAGAACGAGGCTTATCGTTATTTCGACGTTCGCAAGAATGAGCTGGTGACCAAGTACCAGCTCGGCCTGATCCCCAACCTCAGCTACCGCATTGAATTCTAAGCCCATGAAGAAGTTCATCCTCCTGTTCTTCGCCTCGGTATTCGCGGCGTTCGCATACTTGAACCTGAACGACCCGGATCCGGTCCAGTGGGTGTCGGCTTACGGTGCGGTGGCAGTGCTCTTTGCTTGTGCCGCCTTCGGTCGCGCGGATCGCCGGATCATCGGCGCCTTGCTGGTCGCGCTCTTCATCTGGATGTGTACGATGGTCACCGGCATGGTCGAATGGGCGCGTCTGGGCTTCCCGACCATCGTTGGCGAGATGCACGCATCCTCTCCTCACATCGAAGTGGTGCGCGAATTCCTTGGGCTGTTCATCGCCGTGATCGCGCTTGGTCGATTGCTTTACACCACCCCGCGTGATGCGCGCATGGGCTGAGGCAGAGCCACGGATCCCACATTGAGCACCCGCCGATGAAACGCACGATCCTCCTTCTCCTTGGGCCATTGCTCGCCATGGTGTTGTACTTGGTCCTGCGCCATCTCGGTCATACGCAGTCAGCCATGGCTGCGGTCGTCCTGTGGATGGCGGTGTGGTGGATCAGTGAAGCCGTTCCGCTTGCGATCACTTCGTTACTACCGCTGATCCTCTTTCCCGTGCTGGGCATCGATAGCATGGCGGGCACCGCAGCGAACTACGGCAAGGAGATCATCTACTTGTTCCTCGGCGGCTTCCTTTTGGCCCTTGGTATCGAGCGCAGTGGTCTCCATCGGCGCATCGCTTTACACATCGTCGCACGCGTAGGCGGCACGGGTCCGCGGT
This sequence comes from Flavobacteriales bacterium, assembly GCA_016721005.1. Lineage (GTDB taxonomy): Bacteria > Bacteroidota > Bacteroidia > Flavobacteriales_F > PHOS-HE28 > PHOS-HE28. Next base: position 246,464 of record JADKJM010000019.1, read on the forward strand.
TGATCGGCGGGATGCTCATCGCATGCGCATTGTTGAGCATGTGGATGAACAGCACGAGTTGCGTGCTGGTGATGTTACCGATCGCTTTGAGCTTGCTCGATGATGAGGAAGCGCCGCTGGAACAACGGAAACTCACTGTTCCGCTTCTGCTGGCCGTGGCCTACGGCGCCACGATCGGCGGCATGGCCACACCGGTGGGTACGCCGCCGAACCTGATCTTCCTGGAGATCTGGAGAACGCGCTGGCCCAACGAACCGGCGATCGGCTTCGGGCAGTGGATGGGTTTCGGTGTTCCGTTCATGGTGATCTTTCTCGGGATCGCATGGGTGTTCCTCACGCGTGTGTTCTTCCGCGTACCCACACAACGCTTGGTGGAAACCACGCGTGTGCGTGAACGGCTACGCGCGAGTGGCAATATGTCGGTGGATGAGATCCTGAGCGGGTCGATCTTCGCGCTTACGGCGATCCTGTGGATCACGGGCGATGGATTGCGTTTCTCGGAAGGCATGGAATTGCGTGGTTGGCGTGACGCGCTCGATCTCAAATCGGTGACCGATGGAGCGATCGCCATTGCCAGTGCGATCCTGCTCTTCCTCATCCCCTCATTCACCAGAAAGGAGAAAGGGGCGACGCTGTTGAATTGGGATACGGCGGAAAAGCAAGTGCCCTGGGGGATCCTGCTCCTGTTCGGCGGAGGGTTCGCCATCGCGAGCGGCATCGAACGTTCCGGGCTGGCGAGCACCATGGTGCAGTCACTCGCGCAATTCGGCGATCAACCACCGGTGATCCTGGTGGCTGCTGTGAGCACGATGGTCTGCTTGATAAGTGAACTGGGCAGCAACACGGCCACGGCCAGTTTGTCGCTGCCCATCCTCGCCGAGAGCGCCATCGCCTGGGGTATTTCGCCACAGACCTTGCTCATCCCGGCCACGCTTGCCGCCACATTGGGCTTCGCACTTCCAGTGGCGTCACCCATGCAGGCCATCGTCTTCGGCACGGGGCGGATCCGCGTGCGCGATATGGTGCGCGTCGGCATCTGGATGGACTTGATCGGCGTGTTGCTGTTGGTGTTGTTCTTCGGCTTGATCTAGGATCGTGTTGCACCGGGTATGCGACAGACGGTTGAACCGGTCCGGTTAACTTGGTCCGCATGCATGAAGCCTGGAACGCGCTGGAGCTGATCGAGGGGAAACTCATTGCTTGGGCAAAGCAGTTCATTGAGATGCTGCCGAACCTGGCGTTGGCAGCGGTGATCGTCGTGATCGGCTGGCTTATCGCGCGTGTCGTCCGAAAAGGCGTCCAACGCCTGCTGGCGAACGTGACCGACAGTGGAACCCTCCGTCGCCTCAGCGGGACGGTCGTTTATCTCACCATCAACTTCATAGCGCTGTTCGCCGCGCTTAGCATCATCCACTTGGACAAGACCGTGACCTCGATCCTTGCCGGCGCGGGGATCCTTGGCCTGGCCCTGGGCTTCGCGTTCCAGGACATCGCGGCCAATTTCATCTCGGGCATCATCCTCGCGATGCAGCGGCCGATCCGTGTCGGCGAACTCATCTTCACCGGCGGCCATCGCGGAGTGGTGAAACGCCTCGATCTACGCACCACTGAATTGGTGGATCTACAAGGCGTGCAGGTGATCATCCCGAACAAGGAGATCTTCCAATCCGTCCTCATGAATTATTCACGGTATCCGTCGCGGCGCATCGACTTGAAGGTGGGCGTGAGCTATAGCGAGGACCTCGCGCGTGTAAAGCAAGTGACGACCGACGCCGTGAGCCGTGTCACCGATGTGTTGGTGGAGGAGGGCATCGACCTTTTCTACCAAAGCTTCGGCGATAGCAGTATCGACTTCGAGGTACGTTTCTGGATCTCATCGAAAAGCAACCGCCATTTCCACACCGTGCGCAGCGCCGCGATCATGGCCATCAAGACAACGTATGACAAAGAGGGCATCACCATTCCATTCCCCATACGCACTTTGGATCTCGGGATCAAGGGCGGCGAGAAACCGGATGCGATGCTGAACGAGCGGCCGCGCGCGTGAACAAGAGGATGGAACCTCGGGATCTTGTTGGTCGCATCGGTCTCTCGGCGTGGTTGATGAGATCAGGGTGTGCTGCTGTGCTGTTGACCGGTCCTGGGTTTCTCCCCGTACATGCGCAACCCGATCGCGCGCATGTTGCGATCGACCGCCTTCACCAGTTGCGGGCGTCCGATCAGCTGGATTCACTTGAAAGTCTTGCCAAGCGGATCCTGACCGGATCAACTCCTACTGCTGGGTCGCTCCGGTACGAGGCGGAATGGCACCTCGCCTTCGTTCGCGAGATACATGATGATCCACTCGGAGCGACCGAACACGCGCAACGGGCACTGCTCGTTGCGCGGGAAGAAAGGGATACCGCACGTATGCTCGGTTCGCTCTATCAACTGACCAAGTTCAACGTGGAAGGGCGGCACTACGAGGAAGCGGACCGCCATCGGCATAAGCACCTAGCACTTGCTCGGGCTTATGGGAAGGACACGATCCAGCTTGCGCTCGCCCTCAACAGCATGGGCAGCATGTTCAGCAGGCTGGAGCATCCCGACTCGGAAGTGTACTACTACCGGGCCGGGATCCGTGTACTCGCCGGCCGCAACCATGCGGTGAAGCAGGCCCTCTTGGGCAACCTGGCCAGCGCGCTCAGTGCGCAGGGCGATCATGATGAGGCGGCACTGCTGCTACAACAAGTCGTGGCCGGAATGGACAGTACCGACCTGCGCAACAGGGCATGGGCCCTGAACAACCTAGGGCAGTCCTTGATGCATGCGCAGCGGTACAAAGAGGCATTGAACGTGTTGAATGTAAGCGATTCCCTGAACAACGAGAGCGGCGGCGCACTGGACCTGGCCATCGAACTTGCGGAAGTGCGGGCGGACATCCTGGAAGCCATGGGTGATCACGCGGGTGCCTTCACGCTGATCAAGCAGGCACGCGACCTACAGGACACCTTGTTCGTCCGTTCGATGAACGAACAGCTGCTCGAACTCGAAACGAAGTTCGGCACGCAGCTCAAGGAAGAGGAGATCCAGCGCCTCGACGCCCAAACACGCGCACAAGAGGAGCGACTTCGTCTGCGGAACATTCAACTCTATGGAAGCATCGCGCTCGCCATCCTCCTGCTCGGCGCCGTGCTGCTCGTGTGGGGAAGCCTTCGGCAAAAGCGCAAGCACGCCGCAGTGTTGGAGAAACTCAACGAAGATCTGAAGGAGCAGAAGGATCGGATCGAGGAGATCAACCGCCTGTTGCAACTGAAGGTGTTGCGCACGCAGATGAATCCGCACTTCATCTACAACAGCCTGAACGCGATCGCGAATCTGGTGAAGAAGGGTGAGAGCATTGCGGCGAGCGCATACCTCGATGGCTTCGCACGGCTCTTACGCATGGTGCTGGACCAGAGCGTCAAGGATCGTGTTCCACTACAGGACGAGATGGCCTTCCTTCGGCAATACCTCAAACTCGAAGCCATGCGCTTCGAGGACGGGTTGCACTATACGGTTGATGCGGAACCCGGACTGCTGAACGGCGATGATGACGTGCTGGTGCCGACGCTGCTGGTGCAGCCCTTCGTGGAGAACGCCGTCTGGCACGGCTTGGCTGCCAAGGAAGGCGAGAAGAAGTTGAGCGTCCGGTTCGCGGAACGCGATGGCAAGGTGGTATGCACGGTGGAGGACAACGGCGTAGGTCGCGATGCGGCACCGAAGCGCGAGCATCCGGACGGAAGCGCGAGCCTGGGACTGCAGCTCACGAACGAACGCCTGCAATTGCTCGCCTTCCAGCTGGAAGGAACGGGGCGCGTGGTCTTCACGGACCTGAAAGACGGAGCGCGACGGGGGGGGGGGGGGGGGGGGGGGCCCCCCCCCCCCCCGCCCCCCGCCCCCCCCCCGCGCGCCGGGGGGGGGGGGGGGGGGGGGGGGCCCCCCGCCCCCGCCCCCGCGGGGGGGGGCCGGGGGGGGGGGGCCCGGCCCGGCCGGGGGGGGCGGGCGCCCCCGGGGGGCGGGGCGGGGGCGGGCGCCCGGGCGGCCGGCCCCCCCCCCGGGGGGGGCCCCGCGGGGGGGCCGGGAGGGGGGGGCCCGGGGCCGGGGGAACCCCAGGGGGGGGCGGCCCGGGCGGGGGGACGGGAGGAAAAGGCGGGCGGGGGGGTCCCAGTAACGCTCATGAACCGCCCCTTCTAGTGAGCAGGCATGGGGATAAACCGAAGCAGCCGTTCAGCCAGGAGTTGTGCGTTTCGAATCCATCGCGACGCCGCGTTTGGTGCGAGTGACCCTGCCCACCCTACCTTCCCACCATGATCACGGCGGTGCAGGTGGACGACGAAGCAAGCGCGCGGGAATTCCTGCGCTCGCGCCTAGCAGAAGTGGCACCCGAGGTGACCGTCCTCGGCGAGGCGAACAACATCGACGATGCTGCGCGACTGATCGCGGACAAGAAACCGCAGCTCGTCTTCCTCGATGTGGAGATGCCCGGCGGCAACGGCTTCGAACTGCTCAAACGCCTTGGTCGCTGGGACTTCGACGTGATCTTCACCACGGGCTATTCCAAGTACGCCATCCAGGCGATCCGTTTCAGTGCGTTGGATTACTTGCTCAAACCGGTGCAGGCCGATGAGCTACGCGCCGCGATCGATCGGCACAAGGAGCGACGGGAAGCAACGACCGCTGATGTCCAGCAGCACTTCTTGAGCAACATCGCGCAGCCCAGCGAAACGCAATTCAAGCTCACCATCACGCACGGCGACCGAACGCACGCCATCGCCCCTGCGGATATCGCATGGTGCCAGGCGGACGACAACTACACCGCGCTCCACCTGATCGACGATCGCCGTTTCATCAGTGCACGCACCTTGAAGGACTACGACGAAATGCTCACGCCCTTGGGCTTTCTGCGCGTCCATCGCAGCTCCCTTGTGAACCGCAAGCATGTGGACGGCATTGATGGCGAAGGCCGTGTGCGGCTGCGCAACGGCACCCGGCTGGAAGTGAGCCGGAGGAGATTGGAAGAGGTGACGCGGGAGTTGCGGGGTTGAACCGCTCGCTCGATCGCTTACCGTTCGCTCGGAACTGCTTTCATGCCGTGGCGAAAGACCTTCACTTGGTGGCCAAGAACCCATCATCATGAAGACCACTATAGCCCTGCTCGCCTGCACGATCTTGGCATTCGCCGCGAACGCCCAATGGACGAACTTCCCGGACCCACCGTTGGCGATCTGCACGGCAGCGAACGAGCAGAACGCCGTGAAGGCGGTGAGCGATGGGGCGGATGGCTGGTATGTGCTCTGGCTCGATGGGCGCGTGAGCAACAGCAAGGATGAAGTGTATGGCCAACACTTGAACGCCGACGGCGTGGCGCTCTGGGAAGCGAACGGCAGGCAGCTGATCGCCGATCCGGTGAAGAAGGTCGGCGACTTCGCTGTATGCCTGACCGACGCAGGCTCGCTTTTCATCGCATGGGTGCATGGCACCGACACACTGAAGGCCCAGTTGCTGGACGCAGCTGGCGCTCCCACCTGGTCCCAGCCCGCCCTTGTTGCCGGCCGTTTGAACGCCAATGCGTATGACGTCGGATCGCCACGTGTGCTCGCACGGGGCAACGGCGCGTTCGTCACCTGGATGGCTGACCATCAGGGCTCGAATGCCGTAGTGGCCTATAACGTGGTCGATGGAGCAGGTGGAGTGATGCACGGTTTCAATGGGATCTACATCCCCAGCAGCGGCTATGCGGTGAACGGCGTCAACCCGGACGGCAGCGGCGGCATGTTCATCCATTGGGCCACCGCGAATGCGCTCGGCGCTGGGATCCGTGTTCGGCGCGTGGACGCCAACGGCGATCTTCAATGGGTGGGCAATGTGGCGCCGACCGCAGGGTCCGCCGGGATCTCCGATGGCGAGTACACCGCAGTTTACGACGGTACGGACGGTCTCGTGGTGGTGTGGAACAATAGTGGTGATGTGCTCATGAGCCGGGTCGATACCAGCGGTGCGTTCACGTGGAGCCCGGCGATCAAGCCGGTGTGCGTGCAGTCCAATTCACAGCAGCGGCCCACCGTGGTTGCGCAGGGAGGTCACCTCTATTTCGCATGGTCCGATTCACGCCCACCGGCGGACAACTCCGACCTCTTCGCGCAGAAGATGGACCTGAACGGCGATCCGCTCTGGACCGTGGATGGCGTATTGGCCATCCGGGAAAGCACCTACATCCCGCATGCTCGCATTGCGCCAACACCTGACGGTGGCGCGTACGTGGTACACAAGACGAGCGCAGGCTTCAAGGCGATGCTGCTCAACAGCTCCGGTGTGCCGGTGTGGAACCCGGCCTACAAGATGACGGAAGCGAGCTACGCTCCGTTCTACGGTGACATGCGCATGTTTCCCACTTCCGATGGCAATGCCGTCATCTTCTGGGCCACGCAGGGCAACAACATCCACGGCACGCGCATCGATCCGAGCTCCGGGAACAGCACGGGTGTGACCAGCTTGAACGATGCGTTGATGCTCGAAGCATTCCCGAACCCCGCCAACGATCGCATCAACCTATCCATCGAACAAGCGCTCGTCGGTGAACGCGCGGTGATCGAATGGTTCGACGCCACGGGCAAGCGTATCGAGGCCGGTTCAGTTGCGTCATTGCCGGCGACATTGTCCGTCGATGTGCCGGACGCGGTGAAAGAGGGTTTGTACCTGGTGATGCTGCGCATGGAAGGATCGGCCCCTAGGACCGCAAGGGTGATCGTGCGGAGGTAATGCATCGCGCAGTCGTCGCGAGTTCCCTTCATGCATGAACAGCGTTGATCGGCTATATCAACGTCATCCGGGTTCCATTCAGTACACCGCTCCCCCTCACTTCGCAATTGATCCGCGTTGATCCGCTCCTTCTGCGTCATCTGCGTTCCATTCAGTACACCGCTCCCCCTCACTTCGCAATTGATCCGCGTTGATCCGCTCTTTCAGCGTCATCTGCGTTCCATTCAGTACACCGCTCCCCCTCACTTCATGTGCGGTCGCTCCTTCTGCGTCACGTCACCGCGAGGCCTTGCGAAGCGGAGCGTTCCATTCTTCACACCGTCGCCACCACCTTCAGCTCGATCGCGATCGGCGTGGGTAGGCAGTTGATCTCCAACGTCGTGCGGCAGGGCGGATCATTCTCGAAGTACTCCTTCCAGAGCTGGTTGTAGATCGGAAAGTCGTCCTTCATGTTCGTGAGGTACACCGTCACGTCCACGATCTTTTCCCATGAGGAGCCTGCATCCTCCAAGATCCATTTCACGTTCTGGAACACGCTGCGCACCTGGGTCTCGATATCGTAGCTCACGACCGCGCCGTTCGCGTCCAGTTCCACACCGGGGATCTCCTTCGTTCCGCGTTCACGCGGCCCCACGCCGCTGAGGAAGAGCAGGTCGCCCACGCGGCGCGCATGCGGGTAGTGGCCAACGGGTTCCGGTGCTTTGTTGCTGGAGATGGAGGACATGGCGTGCGAGGTGATGGCGTGAAGTTCCGGCTTTCCGTGGGACATGGTCGGCTTTCCGTATGATGAACGGCAGGGTGCGATCCCGAAGGTTAGCGACCTTCGTCCATGCACCAGCGCTTCGTTGCCGCCGCGACCCTCTGCGTGGTCCTTGCGGCTTGCCAGGAAAAGGAGGGCACGATCACTCCCACCAAAGGGCCTATCACCGAAAGCGTGTATGCCAGCGGGATCGTTAAGGCTGACGGACAATATCAGGTCTTCCCCACGGTGAACGGTGCCGTGATCGCTTTGCTGGTGAGCGAGGGCGACACGGTGAAGGCGGGCCAGGCACTGCTTCAGATCGATGACCGCAGCAGCGGACTCACCGAACGCAATGCCGATGCCCAATTGCGCCTATTGGAACAGAACGCAAGCGACCAGGGTCCTGTGTTGGCGCAGCTGCGGTCGGCCATCGCGCAGGCGCGGGACAAACTCACGGTGGATAGCACGAACTATTCGCGACAACAACGCTTGGCGGAACAAGGAGTGGGTAGCAAAAGCGAACTGGAACAACGCGAACTGGCGTTCACGACAAGCCGATCCGGATATGACCGCGCCGTGAAGGCCCTGTCCGAGAACCGCGAGCGCCTACGTACGGAACTGGAGCTGGCCCGCAACAACCGCGCGATCAGCGCAGCAGGTAACAGCGATCGCACGCCGCGCAGCCTGATCGATGGCTTGGTGTACGACCTGCTGATCGAACCCGGCGAACTGGCCACCACGCAACGCCCGGTGGCGGTGATCGGCAGCGCGACGGACCTCTACCTCGAACTGGAAGTGGACGAATACGACATCCGTGAATTGAAGCCGGGCCAACAAGCATTCGTATCGCTCGACAGTTATGCCGGCAAGGCGTTCGAAGCGCGCATCGCACGGGTCATCCCGTACATGGACGAACGCTCGCGCACCTTCCGTGTGGAAGCCGAATTCGTGGATCGACCGCCGACGCTCTACCCCAACCTCACCGTGGAGGCCAGCATCGTGATCCGCCGCAAGGAGGACGCCCTCACCATCCCGGCCGCATACGTGGTGGAGGGGAAATACGTGCTCACCGGTCCCGACGAACGCACGCCCGTTACGATCGGGGTGAAGGACATGGAGAAGGTGGAGGTGCTGGAAGGCATCGATGCGGGCACGCAATTGTACAAGCCTTGAATGAAGACCGCCGAGGCACAGAGCCACAGTGGAACACAGAGAATGCATTGTGTTTGCGCTCTTGGCGTCTTTGCGGTGAACTCTTCCCATGAAGCTGTTAGTTGACATCGCCATCACCCTCCTTCGCGCCAAGCTGAAGCAGAGCATCGTGGCGGCCGTGGGCGTGATGTTCAGCATTGCCATGTTCGTTACGCTGCTCGGCTTCATGAACGGCTTGAACGACCTGCTGGACGGACTTATCCTGAACCGCACGCCGCACATCCGGCTGTACAACGAGGTCCAGCCGTCGCCCCTGCAACCGATCGACCTGGCCACGGACACCGCGTCCCGCAACTTCATCAGCTCGGTGAAGCCCAAGGATGAATTACCACGCTTGCGCAATGCCATCGCCATCATGGACGTGCTGGAAAAGGACCCGCGCGTGCTCGCCATTTCCCCCAAGTTGGTCGCACAGGCGCTCTTCAATGTGGGCACGGTGGAACTGAACGGCGTGGTGAACGGCATCGATGTGAACGACGAGATCCAGTACTACCGCTACTCGGATTACCTGGTGAAGGGCGAGCCCTACGCCCTCGCGTCCGGCAACAACACCATCGTGCTGGGCAAGGGCCTGGCCGACCTGATGAAAGCGGACATCGGCGACCTGGTGCAGGTGACCACCGCCGCCGGCGACCGCACCATGCTGCGCGTGGTGGGCATGTTCCAGAGCGGCATCGCCGATTTCGACAAGGTGCAGTGCTACGCTAACATCAAGACCGTGCAGAAGCTCCTTGCGCGGCCGGGCAGCTACTACACGGACATCAACCTGAAGTTGCACGACCTTACGCAGGCGCCTGCCATGGCGAAGGAGCTCGCCGCGCGCTTCGGGGTGGATGCCGTGGACATCCAGACCGCCAATGCGCAGTTCGAAACGGGCAGCGACGTGCGCAACATCATCAGTTACGCCGTGGGCATCGTGCTGCTCATCGTAGCGGGCTTCGGGATCTACAACATCCTGAACATGATGATCTACGAGAAGCTCGATGCGATCGCCATCCTCAAGGCCACGGGCTTCAGCGGCGGTGATGTGCGGCGGATCTTCCTGCTGCTCAGCGTGATCATCGGTATCGTTGGCGGCGCAACGGGGCTGCTCGCCGGGTTCGGCATGCAGAGCCTCATCGACCGCATCCCCTTCGTTACGGCCGCGCTGCCCACCATCACCACCTTCCCGGTGGACTACTCGATCAAGTACTACGTCATCGCGGTCACCTTCGCCCTGGCCACCACCTGGGTCGCCGGTTGGTTCCCCGCGCGCAAAGCGAGCCAGGTGGACCCGGTGGAGATCATCAGAGGGAAATGAGAAGAAGCCCTGGATCATACCGCAAAGCACACGAAGGACACAAAGGATGCGTGCCGTCTTCGTGTGCTTTGCGCCTTTTGCGGTACCATCACCTCGCGTTCCGATGAGCACTGGCAACGCCCTCGATGTGCTGAAGGTGAGCAAGGCCTTCCACGACCCCGTGACCGTGAAGGTGCTGAAGGAGGTGTCGCTGGAATTGAAGCGCGGCGAGTTCGTGAGCATCACCGGCAAGAGCGGCTGCGGCAAGAGCACCCTGCTCTACATCCTCAGCACCATGGACACGGACTACGAGGGCGAGCTGGTGATCGATGGCGAACGCACCAAGGGGGCGTCACATACGCGGCTGGCGGAGATCCGCAACGAGAAGATCGGCTTCGTGTTCCAGTTCCATTACCTGCTCACCGAGTTCAGCGTGCTGCACAACGTGATGCTGCCCGGCCTGAAGCTGGCCCGGAAGAGCAAGGCCGAAGTGGAACACCGCGCCATGGAGTTGCTGCGTGAGCTGGAGATCGGTGATCAAGCGCTGAAGATGGCCAACCAGATCAGCGGCGGGCAGAAGCAACGGGTCGCCATCGCACGTGCGCTCATCAACGACCCGCTCATCATCATGGGCGACGAGCCCACCGGCAACCTGGACAAGCGGAACTCGGAGATCGTCTTCGGGATCTTCCAGCGCATCGCTTCGGAGCACAAGCGCAGCCTGCTCGTCGTGACGCATGACAACGACTTCGCTGCGCGCACCGACCGCAACATCGTGATGGACGACGGGCGGGTGGTGGGCTGATCTTTAGCGACCTTGGTCGCCGGATCAGCCACATCCCGTACTTGGTCAATTGATCTCCACATTTCCACATTCGCTCAATTCCTCTGCATCCTCCCATGCGCTACCGTCGCCTCGGCACCTCCGGCCTTCAAGTAAGCGAGCTCTCGCTCGGCTCCTGGCTCACCTTCGGCAAGCAGATCGGCGATCCCATCGCGGAGAAGCTGATGAAGACCGCGTACGATGGCGGCATCAATTTCTTCGACAATGCGGAGATCTATTCGCGCGGCGATAGTGAACGCGTGATGGGGAAGATCCTGAAGAAGATGAAATGGCCACGTGATACGTGGACGGTGAGCAGCAAGGTCTTCTTCGGCGCGGGCGGCAAGCTGCCCACGCAGGTCGGGCTGCACCGCAAGCATGTCGTGGAGGGCTGCAACGATGCGCTGAATCGCTTGCAGGTGGAATACCTCGATCTCTTCTTCTGCCACCGGCCGGACAAGAACACACCGATCGAAGAGACCGTGTGGACCATGCACCAGCTGATCATGAGCGGCAAGATCCTCTACTGGGGCACCAGCGAATGGAGCGCGCAGGAGATCATGGAAGCGCACATGGTCGCGAAGCAGCACCACCTCATCGGTCCGGTGATGGAGCAGCCGCAGTACAACATGTTCCACCGCGCCAAAGTGGAGGTGGAGTTCGATCAGCTGTACAAGACCGTAGGCTTGGGCACGACGATCTGGAGCCCGCTCGCCAGCGGCATCCTCAGTGGCAAGCACACACTCGATGGGAACAAGAGCAGTCGCCTGCGCATGGCCGGACTGGATTGGCTGCGCGAACGCGAGCTCACCGCCGAGCGCCTCAAGAAAGTGGAGAAGCTGAAAGGGATCGCCGCGAAGCTGGACCTGAGCATGCCGGTGCTCGCGCTGGCGTGGTGCCTGAAGAACCCGCACGTGAGCACCGTGATACTCGGTGCCAGCAAAGTGGAGCAGCTCAAGGAGAACCTCACCGCCGTGGATGCGCAGGACCAGCTCACGCCGGAGGTGATGGGGCGCATTGAGAAGGTGTTGGACAACGAGCCGGTGCGGCCGCAGTTCTGATCAGTTCTCCATTCCGGAAGGATCCGGGGTTCTTGGTTTTTCCGCGTCCGAACCTTCGAACCATGATCGGTTCGGATACCTTGGGTCGACATTCCCAAAACCTCCTTCATCATGCCCTACAACAGCCAAAGCATCCTCTTCGCACAAGGCGCGATGAAACGTGCCCGCATCTATGACGGCCCGCTCGACGGTGTGGTCAATGATGCGATGGTGACCGCGTTGACAAAGATCACGGAGATCAAGAAGTCGTGGCCCGCTGCGCGGAAGGTGGTGGCCTACCTGCAAAAGAGTGCGGGGTTGAAGGGTGATGACATCGATGGCCTGTGGGGCGATCAAACAGAGCAGGCGTACAACGCGATGGTGCAGCGCCGCCTCTTCGGAGAGCCCGAGCCGGTCTGGCGTCCGGAGAGTCGCGTGGAAGTGAACCCGAACAACTGGCCGACGCAACGCACCGATGCGGGACTCAACGCCTACTACGGCGCCGTGGGCACCAACCAGAAGAAACTGGTTCCGCCGTACGAGCACTTCCTATCGTGGGATCCGGGCAAGCGCGTGAGCAGCGTGTCCTGCAACACGAAAGTGTATGACAGCCTCGGCCGCGTGCTTGCGGACGTACTTGCGACCTATGGTGCCGCGGAGATCAAGCGCCTACGCTTGGATCAATTCGGCGGCAGCCTGAACGTGCGCAAGATGCGCGGCGGCGATCGTTACTCCATGCACAGTTGGGGCATCGCATTGGACTACGACCCGATGAACAACCAACTGAAATGGGGTGCCGACAAAGCCGCTTTCGCTCGCCCGGAATACGCTCCGTGGTGGGAGTGCTGGGAGAAGGAAGGTTGGCTGAGCCTCGGCCGCACGCGCAACTTCGATTGGATGCACGTGCAAGCCGCGAAGCTGTGATCCGTTACATGATCTCCGGTCCACCCTGCGGTGGTGCCTGACCCGCAGCTTCGAACCCATTCACGTCCACCGGCAGCGCATTGTGCTTCCACTGTCTGCGGTGCTTGATCTTCTGGATGATCAGCAGCATCACCGGCACCATGATCAGGGTGAGGAAGGTGGCGAAGAGCAGGCCGTAGATCACCGCCCAGCTGAGCGGGCCCCAGAAGATCACGTTGTCACCGCCCATGTGGATGTGCGGGTTGAGCTCGGTGAAGAGTGTGAGGAAGTTGAAGTTGAGGCCGATGGCCAGCGGCAACAGGCCCAGCACGGCGGTAAAGGCCGTGAGCAGCACGGGGCGCAAGCGCGTCTTGCCGGCGGTCACCAAGGCCTCGCGGCTTTCGGCGATGGGGATGATGCGGTCCTCCGGCAGGCCCAGCTTGCGCGAACTGCGCAGGAAGAGCAGCCGTGCGAAATCCATGAGCACGATGGCGTTGTTCACCACCACGCCGATCAGCGAGATGATGCCCAGCATCGTCATCAGCACGATGAAATCCATGCGGAACACCACCAGCCCGAGGAAGACGCCGATGGTGCTGAAGAGCACGGTGCTCATCACCACCACGGGATAGCTGATGCTGTTGAACTGTGCCACGATGATGAGGAACACCACGAAGATGGCCACTAAGAAGGCCATCATCAGGAAGCCCATGTCCTTGGCCTGGTCCTCTTGCTCCCCGGTGAACTTCAGCGTGTAGTCCTTGCCAACGGAAAAGCCGCTGCCGAGCTGGTCCTTGATCTGTTGCACCACTTCGTTCCCGTTGTAGCCGCTGATGATGTTGGAGCTGACGGTCACCACGCGGTCCAGGTCCTTGCGCTTGATGGCGCTGAAGGTGCTGGTGCGCTCGGCGTGCGCCACCGCGCTGATCGGCACTTGGCGGATCCGGCCGTTCAGCATATCGCGGAAGGTCACCTTCATGTCCAATAGCTGCTGCGCGTCGTAGCGGTACTCATCGTTCAGGCGGATGTTGATCTCGTGGTCGTCGTCATCGCCTTCCACGCGGTAGTTGCTCACCTCCTTGCCGAAGAGCGCGGTGCGAATGGCGTCGGCGATGGCGTACGTGCTCACGTTGAGGCGGCGGGCTTTTTCCCGGTCGATGATGATGGGCATCTCCGGCTTGGCGCGATCGATGTCGATGCGCAGCGCCTCGATGCCGGGCACGTTGCGCGACTCGATGTAACGCTGAACACGTTCAGCTTCCGCCAACAGCCCTTCGATCTCCTTGCCCTTGATCTCGATATTGATGGGCTTGCCCACGGGCGGACCGGCGGCGTTCTTGGCCACGGTGACCACCACGCCAGGCGGGGCCTTCACATGTTCCTGTAAGTCCTTCAGCACATCGCTGGTGAACTGTCCGTGACGATCGGCGAACTTCACGAAGCTCACGGCGATGCGGCCTTTGTACGGCGTAGCACCGATCTGCATGCCGCCGGCACCAGGATCGCTGGTGCCCTCGCCCACCTGCGAGATCACGGAGTTCACTAGGTAGTTGGTGCTGTCCGCGGTGATCGAGCCATCAGGCATTTTGGTTCCCGCCGGGACCTTGTACCCGGGTACATCGATCACCTCCATCACCTGCCTCTCCACGATACGCGTGATGGAATCGGTCTTGAGGATGTCCGTGCCGATCGGCGCCTCGATGAACACATTGATGAACTGCGGTTCGTTCTCCGGGAAGAAGAGCGTCTTGGGCGGGAACACCACCAACAGCGCGATCACTAGCACCAGCATGCCAAAGGTGCCGAAGAGGAAAGTGCGCGGGTGATGGCGGTCCAGCGCATAGCGAAGGAACTTCTCGTAGCGGGCCTCCAAGCGCGGCAGCCAACTATTCTGGAACCAGTCGGTAGCGGGCACGAACCACTTGGCGTTCACCACACCGAGGAAGCCGAAGACGATGGCGAGCAGGCCGATGCCGAACACCGTGTCGCTCTTGGTGGACATGCCGATCACAACGATCAACGTGCCCACGGCGGCGAGGATCCCAGCGAGCTTCCACACGCGTTTCATGGGCGTCTTGTCCTCTTCCACTTTCATGAACTTCGAGGCGAGCGCGGGGTTCACCACCAAGGCCACGAAGAGCGAGGAGCCGAGGGCGATCATGAAGGTGATGGGCAGGAACTTCATGAAGGAGCCCATCATGCCCGGCCAGAAGAGCAGCGGCACGAAGACCATCACCGTGGCGGTGGTGGCGGCGATGATCGGCATGGTCACTTCGCCGACGGCCAGTTTCGTGGCGCGTAGCGGCGGTTCGCCGTTGGTCATGTGGCGGTAGATGTTCTCCACGATCACGATGCCGTCGTCCACCAAGCGACCCAGCGCGAGGATCAGCGCGAAGAGCACCATGATGTTGAGCGTGACGCCGAACGCATTGAGCAGGGTGAAGGAGATGAACATGCTCATCGGGATCGCCAGCCCGACGAACATCGCGTTGCGCAGGCCGAGGAAGAGCATCAGTGTGCCGATCACCAACAGCACGCCGAGGATGATGTGGTTCATCAGCTCGTCCACGCTGGTGCGCGTGTTGTCGCTCTGGTCGCCGGTGACGGAGATGCGGAGGTCGGCGGGCAGCACGCGCCCGCGGTCCTCCTTCAGGATCTGCTGGATGCCGTCGCTGGCGGTGAGGAGGTTCTGTCCCGCGCGCTTGATGATGTCGAGCATCACCACGGGCTTGCCGTATTCGCGGGCGAAGCTGTCGGGTTCCTTGTAGGCATAATCCACCGTGGCGATGTCGCCGAGGCGCACTTCCTTCTGGTCGATGTTCTTCACGACGATGTCGCGGATCTGCGCCATGTCCGTGAACTCGCCGATCACCCGCACCGCGCGGCGCTGGCCGTCAATGAGCAATTCACCGCCGCTCATGGTGAGGTTCTCCGTCTGGATGGCCTGCGCGATGTCGTTGAAGTTGAGCTGGAGCGCCTCCAGTTTATAGAGGTCCAGACTGATGCGCACCTCGCGCTCGGGCACGCCGCGGATGTTCACCTTGTTGATCTCCGGCAGCGATTCGATGCGGTCCTTCAGGTGCTGCGCATAGGAGTGGAGCTGCTCCATCGGGTAGTCGCCGCTGAGGTTGATGTTCATCACCGGCATCAGCTCGCTGAAGTTGAGCTCGATCACGTTCGGCTCCGACGGCAGGTCGGTGGGGAAGTTCTTGTCGCCGCGCGCCTTGTCCACGGCGTCCTTCACCTTGCGCAGGGCCTGGTCCGGCGAGATGTTGTAGTTGAACTTCACATCGATCGCGCTGAAGTTGGGCACGGTGGTGCTCTTGATCTCGTCCACCCCGCTGATGGTGTTGATCTCTTTCTCCAACGGCTTGGTGATGAGCTTTTCGATGTCCACCACGGAGCTGCTGTTGTACGGCGTGGAGACGAAGATCTCCGGCGTCACCACCTCGGGGAAGCTCTCCTTGGGCATCACCCGGTAGGAGTAGATCCCCATGAGGAAGATCAGCACCGTGAGCACGATCACCGTGGTGCGGTTCTGCACCGCCCACGTGGTGATGGCGAACTCCCGCTCCGGGCCGTGGAGGTCTTTTTCGACGTCTTCGTTATGATTCATTATCTCGTTGTTATTAGACGCGGAGGCGCTGAGGCGCAGAGAAGGGTGAAGTCGGGAGTCTTTGAGGCAGGAGTCATGAGTCCGATCGTCCTATCACAATTCACCAAATAAATTTCTCCGTGTCTTTGCGCCTCTGCGTCCTTCCCTTCAATTGCATTTCTCTGCGCCTCCGCGTCTCTGCGTCCTTACTCCAAATCTCACTTTTCATCCACGCGCACCGTCTGCCCGTCGCTCACGTTCTTGGCGCCGTCGATCACCACCAGGTCACCGTCCTTCAACTGTCCCGGTGTCCTGGCAGCCACTTGCATGCGCCCTTGGTATTCGCTCACGCGGTCCACGAAGACCTTGTGCGCCACGCGTTCATCGGCCTTCACGTTGCTTCCTTGCGGCGCTGGGCCGAGCACGAAGAGGTAGCTGTTTCCGCTCACATCGTCCAGCACGGCGGGACCGGGCACCACCATGGCGCTGTCGGTGTGGAGGTCCTGGATACTAAGGTCGCCCAGCAGGTTGGGGCGCATGTACTTCTCGCCTTGGGGCGCGCGCAAGGTGACCAGGAAAGTGCGGTTGCTCGGATCGATATAGTCGCTCACGTGCGTGAGGGGCGCGGTGAAGCCTTCGTTGATGCTGGGGAAGACCACCGTCGTCGGCGCTCCCGCCTTCACTTTTTTCAGGTAGGCCTCGCTTACGTCCGCCTGTAGCTGGATGCCGGTGAGGTTCACCACGCGCGCCACGGGCGATTGCGGTGCGGCCATGTCCCCCACACGGGCCATCACCTCGTCCACCACGCCATCAAATGGCGCGGTGACATTGGAGAGGCGCTGCTGTTCCTTCAATGTGGCCAGTCCTGCTTCGGCCTGTTCCTTCTGTGTCTTCGCCTGCAGGAATTGCATCTCGCTGCCGATGTGCTGGTCCCACAGTTTCTGCTGCTTTTCAAAAGTGGTGCGCGCGAGGTCCGCACCGGCCTGCGCTTGTGCGATCTGCTTCTCCACCATGTCGTTGTCCATCGTGGCGATCAAGTCCCCCTTGCGCACCTTGTCACCGGCCTTTACACGGATGCTGGCGACACGTCCTCCCGTCATGGAATAGAGTGTAGCGCTTTCGTCCGCCTTCACCACGCCATGCACATCGATGTAGTGCGTGAAGGGGCCCTGCTCCAATGCCTGCGCGGAGACCAAGGGCAGGCTGCGGTTGGCCGTGCTATCGTTCAGCGCCAGCCAGTCCTCCACCTTCTTGAGGTCCTTGCCCACCTTGTCGTACACGGTCTTCAGGGAGTCGCGCTCCGCGCGTTTCCCGGCCAACTCGCCGGTGTCCTTCGCTCCGCAGGAGGCAAGCACCGCCAGCATCGGGATCAAGTAGATCGTCTTTTTCATCGTGGGTGTTGTCGTCGTTTCATGGCCGATCCGGAGGATCGACGGTACAGTTGCAATGAGCCGGTCAGCGGTCACCTGTTCGCGTCAGTACATATCCAATGCCTTGCGCAGGTCGGCGCGCGCGACCAGAAGTTCCACCAAGCGTTGCACATAGGCTTGTTGGGCCGTGAGGTAATGGCCTTGCTCCTGGGTGAGTTCGAAACTGGCCGCACTACCGATGGTGAACTTGGCGGTGGTGCGATCCAGGATGTTCTTCGCCAGGGCCATGGTGCGCTCCTCGGTGCGGAGGTTGTCGAAGGCCGTGCGCACCTGTGTGCGATCCTGCTCCGAAACGGCTTTTAGCCGCTGCTCCGTGGCGACCTTGTTCACCTCGGTCTGTTGCAGCGCGAGTTCCGCCTGCTTCACCTTGTGGTAACGGTTCCCACTGCTGAAGATGGGCACCGAGAGCTTGATCCCCCACAACGTGGTGGGATAGAACGGGTACGCACCGCCCGGGTCGAAGTCCGGGCCGTTCCAAACCCGTTGATGCGAAAGGAAACCAGCCAGTGAAGGCATGGCCTTGGCTCGCTCGTTCATCCGGTTGAGGTCCTGCAGCAACAAAAGGTTATCGGCGTAGCGCACCTCCACGTGTCTTGCGGGATCGAAGGGCTGTTCGCTCAATGCGATCTCGTTCGCATCATTCAGGATCTTCGGCAGGTCATCGGTCAGTACGACCGGCGTACCCTGCGGAATACCGAGTGCAAGGGCCAGAAGCATGCGGGCCACATCGCCCTGTTGCCTGAAGCTGCGTTGCTGGCTCTTCGCCTGTTCCAACTGGATGGTGATGCGATCCACATCCGTGGCTTCCATGAAGCCCGCCTCCAGCATCGCGTTCACTTCGGCCAGGCTCTTCTCCAACAAGGGTATGCCTTCGCCCACGAGCCGCTGCCCCTCTTCCGCTGCAAGCACGCCGAAGTACGCCTTCGACGCCTGGTTGCGGGCGTCCGCCGCTGCCTTCTCCAGGTCGTACCGACTTTGTTCGGCCAGCGCGCGCGAGGCCTTGAGGCCCACCAGGTAACTGCCGTCGAAGATCAATTGGCTCAGGGTGACACCGGCGCTCGCGTTCCACGGCAGGCCGAATTGCGCGGCAATGAACTCGGGGCCTTGTCCGGGAGCGAAGAAATTCGGGATCAACTGCGTGGGCACATCGATGAAGTTCTGCACCTGCGCTTCCCCATTGATCTGCGGCAGCCCGATGGCTGTGATCTCCTTCACCTTGTGGCGCGCCTTCTCCGCCTCCAGAACACTGACCTGCACGGCATAGCTCTGCTTGGCAGCCAGGTCCAACGCCTCGTGAAGGCTGAGGGTGATGGGGCCTTGGGCACTCAGCACGAGCGCTACCGACAGGCCGACCGTGGTCACGATACTTCTCATGCGTGTACGCGTTCTTTGGTCAACTTCTTCTCCAGGTAGTCCAGTCCTTTCTTGCTGGCGATGCCCCGCACATGGTAGCGGAACAACTCCCAGTGTACATCGTGCATGTTGAATTTGTCCGGCGGGAACAACTCCCCATCGAACACCATGTCGAACCGGGCGATGTAGATCGAGGCGATCATCGGGATGTTCAGGTCCTCGCGATAAAGTCCTTCGCGGATCCCGCGGGCCATGTTGTCCGTGATGCACTCGTGGATCTCCCGTTGCTTGTTCTCCACCATGTTCCGGAACGCTTCCGGGTGGTACTTCTCAAGGTCGAAGTGGACACTCGGGTGGATGCCTTGAAGCTGCCCGGCCACGGTCGTTGTGATCGCATAGGATTCATCGATCGCGTTCTGGTCCTTCCCGGCGCGCACCGCATCGATGTCGCACTTGTAGCAGAAGCTCAGGTGCTTCAATACCCGATCCACCAAATCGTTCTTGTCGGTGACGTATTGGTAGAGCGTTTTCTTGGAGATCCCTTGGCGCGTGGCCACATCGTCCATGGTCACGCTCTTGATCCCCAGCTTCCAGAAGATCTTGGCCGTTTCGTCCAGGATCCGGCGCCAGCGATCATCGGACAGCTCCAGACCAGGCGTATCCACAGCGGTGATCTTCTCGTCGGCCATTATTCGGGCGGCAAACGTAAGACGAATAACACATTGGAAACATTTCCGGCTGAGTAGTGTTTCCGCCGTTCCTCATTTTGAAGGGCGGCTACGCGTCAGCTCGTGACGTCGGCCGGGCTATACAGCCACGCTTCAGCTTCTTCCGGAGTATTGAACAACCGGATCGGGAACACAATGCCCGGTTGCACCGTGCCGACCACCCGATCGATGGCGATGCTGTTGAACACGTCCGCACTCTGCACAATGGCGGCACGCTCCAATCCTGTCCGGGCCATGCGGGGTACCCAATCCATGGCCAGCCACACCTCATCGGCATGCAGGATCGCACCACGCCGACGCTGGTCCGAAAGGAAATAGCGCAACCCGCGTTCGCGGATCAGGTCAACGGCCGTATCCAGCATGCTCCGATAGGTCCCGCTCGGCGCATAGTTCTTCCAGCGAATGGATAGACATTGGGTCAATGGATCGGCCAGCACCTTCACGTAAGGCGTGTCGAATTCGTACGGGTCGGATGGTGTTACCACGCACTGAATATAGCGCCGGAAGCGAGATCCCGATGGGTCAACTCGCGTTCAGCCGCTTCATCAGCTTGCTCTGGTAGGATTCCCCGATCGGGATCGATCCCTTTTCGTCCTCCAAGATCACTTCCGGCGGCTTCACGCTGGCTATCCTGTCCAGCCGAACGATGAAGCTGCGATGGATGCGTGCGAAGTCCGAGTCCGGCAATTGGGCCTCCAGGTTCTTCAGTGCGCCGTGGATGATATAGCGCCGCTCACGCACGTGGATCGCCACGTAATCCTTCAATGCTGCGATGTAATAGATGTCTTCCAGTTTCAACCGGATCAGCTTGCCAGCGTTCTTGAGGAACAACGGATCCGCCTTCCCTTTGGTGGCCAATTGGAACAGCTGGTCGCGCTCCTTCACGACCTCCGCATCCTGCTTGTGCTTGTACAGCGCCATCTCGATCGTTGTCCGTACGTCCGTTGCCATGAACGGCTTGATGATGTAGCCGTACGGTTCTGCGATCCGCGCTCGGCTCACCGTGGCGTCGTCGGCATAGGCCGTGAGGAAGATCACTGGTCTCCCTAAGCGTTCCTTGATCTGCATGGCCGCCTCGATCCCACTCATATTCCCCTTGAGCATGATGTCCATCAACACCAGATCAGGGCGCTCGGCCTCCACCATCGCCAACGCCTCCTCTGCGCTGGCTACCGATCCACATACGGTATAGCCCAGTCCTTTCACGGTGTGTTCGATGTCCTTGCGGACAATGGATTCGTCCTCGACGATCAGGATGGTCGCTGGCATGGTAGGCGAGCTGCTTGTGCGGTCCCGGTCAGGGGTGGTGGTTGCGGTGAACACACGGGCAACTTTACAGCAGGAACCAGAAGGCCCCCATCCTATTAGACCAAGCCGGGTGTCCTATCGACAGAGGATATACTGGACACGGTCTTGCCCCTGTGGGTTGGTGTCGGCGGCATCTCCATCTTTGCCGACCACGCCATGGACCTCACCTCGATCAAAGCCGCGCTCGACAATGAGTCGCTCACCAACACCACCGTCTCTGTTGCCGGTTGGGTGCGCACTTTCCGCAACGACCGCTTCATCGCACTGAACGATGGCAGCACCATCCGCAACCTGCAATGTGTGATCGATCAGGAGCAGGTGGATGCTTCTACGCGCGGGCGCTTCACCACCAGTGCTGCGGTAAAGTGTACCGGTGAACTTGTCGCATCCCAAGGCAGCGGCCAGCGCGTGGAAATGAAGGTAACCACCGTGGAGGTGCTCGGCGATAGCGATGCGACCACGTATCCAATCCAGCCCAAGAAGCACAGTCTCGAATTCCTGCGTGAGAATGCCCACTTGCGTTTCCGCACGAACACCTACAGCGCGGTCTTCCGCATGCGGCACCAGGTGAGCTTCGGCATCCACGAGTACTTCGACCTGAACGGCTACAACTATTTCCATGCGCCGATCATCACTGCGAGCGATGCGGAGGGCGCTGGTGAGTTGTTCCGCGTAACGACGCTGCCACTTGAAAAGCCTCCGCGCGTTAAGCGTTCGCTTCCCATCAACTATCCACTTTTCAATGAGATTTTGGAGCGCTACTGCGACACGGTCATTGACTATGTCAAGGCTCACGAGACGATTCAGCCCCAGTTAGGCAAGTACATTGACAAGCACTATGGTGTGCCCCCAGATATGCCACAGATTCCTGGGGATACCGGGCTTATGGTGGAGTATCAGTATCGACACTTCCGCGACCTGCTCTCAAAGAAGCCTGACGACTTGGAAGGGAGTATCGCAGATTGGAGGATTGGTGAGTACATCGAGAGGTTCACGGCCAATATCGACATCAATCTCGATGAACACATGGAAGACTTCAACGAAGAGGCCAAGTTCTTCCTGTCGCTCTTTCAGCGTCTTCAGCAAGGCGAAATGGGCGCTTCGCTGCGGGATTTCAAACAAGGAACAGATCACATATGCAAACAAATCGGGTATACCCTTAGCAAGTCTCAAGGGGATGACAGTATGCGGAAACACCCCGCACGAGGCGCTCCCATTTACGCTCTATCGTTCTTCAACCTCTTCGATATCGTACAGCACCAAGTCGACTACTCGGGTGACTTCTTCGGACGCGAATCACGCCTCACCGTGAGTGGCCAGTTGCAAGCCGAGCTCGCCGCGCTCGCACTAGGCAAGGTCTATACGTTCGGCCCGACCTTCCGCGCGGAGAACAGCAATACCACGCGCCACCTCGCCGAGTTCTGGATGATCGAACCGGAATGTGCCTTCATGGACCTGAAAGGCGACATGGACCTCGCCGAAGGATTGTGCAAGCACCTGATCGCACGCGTCCTGAAGAACAGCATGGACGATCTCCAATTCCTCGATGCGCGCTTGACGGAAGAAGAATCACAGAAGCCACAAGTGCAACGCAGCGAGATGGGCCTGATCGATCGCCTGAAGTTCGTGCTGGAGAATCCCTTCGAGCGCATCACTTACACCGAGGCCATCGAGATTCTGCTGCGCAGCAAACCTTACCAGAAGAAGCAGTTCCAATTCCCGGTGGAATGGGGCATCGATCTGCAGAGCGAACACGAACGCTACCTCGTGGAGAAGCATTTCAAGAAGCCGGTGATCGTCACGGGCTACCCTGCCACGATCAAAGCCTTCTACATGCGCACCAACGCGCCCGGCGATCTCGGGTACAGCGAAAAAGGCAAGACAGTGGCGGCAATGGACGTGCTCTTCCCCGGCATCGGCGAGATCATTGGCGGCAGCCAACGCGAGGAACGGCTCGACGTGCTGGAAGCGCGCATGAAGGAGATGGGTTTGGACACCGATGAACTCTGGTGGTACCTCGACACGCGGAAGTTCGGCACCGTGCCGCATGCGGGTTTCGGTCTTGGTCTGGAGCGCTTCGTGCTGTTCGTGACGGGGATGTCGAACATCCGCGATGTAATCCCCTTCCCGAGGACGCCGGGGAGTGCGGAGTTTTGAGCCCCCTACTTCCGCCGCCACACACTGCCGTTGCGCGTATCCACAGAGGTGAGCTCGCCGTTCGCTCGTGCCTGCTTCAATTGTTGAAGGGCTTGCTCTTGCGGTATGCCAAGGACCACAACCACTTCTTCTGCGCACCACGATGCGTGTACCGCGAACAGTTCAGACAAGGTGGTGGGTAGTGGTGCGGGGTTCGCACGGGGAAGCATCGCCTTCACAGCGTCTTCGAACTGCGCATAAGGGCGTGCGCCATACACCTGTTGCCGAGCGCCTTCCGCATTGCTGAAGATGAACGTGGGGAAGCCGCGAACGCCCATGGCACGCGCCAAGGTGAGGTCCGCTTGGAACAGCGCTTCGCCCGCTCCGGTGTAGTCGGCGTGCAGGCGCGCGGTATCGAGCCCGGCGAAGGTGGCGGCTTCTGCGATCACCGGCCACTTGGTGATGTTCTTCTTCTCCAAGAACACTTGCTCGCGTAGGCGGCGCAGGAACACGAGCGCCTTGCTATGGTCCTGTAGTTCGGCGGCCTTGAACGCCCTGCTCGGAGGATAGCTGCTGGGCAACGGATCCTCCAACCACACATCGCCGATGATGGGCATGCGGTAGTGCGGGCTCACCTCATCCCAATGCCCGGCCACGTCGCTCGGCTTGCTGATGCCGCCGCTGTTGTACACATCCCAGCCGGGCAATAAGCCACCCATGTGGTACTGGATATCGATCGCGTCACCGTACTCCAACTTCAAGCGGCGCAGTTGCGGCTCGGTGCCCCAGCAACTGGAACAGATGGGGTCCGTGAAGTAGAGCAGCGTGATGGGCTTCGTGGCGTGCGGCGCAGGCGCGTGGCCATGGTCCGCAGCACCATCGGTATGACCGGGCACGGTGCAGGCACCGGTTACAGTGTCGCAAAGCATGACGTTATTGGTCTTTTTCATGTTCGTGTCGGGTTGTGCGCATGCAACAAGGCCAGCAAACAAGGCAATGGTCACAGCGAGCGGCGTTCGTGGCATGGTCGGGTACCTTGTGCGCCACAAAGATCCTTGTGGATGACGAGGCCTGCAAGCAGTCAAACGAAGTTGACCACCCCGCATTCGACCGATTGCCCGGCAGAAGAGGCGCTGCGCCGCATCAGCGGGAAATGGAAACCACGGATCCTGCGTGCGGCGTCCGATGCCCCGGTGCGTTTCAACCAACTGCTGCGCGATCTGTCGGAAAGCAATAAGCAGGCGATCACCAACGCCTTGCGCGAAATGGAGAACGACGCACTTCTTATCCGAACGGTCGTCCAACAGAAACCACTGCACGTGGAGTACACCTTGTCCGACCAGGGCCGCATGGTGGTGGACCTGCTCCGATCAATGGAGCCCGGTCGGTGAACTGAAGCGTGCGCGTATAGAGCCACGCCGCCCATGGGATGCGCGAGATCATCAGCACCAGGCCGATGGCTCTGCTTTCTGCCATTGACAAGGCCGATCAAGCGCAATGGTTGCCGTTGGCACGCAACTCTATCCCGCCATTACTGAGGATATCCAAAACTGTTGTTGCTGTTGTGCCAAGGAAGCCCTTAGCCGCGACCTTAGCCCCATGGACCGCATCATCTATCACCTCGCCACCTGCAGCACCTGCCAGCGCATCCTGAAGGAGATCCCGAAGCTGAAGCGATTCCAGTTGCAGGACATCAAGACGGAAGCCATCACACCCAAGCAATTGGACGGGATGAAGAAATTGGCCGGGAGCTACGAGGCGCTCTTCAGCCGCATCGCATTGAAGTACCGCGCCCTCGGCCTGAACAAGGTCGCGCTTACCGAGAAGGACTACCGCCGACTGATATTGGAGGAGTACACCTTTCTCAAGCGACCGGTGATGGTCATCGGCAAGGAGATCTTCATCGGCAATGGCAAGAACGTGGTGAAGGCGATGGTAGAGGCTGCACAGCGCTAACAGGCCGGGGCTTGTCCCCTTCAGCCCATTCCTTCACCCCAGAGCGAACCGCTCAGGAGGAGCGGCGTGCAGCGCCCGTAATTTCACCCCCGCATGTTGAAGCAAGGCCTTTACCTGAAACTCCAGCAGAAGCTGAGTCCGCAGCAGATCCAGCTGATGAAGATGCTGCAGCTGCCCACCATCGATATGGAGCAGCGCATCAAGCAGGAGATCGAGGACAATCCCGCGCTGGAAGAAGGCGAGGACCATGAGGAGGAGGATGAGCCCACCGAGGATCAGGCGATCGCAGAGAACGAATCCACCGACGAGGAGAATGAGCGGGACGACTTCGACATGAGCGATTATTTCCCGGACGACGACACGCCGGACTACAAGCTAACGGCAAAGAACACCGGGCCGGATACCGAGGAGCGGGAGACCCCGCTCAGCGGCGGCACCACCTTCCAGGATTCACTGCGTGCGCAGCTCAGCCTGCGCAGTTGCGATGAACGAACGGAGATCCTCGCGGAACACCTGATCGGGAACCTGGACGAGGACGGTTACCTACGCCGTGAACTGGATGCTGTGGTGAACGACCTCGCCTTCACACAGAACATCAGCGCGACCAAGGAGGAATTGGAGCGGGCACTCAAAGAAGTACAATCGCTCGATCCCGCCGGGACAGGTGCGCGTGATCTGCGCGAATGCCTGTTGCTACAGGTGCGCCGGTTGCCACATAGCTTGGATCAGCGGATCGCGGAGGAACTCCTGGAAAAGCATTTCGAGGCCTTCTCGAAAAAGCACTACGAGCGGATCCTGGAACGCTTGGAGATCGACGAGGACGCACTGAAGGGGGCGATCGAATTGATCGTCCGGCTGAACCCTAAGCCGGGCAACACACAGCGCGAGACCAGCAAACCTGTGCTGGAGATCGTGCCGGATTTCAGTGTGATGGCGATCGATGGCCAGTTGGAACTCTCCCTGAACGGACGCAACGCGCCGGAACTCCGGGTGAGCAAGGCCTACCGCGACATGATCGCGGAGTACCAACGCAACAAGAAGGACAAGGAGCAGCGCGAGGCACTGCAATTCATCAAGCAGAAGTTGGACAGCGCCAAGTGGTTCATCGATGCCATCAAGCAGCGGCAACACACGTTGCTCGTGACCATGGAGGCGATCATGGAACACCAGCGTGAATTCTTCCTCACCGGCGATGAGACCAAATTGAAACCGATGATCCTGAAGGATATCGCGGAGAAGGTGAAGCTGGACATCAGCACGATCAGTCGCGTGGCCAACAGCAAGTACGTGCAAACGAACTACGGCACCATCCTGCTGAAATTCTTCTTCAGCGAAAGCCTTACGAACGAAGCCGGCGAGGAGGTGAGCACACGCGAGGTGAAGAAGATCCTGAAGGATGCCATCGAAGCGGAGGACAAGCACAAGCCCTTGACCGACGACGAACTCACGGCTCTGTTGAAAGGCAAGGGGTACAATATCGCGCGGCGTACCGTGGCGAAGTACAGGGAACAGTTGAGCCTTCCCGTTGCCCGGCTGCGCAAGGAACTGTGACCGGCATGAACGCTATCGCACGCGCGCTATCCGTTGCGTTGCATCCGTTGTTCATGCCGACGTACACGTTCGTGCTGGCACTCTACTTCGACCGGAGCTTGTCCTACTTCCTTGATGAACGCGTGCATTGGATGATGGTGGGCATGGTGGCGTTGATGACGATCGCCTTCCCGATGACCAGCACGGCATTGCTGATCCGTGCGGGCCTTGTGCGCAGTTGGGAAATGCCCTCGCGGCAGGAGCGCATTGCACCGTACACGATGACCTTACTCTACTACGGGATGATCTGGTACCTGCTTGCACGTACGGCCTTGCACCCTGCGGCGATCCTGCTCTTCGGCGGTTCTTTCGCCGCGCTGTTGATCACCGCCCTCATCACCTTGCGCTGGAAGATCAGTGCGCACATGGTCGGTATCGGCGGGTGTTTGGGCGCGCTCGCGGCGTTGCGCATACTGCACATGTTGCCCATCATCATTCCGATCATGGTCCTGATCATCGTGGCTGGCGCCTTGGGTACTGCACGGCTGCTCACCAGCGACCACAGTCCAGCGCAGATCTACGCGGGCACAGCGATCGGTTTCGCATGCACCTTCGTCAGTATCTTCTGGATCTAGGGTCCCAGCGCTAGGCCTTCACGGCCAGTGCGCGTTGCCAACGCCACGCATCGCGCACCGCATCCTCCAAGGTCAACTGCGGTTCCCAGCGAAGGACCTCACGGCTCTTGGTGGTGTCCGCGAAGACCGACACAACATCACCAGCGCGTCTTGGTCCTACCACATATGGAACAATCACCTTGTTCTCCTTCTGGAAGGCATTCACCACCTCCATCACCGTTCTCCCTTTCCCGGTGCCTAGGTTGAAGGCTTCACAGGTCTGCGGTTCCGCTTGTTCGAGCCATGCGAGGGCGGTCACATGCGCCTGTGCGAGATCGACCACATGGATGTAGTCGCGCACGCAGGTGCCATCCACCGTGTCGTAATCATCGCCGTTCACACGCAATCGATCCCGAAGACCGGCCGCGGTCTGGGTAACGTACGGGACCAGATTGTTCGGCACCCCTCGCGGCAACTCGCCAATGAGGCCCGATGGGTGCGCGCCGATGGGATTGAAATAGCGCAAAAGCGCCGCCTTCAACCCCGGAACGGCCTCGCATTGGCGCCGCACGAGTTGCTCACACACCACCTTCGTTTCACCGTACGGTGAACTTGCGTTGCGATCCGGTGAGTCCTCCGATACAGGCAGGCTATCCGGCTGGCCATACACAGTGCAACTCGACGAGAAGACGATGTGCTTGAAGGAGCGTTCCCGCATCAGCGACAACAACACGGCAAGCGATCCGATGTTGTTGCGGTAGTACATCGCAGGCCGCGACATGCTTTCCCCCACGGCCTTGTCCGCCGCGAAGTGGATCACGCCATGGGCATCACCCTCTTCGTCGAGCATCCGGCTGATCGCGATCGGATCCGTGCAATCCAGGCGGTGGAAGGTGGGACGGAACCCGATAATGGCCTCGATACCGTTCAGGATCCGTTCCTCGCTGTTGCGCAGATCATCCACGATCACGGGTTCGTATCCCGCCGCTACCAGTTCCACCACCGTATGGGAACCGATGAACCCGGCCCCGCCGGTAACGATCACCTTCTTCATGCGTAGGTGACGAAAGTAGCCCGTTCGCGATCTTCACCGCCTCTTCCCGTGCGGCGCCCCCCCAACTCCTTTCTTGTTATCCTGCTTGTGATGGTCGTGACCATCACGATCTCCGTTCGTGGATTGTGGGTCGGGAACGAGAAGGACATGGCCCGGGCCATCGTGCGCAGCGATGTGAAAGGGTACTACGGCTACCTGCAAGCGCTATTCATCCGGAACGACCTCGGAAACGAACCCTACCAATGGGAGTACGTGCGGCGCACGCCCACAGGAACTCTGAACAAGTATTTCTGCGGAACGGCCATGATGATGGCACCGTGGTTCGCCATCGGACACGACATCGCATTGGGGGATCCAAAGGCCGCGCATGATGGACTCAGTATCCACGAGATGCGGGCGATCAGCATTGGTGCATGGTTCTATTTGTTCATCAGCTTGCTCGCGTTGCGAAAGCTGCTCCTCGGGCTTGGGGTTCGGGAAGGAGTTCTGGTCTGGTTGCTGATCGCGCTTGGCTTCGGCACGCAGGTGATGCAGTACACCGCGTTGCAGCCCGGATGGTCCCACGTCTATTCCTTTTGCGCCATCAGCTTGTTCCTGTTGGTCGTGCAACGACTGGTCCGTGGCGGCCGGGTGTGGTGGCTGATCCTGGCCAACGCGTTGCTCGCGCTCATCATCCTCATCCGGCCGGTGAATGGACTTGTACTGCTGGCGATACCGGTCATCGCCGGAGCCGATCTGGTTCCTTTCATGAAACGCATTCTGGACCATCGACTTGTGCTTGGGATCGCGATCCTGGTGGGGTTTGCTGTGCTCTTCATCCAACCATTGCTGTGGTATGCGCAGATCGGAAAGTGGTTCGCGTACGGCTATGCCGGGGAAGGCTTCCACTGGGATCGGCCCGAGGTGTTGAAGGTCCTGTTCGGTTTCCGTCGCGGCCTGTTCCTATGGACCCCGGTGCTTCTCCTTTCAGCGGTCGGCACCTTGTGGTTGTTCAGGAAGGATCGGGTCCGCGCATGGAGCATGGCACTGTACTGGGGCATCAACGTCTATGTGATCAGCGCATGGTGGATCTGGTATTACGGCAGCGGTTTCGGGAGCCGCGTGTTCGTGGATCATTACCCGGTGCTCGTTGTTCCGATGGCCATATTGCTGAACGACCTCGGCAACCGATGGTGGACAGCGACTCGCATATTCATCGTTCTGTGCTGCGCACTATTGCTCTTCCAGATGTGGCAGTACCACGTCTTCATCCTGCACCACGAGAGCATGGACCGGGAGAAGTACGCGTACACCTTCCTGCGCTGGGATGATCGGTATCGCGGTGCGTTGGCGGGCAACTACCAGTCACCGCCATTCAATCCAAAGGGCATGGATGTGGTGATGGAGGAGAGCTGCGACTTCGAGCACGCGTGCATGTATTGGAGCGGTGCGGGGATCGAACGCATCTCCGGGGCGTATAGCGGATCACATGCTGCTGTCTTCACGAAAGGGATGGATTATGGGCTTGGTTTCAGTGTCCCGGCAGGTGTGCTTCCCTCAGGTCACGCGCTCTACATGGAGGTCGGCCTACAGCGCTTGGAACGAAGCCCGGGCGCTTCGCAACCCTTGCTTGCGGTCACGGACGTGAAGCACGCGGATGGATCACAAGCGTACTACGAACCATTCCACATCAATCCGATTCCAGCAACGCTTGGCAAGTGGGAGCAGGTGGAGTACCGGATCCCGGTCCCGGCACTACAGGACGGCGACCGATTGTCCTTCTACTTCTGGAACCAGAGCGGTGACGCACAAGTGCTCATCGACGACGTGTTCATGCGCATCTCGGCGGTGCGGCCGTACTGAACCGGGTGGGCCTGGCAGGATTTGAACCTGCGACCAAGGGATTATGAGTCCCCTGCTCTGACCGCTGAGCTACAGGCCCGATGGGGCGCAAATGTAGAAGCCGCGACAACGGGCGCAGGTACATTCGCCGATCATGGAGACCACGCCACACACGGTGCTGCTCGATCTGGGCGGTGTGCTCATCGATGTGGATTACCACGCGTCCGCGAGAACGTTCGCGGAGCTGGGCTTTTTGGATTTCGAAGCGCTGTACAGCAAGGCGAAGCAGGATCATGTGTTCGACGCATTCGAAACCGGCGAGCTTTCACCGGAAGCCTTCCGAAGCAGGATCCGCTCGCTCTTGAACGCACCGATCACGGATGAACAGGTGGACACCTGCTGGAACGCGATGCTGGGGACCATCCCCGACGAGCGACTTCGGTTGGTGGAACGGCTGAAGGAGAAGTACCAAGTGCTGCTGTTGAGCAACACGAACATGATCCATATTCCCGCCTTTGAAGCCATCGTGGCACGGACGAATGGCGTGACCGACTTCAAGGGCCTTTTCCACGGCGCGTACTACAGTTGTGAACTGGGGATGCGCAAGCCGGATGCGGCGGTCTTCCATCATGTGCTCGCGATGCATGGCGCCGATCCGTCGCGAACGTTGTTCATCGATGACAGCATCCAACATGTACACGGTGCGCGAAGTGCGGGACTCCAAGCCGAACACATGGACCTGGCCAAGGAGGACGTGATCGCCATGACCAAGCGGCTCGGCCTGCTAGCCTGAACCCGTGCCACGGACCACGAAGCAGTCGGCGATCACCGGATCTCCTGGCAGAGTTCCACCAGCACGCCGTTGGCACTCTTCGGGTGGATGAAGCAGACCCATTTGTTGTCCGCGCCGCGTTTGGGCTCTTCGTTCAACAGGGTGAAGCCCTCTGCTTTCAGTCGCGCCATCTCGGCCCTGATGTCGGCAACCTCGAATGCGATGTGATGGATCCCTTCTCCACGTTTCTCGATGGCTTTCGCAATAGGTCCATCGGGCCGGGTGCTTTCCAACAATTCGATCTTGTTCGGCCCGGCCTGGAAGAAGGACGTGATCACTCCTTCACTGTCCACCGCTTCGCGCTTGTAACTCGGACCGCCCAACAATCTGGCGTAGATCTCCTCCGCTGCCGAAAGATCCTTCACGGCAATGCCGATGTGTTCGATGCGTAACATGTCGCGAAGTAACCGCCAAAAAGAAGAAGCCCCGGATGGTCCAGGGCTTCGTTCGGATACGTTGTCTTCCTCAACGCTTCAAGAAGGTCTCACCCATCTTGCTGTCGTAATTGAGGTAGTAGAGGTCCTTCTTCAATCCGGAAATGTCGATCCGTGACGCGTAGCCACGCTTCACGATATTGCCGTACTGGTCGTAGATCTCGTACAGCGTGTTGGCCGTAAAGACGATCTCCTCCTTGGGCTTCACCGGACCCCAGGTCACCGGTGCAACGGACTGGTCCGTGTACTTCACCGCTTCGCTATAACGGCTTCTGCGGGTGAGGTCCACTTGGCGCACGCGGAAGGTATTCTCTCCGCTGTGCGGCGTCACCTTGAATTCATAGCTATGCTCACCGGGGCGCCCCACGCCCATCACCTCACCAGCCTTCACCCACTTGTTCCAGCGCTTTTGCTCGATGATGTATGGCAGTTCGCCGGTCTCATTGGTCGCCGTCCAGCGGTAGACCCCATCGCTGCTGATGGCTTGCTTCACGATATCGAAGGTGCTCTTCGGCTTCAGCACCTCGGGGTTCAGCACCACCGGGGTGCAGCCATCCTTGTGGCGGATCTTCACCACCACGGCGTCGCCCAGTTTCAGGCCGAAATTGTTCATGTCCACCTCGAACGCGCTGGAGTTGATCTCGTCCGTGGCGATCTGGTCGTTCACCGTAACCTCGAACACGCAGAAACCAACGCCGGCTTCCGAGAAGGGGTTCTGGATGAACAGGTTCTTGCCTTGATAATGGCCATCGAGAACGATAGTGCCTGCTAAGGCACGTGCACCGATCAAGGCGGCAATGAGGAGGGTACTGAGGCGCATGGCTGGATATACTTCGGGCGGACGAAGATAATCGTTCAGGCGAAGCATGAGCTGCTTTGAACGCGGGCTGTGTACGCTGGGCTGATCGCCGGGTTTCGGAAAATGGCCCTCATCAGTGGTCATACGCCTTCACACCAGCCTCCACGCGCATCTCCAAATGGTTCTCCAAGGGCGGAATGGGGCAGGAATAGCGGCCCCCATATGCGCAATACGGGTTGTAGGCCCGGTTGAAGTCCAGTTCAACCTCCTTTCCCAAGGGCCCTTGCAGGTCGATGTAGCGGCCACCTCCATAGGTCAGGCTTCCATTGGTGAGGTCGGTGAACGGGACGAAGAGGTGGTTCACATACTCCGGCCGTTTGGAGAGGTCGATGTTGCGATACACGGTGAGCTTCTCCTTGCGCCCTAGGATCTTGAACCGGAGAACGCCAACCGCCTCGTACATCGGCTTGCGGTCGGTGGTCGTGGTCATCTCGAACGCCTTGCCTGCTTTGGCTTTGAAGGAAGCCTTGATCCGGAACTGCGTATCAGGAGCGAAACGCTCCAATTCCACGAAGTGTGTGCGTGCTTCCGGCAGCAACGGCGAGTGGTCCGCATCCCGGTACTCCATATTGATATGGTCCCAATACGCTTGCAGGCTATCCTGCCATGCGCGATCCGGCGATTGCGCGAACACACCAAGGGAGCTCAAGAGCGCCCCGACCATGAACACCCGCATCACGCTGGTCTTTGGGTGCGAACGGAACCGATCATCCGGGTGATGTCCGCTTCGTTGAACTGGCCGGACGGGTCATCCCGTAACACGAACTCTCGCCCGCCGGAACGGATGATCCGATAGAAATGAACGAAGACCAACGCATCATCCGGGAAGGAAGAGCGGTAGATGATACGATCCTCGGCCTCCTCGGTGACCACGTGGGTCTGCAAAGGGTCCTGATCGAGCGATGATCGCAACCGGGAGATCCCACCGGGCTCTTCGCTGATCAGAATGCTGAACCTATCACCCGCTTTGATCGCAAGCATGCCTATTTGATCATTCCATGTAACACTCGGTGTATCCACGCCAAGCGTTGCGGCATCACCCATTTCAACCACCAGCGGCAGATCATGTCCGGCCAGATCCACTGAGATCGAGGTGTGCGAGTTATCCGCAGCGATGTCATTCGTTGCTGCTTGGGGTTGGCCGTTCGAGCATGCCGACAACGCGACGATCAACAATGCAGGGCTGTACTTCAACATGGCACTAATGTAGGAAGGTGCATTCCGCAACCCGTCCGTGATACACTCCGCCTTCGGGAATGAGGACGGTCCACTCCTTTCGATCTTTACGGGATCTGCTCCACCTTGTTCGCGGTTGGAATGGTACCGCCGATGTTCGCGAGGATCGGGTCGCGATCATTCGAAGCGCCCACATACTTGACCTGGCTGTTCAGGTTGACATCCTCCTGGTAGTAGCCCGTAACGGAGTTCGTCGGGATGGATCCACCAATGCGTGCGAGGATCGGATCACGATCGTTCCCCGCACCTACGTAAAGCAGGGTATGGTTGAAGCTCACGTCGCCGGCCCACAACACGCTGACCCCGCCACCAATATCCTTCCGCGCTGCGGTGCCATACACCGGCGTGGCCGTAGCGCTGAAGTTGACCGTCGACGTCGAGTTGGTCAGGGGAAGGGCCGCACTGCTCATGCATCCCAAGTGGTTGCGATGACGCACGGCAATGAAGTAGCTCCCAGCAGTATTGTTGAAGTTCACAGGCGACGTGCCGTCCATCGCGACGATATCGCCATCCCGCTGCAACAGGGCGCAGCGACTGGCCAACACTTGCGAACTGTTCGCGGAGTTGCGCAACTCCACCACCACCCAATCCACGATCGCATTGCTGCCTGTAACGGCAAGCACTCCGCTCGTTGTTGTTTCCCCACCACCACCGCCTGCGTGCGGGTATCCGAGTGCGGTGTAGGGCTCGGTCAAAGGCAGCAGTCCGCTGAAGCGCAAGGTGTCGCTCATCAACCCACTGACGTACGGGCCTTCCAGGAAGACCTTGGGCGAAACGTTCACTGTCGGCGAAAGCAATGTCGGGATCAAGCACCACGTGTTGAGTGTGCCCACATCCTGCGCGGCGACATCCTGCACCGTGAGCGTCCATGTTCCCTCGAAGAGTTGACCATTGAAACCCGCGAGGGCCGCTGCTGGGATCACATAGAGGTTGTTGATGGGACAGGTTGTTCCAACAGCACCATTCGCACCGGCATCATCGAACTCTGCGATGATGTTGTCGTTGCTGGTGCATAGTCCCGAGCTGATCAGGTTCACAGTGGTGTTGGCCGGACTCTTCAAGGAAAGGCGGAGGTCGGCGCAATAGGTGTGCGAAATGTTCACGTACACGTTCAGGTCCGTGATCGTCGCTCCGCTCTGCGACGGAACCACGATCGTGCTCGTGGTGGTCGCATTATCAGCGATGGCCGTAACGCTACCGTTGGTGAACAACCCACATCCAGCGCCCGGTACCCCGCACGTCTTGGTGAAGTTGGAGAAGGTGAGCGAGCATTGTGCGAACAGGTTGTGGACCAGGATCACGTTGATCGCGGATGCGCTCGCATAGCTTCCGAAAGGGCCATAGGTGCCTGCGGTGGTCACGGTTTGCATGTTCACAGGTACGCTAGGTCCACCGGCATCGGGGTCGATCTGGATATTGATCGACGTGGCGCTGCCCATGGAACCGAGGGTCACGTACATCGCATAGTTGGATCCCGTGCATACTCCGAAGACAGAAGCGGATGGCGCCGTACAGCACGAGGTGCCCGCACTGGTGATGGCCGCGAGCGTCTGGTTGCACGCACTGTTCGCATTGTGCCGGACCTGGATGACCACGCTAGTGCCGAATGGATAACTGCCCACACTGAACGTGCTTGGCGTACGCGTGCTGTGGAAGGTCTGCGCCGCCCCGTTCACACTGGTGTACACGTCGTAGTTGGGGGAGTCGCCGTTCGCGCCGATGGTGCAGCTGATGCTGAAGGTGCCTCCGCCGCAATTATCCGTGACGTTGGTGGATACCGTTGGCGACGTACACCCGACGACCGGGAACGAGAATTTGAAGATGCGTGTGCTCCAGGAAGATGCCGCGTTGTACATGGCCGTTCCGTAGAACGAAAGCCCATCCGCCGGATCCACATCCAGAGAGTTGTAGTCCCCATAACGATTGCTGCCGTGCGACGCGGTGCCCGCGATGATGGTGGTTTCCGCCATCGTCATCAGTCCCAAAGGATCATTCTTGTAGCGTCCCGTGTACCGCACGCTCGGATACACATTGCCGCCGGTGGTGCCTGCGATGTTGTACGCCAAGCCGATGTCCCCGTTCTCGTTGATCGCGATGCTGCTCATCCAACGATCGTTCGCGTCCGGTGAATAGGTGCCTTGCTGGTAGATGCTCCATGCACCGCCCGACCCACCGGTGCGGTGTAGTTCATACCAACGAACACCCGCACGATCCGCATTGCCCGGGCCAGCGTCCACCGTGTGGCTGCACACCAAGGCTTCGTAACCAGCGATGTTCCGGTACACGATCCGGTTCATCAGCACCTCCCGGATCGGATCCATCTTCTGGGTGCCCGGCTGGTCGATGCAGTTCAAGGTCGTGTACCCACAGAGATCCGAATCGAATGCAGCAGTGTTCAAATAGGTCGGCCCGGTGATCGAGGAACTTGCTGGTGTTGCTGCGTTATAATTGATCTTCCAGATCTCCAATCGGTCCACGCTCGAACCGCCGGACCAGAGATCATCCTCCATGCGCATGAACATAGCAGCAGAACCCGCAGGTGGGGCGGTCCCTCCATCGAATGTGACCGGCGTGGCGGCTTGGAAGCCAATGCTCCCGAAGGATGTAACCGTGAACCTCACCACCGATCCCGCGGTCCCCGCCAACATGTTCGCGCGCGGCAATGCGTAGATGGCCGGTGAGTTCTCATTGGAGGTGACCACATAGCAATCGTTCCAGATCGCGTACTTCGGGTAGTCAGGAAAATTGGTGGCCTGATAGGAATAGGCGTACCATGCGCCGGTCGGGCTAGCGGTCTGACTGACAGCAACGAGGAGCTTGTTCCCACTGGCTGAGAATTCGGTCATCACCCAACGATCCGCCAACGCATCATAAAGTACGATGGGATCCCCCGCGCCACCTACTGAACCCGTGTAGGTATCCAGATAGGTTTGCGCACCAATGCTTACAAGACTCTTGTTGTAGATGCGGAAGTATCCGCCCGAACCACCATTGATCATCTGGATCACATGGTTCGGTCCGACATCCAAACAGGGGTCCGCCGGAACCACGCTGGTATAACCCATGCCGTTCACTGAAATATCCACTGCGCGCTCGAATCCGTGCGTGGGTGGCGCTGTTTGTAACGCCGGATCCTGACCCTGCGGTAAGGCATTCGGATTCACCGCCGGGTGCCCTCTTCGCCCTTCCACCGCCTCCTCCGCGCGCTCCAGTCTGCCGATCAGGAACCCGTTCTCATCACGCACCAATTTGTCTTTGAACTGCTGTGTGGTATCGAACGCAGAGAACGCCTGCACCACCCCCATGAATTCCATCGGGATCACACTCTCGACAGAGACCCGCCATGTGCCATCGGGCATCACCTCGGTGTGTTCGTCGATGGTCTTTTGGGCCTTTGAGAGACCCACGAAACAAAAAACAACGATCAGAACGCTGAGCAAGCGCGGGGTCTTCAACATGGATCCTAGGGTAAAGTGCCGCCGAAACTACTGTGATCCCCTTCCGAGGACAAGACCGCGGTATTCAAGGCAGATGAGTGCCGGTTCGACGATGATAAGCCGACTTCCAGCGGATCCCTTCCAGCTTCACGGTGGTGCCCATAGGGGCTTGCTCCAACCCGCTCGGCGCCATGGATGGTCCTGACCTATTCGCCGACCTTGATCCTGATGCCTTCCGAATGCGAGGAGAACTCTGGCGCATACATGCACTGCGCGCTGGTGACCCCGTTGCTGAAGTCTCCCGCATGCGTCACCTTCAGGTCGTACTCGAACACATATGTGCCCGGTGCGATGCGGTCGAAGAAGAAGTGCATGGCCGCATCACGAATGCTCTGGTAGTAGCCGATGCCGCCCTTCCACTGGTAACCACTCAACGCTTCCACGGGTTCGAGCCCGGCCGCGCGCAGATCCTTCATGTGTACGTAGTCCAAGTAGCGATCCGTGCGCAACTCCACACGCACCGTAAGCCGATCACCGGGCTTCAGCGTCCGCGAAGCCTCCAGCGCGATCAACTTCGGACCGGATTCCGTCTGCTCCCTCAGCATTACTTGCCGCCGCAAACTGAACGGGCTTTCATGTGGGGGCACCTTGTCCATTTGCTCGAAGTACTGCCAGTGCAGCGCGCCCCATTGCACACCGTCGCTTGTGGTAGTCACGGTCACGTTGCCCATGGATGGCTTCACTTCATCACCCGGCCAGCTTTGCTGGATGTAGCCCGTACCCGCTTCGCTGCTGGCGACATGAACCGTTTCATCTCCCACTTTGATCACTGGCGGGCTCTTCGGTTCGAGCCGGTCATCACCGGTCAATAGCAAGGCGTAGCATGCATCCGCCGTGGCCTTCGTAGTCTTCCAGTCGGTGGTCTGTTTCAACTTCAACAAGTGCTGACGAAGTGCGTTCACTTTCTCCCGGTCATGGGCCACGATCTCGAACGCTTCGATCATCAACGCGTTCAGTTCCGTCGGGAATTCATTCCATCTGTAACCGATGCGGAAATCCTTCCAGTACATCCCGAGTTCGTCGTTCATCGTGGCACGTTGCGCAAGCGAAGTGGTGATGAGCTTCGGCGTTTGCTCATCCGCCATGCGATGCAGGGCGATCGCGATCATCGCTTGTTCTTGCAAACCGAACTGCATCCAGTACCGCTCCACGCGTTCAATGATGAATGCGACCGCGCTCTTCTTGCCACGCTCCAGTGGATATTGCGGGAAGCTGCTGCGCGCGTACAAGTAATGGATATCCTCCGAGGACGGCATCGGCAATGTGTCGCCCTTGAAGTCGCGGAGCATGCGCTGGTGATCCTCCTCCACCTTGCGATCCAACCACGCCACAGCGCGTTGCACCATGCGACGCGCGTCGGTGTCCGGATCCAGATCGAAGGCATCGAGTTGTTGCAGATGGCCGAAGCCCGCGACGATGTGTTGTGTGATGTAGCGCGAGGGTTGCATGCCGCTCCACCATGGCCACGAGCCATCGGGCAATTGCATCTCCTGCAACTTACGCAATGCGTTCGCGTCCTCGTTCGCCATGCGGTGCAGGTCGAAGAACAAGGCGATGCGCCGTTTGCGTTCACCTTCATCCTTCGCGTCCAACACCCACGGCGTTTCCTCCAGTACCGCGCTCTTCAGTTCGGGGTTCTTCTCCAACGCGGAGAGGAAAGCGCCTTCGTTGCCAGCGGTTCCGGCGCTCCACGCCGCGAAGACCTTCTTGATCACCGGCCGCTCTTTCACGATGTGCCCCGCGAGGAGGTTCGCGTAGTACCGAGAAAAGATCTGCTCCGCGCATTCGTGCGGGAACTCCATCAGGTATGGCAGCGCTTGCACCGCGTACCACGCCGGGTTCGGAGTGTACTCCAACGTGAGGCTGTGATGCTTCAGTGTGGTCGAATTCGCATTGACGAGGTTCGGCAGGGTGAACGTCTTCGTGCCTGCTTTCGTGATCGACAATGGCACGCTTTCCGTCACTAACACACGATCGGTCAGGATCGGCAGCACGCGTTCCTCACCGTCATTGATCCCCGGAGCTGATGCGGTGATCCGCACCGCAACGACATCGAGGCTCTCCGCTATTCGCAGCGTCCATTGCACGTTTGCACTCGCGCCGGGAGCTGCGGTGAATGCAACACTCGACTTGGTCAAGGCGAAGGCTCCGCCGACCGATGCGTTCGTTCGCGGATCGAAGAGCTCAAGTTGCGCGGTGCCCTTCACTGCTCCGCCTTCGATCACATTGATCTTGGCGGCGAGGGTGATGCGGTCGCCTTGTCGCAAGAAGCGTGGCAGGTTCGGCATCACCATCAACGGTTTCTGCGTGATCGTGCTGCGTGAGAATTGCGCGAGTTGCAGATCCTTGGTGTGGGCCAAGCCCATGATGTTCCAGCGCGTGAGTGCATCGGGCATGGTGAAACGCAGCACCACTTCACCATTGCGGTCGGTGAGTAGATCCGGGAAAAAGAAGGCCGTCTCGCGGAAGTCGGTGCGGAGGGGGGAGGGCGCGTTGTTCGTAGTTGGTTGTTGTTTGTTCGGGGTGGCCGGGGCCTCGCCTTCAGCAAGTTTCCCGCTCGCGTCCCCATCCACTAAGCCCCCCTTAATGGTCGTATCCAGTATTTCCATGTTTCCAGATCGGCGCGACTCGTTCGCGTCACCGCCGAAGGAAGGTGCAGCCACGGCACGGAAGCGGCTCCTGTAATACCGTGATCCACCAAAGTCCTCTGCATCGGCCAGCATCGGATAGAGCCGCGTGCTATCGCTCGGCATGCGCTCTTCGACATACACACTGCGCGACCCCGAAACTCCGAATGGCTCGCTTCGATCCCAACCCCGCTCGGTTGAATTGCTCTGCCAGATGTCCATCCACCAACTCGGCACTTCGAACACATCAAGCGAAGCATCGTACATCGTCGCGAGCAATTGCGCCGCCACCTTCTCCTTCTTCGCGCCGGTGATCTTCAGTCGCCACTCCTCTTTCGCACCGGGCAGGAGCTTATCGCGGAAACTCGTCCACTCCACCAGCAGTTGCTTGTTGCTCCACGGCACCTCGATCCACGACGTGGTCTTGTGATCACGACCGCGCACTACACACACGAAGTGTACAGCAAAGCCACCGCGATCGCTTTCCAATACGGGTAGCTCCACACGTTGCTGGCCCGTGCTCAATGTGAACGGACGGGTCACGACGATCGCGCCATCACGCTCCACTTCCATCAGCACGCGACATGCGGGCAACGCACTGCTCAACAACAACACGGCCTTCTCCCCCGGCTCACAACTGTTCTTCGCCACTTGCACGTGGAAGGCCTCGTTCTCGAAGCCGGTGTTCTGGATCTCCGGATCGAACAGCATGAACACTTTGGATGCCTTCACCACATTCCCTTCCGGATCCTTGGCTTCCACTTCAATGAGGTAGGTGCCGACCTCCTGATCGCGAATGGAATGGATCGGAAGCGGTCCACTGAAAGGAATTCCTACGTGCCGCTCGAACCCGATCGGCGTGCGTGCCCATGTTGAAGGGTCGCTTTCGTTCGCGTACACGTCATCCGGGAATCGCATCGCGAATGAATCCGGTGTCATGATGAAACGGTCCGGTCGCTCCCACAAGCGATCGCGCTTCACACCTCCTACCGGCTGATCCAACCGAACGATCCGCACATCGATGGGCACATCCACGCGCTGACCGTTCAAGTTGGTGACGCGCACCAACAAGCTGTCGGCGATGCTGCGGTCCATTGCATCGCCCAACGCGATGTCGAGATCGATGCTGCGGTAACCAACGGTGAGCGAGGTGTTGGCCTGTTGTGTTTCGCCGTTGATGTCGGTGACCCATGCTTCCACGGTGTAGCTGAAGGTCGGATCGGATGCGCGTGGGAAGGCGTTGTCCGGCAGCGCTTGGAACGCGACGTTGAACTTGCCCTGCGCATCGCACGTCGCTTCGCCGCTCGCGATCTCCGTCTGTCTTCCCCACGGCAAACCGCGCCAGCCCCAGCCGCACCACCAGGGCATATTCGCTCCGCGCCGCACCACGTACTTCACCACTGCGCCATCCAGTGGAGCGCCCGCATAACTCTTCGCAACGCCCGTCACGGTTGCCGTAGCACCCAGCTTAGGCGTGGTGCTGATCGGATCGAAGACCGCCTCGAAGGTGGGACGCTTGTACTCTTCGATGCGGATCGATTTGTAGGCATCCACCGCGTTCAAACTCCATTGTCCGGTGAGCCTTCCGAGCGGTGCGATGAAGCGGCCATGGAATGCTCCGAAGGGATCAGTGATCACATGCGCGGAGTCCACCACTTCGCCGTTGGCGTCGTTGAAGAAAACCGTGGTCTTGTACCCTTCCTTCGTTGCGGTGCCTTTGCCACGCTCCACCGTGACGATGCCCTTGAAGAAGACCTCCTGCCCCGGCCGGTAGATCGCGCGATCAGTGAAGAGGAAGGTGCGCAGGCTGTCGGGAACGCTTCGCCCGCGGTCATACATCCACTGCGCATCGGTCGTGAACACATCCGCGCCATCCTTCAATTCCAAACGCATCTCGCTATTGTTCTGCTTGGCGGTGAACTTCACACGACCACGATCATCGGTTACACGCTCATCGGAACGGAAGTAGCGCTCCTTGGCTTGATAGTTCGGGTTGCGGACCACGGTGTTCACACGCACTCCTTCTTTAGGCGACCCCGATGTGCGATCAAGCACCAGTACATCCATGTCGCGACCATCCGTACGATCGACCAACGCGAGGTTCGTGACCTGCACGCTGCACCAGCTCATGACATCCACACCGAGGCGGAACGCTTCATTGTTGCTCACGATGATCGCATACCGGCCCAGCGGCGATCCCGCGACAGGCAACTCCACCAAGTGACTGTTCAGGTCGCCATCATCGGGTAAGACAACCGACCATTGCCGATCCCACTTCTGCGCCAACAACCACCGGTTGTAGTCCGGTTCGCGCGACTTGTTCAGATCGAACGGATCCTTCACCACACGCAACCACACCCGCTTGGTGTTGGCGTATCGCAGAGCGGCGAGGAAGTCCTGTCCGGGCGGGGATGCTTGTTCGCTTTGCAGATCGAGTGTTGGTCGTTCCTGTCGTGCGATGAGCGCTTTCGCATTCCGTGCGCCGAAACTTCCAGGCCACTTCACCACGGCGGCAATGCACAGCTCACGTGCGGTCCTTCGCTCCCACTTCCATGCATCGCCGACCAAGCGATCGTACTGATCGGCCATGCCCGCGTGCCACTTCGCGATGGCGACCATCACCTCCGCTTCGCACGCATCCAAGGGCAAGCGCGTGCGCAGCAATTCCAACGCGGAGAGGTAGAGGCTGTCCTTGTTCGCGAGCGTACTGCGTTGGCGGACGAACGAAAGTCGGTTCATCGCGACATCCACATACGCGTCCAACTTGTCGTCGCTGAGGTGTTGTCTTTCCAGCCGCTGGAAGATCCGCATGGCTTGGAACTCCGTTGACGTGCTGTCGCGATGCACGAGCGGACGCAACGCAAAGGGTTCGAAGAGATCGAACCATCGCGCATCATCCAATTTGAACTGCCAACTCGCTTCCGTGATCCGCGTTTCAGGGTTCACCATCACCTGCAGCGCACGATGTGCCAAAAGGTCGTAGAGCGTCGGGCGCAAGTAGCGCGCACCGGTATCTCCTTCGAGTAACTCACCCAGCTCGGCCACGGGTATCGAGCGCAACGTGTCCCACGGTTGCAGCGATGCCGACAACGCGTTCTGTATTTCGGCCATGAAGCGCTGCTGTGTCCAGGTCTCCGGGTCGTCGCCTCCACCGTCGGCGAGCTCAGTGCGATCCATGATCTCCCAGCGCTCATCGGAGTAGTAGCTCCACCATCCCTCTGCGCGGATGCTGTGCAGCAGTTGCGCGAGTGGTGTCGTCGCGGTCCGTGCATGATCACCCATCTCCTTCAACGTGATGGTGCGCTCCACGCCGGTCATCTCCTGCAATCCGGCGCGTCGTACCCAGGCCTTGAATTCGTTCCGCCAATCACCGGAGGTCGCGGAACCTTCGCGGATCTCCTCCACCTTCTCCAGCGCCGTAGCGTACTGCCCGATCTTCTCCAAGGAATCCACAGCGGCCCAGCGCGGATCGGAGGGATACGCTGTTGAAACCGGTTTCCTCCCGGCACAAGCACCGAAGAGGATCAACAACATAGCGAGCAGCGGAACGCGGAAGGGGTGCAGGTGAAGCATGGCGGATCACAAAGGTGCGCTCCGCATCCGGACCGTTACACGCGAAAGCGCGCGACATCCACTTCGGGATCCAGCGGCTCGCCTTTCAGGATGTGCGCGGCCAAGTGATCGGCACACCATGGCGCGAGCAAGGCACCACGCGAACCGAGGCCGGAAAAGACCATCGTGTGCTCACCGGTCCTGCCCAGGATCGGCCGACGGTCCTTCGCAGCGGGACGCACCCCGGCCCAATGGTCGAGCACCTGCACTTCGCCGGTCCAGAACCGCGAAAGACGTTCAAGCAACGAACGCTTCCCTTCCTCCGTGGGTCCGCTCCACACATCGCTCCATGCGAACGTGGCGCCGATGCGGAAGCGCTCATCGCCCAGCGGCACCAAGAAGAGTCCACGATGCACCATGGACCGCACATCCAGACCCGGCAAGCGCACGGTGAGCCCTTCACCCCGCACAGGTACGAGGCCGTCAACTTGGTGGAAGGGTCCTGCGCAATACACCACATACGGCGCGGTGCGACCATGCACCTCCACCCCACCGGGGATCCCGCGCACATCCGAGGCATCCACCATGCGTTCCTCCAAAAGCCCGGCTGAGATCCAGTGTTCGCGATGCACCCGAAGTAGCTGCGGAATATCCAGTGTCGCGCAACGCTTGATGATCCCCGAGCCGTAGGGTTGCGGCAGGATCGCTGCACCGGCATCATCTCCGGGTCCCAACGCCAGCAGGTGCTGAAGCTCGGCCTCCTTCATGCGCAAGCGCCACAGCCCGGCCTCTTGGGCGGTCGGGAAGATCTCGATGAGCTGGGTCGGTTTCCAGAGGGACGCCTCGTACTGCAGCTCCAGTTCACGGTAGAAGGCCCCGGCGATGGCGAGCATTTCCGAAGCGCGCCAACTGGGAACGAAACGCCTCAACACGATCGGGTTCACGGCCCCGGCGGCCACCACGCTCGATCTGTTCGCGAGCGGTATGTCGAACATCATCACGCGCGCACCGGCGTCCGCCAAGGACTCGCTCAGCGCGGTTCCGGCCAAGCCTTGGCCGATGATGATGATGTCGTGTGAGAAGGACACTCGGCGAAGTTCGCTGATCCGCAGCCTACGCCGCGATCAACCTCCGCATCCGCACGATCAGGTCCTCCTGGTCGTAGGGTTTTTGGATCAGGTCGTTCGCGCCAGTGCCGCGCACGGTGGCGTGCAAGTGCGGCAGGTCGTAAGCGGTGAGCACCACAATGGGCGTATCCACGCCGTGGGAGCGCAGGTCCTCCACCAATGTCAACCCATCCACATGGGGCAGGCCGAGGTCGATAAGGATGAGGTCAGTGGGTTGTTGGCTTACGATGGCGAGCAGCTCACGGCCATCGCGCAGGGCCGTCACTTGCCATCCACCCGCGATCAAGCGCTTCTCCAGGAGCTTACGCACCAAGGCATCATCCTCCACCAGTACCACGGTTGGCATGGCG
The DNA here is from genome assembly GCA_016721005.1 of Flavobacteriales bacterium. Lineage (GTDB taxonomy): Bacteria > Bacteroidota > Bacteroidia > Flavobacteriales_F > PHOS-HE28 > PHOS-HE28. The sequence continues at coordinate 291,282 of JADKJM010000019.1, forward strand.
GCTGATACGGCGAAGCCGCCGGAGATGTTCCCGATGCCGTGGGTCGGGTCCGGGATCGCCGGGGGCCTTCACCCCGCCACCGGGGACCGGAAGATCCACAACTTCTGCCCGAGGAAGGTGAGTGTGGCACAAACGCCCGTGGCACCCGCGAAGGCGATGAAGTACTTGTTGGGCAGAAAGGCCAGCGATTCGTAGCCGTAGAGCAAATGCAGCAGTCCAGCGTTCAGCGATACGTTCAATACCAAGGACACGCCGTAGGTGAGCAGGAACTTCATGAAGCGGCGATTCGAACGATCCTTGCGGCGCCAGGTCCAGCGTTTGTTCAGGTGATAGGTCACCATCAATCCGCAGAGAAAGGAAAGCGCTTTGGCCAGTACCTCGTTGCCCAATGTTCCCGGCAGCACCTGCTCGGGAAGGTTGTTGAGGAAGACCCAGTACATGGCCAGATCCGTGAGCACGGCAAGCATGCCAATGAGCACGAACTTGGTGATCTGCTTCCGGGACTCCGACAGGGCGATGGCGACCATGAGGTAGTGCTAGCCGCCAAAGATGGCCTTGAACAGGTCATTGCCATTGGCGAAGACGATCAAGCCCAGAAGAAGCACCATGCCCGCCATTTGTGCGACTTCCAACACGCGCTGGTTCGGCGCGCGGCGCGTGATCATTTCATAAAGCAGGAAGACCACGTGGCCGCCATCCAGCGCCGGGATGGGCAGGATGTTCATGAAGGCGAGGATGATGCTGAGGAAGGCTGTCATGTTCCAGAACACCTGCCAGTCCCATTCCGGGGAAAAGAGACCGCCGATGGCGCCGAAGCCACCGATCTGGCCCGCACCGCTGGACGAGAACAGGAGCTTCAACGAACTCACATAGAGACCCAGGGTTTCCCAGCCGCTGGCGATCCCGGCCGGGATGGAAGCGAGGAGCGAATACTCGTCGTGGCCGAAGGTGAACCAGGTCTTCGCATTGCGCGGACCAAGACCCACCAGGCCGAGATCGTTCACCTCCACCAAGTGCGAGGAACGATGCCCATTGCGGTACGCGTCGATCATGACCCGATCCGACTTGTGGTGCTGCATCTCGTTCACGAAATCGCCGAAGAATGCAGTGGGCCTTCCGTTCACCGCAACGATGCTATCACCTTTTGCCAACGTGCTCTTCGCGGCGTTGCCACCGCTCACGATGCTATCCACCACGAAAGGCATGCGCGGCATGAAGTGTCCCTCTTTGCTCTTCTTCGTGAGCTGTTCATCCATGTCCTTGCTGAGCGGTAGTTGCATTTCACTTCCACCGCGCTCCAAGGTGAGCGTCGCGGTTCCGCTGGCGATGATGGACTTGGTGAGTTCCTTGCTGAGTTCCTCCAAACTCCTCGGGCGGATCCCGTTCACCGCGACTGGAATATCTCCGGGCAACACACCCGCTTCAGCCATGGCCTCGCTCGGGTGTACACCATACTTCACCTGATCCAATGGGATGTAATCCTTCCCCCACACCCACAGGATGCCGATGTAGATGAACATGCCCAGCAACAGATTGACCGTTACACCGCCCACCATGATGATGAGCCTTTGCCACGCGGGTTTCGCACGGAACTCCCACGGCTCGGGCGGCTTCGCCATCTGCTCCTTGTCCATGCTCTCATCCACCATCCCGCTGATCTTCACATAGCCACCAAGCGGCAACCAACCGATGCCGTATTCGGTATCGCCGATCTTCTTTTTGAAGAGGGAGAACCACGGATCGAAGAAGAGGTAGAACTTCTCCACACGGATCTTGAAGAAACGTGCAGGGATGAAGTGTCCCAGTTCGTGCAACACCACGAGGATGCTCAGACTGAGGATGAGTTGAGCGCCTTTGATCAGGATGTCCATGCGGAGGGAACGCGTTCACGAGCAAGTCGACGCGCTTCGGCGTCGCTGGCCTCGAGGTCGGCGAGGGAGGGATTTGCAATGAATGAAGCGCGCGCCAAGCAATGCTCCACCAGATCGCTCATGTCGAGGAAACCGATGGCGTCACGCAGAAAGAGTTCGACCGCGATCTCGTTCGCGGCGTTGAGGACGCACGGCGCGTTGCCGCCTTTGTCCAAGGCGTCCAGCGCAAGTGCGAGGTTGCGGAAAGTGGCGAGGTCGGGTTGTTCGAAGGTGAGCGCGAGCCCCTCCCCGGCCCTCCCCGAGGGGGAGGGAGCGCCAAGATCCAAGCGCGGCCATTGGGTTGGCAAGCGATCCGGGTACGCGAGCGCGTATTGGATAGGCAACTTCATGTCCGGCAAACCCATTTGCGCCTTCATGCTGCCGTCACGGAATTGCACGATGCTGTGGATGATGCTCTGCGGATGAACGATGATCTCGATCTGTTCGCGCTTCAAGTTGAACAACCACTTCGCTTCGATCGCTTCGAGGCCCTTGTTCATCAGGCTCGCGCTATCGATCGTGACCTTGGCGCCCATGTCCCAGTTGGGATGCTTGAGCGCTTGCGCCTTCGTCACGGTGGCGAGTTGCTCGCGCGTCTTCCCACGGAAGGGACCGCCGCTGGCGGTGAGCACGACCTTCTCGATCGGGTTCTGCCATTCACCGGCCATGCATTGGAAGATCGCGCTGTGCTCGCTATCGACCGGATAGATGTTCACGCCTTTTTCGCGTGCGGCCTTCGTCACCAATTCACCGGCAACGACCAGTGTCTCCTTGTTCGCGAGCGCAATGGACTTGCCCGCTTCTATCGCCGCGAGCGTTGGCCGCAGGCCTACGTATCCTACCAATGCAGTAAGCACTACCTCGATGTCCTCCATCGCCACGGACTGCTCCAGGGCTTCGTGGCCGGCGTATGCTTTGATCCCGTGCGGGAAGAGCGCATCCTTCACCGCTTCCAACTTGCTCGCATCACCGATCACCACCGCGTTGGGTTTGAACTCCAGCGCTTGCTCGATCAGCAGGTCGGTGTTGTTGCCGCAGGTGAGCAACTCCACTTGGAAATGCTCCGGCTGCTCGCGCACCACTTCCAACGCCTGCGTCCCGATGGAGCCGGTGGAACCGAGGATGGCGATCTTCTTCATGTGACCATGTGGCCATGGGTCCATGTGTTCATGGCCCTATGGTCACATGAATACATGGGCACATGCCCTGATGGGGCGCAAAGATCGGCGTTGGAGGGGGATGGGATGAAGGGAGAAGAGAAGAGGTTCACGCAGAGGCGCAGGGAACGCAGAGCTAGAGGTCGAAGAGGATCCCCGTCCGACTGGGTTCTGGATCTCCTCTGTGTTCCCTGCGCCTCTGCGTGAACTGTATTCATCTCCCACACGAACCTCTCTCAAAAACGCGTGTACCGATCATGCGATCGCCGCCGTTTCTGCATCATACCCCAAAGGCTCACCTATGAAGATCTCCATTTCGGTACCCGAACCCTGTCACGAGAACTGGAATGCGATGATCGAGCGGCCCACCGCCGAGAAGGGGATCGAGGGTCGCCATTGCGCAAGCTGCCAACACACGGTGATGGACCTCACACGCGTGAGCGATGCACAACTCATCGCGCTCTTCCTGAAGGATGCAATGCCCAAGTGTGCGCGCTTCGACCAGAACCAACTGGACCGGGTGATCGCGTTGGAGACCGACCGAACACCGCGCCTGTTGCCGACGGCCGCTGTAGGCATGGCCCTCGCGCTAGCATCCCCCGACACGAACGCACAGAACTGCATGCCCACTGTTGGCAAGATGCTGATCTCGCGACCTCCCGTGGAAACGGTGAAGGGTAATATGATCGTGCAGACCTCGCCGCCGGTGGTGGTGGACACGATCGCCGCCGACAGCGCGAGCGGTGTCCAGACCGGGCAGATGGTCATTCGCGGGGGAAAGGCCGAAGTGATCTATTACATCGATGGCGTGAAGGTGTCCGGCGCGGATGACACGCCGATCAGGAAGGAGGAGATCGAGGCACTACCCATCATCACCGGTGGACGCGTTGGTGACTACGGCGACATTGGCGGCGGCCTCATGCAACATCGCTTGATCACCGGTCGCGTAGTGGACGATCACGCGGAACCGTTGCCCTTCGCAAGTGTGCTTGTCGGGGAGGTCGGAGCACAGACCGACTTCGATGGACGCTTCGTGTTATCCATCCCAGCGAGCAACGTTGGGCCACGGACCCTGCGTGTGAACTACGTCGGTTTCCGAACCGTGGAGATCCCGCTTGTGGTCACTGCTGTGGTTTCCGAAGTGGAAGCATGCATCTACAACGATCGCGCTGCACTCACCGGCCGCGTGACCGGACCCGATGGACGCATCGTTGTGAACTGTATGGTTGAGGTGAAGGAGCTCGGGCTGCGTTGCGCCACCGACGGCGATGGCTTCTACAGTTTCGAAGTGCCCACTGGGACCAAGGCCGAAGCACTCACCGTATCAGCCCGGATGAAGAATGGTCCGAACGGAGCGACGGCGATCACCACCGATGCTTTGCCGTGTTGTGTGCCGATCACCCTTCACGCCACCGAACAACCAGCCACGGTCGACGCGACGGACATCGATCTCGGTGATGTGGTGATGGGGGACGAAGAACTGATGTTCTTGGGCGAGATGGTCATCACCCGGGCATCGCCCACTCCGGGAAGTATCATCGCTAAACCGTTCAAGTGGATCGGCAGACAGGTGAGCAAACCGTTCCGTTGATCACCGCGCCGCCGCCCGCTTCAACCGATCGTTGATCGCGCGGCCCAGTCCTTCGTCCGGGAATCGTTCGGCGAGGATCACTTGGCATTCGCTTGCGTCGAGTGAGCGCAATGCGCTGAAGAGATGCCGCGCCGCTTCGGAAAGATCACCGTTCGGGGAGAGCACATCGCACTGCGCTACATCGAATCGTTTCATGAAACCGATCACACCGATGCGTTCCTCCGTGCGCGTCGAAAGCAACTCCTGCACATCGCCCACGATCACCGGTGTACGCGGCGCGTAATGACTTTCGAGCATGCCGGGGGCGGCGGGAAGGATGTGTGGTTGCGCGATCATCACTCGGCCGATCACCTCTTCGATCCGTTCCACGGCAATTCCTCCGGGACGGTACAACACCCAATGCCCGGCCTCCCATCCGATGATGGTCGATTCGACACCAACACTACATGGACCACCATCAAGGATGTACGGGATGCGATCCCCGAGTTGATCGGCGACGTGTTGCGCGGTGGTCGGACTCACGTATCCGAAGGGGTTCGCGCTGGGTGCCGCGAGCGGAAAGGTCAACTGATGCAGAAGTTCTTGCGCTAGCGGATGTGCGGGCATGCGCACGCCCACGGTGTTCAGTCCACTGGTGACGAGGTCGGGCACTTCGGCGCGTTTCGGCATCACCAACGTGAGCGGTCCGGGCCAGAAGGCTTCCATGAGGGCGAGACTTCCCGGCGGCGGCTCCGTGACCAGGCGCATCACATCGGCATGCCTTCCGATGTGCACGATCAGCGGATCGAAGCTCGGCCGCTGCTTCGCTTCGAAGACCTTCAGCACCGCTGCTTCATCGAACGCATTCGCCGCAAGGCCATAGACCGTCTCGGTGGGAATGGCCACAATGGCTCCTTCGCGAAGCAAGGTTGCCGCACTTTCCACATCGGTGCCGATCTTGGCGCTCATACCGCAAAGGTCCACAAGGATCCTTGCATCCCGATGCCGCGCTATCCGTTGCTCCTTTTGAAACTGCTCGGCGTGGGCCTGATCACCGGTCAACTCTTCCGGTTGTTCCTCTTCTTGGCGCACCACGATCAGTGGCAGGACGCACAGCTTGCGGACATCCTCCACGCGTTCCTCGATCGCGGCCTGCTCTTCGATCTGTATGTGAATGCGTGGGCGCTATTGCTGCCTGCGTTGCTGCTCGGGATCCGATACGCATCGGGCAGCAGTGCGGTGTGGCCGGTGCGCACCGCGCGCTGGATCTGGTCCGCGCTGTTCATCGTCATACTCTTCTTCGGTTGCGCCGATGTGCCCTTCTATGCGTACGTGAACATGCGTCTCACGGACCTCGCGCTGAGTACCGCGCAGACGTGGCAACAATCTCTGCGGGAGTTGGTGAGCACGCCGCCGTATTTGATCGCAGTGATCGTGTTCGCGATCCTCTCATTCGCCGTCGTTCGGATCACCGGTCGCTTCTTCAAAACGCTTGTCGGGGAAGAACGTCCGATGAAACCTTGGCTGCGATGGTCCTGGTTCGCCCTGAGCTTGTTCGCATTGATCCCGGGCTTGCGTGGCACGCTCGACCCTTCCGATCAACCGCTCGCTCCCGAGGATGCCTACTTCAGCAATACGCCTTTCCTCAATCAACTTTCCACGAACGCCACGTACAGCTTCGTTGCGAGCCTCACGATCGAACACGTGGACTATTTGCCCAGCGAAGTAGCGATCGCGAACGTGCGCGGCTACCTCGGCATCACGGATCAACGCTACACTTCTCCGGTCGCGCGTGATGTGGTCTTCGATACCATCCCCGACCGCCGCAACGTGGTGTTGATCCTGGTGGAGAGCTTGAGTGCGAACCGACTGCATCGCTTCGGCCACCCGAAGAACCTGATGCCTTTTCTGGAAAGCCTGATGGATTCGTCGCTCGTGTACGATCGCTTCTTCTCCGCCGGCACGCGCACCTGCAACGGGATCTTCAGTTCGCTCTACGGGCTGCCGGCGATCGGAGCGCAGCACCCCATGGCGCATCCGAGCATGACCTCACAACCCTTCTACGGATTGCCGAGCATCCTTCGCGAAGGGGGCTATCACACCAGCTTCCTTTATCCCGGTGATCCGCTCTTCGATAACATGACCGGCTTCCTGTCGACCAATGGATTCGACACCTTCATCTCACGAAATGATTTCGCGGACAGCATCCCGCGCAACAGTTGGGGCGTGACCGATCACGCGCTCTACACCAAGGTGATCGAGCACCTCGACGCGCTACACGCGAAGGACCGCGCGCCGTTCTTCGCGTCGATCATGACCATCAGCAGCCACAAAGGCTACAACGTGCCGGATGATGTGCGGATGGCGGAGCCGTTGAGCGAGGAAGGCGACGAGAACATCTACCAATACGCCGACAGAGCGATGGAACTCTTCTTCGCGCAAGCCGCCACACATCCGTGGTTCGCGAACACCGTCTTCGTGATCCTCGGAGATCACGGCCAGCGATTCGATCCGGTGTACGAAGTGCCGATCCCCTACCACCACGTCCCGATGATCATCCACGCACCGGGTGTCGTCGCTGCACGAATGGAGCACGGCTTCGGAACACAGGTGGATGTGCCCGAAACCATCCTCGGGTTGCTGAACATCCCACACGTGAACAACACGCTCGGGTTGGATCTGCGACGCTCACAGCATCCCCTCGCGTACTTCTGCTCGGACGATCGGATCTGCGCGATCGACGACCGCAGTTATTGGATCCGCACCGGTGAAGTGGAGCGCTTGTACGATCACCCATCGCGCCGCACCACCGATGTGTCGCAACAGCGCCCGCTCGAATTGGACAGCCTGCGCACCTACGCCATGAGCATGGTGCAAGTGGCGCAGTGGCTGGTGGATGAGAAGTTGGTGGGGAAGCCGATACGCGCGGATCCTATTAAGCCCTGAACGACCCCATGGACCCCGTGGTCCGCGGTGTTGCACGGCAGAATGCAGAGGGTGAGCGAAGTGGCCTACCCCCGAACGCACAACAGCCTCCGGCGATCACGCGGAGGCTGCTGTGCTTGAAGAGGTGTCGTTGTAAGTTCCGGTGGCCCGTGCCACGCGGCGCGTGTGTTCCGCATCGTGGGGGCTGCTTACGCTGCCCGGCTGCTCACGATCTCACTGGCGGGGCCTTCGCCCGCGGCCCCTACGGCCGCAATGCGGAAGCTGTATAGCTTTCCCGAAACCAGGCCAGCGACGCGGCGGTTCCTGCGGGTGCTCGCACCCACGAAGTTCCACGTGATCGTAGCCGGGTCGCCCTCACCCATGTACACATGGTACATGGTGGCGCCGGGAACGCGTTGCCAATCCAGGTCCACGCACTCGGCGTATTCGCTCACCGTCGCCATCACTTTCACGGGGACACCGAGAGTGATGGGTTCAGGTTTGCGAACGGGCTCGAATCCGCTGGTGATCGCCACCCCCAGGTCCGTGCCGGACGTGAAATTCACGTACTCGCACAGTTGCGTAAGCAGGATGCGCACGTCGGCCGCGGCCAGGTCCCTGGCGTCGATGGCTTCCAATGCGCGGCTTTCCGCGAGGATGATGGCGGTCTTCAGCTTTGCGAGCGCCGTAGTAACGGTGGGGAGGGCGGGCACAGGGGTCGGGAAGTTGAGGTTCCCATCCATTTTGCTCACCACCCACTCGCCCCTATCGGCCAGTTGCGTAGCGTTCAGATCGTGAAGGTCTGCTTTGATCAGTCTCATGACAGTTCGAAGTTTCTCTTCTGCTGCGGCAAGCCGGGGCTGATCAAGCTGTACTTGCAGGGGTCGTACGAATTGGAGTTCGTCAGCATGACTCTTGGCGCGCATGTCCGTTGGTGGACACCTTGGCCATGCCGTTCAATCGGAACCGGGGTACCCCTCCGTTATTCCGGCGTATCAACAGCCCGTCCTTCCTGGGGTTTCCGGCGGATGACCCGCCGGAATTGTTAACGGACGGGCACTGGATGCCCCGTTTCCTGCGCCGGAAAAGTCTTTTCCGGGACAGGAATTCCCTTTTCTGGTTCAGGAAAGACTCTATCCGGAACAGGACTTTCCCTTTCTGGTTAAGGAACATCCCTTTCCGGTACAGGAATTCCACTATCCGGTACAGGGAAGAACTTTCCCGGTGCCGGAATTTCCGGTTCTGGTACAAGAAGATCGCTTTCCGGTACAGGGTACCCGACCGCTCTTCTTGTTCGGCACGCCCACCGTACCGGAACCCGGAAAGCCCTCTTACCATGCGGTGCTCCGTCCGTGCAAAATCATCCTTTGTGGGTATTTCAAAAGCGCCTTCCGTTCACTTGCTTTCGGTGATGTTTCTGGGGTGGATAGGCCTGGAACTGGCATGGCGCCATTGCCCCGCTCCGGCGGTGGATGCCTTCTTGTACCTGGACCGGACCCTGCGCTGCCACGTCACCCTGCACAAGAGCTGCCTGCTTGGCCGCCGCCGCATCCGGCAAGAGCTGAAGGCCCTGATGGAGCAGCCTATCCTATACAGCAACCTGGAACGGGAACACGCCGCCCGCACCGACCCGCCTATCAAACTGGCCAAGACCCTGTGGGCCATGCACCGCATGCGCACCCGGTGGTACCGCGAAGCCGCCGCCACCCACTGCCCCTATACCTTCTATTGCGGCTTCATCCGCCGGCCCATGCCGCCGCTGTGGGGCACGCCACTAGGCCACGGCGAAGCGCTCGTACGCCCGCGCACAGGGCTCTGCCACGCACCCGGCCACCTGCGCACCCTGCTGCTGGTGCCGGACCGCGAACACACCTTCTACCACTAGGAGCCATGGCACCTCTATGGCTGTAGCTGGGAGCCCTGCTTGCAAAGCACCCCGCCCACCATGGCGCGCAACCCGCACTGGTTCTTCCTCGGCGATAGCCGCAACTGCCAACCCGTAGGGCACGAAGGGGAATGGTGGATGTGAGAGGGGTGGGTGTGAGATCCACGGATCCGGAGATCCGCGGTAGCTGGGGTGGATAGGGCTACGACAGCCCACCGTGGGTGCCGGTATTCCATCACTTCTTGGGCTTGCGCTTGGCGGCCTTCTTCCGGGCCTTCTTAGCAGCCTTCGGCGCTTGCTTGACCGCGACCTTCAGCACTTGGTCAAGGGTGCCGTGGATTTTCAAGGTTGCGCCCCTCTTGGCGGCTTTCTTCGGTCGCTCTGCTGGCAAATCATCTTCGTGGAACATCGGAACTTGGACGCCCACGTTAGGCATGGCGGAGACTTTTACACCACCACCCCATCCTTCTGCCGCATTCTTCAGCCCCCGGTCTTCGCTGTAAATGGTCTTTGCTCCGTGCAACTTGGCAATAGCAATAATCTGGATATCGAACTTAACAACCTCGCGGGTGCTGGATTTTTGAATCTTCTTGAACTCCCCTTCGCTCATCAATTTCTGCCGTATTTGAGCCGCGATTGCCGCAGCCGCAGCGTCGAAAGGGGGGACGCGAAACCGGGCCGTGATAAAGTTCACAATCTTTCCGTGCTCCGCTGCCGGAACCCGCATAAGTATTTCAGATAGGACGGGCGCCGGAATGATGATGATAGCCTTCTCTTCCGCCAACAATGCAAGCAACGCTTTGGCACGTCCAATTTTCGCTTCCTGTCCGGGCTCGGCCTCTCCCTTGATGCCCCATACGACAACCTGGCTATCTAAACAAATGACTTTACCCATGTCGCGTTTGGCTAACCGCGTCTCAGGTCTGCAATCGCTTCATCCGGGTCAACGTCATCCCAGTATTTCCCGATCAAACCCTTCAGCTCTGCGAAGCTCTCAGAAATCGGTGCTTCTTCAAAGCCGTCCACATAGCCCGTAACCTTGAACGAAGTGATGTTCCAATCAACGTCCCATTGTGCTTCCCCTTGAAGCGCAACAACTTCATACAGGCGCGTTGAAAGCGTCTTAGCAAGATCCTTTGAAATATCACAGTGGAGCGTGGGGCCGTCATCCAGCTTTAGCGCGATCTTAGGATCGACACCACCAACACGCTGTATTTCGGCATAGACCGTAGTGCTCCCTTTGGCGCACGTATCGCTCGGCAGTTCGAGAGCCAATCTTGGGTCAAGTTTCGCAAGCATCTTCTTGGTGCCGTTCAAAAATTCAGCTGTGACGTGGTTCCTTGCTGTGAAGTTGTGGATCTCCTTAATTCCTTCCCGTGCGGGCTTTGGTATACCAGTATAGTCCCGTGTGTGAATTGCTTCCGTGATTCGTTTGTAGGCGCCCGTGATTACCGGAGCATAGATGTGATTTGCCTTGAATTGCAAGGAAACGCAGTTGTCCTTGATATCAATCAAGCTGATAAACACCTCCTTGCGATCATACTTCTTGTTGGGTTCACTTTCGACAACGCCCCAAATGGTGTTATCAAGCTCAATCAGTAATAGGCCTAATTCTTTCGCTCGCACCTGATCGGGGTGCGCATTCTTGCCCTTCAGACGCACGGTTATTTGATCATTGGCCATGCCCAAATATAGAGCAAGGATGATACCAAGGCACGCCCGGAAACACGCGCCGATCGCGGGTTTCCGGGCTATACCCTTTAGAACAGGGCGTTTTGACCTATTTGGCCGCTACTAACTGGTTCCACTTCAAGCGGCGTCCTTCAGCCTGACGGACGGCCAAGGTGTGGCGATGCTCCCCCGCTGACGCGGATGTTCCCCCGCTCCCGCGAGTTTGCAATTCGTGGTCCTCATCACCCCCGCGTAACAAGCACCTCCAGCTCCCGCGAGTTTGCAACTCGTGGCCTACCACCCCTCCACGTACTTCCGGTCATTCGCTGCGGCGAAAACCCACCCCCCCCCGGTTACAGGCGCGGCACTTTGCTTCCCGCACTCCCGCGAGTTCAAACCTTCGCAGGGTCTGTCGCGCTCTGGCGACGACCCTGCGCCCACGAAGCCGGGGCTTGGAAGAATTTCTTTACGCTGATCCCAACGCATCTTAAACCTCCGCAAAACCGTCTGTTGCTCCCCGCCATGAGCCGGGATAAGCGTGCGACCTGCGGCATCGCAACCAGCATTGGCGATATCTTGAACAGGCCCAGGGTATCCGAGACGGAATACCCTGCTGTTGTTTAAGGGTTTAGTAGTTGTAGATATAGGGACCGTGAATAGATTTGCGTTAACCCAACGAGCATGTTAAGGATCACCCTACTTACGCTTGCCAGCCTAACCACTATCTGCTACGGCAACAACATCATTGTGTCCGAGATCGGACTCCGGCCAAAACACAGTGCAACACACCGTGAGCGTTGGCTTCCGGGTAGCGTGGGAGAACAGTTGGCGGACGTCGACCAACGAGAGCAACTACGACGGTGCGTGGGTGTTCATTAAATTCCGGAAGAATGGCACCTCGGAGTGGCGGCACTGTACGCTGGATGGAACAGCCTTCAGCGCTTCTCCCGGAAGCGACATTACCGTGCCGACCGACCGCAAGGGGGCCTTCCTCCACCGCGCAAGTGATGGGATCGGGGATGTGGACTATGCAGGCAACTCCCTGACATGGGCATACGGAGAGGACGGTGTGCTCGACAACGATTCCGTACAAGTGAAGGTGTTCGCTATAGAGATGGTGTATATCCCGGCAGGTGCCTATTACCTAGGTAGCGGCGGCTCCGAAGTGAATTGCTTCCGAGCAGGGGCTACGAACTCGGCTTTCCTTGTTACCGGTCCTGCTGCTATCCCACTGGGGAATACCGCCGGCTCGCTCAACCTGAACAGTGGTGGTGCCGGAACCCTGCTCCCTGCTACTTACCCCAACGGATACGCGGCCTATTGGATCATGAAGTATGAAAGCAGCCAGCAGCAGTTCGCCGACTTTCTAAACCACCTCATGCTCGCCCAAGCCACACCGAATTACACCTCCTCGAATTTCACGGGTTCCACACACCCTGCTTTCCAACCGCTGGTGGCTGACAGGGCATACAACGATCTCGGCATCGCCCAAGCAACCGCCTTTGCCGACTGGGCCGCACTGCGGCCGTTCTCCGAATTGGAATTCGAGAAGGCTTGTCGCGGGGTGAACATCCAACCCGTAATGAATGAGTACGTGTGGGGTTCCACCACCATCACCCAACTGCTCACGCTACAGAATGATGGCTTGGTGAACGAGGATGTGGGCACCCCGCTGGGCGCGAACGCTGTTTACCGGAATTCGAATGGATCTGGTCCCATCGCCCATCCGGTTCGTGTGGGTCTTTTCGCGCGTACCACGGGTTCAACCCGAGAACTCAGTGGCGCGACCTACTATGGCCTTATGAACATGGGGGACAACCTCCATGAATTCTGCATCTACGCTGGCAGTGTGTCCGGTCAAGCCATCGATGCGTCCATACATGGGGATGGTTACCTCGATGCCGCGGGTGCCACGGATATCGGCTCATGGGCCTCCGCATCCGCGTTCGGGGTGCGCGGTGGGCGTTATTATGGCGGTGCAACTACGAACAATGAGATGAGAACATCGGATAGAACGGGTGCCGGTAATGCATCTGTTGGTGGAGGAAGTAACCAACGCGGGATCCGTTTGGCCCGTACTGCTCCATGAACCGCATCCGCATGTTCACCCTTCGTTCATCACTCATCTTGCTGGGGCTGTATATGATCAGTCCAGTTATGGCACAGAACAGCCTTATTTTCGGTGGTGGTTCAGGCGATGGCTGGACTACTGCGACCTATGCTCAATCCGAAGAGAACATTTTCACTGGTGGCTATGGGGATGGTTGGTCGAGCGCATCCTATCAACAAACCGAACACATCATTTTCGCGGGCGGTTATGGTGATGGATGGGCATCGGATTCGATTCCCGGCGAGATCATCTTGGCCTTGGTGGAAACACATCCGACATGGGAGATCAACGCTTGGCCGAATCCTGTGGGCAGTGTGCTCAATGTCGCGGTTAGCGGTACCGTCGGTAAGCTGACTGCGGAGGTTCTTAACGCAGGTGGTTCATCGATGGGTGTGTACCAATATTCCAATGCGCAGTTATTCCAAGTTCCAATACCTGAGACTACCGGCGCGTACCTCATTCGCTTATTCACCAAGGAAGGCGCAACTGGAAGTATCCGGGTGATCAAGAACTGATCTTCCCCCTACTGCCGCGAGTTTGTAACTCGTACCCGACCCCAACGGGTGGATCAGCGTAGCCTATGATCGCGTCTTACGTGCCCCCTTCCTGCACGCCTCATTGCCGCACATTATAACACCTCCCCGCCGCCCAAGGTGTTCACACCGGCACCATTTCGCGGTTCGCCTTTCCTTCTCTTTCTTTGAATGACCCATTATTACACACACTGGCGATGAACCGCATTGCGACCCTCCTGCTCATGGTCACCCTGGGCACCACACAAGCCTTCGCCCAGGACGGCGCGCTTGACCTCTCCTTCAATCCCATGGACGAGGGCATGGGCAATGGCGATGCCGCACTCTATGAACCCGATGTACGGGCGATCGCCGTGCAGACCGATGGCAGGATGCTGGTAGGTGGTGGGTTCGGCAGCTTCGAGGGTTCCACGGTGAAGCGCATGGTGCGCGTACTGCCGGATGGCAGTGTGGATCCCTCCTTCACGCTGGGTTTCCTCAATTCGGGCATCAATGCCATCGTGGTGCAACCGAACGGCAAGATCCTGGTGGGCGGCGTGTTCTATCAGGCCATCGGCTCCCCTTACAACCACATTGTGCGCTTGAACGCGGATGGGTCCGTGGATGCGAGTTTCAACCCCGGGGTGGGTCCGGATTTCGATGTGAACACCATCGCGCTACAACCGGATGGGAAGGTCGTCATCGGTGGGGCCTTCACCAGTTTCAACGGCCTACCGCGCAACCACATCGCGCGCCTGAATGCGAACGGCACGCTGGACACCGGCTTCAACCCCAATGCAGCCCCGCCGGGGGAGGTGCATGCGGTAGTGGTGGACGGCAACGACAAGATCTGGGTGGGAGGCGAATTCGCGGCGGTTACCGGAACCACGCACAAGAGCATTGTGCGCTACAACCCGGACGGTTCGGTGGATGTGAGCTTCAACGCCGGCACGGGGGTTACCGTGGGCGTATCCGCCATCGGTCGGATCCGGAGCATGTGCATCCTGCCGGACCAGCGGATGATGATCGGTGGCGGCTTCTCCAGCTACAACGGGACAATTCGCAATAGCGTCACCACGCTGCTGCCTGATGGCAGCATGGACCCCGCCTTCACCGGCTCGGGGCCCGGTGGATCGGTGTATGCCGTAGCGGTACAACCGGACAGCTTGATCCTGGTGGCCGGCGACTTCGGCACCTACAATGGACAATTGCGTAACGACCTGGCGCGGATATACCCGGATGGCACCGTGGACCCCACTTTGGTCTCCGGCGGGGAGGCCGTGAGCACGATCCGCGCGGTGGCCCCCTTGGCCGATGGCAAGATGATGATCGGGGGTGATTTCCTGTTCTACGATGGCCTCGGACGCTATGCGGTAACGCGCTTGCATAACGATGGCTCCTGGGACAACACCTTCGGACCCGGTACCGGCGCCAACCTCTCGGTATTGGCGGTGGCTCCGCTGAACGATGGCAAGTTGCTCGTCGGTGGCGCGTTCACCTTGTACAATGGCGAGGTGGCCCGCCGCGTGATCAGGCTCAATGCCGATGGCACGCTGGACCCCGACTTCGGACCTGTTGGTGAAGGATGTGGGAACAATGTGGAAGCGATCGTGGTGCAACCGGATGGGCGGATCCTGATCGCCGGGTTCATCAGCAGCTTTGATGGACTGCCCCGGCTGGGCATCGCGCGCCTGAACGCTGATGGCGCCCTCGACCCCTCCTTGGATCCCGGGCTGGGCACGGACGGGGCCGTGCATGCCATGGCACTGCAGCCGGATGGGCGGATCATCATCGCGGGAACCTTCAACAACTACAACGGCACGGCGCGAAAAGGCATCGCACGGATCCTGCCGGATGGCACCTTGGACACAAGCTTCGATCCCGGTACGGGTGTGCTCGGCGGTGTCGTTCCCTCGGTCTACTCCCTCGCGCTACAGCCGGATAGCAGTGTTGTGATCGCCGGTGCTTTCACCTCCTTCAATGGCACCACACGGAATAACATTGCGCGGTTGGCGTGGGATGGGTCCGTGGACCTCTCCTTCGACCCGGGTGCTGGACCGAACCTTACTGTGCGCAGCGTACAGCTGCAACCGGATCAGCGCATCATCATCGGCGGTGATTTCACGAGTTACAGTGCAACCCAGCGCAAACGGGTCGCACGATTGAACCCCGACGGTTCGCTCGATGCCTCGTTCAACAGTGCCAACGGAGCGAACAGCTATGTGATGACCTGCCTGCTTCAGGGCGATGGAAAAGTGATCATCGGTGGCGAGTTCGACCACTACGGCGGCGCGGTCCGGGGGAATGTGGCACGTGTGAATGCCGATGGCTCCCTGGATTCATCCTTCAACACAGGGATAGGCGCAGAGATGGCACAGTTCTCAACTTCCAGCGTGATGGCGTTGGCCACACAGACTGGCGGTGCGCTCATCATCGGCGGCCAGTTCCACAAGGTCAATGGTGTCGGACGGAATCGCATCGCGCGCTTGAACAACACGTTCGTAGGCGTGGAAGAACAAGCAGCGGACGAGGGGGTGTTGATCCTCCCGAACCCCGCACGGGATCACCTGACGATCCAGTTGAACGACCGATGGAGCGGTGCGGAGATCCACATCACCTTGTTCGACCTATTGGGGAACGCGGTGCTGCAACAGCGATCATCGTCCATCAACCCGACGATCGATACCGGTGACCTGGCTCCAGGGACCTACGTCCTGCGACTTACAAGTGGAAGTACCCGGCTCATGCGCAAGGTTGTGATCGGTTGAGTGGATACGAACGGATAGTCGGCGCCGTGGATGCAACCAGCGCGATCACCCCAACCCCTCCACGTACTTCCGGTCATTCGCCAACATCGGCACCTTGCTTTGCGCATCGTTCATGCCCGGTCTTCCGCTTCGATGATCCGATGCAACGCGGTGTGCAATGCCGGTATCTCGTTCTCCAGGACATCCCAAACGATATCGTAGTCGATTCCGAAATAGTGATGGATGAGAACGTCGCGCATGCCGGCCATTTCCGACCAGTTGATGTTCGGATACTTCTGGCGCAGTTCGACCGGTAGTTTCTTCACGGCCTCGCCAATGACCTCCAAACTGCGCACAATCGCACGGCTATTTGTTTCATCGTCCAACAAGGCCGCGCGGTCGCGGTCCTTGCGCAAGCGCATCAGGTAGTCGCACTCCGCTTCGATGTGTTTCAGGAAGTCAAGCAGTGAGGGGGACATGCTCGACCTGCTTTAGGATGTGCTCCGCCGTGAAGCGGTTCAGCGACTGCGGGGTGACCAGTTCCACCGAGCGTCCGAGCAGTTCGTGCAGGAAGCGTGAAAGGCCGACCAGATTGCGCAGTGACTTGCGCGCCGGATCGAACTCGACAAGCAGATCCACATCGCTGTCAGCGCGGGCCTCGTCGCGTGCGAACGAACCGAACAAGCCCAAGCGCTCCACTCCGAATGCGGAGATCTCCGCTCCGTGCAGGTGAAGCACTTCCAGTAATTCCGCCTTGTTCAACACGTTCATTGGGCAAGCGAAAGTACGCACCCGTTATCCCAACCCCTCCACGTACTTCCGATCATTCGCCAACCTCGGCACCTTGCTTTGCGCATCGTTCATGCCGCGTGCTTTCATCCACGCCGCGAAGGCCCCGCGTGGAAGTGAGCGCACCACCAACGGCCGCAACACCTTACCGGTGATCAGGTCCTTGTAGTAGGGGTTGCGGCGTTGCAGGGCGGCGTCCATCACCTCGCAGAAGCGCGCCATGTCATTCGGTGCGGCGGCGAACTCGATGTGCCACTCGTGGTAGGGCAGTCCTTCGGTGGGCGCGAGCTGCGGCGCCACGGTGAACTCGGCCACTTCGCACGGCACTTCGGCCATGGCATCCTTCAACGCGCCTTCCACTTCCTCGGCGATCACGTGCTCACCGAACGCGCTGGTGAAATGCTTGGTGCGACCGGTGACGACGATGCGCGGCGGGGAGAGCGACACGAACTTGATGGTGTCGCCGATCTCGTAGCCCCACAGTCCGGCGTTGGTGTAGAGGACGAGGGCGTACTGCACACCGAGTTCGACTTCCGCAATGGAGAGCACTGAGGCTTGACGAGATCCCGGCTCAAGGCCGGGATGACGGTCCCCGTTAATGGGAAGGAAGCCGTAGTAGATGCCGTTGTCCAACACGAGCAGCAAACCTTCCTCGTGGCTCTTGTCCTGATAGGCGATGAAGCCCTCGCTGGCGGGGAACAACTCCACGCTCGGCACAGAGCCGCCGATGAGCGTTTCCATGCGGCTGCGATACGGCGCGTAGTTCACGCCGCCGTACACGAAGAGCGAAAAGTTCGGGAACACCTCCTTCACGTTGGCTTTGCCAGTGCGCGCGAGCACCCGTTCGAAATACATCTGCACCCACGCGGGGATCCCGCTGATCAAGCGCATGTCGGCGCGCATCGTTTCCGTAACGATCGCTTCCACCTTCGTTTCCCAATCCGGAATGCTGTTCGTCCGGAACGACGGCATGCGGTTGCGCAGCAAGTAGCGCGGAACGTGGTTCGCCACGATGCCGCTGAGCCTTCCGATGGGGATGTGGCCGTGCGTATCCAACACCGGACTGCCTTGCAGGAAGATCATCTTCCCGTTCACGAAATCAGCTTGACCGCTGTGCGCGATGTACGCGAGCAATGCACGGCGCGCACTGCCGATGTGGTTGCGCAAACTCTCTTTGGTGATGGGGATGTACTTCGCGCCGCTGGTGGTGCCGCTGGTCTTGCACAGGTATAGTGGCTTGCCGGGCCAGAGCACATCATCCTCCCCGAAGCGGACCCGTTCGATGTACGGCCGGAAGCCTTCGTAATCGCGCAGCGGAACCGCTTGTTGCAATCCGGCGTGATCGCGCACATCATGGATCCGGTGCTCGCGTCCGAACGCGGTATCACCACCGAAGCGGATCAATTCACTCAACACCGCTTGCTGCGCGACCACAGGATCCATCGCGCGGCGCATCACCGCATCGGTCTCCCGGCGAGCAAGCAGTTTGGCGAAGGTGGACTTGACGGACATCGGGAGTTGGCCGCAGCTACGCGAACGCCATCATTTGAACGCCATGAAGGCGCCGGGGTCCACCGCGTCGCCATTGTGCCAGAGTTCGAAGTGGAGGTGCGGGCCGGTACTGTTCTCACCGGTGTTCCCCACGATCGCGATCGCTTCGCCGGCCTTCACGCGGTCGCCGACCTTGCGCAACAGGACACGGTTGTGCTTGTACACACTGGTGAGGCCGTTGCTGTGTTGGATCTGGATGATGTGTCCATCGGCGGTCGTCCAATTCGCCAAGATCACGGTTCCGGCCAAGCAGGCTTTCACCGCTTCATCCCCGGGGGTCACCACATCCACGCCGTAGTGGCCATTGCCGGGATCGAAACCACTGGTGACCACCCCACGAACCGGCGGCATGAACAGGACACTGGCCAATTCCCGACGCTCCGACGAACCCTGTCCTTCCACCAAACTGTACTGTTCCTCTTGATCCACGCGCGCACGCATGAGGCTATCGTGCAGGCCCGGTTTCAGATCCGACGGCTGCGGCTTCACCGGCTTGGGTTGAAGCAAACTAGTGCTGTCCGCAGGGAGATCACCGCGAAGGATGGCGCGCAGGTTGGCGATGTACGCTTCCTGGTCCCCCACCACCAGATCCAAGGAGTCCGCCATCAAGGTGCTGCGGTAGGCGTTCATTTTCGTTTCCTGGTCCGAATACCCCGGAATGAAGCGCTTCAGGGGCGTGAAGACGATCACTGAAGCGATGAGCGCACCATACAATAGGAAGGTCACCACGCCGATCGCCAACACGGACAACCGGTTCAAGCGCAGGCTGAAACGTTCCTCGAAAGTTCCGTCATCGATCAGCACCAACCGGTACCGGCTGCGCAGGCGGGCCAGAAAGCCACGCTTCTTCCTGCGACGATCCCCTTTCGAAATGGCCATCGCGCAAAGGTCGCGACTGCCCTCCGCTTGCGCACGATGAAATAACTTCGCCCGTTCGTAGTTATCCGTTCCGTGCGCCGTTCCCGACCCATCCTTCTGCCCTTGGTGGCCTTTTTGTGCCTGTGCGCATTGCTCGCTGCATGCTCCCAGG
Organism: Flavobacteriales bacterium; assembly: GCA_016721005.1. Classification (GTDB taxonomy): domain Bacteria; phylum Bacteroidota; class Bacteroidia; order Flavobacteriales_F; family PHOS-HE28; genus PHOS-HE28. The sequence continues at coordinate 311,139 of JADKJM010000019.1, forward strand.
AGAAGGATGCCTTCCTGAACCGGACCTTCCACCGACTAACCGCGCGGGACAACGGTTGGTTCAACGCGCACGAGAAGTTGAACGAACTGGTGATGGACATCGAGGATGCCCACCAGGACGACTTCGACCAGATCCTGCCCTTGTTCGTTTACGGCACGGAGGAACAATCGCGCAACGCCGTACCGGACCTGGAGAAATGCATCGATAAGTGTTCGCTGGTGATCGAGCGGCACAGCATGGACATCCAGGGCAAGGAGAAGAATGCCTGGATCGACGATGCGTGGTTCGTCATTGCCAAGAGCCAGTTCTACAAGCGCAACTTCTACGAGGCCGAAAGAGGCTTCACGTACATCGGCCGCAAGTTCAAGGGAAGCAACCGCGAACTGGAGAGCCAGATCTGGTTGGCGCGGACCGCGATCCAATTGGAACAGTACGCCAAGGCCCAGAGCGCGTTGGATCACGTGCGTGATGCGAAGAAGCTGCCCAAAGGCCTCGACCAAGGCGAATTGTCCGCAGTGCAGGCTGAATTGGAACTGAAGCGCGGCAAGGTGGATGATGCCATCATGCACTTGGAACGCGCTGTTGGATTGGCGGAACACAAGCGGGAACGCATCCGCTGGGCGTTCATCCTGGCGCAGTTGTATGAGTTGAAGGGACACGAGGAGAAGGCCATTGCGCAGTATGCCGCCGTGGTGAAGATGTCGCCACCTTATGAGATCGCCTTCCACGCGCAGATCTTCCAAGCGCTGGCCTCCAACAAAGGCAACACCAAGGCGATGCGGAAGAAACTGAAGTCGATGTTGCGCGACAACAAGCACATCGACCACTTCGACATGATCCACTACGCCTTGGCGGATCTCGATCTGAAAGAGCGCAAGGACACCGCCGCCATGGACCAATTGATGACCAGTGTGCGGGTGAGCACCACGGACACCAAGCAGAAGGCGAAGAGCTTTTTGAAAATGGCCGACATCTATTTCGATGACCGCGCCTACATCCCTGCGCAACAGTACTACGATAGCACGCGCTCGTTGCTCGCCGAGACCCACGCACGCTACGAGGAAGTGGATACCCGCGCACGCGTGTTGGGCGATCTGGTGGAGCAACTCGCGATCATTGAACGCGAGGACAGTTTGCAAGCCCTGATGGGGTTGGACCCTGATGAACTGGCGAAGAGGGTCCGAAGCATCATCCGCGAGCGCGAGGACGCCGAAGCGGACAAGGAACGCCGCGATGCCGAAGCGCGGGAACTGGCGCAACAAGCCCCGCCACCACCACAACCCGGCACAGGAACGCGAGGGAATTGGTACTTCTACGACCCCACACAGATCGGACGAGGCCTGAGCAATTTCCGGAAGAAATGGGGCAACCGGGCCTTGGAGGACAACTGGCGGCGGAAGGACAAGAGCGGTAGCGCCGCAGCCCAAGGCGGTGATGAGGATGCGGTCGGCAAGGAGGGTGATGTGACCGACCACAAGGAGGCCGAATGGAAGGATCCTGAATTCTACATGCGCGACATCCCGAAGGACGAAGCCGCAGTGGCCGCATCCAACGGACGTGTGTGCGAAGCACTCTATGTGAGCGGTATGATCTACAAGGAGCAGTTGAAGGATGTGGACAATGCGATCGAGAGCTTCGAGGTCTTGAACAACCGCTTCGAAGAGTGCCGCTACACCCCGGAGAGCCACTACCAGCTGTACCGGATCTACTTGGAGAAAGAGCGTGCCGGTTGGTTCTCTCTGGATGGCGTCGGCTCGCAGACCTACGCGGACATCATCGTGCAGCGTTGGCCGAATTCGGAGTTCGCGCGCTTGGTGCTCGACCCGAACGTCCTGATGGGGGACGAGGTTCGAAGGAAGGAGGAGGAGGCTGCCTACCGTGAAGTGTACTTGCTGTACCGCGCGTATTCCTATTACCCGGTGATCACGGCGTGTGATCGGGTCATCACCGAAGAGCCCCACAATTACTTCCGTCCGAAATACTATTTGCTCAAAGCGCTGGCGGTGGGGGGAACACGGGATGTCAGCGGTTTCCGCACAGCACTCACAGCGGTACGTTCCGGTTTCCCGGGAACGGAAGAGGCGCAGCGCGCGGACGAATTGTTGGCCAGCTTGGATGGTCAAGGTGGTGGTGCGCCGAAGCCCGTTCCACCTTCAGCCCCGCTCTACACCAAAGGCAATGGCCCACACCAATACGCTGTGGTGGTCCCGAACGAAGGCAACGACATCAGCACGGTGCGCTCCGCCATCTCCAATTTCAACCAGACCTACTTCCTCAACACGCCGCTGGAGGTGCTCCCTCCGACGTTCCTCGATCCGCAGAACCAGATCATACTCGTGAACACCTTGCCGAACAAGATGAAAGCGATGGAATACCACGCGCTCTTCATGGGCAACCAGGATCTTCTCCAAGGGATCAACAACATGGGCTTCCCGTGCTTCGCGATCACGCCAGAGAACTATGTCACCTTGTTCAAGTCCAAGGACGTTGCCGGGTACTTGGAATGGTTTCAGCAGCAGTACCTTGACGGTCAGTAGGATATGCCATGAACGCGGCTATATTTGCGCTGACGCTTCCACGAACCACCTAAGCTCCACGGACCATGTTCCGAAGTGACAAACCCTCCGACCCGCCCATGACCAAGCCCAGCGAACCCATCAATACCGGCAAGATCAACAGCATCATGGAGGGCACCTCCATTGAAGGCGAGATCCGCAGTGACAGCAATATCCGCATCGATGGCAAGGTGAAGGGCACCGTGCATGCACGTGGTCGCGTGATCGTGGGCCAGAGCGGCGTGATCGAAGGGGAAGTGGTGTGCCAGAGCAGCGATATCGAGGGCACCGTGATCGGCAAGATCAACTGCCAGGACCTCTTGAGCCTGAAGGCCACGGCCAAGCTCCAAGGCGATATCAACACGAAGAAGCTCGCCATCGAACCCGGCGCCATCTTCACCGGCAACTGTAGCATGGCCGGTGGCGTGGTGAAGGAAATGGACCCGGCGCGTCTTCGCACCGAGAGCGCACGAAGCGAACAGCCCGTGCAGGCCTCGCGTTGATCGCGGACCATGGCTCCACGCCGTTGGTCGTTCGTACTTCCTATAGTTGTATTCGCGGCCATTTGCTTGGTGGTCACATGGCTCGTTCTATTCGCGCTCGGCATCGCCTTCACTGCATTGCACGGAACGTTCGTGGCGTGGTTCGGGCTGATGACCATCGGCTTGCATGCATGGCAGGAGCGCGCCATGGCCAGGGACCCCAAGGGATTCGTGCGTCGCTTCATGGCGGCGTTGATGTTGAAAATGGTGCTGAGCCTGGCCTTGCTCGCGTTAGTGCTGATCACCGTACCTGGCACCGATGCGGTACCGGCCGCATTGGTCTTTGCACTCTTATACTTGGCCTTCCTCACCTTCAGCACGGTCCGCCTCACAAAGCTGTCCCGCAAGCCTTCCGGTGAATGAGTGCTGCGAAGAGGCAGGACGAGGGGGATTTGGGCCAAGTACGCCGGAACTACAATAGCTACCTACGGTATACGGGTCTGGGCTTCACCATGATCGGGATCATCCTCGCCTTCACCTTCGGTGGTTGGTGGCTGGACAAGGAATTGGCGTGGAAGTTTCCGCTCTTCACCATTGCTTTGAGTTTGCTCGGCATCATAGGCTCGATGGTCTACCTGTTCAAGGAGACCGGAAGACCTTAGGATCCGCGGATCCACATATTCCATTGCTGCGATCCGTATGGATATCTACATTTGCGGCCGAAATGAGGAGGGTGTCCTCTGTGCATGATGTCGCTTAAAGCCTTACTACGCCTAGCTTCCCTGCTGATCGGGACCCTGTTGATGGGGTCCGCGTATGCGCAGGATGAGGGACACGACCACGGCGAAATTGCACACGATCACGCGGAAGAAGCACCTGCAACGGTGGCCGATGCACATACCATCGCCCATGCCGAACAAGGCGGAGGCAAGTTCAATGCGGGCAAGCTCATCATGGACCACATCGGTGATGAGCACGGCTGGCACCTCTGGGGCCACACCACGCTCCCCCTGCCGGTGATCCTGTTCGATACGCAGCGTGGCTTGCAGGTATTCAGCAGTTCGCGGTTCGAACATGGGCATGCCACCTATGAGGGCTACGCGTTGAATGAGAGCGAGGTGGTCGCGGTGAATGCCGCCGGTAATGTGGACGAGGCTGCAACGGCCAACATCTGGGACATCAGCATCACCAAGAACGTACTGAGCCTGTTCATCAGCCTCGCCATCCTATTGGTCATCTTCATCAGTGTTGCGAAAGCCTATACGCGCCGGGCTGGACAGGCACCCACGGGTATGCAGAACCTGCTGGAGCCGATCATCCTCTTCGTGCGGGACGACGTGGCCAAGAGCGCCATCGGCGAGCACAAGTACCAGAAGTACATGCCGTACCTGCTCACGGCCTTCTTCTTCATCTTCCTCAACAACCTCATGGGCCTGGTGCCGTTCTTCCCCGGTGGCGCCAACCTCACGGGCAATATCGCGGTGACCTTGGTGCTGGCGCTGATCACCTTCGTGATCGTCACCATCAACGGCAACAAGAACTACTGGGGGCACATCCTGGCCATGCCGGGAGTCCCGAAGTGGGTGCTGTTCATCCTCACCCCGGTGGAGATCCTGGGCATGTTCCTCAAGCCATTCGTGCTGATGATCCGGTTGTTCGCCAACATGGCGGCCGGCCACATCATCGCCCTGAGCTTCTTCTGCTTGATCTTCGTCTTCGGGGAGACCAACGCTGGCGCCGGCTACGGTGTCTCCATCATGTCGCTCGCCTTCACGGTGTTCATGAGCATGCTCGAATTGCTCGTCGCCTTCATACAAGCCTATGTGTTCACCTTCCTCTCCGCCATGTACATCGGTGCGGCGTTGGAAGCACCTCACGAACACAAGGAATCCATCATCTAATCAACACAACCCCAAGCACATGTTCCTTTCCGTCCTTCTCGACCTCGGTGTAGGTTATGGTATCGCCGCTCTCGGCGCTGGTCTCGCAGCTCTCGGTGCCGGTGTGGGCATCGGCCGCATCGGTGGTGACGCCGTTCAAGCCATGGCTCGCCAGCCGGAAGCCATGAACGACCTGCGCGCCAACATGATCCTCACCGCTGCTCTCGTGGAAGGCGCTGCCTTCTTCGCGATGGTGGTGGGCCTGTTGGTGGTGCTGAAGGAGATGCCGGCCGCGATGTGATCATCGCCCAGCGCTCTTTTCCATCGATCCCTAAACCCGTACAGCTATGCTGCTCGTGAGTCTCGTAGAGCCTTCCTTCGGGCTCATCTTCTGGATGACACTGTCATTCCTGATCGTGCTTTTCATTCTGCGCAAATTCGCCTGGAAGCCCATCCTCAATGGACTCAAGGAGCGTGAAGCATCCATCGCCGATGCGCTGAACGAAGCGAAGAAGATGCGCGAGGACATGGCCAAGATGGCCGCGAGCAATGAGGAGATCATGCGCCAAGCCCGAGAGGACCGCGAACTCCTGTTGAAGGAGGCTCGCGACATCCGCGACAAGGAGATCTCCGAAGCGAAGGTCCGCGCGAAAGCAGAAGGCGATGCGATCCTCACCCGCGCTCGTGCGGACATCCAGAACGAGAAGAACGCGGCGATCACCGAGATGAAGAACCAGGTGGCCTCGTTGAGCATTCTCGTTGCGGAGCGCATCCTGAAGGACAAGCTCGAGACCGGTGCCGCACAGCACACCCTCGTGGATAAAGTGATGGCCGAGGCCGAGTTGCGCAAGTCATGAACATCGCACCGGTCGCTTACCGCTACGCCCGCTCGCTGATGGAGCTTGCCCAGGAAAAGGGCGTGCTCGCAGGCGTGCACAGCGACATGCAATTGGTGGCCACGACCTGTTCCAGAAGCCGCGATCTGCGAACGCTGTTGAACAGTCCGGTCGTGAAGGCCGGCAAGAAGGACAAGATCCTTGATCTGGTGTTCGCTGGCAAGGTTGGCCAGCTTACCACCGCGTTCATGGGCATCCTTGTGCGCAAAGGCCGCGAGCGCTTGCTCCCCGATGTGGCCGCCGCGTTCAGCGAACTGTACAAGGTCCATAAGAACATTGTGGTGGCGCAGGTGGCCTCCGCCATTCCGCTGAACGAGAGTGCGCGTGCCAAAGTGCTGGCCATCGCCAAGAAGCAGCACCCCGGTATGTCAATTGAATTGGTGGAGAAGGTCGATGCCGAACTGATCGGTGGCGTGTCCATCCGCATAGGCGATGAGTTGTACGACGGTAGCGTGAGCCGCCGGTTGAACGACTTGCGCCGCGAATTCTCCAAGAACCCTTACATCCCCTCGATCTAACGACTTCCCATCATGGCCGAAGTGAATCCAGCCGAAGTAACGGCGATCCTCAAGCAAGAACTCGCCGGTTTCCGCAGCGAGGCGGAACTCGAAGAGGTCGGTACCGTGCTCCAAGTGGGTGATGGTATCGCCCGCATCTATGGTCTGAACAGCGTGCAGAGCGGCGAACTCGTGGAGTTCAACAGCGGCCTGCGTGGTATCGTATTGAACCTCGAGGAGGACAACGTCGGTGTGGTATTGCTCGGTCCCTCGGTAGGGATCAAGGAGGGCGACACTGTGAAGCGCACCAAGCGCATCGCCAGCATCAACACCGGCGAAGGCATGGTGGGCCGTGTGGTGAACACGCTCGGCGAACCGATCGATGGCAAAGGCCCGATCACAGGCGAATTGTTCGAGATGCCACTGGAGCGCAAAGCTCCTGGGGTGATCTACCGTGAACCGGTGAAGGAGCCTCTGCAGACAGGCATCAAGGCGGTGGACGCCATGATCCCGATCGGCCGTGGCCAACGCGAACTCATCATCGGTGACCGCCAGACCGGCAAGAGCACGGTGGCCATCGACACCATCATCAACCAGAAGGAATTCTTCGAGGCCGGCAAGCCCGTGTATTGCATCTATGTGGCCATCGGCCAGAAGGGCTCTACCGTTGCCGGCACCGTGAAAGTATTGGAGGAAGCTGGCGCCATGGCCTACACCACGGTGGTGGCGGCGAACGCAAGCGATCCTGCACCAATGCAATTCTACGCACCCTTCACCGGTGCTGCCATCGGCGAATACTTCCGCGATACCGGTCGTCCTGCGCTGATCGTGTATGATGATCTCTCCAAGCAAGCTGTGGCGTACCGCGAGGTATCCCTCCTGCTGCGTCGTCCACCGGGCCGCGAGGCGTACCCCGGTGATGTATTCTACCTGCACAGCCGCTTGTTGGAGCGCGCCGCGAAAGTGATCGCCGACGACACCGTGGCCGCGCAGATGAACGATCAACCCGTCTCGCTGAAAGGCAAGGTGAAGGGCGGCGGTTCGTTGACCGCATTGCCGATCATCGAGACGCAAGCCGGTGACGTATCCGCGTACATCCCGACGAACGTGATCTCCATCACCGATGGACAGATCTTTCTGGAGAGCAACCTCTTCCTCAGCGGTGTTCGCCCGGCGATCAACGTAGGGATCAGCGTGAGCCGCGTAGGTGGTAACGCGCAGATCAAGAGCATGAAGAAAGTGGCCGGTACGCTGAAACTGGACCAGGCCGCTTACCGCGAATTGGAAGCCTTCTCGAAGTTCGGCTCCGACCTCGATGCGGCTACGAAAGCGGTACTCGATAAGGGTGCGCGCAACGTGGAACTCATGAAGCAAGGGCAGAACAGCCCGATGCGCGTGGAGGAGCAGATCGCGATCATCTACTGCGGAACGAAGGGGCTGCTCACCAAGGTCCCGGTGAAGAACATCAAGCAGTTCCAGGTCGAATTCATCACCATGCTGCGCAACAAGCACGCGGATGTGCTCGCAGCATTGAAGAAGGGCGAGTACAACGACACGATCACCGGAACGCTGGAAAGCGTGGCGGCTGATCTGGTGAAGAGCCTGGATAACTAAGACAGCAGCAAGTCGGCCAGCGGCAAGTGATAAGTGAACTCGCCGCTAGTCGCTAAGGAACTCGCAAACTCGCGCAACAATGGCCAACCTGAAAGAGGTACGCGGACGGATCGTCTCGGTGAACAGCACCAAGCAGATCACCGCGGCCATGAAGATGGTGAGCGCGGCCAAGTTGCGTCGTGCCCAGGATGCCATCGTGCGCATGCGTCCTTATGCGGAGAAGCTGCAGAACATCCTCAGCAACGTGAGCGCTTCGTTGGACAGCAATGAAGGCATTTACAGCGCGCAACGTCCGGTGAAGAAGGTGTTGCTTGTGCCGATCGTGAGCAACCGTGGACTGGCGGGCGCCTTCAACACACAAGTGTTCCGCTTGGTGCGCAAGGCGATGATCGATGCCAAGGGCAATGGTCAGGAAGTGACGGTGATGCCGATCGGCAAGAAGGCCATGGACCTCTATCGTCGTGGCGGCCTGTTGGATCCCAAATTGCCGACGGATCTCGCGAACCTCTTCGATGGATTGAACTTCGACAAGGTGGCTCCGGTCGCCGAGTTACTGATGACGCAGTTCGCCGAAGGCCACTACGATCGCGTGGTGCTCTTCTACAACAAGTTCAAGAACGCGGCGATGCAGATCACCACGGAGGAGCAATTCCTTCCCGTGTTGCCCACGCAAGCCGCTCCCGGTTCTGCCGCCACAAAGACGGACCACATCATGGAACCGGACCGCGCCACCATCGTGCGGGAGATCGTGCCCAAGAGCCTGAAGATCCAACTCTACAAAGCGCTGCTGGACAGTTTCGCCAGCGAGCACGGTGCGCGCATGACCGCCATGCACAAGGCCACTGACAATGCCGACAATCTTTTGAAGGACCTGAAGCTGTCTTACAACAAGGCGCGTCAAGCAGCGATCACAGGTGAGATTCTGGAGATTGTTGGCGGGGCTGAGGCGCTGAAGGGTTGATTGCGCTCCATCTTTGGGCAATGCGCCCCATTGCATTCCTCTCCTTTTCCATAGTTCTCGGCTCCTGTTCGCGCATCGCGCAAACGGAAGTGACCGAGGTCCCGGTCGCGGTTGATAGCCCACAGGTCCAACTATCGGACTCCTTGGTGGTGGAGGACTACAACGACCTGGATCAAGTCTTCGACGTGGTTATCGCAGACACCGGCAAGGATTATCGAGCCTTGGAGAAGATGATGACCTCATTATCCTCCACCCTCCAAAACGACATCGACAGCTTAGGGCGCACCTATGACCCGCAGCGCGATTCGATCATCGTGCCCCTGGACTCCGACGACGAGCTGTATCGTGGACATTATGTGCCTCGCCGTTTCCCAAGCAATGCATTGAGCATGGAGTATCTCGATGCATACATGACCGCAGCACCCGGCACCTTCGCTCTGGTAACTTCCATTTCGGACTCGATCGCTTCCGACTCTTTGCTCATCACACTTCGGCGCTTTGCCCCTAAGGCGTTCAAGGTGCGTACTGAGCTGTGGATGGGTTGCATGCACTGATCATGGCCTTTCGATGCGAATGGCGGGTTATTCTACCCGGCAACGATCTTAAGGTGTAACTCAGAACGCGCTGCTCGTCGCCCTGCGCTGCCGACCGCTGTGCGTGCCGTAATAAAGGATGGAGAATTCGAAGGCGCCGTTCTTCCGCGTATAGGTCTGCAGCGGTGACACGTTGATGTCGTAGCTGAAGCGGAAGGCAGCGTTGTTGTGTTTCAGACCCACTTGCGCGATCACCGCGTCGTTCACGCGATAGGAGCAACCAGCCACCGCGCTGTACGGGGTCCCCATGATGTTGACCTCGGCGAGCAGGCCCGCATTGATCATCTGGTCCTTCCCCTGCAGCATGTACAACCCCATCGGGATCAGGTACATTCCTTCATTGAACTCCACCCGCGCTCCGGCGTTGACGGAGTACCGGATCGGCAGATCGCTCTTCGTGGTGCGCAGGATCGATTCATCCGGCGTGGTGACGTGGAACAGTGCGAAGTTGCCGAACGGGTTCACGCGCTTGCGACTATTCGTGCCCCGGTAGGCCACCCCTGCGGAGAGGTCGGGCATGAAACGCGAACCGCGTTGCAGGATCTCCCCTGAAGGCAGGTCGCTGTCGAAGTACCCATCGTTGTACTGGCTGTCCCAGAGTAGCTGCTGGTCGTTCACCTTCTTGTAGATCAGACCCATGTGCACCCCTACGGACAACGTGTGGTGCGCGCTCTTCCCCGACACGTTGTAGGCACCGGAGGTACCGATCTGGAAGGTGTTCACAATACCCGCTTGGTTGAAGTTGGTCATGTACAACCCCGCTCCGAAACGGTTCTGCAAAGCGATGTCGTACGCGAATCCGGTGGTGAGGAAGCTACTCGAAAGGCTGTTCCACTGGCTGCGCACATTGCTCGTCATGCGGAAGTCCGCATTCTCGAACATCCCCGTAAGCGCGGGATTCAAGGTGTTCGGCGCGGTCTCGTACTGGGACAAATGCGCGTCCTGGGCCATGGTTCCGCCGCTCACACAAAGTGCGAGGAACAGCGCGGGAAATTTGTTCATGTTCATCATGTTGCTCAGGTTGGCTTATCGCATGAGTGAGATCTTGCCGGAACGATCGTGCAGTGTTCCATCGGTTGTCGTGGCGACCACGGAGTAGACATACACCCCATTGATCTCCGGAGTGCCGTCATGTGTGCCGTCCCAGCCGAAGGTGGGATCCTCGGTCTCGAAGACCAGTTCGCCCCAGCCATTGTACACGCGGAGGTGCATGGTTGCGAACGGTCCGCCGCGCACATAGAACACGTCGTTCACGCCGTCACCATTCGGGCTGAAGGCATTCGGCAGCTTCGGCGGAAGGATGTCCTTCACAGTGATGCTGACCAGCAGCGAGTCGTGATCCGCACATCCGGCGGCGTTCACCACGGTCTGCACGATCAGGAACTGACCCGCCTCGGTGTACTCGTGCGTCGGAGCAGAGGCCAATGAACCGGTGCCATCGCCGAAGTTGTACTGCCAGCCGGTAGCGCCGAAGGAGTGGTCCGTGAAGACGATCGGCGTGTCGGTGAACGGATCGCCTTCGATGCTGAAGCCAGCGACCGGCGAAGCGACCACGTCGATCACCGCGTTGTACGTCGCGTGGCAACCGCTTTGTGAGAAGACGGTGAGCGAGACGGTGTACTGACCTGCGGTCGGGAAGGTCGCTGTGGCTTGTGGGCCCGTAGCTGTGGTGCCGGTGCCAAAAGTCCAGTTCCAACCGATGATGGCGGAACCGCTCGTGATGCTCGCATCATTGAAGAGCGTCGGTGAACCTGCGCACGGGTTGCCGAATGTGAAGCCCGCGATCAATGGATTGACGAAGGATAGGTGCATGGTATCCGCAGCAACCGGACAGAATTGATTGCCCGTGGTCGAGAGGATCAACAGCACGTTCTGCGCAAGCGAATCCGCCACGCTGGGTTGGTACACTGCGTTCGGTGCATCTGCGTTCGGAACGAAGACGCCCGATCCGTTCGTGGTCCAATGGATGGCCGTCGCACCGTTGAATGATCCGTTCAGTTGTACATCAGCCGAAGCATCGCACGTGGTCACATCCACACCAGCATTCACCGTTGGTGGTTGCTGAAGCGCGACCATGACCGTATCCGTGTGTGCCGGGCAGCCCATGTTGCCTGTCGTGTTCAGCACGAACTGCAACTGTGGGAACACGAGATCGGTGGCGCTAGGAACGTAGCCTACGTTAAGTGCTGTTGCATCCGGTGCGAACGAGCCCGTTCCGTTGGTGGTCCAAACGCCACCCGTTACACCGGTGATCGTTCCAGTAAGTAGGATCGCACCGCCGTTGGCGCAGATGTTCTGGTCAACACCCGCATTCGCAATGCGTGTCGGTCCGATGTCGATCAGGACAGAGTCCGATGCGTTCGCACAGGTGCCCGTTCCGAAGGCCGTGAGCACCAAGTACACACCACCGGCGATGCTATCGTTCGCGGTCGGTATGTAGGTCGCATTCAACGTGTTCACATTCGGTGTGAAGCTGCCCGTGCCCATGGTGGCCCATTGCACAGAACCTTGGTTCTGCGCACTGCCATTCAACTGTACGTTCTGCAGACCATTGCAGAGCAACACATCAGCACCAGCGTTCACCGTCGGCGGCACGTGGTAGCTCACCACTAGGGTGTCGCGACCCGCTGGGCAGCCAAGGTTGTTCGTAGTGCTCAGGATCAGGTTGATGTTACCGATCGCGTAATCAGCAGCACCAGGGATGTACGTCGCGTTGAGCGCACTGGCGCTCGGCATGAAGGCACCCGTACCACTGGTGGTCCATGTGCCTGTCGTCGTTCCGGCCACCACCCCGTTCAGTGCGATGTTCGGATCAGTGCTGCATGCGACCACATCCGCGCCAGCCTCCGCATCCAGACCGCCGCCGAAGCTGATCACCAGTTGATCGGACACGGCGCTGCATGGCGCCATACCCGTGGTGGTCACGGTAAGTGTCACGACACCTGCAAGGCTATCCGCAGCACTTGGCGTATAGAGCGTGGCCAGCGCATTGGGATCGAAGAAGGTACCCGACCCCGAGGTGGTCCACATTCCGCCGCTCGCATTCGCCGCGTTGGCCGTGATCTGCACTGGAGCCGCTGTACACGCCACGATATCCGCACCCGCATTGATGTTCGGCAACGCATTCACCGAGATCATCATCGCATCGCTCGAGACCGCGCACGATCCGTTCGTGATGGTGGTGAGCGTCAACTGCACGCTACCCGAGGTGATGTCCGCACCACTCATCGTGTAGGTCGCGTTTGGATCCGTGTTGTTGCTGAAGAAGCCAGAACCCGTGCTGCTCCACGTGATGCCCTGCGATCCGCCGCTGAAGTTGCCCGCGAGTTGCGCGATCGGTGCATTCGCACAGAGCGCTTGGTCGGCGCCCGCGAACGCGTAGCTCGAGTTGCCGAACGTGATCACCATGGCGTCCTGCGTGCTCGGACAGGTACCGGTGTTCGTCGCAGTGAGCGTGAGCACCACGGATCCGTTCGTCACATCCGCTGCGGAGAAGAAATACTGCGCGTTCAGGACATCAGCGTTCGGGCTGAATGTGCCGGTGCCGGTGGATGTCCATGTACCGGAAGGTGATCCGTTCTGGATGCTACCCTGCAGGTTGGCTTGGCTCGAGAGCACGCACACGTTCTGGTCCGGACCGGCGCTGGTAACAATGCCGTTCGTGAGATAGATGGTCATCGCATCGCTCACCGGATTGCAATTCGCGTTGTTCAGCGAGGTGAGCGTGAAGGCGATCGATCCGTTCGCCACATCCGCGGCGCTGGCCGTGTAGGTCGTGTTCAACGAGCCCGCATTCGCGATCGTACCTGTACCGGTCGTGGTCCATTGGCCCATGTTCGTGATGCCGGAGATCGTTCCGCTCAGGTTGAACTGCGTCACGGCATTGCAGAAGGTCTGATCAGCACCGGCGTTCACATACGGCGCCGGGGTCAGCGTCAACAGCATCGCGTCCGTTGCGTTGTTACAGGTGTTCGGTGCGCTAAGGGTCAGCGTGAGGATGCCGATCGTGGTGTCGATCGCACTCGGCACATAGGTCGGCGTGAGCACGTTGGCGTTCGGGAAGAAGGAGCCCGTACCAGAGGTGGTCCACTGCACTTGCGTGGCGTCACCGCTCAGTGTTCCGTTGAGTTGCGTTACGCCGTTGTTCGCGCAAGCCGTCACATCAACGCCAGCGTTCACGGTGCCCGCAGGTTGGATCGCGATGAACATCGTGTCGATCGCCGCCTGGCAAACACCAGTACTCGTAGCGGTGAGTACCAAGTAGGCACCACCGGCGAGCTGGTCGTTCGCGCTCGCCTGGTACACGTTGCTCAGCGCCGTATTCGGGTTGGCGAAGGCGCCGCTACCCAAGGTGCTCCAAGTCCCGCTGCTCGACGCACCGTTCACCGACCCATTGATCACAATGTTCAGGTTGTTGTAGCAGGTCACTTGGTCCGCACCAGCACTGGCCACCGATGCAGGCGTGATCGTCAGCACCATCTGGTCCATCGCGTTGTCGCAACTGTTCACGCTCCAGGTGAAGGTGATCGTGCCTAGAGCAGGATCACCCGATGCGACCTGATACACCGCGTTGGCGTCCGCAGCATTCGGTAAGAAGCTACCAGTGCCCGTGCTGGTCCACTGGCCTTGGGTCGCATTGCCGGTGATCGTTCCGTTCATCTGGATCGTGTTCGTGGTGGAGCAGATGACTTGATCCACACCCGCGTCCGCGATCGCGTTCGGCAGAATGGTCACGGTCAGTACATCGCTCACGGCGTTGCACAGACCGTTGCTCGTCGAGGTCAACGTGAGGTCGACCGTACCGCTCAACGAATCGAGGCTGCTGGCGATGTAGGTCGCGTTCAACGTGGATGCGGTCGGACTGAAGAGTCCAGTGCCGGTCGTACTCCATAGGCCTGTGGTCGCACCGCCTTGCACGGTTCCATTCAGCGGCACTTGCAATTGGTTCGAGCAAGTGATCACATCCGCACCCGCATTCACCACTGGTGAAGGCGTAACTGTGATCGTCACTTGGTCAGTCACAGCCAAGCAGTTGCCGTTTCCAGTGGTCGTGAGCGTGAGTTGCACGCTACCCGATCCCAGTTCGAAGTTGGATGGCGCGTATTGCGCATTCAGCGTTTGTGCGTTCGGCGTGTAAGTACCGAGGCCTCCACTCCATTGTGCACCCGTAGCCACAGTGATGGAGCCGTTGAGGTTCACCACCGGGTTGTTCATGCACACGTCCAGATCCGCTCCGGCATTCACCGTTGGAGCGGGTGTGAAGGTCACGACCATCGTATCGCGTACGGCAATGCAGTTGCCATTGCCCGTGCTCGTCAAGTAGAGGGACAGCGTGCCTGCCGCGAGTTCACCTGCGCTCGGCGTGTACACCGGGCTCAGCACGTTGCTGCTCGGCGCGAATGTTCCGCTGGCGCCTGTCCAAGTTCCACCACTTGCGTTGGTGACGTTACCGGTGAGTTGGACCGCACTGTTGTTCGCGCAGATCTGCAGGTCGCTACCGGCGCTCACGATCGGCGCACCGGTGAAGATGATCGTCATCTGGTCGGTCACCGCTGTGCAGTAAACCGTTCCTGTAGAAGACAAGGTCAGCGTGAGCGAACCAGCCGCGATCTCCGCTGCGGTCGGTGCGTACTGCGTCGCCAGCATGGTGTTGCTCGGGAAGAAGGTTCCCGCACCACCGCTCCACGCGCCACCCGGCGCATTGCCGACGAAGCCGTTGAGTTGCACGTTCGAATTGTTCGCGCAGATCTGCTGATCCGGTCCGGCGTTCACCACAGGAACCGGATCCACGATCACCACCAGACTGTCGCGCACCACCGTGCAATTGCCGTTGCCCGTGGTGCTCAGGATCAGGTTGAATTGGCCCGATGCCATCTCCGCAGCCGTTGGCGCGTAGCTCGCATTCAGTGCCGCATTGCTCGGCGTGAACAGACCGGCGCCACCGCTCCATGCGCCACCGGTTGCCACGGTCACCGCACCATTCAGGTTCACTTGCGTGGTGTTCGCGCAGATGCGGATGTCCAACCCGGCATTGGCCGTCGGCGCCGGAGTGAATTGCAATCGCACGGAGTCTGTTGTTGCGAGACAACCGCCGTTGCCGGTCGATGTGAGGAAGAGCCACGCCTGACCGCTCGCGATCTCCGCAGTGCTCGGTGTGTAGGATGCGTTCAATGCGCTCGAGTTCGGGCTGAAAGCGCCGGAGACGCCACTCCATGTTGCACCGGTAGCGTTCGTCACTTGACCTGCGAGTTGTGCGATCGGATTGTTCGCGCAGAGCACTTGGTTCACACCCGCTTCCACGATCGGCGCAGCCGTAATGGTCAATACCACTTGCGAGGACACTGCATTGCACAAGCCATTCCCGGTGCTTGTGAGCGTGATCGTCGCCGCACCGGCAGCGATCTCCGCATTGCTTGGCGTATAGGTCGCGCTGAGGTTCGTGGCACTTGGCGTGAAGACTCCTGCACCGCTCCACATACCGCCGGTCGCGTTCTGCACCGATCCGGCCAATTGAGCAGAAGAATTGTTCGCGCAAGAGGTCAGCGGTGTGCCCGCGTTCACTATCGGTGATGGGTTGATGGTGATCATCACTTGGTCGGTGACCGGGTTACAAGTTCCATTGCCGACCGTTGTCAACGTGAGTGTCACTGTACCCGCGCTGATCTCCGAGGCGCTCGGCACATAGGTCGCGTTGAGCGTGCTGTTGTTCGGTGTGTAGCTGCCGTTGCCGCCGCTCCAGAGAGCACCAGTCGCAACGGTGATCGCACCATTCAACGTAACCGATGGGTTGTTCGCACAAGTGAAGAGATCCACACCGGCGTTGGCTGTCGGAGCAGGCGTGAAGGTGTAGCTCACGGCATCGCTCATCGCCGCGCAACCGTTGTTGCCCGTGGTGGTCAGGGTCAAGGTCACTTGTCCTGCGGCGAGTTCGCCAGCAGAAGGTGTGTACATAGCGTTCAGAGCGTTCGCATTCGGCGTGAATGTTCCACCAGCACCAGACCAGGTGCCGCCGTTTGCAACGGTGACAGTTCCGTTCAATTGGATGCTCGCATTGTTCGCGCAGCGCACGCCATCGCCACCAGCATTCGCGGTCGGCGATGCGGTGAAAGTGATGAGCACTTGATCGGACACCGGAACGCAGTTGCCATTGCCGATCGTGGTCAGCGTCAGGGTCAAGGTGCCAGCGGTGATCTCTACAGCGGTGGGTGTGTAGATCGCGTTCAGCGATGCGATGCTCGGCGCAAAAGTGCCTGCACCACCGCTCCATTGGCCGCCACCGGCGCCGCTCACGGATCCACCGAGTTGGACTTGTGCGTTGTTCGAGCAGACCGCGATATCAGCGCCCGCATTCGCGCTCGGCGATGCGATGATGGTGATCACCATCTGGTCGCTCACTGCGTTGCACAAGCCATTACCTGTGGAAGTCAGGGTCAGCGTCGCAGTACCGAGGGCCACTTCAGCAGGGCTCGGATAGTAGCTCGCGTTGAGGGTGTTCGCGTTCGGCGTGTAGGTCCCGCCGCCGCCGCTCCATACGCCACCGCTGGCGATGGTCACGGAACCGTTCAGGATCACCGTCGGATCGTTCGCGCACACCGTGCGATCGAGACCCGCGTTCACCACGGGGCTCTGCGAGAAGAAGATCACCATCTGATCGCTCACCGACAGGCAGCTACCGTTTCCGGTGCTGCTCAGTGTTAGCGTTACGGAACCGTTCGCGAGCTCCGAAGTGCTCGGCGTGTACACCGCGTTCAGTGTGTTGATGCTCGGCGAGAAGGTGCCCGTGCCGCCACTCCAGATGCCACCGCCCGCGTTGCTCACGGATCCGGCCATTTGCACACTAGCGTTGTTGGCGCAGACCGTGCGGTCCACTCCCGCGTTCACCACCGGTGAAGGAGCAATGAAGATGACCATCTGATCGGAAACACCATTGCACAAGCCATTGCCGGTGCTGCTCAAGGTGAGCGTCACCATGCCCGCAGCAACTTCACCGAGTGTCGGTGTGTAGGTCGCGTTCAGGTTCGTGTTGCTCGGGTTGAAGGTGCCTGAACCGCCGCTCCAGATCCCGCCGGTCGCGTTGTTCACTACGCCAGCGAGCTGTGCTGTTGGTTGGTTCGCGCACACGGTGCGGTCAACTCCGGCGTTCGCGATCGGCGCAGGCGTGATGGTGATCACGATCTGATCGCTCACCGGATTGCTGTTCCCGTTGCCCACCGAGGTGAGTGTCAGCGTCACCGTACCGGCCGCGCGTTCAGCAGCGCTTGGTGTATAGATCGCGTTCAGCGTGCTGTTGTTCGGATTGTACGTGCCCGTTCCGCCGCTCCAGATGCCGCCAGTGGCGATGGTGATCGCACCGTTCAACTGCACTGCAGGGTTGTTCGCGCAAACGGTTTGATCCGGTCCTGCATTCGCGGTCGGTGCTGCGCCAAAGAAGATCGTGATCTGATCGGTCGCTGGCGAGCAACTTGCGTTACCCGTGGTGATCAAGGTCAGCGTCACACTGCCCGCCGCGATCTCCGCAGGGGTCGGCGTGTACACTGCATTCATCGTGGTGTTATTCGGGCTGTAGGAACCCGCGCCACCGCTCCAGGTCGCACCGGTGGCGATGGAGAAGCTGCCCGCGAGCGTCGTGTTCGCGTTGTTCGAACTCACGGTCTGATCCGGACCCGCATTCGCCGTCGGCGCTTGCGTGTAGGTGATCACCATCGCATCGCTCACCGCCGCGCACGTGCCGTTGCCGGTCGTGGTCGCGGTGAGTGTTACCGATCCGTTCACGACTTCGATGGGCGAAGGTGAGTATGTGATGTTCTGTGCCGTGCTTCCTGGGCTATACGAACCCGACCCACCGGACCATTGTACACCCGTAGCAACGGTGATCACCGCGTTCAATGTTGCGGTCGCATTGTTGCCGCAGACCGATTGATCAACACCGGCGTTCACCGTCGGTGCAGGCGTGATCGTGTAGGTCACGTTGTTCGTTACCGCATTGCACAAGCCATTGCCAGCAGAGGTCAGGGTCAGCGTCACCGTCCCGGCGGTGATCTCCGCAGCCGTCGGCGTGTAGGTCGCGTTCAGTGTGATGCTGTTCGGGCTGAAGGATCCTGCACCACCGCTCCACACGCCACCCGCAGCACCGGTCACGGTACCGTTCAAGGAGATGGTCGCAGCGTTCGCGCAGACACTTCCATTCGCTCCGGCGTTCACGATCGGCGCAGGCGTATAGGTGATGATCTTGGTGGCAGTAGCGGGTGCGCAATTGCCGTTGCCCGTGGTGGTCAAGGTCAAGGTCACCTGTCCTGCGGCCAGATCACCGGCGCCGGGGTTGTAAGTCGCATTGAGCGTATTCGCGTTCGGCGAGTACGTTCCCGTTCCACCGCTCCACACGCCGCCCGTTGCCACGATCACGCTGCCGCCGAGGGCAACTGCTGCGTTGTTCGCACAACGCGTCACGTTCGGACCAGCATTCGCAGAAGGCGGATCAGTGAAGGTCAAGAGCACTTGGTCGCTCACCGCATTGCACAAACCGTTGCCGGTGGTGGTGAGCGTGAGCGTCAAGCTTCCTGCTGCGATCTCCGCCGCCGTCGGCGTGTAGATCGCGCTCATGTTCGTCGTGCTTGGATCGAAGGTGCCCGCACCGCCGCTCCAGATACCACCGGTAGCGATCGAGAATGCACCGGACAATCCGGTCGAAGCGTTGTTCGCGCAAAGCACACGGTCCGCACCGGCGTTCGCCGTCGGAGCAGGTGTGATGCTGTACGTCACCTGGGCGCTCACCGCATTGCAATTGCCGTTGCCCGTGGTGGTCAAGGTCAGTGTCACGGTGCCGGCGGCACGTTCAGCCGCGCTTGGCGTGTACACCGCGTTCAGCGTGGCATTGTTCGGATTGTACGTGCCCGTTCCACCGCTCCAAGCAGCACCCGTGGCACCGGTGATCGCACCAGCAAGCGCGATGTTCGCGTTGTTCGCGCACACCGTTCCGTTCGGTCCTGCATTCACGGTCGGCGCAGGCGTGAAGGTGATCAACTTGGTGTCCGATACTGCTGTGCAGTTCCCGTTGCCCGTGGTGGTCAGCGTCAACGTCAGTGTACCCAACGCGAGTTCCGCAGGCGTCGGCGTGTAGGTCGCGTTGAGCGTGGTGTTGTTCGGCGTGAATGATCCCGCACCACCGCTCCAGATCCCTCCAGTAGCAACTCCGACCGCACCATTCAGCGGAACGTTCGCGTTGTTGCGGCACACGGATACATCCACACCGGCATCCACTGTCGGGCTCGGCGTGAAGCTGATCAACATCTGATCGCTCACTGCCACACAGTTGTTGTTGCCAGTTGTGGTCAACGTCAACGTCACGGAACCGTTCGAGAGCTCCGTCACCGTCGGCGTGTAGGTAGCGTTCATGTTCGTGGTGCCTGGGCTGAAAGTGCCCGCACCACCGCTCCACACACCACCGGTCGCGATCGTGAAGCCACCGTTCAAGGTGGTCGCCGAATTGTTCGCGCAACGCACTTGATCCACACCCGCGTTCACTGTCGGTGCAGGGGTGATCGAATAGGTCACGTTCGAGCTCACCGCATTGCAGTTACCGTTGCCGGCCGAGGTCAGCGTGAGCGTTACCGTTCCGGCGTTGCGTTCGGCAACGGTCGGTTGGTAGGTCGCGTTGAGCGTGGTGTTGTTCGGCGTGAAGACACCGGCGCCACCGCTCCAGATCGCACCGCTCGCGCCACTCACCGATCCGTTCAAGGTGATCAATGAAGCGTTCGAGCAAACCGTCCCGTTCGGACCTGCGTTCACCACGGGAGCAGGAGTGAAGGTGATCGTGCGCGTGCTCGTGACGGCGTTGCAATTACCGTTGCCGGTGGTTGTCAAGGTCAGCGTCAGTGTTCCCGCTGCGAGTTCCGCAGGGGTCGGCGTATACACCGCGTTCAGCGTGGTGTTGTTCGGTGTGAAGGACCCCAGGCCACCGCTCCAGATACCGCCCGTGGCACCGGAAACCGAACCGGTCATCGTCACCTGCGGATTGTTCACGCAGATCGAGATCGGAGCACCCGCGCTCGCAACAGGCGCTGGCGTGAAGCTGATCGTGACCTGATCGATAACAGCGATGCAGTTGTTGTTGCCGGTCGTTGTCAATGTGAGTGTGACAGAACCGGTCGCGATCTCAGCAGCCGTTGGCGTGTAGGTCGCATTCAGGTTCGTGGTGCTCGGTGCAAAAGTGCCTGCATCTCCGCTCCAAATTCCGCCCGTCGCAACGGTCACGCTGCCGGCAAGTGTTGCTACTGCATTGTTCGCGCAACGCGATTGGTTCGGACCCGCATTGGCTGTCGGAGCAGGCGTGATCGAATAGGTAACGTTGCTCGATACCGCATTGCAATTACCATTGCCCACCGTGGTGAGCGTGAGCGTCACCGTACCCGCCGTACGTTCAGCAATGCTCGGCGTGTACACTGCGTTCAGCGTGGCGTTGTTCGGATTGTATGTGCCGGTTCCGCCGCTCCACACCGCGCCTGTTGCGCCGCTCTGTGAACCGGCCAAGGTGATCGCGGAATTGTTCGCGCAGACGGTTCCATTCGGACCGGCGCTTACTGAAGGTGCAGGTGTGA
Source organism: Flavobacteriales bacterium (assembly GCA_016721005.1). Lineage (GTDB taxonomy): Bacteria > Bacteroidota > Bacteroidia > Flavobacteriales_F > PHOS-HE28 > PHOS-HE28. The sequence continues at coordinate 332,211 of JADKJM010000019.1, forward strand.
ACGAGATCACACGACTGCTCTGCACGGGGTTGCACATGCCGTTGCCGGTGCTCGTCAGCGTCAAGGTCAAGGTGCCACCAGCGATCTCCGCTGCGGTCGGCGTGTAGGTCGCGTTGAGCGTTGTGTTGTTCGGATTGTAGGTACCCGTGCCACCGCTCCACACGCCACCGATCGCTCCGGAAACGCTGCCGTTCAAACTCACCTGTGCATTGTTCGCGCAGAGCGAAACGGGCGCACCGGCGTTCACCACAGGTGCTGCGGTGAAGTTGATCACCATCTGATCGATCACGGCGACGCAGTTGCCGTTGCCGGTCGTCGTCAGCGTAAGCGTCACTGAACCATTCGCGATCTCAGCAGCGCTTGCTGTGTAGATCGCACTCATGTTCGTGGTGCTCGGATCGAAAGTTCCATTGCCGCCACTCCACACGCCGCCTGTCGCGACAGTGAAGGCGCCGCTCAGCGAGACCGCCGGATTGTTCGAGCAACGGGTCGCATCGGGACCCGCGTTCACCGTTGGTGTGGGCGTGATCGCATAGGTCACGTTCGCGCTCACCGCGTTGCAGTTCCCGTTGCCAACCGTCGTGAGCGTGAGGGTCACCGTGCCCGCCGCGCGTTCGGCAGCGGTCGGCGTGTAGACCGCGTTCATGGTAGCGTTGTTCGGGTTGTAGCTGCCCGCGCCTCCGCTCCAGATCGCACCCGTTGCACCGGTGAAGGCACCGGCCAGCGTGATGTTCGAATTGTTCGAGCACACGCTGCCGTTCGACCCAGCGCTCACCGTCGGTGCTGGCGTGAACGTGATCACGCGCGCACTGGAAACCGGATTGCAATTGCCGTTGCCCGTGCTCGTCAGCGTCAGTGTTACTGTGCCTGCGGCGAGATCGGAAGCGCTTGGCGTGTAGGTCGCGTTGAGCGTGGTGTTGTTCGGTGCGAAAGTGCCGGAACCGCCGGTCCATGCACCGCCCGTTGCGCCGAAGACACTGCCGTTCAAACTCACCTGAGCGTTGTTCGCGCAGAGCGAGATCGGCGCACCAGCGTTCACTGTGGGTGCATCGGTGATGCTGATCACCATCTGATCGGCTACTGCAGTGCAGGTGCCGTTGCCAGTGGTCGTCAACGTCAAGGTCACGATACCTGCGGTGATCTCCGCCGCGCTCGGTGTGTAGATCGCACCCATGTTCGTGGTGCTCGGATCGAAGGTGCCTGCACCACCGCTCCAGATACCTCCGGTAGCGATCGTGAAGGAACCGTTCAATGCAACGGTCGGATTGTTCGCGCACACCGTGCGATCGAGTCCGGCGTTGGCGGTCGGCGCAGGAGTGATCGTGAACGTCACCTGATCATTCACCGCATTGCAATTGCCATTGCCTACCGTGGTGAGCGTGAGCGTCACCGTACCCGCTGCGCGTTCAGCAGCGCTCGGTGTGTACACCGCATTGGTGGTCGTGTTGTTCGGATTGTACGTACCCGTGCCGCCGCTCCAGATCACGCCGGTCGAAACCGTGAAGGCACCCGCCAAAGTGATCGCGGAGTTGTTCGCGCACACCGTTGCGTTCGGACCCGCATCCACCGTTGGTGCAGGTGTGAAGGTGATCACACGGCTGTCGGAAACAGCGGTGCAATTGCCGTTACCCGTGGTGGTCAACGTCAAAGTCAACGTGCCCGCAGCGAGTTCCGCGGGGGTCGGCGTGTAGGTCGCGTTAAGGTTCGTGTTGTTCGGCGTGAAGGAACCCGCGCCACCGCTCCAGATCCCACCGGTCGCGATCGTCACCGATCCACCCATGGGCACGCTGGCGTTGTTGCGGCACAGCGTCAAGTCAGGACCTGCATTCGCCGTCGGACTTGCTGTGAAGTTCAACTGCACCTGATCCGTCACGGCGATGCACGTACCGTTACCGGTCGTGGTCAGCGTCAGCGTCACGTTGCCGTTCGCGATCTCCACGGCCGTCGGGGTGTAGGTCGCGCCCATGTTCGTGGTGCTCGGACTGTAGGAACCATTACCACCGCTCCAGACACCACCGGTCGCAACCGTGGAGGAGCCACTCAACGTGGCTACCGGGTTGTTGCTGCAAAGCGTTTGGTCCGGACCCGCATTCGTGGTCGGAGCAGGCGTGATCGTATAGGTCACACTCGACGCGACCGCATTGCAATTGCCATTGCCCGCAGAAGTCAGGGTCAGCGTCACTGTACCGGCAGTGCGTTCAGCAGCGGTCGGTGTGTAGGTCGCATTCAGCGTGGTGTTGTTCGGGGTGTAAGTGCCACCGCCGCCGCTCCAGATCGCACCGGTCGCACCCGTAACAGATCCGTTCAAGCTGATCGTCGCGTTGTTCGTGCAAACACTTCCATTCGGACCAGCGCTCACGATCGGCGAAGGCGTGAACGTGATCACCTTGTTGCTCATCACCGGATTGCAATTGCCATTGCCCGTGCTGGTCAAAGTCAACGTCAGTGTGCCACCCGCGATCTCCGCAGCGGTGGGCGCGTAGGTCGCAGTGAGTGTAGTGTTGTTCGGGTTGAAGGTGCCTGTGCCGCCGCTCCAAATGCCGCCGGTCGCACCGGAAACGGATCCACTCAAACTCACTTGCGCATTGTTCGCGCAGAGCGAGACCGCAACACCCGCATTCACCACGGGTGCATCGGTGATGAAGATCACCATCTGATCATTCACCGCCGTGCAGCTGCCGTTGCCGGTCGTCGTCAATGTCAACGTCGCGATACCCGCAGTGATCTCCGCCGCGCTCGGCGTGTAGACCGCCCCCATGTTCGTGGTGCTCGGATCGAAGGTGCCTGCGCCACCGCTCCAGATACCACCGGTAGCGATCGTGAAGGAACCGTTCAGTGCGACCGCTGCGTTGTTCGCGCACACCGTGCGATCGAGTCCGGCGTTGGCTGTTGGCGCAGGTGTGATCGTGAACGTCACCTGATCATTCACCGCATTGCAATTGCCATTGCCCACCGTGGTGAGCGCAAGCGTAACCGTACCCGCTGCGCGTTCTGCTGCGCTCGGCGTGTACACCGCGTTCATCGTGGTGTTGTTCGGGGTATACGTGCCCGCACCGCCGGTCCACTGGGCACCGGTTGAAACAGTGAACGCTCCGGCCAAAGTGATGGCGGAGTTGTTCGCGCACACCGATGCGTTCGGACCGGCATTCACAGTAGGAGATGGCGTGAACGTGATCAAGCGGCTATCGGCAACCGAATTGCAATTGCCGTTACCCGTGGTGGTCAATGTCAGCGTGAGCGTACCCGCAGCGAGTTCCGCCGGGGTCGGCGTGTAGGTCGCGTTGAGCGTGGTGTTGTTCGGCGTGAATGAACCGGCACCACCGCTCCAAATGCCGCCAGTTGCCACGGTCACCGATCCACCGAGTGCAATGCTTGCGTTGTTGCGACAGAGCGACAGGTCAGCACCGGCGTTGGCGGTCGGACTTGGCGCGAAGTTCAGTTGGACTTGATCGGTAACGGCGAGGCACGTGCCGTTGCCGGTCGTCGTCAAGATCAAGGTCACCGTGCCGCTCGCGATCTCCGCAGCGGTCGGCGTGTAGGTCGCGTTCAGGTTGGTGGTGCTCGGCGCGAACGTGCCCGCACCGCCGCTCCAGATGCCGCCCGTGGCGATCGTCACGCTTCCACCAAGTGAAGCCACCGGGTTGTTGGTACACAGCGATTGATCCGCTCCTGCATTGGCTGTCGGAGCAGGCGTGATCGTCCAGGTCACGTTCGAGCTCACCGCATTGCAATTGCCGTTGCCTGCGGAGGTCAATGTCAGCGTTACCGTTCCAGCAGTGCGCTCGGCAGCAGTCGGCGTGTAGGTCGCATTGAGCGTGGTGTTGTTCGGGTTGTAAGTACCAGCACCACCGCTCCAAATGCCGCCGGTCGCACCGATCACGGATCCATTCAAGTTGATCGTTGCGTTGTTCGTACAAACGCTTCCGTTCGATCCAGCGCTCACGATCGGCGAAGGCGTGAACGTGATCACCTTGTTGCTCGCGACAGGATTACAGGCGCCATTGCCCGTGCTCGTCAATGTCAGCGTCAACGTGCCCGCCGCGATCTCCGCTGCGGTTGGCGTGTAGGTCGCGGTAAGTGTGGTGTTGTTCGGGTTGAAAGTGCCCGTGCCACCGCTCCAGATGCCACCGGTCGCACCCGTAACAGATCCACTCAAACTCACTTGCGCATTGTTCGCGCAGAGCGAAACAGCAATGCCTGCATTCACAACAGGTGCCGCCGTGAAGGCGATCACCATCTGATCAGCAACAGCGATGCAACCACCATTGCCAGTGGTCGTCATGGTCAGCGTCACCGTACCGCTGGAGATCTCACCAGCGGTCGGCGTGTACTGCGCACCCATGTTCGTGGTGCTCGGATCGAAGGACCCTGCGCCACCGCTCCAGATGCCGCCTGTCGCTACCGTGAACGAACCGTTCAAAGTGACCACCGCGTTGTTCGCGCATACCGTGCGATCCACACCGGCGTTCGCTGTCGGTGCAGGCGAAATGGTGAAGGTCACCTGATCGCTCATCGCATTGCAATTGCCGTTGCCCACCGTGGTGAGCGTCAGCGTTACCGTACCGGCAGTGCGCTCAGCAGCACTTGGCGTGTACACCGCATTCAGTGTAGTGTTGTTCGGAGCGTAAGTGCCCGTGCCGCCGCTCCAGGCCGCGCCTGTCGCCACGGTGATCGCGCCCGCAAGCGTGATGGCCGAGTTGTTCGCGCATACCGTCGCGTTCGGACCTGCATCAACCGTCGGAGCCGGAGTGATCGTGATCACTTTGCTGCTCGATACTGCCGTGCAATTACCGTTGCCGGTGGAAGTCAGTGTCAATGTCACCGTACCCGCCGCGATCTCCGCAGCGCTCGGTGTGTAGGTCGCGTTCAACGTAGTCGCGTTCGGGTTGAATGAACCCGTGCCGCCGCTCCATGCGCCGCCCGTTGCACCGGTCACACTACCATTCAAAGCGACCTGAACGTTGTTCGCGCAAACCGGAACAGCAACTCCTGCGCTTACAACAGGCGCAGGCGTGAAGGTCAAGAGAACTTGATCGGTCACCGCTATGCAGCCACCGTTGCCGGTAGTGGTCAACGTCAGCGTCACTGATCCGCTGGAGATCTCTCCCGGGGTGGGCGTGTACTGCGCGCCCACGTTCGTGGTGCTCGGATCAAAAGACCCCGCGCCACCGCTCCACACACCACCTGTCGCAACCGTGAACGATCCGTTCAAGGTGGCCACTGCGTTGTTCGCGCAAAGTGTTTGGTCGAGCCCCGCGTTCGTTGTCGGTGCGGGTGTGATCGCGTAGGTCACGCTCGCGCTGACCGCATTGCAATTGCCATTGCCCACCGTGGTGAGCGTCAGCGTCACCGTACCTGCCGTGCGTTCCGCAGCGCTCGGCGTGTACACCGCGTTCATCGTGGTGGTGTTCGGGTTGTACGATCCCGTGCCGCCACTCCAAACCGCACCTGTCGCGAGTGTGAAAGAACCCGCCAAGGTGATATCCGCGTTGTTCGCGCAAACACTTCCGTTCGCTCCGGCATTCACCGTAGGGGCTGCCGTGAAGCTGATGACCTTGTTGCTCGTGACGGGCAAGCAGTTGCCATTGCCTGTGCTGCTCAACGTGAGCGTTAACGTGCCCGCCGCGATCTCTGCAGCAGTTGGTGTGTAGGTCGCATTCAGCGTGGTGTTGTTCGGTGCGTATGAACCAGCACCGCCGCTCCAAGCCCCACCGGTTGCGCCGGTGACCGAACCGCTCAGCGTGACAACCGCATTATTCGCGCAGAGCGAAACCGCAGCGCCTGCATTCACGACTGGTGCTGCCGTGAAGTTGATGAGCACCTGATCGTTGACCGCAACGCAATTCCCGTTGCCTGTCGTGGTCATCGTCAAGGTCACCGAGCCGCTGGCGACCTCCGCAGCAGTGGGTGTGTATTGCGCCGACATGTTCGTCGTGCTGGGGTCGAAGGAGCCCGCACCACCGCTCCACACACCACCTGTGGCCACCGTGAACGATCCGTTCAACTGCACCACCGCGTTGTTCGCACAGCGCGTTTGGTCAGGACCTGCGTTCGCAGTGGGTGAAGGCGTGAACGTCACCAGCATGCTGTCCGCGACGGCCGCGCACACACCGTTACCGGTGGAGGTCAGCTTGATCCACATTTGTCCGGCGGTGAGGTTTGCGGCAGTCGGCGTGTAGGTCGCGTTCAGGTTGCTGTTGCTTGGCAGAAAGGTGCCACCACCGCCAGTCCACACTCCACCAACTGCGTTCAACATGGTGCCTGCCAACTGCACCACGGAGTTGTTCCGACAAACGTTCTGGTCCGGTCCAGCGTTGGGGATCGGTTTCGGACTGAAGGTGACCACCATCGCGTCGTTGGCTGGTGTGCACGGACCTGTGGAGGTCAGGGTAAGGGTCACGCTGCCGATAGCGAGATCACCGATGCTCGGGTGGTAGGTCGCGTTCAGCGCCGTTGCACTTGGCATGAAGGTTCCGCTGCCGGTTGTTGTCCAGATACCCGTAGTGCTTCCTCCGGAAACCGTACCAGCCAAAAGCACGGTGTCACCTGCACAGCGCGTTTGATCAGCGCCTGCATTCACGTTGATCTGCCCGGCGAATTCCGAGAAGAAGCCGTAGCGGCATCCGCTCGTTGCGCCGCCGTTGATGATGGCGAGCGAGAACACATCCGTGGTGTTCGAAACGATGAATGCTTGGTTCACCGGCACCTGCGTGGTGTTGTACTGGATCCGCGCGGCCATCCAAACCCCACCTGTGCCAGGTACCGTTTGGAACGCCGCACCCGGTATCGTTGCCGTACCGGGTGTTACCACGAAATTGTTCTGTGATCCGTTCCTGACCAGGATATTCAGGAAGAAGGATTCGCTTGTACTTCGCGTGAAGCTGAGTTGCGTGCTTCCCGCGCAATTCAGCGGAGGCAGGATCGCCATGCCCTGCTCGCAACCGAAACCGGTGACATGTATGGCGTACAACGGCTTGGAGCCGGTGACCAACGTGGCGTTGTTCGCCGCGCCAGCCAGATAGTCCATGTCGTGGCGGTAGTACTGGCCAGCGAAGAGCGTGGCCACAGGAACCGGGTTACCATCGATATAGACCTGCGTGTTGTTCTGCACGGCCATCACGAAGAGAGATTCGTCGCCGGTGTTGTTCAGCGCACCCTTCACCGCCACGTACTCGGTGCCCAGAATGTTCACCGGAACGATCTGATCGAGCATCAGGTCATAGCAACCGCCCGAGGGGTTGTGGTTCGAATCGTCCTTGATCGAAACCGCGACCGGCTTGTCTGAAAGCACGACCGCTCCCGAAGGGTGCGTCAAAGGGTCGGTGTGTGTCGCCGGCACCGTGTTCGCCGTGGAGTAGGTCTGGCCCTGGTTCAGGATGATGGTCCACGGAACGAGCGCGCCATGACCATCCACCGCCACGGGCGAATAGATCATCACCGTGGTGTTGTTCTGGGTCGCAACGATATCGAACGAAGCGAACGCGAGGTCGGCATTGTTCGGTGAGAAATTGTGATTCGCGAAAGGCGTGTGCTTGTGTAGCGGGATGTAGAATTCGGTGCCCAAGCCGTTGGCACCCTTCAGCGCCATGATGTCCGGGTTGTTCGTGTTGCTGCTCTCGTAGTAGCAAGTGATGTTGGCCGTGGATTGGATCCGAAGACCCGTGTTGCGAATGCTGTTCGTCGGGCGGGTCTCCAACTGGACCTTCAGCGCCGTCATGTTGTAGCGGACGGCCGAGTTTGCCGCCACATTGATCACGATGGGTGAGCCGCCGTTGAATCCGGCGTTCGCTGGCTGCGAGACCGTTACGGTCGCAGCCGCGTTGCCAGAAGTGACGTTGAGGTAGATCGGCTCATCCCCCGGCGTATTGTGGTAATACGTCACGTCGGGCGGAGCCATCCAGAACTCGGTTCCGGTCTGTGCGTGCAGGATCCCGGCCAGGACCACCGCAAGCACCAAGAGGAGTGCCTTTTTCATACCAGTAGGTTCAAGTCGGTCCATGAGTAGTGGACCGGGTCCGTTCTACGCAGAACCGATCTCGGGGTTCGTTCGTCGAGAAAAGTCGGCCATTGGTCGGGCGTTCCGCCTCGGGGGCGAGTCGTCGCGCCAAGTGCGATACTGGCACACGGTCCGATCGCCACCCCCGTACTTTGGCGCAGCCCTTGCGACCGACGCGCTCCATGTTCCGTCCCTTACCCCTGCTCCTGCTGGGCGCTCTTTGTGCGGCGGCGGCGTTGTTCGTGACGGAACCCGATGCAGAGCATGAGCTTGCCAAAGCGGCTGCGGATATCGGCCCCCGGGTCCTGGAAATGGATCGAGGGCTGCAGGAGTTCACCGAAAACCAGACACGATCCATCGCGAGTTCAGGGTCCGGATCATGGATGGCAGACCATGCCGAGTCCATGGAATTGGTTCAGGCCCGGACCGGAATGGAGTTGTGCGCGTTCATCGGTGACAGCTTGGTCGCTTGGTCGGGCACCTCTTCCACGGGTTGGTCCAGATCCACGGCGGCTCGCCACGAACCCCGGACTGATGGTTCGGTGTTCTTACACGCCGAACTGGTCATTGGCTTGCTTCGCGTCCGCGCCTTTCGTCCTGTCTGGGTCAGTCCGCCGGTGCAGAACCGGTATTTGATCGAAGGTTTCCATCCCGCCGTTCACGCGCCGCCAGGAGCGCGTGCTGTGTCCGGAGAGGGTGTTGGGCCGGTGATATCCAATGATCAAGGCAAGGAACTTTTCCGACTAGCGTGGAACGAGGGCGCACTGGAGATGGGAACCTGGCTGGTCTGGCGTCTGCTCCTTCTCGCTATGTCCGCGTTCTTCATCCTCGCCGCACTTTGGAGGAGCTGCTTTCGCCTGGTCGGCGATGGCCGCGTCCTGATCGGGGTCGTGCTGTTCTGTACGACCGTATTGCTCCTTCGCTGGTTGACCTTGGCCTGGGGTCACACCGCGCCTTTCGACCGATGGCCCTTGTTCGATCCCGCGATCTATGCGACATCCAAATTCTTCCCATCCTTGGGCGATCTGTTGATCAATGCCCTGCTCTTCGCATTCGTCGCTTCGTTCCTGTGGGCTTGTCGTCACCGGATCGTCAGCAATGGAGACGCGCTTTCGGTATTCCTCTTCGGAGGGGTGATCCTGGCGCTTTCCGTGTGGATCACCCGGCTTTGCATCGGCCTGATCAACGACAGCAGTATCGATCTCGACCTCTATCATGTGCAGAGCATCGATGCGTACGGTGTGATCGCCCTGTGCATCATTGCCATCCTGCTTGGCTCATGGTGCTTGGTGGCAGCCTCTCTTGTGCCGAACGCGTTGCCCGAAAAAGCCGATCGGTCGCAGTGGGTCGCGATCGCCGGTGTCCTCTTGATCTCCATTGTCTTGCATCATTGGTACGGCATCGTGGATACCATCATGTTCCTCTGGCCTGTACCGGTGATCGTGTTACTCGCGATCGGTCACCGTCAAACGTTCACCTTCCTCATGGGCGTTGTCCTGATCGCCCTGCTCGCTGCGATCAGCACACACATCCTCACCAAATACTCGCACGGTCGCGAACAACGCGAACGCGTGGTATTGGCGGAGCGCCTCGCAGCCAGAGAGGATCCTGTGGTGGAGCAACTCTTTCGTGAGGTGGCCCCGGAGATCAGGCGTGACCCGGCGGTCTATGCGATGCTCACTGGAACCACCGTTTGCGGTCCGGGGGAATTGGAGGCAGTGGTCCGTCAACCGTACTTCTCGGGATACTGGGAGCGGTATGATATCAGACTCTTCGGGTCGGGTCCGCAAGGCGACACGCGTTGCGCCACCGATCTCGATCCGCCGCGAAGCACGAACGACCCGAAGGATGCATTCCCGGTTGGCGTGAGCGACATGCCTGATCTCTTCATTGATGAGTGGTCCGAAGGCGATGTCTTCTACCACGGTCGTGTGGCCATCATGCCCAATGACAGTCTTCCTCCGGCGCAACTGTTGGTGGAACTCCAGCCTCGTTCATCGGCTCCGGGCTTCGGCTTCCCGGAACTCCTGCTCGCGGGCGATGATGCACTTGCTCTTCGTGCGGAACGCTACGAGCAGGCACGTTACGTGAACGGATTGTTGATGTACAGCAGCGCGCGTTCCTCCCAGCCGATGCACTGGTCCGTCGCCTTGGATGAGAACGGAGAACGCTGGTATTCGGTGAACGGGTACGACTACTTGGCGAAGGCGGTCGGAAAGAACACGATCATGGTGTTGGGCATTCCAACGCATGGCCTCGTGGACAAAGCGACCACCTTCAGTTACCTCTTCACCTTCTTCGGCCTACTTGCTCTCTTGGTACTTGGCGTCCGCTTGATCCTCACACGGTCGATCCCCTCGCTCGGCATCGGCACCAAGGTCCGCGTCGCGTTGGTGCTATTCGCCATTACCGGCCTCGTCCTCTTCGGCATCGGTTCGCAGCAATTGCTCACCCGGCAATTCGCACAGCGCACAGCCTCGGAAAGTCTTGAGAAGGCACATGCGGTTCAGCAAGAACTCGTGCGCCAACTAGGGGATGAAAAGCTCGATCGTGATACGCACGCCTCCTACCTCCAACACTTGCTCGGTCGCCTTGGTAATTCCTTTTTCACGGACATCACGATCTACACCCCGGACGGCCGCCTGTTGGCTTCCTCACGTCCACAGATGTTCTCCGTCGGGTTGCTCGGCGATCGCATGGACCCGCTCGCATTCGCACGTCTGGCCATCGAAGGAGCGAGTTCATTCGTCCATGAGGAGAACATCGGCGGCGCAACATTCCGCACAGCGTACGTTCCTCTGCTGGACCGCCATGGTGCGTTACTCGCACACATCGCACTTCCGCGCTTCGCCGACCAACACTTGCAGGAGGAGGAACGATCCGAACTGCTGGTGGCGGTGGTGAACCTGTTCGTGCTCTTGTTCGCGATCAGCATCATGCTTGCCGTCTTCATCAGCAAGTGGACCACGCGCCCGCTCGACATCCTGAAGCGTTCACTCGCGGGTGTCGCGTTGCAAGGCGCGAACGCTCCTATCCGCTATCGCGGCAAGGATGAAGTGGGTGAACTCGTCGCGGTGTACAACCGCAAAGTGGATGAGTTGCGCGAGAGCGCGGAGAAACTCGCACGGAGTGAACGCGAACATGCGTGGAAGGAGATGGCGCGCCAAGTCGCACACGAGATCAAGAATCCGCTCACGCCGATGAAGCTCGGCATCCAGCATTTCCAACAGACCTGGGATCCCGATGCGCCGGATGCGCGTGCGCGATTGGATCGCTTCAACACCAGCATGGTGGAACAGATCGATGCGCTAAGCCGTGTGGCTGGTGATTTCTCGCGCTTCGCACAATTGAGCGAAGCGAATGCAACCGTGGTGGACATGAACGAAGTCGTGCGCAGCGCGGTGGACCTGTTCGCTGGTGAGCGCGATGCCAACATCCGATTCACTCCTGCGATGGACCCGGTCATGGTCATGGCGGACAAGGAGCACTTGCTGCGCGTGTTCAATAACCTGTTGAAGAACGCTCTTCAGTCCATTCCCGATGGCCGGAGCGGAAAGGTCGAGGTGGTCATTCGTTCACATGAAAACGCGGCGATCGCGGAGGTGCGCGACAATGGTTCGGGCATTCCTGCGGATGTGCGAGAGAGCATCTTCGAGCCGAACTTCACCACCAAGAGCAGCGGCATGGGGCTGGGGCTAGCCATGGTGAAACGCATGGTCGAACAAGCGCACGGAACCGTTCGCTTCGATACGACCGAGGATAGTGGGACAACCTTCTCCGTGGAGCTACCTTTGGTCAAAGAGCCTGCATCATGACAGCATTGGAGCTGCGTTCTCAACTGAAGCAACTGATCGACGATACCGACGATCAAGGACTATTGGAATGGGTGAAGACCATCCTGTCCAATTCAAAGGAAAGCCGGGGTCAGGCGCAGGATATGCTGCGTGTGGCCAGGTTGAGTGATGAGGATATCGCAGCCGGACGGACGCACACCATGGACGAAGTGAGGCGTTGGATGGCGGAGCAGAAGCGCAACGCATGACCTTGGAGGTCACCGCGATCGCGCAACAAAGGCTATTCGCCATTTGGAAGCGCATCCGTGACGAGTCCTCGCAAGAAAGAGCTGACCGGGTGGAAGAGCGGCTGTTGCGCCGTGCCGAAGAGTTGATCGATCAACCCCTGAAAGGGCCTCCGGAGCCCTTCCTCGCTGAATTGAACGGAAGCCATCGTTACTTGCTGCTCGGGCGGTACAAGATCATCTATCGCATCGATGGCACAACGATCCACGTCACCGACTTCTTCGACACCAAACAACACCCCTCCCGCATGCGCGGATGAGGCGGATACTTTTGCCCAATGGCTTTCAACAACCTCCTCATCGCTGATACCGATGGCCTCCGCACCATCACCATCAACCGTCCCGATCAACTGAACGCCCTGAACCGGGAAACCATCGGTGAACTCGACAGCGCTTTGACCGAAGCAGATGCTGACAAGAGCGTGCGCGTACTCATCATCACCGGCAGCGGTATGAAGGCATTCGTTGCGGGTGCGGACATCAAGGAGTTCGCGCACTTCAGCATTCCCGAAGGCAAAGCGTTGAGCGCCGATGGCCAGAAGAAACTCTTCGATCATGTGGAACGCATGAGCAAGCCGGTGATCGCTGCTGTGAACGGCTTCGCGCTCGGCGGCGGATTGGAACTCGCGATGAGTTGCCACTTCCGCGTGGCCAGCGACAATGCGCGCATGGGGCTGCCCGAGGTGTCGCTCGGCGTGATCCCCGGCTACGGTGGGACACAGCGACTCGCGCGCTTGGTGGGCAAGGGCAAGGCGATGGAAATGATCATGACCGCAGGAATGATCAAAGCCGAGGAAGCCCTGCAATGGGGGCTTGTGAATCACGTTGTACCGCAGCCGGAGCTGCTTGCCAAGTGCAACGAAGTCGCCACCGCTATCATGAAGAATTCACCCACCGCACTTGCCGCAGCGATACGCGCCGTGAACGCCGGTTACGAACCCGGCGCCGATGGCATGCAACGCGAGATAGAGGAGTTCGGCAAGTGTTTCGGTACGGCGGATTTCAAAGAGGGGACGAGCGCGTTCATGGAGAAGCGGAAGGCGGAGTTCAAAGGCGAATAGAACGCAGATGACGCTGAAAGAGCTGATGAACGCTGATCATGATAGAGGCCTGATGGTTCTATCTACTAGATCCATTCTTTCTGTGTTATCAGCGTTCCATTGAGCGCCCTCCGCAAACTCGCCGGTCAAACAGCCATCTACGGGCTGAGCAGCATCGTTGCGCGCTTCCTCAACTTCCTGCTGGTTCCGCTGTACACTACCAAGGGCGTGTTCGATCCCGCGCAGTACGGTGCGATCACATCGCTGCTTTCATGGACCGCTTTCCTGAACGTGGTACTCACCTTCGGTATGGAGACGGGCTTCTTCCGCTACGCCAATGCACCTCATCCCCCGACCTCCTCTCCCGGGGAGAAGGGGAGCAACACCCCTCTCCTTAGGAGTGGGGTTGGGAATGCGGGTGTATACGCCACGACGGCCTATGCATTGCTCTTCGGCAGCTTGGCGTTCATGCTCCTCGGCTCCGTGTTCTCGGGATCCATCGCCAATGGTATCGGCTTCCCGGACCTCGGCTCATCGGTGTTGATGTTGGTCATCATCATCGGCATGGATGCGATCACCACGATCCCGATGGCGCAGTTGCGTTTGCAAGAACGACCGTGGCGCTTCGCGGCGATCAACATCGTGAGCGTGTTGGTGAATATCGGCCTGAGCCTCTTCTTCCTGGCGTACTGCATGCCGAAGTACAACGCCGGGGAGAGCAATGCACTGATCGATGCCGTGTACGACCCAACACTTGGCGTCGGCTATGTCTTCTTGATCAACTTGGTCAGCAGCGGCATCAAACTGGTGATCCTCCTGCCCTCCTGGCCGCGACCAGCGTTCTTCGATCGCAAGCTGTTGCGCACCCTCCTGATCTTCGGCGCGCCGCTGATGGTTGCTGGTCTTGCAGGCATGGTGAACGAGACCGCGGATCGCATCCTGCTCAAGTACCTCTTGCCCGCCGACATCGCCGACTCCGAGATCGGGATCTATGGTGCGTGTTACAAATTGGCGATGCTCATCACGCTCTTCATTCAAGCCTTCCGCATGGGCGCCGAGCCTTTCTTCTTCAGCCACGCGAAGGAGAAGAACAGCAAGGAATCGTTCGCGCGGATCATGAATGTGTTCGTGGCCGTGTGCATGAGCGCCTTCCTGGTGGTGATGCTCTTCCTCGATCAATTCAAGTGGTTCATCCGCAACCCGGAGTTCCACGCGGGCCTGAAAGTGGTGCCGATCCTGATGCTCGCCAACGTCTTCCTCGGCATCTACTACAACCAGAGCGTGTGGTACAAGCTCACCGATCGCACGCGCGCAGGAAGTGCGATCTCGCTCATCGGTGCGGGCATCACCTTGGTGCTGCTCTTCGTGCTGATCCCGCGCATGGGCTACATGGGCGCTGCGTGGACCACCTTGATCTGCTACGCGAGCATGGCGGTGATCAGCTACACGTGGGGGCAGAAGCACTACCCGGTGCCGTACAACGTGGGGCGGGTGTTGGGGTATATGGCCATTGCGGTGTTCGCCTGGTGGGGGTGCGAGCAACTTGACCTTTCAGGCGGACTCAACTATACACTCAGGTTCGCTGTGCTGATGGTGTTCGTGGTGTTAGCTTGGAGGGGCGAGCGGCACATTGTCGCTCGCTGATCCGTTCCTACTTTCACGTCATGCGATATGTATCCTTTGCCACGCTGTTCATCACGTTCAGTGCATTCGGACAGAACGGGTCGGTCAGCGTCACGGACGACCTTGGCGCCGTAGGGCGCATGGACCGGCCAACCAAAAGCCTGTACGAACTGCTCGGCGCCAGCCACTATTCGGCGACGTTCAAATTTCCCGGCGGCAAGACCCATGAGGTCGTCCTGGTGATGAAATCCATTTACAAGGACAGCGTGGCCGCCGTTGATACCCTGATCAACTCAATGAGGTGGAAAACGATGATCAAGGGAGGCGCGCCCTTCGACCCGAAAGAAGAGGTCTTCTTCGTCGGCCAACGTGTAGACTCCATGCACTTCAAACTGCTCTTCCGTTTTGGAAACATGAACATGACGCAACGCACAATTGAATTGCCGTGGCCAAATAACGGCTACATGCTCGACGAAGGGATCCGATCCCGTGGCAAAGCAATGCCTGTAGAGTTCGGCACCCCGCTTCCCATGATGGTGCTCACGCAGCCCTATCCTGATCCACCGCTACCGAAAAAGGCCGTGATCCAGCGCTATTGTTTTGGGGTCGATACACCTCCAGAACAGTGGCCCGCGACCTATGGGGTGCCACACCTTTTTGTATTCGAATTGACGGTTCTGCCGTGACCCTCGTGGTCATTCAGTCGCCTCCAGCACCTGCTTGACGATCTTCGGATGAAGACTCTTCCCCGCATGGAATGGAAGGACTATCCGGACATTGCCCTTCATGTAAATGCGATGGCCGCCAGCAGTGCGCACCCATGTGAAGCCCGCTTTCCGCAAGAGCTTCTCGGCCTCCTTGGCCGTCAGTACGACTTGCTTAGCCAATCGACACCGGCATGGACGTGGTGAAGACACGGCGCTTTACGATCCGCTTGATCTCCGCCGGACGAAGCGTGCTCCAATACAAGTCGATCGCTTCCTTGATGTTCTTCATCACCTCGTCCAAGCTGTCGCCTTGGGTATGGCAGCCTTTAAGTTCCGGAACGAAGGCGAAGTAGCCGTCCTTGTCGTATTCGATAACGACTTGTAGTGTGTGGTTCATGGCGCTCACTGTCCCAAATGTAACGGGCGGTACGACCTGATCTACTTTTGAGCCATGGCAGTAAAGGTCACACGCGGCAAGAAGGACGAGGTGGTGATCACCTTGACCGGGGGCATTGAGGCCAGCGACCTGCAACGCGCACTCGATTACCTCCGGTACCTCGACCTGACCAAAGGCATGAAAGTGCCGCAGGGCGAAGTGGACAAGCTGGCTCGCGAAGCGACATCGAGCATGGCCCGCAAGCGCCACAAGCGAATGGCATCGTGAGGCTTGTTGTCGATGCCAACATTGTGTTCAGCAGCATACTGCGTTCCGATGGCATGGTCGGCGATGTCTTCTTCAATTCGCGCCCCCCACTCGTACTCTTTGCCCCGGAGATGCTCCGCGAAGAAGTCGCCGAGCACCGCGCCAAGTTGGTCAAGCTTAGTAAGCGGCCATCGGAGGTGGTTCTGGAGTTGGAGCGTTTAACGCTATCGCGGGTCACCTTCCTGAACGAGGGTTTGATCTCCGCGGTGAGTTGGGCCAAGGCCCGCGAAGTGATGATCGATCTTGATCCGGATGATGTGGTCTATGTGGCGCTGGCGTTCCACTTGGACCTACCGCTTTGGACAGGCGACAAGCGTCTTTCGAAAGGGCTCGGTTTCAAAGGATCCAAGCAGACCATTACGACAGCCGAAGTGTTCAAGGCACTGGTGGAACCGAAATGACCCAGATCGAAAGCATGCAACTCGTCCGCATCGTCAACAAGGGCAAACACCCCCTGCCCCACTACGCCACGGAGCATAGCGCAGGTATGGATCTCCGCGCCAACCTCGACGCGTCCATCACCCTCGCTCCCGGCGAACGCCAATTGATCCCCACCGGCCTATTCCTCGAACTCCCCGAAGGCACCGAGGCCCAAGTGCGTCCGCGCAGTGGGCTGGCCTTCAAGCACGGCGTCACGGTCCTCAACGCGCCGGGCACCATCGATGCCGACTACCGCGGAGAAGTGGGCGTGCTGCTGATCAACCACGGGCAGGAACCCTTCGAGGTGAAGGATGGCGAACGCATTGCTCAATTGGTCATCGCGCGCTACGTGCGGGTCACCCTTGAGGAAGTTGTTGACCTCGCCTCGTCGGAACGTGGTGCTGGCGGCTTCGGGCACACTGGAACAAATTGAAGACCTTCGCGACCGACTCACCGCAGAGGCGCAGGGGCGCTGAGCAACGCAAAGAGAGAACCCTGCGCCCTCCGCAGCTCTGCGCCTCTGCGGTGAAGACCAGAACCGAATGAAGATCATCGTCCCGATGGCGGGCATGGGCAAGCGGATGCGTCCGCACACCCACACCACCGCCAAGCCCTTGTTGCCCATTGCGGGCAAGCCCATCGTGCAACGCCTCGTGGAGGATCTGGCCGCGGTGGCCGGTGAAGCCGTGGAAGAAGTCGCCTACGTGGTGAATCCGGCCTTCGGCGTGAAGGTGGAGAACGAGTTGCTGGAGATCGCGAAGCGTGTCGGTGCCAAGGGGTCCATTCACTACCAGGAAGTGGCGCTCGGCACTGCGCACGCCATCCTCTGCGCCGAAAGCGCATTGAGCGGCCGCGTGATCGTGGCCTTTGCTGACACGCTCTTCCGCGCCGACCTGAAGCTGGACACCGACTGCGATGGTGTGATCTGGGTGAACAAGGTGGAGGATCCGAAGCCCTTCGGCGTGGTGAAACTGGACGATAAGGGCATCATCACGGAGTTCGTGGAGAAGCCGCAGACCTTCGTGAGCGACCTCGCCATCATCGGCATCTACTACTTCGCCGATGGCGAGCGGCTGCGCACCGAGATGCAGTTCCTCATCGACAACAAGATCATGGACAAGGGCGAGTACCAGCTCACCAACGCCATGGAGAACATGAAGCAGAAAGGCGCGCGTTTCAAGGCCGGTGCGGTGGACGTGTGGATGGACTGCGGCAACAAGAACGCGATGGTGGACACCAACACCAAAGTGCTCGGCTTCCTGAAGGATGACAAAGGCCTCGTGAGCAGCAAGCTGAAGACCGTGAACAGCGTGATCATCCCACCGTGCTTCATCGGTGATGAGGTGGTGCTCACGAACAGCATCGTTGGCCCGAACGTTTCCATTGAGAAAGGCGCAACGATCACGGGCAGCGTGGTGCGGAATTCGATCCTGCGCGGTGGCGTGCGTGTACAGGATGCCGTGATCGACAATAGCATGGTGGGCGAACGCGCCGTTGTGACCGGCCGTGCCATGGACCTTAGCTTGAGCGACGATAGCACGGCTGGCTGAACCAGCGAACCAATGAAGCGCACGACCCCACTTCTTTCCGCCCTTGCCATCACATTGGCGATGACCGCTTGCTCCGGCGCGAAGCATGGCATGGAGGGAACCGTTCCTGCGGAGCCGGGATCACGTCCGGGATCGGAGCAGACCAGTGATCGTCGCGCGGAAATGATGCGCCTCTTCATGGAGGCGACCCAAGCGCGGCTAACGGGCCGGCCGACGGAAGCGCTCCAGAAATATCAGCGCTGTTTGAAGCTCGAACCCAGCAATGGCGCCGTGCTCTTCGAACTGGCGAAGCTGTACCACGTCGGCCAGAACCCATCCCAAGCGGTGGAGTACGCCAGACAAGCGGTTGCTTCGGACAAGGCCAACATCTGGTACCGCTTCCTGCTCGCCGACCTCTATCGTGAAAGCAACCGCCCTGGCGATGCGGTGGATGTGTACAAGGGGGTCCTGCAGCAATGGCCCGACCGCTTTGAGGTCTATCTGGACCTGGCCGCAGCCTACGCCTTCGCCGGAAAGCCGGATGAATCCGTGAAGGTGTACGGTGATGTGGAGAAGCGCTTCGGGTTGGGTGAAGAGCTCATCGCACACGCGTTCAACACATACATGGGCGCGCGGAATTGGACGGCCGCTGAACAACTGCTGCAGCGTGCGTTGAAGAACGAACCGGACGATCCGGAATACGCGGGCATGCTCGCAGAGGTCTACGATGATCAAGGCCTGCAAGAAAAAGCGCTGGAACAATACCAACGCGCGTTGGCCCTCGACCCGAGCAACAGCTTGTTGCGGATCAGCCTCGCTGAACACTACTACACCAATGGTCGGATGGAGGATGCCTACCGGGAACTCGGCGAGGCCTTCCTGGATCCGGGTCTCGATGTCGATGCCAAGATGCAGGTGTTGATCGGCTTCTTCGAGATGACCGAGAACGAGGGGGAGAAACCAGATGATCGACCCGAACTCATCCGGCGGTCCTATGCCTTGATCGATGCGCTGGAACAGGCACATCCCGAAAGTGGAAAACCGTTCACCATTCGCGGTGATTTCCTGCTGCGTGATGGCAAGATCGCCGAAGCTCGGGATGCGTTCAAGAAAGCGCTCACCTTGGAGAAGGACCGCTACCCGATCCACCAACAGGTCCTTCAACTCGACCTTCAGTTGGGTGATCATGAAGGTCTGGTCCGTGATGCGGATGCTGCGGCCGAACTTTTCCCGACCTCCCCCGAGCCGTACTTGTTCAAGGGTATCGGCCTATCGCAACTCGAACGGTATGATGAAGCGATCGAGGCGCTGGTGATCGGGCGTGATCTCGTGGTGGATAACCCTCCACTGACCGCGCAGTTCTGGAGCAGCCTCGGTGAAGCATACAACTCCGCGAAGCAATTCGACAAGAGCGACAAGGCCTATGACAAGGCGTTGGCCTTGATCCCGGACGATGCCACCACCCTGAACAATTACGCGTACTACCTGAGCGTGCGCGGAGAGCAATTGGAGAAGGCCGAACGCATGAGCAAGCGTTCGAACGAATTGGCGCCGGGCCAACCCAGTTACCAGGACACCTATGCGTGGGTGCTGTTCAGATCCAGGAAGTTCGCCGAAGCGCGCACATGGATGGAAAAGGCCATTGCCGGTTCGCCGGACCCGGATGGTGAATTGCTGGAGCATCACGCCGATATCCTTTTTGAACTCGGCGAAACAGCTGCTGCTCTTGAGCAATGGAAATTGGCGAAAGCGCGTGGCGGTGCAAGTGATCTGATCGACCGGAAGATCAACGAAGCCCGGCGCGTGGAATGAAGGGACCGGCGGCACTGATCATCCTGGTGCTTCTGTTCGCCTCCTGCAAGAGCGGCCGACGACTCCCCCTGATCCATCGGGACCTGCCCGCACGATCCGGGGATCGGATCATCGAACGCATGCTGGTCGCGGACACGATCCACCCGCGTTACTACACCGCCAAGGCGAATGTGGACATCGACATGGGCGGATCAAGTAGAGGATTCAAGGCACAGGTGAAAAGCGTTCGCGACAGCGCCGCCTGGATCAGCATCGTGCCGGCGCTCGGGATCGAAGTAGCGCGTATCGTGGTCACCCCGGACAGCGTGAAAATGCTGGACAAACTACACGACCAGTATTTCCTCGGCGACTCCGCCCGAACGAAAAAGAAGTTCGGTCTGCAACCGGACCTGACCTTGCTCCAACAAGCGTTGCTGGGCACGGCGATCGGTCTTGATCCACAGGAGAGATACCGCAGTGATCGCGAGGACGGACAGTATGTGCTCACCAGCAAAGAGCGTCGAAAATTCATTCGCGCAGCGGAGGACATCAGCCCAGGGGATACACTGGCTCATGATCGGGACATGGGCGAACGACGGTTGGAGCGCACGCTGCGCAAGGCCGAGGAGCGCGAAGCGATCGTGTTCCGGTACTGGGTGGAGCCGGAATCGTTCCGGGTCACGCGTGTGCAAATTGTCGACCTCGTACGCGACCAGACCGCGGATGTGCGTTATGAAGAGCGTGGGGGCATCGAACAAGCCTACCTCCCCATCCGTATCCGGATCACCCTGAGCGAACCCGGCCGGTTGGCAAGTGGTCTGCTGGAGATCTCCCGTATCGACCTCGACGGACCTTTGCAGTTGAACTTCAAGATCCCGGAGAAGTATGAACCGATGCCATAGAAGCCACGTTGTTCGTGGCTCGTTGTTCGGGCAGCGCTGGTGTAAGCGGGTCGCGCTGGTCCTATCCCTGCTCCTGTTCCTTATCACCGCGAACGGCCAGAGTCGTTCCAATCTGGAGAAGAAGCGAGAAGCGCTGGACAAGCAGATCCGCACCACCACGACCTTGATCGAACAAGCGCGGAAGGAGCAGCGCGTGACGCAGGAGCAACTCCGGTTGCTGGAAAGCCAGATCGAAGCGCGTGCGCAATTGATCCGCGCCATGGACAATGAAGTGCGCCAAGTGGATGATCGGATCACGGAGGATGAAGCCGCGATCGCATCGCTGAAGGATGACCTCGCCGAACTGCGGAAGGAGTATGCGCACATGGTGCAGTTCGCCTATCGCAACCGGAGCGGCTACGACCAACTCAGCTACCTCTTCGCATCGAACGGTTTCCAGCAGGCTTTCCGGCGTAGCCGCTACTTGAACCAGCTCGGCGCACAACGACTGCGGCAGGTACACCTCATCACCGGAACGCAGACCTCGCTAGCCGCCCGTGTTGAAGAATTGCAACAACAGCGTAAGGCGAAGGCAAGCCTGTTGAGCGATCAAGTGCAGGAGAAACGCCGACTGGACACGGATCGCACCGGGCAACAGAAAGCTTTGAACAGTTTGCGCAGCGAGGAAGGGCGTTTGAAGGAAACCCAACGCAAGCAGGAGAAACAGCGCCGCGAGCTGGACGCGGCCATTCGCAAAGCGATCGAGGATGCGGTGAAGGTCAAGCCCTCGGCATCAGGTGCCGCAAAGCCCGGAAAGCTGGACATCAGCCTCACCCCGGAAGCGCGGGAACTCAACACCGACTTCGAGAAGAACAAAGGCAAACTGCCTTGGCCCGTGGAGAAGGGGGTGATCACCGGACGCTTCGGCAAGCAACCACACCCGGTGCTGAAGGGGATCATGATCGACAACAATGGCATCGACATCACCACCGAGAAAGGCGCGAGCGTGCGCGCCTTGTTCCGGGGCGAGGTGAGCGGCGTGATCGTGCTGCCCGGCGCCGGCAAGGCGGTGATCGTGAGCCATGGGGTGTACCGTACCGTGTACAGCAACCTGCGCGATGTGAACGTGACCAAGGGGCAGAAACTGGATACCAAGCAGACCATCGGCACCGTGAACACCGACGAGAATGGATCGGTGGCGCACATCGAGGTCTGGAAGATCACAAGCGACGGCCTGGTGAACGTGGACCCGTCCGGCTGGATCTTTCATTAGTTCCTCGTGCTGTCCGGTTCTCTGCTCCTACCTTTCAACCTGATCAGACGCCCGTGAACACATTCCCGCTATCCATCCTGCTTGGGGTTATTGGCCCGTGGCAATTGGTCCTTTTTGTTGTTTTTCCTCTCGGCTTGGTCGGTCTTTGTGCGCTAGGCTTCGCGAGGTTTTCCAAGACCAAGCAGGCTCGCTGGGCGGTACTTGGCGCGATTTCCGGCGTACTATTTCTGCTGATGGTCATCGCTGCGTTCATGATCGTCAACGAAATGTCCGGGCGTCAATAGTCCGCTTGCCTTCTGTGGTGTCGTGGATCACGCCTCGCGGGTCTTCCGTTGAGCAAGTGACCTTGGTTGATCCGGGCCTTCGGTTAACAAGGCGCTACATTTGGCCCCGGAACCAAGTCCATTCCCCAATGAGCACTTTTCCCCTTTCAATCCTTCTCGGCATAGTCGGCCCTTGGCAGATCGTTCTGGTCGTGGTGGTGCTGCTGCTGCTTTTCGGCGGCAAGAAGATCCCCGAACTCATGCGCGGTCTTGGGCAGGGCCTGAACGAGTTCAAGAAGGCCAAGGACGGCGACCCGAACGAGAAGAAGGACGAGAGCAAGTAGCCTCTCTCACCGCGCGGCTCCATTGCGCGGCAGCCCGATAGCCCGTGAGCACGACCAGTAGTAGCACCGTCCCGGAAGCTCCGCCTCGCAGCGGCAGCGTAACGGCAGCGGTCAGTACAGCCCTTGAGAACGCGGAAACGAACAAGGACCTGAACGCCTTCCTTGAAGTATTCACGGAGAGCGCTTTGGAACACGCAACACGTGTGGATGAGCGCCGCCAAGCCGGTAACGCCGGTCCACTCTCAGGTGTGGTGCTGAGCATCAAGGACAACATCTGTTATAAGGACCACCGCGTAGGCGCGGGCTCGAAGATCCTCGAGGGCTTCACTTCGCTGTACAGCGCCACAGTAGTGGAGCGACTCCTCGCGGCAGATGCCGTGATCCTGGGTCGCACCAATTGCGACGAGTTCGCGATGGGCAGCAGCAACGAGAACAGCGCCTACGGCAACGTCCTGAATCCGGTGGACCGCACGAAGGTCCCCGGCGGAAGCAGTGGTGGGGCGGCAGCTAGCGTGGCGGCAGGTATCGTGCATGTCGCGCTCGGTTCGGATACCGGTGGAAGTATTCGTCAACCAGCGTCGTTCACGGGGACCGTCGGGTTCAAGCCCACCTATGGCCGGGTGAGTCGCTATGGTCTCATCGCCTTTGCCAGCAGCTTTGATCAGATCGGTCCGTTCGCGCGCAACGTGGAGGATGTCGCCGCGACGTACACTGCGATCGCTGGCCACGATCCGAAGGATGGGACCACGAGCAAACGACCAGTTGTACCCATTTCACTGGATCATCCGGGCAAACTGCGTATCGGCTATTTCCGCGAAGGCCTTGAGCGCGCAGGCATGGACCCGGAGATCGTGGCGCACATGCAGGCGCAGATCGATCGCTTGAAGAAGGATGGCCACACGGTGGAGCCGATCGATGTGCCTTTGATCGATCACCAAGTGCCGACGTATTACATCCTCGCCACCGCAGAGGCCAGCAGCAACCTCGCACGTTTCGATGGCATCCACTTCGGTCACCGCAGTAAAGCCGCGAAGGGGGTGGAAGAGACCTACCGCTTGAGTCGCACGGAAGGCTTCGGCCCCGAAGTGAAACGCAGGATCCTGCTCGGGACCTTCGTGCTCAGCGCCGGTTACTACGATGCTTACTACGGTCAGGCACAGCGCGTGCGACGCATCATCCGCAACCACACGCTGGCCGCTTTTGAGAAGTATGACCTGCTCATGGGACCCACCTGTCCGACCACGGCCTTCGCGCACGGCGCCATCACCGATCCGGTGGCCATGTACCTACAGGATATCTTTACGGTGCAAGCGAACCTCGCAGGCGTACCCGCGATCAGTTTGCCCACTGGAACGCATAGCAACGGCTTGCCATTCGGGATGCATGTGATGGCGAAGCCTTTCGATGAGGGTCGGTTGCTCGCTGCAGCAAAGACCCTTTTCTAGCGTACACATTCAGGTGTGAACAGCGCGCCCGCATACCACGGGGCTCCTTCTTGCGTAATACGGGTAACTTCGTCGCCATGCGTTCCGCCGTCCTGTTCCTGTTTCTTGTCGGGCCTTTCCTTCGGGCCAACGCCCAGCCGGAGAGCGCTCCTGCGACACTTGCTGCGGACGATCCGGTGGTGGTCCGCTTGGATGAACTGGCTTCGCTCGCGTGGATCAAGAATTCCACCTTCACTACGGACACCGCGTTCCACAACAAGTACGGGTTCGCTGCGGCCGATGTCCCCTACTGGCCGCCCTCCGAGGTCAGCCACCGGCTCGCTGTGCTGGACGGAGCTACACCGTTCGACCTGGTGTACAACCCGATCGTACAGTCGTACATCGACCTCTACGTGGTGCGCAAACGCGAAATGAGTTCGCGGATGCTCGGGCTCGCCGAACTCTACTTCCCCACCTTCGAGGAATACCTCGATCGTTACGGGATCCCGCTGGAGATGAAATACCTGGCCGTGGTGGAGAGCGCGTTGAATCCCGCCGCGCGTTCACGCGCCGGTGCGGTCGGCTTGTGGCAGTTCATGCTGCCTACCGGCAAGATGTATGGATTGAAGGCGGACAGCTATGTGGACGAGCGGCACGACGTGTACAAGAGCACCGAAGCCGCGTGCCGTTACCTGAAGTACCTGCACTCGCTCTATGGCAATTGGGAGTTGGCGCTCGCTGCGTACAACTGTGGACCCGGCAATGTGAACAAGGCCATCCGGCGCAGTGGTGGCGTGAAGGACTATTGGAAGATCTACGATCACTTGCCGCGGGAGACGCGAGGTTACGTGCCCGCGTTCATTGCGGTGAACTACCTCTTCTCGCATCACGCCGACCACAACATCTACCCCGTTGCGCCGGTGTATTGCGCGTACGAAGTGGATACCGTTCGTGTCTGCTATCCGTTGGACCTCGCGGCCGTGGCCGTGCTTACCGGTGGATCAGCGCAAGAACTGCGCGACCTCAACCCGACATTCAAGCTCGGCGTGGTGCCTGATGTGAACGACCCTGTGACCATCTACCTCCCGAAGGATGCGGCCGGGATCTACGTGAACAACGAAGAGACCATGCGGTACAGTTACCAGGCAGCGCAGCCCCAAGCGACCACGGAGACGCCGCAGAAGCCGCAAGCGGAGGTCGGGACGGAGGTCACAGAACAGAAGCACATTGTTCGTTCCGGAGAATCATTGGGCAGCATCGCAAGCAAGTACGGCACATCGGTGAGCGCATTGCGCAGCATGAACGGATTGCGCGGCGATATGATCCGTCCGGGACAGAAGCTCATTGTGAAGCGGCGCACAACAAAAGCGGTGGAGCACACCGCAACAGCGGAGCCCGACTCGAATAGCAAAGTGCTTTACCACGTGGTACAACCCGGCGATACGCTGTGGAGCATCGCGCAGCGCTATCAGGGTGTAAGTGTTGAAGACCTCCGTCGGTTGAACACCGACCTTGACGGGTTGAAGCCGGGCACGCGCATCAAGGTGCGCGCGCCGCAGGGATAGCTCTCGGTCTTCTCCATCACACAGCCCTCTCCATCCGTTGCGTACTTGTTGCGGTGCGTGCATTCCACCGCGTCCGCTCACATCGCTGATCGTCAAGCAATAGCCGGTGCGGTCCTGCCGTTTTATCCACAGGTCGGCGCCGTGTGTTGAAAAGTGTCCATCGCATCGTGCAGGACGTTCATCTACTTTTCGGTGCCCCTACTACACATGGACTTCGCACACATCCGGCAGTATGCCCACCAACATTGCCGCTTCAAGCTGCGCAATGGAAAGGAGATCTATGGCGTGGTATGGGAAGTGGAGACCACTGATGCGAATGGTGACGGCGCCAACAAGCGACTCTACTTCGCCAGCGTTCGCGACTACGAGCGCTTACAACACAGCGCCACACCCGTGCATGTGATGCCCATGCAACCCGAGGAGATCGTGGGCGTGGAGAGTTTGGCGAGTTAGACCAGAACACCATGCGCCATGCGATCGGCTTTCTGCTCGTGTGTGCAAGCAGCGCTCTTCTCCCGTTCTTCACTTCAGCGCAGAACCTAGTGCCCAACGGTGGGTTTGAGGAATACACTGTCGATTGCACATTCGGGATCGGATTCTATGGATTGGCGGATTGGCGCT
Organism: Flavobacteriales bacterium; assembly: GCA_016721005.1. GTDB lineage: Bacteria > Bacteroidota > Bacteroidia > Flavobacteriales_F > PHOS-HE28 > PHOS-HE28. The sequence continues at coordinate 358,469 of JADKJM010000019.1, forward strand.
ACTTGAACTGCGGAAATTCTCCAGGGCTTGCGCGCGCGTGCAACAATAACACTGGCAATGGTGGTGGTGTTCCTCAGAGTGGGTTAGGGTATCAGTATGCACATGAAGGGGATGGGTTCATTATGACAGAACCGTACTTCTCGAATGCGCAAAGCGGCCTCCCGGATGCCAATCCACAGACATACGCCAACGTGGACCTCGTACAGTCCTTGACCGCCGGGCAACGCTATTGTTTGCGGTTGTGGATGAACATGGCTGACTCATCCTGCTATCGTACTGACACCTTCCATGCCTATGTCGGTTACGGCATTCCCACCCTGTGCAATTATGCGGATACCGCATGGGACACCTATGCCACGGCCACGTGGGACATCAGCATTGTGGATACCGCCGAATGGACCTTGCTTGAAAGCGAGTTCATCGCCAATGGTGGGGAGACCAACCTTACACTCGGTGCTTTCCAGTTCGATGCCGAGATCAACAGCGTATTCCTTGCTGATCATAGCAGCTTGTTCGGTGCGCTTGTCGCGGCATACTACATAGATGATGTGGAACTCTGGGCCTGCCAAGTGGGTGTGGAGGAAGTGAACAGCAACAACGCGCTTGCGCTTTTCCCGGACCCCGCTGACCAATGGGTCACCATGTCCTATTCGGGGGTCGATGTGGTGGGTGCCGCTCTATCCAACACGGTTGGACAGGATGTGACCCCGAAGAGTTGGGGCGCCACCACCTTATACCATTTGGAACTAAGAGATCGCCCAAAGGTGCCGTGCGATGTTGAAGTAGTCGAAGTTGCAGATGGACTTTACCTCAGTGGGGCTTAGTGAGTGGACCTGCTTGGAGTCGCTGAGTTGAGCGGGGGTTTCGAAGGTCATGTTGGGAGGCGCGTTGAAGCGCCACCAGCTTGGAGTTGGGGTGCGATGGGGGAGGAACAATGGGCGCCGTTGAGCGGCCAACTGAGGTGCTTGGTTTTGTGGAAAGCACCGTTGTCCACGGATCTTGAGCTCTTCGGGTCGATGCGTTGCAATGAGGAAGATCGGAAGGTGTAGCCAGAACAACAGGGTAGTTCCAATTGGAAATTATCGCCCGATATAGGCGAGTACGCGCCGAAGACATAGGTGTATTGGAAGACCTGTTGGAAAGCACATACCGGCTTGACCCCCTTTGGCCGATCCCTTACCAGCACGGGTGAAAAGGCCGAAGCGGCTCTCATCACAATACAGGTTCACACTGGAGCAGCCCGGCGGAGGGCGGGTGGTCAACTCGAACAGAGTTGCTCGAAGTTTTTTAAAAGCCGTGATGGCCTCCGGGATCCTTCTTCACATGTGACTTGCGGGCGACCTTACACTGGGCTCCATAGTTGCGCTTGACGAACTTGTTCATCGTGGAGTAGTTGACCTCTTCATTGAACCGCTTGTTGAACCACGCCAACAATTCAGTGAAGCCCCGCAGACCGTTGCCCGGTTCACGCAACTTCAAACGCAAGGCCTCACGCTGATCAGGTTTGATCACGCTGGGCCGGTTCCCTTTCCAGTTGTGCGAAAGCAACCCGGCCAGCCCTCCTTGGATATATGCGTTGCGCCATTTCATGGCGCTGCCCGCATCCACGCCCAGCGCCTTGGCAACAGCATGCTTGGAGATACCTTCCTGTTCATGCTCTTTGTAGAGGATCAATACTCGGACCCGACTACGCATGGTCTCGGTATTGACGCGCCTGAGCTCCCGGCGCAACGTCACCATGTCCTCTTTGATATCGAACCTTTGGGATTGGCCATCTGCCCTGTGTTTTTCGCCACAGATCGAACCACCGATCAAACGATCAAGAGCTTCAGGAAAATGATATCAACATTGGAGGACAATCATATTCCAAATGGTATTACTCCCGGACAGGCAAGCCTTGGATGTATCCAGCTTGCCCGCCGGTGCTTATCTCCTGAGCGTTCGCACCAAGGATGGTAACCTGTTGTCGCGCCGCTTGGTGATCCAGCACTAGGCCGGAACTTCAATTCCTCTTCACCATACCCGCCTGGTCCAGGAAGAACGCGTGGATCAGCGCTACTTCCTTCAACGCTTCGAAACGACCGGATGCGCCTCCATGTCCGGCCTCCATGTTCGTGAAGAGCAGGATCGGCGCATCGGCCTTCTGGTGTTCGCGTAAGCGTTGCACCCACTTCGCGGGTTCCCAGTATTGCACTTGGCTGTCGTGCAGTCCGGTGGTCACGAGCAGCGCCGGATAGTTCGCATCCTTCACATTATCGTACGGTGAATAGGAGAGCATGCGGTCGTAGGCCTCCTTCTCCTTGGGGTCGCCCCACTCATCGAATTCGCCGGTGGTGAGCGGGATGCTCTCATCGAGCATGGTCGTCACCACGTCCACAAAGGGTACTTCGGCGCACGCTGCTTTCCAGCGATCGGGTCGCATGTTCACCACGGCACCTATGAGCAAACCGCCCGCACTTCCGCCCAAGCAGAACATACGCTTGGGGTCAGCGTACTTCGCCTTCTCCAAGTGATCCGCGCAATCGATGAAATCGGTGAACGTGTTCACCTTGTGTTCCATCTTCCCGTTCTCGTACCATGCGCGACCTAGCTCTTCGCCGCCGCGGATGTGCGCAATGGCGTAGACGAATCCGCGATCAAGCAAACTCAAGCGCGAGCTGCTGAAGGTCGGCTCGATGCTGTATCCGTAGCTGCCGTATCCATACAACAGGAGCGGAGCCGTGCCGTCGAGCTTGGTGCCCTTCCGGTACACGATGCTCACCGGAACCTTCGCGCCATCGCGCGCGGTGACCCAGATGCGCTCGCTCATGTAGTCCTCGCGCTTGAAGGTGCCGATCACTTCCTGTTGCTTCAGCAGGACATCGGTGGCTGTGTTCAGGTCGTGCTCGAACACACTGCCGGGAGTAGTAAGTGAGGTATATCCGTAACGCAGCTTGTCACTGTCCCACTCCGGATTGATCCCGGTATTGGCCACGTACGCCGGGTCGTTGAATTGGATCTCGTGTTCCTTACCATCGCTCAACCGACGGATGCGCAAGTGCGTGAGTCCTTCACGCCGTTCGGTGATCACCAAGTGATCCTTGAAGATGTCCACATCCTCCAGTAGGACATCCGCGCGGTGCGGGATCACTTCCTTCCACTTCGATTTGTCGCTCGTGGCATTCTCCGCGCATTCCATCAAGCGGAAGTTCTGCGCGTTCCAATTGGTGAGGATGTACCACTTGCCCGGGTTACCCGGCACATGCATGGCGGTGTGTTCGTGTTCTTCTTCCCGTGGAAGGAAGACCTTGAACTCTCCCATCGGTTGGTCCACGGGCAACGTCAAGTGCTCGCTGCTCAATGTGCTCTCGGTGGTGATCATCACGAAGCGATCCGAACGACTGCGGAATACTTCGCAGCTGTACGTCGCGTCCTTCTCCTCGAAGACCACCACATCGGCATCGGCGTTCGTTCCGAGCACGTGCCGATAGATGCGGTAGCTGCGGAGGGTGTCGTCCTTGCGTGTGTAGAAGACGGTCTTGTTATCCGCCCACGCGCAACCACCGCCGGTGTTGGTGATCACATCCGGAAGGTCGTTGCCGGTTGCCAGATCGCGGAAGCGCAGCTCGTACTGCCGACGGCTGACCTCATCCACGCTGTATCCCACCAGCCCGTTGTTCGGACTGATCTCGAAATCGCCGAGGTCGAAGTAGCTGTGCCCCTCGGCCATCTTGTTCTCGTTCAATAGCTCCACCCAAGCGGCATCGTCCTCCGCCGGCGCCGCCGACGATGTGGACTTCGCGCGCATGTGTACCGCGTACTCCTTGCCCTCTTCGAATCGCTGTTGGTACCAGTAGCCGTTCTCGCGGTACGGTACACTGAGGTCGGTCTCCTTGATCCGCGCCTTCATCTCCGCGAAGAGGTCCTCACGCAGTTGCTTGATCGGTGCGAGCACAGCATCGGTGTATGCGTTCTCGGCATTCAAGTGCGCCACCACTTCGGCGGTGTTTGCGTCGGGCGGGTCGGCATTGCGTTGCTCTTCCGTCAACCGCATCCAGTAATACTCGTCCACGCGGGTGTGCCCGTGTGTGGTGATCTCGTGTGGTCTTTTCACCGCTACAGGAGGGGCGATCAGGTCGGTGGTGTTCATGTGCTGGGTGGTGTCCGTGCAAGCCGGCAACAGTATAGCTGGTAGGACGAGCAAGCTGATGGTGCGGCGCATGGAGGTGGAAAGGTGGCCGAAAGTACAGTGCGCGACCGCTGCCTTTCAGGACAAGGTGGCGTGCAGAACGGCCGGTGACCGTAGCTCGCCAAGACCATCCACGTGGAGCCTGAAATAGAGCAAGAGATGATCGAGCAGGTCCCGGCGCTGGGCGGCAGGAAGAACCACTTCCTCCAGTGCGCCCAGTTCGATATCAAGCAATCGGATCAGCACGTTGCTGAGTGGTGGAGCAAGGGTGTGTCCGTGTGGAACACCTGCCGGAACGAAACATCCGGCCATCAGGTCGAAATGATCCGCGCCGGGTGAAGGATGCTCCGGAAAGAAGCCCAGATGCCCGGAGAGCTGCAAGAGGAAGATCAGCGGATATCCCTGCAACACATCACTGGCATCAATGGTCTCCAGCGCTTCGCGGACGAAGGCATCGAGCGACGGGTCCGCCGCCTCCGCCCGGAGAACGCGGTACAACACTTCCTGTGTGAAGAGGATCAGCGAGCCACGGATCGGGTCGCGATGCACATTCAAGTAGGGCTTCTCCACGCGGACCTCGCGCGCGGTATGCATGTCCGCGTCGGGTCGTTCATCCGCGACCAGTTCGATCCGGTTCAGTGGTTGAAGCGCCGCCATGGATCCGCCGTTCTTCGCACCGGTCCGCACCATGTAGGATCGCGCCCCCGCGTGTGTGGTCCAGGTCTTCACCACCACGCTGCGATCGCCGTAGCGAATGGTCTTCAGGACAATGGCGTGTGCGGTCTGCAACATCTCGATCGCGTTCTACGCTCGAAGCCCGATCAACGAACCACGAGCAGCTTCGTGTTGCACTTGTACAAGCCTTCGCGGTCACTGGAGAACACCATGTACACGCCCGTGGCCACGCGGTTGCCGCTCATGTCGTTCCCGTTCCAGATGGCTTGGCCACCCAACGAGGTGGTGCGATAGACCAGGTTTCCGCTCACGTCGGTGATCTTCACTTCGGAGTCGCGCACAAGACCCGTGATCGAAATGGGGCCGGTGTATGTTTCGCGAACCGGATTCGGGAAGATGGATGCGCAATTCGCATCATCCGCGCTTTCCACCGCATCCGATCGGTAGCCGATGATCCCACGGTCCGTGCCGAAGAAGACCTCGCCGGTGATATCGTTGATCGCGATCGAGGTGATCGTGTTGCTGGGCAATGGACTGTTCGTCTCGGTGAAGTGGTGGATCTGCGTGCGTCCATCGGCACTCACCAGGAAGGCGCCTCCGGTCTGGGTGCCGATCCATTTCCGGTTCGCTCCATCCACGGTGATCGCACTGACGAATTCGGTCTCGAGCAGGATCTGCACGTTGCCGCTCTGTTCGATAAGGATCTGTTGCGCGTCGTAGTTGCCTTCATTACTGAAGATGGCTGCCGGGTCGTAGAAAACAGCGATGCCCTTGCTCGTTCCCACCCAGATCTGGCCGTCCTTGTCCTCGGCGATGCTCAGGACATCCGGTGATGGAAGTCCACCTGTTCCGGGTGTGTTGTTGACCGCTTTGTACTGGTCGTCGCCAGTGTCGGAGATCGTGCCATTATCATTGAAGACCAACAGCGCATTGCCTCGCGGACGGATGATCCATTTGTACCCGTTGCTCGCCGCAAGGATCTCCGCGAGGAGAAGGTTACCGTTGAGCACCGAGCCGGGTGTGAAACTGTACCATGTGCCGTTCCGCGTGCGAACGGAAATGGGCGCAGCGGCCCAAGCATTGGTCATCCATAGGTTCCCTCCTTGGTCATAGCTCAAGCCGCCCACGTTCACCTTGCCCGATCCATCATTGGTGACCACTCCGAGCGAACTGTTCCCTACTGTGTAGTTGGCAACGGGTACACGATCGCGGAACTCCAACAATGCATCATCCCAGCTTCCAGCAAAGGCGTGGTTCGGGTCGTCCGGATCCACGGCCACGCAGATGAAATCGTTCATGGCACCTGCAAAAGCATTCCCGCCGGCCATGGTCGGATCATTGTCCGGTTTCGTGGTCCGCCATTCCTCGTCGACGAAATGATGCACGCCGTCCTTGAGAAAGGTATTGCCCCAATTCCCGGAAGGGCTTCCAGCAGCAACATACACAGCGCCTCCGCGTGAATCCATGCGGTATACACTTGCGTTCAGCGGTCCATTGGGTCTCACGGTCGTGCCCAGTTCTCCCCCATCGGCGCGCGCAAGCCCAGCGAACCGGTCAGCGACCCATAGGTAGCCATTGGAAGAGCGGATCGAACGCGCAGGAATGGCCGGGACCGATCCATATGCCGTGGTCTGGCTGATGAATTGTTCGTTCGGGCCGAAGGTCCCGATGTCGTATTCGTGGGAGAAGACAATGAACTGTCCATCCGCCGAAACACGCATGTCGTGGTTCCTTCGCCCTTGGATCTGCGAGAACCGTTGCCACGTGTTATCGGGTCGAAGGACAAGCACGGTGTCGGTGTCATCACTGGTCTTCCGGAAGTTGATGAAGGGGTGCCCTTGGAAGGTCTGGGCCAGATCGAACGGACCATTGGCCATGCCATCGCCCATGTCCGTCCGCTTACGCCAGCTGGTGAAGGCGGTCAGGTTGGGGGAATTCCGTCCTGCGGTGTAGAGCCCGGTGCTCGTGGCCGCATAGATGGAGTCCGCACTGAAGGTGATCGCATTCACTTGCAACTGTCCACCATTGGGGCCGATGAACCAGGTCTCCTTCACCTCGCGGCGCGCCAGATCCACCACCACAATACCAAAGCCACAGCCGAGGTAGGCCGTGGTTCCTTCCTGGTGCACCGAATAGATGGCCTTGTCGCCAAGGATCGAGCTGCGCTTGATGTCGCCCATGTTGAAACTACGCTCGCCTTCCACGAGATCCAAGTTCCCATTGCCGTAATACACGATCAGCGTATGCAGTTCCTGGTTCCACGCCAACCCGCGGATGTCCACATCGTTCAGCGCATTCGTCTTGTTGATCCGGTCGATCTCGCCGGTTGATGGATCGAAGCGGAACAGGCCGTTGGCCGTGGCACAATAAGCCTTTCCATCACCTTCCACCACGTCGATCATCCGCAGGTACGGGAAGTGATCCCGCCAGGCGCCGATGGGTGTCTGGCTAAAACCGGCCAGGGAGAGCGTCACGAAAAGGACGGAGAGATAACGATGCATCACGTTCGGTTCAAGGGTTCGGGCACGCGTTCAACGCCAAATCGGGCCGATCCGTATGGGCCAAGGTAGATCCGGGAAGGAAAAAGCCCCTGCATATGCAGAGGCTTTCCGAGGTCGCGTGCGGATTCGAACCGCAGTAGCAGCTTTTGCAGAGCTGTGCCTAGCCACTCGGCCACGCGACCTTGTAAGAACGGCGGCGAAGATAGGTGGCCGGGTCCGTCCGCCTGCCTTGCTTGGTCCTGATCGTCATCCCTCCACGGTGTAGGTCACTTCGGCCACATCACCCTGTACCGGTGGGCGCTCCTTCACCACGCGCACCCGCCAGTTCAACGGTTGCGACCATTGCTCCTTCAGGGCTGTATGGATCCTTCGGGCCACATGTTCGATCAGCTTGCTGCGGATGGCCATCTGCTCCTTCACGATGGAGGTGATGCGTCCGTAGTCCACGGTATCGGTGAGGTCGTCCGAGTTCTCCGCACGGACCAGATCGCCGGAGACGGTGATGTCGATACGATAGTGCCCCCCGATCCGCGCTTCCTCCTCCAAGCATCCGTGATAGGCGAACACCCGGATGTCCTTCACCTCGATCAAGCCCATGTGCGGCATAGTTCAAGTCCTGCTTTCAGGCGGGCAATGACTTCTTCCTTGCCCAACAATGCGCTGACATCGAACATGCCCGGACCCTGCATCCTCCCGGCTACGAAGAGGCGATACAAAGGCATCAGCTGCCCGACCTTCATTCCGTGCGCTTGCAGGACTTCCCGGAACGCGGCCTCGATCGATGCTGCTGTGATAGCCGGAAGCCCTTCGAGCTTGGTGATGAAATCCTCCAAGCCATCCGCAGCTTCAGGTTTCCACCGCTTCTTCAATTCCTCATTTGCTTCCGCGTTCCCGTTCAGCGGGGAACCTGAGGTAAAGAGATAGGCGCCTTCGAGCATGTCCTCCACGAAGGTGGCCCGTTCCTTCAACAAGTTCGCTGCGGTGGTCGCGCGGTCGGTTGTCGTATCGATCCCTTTGCTCTTCAACGCGGCCTGAAGTTGTTGCCCTAGTTCCGCATCCGGGCGGGCGCGCAGGTATTGCTGGTTGAACCAGTTGGTCTTTTCCGGATCGAACCGCGCACCGCCTTTGTGTACCCGCTGTAGGTCGAAGAGTTCCGTCATGCGCTCCATGCTCATCAACTCCTCATCGCCACCGGGATTCCATCCGAGCAACGCAAGCATGTTGATGAAGGCTTCCGGGTAATAGCCCTTCTCCCGATAACCACTGCTCTTCTCCCCGGAGGTCGGGTCGATCCAATCCAACGGGAACACCGGAAAACCCAGTCGATCGCCATCGCGCTTGCTCAATTTCCCGTTCCCGTCCGGCTTCAGGATCAATGGCAGGTGTGCGAAAGCCGGGCGCTCCCAGCCAAAGGCTTCGTAGATCAGTACATGCAGTGGGGCGCTCGGCAACCACTCTTCTCCGCGTATCACATGCGTGATGTGCATGAGGTGATCATCCACGATGTTCGCCAAGTGGTAGGTCGGCATGCCATCGCTCTTGAACAACACCTTGTCATCAATGTTCGCGCTGTGAACAACCACCCATCCGCGGATCAGGTCCTCGAAGCGGATCTCCTGTTGGCGAGGCACCTTCAGTCGGATCACGTGTTCATCACCCCGCGCCAACCGTTCCTTCACTTCGTCCGCGCTAAGTGTGAGCGAGTTCTTCATGTGCTCACGCGTAACTGCTGTGTACGCCGCCGCAGCTACTCCTGCGGCTTTCAACCGCTCGCGCATGGCGTCGAGTTCCTCCGGGGTGTCGAATGCGTAGTAGGCCTTGTCTGCTGCGATCAATTGATCCGCGTACTGCCTGTAGAGTTCCTTGCGGTCGCTTTGCCGATACGGTCCGTCCGGTCCGCTCTTCCACGGACTTTCATCCGGATCAAGGCCGCACCACTCCAGCGCAGCCTTGATGTACTCCTCCGCGCCCGGCACGAAGCGCGTACGATCGGTGTCCTCGATCCGAAGCAGGAAGGTTCCTCGGTGTTTGCGCGCGAACAGGTAGTTGTACAGGGCTGTGCGCACGCCACCCATGTGCAGGGGTCCTGTGGGACTTGGCGCGAAACGGACTCTTACCGACATGGTCGAACGTGTGCTGGGTAGACAGCGGACAACGGTCTGCTGGTTGAATGGAATGCGAAGTTATCCGGCGATATGCGCGGGATTCACACCTGTACCCCCTTCAGCAGGAGTCGCTGCCAAGCGGTGTGTTTGCGGAGATAGCCCTTGATCGTTGGGTGCGTCGGGATCAGCTTCAGGCTGTTCTCCTCCACCCAATTCAAGGTCTTCTCCATCATCACATCGGCTACGCCCAAGGATTGGATGGGCCGCGGTACATCAAGGGTGCCTAGGAATATCCGATCGCCATCGCGGTCGTATTCGAGACGCGCCCGGTGCCCATTGACACGCAGAACGAACTGGCGTGAATCAGGTTCGTCCTCCAAGTGGATGGTCGAAAAGTCGAGGGTCTCGGTCGGGATCGTCTTTGCCATGTCGGCACAAAATTAACATCCCCTACCCGGTATGGCGCATTCCTGCTCAGGATGGGCTTTAGGCGGGGTGAGAAATGGGCTGTGCCGATAGTACTTTGGACGCATGTACAGAACACTACTTCTGCCACTGGCTTTGGTGTTTCATGTCGTTCTACGCGCTCAATGCGGCGCCTGTGCCATCGGCGACACCTGCACGGTCGATCCACCCTTACCGACTGTTTGCCCGGCGATCACACCGGAGGGAACCGTAGGTGTACCCTATGAAGTGGATGTGACCTTCTGGATCCCCCCATCCTTTCCGGAGCCGACCACGAATTTGAATGTGGTCGTCAGCCAGATCGTGCTCAACAGCTTGGAGAATGTGCCTCTCGGGCTGACCTATCAAGCCAGCAGCCCCGACCTGACGTACTACCCCCAGATCAACCCCTTTGGTTGTGTGCGCGTTTGTGGAACCCCGATGGTCGCCGGTTCGGATACGATCTTCATCCATGCCACAGCGACTGCGACGGTTGGTGGAGTAGGCACTACCCAGGATTATGATCTACCGATCCCGATCCTCATCCACCCAGCGGCACTGGACACCGCTCCGGACTTCAGCATTTCCGCGACCACTGGTTGTCCACCGCTCACGGTGTCCTTCGACCCTTTGATCAACGCGCCAGGGTTGACGAGCAGTTACAATTGGAACTTCGGCAACGGCAACACCTTCGTCGGAGCAACGCCACCCGACCAGACCTATACCGGCGTCGGCGACCACATCGTCAGCCTTCAGACCACGGTAACTGTTCCGGTGCTTACACAACTCACTGTTTCCAACATCAACAATAACTGGTGCGGCGACCTCGACGAGCCGAATATTCCGATCGTGGGATGTGTTGGACAACCCGATCTGTACTTCACGATCACCGACGCTCAATATGGACTGAGCAGAAGTGTCACCGTGAACAATACGCAAAGCCACACCTGGAACAACCTGTCCATCCCGCTCACGTTCCCTCCATTCACCCTGCGCGTGTATGACCAGGACGCCGTGAGCGCTGATGATCTGCTGGGCACGTTCCAATTCACAAACTCCGGGAACTTCTCCTTCAACCAAGGCGGTACCGCTGGTCAGGGTGTTGTTCAAATACAGACCGTACAGGTCTTCAACTACTCGGATACCATCACCGTGCTCCCCGCGCCGAACACCACGATCACCTTCAACGGAAGCGTACTGTGTGCTTTTGACCAGGGTCTTGTCGGGTACGAGTGGTCCCTTAACAGTGTGGTGCTGCCTGACGAACAAGGACCCTGCGTGCTTGCGTCCAACGGCCAATGGTCGGTCACGGGAACGAATTCCTTCGGGTGTACATCCACCTCGAATTACCAGGTCATCGGGATGGGATTGAGCGAATACGGAGCAGGATCAGGACTCGATCTGTTCCCGGTTCCGAACAGCGGACGATTCACCGTGCGTTTGCGTGATCGAACATCGAATGCACGCATCCTGTTGCGGGTCTTCGACGCCGTTGGCGCGTTGGTATATGAAGAGCGCGTGAATGGCGCTATTCCGGAAGGTGGGTCGGTTGTCGATCTCTCTGGTGTCGCCGCCGGATCCTACACGCTGCGCGTGGATGACGGAACTCGTGCGCTGACCAAAGCGTTCGTGGTCCGCCCGCACTAGAAAACCCGCTGCGGTCCACTCGGCTAATTTCGCCGACCTCACGGCTGACCCGTGGTTCGATGTCCTCCCCGCGCGTAACCGTCCTGACCACCTTGTACAACAAGGGGCCCTTCGTGGAGCAGGCGGTGCGCAGCATCCTGGACGGATCATTCGGCGACTTCGAGCTTCTCATCGTGGATGATGCGAGTACCGATGATGGGCTCGAGCGGACTCGTCGTTTCACGGACCCGCGCATACGGATACTGACGAGTGCCGAGAATACCGGACGTGCAGCGGCGGCCAACCGCGGATATGATGCGGCACGCGGGGAATACGTCGCAGTGCTCGACGCCGACGACGTCGCGCATCCCGAACGCTTGGCGGAACAGATCACCTTTCTCGAAGCGCATCCGGACGTCGGTGTTTGCGGGAGCTATGCACAAACTTTCGGGGTTCGTGATCATGTGGCCACATGGCCGACCACGGATGAAGAGGCGCGCGGACTGTTGCTCTTTCAGGACCCGCTGCTGTACGGCTCCTCCATGATCCGCAGGAGTGTTCTGGAGGAGAACGGGATCAGGTGCCTCTCCGATTGGCGCACGCCCGGCATGGATTATCTCTTTCTGATCGCCATCGCCAAACACACGCGCACCGCGACCATACCGGAACCCTTGATGAGCTATCGGTTGGGTGATCAGAATTTTCGTCATGGCCACGACCTCATTGAAGTCCGCGCAAAGATCTACCGGGAGGTTTTCCGTTTCTATAACATCCCGGCGAGCGAGGAGGAGATCGCGCTTCAGTTGCTCTTCCACCGCCTCTACCGCGAACTTCCGGACGCACGGACGATCCGATCACTCTTCCGCTGGGCGGCGAAGCTCAAGACCTTCAACAAGGAGCACCGGCTTTTCACAAGCGCTGTGTTCGAAGCACGCCTGCAACAAGAGTTGGGGCGCTGGTACTATGTGCTCGCAGACCATGTACTATGGCCTTCACTCACGCACCTTTGGCTGATGGGTGGATGGCCCGGTGGTCGTTTGGCCTACTTGGTGAGATCACGCCTGAGCCGTCTGTTCCGTAAGCCGTAGTCGACCTACCTTGCCTTCCAACCCAAGCTCGCCCATGACACCATTCCTACGCGCACTCGTGCTCGCCCTTACGGCTGCCCTTCTCGCTGATCCCTCCATGGCACAATGTGATGGCTGTGTGCCCGATCTGAGTTGCACATCAAGTCCGGCCTTCCCTACGCTGTGTCCTGCAACTGCGCCGGACGCAATAGCGGGCGAATACTACCAGGTGGACTTCACCTTCTGGATGCCCGCGACGTTCGCGGATCCCGGGTCAGGCTTTACCGTGGACCTGTTGCAACTCACGATCACCGGTGTCTCGGGTCTTCCGTTCGGGCTGGCTTTCACCGCTAGTGAACCGAGCGGCGTGTATTATCCACCGGACAATGAGTACGGCTGTGCACGGGTGTGCGGGACCCCGATCGGCCCCGGCATCTACACGGTGGACATCGCGGTCCTTGCGCACGTGAGTGCCAGCGGGATCGAGCTCGATGTGCCGCAGACGCTTTCTACTGTGATCACTGTGTTGCCCGGAAGCGGCGGCAATACCAGCTTTTCCTACACGCCGACGGCTGGTTGCGGAAGTGTGACCACTTCTTTTCAAGCCTTGATCGACGCCAGCCCTGCTCCGATGAGCTACGCTTGGGATCTCGGCAACGGCGTCACCAGTACATCGCCCAACCCACCTGCGCAGACCTACAATGGAGCGGGTAGCTATGAGGTGTTCCTCCAGACCACGATCGGTGGTTATGTATTGAACGCTGTGAATGTCACCGGCACCAATACCAACTGGTGCGGTGATGTCGAAGAGCCCAGCTTGCCCATCATCGGGTGTACGGGGTCGCCGGATCTGTATTTCGTTCTTACAAATAGTGGCGGCGGCGCATACACATCGAGCACGGTGGATAACACCACCACGGCTAGCTGGTCGGAACTGGGTATCCTGTTGAACAGCCCTCCGTACTCGCTCTCGATCTACGACGAGGATGTGGTCAGTGGCGATGACCTGCTCGGCACCTACAACATCCCCGCGAATGGCGCGGGGACCTACTTCATCAATGTGGCTGGCGGCACCACCGGCAGCCTTGTGATCACCAACGAACCGCAGCAGGTATTCCTGGACAGCGCGTTGGTCACGGTGTTCTCCGTGCCGGATGTGTCGTTGATCGAGAACGCGACGACCGGGGAACTGTGTGCCCAGGGCGAAGGCCTCGTAGGTTACGCGTGGCTGTTCAATGGGGTGGTGGTTCCCGATGTCACCTCCGAGTGTTACATGCCGACCGGACCCGGTTTGTGGCAGGTCGTCGGTACGAACGGGTTCGGTTGCACCGACTCCAGCAATGTCGTCGTGGTCTGCCCGGTATTCGAGATCGTTCGGAACGGGAACGTGCTCTTCGTTCCAAGCAGTTACCTCGCGTATGCCTGGACCTTTAATGGCTCGCCCCTCAGCGGCAATGATCCGTTCATCTTCCTACAGGGTGATGGCACATACACCGTTACGGTTGATGCCGGCAATGGCTGCATCATTGTTTCCTCCTTCGTGTGGAGCACCGTTGGAATTGAAGAGGCGGACTCCGCTGTTCCTCGTATGGAACTCTTTCCGAATCCGAACGATGGTGCCTTCACGATCGTGGCAGAGGGTGTCGGTTCATCAGGCGCTTACATCGAACTGATGGATATGACCGGCCGCGTGATCTGGCAAACGCGATCGAATTCGAACGGGGGTCTGGTCCGTGTGAATGCGACCGTGCATGCTGTGGCCGGAGCCTATACGGTCAGGCTCCATGATGGTGATCATATTCGTACCACACGGTGTATCATCCGATGATCTGAACCGCGCGAGAGCCCGCGTGTACCGGCTGTCGCCCCTACCCCCTTCCGTAGCTTTGTTCCGCAACAAGGCTCCGGCGTGAGCGTTGTAACGCAGGCGCATCATGCATAGCGATTACGATTACCTGCTGGCCAAGCTCGACACCTTCATCCGGAAGTACTACAAGGACAGATTGATCCGGGGTGCGCTCTACAGCGTGGGTTTGGTGGTGGTGGTTTTCCTGCTCGCCGCGTCCTTGGAAGCCGTTGGGCATTTCGGGGTTTCAGCGCGCACCGCGCTCTTCTGGGTCTCCGTCGCCGCTATGGGAGTCATCATCGGTCGCTTCGTGATCCTTCCGGTGATCAAGCTCATGCGCTTGGGCGCGATCATTTCGCACACAGAAGCGGCCCGCATCGTTGGTGAACATTTCGGCGACGTGCGCGACAAGCTCTTGAACACGCTTCAACTGCGCTCCCAAGGTGTTGCTCAAGGCGGCAGTCGTGCGTTGATCGAGGCTGCGGTGGCCCAGCGCAGCAAGGAGCTTGGGCCGGTCCCGTTCACCAATGCCATCGATCTTCGGAGGAATACCAAGTACCTGCGTTACGCACTGCCTCCGCTAGCGGTTCTCGCAATCCTATTGTTCGCCGCCCCGTCATTCATTACCGGCTCCGCCAAGCGCCTGATCGAACATGGAAAGGAGTTCATCCCAGAGGCGCCGTTCCGCTTCGTGATCCTCAATGACACGCTTGAGGTGGCCGAGGACCAGGACTTCGAATTGGTGGTTGAACTCACTGGTGACGCCATTCCGCAGCAGGTCGATCTGGAGGTCGATGGTCAGCATATACCACTCGTGAAGCAGAGCACTGTTCGATTCCTGCACCGCTTCCGCAATGTTCGGAAGGATGTTGATTTCCGTGTTTCGGCGGAAGGATTCCATTCTGTGGGATACACGTTGAAGGCCGTTCCACATCCGCTATTGCTCGGCGTTGACCTCACTCTATCCTATCCGCCCTACCTCGGCATGCCGGAGGAGAGTGTCAGGAACTCAGGAGATCTGACCATTCCTGCTGGGACCAGGATCACGTGGAATATCGGAGCCCGTAGTGCGGACCGGATGCAGCTGGCTTTCGACGACACCTCTTACTCCACCCCACCTTCCGCAGGCTCCGACGATGCACCTGTTTTCCGATTCTCCAGACGCCTGTTACAAAGTCGGACATACCAACTCACTCCTTCCTTCGGTGGTCGAACCGCGGCCGAGGCTGTGCGCCACCGACTGGAGGTCATACCGGATCTTTATCCGAGCATACAGGTTGCCTCGCGTACCGACAGCTCCGCACTCAAGCGCCTCTTCTTCAATGGGGAGGTCAGTGATGACCATGGGGTTCGTCGGCTGTTGTTCCATTACCGCTTCGTCCAAGGCGGGGATAGTGTTCCCGTTGATCGGCGCAGTGGAGTGATGGAACTCCGCATTGACCCGCGCAGCACGCGACAGGAGTTCTTTCATGGCTGGGACCTGTATGACCTCACCATCATGCCCGGGGATCGGATCGAGCATTGGTTCGAGGTGTGGGATAACGACGGCGTGAATGGCAGCAAGAGCACCCGCACCGCTGCGCAAGTCTTTGCGGCACCCACGACCAGGGAACTGATGGAGAAGCGCGATGCCAGCAGCGAAGCCATTCAAGGGACACTTCGAGAGAATATCCGGGAGGCCCAGGACCTTCAGCGCGAATTGGACAAGCTCCGGCGTGAACTCCTCGAGAAGAAGGAGTCCGACTGGAAGGACAAACAGAAATTGCAGGAGGTCCTGGAACGGCAAAAGCAATTGCAGGAGCGGATCGAGCACAATTCCGAACAGCTACGCCAAAGCCAGCAGGAACAGCGGGAGTTCAGTCCGATGGATGAGCGACTAATGGAGAAACAACAGCGGATCCAAGAGCTCTTCGAGAACGTTCTGAGCGAGGAGATGAAGGAGTTGTACCGCAAGGTCGAGGAGATGCTTCAGCAGGTCGACAAGGAGAAACTTCAGGACCAGCTCCGGGAGATGAAGCTCGGCCAGGAGGACATGGAGAAGGAGATGGATCGTGCCTTGGAACTCTTCAAACGGATGGAGGTGGAGCAGAAGGCCGAGGATCTTGCCGAACAATTGCGCGAGATGGCGGGGCGGCAGGAGGAATTATCCGAGAAGAGCAAAGAGGGAAGGGAGGAAAGCGAAGCTCTCAAGCAACAACAAGATGAGCTGAACAAGGAATTCGAGGCCTTGCGTGAGCAGATGGATGAGTTGCAGAAGAAGAACGAGGCCTTGGAGGAACCCATGAACATTCCGGATACCGACGTCCAGGAGCAGGGGATCCAGGAGGACCAGAAGCAGAGTAGTGATCAGTTAGGCAAGGGCCAGAAGCAGAAGGCGGGTGGTGCACAGAAAAGCGCCGCCGAGAAAATGGAACAGCTCGCCTTTCAGATGGAAAGCGCTATGGGTGGCGGGGAGCAGGAGCAACAAGAAGAGGACATGGACGCATTGCGCCAGCTCTTGGAGAACATCGTACAGCTCAGCTTCGATCAAGAGGCCCTGATGAATGACCTCGCTGGTACAAGTGTTCGCGATCCGCGATTCACGGAGCACAGCCGTACGCAGCGCGAGCTTCGCGATGATGCGAAAGTGATCGAGGATTCCCTGTTCGCCTTGAGCAAGCGCGTTCCTCAACTGCAGAGCATCGTGAACCGGGAGATGAACGCGGTGAACGACAACATGGACGAGGCGCGTAGAATGCTTGGTGAAGCCCGTGCCAATGAGCGATTCAAGCCCATGGCGACGGATAAGCAACAACACGCCATGACCTCACTGAACAATCTGGCGCTGCTGCTGGATGAGGCCCTACAGCAAATGATGCAACAGATGATGGCCCAGAGCAAGCCCGGCAGTGGGAGTTGCAAAAAGCCCGGGGGCACGGGCAGTGGCCAGGGGAAGAAGCCCAGTATGTCGAAAATGAAAGCCCAACAAGAAGCGCTGCAGAAACAATTGGAGCAGATGCGCAAAGCCATGCAGGAGGGAAAGGCGAAGGGCGAGAAGCCGGGTCAGCAGAACCCGGGTAGTATGGGAATGCCGGGCATGAGCCAGCAATTGGTACAGCTCGCTGCTCAGCAAGCCGCGATCAGGAAGGAGATGCAGCGCATGGGACAGGAGATGAACAAGGATGGAAGCGGCGCTGGCAATGAGTTGAATCGGCTTGCGCAACAGATGGAACAGCAGGAGCGCGACATCGTCAACCGCAACATCACTCCGGAGACCATGCATCGCCAACAGGACATCATGACAAGGCTCCTGGAGCATGAGAAGGCCGAGCGGGAGCGCGAGCTCGATCAAAAGCGGACGAGCAACGAGGGCCGCGAACAACCACCTACCGATCCGGCAAGAGTATTCGAGCAACAACGACGCAAAGCCCGCGAAGCAGAATTGCTTCGCACCCTTCCTCCGGGGCTGAAGCCGTACTACCGGGATCGCGTGAACGCCTATTTCGGTACTTTTGACCGACCCTGAAGATCATGGCTGCTATTGAAGAGCTGGCGTTCACCGAGCGGATCGACTTCCCCGCGAAAGCAGAGAACATCGCATTGGCGGAAAAGCTGATCGATGAAGCCTGTTCGCGTTATGGCGTTCACGAGAGCCTCTATGGCAACATTCTTATCGCCCTCACCGAGGCAGTGAATAACGCGATCCACCATGGCAACGCGCTTGATCCAACAAAAACAGTCACCCTTGGTTATGAGGTGAAGGATGATCGGATCGTGTTCATGGTCCAGGACCAAGGCGCTGGATTTGACTTCAACCACCTCCCCGACCCTACGGACCCGCAGAACCTGGAAAAGCCGCATGGTCGTGGGGTTTTCCTGATGCGGGCGCTGGCGGACTCCATTGAGTTCCGCGACAATGGCGCAACGGTGGCCCTTGCTTTTAGCAGGCAGCCCGTCACGGATTGACCATGTCCGTCATATCGTTCAGCGCTCACCGTGTGCCGAACATATTTCGGGATCGGGAACGGCTGCGCAAATGGATCCACTGTATCGCAAAGGACCACGGCATCGGTGTCGGTGAACTGAATTTCGTCCTCCTCGGAGAGAGCGAAATGCTTGAGTACAATCGCCGTTACCTTCAACACGACGACCATACGGATGTGATCGCATTCGACGGACAAACCGGAACCGGGGTAAGTGGGGATGTGCTGATCAGCTCACCTCGTATTCGCGAGAATGCAGCCACTTTCGGCACTCCTGTCCAACAAGAACTACGACGTGTGATGGTCCACGCGCTCCTTCATCTTCTAGGGCACAGCGACAAGAGCCGAGCAAAGAAGCTCGCGATGCAGATCTTGGAGGATAAATACTTGGAACGGTACCGCTAGGATATTGGCACGCCCTAGTGAGCGACGACCAATACCTGATCACTTACCGCCCGTACGCTCCTTGACCAAGCTAAGCGCACCCGTGCGAACGGTTTCCGCCTTTGCCTTGATCTCAGCCCACTGCTCTTCATTCGCCGTATTGACCGTGGTCAACATGCCTTCAAGTTGGCTCAGGCTTTTTTGCATCCGGGCGCGCATGGCGTCTTGTTCCGGTGTTGCCTTGGTCGCATCCGGTCCGATCTCACGGTTCAAATGAGCGATGTCCTGGCTCAGGATGCCGTAGGCCTCCTTCAACTGAGCACTAGTTGCCCGAATTTCATCTTGGACGGAAACCTGCTCGGCAGCGGAACTTGCGTCCTGGGCAGAGGCGGAAGTCGAGATGGCCATCAGGCCAATGCAGGAAGCGAGAAAAAGGTTCTTCATGGGTTGGGGATTCTTCGGTCTGTTTCTATGATCGGAGCAATAAAGATGAGGCTTTGGTCCTTATCGGCCAAACCAAGAGCCTCTTCTTCGACGGCCCGGCCAAGCGTTTGGTTGCTTCGGAAATCGTTGTGAAAATTGCCTCGCGACCTGCGTACCAATACCTTTCCCCCATCAAACCCATCAAACCATGCGTACAATGAAACTCCTGCTTGGGCTCATCTTAGCTCTCACAGTTGCCAATACCGGTTTCGCTCAGGACAAGAAGACAAGCAAGGAGAAGGCTGCTCTTCAGAAAATGTACACGGACTTTCTCGCCGAGGAGGGCTACAAGCCGGAGATCGATAGCGACGGGGATGTCCAGTTCAAGAGCGAGGGAAAAAC
This sequence comes from Flavobacteriales bacterium, assembly GCA_016721005.1. Taxonomy (GTDB): domain Bacteria; phylum Bacteroidota; class Bacteroidia; order Flavobacteriales_F; family PHOS-HE28; genus PHOS-HE28. The sequence goes on from JADKJM010000019.1 coordinate 378,072, forward strand.
CTACTTCATCAATGTGGTCGAGGATGACCCCACGTACTTCCGAGTGGTTCTAGCGAACATCTGGCCGATCGAAAGCGAAGAGGAGCGCGCCCAGTGCCTGGTCGCAGTGGACTATTCCAATGCTAAGGCGAAGGTGACCAAGAGTTACCTCGTTAAGGACAACATCTGGGTTGGCATAGAATTGTTCCTTCCAAAGGCCGAGGATTTCGACGATGTATTTCGCAGGAGCATGAGTGCACTTAGCAATGGCGTTACTCACTTCGTCACCAAGATGCGGGAACTTCAGGGTAAGGATTGATCCCTTGATCGGATCACGAAAGACAAGACCCTTGGCCGATCGCCAGGGGTCTTGTCTTTCGCAGGTATACAACCGCCAAGGGGCTCCACCTTCCCTTTGCTATCTTTCGCCCTTGGTTCATGATTCGCATCTCGTTGGCCCTCAGCCAGATGCGTAAATATCCACCCCCATTCCTTGAGTCAGCCGGATATCTACGACGTTGTTGTTGTCGGTGGAGGACATGCGGGCTGTGAAGCTGCCGCTGCTGCCGCGAATCTCGGCAGTCGTGTTCTACTTGTGACCATGAACATGGGCGCTATCGGTCAAATGAGTTGTAACCCCGCAATGGGCGGTATCGCGAAGGGCCAGATCGTGCGGGAGATCGATGCACTGGGCGGGCATAGTGGTGTGGTGAGCGACCGGAGCATGATCCAGTTTCGTATGCTCAACCGTAGCAAGGGTCCGGCCATGTGGAGTCCTCGGACCCAGAATGACCGTGCTCGATTCGCGGAGGAATGGCGACTCACGCTGGAGCGCACGCCAAATGTCCACTTCTGGCAGGACAGCGTCGTTGAGTTGGTCACGGAGTCCTCTTCCAGCGGCGCCTCTTCTGGCGAAACCGCACACCCGAGGGTCGTGGGTGTGCGTACCGCCTTGGGGTCCACTATCCGGTGTCGCTCTGTGGTTCTAACGAGCGGGACATTCATGAATGGGGTCATGCATATCGGCGACCGCAAGATGGGCGGTGGACGAGCGGGGGAGAAGGCCAGTCACGGGATCACGGAGCAATTGGTTCGGCTAGGATTCGAGTCTGGCCGGATGAAGACCGGCACCCCTCCCCGCGTTGATGGCAGAAGCATTGATTACTCTGTTCTCGAGGAACAACCTGGCGACAGCGCTCCTGGAAAATTCAGTTTCCTGCCTAGCTCTGTTCCACCAGCAACCCAATTGAGTTGTTGGATCACGTACACGAACACCGCGGTTCACGACGTGCTCCGTTCCGGCTTCGATCGGAGCCCGATGTACAACGGGGCCATTGCTGGAACGGGTCCTCGTTATTGTCCCAGCATCGAAGACAAGATCACCCGATTCGAAGATCGTGATCATCATCAGATCTTCGTAGAGCCAGAGGGTTGGCAAACTGTTGAGACCTATATAAACGGATTCAGCACAAGCCTTCCCGAGGATGTACAGGTCAAGGCACTTCGGTTGATCCCGGGCTTCGGGGATGTAAGGATCTTTCGTCCGGGATACGCCGTTGAGTACGACTACTTCCCCCCTACCCAGCTCAAACACTCTTTAGAGACCAAGTTGGTTGACGGGCTCTTCTTTGCCGGACAGATTAACGGAACGACCGGATATGAGGAAGCGGCATGTCAGGGCTTGATGGCTGGCATCAACGCACACCAGGTGATTGGAGGTAAAGAACCATTTGTTCTTGGTCGGGACGAGGCCTATATAGGGGTTTTGATCGACGACCTTATTACGAAAGGTACCGAAGAGCCCTATCGCATGTTCACTAGTCGGGCTGAGTTCCGCTTGATGCTTCGACAGGACAACGCCGACCTCCGGTTGACTCCAAAAGGCTTTCAGTTAGGGTTGGCCGACGAACACCGCATGAGGCGGGTAGAGTCAAAGCAGCGATGGCTCGGTAATCTCACAACGCATATGCGATCCACCAGTGTCTCTTCCGAGGCCGCGAACGAGATCCTTGTTCCGCGTGGAACAACGGCAGTGAATCAAAAGGTGCGGTTGTACGACCTATTACTACGACCACAGATCTCATTCTCGGACCTAGTGGTGTTTGCTCATACTGACGACCCTGATATTTCAAATCCTGCGCTGCCGCAGCTCGGAGGTCACGCAATTCATGGCATGAATGTCGACCCCTTCCTTCGGCAAGAAACGATTGAGCAACTCGAGATCGGCGCTAAGTACGGCGGGTATTTGGAAAAGGAAAGGGAGGCTGCTGAAAGGGTCGTGCGCCTCGAAAACCTACTGATCGACCCTGACCTCGAGTACAGGAAATTAGGAGCATTGTCGATGGAGGCGCGCCAAAAATTGGATGTGGTCAGACCAACAACGCTAGGTCAAGCGTCTCGAATTAGCGGCGTTTCCCCGTCCGATATCAGTGTTCTGCTTGTCTATTTGAGTCGCTGAGGCGGTCTCGGTATTGTTGCCTTCTTTTCCTCTTAACAATCAATCTTTACGAAATGCTCCACGTGGAACACCGCGATTTCGAGTCGCTCACTTCGTGTCCGATCTGCAAAGCCGAAGACTTGGTGCAAGTCTCAAGTATTCGGGATTTCAGCCATAGCCTTGAGACGTTTTTACTTGCTGATTGCGCAACTTGCGGTTGCCGTCTGACAAATCCTCGTCCCAAACAGAGCTTCATCCATCGCTATTACTCCGGCCCGTCCTATATTAGCCATACAAATTCCCGTGCCTCCATTGCAGACCGCGTGTATCAGGTCGCTCGCCTGTGGACCCTTCGACGCAAATACCGTCTCATTCAACGCTTTCACAAAGGGGGGCATGTTCTGGATCTGGGGTGTGGAACTGGTGAGTTCTTAGGCTACTTGAAGAAGCGCGGATACCTAGTCGATGGGATTGAGATCAATTCGCGTGCTCGGGAATCTGCGCTCACCAACTATGGCGTTCGACCTCACTCGAACCTGGATGAATTGAACGCTGGTGTCGAGTTCCAAGTAATCACCCTGTGGCACGTTCTGGAACACCTGCCTGATCCGGGGTTGGTCCTGAAGCGCATCTTCGCTTTACTCAAAAGGGATGGGGTCGTGATCATCGCGGTACCCGACCGCGAAAGTTGGGATGCGCATCATTACGGTGAACATTGGGCTGCGTGGGACGTTCCCAGACACCTATATCACTTCCGAAGACAAGACATGGTTCGGCTCTTGGAGGAACACGGCTTCGTCCTACTAAGGACCAAGCCGATGTGGTTGGACGCTTTCTACGTGGCCATGCTTAGTGAAGGCTACGCGGGTGGGCGGCAACCGTGGATATGGGCACTGGGCTTCTTCAATGGATTTCGATCCAATCTGGCAGCCCTCATGTGCAAGGCGCCGACATCAAGCATGCTATACATCGCGCAAAAGGGGAAGTCCTCATAGCGCCCATTTTTGGACCCATCCGCGCCTTTACCCTCATTGCGGAACCCGCTGCTCTCTCGAATGAGTTCGGCGCTCCCGGGACGATTCTGTGACGCTTCTTTAGCTTTGTTATACTAGGCTCACTTTCAACGTGTTATAAACTGACTTGCCGCCCAAACTGGCTCAATGCCTCATAATTCTTGATATAACCATTGGTGTGATCCCCTGCGCACAGCCCGCCGATGGCTCAGATTACCTTCGGCGTCTAAACCCGCCTTAACCTAAGAAAATGTCCAGCATTGCCACACGTCCTACCACTCTCCAAGGTGCCATGTTGAAGCCACTCCGCATCGAACCCAACTCCAGCGGCGTTTCGACCGGGTCGGTGAGCCTTCGCGGAGAGGGTGTTCCGCTGGAAAGCATAAGCCCCGTGAATGGCATGCCGATCGGCAGCGTTCGAAGCGCGACAAGAGCTGAGTACGATGCCGCTGTGACAACTGCCGTTAATGCCTTCCAAGTTTGGCGCTCTTGGCCCGCCCCTAAACGCGGTGATGTGGTGAGACAATTCGGAGAAGAACTCCGAATACATAAAGTCCATCTGGGGCGGCTGGTTAGCTATGAGATGGGCAAAAGCCTACAGGAGGGTTTAGGAGAGGTTCAAGAAATGATCGACATCTGCGATTTCGCGGTTGGTCTATCACGACAACTCCACGGCCTGACCATGCACAGCGAGCGGCCGGACCACCGCATGTACGAGCAGTGGCACCCCTTGGGGGTCGTTGGTATCATCACCGCCTTCAATTTTCCCGTCGCCGTTTGGGCTTGGAACACAGCATTGGCCTGGGTCTGCGGGAACACTTGCGTTTGGAAACCGAGTGAGAAGACGCCCCTATGCAGCATCGCCTGCCAGAAGATCATCGCCGAGGTGTTCGCTCGGAACGGTGTCCCGGAGGGTGTTAGTGTGGTCATCAATGGAGGTCGCGAAGTAGGCGAGTGGTTGAGCAGCGATGAGCGTATTCCGCTGATTAGTGCAACGGGCAGCACGCGCATGGGTAAAGCAGTAGGAGCTGTTGTTGGTCAGCGCTTGGGTCGTTCACTCTTGGAGCTAGGGGGGAATAATGCGATCATCATCAGTGATAAGGCGGACCTGGATATGGCCTTGATCGGATGCGTCTTCGGCGCGGTAGGCACCGCCGGGCAGCGCTGCACATCGACCCGACGTTTGATCATACACAAGTCGGTGTATGACGACTTCAAGGCAAAGCTTGTTTCCGCCTACGGCCAATTGCGCATCGGCGACCCCTTGGATCCAAAAAATCACGTGGGTCCACTTATCGATCACACAGCGGTAAAGGCCTTCCAGCATGCGCTCGAGGCGGGCAAGGAACAAGGGGGGCGATTACTTGTCGGCGGTGATGTTCTGACCGGCAAAAACTTCGAGAGCGGATGTTACGTGTCCCCGGCCATCGTGGAGGCTACCCCGGGAATGGCCATCGTCAAGGAGGAGACTTTCGCCCCGATCCTTTATCTTCTTCGATACAACGGAGATATCGCGGAGGCGATCGCCATTCAGAATAATGTGAGGCAAGGCCTTAGCAGTTCCATCATGACCAATGATCTCCGTGAAGCCGAACGCTTCTTGGGTCCTACGGGAAGTGATTGCGGTATCGCGAATGTGAACATCGGCACCAGCGGTGCGGAGATCGGAGGTGCATTCGGCGGCGAAAAGGAAACCGGGGGTGGCCGGGAGAGCGGGAGTGACGCATGGAAGGCCTACATGCGGAGACAAACAACCACGATCAACCACGGAACAAATCTTCCGCTGGCCCAAGGGATCAAATTCGACCTATAGACACCGGGACTTCCTGTTGCTGGGTTCGCCCTGTGTAGAGGAGTCTGGTTCCGCGCTGGCCTCACAAGAGTCCGCGATGTGACCTATTCTGTCTGGTGCTGTGGCGTTGTCGCTTAAGTGGTCCGGCTATATTCGCCCGCCCTCGAATGCGATCCTACATTCTGCCTGTATTGGTCCTACTTGCTTCTGTCACAGGTTGCAGCACTACCGATCGACCAACACCGCGTATTGGTGAGTGGCGAATGGAGCTCGACCTTGGGGGCAAAGTCCTTCCCTTCTCGTTCTCGCTGGATCGGGCGTCGGACTCGTTGTGGGTCGTGATCATTCATAACGGTGCGGAGCAGATCGCCGTGAGCGATGTGGTCATCGTTGACGACTCCATCTCGATCCGTATGCCCCTTTTCGATTCCGAGTTCATCGGGAAGTTCGCCAATGACTCACTTATCAATGGGCGATGGTACAATCACCTGAAGGGACCCGACTACAGCCTTCCTTTCCGTGCCCTTGCCGGAGCTGCCCCTAGGTTTCCAATAGGGTCGTCAACGGGGTTTGTCAGCGGATCGTGGGAAACGCACTTCAGCCATGGAACTCCGGACGCGTACAATGCCATTGGCGTGTTCAATGCGGATACAAAGGGAGGGCTGACCGGGACGTTCCTGACCGAAACAGGAGACTATAGATACTTGGAGGGTGGCCTGCACAATGATTCGTTGCGCCTTTCATGTTTTGACGGTTCACACGCGTTCCTTTTCGAGGCAGCGTTGAATGGTGACTCGCTCATCGGTCGGTTCTGGAGCGGGTCACATTGGCAAGAACCATGGGTTGCGACCCGCAACGAAGAATACAAACTGCGGGATCCCGATTCACTGACCACGTTGCGCGAGGGATATGACATGATCGACTTCCGCTTTCCGGACACGGAGGGGAAGCTGGTATCCCGTAGGGACGAGCAATTTCGTGGACGCGTGTTGATGGTCCAGGTCATGGGAAGCTGGTGCCCCAATTGCGTGGACGAGACCCGACTTTTGCAAGAGGTCTACACCAAGTATCACGACCGCGGGCTGGAGATCATTTCGATCGCATTCGAAAAGCAGACTGACCAGGAGCGTGCGATCGAGGGTTTACAGCGATTCAAGACCGCACTTGATGTTCATTACCCGGTTCTGTACGGGGGGCTTGCTTCCAAGGAGGTGGCCAGTGCTAAACTGCCGTTCCTCGAACACCTTATGAGCTATCCCACGTGCGTCTTCATTGATCGCGCCGGTAGGGTGCGGCGCATACGAACGGGCTTCTATGGACCCGGAACAGGGCAACACTACGAACACTACAAGCGCAATCTGATCGCCTTCCTGGAAGAGATGCTCAATGAGCATCCGGGGGCTGTGGCTCAGAAGTGACCCGCCTATTTGATCGACTTGTCCACCACGATCCGCGACTCACGATTGGCGAGCCTCCATGCCGTGTGGAACACAAGGAGCGCGCGCTGGCGCAATAGGTCGAATCGGATCTTGTCCACATCGTCACCTGGCTGGTGGTAATCCTCGTGTACACCACTGAAGTAGAAGATGCACGGCACCCCTTTTCGCGCAAAGTTGTAGTGGTCACTGCGGTAGTAGAACCGGTTGGGGTCATCCTCCGCGTTGAACGTATAGTCCAACTGGAGGCCAACACTCCGGTTCGCGGTCTCATTCACTTCGTGCAATTCGCTGCTGAGCCGATCACTGCCAATGATGTACACATACGGCGCGCCTGTGCTATGTGCGCTGTCCACCCGCCCGATCATATCGATATTCAAGTCCGCTACCGTACTGGACAGCGGAAACACGGGGTGATCGCTGTAATAGCGGGAGCCCAGCAGTCCTTTCTCCTCACCACTGACTGGCATGATGAGCACGCTTCGGCGCGGTCCTTGGCCGGCGGCCTTGGCCTTCGCAAACGCTTCCGCGATCTCCAATAGTGCGACCGTTCCGCTGCCATCATCATCCGCTCCGTTGTACACCACTCCATTCTCCACACCAATGTGATCGTAGTGCGCGGTGATGACCACCAACTCGTCCTTCTTGTCCGAACCCTCGATATAGGCCAATACATTCTCCGCGACAACGCGCTCTTCCTGCGGTCGCGAGCGCATCTCGAACGTCACCTTCATGATGTATCCCGGCTTCTTCTTCGCGATCCTTCTAACCCCCTTGCTTCCGATCAAGGAGTTCATCACCTGATCACTCACAAGGACCAATTGTCCTGCGGGACCCGACTTCTTTGTAGTGTTCTGATCCGCCAATCGCATTCGTGAGCCGCCATGCACGAAGGCCTCGAAGTCGGCGAGTTCAGGAGTGCTGACCAGGATCAGGTTCGCGCCCCTCTTCCGAAGCTCCTCAACCCGGGTCCTGAGCTTACTGATCGCCTCTTCACCACGACCGATCGATCCGCCATCCATCAGGATCGTTCGCCCCGTGATCGCGACTTTCCCAGATACCACCGACCCATCTCCCACATAGGTCATCTCGCTCACATTCAGATCCGAAGTGAGCGTGGTGTTGAAGTACACCAGGCCTTTCAACAAGCCATACACGTCATTGCCTGAGGCCAGCTCCAGCCCGCCGGCTTTCTCCTCGATCACCTCGTAGGGTTGGAAATAACCTTCTGTGATCCCCTTCGCTTCGCCATCCGGAACCGGTGGTATCCCCATTTCCTTGAATTGTTCTTTCAGGTAGGCGGCCGCCATTTTCTGGCCCTCCTTTCCAGTTTCCCTTCCAAGGAAAGTGTCACTGGCAAGCACTTTCAGGTGGGCCTCCAGTTCACTGGTTGTAATGGTGTTCGCGTACTGCACCGCGATCGTATCCACTTGCCCGGATACACCTGCCACGCTCAGTAGGAGCACAGCGAGGAATGAACCTCGTTCTAACATGATATCAGTTGGTGGTTTCGATCTTCTCTACCCGGCGCTGGTGTCGCCCACCCTCAAAGGTGGCAGCAAGGAATGCATCAAGGATCTTCCTAGCCTCGTCTTCCTTGATGAACCGCGCCGGCAATGCCAACACGTTCGCGTTATTGTGCTCCCTTGCCAAGGAAGCGATATCCGGTCGCCATGCAAGCGCGGACCGAATGCCCACGTGCTTGTTGGCCGCCATATTCACACCATTACCGCTACCACAAACCACCACTCCCAAGGTCGCCTCTCCACCAAGCACGGCCTGGGCCACTGCGTGCGCATGGTCCGGGTAGTCTACACTGGTCGGGTCATTGGTTCCTTCATCCAGGACCTTGAACCCCTTGTCTACCAAGTGCTTCTTCAGCACCTCCTTCAATTCAAATCCCGCGTGGTCGCTACCGATCGCAATGGTCTCCGCCATGAGGCGAAGATACCTCACCGCTTGGGCACGATCCTATCAACGATCCACCTGTTCGATCCCTTCTTTCTCTGTGGATAATGAAGCACAACATTCCACCGCTGTTGATAACCCCATCCGCCATGATCGATCCGTCCGGAAAAACAAATCTTGTTATGTCCTTGATGTCGACAAGGATCCAACCATCCAGGTCTTCGATCCATTGCTTGTATTATCAACATCCATCAGCCGACCCACTATTCAACGATCGTTCATTTCCCGGACGAAGTCCCGCCTCCCTAAGTAGGATCACTGCCTCGTTCCTGGATCGATCGTTGCTTGGGTGTGGACTAACTTTGATAACCCGATCGTGCAAGTCGATCCGCAACCGATCATGAACGGTTTCAACCGACCATTGTATTACTACATCAATATCTATTAAGGTTTAAGTAATGAAGAGGTTGGTGATGATCTGTGTGGTGCTGTTGTGTGTGGTTCGGCTTACTGTTGCACAAGGGCAAGAGGACGGCTACACGAAGTACTACCACGCCAACGGTCTGGTGAGCAGTGAAGGAACACTGGTGGACGGAAAGCCGGAGGGTTGGTGGAAGACCTACTACGAGTCCGGGATCCTGAGATCGGAAGGCGGTCGGAAGCAGTTCCAATTGGACAGTCTCTGGAGGTTCTATTCCGCGAACGGAAAGCTACAGAGCGAGACCTACTACCGAGCGGATAGGAAGGAGGGAATGGCCAGAAGATTCGACACGACCGGAACCGTGCTGAGTGAAGAGAATTACGTGGCCGATCTGCGCGAAGGTGTCGCGCACTATTTCCAGGAGAATGGTTCGCTGTACCAGGAGATCCCCTTCAAAGCGGGCAAGGAGGAGGGCTTGGGATACGAGTATTCGCCGGATGGCCGGATCGTCTCGATCCTTCACTACGGCGCAGGGATGCTGCGCAAGCGGGAGGATATCAACCGGACCGATGTGATGGGTTTGAGACAAGGCACATGGAAGGAATTCCACCCCAACGGCAAGGTGCGGCTTGAGGGGAATTACGTGGATGACCGGAAGCAAGGGATCTTCAAGGAGTACGATGCGCTCGGGAACCTGAAGGACATGGTGAAGTACGATGGCGGCATGGTGGATGAAGGCGCGGGTGAAATGCTTACGGTGGAGATCAAACGGACCTTCCATCCGAATGGGCGCGTGGCCTCCTTGGGAAGTTATTCCAAGAGCGGCAAACGGGAAGGATTGTTCAAGGAGTTCAGTACGGACGGCGTGGTCTCATCCGCCAAGGTCTATAAGGGCGACCAGCTGATCAGTGAAGGCCTGGTGAATGACCTGGGCATGATGGAAGGGCCTTGGGTGGAGTTCTATGCCACCGGGGAGAAGCGTGCAGAGGGTCAGTACAAGGATGGTCGAAAGGAAGGGGATTGGACCTTCTATCACCGCAGCGGAAAAGTGGAACAGAAAGGCAAGTACATGAACGGATCCGCCCAGGGGACTTGGAAATGGTTCTATGAGGATGGCACGCTTCATCGCGAGGAGTTGTACCGCAAGGGACGCGAGGATGGCGCTTCAGCGGAGTACGATGAGAAAGGGGTGGTGATCACCAAGGGAGAATATATCGACGGCCGGAAGGAAGGCGAGTGGATGTATGCCGTCGGTGATCACCGCGAAGCCGGAGCGTACAAGGGAGGCCTGAAGGATGGCGCTTGGATCTACACGTACGACACCGGTAAGAAGTACTTCACCGGCGACTTCGTGGACGGCGAACCCAACGGCAAACACCGGTGGTATTGGCCCAATGGGCAATTGAAACTGGAGGGCCGCTATGCCATGGGCTTGGAACAAGGCGACTTCACTCACCACTCGATCGATGGTGTGATCACCCTGGTCATCAAATTCCGTGATGGCGCGGAGGTCCGCATCGATGGAAGCCGCGTCCCGCCGCCATACGAACCCGGCGCGGACCAACCCTGAAGCCGGACCGCAGCAGATGGAGACCAAAGCGGACAAGGACCTCGCGGCAGCTTATGACGACCTGAAGCGCAGGTATGACGATCTGGTGAACCGCAATCCGGCCGGGATCTTCCGCACCACCTTGGACGGCCGCTTCGTGGAATGCAACGATGCCATGGCGCGCATCATGGGCTATGACGGCCGGGAAGACCTGATGCGCCAACCGGCGCGCGAACTCTACCACACCGACCGGGATCGACAGGCGTACGTGGAGAAATTGGGTAGGGATAAACGCCTGCTGAACTACGAGATCCGCCTGAAGCACAAGAGCGGACGCGAAGTGATCGCGCTCGAGAACGTCTTCTTGGATGAAGGTCCCGAAAGAGAGACCACGATCCTCGGCATGTTGCAGGACATCACGCGGATCAAACAGGCCGAAACGGAGCAGCGCGCCTTGATGGCCAATTTCCGCAACCTGATCGAGCACATCCGCGATGGCCTGGTCGTGGTGCAGGAGGGTAGGGTGATGTATGCGAACCCGGCCGCGATCGATCTGTTCGATGCCACCCTCATCGGTGCCCGTTTGCTTGATCGGATCCACCCTTCGGATCGTGAGAAAGCCGAAGTCGCCATGGGTTCCCCGGATGCCCGATCGGGTCACGAGGGGATCCGGATCAAACTCCTCGATCATCCGGAAAGGGACTTCCTGTTCCATGGTGTCCCCGCCATCCACCAAGGAAAACCCGCCCAACAGATCACACTTCAGGATCACACCTCGCAACAGCGGTTGATCCGGGAACGCGTGAAGCTGCAGCTCGCCGAAGAAGTGAACCAAGTGCTTCGCGAAGAGATCGCCGGCCACAGGCGAACGCAAGAGCAACTCCAGAGATCGAAGCGATTCGCGCGCAACCTCATCGACAGTTCGTTGGACATGATCATGGCCGCCGATCAGGACGGGCGCATCACCGAGTACAACCCGGCCGCGAGCATCCGCTTCGGCTATGAACCGCACGAAGTGGTAGGCCTCAATACCCAAGTGCTGTATGCCGACCCGGCCGAATTCGAACGCGTCCACAAGGAAATGGATCAGCACGGCGTCTTCGCCGGGGAAGTGAGGAACATCGACAAGTACGGAAGTGTATTCACCTCCTACCTGGCCGCATCACGCTTGTTCGATGATGCCGGAACACTCATTGGTGCCATGGGTGTGTCGCGGGACATCACCCGCATGAAGCGTGACCAGGAAGCGTTGCGGATCAGTGAGGAACGCTATCGCGACCTGTTCGAGAACGCCACCGACCTGATCCAAAGCGTTTCTCCGGATGGCACCTTCGAGTACGTGAACACCGCGTGGCGCGAAACCCTTGGATACACTGCGGAAGAAGTGAAGCGATTGAGTGTGTGGGACATCGTTCACCCGGACCACTTGGATGCGTGCAGGCACCACTTCGAACGGACCATGAGCGGAGAGGACGTGGCCCCCATGCGCACCGTCTTCCGCACCAAGGAGGGCCGCGCCATCACCGTGGAAGGAACCACCAACCTCAGGCGTGCGGACGGTCGGCCGGCCGCCACGCGCAGCATATTCAGGGACATCACCAACGAGGAGATCGCACGCCAACGCGTGCGGGAGCACGAGGCCAAGTTGCGCGCCCTGTTCGAGAGCAGCGAACACATGTTCTGGACCATCGACCCCGGCCTCCGCCTTACCTCCTTCAACAACGGGTATGGCAAGATGATCGAGCGCCTCTATGGCAAACGGCCCGAACAGAACCAGGATCCCCGCAGCCAACGCACCAAATTCGCGAGCGAGGAATACCACGCCTTCTGGGCCGGGAAATACAAGCAGGCCTTTTCCGGCGAACTCATCCGCTTCGAGACCGACCTCACCGACGTAAAAGGTCGGCGCGTGTGTAACGAGATCTTCCTCAGCCCCGTGTTCGGCCCCGAAGGCGAAGTGGTGGAGGTCTTCGGTGTCGGCCACGAGATCACCGAGAAGAAGGTCGCCGAGGATACCGTCCGCGCACAAGCCGCACGCCTGAAAGCCATCTTCGAAAGCTCCGGCAACATGATGATCTGGACGCTGGATCAGCACATGATCATCACCTCGTGCAACGCGCACTTCCTCAACTCCATCGAAGAGATCCACGGCATCCGCTTCAAGGTGGGCGATCGCTTCGATGAGCGCATGGCCACACGCATCGCTCCGGATCGGATCAAATCATTCACCACCTATTACACCAACGCGTTGCGCGGAAAGCCCCAGAAATTCGAAGTGGAACTCATCGACCTCGATGGGCAACCCGCGTGGGTGGAGAACTTCCTCGACCCCATCATCGTCGAAGGGCGCGTCGAGGAGATCGCCTGCCTGGCCTATGGGATCACGGATCGGAAGCAGGGGCAGCGCGAATTGGAAAGCAGCCTTGCGGAGAAGGAAGTGCTCTTGAAGGAGGTCCATCACCGCGTGAAGAACAACCTCCAAGTGATCAGCAGCATCATGAAGCTGCAGAGTGAGCGCAGCGAGAACGATGACCGGATCCTGGAGGTCCTTCACGACAGTCGTGACCGCATCCGCAGCATGGCGCTCATCCACGACAGCCTCTACCAGAACAAGCAGTTCAGCTCCATCGACCTAGGCAACTACATCGACGGGCTTGCGCGCAACCTCATGCTCAGCTACAGCACGAACGAACGGGTAGCACTTGATCTAGACCTGTGGCCCGTGCATTTGAATATCGACCAGGCCATGCCCTGTGGACTCATCCTCAATGAGATCATCAGCAATGCACTGAAGCACGGCTATCCCGGTGATCGGCCCGGAACGGTGAGCATCGCCCTGCGGGAACGCGAAGGCAAGGTGGAGATCACGGTGAAGGACAACGGAAAAGGACTGCCGAAAGAATTCGATGAGATGAAGAATGGGAACCTCGGAATGGAACTCATCCGCATGTTGGTGGATCAGTTGGATGGCAGAATTGAGCGCACCAGCGGACCCGGGGTGTCCTATTTCCTTACTTTTGAGCGTATCTAAAACACAGCGGAAATGGCGCACACGAACGTCCTGGTGGTGGAAGACGAGAGCATTGTCAGCAAGGACATCCAGCACAGCTTGAAGAAACTGGGCTATAACGTGGTCGGCGCAGCCAGCACCGGGGAACAAGCCGTGGCCCTCGCCACCGAGCACATGCCGGACATCATCCTCATGGATATCATGCTCAAGGGCGAGATGAACGGCATCGAAGCCGCCGATGCCATCCGCAAGACCACCAACATCCCGGTGATCTTCCTCACAGCCTACGCCGATGAGAGCACCCTCGCCAAGGCGAAAGTGACGCAACCTTACGGATACATCATCAAGCCGTTCAAGGAGATCGACATCCACACCTCGATCGAAATGGCGCTCTACAAGCACAAGAAGGAAACCGAAGTGCTCAAGGAGCGCGATCTCTTGTATGCGCTCGTGGAGAACAAGGACAGCGGCAAGGACATCCTCTTCGTCAAGAGCAACAGCCGCTTGGTCAAACTCAAGACCAGCGACATCTACTTCATCGAAGCGCTCAAGGACTACGTGATCATCAACACCCTCAACACCCGCTACACGGTGCACAGCACCATGAAGGACATTGAAGGGAAATTGCCGGAGTCCGAATTCATCCGCGTTCACCGCAGCTTCATCGTCCGCGTGGACAAGATCACCGCCATCGAGCAGCCCAACCTCATCCTCGAGAACGACAAAAAGGTCATCCCCATCGGCGGCAGCTACAAGGACGACCTCGCCAAGCGCCTGAACCTCGTCTAGGGCAACCCCGTTGCCGAGCGGCGCAGCAACCGGTCACCCTCGCCTCCACGCGGGCCGTCATCCCGGCCTTGAGCCGGGACGCAGCCCTCGTCAGCGCAGCCCCCACCGTCACAGCCTTGACTCGCCCGATCCGGGTTTACGCAAAAGCGAACCTCGAAGGACGGAACGGACAAGAAAGGAAGGCCACGCAAGCGTTCAAGGCGAGTACCGGAGGGTCGCTGGACCAGTGCGGCATACGCCTTGGCGGGCAAGAGCTGTATTGCGAATGGATGACGCAGATGGACTTGGTGCGCGGCCACAGCCCAGTGCCGAGTTTGGGCGTCACCCAAGGAGCCCCAGCGCAGAAGGGCAGCGAGGCACCAGGGAACTGGAACGGCACAGATGAACAGCTCAAGAGCGAAGCCTATTCTGCGAGAGCACCTGTCCGAAAAAAGGCCAATACCAGATCTGAGTGAAGGACAGCTATCCGCACATCAGCTTGGTGCGGCTCTGGATCTTTGGTGTTACGACAAGCCTTCTATAGACTTCCTGCAGGAACTGAACTGGTCTGGTGCGTGCGGCGACCATGGGCTGGTACGCGAAGTTGATGGACAAGCTCAGCCCTTCCTCCGGAGCACCACATCAATGGGCCGCGACGCCTCGCCGCCCGGTCTGCTGGTACACGGCTCCCAGACATCACACCACGCTCATCGCACTGGTTACGCAAGGGCCCACATCACGGAAGCTCACGACGGCAGCTCTGGTAAGCGATATCACCTACTTAAGGAAGGCTACCATCAGCCGCCGGTCGCACCGCCGGGCCCAGGCCGAAGCAGCACATTGGAAGCGCCATTCCGGTGGCGGCGCTGTCCGGGGCAAGCCATAGCGGCTAAGCGCGAGGCCGCTCCGGTGCGGGTGCTCGACCGCCCTCAACGGCGAGCAATCTCACAGGCATGAAGTAGCTTTGGAAGAACTACACCCCAAGGAACACCTGAGCAGTTCGGACGTTCTCTCAACTGTAAACCTATCTTCGGACATCACCAAAACCTGTAACCTTTTTCAAGGACCGGCGTGGTGCATTCCCCCTCCCTGTCTGGCCGGAGGGGGTAACCAGCCCCCACTATCTGCCAGACAGGCATCCTGTTGGTCCAGATAGCCATCCCCATCTGCCAGACAGGCATCCCGTTACTCCACTTTCGCATCCTGCAAGTCCACTTTCGCATCCTGCAAGGTCCTTTGCTCCTGCAAGCCCGTCGCCCCCGCGTCCTGCAGTCCCTTTCGCTCCTGCAAGTCCACTTTCGGTCCTGCAAGGTCACTTTCGCATCCTCAAGCCCACCTCGGTCCGCGCCCCTTTCCCGCTTTCTGCAAGTCACCTGCGTCCGCAAGCCCGGTTTGTTATCGGGCTCCTGAGCCTGTCGAAGGACAAGCCCTTGGTGGGCCGGCGGCTCCTGAATCTGTCAGTTCCCCGGCCCGCCCCCCCCCAGCCCCGGTCATTGCGAGCGCAGCGGCTCTCGTCCGGCAGCCCCGTGATCGTAAGCCATCCCCCGCATCGTCACCCGCCCGGTCATTGCGAGCGCAGCAAGCCCTGTCCCCAGCCACCGATGTAAGCCATCCCGCCCCTCCCGGCCCCGGTCATTGCGAGCGCAGGGTCCAGCCCATCAGCCCCTGTCGTCATTGCGGCGCACCGATGTGCCCCTCCCCGGCTTGCGGGCAGGAGCAACCTCGCCCCGCGCAGCCCCTGATCGTAGCCTCCCGCGATCGTCACCCGCCCCGGTCATTGCGAGCGCAGCGAAGCAACCTCGTCCCGCGCAGCCCCCGTGATCGTAAGCCATCCCCCGCGATCGTCACCCGCCCCGGTCATTGCGAGCGCAGCGAAGCAACCTCGTTCGATCACCGCCGCCTCTTCGATCCGCCCTTTTGCTTGCTTCCCCCGCTCTTCGCCGGCTTCTGTTCCTTCTTCGCGCGCCGCTCGAACTTCCCCGAAGTCGTCACCTTGCTTTCGCTTCCCCCTTCTCCATACGCGAATGCGACCGTCCTCCGGTCCATATCCACGCTCATGATCGTCACCGTCACCGCATCGCCCAGCCGGAACTTCCGTCCGGTCCGTTGGCCCACCACACAGTAACGCTCTTGATCGAACTTGTACACATCGCCCGGCATGTCGCGCAGGCCGATCATGCCCTCGCACTTGTTCTCCCGCAACTCCACATACACGCCCCAGCCGGTCAGTCCGCTGATGATCCCCTCGAACACTTGCCCCACGCGTGAAAGCAAGTACTCCGCCTGTTTGTAGCGGATGCTCGCGCGCTCCGCATCGGAGGCTTGTTTCTCCATCTGCGAACTGTGCTTGCAGCTCAGGTCCAGATCGCCCTTGTCGAGGGGCTTTCCTCCGGCTTGGTAATGCGCCATCGCACGGTGTACCATCAGGTCCGGGTACCGCCGGATAGGGGAGGTGAAGTGCGTGTAATGCTCGAACCCCAACCCGTAGTGGCCGATGTTCTCCGTGCTGTAGATCGCCTTCGCCATACTGCGAATGGCCACCTGCTTGATGATGTTCTCCTCCTCCTTCCCGCGCACATCGTGCAGCAACCGGTTGATCGCCTGCGGCAACTCCTCGTCCTTGTGCGCCACAAGGGAATGCCCGAAACTCTTCGCCAGCGCGCGCAATTGTTCCACTTTCTCCGGTGAAGGCAGATCGTGGATCCGGTAAACGAATGGCGGAACGCCACCCTCTTTCCGTTTACCCACCCATGCGGCCACACGCTTGTTGGCCAGCAGCATGAACTCCTCGATCAACCAGTTCGCTGGACCCATCACCTTCTCATACACGCCGATGGGCGCGCCCTTCTCATCCAGTTTGAATTTCACTTCGTTGCCCCCGATCTCCAAGGCACCGTTCGCGATCCGATCCTTGCGCAACACCTGCGCAAGCCGGTGCAGCAGCAACACCTCATCCTTGAAGTCGCCGTCGCCACCATCGATGATCGCCTGCGCTTCCGCGTAAGCGAACCGTCTTTGCGAACGCATCACCGTCCTTCCGAACCACTCCGCCTTGATGCTCGCCTTCTCATCCAACTCGAAGATCGCGCTGAAGCTCAACTTGTCCGTGTGTGGGTTCAGCGAACACAGATCATTGCTCAGTTTCTCCGGAAGCATCGGCACTACACGATCCACCAGATAAACGCTGGTAGCGCGGCTCGCGGCTTCCATATCCACCACGCTTCCCGGCCGCACGTAGTGGCTCACATCCGCGATATGCACACCGATCTCCCAGTGTCCATTCTCCAGCCGCCGAACACTCAGCGCATCATCAAGATCCTTCGCGTCATCCGGGTCGATCGTAAGGGTTGGGATCGAACGCACATCCCGCCGCTTGGCGATCTCGTCAGGCGTTACGCCATCGGGGATCTCCGCGGAAGCGCGCAACACACTTTCCGGGAACTCCAGCGGAAGCCCGAACTCTGCGAGGATCGCATGCATCTCCACGGCGTGAACACCCGCAGGCCCCAACACGCGGATAACACGACCCCGCGGATCATCCCGCGCATCCTTCCACTCGCCCAACGCAATGATCGCCTTATCGCCCTCCTTGGCATCCATCGCTTCGGAGGCCGGGATGAGGAACGGCCGCTGTACCCGATGATCATCCGCGACGAGGATCAAACGCCCTTGCTGTTTGTGAACCGTACCGACGAACTCGGTACGCCGCCGCTTCAGGATCTCCAGCACCTTGCCCTCCACGCGCGTGCCGCGACCGGCGGTCACCTTAATGAGCACCCGATCACCGTGCAGCGCAGTACCCACATTGCGGTTATGCACATACACATCATCCGTCGCGCCCTCCATACGCACATAACCCGCACCACTGGCTATGATGTCGATGGTTCCCTCGACGGAATCCCGCCCGCCCTGTGCGGTATACCGGCCTTTCTTTCCGGACTGGATCCGGCCATCGTCCAAAAGCACGTCGATCGCATCGAAGATCAAATACCGCTGGCTCTTGTCCTTGAAGCCGAGCTGGAGGGCAAGCTGTTGGCTGGTGATGCCGGCGTGGCCGGCCTTTCGGACCGCCGCCAGCACCTCATTGGCAAGCTGGTCGGGGGAATTGGGGGGTTGTGGTCGGGGCATGTGGGGGACCCGAATATGCGGGCCCGGTCGCAATGGCGCGCAAGATAGCCGGGTGCCCGTGCTTGGGGTGAACCAACGATCGTTGAAAACCCGACTGGATCGCTACATTTGCCGCCCGTTTCGGGCCGCCCCATGCAGGAAAGCGCCAAGGTCTTCAGTGGCACCGCCACCCGTTATCTCGCCGAGCAGATCGCTACGGTAAGTGGCGAGCGCTTGGGTGAAGTGAGCGTGAGCCGCTTCAGCGACGGGGAATTCCAACCCAGCTTCGAGGAAACGGTGCGTGGTGAATTGGTGTTCATCGTCCAGAGCACATTCCCCCCCAGCGACAACCTGTTCGAGCTATTGCTGATGGTGGATGCGGCCAAGCGCGCCAGCGCCAAGCGCATTGTGGCCGTGATGCCCTACTTCGGCTTTGCGCGCCAGGACCGCAAGGACAAGCCACGCGTGAGCATCGGGGCCAAGCTGGTCGCGAACATGCTCACCGCTGCCGGCGTGGATCGCATCATGACCATGGACCTGCACGCCGACCAGATCCAAGGCTTCTTCGAGGTTCCGGTGGATCACTTGTTCGCGAGCAGCATCTTCCTGCCCCACATCAAGAGCTTGGAATTGAAGGATCTGATCATGGCCGCCCCGGATACCGGTGGCACCAAGCGCGCCAACGCCTACAGCAAGCACTTGGGCTGCGATATGGCCATCTGCTACAAGCAGCGGAAAGTGGCCAACCAGATCGAGCGCATGACCGTGATCGGTGATGTGAAGGACAAGGACGTGGTGCTGGTGGACGACATGATCGATACCGCCGGAACGCTCACCACAGCGGCGGACATGATGACCGACCTCGGTGCGCGCTCAGTGCGCGCGGTCTGCACGCATGCGGTCCTGAGCGGCGAGGCGTGTGAGCGCATCGAGCGGAGCTCACTCCTGGAACTCATTGTCACGGACACCATTCCTGTCGGGCCGGAGAAAATGGCCCGGACCAACAAGATCAAACAACTCTCCGTAGCGCAACTCTTCGCCGATGTGATCCGGCGCGTTCGCAGCCACGAGAGCATCAGCAGTCATTTCATTATCGCCTAACACTCGTCCTCCCATGAACAAACTACCTCTCAGCGGATCCGTCCGCGAACACATCGGCACCAGGAACGCCACCCGCCTGCGCAGCCAGAAGCGAGTCCCTTGCGTGCTGTACGGTGGCTCGGACCCCGTACACTTCAGCGTGGACGAGGCGGCTCTTCGCAAGATCATCTTCACGCCGGACGTCAGCGGCATCGAGCTCGAGATCGGTGGCAACACCACCCTCGCGATGGTACACCAGAAGCAATTCGACCCCATCTCCGACCGCGTGATCCACGTGGACTTCATGGAGATCAAAGAGGATCGCGAAACACGCGTCCAGCTCACCCTGCGCCTATCCGGCCAAGCACCCGGCGTTCGCAAGGGCGGTAAGCTCAACCAGACCATGCGCCGCCTCACGGTGAAGGGTCTTCCCGCCAAGTTCCCATCACACATCGATGTGGATATCAGCGAGATGGAACTGAACACCAGCATCCACGTGAGCGACCTGAAGCTCGATGGGCTCATTGCGCTTGAAGGACCGGACGAGGTGGTGGCTACCCTGAGAGTGCCGAAGAAGGTGGAAGAAGTGGTTGCAACTCCTGCCGCTGGCGCTGTTGCTCCTGTTGCGGGTGCTGCTCCCGCCGCCGGCGCTGCTGCTCCTGCTGCGGAAGGCGATGCAAAGTCCGCCGCAAAGCCTGCTGCGAAGAAGTAATTCGCGTTGGAACACTGAACATGAACGGGCCCCGATACGTCGGGGTCCGTTTCTTTTGCACCCACTATGAAGTTCCTCGTTGTAGGCTTGGGCAACCCCGGCCCCGAGTACGCCGCCACCCGGCACAACATCGGCTTCCAGGTGTTGGACCACTTGGCGGGGAACGCCGGGGTGCGCTTTGCAGTTGATCGTTACGGCGACCGTGCGGACCTGCGTCACAAGGGCCGGACCTTCGTCCTGATCAAGCCGAGCACCTTCATGAACCTCAGCGGGAAGACCGTGCGCTATTGGATGGATCAGGAGGACATCCCCGCGGATCGGGTTCTGGTGATCGCGGATGATCTCGCGATCCCCTTCGGGGCGATCCGCATTCGCGCAAAAGGCGGAGCGGGCGGGCACAATGGGCTTACGAGCATCATCGAATTGATCGGGACCGAGGAATTCCCACGCCTGCGATTCGGGATCGGAAGTGATTTCTCGAAAGGCCGCCAAAGCGACTACGTACTGAGCCCGTGGTCTGCCGAGGAACAGAAGACACTTACTGAACGGATCGAACTCGCCGCGAAGGCGGTGCTGCAGTTCGGTCTCTTAGGTGTGGCGAGCGCGATGAACAACTTCAATAAGCGGTGATCATCCACGGGCAAGTAGCTCGCGCAACCCTCTACTTACCTTTCGGCCCAACAACAACGAACATGCTGAGCAAGAAGATCGAAGCCGCACTGAATGGACAGGTTGCTGTGGAAGCAGCCAGCAGCCAAGCCTATCTCGCCATGGCCTCTTGGGCCGAGAACCAGGGCTTAAGTGGAACCGCGGCGTTCCTCTATCGGCACAGCGATGAAGAGCGGATGCACATGCTCAAGCTCATCAAGTTCATCAATGAGCGCGGTGGCCGAGCCGTGGTTCCTGCGCTGAAGCAACCGGGCACGAACTTCAAGTTGATCACGGACATCTTCCGATCCCTTTTGGACCACGAGACCATCGTGACCGGCGAGATCAATGGCGTGGTGGACCTCTGCCTCAAGGAGAAGGATTACACCACGCACAACTTCATGCAGTGGTATGTGAGCGAGCAGATCGAGGAAGAGGCGCTTGCACGCACGCTGATCGACAAGCTGAACCTGATCGGCAACGACAAGGGTGGCCTGTATCTCTTCGACCGCGACCTCGTCGGTATGACCACACCGCAGAAGGGCCAAGGAAAATAAGCGGCACTACCACGGCCAGTCGCCACCGATCCGCAGCGGACCCTCCAGCCCGGCATCGATCAGTCGTTGGCGAAGACCGTCCTCCGAAAAATGCGGAGGAAGTTGTTCAGCACTGGCGAGCAGGTACAGCATCGGCCCCACGAAGCGCACATTGTTCACCATGGCTTGCGGATCCACCAAGTGGATATCATCGCAACTGCTGTGGTAGCAACCATACACGTGCTTGCCGAGATCACTCAGCGGATACAGGACCGGAACACCCTTTAGCAAGAAGGGTTGGTGGTCGCTGTGTAACCACACCTCTTCACTGACCTGTCCGGCGAATGCCGCTGTATCGAGCTCGTGGATCGTAGCGCACGATGCGGTTACCACATCCTTCCAGCCTTCCGGACCAGCCACACCGAAACCGCGCGGGTTCCCGGTCATGTCCAGGTTGATCATGCACCGGATCCGATCGAGCTCGCCCGATTCGCTGTAGTGCTCCACAAGCGCACGCGAACCCAGCAATCCCTGCTCCTCGCCCATGAACAGGACGAAACGGATGGTTCGCTCAGGCTTGAATGCCGCCGCCGCCATGGCGCGCGCCAGATCGAGGATGGAGAAGGAGCCGAGTCCGTTATCGGTCGCGCCCGTCGCAAGATCCCAGGAGTCCAGATGGCCTCCGACCAGGATCACCTCCTCGGGCCACTTGGTACCCGGGATCTCGGCGATGATATCATTCGCCCGGACCTGTTCGCTCTTGTTCGTCATGGATAACCGCGCGCGTAATGGGACTCCTTCCTGGAGCAAAAGCCGAAGGCGGGCACCATCCTCGGTGGCGATGCATGCTGCAGGTATGCCGATGAGGTTCCCATTGATGGAAGCGGTGCCGGTAAGCAGGACACGCCCCTCCACTTGGTTCACGAAAATGATCGCGGCGGCGCCATGTTCGATCGCAAGGGCGGCCTTCTCACTGCGGTGGAGGTTGCGTGACCCCTCTGGTGCATTCACGAGCCCGAGATTCACCATCACAGCCGCTCCTTTCACCTGTTCACCCACGCGGTCCAGGTCGATCGCAAGACCGTTGCCGATATCCACTATCGGCGCCTCCACGGAAGTTTCGAGCGGCGTGTTGGCCAGTGCGACCGCATCGACGTGCATCGATGTATCCATACCCGAAACCGTCAACTGCACCGTGCCGCGGGACCATGCTTGGGCCGTGAACGGAAAGCGCTGGACGACCGGCAGGCCGGATAGCCGGAACAAACTGTCCGCAGCATTCTCGGCTTTCGCTCCTTGCGGACTTCCGGTGAGGCGGTGCCCGATGTGCGACACACTCCAACTAAGCCATTGATAACCCATGGCCTCCTGCTGAGTCGCCAGATCGAAGTCGCGCATTTCCGGCGATTGCGCCGAAGCGTCAACAGAACCGTGTTGACAGAGGAACGCAGCGATGAGCAAAGTCAGGCCGTGATGGCCAATACTTTGCCATGGGTTGGAACGGATCGGCATGGGATCGGAAAGGGGTGCGACCAAATCTACAAGCAAGCGGATGTCCTTTGCAGGGTTCGGTCGCGTATTGGTACTGCTACCGCTGCTATTATGTGCGGCCGCACCGCAGCGCGATGCGGAAAAGGACACCACCTCCATCCTGCAAGCGAATTACCTGTACAACATCGCGAAACTGGTGGAGTGGCGGGATCCAGCAATGCGCCAAGGGAATTTCATCATTGGCGTCATCGGCGGGACCAACCTGTACCAGGAGCTGATCAAACAATACTCGACGCGTACCATCGGAAAGCAACCGATCGAAGTGCGCAAGCTTCCGCGGTCGGTCGAGGTGGAGCGCTGCCACATCCTCTTCGTCGGGAAGGGTGAGTTGGCCCTGCTGCCGGAGATCTACAAGCGGATGAAGGACAAGCCGACCATGGTCATCACTGAATACCAAGGCGCACTGGACGATGGCGCGGTGGTGAACTTCGTGAAGGTGGATAATCTGCTGAAGTATGAAATGAACATGGCCAATGCGAAGGATCACGGCCTTGTGGTGGGTCTGACATTGAAGAACCTCGCGCACCGGGTGGTTGAATAGATCATGTTGAACAAGGCGCTCATATCACTCCTGTTCACCCTCGCGGTCCCCGCGCTTTTCGCGCAGGACCCGCTGGTGGAGGCACTACGCAAGTACCAAGCGGGTGATCTACAAGCGGCTCGCGTTCTTATCGACGAGGCCGTCCTCTCTCCGGCGCACGCGAACGACCCGGAGGCGTGGCTGTTGCGTGGATTCGTTCACAAGGATGTGTACAAGGCCGCGATGAATACCGAGCCGGGTGACAAAGCCCGCCAAACCGCGCTTGAAAGCCTTTATCGCTGCTTGCAATTGGATGCCGACTCCACGTACAAGGACAACGCCACCCAAGCGTATGACTACCTGACGCGCTCCTGCTATAACGAAGCGGCAAAGGCCCTGCAAGAAGGGAATGATGGTCGCGCTGTGGAGTTGTTCGACAGTTATCGGGACGCGACATTCCGCGTGTATCCCAAAGCCGACCTGCGAACCAGGGAAGCCGAATTCGCCAACGCCCTGGGTACGGTCTACACAAAGCGATTCAACGAAGACCGCAATAAGATGGAATGGTTCGAGCGGGCCACGAACACCTACATCGGTGTGCTGCGCCTCGATCCGGAGAACTACGGCGCCAACTACAACCTGGCCACCCTGTACTACAACCTCGGCGTGTATCGTATTCGCGCGATCCAAGCAGAATCGGATATCCTGAGCATGCAACAGATCCAGGAGGTTGCGAAGGAGTACTTCATGCAAGCGCTGCCATACATGCTGAAGGCACACGACATGAACCCGACCCGGCGCGAGACGCTCTTGGGCCTGGAAGGGATCTACTACAGTTTGCAGGACGAGGTGAACTCGGAGAAGTTCCGGCAACTCTTCGAACTCCTGCCTCAGCAGGAGGACCGGTAACGCAAGGCGGTATGCGGATCACCATCGGACGAAAGATCGGAATGGGCTTCGGCCTGTTCATCTTCTTCGCCTTGCTCGTGGTGGTGCTCACCAACCGCACGCTGGAACAGAGCCGGAGCATCAACGAGGAGATCAATCGCGTGTATGCGCCTTCCGTGGATGCGTTGGTCCGCTTGCGGAACCTCACGGTGAACTCCCACATGCTCATCAAGCACTGGGCATTGCTGGAAAGCCGTGCGGATGCGCCCGAGAAGACCACACTGGTGGAGATCACCACCCAGGAATTGCCGAAGGTCCTGGACCAAGTGGATACGCTCATGGGCGAATGGGGGCCGGATGAAGTGGCGCTCATGAACAACGTGACCAAGCAGCTCGGGATCATGTTCGAGCTGCACGACCAGATCAAAGCGTTGCTACCCTCCTTGGAGAGTTATAGGGACCCCTTTATCCATATGGAGCGCACCGGACTGGCTGAGGAAGGAGGACCGATCGACGAGCAGACCAAGGTGGTGTTGGCGGAGCTTGATCGATTGATCGAGCTCCAGGAACGCAAACGGCGTGAATTGGGCGGCGGGATGATCCGCAGTTTCGACTCACTGAAATTCATCGTACTCTACATGGGCGTGGCGCTGGTGGTCATCGGCCTCATCGTGGCCTTCCTTATCATCCGGGATATCGTGGCGCCGGTCCAGCGTCTTCGTCTCATCCTACTGAGCTTGGGAAGAGGGGTCTTCCCCCGCGCCAAGGTGCGCACAACGAATGATGAGATCGGTGATATGGGCAAGGCGTTGACCTCATTGGTGGAAGGCATGCGCCGCACCACGGACTTCTCACACGCCGTGGCGGCCGGTGATTTCGCGGCGGATTATCAACCCCTGAGCGAAGAGGACGTGCTGGGGCATGCGCTGTTGAAAATGCGTGACGAACTCGGCCAGCGCGAACGGATCCTGGAATTGAAGGTGGCCGAGCGCACGGACGAAGTGGTGCGACAGAAGGAAGAGGTGGAGCGACAGAGCCGCAAAGTGGTGGAGCTGTACAAGAATGTGACGGACAGCATCCGCTACGCGAAGCGACTACAGGACTCGATCCTGCCCACGGATCGCAGGATGAAGGAACTGCTGCCGGACGCGTTCGTGTATTACCGCCCGAAGGATATCGTGAGCGGGGATTTCTACTGGATGGATAACGTCCAGGACCGCGTGCTCTTCGCGGCCGTGGATTGCACCGGTCACGGTGTCCCGGGTGCGTTCATGAGCTTGATCGGTCACAACGGGCTCAACCAGGCTGTGAAGGAGCGACAACGCTCCCGGCCCAGTGAAGTGCTGAATGAGTTGAACCGGATCGCCTATCAGGCCCTTCACAAGGATCGCGAGCAGCATCTGGTCCGTGACGGAATGGACATGGCCCTGTGTTCCTACGATCCAGCCAAGCGGGTGCTTGATTTCGCTGGCGCGAATTGCCCGCTCTACCTCGTCCGTGACGGGGTTGTGATCCCCTTCCAGGCCGACAAGAGCGCCATTGGTAGTTTCGATCGTGACGGGGTTTCCTTCTCGGAGCACCACATCGAACTCCAAAGTGGCGACATGGTCTACGTGTTCTCCGATGGGTATGCCGATCAGTTCGGGGGGGCGAAAGGGAAGAAATTCCTGTACCGGCGATTCCGCGAACTGTTGGTGGAGATCAGCACCCAGCCGACCGAGCGGCAGCGCATGCTCTTGCACGATGCATTCAACGCTTGGCGCGGTGCCCACGAACAGGTGGACGACATCCTGGTGATGGGAATGCGCGCTTGAGCGCTTCCTACTGGAAGCTCCAACCACCCCCGGTCCCCGTTTCGCGCGGGTTCATGCACATCACCGGGATCTGCGCCTGGTTCGTGATGACCTCCTGCTCGTACGGCACGCCCAGCAAGCCGAAGATGTTGCCTTGGGCCAGGTTCATGATCGCGATGACATCCGCGTCCACGGCGATGGCGTGTTTCACCACAGCCTTCACGAAATCACCACTGTCCTCCTTGGCAATGGTCGCGTCGTGTTCAATGCCCCGCTCATCCAAGTACTGTTTCGCGAACTTGATGTGGTTCACAAGCTGCTTGTGCAGGAACTCGTCGCTCTCGCTCGGGGTGATCAAGTGGACCTTGCTCTTGAAGTACTTCGCCATATCGGCGACCAACGTCAATTTCTGGCGGGACTCCTTATGCAGGTCCAATGGCACCACGATGGAGTTATAGCCGTCCGACTTGATGGGGCGCTCCTGCACCACGATGAAAGGAACATTGGAACTTGTGATCACGCGAAGCGCATTGCTTCCGGTGATGAATTGCATGCCTCGCATCCCGTGGGTGCCCATCACGATCAAGGTCGCGTCGATCTCCGCAGCGGCATCACCGATATCATCGAAGATGGAGCCTACGCGTACCAGCTTGTGTACGGGTACGGAAGCGTCCAACGCCTTGGCGCGGCCGGTTTCCATTTCCAACTTCCGTCGCGCTTCGTCCACCTCATTCTGTTTGGGGACCACGTGCAGCAGATAGACCTCGCCACCAATGCGCTTGGCCAGTACCATGGCGTGGCTGATCGCGTTATCCGCAACGCGGGTAAAGTCGGTTGGCACGAGGATCTTGTTCTTCTTGGCACTCATATTCCGGAACCTGTTTCGTTTGATCGTTCGGGATAGCGAACGCGGCTAAGGTAGCGGGAATGACCTCGTATTGACCACCCCGTGAGCGAAGGCCGCTTCGGCGGCGAAGCGCCAAGCAAACGCATATGACCGCTTACAAATGGGATCTATACGGGTCTCACAACGATCGTACTATCCATTTGATCCCGATCAGCAATAACGCTGACCTACAAATACCCAAGAGCAATGAATACGAGCATGAAGAACAAGGTGCAACTGATCGGTCACGTGGGGCAGGACCCCGAAGTGAAGCAGGTCGGCAACGGTCAACAGCTATTGCGCATCAACCTCGCCACGAACGAGCGATTCCGGACCGGTGAGGGCGAATGGAAGGAGGACACCCAATGGCACCCGGTCGTGGTGTGGGGGAAACAGGCCGAGCGTTTGGCGCAGTCCATTCGCAAAGGCAGCGGGCTCGTGATCGAGGGTCGGCTGGTCCACCGTCGTTATGAGACCAAGGAAGGCGAGAAGCGCTACTCCACCGAAGTGGTACTCTCCGATTACCACCTTCTTGCAGCGAAGCCGGAGGTTGTCGCAGAGATGGTGTAGCGCCTAGAGTTTCACAATGCGGGTGCTCCGGGCTCCTTGGGGACCGACGACCTGAACGAGATAGATCCCGCTTTCCAAGTCGGAAATATCGAGGT
This sequence comes from Flavobacteriales bacterium, assembly GCA_016721005.1. GTDB lineage: Bacteria > Bacteroidota > Bacteroidia > Flavobacteriales_F > PHOS-HE28 > PHOS-HE28. The sequence continues at coordinate 405,771 of JADKJM010000019.1, forward strand.
CGATCGGCCCTGGGCCCGCGGGCAACCGCCGCGCGAGCAGCAAACGACCGCCTTGGTCGAGGAGCCGCAATTCGGTGATGGTGGATGGATCACCCATCACATGAAGCACGCCTGAGTTGGGCGAGGGGTAGGCCCGCGCTCCATCAGGACCTGATACTTCGTTGATGCCGACCTGTGAGGTGGTCAACACGGATCGGCAGATCGTGGTGGTGCAGGTATCCGCGAGCAATGGCCCCCACACGCGAAGCGTTCCACAGACCGGGTAAGCGCCCTCTTCCCCATAAGCATGAACCGCGACCCGACCCTCTGCGGTGGTTCCATCCCCGAAATCCCAGTGGATGCTGGAATTCATCCCCGAGGTGCGGGAGGTGTCCAGTACGCCGACCAGGTTATCGGATTGCAACAAGAGATATCCCTGATCCACCAGTAAGGGGCATTCGACATCACCCGGGCCGAGGTAGAGCCATTTGCAAACCGTGCTTGTGCAAGCCGGTGGCGAAGCCGCTATGATGGTGAGGCAGACCTCATAGGGACCCGCGCCGAGGAAGGTGTTGGAGTTGGAAGGCGAGGCAGAGGTAACACCATCGCCGTAAGACCAAGTGGCCGATCCGATCGCATTGTCGAATGTGGAGAGATCCTGAAAGGTGATCGTGTTACCAACAATGCTTTCGATCGTGAAATCCGCGATCATCGTTGTGCAGATCGGGTCCGGCAACGGTGTGATCAATTGGCAGACAGTGGCGCTGCATGGCATGGATGCGACCAGATCGAAAGCGTTCACCGTAAGGCACACAGGATAGGCCTCCTGGTAGGGATAGTACAATAGCGGGGCGGTGAAGGACTCTCCCCAATCGCCGGTGAAATAATTCCAGACCATGTCCTGCACGACGGTATTCCCGGCATTCACCTGCGGATCGAACTGACAACCATAGTTCGGTAGGAAGGCCGTGGAGAACCAGACATGCATGGAGGTGTCGCACGTTTGCACTTGCCCCGATCCGCGCAACGGGAGCGGAGACTGGTAGAGTTGCCCGCGACCGCATAACGGCAAGAGCACCGCAAGCAGTGCGATCAGAAGGGTACGATTCAAGGATCGGGTCGGTGCCATGTTAGAACGAATGACGGATCTGTAGTCGGAGACCAAGACGCTCCGGGGTGGCGTGAGTAACAGAGGAACGGCCAAGGTCGAAGGCCGGCAGCAAATACGAGGGCGAAGCAACAACGGACCAATGTTCATGGGCCAGGTAACCGAGGTCAATGCCGAGAACGCCGAGCACAGCAACCGGATAGCGACGGGCAAGATCATCGTCGCTCAAGGTCGTCGATCGAACGTGCTCATTCTCGGCGTCCCAGACCAGCGCCGCACTGGAATGGACCTTCGTCACTTCGATTGCGAAGCCGATCCGCGGGCCAGCGAACCAACGCCGAAGATCATGGTGCCAAGCCAATTCCACAGGGACCCGGAACACATCCCGCCGATCCAATCCTTCCGAAACCGACTCGGATTCCACCACCGTCCAGGTGGTATCCGCGCTCATTACCTGGGTGTTCAGCGTAACAAGTTGCACAGCGGTGCTTTCAAGATCCGTCACCCGTTCCACTGATCGGTAGGCTTGCTCCGAACGCTGCCACTCCACCCCCGCGCTCAGGACCAGGCCGGACCGCCACGAACGCCCACCCGAAAGGCCTATGGCGAGACCCGAGCGCCAACCACCGGCGTCGTTCAACGCATGAACCAAGCCCACCTCACCGCCGCGCCATTCGTATCGGGTCGCGTAGTAGCCGACCGAAGGAGCGACCCACCAAGAGCCCTTCGATGCGGATAGACCATCATATTGGGCAACACGTTCCGGTGAATAGGAGAGGCCGCCGCCTGTTGCGGAACTCACGGGCCGAAGCCGCTCCAAACGGAAGGGGACGAACTGATCCGCAGTGACCTGTTCGTTATGGATTGATGCAATTCCCTGGGGGCTCACGGTATTGGTCTCGTGCCTGTGGTGATCGACCGATGAAGCATGCGCTCCCGGTGCAAGAGCGGTTCCGCCCAATGAACCAGAGCCGTTGCCATTCTTGATCTTTCCATCCCCGGTATGGCGATCCGGTGAGGCACCACTCTTCCGGCTCTCTAAGATCTTCGGACGCTCTGTTCGAGCACCCGGATCTTCGATCGACACAATTGGGGTCGGCGTAACTGGCGCGCTTCCGGTGGATGCGATCACATGTGGCTTACTTTGGTTTGAACCGCTATCGATGGTCTTACCTACAACGGACGAAGACCGCGTAAAGGATGAATACCAAACACCTGCGCCGCTGATCATGAATAACAGAAGGAGCGCAACAAGCGAACGGCGCCACATGATCGCGCGTCTACGGCGAGCGCGCTCGGCGGCAAGAACAGCCGCACCCACATGTGCGGGAGGGGGCACTGAAGCACCCTCGAGCGCCTGCCGGAAAAGGTCATCAATGGGATGCACTTCGCGCATGGACAGGTGTCGATTTGGAATTGATCTTCGCTTGTAGCATTCGGCGGGCTTTGGCAAGTTGACTTCGCGAGGTACTCTCACCACAACCGATCATCTCCGCGATCTCCGCGTGGTCATACCCCTCGATGGCGAACAGGTTGAACACCATCCGGTAGCCATCGGGAAGGGAGGCTACCATTTCCATCAGGTCCTTCACACCCATTCGGTCCATGGCATCGGCCGCTACCGGCTCTTCGGGCAAATGCTCCAGCCCGAACTTCTCCATCTTGAAGGACTTCCGCCGGTACTGGTTGATCGAGGTATGCACCATGATCCGCCGCACCCAACCCTCCAGCGACCCCTCCATGCGGAAGTCGGGTAGTTTCTCGAATACGCGGATGAACCCTTCCTGCATGAGATCCTCGGCTTCCAGTTGGTGGCGGGCGAAACGAAGACACACGGCGAACATGCGGCGTGCATAACGCGCATATAGGACTTCCTGAGAGCGGTGATCACCCCTCAGGCAGCCCTCGATCATTTCGCGTTCGCTCAGTTCACGCAACCGGAGGCTTGTTATGCCCCGGACACGGTGAGGAAGGGAACCGCTGCCCGGGGCGATGAACTCCAAGGTAAGGCTTACCTCTTCAGGACGCATGGCCGATCCGAGAGGCATTTACATACCAGTTGGGACAAGGGCGCCAAAGACAAGCGAAGTTATGGGCGCTAGCCGCCTACTTGATCGTCGCCCCAATAGCCCTCGTCGGTCAGAATATCGAAGGCGCCAACAGGCCATCCATTGGTGGCCGTTGTGGTCTTTCTCAATACAGCCGTGAAGTAGTGCCGGAAACGATTGCCGCCAGTATCCCGATAAGTCAACCAGCCTACATAACAGAAGTCCACCGGGTCAACCTTCCGAAGAACCGCATACTGATCCCCGCTATCAAACACCGCCAAGGAGATCGTGTGCTGACCACCAGCACTCATCGGAACATACAGAACATCCCTCCGAGTAATAATGCTTCTCAGTGGTCGAGCAGGCTTCTTGCCCTTCGGCACAAGGCTTATACCGTACTCATGCCCCACCAAGATCAGCAGGCTCCGACCGTGGTTCTTGAACAGCGCATTGACCGCTACGCGCGGATCGTGCTGATGTGCATTCAGAGTAACCTTATCCACGACAAGGTAAGGGCGCTCCTGAGACACACTCAGATCAACGCTTCGCTTGGTCTGCTTCAACGTGTCTTGGGTGATGAACCACAGAAACACCGTTGCCGCTGCAATGGGAATGTTCACCATCACCGCCCACCATTCCGGGATCATCCACCATGGATCCTGTTCGCCCTGCTCGCCGCCGGGGGCGTAGGAGCCGCCTATCTGATGACGCGCGACAAGGACAACCACAAGAATTGAAAGCAACCACAACATCCCGATCAACGCTATGCGCTCACCCTTCGTGAAACTCATCGCACCAAACTACCCAACGATCCGTAATTTCAAAGGGCAAGAATGAAACACTTTGAAACCCTCATCCAACTTCAAGATCATTTCGCATCCGAACAGGTGTGCCGCGATCACCTAGCCGCCCTGCGTTGGGGAGCGGACGGAATCCCGTGTTGCCCCTTCTGTGGGGTCGTGGGCGCCTACTCTATCGAGAAGGGCAAACGCTTCAAGTGCAAGGACAAGGGGTGCGCAAAGAAGTTCTCCGTGACCGTAGGCACCGTGTTCGAGAATACGAAGCTCCCCCTTCGCGTGTGGTTCGCCGCGATCTACTTGGCCTGTAATAGCAGCAAGGGCGTGTCGTCCCTTCAGCTATCCCGGAACCTTGGCATCACACAAAAGACGGGGTGGTTCCTTCTGTGCCGCATCCGTGAAATGCTCATCGAACGAACGCCCACCTTGCTTCACGGCGTGGTGGAGGCCGACGAAACCTACATAGGAGGGGCGGAAACGAATAAGCACGCCGTCAAGCGAACCGAGGGGATGTACGGCGGGAAGGGCAAGGCTCCCGTGCTGGGTATCCTGGAGCGTGACGGGCGCGTGGTGGTCAAGCCCATCGAGAACAGCAAGCGGGCAACGATCCAACCCATCGTCAGGCAGCACGTAGCGATCGGATCCGTGCTATCCACGGACGAACACACGGGATACAAGGGAATGCGCAAGACGTACAGCCATATCACCGTCAACCACCACACGGGCGAATACGTCAAGGGCAACGCACACACCAACGGTATCGAAAACTTCTGGTCGCTGATGAAGCGCGGGATCAATGGCATCTACCACCAAGTATCCCCGAAACATCTTCACCGCTATTGTGACGAGTACGCCTATCGCTTCAATAACCGCCTAGCCCGCCAAGAGGACAAGTTCAACACGGCGGTGTTCCAAGCGGACGGACGACGCCTCACTTATCGGCTGTTGATCGGCAAAGACAAAGTATCATGCCCATGAGTTTCGGCCTCCTTTTCTTCGGTATCGCCCTTCTGTGTCTTGGTTTCTGCCTTGGCGGTGTTATGGTCGGGTATCACCTCGGTCGCCGCGACAGGGACAATCCTTAAGCTGTCCCTAAGCTCCTGTAGATCCCGCGAACTTTCGAGAGCAGATGCGTCCGACCAGTAACGGCCAACTACAAAACATCCGGCGCCAATGGTGCTCAACACAAGCAGTATCACCCCATTGCTCCACGCCTCTAAGAAGTTCTTCTTCGGCCCCTTGTAGACACCGTGAAGCCTAATGGCATCAATCGCCCTTTCTATGCGTCTCCTTGTGTCCTCGCGATAGCCCTTTTGATTGCCGCTTCCAAAGCCAAGCGTCAAGTGCATTATAATACTGTGTTCTTCGCCCCCCGGCTTGAACAATGGCAGCATGAGCGCCCGCGCCCTCCCGCTCCACCGATCGGTAGACGCTCTATCGCTCACGGCATCAAGGTCCGTAAGCAATTTGCGCAACTCCTTTAGCGCACGTCGTCGCGTCATGCCCGTAACCTAGTCGATCCTATGAAGAATAGTCCTTATGGATCGTGTTGGCCATCATCAGAGTGTAGAGCAGGCAAAGCCCCTGAAGCACAATGACGCCCCAATACTGAAGCCCTTCTAATTCCAATGGAAAGCCTAGCATGTACCACAGGCGCCATAGGCTCAATACCACTACCGTCCAGATCATCAGTGCGGTGGATCGCTTGCCTATCCACCAAGCAACGATTACAGGTGCCGCCATCGCGAAGGCGAGTACCACATGGGCTATCGACAACCACAATACCCAAAAAGCCCACCGTGGCAGATCCGTGGTTGTCCACAGAAAGCAGAAGACCACTAGCGCATTCACAAACACTTGAAGAAAGAATGCCGCTATAATGGCCGCGACGTTGCGTAGGATGTTCATGCCGCCCACAACTACTTCTTAGCCTTCTTGACCTTGGGCTTAGGCTTGACCACCTTCCTCGTCGGGGGCGTGAACGCGGCCCTCAGCACATCGTCCATCGTGCCGTGGATCTTCAGGGGCTGTTCCTCTTTCCGGGACATACGGCCAAGGTAAGCCCACCCTCCCTATCTTCACGTTGTTCTTTCAATAGCGACCGTCAGCCTAGACGCGCGGCAGCGATACGACACACGAGCGCATCGCGGGAGCCGAGGACATCGTTCCGGGTCGTCACCGTCGCCAAAGTGCGAAAACGCCGAAACCGGCGCCCCTCTAAGGGTCTATTTCAGCCCGTCCCAACACGTATGTAGTTGCCATCTGAGAAGTGGTCCGTAAACGACAGCAAACAGTTGTAGTCGCATATAAACGACGGCTGGCCGGATCCCGGAACCAGGCCGGTGAACGTTTGTATCGTGGTTCGGTATCAGCACCGGACCGGAACGAAAGATCAAACCCTAAACCCAAGTACCATGAACACGCTGAAGAACAAAGTACACCTGATCGGAAACCTCGGATTCGATCCGGAAGTGCGGGAGATCGCCAAAGGGCGCAAGGTGGCCCGCCTATCCGTAGCCACCAACGATAGCTATCGCAATGCCGATGGCGAGAAGGTGACGGACACCCAATGGCACACCGTGGTGGCCTGGGGACAGACCGCTGAAATGGTGGAGCGCCTTCTTCGCAAGGGTTCGCCGGTGGTACTCGAGGGCCGCTTGGTCCACAGGAGTTACGAGGCCAAGGATGGGACCAAGCGCTACATCACGGAGGTGGTGATGAACACCTTCCAGCTGCTTCCGAGCAAGCGCGAAGAAGCCGCGGCAGCGTGAGCCACGCAATAGCACAAAGAAGAAGGGCGGCCGATGATCGGCCGCCCTTCGTGCTATCAGGTACGTGATGCGTGGATCAACGCTCCACAGTGAACCGGAAGGTGTTCCGCTGGTTGCCATCCTTCAGCTCCAGCACATAGATCGCGGGCGCCAACTGATCGATCGCCAACGAGTTGCGACCGGGGTGCACCCGCTCGGTGTACACGAGTCGTCCATCGGCGCTCCAGATCCTCGCATCGCCACCAGTTGTCAAGCCGTCGAGGATAAGGTGATCACGTGCGGGGATCGGATATACACGAATGGTTTCCGCGCTCGTCTCCTCCAGACCGACGGAATTCTCAAAGGGGTTGACCCACTCGCAATGTTCGGCCCAGCAGGTGTCCTCTGTGGCGGCATTCCAGGTCCACGCAGCAATACACACATGGAAGGGTCCCGGAGGCTCGTAGATATGCGTGACGACTTCACCGTATCCTTCGCCGCCATCACCGAAGAACCACAGGAAGCCGGTCACCGGAACGCTTGCGGTTCCCATGTAGACCACGGTCGGGCCTTGTCCGGTATGCGTGAACGAGACCGTGAACGGGGTACACCCCGGACCATTCACCACCACGGTCGAGCAGAACTCATCCACACACGTGACCACGCCGGTACCGGGGATCTCGAACAAGGAGGTGACGACCAAACACACTTGGTAGGTCCCCGATTGGGAATAGGTGTGGAAGGGCTGTGGGTCCGCACTTGTCGATCCATCACCGAAGGTCCAATGCCATGTGGTCTGGAAACCCACGCCGGTTGTTCCATTGCTGAACTGCACTCCATTGGGCGTTGCATTCCAAGTGAAGCCGGCATTGAGCCCATCGCATGGACCACCAACACCTTCGACCACGACCTCGTTGCACACTTCGTCAGTGCAAGTGATCAGGTTTCCATTGATCTCGAAAATGGTCGTGATCGTCAGGCACGCATGGTACGTGCCGGGTCCAGGATAGACATGGACCAGCTGCGAACCGGAGCCCGTGGTGCCATCGCCGAAACTCCAGGACCACGTGGTGGACTGCCCGAGTCCGGTCGCGGTGCTGGAGAAGTACACGCCGTTCGGAGTGCTGGTCCAATTGAAGGCTGCGTCGAGTTGATCACACGGATTACCACCACCCACTGTCACATTAACACAGTACTCATCGGTGCAGGTGATCAGTGTGCCGTTCACTTCAAAAACCGTGGTGACGGTCAAGCACGCATTGTACGAGCCCGGTCCAGGATAGACATGGACCAGCTGCGAACCGGAGCCCGTGGTGCCATCGCCGAAACTCCAGGACCACGTGGTGGACTGCCCGAGTCCGGTCGCGGTGCTGGAGAAGTACACGCCGTTCGGAGTGCTGGTCCAATTGAAGGCTGCGTCGAGTTGATCACACGGATTACCACCACCCACTGTCACATTAACACAGTACTCATCGGTGCAGGTGATCAGTGTGCCGTTCACTTCAAAAACCGTGGTGACGGTCAAGCACGCATTGTACGAGCCCGGTCCAGGATAGACATGGACCAGCTGCGAACCGGAGCCCGTGGTGCCATCGCCGAAACTCCAGGACCACGTGGTGGACTGCCCGAGTCCGGTCGCGGTGCCGAAGAAGTACACGCCGTTCGGTGTGCTGGTCCAATTGAAGGCTGCGTCGAGTTGATTACACGGATTACCACCACCCACTGTCACATTAACGCAGTACTCATCGGTGCAGGTGATCAGTGTGCCGTTCACTTCAAAAACCGTGGTGACGGTCAAGCACGCATTGTACGAGCCCGGTCCGGGATAGACATGAACCAGTTGTGAACCGGAACCCGTGGTGCCATCGCCGAAACTCCAGGACCACGTGGTGGACTGCCCGAGTCCGGTCGCGGTGCCGAAGAAGTACACGCCGTTCGGGGTGCTGGTCCAATTGAAGGCTGCGTCGAGTTGATCACACGGGTTACCAGCACCTTGGACCACCACCGTCGTGCAGTACTCGCTCACGCAGGTGTTCCAATACGCGTTCAAGCAAACGATATAGGTTCCTGCTTCCGCATAGTTGTGTGTCGGAGCAACGCCGGATCCCGTGATCCCATCACCGAAATGCCAGACGAACTGGGTTCCCGGTTCGTTCGGTGTGCAGTTGTTGAAGAAGACAGCCAACGGTCCAGCAGAGCTCGGAACGAAACAAGCGTCGAACCCATCACATGGATCGCTGCTCTGCACCGTGATCATTTCGCAATGATCCGCGAAGCAGGTGTCTTGTGTCGATGGGTTCCATGTCCAGACCGTTAGGCACACTTCGTAGGTGCCACCAGCGGGATAGATGTGATACGGGTTGGGCCCATCACCGACGGTGCCATCCCCGAAGGTCCACGAATAGGTCCACTGGGTGTTGATCACTGCGTTCGCGAAGTTCACGCCGAGGTCAGCAGCGCTGCCTTGGAATCCCGCGTTGAGACCATCGCATGGGTTGCCACCACCAATGACCACGTTGGTGCAGTACTCATCCGCACAAGTTGTCAACGTACCGCTCACCTCGAAAATGGTGACAACGGTCAAGCACGCATTGTAAGTGCCGGGTCCGGGATAGACATGAACCAACTGTGAGCCGGAACCGGTAGTTCCGTCACCGAAGCTCCAGGACCACGTGGTGGACTGCCCGAGTCCGGTCGCGGTGCTGGAGAAGTACACGCCGTTCGGAGTGCTGGTCCAATTGAAGGCCGCGTCGAGTTGTTCGCACGGGTTACCACCACCCACTGTCACATTAACGCAGTACTCATCGGTGCAGGTGATCAGCGTGCCGTTCACTTCAAAAACCGTGGTGACGGTCAAGCACGCATTGTACGAGCCCGGCCCGGGATAGACATGGACCAGTTGTGATCCAGAACCGGTAGTTCCATCACCGAAGCTCCAGGACCACGTGGTCGATTGCCCGAGTCCGGTCGCGGTGCCGAAGAAATACACGCCGTTCGGGGTGCTGGTCCAATTGAAGGCTGCGTCGAGTTGATCACACGGGTTACCACCACCCTGTATAACCACAGTGCTACAGAACTCATCCACGCAGTTGTTCCAATAAGCCGTTAGGCAGACCTCATAGGTCCCGGGTTCGGCGTAGGCGTGGTCCGGGTTCACTTCGGAACCCGTGCTGCCATCACCGAAATGCCACACATATTGGATGTTGGTGTTGGGCTGCGTGCAGTTCTGGAAGGCGACATTATTTCCTGTTGTCGTGGTTTGGAAACAAGCCGCAAGCGCATCACACGGGTTGGTGCCGCCAACAACAACCTCTGCGCAGTATTGATCCGTACAGGCCACGGTTCCTCCGGCCGGAGTCTGGTACAAGGTGATCACCAACAGGCAGGCGTTGTAGGTCCCGGGTCCGGGATAGACGTGAACGACCGGGGTTCCCGCGCCGGTTGACCCATCGCCGAAGGTCCACGAGAAGGTCGAGGACTGTCCGAGGCCCGTGGAGTTGCTCACGAAGTACACGCCATTGGGCGTGCTGGTCCAATTGAAACTTGCATTGAGTTCGACGCACGGATCACTTCCCTGCACGACCACATCGGCGCAGTACTCATCCACGCAAGTGATCAACGTGCCATTCGGACCGGTGAAAATGGTCGTGGCCTTCAGGCATACCGAGTAGGTTCCCGACTGAGCGTACACATGTACGGGCTGTGCGTCCATGCTCGTGGCTCCATCACCGAAGGTCCATAGCCACGTGGTCTGGTTGCCCGTACCGGTGGTTCCATTGCTGAAGACCGCACCGTTCGGTGTCACGACCCATGTGAACGCGGCATTGAATCCACCGCACGGATCACTACCCGGAACGATCACGGTTTGACAGGTGGTATCCGAACACACTTCCTGCGTGCCGGGAATGAAGGCCCAAACCGTCAGGCAAAGCGTGTACTCTCCGGGGGCGGGGTAGGTGTGTGTTCCCTGTGGACCGTTGTCCGATGAGGTGCCATCGCCAAAACTCCAGAACCAATTCGGGCCGGCGCCGGTCGCGGCGGAGTAGAAAATGTTCGACGGGGTTCCGCCATTGTTGTTGAACCAGAACTCCGAACTCAATCCATCGCAAGGGTTCGGACCTTGGATCACCACCGTTGAACACGCCGTGTCCACACAGGTGGTCGGAGCGGGGCCGCCGTTGAAATAGATGGTGATCGCATACAGGCAGACCTCGTATGTTCCGGGCCCGGCGTACGGGTGGATCGGTTGTGGCTCCGTCGAGTTGCTCCCATCACCAAAGGTCCATTGCCAAGAGGTCTGCTGGCCGACCCCTGTTGTCGCATTGGTGAATTGGACCCCGTTAGGCGTCACATTGAAGTTGAAGCCGACATTCAGCTCATCGCAAATGGCCGGTTGGGCGAAGGCTTGAGCCGCGAGGAAAAGGCCTAAGAGCGCGTACAATGATCGCATGGAAAGGTGGTTGGCCACCAGTAGACGCACGCCGAGGAACCATGGGCGCCTGAACGGGTTCTGCTTTTAGCCTTGCCCATCCAGCGCGGCGTTCTACTTTTGCGCTCCCTTCTTCGGAGGGGTACCTTCCCTGGTAGCTCAGCTGGTTAGAGCACATGACTGTTAATCATGGGGTCGCTGGTTCAAGTCCAGCCCGGGGAGCATACAAGGGCCGCAGTTGCGGCCTTTGTTATTAAGTCATGTGCGCAACGGGCGTGGATCGCCCCGATGCACATGGATCTTTGTCCTCGTATCAAGAACACCAAGCCCTATGCAACTCATTACCGTCGGCACCGTCGCATTCGATCGCATTGAAACCCCGTTCGGCGTGGCCGAGAAGACCGTGGGCGGAGCAGCGACATACATCTCGTTAGCCGCTTCCGTGTTCCTCGAGAAGATGGGTTTGATCAGCGTCGTGGGTGATGACTTCCCGGAACCGGTGATGCAGCAGTTGCGTGATCGCGGAGTGGACCTGAGCGGCTTGGAGATCCTCAAGGGCAAGGAGAGTTTCTTCTGGGCCGGGCGCTACCACTACGACATGAATACCCGGGACACCTTGGAGACGCGGCTGAACGTGCTGCTCGACCTGGACCCGAAGCTGCCCGAGGCCTACCGCAAGGCGCCTTATGTGATGCTTGGCAACTTGGACCCCGGGGTGCAAGCCAAGGTACTCGACCAGATGGAGGTGACACCTGCGCTCGTGGTCATGGATACCATGAACTTCTGGATGGACAGCGCGATGCCGAAGCTGAAAGAGGTGATCGCCCGAGTGGATATCCTCACGATCAACGATGCGGAAGCGCGACAGCTCAGTGGCGAACACAGCTTGGTGAAGGCGGCCGCGAAGATCCTGGCCATGGGCCCGAAGTACCTTGTGGTGAAGAAGGGCGAACACGGTGCGCTGCTCTTCGGGGCGGGGCGCGTGTTCTTCGCACCGGCGTTGCCTCTGGAGGATGTGATCGACCCGACCGGCGCCGGGGACACCTTCGCTGGCGGTTTCATCGGCTTCCTTGCACGCACAAAGGATCACAGCTTCGAGAACTTGAAACGCGCGATCATCGTGGGCAGCGCGATGGCCAGCTTCACTTGCGAGAAGTTCGGGATCGAACGCTTGGTGGAGGTTTCCCGCGAGGACATCGATGAGCGGATCCAACAATTCGTGGATCTCGTGGACTTCGATATCGAACTGGTCGAGGGTTGATCAGCCCAGCTGTTTCGCAACAGTCTCCCAGTTCACCACATCCCACCAGTTGGTGATGTACTCCGCGCGCTTGTTCTGGTACTTCAGGTAGTAGGCGTGCTCCCATACATCCAGCGCCAGCATGGGCTTTCCTTTCAATTCGCTGATGCCCATCAAGGGGTTGTCCTGGTTCGGCGTGCTGCCGATCTGGAGCTTGCCATCCGCAGAGACCAACCACGCCCAGCCGCTGCCGAAGCGCTTCATGCCAGCGTCAGCGAACACCTCCTTGAACTTCTCGATGGACCCGAATGATCCGTTGATCGCATCCAGCAACTTGCCTGTCGGCGCGTTCTTCTTCGGCCCCATGACCTGCCAGAAGAAATTGTGGTTCCACGCTCCTCCGGCGTTGTTCCGTGCTTTCGCCGAGTAGTCCGCGATGTGCTTCAGCATTTCCTCTTCGGTGGTGGCCGCAACCCCTTCGGCGAGAATGGCCTCATTCACATTCTTCACATACGCTGCGTGGTGTTTGGTGTAGTGGATCTCCATCGTCATGCGATCAATGGAGGGTTCCAGCGCCTCGTATGAATAGGGTAGCGGTACCTGCGCGAAAACGAGCGGACCCAGCAATGGGGGATCATCACGATCCATCGAAGATGTTCGGCCGTCAGGGTTGATGCTGTCCGGGGTACCAGCTGCGCGTAGCAATACGGGTCCGGCGAGTACGGCGCCCGCAACGGTCTGCAGCGAACGCGAAAGGAATTGTTTGCGATCCATGACGGTGAAGGTAGGACGCGACCCACCCCACCCCGACTGATCGGCGGCAGCTACGCGAAGGACACTAGGAGCTGACCCTTCTCGACCGGCTTGCCCTTAATGGCCGGGATCGCTTTCACCACGGCATCACCCGTGGCCTTGATCACGTTCTCCATCTTCATCGCTTCGAGGATGAGGAGCGGATCATTCTTCTTCACCGCATCGCCGGGCTTCACCAGAATGTTCAGGACCAGCCCGGGCATCGGGGCCTTCAGGTCGCTCACGGCGCGGCCGACCTTGTCCATGCCCAATGTTCGCATCAGCCGACTGCGTTCATCCTGTAGTTGCACGGTGAAGGTGTGTGCGCCGATACGCAAGCGCGCGATATTGTTCTCGCGATCCTCCTTCAGCACCACCACGTGAAAACTGCGGCTGCCGATGACCACACTGTACTGTGACGGGCTGATGCGCACCAGGTCCGCGGCGGGTTTGCCTTGAACGGTCCACGGCGCTGACGGCGTCACGCGCTCCAGCACGATCTCTCCGTCGGCATTGGGAATGGTGGCGAATAATTTGGCGGGCATGGCAAGGGCGGACGAATATAGACGGGAAGGTCGAGGTCAATCGCCAAAGAGCCCCGGCTCACCGCGCTCATAGGCTTCATCCACGGCAAGTTCCTTTTGTTGCGATGCCGCGACCGCCAGCCGATCGCACAACTCATTCTGCGGATGACCATTGTGGCCACGCACCCATTGGAACCGGACGCGGTGCTTGCGGTACGCGACCAGGAACCGCTTCCACAGATCGGGGTTCTTCTTCTTCGCGAAGCCCTTCTTCTCCCAATCGAAGACCCAGCCCTTGTCCACGGAGTCCACCACGTACTTGCTGTCGCTCACCACGGTGACCTCCGTGCCGGGGCGTTTGAGTGACTCGAGCCCGGCGATCACCGCGAGCAGTTCCATGCGGTTGTTGGTGGTGAGCCGGTAGCCTCCCCACAATTCCTTGCGGTGCTTGCCGCTCTCCAACACGGCACCATACCCGCCGGGTCCGGGATTGCCGCTTGCGGCGCCGTCGGTGTAAACGGTGACCATTACAGCGAATGAGGGAAAAGTTGTGTGATGTTGTTCGCGAAGAGCTTCACCGCCATGGCCAACAGGATGATGCCGAACGCCTTCTTGATGACGATGAGCCCCACGCGACCCAAGAGGCGTTCGATGCGCGTGGTGAGCAACAATACGAGCACCACCGGGATCGCGTTCAGCAGGATCGCGATGAGGATGTTCGCCGCGTGGAATTCCGCGCGCAAGGAAAGGATGGTGGTGATGGTTCCGGCACCCGCGATCACCGGAAAGGCGAGCGGTACGATGCTGTACACCTTATGGTCATCAACACCCTCCTTCAGCCCCGGTGCGGAAAGGTCCTCGCGAAAGAGACGGACACCGAGCACCATTTCCAGCGCAACGAAGAAGAGGACGAACGAACCCGCCACCGCGAAGGAGCGCACATCAATGCCCAACAGGTTCAGGATGGTCTCGCCAACAAAAAGGAAGACGACCATGATCACCATCGAAACAATGGTGGCGCGGGCCGGGTAGATCTTGCCTGCCTGCTGACGGACCTGCAGGATCAGCGGGATCCCGCCCACGATGTCGATCACCGCGAACAGGATCAAGAAGGCTTTACCGATCTCGGCCAGGTCGAACATGCGGCAAAGGTGGTGAAGGGGAGACCGGATCTATGAATTGCTGCGAACGAGCTTTTCCACCTGCGCCGGGTAATGCTCATGCTCCAACGCATGGATCCGCATGGCCAACGCTTCTGCGGTATCCGAAGGAAGCGCCGGGCATTTCGCTTGGAACAGGACGCGTCCTTCGTCATACCGATCGTTCACCAGGTGGATCGTGATGCCACTCTCGGTCTCACCTGCAGCGATCACCGCCTCGTGTACACGATGTCCATACATGCCCTTGCCTCCATACTTCGGTAACAGCGCAGGATGGATGTTCACGATGCTATCCGCGAAGGCGCGCACCATTTCCACAGGGATCAATCGCATGAACCCGGCGAGTACAACGAGATCGATCCGTTGTCCCTGAAGTTCGTGCAGCAGGGCACCATCCTTCAATTGCGCGCCACTGAACAGGTAGGTCGGAACGCCAAGATCCCATGCGCGCTGGATCACGCCCGCCTCGGGCTGATCACAGCCGACCAGCACCACCCTCGCCAACGCATTCCCGGCGAAGTGCTCGATCAACCGTTGGGCATTGGTGCCCGAGCCGGAAGCCAGAATAGCGATGCGGACCATGGCGCGAAGGTGCGAAGCCCCGCACCATGATCGGCCATGTGTTTTCTTCGTCGCGCGGAACTACGAGCGTTGCTCGCCGTATGACCTGCCGCTCATGGAGATCTCCGTCGTCACGCCTTCCTTCAACATGTTGCCATACCTGCGTCGCTGTCGTGCCTCGGTGGCTGACCAGCAAGGCGTTTCGGTGGAACACATCGTGGCCGATGGTGGTAGCACGGACGGTACCGTGGATCAATTGGCAAAGTGGGCCGATGTAACAACGGGGGCGACTTCGACCAACACCTTCCGGTACTTCTCCGGCAAGGATGCAGGCATGTACGATGCGCTGAACAAGGGCTTCGCACAAACCACCGGCGATGTGGTCGCGTGGTTGAACTGCGATGAGCAATATCTGGAGGGAACGCTGGCTTACGCGCGTGATCGGTTCCGTGATGACCCTGAACTCGACATCCTGTTCGGCAGCGCGTTATTGGTGAAGCCCGACGGAAGCTTGCTCGCTGCACGCAAATCCTACCCGGCGCGGTACGCGTACATCGCCACCATGAACCTCTACAACCTTTCGTGCGGGATGTTCTTCCGCAGAAAGTTGTGGGATGAAGGATTGAAATTCGACATGAGCTACCGCCAGCTCGGCGACCAGGACCTGATCCTGCGGGCGCTGCGCTCGGGAGCGCGTACCAAGCACACCTCCCGTCCGCTATCCGTTTTCTCCTTCACCGGGAACAACCTGAGTTGGTCCGATGCCGCCATGCGCGAGGTGGATCGCATCCGCAGCGAACAACCGATGTACATGCGCGTGTTGCGCCGCCCCATCAATCTATTGCGCATGGCCAGTAAGGCGTGGCACGGAGCGTACCGTCATGGTCCGGTGGACTATGCCGTGTATCCCGAGGATGATCTTTCGGCAAGACGCCGATTCAAAGTGGACAACGTATCGGCCAGTTGGCCGGATGAACGATGAAACGACTGCGGGTCCTTATTGATCTAGTGCCGATCCGCCCCGGAAAGGGTGGTGCGGGCAGTGGCGTCTGGACGCACGCCCTGCGCTTGGTGCAGGAACTTGATCAAGGTGATGCGACGAAGAAATTGGACATCCGTGTGCTGATCAACAGCGACCAGCGCGTTCACTTCACGTCGTTGAAGCGGGTCCGCGTTCATCGGTTCCCCGGGCTTGGTGGGAGCGCCTTGTTCCGGCTTGTATGGATCCACAAGATCCTACCCTTGGTCTGCTTGCTATTGCGTGCCCGCGTGCTACACAAGGTGGCCACAGAAACGCCGCTCTTCTGTTCAGCGCGAAGAGTGACCACGGTCCACGACTTCTTTGGTGAAGTGATGCACGAGCAAGCCGCTATGCAGCGCGGCATCGGTGATCGGTATTTCATGTGGATCACCAAGGTGTGCTTCGCGAAGAGCAAGGCCGTGATCACGGTATCGAATGCGATCCGGGAGGAGGCGCGCGCACGATTCCCGAACACACGAGCAGAAGTGATCGCCATCCACAACGGGGCCGACCTTCCTGAGAAGCTCTCTCCGAAACCACGAACAGCGGAGCGCGTGATCCTCTGCGTGGCCAAGCTGATGCCCTATAAGGGACAGATGGAAGCACTGGAAGCATTCAGCGTGTTGATGGATACGCATCCTGAATGGCGCAATAAGGCACGCTTGATCCTGCATGGCTTCGACAACGACCACGCCTATACGGAAGCATTGAATGCACGCATGGCCCAAGCGCCGCTCACCGGAGCCGTGGAAATGCGCGGCTATGGACATCACAACACACTTGCGGAGATCTACGCAGGCGCCGATGTCTTCCTTTTCCTCACACAGTATGAGGGCTTCGGATTGCCGGTGGTGGAATCGCAAGCGCTCGGGATCCCTGTGTTATGCTCCGATCTGCCGGTGCTCCGCGAGGTGGGAGGGGATGGCGCGATCTACGTGGACCGCAACGATCCGCAAGCGATCGCCGATCGATTGCACGCGTTACTCATGGACGACGATCTGCGCGAACGAATGATCACGGCCGGTGCCACCAACGCCAAGCGATTCAGTTGGCGGGTGATGGCGGAACGGACCGCCGAGGTGTATCGCTCGGAGTGTATGTGAGGATGGCGAGATGTGCGCGACCTTCGGCGCATGGCCACCACCATTGAATTCGTCCCACTTGATTTCAAGCGCCTCACGTCGGAGGAGATGTTGGATCGCGCCAAGGCCTTCCACGCGCTGCTTGATCGTCGGCGCACGATCCGCGACTTCAGCGATGAGGCTGTGCCATTGGCCGTGATCGAAGAAGTGGTGCGCGCTGCCAGTACCGCACCGAGCGGCGCACACAAACAGCCGTGGACCTTCTGTGTGGTCGGCGATCCGGAGTTGAAAAGGAAGATCCGCGAAGCTGCGGAGGAAGAGGAACGCGTGAACTATGCTGGCCGGATGGGCGAGGAGTGGCTGCAGGATCTGAAGCCTTTCGGCACGGATGCGAACAAACCTTTCCTGGTGACCGCGCCGTGGCTGATCGTGGTGTTCAAGCGTGCGTACGAAGTGGATCCGGACGGGCACAAGCACCAGAACTACTACGTGACCGAGAGCGTGGGTGTCGCCACCGGAATGCTGCTAGCGGCTGCGCACAACGCAGGCTTGGCCACACTGACCCACACACCAAGCCCGATGAATTTCCTGGCCAAGGTGCTGCAACGTCCGGCCAACGAAAGGCCCTTCCTCCTCATTCCCGTGGGTTACCCCGCACGCGATTGTACCGTGCCGGATCTGGTGCGAAAGCCGCTGGATGAGGTACTTATCACCCACCTCTAGGCCCCGGTTCGCGCAAGGGGAAAATGTCTTTCCTTTGCCCCCACATCACAAAAACGAACGACATGTCGGATATCAAATCCAGGGTCATCGCGATCATCGTGGATAAGCTTGGCGTAGACCAGGGCGAGGTCACGTTGGAAGCGAGTTTCACCAACGACCTTGGCGCTGACAGCCTGGATACCGTCGAACTCATCATGGAGTTCGAGAAGGAATTCAACATCGCCATCCCGGACGACCAAGCGGAGAAGATCCAGACCGTGGGTCAGGCCGTTGAGTACGTCGAGAAGAACGCGAAGTAACCCGCACCGCATGCAGCTCAGGCGTGTGGTCGTCACCGGACTGGGCGCGCTCACACCCCTAGGGAACACCCTTCCGGAATACTGGGAGGGCCTGGTGAGCGGCCGGAGCGGTGCTGCGCCCATTACGCGCTTCGACGCCAGCAAGTTCAAGACCCGTTTCGCCTGCGAGGTGAAGGGTTTTGTGCCGGAGGATTTTCTGGATCGGAAGGAGGCCCGCAAGATGGACCCCTTCGCCCAGTTCGCCTTGGTGTGCAGCGACGAGGCTTTGAAGGATAGCGGCCTGCTCGAAAGCGGCGTGGACCGCGACGAGGTCGGTGTGATCTGGGGTAGCGGGATCGGTGGACTGAAGACCTTCCAGGACGAGTGCATCGGATTCGGAAAAGGCGATGGCACACCGCGCTTTAATCCCTTCTTCATCCCGAAGATGATCGCCGACAGCGCGGCGGGCCTCATCAGCATGCGGCATACACTGCGCGGACCGAGCTACGTCACGGTGAGTGCATGCGCGTCGAGCAACAACTCGATGATCGACGCTTTCAACTACATCCGTCTCGGAACCTGTGTGGCCATGGTCACCGGTGGAAGTGAAGCCGCGATCTATGAGGCAGGTGTGGGCGGATTCAATGCGTTGCATGCCATGAGCACGCGCAATGATGATCCCTCGACCGCTTCGCGTCCCTACGACAAGGACCGCGATGGCTTCGTGCTCGGCGAAGGCGGAGCGGCGATCGTTCTGGAGGATCTGGAGCACGCTTTGGCGCGCGGAGCCAAGATCTATTGCGAGGTGATCGGCGGTGGAATGAGCAGCGATGCTTATCACATTACAGCTCCGCACCCGGAAGGTCTTGGTGCCGAACTGTGCATGAAACACGCTTTGCGTGACGCCGGTATCGCCGTCACGGAGATCGACTACGTGAACACGCACGGCACCAGTACGCCGATCGGTGATCCGCAGGAAGTGAAGGCGATCCAGCGGCTCTTCGGTGAGCATGCCTATGCCATCAACATTAGTGCGACCAAGAGCATGACCGGTCACTTGCTCGGTGGTGCCGGTGCGGTGGAAGGTGTGGCGGCGATCATGGCCGTCAAGAATGATATCGTGCCACCCACGATCAACCACTTCACGGATGATCCGGAGATCGATCCGAAGTTGAACTTCACGTTCAACACCGCCCAGAAGCGGACCGTGAATGTCGCGTTGAGCAACACCTTCGGCTTCGGTGGGCACAACACATCAGTGATCTTCCGCAAGTACAGCTAGGCCACTTTGTTCAGCAACCTCTTCAACCGCGCACGCGATCCCGAGGAAAGACGGGTGCGGGCATGGTGTCGGAGCCAATTGGGGACCACCCCCGGCGACCTGCCGTTGTACCGCCAAGCTCTGCGGCATGTGAGCGCGGTAACCGAGGACCGCCCGGACCTTCCGGATAACGAACGTTTGGAATTCCTAGGTGATGCCGTGCTCGATGCCATCATCGGCGACCTGTTGTTCGGCGCCTATCCGGATCGCGGCGAAGGTTTCCTCACGCGCATGCGGAGCAAACTCGTGAGTCGTTCGCAGTTGAACCTGCTGGCGAAGCGCATCGAGATCGAGAAGGTCATGGAGAGCAACGTGATCCGCGCACACGAATCATCCGTGCCGGGCAATGCCATGGAAGCGGTGATCGGCGCGCTCTTCCTCGACAAGGGTTTCGAGCGCACGCGGAAAGTAGTGGTGGGCCTGCTTCGCGCACATTTCGATCTGCAGGAGATCGAGAAGGAGGACCGCGATGGCAAGAGCCGCTTGTTGGAGTGGGGACAGAAGCGGCGGAAGAAGGTGGAGTTCGTGATCACGGAGGAAGGCGGGAACGGACGCGGCCGCTTGTATGTCGCCGAGGTGCGCATCGATGGCCATGTGCGAGGCACCGGTAAAGGCGGGAGCAAGAAGGTCGCCGAGCAGGATGCCGCACAAAGTGCGTTCAGGAGCATGCGCTCACGTAAGCCCTCCACCACGCGGGCGACAGAGAATCCCACGCAAGAGCAGGGGCGGCCCGCAGAACAGCGTACACCCTCATCACGCGGCCGTAGCCGCAAGCGTTGAATCTCCGCGAACCCACGGATTACCTTTGATCGTGTAGCACGCTACGCGCCATGGCCAAGTACAGGCTCGAAGAGAAGCCACTCCGACCACACGTTGTCGTTGGCATCAGTTGCCATGTGCCTGACTACCGCTTGTGCTGGTCGGTGAACAAGGGGTTGGGTCTTGAATTGACCCGTCGGCGCGAGGCGATCACCGAACTCGTGCGGGGCAAGGAATTGCACTACACGGTGTTCGAGGTCAAGGGCCGGGACGGGGAAGCGCGCTTCGCATTGATCTGCAATACCTGCGGCAACCGCCGGTTGCTCCCCGGTCAGAAAGAGGCCGACTATTTCCTTGTCGTTGATCCTGAAACAGCCGAGCTACGGCCCGACCTACTGGACCAATTGCGCCGATGCGATTTCGTGCTCACTGCTTTTCCCGTGGACATCTCCCGATCGAAGTCGGGGCACAAGTTGTTGCTTTGCGATCCCGATGAACGAACCGAAGACCAAGATCGTCGCCACCCTAGGCCCGGCAAGCAGCTCGCGTGAGGTGCTGCGGGACATGATGTTGAGCGGCATGGATGTGTGCCGACTGAACTTCAGCCACGGGAGTTATGAATTCTACACCGAGCTGATCGGCACGATCCGATCGCTGAACGAGGAACTGGGCATCAACACCGCCATCCTCGCCGATCTGCAAGGCCCCAAGTTGCGTGTGGGCGCCATGGCGAACGGGCCGATCGAACTCGCCGATGGTAGTGAGTTGGTGATCACCACCGACAATGTGGAAGGAAAGCCCGGACTGGTGAGCACGAGCTATGCGCAGTTCCCACGAGATGTGAAACCCGGCGAACTCGTTCTCCTCGATGACGGCAAATTGCGCCTCGAAGTGATCGCCACCGACGGGAAGAAGACCGTGACCACGCGCGTACTCAACGGTGGAACACTGAGCGCGAACAAGGGTGTCAACCTGCCGAACACCAAAGTGAGCTTACCGTGCCTCACGGAAAAAGACCTTGCCGATCTCGACTTCGCGCTCGAGCACGATGTGGATTGGATCGGCCTCAGCTTCGTACGCAGCGCCCGGGACATCATCGAGCTGAAGGGTGTCATCAGCCAACGCGAGAAGCATGCGCGCGTGGTGGCCAAGATCGAAAAGCCCGAAGCGCTGTTGGAGATCGATGAGATCATCCGCGAGAGCGATGCGCTCATGGTGGCGCGCGGCGATCTCGGTGTGGAGATCCCAATGGAGAAGGTGCCTTTGGTGCAAAAGGACATCATCAAGCGGTGCCTTGCGCAGCACCGTCCGGTGATCGTGGCCACGCAGATGATGGAGAGCATGATCACCAGCATCACACCCACGCGCGCCGAAGTGAATGACGTGGCCAACGCCGTACTCGATCACGCGGACGCCGTGATGCTCAGTGCCGAGACGAGCGTAGGCAAGTACCCTGTGGATGTGGTAAAGGCCATGAACAAGATCCTGCTGGAGATGGAAACCAGCGATTCCATGTTCAACACCCCGCAACCGGACCTGGAGGAGAACGATCGCATGGTCACCGACGCGATCTGCATGGCGGCGGTGCGCATGAGCGCGGCCATCGACATCCAAGCGATCGTGACGATGACGCACAGCGGCTACACCGCATTCAAGATCAGCAGCATGCGACCCAAGGCGCGGATCTTCGCCTTCACCAGCAACCCGCGGATCCTCAACATGCTCAACTTGGTGTGGGGCGTGCGTGCGGTGTACTACGACAAGACCGTGAGCACCGACCACACCATCGCGGACATCAAGCACTTGCTGCGTGCGCGTAAATTCGTGCGGAAGGGCGACCTCGTGGTGAACATCGCCAGCATGCCCATCGCCGAGCAAGGCATGGCGAACATGCTGAAGTTGAGTGAGGCCTAATCGCGACGCTTTATCAAGCGCTTCGTTAGCGCACCCTGTCGTGATCGCAAGGTGATCATGTACTGACCATCAGCAAGCGCGGAGAGATCGATCGTGTGGTTCGAGGACTCGATCCTGTGGGTGAGCAACACGCGGCCCAGACCATCCACTACGCTCGCATAAGCACCGATCATGAACCAATCCACATGTAGTGTAACGGAGTTCGCGGCAGGGTTCGGGCTGATCAGGAAGCTTTCTTCTCCGCGGATCGGTTCAACACTCGCCGTCGTCGTGATCTCTGTCACAGCAGTATTGGTGATCACGGGCGCATTGTAGTCGAAGAAGATCGCGGCGTGGTCGAGGATCGAATCTCCGACAGCAAGTGTGCTCAGCGGCCGGAGGCGATACCGCACGTAGCCGTGGCTCATCAACTCATTGGTATTGCTATCGGGCAACAGGATGTCGTCGAACTGGAACCGCATTTTGCGGTCGAAGTCGTAGTACGTCAGCGTCACGGGGTGCGATGAGCCGATGAATTCGAAGCTTGGCAGATACGCGTTCGCTGGAAGCAGGTTCTCCACGGCCACGGTGAAGGCCGTATCGGTGCCGGTGTTCTGGAAGTGGATCGTGTAGTCCAGCATGGCATCGGCCACATCGTCCACGAGCATCTCGGTTGGATCCACGACAATGTCGTTGGGATCGAAGGAGCCGTTGACCTGGTTGTTCGTGGTAACGGTATTGTCCTCGGGAACAACGTCGCCGGCAATGGGCGTTATCTCCGCTGTGGTCGTCACCGGGCTGCCCAACGTGTCGGCCACGGATTGCGTGCAGTACACGGAGAGTTGGATGTTCTGCAAGGGGAGCATCGGTCCCAGCGCCCATGTGAGCGTGTTGCCCGCGACGCTACCGGGCGTGATGGATGCGGAATCGAAGCTCAGGCCGTCATCAAGCACGAGGCTGAGGCCGGCATCAGTAGTAACCGTTCCCACGTTGCGGCACAACACGTCGTAACGCACGGGGAAGCCAGGACGGAAGGGTGAGATGGGCGTGAGAAATACCTGAAGGTCCTGCGCGGAACCATCTGCAGTGTACCGGAAGTCGAACCCACTCACGGCGGGTTCATTGCCGGTGATACTTGCCTCGTGCGTGTCCGGATCCTTGGTGAAATGAGGGATCGCGGGGCCGGTGATCGTGTGCTGGGCCGGGCCGCTTACCGCGAACACGTAGCGGCCATTGGGTTGGGAAAGCGCCAGTTCGTTATTGCTGTTCAACTCTACCAACCGCCCACCGATGCGCGGATCGTCAACGCTGATGCTCGCATCGTTGTCCGCATCCACGTACAGGGTGCCCGCGAGCAGTGTGCTCTTGCTGTCGAACCGCACGGTCCAGATGTCTCCGTCGGCTACGTTGCCGGGAACGAAATGGTCCGAGGAATAGGAGCCCCCGGTGACAACGAATCCATCGTCCGTGGGAGCCAGTGCAAAGAGGTAATCCGCGCTACTACCTCCAATGGACTTTTCCCACAGCAGGTCGCCATTCGGACTCAGCAACAGCAGCCAGCCGTCACCGGGGCCGTATGGCTGTAAGTTGTTGAACACATCGTATGAAACGCTCACATCACCATCGGAGGAATAGGCACTCGCGGCGATCAGGTAGTTCCCTTGGTACGGCATCATGCTCCAAGGACTATCCGGGTCGCTTCCGCCGTATGAATGGCTCCAAATGATGGTTCCCAAAGCGTCCACACGCATAGCCCATACATCCCAGTTACCGTGATATTCTGTAATGTCTCCATTGGTGGATACCGATTGGCCAAGAATGAGATACCCCCCGCCGGGTAGAGCTAGGATATCCTGGAACTGGTCCACGTCCGAACCGCCATAGGTGCGGTCCCACTCAATGTTCCCGTTCGCATCCAGCTTCACCAACCACCCGTCATAAACACCATGTAGCGGGGTGCTCACGTCGCCATCGGACGATCCGGTCCAACCGGCGAGCAGAGCACCACCGTCCGCAGTTGCAACGATGGAATTCCCATTCTCCGGGCCGCTACCGCCATAGGTGCGCGACCACAACTCGTTGCCCTCGACATCCAAGGCGATAACCCAAGCGTCCGCACCGTTCAAACCACGATAGCCGGAGACGAAGCAGCCTCCATCTGGCCGGGCTGCTACGTGCATCCCCAGATCCTCGGTGTTGTCCACGCCATAAAAACGCTCCCATATGATGGAGCCGACCGGCGAGACCTTTACGACCCAAAGTTCATGATCGCCCTCCCAATCGGGCACTTCCTGTCCAGCGTCGTAAATGGATCCTGTGAACACGTAATTCCCATCGGCCATCACCTCGCCATGAAGGATCCGCACGAAACCGAGGCCGCCAATGCGATTCCCCCATTGCATCTGCCCCAAACTGTCGAGACCGATGAACACCACCTCTCCGTTCGCCGGGCCAGTGGTGTTGCCAAGCTGGTTGTCGGTGAAGGTGCTGTTTGCGGCTAGAAAGAAACTCTTATCAGGTCGCTGGTGGATGAATTGTCCCTCGTCCGAACCAATGCTTCCCAGCGAACGCGTCCACGCCACGCTTGGGATCTGCGCATGGACCGTCCCACACAAGGTGAGCGCCAACAGGGAGATGAATATCGCTTTCACAGCAAGGGGAAATGCCAAGACGAAAGTAGAGGTGGATGTTGGAATTCCCACTCAATGCATCGCGAACATGCTGAAGTTGAGTGAGGTGTAGGACTCACTCGACCACCACCTTCTCGTACAGCATCCTCGCGGTGCTCTTCACCATGAAGGTGGAGCGATACGGAGATCGGCGCGATGAATTGAAGAGCAAGAAGTGCGAAGTGAAAGCGCATGCGATGAGTCGTCGAACGTTGGTGAAAGGTAGTCGTGCGGTCTTCGCTGCGAACGTAGGATCGTGGAAACATGGATGAACGCCGTCGGTTCTTCGGCAGGTCACCCGGATACCTTGCCTCGACGACCAACCGTTCGCCGTACGGCGGACACAACACGCTACCGCATGAATGAGCGCGATTGGGACAAGGTGGCCGATACTTTCGAGAAGGAGATCTTCAACGTTCCGGCGAACGACACCAAGGGGATCATCCTCGATTGGGTGGAACGCCTAGCGACACCGGATGCGGTAGCCACCGACCTCGGTTGCGGTGTGGGTCGCACGTTGCCGATGCTCGCGGACCGTTACGCACATGTGTATGCGGTCGATGTGAGCAGCCAATGTTTGGACGTGGCTGCGAAAGCGAATCCATTGCGCAGCAACATCGAATACGTTCACGCCGACCTGAGCAAGGACCGCAATAGCTACCCGGCCACGGATGTGGTGTTGTGCATCAACACGTTGTTGAATGCGGCGCTGGAAGTGCGCGAGCCGTTGATCGATCGCACATGTCGTAGCGTGAAGAAGGGCGGACACTTGTTGCTGGTCGTGCCCTCGCTCAACTCAACCCTGCTTACCGCGTACCGGCACCTGCAATGGAACCTGCGCGATGGCATGGATGCCCGCGACGCGCAGAAAGCCGCCGCGCTCAATGGCAAAGGCTTGGAGCACGGCATCGTACATATCGATGGCGTGCCCACCAAGCACTACCTCAAGGAAGAACTGGAAGCACTCTTCACGGCGCGCGGCTTCACGGTGCTGGACATCGACAAGATCGAATACCCGTGGACCACGGAGTTCGATGCGCCGCCGCGTTGGATGAAGGCGCCTTATCCGTGGGATTGGTTCGTGGCGGCGCAGCGTGTGCGCTAGTTCACGCCTTCACCGATCGCCCGAGCATCAGATCCACATAGAAGCCGGGCTTCTTCAAGCGTTCCCGCATGTTCAGGTCGGTGAACATGCTGCTGATCGTATCGGCGAGCGCAGGATTGGAGTTCGCACGGTCCACCACGAGATCGAACAACCAGGGTTTGTTCGCCAGTGACTGCAATCGTGTGCTGATCATCACCTCCTTGCCGAGGCGTTTCCACACGCGGTCGTCGTAGGCACGCAAGAACTTGGCACTTGTGTCCTGTGCGGCGAATGCTTCCACGGCCACATCCGCAGCATGTACACCGCTGATCATCGCATGGCTGATCCCCTCACCGGTGAAGGGGTCGATCAAATGACCTGCGTCGCCGACCAGCAAATAACCGTTGCCACTCAACGCGCGCTTCTTGCTCGCGAGCGGAAGTCCCATGCCTTGGATCGGTCCTTCCAAGGTTGCCGAAGCGAATCGATCCTTCAATTGCGGATGCTCCTCGAGCAGGCTGGTCATCAGTTGCTTCAGGTCCGCACGGCGCTTCTTCACCACATCACTGCGCAATCCGAGCCCGACGTTCGCTCTTCCGCCAGGCAGCGGGAACACCCACAGGTATCCCGGCAAGAGGTCTTTCAGGAAGATCAACTCGATGAAGCCCATCGGGTCGAGGTCCTTCACGCCGCGGTAATAGCCGCGCACACCGGCCGCGTGATGTCGTGGGTCCATGGACAACTTCGCGTGATGCCGCGCGAAGGGTGAATTCGCACCAGATGCATCGATCACGATGCGCGCGGTGATCGACCGATCATCGCTGGTGGTGATGGTCCAACCATCGTCGGTCCGTTGGAAGGATCGCGCGCCAACGCCTTCCAGAACATGCACGCCATCAAGCGTCTTGATCCGTTGGAAGAGCAGGTCGTCGAAGTCCAGTCGAGGAAGGATCGCGCCGGGAGCTTCACCCAGGCCTGTTGTGCGCGAGAACGGAACGCGCAAGGACTTGCCTCCGGGCGCGATGAACGTGACACCCCAACTCGGCATCGAGCGCGCATCCGTTTTCACCGTGGCGGCGAGGTCGGGATCAAGCCGTTCCAAGGTGCGCATCACCTTTCCGCTGAGCGCATCGCCGCACACCTTGTCGCGCGGGAACACAGCTTTCTCCAACACCACGACCGAAGCACTGCGCTTCGCCAACTGCATGGTTGCCGAACAACCACCTGGCCCGCCACCGATGATGCAGATGTCCGTTCGCATCACCCGGTCCGCCCGACTCTCCGGTCCGCCTTCGGGGGTGCTCATGGCGGGGTCAGCTCCTGAACGGAGCCGCGGTGAACTGATCGAGGAAGCGCACGTCGTTCTCCCAATACAGACGTAGGTCGGGTACGCGGTAGATCAGTTGCGCGATGCGCTCGACACCCATCCCAAGCGCGAAGCCGGAGTACGCTTCGGGGTCGATCCCGCAATTCACCAGCACCGCCGGATCCACCATGCCGCAGCCCATGATCTCCACCCAGCCGCTCTGCTTGCACACCGCACAACCGGCGCCACCGCATATCGTGCAGCTCATGTCCACTTCAGCACTCGGCTCGGTGAAGGGGAAGTAGCTCGGCCGCAAGCGGATCTGCACATCGGGGCCGAACATGCTCTTGGCGAAATAGTCCAGCGTTCCTTTCAGCTCCACGAAGCTCACGCCCTTGTCCACATACAGTGCTTCCACTTGGTGGAACATGCAATGTGCCCGTGCGCTGATGGCTTCATTGCGGTACACGCGCCCCGGCGAGATCGTGCGGATCGGCGGCGTGCTGTTCTCCATCACCCGCACTTGTACACTGCTGGTGTGTGTGCGAAGTGCGAGTTGAGCGACTCCCTTCTCCTCGGGAGAAGGCCCGGGGTTGAGGTCAATGAAGAAGGTGTCCTGCATGTCTCTCGCAGGGTGGTCCGGCGGGAAGTTGAGCGCGCTGAAGTTGTGGTGATCATCCTCCACCTCGGGTCCGTTGCTCACGGCGAACCCGATGCGCGCGAACACCTCCACGATGCGTTGACGCACAAGGGTGATCGGGTGCAAACTGCCCGTTGGTTCAGTGGACGCCGGAGCAGTGAAGTCGATCGCGGGACCGGTGACCGCGGTGGTTCCCTTGATGCCGTCACGCATTTCCTCGAAGCGTTCTTGTGCGGAGCGCTTCAATTGATTCATGCGCTGGCCCAGAAGCTTCTTCTCTTCACCGGCCACCTGCTTGAAGGCTTCGAAGAGCTCCGTCACGGCACCGTTACGGCCCAACATGGCCACACGGAAACGCTCCACCTCGTCAGCGGTGCGGGCTTGCGCCTTCGCCACTTCGGCCTCCAGCGTTGCAATGCGATCGATCAAACTCATTCCAATACGTGCATGAACATGCGGATATCCGTCAAAGGTCGATCGCGCCCATCGCAAGTCACAGCGGCGATCGCGTCCACCACGTCCATTCCTTCCACCACCTTCCCGAAGACCGTGTAACCGCCATCGAGGTGCGGCGCACCACCTTCCGTAGCGTAATCCTTCTTCTGTTCTTCGGAATATGTGAGCACGATGCCGTTGCGCGCACTGCGCTGGATCACTTGGTCGAGTTCCGCAGGCGAGAAGGTCTTGCCCTGAACGATGTAGAACTGGCTGCCGTTGCTCTGCCGTTCCGGGTTCCCTTGATCAGGTTGCCGGGCCGCCGCCAAGGCACCTCTGGTATGCACAAGGCCGGGGACGATCTCCGCTGGTAGGGTATACCCCGGCCCACCTTGCCCCAAGGCGCCGCCCACCACAGCCGTCCGGCTATCCGGGTCGCCTCCCTGCACCATGAACCCCTTGATGATCCGATGGAAGAGCAGGCTGTCATAGGCTTGCTCCCGAACGAGTTTCAAAAAATTGTCGCGGTGCTGCGGGGTTTCATTGTACAGGGTGATGATGAAGGTCCCCATCTCCGTGCGAACCTCCACGAGAGCCTGCTTGGGCGCCGCCGGGACCTGCGCGTTCGTCAGGTATCCAAGTGCGCCTAGGAACAGGAAACAGCAAATGGCAATGATCCGTAGCGCCACTGTCCGGCACTCTGTTACATTTGACATCCGCAAAGCCTTGGCATTCAAGGCGCCAAAAGTAGCCCAATGACCACATCCACTTTCCGGAGCGCCCTTACCAGCGCGTTGGTACTGGCCCTCGTGGCCTTCCTGTTGCCCTCCTGCACGAAGGAGAAGCCCACCAAGGCGGTCATCATCGTGAAGAAGGCGGACGGGACCGTAGTGCCGGACGCTTATGTGAAGCTGTACGCCAACCCGCAGTTCCCATTGGGCGACCCGAACCGGTTGACCAAAGAGACCAATACGGACGGGGCCGGGGTGGCCACCTTCGATTACACCGATTACTACGAGCAGGGCCAGAGCGGCTTTGCTGTGTTGGATATCCTGTGTACCTCCGACACACTTGTGGGTGAGGGCATCATCAAGATCGAAGAGGAGAAGACCAACGAAGAGACGGTCATCATCCTTCCGGTCGAGTAGGCGTTCGTTCTACGTCGCCTCGAAATAGGCGAGCACCGCTTCCTTCATCAAGCGTTCCTGTTCATCGCCGCCCAGTGCGGGTAGATCCTGTACGCGTTCGAAGTGCGGCCAGCCGTCCGCATCACGGCCCAGTTCCTTGTAATACCCGAAGGGGACCAGCACCACACAGATGCCGATGTGCATCAGATTCACCTTCTCGTCCTTCTTGAACTCCCGGGCATGTTGCCCCAGTTCCTGGATCCCGATCAGGAAGAGGATCGCGTTCAGGTCCAAGGTCCCGGCGTCGAACCGTTTCGTCAGTTGGTTGACGAGGTCGCGCCAGCGTTTTTCGAAGGAGAGGTCCACGGTGAAGGCTGAAGGCTTGTGCGAATGGATCGACCCTTGCGCTCTGCCGGGCCGAAGATCGCTCTTGTCGAATTCACCACTTTCACGGCGCCATCAGGCGATGGTCCTGTGGAATGAACTGGCTCGATATCACCCTCCTCATCGTTCTGGGCTTCGCGGCCCTCAAGGGATTCCAGCGTGGCTTCATCATCGAGATCGCATCGGTGATCGGACTCGTCTTGGGCATCTGGGCCGGTGTGCATGTGAGCGAGGAGGTCACCGAATGGCTGGGCTTGGAGATCAAGCAGGAGGCGACCGCCTTCCTCATCACCTTCATCCTTGTGCTGGTCCTGGTCGTGTTATTGGGCCGCGTGCTCACCAAGCTCATCGACATCGCACAACTCAGCTTGCCGAACAAACTTGCCGGGATCGTCCTCGGCGTGGTGCGCTCGGCCTTCACGCTCAGCATCGCGTTGAACCTGATCATGGGCTACTCCGACGGCACCACACCAGCACAGGATGTTCGGGAAGCGTCACACCTGTTCACGCCGATACGCGCGTTCGCACCGACCATCATTCCAGCGGTCGGCGAAACGAAATGGGTGAAGCGGACGATCGACGCGTTGCGCGAAGTGGAAGAGGAATGATCCGCCGATGGATCAACCCTTGATCGCCGCGATCCCCGGCAGCACCTTTCCCTCA
This sequence comes from Flavobacteriales bacterium, assembly GCA_016721005.1. Lineage (GTDB taxonomy): Bacteria > Bacteroidota > Bacteroidia > Flavobacteriales_F > PHOS-HE28 > PHOS-HE28. The sequence goes on from JADKJM010000019.1 coordinate 436,544, forward strand.
AGATATTCCAGCATCGCGCCGCCGCCGGTGCTCACGTAGCTGATCTTGTCCGCAAGCCCGAACTGGTTCACGGCCGCTACGCTATCGCCGCCACCGACCAACGAGAACGCACCCTTGCTGGTCGCTTCTGCAACCGCTTCGGCGATCGCGACGGTACCGCGTTGAAACGGCTTCATCTCGAACACGCCCATCGGGCCGTTCCACAGGAGTGTCTTGCTGCGGAGTACTGCTGCGCGGAAGCTCTCCACGGACTTCGGACCAATGTCCAGTGCCATCCAACCATCGGGCACCGCGTCGGCTGCGGCCTCGTCTGTGTTCGCGGTTTCGGAAAAGGCATCGGCTACCACCGCATCCGTCGGGATGTGCAGCTGTACGCCTTTGGCCTTCGCTTCTTCGATGATCGTGCGTGCCATGTCGAGTAGGTCCTCTTCCACCAAGCTGGCGCCGGTCTGGCCACCCATGGCGCGTACGAAGGTGTTCGCCATGCCACCGCCGATGATCAGCTCGTCACATGAGTTGATGAGATTCCTTAGCACATCGATCTTGCTGCTCACTTTGCTGCCACCGACGATCGCGGTCATGGGTCGTTGCGGATGCCCAAGCACCTTGCCCACGCTATCGATCTCGGCTTGCATCAGGTACCCGAAGAGCTTCGCTGAAGGGAAGAACTTCGCCACGATGGTCGTGCTGGCGTGCGCACGGTGTGCGGTGCCAAAGGCATCATTCACATACACATCACCGAGTTCGCTCAGGCTTTTGCTGAAGGCTTCATCACCAGCTTCCTCTTCCGGGTGGAAGCGCAGGTTCTCCAACACCAGCACCTCGCCAGGCTTCAAAGCGGCTGCTTTCGCCTTTGCATCGGCGCCGACGCAATCGGTCGCGAAGAGAACGGGTTTGCCGAGAAGTCCGCTCAAGTGTTCGGCAATAGGCTTCAAGCTCATTGCGGGGTTCACCTTTCCCTTCGGGCGGCCCAAGTGGCTCATGAGGATCACGCTACCTCCGTCCTTCAGGATCTTGTTCACCGTGGGGATGATGGCGCGTGCGCGCGTGTCGTCGGTCACCTTGCCGTTGGCGTCCTGTGGCACGTTCAGGTCCACGCGGACCAAGGCTTTCTTTCCGCTGAAGTCGTAAGTATCCATCGTCAACATGGCTGCGAAAATATCATGTGCTCATGTGACCATGTGCCGCCGCGCGCATTTCCTCCCGCCATGTGCCCATGGAATGCCGAACCGCCGCTAGCCCCAAGTGCTGCCTCGGCCGCGGTGGGCACATGGTCACATGAGCACATAACCACATGTTCTTTCTTTGTCCCGTGCTCTTCTCCAAGGTCATCGGTCACGCCGCGCTGAAAGCGAAACTCATCGGCAACATCCGCGAGGGTCGTGTGCCGCACGCGCAATTGATGGTCGGACCGCGCGGTAGCGGGAATCTGGCCATGGCGCTGGCCTACGCGCAATACCTGCTCTGCGAGAACAAAGGCCAAGCGGACGCATGCGGAACCTGTCCGTCGTGCATTCAAATGGCGAAGTTGGAGCACCCGGATCTGCACTTGGCCTTCCCGATCTATTTACGGAGAAGGCGAAAACCTGTGACCATTTCGTGGCGGATTGGCGCGCAATGAGATTGAGTGACCCGTACATCGACATGGGAAAAGTGGCGCGACCATCTTGAGAGCTGAGAACTAAGCAGCTGCAGCATGGGCGTGGACATCGCTTCAGGAAATGCTTCGAAAATTGAGCTTGAAGTCCTTTCGCGGAGGATATAAGGTGTTGTTAATATGGTTGCCTGAATACATGGACGCAATCGGCTATCCGATGGCGAACAACATGCTCCTGAAGGTCTTTGAGGAGCCCGAACCGAATACTGTTATCCTGTTGGTTTCGTGTGATCCGGACCAATTGCTTACCACGATCATCAGTCGTGCACAGATGATAAGGATTCCAGCGCTTCCTCCGGCGGAACTCGGGGAAGCACTCCGCGAACGGTTCCCCGAATTATCGGAAGCGGACTCCGTGAACCTTGCCTTGCGCGCGGAAGGCGACCTGCTTGAAGCCGTGGAGATGGCCGGCAAGGGCGAAGAGGAACTCTTCGTCTTCTTCCGTGATTGGCTGCGGCACTGCTACAAGCGTGAAGTGGTGCAAGCGGTGGAGTACGGCGAGCAGTTCCAGAAGATGGGCCGCGAGCGGCAGAAGTCCTTGGTGCGTTATGGACTCTACCTCATCCGCCAATGCGCCATGCAATGGCAACAACTGCCGGATCTCGTACGCGTACTTGGCCAAGAGTTGGAGTTCGTACAGAACTTCAGCAAGCTGCTGAACGAGCGCAACGCCGACGGCATCCGCCGCGAACTGGAGACCGCGCATGTCCACATCGAGCGCAACGCCAACCCCAAGGTCCTGTTCATGGACCTGAGCTATCGGATGATGGGCCGGGGGGGGGGGGGGGGGGGGGCGTTGCTGCGGCCCTGATCCGCCCCGCGCACCCCCTCCTATCTTCGCCCCATGTCATGTGCAGGGTGTAGTAGTGGGGCCGGACGGCAAACCGGCCGGGTGCAAGAGCAATGGCTATTGCAGTACCAGCGGGTGCAACAAGCTCGGCGTATTCGACTGGTTGACGGGGGTTCCGCTTGCGGCAGGCCAGCAAGCCTTTGACGGTGTGGAGGTCCGGTTCAAGAACACCCGGAAAGGATTCTACCGGAACACTTCCGGCCTGCAACTGATGCCCGGGGACCTGATCACCGTGGACGCGAGCCCGGGTCATGATGTGGGAATGGTGAGCCTGACGGGCGAACTCGTGCGTGCGCAAATGGCGCGGCGCAGCGTGACGGTGGAGACCTACGAGTTGCGCAAGGTCTTGCACAAGAGCACACAAGAGGACATCGACCGCTGGCACGAGGCGCGCAAACAGGAGGACGACACCATGCTCACGAGTCGCGCCATGGTGCGCGAAGCGAAACTGGACATGAAAGTGACCGACGTGGAGTACCAAGGCGACGGCACCAAGGCCACCGTGTACTACACCGCCGAGGACCGCATCGACTTCCGCGGGATCGTGCGCACCATGAGCGACCGCTTCAAGGTGCGCGTGGAGATGAAGCAGATCGGTGCGCGGCAGGAAACGGGGCGCATCGGCGGCATCGGAAGTTGCGGCCGTGAGTTGTGCTGCAGTACATGGCTCACCGATTTCCGGAGTGTGACCACCAGCGCGGCGCGCTACCAACAGCTCGCCTTGAATCCGCAGAAACTCGCAGGCCAGTGCGGCAAGTTGAAGTGCTGCCTGAACTACGAACTGGACATGTACATCGAAGCCATCAAGAGCTTCCCCAGCCAGAGCGCCAAGTTGAAGACCGAGCAAGGCACCGGCGCGCACATGAAGACCGACATCTTCACGGGCAAGATGTGGTACGGCTTCAAGAAACCCGGAGAGGCTTTCGTGATGGCGGGCTTTCCGGTGGAAGTGGTCCGTGATATCCAAGCGAAGAACAAGGCCGGCGAGATCCCGTCCGTGGACCTGAACATGGTCGATGAGCCGAAGGAGGCGGTGGTGAAAGGCCCGGACTATGAGAACGTGGTGGGGCAGGACGACCTGACCCGCTTCGACAGCAAGAGCAAGGGCGGCAAGCGTCGCTCGCGCGGCAAGGAGCGGCGTCCAGGTGGCGGAGGCGGTCAACGCACGGAAAAGGTCCAAGGCGGCACAGCTCCGGCGCAACAGAAGCAAAGCGAACCGCGGCCGCAGCAAGCGGATGGCGGCGGCGAACAACGATCCGGCGATCGCAACAACCGCCGTCGGCGCGGGCGCGGCAGGGGGGGCAACAAGCCCCCCGGCGGCGGCGCTCCACCAACTCCTTCTGCGAATTGAAACCACTGTTGGGCGGTATCGGTCTGGTAGCGCTGCTGGCCACGGGCTGCGCGAACGACATGGTGTTCGAGTCCGATGTGGAAGTGCCGAATGGTGCGTGGGTGAGCAGCTTCCAGCCCTCTTTCGAATTCGACATCACCGATACCGTGAGCAAGCACGATGTGTACATCGAAGTGCGCCACACCGGCGATTATCCATACAGCGACCTGTACCTCTTCGTGGACCTCACCGGTCCCGGCGGTCGTACCCATCGCGATACCGTGGAGTGCATCCTCGCCGACCCGAGCGGGCGTTGGATGGGGAGAGGCACGGGCTTCATTTTCGCGGACCGGATCCAAGCCAAGGTCCTTTACCGGCTCGGCAACAGATTTCCCGCTTCCGGCCGTTATACCATGAAGTTGGAGCAGGCCATGCGCGTGGATCCATTGCCGTCGGTGATCGATGTGGGGGTGAGCATCCAACGCAGCAAGGCGCACTGACCAAGACGTGATCACCACCGATACCTTCGGATCGCGATGAAGAAGACCAAGTCCGGCAAACGACGTTTCGTCTGGTGGGTCATCGTGCTTGCACCACTCGTCGGGCTCTTCGGCATGCTTGTCATCGCCTCCTTCAGCGACCTACCCAGCACCGAGGACCTGGAGAATCCCCGTAGCGACCTCGCAACCGCCGTGCTCTTCAGCGACGGCAGCCAGATGGGCCAGTATTACCGCGAGAACCGGATCCCGGTGGACTACGAGCGGATCAGTCCGAACGTGGTACATGCGCTCATCGCCACCGAGGACGAGCGTTTCCGGGAACACAGCGGCATCGACCTGCGTGGCACGTTACGGGCGGCCATCTTCCTGGGCAAGCGCGGCGGCGCGAGCACCATTACGCAGCAATTGTCCAAGATGCTCTTCACGGAGCGCTCCTCGAATTTCGTCAAGCGCACCTTCCAGAAGTTCCAGGAGTGGATCATCAGTGCGCGCTTGGAACGGCAGTACACCAAGGACGAGATCATTGCGATGTATCTGAACCGTTTCGACTGGATCAACCAGGCCGTGGGGATCAACAGCGCGGCACACGTGTACTTCAATACCACACCGGATTCGCTTCGCGTGGAGCAGGCGGCCATGCTCGTGGGGATGCTGAAGAACCCGGCGCTCTTCAACCCGAACAAAGCGCACCGCGTGGACACCGTCCTGCACAGGCGTATGGTGGTGTTGGACCAGATGCGCCGCAACGGCTTCATCGGCACCGTGGAATACGACTCACTGAAAGCGCTTCCGCTAGGACTGCACTTCCAGAGCGTGAGCCACACCGAAGGTCCGGCGCCCTACTTCCGCGAGGTTCTTCGAGGCAAGCTCCAGCATCTGCTCGATTCCACGGATGCGAAGGGTAACCTCGTGTTCCCACGTCCGGACGGCAAGAAGTACGACATCTACACGGACGGTCTGCGGATCTACACCACCGTGGATCGTCGCATGCAGTCCTACGCGGAGTGGGGCCTACGCGAACACCTCGCCAGTGAACTGCAGCCCGACTTCTTCAAGGACATTGCACGGAAGAAGAACCGACCTTTTGATTCGCGCGTGAACCAGAAGGAGATCGCGGCGATCCTGAACACCGCGATGAAACGCAGTGTGCGCTACAAGATCCTCATGGGCAAGATGTGTGGAAGCTGCGAACGGCCAGCGGCATACATCGAGGAAGTGATGCACGAAGGGTCGAAGCATTACCACTGCAGGCCGGATCTTGGCGGTTGCGACAACTACTGGCCGGTGGTGAAGGAGAGTGAGGTCCCCGGGATCTTCGACACGCCGGTCCCGATGCGCGTGTTCACATGGCAAGGAGAGAAGGACACGGTGCTGAGTCCGCTGGATTCGATCCGGTACTACAAGAGCTTCCTGCAAAGTGGGCTGCTCAGCATGGATCCGCATACCGGTTTCGTGAAAGCGTGGGTGGGCGGCATCGACTACAAGCATTTCCAGTACGACCACGTGGACCAAGCGCGGCGCCAAGTGGGCAGCACGTTCAAACCCTTCGTGTATGCCACCGCGTTCCGTGAAGGCATGGAACCCTGCCGAGAGGTTCCCAACCAGAAGGTATGTTTCGACATGCCACCCGGCCAACCCGATTGGTGTCCGGAGAACAGTGATGCGGAGTACGGCGGCATGGTCACCGTGGCCTACGCGCTGGCGAACAGCATGAACACCGTGACGTCATGGTTGATGAAGCAATACGGTCCGGAAGCGGTGATCGTATTGGCACGACACATGGGCGTGAAGAGTCCGCTGGAACCTGTGCCTTCGTTGTGTCTTGGCGTTGCGGACCTCACACTGTCCGAGATGACGGGCGCCTTTTCCACGTTCGCGAACAAGGGCGTGTACATCGAGCCGATCATCTTCACACGCATCGAGGACAAGAACGGCAACACGATCTACGACGTGACCCCGCACACCTTCGAGGCCTTGGATGAACGCACGGCGTACGTGATGCTGAGGGTGTTGCAAGGTGTGATCGACGGCGCGTACAACCCGAGCACCGGCAAGGTGGTTGGAACGGGTATGCGGTTGCGCACCAGTTGGGGCACGCGACAGAAGTATGCCAACATCAAGTTCCCGATGGCGGGCAAGACGGGCACCACGCAGAACAACAGCGATGGCTGGTTCATCGGGATCACCCCTGATCTTGTGACCGGTGTATGGACCGGCGCGGATGACCGCAGCGTGCGCTTCAGCACCACGGACAAAGGGCAAGGTGCGAACATGGCGTTGCCGATCTACGGCTACTACATGAATCGTGTGTATGCGGATCCGACGATCGAGATCAACACCGGCAATTTCGAAAAGCCGGAAGGCGAGCTCGGTATCGAACTCGATTGCCGGACCAAGGGCAAGGGCGGCACCAACGGCGGCAAGCCGAACTGGGGCGATTGAACAAGGTCATCATCACCCTAACGCGAGGAGGATATCTTCGTCGCACAAGCAGAGCAACGCATGAACAAAGTGGTCGCCAGTGCGGATAAGGCACTCGAAGGGTTGAAGGATGACATGACACTGATGGTCGGCGGCTTCGGCCTGTGCGGCATTCCGGAGAATGCGATCGCTGCATTGGTGCGCAACGGCGCCACGAGGCTCACGTGCATCAGCAACAACGCGGGCGTGGATGACTTCGGTCTCGGCCTGTTGCTGAAGACGCGGCAGATCAAGAAGATGATCAGCAGCTACGTGGGTGAGAACGCGGAGTTCGAGCGCCAGATGCTCAACGGCGAATTGGAAGTGGACCTGATCCCGCAAGGCTCGCTCGCGGAACGTTGTCGTGCGGGCGGCGCCGGGATCCCGGCCTTCTTCACGCCTGCTGGTTATGGCACAGAGGTCGGCGAAGGCAAGGAGGTACGCGAGTTCAACGGCAAACCACACATATTGGAACATGCGCTTCACGCGGATTTCGCGTTGGTGAAAGCATGGAAGGGCGATCGCTTCGGCAACCTGGTGTACAAGCGGACGGCGCGGAACTTCAACCCGATGATGGCCATGGCCGGCCGCATCACCGTGGCCGAGGTGGAACACTTGGTGGAGCCCGGTGAATTGGACCCGGATGAGATCCACACGCCGGGGATCTTCGTGCAGCGGATCTTCCAAGGCAGCAACTACGAAAGGCGGATCGAGCAACGCACCGTGCGCAAGCGCGGCTGAGGATCCGATGAACGCCCGGAGTGAACGGATCGGCTTCGTCGCGCTCTCCTTGTTGACATTCGCGTACGTCGCCCTTCGCGCTGCATGGGTGCCGCTCATTCATGATGAGGCCGCCACCTTCCAGACCTATGTGGTGACCGGGCGCTACCTGCCCTTCCTTGCGCACTGGGATGCCGGCAATCACTTGCTGATCACCGCGATGGGACGAGCGACCTACCTGCTGTTCGGTCCCTCGCCCTTGGCCTTGCGATCATTCGAAGTGGTGTGCTTCGTCCTGTATGCGGTGTATGTGTGGCGGATCACGCGGATGCTACAAGTTGATGTGATCCGTTGGTGTTCGGCGTGCGCGCTCCTTCTCACACCCTTCCTTCTCGATTTCTTCTCGCTCTTCCGCGGGTACGGACCATCCTTGGCTTTCCTGCTGATGGCGTTGTTCCACCTGGTGCGGTACGTGGAGGTGGGTGGTCGGCGGCAGTTGTTCGCGACACTGTTCGCCATGGCACTTGCGACCTATGCTTCGCTTTCCTTGTTGTTGATCTGGTGTTCGGTCATGGCCATTGCCGGCTGGTACGTATTCACCCGTGATCGGAAGGATGGTCCGGTGCTGGGCATCTTATTGTTCATCGGTGTAGTGCCGTTGGTGATCGCCGGATCGTTCGGGAAAGGTCTTTCGGAGCGCGGCCTGCTCTACTTCGGAAACAGCTCGGGGTTCTTCGATGGCACCCTTCGGTCCCTCGTGCTGTGGATACTGGGGATCATGCGACCACTCGCGCAGGACATCGTCATGATCGTTTCCACAATGCTGGTGGCGGGCTTGTTTGTGCGGGCACTTCGGGGCCGGTCGGTGCCGGTCATCCTCATGGGGGTGATCCTCAGCGGGGAGATCATCGGAAGGGTCGTTCTTGGCGAAGGCTTCGGCGTGCTCTATCCGATCGATCGCACGGCGATCCAACTTGTCCCGCTGCTCATCCTGTTGTTCGCCTTCTCGTTGGATCGAATCGCGATCGGTCGGCCGCGCTTGGCCTTTGCTGCGGTGTTGTTGCTCTGGCTGCCGGTGCGCACGTTGATGGGCGCCAATTTCAACCACACGGCATACTGGCCGGAGGAAGCGATCCCGGAAGGATCTACGAGCTGGTGTCCGAACGACAACAGGGTCAGGAGCGTCCGTTGCTGATCGGGGCCTACCGACAGAACCCGCGATGCTGGACCTACGGCGCATCGCTTCGTGGACTCGACCTGAACTACCTGAACGACCTCGGCTTCCCCCAACCAACCTGCGAATTGTTGTTGATCGACACGGTACACTTCGAGCCGCCGCCCGGCTTCCACACCGTGTACACCGCACCGCACGGACGGATGAACCTGATGGAAGCGGAAACCGCACTGCGCGACTCGGTCGTGCGTGATAGTACGTGGGCGATACCATCCACGAACGAAGAGTTCAAGGGACTCTGGTCCCCGGACCCGGAGGCCCTCCAAGGCAGGGCGTGGTTGATCGAAGTGGATGCCTCGATCACTTCGGACAGCGAGCCTTTGGAACTGCGACTGGTGGTGGATGCGAAGGATGCGAATGGTAACCCGCTCCATTACGACGTGATCAACCTGGATGACCAACGCATTTCCTGGAAAGGTGACCGCTCGCACGTCCTGCGCCTGCTGCCATCCTTCAGCGTGCCCGCACAGGTGACGGCTTATCTCTGGAATCCCCGCCAACAATACTTCGCCATGGATCGTGTGCGGGTGATCATTCGCGAAGTCGTCCCTTGATGTTCACCTTCGGGACCGCCATGGACGTGCGCTTGAAAGATCCCCGACCACAGCGCAACGATCGGTTCGCCTTCGTTGCACTCGTTTCGGTCGTGTTCGTGTACGTCCTGTTGCGCGCGGCGCTCATCCCGCTCGTTCACGATGAGGCGACCTCCTTCCTGGCCTATGCGCAGAGCGGGCGCTTCCTGCCGTTCAGCAGTATGTGGGATGCGAACAACCACTACCTCAACTCCTTGCTCGGATGGTTGGGCTACAAGGTCTTCGGGTTGCACCTGCTTGCATTGCGTTGGGGCAGCGTGCTCGCATTCGCCCTCTTCGCATGGTCCACGTGGAAGCTGGGTGCATTCATTCAGCATCGCTTCGTGCGTTGGGTCTTCTGGAGCGCGATGCTCGGTTGCCCCTTCCTGCTGGACTTCTTCTCATTGTTCCGCGGCTACGGTCCGGCCTTCGCCTTCCTGCTGTTCGGCATGTACGAGTTGCTCTGTTTCGTGCGCGATGGAAGGACCGCACAATTGGTCCGGGTCCTGTTCGCGCTGGCGGTCGCGAACAGTTTCCTGTTGGCCCTACTTCCGCTCTGGGGGGTGATGCTCGGCGTGTTGTTGATCGCGGCCTACCGCAACAGGAAGCAACGAGCGCTGTGGTTCTTCGCGGGGCTTCTTCCCTTCGCGGCAGCACTCCTTCTCGCGCTGCGGTTGGCGCACCTCGGACTGCTCTACCAAGGAAGCACCGAAGGCTTCGTGGAGGTCACGGTGATGTCGCTGTTGCAACGGATGTTCGGGACGGGATCCATCGCGCTGGCGGTGGTGATCTTGGTAATGATCGTGCTGGTCACGGCCATTGTCCTGCGCTCGGCCATTCGCGCGCGCGGTTGGCGATCACCGGCCTTCCTTGTCGCCATCCTGTTGTGGGGTGAAGCCTTGGGAAGGATCATCGCTGCGAATGCGTTCGGGATCAACTACGCGGAGGATCGCACGGCCCTGCACACGCTTTTGCTGACGATCGTGTTCGCTACGTTCGCCGTTGATGGATGGTGCATGCAAGGACGGATGGCGTGGGTGTTCGCACTTCCGTTGCTCATCCTTCCGCTTCGTGCGGCGTGGACCGCGAATCTGGATCACACGGTGCTCTGGCCGGAACAATCCATCCCCGACCGCTTCGTGCGGCGTGTGCAAGAGCTGGAACGCACACTCGGCAGGCCGCCGGTGGTGGGAACACACCGGCACGCAGGCCTGCCGTGGAGTCTTCAATACCGGATGCTCGGAAGTGAAAGCGACGCCAACGCACACAGTTGGCCGCATGGCATGGACGATGTGCGCATCGTAGTGCCTTCCGTGTTGAAGGAGGCGATCAGCGGCTTCGGCGTGGTGGATAGCGCACCGGGAAACCTGCTCCTGCTCCTGCTTCGTGATCCACCCCTGCACACCGATGTCGTCTTCGATACCACCTTCACCTTGAACAGCAACGGCAGCGATCGGTCATTACCGATCGCCCTGCCTGCTGAACAGCTACGCGGATCCGATCTGCTCGTGGAAGTGGAAGGCCGCTTGTCCGCTGACGCCGATCCCGTGGATCTCCGCCTGTCGTTCGCGGTCTCCGACAGCAGTGACGCGATCCTGTACGGCGACTTCGTCTTCCTGAATACCCGTCGGGCGCAGTGGAACGGGGAGCATTGGCAAAGCATCCGGCACATTCCCCAACAGCCGCGCGCAGCCAAGGCTGTGCTCTTCCTCTGGACGCCGGATAGCGCCGACTACCAATGGAAGGAAGGGCGCGTGATCGTGCGTTCGGTCCTTCGGTGATCGGTCGCGTGCCGTCTTCGCATCTTCGCAGTAGACCCATGGTTACTGCGACAGGTCGCTTCGAGCGTAACATCTTCCTCTCATGCGTAGTGGTCTCGGGGGCCTACGTCGTGATGCGTGCGGCACTGGTGCCCTGGGTGAACGATGAGGTGCTGACCTATTTTCTGTTCATCGAGCCCGGCGACATTGTTCCATTCCATGCTCCGTGGGATGCGAACAACCACTTCCTCAACAGCGCACTTGGCCTTGCGGTGTACAAGGTCTTCGGATTGGTCCGCTTCGGCTCGCGCATCGGCAACGTGCTGGCTTTTGCGCTCTACGCGTGGGCAACGTTCCAGTTGGGCCGCCGTGTGCAGGACCGGTTGGTTCGCTGGTGCTTGTGGGGCGCTTTGCTCTTCTGTCCCTTCATCATCGAGTTCTTCTCCCTTTTCAGGGGATACGGGATGGAACTGGCCTTCTGGCTCGTTGGTACGGAAGTGCTGATCCGGCTCGCGGAGCGTTGGCGCTTGCGCCTCTTCGTCCTGTCGATGCTCGCGTTGCTTCTTGCGCATGCTGCTGTGCTCGTGACCGTGCCACTTTGGCTCACGGTCCTGCTCGCGCTCGTTGTGCTCGCCTGGCAACAGCGCGCTGGCATGAGCGTACGGGAAAGGCGACAGGTAATATGCGCATGGTTCTTCCTCGGGCTGGTGCCCTGGGTCGGCGCGGCCTGGTATTCCTTCGAACTAAGGGAGCACGACGCTTTGTATTGGGGAAGCCTGGATGGTTTCATGGAGGTGACGATGCGCAGCTTGCTGCACTTCGTGTTCGGGAATGGGGATGGCGCAGCCCAATGGACGGTGCTTGTCGTGGTCATACTAGCTACCGCATCGGTGGTCTGGGGGTCCAAAGGCAGAAGATGGCTGCTTGTGGTTCCCGCGCTGTTGTGGACCGACTCCCTCTCAAGTGTGGCAATGGCCCACATCCTGGAGTTGAACTACCCTATGGATCGCACTGCCGCCCATTTGGTCCCGTGGACGATCCTCGTACTGGCTTTGGCCCTTGGTCGCACGACGCCACGCTTCCGTATCGCTCGTTTCGCATCGCTCATTCTGTTGTGGCTGCCTTTCCGCTGGGCGTTCACCGCCAATGTGGAGGAGACGGTCCTGTGGCCCGGGCAATCACCGCCGGACCGATTGGTGCAACGCATCGCAGAGGAGGAGGCCGAGGGTCCGAAGCTTCTGGGCGGGCCAGCACACGAGGGTCTCTCGATCGCTTATGAGGCACGTCGCGCCGGCCTGTCCGCACCACGGATCGAGAACGAGCTCTCAGGCTCGCCCTTGTTCGAATTGCGCTTGGTGAAAGGAAGAGAGGCGGCGCGGCAGCTGGCCAACTACCATGCGATCGACAGCGTGCCCTCGGTTGGCCAATACCTGCTTGCCCGGAACACACCGTTGCACTTGTTGCTGGAACTCGAGCACCGCACCGAAGCGGTTTCCGGAACATGGGAGTATCTCGGCCTGCTGGATGGCGACGCGATCTTGGACGACCAGGACCGCATACTCGAGGTAACGGGGACCATCGACAGCAAGGCGGTCTTCGCAGACCTCAATGTGGTGGTTTCCATGCGCGGCCCGGACGGAGAACAAGCGTACTACGAAGGCTATCCCCTGCGCCTTTCCCGTCCACGCTGGGCAGGCGAATCATTCAAGTTGCGGGTGCGATTACCGGCCGTTCCCTCCGCCACAACATGCACCGTTTACATTTGGAACCCACGCAAAGCCCTCATTACCACCGGTCCGATCATGGTCACCATGTACCGTCCCGCCCCTTGAACACCCCATGGCACTCAACAAGGAACAAATGGCGAAGCGCATCGCTCAGGAATTGCGCGATGGCTACTACGTGAACCTCGGCATCGGCATCCCCACGTTGGTGGCGAACTACATCCCAGAAGGCATGAACGTGGTGCTGCAGAGCGAGAACGGATTGCTGGGTATGGGACCCTTCCCCTTCGAGGGCGATGAGGATGCCGACCTCATCAACGCGGGCAAGCAGACGGTGACCCTGCTGCCCGGCAGCAGCATCTTCGACAGCAGCACCAGCTTCGCGATGATCCGCGGACAGCACGTGCAACTCACGGTATTGGGTGCGATGGAAGTGAGCGACACCGGCGACATCGCCAACTGGAAGATCCCCGGAAAGATGGTGAAGGGCATGGGTGGCGCGATGGATCTCGTGGCCAGCGCGGACAACATCATCGTGTGCATGATGCACACCAACAAGGCAGGGGAGAGCAAGCTCCTGAAGAAGTGCAGTCTTCCGCTCACGGGCGTGAACTGTGTTCGGAAGATCGTCAGCGACCTCGGCGTATTCGATGTCACGCCCGATGGTTTCAAGTTGCTCGAACGCGCACCCGGCGTGAGCGTGGACGAGATCAAAGCGAAGACCGAAGGTCGCTTGGTGGTGGAAGGCGAAGTGCCGGAGATGGCCGTGTGATCATTGCGTGATGACGGACCAGACTCCAACATTGCCCGCTGCGCAATATCCGCGCTGGCTCGTTCCGGTGCTCTTCGTGCTCACTGCGATCTGGCCGCTCTTCATGCACCTGGACACCCTACCCTTGCGTGTGTGGGACGAGGCGCGGCAGGCGATCAGCGCGTTGGAGATGCTGCGCGATGGCGACTGGTTGGTGGCGCACTTCTACGGCCAGCCCGACATGTGGAGCACCAAGCCGCCGCTGCTGATCTGGATCCAGACCACCTTCTTCGCGATCCTCGGACCGGGTGAACTCGCGCTGCGTTTGCCATCGGCGATCGCGGCCTTCCTCACTGGTTGGTTCCTGTTGCGCTTCACCACAAAACAATTGAACTCACCATGGCTCGGCCTCATCGCTTGCCTGATGCTGTACACGAGCGACGGCTTCATCCACATGCACGTGGCACGCAGCGGTGATTACGACGCGCTGCTCGTGCTCTTCATGTCCACCAGTGCATGGGCGCTCTTCCGCTGGAGCGTGGATGGACGTCCGCGCGATCTGCTCTGGTTCTTCGTGCTGATCACCTTCGGCGTACTGACGAAGAGCGTGCAAGCGCTGCTCTTCGTTCCGGGTCTGGGCATCTTCCTATTGTTGCAGAAACGCGCGCTGGCGTTCTTCATGGAGCGGAAGACCTACATCGGGATGGGGATCTTCCTGCTCGTGGTCGGCGCATTCTATCTGCTGCGCGAATCAGCGAACCCCGGTTACTTGAAAGCGGTGTGGGAGAACGAGCTGGGTGGTCGCTACGGCACATCCATCGAAGGCCACGAGGAGCCTTGGAACTTCTACATCCGCATGCTGATCGACCACCACTTCACCTGGTGGTGGATGCTCGTACCCATTGGCATGGTGGTCGGGCTCGCCCACCGCGAGGAACGGTTGCGACAGTGGACCTTGCTGCTTGTCTGCATCGGTAGCACGTATCTCTATGTGATCAGTTCCGCAGGTACCAAACTCGAATGGTACTCGGCGCCGCTGTTCCCGGTGTTGTGCGGCCTAGCAGCTATCCCGGTACATGTGCTGTTGCAATGGACCTTTTCGGAGCAATGGTCCGCCAGCTTCGTTGCGCGCCGTGTACTGCCTTGGCTGCTCCTGTTCTTCGTGTTCCTCCAACCGTACACGGCCATCATCGGCCGCACTTACTTCCCGAAGGAATATCCTTGGGACGAGGACGTCTTCGCTGCGTCGTACTACTTGCACAACGCGTTGCGCGGTGGCCCCTTGGAAGTGGATGCCCTCTGCCACGACTCCTACAACGCGCACCTGATGTTCTACGTCAAACTCCTGAACGAGCAGGGCAAGGACATCAAGAGCGTGAGCAAACTCGACCTGAAGCCGGGTATGCGCGCCATGGCGATCGAGCCGTTCGTCAAGGAGTCCATCGAACACCACTACGACTACAAGATCCTTTACGAGAACCACAGCTTGCGCATCTACGAGATCACCGGCATCCATGAAGCAACGCCCTGAAGTATCCCTCGTGGTCCCCGTGCTCAACGAGGAGGCGATCATCCCCGAGTTGGTCAAGCGCTCCATGGCGGCCATCAGTAGCATCGACGCGAATGCGGAGATGATCCTGGTGGATGATGGCAGCACGGATGGAACATTGGAAGCCATCCAGGCCGAGCGCGCGAAGGATCCGCGCGTCCGATATGTGTCGCTGAGCCGGAATTTCGGTCACCAGATGGCGATCACGGCGGGGCTCGATGCCGCGCAAGGCAACAGCGTCGCGATCATGGACGGCGACCTTCAGGATCCGCCTGAACTGATCCCTGAACTGCACGCGAAGTACAAGGAGGGGTTTCACGTGGTGTACGCGAAGCGCCGCGCGCGTCTCGAC
This sequence comes from Flavobacteriales bacterium, assembly GCA_016721005.1. GTDB lineage: Bacteria > Bacteroidota > Bacteroidia > Flavobacteriales_F > PHOS-HE28 > PHOS-HE28. Next base: position 452,003 of record JADKJM010000019.1, read on the forward strand.
GAGGTGTTCTGGAAAAAGTGGGCGGCGGCGATCTTCTACCGCTTGTTGCAGTCCATCACACGCATCGACATCCCACTGGACACCGGCGACTTCCGCTTGATCTCCCGCAAGGTGCTGCTGCGCTTGGGCGACATGCGCGAACGCGATCGCTTCCTGCGCGGACAGATCGCGTGGCTCGGCTTCAAGACCGACTTCGTGCTGTATGATCGCCATGGCCGCGCTGCGGGCGAGCGCAAGTACACCGTGCGCAAGCTCATGGGCCTGGCCATGGCGGGCATCCTCTCCTTCAGCAGTTTCCCGTTGCGGTTGGCCACCTTCTTCGGATTCTTCGTTTCCTTCTTCGCCTTCATCATCATCCTCTACGCCATCTGGAGCAAGATCACGCAGGGTGATCTGATCAGCGGTTGGACCTCCATGATCATCAGCACGATGTTCATCGGCGGTGTGCAACTGATCTGCCTGGGCATCATCGGCGAATACATCAACCGCATCAGTCAGGAGGTGCGTGGCAGACCGATGTACGTGGTGGGCGAAAGCTCCGAAGGTGATGCCAGCGGGGTCGATTAGCGCCAACGGATCGCGCATCGCGCGGTGGACCATTGGGATCCTCGCGCTGCTCTTGCTCGCGTATGCGGTGGTACGAGCCTGCACGGTCTCTTTCTCCTACGACGAGACATTCACGTTCATGGAGCACGTGCGTAAGGATATGTTCTACCAACGGGCCTTCGATCAAATGGGGGGCAATCACCACTTGCTGAATGTATGGGGCATGTGGGTGAGCATGAAGCTTTTCGGAACAAGTGAGATGGCGCTCAGGCTGCCCAACCTGCTGGCCTATGTGGGTTACCTCTATGCTGGGGCGCGGATCGCGCTTCGTGCGCGCCATGCGGTGCTGGCCATCGCGGCTTTCGTGCTGCTCAACGCGCACCCGTATCTCATCGATTTCTTCTCGCTCGCACGTGGATATGGTCTTGCCTGCGGCTTCATGATGATGAGCCTATGGCAGGCCTGGCGCTTTTTCGACGAGGGGAAGAGCGTGCGGCGACTGGCCGTGACCATGTCCTTCGTGTCGCTCGCCGCCATGTCCCATGTGATCATGATCAATTACCTGCTGGCGTTCGGTCTGGCGGTGTTGATCTTCCTCGGCTGGTGGAGCCGAACAACAGGGCTACGGCAGTGGCGCACGCACTTGGTCGTGTTGATCGGCATTGGTGCGGCAGGCTTGGCCATTATTCTTCCCAATGCGCTCGGTCTGTTCCATGGTGGCTCGCTCAACTTCGGTTGCGATGGGATCTGGAACTGTATGATCCGCACGATCAGCGAGAAGATCATTTACCACATGGACTACGGAGAGCCTGCGCTCGACACCGTGGCGAGGGTGCTCTTCCGTGCAGGTGCATGGTGCCTGGTGGTGCTGTTGCTCACCTGGTGGAAGAACGCGTGGGAACAATTGATGCCGATGCTCTTTGGGCTGCTCGTGCTCGGAGCTTGCTTCGTGTCGTTCTGGTTGCAATACCAGCTCTTCGACGTGCCTTTTCCGCAAACGCGCACGGGATTGTTCCTGCTGCCTTTGAGCGCCTTCGTTGTAGTGGCCGGCCTCATCCGTTGGCCAAGTAGGCCGGTCATTTCCATCGCCATCGCCTGCTGGTTCTGCGTTCCACTGCTCGTGCATGCGCAGCGCTGCATCGGTTTTGTGCGCTCGGACGAATGGATCTCTTCCGGTGAAGTGCGCACTGCGCTGGAGCTCATCGAGAAGGACCATCTCCCGCTCACGGAGTCGCGACCCCTGGTATGCGTCGGCACGGGATTCGAAAGCGATGGGTCCATGGGCTATTATGTAGCGTCACGCCAATGGACCTGGCTGGAACATACGGCCCGTGATGGTCGCGACAGCTTTCCCAGGAGCGATTACTACCTGGTGGATTGGGATTGCCATGACAAGGTGGACCATGCGAATTGGGAGGAACTCTTCCACTCCGATGCCACGGGACTGTCGGTTTTCCGTGATGTACGGATGCACAGGACGTTCGATAGGGTTGTGTACCACGGACGGTTCCTCGCGAACGAACACGAGGCGGACGCCCTGCCGGAGATCTCCTGGACCGTCCCCGAAGGAGTACAAGGCCCTATCATCCTGTCGGGAAAAGTTGAGGCGCTGGAGCGCGGGGTCGAGAATTGGTTGGGTCTAACGCTCCTCGTGGAACGCGGCGGGGTCGTGATCGAACAGGGAGGACAACCATCCCATCGACAGGTGCAGCAGTACGGCGAATGGGGGACCGTGAGCGCGGAATTCATGCCCACCAAGTCGTTGATGCCGGGCGATGTCGTGCGCTTCGAGGCACGACCCTGCTTCCTGGAGCCAGCCATCGACATGCGCGATGCGGAGTTGTGGGTGTTGCAGTGATCATCCTGCGAAGACTCGTATCATGAGGTAAGCGCGATATTCGTGACCCCGATGAACAGTATGATCCGCACCCTTTCCATCATCATTCCCGCCTACAACGAGGAACGGACCATTCACCTGATCCTGGACAAGGTGCGCGATGTGGTGCTGCACCACGGTATCGGCAAAGAGGTGATCATCGTGAACGACGGTAGTACCGATGGCACGGTGCAGGCGATCCTGTCCTACATGGGCGAGAACCCGGCCATGGGCATCCGCTTCATAGAGCAGCCGAGCAATATGGGCAAGGGCGCTGCGATCCATCGGGGGATCAAAGAGGCTACGGGCGAATACCTGATCGTGCAGGATGCCGACCTGGAGTACGATCCGCGCGAGTACAACGACCTGCTCCGACCTATGGTGGAGGGCTTTGCCGACGTGGTCTTTGGATCGCGCTTCATGGGCCATCATCCGCACCGCATCCTCTTCTACTGGCACAGCATCGGCAACCGCTTCCTCACGAGTTTGTCCAACATGTTCAACAATTTGAACTTGACGGACATGGAGACTTGCTACAAACTCATTCGCAGCGACATCGCCAAAGGACTCGAGCTACGCGAAAAGCGCTTCGGCTTCGAACCGGAAGTAACGGCCAAACTGGCGCGCGTGAAAGGCGCACGGATCTACGAGGTCGGAATCAGCTACTATGGTCGCACGTACGCCGAGGGCAAGAAGATCGGCTGGAAGGATGGCGTCCGCGCTATTTGGTGCATCGTGAAGTATGGGCTCTGATCCGTGCGATGGCCGATCGGATCCTCCACATCATCATCCCTTGTTACAACCCGCCTTTTGGCTGGGACGCGCGCTTGATCGATCGGGGCACTGAATTGATGCGGCGGTTGCCCGAGGTGTCAGTCCGGTTCACGGTGGTGGAGGATGGTTCGGCCCACGCCATTGATGAAGCGAGGAAGCGCGCAGTGACCGAAGCTCTCGGTGAGGTGGAGTGGCATGCGCATGAAGTGAATCTGGGTAAAGGCGCCGCGCTGCGCACCGGAGCCCGCAGTTGCGCGGATGGCCCTTGCCTCTTCACCGATGTGGATGTGCCCTATACCGTGGACAGCATGCTGGATGCGTGCCGCGCATTATTCCATGGGGCGAACGTGGTGTTGGGCCAGCGCAAGAGCACCTACTACGAACGCGTGCCTTGGGCGCGGCGCGTGATCAGCAAGAGCTTCCGCTGGGTGTTGCGCCACATCGTGCGCCTGCCGATCACCGACACGCAATGCGGCTTGAAAGGCTTCGATCAGCGCGGACGTGTCGTGTTCCTCAGTACCACCATCGACCGCTTCCTGTTCGACATGGAGTTCGTGATGCTCGTCTCGCGTCGCAAGGACCTGCGCGTGGAAACGATCGATGCGCAACTGGATGAAGGCATCCGCTTCAGTAGGATGAACTATCGGATCCTGTTGGGTGAATCGGTGAACTTCCTCAAGGTGCTGCTGCGCGGCTATCCGAAGTGAGCGGCACGTTGTTCAGGAATACCACCGGCTTTCCTTCCCACGCCCCTTCCCGCCAAACATCCACATTCACCGGGCGCAATACGATGTGGCTTGCGGTGAAGCGTTGGCCCATATCGTCCGGCCCTTTCAGCAGGAATTTGTAGGACCGCCCACGTTCGGGAGGCGTGAAGGTGAGTGTGGCCATGGTGCGGTCGTCCGAGGATTGCATAGGCATGGAACGCACATTGCGGAGAACACCCCAGTGCATATCCGTTCCATCCGCGCGGACGTGCTCCAGGATCAAGGAGATGTTGATCGCGGCGGGGTCCACGGCGTGGAACTCGAAGCTCAGTTCATAGGTGGTGGCGGTGTCGAGCTGGCCGGGTTCCACGAAGAGCACCACGGTGTAATCCCGAACGATGCTCGTGATCATGTCAGGTACCATTCGAAGCTGCTGAAGCGCATCCCCGGAAGGAATGCTATCACTTACGGATACCCGCCATTCTCCATGCGCAGGCATCGCATCCTTCAGGCGTGCGTAAGTGGCCAAGCGGTTCTCGCGATCATCCATAAAGAGCGATCCGGCTGAGATCAGCCGCAAACTTCCAGCACCGTTCTCGATGATCGGAGTGCCCTTTTCCCAAAGCGCCTGTTCCTCGGTCTCCAATGGGGAGGCACCTCGGAACAGGAGGAACATCGCATCGCCGGGGATCTCATCAACGAGTCGTTTGGAGAAGGTGCTTGGCGAGAACAAGGCGAGCAGGTTCCGTGTTCGTTGCAGGGAGGCGCGACTCGTGAGCCCGGCCAGCAGTGGGATCCCGCTATGGAACGCCAAGGGCATGGCTTCGGCCAAGAATGGTTTCGGCGCGTCCTTCTGGTACAACTCCGACCCTTCATGGTGATAGGGTAGCGGAATGATCGCCACCGCATTGCTCTTCCGTGCCATCGCGATCAAGGCGCCCTGTTCCGCGCTGACTTCGTCAGAGCGGAACACATTCGATGCATGACCCAACGAGGCGCTCACATCCACATGGTAGGCCCAGCCTTCACGTGCATAGAAACCGATCACGATCGTGTACACCGTAATGGCCGCCCAGCGACGAATGCCTTCCCCCGCGAACAGCCAATGGTACAAGCGCGTGGTGCAGAAGACCGCGCACGCGAAGTAGAAGACCCATGCGAAGCGGCCCGCACCGCGGAATTGCGCGAGCATCGGCATCCACTCGCCGAACCAGTCCTGCCAGAATCCCATGGCGAAGAGCAACACGAGGAAACTTGCACCGAGCAGCAACCCGCTGTCATCGAGCGCGACACGTTCAGCACTTGTGGACCACCGCTTCACCTGCGCACCACCAGCAATGATGAGCAGCAGGATCGAACTCAGTCCGAGGTAGCACCAGGTCTCCCAGCCTATCGCATCGTACCGGATGAATTCGCGCAGCGGCGTAACGAAGGGATCGTGCGTAGGTACGATCAGGCTCACCAACGTGGTGCTGAACCGATCGATGCCTTGAGGCGCAGCGGGTCGGTCGGTGGTCGCATCACCCCAACCGAGCAGGACGAGGAAGAGCAGCATCGGCCCGATCGCCATGATCACCGGCTCGAGGTAGGTCCGGCGCTTGCGCACATGATCCCCGGTGCGCAGCAACAGCAAGCAGGCGTAATAGCTCAGGAAGAGGAGCACACCCATGAAGCCGAGGTACGGGTGTGTGAGGAAGCAGCCGAGCAGGACCAGTCCGGAGCCGATGCTCCACTTCAGCCAACGGTTGCTTCCGCGCGTGCGCAACAGCAAGAGGAAGAGCAGAGGGATGATCCACGCGTGGGCGAGTGAGAGGTGCCCCCCCAAGCGGAAGAGCTGCGGCTGCAACAGCGCAATGCCGAACGCGCCGATCGCTGCGGCCCACGGCGCCACCTTCAATTCACGCAACACGGCGAAGAGGCACCACGCGCACGCCAGCAGTCCAAAGAGGAGCAGGACGTTGAGGATCCCGACCGCGTGCGGAGCCAAGAAAGGGAGCAACTGCAACACCCAACTGAGCAAGGGGTGGCCATCCGTGTAGAAGACCTGCTCGCCGTACGGGTAGCTGGAACCTCCGTAGTGCAGCAAGGAAGCGTCGCGGTTCGCGTGCCAGACCAGTGTGAAATAGTTCTTCATGCCATCGCCGCCGCTGACCAGCAGCACATGGTCCGGAGAGGCGAGCACGTGGCCGTAGAAGTGAAGGATGATGGCGATCATGCACACCGTGAGCATCGTCCACCAGAAGGTGACCGGACTTCGCAACGGGATACGCAGTCGTGCGAGAAACATCGGCGGCGAAGATCGGTGCTGTGGCAACTTCGCCGCTACTTCTTCGCGATAGCAGGACCGAGCACGATCCGCTCTACTTTTCGGCGATGAGGCAAGGGATGTCCGCTCCGCTAAGGGTGTGGAACACGAAACCTGATCCACCGATCATCGGGTCATGAGCGAAAGCGCGCAACTCAACGCTCCCGGTCAGCGCACCATCCTGATCGCCGGCACCGTGGTGTTGGCCGTGCTCGGGGCCTTCGCATGGACCTACTACCTGGAGCGCACGGCCTGTGCCGACAGCGCTTTCTTCTCTTGGCTGATGATCGATGAGCAGTCGCCGGTGAGTGTGCTGGGACGGTACGGCTCCTGGCTGGTACAACTGCCAGCGGTGGTTCTTATTTGGATCGGAGCCCCGTTACGATCGGTGCTTCAGGTGTACTCGCTTTCCTTCATCTTCCTCCATGCGATCATCTATTGGATCCTCGTCTTCAAGCTGAAGGATCGCAGAGCGATGTTCGCGCTGCCGATCACGCTTACTGCCGGTTTCCACTACATGTTCTACTACGGGATCAGCGAACTGTACCAAGGTCTTTCGCTCACCATCCTCCTTTGGGTGGTCATCGGCCGGGTGTTGCAGGCCGATGCGCGGAGATCCTACTTCCGCTGGCTTGCACTCGCGTTGGCGCTCAATGTGTGGAACTCCTTCTACCATCAACTGCTCGTGCTTCCGCTGATCTTCATCCTGGGGTATGAGTTCCTCGCATCGGATCGGAGAGGGAGGATCCGGCTGCTTTTGATGGGAGGTGTGATGGTGCTGTGGTACTTGGTGCGGATCAAGACGATGGCGACATCCTCCTACGAGCAATCGCGCATGCCCACGCTGGCGGACCTTGCGCACTACAGCACGCACTGGTTGCAGTTGGAGAGCACCACCTACCTCTTCGAAGTGTGGACGAAGTTCCGTGGCCTTTGGGTGTTGATCGCAGGAGGACTCGTGATCGGGATCGTGAAACGGGCGTGGCTCCGCACGGCATGGACACTCGTGTTCTCCTTGTTGTTCCTGCTCCTCGTCCTCATTGTGGATCGCGATGGCAAAGCGGTCATGATCTTCGAGAACTATTACCCGGTACTTGGCTTGGTCTGGGCCGTCCAGTTCATTTCATTGGCCACCGGTGAAGGGAAGGGCATGGCAGGATCACGCGTCGCACTCTTCATCGCCGTGTGTTCGCTCGGTCTCTTGCAGATCCACCGCGCGCATTACCGGATCTCCGAGAAGGTGGCCTATGCGCAGCGGATCACCGCCTTCTGGGAAGTGCAGGGCAAGCAGAAGATCCTGGTGAAGGAGGTGAACTATCCGTGGAATTTCGGCATCGGAGCGTGGGCAGCATGCTTCGAGTCCGCATTGGTTTCGGCTGTGAATGACCCGGGCAGGGCCGCCACGATCTTCGTGTCACACGATCAAGCGCTGCTGGACACCGTTCAGACAAGAAAGGACCAATTCCTCGGCCCCGGTTGGCTCCCGCTATGGTTCGGCCTCTCCGGATTGGATCAGCGCTATTTCGACTTCCCCATGGATACGGGCTACATCTGGGCGAACACCGTGGACTCCACCTTCGACCTGACCCGATTGGAGCTTCGCGCCCCATCGCTCCCGTTCCGCATGGCGCCGGATCGCTTCAGCGTGGTGCCGATCATCATCCACAATCCCACCATGCAACGGATGCCGTCATGCACCGCGGAGGGCAAGCCTGTGCGACTGGGCTACCGATTGTTCTACAAGGACAGCGGCATCGAGTACGTGAAGGGATCCGAGATGACGGCGCTGGAAACCGACATCCCGCCGGGCATGACCTATCACCAAAGCCTGGTGATCGAACGCCCGAAGGATCGCGGCACATACTGGGTCATTGCCGACCTGTTGGTGGATGGACAACCCTTCGGGAAGTATGCCACATTCGATATCGTTGTGGACTACTCGCCGTTCTGATCACACACTCGCGATGTGCTCCTGCGGGATCAGTGATCTCCCGGTAAGTCGCAGGTACAATTGCGTGGTGGCGATCACATCCTTGCGGCAATACGCGGCGATGCGCTCGAGGTCCTTGTCCTCATAGTACACCCGCGCCACATCCGCTCCGGTGATGTCGTCCTTCGGCGAGGAGATACCGAGTATGTGCGTGAGTAGCGCCAAGGAGGTGTAGGCTTTTCGGTCACCGAAGCTCCACAGGTTCATGGTGTCCAAGTGGCCGACCTCCCACGGTTTCATTCCACCGATGTCGAGCAGCTTCGGAAGCGTGATCCGATTCACTACGCATCGTCGCGCGATCCACGGGAAGTCGAACTCCTTGCCATTGTGCCCGCAGAGCCAATGGTCATCCGTGTTGTAGTGCCGATGCAACATCTCCACGAAGCGGTTCAACACATCGTACTCGTTGTCGCCATGGAAGGAGGTCACGCGCAACTTCAGGTCGTTTCCCTCATGGTGCAAGCTGCCCACGCCGATGCAGATCACCTTACCGAACTCCGCCAGGATACCGCCCTTCTCGGAATAGAGCTGCTCGGCGCTCTTCTCCTGTCGCTCTTGTTCGAAGCGTGTCTTCTCGGTGAAGAGCTTGGCGGTCTCGGCATCAAGATCCTTCCACTGGTATTCCTGTGGTACGGTCTCGATGTCCAGGAAGAGGATCCTGGTGAGGTCGCGGATGTGGTCGGGGCGCATGGGTCCGTGGGCTTGTAGGTGAAGATAGCCGCCGGACCGATCCGGTCACTCGATCATCACCCCGCGCATGTTCATCAGCGGCAGGGTGGTGAAATTGGTCTCTTCGATGCTGCCCGCGAGGAAGATGTACTTCTTGTCGTGGATCTCCCGGCCGATGTAGAAACTCAACCAGTATTCATTGCTCAATGCGAACACGTCCTCCACAATGCGTTCTATCCGTGCCCAGCTCTTCGGGCCGAGCATTTCGAGGTGGTGCCGCATCTCACTGGTTGCGCGGGCCTCGCCATCCACCTCCCCGTAGCCGCGCGAACTCACCAGGACATTCTCCAGCGCCACGTTCTTCTGATTGATCAGGTACACGTACCACGCATCGCTGCCGTCCTCATCCATTTCGTGGACCACGGCCATGGCCACGCCCTCCACTTTCGGTGGTTGGATGTCCTTGCGCATTTCAGGCCGGTCGTTTCCGTGCGATGTTGCGCGCGATCGCGATCCACTTGAACACGTCCGTGGGATGTCCGGTGATGTTCACCTCTTCACGCTTCATGCCTGTGCGGACGAAGACGAGGTCCTCGTCGGGGATCACCACCACATACTCGCCGTGGAACCCGCGGCAGTAGCGAATGGATTGTCCGTTCGCTTCAGCGAGCCACCAGAAATAGCCGTAGCGTGCATTCGGTTCGCCATGGTCGTCGAGTCGTGCGGGGGTGATCGAAGCTTCCCAGTATTCGCGCGGCACGATCTGCTTGCCTTTCCATTTACCACTATCCAAGTAAAGTTGTCCGATCCGCCCGAAGTCGCGCGCCGTGGCATACAGGCAACAGAAGGCCTTGAAGTCGCCGTTCTTGCGATCCTTGCCCCAATACGCGTCGTGCTCACAACCAAGCGGTCCCCAGACTTTCTCACGCACGAGTTCATCGAGTGGTTTCCCATAGGCGGCTTCCAGCACTTCCGCCATGATCTGCGTACTGCCGCTGATGTAATCGAACTCCTTGCCCGGTTCATCGCGACAAGGTTGCGATAAGCTGAGCTCACGCACGTTGGTGCCGTAATAGCCCTTCGCATTATCGCTGAAGGGGTTCGCACCGCTCTCGCTCCAATCCAATCCGGTGCTCATGGTGAGCAGGTGATGGATATTGATCTTGGCATGGCAACCGTCCTTGAACTCCGGAAGGAAATCGCTCACCGGCTGGAACACGCTTTCGATCTTCCCTTCGCCCATGGCGATGCCCGTGAGCACGCTGATGTAGCTCTTCGCCACGCTGAAGCTGTTCGACACGCTGTCCGCATCCCAGCCGTTCCAGTATTGTTCGAAGATCAAGCTATCGTGCTGCCACACCGCGAAACCCACACTGTACAGGTCCTTCAGCTCCTTTTCCTGTTCCGCAGTGAGTGTGAGTTTCCCGTAGCGCGAGCCCATCGGCCACGGTTGCGGGTTGCTCGCAGGGATGGTCGCATACGGGAAGAAATCACGGTCGTCGATCTCCGGTCCATTGCGACCGATCAGGTACGTGTAGCGAATACCACGTGGAATGTGGCCGTTACCCGTGGCATAGGCCAGCGCGGTGAGCCCGACAAGAATGCCGATGGTCCAGAGGAGGATCTTGCGAAGGATGCGCATGTGGAAGAGCGTTGTGCGAAAGTAGGTTCACCCCACCATCGCCACATCGAAGAGGTCCGCGAGTTCCAACCGCAGCCTGTTCTTCACGTCGGCGATGTCCAGTTCACCACCGAGTTCCTTCGCCATGCTCGTCACGCCCTTATCCGTGATCCCGCACGGGACGATGTTCTCGAAGTAGGAGAGGTCGGTGTTCACATTGAACGCAAAGCCGTGCATGGTCACCCAACGGCTGGCTCTGATGCCGAACGCGCAGATCTTCCTCGCCTTCAATGGCTCGTTTTGATCGAGCCACACACCGGTGAGGCCGTCGATCCGACCGGCTTTGATACCGTATGCTTCCAGCGTGCCGATCACCGCTTCTTCCAGCGTGCGCAGAAAGCGATGGATATCCGTGAAGTGATGATCGAGATCGAGGATGGGGTAGCCCACGATCTGTCCCGGTCCGTGGTACGTGATGTCGCCGCCGCGATCGATGGGAAAGAATTGGACGCCCTTCTCGCGCAACCCTGCTTCATTCAAGAGTAGATGGCTTTGCTTGCCGCTCTTGCCCAGCGTGTACACATGCGGGTGCTCGCAGAAGAGGAGATGGTCCTCGGTCAGTACCTGTTGGTCTTCCGGGGCGTGGCGGTTCGCGATCTTCCGGTCGATAGTGGCCTTGAACAGTTGCGTTTGCAAGTCCCACGCAGTGGCGTAGTCGATCAGGCCGAGGTCCCTGAATGCAATTTTTCGAAGAGTTTCTTTCACCGCCACGACGCAAAGGACGCAACGAAATCCGCAACGTTGCGCAACCGTGGCGTCGTGGCGGTTGAGATTGGCCTCACTTTACTTCAGCGAGCTTGCCCTTGAGCATATTGATCACGCCGATCTCCACGGGATCCACGCCTTTCTTCTCCGCCCAGTAATAGCTCACCCAGTCGCCGAGGTGTATGAGGTGGAGTTGGCGCGCGAAGCCGGTATCGCCCTCGCTCCACACGTCGTGGACGTGCGGCGTGTATTTGGTGAAGACCTCCTTGTTGATCTCCATCCGCATCTGGCTGCGCTCGTGATCGGTCTTGTGGCGGAAGATCACCACGGCGATGTCGGCATTGCCTCCGGCCCAGCCCACCAGTTCGTTGTGGTTCATCTCCGGAATGGCGTGGTGCCAGCAGAGCTCCTTGCTGTTCTCATTCACCTGTTGGCGGAAACGGATGCTCACGGCCTCGGTGCTGGCCTCACTATAGATCACCAGCCGCTTGCCGACTAGTCTCTCCGTGAGCGCCTGCGCGGTTTTCTTGATGTCCTCTTTGTCGTGCTCCAACTGGCCTGCGGCTGTGTTGATGGCACCTTCGAACCCATCGCCGATGATCCCGAAGTGGTGCAGGATGAAAAGCTGTTGGACCAGTGAATAGGCCAACATCGTGCGCGGTGGATTGCCTCCCGGAATGATGATGTGGTCGAGCCCTTTCGCCTTGGCGATGTCCAGCATGGTGCCGCCGCTGGTGATCACGCACACGCGAGCGCCTTTGGAAAGCGCTTGATCCATGGCGGCGAGGGTCTCCTCGGTGTTGCCGCTGTAACTGCACGCGATCACCAAGCTCTTGTGGTTCACGTAGCCCGGGAGGTAGTAGTTGCTGTACACCTCGATCGGACACTTGGCCTCCTTGCTCACCAGTTGCGCTACGATGCGGCCGCCGATCCCGCTGCCACCAAGACCTGTAACGACCACATTACTGTACGGCCCGCCGAGGCTTTTCAGCGTGGCCTTGCGCCCGATCTCGAGGGCTTCTTTCAATTGCTTGGGGAATGCGTCGATGAGGTTGTACATGATGGTTGGAATGAAGTCAAGTGCCGGAACGGGCGGATGAGGTTTGAGTTTCAGCGGGAGCGGACCAATGGATGCCTACGGGAATGAACGACACGGATGATGTACACCGTACCGCTTGAGAAGCGATAGGTGATCACATATGGGAATTTGGACAGAGGAAGCATCCGGATGGTCCTGCCGATCCGCGGTGCCCCGGTCGGGAAGGAAGCAATGGTGTTCAGGTGATCCCCGATCTCGTTCATGAATTCACTGTCAAGACCAGTGCGGCGCGATCGATACCACATTGCTGCTTGGTTCAGGTCGTCCTTCGCTCTGGGCGAAAGGGCTACCGGATGGCTCATCGTGTTCGTCGACGAAGGACTTGACGTTTCACTTCGGTCCAGCTATGCGATGGATCCCGTCCCTGCTCCATCCGGTCGGCGATAAGCTCCATCGCGTCGAGTTCCTTCTTTGTGAACTTCACTGGAGCGGGACCAAGAAGGGCGATCTCGACGGCTTCCAACTTGGTCTTGTCCGTTGTTTCCAACACCTTCTTTGCGAGGGCGATACGTTTCTCCGCTTGCTTGCTCATGACTGATCGTCGTAGGCCAAAAGTAAGCTGGATAACTTCGTCGCCTTCTTCAAGAACGCATGTCCCATACCCTTTCCGATCAAGAACTCGTTCGCCGCGAAGCGCTCCAGAAGCTCCGCGCACTTGGTATCGACCCCTTTCCCGCTGCGGAGTACAAGGTGACTGCCACTGCTGAAGAGGTGAAGGAACTCTTCAAGGAAGAAGGTGAACCGGTGCAAGTGACCATCGCGGGGCGCATCATGAGTGTGCGGGTGATGGGCAAAGCCAGCTTCGCGGTGTTGCGCGATCACACTGGCGACCAGCAGATCTATGTGGCGCGTGATGAGGTGGCGCCCGGCGAGGACAAGGCCATGTACGATGAGGTGTGGAGACACTTGCTCCACCTCGGCGACTTCATCGGTGTGCAGGGCCACGTATTCAAGACCCGCACAGGTGAGATCACTGTTCACGTGAAACAATTGACCGTTCTGGGCAAAGCCTTGCGCCCACTGCCTGTGGTGAAGACCGATGAGGCCGGTGTGGTACATGATGCGTTCACCGACCCGGAGTTGCGCTACCGCATGCGCTACGTGGACCTGATCGTGAACGCGGGCGTGAAGGACACGTTCCTGAAGCGTTCCCGGATCATCAGTGCCATGCGCACTTTCATGAGCGGAGCGGGCTACCATGAAGTGGAGACGCCGGTGTTGCAACCCGTCCCCGGTGGTGCTGCCGCTCGTCCATTCGTGACGCACCACAATGCCTTGGATATGCCGCTGTACATGCGCATCGCGAATGAGCTCTACCTCAAGCGACTCATCGTGGGCGGCTTCGACGGCGTCTTCGAGTTCAGCCGCAACTTCCGCAATGAGGGAATGGACCGCACGCACAATCCGGAGTTCACCATCATGGAACTCTACGTGGCGTACAAGGATTACCGCTGGATGATGGAGTTCATGGAGCGGATGCTCGAACAAGTATGCACGGCGACACACGGTGTATCGAGCGCCACGTTCCAAGAGAACATGATCCAATTCGCAGCGCCCTACAAGCGTATCACCATGTGCGGTGCGATCCAGGAGAAGACGGGCAAGGATGTGCTGGAAATGGATGAAGCGGGATTGCGCTCATTGTGCGCATCGAACAACATCCATGTGGAGCCCAGCATGGGCAAAGGCAAGTTGATCGACGAGCTGTTCAGTGAGCTTGTGCAACCCGGCTTGATCCAGCCCACCTTCGTCACCGACTTCCCGTTGGAGATGAGCCCACTGTGCAAGAAGCACCGCGATGATCCGCGCCTTACCGAGCGGTTCGAGCTCTACGTGAACGGCTTCGAACTCGCGAATGCGTACAGCGAGTTGAACGACCCGATCGATCAACGTGAACGCTTCGAGGAGCAACTCAAACTCCAACAGCGCGGCGACGACGAAGCGATGTTCATCGATCAGGATTTCCTGCGCGCGCTGGAGTATGGCATGCCCCCCGCGAGCGGTGTGGGCATCGGACTGGATCGTTTGGTGATGATCCTGACGAACAACCCGGCCATACAGGAAGTGTTGTTCTTCCCGCAGATGCGGCCGGAAAGACTCAATTCGTGAAGTCCGCTCAGGGGCGAGGATGAACGGAGAATAGGGGGCCTGAACCGAGAGGCACATGACCACAACGCTGAGTGGGTGAGGCAACCCACACGAAGTAGGGCGGGTCCTACGTTGGATATCAGGATGCGCCTCCGACCCTTGCTCCTTTTCCTCGCCTTCGTACTTTTCAGGCCATGGCTTGTCGGGCAATACAGCATTGGAGTGCAAGGTGGCCCGCTCTTCTTCCAAGGAGCGTGGGAGGCGAAGCAAGCCTTGACCAACACGCACGGCTGGACGGCCGGGATCCAGATCGTGGAGGGACGCCGCGGACAGCAGGGATTCAAGATCGGGCTTGACATAGGACAGCGCGCGTACACCATACGGGCCAACAGCGATGATAGTGGGGTCCGAGAGGAATTCTCAAGCGTTTCCACCATGCTATGGATGTCATTCGAGATGCGCTGGTCCTTGAGCCGCAGGCACCGGATCTATTTCGACCTCGGCCCGGTCATCGGTGTGGAGTTGCACGAAGAGCGCCAAGGCGTCCGGTTCTATGAGGGGTACGATGTATTCGGCACGGCTTGGGAGACGGACCGAATCGTCATATCCGAGACCGAATCAGGGTTTGCGATACGTGATGGGCATTGGCGATTCGGCTTTTCGGCGGAATGGCCTGTGGCGGGTCGATGGCTTGTTACTTCCGGAGCGCACTTGTGCCCAGGCGTGGGTAGCTGGGCGCTGAACCATGGTTATGCCACTTGGGACGCGGATCTCCGCGCTGGCGTTCTCTTTCGCCTGCACGGGAAGAAACAGACCTAGAGTTTCGCGCGTCCAGCGGCTTTCTTCTTTGCCAACACCTCCTTCGGCGCGGCCTTTTTGGCAACCTTTTTCGCTGCGGGCTTACTGGATGTTACGCTGGAGCGTCGCGGTCCTTCGTGCAACGCCATCCGGTTCCCTTCGCTGTCAATGAAGAGCGCGAAGCTCCCCGCTGATTCGCTGATCAAGGTCTTGGTCATGATCACGCGCCCACCGGAAAGGTCGATGCGCGCGAGGATGTTGTCCATGTCGAAGCTCGCATTCAGGTAGATCAGTGTTCCGGTGTCGTTCGGTATGCATCCCGGACCCTGGACCAAGGCGCCGCCGATCCCATTCTCTGCTGGGAAATAGGCCATGGCGAAATCGCCGTTGTAGGCCACCTCCATTTCCATGTTGTAGATGGCATTGTAAAAGGCCGTCGCCCGATGGATATCATAGACAGGGATCTCGAACCAACTGACGAAATCCTTCAACCGGATGTGGTTCTTACTTGCTGCTGCTGTGCTTCCCATGTTCAATACGCCGGACCCCGGCGCTGGTATTTGTTCATTGCTCTGCTTGTTCCGTTGGCGGCCGGAAGGATGGGACGAAGGCAGCGGGGTCCGTATCCACCACGATACGCGCTTCTTCACGCATCTGCAATTCGCCCAGCTCCTGCACCCGGCTTGGTTTGATCAAGGGGCCGAGGCTATCCAAGTAAGGATGCTTGACCCCTTTCTGGTAAACGGTGAAGTCGATCATGTGGTCGCGGAAACTCTTCAACGGCTGTCCCAAACGAAGCACGCCGAGCTCACGACTGCGACGGACCTTTTCCAAGTTGATCTCGATGGGGAAGTACTCCTCATTGTTCTGGGCCTGGTAGATCACGCGACCATCAGGCCCGCACACGATGCTGCGTCCGCTGCCGCCGGTATCCAGTCCGTTCACGTCGAAGAAATAGCACTGGTTGATGGCGGCAGTTGCGCGGGCGATGCTCAGTTCGATGTCGCGATCGATGGTGCCGGTGAGTGTCGGGTGGAGGATCACCTCTGCGCCCATCACCGCCAGTGTGCGCGTGGTCTCGGGGAACCACATGTCGTAGCAGATGCTCACACCGAATTTGCCGACATCAGGCACGTCAAAGACGCAGAACTCATGTCCTGGTGTAACGCCCACCTCATAGGGGTAGAAGGGGAACATCTTGCGGTAGCGCGTGACCACGCTTCCTTCCGGATCGATCACGGAAGCGGTGTTGTAGATCTTGCCGTCCTTCTTCTCGAAGATGCTGCCGGGCAATAGCCAGACACCGTGCTTTGCTGCTGCTGCGCACATTTCCTGCTCGAACGCCCCGGGTACTTCCTGGGCGTTGTGCGTCAGCGGGCCGTAAGCGCAGAGTTCACTGAAGACCACCATATCCACCCATGGATAGATGTTCATGAGGATGTCCAGTTTCAGCTTCATGGCCGCCACGTTCGGAACGGCGGCGTTCACACGCATCTGGATACCGGCGATGGAGAATGGTCTCATCAGGGGTTCGTTGTTCGTTCTTGGTTGTTCGTTGTCCGTCTCACGGGCTCCACAGGGAATGCTGCGACAGCCTCTTCAACACCCGACAACTCTCAGGCGCAGATCTTCTCAAGCTCCTCCTCTATGATGTCCAAGCCCTTGTTCAGCAATTCGTCGCTGATCACGAGCGGGCAAAGCACCCGGATCACGTTCTTCTCTGTGCCCGCGGTGATCACGATGAGATCGCGCTTTGCGCAGGCGTTCATCAGTTCCGTACAGGTGTCGGCATCGGGTCGGAGCGGATCGCGATCAACGACGAACTCCATCGCCATCATGGCACCCAGTCCGCGAACGTCACCGATGCAGGCATGCTTCGCTTTCATCTTTTCAAATCGCTTGCGGATCGCCGCCCCCACGTGGCGTCCTTTTGCGTTGATGTCGATCTCCACCATGTAGTCGATGGTGGCGAGCGCGGCCGCACAACTCACCGGGCTACCGATGTAGGTGCCACCGATGCTGCTCGGTGCGGCCGAGTCCATGATCGAAGCCTTTCCCATCACAGCAGCGATCGGTAATCCGCTGCCCAAGGATTTCGCCCATGTGCTCAGGTCCGGCGTCACACCGAAATGTTCGAAGGAGCTCCAAGCGCCGGTCCGTCCGAAACCACTTTGGATCTCATCGAAGATCAGGAGGATGCCGTGTTGGTCGCACCACTTTCGCAATCCCTGCACATAGCCTTTCGGCGCCACGTTGAATCCACCTTCACCTTGAACCAGTTCGATGATCACGCACGCGAGTTGGCCCGGGTCGATGGTATTGTGACCAAGGACCTCCAACGCATCCAGCTCGGCTTTCACGAACTGGGCCTCACTTCGACCCGCACCGTGGCGATAGAAATTCGGGAACCGGGTGCGGTAGACCTCCGGTGCATAGGGACCGCAATCCGGCTTGTATGCCACCTTGCTGGTCAAGGTCATGGCCATCAGGGTACGGCCATGGAAGGCATCCGTGAAGCAAAGCACACCTTGTCGCTTGGTGGCTTGCCGGGCGATCTTGATCGCGTTCTCCACCGCCTCGGCACCGGTGCTCACCAAGAGCGTCTTGGTCGGGCCGCCATGTGGAAGAAGCGCATTCAATCGTTCGCACAGTGCGATGTACGGTTCGTAGCTGGCCACGTTGAAACTCACGTGCAGGAACTTGGCCGCTTGTTCCTGGATGGCCTTCACCACCGGGGGCGGACAATGTCCGGCGTTCACCACACCGATACCGCCAGCGAAGTCGATCAGTTCGTGTCCATCCTCGTCGATGATGGTGGCCCCCGATGCGCGGACGGCGGTGGCGTGATTGAACATCCCGACGCCGTTCGGTACGGCTGCCTTCCGGCGGGCGATCAGTTCTTGGCTTTTGGTAAGTTGGTCGGTCATGTTCAATGGAATGCGCTGCGAAGTTCGATCATATCAACGGCAGGCACGAAGAAGGAAGCGCGTAGGATGCCAACAGCGGAACGCGCCGGGTGGTGCTCGGTTGGTGGTCCCTCCTTCAAGGGATCCCGCTCCGACGATTCAGTCGAGACGGTGGGCCAAGGTGACGGTCTTCCGGTAACGCTCCGTGTTCCCACTCAGGTCGAAGACCTCGAAGAGCATGATGTACGGCCCCATGCGGCCCTTGCTTCCATCGTCCAGGATCCCGTCCCAACTGATGGCGCCGTCAACACCCAATAATTGGTTCTCCATCAGCTTGCGCACCTCGCGCCCGGCAACGTCGAATGCGGAAAGGGTTCCAACGAAACCCGCCTGATCGAAATGGTAGACCACTGTGAGTACGTCCTCGAACCCGTCATTGTCCGGACTGAAGATCGCGGGCTCAATGGTCATTTCGCCGGAAGGGGAAGCGGTAGCACTGTACTGCGAATTGCGGAAGCCCGGCGTTGCGCGACCAGCCACATCAGACGCTGTCTGCCAGTTGGTATTGTCGCTGGTCGGTCGGTCCGGATCGATACGCTCAAGGCTATAGCCTTCGGGCTTGTTCACCAAGGTGAAGTGAAGGTTGTCATCGTACCGGAAAAGGTCCAGCACCGCACTCGCCGCATCAAGCAGGACCACAGAGCCATTCCCATTGTTGTAGCTCGGCATGGACATCTCAAGGAAACGGTCCACGTGGCTTTGGGGATAGCGCGCAGCGATGTCACTCACATTCGCAGTGAGCAGGATGTACTCACCGGGCAAGAGCAACACGGCGTCGGCGGTGATCACATGGTTGCTCGCGATCGCGCCGTTGGTCTCGTTCGCGAGTTGCAGGTTCGCGAGGCTCAAGGTCTTCTGTGATCGGTTGTACAGCTCCACAAAGTCGCTCCCGGTCGACACGGGGTCATACAACACTTCGTTGATCACCAGATCTCCGGCAGCTATCGGTTCTGGCAAGGCGAAAGAACCGCTGTTGCCCGTGGCAATGAGGTTGCCCGTGCAATCCGTCACACCGATCACCGAGAGTGTGTACACCGTGCCCATAACGATGCTGGAGGAAAGGGTGAGCAACACACGGTTGTCCGTGCCGACCACCGCAGAAGCATTTGCAACTGCAAGCAAGGGAGTGATCGAATAACCGCCTGCAACCAGCGATCCGGCGTTCATCGCCTCATTGAAGACGAGCACGAGTTCGGTGGCGCTCTGCACCTGAACACTCACCAAGGTCGGAGGCGTCGTATCGGGTGTCGGGTCGAAGACGGAGTTGATGGCCCCCGGAGTTCCTCCCAACGGCGCATTGCTCGCGATCCAGTTCGCGGCGCCCGAACACGGCGCGTACGGGTTGATCTGTTCGAGCGTCCAGCCACCGGCGCTCTTCACGGCGTCGCGGTACCAACTCAATGTATAGTTCACCGCATCAATGAGTGTATTGTCCGGCGCGGTCAGTGCGAGGTTGTCACCATCATTGTTCAATGAAGGAAGCGAGGTCACGGAGATCCGGTTCGGGACGGATGGGAACAACGTAGAGCCCACCGCGCTGGTTATGAGGACGTATTGTCCCGGACCAAGAACGTAGTTGGGAAGGGTCGCGGTGCTCGTTCCGTCGGTGAATTTCCATCCGGCCAGATCGAAGGTCCTGTCCGTGGTGGTGTTGAACAACTCCACGAATTCGACCTCGGGAAGACCAACGACCGGGCTCTGGTCCGCCATGAATTCATTGATCACCACATCGCGGTATACCGGCATCACCGGCACGACGAATTGGAAGTTCGCGACTTGGTCCACGCAGGCATTCCCCGTGGGGTCCTCTACTCCATTCACCGTAACGGTGTAGGTGGTATTGCCGATCAGCGGTGTGGTGAGCGTGAGCCGAACGGTGGTCGAGCCATTCAGCGCAGCACTTTGCACGGCGATCCCGTTGTTGATCACATAGTTCGTGGTTGGTGTGACCGATGCCGAGGCAAGCGGCTCATCGAACACGAGATCCACGATCGTGGTGCTGATCACATCGGCACTCAGCAGCACGGGTGCAGTGAAGTCCACGGGGATATTCCCCGCCACGAAGTCGTCGAAGAAGTGGTTGTTGATCGGACTGGCCGCGCTGCTCTGTACCACGTAGATCCCGAAGTGTGAGCAGCTGGACATCGTGGCATCGGATACCGGGCCAGCGCTCGCGAACGTCCCCGTGTTGCCATCATCGAAGAACAGTGTCCAATCATTCGCCGCAGAACGCTCCACCCGGATCTTGAACGGATTGCTGGTGCTGCTGTTGATGATCCCTGGAGGGCTGGCAATGATCAAGGTGTTCGTTCCACTCACCCGCTTGTACAACTCGACCAGATCACTCGTTCCTCCCATGCGAACGAACCACCCGTTCTGCACAGCGGACAGATCGGCGTTGTCGCTCATCAAATAGGTGTCCACGTAATTCGCGCCGCTGGTGGCGAAACGCAGATCGATGAACCATTCCCAGCGCGCATCGGAAGCCAACGTGCTGGGCGTGCTGAGGTAGTAGTTCGCGACTCCGGGACTGTTACTGCGAAGGGCGAGATTCCCGCCTTGGTCAACGACCGTGAACAGGCCATCATTGCCGCTCCATACCGTACCGATGGTGAAGTCCCCGTCCTCGAAATCATCGGCGAGTTGGCCGTAGATCGGGGTCATGGTCAGCAGCAGCAAAAGGAGCGATCCGATCACGCGGAACAACTCGAAGGAACGTACTCGAATGATCATCTTGGAAGTGGGGTCCGGCTCTCTGGACCAGTGGACAAGGTAGTACTTTCGACCGCCGTACTTCGTTCCATCCACAACATGAAAGTCGCTGTAGTAGGTGCCACCGGTCTGGTCGGTGGGGTGATGCTCAAGGTTCTTGAGGAGCGTGAATTCCCCGTGGACGAGTTGCTTCCGATCGCCACCGCGCGGAGTGTCGGCGGCATGATCCGGTTCCGTGGGAAGGACGTTGAAGTGATCAGCATGGAGGCGGGGATCGCGGCGCGTCCGGATATCGCGTTGTTCTCTGCAGGTGGCGCTACCTCGTTGGAGTGGGCGCCACGATTCGCGGAAGTTGGTTGCACGGTCATCGACAATAGCAGTGCGTGGCGCATGATGCCGGGCAAGAAGTTGATCGTGCCGGAGATCAATGGCCATGTATTGACCACCGAGGATCGGATCATCGCCAACCCGAATTGCAGCACGATCCAAATGGTGCTGGCGCTCGCTCCTTTGCACAGGGCATTCGGCGTGGAACGCGTCATTGTTTCAACCTACCAGAGTGTTACCGGGACCGGAGCCAAGGCGGTGGAGCAGATGGAGAATGAGCGTAACGGGATCGAAGGCGGGATGGCGTATCCGTTCCGGATCGATCGCAATGTGATCCCGCGGTGTGATGCCTTCACGGACAACGGCTACACGAAGGAGGAGATGAAGTTGGTACACGAGACGAAGAAGATCCTCGATCCTGCGATCCGCGTGACCGCCACTGCGGTGCGTGTGCCGGTGACCGGCGGTCACAGTGAAGCGGTGAACGTGGAGTTCGCGAAGGAGTTCGAGTTGGATGAGGTGCGAAAGCTCCTGCGGGAAGCGCCCGGCTTGCAACTGATGGATGAGCCGGAGAAGGATGAGTATCCCATGCCGCTGATCGCGCATGGTCGCGATGAGGTCTTTGTGGGTCGGTTGCGGCGCGATGAGACCCAGCCCCGCACATTGAATATGTGGATCGTGGCGGACAACCTGCGCAAAGGCGCCGCGACCAACGCCGTGCAGATCGCGGAGCTACTCGTTCAAAAGGGGCTACTCCGGAGCATCCCGGCCTGAATCCTTCTGAAGTGCGAACACCTCGTACGAAGAATTGCTGAATAGGACTTTCGCATTCCGGGCGAACACGAATTCGTGTGCCGACTTGTAGTGGACCACGATCAGTTCTCCGCTCAACAGTGGATCGGTGATCCGCCCATCGAAGAAGTCGTTCAGGGATCGATGCCGTTGATCCGCCCAAGGCGTGTTGGACCGATGCGAGTAGTACGTGCGATGCGGTGTGTAGACCAGAGCCAGGTATGCCACCATGGGGTCGTCCGCGACCACAAGAGAATTCCCGGAAGGGATCTTCGCGAGCCGGTCCAGCACTTCCTTCAGCTCCGGGGTCAGGTTGATCGCTTCGCCTGCACCGTTATGGAACTCCACCGTTCGCTTGCCCAGCCAAACGGCGTTGTCCGTCAAGAACAACGCGGTCGCGAGCCCGAGTACCGGCCATCGCCAAGTGGATGATCGCAACTGTGCGAACCAGCGGGCAAGCACTGGTGCCCCCAAGAGGAACAGCCCCGCCCATGCATAACCGCGCGTGAAATGAGCCGGCTGGATGGCGGTCATGAAGAGGTCGTGATTCTCGAGCGCCAGCCACACGACCACCCACACCACGAGGAGCATCGAACTGTGTGATCCTCGAAGAGGAAACCCGCCGGGCCGAAGGATCCGGATGAGCGCAAGCGCAGCGACGAGGGCGTAAGCGCCAATGGTGCTGATGGGTTCCACGATCCACGGTCGGGTCCATTGCGCAACAAGGATCGCATGCTCCGGATCACGCGGTAACAGCACCGCGTGTTGGAACAGGATGAGGCCCAACAACAACGCGTTGCACCCAACGAACCACCACGGCGCGCGCTGCGAAGAGGTTGAGCGCCGTGATAGCAAGGACCACAACGTCAGCATGGCAACGGTGGCGATACCTGTGAAGGGATGTGATAGCGCGAGGATCACAGTTACCGCGAAGGCCCCTGCGAAGCGACCACGGATGACCAGAAGGATGATGGAGAAGAAGAGGAAGTGGTAATACGCTTCGAGCGGGAAGATGAGATTGCGGCCCAGGTTCATGAACCAGTATCCGTTCGCAGGGTCGAACCGGAATGCACGGATCCACGAACCCTCCAACCCTTCGCCGTAAAGCAGCCCGTACGCGACGCCGCCAACGCAAAGCACACCGCCGCCCCAGATGAACAGGAGTTCGATCCATCTCGAGTGAAGCTGTTCCGGAAGAACCTCCCGCAACACCGCCAACGTCATCACCACGCACAGGATCCCGAACACCACGCCGAACAAACTGAACAAGAGACCCGGATCCATGTTCGTGATCCACCAGACAGCGGCGAGCAGGATGGTCTGCGGTTGGAAGTGGATGGGCTCCGACCCCGGATCGGCCGAGAAGGGGAGGGCGTACAGCGGTCCGTTCGATGCGCCATCGAGGTACTGGCGCGCGTTCGCCATGTAGTAAGGTTGGTCGTACTGCATGAATCCCGTGGGGATCCGTGGATCACCTTCCCCCGGTGAGTAGTGTGCAATAAGTGGTGCGAGGACCGGTGCGTGCAGCAGCACGGCGAAGAACCAGTCGCGCCACCGATGTGCGCGCATCGGCTAGGAAAGTGGCGGCCCTGCGGGCGTTGGTTCCGGCTCGGGAACCGGAGTTGTCATTTCCGAGTTCGGCTCGGTCCCGGCCTCTGGAACCCGACCTGAGCGCGCCGACCCCTTACGGTCCTTCCGTTGCGAGAGGATGAACAGGCCGATCCCAATAGAGATCGCCGCATCGGCGAGGTTGAACACGGGGCGGAAGAACACGAAGTACTCACCACCCCAAGCCGGGATCCAATCCGGCAAACGGCCTTCCCAGAGCGGGAAGTAGAACATGTCCACCACGGCGCCGTGGAAGAGAGGGGCGTAACCGCCATCCGGTGGAAAGAGGACCGCTTTCGCGAGCGGAGTACTGGTACTGAAGAGGAGACCGTAGAAGGTGCTGTCGATGATATTCCCCAGCGCTCCGGCGAACACCAACGCCACGCTGGCCACCGCTGTTCGGCTTGCCCCATGCTTCACCATGCGCACGAGCGCGTACCCGATCCCTGTCACTGCGGCGATGCGCAATAACGTCAGGGCCAGTTTACCGGCCTGCCCGCCGAACTCCATCCCGAAGGCCATGCCCCGGTTCTCGATGAAATGCAGAAAGGACCAGTCGCCTGCAAGCGGGATCGCGGTGTCGTAAAAGAACGTGAGCTTCACCCACACCTTCAGTACCTGATCGGCCAGAAGGACGAGCAGGATGATGGTGAGCGCTCGCTTCATGGTCGGGTATGCGGTCCACCGGACGCGGAGATGATCACCTCCATGCCCCTCGACCTGCGCATCCTCAGTTGCCCATCTGCTGCTTGGCCTCAATGCTCAACGTGGCATGGGGTACCAAGCGCAGACGTTCCTTGCTGATCAAACGACCGGTGACACGGCAAATGCCGTAGGTCTTGTTGCGGATCCGCAGTTGCGCATCCTCCAAGTGCTTGATGAACTTCTCCTGGCGTGCGGCCAACTGTGCGGTCTCTTCCCGGCTCAAGGTTTCACTGCCGTCCTCGATCATCTTGAACGAGGGGCTTGTGTCATCCGTGCCGTTGTTGTCCGTGTTGGCCAGCGTTTGCTTCAGGAGGTCGTAGTCCTTGCGCGCCTCATCCAGCTTCTTCATGATGATCTCCTTGAACTCCTCAAGCTCGTCGTCATTGTAGCGCAACTTGTCAGCACTCATCAAGGTCGATACCTGCTTCTTCACCACCGGAGGGGGCATGGGCCGGTTCGGAACGGATACCTGTGTTACCAACGGAGCGGCCTTCACCACCTCCTTCGCTTCCTTCTTCACGTTCTTTTTCTTGGTCTTAGGGGCCGCAACGGGTTTGGCCGGGTGGGTTACTGGCTTTGCAACGGCAGCCTTGGGCGCGGCCTTGGCCACGGTCTTGGGTGCTGGCTTGCTCGCCACGATCTTTTTGGGTGCCGCCTGCTTGGTCGGCTTTACGACGGCCTTCTTCGCAACAGGCTTCGCCGCCACTTTCTTCACAACGGCCTTCTTCACCACTTTGGCAGGGGCCTTCTTTTTGGTCGGTGCACTGGCTTTCTTGGGCGCCGCTTTCTTCACGGGCTTGGCCGTTTTCGACTTGGCCTTGGATTTCGCGGCAGGCTTCGCCGACTTGGCGACTTTCTTGGCTGCGGCCTTCTTCACAGGCTTGGCAGGCTTCTTCGCGGGTTTCTTGGCCATGACGTTCCGGATTTTGTAAAAGGTCCGCAAATATAGCCGCCTTCACCCTTCAATTGGCCGACCGCATCAGGGATAGCGCGCATTGCAAGGTGTCGTCCAATTCCACTTGGTGTACACCTGGCGACCCGATCGGAAGGGACGACACAATGACCTGGTCCTCAGGTGTTACAGCAAGGGTCTCCGACAGGATATAGGCCGAATGGTGCCGTACAGCGTGCGCCAGTCGGGCGTCACCAGCATCAAGAATATGCAGGTGTATCCGATCGGTGACCTCGAATCCGCTCTCCTTGCGAAGGGTCTGGATCCGGCTGACCAGCTCCCGAGCAAGTCCTTCTTGACGAAGTTCATCCGATAAGGTGATGTCCAAGGCGACGATGAGTTGACCGTCCGAAGCCACACTCAGGCCCGGGATGGTCTCGGCGGTGATCTCCACGTCGTCGCGTAGGAGTTCCACCTCCTGACCCTCGACCGTGAGTTTCAACGAACCTGCGGTCTCCAAGGCGGCGATCCGTGCTTGGTCGAATCCGTTCACTGCCGCCGCCACGCTCTTCATCAACTTACCCATGCGCGCGCCGAGCTTCTTGAAGTCCGGCTTGATCTTCTTGGTGAGTTTACTTTCGCTGGGGTCAAGCATCACAAGTTCCTTCACGTTCACTTCGTTCAGTACCAATTCCTGGATCGCGGAAAGACGCTTGCGCATGGTCTCGTCCAACACGGGCACCATCATGCGTTGCAAAGGCTGCCGTACGCGATGGCCTTCCTTCTTACGGATGCTAAGCGCGAGCGAAGTGAGCTGTTGCGCGAGTTTGGTCCGCTCTTCCAGGTCGGTGTCGATCAGCGACTCATCGGCCTTTGGCCAATCGCTAAGATGAACACTCGATCCCTTGAGGTCACGGTACAGGCGGTCGCTGAAGAAGGGTGCGATGGGCGCGCTGAGCATCGCCACGACCTCGAGACAGCGGTGCAGTGTTTGGAATGCAGCGGTCTTGTCGGTGCCGGTATCGCCTTTCCAGAAACGGCGACGGTTGAGGCGCACGTACCAGTTGCTCACATCCTCCACCACGAAGTCCTGGATGGCGCGCGCGGCGATGGTGGGTTCGTATTCGGTGTAGTTCGTGTCGGCCAGCTTGATCAATGAATTCAACCGCGAGAGAACCCAGCGATCCATCTCAGTCAATGCGCCCTCATCCCCCGACCCCTTCTCCCGGGGAGAAGGGGGGACATACTTGTCGATGTTGGCGTAGAGCGCGAAGAAGTTGTAGGTGTTGAAGAGGGCGCGGAAGAACTTGCGCTGCACCTCGGTGATGCCCTCCGCGTCGAACTTCAGGTTGTCCCACGGCGATGCGTTGCTGATCATGTACCAGCGCACCGCATCGGCACCGTACTCATCGAGCGTCTTGAACGGGTCCACGGCGTTGCCGAGGCGCTTGCTCATTTTCTGGCCGCTCTTGTCCAGCACGAGGCCGTTGCTCACCACGGCCTTGTATGCGACCTGATCGAAGACGAGCGTGCTGATCGCATGCAGTGTGTAGAACCAACCGCGCGTTTGATCGACGCCTTCGGCAATGAAGTCAGCGGGGAATTTCTCCTTCAGGTCGGCATCGTTCTCGAAAGGGTAGTGCAATTGTGCGTAGGGCATCGCGCCGCTATCGAACCACACATCGATGAGGTCGGTCTCTCTCGTCATCGGTTTGCCGCTTGGCGACACCAGGACGATGTTGTCGGCGTACGGACGATGCAGATCGACGGTGTCGTAATTGGCGTCGCTCATGTCCGCTGGGTCGAAGGCGGCGATCGGATCCGCAGGCATGTTGCCTGCGGCGACGCTACGCGCGATCTCCTCCTTCAACTGCTTCAATGAACCAATGCAAAGCTCCTCGTCACCATCCTCCGTTCGCCAGATCGGGAGCGGCACGCCCCAGTACCGGCTGCGGCTGAGGTTCCAGTCCTGTAGGTTCTCCAGCCAATTCCCGAAGCGACCCGTGCCGGTGCTCTCGGGCTTCCAGTTGATCGTCTTGTTCAGTGCGATCAGTCGGTCCTTCTTTGCCGTGGTGCGCACGAACCAGCTATCCAGCGGGTAGTAGAGGATGGGCTTGTCGGTGCGCCAGCAGTGCGGGTAGTTGTGCTCGTACTTCTCCACCTTGAAGGCGCGGCCCATCTCCTTCAGCTTGATGCTGATCTCCACATCGACGCTCTTCTCCGGCGCAGTGCCTGCGGGGTAGTATTCGTTCTTCACGTACTTGCCCGCGAACTCGCCCATCTCCATGGTGAAGCGGCCTTGCAGGTCCACCAAGGTGAGCGTGCCGATGTTGTGCTGACGGGCCACGCGCATATCGTCCGCACCGAAACTTGGAGCCGTGTGTACGACGCCGGTGCCATCTTCCGTGGTCACGAAATCGCCGCCGATCACCTTGAAGGCATCGCCGCCTTCAGGTGTCCCGTAGGGGAGGAGTTGCTCGTAGCGGATGCCTTCCAACTGGTGTCCGAAGAACTCCTGGTCCATGGTCCAAGGCGTGTGCTTCCCATCCTTCGCATAGGCTTCAGCAGCAGCCTCCCAAGCCGCAGGGTCAATGAAGCTCTTCTCACTGAAATACGCGCCGACCCGTGACTTCGCGAGCACCATGGTCTGCGGCTCGTGGGTGTACGGGTTGAAGCTCTAGAATCACTGTTTGCGGTCTCCGGCCCCACGGTGAGCGCCGTCTTGCACAGGAGAATAGAGCTGCGGTGGTCCATGCAAGGATGAAGACACCCTCACCCACGGCCCCTCTCCCGGGGAGAGGGTGTGAATGCCCCTCATCCCCCGGCCCCTTCTCCCGAGGAGAGGGGGAGTCGATGCCGCTGAAGAGGAATTCAGAACTCTTGTCGCGGATGACCTTGAACATGGCCACAGCGCTAGTGTCCTTCACCGGCTTGTAGGTGCCGGGTTGGTTCAGTTCGTGGGAGCTGAGGCCTGTTCCGGCGGCCGGAGAATACGGCTGGATCGTATAGCCCTTGTACAACAGGTCCTGATCATAGAGCTGCTTCAACAACCACCACACGCTCTCGATGTACTTGGTTGTGTAGGTCACGTACGGGTGCTCCAGGTCCAGCCAGAACCCGATCCGCCGCGTCATGTCGTTCCACACATCGGTGTAGCGCATCACAGCCTTCTTGCAGGCCGCATTGTATTCCTCGATGCTGATCTTCTTCCCGATGTCCTCCTTGGTGATGCCGAGCTCCTTCTCCACACCGAGTTCGATCGGTAGACCGTGGGTGTCCCAACCCGCTTTGCGGTGTACGAGCTTACCCTTCTGGGTCTGGTAGCGGCAGAAGATGTCCTTGATCGCTCGCGCCATCACATGGTGGATGCCGGGCAATCCGTTGGCGCTGGGTGGACCTTCGTAGAAGACGAAGGGCGGCGCGTCCTTGCGCAGTTCAAGGCTCTGGCCGAAGGTGTCCTCGGCCTCCCACTGCTTCAATACCTCCTCGGCGACTCTGGGCAGGTCGAGTTCATCATACTGCGGGAAACGCTTGTCCATCGCGGGTTCTTGAAAAGCGGCCAAAGGTAGCCGCGCTGAGTGTCATGGATGTTGAACTCATTGCCCCTTGCTTTTCGATCGTGCCTAGGGATCCCGTACCCGTGCGCGGGCAGGATCTCAATGACCAGGACCCAGTGCCTAGTAGAAATGTGACCGCAAAGTCGGATCACCGTCTTTTTGAAGTAACTTTTCAACCCAAACCAAACCCCTTATCATGAAACGAACACTACTCGGACTCGGCGCCTTCGCACTGATCAGTAGCCTGTCGGCGCAAACCATTTTGATCTACGAGGACTTCGACGCTCAGACGTCTGGCGCCTTGGTCGCCCAAACGCTCGGTGCGCCATGGAATACTTGGGGCCAAGCACCCGGCGGCAGCGAGGATACCCCGATCAGCGATGAACAAGCCTACTCCGGAACCTTGAGCATGAAGGTGAGCGGAGTGGCGGCTGGCGGCCCTACCGACCTGATCCTGGAATTGGGGGATCGGACCACCGGGCTGTATGGCCTGAGTTGGTACATGTACATCCCCACGGGCTCTGGTGGATACTTCAACATCCAACACAACCAGGTCCCCGGTGCTGGAAGTTGGATGAACGATATCACATTCCTTCCGGATGGCACTATCGAATACTTGGTGAATGCGGTGACCGCGACCGGAACCTATCCACATGATCAGTGGTTCAATGTGATCATGGTCCTGGACTTGATCAATATGCAGGGAACGGTTGCCATAGACGGCACCATCCAGTACACATGGATGACCGATGTACCCGGACCCAGCCAGCTTGGCGGCATCGACTTCTTCGCCTATGCGGGTGGCGCCCCCAATGTGCCGTTGTTCTATGTGGATGACGTATCATTCATCCAGTTGCCATCACAGGGCTTGGAAGAGGCTGTTGAAGCTTCGTTCAATACCTATCCCAACCCCACCGAAGGCAATGTGGTGATCGAATGGACCGGCGCATCGGCGAACGCCCTTGTGGATGTGCTGGACATGACCGGTCGCGTGCTTGTTGCTCCCCGGACTGCACAGCGCATTGGAATCGCCTCTCGGACC
This sequence comes from Flavobacteriales bacterium, assembly GCA_016721005.1. Taxonomy (GTDB): domain Bacteria; phylum Bacteroidota; class Bacteroidia; order Flavobacteriales_F; family PHOS-HE28; genus PHOS-HE28. Next base: position 481,842 of record JADKJM010000019.1, read on the forward strand.
CAAGTGGACCTCTCTGCGTTCTCAGAAGGGATGTATTTCGTGCGACTGCGTGATGGAAGCCGTGAAGAGGTGCGTCGCGTGATCAAGCATTGATCGAGAATTAGTGGATCGGAGCACCCGCTGGAAGGCGGGTGCTCCTGTTTCATGGTGTTCCCGTTCGGAACCAGCACCTCCGCGTGCCCCGTTCCCTGTTCCGGACATACCGTTCCCTGCCTTAGGAGCAGCGGAACATACCACGGCGTCGGGCCTTGCGTTCCTTTAGCCGGGCATCCTCACCTACTTACCGCACCGTTCTGTTAGCGCTGAACGAGGAAGGTTACTAGGTTTGCGACCCCTGATCGGGTCCATCTGCCGCCAAAGCGATGGTCCGAAATGAACAGAGCAGGATCAACCGAGCAATCGAACCAACCCAAAGCCGACCTCCAATGAGCAATGAGAAAAGCGGGAAGATGAATTCACTCTTCGTGGCCATCGTCTTTCCCCTGGTGCTGATCATCAGCGTGTCCATCTACATGTTCGTACTGGGCGACCCGTCGAACTTCCAGAACAGCGACCCGATACATGGGCACCCGATCGATACCAACCCGGGTAAATTGTATGGCACCATCTACAAGGGTGGTTTCATCGTGCCGATCCTGATCAGCGTGAACCTGATCGTCATCGTTTTCGCCGTGGAGCGTTTCATCACCCTCGCCCGTGCGAAGGGCAAGGGCCGCATCGACAGCTTCATCATTGAGGTGCGCAGGCACTTGGCGAATGATGATGTGGAAAAGGCCGTTGAGGTGTGCGACGAACAGAAAGGATCCGTAGCCAGCGTGATGCGCAGTGGCATGGAGAAGTACAAGACGGTGCTGTATGATGCGGCCCATGACAAGGAGACCCGCTTGCAAGCAGTGAAGCAGGAGTTGGAGGAAGCGACCGCGCTTGAATTGCCGATGCTCACCAAGAACATGGTGATCCTTTCCACCTGCGCGAGCATCAGTACGCTGCTCGGCCTGATCGGAACCGTACTCGGTATGATCAGGGCCTTCAGCGCGTTGGCCACTTCGGGTGCGCCGGATGCCACGGCACTATCCACCGGTATCTCCGAGGCACTGATCAACACGGCGCTCGGTATCACGGGATCGTGCATCGCCATCATCTTCTTCAATTATTTCAGCAACCGGATCGACGCCATCACCCATGGTATCGACGAGGCGGGGTTCAGCATCAGCAAGACCTTGGCCCTCCACAAATAATGGCAGGAGCGATGCTTGCATCGCCCAACCCTAACAAAGCGCACCATGCCAAAGCTGAAAATGCCGAAGGGCAGTCCCGCCCTGGACATGACACCCATGGTGGATCTGGCCTTCCTGCTGGTGACCTTCTTCATGCTCACCGCGCAGTTCCGGCCGGAGGAAGCGGTGGTGGTCGATACGCCCGCATCCATGTCCGAGTCGCCCATCCCGATGACCAATATGATGACGATCCTGGTGGATACCGCAGGCCATGTGTTCTGGGACATGACCGACAAGGGAGTTCGCTTCGCGGTGCTTGAAGAGCTGGGCAAGCGTGTGAACTTCGTTCCGACCGAAGAGGACAAGATCAAGTTCGCCAATGTCGGGCCGGTGGGTATACCGATCCAACAATTGCAAGCGTTCCTTGCGTTGGACAGTGGCGACGACCGGAAGGAGTTCACGGCCAAGTTCAAGGGGATCCCATTGGATAGCGCCAACAACCAATTGCGTGATTGGATCATGATCACACGGAACATCTTCTACAACGATGCCCAGACCAATCCGATCGTGGCGCTCAAAGCGGATGGCAACACCAATTACAGCCGCGTGGCGGAAGTGATCCGGACCTTCCAAGCACCAGGGATCCAGATCAGTAAGTTCAAGATGATCACCGACCTCGAATCGTCGAGGATGTAAGAACCGATCGAACCTTCCACCGGGTCCCGTGTACGGGATGCTGATGGAAGGCCGACCACAGAGAACACACCATGGCACAAGTACCCGAAGGTGGAGGAGGCGGCGGCGGACGCCACCAGAAGAAGCGGGCCAAGAAGGCCAGCACGCACATCGACATGACGCCAATGGTGGACTTGGCGTTCCTGCTGCTCACCTTCTTCATCCTCACCACCACCATGTACAAGCCGAGCACGTTGCAGATGACGTACCCGGTCCCGCCTCCACCCGGCTCGCCTCCGCCACCCCCTACGAAGCTGGAGAATGCGGTGACCTTGTTACTTACCAAGAGCGATCAGATCTTCTACTACTTCGGCCAGTTCTATCCAGCGGGCAACAAGGACGGGAAACCGCCCACCACCTTGTCCCGGACGGATTTCAGCGAGGTACGCAAGGTGCTTGTGGAAAAGAACAAGGAGACCATCGCGAAACTGAACGACCTGGCAAGGCAATTCAACGACAAGAAGATCACCGAAGAGGAATACACCGCGCGGCGCAAGGAGCTCACCGGCTCGAAGGAGAACTTGAAGGCGATCATCAAGACGGACCCGGACGCCAAGTACCGCAACATGATCGATATGGTGGATGAAATGGACATCAGCGGTATCGGCTCTTACGGCGTGATGGACAGCTTGAAACGGGACGAGCAGGCGTTGCTCAACATCGAAAAGGCAAATCTTTAAGCCATGACCACGCTCCTTGACTTCCTTACCGTGCTCCTTATGCTTTCGCCACTGCTCGTACTGGCGATGCTCATGTCATTGGACCTCGGCTGGAGCAACGTGCTGGCTACAGCCCGCAACAACATGGTCTTCCTGGACCGCCAGCAGGCGTATGGCGCATTCGTGTTGCGCAGGGATTATGCGCGCGGCTTGGCAAAGGCATTGGTGGGTTCCATCCTCCTGTTCGGGGTCGCCATCGGAACACCGAAATTGGTCGCCGCGTTGAGCGGGGATGAAACCGTGGTGACCGAGAAGAAGATCGTGGACGTGAACCTCGACCTGTTCGAGGAGGAGAAGAAGGAGGAAGAGGTGCTTCCGCCGGTGGAACCCGAACCGATCAAGGTGGAGCAGGTGCAGTTCACGGAACTCACCGCATCGGACGAGCCGGTGGAGGAACCGCCGCCGACCCAGGAGATCCTTCAGGAGACGAATGCCGGCACGGTAACGCAGGAGGGAGAGAAGATGGAGGCACCCCCGCCCCCGGTTCCGGAAGCCGAGCCACAGATCTTCACCATCGTGGAGGAGATGCCCGCTTTCCCGGGTGGCGAAGCGGAGTTGTTCAAGTACCTGAGCAAAGCGGTGAAGTACCCGCAAATGGCACAGGACGCCATGATCAGCGGCGTGGTGTATATGACCTTCGTGGTGGATGAGAACGGCAAGGTGCGCGACCCGAAAGTGTTGCGCGGTATTGGCGGTGGCTGCGACCAGGAGGCCATTCGTGTGGTGAAGGCCATGCCTGAATGGGAGCCCGGTAAGCAGCGCGGTAAGCCGGTGCGTGTGCAGTACAACCTGCCCATCCGTTTCACACTGAAGTGATCTTTGTGGGTCAGCACCTTTCGCTGCCAGGGATCCATTTCCGAGTTGATAATGAAGGCGCTCTATATGATCCTTCGGATCGGCATGCCGATCGTTTATCTCTGTGCGGGATCGGCGTTGCTTCTCACTACCGTGGCGTTGGACATCGTTGTGCGGTATCGTGCGGCCATCGGCGGGGTGCTGTTGACCTACGGACTGCTTCGGATCGCATTGATCGTGAAAAAGTCCAGGCAGACCCGGGACGCTGATCCGGCAACATGAAACTCGTTGGCATGATCGCATGGTGTGGTACGGTGCTGCTTGCCGCATGCACCACCAACCCGCCGGATCCCCGATCGGATGATACCCCGACCAAGGGAGACATCCTCGTGTTGGCCGACGAGGATTTCAGGATCATCCTTGAGTCGGAGAAGTTCGCGTTCGAGAGCATCTATGAGAACGCCAAGGTCCGGATCACCTACCTGCCGGAAGCGGAATTGCTCAAGCGGATGATGGACGACTCCGTTCGTGTCGTATTCACCACTTGCTTGCCTGGCGCCGAGCAGGAAGCCTACTTCAGGACGCGGAACCTATCTCCGGATGTAGTGCCCGTGTTAACGGATGGTATTGCGCTTGTTCAGGGCCTGAAGGCGGCGGACGGTACCATCACCCTCGACCAGCTCCGAGCAAGTATTTCAGAGGGGGCACAACCCAGGGCCTTGTTCGATGGCGCCGGGACCGGCGTGGTGCGCAGCTTGGTGGATTCCTTGTTCGCAGGGAATGCCTCGCAAGTGCGAACCGCAAGCACGATGGCGAACACCGACAGCTTAGTGCGAAGGATCGCGATCGACGACCGATCGGTCGGCCTGCTGTCCTTCGCCCGGATCAGTGACCTGGACAACCCTGCATGCAGGGCGCTGCGCGAAGGCCTGACCCTATGTGCCGTGAGTGACACCGGCGCAGCGGTCCTGCCGAACCAGTCCACCTTGGCCGATGGTAGTTACCCGCTTCGGCGTACGCTATATGCCTTGCTGGTGGAAGGCCGCTCCGGCCTTGGCACCGGTTTTGTTTCCTTTGTTGCCGGCCATAAAGGCCAACGGATCATCCTCAAATCCGGCTTGGCCCCGATCAGGGTTCCTGCCCGCAATGTGGAGATCATCAATCGATAGGACCGTGAAAGACCGAATGAAGAATATCGCAAGCCTGGTCATCGTGCTGCTGCTGTCCATGGGCAGCCAGGCGCAATCCTTGACCGAAGCCATAGGCATGACCAATGGCGAGCGTTTCGCACCTGCTGCTTTGGTGTTCCGTGGCCTGCTCGCCGCGAGCCCGAAGGATGGCGAGACGTGGTTCTACTACGGCGAGAATTTCTACTACAATGACCAGTTGGATAGTGCGGAGATGTGCTACCGACGCGGCATCGAGTTCAATCCGCGAAACCCGTTGAGCTACGCTGGTTTGGGCAAGATCCTTTGGAGTAAAGGGGCGAAAGCCGAAGCCCAAGTGCAATTCCAACAGGCCATCACCGCCGCTACCGATCGCGAAAGCAAATTCTCCAAGAAGCTCCAAGCACAAACCCAGCGGGAAGTCGCCGAGGGAATGGCCTTCGGTCCAGAAGGGGAACCGATAAAAGCCATGGCGCATATCGATCAAGCCTTGTTGCTGGACCCCAATGATCCTGAATCGTACATCATGAAGGGCGACATCCAATTGGAAGCGAACCCGAGCGATGCGACCGGCCCTTTGGTGAATTACAAGCGCGCCATCGACATGGCTCCATCTTCCGCTCGTCCGGTTGCGAAAAAAGCGCTCATGTACCATCGTGCTGTGAACTACGAAGCAGCGATCGCGGAGTACACCAAGGCCATCGGCCTTGATCCTGCGTTCGCTCCGGCGTATCGTGGCCGTGCGGAATCGTTCTTCATGAGCCGCAAGTATGATCTGGCCACGGCGGATTACAACACCTACCTCGCACTGAACAAAGGCGACCAAAGCGCGCGCGTTCGCTATGCCCAGTTCCTCTACTTGGTGAAGAGCTACAAGGAGTCGCTGGCCTTGATCCAGGAGTTGGAGCAGGAAGGCGTGAAGAACAACTCTCTAGCGCGACTGAAGGGGTATGACCTGGTGGAACTGAAGGACAGCACCCGTGCAGTGCAAGCCATGGAAGCCTATTTCGCAGTGCAGCCCACGGATAAGCTCTTGAGCAGCGATGTACAGTATTACGGTCGTGCCATTGCCTTGCTCGGAAATGATTCTCTTGCCGGAGAGAAGCTCCTCGCTGCCGCGCGCATGAAGGGAGCGGACCCCGACCTCTTCGCGGAAGCCGGATCGATGTTCCAGCGCGCGCGCTTGTATACGAAGGCCATGGAGGCATACAAGGCGAAAGTGGCAAGTGGCAAGGTGGCCGTGAATGACTGGTACTATTTGGGAGGCATCGCGTTGCGCGCACAGGCCTACGGAACCGCCGATACCGCTTGGGCGGAGTACATCACCAAGCAGCCGAACATCTACCAAGGGTATCTCGGCCGGGCGCGTGCGAATGTGGGACTCGACCCGGAGAAGAAGACATGGCAGGCACACACATACTATGAGGAGGTGACGCGAAGAATGAAACCGGAAGAGGTCACCAAGTCGCCATCGGATGCGGAGGAGGCGTACTTCTACCTTGGTTTCTATCACTTCTATAGCACCAAGGATCTGACCATGGCGAAGTGCTGGTTCGAGAAGGTGAAGGCCACGAACGCGGGAACGGCCAACACCAAGATCGCGAACGACATGCTTCTCAGCAAGGACTTGAAGGACGTGCATACGGGTGCTTGTGAGCTTCCATAGAACAGGGACTTATCACTGTTGAAGAGGGCCGCACGGCCCTCTTCTGCTTTTCGCAGGACAGCCGCGTACATTCGACGGCATGCGTACAAGCCTCTTCCGAAAGAAACCCATTGATACCGTCTCCGGATCGGAAGGAGAGATCCACGGCGGCGACGCGCTTGGTCGTCACCTCACTGTTCGCGATCTCACCTTCTTCGGGATCGCGGCCATCATCGGTGCGGGCAGTTTCAGCAGCATGGGCCAGGCGTGCTTCAGCGGTGGGCCGGGCGTGATCATGCTCTTTGTGATCTGCGGGATCGCGTGCGGCTTCACCGCGCTGTGCTACGCGGAGTTCGCGGCGCGCGTCCCCGCGAGCGGAAGCGCGTACACCTATGCCTATGTGAGCTTCGGGGAGCTCTTCGCGTGGATCATCGGCTGGGCGCTGCTCATGGAGTACAGCATCGGCAACATCTACGTGGCCTTCAGCTGGAGTGGCTACTTCACCAATTTGCTCGAAGGCTTCGGCTTGCACATGCCGGAATGGTTGTCCACGAACTATCGCAGCGCGCACGCGGCGTTCGATGCAGGCACCGCAGGTGAAGGATTGCTCGCATGGAACGCGGCGCCGATGGTCGGCAGCTTGCGCATCATCTTCGATCTGCCCGCTGTGGTCATCAATACGCTCATCACATGGCTTGTATATGTCGGCGTAAAGGAGAGCCGCAATGTGAGCAACGCCATGGTGATGGTGAAGCTGGCGATCATCGTATTGGTGATCATCGTGGGCATCACTTACGTCGATATCTCGAACTGGACGCCCTTCATGCCCAACGGCTTCGGTGGCGTAATGGCAGGCGTGAGCGCGGTCTTCTTCGCCTACATCGGTTTCGATGCGGTGAGCACATTGGCCGAAGAGAGCAAGGACCCGCAACGCGATCTGCCCCGCGGGATGATCTATTCCCTGGTGATCTGCACCACGGTATACATCGCACTGGCCCTCGTCCTCACTGGCATGGTGGATTGGTCCTTACTTGGCGTGAGTGATCCGCTTGCGGAGGTCTTCGAACTGCGCGGGGTGAAGTGGATGCTCTTCATCGTGAGCATTGGAGCAGTGGTGGCGATGACCAGCGTGCTGCTCGTCTTCCAGATGGGGCAACCGAGGATCTGGATGAGCATGAGCCGCGATGGCTTACTGCCGAAGCGCTTTTCGAGTATTCACCCGAAGTACAAGACACCCGGCTTCAGTACGATCATGACGGGTCTGGTAGTGGGGGTCCCGATCTTCTTCACGGACGAGAACTTCATCCTCGACTTCACCAGCATCGCCACGCTCTTTGCTTTCGTGCTGGTTTGTGGTGGGGTGCTCATGCTTCCGCGCCGCGAAAGGGAAAAGGGGCGCTTCCACCTGCCGCACATGAACAGCCGGTGGACGGCTCCTGTGCTCTACGCGGCATCCTTCGCCGCAGTGCTTGTCTTTGTGCCCGGCTACTTCACGGATCTACTGGATGTCTCGCACGAGAACGCTCAACAGAACATCTCGTTGCTTGTGTTCTGGCCGTTGGCGCTCATCATCGCTGTATTGGCGCACGTGAAGGATTGGTCCTTGATCCCAGTGCTTGGCCTCACGTCGTGCTGTTACCTCCTTACCGGCATGGCCGTGAGCAATTGGGCGTGGTTCGCCGCGTGGTTGATCATCGGGCTGTGCTGCTACTTCGCGTACGGGTACAGGAATAGCAAGCTGGCGCTGAAGCAAGGCTGATCGACATCGTCGGTCGGCGATCCAGCAGAAGGCGAAGGGGGTGATCCTACTTCAACAACCCCGGCAATAAGCCAAGCAGCACCACGGCCACCCCGCAGAATGAGAGCACCAGCCAATTCACCAGCGCCACCAACGTTTTGGGCAATGCGATCGCCACCAGTGCGATGAGTAAGTGGGAGGGGGAGTTGGGGCACTAGCGTCTGCGGCGCATGGTTCGCGCGACCCTCCGCCGTGGGTCACGTTTCATGTGGTAAACGCGCATGATTAGCACCACATCGACGACGATCGTGAATACTACGTGAAAAGGGAAGGTCTTCAGCGGGAATTGCCGATCGGTCCGATTGACCAACGCCGGCCCGCGAGGATTGCTCATGATAAAGGCCACACAATCATCCACCTCTTGCACAAAGCGCAATTCGACGCCGGGGCTTTTGGACTGATACCACGATGCGGCAGAGAGGATGTCGACTTCGGCCTCACGCCTCAGGTCGAGCCGCCATTTCATTTGCGCAGCTTGCGAAGGATCCGCTTACGGGCTTCTGGCCAAGGGCTTGAACCACCATCGCCGGACAGATGCTTCGCCCGGATCTCGTCGAGCTCCTTTTGTTGGGCGGCTGATAGAGCGAAGGATCCCCGATCAAGCAATTCATCCACCGAGTCGATGATACCAGGGTCCTCTGTTCGAAGAATGCGTTCGACGACAGCGATCTTCTTTTCCGCGAGCTTGCCCATAGTTCAAATGTAGAGATCCTGAACCACGGGCCGCAGCGCCACCAACGTTGCGGGCAATGCGATAGCCACAAGCGTGGTGAGCAAGTGGGAAGGGGATCTGAAGCACTGATCCTTGGGCGGACGCGTTGTTCACGGGATGAGATATTTGACCGTCGTCGCGTTCGGGCTTGTTTTTCGATGCCCTGCTCAGGTCTTCGAGACGAGAGTTGACTCTTCTGGATATGGAAGTGCGGTAGTTGTTCATCCAATTGCGGCAGAGATAGATACGACCGCGCAGTTTGATAGGATCTTCGGCGGACCGACCGAAGGGGCAATACTGAGCTTCTATCCGAATGGGAATGCTCGTCGTGTCGAAGTGGTCGTGTGGCCTGATGAGGACGGGTGGCCGGATCGCGTTGTCATTGAGTGGTTCGAGAGCGGAATGAAGAGTTCCGAACGGATGGATCGGGGCAATGGAACTACCGGATATATCAAGCGCTGGTTCGAGAATGGGCAACTCAGGTCCTATGTTGAGTTATTGAATGAGAGGATCCATGGACGCGCGCAAGAATGGTCGGAGACAGGCGAACTGCTTCGTGATGAGGTCTACAGGCAGAGCAAACTGTTGCGAGCCAGGATCAGGGGCTCCAAGCTCTAATTGCTACGCCCCGATCAACCCCGGCATCAACCCCAGCAGCACCACCGCCACGCCGCAGAACGAGATCACGAGCCAGTTCACCGGCGCCACCACCAATTGGGGTCCGCGCTCGCTGGGGGTGAAGGCTTCCCGGATCACCATGACGTAGTAGTAGATGCCCACCAGCGCCATCACCACCGCGAAAGCCGTGACGCCCACGTAGCCGGCCTCGATACCCAACGCGAACACGCGATACTTCGCCACGAAGCCGGCCGTGAGCGGAATCCCTGCGAGGGAAAGCAGGAGCAACATGGTCGCGATGGCCAACCAAGGCGCACTACGGAAAAGCCCTCGGAAGATCCGGATGTTCTCGTCGCCATTCGCGGCGCGCTTGGCCAGGGTGAGGACCACGAAAAGCCCTACCGTGGCGATAGAGTACGTGGTGAGGTAGTAGTACAACACGCCGGAGGTACGCTCACTGATCCCGAGGAAAATGATCAGCAGGAAGCCGGTGTGCGCGATGCTCGAATACGCCATCAGGCGCTTGAACTGGGTCTGGCGCAACGCCACGATGTTGCCGAGGAAGAGTGTGCAGACCGTCACCACCACGAGCATGGTCTGCACCGCGTCCGGTAGATGCATGTATTCGATCAAGCGGTAGAAACCCGCGAACGCGGCGGTCTTCACCACGGTGCTCATGAAAGCGGTCACGAGTGTTGGGGCGCCTTCGTACACATCGGGGCTCCAGAAGTGGAAGGGCACAGCGGCCACCTTGAACGCCACACCGACGATGGTGAAGAACAGGCCGAGCAGCATGAGCATGTTGCCTTGCCCGGCGGATGCCGACCGCGGCTTGCACCGTCGCAAGGTCGAACGAGGCCGTGCTTCCATAGATCAGACGCGATGCCGAGGAGCAGGAATCCTGAGGCGAAGGATCCTTGCAGGAAGTACTTGAAGGCCGCCTCACCGCTGCGGAAGCTGTCGCGCTTTCCACCCGCAAGGATGAACAGTGGGATGCTCAGGATCTCGATCCCCAAGAAAAGAACGAGCAGATTGGTGAAGCTCGTGAGCATCAACCCGCCGACGAGGGAGAACAACATTAACGCATACTGCTCCGCGACGTTCTCTCGCATCCGGGCATAGTAGTCGATGCCGAACAGGAAGAGGAGCACCGTAAGCAGGATCAGCGACATGTCGAATGCCATCGCGTAGCCATCGAACTTCAACATGCCTGCGAACAAAGGGCTCTCCACATTCCAACTGCAGAGCAACATGGTCAACGCTGCGAGCAGTCCGAGTATCCCGACCGGCGCCAACCACTTACGGTTGTCCCCGAAGCCGAGGTACAGCAGCACCACGCCGAGCACGGAGATCAGGATCAGGGCGCTCATCGTCTAGGGCAAACTGCTTAGAAGAAGTTGAACGGAAGGATCCACGAGATCGAGGATCGGCGCAGGGTACACCCCAAGGATCAACGTGATCGCGATCAGCGTGACCAGGAACAGGTGGTCGCGGTTCGATGCATCGGGCATCTCCAACTGCCACTTGTCCGGACCGAGCATCACGCGCTGGTAGGCGTAGAGCATGTAGATGGCACCCAATACGATCGTGCTTACCGCAACGACCGCGAGCCAGCCGTTCACCTGCCACAAGCCCAGGAACATCAGCCACTCACCGATGAAGCTCTGCGTTAACGGCAGCGCCACCGCATTCAGCAGCACCAGCAGGAACAAGGCCGCCAGTCGTGGGGTGCGCACTTTCAAACCGCCCATCGCGTCCATCTCGCTGCTACCCACGCGCTCCTTCAGTGCGCTGCACAGGTATAACGTGCATAGCACCAGGATGGAGTGTGCGAAGGCTTGGTAGAGCGACCCGGTGATACCGTAGCTGTTCCACGCGAAGAGTCCGGCGCATATCAACCCGACGTGGCTCAGCGAAGAGTACGCGATCAGGCGCTTCAGGTCCCATTGGCGGAATGCGATGATACCACCGTACACGGCCCCGATCAGGCTGAGGGCGATCACCGTTTCACGCCAGAAGGCCACTCCATCGGGCACGATCGGGAAGACGAGCTTGATCACGCCGTACAGTCCCATCTTCAGCATCACGGCGGCCAGGACCATGGTGCCCTGCATCGGGGCCATGGTGTACGTATCCGGTTGCCAACTGTGGAAGGGGAAGATGGGCAGCTTGATCGCGAAAGCGAGGAAGAGCACCCAGAAGAGCCAGTGCTGCACACCGATCGGAAGGTTCAGCGCAGCGAGTGCCGAGAAGTCGCTGTTCATCGTCGGACCCTGGGACATGCAATAGATGATCCCGAAAAGAAGGGACAGCCCACCGAGCAGGGTGTAGATGAAGAAGCGGATCGTGATCGCACGTCGCCGTTCCCCTCCCCAATACAAGAGCAGGAAGAAGACCGGGATCAGTGTGAGCTCATAGAAGATGTAGAAGAGCAACGCATTCTGCGCCATGAACACACCGAGGAGGAAGGTCTGCGTGTATAGGAGCAATGCATTCACCAAGGAGGGATGCTGCAACTTCTCCCCGTATCCGGTACCGATGATGAACGGGAACACCACCGCAGTGAGGATCAGCATCAACAAGCCCACGCCATCGTAGCCCATCACGAAACGCAGGCCCCACGCAGGCACCCAATCATGATCAGCGAGAACCACAGGGGATCCAGCGTATGTGGCCCATGCCATCAGAACCACCGCCAACGTTGCCAAGGACGAGATCAGCGCCACGGAACGCGCATGCTTCGTAGGTCGCAGGACCACCAGCAGTGTGGCTGCGAGGAAGGGGATGAGCAGGAGGAGCGCGGCGATCATCTCAGTTGCTCAAGAAGGTGATGACGAGGAAGAGGATGATGCCCGCGACCATGGCCAGCAAATGGAAACTCGCGTTACCGGTCTGCAGTTGCGCACCACGTTGCCCACACGCAGCGCGGCTTCGCCCACGCCGTTCATCAAGGGGACCATGATCCGCAACTCGCCGATGGAATGGAAGTGTTCACTTAACCAGCCGTAGGGTTGCTCGAAGAGCGCAGCATACAGTTCATCCACGCGCCAGCGCTGTGCGTCAGGGCGCTTCAAGAGCGGCATGTCGGCTTCATCGCCCTCCAAGGTGGTACGCTTCACGAAGCGGCCATAGGCGAAGGCGATCGTCGTGAACACAAGCACTGCTGTGATCCCCATCAGGATCCATTCGGTCGATGCGCTCAGTTCGATCTCCTCGGACCGGATGGCATCGGCGGCGGTCTCCAGGAAGTGCTTCATCGGCTCGTGCCCGCCGAAGAGGTGCGGCAGGTTCAGCACCCCACCGACCACGCTCAACACGGCCAGCACCATCAACGGCACCGTCATCGTAAGCGGACTTTCGTCGCGCATGCGCCTTGCCGCGATATGTTCCATAGAACACCAGGAACAGCAGGCGGAACATGTAGAACGTGGTGAGCACCGCACCGAACACCAGCAGCCCGAAAGCCACGGGCGAATGTTGGAAGGCATGGGCAAGGATGAGGTCCTTGCTGAAGAAACCGCTCATCAGCGGAAGTCCGGAGATCGCGATGGTGCCGATGAAGAAGGTGACGAAGGTGATTCTGATCGAGCCTTTCAACCCGCCCATCTTCCGGATGTCCTGTTCGCCGCCCAAGGCGTGGATCACACTACCGGCAGCCAGGAAGAGCAGGGCTTTGAAGAAGGCGTGCGTGGTCACATGGAACATGGCCGCGCTGTACGCGCCCATGCCCAGCGCCGCGAACATGTAGCCCAACTGGCTCACCGTGGAATACGCCAGCACCTTCTTGATGTCGTTCTGGAAGAGCCCGATGCTCGCTGCGAGCAATGCGGTCGCTGTTCCGGTCCACAGGATCACATCGCAGGTGAACGGCACCAGTTCGAAGAGCACCGAGCTGCGCACCACCAGGAAGATGCCAGCGGTGACCATGGTCGCGGCGTGGATCAGTGCGCTCACCGGCGTGGGACCCGCCATGGCATCGGGCAGCCAGGTGAAGAGCGGGATCTGCGCGCTCTTACCCGTGGCCCCGAAGAAGAGCAGGAGCGTGATGGCGAGCAGCCCCCATGCGGGGATCGAGTGTGCCTGTTCCATCACTGCGGCGTATTCCAAGGTGCCGAGGAAATGGAAGAGCAGCGCCATGGCGAGCACCATGCCCACATCGCCGATGCGGTTCATGACGAAGGCCTTCCGCGCAGCGTAGTTGTAATCGGGTGTGGTGTACCAGAAACCGATGAGGAGGTAACTGCACAGACCGACGCCTTCCCAACCGATGAAGGTCACGAGGAAGTTGGAGCCCATCACCAACATCAGCATCGCGAAGCTGAACAGGTTCAGCTGCGCGAAGAAGGTCGGTGCGCGCTCGTCGTCGTGCATGTACCCGATGGAGTAGAGGTGGATCAGTGCACCCACGCCGGTCACGATCAACATCATCGTCAACGACAACGCATCGATGCGCAGCGCCAACGGGATATCCATGCCCGTGATGTTGAGCCAATCCAGGATCCGCACAGTGCGCCCACCGGCTTCGGTATCGAACCCGGAGAAGAGGATGACCGTGGCAACGAAGGAGATAGCGATCAGCGCCGTGGCGATCGAGCCTGCGACGGTCGCGCTGAGCTTGCGACGCAAGGCGGACAACAGGACCGCCCCCGCCAATGGCAGGGCGGGCACCAGCATCGCGAGGAGGTCCGTCATCACCATTTCAAGCGGTTCAATTGGTTCACGTCCACACTATCCACATTGCGCTTCATCATCACCAGGATGGCCAAGCCGACGGTCACTTCCGCAGCGGCCACGAGCATGATGAAGAACACGAAGACCTGTGCCCGCGGATCGCTGTGGTATGCGCTGAACGCCGTGAGCAAGAGGTTCACACTATTGAACATCAACTCCAGGCACATGAGGATGATGATCGTGTTGCGACGGAACACCACACCGGCTATGCCGATGCTGAACAAGAGGAAGCTCAGGATCACGTAGTGCTCCAGCGGAACAACACGAATGGCGGTGATGATGCCTTCGTTCCATGGTCAAGCCTTCCGTCATGGGCGATGCCCTTCCTGGGAAGCCCATGGTTGCTGGAACTTCCTCCTTCTTCGCCAACATCACCACGCCCACCATCGCGCTGAGGAAGAGCACGCTGCTCACCTCGAACGGCAGGAGGAATTCCTTAAAGAGGACATGCCGACGCTGCGCACGAGACCGACGCCAGGGTCGAATTCATTCGCCGGTGTGATGTTGATCCCATGACGCATGGCCGCCATAAGCGTGAGGAAGAACAAGCCGCCCGCAAGTACCGCTGCCACGCGCGTGTGCCCAAGGTCTTCATCGGTTCGGTGGCCTTGTTCAGGTTCAGGAGCATGATCACGAAGAGGAAGAGCACCATGATCGCGCCCGTGTACACGATGATGTGCACCATCGCGAGGAACTGCGCGTTCAGCAGGATGTAGTGCCCGGCGATGCTGAGGAAGCAGACGATCAGCGCGATCACGCTGTTGATCGGGCTGCGCGCGCTCACCACGATCAGCGCACTGATGATGCTGATGGCGGCGAAGAGGTAGAAGAACGCGAGCATCCGGTCCTAACGATTGTGCGCGTAACGATTTTCCTGTTTGAACGTGATCACGTCCGGCGTCTGGCGCTTGCTCACGTCCACACGTTTCGTGGGATCCATGGGCTCCACCAGTTCATCCTTCCCGAACACGAAGGGCATGCGCAAGTAATCCGCTTGAACGATACGGTCCGTAAGGAAGATGGCCTCCTTCGGGCAGGCCTCTTCGCAATCGCCACAGAAGATGCACCGCAGCATGTCGATCTCATAGATGCGGGCGTACTTCTCCTCGCGGTACAAATGCTCTTCGCCCGGCTTGCGCTCGGCAGCCACCATCGTGATCGCTTCCGCCGGACAGGCCACGGCGCATAGCCCACAGGCCGTGCAGCGCTCGCGTCCCTTCTCGTCGCGTTTCAAGATGTGTTGGCCCCTATAGATCTCCGCGATGGGCCGCTTCTGCTCCGGGTATTGGATCGTGGGTTTCTTGCGGAAGAAGTGGCGGATGGTGATGGACAGGCCGCCAACGATCGCGGGCAGGTAGATGCGCTCCATGAGCGTCATCTTCTTGTCGCTCACCACGCGGGAGCGGTTCGTCAACGGTTGCATCGTGGCGCCCATCTCAGTGGTTGAAGAGGTAATGGATGCCGCCAGTGAGCAGGATGTTCAGGATACCCAAGGGGATCAGCTTCTTCCAACCCAGGTTCATCAACTGGTCGAAGCGGAAGCGAGGCACCGACCAACGCACCCACATGAAGAAGAAGATGAAGAAGAAGGTCTTGGCGAACATCGCCGCGACACCGATGATCGCCGCCACGTTCGGATCGAGGCCCAAGGATGCCAGGCCCGGCACATGGTAACCGCCGAAGTACAGCGTGGTGATCACCGCGCTGCTGATGAACATGTTGGTGTACTCCGCGAAGAGGTAGAAGCCCAGGCGCATGCTGCTGAACTCCGTGTGATAGCCGCCCACGAGCTCCGTCTCACACTCGGGCATGTCGAAGGGTGCGCGGTTGGTCTCGGCGAAGGCGCACACGAGGAACAGCAGGAATCCGAGCGGTTGTTGAATGATGCCCCAGCCGTGCGCGATCTGGTAGTCCACGATCCCGCTTAGGCTCAGCGTGCCGGTAAGCATCACCAGCGCCACGATGCTCAGGCCCATGCCGAGTTCGTAGCTCACCATCTGGCTCGCGGCGCGCACAGCGCCCAGCAACGCGAACTTGTTGTTGCTGGCCCAACCGCCGAGCATGATGCCGTACACGCCGATGCTTACCATCGCGAACACATAGAGGATGCCGATCTCGGGGTCCGCGCCTTGCAGATTGATGGTGGTGCCGAAGACCGTGAGCGTACCACCCCATGGGATCACTACTCCGGTCAACAGCGCGGTGATCATGGCGATCGCCGGTCCTAGGAGGAAGAGTTTCTTGTTCGCATGGAGTGGAACGAAATCCTCCTTCATGAACATCTTCGTTCCATCGGCAAGTGGTTGCAGGATCCCGAAAGGACCCGCACGGTTGGGGCCGATGCGATCCTGAAGGAAGGCAGCGACCTTGCGCTCACCATAGGTGGAATACGCCGCCACTGAAAGCGTGATCACGAAGAGCACTAACAGGAAGATGGCGGTGGCGATCATCGTTCCTTCAGTTCCTTGTTGCGGACGAGTTCAGGCACGTTCGGTGCTGGCGCTTTAAGCAATTGCTGCTTGGTCTCCAGTTCATAGTGTCCCTGGCCGATCACGCTGTGACGATCGATATGCCGAGGGCCTTCCACTTTCCAATCGGCGAGATCCTTCTTCTCGAAACGGCAGGTGTTGCAAATGAACTCCTTCACTTCACCCCACTGGTCCTTGCGGCCGGTCACGCGAAGGACTTCATTCCCCTTCAGCCACAACACGACCCTGCCACTGCACCTTTCGCACGAGCGATGCGCATCCTCCGGCTTGGTGAACCACACCCGGCTGGCGAAGCGGAAGGTCCTGTCGGTGAGCGCACCCACCGGGCACACATCGATCATGTTCCCGCTGAAGTCGTTATCCACCGCGTTCTGGATGTAGGTGCTGATCTCGCTCACATCGCCGCGGTTGATCACCCCATGCACACGCCCATCGGTGATCTGGTCCGCCACCTTCACACAGCGGTAGCAGAGGATGCAGCGCGTCATGTGCAGCTTGATCGTATCGCCGATGTCGATGGGCACGAAGGTGCGTCGCTCGAATTCGTAGCGGCTCGCTTCCGTGCCGTTCTCGTAGCTGAGGTCCTGCAGGTGGCACTCCCCGGCCTGGTCGCAGATCGGGCAATCCAGCGGGTGGTTGATCAACAGGAACTCCACCACGCCTTTGCGCGCATCGAGCAGTTCGGGGCTGGTGGTGTTCTGCACCTCCATGCCATCCATCACGTTCGTGCGGCAACTGGCCACCGGCTTGGGCATGGGGCGCGGATCGCGATCACTGCCCTTGCTCACCTTCACGAGGCATGAACGGCAGTACCCACCGCTCGTCTTCAAGTTGGTGTAGTAGCACATGGCCGGTGGCACCACATGGCGGTCGGCCTTGTTGCGCTCGCCGATCATGCGTGCCGCTTGCAGGATCGTGGTCCCTTCCGGGACTTCGATCATTACGCCGTCGATGGTGACCTTGGGCATGGTTAAGCGGTCGCGAATTTGGGGTTTCGCGCGAAAGGTTCCTTCTCGAAGTGCTTCGGATCCTTCACTTTCTGCGGGAACCGGATGTGATATTCGAATTCATCGCGGAAGTGGCGGATCGCCGAAGCCACTGGCCACGCGGCTGCATCGCCCAGCGGGCAGATGGTGTTGCCTTCGATCTTCCGCTGCACGTCCCACAGCAGGTCGATGTCCTCCGAGCGGCCTTCGCCGTGCTCCAGACGGTGCAGGATCTTCTCCATCCAGCCGGTGCCTTCGCGACACGGACTGCACTGTCCACAACTTTCGTGGCTGTAGAAGCGCGCGTGGTTCCACGTGCTGCGCACGATGCACTGCGCATCGTTGTAGGCGTAGAAACCACCGGAACCCATCATGGTCCCGGTCGCGAAACCACCATCGGCCAAGCTCTCGTACGTCATCAAGCGGCTCTCGCCAGTAGCGGTCTTCAGGAACAGTTCGTAAGGAATGATGGGCACGCTGCTGCCGC
The DNA here is from genome assembly GCA_016721005.1 of Flavobacteriales bacterium. Lineage (GTDB taxonomy): Bacteria > Bacteroidota > Bacteroidia > Flavobacteriales_F > PHOS-HE28 > PHOS-HE28. Next base: position 499,940 of record JADKJM010000019.1, read on the forward strand.
CGGGTACCACGGCTTTGAATGCGCGCCCTTCCACACCGCCGCAGTACTCATCACTGTTGATGAACTCGTCGCAGGTGATGCCGAGGTCGATCTCGTACACGCCCGGCCGCTTGACGTTGCCGCCTGCACTGATCAGTTTGGTTCCCGCGCTCTTACCGATCCCGATCTTGGCGTACTCCTCGCCGCCATCGTTCACAATGGGCACCACAGCTGCGATGGTCTCCACATTGTTCACCACGGTCGGGCAGTTGTAAAGACCCATCACTGCAGGGAAGGGCGGCTTGATCCGCGGGTTGCCGCGTTTGCCTTCGAGGCTTTCAAGTAGTGCGGTCTCTTCACCGCAGATGTACGCACCTGCTCCCACCTGCACGTGGATCTCGTGATCGAAGCCGCTGCCCAGGATGTTCTTGCCCAGCCATCCTGCGGCGCGCGCTTCGGCATCGCTTGTTCGATGATCCGGGCGACAGAAGTATTCACCACGGATGTAGATGTAGCTCGTGTGCGCGCCCATTGCGAAGCTGCTCGTGATCATCCCCTCGATGAGCATGTGCGGGATCCGCTCCATGAGGTAGCGGTCCTTGAAGGTGCCGGGCTCGCTCTCGTCGGCGTTCACTACGAGGTAGCGCGGAACACCTTCCGGCTTCGCGAGGAAGCTCCACTTCAGTCCCGTCGGGAAGCCAGCGCCACCACGACCACGCAGTCCGCTCTTCTTCACTTCCTCCAGCACGGCTTCGGGACTCATCGTCCGCAGTGCCTTCTCCACGCTGCGGTAGCCGCCGTTCGCGCGATAGCCTTCCAGCCCGCGGATACCGGGGGTGGCGATGTGTTCGAAGAGGAGTTTGCGGCTCATTGACGCGGGGGGGGGGGGGTCGACTGTCGACTGTTAACTGCCAACAGCTCATTGGTCCGTGTAATTGGTCCGTTGGTTCCGAGCGCGTAAGGCATCGATCAAAGCATCGGCGCTTTCGATCGTGAGCTTCTCGTGATAGCCCGCGCCGCATTGCAACATCGGAGCGGTACCACAGCTGCCGAGGCATTCCACGCCTTTCAGGGTGAACATACCGTCCTTGGTCGTTTCGCCGCAGTGTACGCCCAGTTTCTTCTCCAAGTGGGCGATCAGGTCATCGCTGCCGCGAAGCATACATGGCGCGGTCCTGCACACATCCAACACGTAGGTGCCCACCGGATGCAGGTTGAACATGCTGTAGAAGCTGGCCACTTCATACACCTCGATGTGCTGCAAGCCCATGACGTGCGCAACAGCATCCATCGCGTTCACGCTGAGCCAGCCGTCGTTCTCGCTCTGCGCGATGTGCAGGATGGGGATCAACGCGCTCTTGCTCCGGCCTTCGGGGTAGCGTGCCATCAAGGCTTTGCACTCCGCAAGCGCCGCTTCACTGAAGGCGAAGGGCCGCGTACCAGCCGTGGTGGTGATGGGTCGGGTGCGAGCGCTCATGCGTCCAATTCTCCTGCGATCACGTTCAAACTGCTCATGGTGAGGATCGCATCGCTCAACATGCCGCCTTTGATCATTTCCGGGAAGGCCTGGTAATAGATGAAGCAGGGTCGGCGCAAGTGCAGGCGGAAGGGCGTGCGCCCGCCATCACTCACCAAGTAGAATCCGAGTTCACCGTTGCCGCCTTCCACGCAGTGGTACACTTCGCCAACCGGAATATCCGTTTCGCCCATCACGATCTTGAAGTGCCAAATGAGCGCCTCCATCTCGTTGTACACTTCTTCCTTCGGCGGGAGCAGCCACTCGGGCACATCCGCGCGGAACGTGGTCTTGTCGCTCATCGCGTCGAGCTTGTCCATCGCCTGCTGGATAATGGACAGGCTCTCCCACATCTCCTGCTCACGCACCATGAAGCGATCGTAGGTGTCGCCGTTCTGACCGATGGGAACAATGAAGTTGAAGTCCTGGTAGCTGCAGTATGGATCGGCCACCCGGACATCGTAGTCCACGCCACATGCGCGGAGGTTCGGCCCTGTGAAGCCGTAGGCCAACGCACGATCAGCAGGAAGAGGTCCGCAATCAATGGTGCGGTCCATGAAGATCCGGTTGCGCACCAGCATCTTCTCGAATTCCTTCAACCCGGCCGGCATCTCCTTCACAATGGCGCGGATCTTCTTCCAGACGATATCGCTGAAGTTGCGCTCCCAACCGCCGATGCGGCCCATGTTGGTGGTAAGCCGCGCGCCGCAGATCTCCTCGTAAACCTCGTAGATCCGCTCCCGCCACTGGTACACATAGAGGAACGGCGTGGTGGCTCCGGCGTCCTGTCCGATGATGGTGTTGCAGATGACGTGATCGGAGATCCGTGCCAACTCCATGATGATCACCCGCATGTATTCCACGCGCTTCGGCAGTTCGATGCCCAGGAGCTTCTCCACTGTCATGTGCCAGCCCATGTTGTTGATGGGGGCACTGCAGTAGTTCATCCGGTCCGTGAGCGTGGTGATCTGGTAGAACGGGCGGCGCTCGGCGATCTTTTCGAAGGCGCGGTGGATATAGCCGATGGTCTGCTCGGTATCCAGGATGATCTCGCCATCGAGGGTGAGCACGTTCTGGAAGATGCCGTGTGTGGCCGGGTGCGTGGGGCCGAGGTTGAGTGTTGTCAACTCGCGCAAGTCGCGACCTTGTACCAGGTCCTTCTGCCAGAAGTCGGGTTTCTCGCGCTCTTTCATCGGCCGAACATCTTATCGTCCTTGTCCCTTCTGGTCGGGTCTTCCAGCGGATAGTCCTTTCTCAAGGGGAACGCCGGGAAGTCCTCCATGTTCAGGATCCGCTTCAAATTGGGGTGTCCCTTGAACTTGATCCCGAAGAAGTCCCACGCCTCGCGCTCCATCCAATTGGCGGCGGGCCAGAGGTCGGTCGCGGTCTGGAACTCGAGATCGTTCAATGTGGTGCGGCACTTCACCCGGATGCGGTGACCCTGGCGCATGTTGTGCAAGTGGTACACCAGTCCGAAATCCTGCGCTTCCCCCGGGAAGTGCATACCGCAGCACGTGGTAAGGAAACCGAAACCGAGTTCATCACGAAGCGTGCGCAATAGATCGTGCAACGCATCCTTCTTCACATGCACACAAAGCATATCCGCTTCTTGTGTGATCCCCGTGATCTTCTCACCGAGGGCCCCCATCCGGTCCTTCACCAATTGATCGCGCTCGGCTTTCACCACGAATCCAGGCATCGTTCAGAGGTCGGATGATAGGGTTAGCCGCGAAGGCGCGAAGGCGCAAAGAAGAGTTGAAATGCCGCAACGGGTCATCGTCGTCCAGGGTGTTCCCGCTTTGCGTCTTTGCGTCTTTGCGGCCAATTGCATTCTAGTCAATGGCGTATTTGGTCATGAGGTCCTCGTACTCCTTGCTGTAGCGGCGGCGAAGACTTTCGTTCGCGGCCAGGTCCTGGATCTTCAGGATGCCATCGATGATCTGTTCGGGTCGTGGTGGGCAGCCGGGGATGTATACATCCACCGGGATCACGCGGTCGATGCCCTGCAAAACACTGTACGTGTCGAAAATGCCACCTGTGCATGCGCACGCACCCATGCTCAGTACCCACTTCGGCTCGGCCATCTGCATGTAAACGGTGCGCAGGACCGGGGCCATCTTCTTGGCGATGGTGCCCATGACCATCAGTAGGTCGCTCTGGCGTGGACTGAAGCTGAGGCGCTCCATACCGAATCGGCTGAGGTCGTAGTGCGAACTCATCACGCTCATGAACTCGATGCCGCAGCAGCTGGTAGCGAAGGGTAGCGGCCACAAGCTGTTCTTGCGGGCAAGTCCGACGGCCTGATCCATACGCGTGGCGAAGAAACCCGATCCGGAATGCCCCTCCGGTGGCGCTACGATGGTCGGCTTGGGCCGTTCGATACCGCGTTCTTCGCTCATTCGTCTTCATTACACCCTTGCGTAACACGTAGTAGAGGCCCGCCAGCACGAAGCTGACGAAGACCACCATCTCCACGAATCCGATCAGTCCCAACTCCTTGAAGGTAACCGCCCACGGATAGAGGAAGATCACTTCCACATCGAAGAGCACGAAGAGGATCGCGATCAGCAGGTACTTCACGGAGAACGGCGTGCGCGCGTTGCCGTGTTGTTCGATCCCGCTCTCGAAATTCTCCAGCTTCTGTTTGCCCCTCACCTTGGGACCCAGGAACGCGGAGGCGGCGAGGGCGAAGCCCACGAAGCCGACCGCGATGAGCGTCTGCATCACGATGGGCAGGTAGTCCGACGGAGAGGAAACGGTCTGGAGTAGCACGGAACGCTCTTTTGCGGGTCGCCAAATGTAGTATCAGCACCAACGCGCGAAGCAATACCGATCGATGACTTCCGTTGTGCGCCGGGATCCATACCCTCCGCGAACTTTCAGCCCGTTACATTTGTTCACTTGCCGTCATGAGCGACCCAAGCGCCGCCTACCCCCTGCTTAACCGGATCGCGTTCCCCGAGGACCTGCGTCGGTTGGAGGAGGACCAGCTTCAGCAGGTGTGTACCGAGCTGCGGAACTACATCATCGATCTGGTGAGTGTGAAGGGCGGCCACTTCGGTGCCAGCCTCGGCGTGGTGGAACTCACGGTGGCCCTGCACTACGTCCTGAACACACCATACGATCAGTTGGTCTGGGACGTGGGCCATCAGGCGTACGGACACAAGATCCTCACCGGTCGGCGGGAGGTCTTCCACACCAACCGCATCCACAAAGGACTCAGTGGGTTCCCCAAGCGGAGCGAAAGCGAGTACGACACGTTCGGGGTGGGGCACAGTTCCACTTCCGTCGGTGCCGCATTGGGCATGGCGGTGGGAAGTAAGTTGAAGGGAGAGAAGGACCGGCAAGTGGTGGCCGTGATCGGCGATGGTGCCATGACGGCCGGTATGGCGTTCGAGGCGCTGAACCACGGCGGCACGGCGAACACCGACTTCCTCGTGGTGCTTAACGACAATTGCATGAGCATCGACCCGAACGTCGGTGCCTTGAAGGAATACCTCACGGACATCACCACCAGCCACACCTATAACAAGGTGAAGGACGAGGTGTGGAAGTTGCTCGGCAAGCTCAGCAAGTTCGGTCCGAACGCGCAGGCCATCGCCCAGAAGGTGGAGGCCGCGGTGAAGACCGCCGTGCTGAAACAGAGCAACCTCTTCGAGAGCCTCAAGTTCCGCTACTTCGGCCCCGTGGATGGCCACGACGTGAACCATCTGGTGAAAGTGCTGCGCGACCTGCGCGACATTCCCGGTCCCAAGATCCTGCACACGGTCACTGTGAAGGGCAAGGGCTATGCCCCGGCCGAAGCGGGCAACGCCACGGTCTGGCACGCACCGGGACTTTTCAACAAGGACACCGGAGAGATCATCAAGGTGGTGCCTAGGAGCCCGCAACCGCCCAGGTACCAGGATGTCTTCGGACACAGCATCGTGGAGCTGGCGGAGAAGAACCCGCGCATCGTGGGTGTAACGCCCGCCATGCCTTCCGGCTGTTCGCTCAACATCATGATGAAGGCGATGCCCGATCGTGCGTTCGATGTCGGTATCGCGGAGCAACACGCAGTCACGTTCAGTGCAGGCATGGCCACACAAGGCATGGTGCCTTTCTGCAACATCTACAGTTCCTTCATGCAGCGCGCCTATGACCAAGTGGTGCATGATGTGGCCTTGCAGAAGCTGAATGTGGTCTTTTGTTTGGATCGTGGTGGCTTGGCCGGTGCCGATGGTCCCACGCACCACGGAGCCTTCGACATCGCATACTTCCGCTGCATCCCCAACATGGTGGTGAGCGCACCGATGAACGAGGAGGAACTACGCGACCTCATGTACACCGCGCAGCTTCCCGATCAAGGCCCCTTCAGCATCCGCTATCCGCGCGGCGAAGGCGTGATGACCGAATGGAAGACGCCCTTCAAGGAGATCAAGGTCGGCACTGGCCGGAAGGTCCGCTCCGGTCGTGACATTGCTGTCCTGAGCATCGGGCACATCGGCAACATCGCCGCAACGGGCATTGATGCGTTGGAGAAGGAAGGCTATTCCGTCGCGCATTACGACATGCGTTTCGCGAAGCCGATCGACGAGATGCTCCTGCACGAAGTGTTCGGCGCACACAAGCACATCATCACCGTGGAGGACGGTTGCATCATGGGCGGCATGGGCAGCGCTGTGCTGGAGTTCATGGCCGATCACGGATACCAAGCGCAAGTGAAGCGACTCGGCATTCCGGACCGCTGGATCGAGCACGGCAGCCAGAAGGACCTCTACATCGAGTGTGGGTTCGATGACAAGGCGCTCGTTGCGGCGGTGAAGGAGATGCTGCCGAACGCAGCCAGTAAGATGGGTTCGGGATTTCGGGGCTGATCCGGTCAGCCTTCAGTAACGCAAAGCGCGCCCGATCACAACAAGGCAATGTGGAATCCGACACCGATAGTGATCGGTAGCAGATCCGCCTTCACCTCCACATCAGGGCGTGCTTTCACTGCTTCCCAGTCATCCAGCATCTCCTGTGATCGGATCGGGACGTTGATGGAGATCCGCCAATAGTTCCGGTCGTACCGCTGCTTGATCATCACGCCACCGCCGAAGGTCGGTCCGTAGTAGATGCCATCCAACGATTCCTTGCCTTGCACATGGATCACCGCGTTGTAGCCGTACATCCCCACGAGGAATGGACTGGCTCGTCGCTTCCCCGGCAAGCGAAGCTCGACACCGCCGTTGTATCCTGCTCCGACCAAGGCCCAGCCTCCGCCGATGAACCCAGCGAAGTACGGCGCAGGCCAATAGGTCAGCCGCATTCCAACGATGCCTCCCACATCCTGACCTGTTCCAACCCCTACGTACACGCCGTTGTAGGCCTGCTTTTCCAGAGGAGTTGGTTGGACGTAGTCCTATCCTCCCGCGTTGTTCACGAGGATGATCGCGAGGATACTGGTCATAAGCACGTGCTTCATCTCTCGGGCTTGGGTCGTTGCTACCGCTTGGTCAGTCGTGAACTACCAAGGGTCCCGTTCGTGCCGATCCAACTCAGTGTGTATTGACCGGAAGGCACATCCGTCATGCTCAGTGTCATGCGCCGTTTCTCCGGTGATGTGAACTCGACCGACCACTGTTTGCTGATCTGGCCGCCGGCATCCACCAGTTGGATCACCGTGCGGTCTGCGCGCAACGCAGGCAGATCCACAATGATCTGATCCTCGCATGGGTCGGGGAAGGGATGCAGTTCCACGGGCCGGAAGAGCGCGGCCGGGTCATCGCGCCACGAACCATCGAGCCAGCGCATGTAGCGTTCCGGTGGCGGCCATCCGAAGCGCTCCACTACAAGTAACAATGGCATCGGGGTTTGGTCGCAATACCACGCATAGCGCACTTCGCGCAGGTGGATCGTCTTTGGATCGGCCTTCGAAGTGACCGTAAGTTCATACCGCACGCGCAGCACATTGTTCACAATGCCATAAGGCATCACCAATGTTCCATAGGAATCGGCTTGCGCATTCAAGGAGGTCACGCGCATATCGATGCGGCCGGCGCCGGTCACAGCAGCCACGCCCGAATCCGACCAAGCGCTCAAGTATGAACACGGAAGGTCCAGGATGGGAAGCGGCGGATCGAATCGGACGAGTGCATTGTCTGAATAGGCACCCAACCAATAGAGCGCGGTGTCACCTGCTTGGTAGTATGACGTCGGTTCGCCCGGAACGGCAAGCACCAGCGCCTTTGCAGGGAATGCGCCCGCGCCCGGAGCGATATCCGTGGTGGTCCACTGATAGGGTACGATAGTGCCATAGGGCAGCGCACTGAGGTCCCACTTCATGGCGATGCCCGGTCGGCCAGCAGGAAGAAAGGGGATGTCGTGGTATCCGAAGATGGATCCGGTGACCGGGATGGCACGTTGGTCCAAGGTCGGTTGCGCCGAAGCGGAAAGGGAAACGACCAACGCGCAAAGGGTGATGGATCGGATCATCCTGCCAAGCTACATGCTCGCGCGTTCATGGCAACGGACCCCGCGGAACTTCAACGAGGCACTTGCACGAATCCCTTTGCGGTCCAGATCAATAGCCGATCATTCGCGGTGACGTGCAAAGTGTCTTCACGATCCTCGGTGTTCAGGACGTTGATGACCGCATCATCCACGTGCGAAGGTGGAACCGCTTCCACCGCGTGGATCGCGGAAGCGTCCTTGCCCGCGAAGGTCAACGCTTCGCGGTAGCCGTGCCGAAGGATGAACGCGCCGTGATGATCACTCGGCAGACCGACGACGAGCAGCCGACCATCAGCAGGTGGTATTGGTGTGCTCTGCACGATCCGCTCGATCGTCCGAGATGCTTCGATCCAATTCAAGTGGTTCATCCGCATCGCGATCACGGACCCGACCAACAGCACGACCAACACGGTTACACGCATCCATCCGCGCAGCAAGGTGAAGACGACAAGTGCGATCAACAAGCAGAGGATCGCCGAAGGCAAATAGAGGAAGCGATCGCTCTCGCTGGTGCGCGTGCTCACACCGCCGATGATCGCCACGCCGCAGGCCAAGCCTGTGATCGCGGTCAAGACAAGCATCAGCTTCCGGTTCCCGGGTTCGTTGGCCGTTCGGCGGATCAGCAGGAAGACGGTCAGCGCCAAGGCTGAAGCCAAGGCTGCGAACAGCCACACCTGTTGTGATGGATCGTGGTTCGGAGGAAGGAAGAGCCGACCGATGACCTTGCCCGTACGATCCAAGTAGGAGACCACGCCTTCCCGAAAGAAGGACGCACCGTAGGTATTCGCCACATGACCCGTGAGCATGGATCGCAAGAGCAGGTTCGATCCAGCGACCGCAGCGGCGAGCACCACCATCGTCCAGCGTACTCGGCGCTCGTTGTGTGATGCGAGAACAGCCAGCGGGACAAGCATGAGCGGCAGGAGCAACGCGAGCTCATAGCACATCGCGCCCAGTGCGCCGGAGATCCCCACCACCAAGCACCGCGTGATCGGATCCGAATGGCTCGTTGCGGCGATCAGCGCCAGCAACGTGAACGAGGTGGCCATGGCCGTACTGCGACCGATGATCCACAGCTGCGGTTCGTTGTGGAACGGATAGCACACGAACAACAATGCGCCGATGAATGCAGGTGAACGCAGGGCGTCATCGCCGAACAGGTTGCGGCCGAGCAGGAAGACCAACCATGCATTGAAGCCGAGCAGCAATACGTTGATCGAACGGAACGCGATAGGCGATGGACCACTGACGAGGTAGTTGATGTAGAGCGTCCAATCCGGAAGTGGGCGGAAGAAGGAACCCGTGCCGAGGTCGCGTTTCTCGCCGATCCGGTGGAGCACGGAGAAATCATCCGAGAAGAAGGAGAGCCCCAGGACCGGGAGGTGCAATGCGAACGCGACCGCCACCAACAACAGGAGCGCGAGCCCGGAGCGGAGTAGGGGTGAGGTCAGGTTCATGCGCTTCGGTCAAAGCTAGGCGGGGACTTGTCTAAGTTCGTGCGATGCCGCGCCGCCATTTGCCCTGGTTGCTACTCGCCTTCGCGATCAGCGTGGCGGTGCGCGCACCCTTGCTCAACCGTCCGCTCAGCGTGCATCACGAACTGTGTACGGCGTTGGTGCTGATCATCCTGCACAACTGGCACACCGACGGTTTCGCACACCACCATGGCGCACCGGCCATCACCTTCAGCGGACCCGCGGACCTGATCCCGCCCGGCTATACTGATGCGCCCGGCTTGCACGATAGTGTGCTGTACTACCTCTCGCATCCACCGCTCGCGTACGATCTGCCGCATGTGCTATTCGCGTTGACAGGAAGCGAACCGAACGTGCTCGGGTTGCAAGTGTTCAACCTGTTCTTCCACCTGCTCACGGCGGTCGCGCTCTACTTGATCGTGCGCGAGTTGCTGGTGAAGGACAGCACGCCATGGGCGCCGCTCTTTGCAGCGGTGCTCTACCTCTTCATGCCCGCGCCGCTATGGTTCCACGGCAACGTTTACATGAGCGATATGTTCGTGCAGAATGCGTGGGTGTGGCACATCCTCGCGGTACTGCGCATGTACAAGAGCGGTGAACGCGGATGGCGGTGGCCGCTGCTTGCCGGGCTCACCTTGTTCATTACCACATGCATCAGTTGGCCGGGTGTGTGGGCGGGCGTTGTGTTGTTCGGTATTGCGGCGTTCAGAAGGATGCGCTCGCGCAACGGACAGGAATTGCGCATCATGGTCATGGCTGTTCTTGGTGTCGGACTGGCCCTTGGCTACACCGCGTGGCGCTGGCTTCAGGTCGTGGATGCGGATGCGCTCCTTGCCTATTTCACGGGCCGCTACGCCGATCGAGGAACGGTGGTGGATCACGGAACATGGTCGCACATCGTGCAATTGGTCGTGAACTACCGCACCGGTTTCCTGCCGGTGATCCTGATAGTGTTCGTAGTTCTGGTCGTTCGCCGCCAAGCAGTTCGGGAAGCCTCAACCCAATGGCCACTGTTCCTTGCGCTAGCTGGTCTGCCCGTAGTGCTCGATCACGCGCTCTTGCTCCAGTACGCCGAGCACGATTTCGCGGCACTGAAGGGAGGAGTGTTGCTGTGTGTGGTCGGGGGCATCGGACTAGCCACGTTCCCAACGCGTTGGGCGATCCCGGGCCTATTGGTTGTCTGCCTTGGCGGCGTGCTGTATTTCTATCACACGAATCCGTTGCGCAGTGCATGGGAAGGTTCCTATTCGCATGACTTGGGATCGGGTCACAACATCGCCTACAAGGCATTGTCGAACGAAACGGTATTCACCTTTCGATTCACCCCGGAGCCTCAAGCACAGTGGTACGCGAAGCGCACGCTCTTCCGGGTGGACAGCCTTTCGCAGGCGAAGGCATTGTTGCGCGCTCAGGGAAACGCAACAGGTATCGTGGTTTGGCCCGATCCCATGTGCGTTGGATACATGACGGAACACATCACTGCGGAATAACGATCACTTCGGCTCCCACACCTCCACGCGCAGATCGTCCACGCGTTGCGTGCCACCGTGCTGGTTCCAGATGTACACTTTCAAGTTGTCCTCAAGTGAGCGCACTTCGGGCGTGATGTAGTCGAAGGTGGTGGTGAGCCACGCGTTCTTCGGTGCGTTGGCCGGATCCCATGACAACGTCTTGTACTTGTACGTCTCGCCTTTATGGTGGAAGGTGCAAACCATCACGGGGGGGCATTGGCGCTATCGGTGATGAAGAGCTTCGCGCTGATGCGCAACCACGCGTGGTCCTTCGAGGTGAGTTCATTGAACCGCAGATCCGGACCCGGTGTGAAGGGATCCTCGGCGGTCAATACGTACACGCTGTCCGCGCGATCGTCGAAGGTGTTCTCGTAGAGCACACGCATGGAATAGTCGCGTGTATCCTTAAGAACTTCTTCCTCGGTCAGTGGCCGGTCCACCAGGAGCAAGCGCTGTGCATCGGGTGGAACACTCGTTCGACCGAAGATGGCCGCATAGTACCCGGCCGTCATCCGTTCCTTGCTGATGACCCCGCGATTCCATTGCCAGGTCTGGAAGAGGTTGAGCATCACAACCAGCGATAATGCGACCCAAGCGATCATGCGCCACATGCGCAACGCTGGGGTCTGCTGGAGCAGGTAACCCAACGAGATAGCGAGCAGCACATACGCGGGCACCATACTTCGCGCACTGAAACTTCCGCCCGCGTACCACCAGTTGGTCCAACTCGAAACGATGTAGAGATCAAGGACCAGGAAGATGCCAATGACCCAGAAGAGATGCCGCGCGCGCTTCCAAAGGATCACCATCCCAAGCATTGCCATCACCATCAGCGGTGTGTACACGAACCAGCCTTTCCGGAAACTGAAGAGGTAGTCAACGACGTGTGGTGCCGCGAAGTCGAAGCCCTCACCCGCATTCACGTATGAGTAGAAAAGCCATTCACCGGTGACCGCACGCCAATACAGCGGCTGCGGAAGAGCGGCGACAACGAAGGCTAGAAAAGCGATCAGCAGATGGGCCGGATGCTCTTTGATCGCGACCCACTTCCCGCGCAGACCATCGGCGCCGATCCACAGAAGTGGGATGAGTACACAGACCAGTTCGGACGGACGGACGAGCATGATCCATCCCACAAGCGCACCGATCGCCAGCGCGCTCTTCCAAGATGGTTTCGCGTGCCAACGGATCGTCGCCAACAACAACCCGGCGTAAAGGGAGAAGAGCAATGGATGCGTGAGCAACGCACCATCCAGCGCAGCGAGATGTAGGTAGTTCGTTCCGAGGACCACAAGGACGAGCAACGCAGCAGCGAGCCGGTCATCGAAGAAGTGCAACAGCACCCTCCTCAACAGGAACAAACCGATAAGGACGTACAGCAACGTGCCATACGTCACCAGCACTTGATAGGGTGCCGAGAAACCATCCGCCGGATAACCCAACGGCTCCGCTATAACATGCGCGATGAAGAACCACGGTGCGTACGCTACAGCCATGCCCGAGCTGTACTTGATCACACGCGATCCATCCGCGCCATCCACCAGTTGGTAAAGCGTGGTCGATGGGTCGTAGGTCGCCATCACCTCATCCAACCAGACGTGATCCTTCAACCCCGGATCATCGTGGATGAAGATGGCAGGGAGGTAGAGGTAGTAGCCGAAGACGTCCCAAGTGAGCGCGTGCTTTGTGGGTTGCGTGATGCGTAGCGCGAGCAGTAGTGCGCAGAGCGACCATACGGTGATGAGCGACCAGCGACTCGGCATGCGACGAATGTAGGAGCGAGATCGGGGCGAAGAGAAGGCACCTCACGTGTAGGCATGGATGACACAGAGCGCCAACGGCGAACAGCCTACAGCATCGCTTTCTCTGCGTTCCCCGCGCCTCCGCGTGAGAACTCTTCTACTCCCTACGGCTTCTTCAACTTGAAATCCTCCAGGAACTTCGTCGTGAAGTTGCCCGCGCGGAACTGCTCATCCTGCATCAGTTGCAGGTGGAAGGGGATCGTGGTGTGTACGCCCTCGATCACGTACTCGCTCAATGCACGCTCCATCTTGGTGATGGCCTCTTCCCGCGTCTGTGCGCTCACGATCAACTTGCCGATCATGCTATCGTAGTTCGGTGGGATCGTGTAGCCTGCGTACACGTGCGTATCCACGCGGACCCCATGCCCACCCGGGCTGTGGTAGCTGGTGATCTTGCCGGGGTTGGGCCGGAAGTCGTTGAAGGGGTCCTCCGCGTTGATCCGGCATTGGATGCTGTGGCGCGTCGGTTCGTAGTTCAAGCCGCTGATGGGGATCCCCGCCGCGATCTTGATCTGCTCGCGGATCAGGTCGTAGTCGATCACCTCCTCCGTGATCGTGTGCTCCACCTGGATCCGCGTGTTCATCTCCATGAAGTAGAAGTTCCTGTCCTTGTCCACCAGGAATTCCACCGTACCCACTCCTTCGTAATTCACACTCGCCGCCGCTTTGATCGCTGCCGCGCCCATCTTCTTGCGCAGCGCCTTGGTCATGAAAGGTGAAGGGGTTTCCTCCACCAACTTCTGGTGCCTGCGCTGGATCGAGCAATCGCGCTCGCTCATGTGGCAGAACGTGCCGTACTGGTCGCCTGCGATCTGGATCTCGATGTGCCGTGGCTCCAGGATGTACTTCTCCATGTACATGCCCGAGTTGCCGAAGGCCGCGCCAGCTTCTTGGCTTGCCTTATCAAAAGCCTCTTGGAACTCCTCTTCCTTCCACACGAGTCGCATGCCCTTGCCGCCGCCACCAGCGGTCGCTTTCAGGATCACCGGATAACCGATCCGCTTCGCCTCCTTCTTCGCTACGGCGATGTCCGTGACCAAGCCTTCCGAGCCCGGGACGACCGGAACTCCTGCCGCGATCATGGTCGCTTTGGCCGTGGCCTTGTCGCCCATCGCCTCGATCTGCTCAGGCGTGGCACCGATGAATTTGATGTTGTGCTGCTGGCAGAGCTTGCTGAACTTGGCGTTCTCGCTCAGGAAGCCGTAGCCCGGATGGATCGCATCGGCGTTGGTGATCTCCGCCGCGGCGATGATCCGCACCATATTCAAATAGCTGTCCTTGCTCGGGGGCGGGCCTATGCACACGGCCTCATCCGCGAAGCGCACGTGCAGGCTTTCCTTGTCGGCCGTGGAATAGACCGCCACGGTCTTGATGCCCATCTCGCGGCAGGTGCGGATCACGCGAAGCGCGATCTCTCCACGATTGGCTATGAGGATCTTCTTGAACATTATCAGGTGAATTGGCCGCAGAGGCGCAAAGGCGCGGAGAACGCGCTTCTCATTCCATTCTTTGCGGCATTACCATCTCGCTTCATTGACCTCTCTGCGTCTTTGCGCCTTTGCGGCGAAAACTAGGACGGATCCACCAGGAACAACGGCTGATCGTACTCCACGGGCTTGGCGTCATCCACCAACACCTTCACGATCCGGCCTTCCACCTCGCTCTCGATCTCGTTGAAGAGTTTCATCGCTTCGATGATGCAGATGGCCTTTCCCTTCTTCACCGTGTCTCCCACGTTCACGAACACCGGCTTGCCGGGTCCTGCAGAGCGGTAGAAGGTGCCGATCATCGGCGCCTTGATGGTGATGTACTTGGTCTCCGCTTCAGCGGCGGGCGCTGCTGCAACGGGCGCAGCGGCTGCCACTGCGGCAATGGGTGCCGGAGCCGCAGGTGGCGCGTATGCCGCAGCCGGTGCGGCCACCACATGCACCTCTTTCCTTCCGGCGGCTGTCTTGATGGTGATCTTGAAATCCTTCTGCTCGATCTCCACCTCGCAAACGCCGCTCTTGGCGACGAACTTGATCAGGTCCTGGATCTGGGTGATGTTCATCGGTTCGTTCATTGGTCCCGGCCGTAGGCCAAGGTAGATAAGTTGATCGGTCAGCTATTGTACGCCCACTTCAACCACACCGCGCCCCAGGTGAAACCGCCCCCGAAGGCGCTCAGGATAAGGTTGTCGCCCTTCTTCAGCCTCGGCTCCCACTCCCACAGGCAAAGCGGGATGGTGCCGGAGGTCGTATTGCCGTATTTCTCGATGTTCACCATCACCTTGCTGCCGTCCAACCCCATGCGGTTGGCCGTGGCATCGATGATGCGTTTGTTCGCTTGGTGCGGCACCAGCCACGCCACATCATCCGCGGTCAAGCTGTTCTTCTCCATGATCTCCGCGCTCACATCGGCCATGTTGGTCACGGCGAATTTGAACACCGCCTTGCCTTCCTGGTAGATGTAGTGCTCCTTTCGTTCCACGGTCCGTTCGCTGGGGGGGTGCCACGAACCACCGGCCTTCTGGTGCAGGTGCTGGCAGCCGCTTCCATCACTCCGGAGGATGCTGTCCATGATCCCCACGCCTTCGGTGGTCGGCTCCAACAACACCGCGCCACAACCATCGCCGAAGATCACACAGGTGGTGCGGTCCTCGTAGTCCACGATGCTGCTCATCTTGTCACCACCCACCACCACCACCTTCTTGTGCTTGCCGCTCTCCACGAATTGCGCACCCGTGGTGAGCGCGAACAGGAAGCCGGAGCATGCGGCCATCAGGTCGAAGCCCCACGCGTTCTTCGCACCCACCGCATCGCAGATGATGTTGGCCGTGGCCGGGAACATGCGATCGGGCGTAACGGTCGCCACGATCATCAGGTCGATCTCATCCGCTCCGATACCACGCTTCTTCAGCAGTCCCTTCACCGCTTCGATCCCCATCACGCTCACCCCTTGGTCCTTTCCCGTGAGGATGCGGCGCTCCTTGATACCCGTGCGCTCGGTGATCCATGCATCATTGGTCTCCACCAGGGTTTCCAGGACCTGGTTGCTCAACTTGAAATCCGGCACGTAGCCGAACACTCCAGTGATCGCGGCGGTGGTTCTCATTGGATGGTACCGCAAAGGACGCAAAGGACACCAAGAATGCGAGGGCCAACCTTGATCTGCCCCTTTGTGTCCTTCGTGTTCTTCGCGGTATAATTCATTCCGTCCACCCTGTGTGTCCTTCGCGGTATCCCTTTCCAACGCTCCTCCCTTCGTGTCCTTCGTGCTCTTCGCGGTATCCCTTTCCTAGGTCAGCGCTTCACGTATCCGTGTACTCAGCTTGCTCTCCACCACTTCGCGGGTGAAGAGGATCATGTTCTTGATAGTGATGTCATTGCTGATCCCATGGCCGATGATCACGTTCCCGTTCACGCCCAGGATCGGCAACCCACCGTAGTTCTCGTAGTTGAAGCGATCGAAGAAGGGCTCGTGTACCCCGCGCTGCTCCAGCAGGTCGTGGAAGGCTTCCACAGCCTTCAATACCACGTTGCCCGTGAAGCCATCCGTCACCATCACATCGGCAGTGCCGTTGAAGAGATCACGCCCCTCCACGTTGCCGATGAAGTTGTACAGATCCTGCTCCTTCATCAGCGCATACGTGGCCTGCCGGAGCAGGTCGCCTTTCTTGGCCTCCTCGCCGATGTTCAACAAGCCCACCTTCGGGTCTTCGATGTGGTACACGTACTTCGCGAGCATCGCGCCGAGCAGGCCGAATTGCGCCAGCGCATCGGGCTTGCAATCCGCGTTCGCGCCCACATCCACCAGGATGCCGTAGCTGCCGTTCTCCTTCGGTACCACGCTGGGGATACACGGACGGATCACGCCCGGGATCGCCTTCACGCTGAAGATGCTGCCCACCAGCATCGCGCCGGTGTTGCCCGTGCTTGCGAAAGCATCCAGCTTTCCTTCCTTCAACAGGTGGAAACCGATGCTGATACTGCTCTTCGGTTTCGCGGGAAGCGCCTTCGTTGGGTTATCGTCGAAGGTGATGTCGTCCTGGCTGGGGATGATATCGAACGCGGACAGGTCACCGCCTTCGGCCGCAATACCCGCCAGGATCGCCTCGGCATCGCCGATCAGCACCTGCCGCACTTCCGCAGGCAGTTCCTTCGCCGCCATCACGGCAGCACGAATGGGCACGACCGGTCCGTGGTCGCTGCCCATGATGTCCACACCGATCCTCATGCTGAGGTGGTAGCGGGCTTCACTTCGTTATTCGCTGGCCGTCTTGTCCACCACCACGTGGCCCTTGTAGAAGAGCTTGTCGCCCTCCCAGTGCGCACGGTGGCGCAGGTGCGTGGCGCCCGTAGCGCTGTCCACGCTCAGCGTAGGCACAGCGGCCTTCTTGGTGCTGCGGCGGGTGGCCGTACGGGTCTTGGAGAATCGTCTCTTTGGATTTGGCATGGCTTCGGTCGTTGTGGCTCAGGGCCGCTTGGTCTTCAATTGTTGCAGGACTTCCCAACGTGGGTCGGGAATGGGTTCATGTTCAGGATTCAGCTTCTCCAGCACCTTCTCCACCTCCGGATCGCACTGGCCTTCCGGGTGTACATGCCGCGCGGGTAGCGAAAGGCGCAGGCACTCGTAGATGTAGTGCGTCAGGTTGAAGCTGTGCGCACGTGGGTCCAACACCACCAGTTCATCATCCTCCACATCGGCCTCGCCGAATAGTTGGAAGATCTGACGTTGGTCGCCGCTCAAGGCCAGGTCCATCGAAGTGTTGCAATGGTCGCACAACACCTGCACCGGCCCTTCCACATGGATGTGCGTCACCAGCATCGTCGGGGTCTTGTCCAGCTTCACCAGCACCTGCACAACGCCGCCCTCGAACTCCTCCTCACCGGCAGCCTCAAAGAAGGGCTTGCCCAGCTCGAACCGGAATTCGTGCGGACCGTCGCTCAGGCCCGTGAAGGGGATGGTATGCTCCTTTAGCGCTTCCACGTAGGGCCACCTCTGGAAAAGTGGACGGCAAATGTAGGGTTTGCACCCATGCGGCGGGTTCGTGGCCTTTTGTCACGGTAAAAGGGGCTGAAGGCCCCGTTTCAGGCGCCTTCCTACCCCTCCTTCCTATCCTTCTCCCGCTTCGGGGGCTGTAGCGGGTTCTCCGTGTTCGCCTTGTCCTGCTCCCGGTTCCGTACGATGTCCACCGCGAACCCCACCACCGCTCGGATCCTCACGCCAACCGCTCGCTCAACAAGCGCATCTCGATCGTAGGCGCCATCTTCTCATAGAGCATGCGGTACGTCGCCTCGCTGATGGGCATATCCACCTTCAACTTCTCGTTGATGGCGTGAACACACTTCACCGCATAGTAGCCTTCGGCCACCATGTTCATTTCCATCTGCGCGGCACGCACGCTGTACCCCTTGCCGATCATGGTACCGAACTCGCGGTTGCGCGAGAAGGTGGAGTAGGCCGTCACCAATAGGTCGCCGAGGTACGCAGGCTCCTTGATGTCCCGATCGATCGGATGCGCGGCCTTCACGAAGCGATCGATCTCCTGGATGGCGCGGCTGATGAGCACCGCGCGGAAGTTGTCGCCGTAACCCAACCCAACGCTGATGCCCGAGCAGACGGCGATCACGTTCTTCAGGATCGCGGCGTACTCGGTGCCGTAGATGTCATCGCTCAGGGTGGTCTTCAGGAAACGACCGGCCAACGCTTGGCCCATCAGCTGCGCTTTCGCGGGATCCAGGCTGGCGATCGTGAGGTAGCTCAAGCGTTCCATCGCCACCTCTTCCGCGTGGCACGGACCGCAGATCACACCGAAGTCCTCCTTCTTCAACCCCCAATGTTGAAAGAGGTATTCACCCACGATCTGGTTCGTCTCGGGCACGATCCCCTTCACCGCGCTGAAGAGGGTCTTGCCGGTGATCTCCGCCGGATCCAGTTGCTCCAAGGCGGTCTTCAGGAACGCACTCGGAACGGCGAGTACCAGTACATCCGCTTGCTTCACCACCGCATGGATGTCGCTGTCCATCGCCAAGCGCGAGACATCGAATTGCGCAGCGCTGATGTAATCCGGGTTGTGTCCGTACTGCGTGATGTGCGCGATGGATCCCTGCCGCCGCACCCACCAGCCCACGCGTTCGTTGTTGGCGGTGAGCAGCTTCACCAAAGCGGTTCCCCAACTGCCCGCGCCGATCACGGCGATACGTGGCTTGCTCATCAGAACGTGATCTCGGTGTCCACCTCTTTTCCATCACGCAACACGCGGACGGTGGTGGTTTCACCCTTCTCGAATTGCGCGAGTCCTTTCATGTAGCTCATCATGTCAGTCACGTCGAGCGCGCCGAGCTTCACCACCACATCGCCCACTTTCAAGCCGGCGTTCGCTGCGGGTTTGCCTTCCGTGATGCCGTCGATGCGCATGCCCTTGCCATCGTACATGTAATCCGGCACTACACCGAGCGTCACCTTGAAGCGCGGCGCATCCTCCGCGTTCGCTTCTTCGGTCTTTGTGAATACCAACTTGCCGTCATCGTTCAGTGTGGCGACCAATGATTCGATGAAGCGCGCGATCTTCAACATGCCGTCGTAGTTCACCTTTTCCTCGTCATCGCTGGGCTTGTGGTAATCGGAATGGCTTCCGGTGAAGAAGTGGATGGCGGGCACCCCTTGCAAGTAGAAGCTGGTGTGATCGCTCGGGCCGATCCCACTCGCGGAGGTCTTCACCTTCATGGTGCCGACCAATGTGCGGTTCACTTCATCCCAGGCCGGTGAGGTGCCCACGCCGTTGATCCCGATCGAGTTCACGCTGTCCAAGCGACCGACCATGTCGAGGTTGATCATGTAGTTCAGCTCCGCGATCGGCACCGTGGGATGCTTGGTCCAGTAGTTCGATCCGTACAAGCCCTTCTCCTCACCACTGAAGGCGATGAAGAGGTAGTCGTTCGCGCGTGCATGATCCGTTTCCGCAAGGTCGCGCGCCAGCTGCAACATCACGGCGATCCCGCTGGCATTGTCGTCCGCCCCGTTGTGGATCGCAGGTTCGCCACGGTACAAGGATCCCTCCGCACCCCAGCCCAAATGGTCCAGGTGCGCACCGATCACCACCACGTTCGCCGCACCGTTGTCGATCATACCCACCACGTTGTACGCCGTGCGTTCCTCGCGAACAATGGTCACGTTCAGTGCGATCGGGTTGTTGTCGAGCACAACCTCTTCATGCAGATCACCGGTGAGGAAGATCACCGGGACCGACAGCGCTTTCACCTTCGCCGAGAACCGCGGCTCGGGCGAGGATGCAGTGGGGTCATCGTTGTAGAAGAGCACCGCCGCCGCGCCATGATCCGCCGCCTGTTGCGCGCGCGCTTGCAGGTCGTGGTAGGCCAAGTACTTGCTGTGCGGATGGATCCCGTCCGGTGAACTCACCGAGATCGCCACCACTTTATCCTTGAAGTCGGCGCTATCAGGATAGTCGGCGAAGTGAAGATCCGGCGCTATGATCCCATAGCCCACCTTGAGCAATTTCCCTCGCACGGCTCCATTGCCTGAGAAGGCCATCGGGAACCACGCATCACCCTGCGGGATCTTCTTCCTTCCGATCTGCAAGGTGTTCAGCTCGCCAAGGCGGGGCTCCGCTTGGAAGTGGAAGGGTTGGAGGTAAGTGGCATTGTCCCCGTAAGGCATCAGGCCCACGTTCCCGAATTTGGCCGCGATGTAATCCACCGCCATCTTTTCTCCTGATGTTCCGGCCTCACGGCCTTCGAGCAGATCACTGGCGAGGTACTTCACATCGAAGCGCATCTGGTCCGTTGCGTCAGCGTCGGATAGCAATTGCGCGTGGGCGAACGCGGGAACAACGAGCAGGGCGAGGGTGGCGAGGCGTGTGTTCATCGGGGTCCGAAGATATTCCCACGCATACCTTCGGTCGGTATGTGGCCGTTCATCAAGACCAACGTTCAACCGAAATGAAAAGCTTCTTCATCGCTCTTGCAGGCGTGCTCTCCTTCCTCTACTTGCTCAATCCGACATTCGGGGTTTTCGAACTCATTCCGGACAATATCCCGTTGGTCGGCAACATCGACGATGCCACGGCAACGATGGTCCTGTTGGGCGTCCTCCGCTATTTCGGTTGGGATCTCACCAACCTTTTCGTGAAGCGCACAGCGTTGGACCTCGGTGTGCAGAAAGGCTGAAGCATGCGTGTACTTCTTCCTGTTCTGGTCGCATTCGTGTTCACTGGTTGCGCAACCGGCGCCGGTCAACGAGCCACGGAGAACCGTTGGGCGGATGAACGCCTGCTTCCTGTACTTGAAGCGCAAGAGCACCGGGATGTTCCCGCGCTCTGTGGCTTCCTGAAGGATACCGTTCCGGAAGTGCGCGAAGCCGCTGCGATGGCCTTCGCCAGTGTTCAGGACAGCGCATCCGTTCCTTGTCTTTTAGGCGGATTGATCGATCGCGAATTTGCCGTGCGCGCCACAAGTGCATTCGCCCTCGGCTTCATCGCCGACAGCACCACCGTGGTGCGCATGGCGGAAGCGGCGATGGAGGAACGTGACACCACGGTGCAACGCGCGCTGATGTCCGCATCGTTCATCGCTATGCAGCGCAACGGCCTGTTGAAGGATCCGAATGCGATCCTGTATTTCATGGATCGCTCGCACGGGCAAGCGAGCGCACGTGCGGCAGATGCCTTGCGGCGCTTGCCGGACAGCCTGGTGCTTCAAGCTGCGGATGAGATCGATGCGCACATGGCCACGCAGGAGACCGATGCGCGGCAATTCCTGATCCTCGCCATGAAGAAGATGGGCGACCGAGCGAACCGCACGCTCCTGGGTCGCATCGCGGTGGAGAACCCGCGAACCAACGAGCGGGTGAATGCCCAACGCGTGTACGGAATGCTGTATCAGGATGAGGGAAGCGATGAAGTGCTTCTTGGCGCGCCGATGTCACACGCGGAGAACCAAGCCGTGTTGGAGGTCCTCGCGGCGCGCGAACACTTGAACGCACGAATGGTGATGGACCATGTGGGACAGCGGTCGGACACGGCCATGACCATAGGACTGTTCGGGCTCGTGATGAGACATGGCAATGAGGATCTTGCCGATAGCGCCAGGACCATGCTCGACGCGATCGCAAAGGTCATTCGCGATCCGTATTTGAAAGCCGATGTGATCAGAGCATGGGCTTCGGACCGCAAAGGCAATGTTGCCGCCGATGTTTTGGAGCCGTTGATATTCACCGCCAACAGTTCCTTGGAGCGCATAACAGCATTCCGTGAGGCCGTTGACTATTATGGAGATCGAACGACTGCACAGGTTGAATTGATATTGCACACCGTCATGAATTCGCATGATCCAGGCTTGATCGCTGAGGTCTGTGATGCCATCACTTCGCGAGCAGGGTACAAGGGATTCGACCTGAAAGGTCTCTCGCCGAGGCTCGGGGCACTTGAGAAAATGCTTGAGCTACCGCGCGATTTTGAAGTCGCTCTTGCTATCGACAAAGCCGTTTCCCACTTGGAATCCCGGCCCCAACCGGAGTATCGGCCTCCACCCTTCAACCACCCGATCGACCTCGCGCGATTGAAGGCGTTGAAGCAAGGCCAACAGTACCGCATCACCACGAACAAGGGAGAGATCATCATCGCTACGGATGTGAATGATTGCCCCGGCACTTCCGTCGCCTTTGATTCACTCGTTACTGCTGGTTACTACAACGGAAAAGCCTTCCACCGGATGGTGCCCAACTTCGTGGTGCAAGGCGGCTGCCCACGCGGCGATGGCTATGGCGGCATGCCGTGGACCTTGCGCACGGAGATCGGTCGAACGCCGTTCGTTGCGGGGTCCGTCGGACTTGCGTCGGCCGGGCCGGATACCGAGAGCTGCCAGTTCTTCATCACCCACAGCGCTACGCCACACCTCGATGGCCGGTACACACGCTTCGGCGGGGTGGTGAGCGGCATGGATGTGCTCTGGGAACTGGGCGTCGGCGACCGGATGCTGCGCGTGGAGCGGGTTGAGTGATCGCCCCTGATCAACCCTACCGCACGGTCATCGGAACAGGTCGGACGTGAAGAATTGGTGACCAACGGCCCAGTCAGCCGTTCTACCCGTGGTCGTTCGAACGAACCGGTCCTATCGGCTTCGTACCTTCCCCGGATCCGCCGATACCGCATGGACAACACACAAGAAACAGCCCGCCGCGATCATTTCAATGCTGCCAGACTTCGGTCCCATACATGGGATCAATTGCGGCAGGTCGTTGCCGCATTGGATGCCCAGCAGGGTGATCCGAAAGTCGCTGCACAACTGTTGGATGAACTGCTGACGATCGAATTGTACTGGGCGTACCCGGGCCGCGATCGCGTGAAGCGCCTGCGCGAAATGGCGAAGTCGAAGGACTTCCATTCGCTGTTCTTGGCGGTGGACCTGATCGTACGGAATCTGGTGAGCGGCGCCTTCCGCAACGACCCGCTCTCCATGTCGGATATGAGCGGCCCCGAGGATCATGCCGAGGACCAGGAGAAGTCGCGCCAGAATTATTTCGAGGTGCTCTTCGTGGAGGAGATCGATGACCAGGAGGAGGAGGGGTTGAAGCAGAAATTGCGACAGTACCGCGAAAAGTCCGACTCCTTCACTTATGACGTACTGGTGGTGCGTACCGTCCAGGATGCGCTGATGGCGTTGGTCTTCAACCACAACATCCAAGCGTGCGTGATCCGGTACGGCGTGCCGTTCAAGAGTGACCATGCTACTGGCGTCCTGCGCGACTTCACACGCACGTTCGATCAGATCGACCTGAGCGGCCAGAGCCGTTCCTCCATGGGGCCTTTGCTCGGCGACATCGTAGGCCGGTTCCGTCCCGAGGTGGATCGCTACTACGTCACCGACACCCCGATAACCGGGTTGATCGACAGCACACTGAAGACCTTCCGTCGCATTTTCTACCGCACGGAGGATCTGCAGGAGTTGCACCTCACGATCCTGCGCGGCATCCGCGAACGCTACGAGACGCCCTTCTTCACTGCGCTGAAGGAATACAGCAAGAAACCGATGGGCGTCTTCCACGCCATGCCGATCTCACGCGGCAATTCGGTGTTCAAGAGCCGCTGGATCCAGGACTTCGGTGAGTTCTACGGAAGGAACCTCTTCCTCGCGGAGACCAGCGCCACCACGGGTGGATTGGATTCGCTGTTGCAGCCGACCGGTCCATTGAAGAAGGCGCAGGAGTTCGCTTCGCGCGCGTTCGGATCACAACACACCTTCTTCGCCACCAACGGCACTTCGTCATCGAACAAGATCGTCGTGCAGGCGTTGGTCGAACCCGGCGACGTGGTGCTGATCGATCGTGACTGCCACAAGAGCCACCACTACGGCATGCTGCTCAGTGGCGCGTACCCGGTGTACCTGCACAGTTATCCATTGCCGAAGTACAGCATGTATGGCGCGGTGCCGTTGGAACACATCCGGGAGAAGCTCTGTGCATTGAAGAAAGGCGGACGACTGGAGAAAGTGAAGATGCTGCTGCTCACCAACAGCACCTTCGATGGTGTGGTGTACAACGTGGAGCGCGTGATGGAGCAAGTGCTCGCGATCAAGCCGGACATCGTGTTCCTGTGGGATGAGGCCTGGTTCGCCTTCGCGAACTTCAGCTACATCATGCGACAGCGCACCGCCATGCACGTGGCCGCCAAACTGCACAAGAAGTACAAGACCGAGGAGTACAAGAAGGAGTACGAAAAGCACATCGCCTCGTTGAAGTCCGGTGAAGAACCGCGCATGCCCGACCCTGCGAAAGTGCGCATCCGTGTGTACGCCACACAGAGCACGCACAAGACCTTGAGCTCGATGCGGCAAGGCAGCATGATCCACATCTGGGACGAGGATTTCGTACGCAAGAGCGAAGCCGCCTTCCATGAGGCGTACATGACGCACACCAGCACAAGTGCGAACTACCAGATCCTCGCGAGCCTGGATGTCGGCCGCAGGCAAGTGGAGTTCGAAGGACACGAGCTCGTGGAGAAGGCGATCGAACTGGGCATGTTGCTGCGTCGCACCATCCGCGAACACGACAAGCTGCGCAAGTGGTTCGACATCATCACGATCGGCGAACTGATCCCGAAAGAGCATCGCGAAAGCGGCATCGAAGGCTACTACTCGCGGGAGCGCGGCTGGCCCGATATCGAGAAGGCGTGGGCCGAGGATGAGTTCGCACTCGACCCCACCAAGATCAACCTCTTCACCGGCAAGACGGGGATCGACGGCGACACCTTCAAGAACCAATACCTCATGGACAAGTACGCGATCCAGGTCAACAAGACCTCGCGGAACAGCGTGCTCTTCATGACCAACATCGGCACCACGCGCGGATCACTGGCGTACCTCACCAAGGTGCTGCTGCAGATCGCCGACGATCTGGAAACGCGCAACGCCGGCATGGATCACGCCGAGAAGAAGATGCACGTGGGCCAGATCCGCTCGTTGGTGGAAGAAGTTCCACCGTTGCCGGACTTCACCAGTTTCCATCGTTCATTCCTGGGTCAGCCCGGTGTGCCAGGTGGTGATATACGCGCGGCGTATTTCCTCGCGTACAAACACCAGAACTGCGAGCACCTCAAGTTGAATGAATGCTTGAAGGCGATGGCCACCGGTCGTGAACTCGTATCGGCGTCCTTCGTGATTCCTTACCCACCGGGCTTCCCCGTATTGGTTCCGGGACAGGTGATCGACGAGGAGATCATCAATTTCCTTCTCGCCATCGACGTGAAGGAGATCCACGGCTATCGGGAAGAACTAGGACTTGTGGTCTTCACGGATGCCACATTAGGAAGACAGAAAACGGGTACCGCATTGGGCGGTATGCGAATGCCGGCCATGCCGGGGAATGGGAACGCGAAAGGGAAGGAAGCGGTTGGGAAGAAGAAGTAATGCTCTCTTTGGCTGTGTGGATCTCGAAGTACAGGAATGTTCCAAAGATCATTCTGTCGAGCACTCTTTTTGGGCCGGATCCTACTTCTGTAACTAACTGCTGTTGAAAGCTTCCCTAGGTCACCTTCTTCGCCCTTCTCCTGCATGGCACTACATTGCAACCACCGGACTGTCGTTTCTAGCAAATGGGGACCCTCAGGAACGTACTTGGTATTGTCTCCTCGCTTATTGCGATAAGTGGTCTCGTCTACGCGCTGTTCTTGCAAGAGGCAACGGATGAAACCCAGCTTGCCGATAAGGTATTCATCGTGCTAGTTGCTACGGTGCTCATCCTCACAGCAGGGCTCGCTTGGTCAACAGCGAAATTGCAGTCTGAGATCAAGACAGTAGGGGCGCTGCCGTCTGACCATAAGGCTCTTACCCTTGAACACGGGCGACTGCGCAAGCAGTTTGACAACGTTACCGACTCGTTTCATTCGCTAGCACATTTACAGCGTAACCTATCCGTGGCTTTTTACAACAAGAACATGAAGACCCTCAAAGCAGAGGAATTCGATTCGATGTTCAAGTTGATGGAACAGTATCTCAGTGTATATACAAGTCACATTGCCGCTCTTATGAATGAATTGTCCGGTGGCCGGTGCGCGGTATGCATCAAGCTTTGCCTGAAAACTCAGGAAGCACCACAGGCTTCGGACCTCGCCAACTCGTATGTGATGACGTGGTACCGGGACAACAAGTCCTATCGTAAGCGGAAACTCAGTGACTATGATCGTGTATCAGGCCAGAAGACTCGAACCGCAGTTGAGAAGAACACGGCCTTCAAGAAGATTATGAATCCCAGGGAGCGTGATTCCACTTACTTGCGAGACAACTTGCTCGAGCTGGCAGAGGCTGGAGAATACCAGAATGACAATACAGAGTGGAAATCGCTCTATACTGCGACTGCTGTGGTTCCGATATGCCTTCCCGTTGAGAAGAATGAGCGCGCTCGTCGGATCCTCGGGTTCGTTTGCGTTGACAACAAGGAAGGTGGCTTGCAGAATTCGTTGGTTGAGAACATACTCTGCGCACTAGCTGATAGTTTCTATCCGTTAGCTGCTCGTTACATTGAAGCTTGGACAATTGCCGACACCAAAAAGTGGAACAATGGACAAACAAGAGACCTTCCAATTCGGGGTAATCGTTGACAAGTCCGAGGCTTACGACCCGCTCACTCAGCAGTTCATTAGTGGCGAGGTATCGCAGAATGATATCATTCGCATTGTGGTCAATGCCTTACGTAGCGCCGATAAACGCGTCTATAACATCAATGTCCACGACTTCTCGAAGATTGAGGCGTTCATCAGCGGTTTGAGCAGCGATCAAGAGGGCCTCAAGCCCAAGACGACCATTGTCTATGAGCCGAGGCTGGAAGAGGTTGTGTGACAGTGGTTAGTGATCGATTCCTTTAGTTCTCTGGATTAAGCACTCGCTTTATGATTGACGCTCTTCGCATCTCTGGTATTCTCAATTCCAACCATGTCGTTTCTGGTCTGAGCCACAATCTCTACCGTTATCCAGCACGGTTCAGCCCTCGGTTCGTGCGCGAGATTATCGCGAGCCTGAGTGAGCCAGGAGACTTGGTTATGGATCCTTTCGTCGGCGGAGGCACCTCGGCCGTCGAAGCGCTCTCAGCTGGGCGCAGCTTTCTGGGGTGTGACATTAATCCGATTGCGGTCTTCGCTTCAAGAGCAAAGCTTGAGGCATTTTCTGAAAGCACACTGAACAAAGCCTTGCAGATCATTAGTGCAAAAGGGGAACAGACTACCTGCGGGGGAGTTATTCCCAAGCACTACTTGAAGGACGGCTATCTGAACAATGTCCCTCGGCGGTTCCAGCGTTTGATTGCGCCAATTCTCACGTTGACTGAGGAACTTGAGAATCAAGAGGTCGAACTATTCATCCGCTCAGTTCTCCTGAAGACCAGCCAATGGGCACTCGACTGTCGAGAGCAGACACCAACTGGCAGAGCCATTCGCAAGCGCTTTGTTGAAGACGCCTACGCGATCTTCACTGGATCACAGGCCTTCACTGAACTGCGCAAATCAAACGCCTCACGCTTCGGTGTTGATCCCAAGGCCGAGATACACTTGAGTGCGGCCCAAGAACTTCCCTTCAAATTGCTGGCGACAAACAGAAGGTTGTCAAAGGCAAAGCTTATAGTCACATCGCCTCCATATGCAGGAACGCACATTGTCTACCACCAATGGCAGATTAATAGTAGAAGAAGAACGCGTGTTCCGTTTTGGCTCATCAACTCCTTGGACGGCATGGGGACCCCCTACTATACGTTCGGTGACTACCGGACTCACACACGATCAAAGTACTTCGAGGAAGCACTGCAGGCCTACTCTACCATGAAGTCAATGCTCGACCCGGCTGGCACGCTTGTCCAACTCGTCGGCTTTTCGAATCCCAGAGTACACTTACCCCGATACTTGGAGATGCTGAGGGTGGCTGGCTATGAAGAGGTTACTGATCGCGACTCGCTAGGCAGGGCGCAGCGCGTTTGGCGCAATGTCCCGAACCGGCGCTGGTACAACAACACGGTTGCATCTCCAGCGAATGGCCGTGAAGTCATGTTGATCCATAGACCTGTATAGTATGCCAGACCACAGTGCCCTTCTTAAGCAACTTCTTGACGCTACGCGCTCAAGCGAGATCTTGGCTATTCTCACGGAACTAGGCGACCATCCGGAAATGGGCATACGCAGTCCGTTCGGCACTTCGCAGCTCTTTTGGGAACCCTACGACGGGAACGCGTTCAACATGGGCTCCATTGGCTTCGGGTCAAAGTCCGGTCGCAGCTTGACCGAACGCATCACCAATGCGATCGACGCTTTGATCGACGCTCGCGCAGCTTCGGCTCCGATGCCAAGACCAGGCTCCCCGCAGGACGCCATGTCAACATGGTTTGGCCGTCCAGCAACTGGTCCTGACACTGGACTGCATCAGTGGGACTATGCGCGCGACGGATATGACCGGAGGATCCATGTGCTGCTGCAACCGAACGACCTTCCCGACACACCAACGATAGACATCCTTGACTCGGGTGTTGGGATCACGCCTGCTGACTTTCCCAAGACCATCCTGTCCCTACAACGCGGTAACAAGATCACCAAGAAGTACCTGGCCGGGGCTTATGGGCAAGGTGGCGCATCCACGCTTCGCTTCTGTGATTATGTGCTCGTCATTTCTCGGTCCGAATCCAACCCAGCGCAGATTGGCTTCACCCTTGTCCGCAACGTGCGTTTGGGCGATGACTACAAGGAAGATTGCTATGCCTTCCTTGCGTATGCAGATTCGTCCGGGACCGCTGCAGTACTCACCTCGGATGACACATCACCGTTGGTGATCAAGACCTCGGAATCGCTCAAGAGAGAATACACCCTGACGACAGGCACGCTCGTGCGCCACTATGGGTTCCAGCTGTCGAACACAGCGGGCAAGCTCGCTCCCCAACCGGGCAACCTCTATCACTTCTTGCACTACTCCATGTTCGATCCGCTCTTCCCGTTCCGCATCGTGGATAATCGGGATAGCAATTCGGGTCGCGAGGAACTGGTGCGCGGTAGTCGCAACCGCCTGATGGACTATGCCAAGGCCCCGGAGATGGCCGATGAGAACTCGCGCACCCAGTTGCAGCATTATCGTTCCATGGAGTGGGTGACTCCTGCGGGTAGTCCGGTCCCCTGTGTCGGCGTGGAGTACTGGGTCATCTTCAACTACGAGAAGAAGAAGGCGGGCTACCACCTTCGTCCTGACTCCAACGCTCTGTTTGTTCAGAAGCGACACCCAATCGTGTTCACCTTCAACGGCCAGAACCAGGGTGACATCGGGAACTACATTTTCAAGCAGGCGAACCGACCCATGGTTGCGCGGCATGTCATCGTGCATGTAGACGCATCTCGCGTTGGTAAGGATGTGCGCAAGGGCCTGTTTACCTCAACGCGCGAAGGTCTTATCGAGGATGGTCCTGTTGTAAAGAGCATCCTTCAAGAGATTTCGCGAATGATTTCTGAAGACGAGGTTCTTGAACGCTTGGAAAAGCAACTCGAGGAGGCCGTGACCCAGCGGACGTCACAGGAAACCGAGGACGAAGTGCAGAAGCAAATCTCAGCGTTGTTGAAAGAGGCTGGCTACGAATCAACGGAGAAGGCCGAGACTGATACCCCCGGCGAGAACGATAATGGGATAAGGCCTCGAACACCGCGGCCACCCAAACCACCACAAGAGCCGCTTCATACGCTACCGTACCCGGAAGTATCTTTCCTGAAGATCGTCTACCCGGAGGTCGCGTTCGAACTTGAACTGAACAGCACCGTATCTGTTCTGATTCACACTGATGCCGATGCTCGAATGCACGCGCAACTTCGCGTTCGTTTCGAGCCGGACGTTCTCGAGGTGGCTTCCGTCAAGCCGCTCAGTGGTGGGCGAGCGCGCTGGCGCCTCAAAACCAAACAAGGTTCCACTGCTGGTCAATCGGGTAACGTGGTGGTCACGGTGACACGGCATGACGGTTCACAGCTTACCGACACGATCGACTTTGCCCTCATTGCCCCCAAGTCCCAACCCGCCCAGCAAGGCAGAGGAAAGATCCCGCCCTTCGAGGTGCTCCCGGTCAATCCCGATGATTCCCAATGGGACACGTTATGGGATGAAGAGGACTACCAGGACAAGAACGCGGTCGCATATAAGGCGCTCAAGACACAGGGCAAGATCATCGTATATTACTCTACGGTCTTCACACCCTTTGCTCAAACAGTTGCGCGTCTCAAACTTCAGAGCGAGAGCAAGATGAAGCTCTTTACGACAAATTACAAAGTGTGGATAGGCTACCATGCGATCATCCAGTTGAAGGGCCAACAGAACGAGGATGCTACAACCAGCGATGATGGCGTGATCGAGTTCGAGCGGGACCGTGAACGTGTTAGGGTTGCTCAGCTTCAACTGAAGCAAGCAATGGCCATGACTGAACTCATGCTCAAGGCTAGCAAAGCGCAAGAGGCCGAGCGTTAGTTTCTATTGGAGTACAAAACGAACAAGCCCCGGAGACCAGTCCGGGGCTTGCATTCTAAAGTGTGTCTTTGTTCACGCCGCTTCCGCCACGTCCTTCTTATCCGTACCACTGTTCACAATGATCCGCGCATCGAAGTACTCCTGGTGGAAAGCCGGGGCGCTCGTCTCGAATTCCGGCATCAGCTTATCCATCCGCTTCGTCAGGATCTTCATGCTGTCCTTCACCAAGGCGTTGATCTCCGCCGTGGCACCCTTCCGCACCGTCAGCGCGGCGCGGGGGCTACCCACCGTCGCCACATAACTGTCTATCGCGGTCTGTAAGGTGGTAAGGTCGGCGGCATCCAGTCCGTACGCACCAAGGTCCGCGATCACACCGTTCGCCACGTCGTGGATCCCTTGGCAGGTCTGGGCCACCACCGCATCGCGCACCTTGTTCAGATCGCTTCGGCTGTAGTCCACGGCATCACGCATGATCACATTGCCCTTGTCCTCGGCGTAGGCGTACGCGCCTTCCGCCACCTCATGCGCCTTCTTGATCATCGCTTCCTTCTTCAAACGTTTGTCCAATGCCACACCCTTCAAGCTGGTCTCTTGGGTCTGTGTGGCGTTCTCGAGGCTGGCAAGGTTGGCGTCCAATTCATCCTTCGCATTCTTGAAAGGAACCAATCCTGTCCAAACCGCAGCGTGCTTCATGAGCACCTGCAGCAGAGCATAGATCATGCTCATCCGGTCTTCATTAGGCTTGTTCATCGTCGTGCCGTTTTTGTTGGCGACTTTACAACGGACACGTACTTCCTATAGTTACGGTAGTTACAATATATTTACACATTCATAGCAACCACGGGCCTTCCAGAGCCTCCATGAAGGTAACTCCCTTCCCGTCTGGGGTCTGTTAGACGAAGTGTGTCAATCGGTCCTTGAAGAGGATCTCAAGTTGTAAGTATATGGATCGCCAGTTGAGCAGCGGCTTCTGCCACTTCTCCTTGGCGATGCGTTGTTGGACCAGGTAGAGCAGCTTGAGCACCGCCTGATCGCCGTCGAACACGCGCTTGGTCTTGGTCACCTTGCGCAGTTGGGCGTGGTATCCTTCGATGATGTTTGTGGTGTAGATCAAGCGACGGATCGGTTCGGGGTAGCGCAGGAACGTGGACAAGCGCGCCCAGTTGTTGCGCCAACTCTCCACCACTTTGGGGTAGCGGTCTCCCCATTTTTCAGCCAAGGCGTCCAGGGCTTCGAGTGCGGCCTGCTCGTCCTTGGCTTTGTAGATGGCCTTCATGTCGGCCAGCACAGCAGGGATATCCTTGTAGCCCACGTAGCGCAAGGTGTGGCGCACTTGATGCACGATGCAACCCTGCACGTCGGTACGTGGGAAGATCGTCTCGATCGCGTCGGCAAAGCCCTTCAGGTTGTCGGTGCAGGCCATCAAGATGTCTTTCACACCACGCTGTTGCAGATCGCTCAACACGCCCAGCCAGTGCCGCGCGCCCTCGGTCTCGGCCACGTACATGCCCAACACATCCTTGTAGCCGTGTTCATCAACGCCCAGCACGGTGTACACGGCGCGGCTGTTCACCGCTCCCTGGTGCTTGATCTTGAAGAATGCAGCGTCCATCCACACGATCGGGTACACCGGCTCCAGCGCACGCGTTTGCCATGCACGCAGGTCCTCGATCACCGTATTGGTCACCGCGTTGATCACCGCATCGTTGGTCTCCACACCGTGATCTCCCGGATGTGCGTGCTGATGTCCGCGTAGCTCAGACCAAGGCCGTAC
The DNA here is from genome assembly GCA_016721005.1 of Flavobacteriales bacterium. Classification (GTDB taxonomy): domain Bacteria; phylum Bacteroidota; class Bacteroidia; order Flavobacteriales_F; family PHOS-HE28; genus PHOS-HE28. The sequence goes on from JADKJM010000019.1 coordinate 532,434, forward strand.
AAGCCTGGGATCTTCCTGTCCAGCTCGTCGTTCAGCACGCGCTCGCGCTTGCCCACCAGCTCGGGGTCGAAGGTCCCTGACCGGTCGCGCGGCGTGGCGATCTCCACCTGCCCCACTGAAGTCTTCAGCGTTTTGTGCGTGTATCCGTTGCGCCGATTGCCCGCTTCTTCCTCCTTGGCCAGGTGCGTTTGCACCTCACCCTTCAAGCTGGCCTGAACGATCCTCTTGATCATCTCGGTGAAGATCCCGCCATCACCGATCAGTGGCTTGCCATCATACAAACCCTTAATAGCCTCTTCTTCAAAGGCCGTCAGTTCCACATCATACTTGCTCTTCTTGGGCTTCCATTTGCGTTTTGCTTCCATGGCTGTGTCTGGTTGGTTGAAGGAACGATTATTACGTCCAACTGACACACTTTACCTAACAGTCTCCCCGTCGTCCATGTTCTTGGCACCACGGATATTCATTCAACATCCTTTTCCACACCCCACAATTGCGTTTCCCTGCCGCGAGCTTTCGTTTCCGTCCCATCACCTGCCATTGCTTCACCCGGAGTCCTCGTTTCACTGCCACGAGTTTCCGTTTCCGTCCCGTCACCTGCCATTGCTTCCCCCAGTGCCTTCATTTCTCTGCCGCGCGCTTTCGTTTCCATCCCGTGCAGGATCAATTCTCTTCCATCGCAGTCCATTTCTCTTGCATGCGTGCTCATTTCTTCACCCCGCGCATCCTTCGCCAAACCCCGTGCTTCGTTTTCTCTTCTCCCTCCTGCCATTTCTTCCGCCTCGCACATCGTTTCCGCCGCCCTGCATGCCTTTCCCTTTGTTCTTCATCCTTCAGTCTTTCTCCTTGATCCCTGGACCGACTGCCTCCTGCAAACTCTCTGTCTCCCGCCTCCCCCCGTGACCATTCCCCCATCCCTTCGTTGTTACTCTGAACGACTGTCCTCAAGCCAGCCTCCTCTTACTTTGTGAACGAACAACCCGCATGACCCCTATGCCCACCAAGCCCAAGCCGAAGACCCGTAGCTCAGCCACCAAGGCCCGCAGCCCGCAGCCCACAGCCCGCAGCCCCAAACCTTCCCCCCGCAAGCCGCCAGTAGCCAATGGCCAAAAGCCAACAGCCAACAGCCGCAGTTCCTCCCGACCAATAGCCAATGGCCAAAAGCCAGCAGCCAACAGCCGCAGTTCCTCTCGACCAATAGCCCAAGGCCAAAAGCCCAAGGCCAAAAGCCGCATTTCCTCCCGTCCCACCGTCAAAGGCGTCTCCGACATCCGCCGCTTCTTCTACCGCAACGAAACGCCGATCTACTTCATCAGCGCCACCAACTTCAACCTCTTGGGTGCCGACGAATGGATCAAGGGCTTCAAGTTCATCACGTACATCGAATGCTTCGATGGCTTGCACCCGAACCTGATGAGCCCGATGAACGAGGAGCCTCACGAGGAGTTCCAGAGCATCGAGGACATCAACAATTACCTACTCCAGCACAGCGAGGTGCGCGACTACATCGAGAGCCGCAAGGTGAAGGGCAAGGCCGGCAAGGTGCTCTTCCTCATGTTCGATGAGAAGACCGAGAAGCTGGCGAAGAAGATCGGTCTCGAAGTGATGTTCCCCAGCGCCAAGATGCGCACCTTCATGGACAACAAGGTGAACACGAACCGCATCGCCGAAAAGGCAGGCGTGCCGTGCGTGCCTTACGTGTTGAGCCCGGTGAAGAACTACGAGCACCTCAACAAGGTCTCGACGAAATTGGGAACCGACCTCGTCGTGCAAACGCCGTTCGGGGACAGCGGCCACACCACCTTCTTCATCAAGACCAAGGCGGACTACGACAAGTACTCCAAGGAGATCGAAGAGGAGAAGGAGTGCAAAGTGATGAAGCGGATCAACTGTCGCGGCGCGGCCATGGAAGCCTGCGTCATACGCCACGGAACGGTCGTCGCTCCGCTGATGACCGAGCTCGTGGGATTCAAGGAACTCACGCCCTACAAAGGCGGCTGGTGCGGCAACGAGATCTTCGCCGACACCTTCACACCGGCCATCCGGCGCAAGGCGCGGAAGTACGCGCAGCTGTTCGGGGATCAGTTGAGGAAGGAAGGATACAAGGGCTACTTCGAGCTCGATTTCCTCATCGACAAGGACAACGGCCAGATCTACCTCGGCGAGTTGAACCCGCGGATCACCGGTGCGAGCAGCATTACCAATCACGCGGTATTCGCCATGAGCGATGCACCGCTCCACCTCTTCCACATCATGGAATGGATGGATCAACCCTACGAGTTGAACGTGAATGCGCTGAACCGTCGGTGGGCGAAGGCAGAGAACATCGACAGTTGGGGCCAGATGGTGATCAAGCACACGCAGGACGATGTCCGTCGCGTGACCGAGGCGCCTCGCAGCGGTATCTGGCGCATGCGTCCCGATGGCAGCATTTACTTCTGGCGCATGGACACGCACCGCCGCTATGTGGAGAACGAGAACGAAGCCTTTTTCCTACGCATCACACGCGTCGGCGATTGGCTCTATGAGGGCGCCGACATCGGCATCCTCGTGATGCGCGGTCGCATGATGAACGACAACTTCGAACTGCTCGAACGCTCGAAGAAGTGGCTGAACGCGATCAAGGCCGAGTACAAGAGCGTGGTGCCCGGCGCGCATGGCTCCAACGGCCACGAGCACTTGCTGGAGATCGGTGGGTTCAAGATGATGTAAAGAGCATACCGCAAAGAACACGAAGGACACAAAGAATACATGACCCCATTGGTATGCGTGGACCAGCATTTGACTTCGCGCCCTTTGCGGTAGCCCCACATGACTGTGATGAACCTTCTTCTTCGTGTCCTTCGCGCCCTTTGCGGTAGACCCACATGACTGTGATGAACCTTCTTCTTCGTGTCCTTCGCGCCCTTTGCGGTAGCCCCACATGACTGTGATGAACCTTCTTCTTCGTGTCCTTCGCGCCCTTTGCGGTAGCCCCACATGACTGTGATGAACCTTCTTCTTCGTGTCCTTCGCGCCCTTTGCGGTAGCCCCACATGACTGTGATGAACCTTCTTCTTCGTGTCCTTCGTGCCCTTTGCGGTAGACTTCCATGACAGCTAATGAACTTTCCCATATCGTCATCGGCAAAGCCATCGAGGTACATACCGTTCTTGGCCCAGGCCTATTTGAGCGCATCTATGAACGGGCGCTGGTTGTAGAACTCGAGAACGACGGATTCGCGGTTCAGAGCCAAGTCGAACTACCGGTGATCTACAAGGGACGAGACCTCGACATTGGTTATAGGTTGGATATCCTCATCGAGAAGAAGCTCATCATCGAAGTGAAGTCCGTGACCGCCTTCGATGAGATCCACATGTCCCAGTTGATGACCTATTTGAAATTGACCGGATGCCCTCTTGGTCTCCTCATGAACTTCAACGTACCCCGGATGAAACACGGCATACAACGGGTCGTTCTTGGAGATCCTGATCAATGATCGATCCGTATTCGCATTCTTTGTGTCCTTCGTGCCCTTCGCGGTAATCCTATCTGATGTACGTCCACCTCAAACTCGTTAAGGAACCCTGGCCCGGCGAACGCTGGCAGACTTTCTTCGAACGCGCGTGGCCGCTATTCCGCATCTGGTATGTGAGCGAAGGCGAGGACAAACGGCCTGATGCTGTCACATGTCGCTCAGTGCTCGAGATACACATGCCGGAACTCATCCCGGTGTACAACAGCTTGTGCCGGATCGCCGGCAACGATGATCTCGCTGCCCGCTTCCTGAGCATGTGGTGCCCGCCGCCTTACATGGCAGGTTGCTCACAAGTGGCGTGGACGAAAGGAAGCCCCACGCTCATCCGCAACTACGATTTCGATCCGCGCTACTTCGATGGTCGCATGCGTTTCACGGAGTACTGCAAGCCGGTGATCGGCGTGCAGGACAGCGGCTGGGGATTGCTGGATGGTATGAACGCGGATGGCCTTGCGGTTGCACTCGCCTTTGGGGGCCGAAAGGTCACCGGTGTCGGCTTCGGGATCCCACTCGTGATCCGTTATGTGTTGGAGACGTGCAGCAATGTGGAGGAGGCGTGCATCACGCTCTCACGCATTCCTGTACACATGGGATACAACGTCACCGTGATGGACAAGTCGGGCAAGTACGCCACGGTGTACATGAACCCTGATCGTCCGGCCGTGGTGGTGTACCAATCCGTGGCTACCAATCACCAGCACCAAGTGGAGTGGGATGAGTATGCCGCATTCACGCACACCATCGAGCGCAAGCATTTCCTCGAAGAGTGCATCGCCGAGCCGAAGCTCACGCGCGCGGCCCTCATCAAGCACTTCCTCAAACCGCCACTATACAGTCAGCAATTCCTACGCGGCTTCGGCACATTGTACACAGCGGCCTATGATGTGGGCAAAGGCAGCGTGAAGATCATATGGCCCGAGAAGCAGGTGGAGGCGAGCTTCAAGAAGTTCGAGGAGCAGGAAGTACAAGTGGTGTTGCTGCGCCCGGTGGGGAGGTATTTGGCGAAGTAATTTCTACCGCAAAGAGTACGAAGGGCACAAAGGCTGGCCCCGACAGGTCACAGCGATGGTATTCTTCGCGCCCTTTGCGTCCTTTGCGGTATGAACTCCACGGTTGCTTCATCATCGCTGCTCTCTCCGGCCAACTACATCAACGGCTCGTGGTCCTATGAGGGCGATGGCACCTTCAACACGGTCATCGACAAGTACCACGGCACCGAACTCGCGCGCATACCACATGCTACCGAAGCGCAAATGGAAGAGGCGATCGCAGCAGCGTATGCGAGCCGTGAAGTGCTGCGGAAGATGAGCGCCGGCGAGCGCAGCGGGAAGCTGGAAGCCTTGGCAGCCTTGCTTGTGGAGCACGAAGAGGAGTTGGCGATGTTGGTGGTCAAGGAGGGCGGGAAGCCACTCGGCTACGCGAAGGCGGAGATCGCGCGGTGCATCACCACGGTACGCACGGCGGCTGCGGAAGCACTTCGATTCACCGGTGAGAGCCTGGCCATCGACTACGGAGCTGGTGCAGGCAAGACCGCTTTCACCAAACGCTTTCCGATCGGCGTCATCGCCGCGATCACGCCTTTCAACTTCCCGTTGAACCTTGTCCTGCACAAAGTGGCGCCCGCTATGGCGGTGGGTTGTCCAGTGGTGCTGAAGCCAGCGCCGCAGGCACCGTTGAGTGCGTTGGTGCTCGCGCGTTTCATGGAGGAGATCGGCTGGCCGAAGGGTGCCTTCCACGTGATGTTGTGCGGTATTCCTGTCGCTGAGAAGCTCGTGAAGGACGAGCGGATCGCGATGCTGAGCTTCACCGGAAGCGACAAAGTGGGTTGGCACCTGAAGAGCATCTGCGGAAAGAAGAAGGTCGCGCTTGAGCTCGGTGGGAATGCCTCGGTGATCATCGATGAAGGTATTGATCTGGCCGCGGCAGCGAAGACCGTGGCGATGGGAGCCAACCTCTATGCAGGCCAGACGTGCATCAGCACCCAACGGATCCATGTGGTCAAGAACGCGTTCGCCGCGTTCCGCGATCTATTGGTGAAGGAGTACGGCATGTTGAAGGCTGGTGATCCGAGCGATCCATCGGTTGCGATCGGCCCGATCATCGACAAAGGCCACTTCGAGCGGATCAGCTCTTGGGTCGATGAAGCTGTGAAGGACGGAGCGCAACTGCTCGCTGGTGGGAAGGCGATCGACACGGCGCGCAACAATTACGCAGCCACGTTGCTCGGGAACGTGAAGAGCGACATGAAGGTGAATTGCGCGGAGGTCTTCGGGCCGGTCGCCATATTGGAGGAGGTACCCGACTTCAACTCAGCCATCGCTCGCGTGAACGATTCGACCTATGGTCTCCAAGCAGGTGTGTACACCGATTCCGTGGCGCACATGAAACTGGCGCATGAGGAACTGGAGGTCGGCGGTGTGATCATCAACAACGTACCCGGCTTCCGCGTGGATAGTATGCCCTACGGTGGCATCAAGGACAGTGGCCTTGGTCGCGAAGGTTTGAAGTATGCGATGGAGGAGATGACCGAGCCTCGATTGATCGTGTACTGAGCCGCTCCTGCTCTGGTGGTGCTGATCAAGTTGAAGGGGGTACGAAGCGACCCGGAACCGCCGAACGCGATCGTTCCTGGACTGACAGCCGTGGTCCTAGCGAACAATGGAGGTAGCACGCCTACGAACTCGCGAGTGGAGCGATTGCCCTGCGCAAACCTGATTGAACAGAAGGCCGGAGGCGATGCGTTCCAGCCTTCTTCATTTCAGACGCGGACAGGTTAGGTGGTTCCGCTCTTTTCGCGGAAGTATTTCATCGGGACGAACAACATCCCGAAGCACTCGCCCTCGTGACGATCCAGATGCTTGTGGTGCATCTTATGTGCACGGCGGATCGCGCGGAAGTAGAGATTGTCGGTGTTTCGCAACCACTTGGCGCGTTGGTGGATGAAGACATCGTGTACGAGGAAGTACGCCATACCATAGAGCGTGATGCCCGCTCCGATCCAGATGCGCACATCGGCGATCCCGTTCTGCGCGCCCACTGCGAAGAGTATGATCGCGGGCACGGCGAAGATCAGGAAGAATGCATCGTTGCGCTCGAAGATGCTCCCGTGGTCCTTCTTGTGGTGATCGCGGTGCAACATCCAGAGCAAGCCGTGCATCACGAACCTGTGCGTGAACCAAGCCATGAACTCCATGAACAGGAAGGTCAGGAGCAGTGCGACGGCATTGATGGCCCAGGTCATGATCACGCAAAGATCGCATTAAGCGCCCTTTCGCGGTGCTTGAAGATCGCCTCCAATCTGCCGCGCACAAGAACGGTATGAACGAGACCTCCAAGTGGACCCAAGGGAAGTTTGTACAGCACCCGGTCCTTCACGATCACTCCATAAGGCGAGTCCACGAATCGATGATGGTGCTCCCATTTTGCGAAAGGTCCGCGTACCTGCAGATCGGTGAACGAATGGAGTCGTTCCACATTACGGATCACGGAGGTCCAGCGCACGGGTATTCCCAGGATCGGCCGCACCCGGTAATCAATGCGCATCCCATCGAAGATGGGTTTGTCCGCGTCCTTTGATAGGATCTCGAACCGCATGTCCGAAGGTGTGATGCTCGCAAGGTTCAACGGGGTGGAGAAGAACTCCCAGGCGTCCTTGAGTCGAATGGGTAGCACTTGCTCGGATTCCAACACGTGATCCGACGGGTCGACCGGACTCAAGGCCAACGCCGCGTGGCGGCCAGAAGGCCGCCACGCGTTCATTATGTTGACTTGCTCGTTCACTGTTTGATGATCGGGGTGGTAGCAATGCCATCACCGTTCTGAATGCGCAACCGGTAAGGACCTGAGGCAAGACCGGTAAGGTCGATGAGCACACGCTGCACGCCGCTGCTCAGTTTGCCCATGTCCATCACTCGCACATCCCTGCCGATCGCGTCCTGGACAGCCACACTCGTCCGGCCCTCATTCCGCAATTCCATCCCGAGCCATACTTCATCGCTCGCTGGATTCGGATAAGCCCTCAACCCGGTGATAGCCTCGCTCTCACGAACACCGGTAGCCACTGGAAGCTCTACCAAGGGCCCACCTGCCGGAAGCGCTACCCAAAGACCGAAGGACGACCCGTTGCTGTTCATCATCGGGTCCAAGAAGCCGGAAGCAAGAACCGTGATCGCATTCCCGGCCAGCCCCAGAGAAGCTAGCGGGGCTTGGTAGGATACCACTGTTGTACCCATGGTCTCTATCGACAAGGTGTAGTTGTTCTCGGGGAGTTCCAAGTATCCGTCGAAGGAACCATAGCTGAGACCGTTCACAATGGGACCCGCAGGGACCGAAGTTTCCACCACGTCGACCACGGGCGCATCCGTGCTGCCATGGAATACCAACACGTCCACATTGCCGGCCACATTGCTCGTCTCTCTCGCACCGGAGTAAACGTAGATGTTGAAAGGCTGCACGGGGCTGTACCCGCTTCCGCTCACGATCCCATTGGCCACCAGGATATAGGTCTCACCTTCTCCAAGCGTGTAGGTGTAGCGAGCAAGAGCGGCCACCGTATCCGTAGAGGTTGGCAGTGCGATGCTCACGTCGAAAGGCACACCGGCCTGCGCATCCACGAAGGGGCTGGCTGTGCGGAATGCGAAGTTGTCCAACAGCAGCGTGTTGTTCAACCACACGTCCACTTGCGCGGCAGCGAGGTCGGCGCTGTTGTGGATCACTTGCACACGAGCCGTGGGGATCGCCGCAGCGGGCAAGGCCACCAGAGGTCCGCCGCTCGTAAGAGCGACGTAGATCCCGAATGCCGCTCCACCGCTGTTCATGGCGGGGTTCAAGAAACCCGAAGCGAGAGCTACCAATGCGGCACCGCCGAGATTGAGTGTGGCCAGCGGAGCTTGGTATGCGGCTACGATGGTGCTGTTGAACTGGTCGCGAACTTGCAGGGTGAAATCGACCGTTGGCAATTCCAGGTATCCGGCAAAGGCGCCGTAGGATGCGTTGTCCACGATGGTCGTATTGACCACTGCGCTCTCATAGATGTCCACCGTCGGAGCATCAGTGCTCCCGTGATGCACCAGAACGTCTGTGGTAGCTGCACCGCCGACAGCCGCTTCGCGGCCCATGGAGTACACTTCCAAGGAGAATGGTGTAGCGGGCATGTATCCGCTCGGGCTCACGATCCCGTCAGCAACGATCACGTAGGTCTCGCCATTAGCGAGCGTGAACTGCTCGGTGTAGATCGCATCCGACACGCTCATGCTGTTCCCCGGAGCAATACCCACGGTGAATGGAATGCCTGCGGGTGCATCAATGAATGGTGATGCCGTGCGGAACGCGAAGTCGTCGATCAACAGGGTTGAATTGAGGTACACATCCACGGTACCAGCAGCCAGGTCGGCGCTGTTGTGGATCACCTGCACCCGCGCGGTTTGCGCTGGTGCGAAACCCGCCCATAAGAAGAAGGCGGCAGCTAGAGTGATGTTTTTCATGACTGATGGGGTTTTTGGTTGGTTACAGGAGCAGAACAAGCGACTCAGTCAGATTGTTCAGACATATGTGAAAAAGATTAGACAATAATGACGTAAGCACAGAAATACCACTTGCGGCAGGCTCACATTTTGAGAGGAACCGGTCTATTTGACCAGAGCAGAGCGGTACGACCGAATGGCCCTCTCCCTTGCGAAGCGGTGATCGACCATTGGCGCGATCGGCGACAGTGAGCCGTATTCAGGAGCCCACTTGAGCACGTAGCTCAATTCAGGGTCGAACCTCTTCATCTGGGCATCCGGACTGAACACCCGGAAATACGGCGTGGCATCACAACCAGACCCGGCTGCCCATTGCCAGTTGCCGTTGTTCGAGGATAGCTCGAAGTCCATCAGCCACCGCGCGAACCACGCCTCGCCCCAACGCCAGTCGATGAGCAAGTGTTTGCAGAGGAAGCCGGCCACCACCATACGAACACGGTTGTGCATGAAGCCGGTGGCCCTCAACTCGCGCATACCTGCGTCAACCAGCGGAAAACCGGTCTGTCCTTCGCACCAGGCTTTGAACCCTTCCTCATCATCACGCCAAGGGATGGCGTCGTATTGCCTCCTGAATGATCCATTGACCACGTGCGGGAAGTGCCAGAGCACCTGCATGAAGAATTCACGCCAGATCAATTCATTGAGCCATGCTTCACTATGCTTCATCGCCAGCCGCACCAATTCCCTGACCGACACTGTTCCGAAACGAAGGTGTACCCCCATACGCGAAGTGCCGGCGATCCCGGGAGTGTTCCGGTCCAATGCATATCCGTGCAACATCGGGACGGTCGGTATGAAAGCCGGTGCAGCGTACGCATGATGTTCGAATCCGATCGCTTGGATCGATAGGAGCGGTGACGGCTTCGCCTTGCGAAATGCATCCGTGAGCAGTTCGCTCGGAAAGCTTGGTATCCCCTCTGCCGATGTTCGTGCCTTCCACTTCCGCATGTACGGTGTGAACACGGTGTACGGAGTGCCGTCGTCCTTGACGACCTCATCACGCTCGTGGATGGACACATCCTTGAACGTCCTGAGGTCGATCCCCTTTTTGCGAAGGAGATCCCCGATAGCTGCATCACGAGCCATGCCGTATGGCTCGTGGTCGTGATTCGTGTAGATCGCTGCGATCGGATGTTGCGCGATCAACTTCGCGATGACCTCCAGTGGTCTACCCACCTCCACCCAGAGTGATGCGCCGGATCTCCCAAGCTCTTCGTGCAAGACCCCGATACGATCATGCAGGAAACTCACACGCCGATCATCGCGGTCCTCCAACTTCTCCAAAATGTCCTGGTCGAAGATGAAGAGCGGTTGCACGTTGCCTTGATCCCTCAGCGCACGATACAGTCCATGATTGTCGTGTAAACGCAGGTCCCTTCGGAACCAGAACAGGGTGATCGGTGCGACCTCGGTCATCGCCGGAGCATCTCCTCGGCGGCGTTCCAGGCACCCTCGAGGCATAACGGAAACCATGCCGTGAAGAGACCGGGATGGGACTTCATTTCGCGCTGCAACTCATTCCGACTGACCCAGCGCCAGTCGACAGCCTCCTGCGGATCAGGAGTCGGATCGCTATCGGAGATCCCGATGAGCACATGGTCGAGTTCGTGTTCCTTCATGCCATCGCCCAGCTCTGTGCTGTACACGAAGTGGAACGTTGGCTGGAGTTCCGAGCCAAGCCCCATTTCCTCATCCAATCGACGCTCGGCCGCGGCCTTCACCGTCTCCCCAGGGCGCGGGTGGCCGCAGCACGTATTGCTCCAACGCCCAGCCGAGTGGTACTTGTCGAGTGCGCGCTGCTGCAAGAGCAGATCCCCCTTGGTGTTGAAGATGAAGACCGAGAATGCCCGGTGCAACAATCCTTCGCGGTGCGCGCTCAACTTCTCCATAGCACCCAGTTCGTGATCTTCTACATCCACCAGCACGACCTGCTCCGGTCCGTTGAGCGTGATCATAGCAGATGAAGTTGATGTTGCAAATAGCTGCCCACCAACAAGCGGATCTTACGGCGATTGCGCACCCGGATGCGCTCCGTGAAAAGTTCGTGTGGTGCAATGCAGCGGATCTTCTCGAAGAGATTGCGATAATAGAGGTAGGCCAAATGCACACCCAGCTTCGCACCACGTGGTAAGTTGGAGATCCCATTTCGCGCATTCTCGAATTCGCGGAGGATCTCCTCTTCGATGGATCGCTTTTGTTCCGCGGTCAGTGCCTTTAGATCCGTGCCCGGGAAATAGGTTCGACCGAGGTCCACGTTGTCCTGCCGCAGGTCGCGCAGGAAATTCACCTTTTGGAATGCTGAACCGAGGCTCATCGCATGCGGCTTCAACTGCTCGTAAAGCACCTTATCCCCTTCGCAGAATACACGCAAGCACATGAGCCCGACCACCTCGGCGCTGCCCAGCACATAGCGCTTGTAAGATCCCTCATCGTGCTCCGTCCGGTGCAGGTCCATGGCCATGCTAACAAGAAAGGTGTCGATGAGTTCGCCTTCGATCGCGAAGTCATGCACGACCTTTTGAAAGCTGTGCAGGATCGGGTTCATGCTGATCCCGTGCGCAACGGCGTGCTCCACATCGCTACGGAAGCGATCGAGCAGTTGCTTTTGATCGTGATCATGGAAGGTATCCACGATCTCATCGGCGAAACGCACGAAGCCATAGATCGCATGGATAGGGTCGCGAAGTCTCTTATCCAGCACTCGCACACCGAGCGAGAACGAGGTGCTGAAGGCGCGGGTGGTCTTGCGACTTGCTGCGAAGCAGACCTCATCATAGGTATCGCGGTTGTTCATGTCTTTACGGATCTGGTCATGTATCGGGCGACCACTTCACCGGAGACCAAGGCCGGTGGAACGCCCGGGCCGGGAACGGTGAGTTGCCCGGTGAAAAAGAGGTTGCTTACTTTCTTGCTACGAATGCTCGGGCGAAGGAGCGCGGTTTGACGCAACGTGTTGGCAAGACCATACGCGTTGCCTTTATAAGCGTTCATGTCGTTCTCGAGGTCGCTCACCGAGTAGTTGGTGCGGTGCACAACGTGCTCGCGAATGGATTGGCCGGTCATGCGTTCCAAGCGGTCCATCACCAGTTGGTAGTACCGCTCGCGCGTGGCTTCATCATCCTTCAGCCCTGGTGCAACAGGGATCAGGATCACCAGATTCTCCATCCCGTCCGGTGCGGTGGAAGGATCGGTTTTGGAAGTGCAGGATGTGTAGAACAACGGCTTCGTAGGCCACTGCGGATCCTTGTAGATCTCATTTGCGTGCTGTGCGAGTGGCTCATCGAAGAACAGGGTGTGGTGCTCTAACCCATGCAGCCGCTTGTTGACGCCTAGGAAGAACATGAGTACCGATGGCGCCATCGTGCGTTGCGACCAGTAGTGCTCATTGTGTACCCGATGTTCCGCATCGAGCAGGTGCTGTTCCACGTGGTGGTAGTCCGCACCTCCCACCACGTTATCACAGGCATGGGTTCCCTTGTCCGTATGTACCTGCGTGGCTCTTCCGTTGTTCACCTCGATCCGCTGCACGGTCTCTCTCGTCCTGATCGTTACACCTTCCGCTTCGGCCACTCGCCGCATCGCCTCCACCACCTTCACCATTCCTCCCATCGGATACCACGTACCCAGCGCCATGTCGGCGTGGTTCATCAAGCTGTAAAGGGCTGGTGTATCATCTGGTGTGGCTCCTAGGAATAACACCGGGAATTCCATCAGGCTTACCAGCCGTGGGTGTTTGAAATGCCGCCGGACATGGCCGCTGAAGGAGGAGAACAACTGCATGCGCAGAAGGCCCTTCAACACCCGGAGGTCAGCGAACTCAAGCAAGGAGATACCGGGCTTATGCACCAGGTCCTGCATCCCCACTTCGTATTTGAAGCGTGCTTGTGCAAGGAAGCGATCCAGCTGCGCGCTGCTTCCTGGTTCCAAGGATTCGAACATCGCCCGAAGCCCGTCCATGGAGGCGGGTACCTTCATCACATCACCGGGCCCGAAATAGATGGAATAGGACGGGTCCAGTCGCTTCAGTTCATAGTGCTCGCTCGGATGCGTTCCGAAGTGTTGGAAGTATCGTTCGAACACATCGGGCATCCAATACCAACTGGGTCCCAGATCGAACGTGAACCCATCAGCACTGTAGGCACGTGCGCGACCGCCCACTTCGTCGTGCTTCTCCAATATCGTGACGCGATGGCCTGCGCGGGCCAGGTGCGTGGCGGCTGAAAGGCCCGCGAATCCTGCTCCTATGACCAGTGTCTCGTTCATGCGGCTGCGCGTGTGCTGTGGAAGATACTTCCGAGCCTCTTCCGTGCTTCGAAGATCCGGCTCTTCACAGTGCCGATGGGGATGTTCAATCGTTCACTGATCTCGTGGTACTTGAATCCGGCAACGTTCATCTTGAAAGGCTCCCGGAACAAGGCAGGAAGGCGGTCCACGGCGTCGCTCATTTCGTTCGTCGCCAATTCACTCATCGGGTCGGGGAGCTTGCGCACACGCATCACCGGCATTGCGGTGTGTTCGGCGTTGGACATCACCGTTCGACCGCGAACGGTTCGACGATACTCATTGATGAAGGTGTTCCGCACGATGGTCAACATCCACGCCTTGAAGTTGGTGCCATCCCGGAAGCCATCCCTGTTCATAAGGGCCTTCAACATGCTTTCCTGCAGGAGGTCCCGTGCGGCCTCTCGATCGCGGGTGAGGCTAAGCGCAAAGTGCAGCGACGGCTTCTGAAGGGAAAGCAGAAGCTGGTTGAATTCGACGGTGGACATGTCTAATGAATTAACTTTATAGTTAGACAAAAGTACACATTGTTTACCGTATAAGCTCATAATGTTCAACATAATTATTGATACGCTAGTCATTATTGCACTTCAACCGCAGACCTGACGATGGAATAACCCGCGCCAGACCCCTTATGAACCAGTGGTTGACCTTGGAAGCGAGTGGCTCTAGTCCAACGTCGAGTTGAACGAGCGCAGGTCGACTAGCCGGGTAGCGAGTGGGATGCCTTGCACATCCGCGTTGCCGAAATAGTGGATGAGGGTCTTCGGGAACCGGCTGTGGAGTTTGCGCAAATAGTCCGGCGCCTCCTGGACGGAGTGCCCGTTGACGAAGCCGACTATCAATCGATCCGGCGCGCTGTGGTCCACGATCGCTTCAAGATCGGCGAACGGAACCGATTGACCCAGATAAATGGAACGATGCCCGGCCTTACGAACGAGGTAGTGACCGAAGAGCAGGCCGAGCTCATGGTATTCGGACTCAGGCATGAAGAACAAATAGGTCGAGGCGTCCGCGCGTGGTGGTGCCGTCAACGAGTCGATGGCGGAGATCACCTTCTGCCGCACCAGGTTGCTGATGAAATGTTCCTGGCCGGGTTTTATCGCGTCGATCTGCCACAGCACACCAACGCGCTGCATGAACGGTTGGATCACCTGTAGCATCGTTTCCCCGAACCCGAGGCGAAGGATGCAGCTGCCCATGATCCGCTCAAAGCGGTCCTCGTCCAATTCGGTCATGGCCAGGATCAGGTTCTCAACTTGATCGATCGGCCCGTTCTTACTTTGTTCGAAAGCCTGCACCTGTTCATGGATCTGCGTCTGGGTGAGTTTGGCGATCTTGGAGATCTTGACCCCGCGATTGTTCAATAGGGAAACATTCAGGAGCCTGCGCAGGTCCTCATCCGAATACGATCGGATGTTGGTGTCCGACCGAGCCGGACTGAGCAGGGCGTAGCGCTTCTCCCAGATGCGAATGGTGTGCGCCTTCACCCGGCTCAACTTCTCCAGATCCTTGATCGAATAGTTCCCCATGTGGCAGTTCGCTCCCGACTAGAACAGATGAGTGCCGGTAATGTTCGATCGAAGATGCGAAAGATCGAACGATTGGATGAAGGTCTCACCGATCCACACCATCCGAAAGCGCCCGTCCGGTCACTTTCCTTTCTCCAAAGCCTCTATCCGCTCCACGATCTTCTCCAGGTTCCTGAAGTGGATGTAGCTCTTGCGGTACTTGCTCGCCTCCCACGCCGGTGAACCCATGTACGCCTCGCCCGCCTTGGTGTTCTTGCTGATCCCGCTCTGCGCCGCGATGATGGTACCGTCGGCGATCTTCAAATGGCCGATGATGCCGACCTGTCCGCTGAACATGCAGTTCTTCCCGATCCTGGTGGAACCGGCGACCACACCACCCGCCGCGTAGTACGTGTTCTCGCCCACTTCCACGTTGTGCGCAATGTGGATGAGGTTGTCGAATTTGACGCCCTTGCGCAGGATGGTGGAGCCGAGCGTAGCACGATCGATCGCGCAATTGGCGCCGATCTCCACATCGTCCTCCAGCACCACGTTGCCGATCTGCGGGATCTTGGCACCACCTTCCGGTCCGGTCGCGAAGCGGAAACCGTCGCTGCCGATCACCGTGCCGCTATGGATGATGCACTTCGCACCCACCACGCAATCCGAGTAGATCGTCACGTTCGCGAAGACCGTTGTGTTGTCGCCCACGACGACGTTGTCTCCGATATAGCTCTGCGGGTAGATCTTCACGTTGTTGCCCAGCTTCACATTCTCGCCGATGAAGGCCAAGGCGCCGATGTAGCAGTTCTCACCGTGCGTGGCACCAGCACTGATCACCGCTTGCGGCGAAACGCCCTTCTTGTCCAGCTTGATCGTGTTGTACATCTCCAACACTTTCGCGAAGGCGCCTTGCGCATCGGCCACACGCACAAGTGTGGTCTTCACCGGTGAGGTGAGCGCGAAGTCCTTGCCGATGATCACCACGCTCGCGGTGGTGCCATAGACATACTGTGCATAGGCAGGATTCGCCAGGAATGAGAGTGAACCCTCCCCACCTTCTTCGATCTTGGAGAGCTTGCTGACGGTCGCGCTGGGGTCGCCTTCCACGCTGCCTTGAAGGAGCTGGGCGATCTGTTCGGCGGTGAATTGCATGGGCGTTCGCTGTGGTGCCCAAGTTACCTCGTAGTTATACTTCAGTACTTGACGAATCTGCTCGCAGTCCTCGTCCCGTCCGTTCGAACTATCCTGAGGCAGTACGTTCCTGGAGCAAGACCACTTCCATCCATGATGAACTCGTTCCCTTTAGCAACTATCGAGCGGGAAACGCGGCCCGAATTGTCCACCAATTCAACAACATCACTACGACCTATTGGGGCCGACAAACGAACAGCAGCATGGTCGTGGAACGGAGAAGGAGAAATGATCACCCCGTCCAGAGGAGGCGACCATTCTTCGACCCCTACCATCATCTGGTTCTCATACCAGCACAACAAGCCTCGAAACGGTGAGCAGGACAGGACATCCGGTATTCCATCCCCATTCAAGTCAGCTGTGTGGGAGGCGAACACGTAGGTGAGCAAGCCGTCAATGAGAATACCTTTAGACAGTTCCCCGTTACCATTGTTGAGGAAAAGCATTAGATCGGCGGCACAGCTTGAAGAACCGATCACATCCAACCATCCGTTACCATCCATGTCCGCGAGGTGAAGGCCACGCGCGCAATTGAGTTGGGCGATCGGACCGCCGAAGGAGAACAGCCCACCATCATTCCTGAACCACACGATCGAATCCAGCTCGCTGCTGGCGGCCACGATATCCAGGTCACCATCATTGTCCATGTCGCCTGGAGCGATACTATATGGGAAATACCAATCGGTAACGAGCAGTTGTGCGGGTCCGAATACGCCGACTCCCATATTGTGATGAACCCTGATAGTATTGTCTGCGTATCCCGAAACGATCAGGTCGATCGATCCATCGCCATCGATGTCACCGGGTTCGGCATAAAGCCCATATCCTGCGTTGGTCTCCAAGAGTTGGACTGGTCCGAATGTTCCATTATCACCCGTGTTCATCAACACCCCCTACAGTGCCCTCCCATGTAATGAACGCAATGTCCGGGATGGCATCTCCGGTGAAGTCTGCCACGCGGACATACCGCACGCCGTCAGCGGCTTCAGCAAGCACTTGCGCAGGCCCGAATTCACCGAGGCCCATGTTGAAGTAGGCGATGATCCGATTCTGTCCGTAAGTCCCCGCAACGAGATCGGAAGCCCGTCGCCATTCAGGTCCGCCGCTCTTGCTGTGCAGAGCCCGAATTCATGTACCTCCACCGCTATCTGGTCGGAGAATGATCCAGTTCCATCGTTGCGATACCAACATAGCCTGCCATCCACAGGTGTGGCTGCGAACACATCCTGATCGCCATCCAGATCAAGGTCGGCCGTTTGGATGTCCTCGGCGCCAGTTGCCGTTTCGTTCAATTCGTGCGGCACGGAAAAGCTGCCGTCATCATAACCAGCGTACCAAGCGATCCTGTTGCTCCACGGAATGGACAGCAGGTCCAAGGTGCCATTCTGATCAATATCCCCTACATCGATCCCATAGGCAATGAAAGCAAAGGGGTCGATCAGGCTTGATTGGAAGGACCCAAGCCCATCATTAAGAAATGAACGCAGCGAACCATCATTCGAGAAACTGACAACAAGGTCCATGGATCCATTCCCATCAAGATCAGCCGAGCGGATACATCGCGCACCGCCTCCGACGTGAAGAACCTCTCTGGTGCCAAAATCGGCTTGACCGCCGTTCCTATATAGGATCAGCTTGTCTTCGTCCCAGCCAGCCACGATCACATCAAGGTCGCCATCCCCGTCAACATCAGCGGCCTCCACGTAGCGTCCACCTCCGAGCGATAGATCGAGTTCCACGATCGGACCGAAAAGGCCCGTACCATCATTCAATACAAAGTAGGCTCCTGGTGAACCGAATGGACGAGCAATAATGAGGTCAATATCCCCATCGCCGTCCAGATCCGCACCCTTCAAGGCCTCTCCGCTGGAGTAGGAGATCACGATCGAGCCCCCGAAGTTGCCGTCGCCGTCGTTCGGGAACCAGACCGGTCCGCTTGCCACCAATGAACCAACCACGATATCAAGGTCCCCGTCATCATCGAGGTCGAGAAGTTGAACATCACCATTCGTGTTCCAGTCCACAGTTGTAGGGGCAGCAAACCCTCCGAGACCATCGTTCCGGATAGTGCAAAGCCCCAGCCCGCCAGCAATGCTGATAATATCACTATCGCCATCCGAATCGATGTCCCCGACTGCGAGCGCCCGGGTGTTGTATGGCGCCGTAGCGATCAACTGATAGTCGCCGAAACCACCAAACCCATCGTTCTTGTACCAAACGATCTTCGCGTAGTCGTAGGTAATGAACGTAATATCCAAATCCCCATCCCCGTCAAGGTCAGCGAGGGTCGGGTCGATCGCACGATGGATCTCCGTATCAAAAATGACACGGCGTTCTCCAACCTGCGCGTGTACATCACCGATGTTCACCACCACGATCAAGGAAAGAAGAATGTGACCGCACACATGTCGCATATTGACGAAAGTAGCCGGATGGACTGTACCTATTGAGCAAAGATCCCCGAAGAATATACAGCCCCGGCTTGCTCAACGTTGGCACGAACCGAACTGTTCTAGCGAGATGCCATGGACGAAGTGCATTGAACAGTGGTTGATCACCTGACAGTCCAATATTGTTTTCCATGCGGAACGTAACCGATCCCAACTCTCGATCGTATCCTGCACGTCTGCTGGTCAAAATGGCCGACCAGATCATCCGATCGATCATCCTCCTCTCATACCCCCATCAGAATGAACTTTCTACTCCAAGCCTCGGTACCCGCATTACTGATCTCCGCAACCTTGTTCAACCCTGGCTCGGCGAACGCGCAACCCACCATTGACCACGAGCTGTCCGTGGGTTCCGATCACTCACAAGTCCTCAGCGATCCAGCGGTGGATGAGAAGCACGCAGAACGCATCTTCTACATCAATGGTGGCACCCTCACGGTTTTCCCAAGCCCCGCGAATGAACAACTGACCGTACACTACATCCCTACAAAGAGTGGCGTACTCACCCTCCAACTCATGAGCGCTCAAGGGCAGGTCGTAGCCCCGATTGTACACGCCGCAGTGGAGGAAGGAGGCGAGCGCAAATTCTACTTCGACGTGAGCAACCTCACGAATGGAACCTACATCGTTCGCGCGGAACAGAACTCCGCATCCCTGGTCCGTCGTGCAACGGTCCTCCATTGATCCTTCTTCACCCCGATGAGAACGCCTCCTTCATGGGGGCGTTCTTCGTTCGGTGTAGCGTGATGGCGAACTTTGACCGCCATGGCCGACCTCGACGTTCGTGAGAAAGTGAAACTGCTGCCGCACCAACCCGGTGTGTACCAATTCTCCGACATCACCGGGACCATCATTTACATCGGCAAGGCCAAGGACCTCCGCAACCGGGTCGGCAGCTACTTCAACAAGCAGAAGTACGAGTCCGGTAAGACCGCCAAGTTGGTATCCAACATCACCGATGTGCGCGTGATCGTGGTGGAGACGGAGTTCGATGCGCTCTTGCTGGAGAACTCCTTGATCAAGCAACATCAGCCACGCTATAACGTGATGCTGAAGGACGACAAGAGCTACCCGTGGATCCGCATACGCAACGAGCGCTTCCCCCGGGTGGAAGGAATGCGCAATCCCGAGGACGATGGCGCGGAGTATTACGGCCCGTATGCGAGCAGCAGGGTGATGCACACCGTGGTGGAACTGGTGAACGGCATGTACAAGTTGCGCTCGTGCAACTACGAGCTGAGCGTGAAGAACGTGGAGCGCGGCAAGTACAAGCGCTGCCTGGAGTTCCACATGGGTAATTGCAAAGGGCCATGCGAAGGATTGCAGCCTCAGGAGGAATACGATGCGAGCATCAACGAGATCCGGCAGATCGTTCGGGGCCGCACGCGCGGTGTGTCCAAGTTGTTGAAGGAGCAGATGCATGTGCATGCGGAGGCGATGGAGTTCGAAAAGGCGGAGATCGTCCGCCAACGGATCGAACAACTGGAACGCTTCCAATCGCGCAACACCATCGTGCACGCGGACATCGGCGATGTGGATGTGTTCGCATTGGCAAGCGATGCCGGAGGAACAAGCGTGAACTACCTGCGCGTGATCGACGGGGCGGTGGTACATGGCATCACCGTGGAGTTGAAACCGAAGCTGGAGGAAACGCAGGAGGACCTGCTCCAACTCGCCATCGCGGAATTGCGCGAACGGTTCAAGAGCAACGCACCGGAAGCGATCGTTCCGTTCGATCCTGGGATCGAAGTGCCCGGCGTAACATTCACGATCCCGCAACGCGGGGACAAGAAAGCCCTACTCGACCTGAGCGAACGCAACGCGCGCTACTTCCTCCTCGATAAGCGCAAGCAAGAACGACTGGTCGATCCCGAAGCCGCGACCAACCGGATCCTCGAACAACTCAAGCAGGACCTACGCCTGAACGAGTTGCCGCGCCACATCGAGTGCTTCGACAACAGCAACACCCAAGGCACCGACCCGGTGAGCGCGTGCGTGGTCTTCAAGGATGCCAAGCCCAGCAAGAAGGACTACCGCCACTTCAACATCCGCACGGTGGTAGGGCCGGATGATTACGCGAGCATGGAGGAAGCGGTGGAGCGTCGCTATGCGCGCTTGGTCACCGAAGGCGAACCGCTGCCGCAACTCGTAGTGATCGATGGCGGAAAGGGACAGTTGCACGCGGCCATGAATGTGTTCGATCGGCTCGGCCTACGAGGAAAGATCGCTCTGGTCGGCATCGCGAAGCGCTTGGAGGAACTCTACTTCCCGGAGGACCCGGTGCCCTTGCACATCGATAAGCGCAGCAGCAGCTTGAAGGTGATCCAACACTTGCGCAACGAGGCACATCGCTTCGGCATCACGCATCACCGGGGTCGACGCAGCAAGCGGATCGTGCGCACCGGCCTCGAAGCCATCGAAGGGATCGGGCCGCACACTGCGCAGAAGTTGCTCACGCGCTTCGGGTCGATCAAGGGGATCCGCGAAGCAATGCCCGAGGATGTGATCGCAGAGATCGGCGCGAAGAAGGCGGAGGTGGTGTTGAAGGCATTGGTGACGGCCATTTGATCCGATCGAAGTGACCACCGTCCTCCTTCCGTTCCACAACGCAGCATCCACGATCGATGCCGCCATCGCGAGCATCGCAGTCCTTCTACTTTTCGGCAACGCGGCTCGATGTTGAGTGCCAAGCGCGCGACAGCCGATCCTGATGCGGTCGCTCGTACATGTACCTTTCGTTCATGATCGGTCGAGCACGAACCCTGTTTGCCGCACTGCTGATGTGTTCGGCCGTTCTCGGCCAAGTACCGACCTTCGAGTGGGCTAGGCTATTTACCGGGCACGGTCATGTAGTCATAGGTGGTCCGCAGATCAGGTCCGGTATCGATGGATGTGTGGTTGCTGGATATTTCACCGAAGACCTATTCCTGCCCGGGGACACGCTCGACAAGATCGATGGCTACAGCGACTACGCGATCGTTCGCTTGAACTATCTGGGTTCGGTCATATGGTCTGCTCAGATTTCAGGTGAGCTGCGCTTCTTGCGCTTCGGCGATGGCGATGAGGTCAATGCCGTAGCCTCTTATATGGATAGTTGCTTTGTCGCGGGCACGTGGGTCTACTCCAGCCAGCCCGGGATGAGCTTCGTTCATTTCAGGTTGTCCGCTAGTGGAGGGCTCCTGGACCTTGCGGATCATCCTGGCGTAGTCCGATCTCAGGCTCCCATTGGCCTAGAGGTATCTCAGGTCATCGATCATCCAGAATTCGGGATCCACCTTACCGGGCGCTTCAACGATTCGCTGCAAGTGGGCGACACGGTCCTTTATGGACCGACGAACACAGCGTATCTGGCCCATCTCTCGGAGGATTTCGAGGTGCTCTGGGCCCGGCGCCTAGGCACCAATTATGGGGAGCGCGAAATAGTGGTCGATGATGATGGGAATGTGTACTTCCTGATCTCTAGCATGGTCACCCTTGGCACGGATACGTTGACCGGCAACACAGCCGCTGGGTTGCTTGCCTTGGACCCGGCGGGAAATTTTCGCTGGCGATTTGAGCCACTTAGTCCCTGGGAGCCGAGCGTATCCATCCTTCCAAGCAATCGGATCTTCTTCCAAAGCACATATACCGACGGCTCATTTACACAATGGACCAGCATGATCGAGCTGAGCGCCAATGGAAACACGACGAACCAGTTCGACTACTCAAGTGATGGCTCTGCGGGATTGTCGCCACGCCAGCATCCAGCAGGTGGCCTGTTGATGCTGGGCGGTTTCTATAACGACGTGAATTTTGGAGCATGCGGCTTTCAGTACGGCTGCCCCACCCAGGTCCTGCTGAAGTCCAGTGACCAAGGCGTGTGTGACTGGTCCAGGGAGGTACGGGGTTGCAATGTTTGGTCCTATGGGGGCGATGTGGATGAGGCTGGAAGGATCTTCATCGCAGGCACGTTCGAGTATCAAGTGCAGGTCGACATCGACACACTCTATGCGTTCGACAATGCGCACTTCGCCAGTTATGTTGGTGCGATGAGCAGCCTGCCCCTGCCTGTTCCGGACGAAGCGACGCCTGCGGGTCTTCATCTCTTTCCGGATCCGTGCAACTCTACGCTCACGATCGCTGGGGCGCTACGCCTTTCCGAAGTACGGATCTTCGGTCCCACGGGGCAAGTGGTGATGTCTACAACGGTAAATGGACGATCGGGTGTGATCGATGTTTCCGTATTGACCTCCGGGCTGTACATCTTACGCGTTGGCGATATGTGCGCCCGCTTCATCAAACAGTGACCACCGTCCTCCTTCCGTTCCACAACGCAGCATCCACGATCGATGCCGCCATCGCGAGCATCTCAGAGCAGACCTTTCGCGATTGGCGTTTGTTGCTGATCGACAACGCTTCAATGGACGGGAGCCGGGCCATCGCTGAGCATTGGTGCTCCAAGGATCCACGCATTGAGGTTCTTGACGAACCCGTGGTTGGTATCGCTCGCGCGCTGAACACCGGCCTTCAGCAATCCAGCTCCGCGCTGATCGCGCGCATGGATGCCGACGATATCGCCCACCGGGAACGCTTCGCCCGTCAAGTCGCGTACATGAATGCCCACCCGGAGATCGGCGTGCTCGGCACACGCACACGCTTCGAGACCACCGTCGCGAAGAGCAGCGGCATGCGCGCCTTCGTGGACTGGCAGAATGCGCTCATCACGCCATCGGAGCATTACGTGAAACGCTTCGTGGATGCACCACTCGCCCATCCGACGGCAATGTTCCGCCGCGAGTTGATGGATCGCTTCGGCGGGTATTCCACCGAACCATTACCGGAGGATCATGAACTCTGGTTGCGCTGGATGCATCACGGTGTGCGCTTCGCGAAGTTGCCGGAGGAATTGCTCACATGGAGCGACCATTCACTGCGTCTGAGTCGCACACATCCCAACTACGGAGTGGATGCGTTCTTCACCACAAAAGCGAAATGGATCGCTGCTTGGTACGCGCGCAAGTTTCCGGACGGAAGGCCTGTCATCATCGCGGGCACCAGCGGTCTTTGCCGGGACCGGGCAGCGAAGTTGGAAGCGTGCGGTATGCGCATCCACGCGTTCACGGATGTGAAGCCGCGCGTGGTGCCGGGTTATGCGTTCATTCCGCACGACCAGTTGCCCGGGCCGGGCGAAGCGCTGGTCATCTCCTTCATCAGCCAGCGCGGTACCGGGGATCGCATCGCATCGTACCTCGCATCGCGTGGCTTGATCGAGGGCGAGGACTTCATCCTTGCAGCCTGAACAAGCACCTACCTTTCGTGGAATGGAGAAGACGACCGTTGCCCCTGATCAAGCGCTCGATCACGCACATGGTCTTCGGACCTATTTCGACACCGGGGCGACCCGGTCATACGCTGCGCGCCGCAATGCACTGAAAGTACTTCGGTCCGCCGTCCGCAAGTATGAGGAGGACTTGATCACGGCCATGCACACCGATATGCGCAAGCCGCGCTTCGAGGCGTACCTGAGCGATATTGGATTGGTGTATGCCGAGATCGATCACGCATTGAAGAACTTGAAGCAGTGGATGAAGCCACGTACGGTGCCGACTCCACTCGCGATCCAGTTGGCCGAGAGCACGGTGTACCACGAGCCGTTGGGTGTAGTACTGATCATCGCGCCGTGGAACTATCCGGTGTTGTTGGTGCTCGGACCGTTGGTCGGTGCGATCGCCGCTGGCAATTGTGCAGTGCTGAAACCAAGCGAGGACGCACCGGCCACGGCAGCGGTGGTGGAGCGCTTGGTGAAGGAGGCGATACCGGAATGGGCCGATGTGGTCCAAGGCCCGGGAGTGGATGCGGTCCCCCAACTCATGCGTGCGTTCCGTTTCGACCACGTCTTCTTCACCGGTAGTGCTCGCGTCGGACGAGCGGTGTTGGAGATGGCTGCGCGTGATCTGGTGCCGACCACATTGGAGTTGGGTGGCAAGAGTCCCGCGATCGTGGATCGAACCGCGGATGTGAAGCGCGCCGCGCAACGGATCGCGTGGAGCAAGTACTTCAACGCCGGCCAGACATGCATAGCCACGGACCACGTGCTGGTGCATGCGGAGGTGATGGATGAATTCATCGATGCGGTGAAGCAGCACACGTTGCGTTTCTATGGTGAGGATCCGCACCAGAGCAACGACTTCGCTCGGATCATCACGCAGCGGCGGTACGATACAGTGTCCGCGTACTTGACACAAGGCGATGTGGTTCAAGGCGGAAAGCACGACGCCGAGGATCGCTACATCGCACCGACCATGATGACCGGTGTTCCGTTGAGCAGCCCGGTGATGAACGAGGAGATCTTCGGTCCGGTACTACCGGTGATCGCATGGACGGAACGCGAAGAGGCGCTCGCGATCATCCGCCGGAACCCGCAACCCTTGGCCGCGTATATTTTCAGCAGTGAACGCAAGACGCAGGATTTCTTCCGCGAGCGAGTGGCCTTTGGCGGAGGTTGTATCAATCACTGCATGGTGCATTTCGGTTCGCGCGAGTTGCCGTTCGGCGGTGTAGGCAACAGTGGCCTCGGCCGCTACCACGGCGAGCGGACCTTCCGATTGTTCAGTAACGCGAAAGGCATCGTCCATGCCAGCACATTGATAGAGCCGGGCGTGCAGTACCCGCCTTACACGAACCTGAAAGCGAAGGTGCTTCGTCGGTTCCTCTGATCACTCCAGCACACGTTCACCCCGCACCGGCTTCAGCGCACCGCGCACCACGGCAAGGTGTCGTTCCTCGCATTCCAGCACCGCAGTGTAGCGCGCAGGTGGATTGGGTTTGGACCATTTCCGGCCTTCGATCCCTTCGCGCGCACAGAACGCCTCCAGGTGTTCGAGGAAGTGCTCCGCCGTGGTCGGGGCATCCGGCCCGAAGAAATCCCAATGGAAGCGGAGCAGGCTCATCTCGTTCGCGCCGCTAATTTGCGCACATGGATGCATTGATCCTCTTCATCATTGCTGCGGTGGCCAGTTTCATCGGGTCTCTCCAAGCAGGGATCGTGAACACTGCGGTACTTGCACACACCATCAAGTTCGGCCCGGACGCTGGTCGGCGCATGGCGATCGGGGGCGCGATCCCGGAACTGATCTACGCGGGGATTGCCTTCCAGTTCGCCACGCTCGTGCTGCATCATCTGGGATTGGATCGGGCCGGGATCGGCGCATTGGTCGGCGCCATCCTCATCGGTATCGGCATCTATTTCCTGTTGATCTTCAAACCGGTCTTCGCCACCAACGAGGAAAAGCTGAAGGCGACCGGCATGCGGAAAGGCTTGCTTCTCGGGTTGGCGAATCCGCAGCTGCTCCTGTTCTGGTGCGGTGTGAAACTCTCCCTGTCGTCCGTCGGCGTGGAAGGTCATGGCATTCTTGAATTGATCGCCTTCGCATCCGGCGCATTCGTGGGGGCGATCATCCTGCTGTTCCAGTTGGTCAAGCTCGGCAGGAAGGCGGTGGAACGGATGAAACCTTCCACACTGCGGAATATGTTCCGCTTGGTCGGACTCGTACTCGTGATCAGCGGTGTCATTGGTATCATGCGAACCAGGAAACCACGCGACGCAGCGGCCCCACACGCCAGCCGAGGTGCGTTCCCATCCGACCCAGCAGTGCATGGAAGCTCACCGGTTCCGTACCTGTTCGTTGCAATTGCCGACTGATCGAGCCGACGTGGCGAACGTGACGCGTGAGCTCACGCCAGCACTGGAAGATGGAGTATCGCGGATCGTAAATGTGTCCCGGCTCACTGCTGACCCCGTTCATCTCGATGACCGTGAATCGACCCTCACGCAAGGCCACCTCGCTCTCGCACCGCACATCCATGCGTCCGTAGTAGATGCCTTCCGTCATGGCCAGCAAGCCATCAACGGCGATGCCAAGAGCAGGTGTTGCCAAGTGATTGGCATCATTGAACAACGTGCCTCGGCAATGATTGCCGATCGGTTCAACGCGCGCGATCATACCCGGAGAAGGCACGCTGGACAACAACACCGGATCCAATTCCAGCAATCGTTCGATCTGTTTCCTCCCACGCCATTGCTTCGACAGGAGTTCGAGCACCGTGGATCGACCATCACCGGTCACGGAAAGGAATTCCTTGCCTGCCACCGAGAGCAGAGTGGTGTTTCCGGTCGCTGGGTCACGCGCGAACATCAACCCGAATTCAAGATCACCGGGCGCCATCGCTTGCAGCAGGAAGGTGTTCGGTTTCCCCGCTAGCGCGCGAACCAATTCACTCTCATCCGTCACGCGCACTACTCCTTGTCCGCGCTCCCCCACATCCGGCTTCACGATCAACGGAAAGGAAATGCCTGACGCCCGGTGGGTCCGGATCACATCGGCTTCAGTGCTGTACGAAGGGATCAAGCAGGTCTGCGGAAAGATCTCCTTCGGCAGCAAGGAATAGATCGCCGACTTGCTTTCACCGAAGAAGCCGCCCATGTCGATGGCCGGATTCACATTGGTGAAAAATGCGGCGCGGCGCTGGCGGATGGCCTGATACAGATAGAGTGGCACCACCGGTAGATAGATCACCTGCCACGGCCAGTACTCGTGGTTCAACCGATCGGTCAGTGTGCGCAGCATGGCACCGGGTCAGCGAGCGCGATGGTTGCGTGTGGAAGCCGCCACACCCAAGTGTTCAGGGAATGCCACATGGGGTAGCTCCTGTTCCAACACCATACGCACCATGGCCAAGTGGTGTACGCCATGGTCCGCGAGGTAGGCCAATTCGCGTTTCAAGGTGGTGCGCTGCACAACTGGATCGGCACTTCCCGGCAGCTCGCTTTCCATCACCAGATCACGATCATGCGTGAGCCCGGACATCAACCTGATGTTGTTGTCCGTCGCGGAACGCGCCACGTCAACTTCGGTCTCGATCAACAGGTTCCGCGCGCGGCGATCGTAACTGAAGCGTTCCACCTCATTGTTCGCCAGCAGGCACGTGTGGAACTCAAGGATGTGACGAAGGTGTTGGCCGATGGTCCCGCCGAACAACAAGGCACTCGGGCGTTGTAGCTGCGTGTTGGAGAGTTGCATCAAGAGCGCATCGATCTTCCGCAGGATGTCGATGTTATAAGCGACCAGTTGTTGCATGGTTTCCGAATGTGGGTCCGCTTATTTGTTGGAGAAGACTCTTTTGCGTTCGCGCACGAAGGAACGGATCCGATCACGTTCACGGAACAGCACCCACAGACATGAGGCGGTTACGATCAGCGCCATGATGAACAAAGTCCCGCCATCATCCATCACCACGATACCAATAACCGTGAGATGAGTGACGATCGCTCCGGCCATGATCCCCAGCGCGAGGAAAGCGCCGATCCACGCGGTCCGCGGGATGACCAACAGGATGGCGGCAACAAGTTCCATCACCCCACTTCCGATCCGACCGACAGGCTCCGCACCGATGGCGGAGAAGATGTAGACCGTTTCTGGTGCTGCATTGAATTTGAACCAAAGCGTTTGCAACAGGATGATGGCAGCGAGGAGGTCGGGAAGTCGTTTGAGGATGCGCATGGTGTTCCGGGTTACGCTGCGATGGTCCTCCTTTGCGTGAATTCCTTACAGGCCGAGTATCGATCGGGGTCCTGTAACTTTCCATCCATGTGTGCGTCCCATCCTTGATCAGCGGTTCCCGCTCCGATGACCATTGCCGATTACAACACCTCCGTGGACCTGCATGCCGATGGCATCTACCGTTTCGCGGTGAAGCACCTGCGGGATGAGGACCTCGCCAAGGATGTGGTACAAGAAACCTTCGCCCGGCTCTGGATGAAAGTACAGGAGGTGGATGCCACGAAGGCCAAGAGCTACCTCTTCACCACGGCACACCACGCCATGGTGGACGAAGTGCGGAAAGGGAAGCGCAGTGCGCGAATGGAAGAGCACCACGAGAACATCCGGCACACGAGCCAAGGCCAGCCCGACCTGAAGGAGGTGCTGGATCAAGCGCTCGCCACCTTGCCGGACATCCAACGCAGCGTGGTGCTGCTGCGCGATCTGGAAGGATACACCTACGAGGAGATCGCCGAACTCACCGGGCTCAACCTTCCGCAGGTGAAAGTGTACATCTATCGCGGACGCACCGCACTGAAGGAATACATCGGACAACTCGACCTCGTCCTGTGAACCAACGCATCGACCATAGCAACTACGAAGCTTGGCTTCTGGACCGGATGGAGGGCAACCTCACGCCGGATCAGGAGCATGAGCTTGCAGTGTTCTTGCTCATGCACCCGGAGTTGGATCCCGGCAATGATGAGTTGCCAACGGTGAGTGGTGATGTGGGCCTTCTGCATACGGGACCCCTGAAGCGCGACCTGCCGCCGACCGGCGAAGTGAACGCGATGAACGTGGAGGATCACCTGATCGCGCGGTTGGAGAACGACCTGTCCGCCGCACAACTTGAAAAGCTCGATGCCTTCCTCCGCGCACACCCTGAACTCGCACGCACGGAACGGTTGTACAATTTGGCGAAACCCGCACCGGAGGCGATCACCTCGATCGACAAGAGTGGACTGTATCAAAGCATTCCTCCGCAAGGATTGGTCACCAGCACCACGTTGAATGATCACTTGGTCGCTCGTCTCGAAGGCGATCTGACGAACGAACAGAACGAAGCACTTTCAACGTTGCTCTTGGCGGATGCCGCAAGCGCACACGAGTGGAAGGTGATGCAAGCCACGCGCGTCACGTCGGACGCGGTTCCGTTCCCGGACAAAGCTGGGCTGAGGAAAGGCGGCAAGGTGATCGCATTCCGATCCTCGCCAGCGCTCGTGCGTTTGGCGGCAGCCGCGTCGATCACGCTGCTCATCGGCATGGCGTGGTGGCTCTGGTTGCGCCCGGATGGGAACGCCCCGCAGATCGCAGAGGGAGTTGATCCAGTGCAGAAGATCGAACGGTCAACAGGAACGCACACACCGGACAGCGTGGCGCCGATCACGCAGGAAGGAACTGTTGCCAACGAGAAGGATTCTCCGGTCGTGAAGGATCCAACACCGAGCCGCCACGAAGCACTGGTAACCCCGAACCCGAAGGCCCCGCAACCCGAGCACGTACCGGAGCGGATCCTACCCAATGGTCCGTTGGCAGAACAGCCCAAGGACCCGGCACTGGAGGAACAACCATTGATCCAAGACCGCAGCCAGCCAGTGGTGCCTCCAACGAAAGAGCCGACAACTCCAGAGCAACCGGCCCTCGCAGCTGCTACCCCACAGCAAGGAACCACACGCACCTTGGGTGAAGCCTTCGCTGGTGTGGTCCGGGAACGCGTGCTCGATGCACCCGACAGAACCACCGGAACCTTGGATGGCACCGATGCCGTTGCGGCGCTCGATCGCGGCTTGAAGGCCGTGGCCGGGGATCGCGCCGGACTTACCGTAGGCCGCGATGCACAGGGCCGGGCCCGGCGCTTCGATCTGCGACTGGGTCGCAACCTGGGCATCAGCGCGAGTCGCTAGGACCTTCCACTCATCCTTCGTCGTTCGCCGTTCATCATGAACAGGCTATGTGCCGGTAACCTGTCCCGGGGTGTCGCCGTCCCATGCATACAAACCAACATCACCGCCATGAAACGCAGGATCCCCCAATTGCTACTGGTCATCGCAACCGTATTCACCATGGGCTACGCGCGTGCTGCCGAACCGATCCGCCTGAACACGGGCGGCAACGAACGCCCAGCGATCGAGCGCGCACTCGAACGCTCATTGAACCGTCACCTCAGCTTCCCGATCTTGGAGAAAGGGGACATGACCGGCAAGGTGTTCGTGTCCTTCGCCATCGACAAGGAAGGCCGCATCGAAGTGCTCTCGTGCAGCTCCACCAACGAACGCCTTCGTGCTTACGTGCTCCGCAAACTGGCCCTCGTGGATGTGGGCGAGAACCCGGACGGCATCTGGAAGACAAGCCACTTGGTCATCAACTTCCACCCGGAGAAGAGCTGATCACCCCACCGCCGGATCACAGCAGAAGGGCCCCGGAACACGGGGCTCTTTGCTTTTTCACCCAAGGCTGTAACTCCGTTCGGGATCGATCGTCCTATGCACAGAAGAACAAGGACCATGATGAAGTTCATCCTCCCGCTCATGCTCGCGATCCTCTGCGATCAAGCATTCGCACAGACCGATACGGCCGCCGCACCACACCGCCAAAGTCTGGTCATGGGCGCGAACGCGCGCGAAGGAGCCTTTGTCAAAGTGCTCACGGAAGGGGATTCCACGAACAAGCCAAGTCCGGTGGTGATCACCACCCAACGAAAGAAGATCACCATCCTCACCGAACCGCGGAATTGGACCTCCACTGCGGATAGCATGGCGGACCGACTGAAGGACATCCGCACCGAGCGACGCAACAAGTTCACCTATTGGAGCGGGATCGATGTCGGTGTGAACACCCTGCTGGGTCCGGACAACTCCACCGACCTGGATGCCACCGCCGACTTCATGACCATCGACCATGCGAAGTCGCGCTTCCTCTCCATCAACTTCATGGAGCAGAAGATCGAGTTCGGCAGCCATCACGTCGGATTGCTCACCGGGCTGGGTTGGGAGTTCGTGAACTACCGCTTGAAGAACAACAACCTCCTCACCTACAACGCCGATTCCATCTATGGCATCCCCGTCCAGGAACCCGACTTCCGCAAGAACAAGTTGCGACAGATGGGTCTGCGCGTGCCCCTCATGCTGGAGTTCAACACCAAGCGCGCACCCATGCCCACCGAGGAGGACCTGAATGCCATGCGCTCGGATACCACCGGCACCATTGCCCGTGGCTTCGAGCACTCGCGCCGCCACAACTTCCACATCGCCATGGGTGTGGTAGGCAGCTGGTACTTCGACACCATGTACAAGCAGAAGTACCAATTGGATGGCGATACGGAGAAGGACCGGAGCAAGGGTGACTACCTCCTGCTCCCCTACCGCGCAGCCGCATCCGTGCGCATCGGGTACGGCGGCCTCAACCTCTTCGCGGAGTACTCCCTCACCCCGTTGTTCAAGGATGGCAAGGGTCCGGAACTCACGCCGTTCACCGTAGGGCTCACCCTTATCGGGTTCAACTAGCACCGCAGCCCGTCATTGCGAGCGCAGCGAAGCAACCTCGTCACCCCTCGTAGCCGTCACTGCGGGCCGTCATCCCGGCCTTGAGCCGGGACGCAGCCTCGTCAGCGCAGCCAGCGCGATCGTCCATTGCACCCCGTCCACCCCGTCCACCAAACCCAGCACCCCACCACCTAACCTCCGCACGGTAGGCATTCCCCCCTCCCTGTCATTGCGAGCGAAGCGTGGCAACGGGGAGGGCCGGGGTGGGGCACGTCACCGCCCACCCTTCCCCCATTATCTGCCAGACAGGCATCCTGTCCCTCCAGATAGCCATCCTGTTCCTCCAGATTCGCATCCCTATCTGCCAGACAGTCATCCCGTTGGTCCAGATTCACATCCTGTTGCTCCGGATTCGCATCCTGCCCGATCACTTTCGCATCCCGCCCGATCACTTTCGCATCCCGCCCGATCACTTTCGCATCCCGCCCGATCACTTTCGCATCCTGCCCGATCACTTTCGCATCCTGCCCGATCACTCTCGCATCCTGCCTGATCATTCTCGCATCCCGTCCGATCACTTTCGCATCCCGCCCGATCACTTTCCCATCCTGCCCGATCACTTTCCCATCCTGCCGGACCAAAAGGCCCTCCTGATACCTCATTACCTAAGGGCCTAAAGCCGGAAAGCCGACCTGCTTTCACAGACCGGCTTTCCCGTACCTCGTTTGGCTCACCTCTGAGCCGATTGCCCAATACCTATTGCCTACTGAACGGTATCCCCGTCACCAACTTGGTCTCCGGCGCCGTGGCACCATACACCCCCTTCACATAGTTCTTGCAGTCCAGGGCCACATCCACCATGCCCGTGTCCTTGTCATACAACGTTTTGTTCCTCGTCACCCGCAACGTATTCACCGGCCCGATGATCGTCCCGATATGGTCGTTCGCCGACTTCATTGCCGTGGCGAGTGCCGTAAGCGCCACCAGCTTCAGCTCGGCTTCATTCGGTGCGTATGCCGCATCTCCTCCGTACAAGTCAACCAGCTGCTTGAAGATATCCGCCTTCTGCACGAAACTCTGGTGGCTCGTGCTCACATCCGCAGGATCAGGGGTACCGTCAGGGAGCTTGGCTACGCCAACTCCATGGCCCCGGTAACGGTCCGCAAGACCCTTCGCATCCGCCTTTATCTGGTCGCTCGCTGTCGTGCTGTTGAAGTAGTTCAACGTCCTCGTCACCAACTTTTCAGTGGGCTCGAACAGGATCTGCCGATCATTGATCGGTGCTTTCGCGGCTTGTACAGCCGCCGTTAGGGTTTGGTGCGCCGTATCAGCCGTTGTCCATTGTGCCGTCATGTTCACAATGGTCAGGCTCGCGTTGCTCGGGTTGTACGGCGCCCCGAACGCATCGCATTGGTCAATGAGCAACTTGAAGTTGCTGATGTTCACTGCATGACCCGTTTCTGTGTTGGAAGCCATGATATAGGGGGGTGTTGGTTTGTGATTACTTCACCTAACTCCGATTGCCCTCCCATTATTGCTTCCGGTTGTCATTGCGAGCGCAGCGAAGCAACCTCGTTAGCGCAGCCACCACGATCGTCAGCGCACCCCCCGCAGCCGTCACTGCGGGCCGTCATCCCGGCCCTGAGCCGGGACGCAGCCTCGTCAGCGCAGCCCACACGATCGCCAGTCACAGCGAGCGCGTCATTGCGAGCGCAGCGAAGCAACCTCGCCCCGCGCAGCCATCGCGATCATCAATCACCGCGGAGCGGTCCAGCTCAAGCCGCTACTTTAGCCGTCCTTTCAACAGCACGCACACCATGGGTCGCATTTTCGAGAAGCGCAAGCACAAGATCTTCGCGCGCAACGCCAAGCTGAGCAAACTCTTCACGCGCATCGGCAAGGAGATCGCCATGGCGGTGAAGGCCGGTGGTCCGAACCCGGATAACAATAACCGGTTGAAGGTGGCCGTGCAGAACGCACGCGGCATGAACATGCCCAAGGACAACATCGACCGTGCGATCAAGAAGGCGGCCGGTGGTGAGGATGTCGACTTCACCGAGATGACCTACGAGGGATATGCTCCCGGTGGCGTCGCGGTGTTCGTGGAAGCGGCCACCAACAACCCCACGCGCACCGTCGCGAACGTGCGCAGCTTCTTTTCCAAGTGCGGTGCGAACATGGGCACCAGCGGATCGCTCAGCCACATCTTCGATCGCAAGGCGGAATTCGTCATCGAAACCGCAGCGCTGAAGGACCGCGATCCGGATGAGTTCGAGATGGAGGTGATCGATGCGGGCGCCGATGATGTGGTGCGCGATGACGAGGGCTTCGTCATCTACGCACCCTTCCATTCCTTCGGGGCCATGCAGCAGAAGCTCGAAGAGCTCGGCGTGGAATCCAAGAGCGCCGAACTGAAACGCTTTCCGCTCACCACCACACCGGCCGATATCACCACCGCACGCGCGGTGCTGAAGTTGGTGGATCTATTGGATGAGGACGAGGACGTGAGTGCCGTGTACCACAACATGGACATCACCGAAGAGGTGGAGGCCGAGTTGGAGAACGGCTGATCAACGTGCCGTGAAGCGGATGTGGTAGCGCGTTCCGCCAGCGTCTCCGTCCACGCTCATTCGGCCGCTCAATTGCTCCACCAGGCTTTCGATCAACGACACGCCCAGCGTTTCGCCGCTGTCCTGGATCTTGTCCAGCGGAATGCCGGTGCCATCATCACTGTACGTCAGGTCGAATTGGTTGCCATCGGCGCGGTGGAGGGAGAGTGAGACCGCTCCTTGATCACGGCCTTGGAAGGCGTGCTTGAATGAATTCGTGATCAATTCGTTCAGTAGAAGACCGAGTGGGACCATGGTGCCCAATCCCAACGTGAGGCCTTGGTCCACCACAACATGATGCCCGATCCGGTCGCTGACGTCGTTCACCCGTACCAGGTCCCCGATGAGTTCTTCGATGTACACCCCCACATCGAGCAACGCGAGTTCATCGCCCTTGTACAGCTTCTCATGCAGGAGGGCGATGGAGGTGACACGGCTCTGGCTTTGGTCGAAGGCCTGCTGCAAACGCACATCCGTATACGACGCTCCTTGTAAGCGCAGCAGACTGGCGACCACCTGCAGGTTGTTCTTCACCCGGTGGTGCATCTCCTTGATCAACACCCTGATCCGCTCGTTCGCCAGCTCGATCTTGTCCCGCTCGGCTTGAAGCGCGCGCGTCTGT
The DNA here is from genome assembly GCA_016721005.1 of Flavobacteriales bacterium. Classification (GTDB taxonomy): domain Bacteria; phylum Bacteroidota; class Bacteroidia; order Flavobacteriales_F; family PHOS-HE28; genus PHOS-HE28. Next base: position 567,200 of record JADKJM010000019.1, read on the forward strand.
TCATCGTCCCGCAACCGGGCAGCTTTCAGGTTCTCCTTCATGCGCGCCAACGCCAGCCCGAGCTTATCCTGTGAGCCGCGCACGTTCACCGGCTTATCGTAGTCCCCTTTCCCGATCGCGTCCGCGCTGTCGGCCAGGGACCGCAGATTCTCCACCATGCCGTTGAAGGCCAAGGCCATTTGCCCGATCTCATCGCCGCTGGTCACCGGCACATCCGCATCCACATCACCCACGGCCATGGAGCGCGCTGCGCGGCCCACCTGTTCCACCGTGCCACGCACACCGCGCGTGATCAGGATCCCCATGATCGTGACCGCACCCACTACACCGAGCAACGCGGCCAACACGGCGAAGAGCCGTAGCTCGGCATCCCTGCTGTTGGCTGCGGTGTTCTGGGTGATCAGATCCAAAGAGTACAACTCCACCGTACGCAACTTCTCCAACGCGATCATGGAGAGCTCCCACCATTCGCGCGGTGCGATGGTGAGGTCCGGCGTGCGTCGTTGCTCCACGGTGCCCACCAAGCTGCGCATGAAATTCACGTCGTCCCCTTGGAACATCTCCTGGTAGGCGCGAAGGACTTCCGGTGGCGCGTCCCGCTCGAAGAGGAGCATGTTCGTTTTGTACTCGGAGACCTGGGCTCCCAACTCCGCCACCTCGGCGATCGCGATGGGTCGCTGTGCGTAGCCGATGGTGAGTTTGTCACGCAGGACGCTCATGGCCTCCTTGGCCGTGAGCAGTCGGAGGTGCGTGTACAGCCGATCCTTGGTGAAGGGGTCCAGCGCCAACTTACCGGCCTTGTTCATCTCGGCCAGCAGCGTTTCATCCATGGCCCGATAGGTCCGGCTCACGGCCGGTGCCTCGATCCGCCGATCCTTGACCCGTTGACGAAGGATGTGAAGGCCATCGAAGGGCCGACTTTCCTGCACGGTGGATCCCATGGCCGCACCTTGTAGAGCAAGGTCGGACAGCGTACCATCCGTGCGTGAGTATTGCACATCCAGCTTCATGGCCGACACGTTCATGCCGGAGAGGTAACCCACGGAGAGCGCACATTCGCGTTGAACCTCATGCATCACGCGGGCGTGCAGGCCAATGAGCAGGGACCGCTCATAGAAGTACTCCATCACATCCAACCGTTTCACGGGCTGGGGCCGATCGCAGCCTTGCTTGCCGGGTCGAAAACCACCATGCCGGGCACGGGGTCAAGGTCACCATGAACTTGGACTGCACGACAGGGTCAGCGGGAAGCGCCACGGTCGCACGGTCCCTCGCAAAGGGGATAAGACCCATAGCCGGGCGTGCCGGGGATGTGGAGCATCGGCCCGGGTTACTTTCGCCGCATTCGCAGGATCGAATGCGAACGAACCCATGAAACACCAGTTCGACGAGTTGGACGCACTTGCTGCGAAGGCCTTGGAAGGTGGTGGCCCGGATCGGATCGCCGCACAACACAAGAAAGGGAAGCTCACCGCGCGTGAACGGGTAGGGATCCTTTTGGATGAAGGCAGTTTCCAGGAGATCGGACAACTGGTCACGCACCGCAGTGTCAACTTCGGCCTTGAAGAGCAGAAGTTCCTGGGCGACGGCGTGATCACCGGTTATGGGACCATTGACGGTCGGATGGTCTACGTGTTCTCACAGGACTTCACGGTCCTTGGCGGGTCATTGGCCGAAGCGCACGCGCAGAAGATCTGTCGCATCATGGACCTCGCCATGCAGAACGGCGCACCGGTGATCGGGTTGAACGATAGCGGTGGCGCACGCATCCAGGAAGGGGTCGTGAGCCTTGGCGGTTATGCCGACATCTTCTATCGGAACGTTCGTGCCAGTGGGGTCGTGCCGCAGATCAGTGCCATCCTCGGGCCTTGTGCCGGCGGTGCGGTGTACAGTCCAGCGCTCACGGATTTCGTCTTGATGACCGAAGGCACGAGCTACATGTTCGTGACCGGCCCGAACGTGGTGAAGACCGTGACCCATGAAGAGGTGAGCAGCGAGGACCTCGGGGGTGCGGTCACACACGCAAGCAAGAGCGGCGTGGCGCATTTCACGGCGCCCAATGAATTGGAGAGCATCAAGCAATTGCGCCAACTGGTCGGATACCTGCCATCCAACTGCGAGGAAGAGCCGCCGGTGCATCCTTACACGAGCAGCGATGAGAGCCGCCCGGAGTTGGACACCATCATGCCCGAGGATCCGAACAAACCGTACGACATCAGGCATGTGATGAACGCCGTGATCGACCCGGACAGCAGTTTGGAAGTGCATGCGGAGTACGCGCGGAACATGGTTGTGGGCTTCGCTCGTGTGGCCGGGCGCACGGTAGGGTGTGTGGCGAACCAGCCTTCCGTACTAGCGGGCGTTTTGGACATCGATGCATCCATCAAGGCTGCGCGTTTTGTTCGCTTCTGTGATGCGTTCAACATCCCACTCGTGGTCTTTGTGGATGTCCCCGGCTTCCTCCCCGGGACGGATCAGGAATGGCGCGGTATCATCACCCACGGCGCGAAACTTCTCTATGCGTTCAGCGAAGCCACGGTACCGCGGATCACGGTGATCACGCGCAAAGCCTATGGCGGCGCATATGATGTGATGAACAGCAAGCACATCGGTTGCGACATGAATTTCGCTTGGCCCACGGCGGAGATCGCGGTGATGGGGGCGAAGGGAGCTGCGGAGATCATCTTCAAGAAGGAGATCGACAAGGCGAAGGACAGGGAAGCACAGCTGAAGGAGAAGGAAGCCGAGTACCGGCAGCAATTCGCCAATCCGTATGAAGCAGCGGCGAGGGGTTATGTGGATGAGGTGATCAGGCCTTCGCAAACGCGCGAGAAAGTGATCGCCGCCTTGGACATGTTGCGCAACAAAGTGGAGAAACTGCCGCGCAAGAAGCACGGGAACATTCCATTGTGAGTCGCTATGAGCATCGGCAGCGAGTAGCCGCGTTCGCGGTCGCTTTGCTCGTGCCGTTCGTACTCCTCTCGCAGGATGCACGCATCCGGTCACTCGAACGTGCTTCGCGGATGGGCCTCACCGAAGCCCTTGTGGACAGCATCGTGCATCTTCCGTATGATGTGATGAGCAGCGACCTGGACAAGGCTATCCTGTTGCAGCATCGTGTCCTCTCACACTTGCATGAAGCACCTGCCTCATCCAGGAGGGGCTTGGCACTGGAGGTATTGTCCAAGGCACATTACCTCCGCGGCGCCTACGACAGTGCGACTTATTATGGGCTGGAGGCCATCGAGGAGTTCCGGACCGCCGGTGACCGTATCGGCGAAGGCAGCGCGCAATGCGGACTGGCCTATGGAATGAAGCGCCGTGATCTCGGCACCGCCTTCGACCTTATGCGCCAAGGGATCCGATCACTCGAGGTCTCCGATGCGAAACTCCTGCTCGCTTCGAACTACAACAACTTCGGTGTGCTGTTCGAAATGCGCGGGGACCTGGATAGTGCGTACCACTTCTATGAGCGTTCGCTTTCTCTGAAGCGTGAGGTCGGGGACAGTCTCGGTGTACCCTTCAGCATGAATTGCCTGGGCACCGTGGAACACATGCGCGGCAATTTCGAGGCCTCAGAGGAATGGTTCAACCAGGCCATGCAGGCTCGGCAAGCGCGTAACGATGCCTTCGGCGTGGCCGAGGAGTACATCTACTTCGGTGAGTTGTACGAAGCATGGGGGAGGACAACGGATGCGATCTCCGCGTATGAGCAAGCCCTTGCTGCGACCACGCGGTTGGCTTACCCGTCGGGACGGCAACAGGCGCTGGAGCGTCTTTCTGTGCTGCACGAACAGAATGGATCGGTAGCCCTTGCACTGCAATTCGCGCGTAGCGCCAGCGCATTGAAGGACAGTTTGCTCACCGCCGAACGCGAACGTGCCGTGATGGAGTTGGAACAGAAGTATCGCGCAGCGGAGAAGGATCGCTCCATCGCCACTTTGAATGAACGGGCGGCGCGAAGGCAGTTCATCATCTGGCTCGTCGTGGTGGTCCTGGTCCTGGTGGTCGTGCTCGGTGTGTTGGTGCATCAACTTCGCCAGCGTAAGCTGCGTGAGGAAAAGGACGCCGGGATCATTCGTGAACGGGAAGCAGGGTTGAAGGCCGTGTTCAAGGCCACCGAGGAGGAGCGCAAGCGGTTGTCCCGTGAGTTGCATGATGGTGTGGGACAGCAACTGGGCGGGATCAAGCATCGGCTGGAACATGCACGAAGCAGCGGATCCGATCTCCTGCTTCCTGAAGTGATCACGATGTTGGATGGAACGGCCAAGGAGGTCCGCGACCTCGCACATCAGCTCATGCCGAAGGCGCTTAGCCACGTTGGACCGGTTCCGGCCCTGAGGGATCTGGTCGCCAAAGCATTCGCCGGAACGCAGGTGCTGGCGGAATTCGGATCGCATGGGATCCCGGAGGAGATGCGGCCCGAACTCGCTACCGGGCTTTACCGCATCACCCAGGAATTGCTGAACAACATCATGAAGCACGCGAAAGCCGATCGGGTGGATGTGCAGTTGTTCCGGAACAAGGATCACATTGTACTTATGGTCCAGGATGATGGCGTCGGGTTCGAACGAAAGGGTTCCACACAGGGCATCGGTCTTCCGGGCATGTCGGATAGGGCGCGCGCATTGGGCGGTAATTTTGTGCTGGAGACCAGCGCTGGAAAAGGAACCTTGGCCACGGTCCGTGTTCCACTCGACATGCCCACCACATGAACACGCCGATCAAGTTGATGCTCGTGGATGATCACCGGATCATCACCGATGGTTTGAAGGTCCTTCTTTCCGATGTGCCCGACATGGAGTGCGTACTCACTTGCGCGAATGGTGAGGAAGCGATCGAAGCCCTGTCACACCTTTCAGTGGACGTGGTATTGCTGGATATCGATATGCCCGTCCTGGACGGCATCGCCACGTTGCAACGGATCAAACGCGATCACCCCGGAACGCGCGTCATCATGCTGAGCATGCACGATGAACCGGCCTTGGTCGAACGCGTGTTGCAGCTCAAGGCGGATGGTTACCTGGTGAAGAACTGCGGCCGGGATGAATTGATCCTGGCCATCCGGAATGTGCATGAGGGGCAACGACACTTCGCCAGTGCGCTGGTGGAAAGCCTGATGGATCAACGTGCCGAGGCCACGGCACAGGCGGAGGTGCTGAAGGACCTCAGCGATCGTGAGGTCGAGGTGCTCAGTGCATTGGCTGAGGGCTTGGGGAACAAGGAGATCGGGGAGAAGTTGTTCATCAGCCCACGCACGGTGGATACCCATCGCACGAACCTGATGAAGAAACTCGAGACCCACAACGTGGCCGGTCTCGTCCGGATCGCCATCAAGGCCGGTCTTGTGAGTTGATCCGAAGGACGCCTAGCTGAAGGCGATCCTCTCGTCGGATCCTTCCACACGTGGGGTACCTTGCTGCCCATAATCAGAACCAATTATCATGTTGATCAAGATCGCTTCCATTGCCGCGCTCGGATTGTTCGCCGTGGCTGTCCACGAATTGCCTGACCTCAAGATCGGCGACGCGCTGCCTGCTGCGGAGGTGAAAATGAAGAACGTGGATGGGAACATGAAAACCCTCAAGGATCTTGTGGGTCCACAAGGGTTGTTGGTCATATTCTCGTGCAACACCTGCCCGTTCGTGATCGGCAGCGAAGGCAGTGCAGGCTGGGAGGGTCGCTACCCGGAGGTCATGGCGTTCAGTGCGCGATCCGGCGTGGGTGTCGCTGTCCTGAACAGCAACGAGGCGAAGCGTACGGACGGGGATGGATTCGCCGAGATGCGGACCCGTTACAAGGAGAAAGGCTACAGTGGTGCCTACCTGTTGGATGAAGCGCATCAAGTGGCGGACGCTTTCGGTGCACGTACCACACCGCATGTATTCCTCTTCAACAAGAACATGAAACTGGTGTACAAGGGTGCCATCGACGATAACGTGGCCGACGCTGGCCAAGTGAAGCAGCACTGGCTGAAGGATGCGGTGTCGCACATGGCCTCCGGCGAACCGGTGGACCCCGCTACGACGCGGAACATCGGGTGCAGCATCAAGCGCGTCGCGCATGAACACTAGGGAAAATAGCGCATCCACAACGCCGTGTCCCTTGCCGGACGCAGCGTTGTTCGTTCGTTGAAAAAAAGAAAGGGGGCATCGCGCCGCGCGGACCTTCCTTTGCATCAAAGAGGAACCATGAACGTATTGCTGATCGGAAGTGGAGGACGCGAACATGCCATGGCGTGGAAGATCGCGCAGAGTTCACTGCTCGACGAACTCTACGTGACCCCCGGAAACCCCGGCACGGTTCGCCACGGTCGGAACGTCGATCTGGATCTGAAGGACGAGAAGGCACTGCGAAAATTCCTGTTGGATAAGCGGATCCGCATCGTCGTGGTCGGCCCCGAAGCACCACTCGTGGATGGCCTGCACGATCGGATCGCTGCGGACCCGAAGTTGAAGGAGGTTACCGTGATCGGCCCAACCGCTTCAGGCGCACGCTTGGAGGGCAGCAAGGACTTCGCGAAGGAGTTCATGTTCCGTCACAACATTCCAACGGCTGCCCATCGCACGTTCGTGAAAGGACAGTTGCAGGAGGCCATCGACCACTTGGAGCGGATGACCGCGCCTTACGTGATCAAAGCCGATGGACTTGCAGCAGGAAAGGGGGTGGTGATCACACCCGACAAGAAGGAAGCCGCCAAGACCTTGCGCGATATGCTACAGAACGGCAAGTACGGCGAGGCGGGCGAACGCGTGGTGATGGAGCAGCACTTGCAGGGCGTGGAGGTGAGCGCCTTTCTCATCACCGATGGCGATTCGTTCAAAATGCTTCCGGCTGCGAAGGACTACAAGCGTATCGGCCGTGGCGACACCGGACCCAACACGGGCGGCATGGGCGCGGTATCGCCGGTCCTGTTCGCGGAGAAGGACTTCATGCAAAAGGTGCATGACCGCGTGGCTGCTCCGACCATTCGCGGGTTGAAGAAGGAGGGCATTCCATACCGTGGCTTCGTGTTCATGGGATTGATGAACGTATCGGGTGAGCCCTACGTGATCGAATACAACGTGCGACTCGGCGATCCGGAGACCCAAGCCATCCTGCCACGCATGCGCAGCGACCTGCTCGATCTCTTCGAGGGCATCGCAACGGGAACCTTGAGCGAGCGGCACGTGGATGTGGATGACCGCACAGCGGTGACCATCGTGCTGGCTTCCGATGGCTATCCCGGTAAGTACGAGAAGGGGCATCCGATCGCGAGCCTGGATCTGGTGCGCGACGCATACGTGTTCCAAGCGGGCACCGTGCGCAGCGGAGAACAATTGCTCACCGACGGCGGACGCGTGATGTCCGTGACCGGCATGGGGAAGGACCTCGAAAGCGCGATCGCGTCAGCCTATCGCGCAGCGGCCATCGTGGCCTATGAAGGGAAGTACATGCGCGATGATATCGGGCACGATCTGGTGAAGAAACCCACCGTTAGGGCAGGAGCGGTATCCCGCTAGGCAATGGTGCCATCTTCACGCGCCTTCGCGTTGTACCGCGCTTGGAGCATCATCCAATAGAGGAATCCGACGGCCAGTATCCCTGCGATCAGGATGACCGGAAGCCAGCCCATGGATGAAAGGAAGGTGAAGGCCCACTCGAAGAAATGGCCGATGGCGAAGAAGATGTGTTGCATCCTGCGTAAGCTTGAAGCGGGGCGAAGATAGCCCCGCTCCACGATCCCATGCTCGCTGGTCTTTTCCGCAGCAACCAACCCGCCGTCCTGCTGGTGCTGCCGGTAGTGGTGGCCGGGCTCTTCCTGCCCTGTTTTTGGCACGAACCTGTAGCACCAGGAATGATGATGCCGTTGGCCGCTGCGGTGGCATCAATGATCGGACCGTCCGCGTGGGCCGGTGTATTGCTTGGGTTGCTTCTGGTCATGAGCATCGCCGTTCAACTAGCACTGCTCATGAATGCACTGGAATTCATGGACAGGCGCAACCATCTCGTGGCATTTCTTTTTCCGGTTGCCTTGGCTGGCTTGGGCGGAGGGCTGGGGTATGACCCCGCACTGCTGGGCATGCCCTTCGTCCTGATGGCGCTGCGCCGGACCTGGTCCGTCGGCAACGCGGACCCCGCACTTGGCGCATCGTTCAATGCGGGGTTGCTGATCGGCCTCGCGGCGATGTGCTACCTGCCCTATGCGTTCCTCATCGCCGTGCTCTGGGCATCCAGTTCGGTCATCCGGCCGTTCGCATGGCGAGAGTATGTGCTTCCCGTGGTCGGCATGGCGCTGCCCTTCTACTTCGCGTGGGTCGTGTTGAACTTGACGGACCGGCTTCCTTGGAAACCCTTGCATACGATCCTGAGTCCCGATGCCGATCCCATGATCCTTTCCGGGAGTAGCGTACAAGTCGCGTTCATGGTTCTCATGGCATTGGTGATCCTGGTCGCCTTGTTCGCCTTCTCCTCCGGGTACGCGCGGAGCATCATCCGGGGCAAGAACCTGCGCTCCTCCCTGTTGGCGTTCGCGTTGGCATTGACGGTCATCATGTTCATGCTGCATTTGATCAAAGACTCCTTTCCGGCGGTGCTCGCGGCGGTGCCGTGCGCGATCTTCGGGGGATATGCTTTCGTTGCGCCTAGGAGGGCCTGGTTGGCGGAATGCGCAGCATTGGGGCTTTTGACACTCGCGCTGTGGGTGCGCTGGTAGCGGGCTAACTTCGCAACCATGAAATTCGGAGTCGTCACCTTCCCCGGCAGCAACTGCGATGAGGATATGATCCATGTGCTGGAAACCCTCATGGGCCAGCAGGTGGAGCGGCTTTGGCACAAGGAGCACGACCTGAAGGGATCCGATATGGTGATCCTTCCCGGTGGGTTCTCCTATGGCGACTACTTACGCAGTGGCGCGATCGCACGGTTCTCGCCGATCATGCAAGAGGTGATCGCGCATGCCAAAAAGGGTGGTCTCGTCTTCGGTGTTTGCAATGGATTCCAAGTGCTGTGCGAAGCAGGGCTCGTGCCCGGTGCGTTGCTGCACAACGAAGGACAGAAATTCATCTCGAAGAACATCTTCATCCGGCGCGCGACCGGGAACAGTGCTCTCACGAACGCGGTGCCCGACAAGGCGCTGCGGATCCCGATCGCACACGGCGAAGGGAGGTACCATGCGGATGCCGCCACGCTGAAAGCCCTGAAGGACAACGACCAGGTGATCTTCCGGTACTGCGATGCGGACGGGAAGATCACCGATATGGCGAACCCGAACGGCAGTAAGGAGAACATCGCGGGGGTGTGCAACAAGGAGCGCAACGTCTTCGGCATGATGCCGCACCCGGAGCGTGCGTGTGACGAACGGCTCGGGAACACCGACGGCCGCTCGCTCTTCGCTTCCTTGTTGAAGGAGGTACTGGCCTGATCAAGGCGCGATCGGGCGGAAGCCCACGCGCACTTGGTGAGTACGCGAGATGTCCGTGGTGATCACCGGGCCTTCTCCATCCACACCGTTCCAGTTCGCGAATTCATAGCCATCGGCGGCACGCGCTTCCAATTTCATTGGTACGCCACTGAAACAACGGACCTCATGTCGGCCGGGGCCGAGCGGAACACCTTCGAGAAAGAGGACACCTTGATCCGCTGGCGGAACGTGGATCGTGATCGTGCGGAGCTTCCGATGCGTTCGGGATGCGAGGTGTTCGAACAGGTGTTGCGGCCGCACTTGAATGAACCGTTCCACTTCGGCGAGTGATGCCGTCGGCGAAGGGGTTTCCAATGCAAGCTCCCAGCGTTTGTGATCCGCGAGCAGTTCCCCTTCATGAGCACGGAAGATGCTGTCGACCACATGAACGGCGTGGACTGGATCGAGCGCGGTGGCTTGAAGTGTCGTGATGCGTGCAAGCAATCGTTGTTGGAGGATCGGATGCGAGAGAAGCTGAGGAACATAAGGCGTTTCCAGTGCTTGGGCCGAGGCCATGCGCTCCACGGCATTCTCTTCCGGTAGCGACCAAAGGTCCATGTCGAACAGCACCCAGCGCCATCGACCGCCCGGAACACGTGGGCGGTAGCAACGCACGTTCAGGTCATGATCCGCACGGCCGGTCCACAGATCAATACAAGCAAGGTCGATCAAACTGCGCGTGTCGATCATCGCATCGATGCTGTCGATCGGAGCACCGCGCAATAACAACTGCTGGGCGCGCAGGAAGTGCTTGTTCTTGCCGTCAAGTGCAAGCGCGGACGGACCTTCGAGAACATCCAACGCTTCAGCACCACAACGCTGCGCCAACCATTGGGCATCCTTGCTCGGCATCCAACGGTACAGGCCCCAATATGCCGCGTCGAGGTACAAGGGCATCGCCACCGATGGCTGAACATCCACTTCCAACCCGTGTCTGCGTACGATCTCCTCGATCAGCACATTGCGAAGGAAGGCGTGGGCCCCGGCATCCGCACGGAGCATTCCTTCCGAAGAGCGCGTTCCATCGGCGAACAGGAAACCCGAGTCAGGACTTCCGTAACGATCACGCGCGTAGATCTTGAAGGATCGTTTCTGTGCGCTTCGCGATCCGCTCCCGCTGATGCGTACCCCGACATGCATGGTCATCGTGTCGGCCAATTGGATGATCGTCGGTCGCTCCCACGCATCACCCTTGCGCGTGAAGTTGCTTGCTATTCCCGGTGTGTAGATGCCTAGGCTATCGCCCCATAGATCCGCAGGATCCAGCGTGAGCGTGATAGGATCGGTCGTCGTTGTTCCAAACAAGTAATTCACGCACAACTCTTCACTTGGCAATTGAGCTTCCCCGAAGGATCGCGCGCGAACGACCGTGCTCTTGGTGATGTGGATCGGTCCGGAGAATCCGGCGCCGTAGGTCGCGGTAGGAGTGCTGCCATCGAGCGTATATCGAATGGTGCAGTTGGATCCACCGGAGAGTGTAAGATCGAAAGGGTCGAGGTGCGAGGTCTCGATCACATCCGCCTTCGGCATAGCGCACCGCGAACGGATCGCTTGCATGTCAGCGGTCCTATTCATCGCTCCCGGAGAGGGGTCCACCATGAAACTCCATCCGGTCGAACCATCCGGCAATCGCCCCATGCTCACATCGGCGGGGAGTGCAGGGTACGTGAAGAGGTCGTGGATCGCATGGCCATTCGGTTCTATCAACAACAAAGCACCACCGGAACGGTTGAGCGTGAAGCCAAGATGATCCGCACCACGGTCCGGATGCGTGTCGCACCAGAGTAGCCGATGGCCACGAGCAGGAACGATCAAGGAGCCTTCGATCACGTGTTGACGGCCGTTGATCGCCACGCGCCAACCAGCGAGGTCGATCGCGCGCGTGCTTGCATTGTAGAGCTCGATCCAGTCCGGAGTGTGACCATCATCATCGGTATAGCCGTTGTGGTTACTGGCAAGAACCTCGTTGATGGTCAGGCTGCTCTGCCCTTGCGCGAAAGGCGCCAACAACAACAGAGCGAACAGAGGTAGGGCGCGCACCGGCCGAAAGTAGACCGTAGTCCGCACCGACGATCAGCGGACCTCCGCCCCGGTAGTGAGCACATCCTTCGGCTGTACGAAGACCAACTTCCCACTAGCGTCCTCTGCCATGAGCACCATGCCTTGACTCTCCACACCGCGCATCTTCCGCGGCTCCAGGTTGGCGACCAGCACCACTTGTTGTCCGATCAATTGTTCCGGCTCGTAGTGCTCAGCGATCCCGCTCACCACTGTACGCGGTGCGGTTTCGCCCAGATCAACGGAAAGCTTCAAGAGCTTGTCGGCTTTCGGGATGCGTTCCGTAGCAGTGATCGTACCCACGCGTAGATCAAGCTTCGAGAAATCGTCGAAGGTGATGTTGGGTTTGGCAGGAGCCGTTGTTCGTGTCGCTGGTTGATGAGCTTGCACAGAGCTTGTCGAAATGTTGTTCGGCTCTGTGGGATTCGGAGTCACGGGATCCATGGCATGAAGTCGTTCGACCTCGGCGGCGATGGCCGCATCGTCGATGGGTTTGAAGAGGTGTTCAGCTTTGCCAAGTGTCATCCCGGGTTTGATGAGATCGGCGCGCAACGCGTCGTCCCATTTCAGTGGTCCGAGACTAAGCATAGTGCGCAAGCGCTCCGCTGTGTGCGGGAGGAAAGGTTCCAACAGAACACTCAGTGCGGCGCTGATCCGAAGGCTGTTGAACAGGATCGTTCGCACCCGATCAGGATCGGATTTCTCCAACTTCCACGGCTCGGTATCGGTGAGGTACTTGTTACCCAAACGTGCGGCTTGCATCGCACTGGCCAACGCTTCCCGGAACCGGAAGCGATCCACTTCCTCGGCCACTTTGTTCGGTAAGGTGTTCATCTCCGCCCATAGCAACACATCTTTTCCATCACCTCCTGCCGCCTCCGGCACTTTGCCCTCATAGTACTTGTGGCAGAGCACGAAGACACGCTGAATGAAGTTCCCGAGGATCGCGACCAACTCGTTGTTGTTCTTGTCCTGAAAATCCTTCCACGTGAACTCGCTGTCCTTGAATTCGGGGATGATGGTAGCAAGCGTGTAGCGCAATTCATCCTGCCGGTTCGGCCAACGTTCGATGTATTCATGCAGCCACACCGCCCAGTTCCTGCTGGTGCTGATCTTCCGGCCTTCGAGGTTCAGGAACTCATTCGCGGGTACATTCTGCGGAAGCACATATCCACCGTGCAACTTGAGCAGGATCGGGAAGATGATGCAGTGGAAGACGATGTTGTCCTTGCCGATGAAGTGGACGAGTCTTGTCATTCCGGCCTCCGAGCCGGAATCGCCCGTGAGCCACCACTTCTTCCAATCCTCGCCGTGATCCGCCGCCCATTGCTTGGTCGCACTGATGTAGCCGATCGGTGCATCCAGCCATACATACAGCACTTTTCCCTCAGCACCGGACAAAGGGACAGGCACGCCCCAGTCCAGATCGCGGGTCATTGCCCGTGGGCGCAAGCCTTCCTTCAACCAACTGTTGCACTGGCCGAGTACCTGTGGCTTCCACTCTTTGGGGTCGTGGTGCTGTGCGCCATCCAGCTTACCGGTGTTGATCCACTCCTCCACCCATTGCTGGCTGCGGTCCATGGGAAGGAACCAATGTGATGTTGGCCGCAGCACCGGCTTGGCCCCGCTCAAGGTGCTCCGCGGGTCGATCAGATCCTTCGGGCTCAACGCACTACCGCACTTCTCGCATTGGTCGCCGTAAGCATCGGGGTTGCCACAGGTCGGGCAAGTGCCCATGATGTAGCGATCCGCTAGGAACTGCTTCGCCTCCTCATCATAGTACTGCTGTTCTTCCTGCTGGGTGAAGGCGCCGTTGGCGTGAAGCTTCAGGAAGAAATCCTGCGAGGTCTCCTTGTGCAACTCGCTGCTGGTACGGTGGTAGATGTCGAACCGGATCCCGAAGTCCTGGAACGCTTTGCCCATCATGCCGTGGTACTTGTCCACAATGGCTTTTGGGGTGCTACCCTCCTTCAGGGCGCGGATGGTGATGGCCGCCCCATGTTCGTCACTTCCACAGATGAAAAGCACCTCCTTGCCCCGCGAGCGTAGGCACCGGACGTAAATATCGGCCGGGAGGTAGGCCCCGGCGATGTGCCCGATGTGTAAGGGGCCATTGGCGTAGGGCAGGGCAGCGGTAACGGTATGGCGGGCGGGTTCCTTCACGGGGTCGGGTCTTGCCCTGAGCGAAGTCGAAGGGCGTTCGAGGCGCGACGAAAGTACCCCGCCGGACCGTTGTGGAACTCCCGGCCGCTGCGCACCTTCGTGCCCCTTTATGTCAGACCTCCTCCTTCCCCCCGCATTACGTCCCGGCGACACCATCGCCATCATACCCACTGCACGGTCGATCGTGCCTGATGAATTGCGCGACGGCATTGCCCTCGCCGAGAGTTGGGGATTGCGCGTGAAGTTGGGAACGTGTATCGGTCGCAAACACTTCCAGCAAGCAGGCACTTCACGTCAACGCGCTGCCGATCTGCAAGCAGCGATCGAGGATCCCGAAGTAAAGGCCGTGTGGTGCGCACGCGGCGGTTATGGAACCGTGCATTTGCTTCAACATATGGATCTCGCGGCGTTCAATCGCAACCCGAAATGGGTGATCGGGTTCAGCGATGTGACAGTGCTGCACAACACCTTGCACAAACTCGGTGTCGCATCTCTGCACGCACAGATGCCGTACTCGCTCGGCAAGAAATCGCAGGAAGCGCGTGAGTCCTTGCGCCGTGCGCTCTTCGGCGAACACCTTTCGGTGACGATGAATCACACTGTTGCGGAGCAACTACCCGAACCACGTACCGGTGAATGCGAGGGCACACTCGTTGGCGGCAATCTCTCTTTGCTCTATGCGCTGCGCGGCACACCCTACGACATCGACCCGACAGGCAAGATCCTTTTTCTGGAGGACCTCGACGAGTTGCTCTATCATGTGGATCGGATGATCATGAATCTGCGGTTGTCCGGTTGGTTCAAGAACCTCGCGGGGTTGATCGTCGGTGGAATGACGGATATGCACGACAAGGATGGTACGGATCCATTCGGGAAGACCGCCGAGGAGATGATCGCAGCGGCAATAGGTGATGCGACCTATCCGGTGTGCTACAATTTCCCGGCCGGCCACATCGCGGACAACCGTGCGTTGGTCATGGGCCAAAAAGCGAAACTCAGCGTCACCAATACCGGTGCAACGCTGAGTTTCGGGAGCTTACCGCTCAGTTGAGTTCGCCTAGTTCCGCTCGAACTTGTTGTAGCCAGCAGGGATCTCGAAGAGGGCAGGCTTCTGCACTCCCTTGACCACCTTGGTCACTTCGAGGCGGCTCACTTCCGCGCCGTCCGTTTTCTGTTCGATGCCGAGCATGGGGAATACACCTGCCGCACCGGTGATCTCCAGAAAGAACACAGCCTGTTCATCCTTGCGATTGAGCGTTTCAAGTAGCGGGATGAAGAAGTTGAACTCGTCCGCGGCGACCCAATACGTGATCATGCGATCCTCCTTGGGACCTTTCACGATCCATTTCTCGCATTTATAGCCGGCGATGTCGCGCATGTCGCCGGTCTTCTGGACCGTCGTTTCCACATCCTTGGGGAGGCGCATATTGGGTACGTCCATGTACAACTTGCGTTCGGGGCTCAACGCGATGACCGTCTTGTCGTGCGTATCCACCAACATGATGCCTTGGACCTCACCACGCGAACTCACCTCCTCGATGCGGATGTGATCCCCTTTGATGTAGTAACGGTAAGCCGTCACTACCGGACCGGTGGATTTGGTGAACTCGACCACCCCCTCGAAGGATTGGGCGTTCACGAGACTGGCGCTCAGCGCAAAGCCAAGTCCGATGGTTCTGAAAGTGCGTGTGATCGTTCGCATGGTAGGTCTCATTTCCGGTGGGTGGTGACCCGGGGCGGTGGAATGTTCCCCAATTTTAGGGCCTTGAACGGGTGCTTTCGTCGTTGGTTACGCACCGTTCTTTCCACAGATGGCCGAGCACAACCTTATTGGAGCGCAGGGGGAGCAACTGGCATGCCGCTATCTGGAGGAGCACGGTTTCGAGATCGTGGAACGCAACTGGCGCTATGGCCGTCACGAGATCGACATCATCGCGAAGCAGGGCCCCGAATTGGTATTCGTGGAAGTGAAAACACGCAGCACGGACCAGCACGGCGAGCCGGAGGAAGCGGTGAAAAAGGGCAAGCGGGGAAGGATGATCAAAGCGGCCAATGCCTATGTACAAGCAACTGGTACCGACCTTCGCGTCCGATTCGACATTGTCAGCATCATCCTTCACCCTTCCGGGAAGCCGTACATCCACCACATTCCGGACGCGTTCTACCCCACCACCCATGACCGACCGTTCTGAGCGAAGCAAGGCCCCAAAAGGCAGAAAGTCAGCTCCTAGGCGGCCGGGAGCGGGTGGCAAACCTGCGCACGCTGCTTCCCCTCGAAGTGATGAGCGCTCCAAGGAGGAACCCAAGAGGTCCGGCTCCGACGAGAAGCCACGATCCAAGCGTTTCGGTCGCAGACCTCCTTCGGCTGGTCGCGGACGTGGCGATGCTGAGAAGCGGACGACGAGGGACGATACCCGGTCCGGACCCAAGACCACTGACCGGTCAAAGACCACTGAAGGGAAGGCGCGCCCCGAGGGTGGTTGGAAGCGACCCTTCGGCGCCAAGCCCGATCGCACGGGCAAGCCGTTCCGTAAGAGTGCGCCGAAACGCTCATCGGACCGCGACCGCAACACGGACACTCCGGACGATGGACGGATCCGACTTAACCGTTACCTCTCCAACGCCGGTGTGGCAAGTAGGCGCGAAGCGGACCAACTGATCCAAGCCGGGGTGGTCAGTGTGAACGGGCAGATCGTGACTGAGCTTGGGACCAAGGTCGGCCCGAACGACAAGGTCCAGTATGGCGGGCAACGGCTCAGTCGGGAGAAGAAGCGCTATGTCCTCCTGAACAAACCGAAGGACTTCCTCACCACCACGGACGACCCGCGCGATCGGCGCACGGTGATGGCGTTGGTGGAGAAGGCTTGCACAGAGCGGATCTATCCGGTGGGCCGATTGGACCGGAACACCACGGGACTGCTCATGCTCACCAACGATGGTGACCTGGCCCGGAAACTCACCCACCCCAGCGAGGGCGCGGAGAAGATCTATCACGTGACCCTCGATAAGAACGTAGCGGCGGTCGATCTGATCAAGCTGACGGAAGGTGTGATGTTGGACGATGGTCCGGCCAAAGCGGATGAAGCCCGTTTCGTCGATGGTGCCGAGCGCAAGGAGGTCGGCCTGAAATTGCACATGGGCAAGAATCGTGTGGTGCGCCGCATGTTCGAGGCCCTCGGCTACGATGTGGTCAAGTTGGACCGCGTGATCTTCGCCGGGTTGACCAAGAAGGATCTCCCACGTGGCCGCTGGCGGCACCTGACCGACAAGGAAGTGCTCTTCCTCACCAAGAGAAAGTCTTCGTAGCAGGGCGCCTCGGACAATAACACTGCGCTGTGAACGAACAGCACGGCAATTGCCGTTAGTGCTTAGGTCCCCCGGGTACCTTTCGCACTTTGCCCATGTTCGCGCGCGTTCGCAAAATCATCATCATCCTATTCTCCGTGCTGGGCGCGGGGTTGGCGACGCTGTTGGTCCTGGCGAAGGTTTACGACGCCGAGGTGAAGCAGAAGCTTGTCGGGGCAATGAACGATCGCCTGCTCTCCCCGGTCTCGGTGAGCGACATGGACTTGACCCTGATCGCGCGCTTCCCGATGGCCAGTCTTCGGCTGCACGATGTGAAGGTGGATGAGGTCCGCACCGACGATCAGCGACCGGACACGCTGCTGGCCGTGAAGGAACTTTTCCTTGAGTTCAACTTGTGGGAACTGTTCGGCGGGGACTACCACGTGCAACGGATCCATGGAAAGGGAGTGATCCTCTATCCAGGGCTCGATGCGAATGGCGTCGAGAATTTCAAGATCTGGAAGAGCGACACGACAGGTGCGGCTTCATCCCCGATCGCGCTGGAAGCCGTCACGGTGGATGGCGCGCTGATCCGCTACCGTGATGATCGCGATCGGACGGAAGTGCTTGCGACCGGCCGGACATTGAGCGTGAGTGGATCCTTCGCGGATGTCATGAACGAACTGCATGTGGCCGGGGACCTCCATATCCTCTCGATCGCTGTGAAAGGCGAACCGATGATCGCCGATCGTCGGACGCGGATCTCTTTGGACATGTCCTTCAACGCGGATCGATTCCGGATCGAAAAGGGCGAGGTGATCCTCGGTGATCTGCCTTTGGAGGTGAGCCTTGGGATGGAGCTGGGTGCTAAAGAACAGACCCTTGATCTCCGGGCCAGTGGACTCGATCTCGACATCGCCGAATTGTTCGCCCAGCTTCCGGAAAAGGTGTGTGCTCCCTTCGCGCGCTATGGCATGCAGGGCCGGGTCGATCTTGCGGTGCGCTACACCGGCCCAGTGGATTCCCCCGCGCTTTCCATCGGCGCTCAAGTAACCAAGACCCGCATGAAGGAACGGGTCACCGGTGCCATGTTCACGGACATCAACGGGGAGGTCGGTGTGGACTTTGCGCCGGATGGAAGCCTGCGGATGCTGAAGATCAAGGACCTACATGCGCGTAGTGGCGACGGAACGATCAGTGGGAATTGGCTTTCGGCGGGTGGGCGAAAGGCATCCATGAAGTCGAACATCCGATGCGATGTGAGCCTGGCCGAGCTGCTGCGTTTCGCCGGGGTTGACACTTTGGAACATGTGGGCGGTCGGTTGGTGGCGGAGATCAAAGCGGAAGGGACCATGCGCGACATGTCGGATGTGCGTGCAGCTGACCTGAGGCAACTACGCACATCAGGAACGGTTGCGCTTCGCGATGCAACGCTGAAGATGAAAGGTGTTCGACATCGGGTGGAACACCTGGATGCGGAACTGGCGGTGACCGGGAACGATGCGCATGTGCGCGGATTGAAGGCGACCCTGCAAGGCAGTACCGTCCAGCTTTCGGGGATCTTGCACAACCTGATCCCGTTCCTGTTGTTGGATAAGGAGCGTTTGTTGATCGAAGCGAAAGGGAACAGTGAGCGACTGGATCTCGCCAGCTTGTTGCAACGGACGGACGGAAGCGTGCAGAGCGAAGCTCCGGATGACTACATCCTCGTGCTGCCGGCCAACATCGATCTCGACCTGAAGGCGCGCATCGGTGAATTGGTTTTTGAGGATTTCAAAGCGACGGACATCACCGGAACCATCGGGCTGAAGAACCGCGTGTTGCGCGTATCGCCGGTCTCGTTCAACACTGCGGATGGTGCCGTGCTCGGCAGCTTGGACCTCGATGGTCGCGGTGGCGCAACCGCTTCAGCCTATCCCTTGGCCATCGAAGCCACAGTGAAAGGCATTGACCTGAAAGCGCTCTTTTCGGAGTTCCAGGACTTCGGCCAGGGCTTCCTGACGCATGACCAATTGAGCGGTCGCGCCCAGGCCAGCGTGGTGTTCCGCGCGCCCTTGCGCTCTTCCATGACCTTGGACCGCGAGAAGATCCTTTGCACCGTCGACATCGCTGTGGACAAGGGCGGGATCAAAGGCAACCAGCAGTTGCTCGCCGTGGCCGACCATCTTCAGAAGAACAAACTGGTATCGCCGTTCGTGAACACCGATGAACTGCGGAAGCGACTTGCCGATGTACGCTTCGAGCGCTTGGAGAACCGCATCGAGATCCGGGACGGCGGCGTGTATATACCGATGATGGAAGTGCGCAGCAACGCGATGGACATCGCACTGAGCGGAACGCAATGGTTCGATGACCGGATCGACCATCACCTCATCTTCCGTTTGAGCGACCTGTTCCGCATGGGCAAACAAACCGATGATCAGTTCGGCCCGGTAGCGGATGATGGTACCGGCATGCGCGTGTTCCTGCACATGTATGGCGATGCATCCGCGCCACAGTTCGAGAACGATGGTGCCATGGCCGCCAACCGCCGTAAACAGCAATTCCAACAGGAGAAACAGGAATTGCGCGCGATCCTGCGTGAGGACATCCTGGGCAAGCGGAAGGATGAACCAACGACACCCGCAACGACGGGCACCGGTGGTCGGATCATCATTGAACAGGATAGCGCCAGTACGGTGCAAGCCAAGCCCCGTTCACGAACCGGTCGCCTCCTCCGGGAGGACAAGCCCACGCCACAACGCGGGGAGATCCTGATCGAGGAGTAGTTCACTCCTTCACCCAGCGCAAGGCCGTGCGGTTCCCATCGGTGTCGGCTACCTCCAAGATGTAAAGGCCAACAGGCAGATCACAGGCATCGATCCAGGTCTGCACGTTGGTCAAGGCCATTTCGCGTAGCAGGCTTCCTTGCGCATTACGCAAATAGGCATGGGCGCCCCGAAGCGGGTTGGCCATGCGCAGGTGGAAGCCATCGGCGCCGGGATTGGGAAAAACGCTGAAGCCCGCCTGCTGCACCTCGGGTACGGAAACGAACTGCTCAGGGCCAACGCGTGCCACCCAGGCCTTGGGCATGGGGTCGTCCGCGTCGTGGTCATACACGCTGCCCACCACATACACGGCGCCATCGGGGCTGGCCACCACGCTGCTCAAGAAGTGGTAGCGATTGATGGCATCGCCGTTGAAGATGTATTCGCCGAGGATGTTCAACGCCGTGTCCATGCGCAGCACATGGATGTTGCTGGTTTCGGTCATGTAGGGCCAGGGGCTGCTCTGCCAAGCGAAATCCGCGTAGGCGAATGCGAAGGTGCCTTCATCGAACGGGCTCATGCCACGCATGATGCCGGGCCGCATGGTGATGGCCGGGTTGGTACTGTTGTAGAACCTGCGGCTCGCCAATAGATCTCCTTCAGGCGTGAGCCGCTGGATGGCGACAGGGTGCCACCAGTCCGGAGACATGATGCGTTCATACACGCCGCATAGCAAGATGTTACCGGAAGCCAACCTCAGTGCAGTGAGGTTGTCATCGAACGTGGCGGTCGTATTCCACATCCCTGATTCTATGATGGGAATCGGAAGGCAGTTCAAGGTGTCCAGATCCTGGTTGAGGATCACGATACCGTCATTCGAGGGTGAGCAACCCTGGTGAATTGCCGGCATGATGGTCGCGATGGTGCCATCGGCGAGCGGCACCATGGTTTGTACCCGCCCCGTGCCGATCTGGGAATTGATCAGGCTTGAATCACATGCCCCTAGGCCCGGGCAATGGCGCACCGCCCGGAAGTTGAAGTCCAGCGTCGCGAAGTCCTGGAAGTGGTAATAGCCATACACGAGCGATCCATCCCCGGCAACGAAACCAAGACCGTCGCCGCCTTCATGGAAGCGCGAGCCATGCGGGTACATTTGAATCTGACCGTTGTCGACTTCGCCCACAAAGCTCCGGTTCTCGAAACCGACGATACTGGAATCCAGCAAAGCACCGGTAACGAAATAATGATCTTGGGTGCCACGGCGATAGATCCGCGCGGCGAGCGCTGGTTCCGATTGTGAGGTAATGTGCACGGTGTCCTCCAACGGCGATCCGAATGGACCGATGGAGTGAACGAAGGCGCTGTTATAGTAGCCAAGTGCCGTCGATTCGTTCGTTAGAACCGTTATTGAGCCATCGGGGTGAGTGCACCCATCATAGGTAGCGGTTGGCAGCTGATCGCCGGATGCGATCAGCTGCCATTGAGCGCGCAGATCCATACTGGCAAGAGCCAGCAGGAAGAGGGTCGTGCGGAGCATCGCTCAACTGTTGGTGCCTTGTATGATTCCGTAGGTGAATGACCAACGGTGCAGATGATGGATCGTCGGAGGACTACCTCCTGTGCTTGACCAAGCATGCGCCTCCGAGGTGCTCGAAAGGAACCGCTTGGTCGGGCAACGCAGGTTTCGGATCGTCATCATAGCTGCGACCATGAGCGGGTTCAGGCGCCTACGCGCCCATGTGGTTCTGCGGTTCTCATAGGGTTGGGTGTTTAGTGGGTTGAAGGTATAGGTGGCAATTGCCGGAAGCCGCGTTGGTTGGAAACTTTTCGCGGTCCTCTTTCGGGTGCCGATCTTCACCCCGTGGACCTCTATTCGCGCAAGCAACGCTGGAAGTTGCTGCTGGCTGTCATGGCCATCCTCATCATCGGGGCTTCGTTGTGGTATAGCAGCCGCATCGTGGAAGGTATCCGTGGTGAGGAACGGCGCAAGGTGCGCTTGTGGGCCGAAGCCGTGCAGAACCGCGCGGAGCTGGTGAACTACACAGAGAAGCTGTTCCAACGCTTGCGCGAAGAGGAACGGAAGAAAGTGCAGCTCTGGGCCGAAGCGACCGTGCGTCTTGTGAGCGGTGCGGACGGCGATCTTTCCTTCTACCTGAAGGTGGTGAGCGACAATACCACCGTGCCGGTGGTGATCACGGACGCCAAGCGCAAGGTGC
The DNA here is from genome assembly GCA_016721005.1 of Flavobacteriales bacterium. Taxonomy (GTDB): domain Bacteria; phylum Bacteroidota; class Bacteroidia; order Flavobacteriales_F; family PHOS-HE28; genus PHOS-HE28. The sequence continues at coordinate 589,111 of JADKJM010000019.1, forward strand.
GATCCTTCCGCAACCTGGACGAGCGGATCACCAATGACCCTGAGCTGCTCGCTGCCGAAGTGGATACAATGGCGAAGCTGCATCCGCCCATCGAGATCTCGATCCTCGGTGATCAGAAGCAATACCTCTACTACAAGGAGAGCAAGGTCTTCACGGAGTTGCAAGAGGTGATGGACGGGATCATCCAGTCCTTCATTTCCGAAACCGTCATGGGCACCGCTGCGGTTCCGGTGATCTACACGGACAGCACACGACTGCGGATCATCGAAACCGCGAACATCGAAGCCCACGTGGACTCGGACACCACGGCATTGCTGGCGCGCATCACTTCCATGGAGCAGGTGAACCCGCCCATCGTGATCCAGCTTCCCGGGCAGGGCAAGAACTACATCTTCTACGAGGAGTCCTTGGTGATCACACAACTCCGGTATTTCCCGTACGTGCAGTTGGTGATCCTCGGACTGTTCCTGCTCGTGGCCTATGCGCTCTTCAGCATCTTCCGCAATGCGGAACAGAACCAGGTGTGGGTGGGCATGGCGAAGGAAACCGCGCACCAACTCGGCACGCCGCTGAGTTCACTCATGGCGTGGGTCGAACTGCTCAAGGAACAAGGCACGGATCCCAGTGCGTTGAATGAAATGCGCAAGGATCTCGATCGCTTGGAAGTGATCACCGAGCGCTTCTCCAAGATCGGATCATCACCGGCATTGGAGCCTGAGAAGCTTTACCACATGCTGCGCGCAACGGTCCTCTATCTGCGCCCGAGATTGCCATCGCGCGCGCTCATCGAGGTAACCACACCGCCGGATACCGAAGTGCTTGTCCCGCTGAACCGTGCGTTGTTCAGTTGGGTCATCGAGAACCTCATACGCAACGCTGTGGATGCCATGGAAGGCGAAGGGTCCATCACCATCACCATGGAACGGGACGCGGCCGGTATGCATGTGGACGTGACCGATACCGGCAAAGGCATTCCGCAGTCACAGCACCGCACCGTGTTCGCACCGGGATTCACCACCAAGAAGCGGGGATGGGGCTTGGGGCTCTCGCTCAGCAAGCGGATCATCGAGCAATATCACGGCGGACACATCTTCGTGAAGAAGAGCGCGCCGGGGAAAGGGACCACGTTCCGGATCACGTTGAAGGGCTAGCTTTCGCTGGAATACCGGAGATGAAATGAGAAACCTTCGATCGAACCAACTCATGTGGAAGATCCTGTTGCTCATGATCGCAATGGTCGTTGCGGTCGACTCAAACGCGAACGACGGGGTGTACTGGAGCAGTGGCGGGGTGCTCTACCCGATGAAGGAATCACACATCTCATTGAAGCGAGAGTTCCTTTCGTTCACATGCAGGGATAGTGAAGCGCAGGTGAATGTGCTCTTTGAGTTCTTCAACCCGGAGAGTGTTGCCCGGAAGCTGACGATCGGGTTCCAAGCACCAGCATCGGGCGGAGACCTGCCTGACTCCATTATCTCCACTCCGCAGATCAGTGAGTTGCGCGTGATGAGCGACCGAAGGTTGATCCCATACACGATAAAGATGGCCGCATGCGAGGACTGTCCGTTGGCCGACCTCGGGTCACTCACCTTCACCCAAGGTGACGCTGGCGTGTTCGTACCTCTTCGAAATGGTGTTCGTGCCTGGTATCAATGTCGTCGAACATAGCTACGTTTTCAGGGCGAGCGGTAGCGTATATCAGGAGAGCACATTCGACTACATCCTGACGACCGGCAGGAAATGGGCAGGAGGTATTATCGGGGACTTCACGTTCCAGTTGGACATGGGAGCGAACAGCCGTTTCGAAGTCGCCGACGTTTTCGGCGCAACTGCGAATTGGGGCGTTGTAGGGATCGGTTCCGTTTCAACCGCCGCTGACCGATCGGATGAACGTGACAGCCAGAGGATAGTGCGGGTGGTCAAAGGCCACTTGGTGATCACGACAAGCCAGTTCAAGCCGATGAAGAATATCGACGTCTATGGATCACCGTTTGTGCTTGCGATCGGATTATCCGGTGATGACATTGGATCAGCGCTTTCGTATGCATGGAATCACAAGAGCCTTGATTCTCCGTACGATGAAGAGCTCACCAAAGAGGACTTGAGCTTTCTCAGGAACATGACCTTCGCTCAATACGGCTATGTGTTCAAAGACCCCGCGTTGCGGAAGACATTTGAAAAGTTCGATTGGTACATCCCAGATCCGAACCTGCAATGGAGCAACAACATGCTCACCGCGCAGGAGGTGTTGTTCGTGGAGTTGATCAAGTTGAAAGAAGCGGAGTGAATGGCTGGCATTTACATTCATATTCCATTCTGTAAGCAGGCCTGCACCTACTGCGATTTTCATTTCAGCACATCGTTGAAGCAGCGCGATGCGATGCTCCACGCGATGCAACAGGAGGTCGAAGCACGAGCGATTGAAGTGAAGTCGCCTGTCGGAACGATCTACTTCGGGGGAGGAACGCCAAGCTTGTTGAGCGAGCAGGAGCTCGGGTCGTTCATCGCCCAAGTGAAGAGTTCATTCCAAGTGGATGCAAATGCGGAGGTGACGCTGGAAGTAAATCCGGACGACATCACCAGTGATCGCTTGGTGTCGTGGAAGTCGATCGGCATCACGCGGATCAGCCTCGGTACGCAGAGCTTTCGGGAGGATCGCCTGCGATGGATGGGTCGCGCGCATTCCGCAGAACAAGCGTTGGCCAGTATTGACCTCATCGCGAAAGCGGGCTTCGCGTCATGGACCATCGACCTGATCTACGGGCTACCCGGTATGACGCGCGAAGAATGGGACGAGCAACTGACCATTGCGTTGGATCATGGCATGCCGCACCTCAGCGCGTACTGCCTCACCGTGGAGCTACGGACCGCGCTCGCGCACCAAGTGAAGCAGGCCATGATACACATGCCCGGCGATGATGATCAGAGCGCGCAGTTCGATCGCTTGATGGAACGAATGGAAGCCGCGGGTTTCGATCACTACGAGATCAGCAACTTCGGAAAACCGGGACACCATTCGCGGCACAACACTGCGTACTGGGAAGGAGTGGATTACATGGGGATCGGGCCATCGGCGCATTCATTCAACGGAACGGCGCGGCGCTGGAGTGTCTCGAACAACGCGAAGTACATCAGTGCTTTGGGCGCAGGAGAGGTGTATTGGGAACAAGAGATCCTGACCGCAGCGCAGCGCACCAATGAAGCCTTGCTCACCGGCCTGCGAACCAGCGCTGGTGTGGCGATCGAACGCTTGGAAGTGGATGCGATCGGCCGGAATTCGTCGGCCGTTGAACGGTATGTGTCGAGCGGGCACCTTGTGCTTGGTGGCGGGCGGCTAGTTTTGACGAAGGCGGGCAGGCACTTCGCGGATCGGATCGCGGCGGACCTGTTCGTGAGTGACGATGCTGGCTGAGATCACCCACCGCGGTCGCACCTTCAAGGTGGACCTGTCGAACCCCATCGACCTATCGCTCCCGTTGGCGGCCGGTGACAGCGGTCCGCGCGCGTGGTATGTCGGCCCGGTGGAGATGGAACCTGTGCGCGATGGGGAGAAGATCTTCTCCGTAAAGGATGGCGCTCCGGTGAATTTCCGGAACGTCTTCTTCAACCCACACGGACACGGCACGCACACCGAAAGCGTGGGCCATGTATCGCCAGAGATCCATCCGGTAGGCCAACTCTTGGCGCGCTACTTCTTCACCGCACAACTGATCAGTCTCCTGCCCGAGCTGCGGCGCGCACCAGACGGCAAGGGCGACACGGTGATCACTCTGGAGCAGTTGCGCAATGTGGTGAACGAACGGCCGCCGGAAGCGCTGATCCTGCGCACGTTGCCGAATGACATGGCCGCGACGGAACACCAGTGGAGCGGAACGAATCCATGCTATTTGCAGAGCACCGCTTGTGCGTGGTTGCGTAGCATCGGGGTGAAACACCTGTTGCTGGACCTGCCCAGCGTGGACCGCGAAGAGGACGGTGGCGTACTGGCAGCGCATCACGCGTTCTGGGATTACCCCAACACGATCGACCTGGAACGGACGATCACCGAATTGATCCATGTGCCGAGTGCGGTGAGGGACGGCGAGTACTTGTTGGAACTGCAGTTCCCCAACTTCGTGAACGACGCTGCGCCGAGTCGACCGGTCCTGTACACTTTGTTGCCATGACGCTTGAACGTCTTCAGGCGTATTGCGCGCAGAAGTCCGGTGTGTCGTGGGATACACCATTCGGGCCGGATGTGCTCGTATTCCGCGTCGCTGGGAAGATCTTCGCGTTGGCACCGATCGAGGTCTTCGACACCGTGAACCTGAAGTGCGACCCCGAACGCGCCATTGAACTACGCGAACGGTACGACGGCATCATCCCCGGGTACCACATGAACAAACAGCATTGGAATACCGTGGATGTCACTGGCTCCGTTCCGGAGAAGTTGATCCTCGAATTGGCGGATCACAGCTATGATCTGATCCGTGCTTCGTTACCAAGGAAATTGCGCGATGAATTGAAGTGATCGGTCCGCTGCGCCCACTGGAAGTACTTTCGCGCTATGGCAGCGTACGGACGTTTGACGGGTCGATTGATCCTCGGTTATTTCTTGCGCGGCTTGTTGCTGTTGGTGCCCATCACGGTGATCGTCTGGGCCATCTACCGGGTGCTCGCCTTCCTCGACAACATCATCAAGACGGACATCCCGGGCCTTGGACTTATCATCCTTCTGACCACGATCACGGTGGTCGGTTGGTTGGGCAGCACGATCCTCTTTCAGCCCTTGGCGGAGATCGGCGAGGACCTCTTGCAACGGATCCCGTTCATCAAAACGATGTACGGTACCCTGAAGGATCTGGTGGAAGCACTCGTGGGGAGCAAGCGCAAATTCGATCGACCGGTGCTGGTCAAATTCGGCTCCGGCGTGGAAGCTGAACGCCTGGGCTTCATCACACAGGACGACCTGAACCACTTGGGGGTCGGTCCTGAAAAGGCGGCCGTCTACTTCCCGCACTCCTTTGCGTGGAGTGGCAACCTGCTCATCATCCCGAAAGCGAACATCATCCCGTTGGAAGCCAAGGCGGCGGACGTGATGAAGTTCGCGGTGAGCGGGGGCGTTTCACAGGTTGATGAGGAAGAATAGCCTTGGAGCCCGGCATATTGGTTGCCCGAAGCGCACGCCATGAGGATCCATTGTGCCACGCTCTTTTCGGTTGCATCCGTTCTGATCACTGGAACAGGCCTGTCCCAATCAACGGTCGTTGTGGGCTCGTGGGCATTCAGCACCGGCGTGCATCCGACGTTGAGCTACACGTTCGAGAACACGGACGAAAGGACCATTGAGAATTTCTGGCGCGCGGAGCTCAAGCGCATCAGTCCCGACGTGAGCAATAAGAAGGAGCTGATCGCAGCCAGTGCCTTGATCCCGATGGTTTCACCGGACACGGTGCGCGTATTGGTGAAGGCCGACCAACGCCGAGGCAACTCGGCAGTGACGGTGCATGTGGCCATCCTCACCACGGCCGGGTGGATCGCGCCGGAAAGTGATCCGAATGCAATGGGGTCCGCACGCGCTTATGTTCAGGAGCGATGCACCGCTCTTCGCCGCGAGATCGCACAAGAGGCATTCGCGAAAGGGGAAAAGGAATTGGCGCGCTTGCAGAACGATCTGGCGGGTCATGTGCGGGAGAAGGAGCGCGCGGAGCGAAGCATGGTTTCCAGCAATGCCAAAGAAGCCGAGGCCGTCACCGATCAAGTGCGGATCCGGAAGGAGCGGACGGAACTGGATGAACGGATCACGGAACAACAGCAAGTGAACGCGACTGAAGGAACGAAGGAGGACCTGAAGGACCTCGCTCGACTGGTAAAGCAACGCTCCCGCTTGGATCGTGATCTCGAGCGGGCAATGGACCGGGAGAAGGTCATGCGGAAGAAGCAGGAGGACCTTGCGTGGGACCTGAAGAAGAACGCAACGGATCATGTGCGCAAAGTGGCGGACATCGAGCGGCAGGAAGGCGTGGTGAAGGAGTTGCGCGAGAAGCTCGAAGCGATCCACTGAGCCCAACTACCTTGGCCTGCGCGAACGCATGCACGCCCGTCGGAACGCCCTTTTGCTGTTGCACCTCACGGTGTTCATCTGGGGTTTCACCGGCATCCTCGGCAAGCTTATCCAGCAGGGCACGTTGCATTTGGTCTACACCCGGACGGTGATCGCGGCGGTCGGCTTGGGGTTCGCCGCCGTGTGGATGAAGCGATCGATCTCACTGCGCGCTCCGGGGTTGATCAACTACCTCTTGACCGGACTGTTGATCGCTGCACATTGGATCACCTTCTATGGTGCCATCAAGATCAGTACGGCTAGCATCGCGGCGGCGTGCCTCAGTACCAGCACGGTGTTCACCGCGCTGCTCGAACCGTTCTGGTTCAAACGTCGGATCCGTGTGTATGAGGTTGTGCTCGGCACAGTCGTCATCGCGGCGCTGCTCTTGATCTTCGGCATCGAATCCGAGTACCGCTTGGGCATCGCGGTCGGTGTGCTCAGTGCTTTCCTCAGTGCGTGGTTCAACATCATCAACGCGGTGCTGGTGCAGCGGGACAATGTGGTCCGTATCGGGTTCTATGAAATGGTAAGCGTGGCTCTGGTCATGGGGGTCGGCCTTTGGGTGGTCGGTGATCTGCCGCCTCCGTTGTGGGAACTTCCCACGAGTGACATCATTTATCACCTGATCCTCGGCCTCGTCTGTACATCGTTCTCCTTCGTCACGGGCATTCTGGTGATGCGGCAACTCTCGCCGTTCACGGTCATGCTTACGGTGAATCTCGAACCGGTGTACACGATCCTCATCGCACTTCTGATCTGGGGTGAAGAGGAACGATTGAGCATCGGGTCCTACTTGGGCATCGCGCTGATCCTGGGCTGCCTGTTGTTGAACGGCTGGTTCCAGAAGCGGCGCAAACGAACTGAACTGGCGGAACCCGATCCCTTGGGTCGCGGGTGAGGCCGCAGGTGTACGGATATCTTCGCTGCCATGTCCGAGGTGATCCCTACTGCACAGGTCCAGTACTGCCCGAGCCTGGTCCGCTATGAGCGGTGGCGTACCCGTGAAGTGCGGGTCGGTACCATCGGTATCGGCGGCGACCACCCGATCCGCGTGCAAAGCATGACGACCACGGATACGATGGACACCGATGCGACGGTGGCGCAGAGCATCCGCATGATCGAGGCGGGATGTGAACTCGTGCGCATCACCGCACCAAGCAAGAAGGAAGCGGAGAATCTGGCGGAGATCAAGAAGCGGATCCGCGCTGCGGGATTCGACGCACCGTTGGTGGCGGACATCCACTTCACACCGAACGCGGCAGAGATCGCAGCGCGCATCGTGGAGAAGGTGCGTGTGAATCCGGGCAACTACGCCGACAAGAAGAAGTTCGATGTCCGTGAGTACACCGACGCGCAGTATGAAGAGGAGTTGCAGCGCATCCGCGAGCGCTTTCTTCCATTGGTGCGAATCTGCAAAGAGCACGGCACCGCGATGCGGATCGGCACGAACCACGGCAGCTTGAGTGATCGCATCCTCAACCGCTACGGCGACACGCCGCTCGGCATGGTGGAGAGTGCGTTCGAGTTCCTGCGCGTGTGCCGCGATGAGAACTACCACGAGATCGTCCTCAGTATGAAGGCGAGCAACACCCAAGTGATGGTGCAAGCCTACCGCCTCCTCGTACACCGCATGATGGAGCTCGGCTGGGACTACCCGCTACACCTCGGCGTGACCGAAGCCGGTGATGGCGAGGACGGCCGGATCAAGAGCGCGGTGGGTATTGGAGCGTTGCTGGAGGATGGCTTGGGCGACACCGTGCGAGTGAGCCTGACGGAAGAGCCTGAGCTGGAGATCCCCGTCGCGCAAGCATTGGTGCGACGCTATACGACTCGTGGCGGACACGACCCGATCATGACCAGTGACCGGTGGCCTGTGCATCCTTTTGATCATGTACGCTGCGCCACGCACGAAGTGCTTAACATGGGTGCGCGTCATGTGCCAGTGGTGATGGCCGACCTCAGCGCGAAGGAGAAGATCACTCCCGCCACGTTGTTCGCGTGGGGTTATCGCTACAGCGTTCCCTTGGACAAATGGACCATCACCGATCAGGCGTGCGACTACGCCTTCATCGGTAAGAACGGCATCGACTTCGAGATCCCCGGAACACTTGGTTTGGTGCAGGAACACGCCACGTGGTTGTTGGACAAGGGCAAGGAGCGACACTACCCGTTCCTGACGGCAAAGGAATTTCTGGCCGCTGTTGAACGGCATCCGCGTTTCAACCTCGTGTACACAACGCTGCCGCAGCTCACACGCGAACTGATCGACGCACTGAAAGCCGACCCGAGCACCGTTCTGCTGATCGACACGTACAACGCACACGGCATGGCCGAGCAACGTCGCCTGTTCGTGGAATTGATGAATGCGGGATGCGAAGTGCCGGTGATCATCGGTCGCGCATACGGATCGATCAATAAGGACGACCTCGTCCTGCATAGCAGCACGGACATCGGACCACTGTTCCTCGACGGCCTGGGTGATGGGATCTTCATTGCCGACGAGGACGGAGGACGCGAGGATCTCGTGTGCCGTACCGCGTTCGGGATCCTTCAAGCCACACGCACACGAACCAGTAAGACCGAGTACATCAGCTGCCCCAGCTGTGGGCGAACGCTCTTCGATCTGCAAGAGACCACCACGAGGATCCGCGCGCGTACCAGTCATCTGAAAGGACTGAAGATCGGGATCATGGGCTGCATCGTGAACGGACCCGGCGAGATGGCCGACGCGGACTATGGCTATGTGGGAACCGGCCCGGGTGTGATCACCTTGTACAAGGAGAAGAACGTCGTGAAGCGCAACGTGCCCAGTGCGCAGGCCGTGGATGAACTCGTTGCTCTCATCAAGGAGCACGGCGATTGGGTGGAGGTGGAATGAAACAACAGTGGACATGGGGAAGCGGATCGCGTTAGTCGGTATTTCGATCATGATGTTGGTGGCGAGCGCGAGTGCGCAACGCACGCGAGGATTGGAACAGATCGCATACACGCTAGCCGGTTCATATACCAGCGCCGAACAAGCGAAATCGGACACCAGTTATTTCGAGATCGAACTTGAAATGGTGCGCATCTGGCCGAAGCGGAAGGATGGCGCGTGGTTCTATGTGGAACAGGCGATCGCCGCGAACAAAGCGAAGCCCTATCGCCAGCGCGTGTACCATGTACGCGAGATCAATGACAGCACTTACACGAGCGACATCCACACCATCAAGGGTGGCGAAGCGTTGTTCGGGATCTACAAGGATCCGCTAGCGCTTGAAGCGATCAACCCGGACTCGCTCGGCTTACTGGACGGATGTACGATCACGTTGCAGCGGCGCGGGTCCGTGTACGTCGGTAGCACCCGTGGTCGGGATTGCGCGAATGCATGGGGGAAGGCGGCCTATGCGACCAGCGAGGTGAGTGTGTTCACCGATCGGATGGTGAGTTGGGATCGTGGCTACGACGACAAGGGCGTCCAGGTCTGGGGTGCCGAGAAGGGCGGCTACGTATTCGTCAAACGAAAGCACTAGAAAGCGCCAAGGCCATCCTCCTTGCGGTGGACGGCCTTGGGCTATGGTGTATTTGGTGTGGTTCAATCACAAGTGACCACCTGGGCGGTGGCCTGGGACGGCTTGCTACTTCCGTTGGTCATGGCGGCACATACGAGCAGGATCAGCAGTACGCCGGCCTGGATCAGGGTGCGGTGTTTCGTTTCCATGGTGGGGGTGTTCATTGGTGTTGCTTGGACCTTGTGAACGGCGGCCGGTCCGGCAGGTTTGGTGAATTCGACGGAAGCCGGATACCCGCCGATGGACCACTTTGCCGACTTCGGCAAGCCGTCCCAAGCTTCTTACCCCAGGTATTCCTTTATGGCCGCCACGTACTGTTCGAAGGCGGTAATGCCCTGTGGTGTCAGTGCGCAGGAAGTGTTCGGGTAGTTCTCCTTGAAGGTCTTCTTCACCCTGATGTAGCCCGCCTCTTTCAACTTGCTCAACTGCACGCTCAGATTACCTCGGGTCGCGCCGGTCTTCTCCAGAATGAAGGTGAAGTCCGCCTCTTCCACACCCACCAAGAGGCTCACGACCGCAAGCCGCAGCTGGTTATGAAGAACAGGATCAAGCGGTGCGAAGGCCATCCTCTTGATTCTTCAGCATGAGTCCCGGAATGATATACCCGAAGAACATCGAACCACAATACAGCGCCGTCAGCGTGAGCGGGTCATTCGTGAAGTGCATGGCCAGTCCGGCGATCCAGAAGAGCACACCGCCGATGATGAGCGGTTTGAAGCGCATGATCTGTCCGGTGAGGAAGGTCGCGAAACCAGTGAGGAGGGTGATCATTCCGCCGGGATCCTGATGATTTGAAACGCTGGCGGCGATCACGATCATCATAGTGATCACAAAGGCCCCCCAGATCCAACCGATCACGCGGTCCATCGGATTGTTCACCGGTTGTCGACGCCCTTCGCGTGCCCCATGGATCGAACTGAGGATCCCGCCAATAAGGCCGGCAATGCCCCATGAGGCCCCTTGGGAGAACGCTTCGGATCCATTCCGAAGTAGGTAGGTCGCTGCCATCGCAGCGATCAGCAACACTCCCCACAGGAGGAAGTAGAAGCTCATGCGTGAAAAGCTCTTCTTGGCCTGGCCGATCATGCTTTCGATCACCTTCAGGCTTTGTTCGGGAGTGAGGTCTTGGTCCATGGTTGTTGGTTTGAACGGGACAAACATAAACCAGTTTACAACATAAACCAAATGATCCGGGATCTTTGTTCACCATGAAGACAATTCTTCTTGCCGGGGCGACGGGCTTGATCGGGAACGAGGTGCTGGAACAGCTACTGATTGGCGACGGGTCCGATCGGGTGATCACCCTTTCGCGGAGGCCGATCGAAAAGGGAAGCGGTTCGTTCGAGCAATGGGTCGCGAATGATCTCCTCTCCGCGCTGACACAGGAACCGGTGGATGCGGTGATCTGTTGCTTGGGCACCACCATGCGGAATGTCGGTGGGGACAAGCAGCGCTTCATTCATGTGGACAAGGATCTGGTCCTTGGCTTGGGCCGATGGGCGAAGGCACAGGGCGTCCGAACTTTCATCGTAGTGAGTTCCATGGGCGCGGATCCCGGTTCCCGCTTCTTCTACAATCGAGTCAAGGGTGAAATGGAAGAAGGCCTGAAGGCGATCGGTCTTCCGACGCTTCACATCTTCCAACCATCCATACTTACGGGGCCAAGGAAGGAACGCCGCACTGGCGAGCGGATCGGGATCGCAGTGATGAACTTCCTGTCGCCACTGTTACCCGCGCGGTTGCGACCAATGCCTCACGTCGCGCTCGCCAAAGCGATCATCAACGCATTGCGATCGGAGGGAAGCGGCACGTACCTAGGCCCGGAGATCCTCGCCTTGGCCGATCAGAAGTGAGCGAGCTTGCGGTGATGGATCGCAGCCTCGGCCTCATCGAGTTTCACGGTCAAGCTGTCGCGCACCTGATCGAACGCGACCTGTTGATCCGCCGGCACTGGGTCAGCGCTCGGGAAGACTTCACGGCGCGGATCCACCTGCACACCGTTCTTCCAAAAGCGGAAACACACGTGCGGGCCGGTTGCCAATCCGGTGCTACCCACCTCGCCGATCACATCTCCCTGTTTCACGCGCTGGCCTTGGCGCGCCAGGATCTTCCGCATGTGGAGGTACTGGGTCGTGTAGGTTCCGTTGTGCCGGACCTTCACGAAGTTGCCGTTGCCTCCGGTTCGTCCGGCAACCTCCACCACGCCATCACCCACGCTCAGGATGGGCGTGCCGTAAGGCGCAGCGTAATCCGTGCCCAAGTGCGCCTTGAACACCTTCTGCACAGGATGCAATCGTCGCTGTGTGAACCCCGATGAAACGCGGCTGAACTTCAGCGGGGCTTTCAGGAAGGCCTTTCGAAGGTTGTCACCACTGTCGTCGAAGTACCCGGCGTCACGGCCTTCACCGAACCGGAAGGCCGTCTTGTCCACGCCTTCGTTCGTGTACCGCGCGGCCACGATCTCCGGCATGCCCACGCGCGCACCGTCCACGGTGCGCTCATCGTACACTACGCTGAATACATCACCTTTTTGGATGCGGTAGAAATCCACTGTCCACGCGAAGATCTCGCTCAATAACACAGCGAGCACCGGATCGGCACCCGCGGTGGACAGGTCGTTATACAACGCACCAGTGACCGCACAGGCGATCTCCGAACGTCGGATCTCCACTGGTCGGTGTCCAACGGAAACGCTCAGGCTATCATCACGCAGGTCGAACACAACATATTCCACCGGATCGGATTCATAGATGAAGTAGGCGGGGACGGTTCCTGCTTCCGGAAAGATGAAGGCGTACGGGAACCCGGACCGCAACTTCCGCACATCGAACAACCCCTTCGCACGATCGACCAGCGCATGGACCGCGGTCATCGGCACACCGTTCCCGCCAAGAAGATCACCGAAGGTGGAACCGGACTTCACGGAACCTTCACGCAGCACGAATCCTTCCATGGGGATCCCGTAAGCAGAAGGTGCCGGTAAGGGGATGGCCACACTGTCCACGATGATCGGCTCCGCGACGTACTCCTCTCGTGGCTGAACATCCACTCCGATCAGCACATACACCGCACCGGCCGCGATCACACCGGCCATCGTCCACTTCATCCATCGTTGCATGCGCCGCAAATAAGTACAATGTGTGCTTCCGTTCACAGGTGGGATCCGGATCATTTCCACGGGACGCTGGTGAGATCCGGATGATCCGTTCGAGCGGCGCAATGGCGCGGCGCTACTTTCGGCGCTATGCCAAGCGCCTCTTATGCGTGAGCGAAAGCGTATCGCCATCATCGGTGGCGGACCAGCCGGACTGGTCGCTGCCGATGCGCTGGCACCGCACCACGAAGTGCATGTGTATGAGCAAGGCCGATCGGTTGGCCGCAAATTCCTGGTCGCCGGACAAGGTGGCTTCAACCTCACGAATAGCGCTGATGGACCAGCGCTCGCTGCGATGTACTCACCAGCGGGCTTTCTGGATGAAGCACTCGGAGCATTCGGATCGAACGCCTTTCGCGAGTGGCTGTCGGAACTCGGCATCGAAACCTATGTGGGCACGAGCGGTCGCGTGTTCCCAACGAAGGGAACGAAACCGGTCGAGGTACTCAACGCCATGCGTGCGCGATTACTAGAGCGCGGCGTCCACTTCCACTTGGAACACACGTTCGTTGGTTTCGATGAGCACACGAATGCCATCATCGAGCACGATGGCCAACGTTCGAGTCTCACTGCGGACTTTACGATCTTCTCATTGGGAGGGGCCTCCTGGTCGGTAACCGGATCCACTGGAAAATGGTCTGAACATTTCGCGCAGCTCGGTATCGAGGTCACACCATTCCTCTCTTCGAACTGTGGTGTGGAGGTTGAATGGCCCGGATCCTTCGCGCGTGACCATGCGGGTAAGCCATTGAAGAACATCGCGGTCTCGGCGGGTGAGCGATCCGTCATTGGCGAGGCTACCATCACCCAACACGGTCTGGAAGGCAATGCCATCTATCCGGTGGTTCCGGCGTTGCGTGATGCGATCGCCAACGGTACAGGAGCGCTGTTGTATCTCGACCTGAAACCGAACAATACAACGGATCAGTTACTCCAAAAGATCGCGGGCAAGGAGCCGAAGAATTATGCCGCAGCATTGAATCTGGACCGCGCGACCATGGCGCTTCTGAAAGCCTTCACCACCAAGGAGCGCTTCCATTCACCCTTTGCATTCGTCCAGGACGTGAAGGGTCTCCAACTCACTGTGAACGCACTGCGACCGATCGAGGAGGCCATCTCCACCGTCGGTGGAATTCCCACAACGGAACTGGCGCCGGACTTTTCCCTGAAGAGGTACCCGCGCCTCTTCACCGTTGGCGAAATGGTGGACTGGGATGCACCGACGGGCGGTTTCCTCTTGCAAGGCTGCTACTCCATGGGATGGTACGCCGCGCATGCCATACTTGAACGCTGACCGGAGCCCTGCTGGTTCGTTTCTTACAATTCCGAACAGCGCGGCGTTCGCTTCTTGCTTCCGCACTTTCACCCCCGCTCGTAAGTTTGCGGCGCACAACGCATCAGCATGGCTCGCCAAGGACTCTTCGGTTCCTCCCTCGTCAAGAAGTATTGGATGGCCCTCACGGGCTTTTTCCTTATCACGTTCCTCGTGGTACACGCCGGGGTGAACGCGATGATCTTCTGGAACGATGGCGGTGTCACCTTCAACATGGTGGCCCACTTCTTTGGTACGAACATCATCATCCGCACCATGGAGATCGTGCTTTTCCTGGGGCTTATCGCCCATGTGGTGGACGGCCTGATGCTCTGGCGCCAGAATCGCGCGGCGCGTCCGGTGAAGTACGCGATGGAGAAGGGCAGTGCGAGCCGCAGTTGGTACAGCGCAAGCATGGGCATACTCGGAACGCTTATCCTTCTCTTCCTGATCGTTCACCTCTGGCATTTCTGGGTGAAGAGCCGCGGCATCGTCGGAAGTCTCGACGAGTTACCACTTGATCCGGAAGGGCAAGAGAACCTCTTCGCCTTGATGGTGCGGACCTTCGAGAACCCGATCGTGGTGGTGATCTATGTGCTGGGCTGCGTCAGTTTGTTCTGGCACCTGCTCCACGGTTTCAAGAGCGCCTTCCAATCGCTTGGTCTGAACCACAAGCGGTACAATCCGATCATCGCCGCGTTCGGTGTCGCCTTCAGCATCATCGTTCCGACGCTCTTCGCACTGATGCCGGTGAGCATGTACTTCGGATGGATCCAATGAAGCCCTCCACCCACAAGCCTGCCGCTCGTTGCGTGTTGACGGGTTACGTGTTGCGCGTTGAATGCGCGCCAACACGGAACACGAAACACGCTAACTCGTAACGCATTTGCATTCCATGAGCACCCTCGACAGCAAGATCCCTCCCGGCCCCATCGATAAGAAGTGGACCGATCACAAGGGACACATCCGCATCGTAGCACCGTCCAACAAGCGCCGCATCGACATCATCGTGGTGGGCACGGGCCTGGCCGGAGGAGCTGCCGCCGCTTCCCTTGCGGAGATGGGCTACAACGTAAAAGCCTTCTGCTTCCAGGACAGCGCTCGTCGTGCGCACAGCATCGCCGCGCAAGGTGGGATCAACGCCGCGAAGAACTACCAGAACGACGGCGACAGCACCTACCGCCTGTTCTATGACACCGTGAAGGGCGGCGATTATCGCTCCCGCGAAGCGAACGTGTATCGCTTGGCGGAAGTGAGCGCGAACATCATCGATCAATGCGTGGCGCAAGGCGTTCCCTTCGCACGCGACTACGGCGGACTGCTGGACAACCGTTCGTTCGGTGGTGTGCAAGTGAGCCGCACCTTCTATGCGCGGGGACAAACAGGACAGCAGTTGTTGCTCGGGGCGTACAGCGCGCTGATGCGGCAGGTCGGCAAAGGCGCTGTGCAGATGTTCGACCGCCACGAGATGTTGGACGTAGTGATCGTGGACGGTAAAGCGCGCGGCATCATCGCGCGCAACCTCATCACCGGCGAGATCGAGCGGCACGGCGCGCATGCGGTGCTGCTATGCACCGGCGGCTACGGCAACGTGTTCTTCTTGAGCACCAACGCCATGGGCAGCAACGTCACCGCCGCGTGGAAAGCGCACAAGCGCGGAGCCTACTTCGGCAACCCGTGCTACACGCAGATCCACCCGACGTGCATCCCCGTGAGCGGCACGCACCAGAGCAAGCTCACGCTGATGAGCGAATCGCTCCGCAACGACGGCCGCATTTGGGTGCCGAAGAACATGGAGGACGCGAAAGCGATCCGCGAAGGCAAGAAGAAAGGAAGCGACATCCCGGAAGCGGATCGTGACTATTACTTGGAACGCCGTTACCCGGCCTTCGGGAACCTGGTGCCGCGTGACGTGGCGAGCCGTGCTGCTAAGGAGCGTTGCGATGCGGGCTTCGGCGTGAACAAGACCGGTGAAGCAGTGTACCTCGACTTCAGCGCCGCGATCCAGCGCTACGGCAAGCAGCAAGCGAACATGCAGAAGGTCGAGAACGCATCGCCGGAGCAGGTCCGCGAGTTGGGCACGGCCGTCGTGAGCGAGAAGTATGGCAACCTTTTCGACATGTACGAGAACATCGTCGGTGAGGATCCCTACAAACACGCGATGAAGATCTATCCGGCCGTACACTACACCATGGGCGGCCTCTGGGTGGACTACAACCTACAGACCACCGTGCCCGGCCTCTTCTGCTTGGGTGAAGCCAACTTCAGCGATCACGGCGCGAACCGTCTTGGCGCATCAGCATTGATGCAAGGTCTTGCCGATGGCTACTTCGTGATCCCGTACACCGTGGGGGATTACCTCGCGGATGATATCCGCACTGGACCGATCGACACCAAGCGCCCTGAGTTCGATGCCGCTGAGAAGGAGCAGAAGGACCGCATCAACCACTTCCTGAACAACAAGGGCACGAAGCCGGTCGATGACTTCCATCGCCGACTTGGCAAAGTGATGTGGGACAAATGCGGCATGGCGCGCAACGCGCAAGGCCTAACGGAAGCGGTCACGGAGATCCGCCGGATCCGAGAGGAGTTCTGGAAGGATGTGCGTGTGCCCGGAACGGCGAACGAGTTCAATCAGGAACTGGAGAAGGCAGGGCGCATAGCCGACTTCCTGGAACTCGGCGAATTGATGTGCATGGACGCGCTGAACCGCAACGAAAGCTGCGGCGGCCACTTCCGGGAGGAGTCGCAGGAGTTGGATGGCCCGCAGCAGGGCGAAGCAAAACGCGACGATGAGAACTACGCGTACGTGGCGGCTTGGGAGTGGTTAGGCGAAGCCGGTAAAGCGAATCTGCACAAGGAGCATTTGGAATTCAACGAAGTGAAGCTGACGCAACGCAGCTACAAATAGGCACGCACAGATCCACGATCAACGCACCCGTACCGTCGACCCTCCGGGTCGACACACAACAGCAAGGCAGATGGGCAATATGAAGCTGACACTGAAGATCTGGCGCCAGAACGGCCCGAATGACCAAGGCAAGATCGTCGACTATCCTGTGAGCGATGTCTCCGAGGATATGTCCTTCCTCGAGATGCTCGATGTGCTGAACGACGATCTCGTGCGCAAGGGAGAGGACCCGATCGCGTTCGATCACGATTGCCGCGAAGGCATCTGCGGCATGTGCAGCCTCTTCATCAACGGTGAACCGCACGGGCCGGGCCGGGGCATCACCACCTGCCAATTGCACATGCGCATGTTCAAGGATGGGGACACGATCCATGTGGAGCCATGGCGGAGCGCGGCCTTCCCCGTGATCAAGGATCTCGCCACCAACCGTAGTGCCCTCGATCGCATCCAAGCCGCCGGTGGTTTCGTGAGCGTGAACACCAGTGGGAATCTTGTGGATGGCAACGCGCTGCCCATCCCGAAGGATGATGCCGACACGGCCTTCGATGCCGCCACCTGCATCGGTTGCGGTGCGTGCGTGGCCACCTGTCCGAACGGATCCGCCATGTTGTTCACCGCAGCGAAAGTCTCGCAGCTTTCCTTGCTGCCGCAAGGCAAACCCGAGCGCAAGCGCCGCGCGCTGGCCATGGTGGAGCAGATGGACAAGGAGGGCTTTGGCAATTGCAGCAACACCGGCGCGTGCGAGGTGGAGTGCCCCAAGGGCATCAGCATCTCGCATATCGCCCGCCTGCACCGCGAATACCTGGTGGCGACGGTGACGAAGGAGTGATCACAGGTCGCATGCGCCTGAAGAGCAAGCTGCCACACGTCGGCACCACCATCTTCACTGTGGTGAGTATGCTGTTCAGCGGAGCACAGGAACCCGGCGCCATCAACCTGAGCCAGCGCGCTACATTTGAACATGCGCCTCTACTTGGACACCTCGGTCTTCGGCGGCTACTTCGAGCCTGAGTTCGAGAAGTGGACCAAGCGCATGTTCGAGACCATCATCGAACGAGGTGATACCATTCTTGTCTCCACAATTGTCTTGGCCGAATTGGAGAACGCTCCACCGCGCGTGAGAGACCTCTTCGTGCGTGAAGTAGCGCCGAGGATGGAAATGATCGAGCGCAGTACTGAAGCGATCGCCTTGGCTGAGCGTTATGTGGTGGAGAAGGTGATCGGTCGCAGCAGCATGGCCGATTGCCAGCATATCGCCATAGCCACACTCGCCAATGCCGACGCCTTGGTAAGCTGGAACTTCAAGCACATCGTGAACGTGCCGAGGATCCGTGGCTACAACTCCGTCAACATGCGGATGGGGCACAGGCTGTTGGAGATCCGTACGCCCATTGAACTCATGAGCCATGGCGAATAGAACGAAGCAACCATTTCCGGTCCTTGCCGAACTGCGCGCCATCCGGGATCGCATGAGCAAGGCATTGAACACGATGACGCCAGCGGAACAAGAAGCCCTTCTGGAAAGGGGCTCTGCCTGGTTCCGCAAGGCATTGTCTGCGCGCCGAACGGTTGGATCGAAGAAGCCTCCAGGTGTAGCAAAGAAGTCGCCCGCCAAGCGCCGCTCAACGACCAAGCAGCGCGCATGATCCGTACCGCCTTCGCACGGCCGACCAGCAAACTCCCCCGCGTCGGCACCACCATCTTCACGGTGATGAGCAAGTTGGCACAGGAGTGCGGCGCCATCAATCTGAGCCAAGGCTTTCCTGATTTCCCGATCGACGCCGAACTGATCGATCTGGTACACGCGGCCATGAAAGCCGGACACAACCAATACGCGCCGATGCCGGGTCTTCCCTCCTTGCGCGAAGCGATCGCGAGCAAGGTCGAGCGATTGTACGGCCATGCCTATGATCCGGAAACGGAGGTCACTGTGGCGGCCGGCGGCACGCAGGCCATCTTCACAGCATTGGGCGCCGTCGTTCACCCCGGCGATGAGGTGATCATCATCGATCCCGCTTACGACTGCTATGCACCAACGGTGGAACTCTTCGGCGGCGTACCCGTGCATGTGCGCTTGGGCAACGACATGAAGTTCGATGCGGATGCGGTGAAGGCGGCGATCACCCCGCGCACACGCATGCTCATGATCAACACGCCACACAATCCGGCGGGGACGATCCTTCGCGATGCGGACATGCGGCGGATCGCCGAAATGCTGCGCGGCACCGACATCATCCTGTTGAGCGATGAGGTGTACGAGCACCTTGTCTTCGATGGCGAGCGGCACGCCTCGGCGATCAACTATCCGGAATTGCGCGAACGCGCTTTTGTGATCTTCAGTTTCGGCAAGGTCTTTCACACCACCGGCTGGAAGATGGGCTACGCACTCGCGCCGAAAGAGATGATGGCTGAGTTCCGGAAGGTGCACCAGTTCAATGTGTTCAGTGTGAACACGCCGATCCAGCACGCGTTGGCGGCGTACATGAAGGAGCCAGCGAACTATGAGAACGTACCGGCATTCTACCAAGCCAAGCGCGACCGGTTTGCCGCTGGCATGATGAACTCGCGTTTCAAGCTGTTGCCCTGCGAGGGTTCCTATTTCCAAACCGCGGATTACAGCGCCATCAGCAACGAAGGTGATCTCGACTTCGCCACGCGCGTTACCAAGGAGTTCGGCGTGGCTACCATTCCGCTTTCGCCCTTCTACAAGGATCCGCCAACGGATCTGCGTTTGTTGCGCTTCTGCTTCGCGAAGCAGGACGCTACCTTGGATGCGGCCATCGAGAAGCTATGTCGGATCTAAGAGTGACGCTTCTGCAGAGCATGCTCCATTGGGAGGATGCCGTCGCGAACCGTGCGATGTTCGAAGAGAAGATCGTCGGCTTGAAAGGCTCGACCGATCTCATCGTGCTTCCGGAGATGTTCACCACGGGCTTCAGCATGCGCAGTGCGGAGCTGGCCGAGACGATGGATGGCGCTACCGTTGCGTGGATGCGTGAGCAAGCGAGAACGGTGAATGCTGCGATCTATGGAAGTGCCATCATCACAGAAGGGGGAAAGCGGTTCAACCGTGGGCTCTTCGGCACCCCCGACGGCAAGGTCACGATCTACGACAAGCGCCACCTCTTCCGCTTTGCCAACGAAACGGATCATTACAGTCCGGGCAAGGATCGCGTGGTAGTGGAATGGCGCGGATGGCGTCTCTTGTTGCAGGTGTGCTTCGATCTGCGTTTCCCGGTCTTCAGCAGGAACCGTGGCGACTACGATGCGATCCTATACGTGGCGAACTGGCCGGAAGCACGGCGCTTTCCTTGGAGCCAACTATTGATCGCACGTGCCATCGAGAACCAGTGCTATGTGGCCGGGGTGAACCGCGTAGGCATGGACGGCAAAGGCATCCACTACAGCGGCGACTCGGTAATGATCGATCCGCGCGGCGCGGTGATCGGAGAAGTGGAACCCTCGCAAGAAGGTGTTGCGACGACCATCTTCGGTCGGGGAGCGTTGGACGACTTCCGTGAGAAATTCCCGGTGGGAATGGAAGCGGACGACTTCGATCCGCGCCTCTAGCGCAGCACTTGCACGTTGCCCATCTGGCGCTGTTCGAATCCAGTGCCGCCGTCCTTGTCGGTGAAGAAGGTGTAGGTCATGTGCCAGACGTACATGTCGTTCTTCACGTAAGCGCCTTGGTAGGTGCCGTCCCAGCCGCTTTCAAGGTCTTGCGTCTCGAAGAGCATTTCGCCCCAACGATCGAAGACCATCAAGTGAACACTTGCGATGCTCTTGCCCACGGGCATGAAGTAGTCATTCACACCGTCGCCGTTCGGCGTGAAGGTGTTCGGGATGAAGATGGTGGCCGGACAATGTTCGATCACACGCGCTGAATCCATCCCTGAACAATCGTAGGCGTTCATGATGTGGACATAGTACCAGCCATAAGCGCCTGCCATGATCATCGGCGTGCTCTCGCCTGTGCTCCAATCGAAGCGCGCACCGGGATTCCCGGCGTCGATCACCACATAGCGAGGGTCATCATCGAGGCAGGCGTGGAATTCACGAACGGCCATCCGCTCAGGCGAAGGGTTGAAATGCACGCTGATCGCATCGGTGCGTGAACAGTACCCATTGTTCACATTCACGGAGTAGATCCCGGATCGCTGAACGGCGATCGTGCGGCTTGTTGATCCGTTGCTCCACGCATAGGTCGATCCTTGGTTGTTTGCATCCAGGACCAGGTGTTGTCCTTCGCACAGGATCGTGTCCGCCCCGAGGAACACCGTCGGCGGCGGGATGAAGAGCACCTCGGAGTCGAAGGTGGCTGCGCAACCGGTGCTATTGGTCACCGTCACACTGTACGTCGCACTCGTGGATACATTGATGGTTTGAACCGTGGCACCGGTGCTCCACAGGTAGGCGCTGCCGACGTTACCTGCATCGAGCGTCTCTGATCCTCCGATGCATTGCGTACTGTTTGCCAGTATGTCGTTCGGGGCGTTGTTCACCAAGATGCTGATCATATCCGTGGCGGAGCATGATGCGTTGCTCACGGTGACGCTGTACGTACCGCTGGTAGTCGCGGTGATGGTCTGCGTCGACGCAGCGGTGGACCAGAAGTAGGACGAGCCCGGCGTTCCGGCATCGAGCAGAATGCTCTGACCTTGGCAGATGCTGGTATCGTTCCCGAGCGAAACCGTAACGACCGGAGCGAGGGTCACGATCGCATCGAAGATCGCGGTGCAATTCTGTGGCGTGGTCACCGCGACACTGTACGTGCCGCTTGCACTCGGAGTGATGCTTTGCGTGGTCGCGCCGCCGTTCCACAGGAAAGTACTTCCCGTGTTGCCGGCGTTCAACGTCGGCGGTGAACCGATGCAGGCGCTTACATCTTGGAGCACATCGACAGGCATCGTGTTGAATTGCACGACGACCGCGTCGCTAGCGCTACAGTTGTTCGCATTGGTCACCGTCACGGAATAGGTTCCGCTGGTTGTGGCGTTGATCGTCTGTGTTGCAGCGTTCGTATTCCAGAGGAAGGTGCTGCCCGCATTCCCTGCGTTCAGGAGCTGGCTCGACACGCCGCATAGGGAAAGATCAGGCCCGAGGTTGACAACGGGCAATGGGTTCAACGTCACGTTGAAGGTGCTGATGGCTTGGCATCCTTGTGCATCGGTGATGGTCACGGTATGCGGGCCACTCGTCACGGGTACGATGCTTGGCGTCACTGCGCCGGTGCTCCACGAATAGCTCATGCCCGTGGCAGGAGCGTTGAGCACCGGAGCCGCGTTCGCGCAGGCGACCACATTCTGTGCAGGGGTCACATTCGTGAATGCACTTGTCACGATTATCTGATCGGTGGCTGAACAGCCGAACGGATCCACCACGGTCACCGTGTACGTCGAGGTGCTGTTCACCATGATCGTGGGCGATTGGATGTTCGATGCATTCAGGTTCGCAGCAGGCGTCCAACTATAGATGGCGTTGGGAACATTGTGCTGCACAGTGAGTTGATGACCGAGTGACGAGCACAGTGTGACATCGGCACCGGCATCCGCGGTCAGACCGGTATTCACGGTAATGATGATGCTCGCGCTCATGGAGCAACCCGTCGCGGTGTGCGTGACCGTGCATGTGTAGGTGGTGGTCTGAGCGGGTGTTGCGATCGGTGCCGCGATGTTGGAGAAGTTCAAACCTGCACCCGACCATGCGTACGTAAGACCACTGCCACCATTCACGACCGCAGTGAGTTGTGTATTCTGCCCTGGACAAAGCGTCGTGGCCGCCGCTGTGACATTCAACGAGAAGAGTTGGCCAACGGTGATGGTGGTCGAACCTGACGCCGCACATCCGACATCATTCACCGCGTTCACCGTGTAGGTAGTGGTCTGGGTCGGTGTGGCTACTGGGTTGGCGATATCCGTCGCACTCAACGTACCGTTGTTCGGCGTCCATGCATAGATGATCCCGGTACCGGAGCTGGGCGTGGCATTGAGCTGCAAACCCGAGTTGGAGCAGAGGGTCGTGTTCGGCGTTACGTTGAGACTGAATGCAGGTGCAACGGTGATATACACGGAATCGCGATAGACACAACCTGCTGAAGGATCCGTTGCACTGAGCACGTACCAGCCACTGGCCGCTGGTGTTGCGATCGGCTGGTAGCTGTTGGGGTTGTTGAGCGTGGAACCTTGCGACCAGGAATAGGAAGCGAAGGTGTCGTCCCAGCGCGTCAGGGTGAAGGCATCAATGGACCAATTGTCCTGGCCTGTTCCGGAATTCGCCAACTGGCGAATGCGGAACATGGTATTCGCGGTCTGTGCAACAGGAGGGATCACCAGATCCACCAAGGTGAAGGAAGGATATGAATCCTCGTTAAGCGTGGCGAGGCCGGACCAATTGATCCCGTTGTTGGTGGAGTACTCCACGATCACATCCTCTCCTGCTTCGGCATCGTCACAAGGAGCCGACCCCGTGGCGATCTTCAGCTGGAAACGGATGAAGCCGCCTCCGACCGTGTTGTACGCCAAGGTCTGCGCTGCGCGGATCCCGTTCCCATTGAAGTAGAGTGCGCTACCCGTGAAGCTGCCGCACGCGGAACTGATGGCCCCGCCTTGGACTGCGGTCCAGATAGGCCCCGGAGGTGCATCGAAGTCATCCCTGGCGATGGTGCGCAACACGCGACTGCTCAACTGTGTGCTGTTCCCAGCGCATACCGTGGTGGTCTGTGCCGATACCTGCAGATCCGCGATCACACCGGGTTGAACGGTCACCAGGATGCTGTCGATCAACTCCCCGCAACCGGTCGGACTGGAAACGTGAACCTTATACCATGTGGTTGCCAGCGGTGTCGCGATGGGTGCTGTGGAGTTCGGATCATCGAGCGACGAAGCCGGACCCCATTCAACATCGAACCAGGCGGGTGAGGGTGGTGGCACAAGTCCAAGTTGAACGCCCTCGTACTGGCACACATTGATCGTGGATGATCCGTTCGCGGTGAGCACTGTGGGGATCGTCAATGGCATTCCCACATGGTAGGTGAACGAACGCGGGCAGCCGCTCACGGGTAATTGACCGATCACGGTGTAGCTCTCACTTTGGGTCGGCGAAATGGTGATGGAGTTGCCCGCAGCGATGGAAACGCCAGGCGCGCTGACCGTGTACCAGAGTGCATTGCTCAATGGCTCAGGACTGTTCAACGTGATAGGTCCTCCGCCGCACACAACGGAATCCTGCGAAGACGCAGCCACGCCGATGTCATGCACGGAAGCCGCGTAGCTCTCGCCGAAGCCCAGACCGAACATATAGGCTTGGAATCCGGCGCTGCATTGAAGTCCATGTACTCCTTGCGTCACCGGGATCTTCGCGTACTTCCGATCCGTGCATCCCACATAGGACTGGAAAAGCGCACTGTTCACCGCAACACCGTCCAATTGGAATTGGGCCACTGCTGCGGTCGGTACCACCACACTGATGCTATGGCTGTTGATCTGCGCACTGCTCGGGGTGTGGAACGAAGCCCTGGTGGAGGTCCGTTGGACCGGCGAAAGCAGGAAGAGCGAAGGATCCCCATTGCCAGCACAGCTGAAGCCTTCGAGGATCTGCGCTACGCTCACCGGCAAGTTGGCATCAATGCATACCGGGGTGGTCGCTCCATTCACCTCGTAGCGCTGCCCGGCATTGAGCAGGATCGGCGCACCACCACCAATGGTGATCTGTGTACCGTTCTGGTGTGCGAGTACGCGATAGGTTCCACTCGTGGTCCCGTTCACCGGTACCGTGAAATAGCGCGTTCCCCATGTGTTCACCGGAATGCATTGCTCGAAGATGTGATCACAGGCAGAGCAGGCCCCCGGTGCGGTTGCACACATGCTTCCTCCGAAAACCGCGAACGGTCGGCAAGGCCCACTGGTACTGGTTGCTTGCACCAGCGTGCCGGTGAGGTCGAGCGCATCCGTTGCCGCCTGTACTTGATAGGTCTGCCCGGCATCCAGGTTCACCGTGAATGGCGTTCCTGCCGGAAAACCACCAGCCGCGTTCACCGAAGGGATGATCTGCACTTGCGTTCCATCCGCAGTGGCCACCACCATCAATTCGCTTTTGTGCAGGTTGTTGAAGTTCGGAAGTCCTTGGTAAGCATCTACGCGATACACAGTACCCAAACTGTATTCGGGCAGGACCTGGGACAGGTCATGCGTGTAGTTCTGGAAGCTGCTGATGAAGACGTTCACACTATCCTGGCTCTGTACCAGGAAACCTCTGTTCTGGACCGAACCGCTACCGCTATTCTCCGCAGAAAGCGGCATGTCGATCACGGTTACACCGTTGGCGGCAACATTGAATGGAAAGCTCCAACCCGTGAGGGGAATGCTGACGATGCCACTGGTTGCAGTGGTGGAAACCACATGGACCTTCAGGGTCTGTGCGCCGAAGCCGTTCTGCATGAAGCTGGCCCAGAAACGCTTGCCACGTGTGGGAAGCACGGTCGGATCCTGCGCGATCACTGTGCATGAGAACGCCGCTAGGAACAACGCGAAGGCGATGCGGTATGGCGACGTGTTGAGAGGCCGGTATGGGCTATGACACATTCATCGGTCCACCGAAGAGCGGGGCGGTGGCGGGCCTTGTACGCTTGCGCGACCTCAAGGTTCTGGTATCGCCAAAGCCCGGATCGCTGCGTCAACGACCGGGGAGATCCCAATCGATCCCGAGGTCCCACGCGGCGCGCACGTTCACCGTCTCCGGGTACCACCAAACACGTTCCGGCTGCCGCAGAGCGCTCCATTGTCCGGCGTCCCAGCGACCGTTCCGATCCACATCCTCAATGATGCGCACGTCATGGTTCCCCGGTGCGAGTTGCTCCCAGACGATCGGGCCCGAGGAGTCGTTCATGGTCGCACTTCGGACCACACGGCCTTGCTGATCCATCAACTCGACGATCAATTGCCCTTGTACCTGGGCTACGGTGTGAACCTTGACACGTAAAGTACCGGTTGCCTGTTCAGCAGCGCGCCCCAGCCCGATACGGAGCGTATCGTTCCATGCGTTATAGCGATCGCGAACGGATCTGGGCAGAAGGGTGAGCACTGCGCTCCTTCCCGGTTGCAGGTCGGTAACCAGGAGTAGCTGGCGATCATGATCGGGATCGCGCGTCAATTGGAACGGTAACAAGAGCGAGTCGGACCGGAGCGTCATCCTTGTCGAGTCGAAGGAGACCAAGGGGCGTGACGCTTCCAACACAACCCTTGTGGTCGCTGCGTACTCCAGCTGCGCAACGCGCACGTTCACATTGAATGGCATGGGTTTCAGCGGGCGGTAGCGCAACGTGTCCAACGCGCCCTCCTCGGTCATCAATTCGTAACGTCCATCCCCTAGGGTGGTGGTATCCGAAGGCCAGCACAGCACGGTATCACGTAGTGTGCCCCACTCCAAGGTCCAGTGGAGGGTTCCTCCGGACCGTTGGATATCACGTAAGCGGAATTCCTTTGCCGGACGGGCGAGTACGATCCGCCATCCGCGATCGACCAACACAGCAGCTTCGCGAACTGCTTGGACCGGACTGACCTCCTTGAACAAGCGCAGGACGCTGGCTATTGCGGAACTATCACCGGGCACATGCGGATGAACCGTGTTTCCCGAGAAGGCGATCTCCTCATCGGGCAGGTCATACCGGTAGTTCGCATTCAGGTCCCGCAGCGCCACAAGATCGAAGGCCGCATCCCGCAGATTCCGGAGGCGGAATGCACCTGAGGCATCGGTCCGTGTGGCGTGCGCAGGTCGGCTGTTCAGGAAATTGCTCGTATCCGCTGCATCATACAACATGACCAATACACCTTTCTCCGGCTTGGCACTGAAGGCGTTCATGACCATACCTGACAACTCCAGACTATCCAATGTGGATCCCGTGCTGATCACATAGGCCGATCCGACCGCGAAATTTCCTTCTGTAAGATCCTTCACCACCTCGCCGATCGAGAACGTGTAGGTGGTATTCGGGTGCAGCGGTGCGTTCAATCGAACCCCCAAGGAATATCCACCAATGATGCTGAGGGTAGGCGGGGCGTCCAACGGCGGCGATACGAGCATGCCATCGCGCACGCGCTCCAATTGGATCCGCTCATCGAACCGGATCGTGAAACGATCCGCAGTGAAACCGGTGGTGCGATCCGGAGGATCAGCGTTCAGAAGGACCGGACCGCTCTCGTCCTTGTCGCCTCCGCTGATCTCCCGCACTTGTGCACAGCCGAGGGCAAGCGAGCAGGCCAGCGCACCTACCATCCATGCCTTCATGCGAAGAGGGGGATCAGTGCTTCACACAGCGTCTCCAACATCCTCGCGTCAAGGGAGGTGAAATCATCCAATTCGCTGCTGTCAACATCGAGTACGGCAACGACCACCCCGCGGCGGTCACGACATGGCACCACGATCTCCGACCGCGAATGCGGACTACAGGCGATGTGTCCCGGGAAGAGGTCCACATCGGGCACTACCACGGTGCGGTCCTCGGCCCAGGCCGTGCCACAGACGCCCTTCCCCTTACCTATCCGCACACAAGCCACCGGCCCCTGGAACGGACCGAGCACGAGTTCTTCACCCAGAACGCGATAGAATCCCACCCAATGCCAGTTGAAGGTGTGTTTCAGCAACGCGCTGAAATTGGCCATCGCCGCAATGGCGTCCGTTTCATCCTGCAACAGTGCCTTCCATTGCGCAGCGATCGTGGCGTAACCGGTAGCCCGATCGGTCGTCGGAATAATGGGAGGCAATTGCATGGGCCGCGAAATTACCCGCTAGGCGCAGGCCGCAGTGAAAAGGCTGACACGAGTACCGGGTACCACGCTCAAGGCTTTCACGCATCCCTCGATGGTGGCGCCGGTGGTCACCACATCATCCACCAATAGAACGTGCCTATCCCGAAGGGCTTCCTCATGCTTCACCTCGAACGCCTCCTTCACGTTGCTCCATCGATCAAGACGTCCGCGTCGTGTCTGTGAGTCGGTCCAGTTCACCCGTTGAAGCGCACGCTTCGGGTTCTCCTTCGGCCAAGCCGTACAAAGTCCTTCGACCAGGAGTTGGCTCTGGTTATACCCGCGCTGTCGCTGCTTTCGAGGGTGGAGTGGAACGGCAAGAACAGTATCCACATCGTTGAACCGCGAACTTTCCTTCAGTGCTTCACCCATCATGTTCCCGAGGTACCGGCCGGCCTCATGGTCCTGCGCGTACTTCATCCGGTGCAGGATGTGCTGGACCATACCGGTCGGCGAAAAATGGAGCAACGCACTTGCAGCGGTAAGGGGGGCCTTGCCCCAGAAGAGCTGCTCCACGCGGTTCTTCGGGTCATCATGGAAGCGGGTCAGGGGAAGGTCGGCGATGCAAATGGTACACATGCATTGCTCATGGCGCAGCAAGGTGGTTTCACAACCAGCGCACCGTCGCGGTACGAAAAGCGCGGTGAGGTCGGCGAACCATAACGCTGCTATGGAGGGGCGCGGGTTCAATACTTTGTTGAAAAGCGGGCCGTTATCCGAAATGGGTCCTTGGGCACGGGAGTAATTTAGCGCACTGGGCCGAAGGCCTGCTTTCAACATGGACCAGCCAACGACCGAAACGAAGAAGAACCGATCCAACACCGGCCTGCTCTTGCTGGTGGTGCTCCTGCTGATCAGCAACGTGGTGATGCTTTGGATGCTCATGCAGCGCGGCAAGGAAGTGGAACACGGGGTGCAACAGGTAACCGAGCTCACTACCCGGAACGAGGATGTGCTGGGTATGTTGGAGCGCACGCTGGATAGCTACGACAGCCTGCAAACGGAGAACGACACGATCCGCCAGGAACTGGAGTTCCGCCGCCAGGAGATCCAGGACCTCATGGCCAAGGTGAAGAGCGGATCCTACAGTTTGGCGAAAGCACGCAAGGAGGCCGAGACGCTTCGCGCGATCATGAAAGGCTATGTGGCCACCATCGATTCCTTGAACCAGGCCAACCAGGCGTTGACCGCACAGA
Organism: Flavobacteriales bacterium; assembly: GCA_016721005.1. GTDB lineage: Bacteria > Bacteroidota > Bacteroidia > Flavobacteriales_F > PHOS-HE28 > PHOS-HE28. Next base: position 618,119 of record JADKJM010000019.1, read on the forward strand.
ATGTCGGGCTGACCCAGGAACTCGGTGAGGTACAAGGGCAAAAGGAGGCGCTTTCCACCGAGAAGGAAGCGTTGCAAGGCAAACTCGCGAAGGGCGCCGTACTGCACACAACGACCATCACGGCAGGGGCCTTGTTCATGCGGAACAATGGCAAACAAGTGGATACGGATCGTGCGAAGAAGGCCGAGATGGTGAAGTGCTGTTTCACCCTTGGGGAGAACAAGGTCACCGAACCCGGTGACAAGATCCTGTACATGCGTGTGATCAGCCCGGATGGAAAGGTGCTGCCGACAAGCGATGGCGCGAACCGCTTCCGTTTCAATGGCGTGGAAGGTGAATACAGCGCGAAGCGCGAGGTGAACTACCAAGGCCAGCCGGTGGATGCCTGCGTCTTCTGGACCGGAGGATCCGAACTGGCCACCGGACAGTACATCGTGGAGATCTACGAGAACGGCTCCTTGGTCTCCAAGACGTCCTTCGACCTGAAGTGAACACACGCTAGAAGAAGGCGCGCACTTGGGCTCCGCCCACGTGTATGACGGGGACTCCTTCGCTACGCCGCCCGTTGTAGGTCAGGTCCACCTGCAAATTGCTGCTGAGGTTGCGTTGCAGTGCCACGCTCCAGGTCCCATTCGTCCCGGGCTTCAAGCCCCCCAGCATTTCGTTCCCTAACGATGCGTTCACCTCACCGTTATAGGTGATGTCCACAAGGTTCGCGGTGAGCAGGATGCTGCCCTTGCCGGCCGTGTTATAGCGGAACTCCATTCCAAGATCCTGTAAACGCGCTTGTTGGCCGCCGAACTCCTCCAGATTGTCCTTCTCGGTGTATTTGAACGAGAGGATCGCGCGCAATGAAGTGTTCGGTTGCCAGGTGACACGCGGCTTCACGCTTTGCAGGTCGATGGCCCAGGTGCGGCCGGAGAGCAGGTCCGATGCGCTGGTGGAGCGCCCGCGCTCGCCCTCAAGGTCCACCGTCCATTGGCGGGTGGTGTTCCACCGGATGCGGACCGCGTTCGAGGTGCGCGAACGCGATTCGAAACCGTTCAACAGCAGAGAACGCGAACGATCGTTCTGCCACGTATGGTCCATGCTCCAGGTGCGGCTGGTGCGGTCGTAGAAGAAGGTGTTCCGGGTGGAGGACGTGTAGGCGGTGAGGTTACTGTCCAAACGCTCCGGGCGGAAGGGATCCAATGCGACGAGGACGTCGGACGTGCCGGTCTTGTGGTCCACGCGCATGGAGGCGAGGTTGGATAATTTCCCGACGAAGCCGCGCATGCCTTTCGCATCGGCCCAACGCACCCCCGGCCGCAGATCCACCGAGGCACTGGTCTGGTTGCTGTAGCTGCGCACGTAGTTGTTGCTCGGAACGAACACGCGCAAGTGATCCGCCTCGTAGCCGAAGTTGGCAAGCTCGAACTCGTTGAGTTCCTTGATGCCGTTGCCGTTGTAATCGTTCCAGATGTACAGCCCTTGGCCAGCAGGCACCTGCACATAGAGATACTCGCGGCGTTGCTCCAAGCCGGAACCGAATTCGTTGAACACGTCCACCACAGCCAGTCCTTTCCAAAGAGTGAGGTCGTAATCGACCCGTGCCAGGTAGGTGTCCTGCGGGCGTTGCACGGTGAGTGTGCTATCAAGCACTTGCAGGCGCCGGTAGGTGGCGGTGGTGTTCAAATGGTTCCTCGGGTTCCGCGCCAGGTCCAGGTTGAAGGAGTACGCCGTCGCGAGCGTACTGGTGGCGAGATCATTGTTGCGCAGTGCGCGATCCCGGCGCTGGCCTCCGGAGATCCGCCACTTGTTGCGGAAGGTGTCCGGGCTTTGGACGAAGGCTTCCCAATCATGGAACTCATAGCTGCCGAGCTGTAACCCGGGCACGGTGTCCAAGCGGAACAGGTTGCGCTCGTGTTCGTCGCGGAGGCCGATGGAGAAAGGCTTCAAACGATAGCGGGTCAGCCCCTTGTGCCGGATGAAATCGCTGTTCCGCGTTCCGTTGGCTTGAAGAAGGCTTGCGGTCCCGGTCAGGTCCACGCGACCCATGTGCAGGTCACTGAAGAGCTCCGGCTTCCATCCTTGGTATTGATCCCGTGCCTGGAACGTGGTGATGCCGAGCGATGCCTTGCCGATCCGTTCTCCCTCGATCCCGGTATGCACACCAGCGAGGAGTTGATCCGCCTTAAGAACAGTTCCCAACAGGTTCCAGTTCCGTTCGAATTCAACGGCCCGGTAGCGTTCCACGTAGTGGAAGTCGCGTCCGATCACCTCGGCATCACCGGCGATCACCAGTCGCATGGTGGTGTCCTTTGCGCTGATCGGGATCGCATGGGTAAGACGCGTCATCAGTCCCAATCCGACGTTATCGCTGGCATCCCTGTCACTGAACGTGTTCGCGTCCAAGTTGCTAAGTGCGGCTTCCACCGTAGCGGAACTCCGCTTACTGATGCGATGATCGAATCCAAGCGTGATCAATTGCTGTGCTCGGGGTGCGATCAACAAGCGGACCGGCGCGTGGGTGCCTTTCTCCACCACCACGCCATTCACGGTGTCCGGTGCGACCCATCGGAACACCCTGCCGTTCGGCGTGAATTCCTGCTGCACGTAGCTTCCCTTTCCTTGGCCCACCTCCGTGAATGTGACCCGATACACCGCGCTGTCCGCGTTCGTATTGTACACGAAGACCGGATCATACCCCAATGAATCCCTGCGCCAATAGAGCACTTGGTCGGTGGCGAACCCGGTGCTATCCACCCCGCTGATGGTCGCCGCCAACGGGTCATCACCGGCTTCGCGAAGCACCTCGCGTTCGGCATCCCCCAATTGTTGCTGAAGCGTTTGGTTCCGGTGGTCCTGCTCACTGTACACATGCAGCCGGATCGTATTCCTGCCGACCTCGTACGTGTTGTCCAACCGGGCCAAGGACCGCGCATAGTTCTTGTCCGAGTATTGGAACTCGACCACGATGCGACGATCCTTCGTGATCAGTTGGCGAGCGGTGAACGTGAGTTCGGCCGTGTTGTAGTCGATCACATATTCGTTCTCCTGTCCACGGGTGAGTTGCTGCCCATCAATGAACACACGTTCGCTTCCCGAAAGGATGATGATCACGGAACCGGCATCGTTCCCGCGCAACCTGTACGGCCCTTGCACGCCCTCTACGCCTTGGATGACGTTGCGTGCGAACTTGCCTTTGCTGATCGCCGCACTGGCCCCGGTGCTCATCTTGCCGTGATCGCCAAGTCGCATACGTGTATCGTAGCTCAGGCCTTTCGTCTTCTTCAGGTAGGTGAGGAAATGGCTGTTCGGACGTTGCAGCACGAAATCGCCGGCGATCAGTTCCCACTTGTTGCCCGGCGCGGCATCGTCCTCTTCGAAGAGCTTGATGAACACCTGGTCGAAATCCTGGAGCTCGGCCGTATTGCCGCCGGCCTGGATCGGTATGGTGTTGTCGGTGATCGATGCCAACACACCGATGCGGTCCGAGATCCTTCCCCCCAATTCCAGATTCAAAGTGGAATTGACCGAGAGGTCCTGGTTGTTCCCGAAGAGCACGCCGCGCGATATGCTTCCGCTCCGCTGCAATCCGCGCAGGCCGATCAGATCCGTCTCCTGCCGTGGAGGCACATACTTGAAGGGGTCCACACGATCGGCCGACGTACTGATCCGGGAAGGGTCCTTATGGCGAAAAGTCCCACCGAGCAGAACAGGAAGAACGCGATAGCTGATCAGGACCGAATCAGGAGCGTCCTTCCAAACGACACGTCCGGAGTACGGCAGTTCAAGGTACCGATCGGATGGAACCGCCACACTATCCACCAGGAAATGGACGCTTCCCGGTACCAGGCTCAGGCTATCCACTTGGATGGTATCCCCAACAACCTTGATCCACCGCGAACGCAGATTCGAAGTGGACTGCGCGGAAACGGATGAGGGTGCGAGCAAACAGAAAAGCACGAGCCATTGGAACACACGGTCAGCCGAACGGCCGGAGCGTTTCCGGGAATGGATCATGGTTGGCTGCGAGCCGATGCGATCGCGCACGCCGAAAAGTACCCTTCACCCTCCGCTCCATTGTGCGGCGTCATCACCAAAGGACTGTTGATGCTACAAGTGCATCCCGGGGATCGTCCCCAACACCCCCGGATACTTTTACCGGCAACAGTATGTGCATGCGTTGGCTCTTGGTGTTGTTCATGATCGTGGTCGTTGCGTGTTCCGGTCCTGCCGGGACCCGAGAACGCAGAACCCCATCCGGCAAGTATTACGGCGGTGTCTTCAATGCGAACGAGACCGAAGAGCTGAGTAGTCTTTTCCCGCTGAGTCTCGTGCAGGCTGCGGCCCACCGGATAGGGGCACAGATGTATGATGGGTTGGTGCGTTTGGATCAGAAAGACCTATCCGTGATCCCCTCATTGGCCACCTCTTGGGAGGTGGATGCCAGCGGGACGGAGTACGTATTCCACCTACAGAAGGGAGTGATGTTCCACCCGGACGCGTGTTTGCCCGACGGGAAGGGGAGGGAGCTGAAGGCCCAGGATGTGGTCGCTTGCTTCAACCTGCTTTGTACGAATGATCCGCGGAACAAAATGAACTGGTTGTTCCAGGATCGCGTGGTCGGCGCCAACGCGCATTTCGCTGCTTCTTCCGGTGGTGTACGAACAACCGACGTGGAAGGGATCACAGCGGTGGATGCCCATACCGTGAAGTTCACCCTTACAAGGCCATGGCCCGGTTTTCTGCAGGTACTTGCGCATCAAGGATGCTGGATCTTCGCGCCCGAGTCCTATTCATTCTATGGCGAGGATGTGCGCTGGCACCCGGTCGGTACGGGTCCCTTCAGGCTGAAGCGATTCGACCGCGGCACGGTGCTGATCCTGGAGCGGTCGCCGGATTTCTGGGGAACGGACACCGATGGATCCCGGCTTCCTTATCTCGATGCGATCCGCTACACCTTCGAAGCGGACAAGGGGAAGGAATTGGATGCCTTCCTGGATGATCGCCTATCCGTTGTGTACGAGCTTCCGATCGAGCGTACCGATGCGATGAACGGGAACGGGCGGTACGTGGTGCAGAGCATACCTGCATTGTCCATTCAGTTCTATGGGTTCAATTCACGCAAGCCACCCTTCACTGATGTACGCGTGCGCAAAGCGTTCTCACTTGCGATCGATCGGCGTTTCCTGGTGGATAGCGTGCTTGATGGACTTGCGGTGATGCCGCAACACGGCGTGGTGGCACCAGGCCTTGCGGACTACCCCTATGATGATGTGCCCGGCCCCGTGTATGATCCCGAGCAAGCGCGAAAGCTATTGGCAGAGGCGGGCTACCCGGCGGGCAGAGGACTGCCCACGGTCCACCTTCAAGTGAACAACAACGGATTCGGTTATGTGGAGGTGGCGGGCGAAGTGCAGGGGATGCTGGAGCGCGAATTGGGAGCGCGCGTGATCTCCACCGTATTACCCGCGCAGCAGCATTTCGAACGGGTGGAGCGTGGAGAAGCGCAGTTCTGGCGCGAAGGTTGGATCGTGGACCATCCGGATCCGGAGAATTTCCTGGCGCTGTTCTATGGCCGGAACGCGCCAGCGGACACGACGGAACCATCCTTCCTGAACAGTACGCGGCATCGCGATCCGGAGTACGACTCCTTGTTCGGCGCTGCGGCTCGTAACCCGGATGTGAAGGAACGCATGGCGTTGTTGGCGCGGGCGGAAACGCGGCTCATGTCGGAGTACATCGTCATCCCGCTTTACTACGAGCGTTCCGTTCGCCTGCTGCGGAACCAGGTGCGCGATCTTCCCATCAACGGCATGGAGTATCGCGACTTGCGCGCGGTATGGATTGATCCGGAACAGAAGACTCACTGAGCGGACTTGCCCACCACTTCATATACCAATTGCTTGGCAAGAGGTATGAAGGTCTCCACATGCGGTAGGGCAAGATCGGTGTGGAAGGCGAAGACCGCTGGGTTCGGCAACATCCGATGCGCCGCGACCAGATCGGCTTTTACCCATTCATAGCTCTTCAGAAGGCCGGTGGAATAGGTGGTCACGAATCGTGTGCGTACATCTTCGAGACCGCTAGCGGGTTCACGCGAACGCACAAGCGCCACTTCGTAGTTGTACACGCGGATACCGGTCCGGGTATGCAACAGCAACCATCCTTCGCGTGCATGCAGCGGAAGCACGCCTACAGGTGAGAAATGGATGTGATCTGCGATCTCCGCACTGAGCACCTGGCCATCGGCCAGGACATCCCGCAAATTCGGCAGCGCCAGTTCGATCAGCTCATCGACCACGCCGAGGAATGGATCTTTCGGAAGCGCTTCATTCATTACCCCGCCGGTGCGTAGGTCGAAACCGATCAACTCCCCGGGAAAGCCGCCTTCCAATTTGCGCATCCGATCCCTCAACGCGATCAGCTCATCAATGTGCCATTGAAGTTCCTGTAAGTGCGGGTACAGCTTGCGCTCATCGAAGCGCCGTTTCACGCGCTGGAGGTACGCCAGCAACGTGTACTGCTTCAACTCCAGATCGAGCGCTGGGCTATATGCCCAGTCAACGGGAAGTGCGGTGGGTCTCATCGGTCTGCAACGGGTGCAACGCGTTGTTCAAAAATAATGTTGCTTATCAAGGTTCTCCCGGGGGTTACGCCATCACCTTTGAACACCATTATGGAAACAACGAGAATGAGTTTCACCCGCCTCCTTCGCACCGCCTTCCCGCTTTGCCTCATCACACTTGTGGCCTGTGTGCCCTCGCGCAAATACGAGGAAGCGAATACCCGTGCGAAGACGCTGCAAGCTGAAGCGGATGCAGCGAACGCGAAGGCCCGCGACGCACAAGCCGCATTGGATGGGATGCGGTCAACTTCCGAGGAGGCGCAACGACGACTGGCGCGTCTTCAGCAGGATACCACCATGCTCGGCACATCGTTGCGCTCCATGACCTCGCAGTACGACAAGATCAACGGACTGAACAACGAATTGTTGGACAAGTACAACAAGTTGCTCGCAGGAACGGGGAGTGAGAACCGGAAGCTGTTGAGCGATCTGGAAGCGTTGCGTTTGGACCTGATGAACCGGGAGGACAGTGTGAACGCAATGGGCAAGCGCATCACGGAAAAGCAATCCGCACTAGCGGATCGGGAAGCGCAACTCCAAGCCTTGCAAGCCGAGCTGGCGGCGAAGGATGCGGCGATGAAAGGGTTGAAGGATCGGGTGAGTGCAGCGCTCACCGGGTTCGAGGGCAAGGGACTCACCGTGGAGCAGCGCAACGGCCGTGTGTATGTGAGCATGGAGAACAAGTTGCTCTTCCCCAGTGGCAGCTACGCGGTTGACACGAAGGGGCGCGAGTTGATCATCAAGCTGGCGAAGGCGATCGAGTCCGAGAAGGACCTCAACGTGCTGGTGGAAGGGCACACCGATACGGATAAGGTCACCGGTGGTGGAGCATTGAAGGACAACTGGGACCTGAGCGTTATGCGGGCCACCAGCGTGGTGCGCATCATGCAGGAGAATAGCCAGCTGGCGCCTGTTCGGGTAACCGCTGCGGGTCGTGGGGAATATGTTCCGGTGGATCCTGCCGACAAGGCGAAGAACCGTCGGATCGAGATCATCCTCTCGCCGGATCTTCAGGAGTTGATGAAGATCGTGAACGACTGACATGGCGGAAGCGAAGGCTTCATAAACATTGTCCGCGTCCGTTTGCCGGATGCAAGTGCTCATTTGGAATGATCCCCGCCTCGTGCTAGGCAACCGGTTGTCTAGCAGGGCTCATCATCGGCCCGGCTCCGTTCAGCAGCGATCCGATCGGCAGTAGCGCCTTTTTCACATTCGTTCGGAAGCCTCTTCTGCGGGAGGCTTCCTTTTTCTTCGCGTATTCAACGAACGTGACGGGCTATTGGTAGAAATGTCCCATACCCGGCGAAAGGGACGAAGGGGGGAGCGAGACGGAAGCTGCGCCGGATGAATCAGGGGATATGCCCGCCGAGCCATGTGCCAAGGCTTCTTAAGGGCTTCGGCAGCGCGAGTTCCCACTGCTAGATTCGGCACTGTCGTTCAAGCGGGTGCGTGCATCCGCGATCAGTCCGATGAGATCGCGAAGCTCCGCGCGATAGCAGAGGACCAGGGGCCGGGCAAGGGACCCAGGGCGGCGAACCGGTCCATGCATCAGGGGCGTTTTGACGGACGATGATCAGTACTCGGATCCTTGGCGCGCGCGCAGCCACGCTTCTTGCAAGTTTCATTCTAATCGCGTCTGGGCTACTGGCTCAGACCATGTCCCAGCAGGCAGCGGTGCCGCTTAGCGCCACGGTCCAATCCACGCCCGCGCGGATCACCTTGGCGTGGACCACGCTGCCGAGTACCACCTCGATCACCGTTTACCGCAAATCCATTTCGGCAACTTCATGGGGATCCGTGATCGCCACCCCTGCCGCCACGGACCTGAGCTATGCGGATAACGCGGTAGCCATAGCGACAGCCTACGAATACAAAGTGGTGCGAGTAGCTGCTGGAGTAACGGGTACAGGGTACATCAGCACGGGCATCGCGGTTCCCCCGGTCGACTACCGCGGGCGAATGATCCTCCTTGTCGACAACACCTTCACCGGACCATTGTCGACTGAGCTTGCCGAGTTGAAGAACGATCTGCGCATGGATGGCTGGTCCGTGGTGCGCGTGGACCTGTCGCGTTCCGCATCTGTTGCTACTGTGAAGAGCGCGGTCGTGGCACAATACAATGCGGATCCGACGAACACGAAGGCGCTATACATCGTTGGCCATTTGGCAGTACCCTATTCAGGCAACATCAACCCGGATGGTCACAGCGAGCACCTTGGCGCATGGCCATGTGATGGCTATTACGGCGAGTTGAACGGTACATGGACGGATGCTTCGGTGAACAACAACGCTTCGCAGCGTCCGCAGAACCGCAATGTGCCGGGTGATGGCAAGTTCGATCAGAACAATTTCCCGTCCGATGTTGAGCTACAGGTCGGGCGCGTGGACTTCTATGACCTGCCTGCGTTCTCCACGAGCGAAACGGAACTGATGCGCAACTACCTGGTCAAAGCGCATGGGTTCAAGATGAAGTTCTGGACACCGACACCCCGCGCCCTGGTGTTCGACAACCTTCAATGGATAAACAACCCGATAGCGGCAACCGCATGGCGGACCATGGCGGCAATGGTTGGAGCCGCGAACGTCACCGCCGCGAACCAATACGCGGCACCTTTTTATCAGCTGGTGAACAACCAGAGCTACTTATGGACCTATTCCAGTGGCGGTGGAACGATCGAGGTCATTGGAAGCACCGTGACCTACAACGGCTTGGACCTCGTGGGAACGACCCAGGATTTCGCGACGACCTCCTCGCACTGGGGGGTCTTCAACATGTGCTTCGGGAGCAACGTGGGTGATTGGGATAACACGAACAACTTCATGCGGGCCCCGCTCGCCAGCGGTTACGCGTTGACGAATTGCTGGGCGGGGATCCCGGCGTGGTACGTCCACCATATGGGTATGGGCGCCAACATCGGACAAAGCACGTTGGTGAGCATGAACAACAGCGGCCTCTATACTCCGCTGACGGATGGCTGGCAGTCCACGATCGGACGCGCGCATCTGGGACTCATGGGTGATCCATCGCTCCGTCAGAAGATGTTGTTGGGGCCGTCGAACCTGAGCGCCACGAACGCAGCCGGCAACGTGTCCTTCAGTTGGTCACCGAGTACGGAGACCGTGGATGGTTACCACATCTATGCGATCGACGGGACGACCGGAGTGATCACGCGGATCACTTCCTCGGTGATCACCGGGACGACTTTCACAAGCGCGATACCGTTCGTTGCGGGTAAGGAGTACATGGTGCGGGCTGTTCGCCTGATCACCGAACCCAGTGGGTCATATCACAATCTCTCGCTCGGCGCTTCGGTGATCACCTCCGGCTCGGCAGCATTGGATTGTGCTGGCGTGGCTGGTGGCCCTGCGCAACCCGGGACCCCATGCAATGATGGGATCGCGTGTACGACGAATGACACATGGAGCACTAGCTGCCAATGCGCTGGTGTATCGTCCACTCCCGTTGCGACCGTGACCGCGAGCGGGTCGACCTCCTTCTGCACCGGGGGCAGCGTGGTCCTGAGTGCTTCCACCGGAAGTGGGTACACCTACCAATGGAAGAACAATGGAACGAACATCAGCGGCGCCACAAGTAGCGCTTACACCGCCACGACCAGCGGTGCGTATGGTGGTGGTGAGCAACGCTGGAGCATGCAGCAGTACGTCTGCGAGTACGACGGTAACGGTGAACACCGCGCCGACGGCAACGATCTCTGCAAGTGGGGCCACAACTTTCTGTAGCGGTGGAAGCGTGACTTTGACCGCGAACAGCGGAACGGGGTACACTTACCAGTGGCGCAACAACGGCACGAACATCAGCGGAGCGACGAGCAGCAGCTACGCGGCGACGGCGAGTGGTGCGTATTCAGTGGTCGTGAGCAATGGCGGATGCAGCACGACCTCCTCAACCACGACCGTGACGGTGAGCAGTTCGCCCTCAGCGACCGTGACAGCGAGCGGGTCGACCTCCTTCTGCACCGGGGGCAGCGTGGTCCTGAGTGCTTCCACCGGAAGTGGGTACACGTACCAATGGAAGAAGAATGGAACGAACATCAGCGGCGCCACAAGTAGCGCATACACGGCAACGACCAGCGGAGCGTATAGTGTGGTGATCACTGCTGGAGCGTGTAGCAGTACATCTGCGAATACGACAGTGACGGTGAACACTGCACCGACGGCAACGATCTCTGCAAGTGGGGCCACAACCTTCTGTAGCGGTGGAAGCGTGACTTTGACCGCGAGCAGCGGAACAGGCTACACTTACCAGTGGCGCAACAACGGCACGAACATCAGCGGAGCGACGAGCAGCAACTACGCGGCGACGGCGAGTGGTGCGTACTCGGTGGTCGTAAGCAATGGCGGATGCAGCACGACCTCGGCGGCCACAACGGTCACGGTAAGCGATCACCATCCGCCACCATACGGCGAACGGGGCGACTTCCTTCTGCACGGGCGGGAGTGTGGTCTTGAATGCTTCCACCGGAAGTGGGTACACCACCAATGGAAGAAGAATGGAACGAACATCAGCGGCGCCACAAGTAGCGCATACACGGCGACAACGAGCGGTATCTACAGTGTGGTGATCACGGCTGGAGCTGTAGCAGTGCGTCTGCGAATACGACGGTGACGGTGAACACTGCACCGGCGGCAACGATCACCGCTGGGAGTTCGACCACATTCTGCAACGGCGGCAGTGTGACGCTGACCGCGAATAGTGGTACAGGCTACACTTACCAGTGGCGCAACAACGGCACGAACATCAGCGGAGCGACGAGCAGCAACTACGCGGCGACGGCGAGTGGTGCGTACTCGGTGGTCGTAAGCAATGGCGGATGCAGCACGACCTCGGCGGCGACAACGGTCACGGTAAGCGCATCACCATCCGCCACGATCACGGCGAACGGGGCGACTTCCTTCTGCACGGGCGGGAGTGTGGTCTTGAATGCTTCCACCGGAAGTGGGTACACCTATCAGTGGAAGAAGAATGGAACGAACATCAGCGGCGCCACAAGTAGCGCATACACGGCGACAACGAGCGGTATCTACAGTGTGGTGATCACGGCTGGAGCGTGTAGCAGTGCGTCTGTGAGTACGACGGTAACGGTGAACACCGCGCCGACAGCAACGATCACGGCGGGGGGTGCGACCACATTCTGCAACGGCGGCAGTGTGACGCTGACCGCGAATAGTGGTACAGGCTACACCTATCAATGGCGCAACAACGGGACGAGCATCAATGGAGCGACAAGCAGTTCTTACGTCGCCAACGCAGCGGGGAGTTATTCGGTCGTGGTGAGCAATGGCGGGTGTAGCGCAACATCCTCAACGGTGAATACCGCTGTCGTCACGGGCCCCTCGATCAGTTGCTCAGCTTCATCCGCGAATGGAACGGTGTCCGTGTCGGTTACCGGAGGGGCTGCACCCTACACCTATTCGTGGAACACCAGTCCGGCACAGCACACGGCCACTGCTTCGGTTGCTGTTCCCGGCAACTATGCGGTCACGGTCGGTGATGCGAATGGCTGCACGAGCTCCTGTTCCACAACGTTGACCATGGTCGCATCTACCGGACCATGCACGGGATTCGTCACGGCAGCCCAAGGAACCTGGGGGGCTCCGGGGACTGCTTATAATGTATCCGGATACATGACCTCCGGTTTCGCCACCGCCTTCCCAGCTCCGAATGGATTGTCCATCGGATGCGGTTCCAGGTTCATGCGATTCACCACTGCGGCAGCGATCATCACCGCGTTGCCGAGCTATGGCACGCCGAACATCCTTCCGAATGGCACCACGGTGAACCCGAGCGCTCCCGGAAATTCATTGGTCGGACAGTTGGTCGCGGCCAAACTGAATGCGCGGTATGATGAGATCGACCCGGACTTCGCACCCTACCAAGGGCTGATCAGGGATCTGGTGATCACCACGGGCACTTTCGCGGGTTGGACCTTCCAACAGCTGATCAATGAAGCCGACTTGAAGGTCGGTGGTTGTGCCTCGAACTATTCCTATGCGGCGTTGAGCAGTGCGCTTACCACGATCAACAACGGCTACGACGCTCCGGGAGAGGATGTCGGATACTTGACATGCGCTGCCTCGATATCAGGTCCTGCGGAAGTATCCTGTACCGGTTTCGTGCTTGCCGCCCAAGGGACATGGGGCGCAACAGCGACCGCGTACAACGTGGCTGGATACATGGTCGCTGGCTTCGGTTCCGCCTTCCCTGGCGCCGACGGGTTGACCATCGGATGCGGTTCGCGGTCCATGCGCTTCACCTCTTCGTCAGCGATCATAGCAGCGCTGCCCTCCTATGGCACACCGGCGATCCTTCCCAGCGGGATCACTGTGAACCCCACCTATCCAGGAAACACACTGGTCGGACAGTTGGTGGCGGCCAAGTTGAATGTGCGGTATGATGAGATGGATCCCGACTTCGCGCCTTATGAAGGCTTGATCAAGGACCTGGTGATCACATCCGGGACCTTCGTTGGAATGACCGTGCAGCAATTGATCGACCTCGCGGACCAGATCATCGGCGGATGCTCATCCACGTATTCCTATGCAACGGTCAGCAGTGCATTGACCACCCTGAACAACGGGTACGACGAACCCGGTGAGGATGCCGGATTCCTGACCTGTGCGACCACGGCCGGCATGATCCTTCAGGATCAACCGGTGGAGGTGGCATCGATCGTGGAGCCCTTGGAGGTGGTCGTCTACCCGATGCCGACGCGAGGTCAAACCACAGTCCTGCTCTCCGGCATCGAAGTGGACGGCGACATCGTGGTGGAACTGCTCTCCGTGCTCGGGGTTACGGAACGAGTGCTGTTCAATGGAAGTGCTGAAGCAGGTGTCCAGAAGAGCATTGCGTTCGATGCAAGCGGTCTGGCACCAGGCCCCTACCTCTGCCGTGTGATCATGGGCGATCGTGTGACCAGCCGCCGGATCATCGTTCAATAGCGCATTCGTGAACAGACCCGACAGGATGATCCTGTCAAAGGGTTCCTACCTTCATGGTATGAACACCACTTCCCATTTTCTTGTCGGTCTGGGCATTGTCTCATCCGCCGTCGCCACATCGTGCGCATTCAATGGTGGAGTGAAGGGGACGGGTCCGGTCGTCCATCGCACGGTCACGCTGGAGCCGATCAAGGGGTTCGTCCTCGAAGGATCCATGGACGTTCAGCTATCGCGGTCCGCGACACAGGGCATTGATATCGAGGCGCAGGAGAACATCGCTGCTTTGATCACCGCGGAATTGCGCGATGGCATTTGGCACATCAGCACATCGAAGAGCTACTCCACGAGTGCTCCGTTCATCATTCACATCGACGTCCCATCCATCGAGGTCGTCAAGGTCGATGGCTCCGGTGATGTGATCGGGAATGGAGAATTCGAACAGGACCGAGCGATGTTCGATGTCTCGGGAAGTGGGAGCATCACACTTGCGATGTTCGCAGAGAGGATCGATGCGCGGATCGATGGATCGGGTGATGTTCGGCTGACGGGTCAGTGCGATCTGCTCGACGCCAAGGTGCATGGCAGCGGAGACGTGAACGCAGGCGAATTGGAGTTGGAGAACCTGAATGCGATGATCGATGGGAGCGGGAACATAACCGCGAATGCAAGCGGCAAGGTGGACGCTCGGATCTCGGGAAGCGGTGATGTGGTACTGCTACGGCAACCTACAGCCATCACCCAGCACGTGGATGGTTCAGGCGCTGTGCGCGTGAAGTAGCACGAATGGAAACCACCGGAAATGCAAAGGGGCCCGGCGAACCGGACCCCTTCGTGCGTTGGCGGACCAACACTACTTCTTCTTCTTCGCGGCCTTCTTTGTCGCCTTCTTAGGGGCGGCTTTCTTGGTCGCTTTCTTCGCTGCTTTCTTCTTTGCTGCTTTCTTAGCCATGGTGAAATGGGTTTGATGCCAAACGTAATGTGTGGCATGATGTGAAACGCAACATCGCGTAATAATGTTCCCACCATCTTTTGTTCATATCGTTGAACGTCGATCACCATCGATCGATCAACACGATGATCGATCACTGTGTTGGATGATGCGTTGATGTGTTGATCGCAACATCACATCGTTGATCATCATCATGATGATCACACATGATGCGATGTGCGGAGAACCGCGCGCACACGGCGTTCAACAGCACTTCATCATTGATCGACACGTACGTGTGATGTGTTCATCACGTCACGGAACGCTTCACGAATCCCGTCCATGCTTGAAGCATTTCAGGATGCGATCGCAGGGCGTTGATGTACCGATCTTCTTTGGTGTGACCCTTGGACCGAAGGGCAGAAATAATTCGGGCCTTGTCGCGCCGCGACCATTTGTGGAGGTCCGGAATGAACGCAAGTGATGGAGCGAGGTCGGTGAATGCGCATCGCTCTTCGGTTGTCCAACCACTCATCTTGCCGACACCGAGTTCCTTCTTCACCTTGTTCAAACACCTTCGTTCTGCAACGCCTCTATCGCCATCACCGATCCCCCCGAGATGTTGAAGTACAGCCTCGCTAAGGTCGATCGGTTCGAGGTCGATGATCGGTCCGAGGGTCAGCTTCAACCGCATTGGTAACGAGGCGAGCTTGCGAAGGATGGCGGGTCCGGTGCGATGCTTCGCGTCGCGCTGACGGAGTTCTTCTTCTCGATCCTGCATCATCTCCAGGTCCGCATCGGTGGTGCGGAACCCCAAGCGATGGTAGAACCAGAACACACCGGACCGGATCCCATCAGGATTGCCATGCCCGAGTTGGTAGCTGTCCGCCTCAAAGCACTCCACACCAAAGCGCTGCACATAGCAGCGAAGGATCTGCGCGAACAGGAAGGAGGATGGTCCACCCCGGAACGCGGGGAACACATTGATCCCCACTTTGCTCTTGCCGGGGAAGATCCAAGCACCGCCGTATGCGACCGGCACTGCGTTGGAGAACGCCACGTAGCCGATGTAGCTATCGAACAAGGTGCGCCGACCAGGAGGTAGCGTGAGGAGCGCGATGCCGACCCCGGAACCCAAATCGAAGTACTCGATCGCCTTCGGATCGCAGAACGTCGCCGTATCCGTTTCGCGCAAGTGGCCGACCAGGATACCGCGCACCGCAGCGACGAGTCGATCGCGTTCATCGCTGTCGAGCGTTCGCGGTTCACCGATGGGTTGTTGAAGGATCCGTTCCGTCGGAACATCCGGACGAATACCCTTCGACCAGGAATGGAGCGGATGCTTCACTCCCCTGCAATAGGTGCGCGACACCGCCGACCGTTCGCAGGGGATGGTGACGTACGGACGGATCGCTGTCCATATGGTATGGTATAGAGTGTTGGATGCACCGGATCCATCGAGCGCATCCAGCAACCATGGAAGGGACCGGTTCCCACTCGCCGTTCTTATCCGATCCATGACCCCATAGCCGGGATCGTCCATGGCTTCTCGTTCTGCGGGCAGGCTGAGGTCTTGGAGCATTGCGCGCACCACGTCCTCTTCCCCCTCGAAGGAATCCAGTGTGACAGCGGCATCCTGCGAAAGGACCAACCATTGCAACAGCAGCTTACTGAAGTGAGCGCAGATGGTCGTACCCGCGATCCCGGAATTCTCCAAGGACCTTTGACATGAATCGCTCTGCTCGTACATCACCGCAGCGATCTCCGCGACGCGATCCAAATCATGTGTTGCACGAGCGTGATCCGCTTTGCTGCGCGGGAAGGCTAAAAGGAAAAGCAAGAGGTCGTGGTAGTCCTTCAGCGCGCGCGGCGAACCGATGGGCCGATCGATCATCGACATCCATAGGTCGTCCGTTCGATCAGCGGCACCAGCGGCCGTGAACCGTTTGCGGATCCGTGCGATCTCTTCCGTACGAAGCGGGGGAGGCTTGGTCATGCACCACCAAGGACGCAAGGGTGTGGTGATGGACAACTGGCATTCGTCAGCTTCTTGCGGTCGCCCGATCACATTCAGGCGATCGTATCCTTGTCATTGAACGATCACCCATGACCCAACGCATCGCACAGTTCGCATTGCTCGTCGACGACTACGATCGCGCGATCGAGTGGTACACCACACGACTCGACTTCGATCTTGTTGAGGATACCGTGTTGTCGGAGACGAAGCGTTGGGTGAGGGTCGTGCCGAAGGGATCCACTGGATGCAACATCCTTCTTGCGAAGGGATCCACACCGGAGCAGATCGCGCGGATCGGTGATCAATGCGGTGGTCGGGTCTTCCTCTTCCTGCATACCGATGACCTGATGCGTGACCATGCCGCTCTGAAAGCGAAAGGGGTGGAGTTCGTTCGCGAACCCGAGCGCCAACCCTGGGGCACGGTGGCGGTGTTCCGCGATCTCTACGGGAACCTCTGGGACCTGGTGCAACCCTAACGGGTGGTTGGCCGGAACAGAAGGAGAAGGCGTCCGCCTATCTTCGTCCATCACGCTTCCGCCATGAGTACCATGCCTTCCGCCAAGACTGCTACCAGCGCTCCTCCTTCGGCTCGCCAACAGTCCGCACCTGCATCCTCCAACGCGGTGAATCCGCCGTCCGGCGGAGAGCTGTCCTATATAGATGGTGTCGCGTATCCTATCAAGCAGGGGGAGACGATGCTCAACTTCATGCGCCGTCACATCGGGCCGAACCCGGTACCGACGTTGTGCGATGCACCCAACCTCGACCCCTTCGGATCGTGCCGCGTGTGTTCGGTGGAGGTCGCGCTGTCTGATCCCTCGGCTCCGCTCGGGATGACAGCGCCGAAAGTGATGGCGAGTTGTCATAGTCCCATCGGCAAGGGCATGTACATCACCACCAACAGTCCGCGCATGGAGCGGCTGCGGAAGAACATCATCGAGCTGGTGCTCACCGACTACGACACCGAGCGCCTGAAGACCGAGGACCACGGACGCAACGAATTGTACAACGTCGTCCAGCAGATCGGCTTCGACATCGATAGCGTGCGCTACCCGAAGGGGAAAACGCACCAGCACATGACGATGGACACGAGCCATCCGTACATGGTCAGCGACCTCAGCGCGTGCATCTATTGTTACCGCTGTGTGCGTGCGTGCGATGAAGTGCAGGGCGAATTGGTGCTGAGCATGGTGGGTCGCGGATTCGACAGCCACATCGCGAAGGGACTCGATAGCACGTTCATGGATAGTGATTGTGTGAGTTGCGGTGCGTGCGCGCAAGCCTGCCCCACGAGCGCGATCACCGATGTGTTCAAGAGCAAGGAGAACGTACCCGACCGCGTGGAGCGGACGGTGTGTACCTATTGCGGCGTAGGCTGCAATCTGGAGGTGAACGTGAAGGACAACAAAGTGGTGAGCATCCGCGCGCCGTACGATGCGGAGGCCAACCAAGGGCACACCTGCTTGAAGGGCCGCTACGCCTTCAGCTTCTACGACCACCCGGATCGCATTCGCACACCGCTCATTAAGAAGGATGGCGAATTCGTTCCCGCTTCATGGGACGAGGCCTACGACTTCATCGTGAGCAAATTCACGCAGCTGAAGAAGGACTTCGGTCCGGACAGCATCGCGGGGATCAGCAGTGCGCGCTGCCCGAACGAGGAGAACTACCTCATGCAGAAATTCATGCGGGCGGTGATCGGCACCAACAACATCGACTGCTGCGCGCGCGTGTGCCACAGTCCCACGGCCTTGGGCATGCAGCACACCTACGGCACGGGCGCTGCCACCAACAGCATCGACGACCTTAACGATACCGACTGTATGATGGTGATCGGTGCCAACCCCACCGATGCGCACCCCGTGACCGGCGCCAAGATCAAGCAGCAGGCCATGAAGGGCAAGACGCTGATCGTGATCGATCCACGTCGCATCCACCTGGCCAAGTACGCTCAACACCACTTGCAGCTGAAGCCCGGCACCAACGTGGCCTTGCTGAACATGATGATGCACTACATCATCAAGGAAGACCTCGTGGACCAGAACTTCGTGAAGAGCCGTACGGAAGGCTACGCCGAGTTCCGCGATCACTTGCTGAAGCTGGACATCGACAAGATGGAACAAGTGACCGGCGTACCGCGTGAGCAAGTGCGGGCCGCTGCCATCGCCTACGCGAAGAGCCCCGCCGCCATGAGCTTCCACGGCCTCGGTGTCACCGAGCATTCGCAGGGCACCTTCACCGTGATGCAGATCGCCGACCTCGCCATGATGACCGGCAACATCGGTCGCCGCGGTGTAGGCGTGAACCCCTTGCGCGGACAGAACAACGTGCAAGGAGCGGCCGACATGGGTGCGCAACCGCATCAAGGCGCCGGCTACCACGAAGTGGATGACAGCGCGGTGAACAAGCTGTACGAAGCGCACTACGGTGTGCCCGTACCGAGCCACATCGGCTACAAGATCCCCGAGATGTTCAACGCCGCGATCGATGGCAAACTGAAAGCGCTGTGGCTGATCGGTGAGGATGTGGTGCAGACGGACCCGAACACCAACAAGGTGATCAAGGCGATGGAAAGCTTGGAGCTGCTGGTGGTGCAAGAGCTCTTCATGACCGAGACCGCCCAGTACGCCGATGTGATCCTGCCCGGTGCCAGCTTCCTGGAAAAGAGCGGAACCTTCACCAACGGTGAGCGCCGTGTGCAACGCGTGAATGCCGTGGTGGAACCCCTCGAAGGCACCAAGCCCGATGGCCAGATCATCGTGGACATCGCGGAGAGGTATGCAGAGAAGACCTCATCCCCCAACCCCTTCTCCCAAGGAGAAGGGGCGCCGCCCTCGCTTCGGAATTATCAGCGTGAGGTACCCCTCTCCCCGGGAGATGGGCAAGGCGTGAGGGTGGAAACCACCTACCACCCGAGCTGGGTGCTGGAGGAGATCAGCCGCATCGTGCCGTTCTTCAAAGGCATCCGCTGGGAGAACCTCGGCGAGAACGGTAAGCAGTGGCCCGTGGCCGCCGACGGCACCGACACGCAGATCCTGCACGGCACCAGTTTCAAACGCGGCTTAGGAAAGTTCTACGCGCCGGACTGGATCGAGAGCAAGGAGGTGAGCGAGCATGGTAAGGACTACCCCTACATCATCACCACCAACCGCGAGCTGGAGCACTACAACTGCGGCACCATGACGCGCCGTACGCGCAACAACGACATCCTTACCGAGGATGTGCTGATGATCCACCCGGACGATGCCGCGAAGAACAACATCGCGGAAGGCGACATGGTCTGCGTGGAAAGCCCGCGCGGCAAGGTGGACATCAAGGCCAAGGTGACCGACGAGGTGAAGCCCGGCATCCTCAGCAGCACCTTCCACTTCCCGGAGATCATGCTCAACATCATCACCAGCGATGTACACGACAGCGAGGCGCTATGCCCGGAGTACAAGGTGGTGAGCTGCAGGATCCGGAAAGCGAAGAAGGCGCACTTGAGGAA
This sequence comes from Flavobacteriales bacterium, assembly GCA_016721005.1. Taxonomy (GTDB): domain Bacteria; phylum Bacteroidota; class Bacteroidia; order Flavobacteriales_F; family PHOS-HE28; genus PHOS-HE28. The sequence continues at coordinate 638,124 of JADKJM010000019.1, forward strand.
AGCAGGCGAGGTGGTGGAGAAGGCATGATAACCGTCGAAGAATTCAAGGCCCTATGCCGGGATCGCAATGTCGATGACATTGTCAATGATGTGCTTCTAGCCGAAGACGCCCTGCATGTCCCGATTACGGACCGTAATTTCATTTCGGCACAACTCGCAAGAAAGTATGGCATTGAGCCTAATCGCGTGCGGCTATGGATAACAGGTTCGTCTAAGCTCGGGTTCAGTATTGTAGAGAAGTCAAGAAGGGGTCAGAAACTTCCTAGATATAGGTCCTTTGGCCCTGACTCGGATATTGATGTCGCGATAATCAGTCCTGACATTTTCAACATGATTTGGGAGGACCTATGTGTCTTTGCACATGGCAAGGCCTGGACGCCATGGGATTCTCAAGCGCTGGGAGACTACATGATCTATGGATGGCTTAGACCGGATCATTTTCCGCACGGGAAGACTCGGCGCGGCGATGATTGGTGGGATGTTTTCAGGACTCTATCCTTAGACACCAGGTTCAAGCGCCGCCAAGTACGAGGGGGGCTTTTTCACTCCGTTGGCGACTTGCACCGCTACCTTCGACGAGCTGTAATCGAATGCGTCAACATTGAAAACTCACGACCTTGAAAACAGCTTCGACTAACAAGAAAGTGCGCGATCTGATTACGATGGTCAGGGAAGGTAAGCTCCTGCCGAGACCTGAGTTTCAGAGACGACTGGTTTGGACTCATGCGGATAAGGACTTGTTCCTGGACACAATACTGAGAAGTTATCCATTCCCCGAGATATACCTGGCGGATGGGGATGTCAACCTCGAATCAGGCGAAGGAACCCAACTACTGGTTGATGGACTGCAACGGGTAAGCACGCTGATTGAGTACTTCGATGGATCATCAAACTTGCGATTGCTTACAGTTCGACCCTATCGCGAGCTAACTGATCCCGAGAAGACCGCATTCCTGCAGTACGATGTGGCCGTGCGTGATCTTGGCACGATAAGTCGTGAAGAGCTCGTTGAAGTATTCAAACGCCTGAATGCGACAAAATACTCCTTGCTGGACATCGAAGTGAACAATGCGGTGTATGGTGGCGCGTTGAAGAAATTCGCGGAAACGGTAGCCGAACATCCGTTCTTTATCGATAACAGTGTCTTCAATGCACGTGACTTCAAGCGCATGGGAGATTTGCGATACGGTTTGGGCGTCGTTGCGTCTCTTGTTCAAGGCTATTTCAACCGCGACGACGTCTTTGAGGAGCTGCTGGCTCGGTACAACGACGATTTCCCGCTAGCTGACGAGGTTAAGGCACGCTTACAGTTCGTGTTTGACTTGATCACAGAGTGTGGATTCGATCACAAGAGCCGCATTTGGAAGAAGGCCGACCTGTACACGGCCATTGTTGAGCTCGATCGAATGGCTAGGGCGGTGAAGTCGCTTCCCCAACCACATGAATTGTTGGCTCGCCTCGATACCTTCTACAATGATGTCGATGAAGGACTAACAGGAGGCATTCTTGCTTCTACGTACTACAAGTCGGCGGTGCAGGCAACGAATGACCGCATTAATCGACTAAGACGGGGGTTCATCATAGAGGGCATTCTTAACGGGGTTAGCCGTGCCGATATTTTTGATCGATTGTCTGCTGAGGGTCTGGTAGGATAGCCGCTCTACCCACGCAGCAACTCCTTTGCCCAAGCCCCTGCCTTCGGCAGGCAACTCCATAGCGGTTGGTCCACACACTTGGTGCGTTCTATCCCTTCACGCCAACACCTCACCCACCCGCCCCCTGATCGCCGCCTCGAACTTGGCCCAGCTCAGTTCCGCGTCGGGTTCACGAACACCTGCAACGCCTTCGGCCGGATCCACCACCGCATACCACGCAGCGTTGTAGAGGCGCTTCATCAACAAGCGACGATGCCAAATGGAAGCGCGGGTCTGGTAGGTGGCACCAACGAACTCGGGATCGATCTTGAAGTGCGGTTGCTTCAGGTTCTTGCCTCCCTTGCGAGAGCCTTGGTCGTCCTGCATGAAGAAGACGAAACCCAGCCATGGTGGCCTTGAGCCAATGAGTCCTTGCTCAGCAGCTTCCAACAGATCCGTGGCGTTGCCAAGGGATTCTTCGGTGCGGTTGTTCATGTTGTTGCCGTAGCTGCCCAAGATGCTCTTGAACTCCACGGCCGCCACCAGCACGCCCTTGTGTACCACCACCACATCCCACTTCTTCTGCGGACGGTAGAAGCCCGGTATCTCCAGGTTCTTGGTTCCGCAGTGGACGTTCTCGGCTGCTATGCCTGCATCAATGAAGATGCCCCGGACCAATTCGGACAGTGGATCCAAGTGCCTGCCGGATGTTACACCAGCCCGCAGTCCGGGGTCGGTATTGCCATCCTTGCGGGCTTTCTTCTCTGCCTTGGAGCGCAGCTTCCAAAGAGCGAGCACTTCCTTTCGATGGTCCCGCTTCATTGTCCCCGATAATTCGGAAGCGCTGTGAGACCAGAGGCTTGCATGGCAGCGCGCGTGGCTCCCTCACGATCCCGTTCGCGGAAGGCGGTCCGCAAGGCATTGCACAGTGCTTCATCCAAGCTGCTTTGCGCGGGCAGCCGGATCATGCGCAGGTATTGCGACTGGAAACGCATGGTGCCGTTACGCATCTTCACGCCGTAGGCACGCACAAAGAGTTCCGCGACTTCGGAGAGCAGGAGGCCTCCCAGTACTTCAAGGTCCCAGCCGGTGCTGGTGATCCAATACAGGTTGTGGTGCGGGTAGTGCTGCGTATCGAGCACCGGTGAGATGGTGCTGCTCATGTCCTGTAGCACGAGCTTCGGACGCTCTCGCAAACCGCTATGTACTTTGTCGATGGTGGAATACCAACGCTCGGGACGCTTCTGTGCGACATGGCGCTTCTTCAACGCACCCGCGTTGTCGAGGAAATAGGCGCTCAGTCGCGGATATCGTGTCAGGTCGACCAGCTGGCCGTTCTCATCCCAAGGATCCACCAAGTAGTTGCCGGTCCATTGCACATGACCGGTGGTGATGTCCGCTGAAGTGAGCAAGGGGATCAAGCGATCGGGTTCCACGCACGCTGCATCGTTGGTGATGAAAACATCATCGGCTCCCGTCGCAATACCGATACCCACTTTGGTTCCTGTGGCGGCATCTTCCAGCGGATGGAAACGCTCGACCATATCCTCCAGGAAGGCAAGCACCTCCGGCGAACCACTGGGCCAGATCTCTTCCGTGCGGAACCAGTCGGGCAGCACACAGGCGGAGAACATCGCATCGTGCGTCGCGTTCGGTTCGCTCTGCTCGAACCATGCCTTCAGGCGATCGCCACCTTGCTCATTCAGGTCGGCCTGTGCGGATGCATAGAGCACGCTGCCTTGTGTACCACGCCGGATCAGCGTGATGGCCGGATATGCGGAGACGGGCGCGGCGAAAGCATCCACGCCGTGCATCTCGAACATCGCATCCACCGCGTAGCGTTCGCTGATGAGCTTGCGCAATTTGCGACCGTAGGCGTTGTGCTGCCATCGGTCTGCGACAATGAAACACAGACGTACTTCCGGTTTCAAGGAGCGCAGTCCCTTCTCGATGAAGCCGACGAAGATGTCGGTGCCCATGGTCATCGTACTCCACAGGCCGAGGTAAGTGTTGCGTCGTTGCTCCGGGATCTCCTGCGCTCGGATGTATGGCGGGTTGCCGATCACGAGGTCGAAGTCGGCTCCGTCGGCGGCGCGCAAATAGTCCGCATGGCGGATCCAGTGCGCTACTACTGTTTCCACACCTGACCATCCCTCATCAATGAGCAGATCGATCAGCCGCTCGCGCGTGGTGCGCACGTTCGTGAGTTGCAGATCATAGGCGCGGATGGCATCGTGCGCATCACTCAACTCACGACCATGGGTTCTCAGCGAACAGGAAAGTCGCTTCACGATACGCAACAGGAACGCACCATCACCACAAGAAGGCTCCAACAATTTGATGGCGACCAAGTCTCGTTGCGAACGATAGTCGCAGAGGTCCAGCATCAGGTCAACGATCCACTCTTTGGTGAAGACCGCGCCATGGTTCTCCCCCTCTTCCATTAGCGGAAGCGCGGGGACAAGCTCCAAGAGCGCGCTTTGGTCCAGAAGGGTCAGTTGCTCACTTGCCACAGTCATTCTATCGATGATCGCAAAGGACATCCGATCAGTTCTTCAAAGGAACGAATGGAGAGGCGATCACTGAAAAGAACTTCTCATGCTGCGCCGGGTCTCATTTCCCCATGGCTCTGCGGCGGTCTGTCCGCCCGCCTTACGGCGGGGACGACCCTGCGGCTCGCAGCCGTGATCTATGCCTCAGTTCCGTATGACAAGCGGCATCGGGTCCGCCTCGAAGTGCGTGGCCACCGCATCCTTCACATTCGCCTGCAACTGCGCCAGATCATCGCCATCGGTGAAGATGGAGTGGTCCAATGCACGGGCTTCGAATCCACCCTCAGGCGATTCGTCCACGATGAAGATGATCTCTTTCATGCCGCGGTTCTTTACTTGATCGAAAGTAGCGCATCGGTGGTTCCCACTCGTTGCATCACCCCAACCTCCGTGAGCATTGGCCGGGTCCCCAAACCCCGCCGGGTCTTCAGGCGCATGCGTTGGGTCTTGCGCGGCGTGCGCGACCTGCGGAGATCGAACAGGACATTTTGGCCTACCGCTACGAACCGTGAGCGGTACGCTACAGATCCGACAAACACCGGCGATGGTCGGCAAGCAACCCGTGTGTTCGTGGATCTTCGATGGACCGCGAGAACGCATGAACAAGGGGTCTGCATCCGCACAGCCTGAGCGAGCACCGGTTTTCCTTAATACAATTCCGACCTTGCGATCTCTTTTGCCCCGAACATGAACACTACAGCCATTCGCTTCCTTCTCTGCCTGCCCATCCTGTGCTTTGCCCGGAACAGCTTTGCATGGAACACGCCTCAGCACGGCAGCCCTACCGATGGCACTTCGAATTGGGTCGGTGTCACCTTCAATTGGGGCGCGGTGACCGGGTCGCAGTATTACCAGATCCAAGTGGATACCACTGGCGGCTTCTCATCGGCCGCCTTGCGCTCGGCTACCACGGCCTACATCAATTCATCCGGCGGCAATGCGGATACCCAGTACACCTTCGCCGACCTCTACTTCGGTAGGACCTACCATTGGCGCGTGCGATCCTGGGTAACCGGTGACACGTCGGCCTGGAGCACGCCGTGGACGCTGCAGACCCGTGACTACGTAACGCTAAGCAGCCCCGCTTCGGGGACCGACCAATGGACCGGCACCACGTTGAATTGGGCAGTTCATACCGGCGTCGGCTTCTACGACATGCAGCTCGACACGTCCGCGCAGTTCAACTCGCCGGTGGTGCAGCTCTTCACCAAGACGTACATCAACAGCACCGATGGCAACGGCGATACCCAGCACGCCACCACGGACCTGTATTTCGGCCAGACCTATCACTGGCGTGTGCGGGCGCGCAACGCAGTGGACACCACCGCATGGGTGGAGGTGCGTACGTTCATTACCCGTGACTACGTAACGCTAAGCAGCCCCGCTTCGGGGACCGACCAATGGACCGGCACCACTTTGAACTGGGCAGTTCATACCGGTGTCGGCTTCTACGACATGCAGCTGGATACATCCGCGCAGTTCAACTCGCCGGTGGTGCAGCTCTTCAACAAGACGTACATCAACAGCACCGATGGCAACGGCGATACCCAACACGCCACCACGGACCTGTACTTCGGCCAAACCTATCACTGGCGTGTGCGGGCGCGCAACGCAGTGGACACCACCGCATGGGTGGAAGTGCGCACGTTCATCACCCGTAACTATGTGACCCTCACCTCGCCGAACGATGGGCAACTGAACGTGAACACCGCCGGGGTCACGTTGAATTGGGCACCTCACCCCACCGTAGGGATATACCAGCTGGAGTGGGACACCACCAACCTCTTCAACTCCGGCGCGCTGCAACAGGCGCAGAAAAGCTACATCAACAATACCGATGGCAATAGCGACACCCAACAGGCCAGCGGCGCATTGCTCATGGACCAAGTGTACTTCTGGCGGGTACGCGCCTGGAACGCGGTGGATACCAGCGCATGGACCCAGCGCGTGTTCACCACCGGGCCTGCCTTGCTGCTGCCAACGGCGCCCATCCTCTTGCTACCGGTGGATGGCAATGTGGTGAATACCAGCACGGCCACCTTGGAGTGGAGCATGGCCGCCAACGCCGATCACTATGAATACCGGTTCGCGGACAATAGCCTGATGGTGGACGCTACACAAGAGATGGTGCCGGGCACTTCCGCAACCACACCGCTCCTGCTGCCCGGAACCACGTACTACTGGCAGGTGCGCTCTTGGCTCGGGGGCAGCGTCTCGGACTGGTCGGTGAAATGGTCCTTTACCTACGAGATCAATACCGATGTGCCGCAGCATGCCGGTGCCGACGAGCTTTCCATCTTCCCTGTGCCTGCCCGCAATAGCATCACGCTCTCATCATCATTGGACCGGTCCGGTGCTTTGCGCATCATGGACCAAGCTGGGCGGTTGGTGCGCTCCGCCAATTGGCCACGTGGGCAGCAACAGGTGGTGCTTGAACTGGACGGCTTGGCGGCAGGTACGTACTTGATAAAGACAAGCGGTGTACCGGTCGGCAGCCGGGCATGGGTGGTGGTCGAGCACTGAGTCGTGGGGAGGAGCTGAGCGGTAGCACACATCTGAGCGCGAAGTTCGTGAAGGGTCAACTGCGTGGGACCTTTCAAGCCCACGCAGCGTCTTCCCAAACCTCAAACCTCCGCCGGGTCTGTCCGCTGCTCTTGAGCGGACGACCCTGCGGCACGAAGCTGTGCATTCGCCAGCGCTCACAACGGCCGCACGCGCGCCTCGATCCACGCTTGGATCTCTTCCGCGGATGACTTGCCTTCCGCCACGCGGATCGTCATTGTGTAGAGTTCGTCCTGTGCGGCTTCCACGCGCAACCCTGACCGCAGCAGTAGGAAAAGTGCCAAGCCAAGACCTGTGCGCTTGTTGCCATCGAGCCATGGATGTCCGATAAGGATAGAGGTCGTTTCCGCCGAATGTTTGGAATGGTCGTGCCAATGCCGCCTCCAATGCGCCTTTGTCCCGGATGCCTTTTGCACCGCCGAATTCCGCGATGGATCCGGCGTGAAGCTTTTCAGCGACCTCGAGGGTGATCATTTCGCCAAGCGCGAAAGCACATCCCTGTTCTCGTTGATGATGCGTTCGATCAGCGCATCGTCGCTCTGTTCATCCACGGGCACGATCCTGAGTTCTTCCAGCAGTTCGATCAACTTGACGAGTGCCTTGTCCGGGATGTTCTCGATGGCCTGTTGGACTTTCTCGCGGAGTTCCTTGGTGGTCATGGTATTCAAAGACAGGCTGCCTGCTTATTCACTTTCGTCGGTCCACTCCAAGCCCCACCGTACATGCGGCAATACCTTGAGCGCCCGTTGTGGCCTTGCAATGCGGATACGAGGCCGAGGATGAATGAACAGCACGGATCATTGCGTCGTGCCAGCGGGGACTCCTCGGAACTTGAACGGATACACGATGAAGAAGGAGAGCAAACTGATAATGGCAATGGCCATGGGAGTCGCCATAGGAACGGCCGTTGGCGTGGGCACCGACAATCTGGCCGTGTGGATCGCAGTCGGCATCGGGGTCGGTACCGCCATTGGATTTGCACTGTAGAAGAATAGAAGTGGCACGGACGATGGCGGTGCATCCGGTGGCGCATAGCGGGCTCACTTCACCAATACCCACACGTTCTTGCGCAGCACGTACTCCATGCGCTCACCAACCTTGGTTCCAAGATCCAACCCTCCTTCGTCCATCGCGCAGTCATCGGTACGCAAGAGAATGAGGTGCCCGGGTGTGAAGCTGGCTTCATAGGTCTCGCATTCCGCATCGCCTTCCGAGGAGAGCATGGTGCGTTCTTCATAAGGCATCACACCGGTGCTGTCCTCGGCGAAGATGTTCGTCCATTCCTCCATGCTGCGACCGGTAACGAGGTGCAACACCGCGCAACGCGCTTGGATGTCCCACACAGTAACGGTCCACTCGCGTTCGTGGATCGCGTGCTCCCAACCCGTATGGCCGGCATAGTGCATGGTGCGCACCACCACTTGTAGGTGACCATTGCCGCGCATGTCGACCGTGCTCGCGTGTACCTCATCCACGATATCGTCCCCGATGATGGGGTGCAAGTCGTAGCCGCTGATGGTGGCCACCGCAAGGACATACCGGCTGCCGTACCAGTCGCCGGTCGCCTCGATCAGTTGGGCATGCACTTCGGGCAATTCCGCCGCCACGGTCCCGAGGCCCTCGAGCGTTGCCACATGTTGTATGGTATCCGGTGCGCCGATGAAAATGGAGTCCGGGAAGAAGTGCTTGTCCTGCGCACAGAGCGGAGAGGTGAAGAGCACCGGTAGAAGAATGGCTGCGAAGAACAGCCGGAGAATGTGCATGGGGTAAAGCTAGATGCGCCAGGATTCGTGCACTGCCGCGGGTTCCGGATCGGCGGATAAGTGCTGCGTGGTAGAAGTGCGTCTCCTTGCGCGGGACTATTTCGCTAGGTGCAACAGAAGGTCCCGCTTCTCGTCGAGGATGCGCTTCAATCCGATCACGCGCTTTTGCTCCTCCGGTGTTTTGGCCTGGAAGCCTTTTAGATAGTCCAGCACTTCGTGCAGGATGCTGTCGGGCACATCTTCCCATCCACCATATAACAATAGCCGCCGAACATCTTCTTTCCGGACCATTCCACCTTCTTGCGGGTGAGGATCCGGTCGATGCGTTCGAGCAGGAATTCATCCAAGGCCATACGCTTGGCTATTCGCGGACGTGTCCTATTGGAAGGTCCAGCCCGCCATTCCCGAGGTGGTGTTCTTCTCATTGATCACCAGCACCGGGATCATCGCATCGTTGGTGATGATCTCCTGCTCGAAGCTCACACTGAACACCCCGAGGATGCTCTCGTTGGCTTCGTTCATGATGGCGATCAGATCGGCGTTGATGGCCTTGGCGTAGTCCAGCAAGCCGACGTGGAACTTCGAAGCGCTCACATCGATCACCTCGGTCTTGCAGGGGATGTTGCGGTCGCCGAAATACTTGCGCGCGAACTGTAGGTTGTTGGCCAGGTGCCGGTGCAGGAATTCGTCCTTCTCCTTCGGGCTGATCACATGCACGGTGCTGTTGAAGGTCTTCGCCATGTCAGCCACCTCGGTCACCTTCTGCCGCGTTTCGCGCTGTAGGTCCATAGGCACCACGATGTGCTTGTAGCCATCGGGCCCGATCTTCTTCTCTTGCACCACCACGAAGGGTACTTGGCTTTCCGTGATCACGCGCAGGGCGCGGCTTCCGGTAAGGAACTGCATGCCGCGCAGGCCGTGGGTGCCCATGATGATCAGGTCCGCCCCGATCTCCTCGGCCACGGAACCGATGTCATCGTACACATTGCCCTTTCGCGCCATCGGCACCACGGTTACCTTCCCGCTGATGTCCTTCAGCCGGGCCACTTCCATGTCCATGCGTTTTTTGGTCACATCGGCGTGTTCGTCATGCACCAGGATGTGCAGCAGATGGATATCGCTGTTCGAAGCTTCGGCCACCTTCACGGCGTGGTCCATCGCATAGTCCACCACTTTGGTGAAGTCCGTGGGTACCAGGATGCGGTTCTTCTTGTTGCTCATGATGTCAGAGGGTATTTCGTTCCGGCATTGAAGGTACCACGCCCAACAACGTCCTCTGGATCAAGGCCGCCTATACTTGTTAATGCCTTGAAGCATGCGTGCGGAGCGTCTGATCGCGTACGAGCTTCAAACCGGGCGACCCGCGGTCCAATGGTCGTGGATCACCACCTTGCGCAGAAGTGACCATGCACAAACGCGACCTGATCATACATCTCCGGGAACACCTCCTGGAAAAGGTGGCTGCCATCCAAGCGGACATCGCCTCCACGCTTGCTGCGCGCAACACGGACACCAAGAGCAGCGCAGGCGACAAGCATGAGGTGGGTCGCGCCATGATCCAGCAGGAGCTCGATCAGCAGGAGGCGCAGTTGGCGAAGCTTCAACTCTTGCAACAGGAACTGGATCGTGTGCCGTTGGACCGTGTGTATGCGCGTGTCGGCTTCGGCAGCCTTGTTACCACGGATCAGGGCGATTACTTCATCGCGATCGGGTTAGGACAAGTGGAGGTGGATGGCCAATCGTGCTTCGTCATCTCACTGGCATCGCCCATCGGGCAGGCGCTGAAGGACAAGCAGATCGGGGATGCGGTTGCATTCAACAGCCGGATCATCAGGGTGATGTCCATCGCTTGACCGCTTCGCGCCATGTAAAGGGAACATTAAGATTTCCACCGAAGTGAGAACGCTCCTAGGAAGGTTCCATCCGTCGCCGCACCTTGGTGCTCAGAAACCGACCGATCATGAACACGCCCGCTGCCGATCCGATCCAGGAGCAGAGTGATGTCGATCTCCGGCACACGCATGCGCTCAATTCGGTTGGATCCATTGAAGTGATGCGTTTAACGAGACTCGTTAAGCGCGAAAGCGATGGGCTTCACTTCAAGGGCGAGCCAGCCTCTTCCCGTGGGCACTTGCGCAGGCTGAAGGTCACCTTCGTGGCTGGCGACGCTCCCGCACCGGGTTTCGATGAAGCGAGCGGATCGCTGCACGTCTTCTATTCCGAACACGAGCGGAATAAGGTGGAAGCAGTGCTCTTGAGCAAGCGGCAACGCTACTGCTACTTCTGGCATTCGCGGGACGGTGCTCAGCGCCACGCGTGGCTGCTCAGTTCACCGTAGTCCGTCCTCGTCCTCTCGTCAGGACCGCTGCAGTTTGGCGCGCCGCAGGGCGTCCATGATGAAACCGGTCTTGCCCTGCGTGTACGCGGCACGATCGTTCGGATGCGCGGAACTCAGCCGGTGTTTCAGTTCCTCATAGCGCGCTATCTCTTCAACGTTGGTCCGTAGGAAGTCACGGAAGAGGATGCGGTCCGCGCTGGCTTCATCCGGTTCCACCATGTGGATGTGGGCGGTGCGCTCACCCTTCGTGTTGCGACCGATGAACCACGCATAGAAAGGCGCGGCTTCGCCCATGGTGGGCCGCCAGATGTATTCGAAGGCGAGGTCGCGCATGATCGGCACCACTTCACGCCGAACGCGATCCAAGCTGCTCACTTCCACTTGCACATCAATGATCGGTTTGGCACTCAGGCCGGGTACCGCCGTGCTGCCGATGTGTGCGATGCGCTGGATGAGATCGTCCGGAAGGGACCGCGACAATTTCGCTTCGAGTTCGGAATAGCGTTTCGACCACGACGGATCATGCGGAACGATGGCGATACGCTCGCTGCGTAGTTCCTCGATCCTATGGTGCGGTACCGTGTCCATCAGTCGGCCAGCTTGCCTGCGTACACATTGAAACGATCACCGCGAAGAAAACCGATCAGGAGCAAACCACTGTCCTGCGCCAGTTGCACCGCGAGCGACGACGGTGCACCGACCGCCGCCATCGCAGGGATCCCTGCGACCACGCACTTCTGTACCAGTTCGAAACCGGCGCGACCGCTGACGAGGAGAAGGAGGTTGTCCGTTGTTGGTTGTTGGTTGTCCGGTTTACTGGCCAGCAGCGCGCCGATCACTTTGTCTACGGCGTTGTGCCGACCGACGTCCTCGCGAACGATCAGCAGTTCACCGGCAGCGTTGAACAGTGCTGCCGCGTGGATCCCGCCGGTGTGCTTGAACACGGTCTGGGCAGCGTGCATGCGTTCAGGCAAGGCGGTGATCGATGCGGATCCCATGGAAGGAACCTTGCCCAAGGGTCGGTCGCACTGCGCATGCACGGCATCGATGCTGCTCTTGCCGCACACACCGCAACTGCTGGAGGTGTAGAAGTTGCGCTGCCATCGCGCGGGATCGAGTTCCACACTGGGGTGCAACTCCGCGCGGACCACATTGCCGCGTTCCTCGGGCTTCACGTTCTCGCACGGCACAACCCGCACCACGTCCGCAGGATCCTTCACGATCCCTTCGGTGTAGAGGAACCCGACCGCGAGCTCGGCATCGTTGCCCGGTGTGCGCATGGTCACGCTCAGGGGGATCTCCTTCCGGTCTTCCGTGGGTCCATAGCCCAAGCGGATCTCCAAAGGCTCTTCCACCACGATGATGTCATCCGCACCGGAGGGTACATCCTCCTGCATTCGAATAACCTTCACCGGTGCTACCGAAGCGCGCATGGCACCAATGTAGGATACCGACTTGTCCTAGCGTGTACCGGTCCGCCGCCAGCAATCCACCAAGTGGTCGTCCACCATGCCGATGGCTTGCATGTAGGCGTACACGATGGTGCTGCCCACGAAGCTGAAGCCGGCCTTCTTCAGGTCCTTGCTCAACGCATCGCTCACGGCCGTGGTAGCGGGCAGTTGCTTGCTGTGCTTCCACCTGTTCACGATGGTCTTGTGGTCCACATGCTTCCAGAGGAGGTCATTGAAGGAACCCTTGCCTTCTTCCATGATCTGCAGCCACGCCTGCGCGTTGGTGATCGCACTGGCCACCTTGGCGCGGTTGCGGATGATGCCGGGGTCGTTGAGCAAACGCGCCACGTCCTTCGCACCATAGCGCGCGATGCGTTCCACGTTCCAATCGTCGAAGGCCGTGCGGTAGCCCTCGCTGCGGTGCAGGATCGTCTTCCAACTCAAGCCGGCCTGCGCCCCATCGAGCACCAGCTTCGCGAAGAGCTTGCGGTCGTCGTGTTCGGGTGTGCCCCAGAGGGTGTCGCGTGGTATTCGATCATGCGGGCATCATCGCCCGGCCAGGTGCAGCGGATCCTGGTGGTGCTCATAGCGTCAGTTCCATATAGACCAGGTCATTGCGAAGCTCATCGCGCACGGCATAGTACGGATCGATGTAGCGGAAGCCCATGCTGAGGTAGAGCGCTTGCGACTCCACCATGAAGGTGCCGGTATCCAACACCATCTTCTTGTAGCCGATCATGCGTGCGCGATCGATCAGCGCGAGAGACAGGGTCCGCCCGATGCCTTTGCGCCGATGATCCCGGGGAACGAAGAGGCGTTTCATCTCACAACGCTGGGCATCGAACCGCCGCAAGCAGACCACACCTGCCGGTTCATCACCATCCATGGCGAGCAGCACGCACCCATCCGGTGGACCGTAGTGCGCGTGCAGGTCCGCCAATTCACGATCGTGCGCGGCCTCATCGAAGTAGCGCTCCACCGTGGCGATGTTCGCCGCATAATGCGCGCGCTGGTGGGGCAGGAAGCCACGCAATACCTGTTCGGCGGCTTGCAGCCATTCACCATTCGCCTCCATCACATGGATCCCGCTCACCACCATCCCGGGCGAAGTTCCTACTGCACCACGAATCGCTCCATCCATCGTCGTTCACCGGCGGTGACTTGTACCATATACACCCCGGCCGGGAATTGTTGCGCAACGCCGACCGCGCCCGACCAACCAATGTCGTTTATGGCGTGCGCCTCCTGGTGTGCGACCCTCCCGGTGGCATCCAGCACGGTGATGTTCAACTGTTGGGGGATCGGGTCCAGGCCGACTATGCGCAGGTTGAGCACTTCACCATCATTCGGGTTCGGCCAAATGGCGATCCCGGATCCTTCGCCCGTTTCCTCGTCCTCCATCGCCATCCGTGGATCATTGACTTGGACACAATTCGCAATGGTGAGCAGGCACACATCACCCCATGGGTCCAAAGCGGGTGGAATGAAATCACTGCACCACGTGGCGCCCCCATCGAAGCTCGCGCGCACATCCACCTGGTAGGTCTTGCTGCATTCCAAGGGGTTGACGACCCAGTTCAAAAGCAGGAAGTAGTTGTTGCTGTTCCGCGTAACGGAGAACACCTCGGCGGGTATCCGGAAGCGGAACTGGTATTTGTTCGCACCGTTCACCGGCCTGGCGTGAACGTAGTTCCCCGGACCCCATGCGCGCGTCTGCCCACAACTGAAGAATTGGTTGTTGGGGATGTCCATCAACTTGGTGAGCGGACATTGCGCCCGCAACGCATCGATCTTGAACCGGTGCGCTGGCCCCCAAGCACCGGCCACGCCAAGGATCACCGGGCGGATGCGCACATTCATGAGCGTGTTGGCCGGGATGTGGTTCGCCACCGCCCAGTTGTTGATCTTCATGTGGCACGCGCGCGTGGGATCCGCCGGGCCGAAACCATCACTGCTGCTGTGGCGCCGTTGACGAACAAAGCTGTACCCGCCGTTGGGATCGAAGAACCAGAAATCGTAACCCGTGTTGGCGCGCTCCGCTGATCCCAAACCATAGTCGGTCCAAACCTGCGACACCGCAGCCTTCTCCGACGAAACGAAATACTGGTTGTCCACCCAATCGATCTTGTCGCGGCTCGTGAAGATGGGCTTGTGCGTTCCGATGGGCACACAGAACTTCACGGGTCCGCCTTGGCCTCCGCTGATCTGGCTCGCGCCACCGGAATCGAAATTGAGCGAGTCGTCGATGATCCGCTCACCGTTCTGCGACTTCAACACATAACCCCCATCGGTGATCCCGTTCGATCCCGAATCCGTAACGCGCAACTCGTAGCAACCCAAGGCGAGGCAACCGCCCACCGGCACCACTGCGTTGTCCGGAAGCCCCGATCCACTGTAGGCCGCGTATTGGTACCCGTCGGGAATGAGTTCCCATCCGGTCTCCGAACCTGCACCATCGGTGGTGATCACCAGGTCCACATCATCGGTGCATAGGGCCTTGAAACGCGAGATCCGGTTGCGCGAATTGCCGGCGATGGTCGTGAAGATGCCGCCCACGACCACACGGCCTTCCGGCATCCACAGCAGGCAGTTGATGGCTTGGTTGGCGCCGGTGGTCCAGGTCGCATCCGCAGCACCAGTGGAGGTCACGCGGCAATGGCGGTTGTGCGTGTTGCCGTTCAACGTCGTGAAGTCGCCACCGACGATGATGGCACCATCGGATTGCTGTGCGAAGGCGAGCACCTGCCCATTGAACCCGGTTCCCGGATCGAATCCCGTATCGAGGCTTCCGTCCGTGTTGGTGCGCAGGACCCTGTTGCGCCCCGTACCGTTGTACGTGCTGAAGAGGCCGCCCACGAGCGCCCTGCCATCGGGTTGAAGGCTGATCACGTTCACCGAGTTGTTCAAGCCGGATCCGCCGCTGTTGTATCCCGTATCCAATGATCCATCGCTGTTCAGTCGCGCAAGCGCCACTGCGGTGGTACCGTTGATGGTATTGAAGTAGCCCCCGATGAGCACCTTCCCATCGGACTGGATCGCCACGGTGGCCACCAGGAAGTTCGCGCCGGTACCGGGATCGAAGCTGGTATCCAACGTTCCGTCGGTATTCAAGCGCGCTATGCGAACACGCCCCGTGCCGTTGAAGCTGGTGAAGTCACCCACCGCGATCACCTTGTCATCCGATTGCACGGCCACATTGGTCACCATGCCGTTGAAGCCCGTACCCGGAGCGAAGCCGGTATCCAAGGTGCCGTCCGCGTTCAGCCGCGCGATCCGCTTCCGGCTGGTACCGTCGTAGGTGATGAACGTGCCGCCGATCACCGCTTGGCCCGTGCTGGTGAGCGCCACGGAATTCAATTGCTGATCAGCGCCCGAGATCGGTGCGAAGGCACCGTCCAAGCTGCCGTCCAGGTTCAAGCGGGCCACATGGTTCGCAGTCGTGCCATTGTACGTGGTGAAGACGCCGCCGATGATCACCTTCCCATCCGGTTGCAGTGCTGCGCAGGTCACCCGGTTGCTCGCACCGGTACCCACACTGAAATCGGGATCCACGGTGCCTTGGCCGGAACAAGTTGCCACAAGGCCGACAAACGCGATCACAAAAGATCCACGAAGCGACACAAGGAAGCGTTGGATATGGCTGGTGTTCATGGGTAATGGTGGTTGGTTACCGAATTGAATTTCCTACTCAAATCTAGGACGGGGCCGATTGAGTTGGATGCCTTTGCCCAAAATTGATTTTTCAACAGGAGGGATGATCCCCTTTCACGGAAAGATGGCCCGGCTTCGCGCTGCATCGATCGAAACCGGATCGAAGCGAATGTGCTCGCGAAGCAAGCGAAGCCCGGTGGACTGCCTCAATTCAAGCTCGAAGCGCAGGAGGAGTTGCCTGACCTTTGCGCAAGGCCGGTGGTGAACATCGGCGGCTAGGTCCGTTCAGCTCTCCTGGTCGTAGTAGATCTTGTAGAACTTCCTGCCGCTTTCGTCCACGCCGTGCTCGATCTTGTTACGGTCGCCGTGGATGTAGATATGGAAGTTCTTGTCCAGCTTCAGCACGCTCTTGAAGATGCGCGCCTGCTTCTTCACGGCGTGGGATGAGATGGCGAAACTGTCATCGATCTCCACGTCATGCGCGCTCTGGTACCGATCACTGAACTGGTTGAACGACTGGATCGCGCGTTCCTCCTGGAAGACCTCCTGCGCAAAGGCGCCCTTGTCGAATTCGGAGTTCGTCTTGAAGTAGTTCACCGAGCGGTTGAGCAGATCGATCTGGTCCGCTTTCGCGATCTCGAAGTCCTGCGGCAGTTGCTGCGTGATGAAGGACTTGGTCAGCTCCAACAAATTGCTGGTGCTGTTCACGTTGTCGCGCTTGGCACGGAGACCGATGAGATCCTTCTGCCAGAAATCCGCAGTGGCGTGGTCGTCGATGGTGAAGAGGGTGTAGGCTCCTTCGGTGAAGACCACGAGGCAGGCATTGTTCGGTTTCACCGTGCCGAGTCCGCGCTTCAACTTCATACCCACGGACTTCCCGGCGACCTTGCTCTCAATGAAGACCTCCTTGTTGTCGAACTTGTAGATGCCGATGGCCTTGTATGCTGCGCTACCCAACTCCACGTTGTTGAACTTGGCCACGAAGAGATCACCGCCCTTGATGCTGTGGTTCCGCGCCGCGTGGATCACTTGCTTCGCGATCGCGATGGACTGCAGGACAAGGTCCTCGCCCTCTTCCACTTTCGTACACAGGCCGTGCAGCACGTTCTTGCTCATCTCATCAGGTATGAATTCGGACGTGTGCACCATTGTCGCGAAGGGCTTCAGGAAGAGCTTGCGCAGGAACTCCTGTTCCTCCGGGCCTTCGAGAACCGCGCTGTAATCACTGAAGACGCTATCAGCCGCGTTCTCCCCGATGCGGTGGAGTACGAACTCTTCTACGACTGCTGCTTTACCGTTCACCATGATCGCACCCTGTTCATTCAAATTCCGTTGCCCTCCCGCGAGACGTACATCCCATGTCCATACGCTTGCTCTTGCACCATGAATGGTTCCACCAACCGGGCGCGGATCCCGAAGTGCAATTCCCACATGCCTCAAAGGTCGGCCGGACTGTTCATGTTCTTGAAAAGATCCCTCGACCATCCATCCGCACCCGGCTCCACGTCAAGGAATGCCGTTCGCACCCGGCCCAGAGCGGTTGACATTCTCAACTCCTCCTTCAGCAGGCAACGCTCGAAGGTCTCGATGGCCCGGCGATGATAGGTCGCCGCGAGCGGTTCGATGTGTCCGGAATGGCGCGGCACCACTGCGTCGAAGTCCTTTTCCATTTCGCGCTTCAACACATGGATCAGGCGGTCGCTGATCAACGGAAGATCACACGCCAATACGATCAGCCGCACGTACCGCGCATGCTTCAGCGCCGTAACGATACCCCCCAACGGCCCTTTGCCCGGCGCATCATCGGGGATCGTCGTAGCGTGCTCGGAAGCGTATTTGGCTGGATCACCGATCACCAGGATCTCTCGCGCATGCGGTCGAAGAAGTTGAATGGTGCGATCCATCATCCGCACACCATCCACTTCCATAAGGGCCTTGTCCTGGCCCATGCGCGTGCTCTTCCCGCCCGCCAATACCACACCGGTCCATTGGCGGTCGGTCATCACGGCAGGTAATGGACCTCGATCGTGTCGCCTTCGCTCCATGCGCGCTTCGTGGCCGGTAGATAGGCCAGTGCATCCGCTTCCGTGAGTGAGTGCAACATGTGCGATCCCTCATCGGCGAGCAGGGTCACCTTGCCATTCCGTACGCGTGCGGAACGGTATTCGGATCGGTCGCCCTTTGCGGTCAACGGATGGGTGATCGGCAGTTCATCGGAGCGCAGCCACGGATGTCTCCAGCCTTGGATCGCGCGCAGGTATGGAAGGACATACTCCCAGAACAGGACGATGACCGCACGCGGGTTGCCGGGCAGGGCGAAGACCGGGACGTCGTTCAGCGTGGCGAAGAGCATGGGTTTCCCGGGCTTCTGTGCGATGCCGTGGAAGTGGATCGTGGCGCCGAGTTCGGTGAGCACAGGCAGCAACAGGTCGTGATCACCCACGGATACGCCACCCGTGGTGATCACCAGGTCCGATCCTTGCGAAGCGCGGAGCAGCGCGTCGCGGATCTCCTCACGCACATCCTTGGCGCATATCGGATCCGAAGCGGGGATGCCGGCCTGGTGAAGTGCAGCGGCCAGCATGTGATCATTGCTGGAGAAGATGCGCCCGGTTTCCGGTGGTGTCCCGGTGATGAACTCCCCACCGGTGCGAACGATCGTGATGCGCGGGCGCTTTGAGACCACTACGCGTTGGACACCGCACGAGGCGAGATGGCCGATCACCGATGGACCCAGGATCGCTCCGGTGGCTGATAGCAGATCGCCGATGTGGCATTGCTCTGCGTGTCGCCGGATGTTGGCGCCGGGCCGGATCGCTGTATTGCTTGTTCGGACGCCAGCTGGTCCGACCTCACACTGTTCCTGCATGATCACCGCGTACGTGTTCACCGGGACCATCCCACCGGTGAAGATGCGCGCGCATTGGCCCGCCTTGAGTGCCGTGTCCGGGGCATCACCCGCCGCGATATCCACCACCACCGACCATGGTCCGTCCGCATTCGCCACGGCATATCCATCCACGGCGCTCATGTCGAACAACGGATGCGGATACGGCGCGTGGACATCGGCTGCCAATACACGAGCACGGGCATCCTTCAACGGCACCTCTTCATGCGCGAGGACGCGCACGCGATCGCCCATGATCCGCTTTGCTTCTTCCACGCTGATCATGGCAGCAGCAGTTTCAAGCTGGCGGAGAGCAGCACCACCCCGAGTATCCGGCGCAGCCAGCTGTTGTTGACACGATGCGCACCCACCCATGAACCGATCATGCCCCCGATCACCACCCCTGCGATCCACCACCACACATCGCCGCTGATGGTTTCGCCGATCCGTTGTGTGCCCAGCAAACCGGCCGCGCTGTTCACCAGGATGAAGGCCGCACTTACCGCAGCGGTCTGTTTGGCATCCGCCCAGCGGAACAGGAGCAGGACGGGACTGAGAAGGATCCCGCCGCCGATCCCGATCATGCCGGAAACGAAGCCCAACAACAGGCCGATGCCCAATGCCGGCACCACGGGGAGTACCCGTACTTCCTGGGCCGTGGTGCGGAAGGTCCATAGCAAGCGGACCCCGGCGATGATCAGGCACACGGCGAGGACGCGCTTGTACAACAGGGGGTCCACCACCACTTGCGCACCAAGCCAGGCCATCGGCACGGAGGCCAAGGCGAAGGGGAGGAACAAGCGCCACCGGAAGTGCCCGGCACGCGCGAACTGGAACGTGGCCACCGCGCTCACGAAGAGGTTGAGCACGAGCGCCGACGGACGAACTTCGGCCTGTCCATAACCAAGGAGCGTGAGCAGGGCGATATAGCCGCTTGCACCACCATGACCGACGAGTGCGTACAGGAAAGCGATGACCGCTAGAGCGGCAGGAATAAGGACACTCATCGTGAGGTTGGTGGATGGATGACCATTCAGTTGCTTGAAGCGGGGTCGAAGAACACCGTCGGCCCGATGCCCCCCGTGTCGGATGGAAACGATACGAACGCATGATCCCGGAAGGGTTTTACCGGTGGATATTGCAGCGTGCAAAGCACGGCCCCGGTGCTACCCACGGCGCTGTCCGCATCACCGGAAGGAGTGCGCGGATCGGTGATCATGCGGCCCAAGGTACCGCGAGCGGTGATCTTCATCGGATCGGGGCGCTGGGTGTTGGCAAAGAAGAACCCCCGCCCTCCATCCGGAGAGCGGGGGTTCCCAACAGGTTCTGCTTCCTACTTGATCACCACGCGGTGCATGCTGGTACCGTTCGCGTGACGAACGCGCACCACGTACTCACCAGCGGACAGGTCGTTCACACCGAAAGTGATGGTGGCACCTTGTTGCGCCGCCGTCACGGTCTTGGCCACGCGGCCTGTGATGTCGAGCATATCCACCGTGGCGTTCTGAACACCACCGAGGGAAACGGTCAACTGGTCGCTGGCCGGGTTCGGGAAGACACCGATGGTGTTGTTCGCGGCGAGGTCGCCTACACCAACGGCACCCACGGTCACCTCCACAGGCGTGCGCGTGCTTTCGCAGATGTTGCCATTGGCCTCCACTTCCCAATCGTAGAAGAAGTAGTAGAAGGCCAGTGCGTTCGCCCCTGCAACGCTGCTGCTGGTAATGGCGCCCACGGTACCGAGGGCGTATGGGAATGCAGGGTTGCTACCATTGCCATCACGCCACAGTTGCGGGTTGCCGCCGACCACACGCAGGCCGAAGCTGCCTGCACCCGGTACCGCGTAGTTCAGTGTTACACGACTTTCACCATCCGGAATGTTGTATACACCCGTGGCAAGCGTTGCTCCGTTGCTGCGGTCGGTCAACGCGATGGTGCGGTCGCCAGCGCCGTTCGCATACACCTTTACGGAGACCACATTGAAGGCCTCGTATCCTTCGAAGAAGAGATAGTTGTCCGCGTTCGTGTGGTACTGGCCTGGGGTGGTCGTGTTCAACCTGTCCTGAGGACCACCATACCAATCGCCGCCACCATACACGTTGCCGGCAGAAACATAGTAGGTGGTATTCGCGCCTAGGAAGGGGGTCGTGAAACCATTACCGGTTCCGATCGGCGTACCACCGGTCGCCACGTCGTACCACTGGATGTTCGCACCGGTCGCGATCAGGTCCGCCGTTCCCGGAGAAGGGATGTTCACGTCATCAGCAGCCGGTGCATCCGGTGCGTCGAGAACGGTCACCACCACATCCGCACTGGTGGCATCACCGCAAACACCTTGGATCGTTACGTGGTAGGTTCCGGATGTGGTCACCGTGATGCTCTGGTCCGTACCGCCGTTGCTCCAATCATAGCTGGCTGCGGCAGAACTGGTGATCACCACCTGCCCACCTTCGCAGAACATCTCTTCCCCGGCAAGGATCAAGGTCGGCGTCTCATCCGGGCTTTGCGTCACCGTGATGCTCGTGACCGCTTCGCAACCGCTGCCATCATCAATGGTCACCACGTAGTTGCCGGGCGTTGATACATCAATGCTCTGGGTGGTCGCACCCGTGCTCCAGACGTAGTTGAACCCCGGGTTCGCGGAAAGTGTGAGCATATCACCATTGCCACACACGATCGGCGCGGTCGGGGTGGTAATGGAAGCGGAAGGGCTGAGGCAGGTGCCTTCGATCGCACCGATCACCTGATCCACGGCTACATCGTTATAGGTGTCCACCTGGCCGCTGGGCCATGTGATGGTGAGCGTTGGTATGGTGGTGTAATCGCCCAATCCGAAATGAAGGATGAAGGAGTTCACAATACCATAGCTCTCACCGGCATGCACTTCGCGGATCATGGTTCCCCAAGGGCCGTTGATGGTCACACGCGCACCTACTGCATCCTTGTTGCTCACCACGCCGGTCAGATCCACATTCAACCAGTGGTTGCCGTTCGGGGTATTCAGCCAAAGACGATCGGGGAATGCGGCGTCGCCATCCACATAGCCATCGCCGTAGCCGGCGTAGACATCCTGGAAACCATCACCGTTCATATCGCCGAAGGCGAAGCTGAGGATGTTCTTGCTGGATGGGAAGAGGTTGCTGATCTCGGTGAAGGTGCCGTTGCCATGGCCTTTGAAGAAGTGTTCCGCACTACCCGTGAGGATGTCGAGGAAGCCATCGTTGTCCATGTCCTCCATCTTCGCTTGCAGGAAGAAACCGCTGATCTCCAAGCCGCTACCGGCGGTCACGTTGGTGAAGTGTCCGGTTCCATCGTTCTCGAACAGCATCAGCGTGCTGCTATGCGTCGTGCTGAAGGCATCCAGGTCGCCGTCATTGTCGTAATCGCCGAAGTCGGTTGTCCACACTTGTTCGTGGTTCTCCATGCCGTACACATCGGCTTCGTCGGAATAGTTGCCGTTACCATCGTTCACGAAGAGGCGGTCCCAGCGACGACAGTCGTTCGGATCGTTCACGCCTTGACGGCAGTGGCTGATGTGCAGGTCGATGTCGCCATCGTTGTCGAAGTCCGAGGCGGTACTGCCGTAGTTCCCGCTCATGTCATTGCTCGGGCTGGTGGTGCAGCTCGTGGCCCAAGGCATGTAGTTCGCATCATAGATCGGAGTCCCACTGGGGTTGGTGATCCAGATATTGCTCGGACCTACATCATTGCAAGCGAACACATCCACACGACCATCGTTGTTCCAATCAGCCATGGTCATGCATTGGGTGAAGAGCGTCGGGCCGTTGAGGTTGCTCAACGTGTACACGCCGCGTGCAGTGATGTGCAGGAAACGGGTGGTGGAAACACCCGAGCAGATGTCCTTGTGCCCATCGTTGTCCAGATCCGCGATCGCCCAACCCCACTGGCTGCTGCCATCCACTTGGCCATAGTCGTATGAAACGAAGGTGTGATCGGTATTCTGGTAAAGGATATAGACATGCTTGCTCATGTCGAGTTGGATGATGTCATCCAGGCCATCCCCATCCATATCGCACACTCCCACGCATGCCCCGGCGTGGCCGGCATGCGGAAGGATGACACTGGCATTGGTGAAGGCCAATTGCGCGGAGGCCGCAGACATCAATAGGACGGTACATAGCGTAAGGAATTGTCTCATTTAAGGAAGTTGGTTTTTGGGTTGATCGGATCCCGGATGGAAGCCACACTGCCGCTATACGGCGATTCCGAGAGGAACGAATGTAGGGTAGTGGCCGATCAGCGCTTCGGACCTATCCGGGGGTAGGATAGGGATCCTTCCACTTCCGGACCTTCCGGTATGCCCGTCTGCCGCCGGATGCTTTCCCGGTGGATGGCATCCATGAACTCGCGCACGAAGTCCGGACTCAACCCGAGATGCTCGGCCAGGCGAAGTTGCCGTTGCATGATCCGTTCCCAACGTTCGGGCTGGATGATGGCCACGTTGTGCGCCCGCTTATGATCACCGATGCGCTCGGCGATGTCCATCCGGCTCCCGAGCTTCTGGGCGATCTCCTCGTCCAATTGGTCGATCAGATCGCGCAACTCCTCGAGATGATCGCGCATGTCGGCCGTGGGTGCTGCGGACCGGAAGATCAGTTGTTCGAGAAGGGTATGGTAAGCTTCGGGTGTCAGCTGTTGATCCGCATCGCTTCGCGCCACGCCGGGGTCATGGTGTACCTCCACCATCAATCCATCGAAGCCGAGATCGAGTGCGCGTTGGGCCACTGAACCGATGCCATCGGTGACTCCCGAAATATGGCTGGGATCGCAAAGCAAGGCCAGTCCTGGATGGGCGGCTTTCAACCGGATGGGGAATTCCCACATGGGGCTATTGCGGTACGGAGTGCGTTCGAACCAGGAGAAGCCGCGGTGTATGGCGGCGAGCTTCATGATCCCGGCGCGATGCAATCGTTCCAAGGCTCCGATCCACAGTTGAAGGTCCGGGTTGATCGGGTTCTTCACCAGCACAGGGATGTCCACCCCCTGGATGGCATCCGCGATCGCTTGCACGCTGAACGGATTCGGCGTGGTGCGCGCACCGATCCAGAGCATATCGATCCCAGCGTTGAGGCAGGCTTCAGCGTGTTGTGGTGTGGCCACCTCCGTGGCCGTGAGGAGTCCGGTCTCCTCCTTCACGCGCCTCAACCAATTCAATCCGGCGTTCCCGGCTCCTTCGAATTGCCCCGGTCGCGTCCGTGGTTTCCATAGGCCTGCGCGGAATATCCTTGCGCGACCACCCTTCGCAAGGGCCCGTGCGGTGGTCATGATCTGATCCTCGCTTTCCGCACTGCACGGGCCAGCGATCAAGAGCGGCTCCGCAAGGCCCAGCCCCCATTGCGCGAGTGGCGGGGTGTCCAGTACGGGGTGTTGGCGTGCGGCCATGGCGATCAAAGGTAGACCGGTCCGATCGGGCGAAAGAGGTCTGGAGACCGAGAACTATGAGGGTCGATACTGCTCAAGCCATTCTCGGGCGGACGCTTCCTCCTTGAACACCCGTGCAGGGAAGTGGGGCGGGAAATAGCTGAAGTACAACTTCCCGATGGTCACACCCATGGCATCGCTGGCGATCAAGGCCAGAGCGATGAGCCCGCTGTGGCCCCGCTCCGGTTCGAAATGGTCCTTGCTGGTCACAGCAAGGTCGAAGTCGATGCCCTCGGGGAAGAAACTGAGCATGACGTACGGTCCGGAGCCACCAAGTACATGACGCACCAGCCGATTCTCTTCGAATCCTACCCTGTCCAAGCTCACGCCGGGCTTGAATCGTTGCTCAATGAACCCGGGCGCGACCAAGGCCATGGTGGCGTTCCGGGTGTCGATCGTTCGTGCAGTGAATGACATGCGCGCAAGGGCAAGATATCAAACCTACGTCCGGATCCGGCCCATCGGGTTGCGATCGATCCATCCGATCATAGCGATCCGTAAACTCGCAGGTCCAAGTTCAACAAATACCCACCGACCATGAGAACACCTTACGCGATGGCACTCCTTTCCTGCTCGCTTGCCTTGACCGGATCCGCGCAATCCTACTGTAGCCCGACTTTCGCCAACGGCTGCTTCGATTGGCATAGCATCGAGATTATCGCGGGCAGCATCAATTGGACCCCCGGGGCTGATGACTGCACGGTATCCGATTACACGTCGTTAAGCACCACTGTCGTTGCCGGTTCCGCCATATCCATGCATGTCACCAACGGGGTGTGGTGCGGGTGCGCGGTCTGGATCGATCTGGACAATAGCTACAGCTTCGAGGATGGTGAGAACCTCTATTACAATTATGTGGGTGGTTCGCCCAGTTACCAGTACGACTTCGGGGTGACCATCCCCAACGGAACGCCCACCGGGAGCTACCGCATGCGGATCGTTTCGCCGTGGGGAAGCGATGGATTCCAGACGAGCAATGGGAACGGCTTCGGTTCATGCGGCAGTTTCCAGTACGGCAACTACAACGACTTCACCGTGAACGTGAACGGATCGTTGGGTGTGGAGGATGCTGCACATGAAGTCTTCACACTTTCACCGAACCCCACCTCGGCGGGTATTACGATTTCCGGAGTCGGGCCTCTCGGCCGGATCACGGTCATGGATGTTCAAGGCCGTGTGGTTGAACAGCATCAAGTGCAAAGTGACCGGTCGGTCATTGATGCTTCCGCGTGGACAAGCGGTGTGTACATGATCCGCGTGAGCAACGCGGAAGGCACAAGGATGGAACGCTTGGTGGTCCAGTAGGGCTACCACTTCACCACCACCTTTCCCATCGTTCGCCCACTGGCGAGCGCTTGCTGAGCATCGGGTAATACACTCGCGGCGAAGGTGGCGTGAACGTGTGGACGGAGGACGCCGGTCCGGTGCGCCGCTACCACCGCGTGCAAGCATTCGGCGATGATCTCCGGCTTGTGCTCGCTGATCCGGAGCATGTTGATGCCGAGCAGACTCCTGCTGCGGATCATGAGGAAGATCGGCAGCACGATACCCATGCGCCAAACGAAGCGCAACGTGCCGAACAAGCCGATGCCCCCGCGTTCCGCACCGCCGAACAGGACCAGGCGCCCTCCGCTTCCGATCAATGAAAGATCCTTCTTGAAACTGGTACCACCCACCGCATTGAAGCTGACATCGAGGCGATGATCTCCAAGAACGGAACGGATGGCCTGCGCATAGTCCCCAGCACTGCGGTCGATCACATGCGCTGCACCCATGGCTTTCACAACGGACACTTTCTCCTTGTTGCCCACAACGGCGAATACCTCACAGCCGGAATCCACCGCCAACTGCACCAGCAATTGCCCAACACCTCCGGCCGCACTATGCACAAGTACCCGTTCTCCTTTCCGCAACGGACAAAGTATCCGCGCTGCGTACCACGCCGTGCATCCTTGCGTGGCCAACGCAGCGGCCTCGCCCAAAGGCATCCCGTCCGGAATGATCGCACACGCGCGATGGTCCGTGATCGCGAGTTCCGCGTAGCCACCGAAACGCGTCATCGCCACGACTCGTTTGCCGAGGAGTTCGATCGGTGTTCCTTCTCCACATTGTTCCACGCGACCGACGACTTCATACCCGAGGATGCTCGGCAGCGGAGGTGCTTCGCGGTACAGGCCGCGCGCTGCCATCACGTCGGCGTAATTCAAGCCGAAGCCTTCGCAGCGGATGAGCAGCTGTCCAAGTCCAGGCTGCGGATCAGGATGATCGCGCAACTCGAAGGCGGCCTTTGGTTCGCCGTGTTTGATAAGGGTCCAAGCGCGCATGGAGCTTCGTTGTTCGTAATGAATGTTGTTGGTTGTTCGGCGGACCCTTCGTTGATATCGATCTTGGTGTTGCCCTTCAAGTATTCCGAACAACGTTCGACACGAACAACCACGTTACTCGGAACCACCAATGACCACCACGAATTCCCCACGCGGTTCGTGCGCGGTGAAATGCGCCACAAGTTCCAACAACGTTCCGCGCACAGTCTCTTCGTGCAACTTGCTCAGTTCGCGTGAAACACTTGCACGTCGATCACCGCCGAAGACCTCCGCGAATTCCTGCAATGCGCGGAGGATCCTGTGCGGACTTTCATAGAAGACCATCGTGCGTTCCTCTGCTCGCAACGCTTCCAAGCGGGTCTTCCGTCCTTTCTTCGGTGGAAGGAATCCTTCGAAGGTGAAGCGATCACATGGAAGTCCGCTCACCACCAACGCGGGAACGAAAGCGGTTGCGCCGGGAAGACATTCCACGGCGATGCCGGCCTGCAACGCAGCGCGCACGAGAAGGAACCCGGGGTCGCTCACGCCGGGTGTGCCCGCATCCGTGACCAGGGCGAAGCGCTCGCCATTGGTGAGACGCTGAACCAGCTGGTCCACCATGCGGTGCTCGTTGTTCGTGTGGAAGCTGATCATCGGTCTGCTGATCCCCAAGTGCTGCAACAGTCGGCCGCTCACGCGCGTGTCCTCGGCGATCACCGCATCCATTTCACCAAGCACTTTCACCGCCCGGAGGGTAATGTCGTCCAGATTCCCCACCGGAGTGGGTACAAGGACCAGCGGCGCCTTGGAGGAACCGCTCACTTCCACGTAGTGATGAAGTCGCGCAACAACGCGTGCAGGTCCGCGAACTCGGTCAACGGCAAGGTCGCGCTGCGATCCAGTACATCATGGTAGTACGCCACGCCACCCAGTGTGTAGATGAAGATCGCCGGCACGCCACGTTGCACGAACGGACAGTGATCGCTATTGCACGATGGACCTCGCGCCTTCACTTCCTTCAAGTAGCCCTTCGTTGCATTGATCGCGACCAGCTGGTCGTACGCCTTCTGTTGTGCGGTCGCGTTCACCACCATGATGCCGTCATCGCCGGTGCCGAGGATGTCGAGGTTCACCATCATGCGCACCTCCTTCCATGCGATCGGTCGGTCCGTCACGCACCATTCACTGCCCACCAATCCGGCTTCCTCTCCCGCAAAGGCGACGAAGAGCAGATTGTGTTTCGGTGTGTTCTTCTTCTGCCCGAAATATTCCGCGAGGCTCAACAGCATGGCCGTGCCGCTGGCGTTGTCGTTGGCTCCGGGGAATATGGCATCAGGTCCCATCTCACCGAGGTGATCGTAGTGTGCACCTACTACGATCCACTTCTTGCTCTTGCCCTTCACCATGCCCATCACGTTGCGCGCGGGGTGCCGGGAAAGCAATTCGTTGCGCACGTCCAGATCAACAGTGAGAGAACTGTCGGTGAGCGCATCGCCGGTCACTTCGATAAGCGGGAAGGGCTCCGCGTCCTGTGCCACACTCCACGTCAGCTTTGCGCTTCGTTTCAGTACCGGTCCGTAGTGCATGAGGTCGCGCTCCCAATCGTGGAACATGCGAAGGGTGTCGGCACTCTTTGTTGTGGTCCAATGCACGCACGCGGCTTTCCCGCTGATCACACCCATGGTCATGCGCTTGCGTTCCGGCGTGGCGAGATCCGCCGGGGTGATGTGTACGATGCCGTACGCGCCGCTCGCCTTTCCGCTGGCTGGATCCACAAGGAAGTCGATCCCCGGCACCAAGCGTTTGCCATCTATCCGGACGATCACGCTATCCGGAAAGCTGTTCACATTGAACTGGAAGGGTTCGAAGAAATCCTGCTTCATCGGTTTCAAGCCGAACGCTTCGAACTTCTTCGCAAGCCATGCGCTGGCGATCATGTCGCCATCCTTCACATACCCTCGACCGTGGAAAGCGGGGGAGGTGAGCGTATCCAACCAGCCGCGTGCGCGGGATGTGATGATCGCTGGGTCTTGTGCATATGCACTAGCCGCGAGTATCAGCGCGATGGATCCAAGAACCATTCGCCTCATGCGAAACGGCGTTGGAGCAATTCTGAAAAGCTGGTCAACGCATCGCCATCCGCTGGCTTCTTCAGTTTGGACAACACCTCGCCGTCGAGGTAGGTGCGCGCATCCTCCATGCTGTCTGCGCTGTTCAAGAGTGCGATGCCCTGCTCGTACGCGCTCTTGTCACCGCTGAAGAGCTCCTTGGTGAACCAGAACTTGTCGCTCAAGGAGATCGCCTTGGCCAGGTCGCTGATCCGGGAGTGTTCCATCTTCTCGGCGATGGATGGCGTGGCCTTGGCGGCAGCGGCTTCCTTCAGGTATTCGCTGGCTGTCTTCGCCATCGGGGCGTCATCCTTCTCGTTGTCCTCAATGGCCTCGATCAACGTGGTCTGCCTCGGCGATTCGGTCGGTCGTGTGTCCAAACGGATCGCTGGCTGGTCCGGTACAGGTGCTGGGGCAGGAGCTGGTGTTGGCACGGACGCTTTCGGCTGTTCGACCTCCTGCGGCTTCTCGGCCTTTACGGGGGCTGCCGCGGGTTCCTTCACCACGGTGCCCTCGCGTGCTTTGTGGCGGAGCACCACCAGGCGTTCATAGAATTCGCGGGCATTCTCGCAGGCGGTGTCGAGGTCGCCTTTGACCAGATTGCCGGACCGCAGATCTTCTTCGGCCTTCTGCAATGCGGACACCAGATCACGCAGCGTTCTGTAGGATCGATCGTTGCTCATTTGCGATGGACCGTTGCCGATGGTCCCGCACGAAGATCCCTATTTTCGCCGCACCTGCAAAACGGCGCCCTCGGCTGCTCTTGCTTCCACCACCATACCATGTTCCTGGAGCACACCGGTAGTCGCGCCTCCCGCAAGGGTTGGATCGAAGTGGTCTGCGGTAGCATGTTCTCCGGAAAGACCGAGGAATTGATCCGAAGATTGCGTCGTGCCGAGTTCGCGAAACAGAAGGTGGAGATCTTCAAACCCGGAGTGGATACACGTTATGATGAAGCGAACGTGGTGAGCCACGAGGGCAACACCATCCGCAGTACGCCGGTGCCGAGCAGCAGCAACTTGCTCCTGTTGGCAGGTGATATCGAAGTCGTTGGCGTGGATGAGGCGCAGTTCTTCGACGATGGCCTGCCGCATGTGTGCGTGCAACTCGCACGGCAAGGTGTGCGCGTGATCGTGGCGGGACTCGACATGGATTTCCTCGGTCGGCCATTCGGACCCATGCCGCAACTGATGGCGATCGCGGAGTACGTGACGAAGGTGCATGCCATCTGCATGCGGTGTGGTGAACTCGCCACCTTCAGCCACCGGATCAGCGCAAGCGAGGTATTGGTCCAACTCGGCGAGAAGGACGCCTACGAACCCTTGTGTCGCACGTGCTTTGAACGTGCGCGCGGAACCATGGAACCTGCCAGCCGATGAGCCATCCGCTCAGTGCCATCGCAAAGGCTGTGGGCGGTGTGTTGTCCGGCAGTGATGCCGATATCGCGCACCTCTCCATTGATTCACGCCAAGCCTTTTCACCCGACGACACCTTGTTCATCGCACTGCATGGTGAACGGCATGATGGCCATCGCTATATCGCTGATCTCGTGGCGCGGGGTATGCGCAACTTCCTCGTGTCGAAGGATCCGGATCCCGCGCTGGTCGGCCGGGCGAACTTCATTCGCGTATCCGACACGCTCGCGGCCTTGCAGCAACTCGCCGCGTGGCATCGCTCGCATTTCAACTATCCCGTCATCGGCATCACCGGCAGCAACGGCAAGACCATCGTGAAGGAGTGGCTCTTCCGGATGCTCGGCCATGAGGAACGCATCGTACGCAGCCCCGGCAGTTGGAACAGTCAAGTGGGCGTTCCCCTTAGCGTGTGGCAAATGGGGAAGGAGCACACGCTCGGGATCTTCGAAGCAGGCATCAGCAAGCCCGGCGAGATGGCGAAACTGGAACGGATCATCGCACCCACCATCGGAGTGCTCACCCATCTTGGTGATGCGCACGACGAGGGCTTTGCCGGGGACCGCGCCGTGAAAGCCAAGGAGAAGGCCGTGCTTTTCCGCCGCGCCAACGTGTTGATCCATCACGCGGATGATGACGCACCGGGGACCCCCGAGGCGGAACGTCACGTGATCTCCACGGATGATCCGAAGGCCTTCGTCAATGTCTTCGCGAAGCATGTGGCGGGCGATTCGTGCGCATTGGAGCTGATCCATGAAGGAGCGAAGAAGTCCTTCCTCATTCCGTTCGGTGACAATGCCAGCATCGAGAATGCGCTGACCTGTATCGCAGTCCTGCTCCACTTCGGTCGATCGGTGGAATGGATCAACGAGCGCCTCGCCCTGCTCACGCCGGTGGACATGCGCTTGCGCACCATGCAGGGTCTGCATGGCACCACGCTGATCGACGATAGCTATAGCAACGACCAGACATCGCTCACCGCTGCGCTCGATCATTTGCACCGCATCGCGCACGGTCGGGAGCAGGTGGTGGTGCTGAGTGATATCACCGAAAGTGGCAAGCCCACACGGATGCTCTATGCGGAAGTCGCTCAGGCCCTTGCGCGCGCCGGTGTCACGCGGATCATCGGCGTGGGGCCTGCCATCGGTGCGCAGCGCGCGCTCTTCCCCCAAGGATCCTGCTTTCACGCGGATACTTCAACGGTGTTGAAGGAGGAGGATCCAAAGAAGTTCGCAGGTGCGGTGGTGCTGATCAAAGGCGCGCGCACATTCGCACTTGAACGCGTGGTGGAACGTTGGCAGCAACAAGTGCATGGCACCGAACTGGAGATCGATCTGGACGCGATCCGCCACAATCTGAATCACTACCGTGCGCTGGTAGGGAGTGGTGTACGGACGATGGCCATGATCAAAGCCTTCGGTTACGGCACCGGGGCGATCGAACTCGCCCGCCTCTTCGCGCATGAGCAGGTGCATTACTTGGGTGTGGCCTATGCCGATGAAGGCATCGAACTCCGGCAGCACGGGATCACCACTCCGATCATGGTCATGAACCCGGAGCCGGTGGCCATCGGCACCTTGCACCGGTTCGATCTCGAACCCGAGGTCTTCGATCAGGCATCGCTTCGAGCGATCATCGACTACCACGGATCTGCAGGCGGTTCTCCGCGTATTCACATTAAGCTGGACACCGGCATGCACCGCTTGGGATTCACCGAGGAAGAGCTTCCGGAATTGCTCGCCGCCTTGCGCAGCGAGCCGGGCATCGCTGTTGCATCGATCCTTTCACACCTCGTGGCCGGCGGCGCGCCACACCACGACGAATTCACCCGCACGCAGATCGCCTCGTTCGAACGCACGGCCTTCGCCATTTCCGAAGTCCTCGGTCACCGTCCGTTGTGGCACATGGCCAACTCGGCCGCCATCACGCGCTGGCCATCGGCGCACTTCGATATGGTGCGTCTCGGTATCGGCATGCACGGCATTGGCGTGGATGTGAAGGAGACCGCCGCGCTGCGTCCATCGGCTGCATTGCGAACGGTGATCGCACAAGTGAAGACCGTTCGCGGTGGATCCACCATCGGATACGATCGCGCGGGGAAAGCGGACAGTGATCGCATCATCGCCACGCTACCCATCGGATACGCCGACGGACTCTCACGCCGTCTCGGTAACGGAGTCGGCCGCGTATGGATCGGGGACGATCCCGCACCCATCATCGGCAACGTGTGCATGGACATGTGCATGGTGGATATCACCGGCATCACTTGCAACGTGGGCGATGTCGCCGTGCTCTTCAACGGCACGCACCCCATCACTGAACTCGCTCGCGACATGGGCACCATTCCATACGAGGTACTCACGAGTATTTCACAGCGTGTAAAGAGGGTGTACGTGCATGGAGGTTGAACGTCTTTGCACGGTCGGTTCCGGTTAATTTCGCTCCATGGCCGAACGCACGTTGTTGCTCGCTCCATTGCGCAAGGCATTGGCATCCCTCGATGCTGCGCTCGCCGTTACGCACCCGAATGATCTAACACGAGATGGTGCCATCCAACGCTTCGAGTACACCTATGAGTTCTGCTGGAAGCTCATGAAGCGCCACTTGGAATGGACCGGCACGCTCGACAGCTATCGCCTCAGCAAGAAGGACATCTTTCGTCAAGCGGTACGCGGCGGGTTGATCTCCGATCCTGAGCGGTGGTTCCTGCATCACGAGGCACGGAACGAGAGCACGCACGCTTACGACGAGAACATCGCCACCAAGGTCTTCGGCAACATCGGCGCTTTCGCCAAGGACGCACATGAGTTGTTGGAGAACCTTACACGCTACCATGCTTGATCTGGAACCCCGCACTTGGCGATCGTCCGCGCGATCCTGCATCGCAATCTGCCAGGGACGCAGAGCTTCGCATTTGGATCACGTGCAATTGGACATGCAAAGCGGTTCAGTGATCTTGACATCGCTGTTCGGGCTGACGCTCCGCTCGATCTGCGTCAGCTTGGCGATCTGCGCGAGGAGTTCTCTGAGAGCGATCTGCCTATGCTCGTGGACGTGATCGACCTCCGTTGCATTTCAACGGAATTCGCGGAATCGATCAGCGCAAGTCTCGTCCCGTTGGGTTGATCCGATCCGGCCTCCGACCGGTTGCCTGTCTACGTTCATCCGCGCCTCTCCTTGCGAGGCCTTGCGAAGCAATGCGGCTGGCATTCCCCTCACCACTGTACCCGCGCGCTCACCACAAAATTCCTCCCCGGCGCACTCACCCCACTCGCGAAAGTCCGGTAGTACGTATCCATGATGTTCTCCAAGCCGGCTTGCACTGAGAACATCGGGGTGAAGGCATAGGACGCGCGCACATTCACTGTCTGCCATGCAGGCGTGCCCTTCACCGTGGCATATTGGATATTATCCTCGCTGCCATCGCTGAGGTCGTAGTCGCCCAGTCGCTTCCAACCGTTGTACAGGAGGTAGCATTCCGCGCGCACCTTCTTTGCGCGCCACTCCAACGACGTGCGACCGTACACCGGCGGGATGTGGTCCAATGCGCGCTCCGGCGCATCCGCCGAGGCATGCACGCGCCCCGTGGTAAAGGTGAGTGAACTGCGCAGGGTGAAGTGCGGATCGAGCACCACGATCACTTGGCCTTGCGCACCTTGGATCGTCGCTTCGCGGGCATTGGTCAAGGCCGTCACCTTGCTTAGGGTGCCATCGTAGTCGATGCTGTCGCTGCCGTTCACGGTGTGGTTGCCGACGATCAGCGCGTTGGCATATAGTGTGTGGAAAGCGCTCACATCGATCGTGAAACGGCCATCGATCGTCTTGCTCAGACCGAGTTCGAAGTTGGTCGTCGTCTCCGGCTTCAGCCCGGTGTTCGGAACGATCACCGTGCCCGGCGTGGAGTCGAAGACCTTGCCCATGTCATCCACGTTCGGTGCGCGGAAACCGGTGCTGGCCAATGCGGTAAAGCGCCAGTCGTGCCCGGGCATGTACACGCCGCCCACACGCCAGTTCACCGCGCTGTTGCGTTGGGTGTAAGTTCCGTTCAGGAATTGGAAGTCCTGCTCGTCATTGAAACGGCTCTCCAATTCAACCTGTGAAAAACGCAGGCCTTCGCTCACGATGAAGTGTTCGTTCACCTCGAAGGTGTGCGAGAGGTACGCTGCCAACGTGTTCATTGTGGAACCACCGTTCGCGTAGCGCGTGCCGAGGTAACTGATCGCTCCGCTGTGGATGTCCTCGCGCTGCGCTTCCGACGCTACCGTGTTCGCATAGTACTCCGCACCGTAGCGCAGTTCGTGTTTACCGATGCGCTTCTCGAAGTCGGCACTTAGGCCCAGCACGTTCACCGTTTCCGTGCGGTGGTTCAGCCGGCTACTCCCAAAGCCACGGTTGTGACGGCTCTGCTCGATGTGCTGATAGCTTGGGGTGATGCGCGCCTTCGAGTAGATGCAATGTGTGCGTTCCAATTCCAGCGTGTACGCCAAGAGAGCGCGCTGCTGCGGACCGTAATACCATTCGGCTTGTGCGGGCAAATAGGCACCGGTGCTATCCACGGAGTATTCACCAAGCCGGTCGTAGCGCGGCACATCGGTGCTCGTGCTCAGCTGCGCGTTCAGTGAGTGAATGGTATGTGCGCCACTACGGAATCGCAACTTCTGCAATACGTCCACCTGCTTATAGCCGGAGGGATCCTGCACGTTCGCATCTGCGTTCGCTACTGCGGTATCCGTGCCGTTCACAGTGTGAACCACAAAAGGCTTCAACCCCCAGTCGCCAACGAAGGGATCGCGTGTGGCGCCCATGCGCAGGTCGCCGAAGGCGCTCGCCGTGATGCTCGTCAGGCTCGCTAACCGCCGACCGCGTAATTCCACCGTCGCACTCGCCGTCTTCTCCTGGTTCGCGGTGCTCGTGCGCAAGGTCGCGCCACCGGCCACCACCACGCCGCTGCTGTCCGCGAAACGCGGACTGCGCGTGATCAAATGCACCACGCCGCCCAGCGCATCGCTGCCATACACCACCGAACCGGGGCCGTTGATCACCTCGATGCGTTCGATCGCGTTCTGGTCCACCGTCATCAGGTCCTGCAAATGGCCCGCGCGGTAGATCGCGTTGTTCATCCGCACACCGTCGACCACCAGCAGCACGCGGCTCGCCTCAAACCCACGGATCACCGGACTGCCGCCACCCATCTGGCTGCGTTGTACATACAGCGCACCGCTGTTCTGCAAGATGTCCGGCGTGGTCTGCTGATCGAGGAATCCGATATCGCGTCGTGCTAGCACGTCGATCCGCTCCGGCACATCACGCCGCCGCTCCTGGAACCGGCTGGCCGAGATCACCAGTTCGTTCAGATCGAAGGCCTGTTGCTCCATGAGCAGTGTTCCGCCCGCGAGCGCAGCAGCGGTGGTGCGGACACTGCGGTGGCCCAAGTGCGCCACCGTGATCGTTCCCCGGTTCTTGAAAGGGGTGATGTCCACTCGGCCGCGCGTATCCGTCACCGCGAAGGCGTTCCCTCCGAGCGTGTCCGCGTAGAGCGTCGCACCCTCCAAGGGTAGCTGCGTCACCTTGTCCCGGATGGTGAGGGTTTGGGCCGTGGCCTCGAAGCAACACGCAGTAAGAAGAACAAGGCCAAGGGTATGCAAGTACCGGTGCATAGGGGAGAGGGGTCAACGGAGGTGGAAAAATTGGGGGATGATCCAGCGGCGCGAAGTAAGGACGGGATGAGGGTTCAATACAAGACAACACGCCGCTGGATCAGTCCGGTCCGATCCCCACAATTCCCATCAGCCTTCCAATACCCTTCGTCACCCTTGTGCAAGCCTCTGTCCAGCTGGGCGCTGTGCGAACCACCGGTCCCCTAAGTTTGTCCGGAATTCCTTGGAACCAGAACATGAAGAAGCTCGTTACCCTCGTCGTTGCGGCTGTGGCCGTGTGCGGCCCCCTCCGCGCACAGCTCAGCGGCCCCGAATATCTCCCCGGTGAGATCCTGCTCATGCTCCAACCCGGAGCCGATGCGAATACGATCGTCGCCGATCTCGCTAAGCTCGATGGCCGGACCACCGGTCTGCGGATCGATCATGAAGTGAGCGCACCCATGCGGGCGTGGTTGCTGCGCTTCGATGCCAATGCCCTGCCCCAATGGAACATGTTGCGTGCGGTGCTGTACCATCCTGCAGTCCTCCTTGCGCAGAACAACCACGTGGTGAAGGAGCGCGTGGTGCCCAATGACACCCAATACGGCCAGCAATGGCACCACCAGAACATTGATAGCGAGGCCGCGTGGGACATCAGCACGGGCGGAGTGACCGCCACCGGCGATACCATCGTGGTGTGCATCATCGAGAACGCGGACCTCGGTCACGCGGATCTCGCAGCGAACGCCTGGCTGAACGCCGGTGAGATCCCCGGCAACGGTATCGACGATGACGGCAACGGCTACACCGATGATCGTCGCGGATGGAACACACCGAGCAACAACGACAATGTGTACAGCGGCAGCCACGGTACGCAATGCGCAGGTATGATGGGAGCGGTCGGGAACAACGGTGCCGGTGTGGTGGGCGCGAACTGGAATGTGAGGATCATGCCCGTGAACTACGGCGGCACCAGCGAAGCGCAAGTGGTCGCAGCGTACACCTATCCCTTGGTGATGCGTCGTCGCTACAATGCGAGCAACGGACAAACGGGCGCCTTCGTGGTAGCCACCAGCGCGAGCTGGGGCATCGACGGCGGACAACCTGCGAACTCACCGATGTGGTGCGCGATGTACGATACGCTGGGCACTGCGGGGATCCTGAACTGCGGCGCCACCGCGAACAACGCGGTGGATGTGGACAACGTGGGTGACCTTCCCACGGCCTGCCCGAGCGATTTCATGATCAGCGTCACCGCCACGAACACTACGGATCAACGCACGTTCTCGGCTTGGGGCCTCACCACCATTGATGTGGGCGCACCCGGTGAGAACGTTCTTACCACCAGTATCGGTGGTGGCTTCGGTACCACCAGCGGCACCAGCTTCGCCTGTCCGCTTACGGCTGGCGTCATCGGCCTGCTTTACAGCGCGCCGTGTTCCAGCTTGATGGGCCTCGTACACGCCGATCCGGTGGAAGGTGCATTGTATGTGCGCCAGAAACTCTTCGAAGGCGTGGAGCAAGTAGGCAACCTGCCGGGCAACATCGTGACCGGTGGCCGGATCAGTTCCGGCAACAGCATGCAACTGATCATGGCCGCATGCGGAACCTGTCCTTCGCCCTTCGGCGGCAATGTGGTGCGCAACGGTACCAACGCCACCTTCGGCTGGACGGCCACGAGCGCCGGTCCATTCAATGCGCGCTACCGCGCGGTCGGTTCAACGGATTGGATCGAAACGATGGGGATCGCCGTGAACGAACTTCTCGTATCGGGGATCGATCCATGCGTGGCGTACGAGTTCCAAGTGCAAGTGGAATGCGTAGGCGAGACCAGCGATTACTCCAACAGCACGATCCTGAACCCGCCGATCGAAGCCGCACCGATCATCACGTCAAGTGCCTATCCGATCGTCTGCGCCGGATCACCCTTCACGCTCACCTCGAACGTGGCGCAGAACATCGAATGGAGCAGTGGCCAAACGACCGCGAGCATCAGC
Source organism: Flavobacteriales bacterium (assembly GCA_016721005.1). Classification (GTDB taxonomy): domain Bacteria; phylum Bacteroidota; class Bacteroidia; order Flavobacteriales_F; family PHOS-HE28; genus PHOS-HE28. The sequence continues at coordinate 675,860 of JADKJM010000019.1, forward strand.
CCTGCACAGAGCGGATCGTACAGCGTCACCTTCACCGGTGTGTGCGGTACGTACACTTCGGCCGCGGTGGATGTCACAGTGCTCGCAGCTCCGGTTTCGCCCACAGCGAACAACGTGCAACTGCCCGGACCTGGAACGGCAACGCTCGATGCAACAGGAACGGGCATCAGTTGGTACAGCGCACCAACGGGTGGTTCACCAGTGGGCTCTGGCAACACATGGGATACGCCCTTCCTGAACGCGACCACGAGTTTTTGGTGTACGAGTTCGATCTCCAGCAGCACGACATCGGTGTATGGTGGCAAGACGAACAACAGCGCGGCCAATGGCCAATACCATCCGAACGCGAACAACTACCAGCTCTTCACGGCGAACCAACCGTTCATGATCCGTTCCGTGAAAGTGTATGCGAACGGTGCGGGCAGTCGTTCGATCGGGATCGTCACAGCCGCAGGCGCTACCGTGGTGCAAGGGACCTTCAACCTGCCTGACGGCGAAAGCCGCGTGGACCTGAACTTCCTTGTTCCATCGGCAGGTAGCTACGGGCTGCGCGTCATGGCGGGTGATCCGCAACTGTGGCGGGATGGTACCGGAAGCAACCTTGCTTATCCGTACGCGCTCGGCACCTTCGGCAGTATGACCAGCAGCAGCGCCACCGGCGCGAACGCCACGCTGTACTACTACTTCTTCTACGATCTGGAAGTGAGTGAACCCTTGGTGGTGTGCGAAAGCCCGCGTGTGGAAGTGGTGGTGGAAATGCCGACGGGGATCGCCGGTGCCGAAGCAGGTGCAGCGGTACATGCCTTCCCGAATCCTGCGGATCGTGACTTCTTCATCGACCTCACCGGAGTGGATCCGCAAGGCCGGAGTAGCATCGAATTGATGGACCCGACCGGACGGATCGTGGCGCGCAAGGCGGTGTCCAATGGTCGTGCAACCATCACCACGGCCTTCCTTGCCAATGGCTTGTACGCATACCGCGTGCTACAGCAGGATCAAGTGATCCTCACCGGCCGCGTGGTGGTGGAGCACTTGTAGGCTCGTCGGCCCGGAGCGATCGTGGTTCGCTGCGGAAGCAGGGCATTAGCTTGCGGCTCCCGTTCGCATCGGGGTCATGCACATGCGTCCGCTATCGGTCGTTATCATCACCTTCAATGAGGAGCGCAACATCGGTCGTTGCTTGGAAAGCGTGAAAGGCGTGGCCGATGAGGTCGTGGTGGTGGACTCCTTCAGCACCGATCGCACCGAAGTGATCGTACGCGAACATGGCGCACGGTTCATTCAACATGCGTTCGATGGCCACATCGAACAGAAGAACCGGGCGATCACACACGCCACGCATCCCTTCATCCTGTCGTTGGATGCGGACGAAGCACTGGACGATCGCTTGCGCGCGAATATCCTCGCGGCGCGAAGCGGAAGTGCCGATGGCTATACCATGAACCGGCTGACGAACTATTGCGGCAGTTGGATCCGTCACGGCGGCTGGTACCCGGATCGCAAGCTGCGCTTATGGGATAGTCGCAAGGGCCGTTGGGCAGGAACGAACCCGCACGACCGGTACGAGATGGATGCGGATGCGCGCATCGAACACCTGGAAGGCGACCTCCTTCATTACAGTTACTACTCCGCTGCCGACCACGAGAAGCAGGTCGAGTACTTCACCACCATCGCTGCGAAGACGCTCGCTGCGCAAGGCAAGCGCGCAAGTGCGTTGAAGTTGTGGTTCTCGCCGATCGCGAAGTTCATCGGCTCGTACATCATCCAGTTGGGTTTCCTGGATGGCCGTCACGGATTCACCATCGCGTGGATCAGCGCACGCGCCACACGGATGAAGTACACCAAGCTCAAGGCCATTCAACAACGCACATGAGGATCCCTGGGACGGTGATCCTCAGTCGCCCCGATGCGTTGGGCGATGCGGTGGTGACGCTGACCACAGCGGGTTGGATCAAGGCGCACGCACCGGACACACGCATCATCGTGATCTGCAAGGAGTATGCGCGTGCGGTGTGGAAGCATTGCGATCATGTGGATGCGATCATCACGTTGGAGGAATTGCAAGCAGGTGATGCGCCTTCGATGCTCGCCGCGACGAAGGCGGATGCGATCGTACACGTGTTCCCGCATCGCGATGTAGCGCTCTGGGCGAAGAAGGCGGGGATCCCACTTCGTATCGCGACGAGCCACCGTTTGTTCAACTGGACCACCTGCAACAAGTTGGTCCACTTCACCCGCAAGCGCAGTCTCTTGCATGAGGCGCAGTTGAACATCAAATTGCTGGAACCGTTCGGTCTTCCGATGCCCACGAATGTGCAGGAGCTGGTTCCGCACATGGGTCTGCGTGCGCCGACGCCGACCGATGAGGTGCGCTCATTGTTGCGGATGGATCGAAAGCGCGTGATCCTTCATCCACTGTTAGGGAGTGGCGTGGGTTGGGGCTTGGACAACTATGCCACACTCATGCGTTCGCTCGACCCCACGAAGTGGCAGGTGATCATCACCGGCACTTCCAAGGAAGCGGGGATCTACCGGAAGGAATTGCCGATGGATCTACCGCATGTCGCCGATGCCGGTGGTCGCTACGATCTGGAAGAATTGATGATGCTGATCGGTTCGTGCAACGCGATGGTGGCGGCGAGCACCGGGCCGTTGCACATAGCTGCTGCCTTGGGACTGCGCACCGTTGGCTTGTTCTCCATGCGCCGTCCGATCTTCCCTGCGCGTTGGGCACCACTGGGGATCGATGCGCACGCGTTGACCTTCGATCCTCAATGCGCGACGTGCGCTGCGGGGAAGGAGTGTGACTGCATCACGCGGATCCCGGTCCAGCGGGTGATGGACCTCCTGGAGCGCGATTGAGCGGAGCGGCAAAGACGAGCAGTGCGTAGTACAGTGCGAAGAAGGTCGCGCCGGCTTGCGTTTCGATGGTGTCGTCCGTGAGGCACGAGATCCCGAACGCGATCGCCCAAGCGATGAATAGCGGGTTGTTCCACGCGCCCAGTCGGTACGCGGGCCACCACCACGAGAACAAACTCCACAGCAAGCCGAAGATCCCGAAGGAGATCCACAGGGTGAGGTATTCGTTGTGCGCGCGCAAGCGCCATTGTGCTTCGAGCGTACTGCTCGTACTGGTGTAATAAGCATCGAACGCACGTTGTGTATCCCCGGTGCCAACGCCGCAGAGCCAGTTCGTTTTCGCCAACGCCCAACCCGCCTTTTGGAATTCGATCCGCATCGCGACCGAGTGTCCACTTGCCAATCCGACGTCGCGATAGAGATCGAGTTCGAAGAGCACCTCCTCCACGCGTTCGCGGATCGGACCGCGCTGACCGTGCAGCGCGTTGGTGATGCCTTGCTCGATCGCACGTACGTCGGCATCGCTCAGGCTCATCACGCTCACACTGTCCTTGCGAAGTCCTTTCGACGCGAGGTAACGCACCATGGTACTCCATAGCGGATGATCGCGGTCGTCGGGATCATCAAGCGTTCGGTCGCTGCGGAGCTTCCAGGTCCGGTGGAGTTCATTCCACGCGAGGTAGGACCACACATGCGTGCCGTTCTCGGTCTGGGTGTTCGTGGTGTCGTGGTAGTAGCGTTCGCCACCGGCGGTGTATTCCTCCAACGTGGAGATCCCTTTCGGCATGGGTGCATGACGCGCTTCGATCAAGACGGCGACCAATGTGAGCATCGCGACCGGCACCACGATCAGTAGCGCTCGTGTCAATGTGCGAATGCGCAGGCTTTGATCCTTCACCCAACGCCAGATCATTACAGCAGCGATGAGGGCGAGGACCACCAAGCCTTGGATACTGCTCAATCGAGTGATCAGATACGCGGCCGTCAATGATGCCATCAAGTGGATCACGTTCAACCACCATTGATCGGAGCGGTAGTACAGGAAGATGACCACTGCCATGCAGAGCAGCAGCGCGAGACGGATGTGACTGATGAACACAGAAAGCGCGCGATAATCTCCGGACGCGGCACCGCTGAACACAAGGCCGAATAGACCGCATGCGACCGCGCTCCATGCACCCAGCCGTAACACGAGTCGCAATTCAGCTGCACTCAGTCGTTCCGAGCCGGAGAGGATCACGCCGAAGACGAGGATCGGAAAGAGGATACGGCCAAGATCAAGACCCCAAGCAAGGTCCTCCGTCCAGAGCAGTCCCACGAGATGAAGGATCAGAAAGGAGAGGAAGACCAGATCCGGGATCGAGGTGAATGCTTTGCGGAAGCGATCCTTCAACGTGCTGGTCACAACACCCTCAGCGATCCAGTTCGCCGCAAGGAGCATCTGCGCCATGCTGAGGAAAGCGGTGCTCCATGGAAGAAAGATGACGCAGAGCGCCAACGCACCCACATGCACTTGGCGGAAGACGCAATGGCTTCGCGGAAGGGTCATGCGAAGCGCCCGGAACTATTTCCGTGTTCCCGCAAGGATCGGAGCGTAGCCTTTCGTGGCGAACAGTTCGATGGCCTTCTTCACATAGGGGTCGGACCCCATGGCGGCTTGGGCGCGCCCGGTCTGGAAGTGATAGCGTGCCACGATCTCGTTCTTCAACGCTTCTTCGATGTCGGTGCGGAAACGAACAAGTTCCTCCGTGCGGTCGGGTGCGAGCGCGGCACGAAGCGCGGCTATCTGCGCTTGGGCATGTTCGTAGTAGCGTTCCTTCTTGGCTTTCTCCTCCAGGTCCTTCAATGCGGCCATGCTTTCGGTGTCATAGTCGAAACGTTTGTCCTTCACGAAGTCCACGAAGGCGCGGTAGATCTCATCCGTCACCACGAAGTCCTGGGCGGCACCGATCTCCGGATGCGCCAACCGGAAGTTCGTCGCGAAATCGAAGAAGAGATCCTCTTGGTAAAGGCCTCCGACCACCTTGGCCAACTCGGGCTCCACCACTTCCACATCGGGCAGGATCCCGCGCCCATCGAAAACGGGCCGTCCGTTGCGCGTCTTGAATTCCGCAATGCTCTTTTCTTCCATCTCCACAGCCTTGCCGCTGCTATCCCGGTGGGCGTAGTCGAGTTTCTGGATGCATCGGCCGCTGGGGATGTAGTACTTGGCCACGGTGACCTTCAGCTTGCTGTTGTACAACAGGTCCTTGGTCTGTTGTACGAGCCCCTTGCCATAGGTGCGCTCACCGAGGATCACCGCACGATCGAGGTCCTGTAATGCACCGCTCACGATCTCGCTCGCGCTCGCGCTCTGGCCATCCACCAGGACCACGAGCGGGATCTCACCGTCAAAAGGTTCGCTCAGGGTCTTGTAGGTCTTGTCCCATTCAGCGATACGGCCCTTCGTCTCCACCACGGGTTCGTTCCGGGCGACGAAGAGGTTCACGATGTTCACGGCTTCGCGCAAGAGACCGCCACCATTGCCGCGAAGGTCCACCACCATGTACGTCGCGCCCTGCTCCTTCAATTCCTTCAGCGCATTACGCACTTCCTGGCTGGCGGTCTGTGTAAAGCTCGTGAGCCGCAGGTATCCCACATGGTTCGTCACATCGATGATGCCTTTGTAGGGCACATCAGGGATCTTGATCTCCTCCCGGGTGAGGTCATAATGGGTGGGTTCAGCGCCCGCCCGTTTGGTGATCACGGAAACCGAGGTGCCGCTCTGGCCCTTGAGCAACTTGCTCACTTCGTCGGTGTTCATGCCGCCGATCTTCCGGCCGTCCACCTCTACGATCTCATCACCGGCCCAGACGCCGGCCTTCATCGCGGGGAAGTTCTCGTACGGTTCGCTCACTACCACTTTGTCGCCTTTGCGTTTGATCAACGCGCCGATGCCGCCGTACTGACCTGTGGTCATGAAGCGGTAATCCTCCATGTCGCTTTCCGGGATGTACTGCGTGTACGGATCCAGAGACGCGAGCATCGCATCGATCCCCGTCTTCATGAGCTGTCCGGGCTGCGTGTCGTCCACGTAGTACACGTTCAACTCCTTGTAGAGGTCCGTGAAGATCTCCAGGTTCTTGCTGATCTCGAAGAAGTTGTCCCCGGCAGCGATGGTGATCGCACCACCACCGGCGATCACACCAGCGAGCAACAGGTTCCTCCACATTTTCACGGAGCGTAGCTTGGACATGTTCATGACTTGGAAGGTGCTTCGGGAACGGGATCATGACCATGACCGCCCCATGGGTGACAAGATAGAAAGCGCTTGAGGGTGAGCCAGCCGCCGCGCAAGGCACCATGCCTGCGAAGAGCGAGCAGACCGTATTCGGAGCAGGTGGGTGTATAACGGCACGAACCGGGCAGCAATGGCGAGATCGCGTATCGGTACATCTGCACCAACCCGATCAACGGCCACGCGAGGATCCTACCCATGCTGTTGCATCCAACGTTCCAATGCCCGTGTTATTTTCATTTCGGTCTCGGCGAGGGTGATGGGGGTCTTGCCGCGGAAGATGAACAGCCACGCACATTGCTTGCCGGAAGTGGTGAGTTGGGCGTGGAAGCGATGCTTGTTGTGACGGTATGCCTCGCGCATCAATCGTTTCATCCGATTGCGATGTACAGCCAGCGGCATATTCCGCTTCGGCACCGCGAAGGCGATCTGTGCCGGAACGGCTGCGGGAAGCGGCATGATCTTGCCGGTCAGTTTGAACGGGGCTTCATGAACAGTGCGTCCGGTGGTCACGACCTCCTGTACACGCAAGCGACCGCGAAGACGTTCTTCTTTGCTGAAGGTATGGCGCTCCACGTCCGGCGGTGGTTTGGTCGTCATGATCGGTTCGCCGGATCGACGTACCGTGATCACTTCTTCTTCGCCTCGCGCTTGATGAAGAGCTCCATGGCCCCGGTCATGCTCGGCGCTTCGGGCAACGGTGCTTCCAGATCCAAACGGAAACCATTGTCACGCACGGATTTCGCGGTGGTGGGTCCGAAAGCGGCGATGATGATCCCGTTCTGCTTGAACTTCGGGAAGTTCTTCTTCAAACTCTCGATCCCGCCAGGGCTGAAGAAGACCAGCATATCATAGCTGAGGTTCTTCAAGCTGCTGAGGTCGCTTGCCACGGTGCGATAGAACACCGCGTTGGTGTATTTCACACCAGCCTTGTCCAAGAGGTTGGGTATCTCCCTTTTCTGGATGTCGCTGCACGGCACAAGGAAGCGTTCGTCCTTGTGCTTCTTGATCACATCCATCAGGTCCAGGAAGGTCTGCTTGCCGATGAAGACCTTCCGTTTTCGATAGACGATGTACTTCTGCACGTAGTACGCCACTGACTCCGATACGCAGAAGTACTTCATGCTCTCCGGCACCGTGAGCCGCAACTCCTTGCACATCCGGAAGAAGTGATCCACGGCATTCCGGCTCGTGAGCACGATCGCCGAATGATCCATGATGTTGATCCGCTCCTGCCGGAAATCCTGCCCGGGCACCGCTTCCACATTGATGAATGCGTGGAAGTCGATCTTCAGGTTGTACTTCCGGGCCAACTCATGATAGGGCGACTTCTCGTCCGTGGGAGCTGGCTGCGACACGAGGATGGTCTTGATCTTCAAGGCCGGTCGGCTTAAGTGGGAGAGGTCGGGTGGATCGTGAACCAGAGACCGTTGATCGCGAGTAACAACGGCGCGATCTCGGAGGCGCAAAGGTAAATGATTATGTAGCCCAGCGGGACCCCCTGACCCACTCCGATCCAAGCGCCTCGCAGCCAACGGTAGAGAAGTTGCAGGCCAACGATGATCGTTCCGGCGAGCAGTAGACCCTCGCGCCATTCAGGTTTGTACGCGATCAACGCCACGATCGGGAAGAGTGCGATGCCCATGGATGCGAACAACAGAGTGCCCGAATAGAGGTACTCATTCGTTCCGCCATCGCTCCGGGTCAACAAGGAAACGATGCCCAGGAGCACGCCTTGTGCAGCAAGCAGCAACACGATACCGATCAAGAGGATGTAGTACGACGGGGGATGCTGTATGCCCTGCCATTTCGCTGCCTGCCAGAGGAAAAGGGAGACCACAATAGCCGACACCGCCAATAACCCAAGGACACTCCGGTCGCGCAGATCCACCTCCTCGCGCAAGGTCTGCTTGCCGATGCGCATGCGGAATACGGATTGTCGGAGTACGCGCCATTTACGTGGTGACCCCACGTTGATCGTGGCCAGCACGAGCAGGCATCCGATCAATACCCAGGTGATCCAATCCGCGGACAATGGATCGCTTGCGCGTGGCAATCCCTCCATGGCCGCGAAAATAGCCGTGTGGGAAGCACCCGGGCCGGGTATTCTAATTTCGCCGCCCCGGAACAGCCGGACGAACCTATGAGCACCAGCACTGCCGCCCCGAAAAAAGCCGCCACGGACCTCTATCAGAGCCACGACCATTATTTGGTGGATGAGTTACTCACGGAGGAGCACAAACTGATCCGCGATACTGCGCGGAAGTATGTGAGCAAGCACTTGAAGCCGATCATTGAAGAGAGCTTCGAGAACGCAGAGTTCCATCCGGAGATCATCCCGGGTCTCGCCGAGATCGGTGCGTTCGGGCCGATGGTGCCGACCGAATACGGGGGTATGGGTCTGGACCAGATCAGCTATGGGCTGATCATGCAGGAGATCGAGCGTGTGGATAGTGGACTGCGCAGTCTGTGTAGTGTGCAAGGCTCGCTGGTGATGTACCCGATCTGGAAATATGGCAGCGAGGAACAGAAGAAGAAGTGGTTGCCACTTCTAGCGCAAGGGAAGAAGATCGGTTGTTTCGGATTGACCGAACCCGATCACGGAAGCAACCCAAGCGGCATGGTGACGACGTTCCAGGACAAGGGCGACCACTATCTCCTGAACGGTGCCAAGATGTGGATCAGCAACAGCCCGATCGCGGACATCGCCGTGGTGTGGGCGAAGGCGGAGAACACGGAAGGAAGGATCCATGGATTGATCGTGGAGCGCGGAATGGAAGGATTCACCACACCCACCACGCACGGTAAGCTTTCACTTCGCGCCAGTCCCACCGGAGAACTGGTGTTCGACAATGTGAAAGTCCCGAAGGCCAACTTGCTGCCGAACAAGAGCGGGCTTGGTGCGCCGCTCGGCTGCTTGGACAGCGCGCGTTATGGCATCGCTTGGGGCACGCTCGGCGTGGCCATGGAGTGCTACGATACCGCACTTCGGTACTCCAAACAACGCATCCAGTTCGGCAAGCCCATCGGAGGGTTCCAACTGACACAGAAGAAGCTCGCCGAGATGATCACGGAGATCACCAAAGCACAACTGCTCACATGGCGCTTGGGTGTGTTGCGCAATGAAGGCCGTGCGACTACGGCGCAGATCAGCATGGCGAAGCGGAACAACGTACACCTGGCGTTGACCGTGGCGCGCGAGGCGCGGCAGATCCTGGGCGGCATGGGGATCACGAACGAGTACCCGATCATGCGCCACATGATGAACCTGGAAAGTGTGGTGACCTATGAAGGCACGCACGATATCCACCTGTTGATCACCGGTGCCGAGGTGACCGGCATCCCGGCGTTCAAATAGGATTCACACTTCCGTTACCCGCTCCGCCAAGGATGCCTTGAGCCACTTCAGCGCTTCAGGGGTCGCATCGAATACGCACACGGGAAAGATCTGAGGGTACCAGTTGAAGTAGAACTTCGACACACTGTGCATTTGCGCGCCCTCCGCCACGATCGCCAACGCGTGGATCAGACGCTTATTCCGTTGCCCGGTGAAGTGATCGACGTTCGTAGCGGATGGGTCCACCGGGACCTCAAATGGGATCACCACCATGACCGCGCAGGGTTCCTTTCCGCACAATTTGTCGCGCACCTTGGCGACAACTCGAAGCGTTGCGGAGTCGAACCGAGCCGTGGAGTGGAATCGTTGTTCCAACAACTGCGGGGCAAGGAAGGTGAACGTACAATGGTCAGTGGTGGTCGTGACGGGTTGCTCCATTCGGTCGCCTTGTTGTCCTTCCACAGAGTGGTTCCCATCCACCCGGAACACGACGCAGGTTGGTGTCGATGACCGGTTGGGTCAATGACGTGACAGCTCGAAAATGGTTGGCTGGTCGATCCGATCCGTCAGCCGAAGAGTCGAGCGAGAACGTCCTCGACGCGCGCAACACTAACCACCTCGATCCCCTTCGTCGGCGCGAGGCCTTTTGTTCCCGCAGGAAGAATGATCCGAGCAAAACCCAGCTTCGCCGCTTCTGCGATCCGCTGATCCGTGCGTGCCACCGGACGCACCTCGCCGGTAAGCCCCACTTCACCACACAGAGCGGTATCCATGGGCACTGCGATATCCACGTTGCTGCTCAATACGGCACACACCACCGCAAGGTCCATAGCTGGTTCCTCCACACGAAAGCCACCAGCGAGATTGAGGAAGACATCCTTCTGGCCCAACCGGAAGCCGCATCGCTTTTCGAGGACGGCGAGCAACATGTTCAACCGGCGTAGATCGAATCCGGTCGAACTGCGCTGCGGGGTTCCATACACCGCACTGCTCACGAGCGCCTGTACTTCCACCAGAAGTGGGCGCATGCCTTCGAGCGTGGCCGCAACCACCACGCCACTGGGCCGTTCACGACGATCACCGAGCAGGACCTGGCTCGGATCCTCCACAATGTCCAATCCGCTCCCGCGCATTTCGTAGATGCCCAACTCATTGGTACTCCCGAAACGGTTCTTCAATGGTCGCAGCAACCGGTACGCATGATCGCGATCGCCTTCGAACTGCAAGACGCAATCCACCATGTGTTCCAACACCTTCGGGCCAGCGATCGCGCCATCCTTGGTGATGTGCCCGATGAGCACCATGGGGATCCCGGTGGCCTTGGCATAGCGCATCAGTTCAGCGGTGCATTCGCGCACCTGGCCTACGCTTCCGGGACTCGCCTCTAATGAGGCCGTATGCAGGGTCTGCACACTGTCGATCACCACCAATGCGGGACGAAGGCCTTCGATGTGCTTGAGGATGTTCTGCGTGTTCGTCTCCGTAAGGATGAAGCACTCGCTTGCGGAGATGGGAGCTTGACCATTGCTATTCTGCAAGCGCTCCGCACGCATCCGCACTTGGTGTTCGCTCTCTTCACCGGAAACATACAGGGTCTTGATGTGTGGATTCCGCAATGCGGTCTGAAGCAACAAGGTGCTTTTGCCGATGCCCGGCTCACCGCCGATCAACGTGATGCTGCCCGGAACAAGGCCACCGCCAAGAACCCGGGAAAGCTCGCTGTCGGTCAGTGGGATCCTCGGATCGTCCTGCTCAGGGATATCCGAAATGGCGACGGGTGAGGGGGTCTTGGAGCGGGTGCTCGATGGCGCGCTTCGCTTTTCAACAACACGATCCAATATCTCTTCGACCAAGGTATTCCACGCTTGGCATTGTTTGCATTGCCCGAGCCATTGCGGATGGCTCGTTCCGCATTGCTGACAAACGAAATGGGAGCGGACCTTAGCCACGGCGGATCCTCTCCACAAGTGCAGTAGTGGAGAAACCATCCACGGTCTTCAGGCTCCGGACATCGCCGCCGTTCGCGCGCACAACCTTGGCGCCCACGATCCGATCCTCGGTCCAGTCACCACCTTTCACGAGCACGTCGGGTGCAAGTGCGGTGATCAACTCAAGTGGGGTATCCTCCTCGAAGATCACCACGGCATCCACGAAGCGCAGTGCGGAAAGAACTTTCGCCCGGCTGTCCTGATCGTTCAACGGGCGGTCTGCACCCTTCTCCAATCGCTTCACACTGGTGTCGCTGTTCACGCCGATCACGAGGCGATCTCCCAAGGCCGCAGCCTCCTGGAGGTATTCGACATGACCGCGGTGCAGAATATCGAAGCATCCGTTGGTGAATACGATCCGATCGCCTTTCATCCGCCAGATGTTGCATAGCCGTTCGGCGTTCACTCGATCCACGACACGTTTGTCCGTTACTATGGGTGCTTCAGCGGTACTCATGTGGAAGGAGTTCGTTTCAAGGCCGTCAAAAGTAACGAGACGCCACCCAGCACGATGATCATCACCATCTGCGCAGCCCACAGAAGCCAACCCATGGCGAGCGCATCAGGACGGAGCAAGCCACCACCATCCGGAGCAGGCATGTACACCCCAACGATGAGTGCGACGAAAGCCGGGTATACCCCGATCCCGCCCTGTACCAGGATGATCCCGATCGCGCCGGCGATGAAGCCCGCCAGGATCCCTGCGAATGGTACGTCCACCATGCTCGGGAGGCAATAGAAGCCGACCTGGAACATCCCGAGGTAGGAAGCCCAGATCAGTAGGGTGTGCAGGATGAACAGTCCTTTCTTCCGGGTCAGGAAGACGGTGCGCAGGCCTTCCATGAAACCACGGATCAGATCCATGACCCTTGATCGCAGTGCCGGCCGGGTGACCAAGAGATACACCCCTGCGAGAAGAGCCAACGCCACGCCCAAAGCGATCCACAGACCCCAACCACCGCTGCTCTCCGCGCTCACTGTCTGCTCCGAGCGGAACTGTTCGATCCGCGTCCGGAAGAGGTCGAGTTTCTCCAGTTGCATGAGAACCGCAAGCACGCCGAGTAGTCCGAGCACGACCATGTCCACCACGCGTTCCGCCATGATGGTACCGAAGCCCTTGTCAAAGGGCACCTGCTCCACCCTGTAAAGTGATGCAGCACGGCTTGCTTCCCCGGCCCGGGGAATGAACATGTTTACGAAGTAGCCGATCATCACAGCGTGGTAGCAATTCCAGAACCCGGGCTTGTGACCAAGTGGTTCCAGCAGGTAGCGCCACCGCCAACCACGACTGACGTGTGCGAACCATCCGATCACAATTGCAAGAGCCAGCCAGCCGAGATCAGCAGCACGGAACGCGGTGAACAGTTCAGCCCGCTGTGCTGTGCTCAGATCGCTGTACTGCTTGTGGATCAACCAGACACCGACCGCCAGTGGCACCAGGATCTTCAGCGCATTGACCAATGCCTTCTTCATGCTGGCCGGGTCAGGGTGATGTTGTCGATCAATCGCACCGGTCCTACTTGGGCTGCCACCAAAGCGATGGCTTCGGATAGGTCACCCCAGTCGGAAAGTGGGGCCAATGTTTCCGGATGCGCGATGCCGAAGTAGTCCGGTATCACCCCGGAGGTATCCCTGAGCACGGCGGCCCCGACGTCGATGGTTGCGCTTACAGAGTTGGCCCACGCGGTGTCAGCCGCTGAACGGAGCGCACGGACCAACGCCAAAGCGGAGGAGCGATCGGAAGCATTCAGTCGCAAGTTCCTGGAACTCAGTGCCAATCCATCGGATTCTCGAACCGTTTGGCAAGCGATGATCCGCTCGGCCCACCGGTAGCGGTCGGCGACGGAGTGGAGGATGTGAAGCTGTTGACGGTCCTTTTCCCCGAAATAGGCGGAATCGGGACGAACGAAATGAAAAAGCCTTTCCACCACATTCACTACACCTTGAAAATGACCTGGCCTGGACGGCCCTTCCCAGAACTCATCAAGACCACCCAGATCATATTGCGACGGGCTGAAACCCGCGAACAACTCCTCCTTGCGCGGAGAGAACAAGGCATCGCAACCGGCCTTCTCCAGCATGGACCGGTCCTCCGTGGTTCGAACGGGGTAACGAGCCAGATCCGCAGCATCATTGAATTGTAGCGGGTTGATGAAGATGCTGCACACCACAACACCGTTCTCCGTACGCGCTCGACGAACCAGGTCCAAGTGGCCTTCATGCAAGGCGCCCATGGTCGGCACGAAGCCTATGGATCGACCAGCCAACCGCGACTGGGCGGACCATTCCACAGCGTGTTCCGGGGTGGTGAGGATCTTCACGGAATAAGCCCTGTTGACGCGGCTTGAGCCGCCGAAACTAGGCGCCCGCGTTGATGTTCCCCTGAAAAGTCTATATTTTTGTACCCGAATTCCCCCGCCCCATATGAGCTTGAAGAATGTGAAGGTGTTAACCATCTCCCAGTCCATTTCCCCTTTCATGGACATTCCGGAGGAGATGGCCAAGGTGTCGCGTAACCTACCTCAGGGTATCCTGGATCGAGGCAATGAGATCCGGGTGTTCATGCCGAAATTCGGCTGCATCAACGAGCGCAGGCATCAGTTGCATGAGGTCATCCGGCTGAGTGGGATGAACTTGATCATCAACGATACGGATCATGCCCTGCTGATCAAGGTGGCTAGTGTCCCTAGCGCCCGGATGCAGGTCTACTTCATCGACAACGAGGAGTACTTCAAGCGAAAAGCCTCTACATACACCCCGGACGGCGACTTCTACCCCGACAACGACGAACGGGCGCTCTTCTTCGGTCGCGGGGTTCTGGAAACCGTAAGGAAATTGGGCTGGGTTCCGGATATCATCCATTGCCACGGCTGGATGACCGCGTTCGTTCCCCTGTACATCCGGCACTATTTCGCGGACGATCCGCACTTCGAGAATGCCAAGTTGGTGTTCAGTGTGTACGACCAGAAGTCGGAACCATTGGACAAGGACATGGTGAAGAAGTTGGCCATGGAGGGCTTCGACAAGAACGTCTTGAAGAGCCTCGCCAAACCGACCACGGACGAACTGTACAAGTTCGGTATGGGCTTGAGCGATGCGGTCGTGAAGGCATCCCCCAAATTGAGCAAGGGATTGGAGTCGGCTGTGAAGTCGGTCGACAAGCCCACCTTGGCCTATCCAGGTGATGACCTGCTGGATGCGCACGCGGACTTCTACCACAGTGTGCTGGAAGCGGCCTTGGTGTGATCCCACAACGCCAACCGTCCATGAAGGACCTTGTTCCGAAAGGAGTTTGGGCGCTAGCGGCTTTGCTGGTCGTGACCGGATGCCGCAAACCAGAAGAGGAATTGGGTTTGGATCTTCTACCCGGAGACCGGCTGGAGGTGAGTGTTGATACAGCACGGATCCATGCGTTCACCATCGCCGACTCGTCCATACGGACCAATGGCCTTTCCCGGCAATTGCTGGGAACCTATCTCGACCCGCAGTTCGGGGTCGTGAACGCGGGGATCATCACCCAGATCCTTCTACCGGGGGGCACCAACATCGGTATTGATACGGATACCAGCGGTCTGGTAGCCGACAGCTTGGTATTGGCGTTCGCGTTCGACGGATTCAATAATGCTTACGGGAACCTGGACCCGCAGGTCTTCGAAGCCTTTGAACTCAGCGAATCCATTACGGTTGATTCCAGCTATCGATCGGATCGCATTCCAAGTTTCGTGAATGATGACTTGGTGGCTACCCGTGGCGGAAGCATCACACCGAAACCGACGACACGACCGGTCATCGGAGGGGATTCCTTGGCTCCACAGATCCGGATCCGCCTCTCTGCGGCTCTCGCCGAGCGTTTCGTGAATGCCATCGGCACGTCGAACATGGCTGATAATGATCAGTTCCTACAGTTCTTCAAAGGGTTCTATGTGCGGGCGAACCCGACGGGGCTGCTTCCGAACCAAGGCGGCATCCTCTACTTCGACCTGATCGCCTCCGCATCGAAGGCCACCCTCTACTATCGGGACACGAATGCGGATCCGGTCGTACCCCGAACACTCGATCTGTTGATCAATTCGAACAGCGCGCGCTACACGGTGGTCGAACATCAATTCGATCGGTCCATCGATGGCGGACTTCAACAAGCGCTGGCGGACACGATCACCGTGCAACAGGCCACCTGGATCCAAGCGTTGGCAGGGGTGCGTACAGCTATCCGATTCCCGGATATCATGGCATTCGGTGGTGAAGGACGGATCCTTGCGAAGGCCGAACTCGTTCTACCCGTTCACGGAACCTACTATCCGTACTACGTACCACCCACCCAACTCTTCCTCTTCCGGAAGGATGCGAATGGTGCGGATGCGTTCCTTCCTGATCAGTTGAATGGGATCGGCGCTATCGATGGTTTCTATCGACCAGAGGAGCGCGCGTACCGGTTCAATATCACCCGTTACATCCAACAGTTGCTCAACGGGACCCTTGAGAACACCGGGGTCGAAGTGATCCCCGGTAGCGGAGGGGTGAGCGCCAACCGGGTGATCCTGAGCGGCCCGGGTACGGCGGAAACCCCGATGCGACTGAAACTTACATTTACCGATTACTGATCAGCGATCATGTGCGGCATTGTAGCCTATATCGGAGACAAGGATGCGTACCCCATCCTGCTGAATGGGCTGAAGCGCTTGGAATACCGGGGCTACGACAGCGCTGGGGTCGCTCTTCTCGAACAAGGTGTGCTGAGCATTCATAAGTGCCAAGGGAAGGTCAGTGATCTGGAAAGCCATGTGAACGGTCGTTCCATGAAGGGCTCGCTCGGTATCGGGCACACCCGTTGGGCAACACACGGTCCGCCGAATGATGTGAATGCACACCCGCATCAGTCGACCAGCGGCGACCTGGCGTTGATCCACAATGGGATCATCGAGAATTACGCGGCGATCAAGGAGGAACTCACCCATCGCGGGCACACGTTCCACAGCGATACGGACACCGAGGTATTGGTACACCTGATAGACGACGTGCAGCGCACGGAAGGCGTGGATCTCGTGGAGGCCGTGCGGCTTGCATTGGACAGCGTCGTAGGCGCCTATGCCATCGTCGTGATCGACCGGAAGGCCCCGGACTCCCTGGTGGCTGCCAGAAAGAGTTCACCGCTCGTGATCGGCATTGGGGAGAACGGTTCGGAGCACTTCATTGCGAGTGATGCCACACCGATCGTCGAGCACACACGGAACGTGGTTTACCTGGAGGATGGGGAGATCGCGGTGATCGATCGGACACACGGCTTGCGCATCAGGAACATCAAGAACCAGGACAAGACACCCTTCATCCAAGAGCTGGAAATGCACTTGGAAGCGTTGGAAAAGGGTGGTTACGATCACTTCATGCTCAAGGAGATCCATGAGCAACCGCGCAGCATACGGGACAGTATGCGGGGCCGGTTGAACTTGGCGAAGGGTGAGGTGGTTCTGGGGGGTATCCTGGACTTCGAGCAGAAACTCATCAATGCGAAGCGGATCCTCATCGTGGGCTGCGGCACCAGCTGGCACGCCGGTTTGGTGGGAGAGTACCTGATCGAGGACTTCGCACGGATCCCGGTCGAAGTGGAGTATGCGAGCGAGTTCCGGTACAGGAACCCGATCGTGAACGAGGAGGATATCATCATTGCCATCAGTCAAAGCGGGGAGACCGCTGATACCATGGCAGCGATCGAACTTGCCAAGGGCCGTGGGGCCACCATTTTCGGCATTTGCAATGTCGTTGGAAGCAGCATCGCCCGGATCACCCACGCAGGGTCCTACACCCACGCCGGTCCGGAGATCGGGGTGGCCAGCACCAAGGCCTTCACGGCACAGGTAACGGTGCTTACCCTTCTCGCGTTGATGATCGGCCAGAAGAAGGGCGCCCTTGGTGGCAGCTCATTCAACCGGTTGCTGAACGAGTTGGAAGCGATCCCGGACAAGGTGCAGCGGGTATTGGCCAAGGAGCCACAGATCAAGTACATCGCGGATATCTACAAGAACGCGGCGAACGCGCTGTACTTGGGTCGGGGGTCGAGTTTCCCGGTAGCTTTGGAAGGCGCCCTGAAACTGAAGGAGATCAGCTACATCCACGCGGAGGGCTACCCGGCCGCGGAGATGAAGCACGGCCCGATCGCCTTGATCGATGAGGAGATGCCTGTGATCGTGATCGCCACCAAAGGGGCGAGTTACGAGAAGGTGGTCAGCAATATCCAGGAGGTGAAAGCCCGCAAAGGGAAGATCATCGCCATTGTGACCGAAGGCGATACCGTGGTGAAGGGTCTTGCGGACCACGTGATCGAGATCCCTGATACCGCGGACCAGCTGGTGCCGCTTCTAAGCGTGGTACCGCTGCAACTGCTGAGTTATCACATCGCGGTGATGCGTGGTTGCAACGTGGATCAGCCCCGGAACCTGGCCAAGAGCGTTACGGTGGAGTAGGTTCGCGTTCGCGTGTCCACATGAACACCCGGTCGTTGTTCCGGAACCGGTCCAGATCCTTCGAGAACAGAAGGTGCCCCAGGTCGATCAGCGCCAGCACCCCGAAGCCGCCGAAGGTCAGGCCGTAGACCACCGCCACCGTGGTGTTCGTACCCAAGTACAGCCGGTGGGCTCCGAAGGGACCTAGAAGTACCGCGAGAGCACTCGCCATCAACCGGGTGTTCTCCGGCTTTGTGGGATCCGCAGTGTGCACCTCGATGACCACGCTGATGATGGCTGGATCAACCAGGGTTTGATAGGGTCCACCGGCCACTGCGGAGCTGCTCTTCAGCACCAACGATAAGGCAATGATCAACCCGTAAGCCGCGTCTTTCATGCGCCCAAAGCTAGGCTGCTCCACCACCTGTGTATTTGGCTACCCAGGACCTATCGTCCGGCGGCATAGCGCCTGCCCACTTCGGTCCAGTCCACCACGTTCCAGAAAGCCGCGATGTAATCCGGGCGACGGTTCTGATAATGTAAGTAGTAGGCATGCTCCCATACATCCAATCCAAGGATGGGGGTGCCTCCGCAACCGGTGCCGGGCATAAGCGGATTGTCCATGGTTCGGGGTGGAGCAAACCTCCAGCTTCCCGCCTTTCTGCACACACAGCCACGCCCAACCGCTTCCGAAGCGCGTAGCTCCGGCTGCTCCGAATTTCTCCTTGAATGCACCGGATCCGCCAAGGTCCTTCTCGATCGCGGCGGCGAGATCACCGGCTGGGTCCCCGCCACCCTTGGGGCTCATCACCGTCCAGAACAGGCTGTGGTTGTAATGGCCGCCACCGTTGTTGCGGACCGCCATGTTCGCCATATCCAGCCCTTTCATGATCTCCTCTATGGACTGACCATCCAAAGGGGTTCCTTCTATAGCCTTGTTCAGGTTGTTCACGTAGGCCTGGTGGTGCTTGCCATGGTGGATCTCCATGGTTCTGGCGTCGATATGAGGCTCTAGAGCGTTGAACGCGTAAGGCAATGCGGGAAGTTGGAAGGGCATGGTCCGAGGTGTTTTGGTAGGTGGATCTCAGTGATCCGGCTAAGATACTTGCACATGGATGCAATACTTCTTGCAGGTGAACGGGGAACGTCTACATTTGCGGCCACTTTCACCAAACGTACCAAACACAATGTTCAAGAAGATCGCGCTTTTGGCCAGCATGGCAGCCTTCGTAGTTGCCTGCGGTCCTTCACAGGCCGAAATGGAGGCCCAAGCCAAGGCTGTGGCTGACAGTATCTCCGCTGTTCTGCGTGCGGATAGCATGCGCATGGCCGATGAGGCCGCTGCTGCTGCCGCTGCTGCTCAGGTACAGGCTGATTCTGTTGCCGCTGCTGCTGCTGCTGCCGCTGCTGCCGTGCCGACGAAGAAGTGATCGAACAGGGTCGTTCCGGCCCTTGTTGACCACGATGCATCGCACAAAACAAGTGGAAAGGGGACCTATGGGTCCCTTTTTCATTTTCCGACGCACTACTTCTTGTGAAGAACCACCGTTGGGTGGGCCAGTTCACCCTGTGCCCGCTTGAAGGCCGGATCCGACCGGAGCAGGACCTCATAGAACCCTTCATCGCCCCAGATGTTCCGGGCAATTCCAGCCTTTAGTCGTGAGATGATCGTGCCGCGCGAGCGTTCCAGTTCCCCGGGCGCATCTTTAACGCCTTGTCCCCGTGCGAAGGTCCGCAGGTCCTCCAACACGAGGTTGGGGACTTCATAATGGTCGGCAAAGGCCTTCGGGGATCCCATCGCCTTCAATCGAGTGCGGTCCTTATCCGCAAGATCGAATGTGAATTGGTTGAGGACACCCGTGAAGAACAAGTCCGTCAGGAACCTGGACCCGTCCGCGGTATCGGCGGGAACGAAGAGATCCGGCATGATACCGCCACCGCCATAGACCTTGCGACCGGAAAGCGTGCGGTACACATGGGTCGTGTCCATGTGGATACTGTCCGCGGAGAGGAGTTCACCATGTGCGAAACGACCGTCGAATTCGGCATTGTAATCCACCCCTTCACCATAGGCCTTCTGGATGGAACGACCGCTGGCGGTGTAGTAACGGGCGGTGGTCAAACGGATGGCGCTGCTGTCCGGAAGGTCCACATGCTCTTGTACAAGCCCCTTACCAAAGGACCTTCGACCGATGATCACGCCTCGATCGTTGTCCTGGATCGCGCCTGCGATGATCTCGCTCGCGCTGGCGGAACCTTCATCGATCAGCACCGCCAAGGGAATATCCTCGAAGGACCCACGATCAGTAGCGATCAAATCCCTGCGTGGCGAGTGAAGCCCCATCGTGTACACGATCACCTGACCATTGGAGAGGAATTCATCGGCCAGATCCACTGCGGCGGTGAGGAATCCACCCCCATTCCCGCGTAGGTCCAGCACCAACTTGGTCATGCCTTGGTTCCGCAAGGAGTTGGCGGCCTCCAGGAATTCCGCGTGCGTGTTCTTCGCGAAGCGGGAGAGCTTGATGTAGCCCACACCATCCGGCCAGATCAATGCGGCCGCCAAGCTGTTGATCGGGATCTTCCCACGCGTAATGGTCACTTCGAACGGAAGCTTTCGTTCTCGCCGCGATAGCAGCACCGTCACCTTACTTCCTTGCGGACCGCGCAACAGTTTCATCACCCCTTCATTGGTGATGCTCACTCCGGATATCGCGGTGCTATCCGCCCGAAGGATCCGATCACCGGCGCGAATGCCCAAGGCAGCACTGGGACCTCCTTCCACCGGTGAGACCACCACCACGGTGTCCCGTTGGATGGCGAATTCAACCCCGATACCATCAAAGCTTCCCTCCAAGGGCTCGGTCGCCGCGCGGAGCTCTTTCGCGCTCAGGTAGTAGCTGTGCGGATCCAATCGTTGTAGCAGATCCTGTATGACCTCTTCCACCAGCGCGCCCTTCTCCACGCTATCCACGTACTGCCGGTCGATCAGGTCCAGCACCTGCCCCACCTTCTCCGCCGCGGTGGGTGCCCGCAGATGGAATATCCTCATCGGTCCCTCATCGGCCTGCATGCCACGACCGAGGAGCAGACCGGCCACCAAGGCAAGCGCGATCATCAAGGGGACGAAGGGCGAGATCCGGTGCCGTTGCGGGTCCATGCGCTACACCTTATCGAGCTTGCTGACCAACAAACCGCCGTTCTGCAACAACTCCAACCCCGATGGATCCTTGTAGGCGTCGAGGTAGACCAGTCGCTTGATCCCTGCTTGAAGGATCAGCTTGCTGCACTCCCTACAGGGGGAATGGGTGAGGTAAAGCGTCGCACCGCGTGCATTGTTCGTGCTGCGTGCCACCTTCATGATCGCATTGGCTTCGGCATGCAGGACGTACCAGTGGGTGATCCCTCCGTCGTCCTCACAATCATTCGGGAAACCGGTCGGGGTACCGTTGTACCCATCGCTGATGATCATGCCCTCTTTCACGATGAGGGCGCCCACTTTCTTACGCGTGCAGTGGCTCAGGCGCGCCCACTCCACCGCCATACGCATGTAGGCGTGATCGTAGCGCCCCTGCTTCTTCGGGTCGGTGTAAACGAGCGAATCCTGTTGCATCCGGGGCTCCATGTGCCCGTGTGTCCATGTGCTCATGCCTTCATGAACGCACGCTGGTAGGCCGATCCGCCATGCGCACATGGTCACATGTCCACATGAGCACATGCTCTGGTACCCAGGGCGGGACTCGAACCCGCACGAATTGCTTCACTGGTGTTTGAGACCAGCGCGTCTACCGATTCCGCCACCTGGGTAGGTATTGGGGCGCCGAAGATATTGCCTACAACCGCTTCAGCAGACCCCGCAGATCAACCTTCTCACCTACGATCTTCTCCAGATCGGCGATCGCAACCCGTTCCTGCTTCATCGTATCGCGGTCGCGCAGGGTCACTGTGTTATCGTTCATCGTGTCGTAATCCACGGTGATGCAATACGGCGTGCCGATGGCGTCCTGGCGGCGGTAGCGTTTGCCGATGCTGTCCTTCTCGTCGTACTGGCAGTTGTGCGAGAGTTTCAAGCCGTCGATGATCGCCCGCGCTTTCTCGGGTAGGCCGTCCTTCTTCACCAGTGGCATCACGGTCACCTTCACAGGAGCGAGCGGGGCGGGGATGCGGAGTACCACACGCTCTTCGCCGCCTTCAAGTTTCTCTTCTTCATAGGCCGAACTCAGCACCGCGAGGAACATGCGGTCCAGTCCGATCGAAGTCTCCACCACGTACGGCACGTAGCTCTCGTTCGTTTCCGGGTCGAAGTATTGCAACTTCTTGCCACTGTGCTTCTCGTGGCTGCTCAGGTCGAAGTCCGTTCGGCTGTGGATGCCTTCGAGCTCCTTGAAGCCCATCGGGAACCGGAACTCGATGTCGCAGGCGGCGTTGGCGTAGTGCGCCAACTTGATGTGATCGTGGAAGCGGTAGTTCTCTGCGGGCATGCCGAGTGCGCGGTGCCACGCGATGCGCTTCTCCTTCCACGTGTTGTACCACTCCATCTCGGTGCCCGGCTTCACGAAGAACTGCATCTCCATCTGCTCGAACTCGCGCATGCGGAAGATGAACTGCCGGGCGACGATCTCGTTGCGGAAGGCCTTGCCGGTCTGCGCGATCCCGAAGGGCAACTTCATGCGCGCGCTCTTCTGCACGTTGAGGAAGTTCACGAAGATCCCTTGCGCGGTTTCCGGACGCAGGTAGATCGTGCTGCTCTCGCCGCTCACGCTGCCGAGCTCGGTGGCGAACATCAGATTGAACTGCCGCACCTCCGTCCAGTTCGCCGTGCCGCTCACCGGGCACTTGATCTCCTCGTCGATGATCAGCTGTCTCACCGCTTCGAGATCATTTGCGCCGAGCGCTTCCTTCATCCTTCCTTCCACCGCATCGATCCTTTCCTGTGAACGCTTCACGTTCGGGTTCGTCGCGCGGAATTGCTCTTCGTTGAATCCTTCCGCGAACTTCTTCCGGCCCTTCTCCACCTCCTTCTCGATCTTGTCCGCGTACTTGGCGATGTGATCCTCCAGCAGGACATCCGCGCGGTAGCGCTTCTTGCTGTCCTTGTTGTCGATCAGCGGATCGTTGAAGGCGTCGACGTGGCCGCTGGCCTTCCACACCGTGGGGTGCATGAAGATCGCGGAGTCCAATCCAACGATGTTCTCGTTGAGCTTGGTCATGGCCGCCCACCAGTACTGCCGGATGTTGTTCTTCAGCTCGACTCCGTACGGGCCGTAGTCGTACGTGGCGCTCAGGCCATCGTAGATCTCACTGTTCTGGAACACGAAGCCATACTCCTTGGCATGGCCGATAAGCGTCTTCAGTCTGTCCTCTCCTGTGCTCATGCGTTTCGTGCCGACTTGGCGGCAATGTGGTGCGAACGCCCTGGAAACCTTCAACGTCGCGGACGCAAAGATGCGGGAACCACCCGACCTCGGCACATTACTTTTGGCATGTGTCAACGAAGTCCATCCCCATCCTAGCCCGCCGCATCTTCTGGGATGTGGACTTCGACAAGCTGGACTACGACGGCAAGGCGAGTTTCATCATTGAGCGCGTATTCGAACGTGGCGATGTGCAGGACATTCGAAACTGCAGGCGGTATTATGGTGATGAGCATGTCGTCGATGCGCTCTTGAACGCCAAGTTCCTGCCGCTGGCAACGCTTCATTTCGTTAGTGCCATATTCGACAAGCCGCTGGAGGAATTCCGATGCTACATCTTGAGACGGTCGAACCGGACACACTTACCGTACTGAATCGCCTAATGGGCGTTCCGGCCCTTCGCGACTTCTCCTTGGTCGGAGGAACGGCATTGGCGTTGCGCTATGGCCACAGGAGGTCCATCGACCTGGACCTGTTCGCACATGGTGAATTCGATCGACCACTGATCGTGTCCCAGCTCACGGAGGAGTTCGGAGATGCGTTCGACTTCCGACGGGATCAGATCAAGTGGGCTGCTTTCTGTACGATCGCTGGCGTGAAGGTGGATATTGTCAAGGATCCACACCTTCGCATCATGGATGTGGAAGTGGTGAATGGAATACGATCGTATGCTGACGATGACATAGCGCCAATGAAGGTCGAGGCGATCCTCCATCGAGGCAAGAAGAAGGACTTCTGGGATATGGCCGAATTGCTACGCGAACATGGCTTGCAATGGATACTGGACAAGCATCGACAGAAGTATCCAGACAATTCCATTGCGATCAGCATTCCTTACGCGATCACATACTTCACGGATGCGGAGGAGAGCGACGCGCCCGTGAGCCTCAAGGACCAGACATGGGATGGCGTCAAAGCGTCCATATCGAGAACGGTGAACGCCTTCTTGAAGTAGAACGATCTTCGCCCCGTGATCGAGCACCGCAACACCCTCATCTCCGAAGACCTCTTCGAGAAGCGTTTCGTCTGCGACCTCAACGCCTGCAAGGGCGCTTGTTGCGTGGCAGGGGAGAGCGGCGCTCCGTTGGAGAAGGATGAAGCCGAGCAACTCAGGAAGCTCTGGCCGAAGATCAAGCCCTACATCCCGGAGAAGGGACAACGCGCGATCGACGAGCATGGCGTGAGCGAAGTGGACAGCGATGGCGATCTCGTCACCACACTTGTTGAAGGAAGAAAGGAATGCGCGTTCACCGTCTTCGATGATAACGGCATCGCACTCTGTGGTGTGGAGAAGGCCTGGAAGGATGGCGCGATCCCCTTCCGCAAGCCGATCAGTTGCCACCTCTATCCGATCCGCGTCGCGAAGTTGAAGGAGTTCGATGGGCTCAACTACCACAAGTGGCCGATCTGCAAACCAGCATGCACGTGTGGCGCGAAACTGGATGTTCCTGTCTACCGTTTTCTGAAGGATGCGCTCGTGCGTGCTTACGGCCAGGAGTGGTATGATGAGCTGGAGGTGATCCACGCCGAGTGGCTGAAAGAGCCTAAGCGGACGGGGAGGCGTTAGCTCATTTTCACGCAGAGGCGCAGAGGTAGCAGGGAATACGATTCAACTCACCCAACTCTGCGTTCTCTGCGCCTCTGCGTGATGATGCCTTTGCATTCTTCCCGCGCACCGCGCGATCGCTCACACCCCACCCGAACAACTCCCCGCCGCGCTTCACTTTCCTTTCCGCGTGCTCATTCTTTCGCCCTACGGCCGCGCGCTTTCGCGTTGTTGATGGATCGTGAAAAGAATTGTCTTGCATGATCGCTTGCTACCTCCATCCCACGTCAGCGCTGGGGATGCGGGCCGTGTTGAAAACTACGGGAAGTTGGAGCGGTTGAGCCCTTGTCAACGGAACCCATCGCGTTCACTTTTGTAACCCGACGACGACGCTGTCATCCCGGAGTTTCATCCGGGAACTCGTAGCCGTCGGAACCAACAAGAAAGACCAAGCATTAGACCTCTTTCCTAATTCATCCACTCCTTCTCCTTGGGAGAAGGATAAAGGATGAGGTGCAAAGGGGCGTGACTGAATTAGGAAAGAGGTCAATTGAAATGAAAGGGGGCCGCCCCCCGACGGAATAGTCGTCCCCGATACAGAAGCAGAACACGATGAGCACCGAGAAGACCGACAAGCAGATGAGCATGGACGATATACTACCCGCTGACGTCGCGGCAGCGAACGAACCCTTGCTGAAAGAGAACAAGGATCGCTTCGTCATCTTCCCGATCCAGCACCATGATATCTGGAGTTTCTACAAACGGCACGAAGCGAGTTTCTGGACCGCCGAGGAGATCGACCTCCACGCCGACCTCGTGGACTGGGCCGACAAGTTGAATGACGACGAGCGCTACTTCATCAAGCACGTGCTCGCCTTCTTCGCTGCCAGCGATGGCATCGTGAACGAGAACCTCGCGGAGAACTTCCTCCACGAAGTGCAGTACCCGGAAGCGCGTTTCTTCTACGGCTTCCAGATCATGATGGAGAACATCCACAGCGAGACCTACAGCTTGCTGATCGACACCTTGATCAAGGATCCGCTGGAGAAGGACAAGCTCCTGCACGCCATCGACACCGTGCCGTGCGTCAGCAGGAAAGCGGAGTGGGCATTGAAGTGGATCAGCAAGGGCAGCTTCGCGGAACGTCTCATCGCCTTCGCCGCAGTGGAAGGCATCTTCTTCAGCGGCAGCTTCTGCTCCATCTTCTGGTTGAAGAAGCGCGGCCTGATGCCCGGCCTCAGCTTCAGCAACGAACTGATCAGTCGCGATGAAGGACTGCACTGCGACTTCGCGTGCCTGCTGTACACCAAGCACCTGATGAACCGCTTGCCGAAGAAGACCGTGGAAGCGATCATCAAGGATGCGGTGGAGATCGAGAAGGAGTTCGTCACCGACGCGTTGCCGGTGAACCTGATCGGCATGAACGCGAAACTGATGCAGCAGTACATCGAGTTCGTGGCCGACCGTCTGCTCGTGGAGCTCGGCAACGAGAAGGTGTACAACGCCATGAACCCGTTCGACTTCATGGAGATGATCAGCCTACAGGGCAAGACCAACTTCTTCGAGAAACGCGTGGGCGAATACCAGAAGGCCGGCGTGCTGAACAAGGACAACGACCAAGCGAAGAAATTCACGCTGGACGCGGAGTTCTAAGGTTGAACGCGCACGAGCGGACGCGCGGCACGCGTTCGGAACGAGAACCGGTGATCCCACATCGAGCGGTTGAAGAAGACAGGAAGAAGCACTTCGAGAGCGAGAAAGAGAAGAGGACTTTTAGAACCCCGGCAGGACATCCCCTCAAGGAAAGAAGCCGGAAAGCAACCAAACCATCCACCATCCTTCACCACACGCGGGAGCCTGCGGGGACAGGGTAGGGGCGGGAAACTTCCCGCCCCGACAAACACCAAGAAGAAAAGCATGTACGTCATCAAGCGCGACGGCCGCCGGGAGGCGGTGAAATTCGACAAGATCACCGCCCGTGTGAAGAAGCTCTGCTATGAACTGGACCCCAGCGTGGATGCCACGCAGGTGACCCTCAAGGTCATCGACGGCATCTTCGATGGTGTGACCACTTCGCAGCTCGACAACCTCACCGCCGAGGTGGCCGCCACCATGACGGTGAAGCACCCGGACTATGCGCAACTCGCCAGCCGCATCGCCGTGAGCAACCTGCACAAGAACACCAAGAAGTCCTTCAGCGAGACCATGAAGGACCTCTACACCTACCTCGATCCGAAGACCGGCGCGAAGGCCGCGCTGCTGGCCGATGATGTACACGACATCATCCAGAAGAACGCCGAGGTGCTGGACAGCGCCATCATCTACGACCGCGATTTCAACTACGACTTCTTCGGCTTCAAGACCCTGGAGCGCAGCTACCTCCTGCGCCTGCACGGGCAAGTGGTGGAGCGTCCGCAGCACATGCTCATGCGTGTGGCCATCGGCATCCACAAGACGGACCTCGAAAGCGCGATCCGCACCTACAACGACCTCAGCGAAGGCTGGTACACCCACGCCACGCCCACGCTCTTCAACGCGGGTTCGCCGAAGCCGCAGATGAGCAGCTGCTTCCTACTTCAATTGAAGGACGACAGCATCAGCGGCATCTACGACACGCTGAAGCAGTGCGCGCAGATCAGCCAGAGCGCTGGTGGCATCGGCCTGAGCGTACACAACCTGCGCGCGAAGGGCAGCTACATCAAAGGCACCAACGGCACCAGCAACGGCATCGTCCCAATGCTGCGCGTGTTCAACGATACCGCGCGTTACGTGGACCAAGGCGGTGGCAAGCGCAAAGGCAGCTTCGCCATCTACCTGGAGCCTTGGCACGCCGACGTGTTCGACTTCCTCGAGTTGAAGAAGAACCACGGCAAGGAGGAAATGCGCGCACGCGACCTCTTCTTCGCCATGTGGATCCCCGATCTTTTCATGAAGCGTGTGGAGCAGGGCGGCGACTGGACCTTGATGTGCCCCAACGAGTGCCCCGGCCTTGCCGACACTTTTGGCGACAAGTTCGAAACGCTGTACGAAGGCTACGAGCAAGCAGGCAAAGGCCGCAGCACCATCAAGGCGCAGGACCTCTGGTTCAAGATCCTGGAAAGTCAGATCGAGACCGGCACACCGTACATCCTCTTCAAGGACGCCGCCAACAGCAAGAGCAACCAGCAGAACCTCGGGACCATCAAGAGTTCCAACCTCTGCACGGAGATCATCGAGTACACCAGCCCGGATGAAGTGGCCGTGTGCAACCTCGGTTCCATCGCGCTGCCCAAGTTCGTGGAGAAGGGCAAGTTCGATCACGACAAGCTCTTCGAGGTCACCTACCAGCTGACCAAGAACCTGAACCGCGTCATCGACGAGAACTACTACCCGATCCCCGAGGCACGTCGCAGCAACATGCGCCACCGCCCCATCGGCATCGGCGTGCAGGGCTTGGCGGATGCCTTCATCCTCATGCGCTATCCCTTCGATAGCGTCGAGGCGAAAGTGCTGAACCGCGAGGTCTTCGAGACCATCTACTACGCGGCACTCACCGCCAGCAAGGATCTCGCGAAGGAGCAAGGCCCTTACGAGACCTACGAAGGATCGCCGATGAGCAAGGGCATCACGCAGTTCGACATGTGGAAGGTGAAGCCTTCCGATCGTTGGGAGTGGGACGTGCTGCGCGAGGAAGTGAAGGCGCACGGCATTCGCAACAGTTTGCTGCTCGCCCCGATGCCGACCGCCAGCACCGCGCAGATCCTCGGCAACAACGAGTGCTTCGAGCCTTACACCAGCAACATCTACACGCGTCGCGTACTCAGCGGCGAGTTCGTGGTGGTGAACAAGTACCTGCTGCGCGACCTGGTGAAGCTGAGCCTCTGGGGAGAGGATCTGAAGAACAAGATCATCGCCGCCAACGGCAGCGTGGCCAACATCCCGGAGATCCCGCAGAACCTCAAGGACCTCTACAAGACCGCGTGGGAGATCAGCCAAAAGGTGATCATCGACATGGCCGCGGACCGTGGCGCCTACATCTGCCAGAGCCAGAGCCTGAACATCTTCATGGAGAACGCCAACTTCGGCAAGCTCACCAGCATGCACTTCTATAGCTGGAAGGCGGGCCTGAAGACCGGCATGTACTACCTGCGCACCAAGGCCGCTACCGACGCCATCAAGTTCACAGTGGACAAGTCGAAGCTTGCTGCACCTCAGACGGAGACGGTCATCCCGAGCGAAGCGAAGGGAGCTCCGAGCGTGCGAAGCACCAACGATGGCATTAGGGTTGGCAGCACCGTGATCCTGGAACCCGCGATGAGCGGACCCACCACCACCCGCGTGGTGAGCCCGGTGGCCGTAGCGCCTGCGGAAACCCCACGCGTAATGGAACCCATGACGCGCGCAGCCGAAGACAACAACGACCTGCCCATGACCGCCGTGGAAGCGAACAACGCCGAGCGCATGAATGTGCTCAGCAAACAAGCCCAGGCCCAAGCCGAGATCAGCTGCTCACTGGATGACCCGGAGGGGTGCGAGATGTGTAGTGGGTAGGAATTATTTCAAGCGCCGATGTCAAACATTGAAGAACTGCGCCCTTGTAAGGTGCGCACTAAACGGGCTCACACTCGCTTTGACAAGGGTCTTGCAGTACCGGTCCGCTTGGTGCTCCTTGGCCAACCGGTCAACCAGGTTCTTCGGGATCAACTGAAGCAACTGAGAGAGGACCGGCTGTCCGGTAAACAGGCTACCTTGGCTCATGTGTTCGGCTCTTGGCGTTAGACACCCTGAACCTATACACTGGTGGGGGACTCCGGTCCCCTTCCTTTTTGCCCTCAATCAGGAACTTTACCGGACACTACTGGTTACCCAATCAATCATGCAAGGGCAGTCTTTACCTCAGAAGAAGTATCGGTAGTGACCAAAGTTGTCGCCAAAGAAGTACGAACCGTCCTCAGAGAGCTTTATTGTTCGCACATACATGTCACTCTCGGTGATAGCATCAAGAAGCCGCTTTGGTACTTCTCCAACATAGGTGAATCCGCCTTCGTAACAAGCGATGACCGCGTTGTTTGTCATTGTAACACTCAGTAGCTTGCCGTAGTCTGGCTCTTGAGTGACGATGAAGCCTTGGATTTCACTCGAAGAGCTATAGATTCCTTCTTCCGTAACAATGGCCCATGCACCATTGTCGTTGAAGGCAACAGACCAAATCGGAGTCTTATGACTGAGTATTTCCGATAGCTGGTCAAGCAACTCCTTATCAACCCTTTGAGTAGTGCAACCGATCCCATCATAGAGAATTACAGCCGCGCCTGATTCGCTCAGAATCACATCATCTACGTGACGCTTGTCGCCAGCGAGTTTTAGAAGCACGCTATCCACAGCCACCGAGATGCCCTTGTAGGCCATAGCATTTTCTGACATAGCGAATATGCCCTTCGTTCTGGTCAATGCCATAGTATAGCAGTTTTGCCAAGAATCGACAGCCTTCCGCACAAAGTCCCGATGATCTCGGTTAGTTACTACAGTTGGCGTACCTGTACTTATACCGCCATTGTGCGATGGAGCCGACGTGAGTTCCGAGTATGGAACGATTCGGTCACTTCCAACATTAAGCAAAGCCCAAAGGGCTTCAAGCGGAATAGCGAAGTTGATGTTCTGGCCTTCTGAGTATTGCGCCACGGTTACACCGATTAGCTGGCCATCTGCATTCACCAACGGTCCTCCGCTGCTGCCAGGAGATATAGGGGCTGTGTGTTGGATCCAGCGCTTGTTGACAAGCAAATGCCACCTGCTGATGATTCCGTTTGAAATTGACAGACCAATGCCCTCCGCGTTTCCAAGGGCGTAAACAGTTTGTCCAATATTCACGGCATTGGGCGCCATGGTTATTTGCTTGCCCTTGAATCCGCCGGTAGAAATCAGCGCGAGGTCGGCGGCTTCATCCCAAAGCGTAACACCATCAGAGTCGTATCGCTTGTCCGAGCCAAAGGGTGTGAAGCTCACTTTTCTACACCCCTTGATGACATGATAATTGGTGACAATGAAGTTTTGCATCAGGAAGAACCCTGATCCAACTCCAAGGTCAGTTTGAATCAACACCGTGGAAGGAGCAACGGCGTTGAATACTATCTCTCCCTGTTGCGCGAATGCTGCACTTCCGAGGAGCAGTGCAATGGCGCAATGCGGAATGCGCAGGACGGAAATGAGATGGGGGGAAGGCCGGGGTGGGTGTGTCATTGGTATTGCATCGGATGCGAATCTATTACTCGTACGGACACCCCCGCTCCCGCGAATCTCTTCGCGCTGGTTCGGGTTGCGCTAAGGCGAGCAGGTTGCATGATCCGGATTAACCACACCTACGCCTGCAACCAGGACTTGTGAGGAGGACAACCGAGGTAGATTGAGTAGTACCACTTCACGGCTTCAGATTATCAATCGAAGTTGCTGTTTCCGAGGCTCGACGCTGCGCGCGTCTCTAGACCCCCGCAGGGTGCCCGCACGCACCGCCTCCGCAGCGGTCTGTCCGCGCTCGCGAGGCCTTGCGAAGCGATGGCGGACGACCCTGCGACTCGTAGCCGCGATCTCGCTACTACCTTTGGTCCATGCCCACCAGCGAAGACAAGCTGAACAAGAAGACCGTCCTGGAAAGGATCAAGGACATGCCCGAGCGTTTCACGGTGGATGAACTTTTGGAACGCATGGTGGTGCTGCGCAAGGTGGAGCGAGGCATGGCCGAGTTGGATGCGGGCAAGGGCCTAAACCCATCGCAAGCGCGGAAGAAGCTTGGCAAATGGCTCAAGTGATCTGGACGCCCGGCGCCTTGTCGGACATCAATGACATTGCCTCTTACATCGCGCTCGACTCGTCGTTCCATGCGGGCCAGCAAGTCTTGCGCATTCTTTCGGCAGAAGACCTGATCACGCAATTCCCAGGTGGTGGGCGCATGGTTCCGGAGATGCGCAATAAGGCATTTCGCGAGGTGATCCTTCCTCCATACCGCGTCATCTATCAATTCGATGTGCGCAAGGACGTTGCCGGCATCCTTGCGGTCATCCACTCCCGTCGGCTCTTGCGTGGTGCGTTGATCCGTCGTCTTCGCGCATAGATCTAGACCCACGCAGCGTCTTCGCGCGCACCGCCTCCGCAGCGGTCTGTCCGCGCTCGCGAGGCCTTGCGAAGTGATGGCGGACGACCCTGCCACCCGTAGCCGTGATCACCAACCCCGTACGCGCGTCACTCCGGGCGATGGGAGGCTCTGCGACCGAGACCCGGAGTCTCACCAATGCCCCAACGTGCTCGGCATATAGACCCACGCAAGGTGTTCGCGCGCACCGCTCCAGCAGTGGTCTTCCGTCCTCGGAGACCCTGCCACCCGTAGCCGTGATCACCAACCCCGTACGCGCGTCACTCCGGGCGATGGGAGGCTCTGCGACCGAGACCCGGAGTCTCACCAATGCCCCAACGTGCTCGGCATATAGACCCACGCAGCGTCTTCGCGCGCACCGCTCCAGCAGTGGTCTTCCGTCCTCGGAGACCCTGCCACCCGTAGCCGCCATCACCTCCTCAAACACCCAACACCCATTGGCTTAAGAGCCTCAGAGCCTTTCCACCCCACCGTATCTGCCCGCACCAAGGACCGTAGCCTGTGTACCTGCTACCGTTCCTCGTTCACCACAGCACCGCACACAATACACCAAGCACCTTCGTCGTTACACAGCAAAACCCAACGGCCATGCCAACCTACGAGACCGGTCACGCCAAGAACGCCGCCAACCTTCAGGACCTCATCTCCTTCGTCACCGGCTACGGCGTAGCCTACAACCCCACCAAGCCCGGCATCCTCCTCGCCGCCCTCAACACCAAGCACACCGCAGCCGTCGGTCGCTTGGCCGATGTCAACACCGCACTCGCCCCGCACACCATCGCCGTCAACACCCGCGATGAACTCTTCGCACCCTTCGCCAAACGCATCACCCGCGTCGTCAACGCCGTACAAGCCTCGGCTGTCCCACCTTCCGTCATCGACGATGTCAAGTCCATCGCCCGCAAACTCCACGGACAACGCGCCAAACCCAAGGTCGCCGATGATCCCGCCACACCCGAGGATGAGAGCAAGCAAAGCATCTCCGCTTCCCAGATGAGCTTCGATTCCCGCATCGAGAACTTCCACAAGCTCATCCAACTCCTCGGCGCCCAACCGGGCTACGGCCCCAACGAGGCCGACCTCACCGTCGCCGCCCTCACAACCCTGCACACCGCCATGGTCGCCGCCAACCTCACCGTCATCAACGCATACACCGCCGTCAGCAACACCCGCATCCTCCGAGACAAGGAACTCTATGATCCCCTCACCGGCCTCGTCACCGTCGCCGGCGATGTCAAGACCTACGTCAAGAGCCTCTTCGGCGCATCCAGCCTCGAATACGAACAGATCTCCGGCCTGCGGTTCAGACGTCCCCGCTAGCAACCACCATTCGGCCACCACCATCCGCCATCGGGCGCCCGTCCATCCCGTTCTCCCTCCCGCATTCTTCGAACACACGGAGGCATTCCTCGAAGAAGCACAGGCCATCACCGAACGCTCAAAGGCCATCATCGAACGAGCGAAGGCCTTCCTCGAATAAGCACAGGCCATCACAGAACCCTCAAAGGCCATCATCGAACGAGCGGAGGCATTCTTCGAATAAGCACAGGCCACCACCGAACTCCCGGAGGCCACCTTCGAACGAGCAGAGGCAGTCTTCGAATAAGCGCAGGCCACCACCAAACTCCCGGAGGCCACCTTCGAACGAGCGGAGGCATTCCTCGAATAGCCAGAGGCCACCACAGAACTCCCGGAGGCCATCTTCTAACGAGTGGACGACCATGCGGCCCGTAGCCGTGATCACCAACCCCGTACGCGCGTCACACCGGAGGCTGGGCGTCTGCCGGATGGCAGACGTAGGCCCCAGCCATCCGGTGTCTCACCAATGCCGACGAGCGTAAGTCTAGACCCGCGCAAGGTGTTCGCGCGCACCACCTCCGCAGCGGTCTGTCCGCGCTCGCGAGGCCTTGCGAAGCGATGGTGAACGACCCAGCGGCCCGTAGCCGTGATCACCAACCCCGTACGCGCGTCACACCGGAGGCTGGGCGCGCGGAGCGCGTAGGTCCCAGCCATCCGGTGTCTCACCAATGCCGACGAGCGTAAGTCATTAGACCCACGCAAGGTGTTCGCGCGCACCACCTCCGCAGCGGTCTGTCCGCGCTCGCGAGGCCTTGCGAAGCGATGGCGGACGACCATGCGACCCGTAGCCGTGATCATCAACCCCGTACGCGCGTCACTCCGGAGGCTGGGCGCGCGGAGCGCGTAGGTCCCAGCCATCCGGTGTCTCACCAATGCCGACGAGCGTAAGTCATTAGACCCACGCAAGGTGTTCGCGCGCACCACCTCCGCAGCGGTCTGTCCGCGCTCGCGAGGCCTTGCGAAGCGATGGCGGACGACCATGCGACCCGTAGCCGTGATCATCAACCCCGTACGCGCGTCACTCCGGAGGCTGGGCGCGCGGAGCGCGTAGGTCCCAGCCATCCGGTGTCTCACCAATGCCGACGAGCGTAAGTCATTAGACCCACGCAAGGTGTTCGCGCGCACCACCTCCGCAGCGGTCTGTCCGCGCTCGCGAGGCCTTGCGAAGCGATGGCGGACGACCATGCGACCCGTAGCCGTGATCATCAACCCCGTACGCGCGTCACTCCGGAGGCTGGGCGCGCGGAGCGCGTAGGTCCCAGCCATCCGGTGTCTCACCAATGCCGACGAGCGTAAGTCTAGACCCGCGCAAGGTGTTCGCGCGCACCACCTCCGCAGCGGTCTGTCCGCGCTCGCGAGGCCTTGCGAAGCGATGGCGGACGACCCTGCGACCCGTAGCCGCGATCACCAACCCCGTACGCGCGTCACACCGGAGGCTGGGCGTCTGCCGGATGGCAGACGTAGGCCCCAGCCATCCGGTGTCTCACCAATGCCGACGAGCGTAAGTCTAGACCCGCGCAAGGTGTTCGCGCGCACCACCTCCGCAGCGGTCTGTCCGCGCTCGCGAGGCCTTGCGAAGCGATGGCGGACGACCCTGCGACCCGTAGCCGTGATCATCAACCCCGTACGCGCGTCACTCCGGAGGCTGGGCGCGCGGAGCGCGTAGGTCCCAGCCATCCGGTGTCTCACCAATGCCGACGAGCGTAAGTCATTGGTGAGACCCCGGGTCGCACTCGCACTGCTTCGCAAAAGCCTCGCAGTGACGGCCTCGCTTGCCCGGGGTGACGGACGTTGGTGGCGCTTGCATTACGACCTTCACACAATGAAAGGCGGCTACGTGTACATCATGACCAACAAGCTCAACACCACCTTGTACACCGGTGTCACTTCAAACATCATGAAGCGTGTGCTTCAGCACAAGAAAGGCGTGTTCCCGGAGTCGTTCACGGACCAGTACCTCTGCCACAAACTCATTTGGTCCAAGTTCGTGCCCACGATCGAAGGCGCGATCGCCGAGGAGAAGCGCATCAAGCAATGGCGGCGCGCTTGGAAGGAGGAACTGATCGCGAAGGAGTACCCGGAGTGGAAGGACCTGAGTGATGGCTGGTACCACGAACGGGACTTTGAGTAGAACGAGGAGGCCACACACATGGTCACGGCACCACGCCCGCCGTGCAACCCATCAACCCGCAACCACGTCCTCATCCGCGTGCGGCAACCGATCATCGTGATCCCGTCATCCTTACAAGTGAAAAAGTAGATTTGGCCGTGCTACGGGTCCATTCATACATGATGCTTTCAAGGACATTGCGCGTTTGTTCGGTCGTGCTGATCACATGGTGTGCATGCCTCACGGTCAAAGGGCAGACATCGACCGTGATCCCCTTCACCAGTGGTCCCATCCCGCCGTGCGACACCAGCATCTTTACGGCGAACGTTGCCGGTGTCGGGCAGCTTTCCGCGCCGGGCTCCGGTTGGTGGACCCAGACCTTGAACGGGTTGATGGTCAACATCACTACGGATCATCCGGAATTCCTCCAGATCACACTGACC
The DNA here is from genome assembly GCA_016721005.1 of Flavobacteriales bacterium. Lineage (GTDB taxonomy): Bacteria > Bacteroidota > Bacteroidia > Flavobacteriales_F > PHOS-HE28 > PHOS-HE28. The sequence continues at coordinate 711,756 of JADKJM010000019.1, forward strand.
TCGCCGATGGGCACAACACTCCTGTTGTCCGCGTTCAACGGAGCGGGCGGGCAGAACTATACCAGCACCTATTTCGGCTGGACAGGCCCATCCATTACCACCGGCACCGCGCCGTTCACCAGCAATTTCGTCCCGCAAGGGGGCAGCTTCAGCGTGTTCAACGGGCAGTGGGCGGATGGGACATGGACGATCACGGTGATCGACACCGCGTGCGTGGGCGGCCCCAATGCCGGAGGCGGCAATCCGGGAACGAACGGCAGCGGATGGAACCCCGGATGGTTCAACGGCTCAACAGGCAACGGTGGCTTCGTCATTTACTTCGATGGACCCCCACCTTGTTGGGGCGGGATACCAAGCGGTTTGGAATACCTGTGTCCGGGAGAAGTGGTGGACCTTGTGGCCTACTATGAATCGTCATGGACGGGATATCAATACTCCTACTACATGCCGGACGGATGGACGCCCATCCCGGACCCGAGTGCGGTAAGTGCGACCGGGTACTACGGCGTGCAGGCCATTGATCCATGGGGAGGTTGCTGGTATTGGGCCGACTTCGTGATCTACGCCGTGCCCGAGATCGACCTTGGTCCGGACCAAATAGTGGATGCGTGTGGCAGTGGAGTGCCGGTGAACCTGACCACCCTTTTCACGCTGAATGGAGGGGAGTATCCAAGCTGGTCCTTCAATGGCTCTTTGATCACGACATCAGCGGCATCGACGGCAAGTAATGCCGGGATCTATCAGTTGGTCGCGTACAATGGTGGCACGTGCGGTGACACGGCGTTGGTCACGCTGAACATCAATTCGATCTCTTCATTGGGTGCGGACCAAACCGTGAACTTCTGCCCCGGATCAAGTACCGACCTCACTGCGCTGTACAACACCACTGGACTCACATCGGAGTGGTCGTTCGGCGGTGTGTCGTATGCCACGCCACAGGCCGCAGTTGATGCGGGCGTATACACCTTGATCGCATCCACCGCCGCTGGTTGTACGGACACGGCAAGCGTGACGCTGGTGGTTGAAGTGCCACCATCCTTGGGTGCTGATCAATCGTTCGATCTGTGCAGCAATGCGACGTTGGATCTCACTTCGGTATACACGACCGCAGGACTTCTTACCGCATGGAGCGAGTCGGGCCTTCCAGTTGCCAACCCTGGGTCGATCAGTGCGGCGGGAACGTATCGGTTGATCGCCGCGAACGTCGCAGGATGTTCCGACACGGCGTTCGTATCCGTGAATGTCGTTGCGAGTCCAGCACTCGGACCTGACCATTCAGCGAATGCGTGCGTGGGTGATGCGGTCGATCTCACGATCGTGTTCATCACCACCGGCCTCACCACCACATGGACGACATCCGGAAGTGCGGTGGCCGATCCCGCATCCATTGGCGCGAGCGGCTTGTACACGGTCGTTGCCACCGATGCGATGACGTGTACGGATACCGCGAATGTGACCGTGATCCTCTCCGCGAACCCGGTGCTTGGCGCCGATCAATCCATCACGGAATGCGAGGGCATGGCGGTGGATCTCACCACGCTCTATGCAACGGGTGCGAACACGACGGCATGGACCGTGAACGGTGCGGGTGTGATCACTCCGACCGCAGTGGCGAGTGGCGGCGTGTATAGCATCACCGTTACGAACGCGGCCGGTTGTTCATCCACTGCGGATGTCACGTTGAGCTTCGACCCCTCACCGTCGCTCGGAATGGATCAGGCAGCGTCCATCTGTTCGGGTGCCGCGTTCGATCTCACAACGTTGTTCGCAACCAATGGACTTGCTACGTCCTGGACGATCAATAGCGCAACAGTAAACGACCCGGCAACAGCGAGCGTCACCGGCAACTATCAATTGGTGGTGACCAATGGTTCCAGTTGCACCGACACGGTCGTGGCGATACTGACCGTGCATGCGAACCCATCGCTCGGTGCGGACCTATCGTTCACGCTTTGTCCATGGCAGACCGTGGATCTGGGCGCGGTGTTCCCTATAGCAGGCATGTCGGCGTCGTACACCTTGGATGGCGCGTTGGTGAATGACCCCGCTGCGGTCGCGGACTCCGGCGCATACGTCATCACGGTGACCGATGCGAACGGATGTATGGATGATGCGATCGCTTCCGTGATCAACGTGGAGTGCTTGTGTGAAGCGGACTTCATTCACGATGCGCGTTGCATGCAGGATCCTGTGCGCTTCACGCTGATCGCGGATTCATTGGTGCTGGGTGCGCATTGGGACTTCGGCGACGCGGCCAACGCTTCGTTGGGAACGGATCCGATCGTGAACTTCACGAGCGAAGGTGACATGCTCGTCACGTTGCAAGCGACACTGGGTTGCGGCGTGGTGACCGTACAACGAACGATCCACATAACGGATTGCTCCGATTCGTGCAGCGTGTGGATCCCGAATGCCTTCACCCCGAATGGCGATACCTACAACGACACCTGGAGCTGGAAGACGGAATGCGTGCCTGAGGAATTCCTTGTGATGGTCTTCAACCGGTGGGGTGAACTCATCTACACGTCCGAGGATCCGGCCAGTTTCTGGGATGGCACATACAGCGGTGTCGAATCCCCGGTCGACGTGTACGTGTACCGCATCGGATACCGGTTACCATACCAGAAGCACAAGGATGTCATCGGGCACGTGACACTGTTGAGGTGAGGCCCACTGTGTCCGGCGCATCACTTCGACACCGCAGTGAGCAAAGGGCATCGGATGTGTCTCAGCACCCGTTCGGTCGTGCTACCGCGCAAGGCATCCAGGAATCCATCATGGCCTTGGGTGGTCATCACCAATAGGTCGGGTCGGAGATCGCGTTCCAATTGCAGGATCGTATCGACCACCGGTCCGTTGCGCGTCACCTCGATCCACCGCCAGCCTTTTCGTTCCGGTGTATGCACGCGTGGCATGTCCCCTTCATTCCCCACATGGAGCAAGTGGAATTCCGCATCCTTCACCTCCAATAGATCAGCGATCCCGGCGGCCATGTCCACACTCTGTTGCGGTGAGGGTGCAGCTGCAAGTGGAATGAGGAAGCGACGGAGCCGCACCTCACCGGTGTCGGCCACCACGAAACCGGGCACGCCCTCCGGAACGAGCAGGGTCAATTCACCTGCGCTTCGCATCAGCGGTTCGGACACGCGTGGAGCCAACCATGTGCTTCGTCCCGCGCGTTGGGTGGTGTGCAGGACGATGAGATCCGTGGGATGATGATCCAAGTGATCCAAGCAAGCCTGCACCGGCGCATCATCGACCACTACCTTATGTACACCGATCCGCATCGCTGTCAGTTCATCCACACCGGCTCCTTCCGTGATGATCCCCCATTTCACCAGTGTGTCACGCACATGCGGCAAACTGCCCATCTCGACCTCATCACGCTCACTTGCGACATGCAGGATGGTGAGCGTTGCGGGTGCGGCCACGGTCAGGCGCAGTGCATGGAAGAAGGCCGTAACACTGCCGTCACGCAGATCGGTGGGGTGGAAGATGCGACGGATACGAGCGGTGGATGCCATGGGAACGGTTGGAAGAACAAGGAAATGGTTGCACTGCGTTGAACGGATGACGATCATCAGGAGCGGACGATGCTAGGCGGAAGTCTATTTTTGGCGCATGCGCAAGGCACTCTCGTTCCTACTCCTGCTATTCGTTGGTCCTGCTGGGATGGCGCAGCAAGCCGGTCGCTTGGAAGTGACGGTGGACGGCTTGGCCAAAGACACGGTGATGCTCGCCAACTACTATGGTAACCGTTTGTTCTATTGCGATACGGCCGTTGCGAACGCGAACGGCGAACTGGTCTTCGATCGCGCCACGGGTTACGCGCCGGGCCAGTATGCGCTGCTGTGGAATGGGAAGCGTTGTGAGTTGGTCCTGAACGAACCGCTGGTGCGCTTGCACACGGACAGCAAGGACCTCGATGGCTATCTCACCGTTGTGCAGAGCGTGGAGAATGAATTGTTCCGGGAGCGTAAGCGGCTGGGATCCGCGCCGGAGAATGAAGCGGCTTTACGCGCGTTGGCGGAGAAGAACCAGGGCACTTTGGTGGCGAGCATGATCCGCATGAGCGCACCGGCGGTACGCGTTCCCGTGTTGCAGAAGAACGGGACGTTGGACAGTGTGATGACCGACCACAACTTCCGCGTGCATTACTGGGATGGGATCGACCTTAGCGATGCGCGGATGGTGAACACGCCGGACCTACAGAACCGCTTCGAGGAATTCCTCGCCGTTGCGGTCCCGGACCATTCCGACACGATCGAACGTTACGTGGACGACCTGCTTGTACGGACCAAGGGCACGAAGGCGGTGATGCACTTCCTGTTGGTGAAGACCTTCGATCGTTACGAGAACATGGATGACCGTGGGATGGATGCGCTGTATGTGCACTTGGCGCAGAAGTATGTCTGTGCGAAGGATGTCCCCTCCGGTCCGTCCGGGATGCCGGATGCGATCCGGGATCACGTATGTGAAATGGCACGGACGAAGGCACCACTGATCATCGGGGCGGTGTCACCCGGCCTGGTCCTGGCGGATACGAGCGCACACCAATGGATCGACCTGCACAACATGGCGAACAACTATACGGTCGTGGTGTTCTGGAGTCCGCATTGCGGCCATTGCAAACAGGCACTGCCTGCGTTCCATGAGAAGTACGATCAGGTGCTTCGGAAACAAGGCGTGGGCGTGTACGCCGTCGCGGACGCGACCGACGCCACCTTGTTCGCGGATTGGAAAGCATTCGTGCGTGAGAAGCACTTGACCTGGACCAACGTGGGTTGTCCTTACAATGTGTACCAAGCGTTCATACAGGATCCTGCGCGCAAGGCACCCGCGAACACGACAGCGGCCAGCATCATGTACAAGGAAACGTGGAAGGTCAACGTCACCCCGAAGTACTTCGTGCTCGATCGCGAACATCGCATCATCGCCCGGCCCAAGACGATCAACGAGATCCTATCCGCGATCGAAGAGGACCGGAAGCGATCACACTAGCGCTGTGATCACACAACATGCGCAACCGCGGTCGGTCGCGCATGAGGTCAACGATCCCCGGCCACTCCGCTATCGCTTTCCACCGTGATTGCCGGGCGCCTTCCGGGGCGTGGTCCGACCGGGCTGTTTGGCCGGACTCGGCGCCTTGTGCGGGCTCGTGCGTGCGGGCGGCTTGTTCGTCGGGCGGGTGGCGGGCTTGTCCGCAGGCCTGGCCGGTTTACGGGCCGGATCATTCACGCTTCCGGGTTTCGCATCCCGCACTGGAGCTGTCGGCTTCACTTCACCCGCATTGCTGCGCTGTCTGACAACCGTGTTGTTCCGGACCACGGTGGATGATACACTCCGCCGATGCGCATAGATGTTGTGTGCTTGCTCCACGCGACAGATGTGTACGGGATGGTACCAGCCGTAGTAGGGTCGGGGGAAGCCCCAGAAATATCCCCAACCGAACGGACGCCATGGACTCCACCATTGCGGGTAATAACCCCAGTACCATGGGGAACTCCAACCGTACCAGCTCGGGCCGTAGCACCACTGCACACCGGGCCACATCCACACATTCACCCAAAGGGTCACTTGTGCCGCCGGTGCCGATGGCCCACCGGCCTTACGCCCGCCCTCCTTCACTTCCTCCTGCGGTTCGATGATGGTGCTTTCCGGATAGAGCTCCTCATCGCCACGGATCTGGATAGCTGCAACCGCCGCTCCGGTCTTCTCCAATTCGATGGCCGCCACATCCTGAAGATCCTCCTTGGCCAAGGCCACTTGAAGGACGATCACGCGGGCGTCACCGTCCGCGATGGTCTTCACATGGATGTAGTCGATCTCGCCGTTCGCATCGAGGTCCAGGTTGTTCACGTGGTTGGCCTCGGTATTCAGCGCTTGTTCGAATGCATCGAGGTCCTTGGCGTTCTTGAAAAGTTCCAAAGCGCCACGTAGGCTGAAATTGTCACCCGGCAGTCCGGTGCTGTCCGGGACCTGCGGCGTTGCACAGACCAAGGTGGTGAGCAGGAATGAGAAGGGAAGCAGGGTCGTTCGCATGATCATGAGGATTCACATGTTGGACCACCATCATCGTGCCGGGTTCGATCACGGATGGATCGTTTTCGAAGGATCATGCTGATCCGCGGGTCGAATGGTCCGACCGGGAAGTGCATCAGGTTCATGTTCTTCGGTTCGGTATCAAGTGAACGAACGGATGGTTGAAGGACCACTCCTTGATCAAGATCCACTTTAGGTGGTCGTATGTATCGAGCCGATGAAGCGGCTCATTCCATCGACGCAACGGATCCGATCGGCCGATCAATGGAGGTCAGCATTCCACGGATCGTCCCACATCCGTCTGTTGACAAGTGCACATGCATGCGAGGAGCACCACAAGGGGGTCGGTCTACGTTTGTCCAGCACCCAACCGGCACGCGCTGGATCCCGCATAGTGCGGGCCTGAGCCGCCAAGCGGTCCGCGTTCGTTCCGGCCGGTGCTTACAAGCTGGTCGGTACATGGCAGAACAACGACGCGTTTCGATCGCGGCCCGCAAAGCGGGTAGCGCACTGATCTCCTTCTTCCGCAACCTGATCCCCGTGGTCGCTGCGCTGCTGCTTTGGCAGAGCGAGGCGCATGCCACGCACGCTATGGGTGGGGAGATCACCTATGAGTGCATTGGTACAGGGATCTATCGTGTGCAATTGAATTTCTATCGTGATTGCAATGGGGTGGCCGCGCCCACCAACTGTAGCAACGGGCGTCAATTCCGTCTGCGCAGCACGGCGTGCAACATCACATTGAACCCGTGCTTCAGCTTGGATGGCGTGGATGTGGTCACACCCCTGTGCTTCGGAGCCGCGGATCGCTGCACGAATTCATCGGCACAGTATGGTATCGAGCGCTACCGGTTCAGTGCGGTGGTGAATTTGAGCGCCTATGCGGGTTGCGGTTCGGACTGGATCATCGACTGGGACCTGTGCTGCCGGAACAATGCGATCACCTCCTTGAACAATCCCGGTTCACGCAACCTCTATCTGTATGCGCAGTTGAACCAGGTCGCGGCCCCGTGCAACAACTCACCGCGGTACCTCAATACCCCGACGCCTTTCGCATGTGTCGGCCAGGCGGTGAGCTACAACCACGGGTTCAATGATGTGGACGGGGATTCCCTCGCCTTCTCGTTGACCGGTGCTTTGGGCGCGAATGGAAGTGCCATACCATATAGTGCCGGTTACACCGCGCTACAACCGATCATTACCAGCGGTGGCGCGAACGCGGTCCAGATCAATCCGGTCACCGGTACGATCACCTTCACGCCGAGCATCCAACAGTTCAGTGTGGTGACGGTTCTGGTACGTGAGTTCCGGAATGGTGTGCAGATCGGCCAGTACATCCGCGACGTGCAATTCGCGATCATCGCGTGCAGCAACAACCTGCCGCAGGTGAGCGGGGTGAACGGAACGGGCAGCTATAGCTATTCGGTTTGCGCGGGCCAGAGCTTCTGCTTCACGGTGAACAGCAGCGATGGCGATGCGGGTCAAGTGGTGACCATGGCCTGGAACAACGGCATTCCGTCCGGCACCTTCACCACCACTGCGGGTCCGTTGCCGGTGGGAACATTCTGCTGGACACCAACTGCCGCCAACATCGGGCAGAACCTCTTCTCGGTGAATGTGCAGGACAATGCCTGTCCGTTGGTCGGCTTGAACAATTTCGGGTTCTCGGTGCAGGTCACGCCGCCGTTCACGCCATCCAACGCAGGGCCGGATCAGAGCGTGTGTGGTAGCTCGGCAACACTTGCTGGGCTGTTGCCCTTCGCGGTCCCCGGCACATGGAGCGTGGTGAATGGAACCGGAACATTCGGCAATGTGAACAGCCCGACTTCCACGGTCACCGGTCTAACCGTTGGTGTGAACACCTTCCGTTGGACGGTGAACTACGGTACCTGCGGAACCACGAGTGATGATGTCATCATCACCAGCTACAACCCGGCACAAGCCGCGGCCAATGCAGGTCCGGACCAGAGTGTGTGCCTACCGAGCACGAGCACCACACTTGCGGCCAACACCGCTGGAAGCCCAGCGGTTGGAACATGGACCTTGATCAGTGGTACAGGGGCCTTCGCGAATGCGAACAGTCCTACTACTTCTGTAAGTGGTCTCAGCGTGGGCGCGAACACCTTCCGCTGGTCCATCAACAACGGGCCTTGTGGTACACCGACCAATGATCAGGTAACGGTATTCGTATACAGCAATGTTCAAGCTGCTGCGAACGCCGGACCTGACCAGCAACTCTGTGCACCCACCACCACCGCGAACCTTGCGGGTAATGCATTGATCTTCCCTGCGACCGGCGCGTGGACGGTGCAGAACGGTACCGGCACATTCGCCAACGCAGCCAGCCCGACAACCTCGGTGAGCGGTTTGAGCATCGGTGTGAACACCTTCCGTTGGACCATCAGCAACGGTCCATGCGTACCGCCGACCTCGGTGGATGATGTGACCGTGACCTTGTTCAATCCAGCGAGCCCGAATGCGAACGCGGGTCCGAACCAACAGGTGTGCTCTGCTGCAACAACACTCGCTGGGAACACCCCCATTTCTCCTGCGGCAGGTGTCTGGACCGTGGTCAGTGGCACAGGTGTATTCGCTCTCGCGAACAGCCCCACCTCCGGTGTTAGTGGATTGAGCATCGGAAACAACGTATTCCAATGGACGGTGAACAATGGACCATGTGCCAATGGCGTCACCACGAGCCAGGTCACCATCACACGCTACGATCCGAATACCCCGCTTTCCAACGCAGGCCCGGATATCTCGCTTTGTAGTGTGGGTGCCACAGGAGTGGCCAGTGCAACCATGGCTGCCAGTGCGGCTACCGCACCTGCCGTCGGTCTCTGGACGATCATCAGTGGGCCGGCCGGTGCGGTGATCACTTCACCGGGAAGCCCGACCACGACCGTGACCAACCTTGCTGTTGGCACGCACACCCTCCGCTGGACAGTGAACAACGGTCCCTGCGTACCGCCCACGTCCACGGATGATGTGGTGATCCGGATCTTCGATCGCAATGCCGCGGTGGCCAATGCGGGTCCGAACCAGAACCTCTGTGCACCCGTTGCCAGCGTGACCCTCGCAGCCAACACGCCGACGGCACCCGCCACCGGCACATGGACATTGATCAGTGGAGCCGGTGTGTTCGCGAATGCGACCAGCCCGACGACGACCGTAACAGGCATGGCGCTCGGAGCGAACGTGTATCGATGGACCACGAACAACGGTCCTTGCCCAGGCGCAGTGACCACGAGTGATGTCACCATCACCTTGTTCAACCCGGCCGTTGCGGTTGCGAACGCAGGTCCGGATCAAGCACTGTGCGGTGAAACGAGCACGGTGATGGCGGCGAACGCCGTGGCAGCGCCGGCGGTAGGTACGTGGACGGTGGTGAGTGGAACGGCGACGATCGGAAGTCCGAACGGTGCGGCCACAGCGATCACCGGGATGGGCACTGGTAGTGTTACGCTGCGTTGGACGGTGAACAACGGACCGTGCGGATCGAGCAGTGATGACGTGACGATCCTGAACTACGATCCGAACAACCCGATCGCGAACGCGGGTCCGGATCAGAGCATTTGCGTGCCGGTAGCACCGAACGTGGTGTTCATGAGCGCGAGTGCGGTCACCTTCCCGGCAACAGGGACATGGACCATCGTCTCCGCAGCGCTGGGGATCACGATCGCTGACGTGAACAGCCCGACCACGATGGTCAGCAACTTGATCGTGGGTACGCACGTGTTCCGATGGACGGTGGACAACGGGCCTTGCGCCACGGGGATCACCACCGATGATGTGACCATCCGCGTGTACGACTTCAGCAATCCATTGGCGAACGCTGGACCTGACCGATCGCTATGCACCACCAACGGATCCACGACGATGGCGGGTAGCAACATCATCAGCCCTGCAGTGGGGACATGGACGTTGGTGACCGGTACCGGAACGATCACCAGTGCCAACAGCCCGACCACCACGATCACGGGTCTTCAGGTAGGACAGAACATCTTCCAATGGACGGTGGACAACGGCCCCTGCATGCCGATCTCCACGGACCAGATGAGCATCTTCGTTTACGACCCGAACAATGCGGTCGCGAACGCGGGTGATAACCAGAGTTTCTGCACACCGGTAACGAGCACCACGATGCAGGGCAGTGCGGTGATCTTCCCCGCACAAGGAACCTGGTCGCAAGCGTTCGGACCTGCGGCCACGATCGTGAGTCCGAACGATCCGCTCACGAGTATCACGGGCATCGGTGTGGGTGTGAGCCAGTTCGTATGGACGGTGACCAATGGTCCCTGCCCGAACGGTGTCACCAGCGATCCGATGACGATCACGTTGGCCGATGGCGATGCACAAGCAGCCAATGCCGGACCTGATCAAAGTGTTTGCGGAACCGCGAGCACCATCACCCTGGCCGCGAATGCGCCAACGGGCGTGGCCATCGGCAGTTGGAGCGTGGTCCAAGGCACGGCCAACTTCACGAACGCAGCCAGTCCGACGACCACAGCGAACGGCTTGTCCATCGGCGTGAACATCCTACGTTGGAGCATCAACAACGGGGCATGCGGGATCACCACGGACAACATGACCGTGCTCGTGTACGACCCGAACAACCCGGTGGCGAACGCAGGACCGGATCAGCAGATCTGCACGCCGACCACGAGCACCACCCTGGTCGGCAGTTCACTGATCATCCCCGCTGTGGGAACGTGGACGCTCATTAGCGGCAGCGGAACGATCACCAGCCCGAACACACCCACAACAGGGGTCAGCGGATTGGCGATCGGCGCGAACGTATTCCAGTGGCAGGTGAATAACGGTGCCTGCCTGAACCCGATCACCACGGATCAGGTGACCGTGTTCCTCTATGATAATGATGCGCCAGCCGCGAACGCGGGTCCCGATGTGGATGTATGCACGCCGACGAACAGCGTGAGCATGGCCGCCAACAGTGTGGTCGGTTCCGCGATCGGTACATGGACCTTGACCGGCGGAGCGGGTGGAGTCGTGGCGAACGTGAACAACCCGAACACCACGATCAGCAACCTGCCCGTGGGTACGCACACCTATGCGTGGACGATCGTGAACGGCAATTGCGCGACGACGACGGACGAAGTGCGGATCCGTGTGTTCAATGCGCTGAACCCGGTAGCGAATGCGGGCAACGACCAGCAGATCTGTTTCCCGACGGTCACCACCACCTTGCAAGGAAGCATCATCATCAGCCCAGCGGTGGGAACGTGGACCTTGGTGAGCGGAACCGGTACACCTACGAACCCCAACAACCCGAACAGCTTCGTCACGGGCTTGAGCATCGGTGAGAACGTATTCCAGTGGACGGTGAACAATGGTCCCTGCGTGAACCCGATCACCACCGATCTCGTGAGCATCTTCGTGTATGACAACCTGCAGGTTGATGCGAACGCCGGTGATGACATCGAGATCTGCACGCCGACTAGCAGCGTTACGCTGAGCGGGAATCCTGCGACATTCCCCGCTGAAGGATTCTGGTTCCAACTGAGCGGCTTCGGCACGATCACCGATCCTTCCGACCCGAACACCACGGTAACCGGCCTACCGGTCGGTGAGCACATCTTCCAGTGGACCATCAGCAATGGACCGTGCGGCACCACCACCGATGATGTGGCCGTGCGCGTGTTCGACGAGCTGAACCCGCCAGCGAACGCTGGTCCGGATCAGGAGATCTGCACGCCGCAAAGCACCGTGACCATGGCGGGTAGCAACGTGATCTTCCCGGCCGCCGGTGTGTGGACCTTGGTCAGTGGCCAAGGCACCATCACCACTCCGGGTTCACCAACAAGTGGAATAACGGACCTCGCCGTAGGGGAGAACGTGTTCGAGTGGACCGTGAGCAACGGTCCGTGCGGCGAACCGACCACGGATCTCGTGAGCATCTTCGTCTTTGATGCGAACAGCCCGGTGGCGGATGCCGGCCAGGACCAGGATCTCTGTACGCCCACCACCATCACCACCTTGTTCGGCAACACGCCGATCTTCCCGGCCACTGGCCTGTGGACCCTGGTGAGTGGTTCTGCGACGATCACCGACCCGACCTCACCGACCACCACGATCACCAACATCGCTGTGGGCATCAACATCTTCCAATGGACCTTGAGCAACGGTCCATGTGTGAACAGCTTGACGCAGGATCAGGTGACCATCTTCCTGTACGACATCAACAACCCGCCTTCGGATGCCGGTCCTGATCAGGAGATGTGTACGCCGCAGACCAGCACGAACCTCGCAGGCAATACGTTGATCGTTCCTGCCTTCGGAACATGGTCGCTCGTGAGTGGGCAAGGTGATATCGCCGACGCGAATGATCCGAACACGTTGATCACGAACCTCGCTGTGGGTGAGAACGTGTTCATGTGGACGATCGACAACGGACCTTGCGAGAACTCGGGCAGCATCGATGTGGTGAGCATCTTCGTGTTCGACGACCAGAACGCGGATGCGAACGCTGGTCCCGACCAGGAACTGTGTACGCCGAATCTGACGGATGCCACACTCGCCGGTAGCCCGGTGACCTTCCCTTCAGTTGGAACATGGACATTGGTAAGCGGCACCGGAACGATCGCGAATGCGAACGATCCGAACACGATGGTCTTCGATATCCCCATCGGTGAAAGCATCTTCCAGTGGACCGTGAGCAACGGCCCATGCGGGAACGGACTCACCACCGATCAGGTGAGCATCCAAGTGTTCGACGAGACCAACCCGAGCGCGAATGCCGGAGCTGATCAGGATCTCTGCACCAGCGGTGGAACCACGGCACAACTGAATGCAAGCGCCGTCACCTTCCCGGCCATCGGTACGTGGACCGTGGTAAGCGGCCAGGGTACCGTCACCGATCCCAACAGCCCGACTACCGACATCACCAATCTGGGCGTGGGTGTGATCATCGTGGAGTGGACCGTGGACAATGGTGCGTGTCCGAACGGACTCACGAGCGATCAACTCGTCATCACCTTGTATGATGAGTTGAACCCGATCGCGGACGCGGGTGTGGATCAGGAACTCTGCACACCCACGGGAACCACCGCGAGCACCAACCTGCAAGGCAGCGCGATCATCTTCCCCGCAGTGGGCACATGGACGGTGGTGAGCGGAACAGGCATCCTCTCGAATCCGAACGACCCTGCATCCGCAGTGACGGGTCTTGAGATCGGCGAACACATCTTCCAGTGGACGGTGAGCAACGGTCCGTGCGCGAACCCGCTCACCACCGATATCGTCACCATCCTGGTGTTCGATGAGAACAACCCGGATGCGGAAGCCGGTCCGGACCAACAGGTCTGCACACCATCGACCAGTGCCACCATGGCCGGTAGTGCGAACACCTTCCCGGCAGTGGGAACATGGACGGTGATCCTCGGCAGTGGTGACATCGCCGATGCGAATGATCCGAACACGCTGATCACCAACCTTGGTCTTGGCGTGAACATCTTCCAATGGGAAGTCTACAACGGAAGCTGCGCGAACAGCCTCACCAACGATCAGGTGAGTATCACGCTCTACGACGCGCAAGCACCAGAGGCTGATGCCGGCCCGGATCAGGAGTTCTGCTTCCCGGACAATAGCACCACGATCATCGGCAACCCGCCGGTGGGCGCGGCGATAGGAGTGTGGACCCTCGCCGGTGGGGCGGGTGATATCACCGATCCCAACTCGCCGACCACCACGGTGACGAACATGCCGATCGGTGAGAACATCTTCCGCTGGACCATCACGAGCGGTGTCTGTGTGACCACCGAGGACGAGGTGAGCCTCTTCGTATTCGATCCGCAGGATCCGCAGGCTTTCGCGGGATTGGATCAGGAACTCTGTGTGCCGCAGGACAGCGTGTTCATGGGCGGCAGCTCGCTCATCTTCCCGGCACAGGGCGCATGGAGCACACTCGTAGGCACGGGTGTGCCGGTGAACCCGAACGATCCGCTCACGATGATCAGCACCTTGAGCATCGGTGTGAACACCTTCCAGTGGAGTGTCTACAATGGTCCATGCGGAAGCAGCTTGGATGAGGTGACGGTGATCCTTTACGACGATACCACGGCTGCCGCGAACGCCGGCCCTGATCTGGAGACCTGCTTGCCGGTCACGGAGATCGACATGCAAGGCGTGATGCCACCTGCTCCAGCACAAGGCACATGGACCGTGATCGCTGGTACTGGCGCGTTCGATGATCCGAACGATCCCGTCACACACGTCACCGGTCTCACGCAAGGCACCAACACCTTCGTGTGGACCCTGGAGTGGGATCCGTGTCCGAACAACGGTATCCTCACCGACACGGTGAATGTGTTGATCTACAACCCACTCGCACCGCTTGCGGATGCAGGACCGGATCAGAACCTCTGCACACCCGCGCCCGAGACCACCATGGCTGGTAACACGCCGGAGATCCCTGGTGTAGGAACCTGGACACAGGTCCTCGGTGCATCGGCCACCATCGTTTCACCGAATGATCCCGCGACGTTGATCACGGGTCTTGATGTGGGGTCCTACCAATTCGTGTGGGAGATCTACAACGGCATGTGCGGCTTCGGGCCACCAAGTCGTGACACGGTGCAAGTGGACATCTTTGATGGTGAAGCACCTCCGGCGCAAGCCGGTAGCGACATCAGCTGGTGTACGCCGACGAGTACGGCCGTGCTCATCGCCAACGACCCGGTGTTCCCGGCCACAGGCACATGGACCTCGGTAAGCGGCACGGGTGTGATCGTGGATCCGAGCGACCCGAACACCCTGGTCACCGGTCTCGGTGTGGGACAACATGACTTCCTGTGGACGATCAACAACGGGGCCTGCGGTAGCTCCAGCGATGGCATCAGCGTCTTCATCTTCGATGGGAATATGGAGGGAGCGAGTGCGGGCAGTGATCAGGAACTCTGCACCCCGACCACCAACACAACGCTCTTCGGTAGCCCGGCCACCTTCCCGGCCACGGGTCTGTGGACGGTGATCACCGGTACGGGTGTGTTCGCGGATGATACCGATCCCGGTACGACCGTGAGCGGCTTGTCCATCGGCACCAACACCTTCCAGTGGACCCTCATGAACGGTCCGTGCGGCGATACGCAGGATGCGGTGACCATCACCGTGTTCGATGCATCACATCCGCAGGCCAACGCTGGTCCGGACAAGGAACTCTGTACGCCCACCACGAGCACCACGCTCAGCGGTAGCCCCATCACTTTCCCGGCCACAGGCACATGGGTGTTCGTAACGGGTACGGGCAATATCAGCGACCCGAATAACCCGAACGCCACGCTCAGCGGCCTATCGGTGGGTACAGTGGTGTTGCAATGGACAGTGGACAACGGTGCCTGCGGAACCACCACGGACCTGGTGACCATCCGGATCTTCGATGGTCAGGCCGCACCTGCCGCTGCTGGTCCGGACCAATCCTACTGCACACCGATCACCGAACAGGTGACGATGCTCGCCAGCACGATCGCTGCGCCGGGCATTGGAACGTGGACACTTGTCAGCGGTGCAGGAACCATTGTTCAGCCGAATGATCCATTCACGGTGATCACCGGCCTCGGCTTGGGTGCGAACGTGTTCGAATGGACCGTGGATAACGGTGAATGTGGATCCACCTCGGCTGAGATGACCATCATGGTGTATGACGGAACGGTGGCCGATGCCAACGCAGGCCCGAGCCTCCAGTTCTGCCAGGACGTAACACACACTACGTTGAACGCGGTGCCCACCACCACCACGGCGACCGGAACCTGGAGTTTGCTCTCCGGACATGGTACTGTGGAGCAGCCCAATGATCCGGCCAGCACGGTGAACGGATTGCAACTGGGCTACAACGTGTTCGTGTGGACCGTGGTGAATGGCGATTGCGGCAGCACCTCCGATACGATGACCGTGTTCATCAAGGACTGCCTCACGATCACCATCCCCGATGCGTATTCACCGAACGGTGATGGCGTGAACGACCTCTTCGTGATCCTCAACATCGAGAGCTACCCGGACAACGACATCGTGATCTTCAATCGCTGGGGCAACAAGGTGTATGAGGCCAGCCCGTACACCAACCAGTGGGATGGCACCAGCCAGTTCGGGTCGGCCTTCAAGGAAGGGCTGCCGGAGAGCACCTACTACTACGTCCTCAACCTCGGAAATGGAACCGATGCGTACACCGGCTTCATCTACCTGCGCCGGTAAGGGCGCATCATGATGCGCCCCAAATGAAATATCGATGAAGATGAGAAAGGCAACCCGATGGAAAGGAACAGTGCTCGCGCTGTTCCTCGGCACCACGCTCTTCGGCCAGCAGGATCCGCAGTTCACGCAGTACATGTTCAACATGTTGGCGCTGAACCCGGCCTATGCGGGTAGCCACGATGCACTCGCCATCCGTGCGCTCACACGCCACCAATGGGTGGGCTTCGAGGGCGCACCCACCACGCAAACGATCACCGCACACGCACCGGTGTTCCATGAAAGCTTCGCGCTAGGCGGAACGCTCATGCGCGATTCGCATGGCCCGGTGACGCAGTACGGCTTCATGGTGGATGCGGCGTATCGCATCTTCATGGGCGACGCCAAACTGTCCTTCGGTTTGAAGGGCGGCCTCAACCTCTTCCAAGGAAAATTCGCCGACCTGAATCCGATCACGGCGGGCGACCAGGTGTTCCAGCAGAACGTGAACTCCAAGCTCGATCCGCAATTCGGTTTCGGGGTGATGTACTACAGTGACCGCTACTACATCGGACTGAGCACACCCACGTTGTTGCGCACCGAATTCTTCCAGACCGACTCGCTCGCCTTCGTGAGTTCGCCGGGGCAGCGTTCGCACTACTTCCTTAGCGGTGGCTACGTGTTCGACATGGGCCTCTACCACAAGTTCAAGCCCACCTTCCTTATCAAGGCCGTGGAGGGCGCGCCCATCAGTTTCGACCTCAGCGCCAACTTCCTCTTCTATGAGAAGTTCTGGTTGGGCGCCATGTACCGCCACCACGACGCCGTGGGGGTGTTGGCACAATACCAGATCACCAATGAATTCACTGCCGGATACGCCTACGATTTCCCGCTCTCCACCCTGCGCAACTACAGCGGTGGTAGCCACGAGATCATGCTGGGCTACACGTTCAGCAACAAACTGAAAGGCATCCGATCACCCCGTTACTTCTGATCATGACGGCACGCACGCACCATAAGATCGTCCTCGCGGCACTGGCCTGCTTCCTCACGTTGGGGACAGCCGTCCATGCGCAGAAGCTGCAGCAGCGCATGGCCGATAAGTACGCCGATCTTTTCGATTATGGCAAGGTCGCACGGATCTACGAGGATCTGGATAGCAAAGGCAAGAGCGACGCAGCCTCCCTGCGCAAGCTGGCCATGGCCTACGCGAAAATGGGGGATGCCCCATCCGCGGAAGGCGCCTACCGGCGGATGATGATCGTGCCGGGTCGCACGGCCGATGATGTGCTCGCCTTCGCCGATCAGCTCCGCGCCAACGGCAAGTACAACGAGGCGCTGGAGCAGTATGCCATCTACGCGAAGGAACGTCCGGATGATCCACGCGCGCAGGCCTATCTCAAGAGCACCAACCTCTTCTTCCGCTTGAAGAAGGACAGCACGAGTTCCACCATTCGCACCGTGCCGATCAACTCCCCGCAGGCGGACCTGGGCATGAGCGTGATGAACGAGTTGCTGCTCTTCAGCAGCGCACGCGGTGAAGGTGCGGGTGGCCGACGCATCTACACGTGGGATGACCAACCCTTCCTGAACCTGTACAGCGCCTTCCTGAAAGGGGAGACCGCCGAGGAACCCGCAGTGATGCGCAACGACATCAACTCCCGCTACCACGACGGGATGGTCTGCTTCGATTCACTGGCCAAGCGCATGTACTTCACCCGCAACCAGGTCTTCTATGGCGATGTGCAACGGGGGGAGACCGGCAACCTGAACCTGGGCATCTACTTCGCCGATGTGATCACCGGTGAATTCGGCCAACCCGAGTGGGGCAACCTGATCCCCTTCGACTACAATGACGTGAACAGCAACTGCGGCCACCCGTGGGTGAGCGCCGACGGACGCACCATCTACTTCGTGAGTGACCGCGCCGGTGGCATGGGGGGCACGGACATCTGGTATTCGAAGAACCTCGGGAACCAGTGGGGCGAGCCCGAGAACATGGGTCCCAAGGTGAACACCTCCGGCAATGAGATGTTCCCCTACCTCACCGCCAATGGCACCTTCTACTTCGCCAGTACGGGCCATCCCGGCTTGGGCGGGCTGGATATCTTCTTCACCCGCATCGGTGCAAACGGTGCGGGCAATGTGTTCAACCTGGGCTATCCCATGAACACGCGCTACAACGACCACAGCCTGATGCTGATCAACGACAGCAGCGGCTTTTTCGCAAGCGATCGTCCGGGTGGACAGGGCAGTGATGACATCTACGGCTGCACCATCCGTCCGCAGATGATCTACCTCGCCGGTATCGTCATCGACAAGGCCACGCGCGAACCGATCGAGGGCGCCACCATCCTCCTGAAGGATGAAAAGGGCGAACACGTGAAACGCTTCCAATTGGAAACGGAACCCGGCGGCAAGTTCAAGATCGAAACGGAATACCACCAGCGCTACCTACTCGTGGCCAGTGCCAATGGGTACTACCAAGCGGAGATGCCTATCGAGACCAACGACGATCCGTTGGAGAACATCGTGGTGGAACTGGTGAAATACGATTATGCAGCCGAGGGCACCATCTTCCACGGCGAAACGAATGAGCCACTTGCAGGCAGCATCGTCACACTGCACGATGCCTTGGGCGATGAGATCGGCCGTGTGACCACCGATGCCACCGGCACCTATCACTTCCCACTGCTCAAGGACACCGACTACCGCTTGAAGGTGGAGAAGGAGGGCTTCTTCAAACAGAGCGCACGCATCAGCACCAAGGGCCGGCCGAGCGCGATCATCGTGACCGACTTCCGCCTCTTCCCACTGGTGGTGGACCAAGTGGTGCGCTTGGAGAACATCTTCTACGACTACAACAAGTGGGACATCCGCCCCGATGCCGCCATCGAACTGGACAAGCTCGTTTCCACGTTGGAGGACAACCCGACCGTGAGCATCGAACTGAGCTCACACACCGACTGCCGCGGCAAGGACGCGTACAACATGAACCTCTCCGAGAAGCGTGCGAAGAGCGCCGTGGACTACCTCATCAGCAAGGGTATCGCGAAGGAGCGCTTGAAGAGCAAGGGCTACGGCGAGAGCAAGCCGAGCGAGACCTGTGTATGTGAGAAGTGTACGGAGGACGAACACCAACGGAACCGCCGCACCGAGTTCAAGGTGTTGAGCAAGTGACCCGTGACGATCGTATGCAGAACGGAACGAAGAAATACGTTGGAACAGGTAGGGGTCATGCGCGTCTGAGAAGTCGTTATGGTCCGACCCTTCGAGCCATTACGAATTCCAGAACGGCATAGACTGAAGGTTTTGGTCCGGGGTTAGGGGGACCAAAGGGGGACGGACGGGTCAAGGCGCAAGCCGCGGCCCGTTCGTCGTTCTGGGGGATATCGCACTGGCCGGAACATCAGGGCACGCGCTGCCTAACCTGTGGTCGGCGGGTCCGCCCCCCCTTGGCAACCGCCCGAAGACGTTCTTCGTCCCTTGCGTATCAAACCGCCAACGGAACGGGCCGACCGCCCACTATCCAACCGAACCACATGCTACCCACCCCTACCATGCAGCCTTTACGCCATTCCCTTCTCCCCATCCTGATCGCCCTCCTGTGCGCACCCTTCGCCGGGCATGGCCAGACCCTTGGTGCGGGCAACCAGTTCAGCGTATTCCTGTGCGCACCCGCAGGCCTCAGTGCCGCCGGTTCGGACTACTACGGGCAGTTGGGCAACTATGCCTCGGGAGACCAGAACCTGGCGGTGCCGGTGGACCTGACGGATGAAGTGACCATGGTGAGCGTGCAACAACAGCAGGCCATT
Source organism: Flavobacteriales bacterium (assembly GCA_016721005.1). GTDB lineage: Bacteria > Bacteroidota > Bacteroidia > Flavobacteriales_F > PHOS-HE28 > PHOS-HE28. Next base: position 731,795 of record JADKJM010000019.1, read on the forward strand.
GTGCTGGGCACCGATGGCACGGTGTGGACCTGGGGCTTTCGTTTGGGCACGAGCGATGTGTACGACAGCATTCCCTACCATGTACCCGGATTGAGTAATGTGACCCAGGTGGCCATGGGCTTCGCGCACGCGGCGGCCCTGCGCGTGGATAGCACGGTGTGGATCTGGGGCAGTGGCCTCTTCGGCCAGTTGGGCAACGGGCAGATGGGGCCGGGCACGGAGGCCTTGGCGCCCATACAGGTACCGGGCCTTGCGGGGGTTACCGCCATCGCTACCGGCGGCTACCATACCCTCGCCTTGTTGGCCGATGGCAGCATCCGTTCGTGGGGCATGAACGCGAATGGGCAACTGGGCGATGTGACCACGGAGAACCGGTCCAGTCCGGTGAATGTGGTAGGCCCCACCGCCACGGCCGTGGCCGCCGGGAACAACCACTCGTTGATGCTGCGCGCCAACGGCAGCATCTGGTCGTGGGGCGGCAACGGGGAAGGCGAATTGGGCGATGGCACCAACGTGGACAAGAGCGGCCCGGTGCCCTCCTTGGCCACCAGCGGCTTCACCAGTGTGAAGGCGGGCGTGTTCCATTCCTTGGCGTTGAAGGACGATGGCACCGCCTGGGCCTGGGGATACAACCTCTACGGCCGCTTGGGCGACGGCACCCAGACGAACCGCTGGAGCCCAGTGCAGATCACCGCCCTCAGCAACGTGGTGGAGCTCTGCGGCGGTGCCGGGCACAGCCTTGCCCGTACCGGTGATGGCGGGGTCTGGGCATGGGGGAACAACGAATGGGGGCAGCTCGCCATCGGGACGAACACGAACGCGTGGCTACCGGTGAGGCTGCAATTGGATTGCGGTTTCCGCGCGATCGCGGAGCTTGGTGATGTGCAGCCTTTGGTCGTACAACCGAATCCGTTCCGCTCCGCGGTGGTGGTGCAGTCACCCACGCTCTCCATGGGTGGCACCTACGCCCTGTATGATGCCTGCGGAAGACAGGTGGTCCCGGCCACGCGGTTCGCCGGTGGGCCGCTCACCATTCCTCGTGGTGCATTGCCAACGGGAGCGTACCTCCTGCAGGTGCAGCGACCGGATGGCGGTCGGCAAGCCGTGCGGCTGATGGCGGAGTAGTGGAAGGGGGCACGGGGCCACAGCGTGTAACCGGAACAGCGCCGGAACCGGGTCCTCCCTGTCCATGGCTTCCCAGCGGAGCGCAGGTTCTTCATCACCCTGTATTTGCCGAAGACCTTCTTGCGGGAAGGGACCGTGAGCCGCGCCGCCACGACCCGTAGGTCGTCCGTCAGGCGTGCATTGCGCCAGTTGGCCAAGTATTCATTGAGCAGCCCGAAGGTGCCGGGCCACATCCGATCGGTAGTGGAACCACTTTCCACCAAGCCGCCGATCCTCCTCTTGCCAGAACACCGACACATCGGTACCCGAACACCTGTTGTTCCTTTTTGGTCGAACACCTTTAGCTATTCATGGAGACATGTTCATAATCGGTCGATGGAAATACTTGACAACCCTCATCGATCAGGTCTAGATTGCGTCCGATAGACAGGGAAAAGTCTTCGGCGAATAGAACGAAGCCCTGTTTCTGCGGCGGGTTTGCAAGGCCCAATGCAGGTGGAATGGCCCAGGACCAGGACCGGAGGAAATCCGGATCGAGCGTCCCATTCACCCCGTAGCACCCGTTCATTCTCCTCCGTCGCAACGCGCCGCCGCACACCAACCTCGATCCACTACACCAGTCTCTACCACCCCCGGATACCTCCTCACACATGCGAACACACGACGTTACCCAGATGAACCGGTCGGCGATCCGCCGAGCCTTTACGATGGTCACAGTTCTCGCGCTTTGCGCGATTGGTGCCTTGTGGACCACGCATGCGAATGCCCAGTACTGCAATACCGCGACCTCGAACGATGCGATCACCCCGACCACGGTGAGCCAGAACACGACCTCGTACAGCAGTGGCCGAAGGGCGTTTAACTTCACTACCGTGGCCGGTCGCACGTATTACTTCGCCACCTGCGGCCTTAGCACAGGTGACACGTATCTGCGCCTCTACTCCACGGGGACCGGCGGTACGGTGCTCGTATCCAACGACGATGGGTGCAGCGCGCAATCGACGTTGAGCTACGTGGAGACCGTGAGCACGACCCGCTCGGTCCTCTTGACGAGGTATTCGTGCAACGCGTTAACGGCTGCGGCCCAGGTGAGCTATTACTACACCGCGCCTCCCCCGCCTCCCACTTGCACGTACACGGTGCCTGGTTCCGGCAACAATTCCATTACCACATGCAGTGGCACGATATGCGATCCCGGCGGCACGGGCAACTATGCCATCAACCAGAACGGCTATACGGTGATCAACCCCTCAACGGGTGGTATGGTCATCCGGATCGTCGGCCAGTCCAGCGCAGGTGAGGCGTGTTGCGATTACGTGCGCGTGTATGATGGCGCAGGCACCGGTGGAACGATCCTTGGGACGTATTACATGGGTACCGCTATCCCGACGCTGACCTCCACCACCGGCCCGTTGACGGTCCAGTTCTACTCGGATATCTCGGTCACCGGCGCCGGGTTCCAGGTGGGTATTTCCTGTGTGGCGCCCCCGCCGGTGTCCAATGACCTGGTGTGCAATGCCCAGGTGATCACTTGTGGAAGCACCACGCCCGGCACCACGGTGGGCTTTACCAGCACAGGCACCTATGAAGGAACGAGCACCTGCGGGGTCTCACAGTCCCAGCCCGGAGCTTGGTACGCCATTGTCGGCAATGGTCAGACCATGACCGCAAGCCTTTGTGCCACAGGATGGGACAGCAGGATCTCCATCTACTCCGGCACCTGTACCTCGCTGACCTGCATCGGCGGCAATGACGATAGCGGGCCGGCTTGCACGGGTCTTTCGGCGAGCTATAGCTGGGTCTCCACGAACGGGGTGACGTACTACATCAAGGTATACGGGTACAGCAGCTCCAGTGCCTTCAGCCTGAGCGTTGCCTGCACCGTGCCCCCGACCCCGCCCGCGAACAACAACTGTGCGAACGCGGTCGGCCTTACGGTGGGCGCCAATGGTTCCTGTCCGGGTGCGGCCACGGCGGGCACTACGGTGGGCGCTACCGGTGGTGCAGCACCCGCTCCCGGTTGCTTGATCACAGGACTGGTGGACGTTTGGTACTCCTTCTTCTCGGGTTCCAACACAAGCATCCAGTTCAGCATTGTGGAGGGCACACAAACGGCCTTCGGATACCAGATACTTACCGCCTGCGGAGGCACGGAGGTGTATTGTGAGGGCGACGTGCTTTCCGGGTCCTTCGCGGTCACCGCGAACACGAACTACATCTTCCGGGCGCTGACCTTGGCAACGACCACAGGTACGTTCACCATCTGCCTACAAGCCCCACCTACGCCACCGGCGAACGACCTCTGTGCAGGTTCGATCCCGATCCCGGGTGCTGGACCGTTTCCGCACTTGACCGCTGTGGTGAACAATACCAATGCGACCAATACCGGCCAGCCAACCCCAACCTGTCAAGGCACTGCGAATGGAAGCATCTGGTACTCCTTCACCCCAACGTGTAGTGGTGATTACCGCTTTTCCACCTGCCCTGCGGATGCGCCTTCCTCGGGTGCCATCGACCATGTGCTTGTGGTGGGCAGCGGGAGTTGCGGAGGTGCGTTCACGGAACTAGCGTGCAGCGACGATGCAGGTGCGCTTTGCTCGAACGCGACAAGTTCAGTGATCCCGTCGGTGTCCTTGGATGCGGGCACCACCTACCGGGTCATCGGCTATACATTCAGCACCACCCGGGGGAACATCCAGATCCAGACACGGATGCTCCCTCCGACGATCGCGTCGTTCTCTTCCTCCAGCGCATGCACGGGATCGAGCTTGGTGATCAATGGAACGAACCTCGCGTGTGTCACATCCGTCACCATTGGCGGAACGGCGGCCACGATCACCGCGAATACGGCCACGTCCGTTACGGTAACGGTCGGAAGCGGCACCACGGGTCCGGTGGTGGTCACCTGCCAAGCCGGTACCATCTCCAGTGCGGGTGGTGCAGGGTCGGTAACCATAGGCCAACCAGCCGCGGCTTCCTACACCGTGGTCAACGATTGTGCGAACGAACGGTTCAGTGTGCAAGTGAATGTGACGAGCCTTGGATCCGGCAGCAGCGCGGACCTGACGTACACGGAGAACGGCGTTCCGCTCTTCGCTTCACTCGGACTCGGTACTACTACGGTGGGTCCGTTCGCGGCTGGTAGTGAGGTGATCTGCACCTTGAGCAATGGATCCCCGGGATGCAACTCATCCCCGGTGTACCGCTACTCCACATGTCCGGTCACGGTCACGTGTGGGACAACGATCTCCGTGAACCACTGCTACCGGAACTTCGATACGCGGACCTTCACCTTTACGAGCAGCGACCCGATGGGTACGCTCACGCTGTCGTTCATCAGCGGTACCATGGGGCCTGGTGATGTGATCCGTTCGTTCAGCGGCACCAACAACAGCGGGGCTCCGATCGCCACCCTCACCGGGAATTATCCGGCGCTTGTCGGCGTGAGTGGTACGTCTTCCGGAACATCGATCCATGTGGAGATCGATAGCGATGGCAGCAATAGCTGTGCGACCGGCCAACAGACGTCGTGGAACTTCGAGGTGAAGTGTACGGCAGGTTGCACCGAACCGGATGCGGCCATCACGGTGAACAACCTCTGTGCAACGAACCAATTCAACGTGGATGTGGACGTGCAGTTCACCGGTGACGGAAGCAGTGTCACCTTGCGCTACACAGTGAATGGTGGCGCACCCACCGATATACCGGGCCTGTTGGAATTCGATGTCCAGACACTGGGACCCTTCACGATCGGCGATGTGGTGAATGTTCGCTTGCTGCACGAGAGTGACGCCGCCTGTGATCGGAACTTCGGCAACTTCTTCTACACCGGTGGTTGTCCATCGGCGGAGAGCTGCTTGAATGCACTGAACCTGGCCACACAGTCCAGCCCGTTACCGGGGACCACCTTCGGCCGCGTGCATGACTTCACGTTCGCATGCGGTACGGCCACGGCGAACACCGCCCCGGATGCCATCTATTATATGGACGTGCCGAACGGCGCCCAGTTCAACATCCGCCAACAGAGCAACACCTACAACTCGCAGCACTATGTCCGGTACGGCGGTGCGTGCCCCGGAACCACCGTGATCGCCTGCGTGGATGATGATGCTGGTGAGATCGGCTGGGTGAACTGGTCCAACACCACGGGAACGACACAGCGGGTCTGGTGGATCCAGGACGGCTTCGGAACCGGCTCCGGCAACTTCGTGTTGGAGTGGCAGTTGATCACCTGCCCGATCCAACCGGGCAACCCCACCATTGGAACCGGCACGTACACCATCTGCCAGAACACCACGGTACCGGGTGGCCAGGGTTTGAGCGCGTCGTGCGCACCCATAGCTCAGTCCACAAGCAATTCCTTCCCGGGAAGCAATTTCCAGAGCGAAGGCACCACCATCACCACACGATCCACGCTTGTCATGCCCGCGCTTCCGGCCGGGGCCGTGGTCACCGCCGCGCGGTTGAAGCTCTTCAATGTAGTGGCCAATACGGGCATTTTGGGGTTGGATGGACAGCGCCAGAACATCCGCGTGGCCTTGAATGGTTCGTACATATTGGCTGAAACGCAATTGACCACGGCAACCGGCCCGGGAACAGTGAGCCCGAACCCGGTGATCAACCTGGTCGGATTCCCTGCGGCTGGTGGTACGATCAACCTGCGCACTCGACAAACCGCGGATAACCTGTTCACCACTCCCGACGCCGTTATCGCAAGTGCGTTGATCGAAGTGGACTACACGGTTCCTGCGACGGTCCGATGGTATTCAGCACCGGTCAGTGGCACCTTGCATTACACCGGCCCCTTGTTCGATCCCGTGGGCCAAGGTGCGGTGAGCAATGCCGCTCCGTCCATCACCCCATTCTATGCGGCCTGCGCTTACAACAGTTGTGAGAGCATCCGTGCGTCCACCAGCTTCACGGTGAAAGCACCTCCGACCACAGCGACCGTGGGTGGTGCGCAGACGATCTGTGCGCTGGGTGCCACAATTGGGCTTGGTGGCAATACACCTACGGTTGGAACCGGCGCATGGAGCATTGTGAGCGGTGGTACCGGAACCTTCAGCAGTATGAGCAACCCGAACGCGACATTCACGCACACGGGTGGAGCGGGTCCGGTGGTGCTGCGATGGACGATCACGAATGCACCTTGTGCCGCATCGTTCGCGGAGGTCAGCATCACCATCAACCAGAACCCGAGCACGGCGACGGTTGGCGGTACACAGACGGTCTGCATACTTGGTACCACTAACGGGCTCGGTGGCAATGCACCGACCATTGGTATCGGTGCATGGAGCGTGCAGAGCGGAGGATCGGGAAACTTCAGTCCGGATGCCAATGATCCGAACGCAACTTTCACACATGCCACGGGCGCTGGTCCAGTGGTACTTCGTTGGACCATCAGCAATGCACCCTGCGCTTCCTCGAACGCGGAGGTGAGCATCACCATCCAACAACCTTCCATCTGGTATGCGGATACGGACGGTGATGGTTTTGGAAGCGGACCATCCACCGGCACGGGTTGTACCCCACCCAACGCCGGGGATGTGACCAACGACACGGACAATTGTCCGATGGATCCGAACGCTGGCCAAGCCGATACGGACGGCGACGGATCGGGTGATGCCTGCGATGTGTGCCCGACCGTGGCCAATGGAACACCGGGAGATGCATGCGATGACGGCGACGCGTTCACTTTCAACGACGTGCTCGGTGCAAGCCCGAACTGTGGTTGCGCCGGAACAGCATGCACCCAAACGGTGACCATTGAACTGGGAACGGATGGAGGTGGATTGCGTTGGGCTCTGCACAATGCGGGGAACAGCGCCCTGGTCCAGAGTTCCCCGGGCTACCCGGCATACTACAACCCGCCACCCAGCCCGAACTACACGGAGACCACCTGCCTGCCGGATGGAGAGTTCTACTTCGTGATGGAGGACCAGGCCTGCAACGGCATTGTGGACGGTGGCTATATCCTGCGAGTGGCTGGTAAGCGCGTGATCGATAACCGGAACAACTTCAACTCGGGCTGCACCAGCCAGATCGCGGGCAATACCGGCGTGAGCGTTCCCACGGGCAACGACCGCCTGATCACGGAGAGCTGCGACCGCTTGGAACTGCGCCGTGGTGTGGGTCCGAACAACTGCTCGGACAGGCTCACGGCCGACGACACGCCGAACGGCACCAGCGGCAACGTGTACCAGTTCTGGATCTACGAGCCCAATGGTGGCCTGAGCATCCGCTACCCTGCCAACGGTCCCGGATCCAACCAAGTGAGCATGGCCAACCTGCCATCCTTGGTGGAAGGAACGATGTACAATGTGCGTGTGCGCACCCGTATCGGTCCGGGCGTATGGCGGGCGTGGGGCAATGCCTGCCGCATGATGATCGATAACGTTGTGGGCCAATGCAAGAAGACCTCGCTGTTCGACGACACGAGCAGTCCCAACTGGTCCTGCGGAAGGCCGATCACACTGCCGGTGGGCAACCAAGGCAACAACCAAGGCAACAAATTGGTGGCATGGCCGGTGACGCGTTACAACAACAACTGCGTGAACGTGAGTGCCACTAAATACCAGTGGCGCTTCCGGATCCCAGCGGAGAATGTGGTACTTGTGCGCAACAGCGCCAACTACAGCACCTTCATGGAGAACGCGGCCATCATCCCCACCACATTGCCCAACCCGGGTGGCACCTTCCAGCCTTGCAAGACCTACGAGGTGGAAGTGCGTGCCAGCTTCGATGGCGGCCAAAACTGGTGCGTGGGTGGTGCTGATCCTTATGGAGACCTGACCCCTTGGGGCAAGGTCTGCGAGGTGTACACCCAGGCCTGCTTCCAGCCGGGTGGCAACCAGCACATGGCATCCGATCCTTCAACAGGCTCAGAAGGTGCGGCCATTCGGATGTACCCGAACCCGAACCGCGGTGATCAGCTCTTCTTGAGCCTCGACGCCATTGAAGAGGGTGTGAATACGGTGAGTGTGGACATCTATGACACCTTCGGCAAGCGCGTGAGCGCACGTACGCTACAAGTGCAGTCCCTCGGCTTTGGCTCGGGAGGCTTCATCAACACCGTGCTTGAACTGAACGGCGAACTGGCCACCGGCCTGTACATGGTGAACATCACCGCAGGAGAAACCACTTACACGGAGCGACTGGTGATCCAGCCGTGAGCGCCGAGACTCCAGCACCAAGCCCCGTTCGTCACGTTGACGGGCGGGGCTTGGTCGTTCGGGTACGCATCGCACCGAACACTCCCGACCTTCGTACCATGTCGGCCGTGCGCATCATCATTGCTGATCCATTGGAACTCGTGGCCGAGGGTGTGCGCTCTTGGTTGCGTGATGTCCCGGGCTATAAGCTGATGGATCAGGCGCGCACAGGAAGCGAGCTCCTCGAACTCCTGAATTCCCATCCATGCGATCTGGTGTTGCTGGAAGTGGCCCTGCCCGGCATGGATGGGATCGACACCATGCGTGCGCTGCACAGTAGTCATCCAACAGTGCGGGTCCTGGCCTTCTCTGCGTTGACGGATATCGAGTATGTGAACAGTATGCTTATTGAAGGTGCATGGGGATACTATGTGAAGAGTGGTACGAAGGAGGAACTGGTCGCTGCCATACGTGAGGTGATGCGGGGACGCAATTACCTCAGCCCCGAAGCGCAACGCAGCGTGGATCAGGGCTACGCGTACACGGCCAAGCGGCCGGATGGGGAGTACATCGGACTCACGTTACGGGAGCGGGAGATCATCCGCATGATCGCCTTGGAGCGCACGAACAGCGAGATCGGCACTGCGCTGAACATCTCCGAGGCCACGGTGAAGTCCCATCGCAAGCGGCTCATGACCAAGTTGAATGTGCGGAGTATCGCTGGTCTGGTGAAGTACGCCGTGGACCGTCGTTGGGCGTGATCGCGTCGTAGGAATGTTGCCGTGAAAGCGACCCCGCAGCTCGTTCGGGCGGGACCGAAAAATCATCCTTTGTGGGTATTGCGGATCGCTCTTCATGTGATGACTTTTGAGGTGTATATGAAACACCTCACTGTCATGATCAAGCGCATCACCATCAGACCCGAGGCCGTGTTGCTAGCAGCCGCCCTCGCGCTTCTTGCACTTACCGCTTTGTCAGCACCGGCTACCACGCGAGATGAGGTGGTACTTACCGGCTGGTTGCAAGTGGAGGACCACAATGCAGCGGATATCGTGCTCTCTGCGGAGGTGAATGACAACTGCCTCTATGCCGAGGTGGAGGGCAGTGGCCGTTTCAGCCTTTCGGTGCCTGCGGGTTCGAGGGTGGTTCTCACCTTCAGCAAGCCGGGCCACCTGACCAAGGAAGTGGTGGTGGATACCCGCAATGCCCTCGCCACCCCCCAAGCGGAGCGCACCAACCGCAAGGTGAGGTTCGACGTGGTATTGGAACCCGTAAGGAAGCGACCCGGATGCAAGTATGATGGCCCCGTGGGTTCGCTCGCCTTCGTGAATGGTAGTGGAACCATGAAAGTGAAGCACACTTTCTCGGTCGTGGCGGATCAAGCCATCCGGGCGGAGGACTGAACTCCGGGGTCGGATCATGCCCCCTGCCCACATGTGAATGTCATCGCTGTTGAAGTGGGAACTCGGACCCGGGAGTCCGGTGCCGGATAATTTCAACCAGTATCGGGGCCATGGAACACAGGGTTTTGAGGAAGAACTTCGCGCTCGGAACAGGGCGATGCTCCAGCACGTAAGTGCTTGGGCGAAAGGTTATGACCACCATCCCGGAAGGGCACCGTTCAGGCGGGAGCGTCATGGTCGGTGTCCGATCCAAGGCGGAACAAGGCGCAAGGACTGTTGATAACCCGTTTGGCACCCAGGAACGCCGTTGTGCCCAGGCGGGTACCTTGCCACAACGTTGAACTAAAACCGAACACCATGCCAGCTGTAGAAGGTTACTGCGTGAAGTGCAAGTCGAAGCGCGATATGAAGGATGCCAAGGAAGTGGAGATGGCCAATGGCCGCAAGGCCATGAAAGGAACATGCTCCGTGTGCGGCACGGGTATGTTCAAGATCCTGGGCAACAAGAAGTAGTCCGAGGCACCCCGTCAACAGCCCGCGTTTCACGGAAGGGAACGCAGCAATGGCCTGTGCTCAGAAGCGCGGGTACCTTTGCGCACATGCAAAAGGAACTTGCCGGGCTGGTCCAGGTGGCGATCAAAGCCGCCTTCGCTGCCGGGCGGGAGATCCTGGCCGTCTATGGCACCGACTTCACCACTGAGCAGAAAGCCGACAAAAGCCCGCTCACTGAAGCGGACAAGCGTGCGCACGGTGTGATCACGGCCATCCTCGAACGTACTGGTCTGCCGGTGTTGAGTGAGGAAGGCAAGACTATCGCACCTGCGGACCGCCAAGGCTGGCAGCGCTACTGGTTGGTCGACCCTCTGGATGGCACCAAGGAATTCATCAAGCGCAACGGCGAATTCACGGTGAACATCGCACTGATGGAGCGTGATGCCTTACCGGCCGGTCCCCTCGGCATGGCTCGACCGATCGCTGGCGTGTTGTACGTCCCGGTGAAGGACACGCTCTACTTCGCTTGGCAAGGCGGTGGGGCGTATCGACTTCAAGAAGCCGGAACCCATGTTGCGGCCGATGCGTATGAGCGGGCCTCCATGAGTGAACGACTGCCACTGAAACACGACCGATCGGTGTACACCGTCGTGGCCAGTCGCTCGCATCCCAGCCCGGAGACCGAGGCGTACATCCAGAAGATGGAAGCCGAGCATGGCGAAGTGGCCCTGACCAGCATGGGCAGCGCGCTGAAGATCTGCTTGGTGGCCGAAGGCGCGGCCGATGCGTACCCACGTTATGCGCCGACCATGGAGTGGGATACTGCTGCCGGTCACGCTATCGTGAACGAATCCGGCATGCGCTTGATCGACATCACCACCAACGCTCCGATGCGTTACAACAAGAACCAATTGGTGAACAACTGGTTCATCGTCCACTAAGAAGGCGCGATGCACCCCGGAGCCACATCCGGGGATCGCCCGATACACAACACCCTATGGCAAAGAAGAAAGGAACAGCGAAGAGCGGGAAGCGGAAGGTCGCGTTGATCACCGGGGTCACCGGGCAGGATGGTGCCTACCTCAGCGAATTGCTGCTGAACAAGGGCTACGAAGTGCATGGCGTAAAGCGCCGCAGTTCGTTGTTCAACACCGATCGCATCGATCACCTCTACCACGACATGCATGAGAAGGGTCGTCCCTTCCACCTGCACTATGGCGACCTTACCGACAGCGTCAATTGCCTGCGGCTTGTGAAGGAGATCCAGCCCGACGAGATCTACAACCTGGCGGCTATGAGCCATGTGGCCGTGAGCTTCGAATTACCGGAGTACACCGCGAATGCCGATGGCATTGGAACCCTCCGGTTCCTGGAAGCGATCCGGATCCTCGGCTTGGAGAAGAAAACGCGCTTCTACCAAGCGAGCACCAGTGAATTGTATGGCGGCGTGTTGCCGCACGCGCAGAACGAGGAGACGCCGTTCTACCCGAAGAGTCCTTACGGCGTGGCCAAGCTTTACGGCTTCTGGATCACCAAGAACTATCGCGAGAGCTACAACATGTTCGCGTGCAATGGCATCCTCTTCAACCACGAGAGCCCATTGCGCGGTGAGACCTTCGTGACGCGCAAGATCACGCGCGCCGTGGCCAAGATCAAGCTCGGCCTGCAGCAGACGCTTTACCTCGGTAACCTCGACGCCAAGCGCGATTGGGGCCATGCCAAGGATTATGTGGAAGGCATGTGGTTGATGCTACAGGCCGACAAGCCCGATGACTTCGTGCTCGCCACCGGCAAGACCTACACCGTGCGCCACTTCATCGATCTGGCGTTCGGCGAAGTCGGCATCAAGCTCGAATGGAAAGGGAAGGGTGTGAACGAAAAGGGCATCGACAAGAAGACCGGCAAGACGCTCGTTGCCATCGACAAGCGCTATTACCGCCCCGCGGAAGTGGACCACTTGGAAGGCGACCCGCGCAAGGCGCAGCGCGTGCTGGGTTGGAAACACAAGTACGACCTGAAGGCGCTGGTGAAGGAAATGGTGGCCAGCGATGTGGAACTCTTCAAGCGCGATGTATACCTGAAGAAGGGAGGACACAAGATCCTGCACGAGCAGGAGTGATCGCTGACGCGATCACTCGGGTAAGGGCGGGAAATTTCCCGCCCCAACAACGGATAGAATGAACAAGCAAGACAAGATCTACATCGCAGGCCACCGCGGCATGGTGGGCTCGGCCATCGTGCGCCGTTTGCAAAAGGATGGCTTCACGAACATCATCACACGCACCAGCAAGGAACTCGACCTGAAGGAACAAGTTGCCGTTCGCGACTTCTTCAAGAGCGAGAAGCCCGACGTGGTGGTGCTGGCTGCAGCCAAGGTGGGTGGCATCCACGCGAACAATGTCTACCGTGCACAATTCCTGTACGAGAACCTGATGATCGAAAGCAACGTGATCCATTCCGCTTATGAGAACGGAGTGAAGAAGCTGCTCTTCCTCGGTTCATCCTGCATCTACCCGAAGCTCGCACCGCAACCGTTGAAGGAGGAAAGCCTGCTCACCGGCCTGCTGGAACAGACCAACGAGCCTTATGCCATCGCCAAGATCGCGGGGATCAAATTGGCCGAGAGCTACCGTCGGCAGTACGGTGCGAACTTCATCAGCGCCATGCCCACCAATCTCTACGGGCCCAACGATAACTACGACCTGAACAACAGCCACGTGCTGCCTGCACTGATCCGCAAGTTCCACACGGCGAAGATCTCCGGAGCAGATCAGGTGGAAGTGTGGGGCACCGGCTCGCCCATGCGCGAATTCCTTCATGTGGATGACCTCGCCGACGCCTGCTTCTTTCTCTTGCAGAACTACGATGAGGAGATGTTCGTGAACATCGGTACGGGCGAGGACCTCACCATCAAGGCGCTGGCGGAAATGATCAAGGAGATCGTGGGCTACACCGGTGAACTGAAGTGGAACACCGACAAACCGGACGGCACCCCGCGCAAGCTCATGGATGTGTCACGCTTGCACAACCTGGGTTGGAAGCACCGCATCGGTTTGCGCGAAGGCATCACGGCCGTGTACGCGGAGTTCGCGAAGAGCGAATTGGCGAAGGCCTGAGCGCTCCGTCTTTTTCGGTAGGCACTCGTCGAAAGCCACCGACCGCGATCACCGGCTTGGTGCGCTCCACCTACCTTCCCGCCGGTTTCCGCACATGCGCCGCTATCGCGTTCTTCTGGCTCTTTTTTCGATCATCGATCTGCATTCGGCATTCGCCCAGCAGAACGATGTGCCGTTGCAACGCGATATCTACATCGACGTGGAGCGTAACGCCGCGAAGCTTGATGCACGGATCCACTCCGGGCTGAAGCCGCTGATCGAGAGCCGTGCCGACCTCACCAACGTGATGGGGTACCGCGTTGATAGCTCGAAGTATTACTACGTGGTCACGGAGAAACTCTTCAAGGAGCACTTGCTCATCGTGAATGAGGGTGACTTCCACCTCACCGTGGATCCGCTCTTCCACCAGGAGTACGGTCGGGATGAAGGCAATACGAGCGCGTACGCGGACACCACCCTGCTCTCCTTCAACACGCGCGGATTCTGGGTACGCGGGGATATCGGCCCGAAGGTGTCCTTCCAGACCATGTTCCATGAGAACCAAGGGCGTGTGCCGCAGTACCTCTACCAACGCGTGCTGCGCACGGAAGTCCTGCCGGGACAGGGACGTGTGAAGATCAAGAACGAGACCCAGTTGGATTACGGTTGGTCGCAAGGCAACGTGAGCTATTCACCCGTGAAGTGGTTGAACATCCAGCTCGGCCACGGCAAGCACTTCGTGGGGCATGGTTACCGCAGCGTGCTGCTCAGCGATAACGCGATCAACTCGCCGTACCTCGAGTTCAGCGTTCTGGCTCCGAACAGGAAGTGGCAGTATTCCACCTGGCATACCAAGTTGATGCATGGTGTTACGCGGGATGATCGGATCGCCTCCGGGGAGAGCAGCGAGAACCTGTTCTATTGGACGCGTGCCCGTTTCCACCATCTGTCCGTGGATCTCGGTCGCGCACAAGTGGGGCTGTTCGAGGCGACCCTGTTCCGGAACCTGGACCAGGACAGGCAGCAGGCGTTCGATGCGATGGAATTGAACCCGGTCATCGGCCTGAACACCCTACGCTATGGCTTCGGGAACGGGACCAAATGTTTGGTGGGCACGGACCTGCGTGTGAAGCTCACGGACAAGGCGTACATCTACGGCCAGTTCGCCACCGATGGCCCGGGCCGCTATGCGTGGCAGGCCGGTGCGCGTGCCTTCGATGTGCTGCGCAAGGACCTGCATGTCCAGGTGGAATACAATGCCGCATCGCCCTTCATGTACATGAACTCCCCGGTGCGGCAAGCTTACATGCACGGTGGGTACCCGCTGGCGCATCCGTTGGGGACCTCCTTCGGGGAATTCGTCGCCATTGTGGATCTCGGCGTGAAGCGTTTCTGGTTCCAAGGGAAGGTGAACCTGGCTGCCTTCGAACGGGATACATCAACGGTCTTCAACAACGGCACGGACCTCGACCGGCCGGACGTGGACCTCCCTTCACCCGATGGCCCGGTGCATCGTACCCTTACCTACTTGGACCTGAACGCTTCCTACCTGGTCAACCCGAACACGAACCTGCGTATCGTGGCAGGTATGTGGCGTCGTGATCAGCCCGGCTCGCCGGATATCGTCCAGAGCACGTACATCTATATCGCCGTGCGCACCAATCTCTTCAACCGGTATTACGATCTTTGATCGGGTCTTCCCCCGCACGTGAAAGAACACGGTTACATCCTCCTCTTCGGTTTTGGGACGGCCTTCCTCGTCGTCCTGCTCACCATGCCGTCCCTGATCAAGGTGGCGCGGATGAAGCACTTGGTCGATGAACCCTCCGAGGAACGCAAGCTCCACCAGAGCAGTGTTCCCACGATCGGCGGCATCATCATCTTCGCGGCCATCATTTTCTCCTACGCGCTCTGGTTCCCGGAAGGGCGCTTGATCGGCATGCCGGACGAGGGCTTGCGTTCCCTGTATCAGGGCATGGGTGCCGCCTACCGCGATTTCAAGTACATCATCGCGGCCATGGTGCTGCTCTTCTTCATCGGGGTGAAGGATGATATCATCGGTTTCTCGCCGGTGAAGAAGTTGGTCGGGCACATGGTCGTCGGGTACATCCTGGTGATCATGGCCGGGATCCGGATCACCGATATGCACGGGCTCTTCGGTATCTATGACCTACCCGCTCCGGTCAGTATCGCCTTTTCCTTGTTCGTTTATGTGGTCCTGGTGAATGCGGTGAACCTGATCGATGGTGTGGATGGATTGGCCGGGGGTGTGGGCTTCATCGCAGCGATGGCGTACGGCACATGGCTGTACCTGGCCGGGGACGTCACGCATTCATTCCTCGCTTTGGTGCTGGCTGGCGCACTTGCCGGCTTCCTGGTGTTCAACGTGCATCCCGCCCGGATCTTCATGGGCGACAGCGGTTCGCTGATCATCGGGGCCATCCTGGCGGTGTTGGCCATGCGCGTGGTGGATCACGACACCTCGCGCCTGCCACTCCAACTACAGCAGCTCTCCCCGCCGATCTTCGCCATGGCCGTGCTCGCCTATCCGCTCGTGGATACCCTGCGCGTGTTCGTGATCCGCATGAGCAAGGGTACTTCACCCTTCACCGCCGATCGCAATCACATCCACCACCGGTTGCTTGCGCTTGGCTTGGGCCATCGCGGCACCACCCTCGCTATCTATGTGTATGTGATCGTCGTGATCGCCCTGAGCATGATCACCCGGAAGTGGCAGCCCAACGTCGGGTTGATGGTGATGGGTACTTCCGCTTTCGTGCTGGCCATGCTGCCCTTCGTCTGGCCCAAGTCCAACAAGGCATGAGGAAGGTGCTGGTGGGTGTCGCCACGTTGGTGGTGGCACAGGTGTTCCCACAAGCGGGTTGGATGACGTTGAGCCGCGAGGTGGAGCGGCCGTTCAGCGCCCTCATGCATCACACGGGATCCACGATCCACACGGCCATCAGACCTTATCGTTCCAGCGAGATCCTGGCACTCGATCCCAAGGATACACTGCGGCTTCCGTCCGCGTTGGCGGCCTTGGACAAGTGGGCCGGTGTGCGCAACGGTCGCGCCTTCAGGTGGGGCCCGCTGGTGGATGCACAGGCGATCTACTCATCGGATACGTCATCGAGCTACATCGGTCATCGCGTCGGTGGTGGGTTATGGGCCGAGCGCGACATCGGTGTGAAGCTCACCTTCCATCTGGACGGACAGGTCTGGAACGAACGCTTCCCGACCTACTTGGATACGCTGGCCCGTGCCACACAAATGAGCGCAGGTGAAGGCTATGCGTTTGGCGATGCGCCGAACTACACGCATTATGATTGGAACGCTTACGTGAGTTGGGACCCCGGCAAGTACTTCAACTTCACGTTGGGTCGCGGCAAGAACTTCTTCGGCGAGGGTTACCGGTCGTTGCTGTTGAGTGATGAGGCCACGAGCTATCCGTTCCTCAAGATCACCACCACGGTCTGGCACATCAAATACGTGAACCTGTTCACCGTGATGAATGATATCCGTGGCGCGGACGGGAACCCGGCCGACTTCAACCGGAAGTACACGAGCATGCATTACCTCTCGTGGAACGCAAGCAAGCGATTGAATGTGGCCCTGTTCGAAGCCGTGGTCTGGAGCCAGGGCGACTCGCTCTTCCCTCGGGGCTTCGACATGAACTACCTGAACCCGATCATCTTCTACCGCCCCGTGGAATACAGCATCGGATCGCCGGACAACGCGTTGATCGGGGGGGCGTTGAACGTGCGCGTCGGAAAGCACACGCTCATCTACTCACAGGTCATGTTGGATGAATTCCTTTTGAAGGAAGTGCGGGCGGGCAATGGGTGGTACGGCAACAAACAAGCTGCCCAATTGGGAGTGGTGGCGCGCGATGCGTTCAAGGTGCCGGGTCTTCAGTTGCGGTTGGAATGGAACCTCGTGCGGCCCTTCATGTATACCCACAGCGATACGCGCCAGAACTACGCGCACATGGGGCAGCCATTGGCGCACCCCTACGGATCCAATTTCCAGGAGTTGATCGGGCAGGTGGAATGGTCGCATGGGCGATGGCTGCACAGCATACGCACAAGCACCGCTTGGCTCGGTTCCGACACCACCTTCAGCCATGGCAACAACATCTTCCGTCCGGAGAGTGATCGGGTAGGTAGCGCGACCGGCCTTCGTCAATTCGGGTACCGGATCGGGGATGCGGTGGGTTACACCGTTTTCCACGGCGAACTGAGGACCGGTTACCTGCTTGATGCGAACACGGGCACGCGGATCGAAGCTTCCTATCTATTCCGGCAACGGACAGGTGAAGGGGATCCACAATTGGCGCATGTGTTCCGCCTAGGACTGGTCTGCCATTTCCGTGAGCGGCACCCGGAACAGGAAGTGCGTTATGTGCTGAATTGATCCCGATCCGGTGGCGAACAATACTTTTGGCGCCCGCACCGAACCACCCTTCCTCCTGTTGGAACGTCCCGAAGCATACTCCACCACTCGCACGTTCGGCCATCGGCTGCGTGATGTAGCCGTCCTCTTCAAGTTGCGCTTGGCTTCCTTGGTGGTGGTCAGCGCGGTGTTCGGTTACCTGGTCGGTATCCCTGCGGGGGCCTTCGACCTCAACTCCATGGTCATCCTGGTCATCGCCGGCACGATCCTCACCGGCGCTTCGAATGCCTTGAACCAGGTGCTTGAAGTTCGGGAGGATACCCTTATGCGCCGCACGGCCGAAAGGCCCTTGGTGCGCGGCACGCTCTCCACGTCGGAAGCGGTATGGGCGGCGTTCATCGCGGGTGGCTTGGGGACCTTCCTCTTGTGGTCCACCTTCGGTCCGCTCACCGGGATCCTGGGCTTCATCTCGCTTTTCATGTACGTGGCGTTGTACACGCCCTTGAAGAAGCGTTCATCATGGGCCGTCTTCGTTGGCGCTTTTCCAGGGGCCTTCCCTCCGATGCTGGGCTACGTGGCGGCAACGGGCCATTTCGACCTGGGTGCCGGCCTGCTCTTCGCGATGCAGTTCATGTGGCAGTTCCCGCACTTCTGGGCCATCGCTTGGGTGTTGGATGAGGACTATGCCCGTGCGGGTTACCGGTTGCTCCCTTCCGCCGGTGGGCGTGATGGCCGTAGCGCCTTCCTGATCCTGCTCTATACGCTCTTCCTCATTCCTGCAGGGATGCTGCCATGGGTCTTCGGCCTCGTTGGCCCGTGGGCCATGGCGGTGGCGCTGATCATGGGCGTGGTCATGCTCATCCCGGCCTTGATGCTCTGGAACAAGAAAGAGATCCCGGCCGCCCGTCGTTTGATGTTCGCCAGCTTCATGTACCTGCCCTTGGTGCAACTGGCCTATGTGCTTGACCGGATCTGACCATGGACGCATTCACCCCGGAAGAAGAACGGCAACGCGCCATCGGCACACGGCGGTTGATGACCTGGCTGATGATCTTCGCGATCGTGATGTTCTTCGCCGGACTCACCAGTGCGTATATCGTGAGCAAGAGCGCAGGGTATTGGACGCGGATCACCATGCCGCAGCCGTTCTATTGGAGCACCCTGTATGTGGTCCTGGGAAGTGTCATGCTGCATCTTTCCCTGATCGCCGTCCGCCGCGGGAAAGCGAAGTTGGTGGCCCCGCTGCTGGTGGCGAGCCTAGCGCTCGGCATCGGCTTCTTCGCCTCCCAGATGCAAGGGTGGAAGGACCTGGTCCGCTTGGGTATCACATGGAGTCCGAACAAGTTGCTGGGGATCGGCGGGACCTACGGCACGGACTTCACCATTACCAAGGACGGGCAGCCACTGATCCCCGTGGATGGCCACTGGTACACGGCCGATGACACCGGCCGGGAGCACCCGCTGGACGCGGAGATCGCCGAGCAGTGGGACCGCACCGGCCCCTACGTGTACACCTTGACCATCGCCCATGCGGCGCACATGGCCTTCGGGCTGTTGAGCCTGGTGATCATGTTGGGCATGGCCATCCGGCAGCGGTATACCGCTACGGACCATGTGGGTCTGTGGGCAGGTACGGTCTATTGGCATTTCCTCGGCGGCCTGTGGATATACCTCTTTTTGTTCCTGCGCTTTGTTCACTAACATTGCCGCCGTATAAAAGACCATGGCAGGAGACGCTACCAAAACCTTGAGCAACGACGTCCTATGGGGCGGCGGAAGGTCCCCGTTCAGCATCAGCTACGGGAAGATGATGATGTGGTTCTTCCTGGTGTCGGACGCGTTGACCTTCAGCGGCTTGCTGACGGCCTACGGATTCGTGCGCCACAGCACCACCGAAGCGTGGCCCATCGGGGAGGAGGTCTTCCGGGCACTGCCCTTCACCAACGGCAGTTTCCCGTTGATCTACGTGGCCCTCATGACGGCCATCCTCATCTTCAGTTCCGTGACCATGGTGCTGGCCGTGGAGGCCGGGCACCGCATGGACAAGGGAGGTGTGATCAAATGGCTTTTCGCCACCGTGCTTGGCGGTGCCTTCTTCGTGGGATCGCAAGCATGGGAGTGGAGCCACTTCATCCACGGCGGTGGAGGCTATATCACCACCACGCAAGGGGATAAGTACTGGGTCCATAACGATGAACACGATACCCACGACCCCACGGCGCACGACAGCTTCCATTTGGTGAAGGCGGTGGAAGGCCATTACCTCAAAGGCGAGGAGGGCGCAGAACACCTGGACCGTAACGCTTCCTTGGCGATCTGGAATGACCGTGTGTCCTATGTGGACGGTGCGAACATGCGCCGGAACGAATACGGTCCGCCGCAGTACGCCAACTTCTTCTTCTTCATCACCGGCTTCCACGGTTTCCACGTGTTCAGCGGGGTCATCATCAACCTCATCGTGCTGATCATGGTGGTGCGGGGTGTCTTCCACCGCCGGGGCCACTATGAAATGGTGGAGAAAGCCGGCCTGTATTGGCACTTCGTGGATCTGGTGTGGGTGTTCGTATTCACCTTCTTCTATCTGCTCTGATCATGTTGGTACGCGACGATGTCATCGAATACAGCCTGGACGCTCACCACAGCGAGGAGGAAGGCCGGAAGATCCGCCGGAAGATCTGGTTGGTGACCTTGCTCCTGAGTGTGGTGACCACCGTGGAAGTGACCCTTGGTGCCTACTGGAAGGACTGGTTCGACCACAGCGCGTGGAATACCATCAAGTGGACCTACGTGGTGCTCACACTCGTGAAGGCCACCTATATCGTGATGAGCTTCATGCACCTGGGCGACGAGCGCCGGAACATCCGCGCCATCATCCTGGTGCCGTACGCGCTGTTCATCCTGTACCTGGTCTTCATTGCCATCTGGGAATCGCAGTACATACACTGGCTCTGGGAGACCTACCTCTGAGATGACCATCGAGCCCGCGGGCCGGCTGAAGAAGATCCTCATCCTTGGTGGTATCGGCGTGTTCATCGTCGGCCTCTTCGTGTTCTTCTCGCCCTTGTTGGGTATTGCCAAGCACCACTTCAATTACCTGCCCTATTTCGGGCCGAAGGAGACCGTGGTGGTGCAACGCGATGGGAAGTCGGTGATCGATACGATCTACACCACCGTTCCACCGTTCAGTTTCATCGATCGGCACGGTAAGCCCTTCACGGACAAGATGGTGGAAGGCAAGATCCTCGTGGTCGATTTCTTCTTCACCCGCTGCACCTCCATCTGCCCGAAGATGGGTGTGCAGATGCAACAGCTCCAATTGAAGCTCGATGATGATGCGTTCGATGATGTGGTCTTCCTGAGCCACACCGTGGACCCCGAATACGACACGCCGGAAGTACTGGACGCGTATGCGCACAAACTCCAAGCGGACACCACGCGTTGGAAATTCCTCACCGGCAACAAGGCGGACATCTACCTGCAAGGATCCGAGGGCTACTACCTCGCGGCCAAGGAGGATGTGATGGCACCGGGTGGTTTCCTCCATTCGGATCAATTCGTCCTGGTGGACAAGGACCGGCACATCCGTGGGTATTACGACGGCACCACCATGGCCGGCATGAATGCACTTGCGGCGGATCTGAAGATGCTCTTGAAGGAGGAGAAGGTCAAGGCCGCCGATGCGGAGCGCGAACGCCGCAAGCGCTGACCGGATGAAGGAGGCCTATCCGAAGCGAGCGCTGGACGTCGCCGACAAGAAGGCGAACCGCGCGATCTGGATCTTCTCGGTGATCGTCTTCCTCCTGGTGGTGATCCTGAACCGAGTGCAAGTGCCCGCGCCGGACGGATTCGATGTGCATGTCTTCGCACGCATCAACGCAATCCTGAATTCCTTGGTCAGTGTGTTGCTCATCATCGGGTTGCTCACCGCGCGTGCCGGGAAATGGACCGCGCATCGAGGTGTGATGATGAGTGCGATCATGCTCTCCGTGCTCTTCCTCGTCTCGTACATCCTGCACCACCTGTTCGCTGGGGACACCCGCTTCGGTGGTACCGGTGCGATCAAGGTGTTCTACTACATCATCCTGGCCACGCACATCCTGCTCGCTGCGGGATCGCTTCCCTTCATTCTCTTCACTGCGTACCGTGCGCTGTCCGCGCGCTATCCGGAGCACCGGAGGATGGCCCGACGGGTCTGGCCGATCTGGCTCTTCGTGAGCCTGAGCGGGGTGGTGGTCTATTTGCTCATATCGCCGTACTACTAGGCCGGAACCAATTCCGGCCCCGGCGGTTACATTTGATCCGTCATGGGCAGGCTCACCCTCCTTTTCCTTGTCGTACTGCTAGCGTTGCTTCCCGCTGATGTGTGGGCGCAAGGCTGTGCCATGTGCAAGGCGGTGGCGCAAAGCCGCGATGGCGGGATCTTCGGTGGTGAGCAGCCCATCGGCCGGGGCCTGAACAACGGCATCCTGTACCTGATGGCCGTGCCCTACTTACTGCTCTTCCTGCTCTTGCGCAAGAAGATCGTGAGCTTCGTGAAGGAGTTCGCGAGTGCGCAAGGGTGAGTCCATTGCGGATCGCCCACCGGGTTCTCTTACTTTCGCCGCGCGTTCTTTCCATTTGCTTATCAAGAAAGGCTGAGGGACTGGCCCGTTGAAGCCTTGGCAACCCCCCGGAGTTCCCACCCCGGACAGGTGCCAAATCCAGTTCCTCCATGTCGTCCTCGGCTCCGCTCGGACTGACATGGAGGAAAAAGATGAGCCGTGATCAGGTCATTGTGCGCAACTCGCGTCCCGCAGGCCTCATCCGGTACACCGGGTGGGGCTTTTTTGTGACCAGAAATGAACACGATCGAACAACTCGCTGAAGGACGGATCCTCATCCTGGATGGGGCCATGGGCACGATGATCCAACGCCTCGGACTTTCCGAGGAGGACTTCCGTCCCGAAAGCATGAAGGATCACCCGATCCATTTGCAGGGCAACAACGAATTGCTCTCGCTCACGCGGCCGGATGCCATCCGCACCATCCACGAGCAATACCTGGAGGCCGGTGCCGACATCGTGGAGACCAACACGTTCAGCGCAACGCGGATCGCGCAAGGCGAGCACAAGTGCGAACACCTCGTGCGCGAGATGAACATCCGGTCCGCGCAATTGGCGCGCGAGGCCTGCGACAAGTACACCGCGCTTCACCCGTCAAAGCCGCGCTTCGTGGCCGGTGCCATCGGGCCGATGAACAAGACCGCGTCGCTCAGTCCGGATGTGAACGACCCCGGTTACCGCGCCGTCACGTTTGATGAGTTGGCCAGTGCCTACCGCGAGCAAGTGGAAGCGCTGATGGACGGCGGCGTGGACCTGCTCCTGGTGGAGACCATCTTCGATACGTTGAATGCGAAGGCCGCCTTCTACGCCATCGAGGAAGTGTTCGAAGCGCGTGGCAAGCGCTTGCCGCTCATGTGCAGCGTCACCATCACCGATGCGAGCGGACGCACCCTCAGCGGCCAAACGATCGAAGCCTTCATGATCAGTATGGCGCATGTGCCGCTCTTCAGCCTGGGGTTGAACTGTGCGCTGGGCGCGGCGCAGATGCGACCGTACCTGGAAGTGATCGCCGAGCAAGCGAGTTGCCGTACCAGTGTGTACCCGAACGCCGGATTGCCGGACCAGATGGGCGAGTACCGCGAAACGCCGGAGGTCACCGCGAAACTCGTGGGCGAGTTCATGAAGAGCGGATGGGTGAATGTGGTCGGTGGTTGTTGTGGCACCACGCCGGAACACATCGCGGCGCTGGCCGAGGAGGCGAGCAAGCATCAACCGCGTCCGCTGCCTGTGAGCGCATGAGCACGCGGAAGAGAATGCCATCACGCAGAGGCGCAGAGAACGCAGAGGGTTGCGGCGAAAGGATCCCTCTTACGTCCTACTCTTCATGCTCTGCGTTCCCTGCGCCTCTGCGTGAACCTGTATTTCCATTCCCCTCTGTGAGCTTCTCTTGAGATGAGCATCCCCAACTACTCCGGCCTCGAACCGCTGCGCATTTTCAAGGGCGCCAACTTCGTCAACATCGGTGAGCGCACGAACGTCACCGGCAGCGCGGCCTTTCGCAAGCTGATCAAGGAGGGCAACTACGATGAAGCCGTGAACGTGGCGCGCCAGCAAGTGGAGAACGGCGCGCAGGTCATCGACGTGAACATGGATGAGGGCCTGATCGATGGCGTGCAAGCCATGACCAAGCTCCTCAACCTCATCGCCGCCGAGCCGGATATCGCGCGCGTGCCGGTGATGGTGGACAGTTCAAAGTTCAGCGTGATCGAAGCGGGCCTGAAGTGTTTGCAAGGCAAGGGCATCGCCAACAGCATCAGCCTGAAGGAAGGGGAGGAGGAGTTCCTGCGGCAGGCGAAGATCATCCGTCGCTTGGGTGCGGCCGCAGTGGTGATGTGTTTCGATGAGAAGGGCCAGGCGGACAATTACGAGCGCAGGATCGCGATCGCGCAACGCGTGTACGACCTGCTCACCACGGTGGCCGGTTTCCCGCCGCACGACATCATCATCGATCCGAACATCCTCACGGTGGCCACGGGCATGAGCGAGCACGATCGCTACGCCATCGACTACATCGAGGCCGTGCGGTGGATCAAGCAGAACCTGCCGGGTGCGCTGGTAAGCGGCGGTGTCAGCAATGTGAGCTTCAGCTTCCGCGGGAACGAACCCGTGCGCGAAGCCATCCACACCGCCTTCCTCTACCACGCCATCCAAGCGGGCATGGACATGGGCATCGTAAACGCTGGACAGATCGGCGTGTACGACGACATTCCGAAGGATCTGCTCGAACACGTGGAGGATGTGCTGCTCGCGCGTCGACCAGATGCCACCGAGCGCATGGTCACGTTCGCCGAACAGTTCAAGGGCGCACCATCCGCGGAGGTGGTGGCTGCGCAAGCCGCATGGCGCGAAGGCACGGTGGAGGATCGCTTGAAGCACGCCCTTGTGCATGGCGTCACGGAATACATCGAAGCGGATACCGAGGAAGCGCGATCGAAATACAGCGAGCCGGTGCTGGTGATCGAAGGTCCGCTCATGGCGGGCATGAACGTGGTGGGTGACCTCTTCGGCTCCGGCAAGATGTTCCTGCCGCAAGTGGTGAAGAGCGCGCGCGTGATGAAACGCGCCGTGGCTTACCTCGAACCCTTCCTCGAAGAGAAGAAGAAGCAGAACGCGGCCTCACCCCCCGGCCCCCTCTCCCAAGGAGAGGGGGACCCAACCCCCTCCCGAGGAGGGGGGCCCCCCGGAACGCGGCAGGGCGCGAAGAAAGTGCTGCTCGCCACCGTGAAAGGTGATGTACACGACATCGGCAAGAACATCGTGGGCGTGATCCTCGCGTGCAACGGCTGGCAGGTGATCGACCTGGGTGTGATGGTGCAGAGCGCGACGATCCTCAAGACCGCGCGCGAGTTGAAGGTGGACATCATCGGACTCAGCGGCTTGATCACGCCTTCACTGGACGAGATGGTCCACGTGGCGAAGGAGATGGAGCGCGAAGGCTTTGAAACGCCGCTATTGATCGGCGGCGCAACGACCAGTCGTGTGCATACCGCTGTGCGCATCGCCCCGCATTACAGCAAGCCGGTCGTACACGTGATCGATGCTTCGCGCAGCGTGCCTGTCGTGAGCAACTTGCTCAGCGATAATGAACGCGTGCGCTTCGAGGCGGAGATCAAGGCGGAGTACGCCAAGGTGCGCACACAGTACGAAGGCAGCCAACGCGAGAAGGAGTACCTCCCGCTTCCCGAGGTGCGCGCGAAGAAATTCAAGATCGACTGGACCGAGGAACCACCAGTAGCGCCCAAGAGTACCGGCGTGTTCAGCTACCGCAATTATCCGCTGAAGGATCTGGTCCCATACATCGACTGGAGGCCCTTCTTCATGGCGTGGGAACTGGCGGGCAAGTATCCCGCGATCCTCACGGATGCGGTGGTCGGCACGGAGGCCACGCGCTTGCACAACGACGCGCTGAAGATGCTGGACCGCATGGTGAAGGAGCAATGGATCCAAGCGCATGGTGTCGCCGGGATCTGGCCAGCGAATGCGGTGAACGATGACGACATCGCGCTCTACGCGAATGCCGATCGCACGGCGGTGCTCGGTACCTGCCAGACCATGCGGCAACAATCCAAGAAGGCTCCCGGTGTGCCGTACATCGCGCTGGCCGACTTCATCGCACCCAAGGGAACGCCCGACTTCCTCGGCGGTTTCGCGGTGACCGCAGGACACGGCGTGGATGAACGCGTGAAACGCTTCGAAGCCGCGCACGACGACTACAGCGCGATCCTCGTGAAAGCACTCGCCGATCGTCTCGCGGAAGCCTTCGCCGAGAAATTGCACGAGATCGTGCGCGAAGAACTGTGGGGCTATGAGACCGCGCCCTTCACCAACGAGCAACTGATCCGCGAGGAGTACCAAGGCATCCGTCCCGCACCGGGCTATCCCGCTTGTCCGGATCACACCACCAAGCCGGAGCTCTTCCGCCTGTTGGATGCCACGGCACACACCGGCATCACCCTCACCGAGAGCCTTGCCATGTACCCCACCGCCGCGGTGAGCGGCTGGTACTTCGCGCACCCGCGATCGAAGTACTTCGGCGTGGGCCGTGTAGGCCGCGATCAGGTGCAGGATCTCGCGCAGCGCAAGGGCATGGACCAGCAGGAGATGGAACGGTGGCTGGGGAGCAACTTGGGCTACGAACCTTGAGGGCCACGTATAGGGTCAGCACGAGTAGCGAAGCCGATGAAGGAACATGGCGCCAAACTGATCGACCAAGTGCAGGGACCCCGAGGACTTGAGACCGTCCAACGGAGTGGGATCCGCAGGTGCGGAACCTGATTACCTTCGCTGGACAACACCGCACCATGAAACTCACGGAGCTTAAGGTCTCGTTGGCCAAGCAGATCCTCGAATCGGAAAGTGAGGATGAGTTGCGCACGGTGGACCTGTTGCTGAATCCACCAGCCGTGTTCAAATTGAGCGCTGCGCAGAAGGCGGAATTGGATCGTGACTTCGCGGACCATCAAGCGGGTAAGGGCAAGAACCACTCCTGGGCGGAAGTGAAGGCGCATGTGCGCAGCCTGCGCGCGAAATGAAACGCAAGCTGGTCCTACGGCCCAAGGCCAGGAAGGACATCTGCGGGGTGTATGTGGATGGTGTGGTAGGCTACAAGGTGGTGAATAGCAAGTTCTCGGTTGGTGGTAGAAATGTCGCACTCTCGAATCCAGAGGAAGACCCCCTTTGGTCCGGGCGCCATCGCGGCATCTTCTCCACGCAGAGCTACGGCATGATCGTGGACGACAATGAACTGGGGCTGGATGCCGCCGCAGCGCCTGGCCGAAAGGCCGAGGGTATTGTGATCGGTTTCAGCGGCGGCCACAACGATGTGGTATTCCACAATGCGGTGCGTGGGCTGGAGCGCGGCTACATCGGGGAGGGCACCTGCATGGACATGAGCAACCGGGCCGCCGTGGGGCTGCAGTTCTGGTGCAACCAGAATGAAAACAATCACGTGGACTTCCGCAGCCGGATCCTTACCGGCCCCACTGCGCCACCTGCGGACGAACAATCCATCCGGCTCAACCAGGGCACGCACGGCCGGGTGGCGGACAATACATTCGACCAGAACGCCGGGGACTACGACTTCATCAACGACGGTTACGACGACAACCTGATCGGCTATTACTGGGCACAGCCCACCACGCCCTATTGGCCGCAGAACGTGAGCGCCGGTGTGCTGCGCGATGAGTTCGGCACGGGTGGTCTGCCGCACATACGTCCGGCGGGCAATTGCCTTAGCCGATCCTTGCGGGTTTCCGGTCTTGCGCCCACCACTGCGGAAATGGCCGTGGCGTTGGACGACGAGAAACTGCAATACGGCAACAGCAGATACCTCTACGACCAACTGATCGATGGAGGTGACCGGGACGAAGTGCTCACGGAGATCATGAGCAGCTGGCCACAGGATGCGTGGGAACTGCGCGGCTATTTGTTGGCCAAGAGTCCGTATCTGAGCATGGACGTGCTGAAGGACATGATGAACAAACCGGGGTTCCCGATGGCCATGAAGGCCGAGGTCTGTATTGCCAATCCCGATGCGACGAAACAGGAAGGCTTTGTGAAATGGCTGCAATACGAGGCCGTATACCCCATGCCTGAAAACCTTATCGCCAACGTGGTGGCCAGTTGGGTGGCCAAGACATACCGGACGCAATTGGAGAACAGCATGGCCTACCACCATGATGAAATGACGCAGGCAGCTGGGCTCTGGCTGGAAAAGTTGAGCGCCGATACTATCAACGACCCGCTGGACAGTTTGCGCATGGTGTGGCAACAAGTGCGCAGCCAAGGGGCACGCTACGCCGAAGCGATCAGCTATATGCAAGTAGGCGAATGGCAGGCGGCACGCACCGTGGTGGCCAACATCCCGCAAGAGCATGTGATGAAGGGGGATGAAATGGGCGAACGCGGACGAATGCTTGCTGTGATCGACCTCTTGGAGGTCGTGGACACGGATGGAAGAACCGATGTCGATCTGACCACTGCCGAGCAGAATGTCCTGGAACTCCTGGCGCAAGACATGCACGACCGCCCGAGCACATGGGCGCAGAACCTGCTTTGTTTCTACTATGACAGGTGTACACCACCGGTAACCGGTGGGGAGACCATACCCAAATCCGCCAGTGATCGCCACGAACCGGCAATCGTTGCGGAGCGACCACTCCTTGTTGTGATGCCCAACCCGGCAACCACATGGGCTACATTTGAATTCGTCCTACCCACCACGGTGCAAGATGCGTGGATCGTAGTGATGGATGTGCAAGGCCGTACCATGGCACGCATGAAAGTGAACCAAGCCCAAGGGCAACTGGTGTGGGACACCCGCCAAGTGGCTCCCGGCCTTTACCATGTGGAACTGCTTAACAACGGCCAGCGCCTCCAAGTGGAGAAGCTGGTGGTGAAACCCTGATGAGGATACGCGTGCATTGCAAGCTATTGGTGGCGGCCCTTGTGGCCGCCACCAATGCTGCTGCGCAGCAGCCGTTTGATCTGGATCCAAGTTTCCAAGTCAACCTTACTTCCGAGTATGTAGCCTCAACGATTCTTGATGACCAAGGTGATTTGCTGATATCCGGCAGGATTGAATTCACAGATCTTGAGTTCCAACGCCGGAATGGTCGTTTGTTCATGAATGGTGTTCGCGATACGGACTACTACACTAGTGGTTTGGGCGGTGGGAAACTGACCCTTTGGATGAACAACAAATCCTATATCGCTACTGATCAAACCGTTCGAAGACTCGGACCAGATGGCACACAAGACGCCTCATTCATCGAAATGAATGCAGGTCCCTACTTCAGCTCCTTGCAGGGCGGGGACTACCATGTTTTCCCCGATGGGCGTGTGCTGATGACGGGCACGCACCAACTGAACGACCCAGTGCGGGGCTTTGTCGGCTACTACAACCTGATCTGGTTCAGCAACACGGGCTACTTGGATACCACGCGGGTGCATCGGCAGGGCAATGGGTCGATCACGAGGATACGCGAGCAACCCGATGGCCGGTTCTTGTGCAGCGGCAACGTACAGTGGTATGATGGGCAACCGGTATCTGTCGTGTTCCGGGTAGAAGCGGATGGTGCTGTGGATCCCAGCTATAGCTCCCCGCTCGAGGGTATCCCTACCGATATCGGAAGCTCTTTCCGGGGCGTAGGCGACATTGAACCCTTGGCGGATGGGCGCACCCTGGTGGGTGGCTACTGGCGCTTGGCAGGCAGTACGGATACCATCGGGGTAATGCGCTTGATGCCGGACGGTTCACAGGATCCCAGCTTCGATCCGGTCCCATTGAGTGCATCGGGCGCATTCACCAATTGGATCTTCCCTGCAACAAATGACATTCTTCCTTTGCCCGATGGCCGCATGATCATTGTGGGCAACTTCGACCATGTACGTGGCGTGCCACGTGGCGGAATTGCCATGATCAATGCCGATGGTAGCTTGAATGAGGAGTATTTTGTAGGTGCCTCCTGCGGCAATTACAGCAGCCCGGAGGTGAACTACCGCTACATCGCAGGTATTGTTCCAGCACCCGATGGGAGTTACTACATCTATGGCGCATACCGGGGCTACAACGACGGCACGACAAGCTACTGGCCGTGGGAGCAGGGTTTCGTGAGCAGGTTGTACGGTTTGAATGTGGGGGTGCGCGAGCATGAGCGCTTCGCCTTCAAGCTCTATCCGAACCCAGCGAACGCAACCACCACAATTGAGTTGCAGCATCTGCCCTCTGCTGCGACAGTATCGCTGCGCGATGCGTTGGGCAGAGAAGTGCTGCAGCAGCGCTTAAGCGAGCGCAGCACCACCGTGCAACTGCAAGCCCTTTCCGAGGGCATCTACACCTTGCAATTCATTTCCGAAGGCAAGGTCATCGCCCAGGAGAAACTGATCGTGCAACCGTGACGAACGCGAACGCACAGAAGCGTTACTTGATCGCAGCGGCCCTGTTTGCAGGGGCCGCTGCGATCTGTGCGCAAGTACCTTGGCAATTGGATCCAACCTTTCGGACGCAGATCAACACGGAGAATGTGAATTCACTGGCTTTGTTGCCGAACGGACAGATCCTGATCAGCGGTCGGATCAATTACACCAATAGCCCCTTGGATGATAATTGGAGCACCATGCGGCTGAACGCGGATGGCAGCCGGGACGACTCCTTTCCACCTTGGCCTCTATCCGCTGGAGGGGGGGGTAAGATCGTCCCTTGGAATGATAAATTCTATATAAGATCCGTGTCGATGGTGCGGGCCCTGAACAACGGCTTGCGCGATGCGCAGTTCACGATGGCCAATGATCAATTCTTCGATGTGCTCCAATTGGAGGATTTCTTCGTTTATCCGGATGGCTCGCTGGTGATCGTTGGTGGCTTTGATCTGCACTATCCGGATCATGATGGTGTGTACAACATGGTGTGGGTGACCAACACGGGCGCCATCGATCTGAGTCGACCGCCGCGCAAGGGGAATGGTGATGTTACCATGATCCAGCCGCAAACGGATGGCAAGTTCATCCTCTCTGGTGGCATAACATATTGGGAAGGCGAGCCAACGGGTAATACGTTCCGGGTGGATGCGGACGGCACCTTGGATCCGACATTCCAAGCGGCGATCACATGGGGGCTTGTCCTAAGCGCCACAGTGCTGGATGATGGCAGGATCCTCGCCTCGGGTCTATTCAAGACGGAGTTCAGCTCACCAGACAGCCTGCACTTCGTTCGCTTGATGCCCAATGGAAGCCTAGACCCAACGTTCAATAATGACATGGAAGTGGTGCAGCCGCCTTGGGGACCACCGCTTTGGCCAAATATGCCGATCAGTTGGGGGCAGTTCACGTTCGTTCGGCACAAACGCTTGCCTGATGGTCGCATTGTGCTCTTCGGCCAATATCAAACCATTGATGGCCATTTGAAGCGTGGTTTAGGCCTTCTGGATGAGGATGGCTATTGGTTGGAGGACCCGTTCGGTTCGGCAGGCTGCGGCGAGTATGCCTACAGTGGTGGAACAGGCGCGATCGATTTCATCTACAATAATGTAGTCGGCCTGCTCGAAGCTCCCGACGGGTACATCTTCATCTGGGGTGCCTACAAGGGCTACGATGATGGCACCACCAATGATCCAACACAGGCATTTGTGAGCCGCTTGTACGGTTTGAACGTGGGGGTGCGGGAGCATGAACAGCTGCGCATGCGGGTGTATCCGAACCCGGCCAGCGCAACAACCACCATGGAGCTTGAGCAAGTGCCGCATGGTGCTGTGGTGCTGCTGCGCGATGCGCTAGGCAGAGAGGTGCTGCGCCAACGCGTGAGCGATCATTACACAACGCTACAATTACAAACGTTGGCCGATGGCATCTACAGCATGCAACTCGTAGTTGGGGACACCCTCATGGCGAACCCAAAGATCGTGGTTCAGCACTGAGTTTTCACAAGCAGCCGCGACGATTCGGAATTGTCCGAGGCCGAACAGGACCAATTGGAGCTCATCATCGCCGATGCATACGATCGGCCAGCAACATGGGCGCAGAACCTGCTCTGCTTCCACTATGACAGGTGCCGGGCACCGTTGACAGGCGGAGACGACGAAGGGCCGAAATCCTTGCAAGCGAGCAATGCACCGCAGACCATGACCACGACCCGCATCATGCAAGTGGTACCCAACCCGGCCACGGCGTGGGCGGCGTGTACCTACGATCTCGGCGCGGAACCGGACGGTGCATTCATCATAGTGAAGGATGCCATGGGCCGCACGGTACAAACCACCAAAGTGGGTGCAGCGAAAGGCCAGATCGTGTTGGACACGCGCTCCTTTGCGAACGGCCTGTACACGGTGGAGTTGCTCAACGCAGGGCGTACCTTGCAAGTGGAAAAGTTGATGGTTGAATGATCGCAGGGAGCCATAAAGCACATTGCATCATAGTGGCGGCCAATTTGGCCGCCACTATGAGCATTGCTCAGCAGCCGTTCGATCTTGACCCGGATTTCGCAACCTCGATCGAACGGCATTATGTCAATTCTCTTTGTCCTTTGACTGATGGCAAGTTGTACATCTCCGGTGATATTCGGTTTACCGGTGAACTTTCCAGCCGATACTTCCTCAGGCTGAACAATGATGGATCAATTGATGATGGTTTCCCGGACGTATTCGCAGGAGGTGGGAAGATCACGCCATGGTCGAACGGGTATTACTGTGGGACCGGGCAACAGGTGAGTAGACTGCACCTCGATGCTTCGATGGATAATTCATTTGACATGAACTCGGCTTGGCAATTAGTGAGTGTGTTCCAGGGCGGTGATTACCATGTGTTCCCCGATGGTCGTATCCTCTTCACCGGCGGCTGCCCGATGAACGACCCTGATCACGGCTTTGTCGGAGAATACAATCTGGTGTGGTTCACCAACACCGGCTATTTGGATACCACACGGATCCACCGCAAAGGCAACGGCAACATGTTCGAGTTCGAGGCGCTGCACCCGGCCAGCCCGCAAGGGCAGGCGGGGCAATTCGTTTGTAGCATCCAAGGCACCGAGTATGAAGGGAGCCCTGTGGCCCCGGTCTTTCGGATCAACGCTGATGGTTCGTTGGATCCTTCGTTCAACGCACCGTTGCAGCCGTGGGGAGAATCTCGCGTATTCCTCCCCTTGGAGAATGGGCAAGTTTTAGCTGGGGGCAACCGGCAGATCATCGGTCAGCCAGACACGATATGCGTAATCCGCTTTCTAGAGGATGGTTCTCTCGATCCGACTTTTCACCTTGCCCTTTTCAAGGACACCTTGGGCTATCCCTCCCCATGGGTGAGCGATATCGAAACATTGCCCGATGGCAGGCTTATGGTCGTGGGGAATTTCGATGAAGTGGATGGCCTACCAAGGCGAGGCATCGTGATGCTCCATAGCGATGGTACCGTGGACGAAAGTGTGTTCAACGATGCCGGGTGTGATCCGTACAACTACACAGTGGGAACAAGCCAGTACCAAAGCCGGGTGATCGGCGGCATCACCCCCGCGCCCGATGGAAGCTATTATATCTACGGCAGCTACAATGGGTATGATGATGGTACCACGAGCTACCCCACGCAACGCTTCGTGAGCCGCTTGTACGGTTTGAACGTAGGGGTGCAGGAGCATAAGATGGAACTGCTGCGAGTAGCACCCAATCCTACCTATGGTCCGTTAGCGGTAACGCTGCCGCAGAACGGCAAGGCCTTGCGCGCGGAGGTTCTGGATGCGCACGGTCGTTTGGTGCGCAGCGATCGTATATCCTCGAGCACGCAACAACTCAGCATGAACCTCTCGGAGTTGAGCGAAGGTGCTTATGTGCTGCGTTTGCACATGCAGGATGGTGCGGCGCGCCACGCGCGGTTCGTGATCGTGCGCTGACGCGTATGGTGGCCTGATCTACGGTGCGAAGCATCTTGTGGTGTGATCGCTCCGCTGTGAACCTTCCCCTTCCTTATTCGTATGCACGGGCCGTGAACGTGGAAAGGATCCGATCCTTGGTGGTCTTCGGCATGCTGGTGCATGGGCTTGGCGCCTATGCGCAAGCCGGGCTTACGCAGGACAATGGCGATTGCACCGGTGCCATCTTCATCAACGATTCCGTGTACCACCAGATCAGCGCCGTGCGCGGTTTCGGGAACAAGTTGGAGATCAAGGAGAACCCCAGTGAGGATCTGCAATGGTTCGAGCGGGAGCACCACACCACCTGGTACAAGTTCCGTTCACCCGCTACCACCACCCTCACCTTCGAGATCATCCCGGACAACATCGAGGACGACATCGACTTCCTCGTATTCGAAGGCGCCGTGCCGGGGATCTGTGACAAGATCGCCACGAAGCAGGTGCAGCCCATCCGCAGCAACATCTCGCGCAACGACAAGACCAACCGCTCCATCTGCGGCCTGTTGAAGGACGCGCCGGATGAATTCGTGCGCAGCGGGGTGGGAAGCAGCTTCAGCAAAGGCATCGAGGTGAAGCAGGGCGACCTCTTCTACCTCGTGATCGATTATCAGGACCGTCCACTGGCCGGGTACACCATCCGCTTCCACTACGATCCGCCGCCGCCGCCACCGGAGCCCGAGGAGAAGAAGCAGAAACAGCAACTGAACATCACCGTGGTGGATGCGAAGACGGGCAAACCGATCGACGCCAGCTTGACCATCGCAGGCATGCGCTTCGATGAAGTGGTGGAGGCGAAGGGCAAGAGCAGCTACACGTACGAGATGGACACCTACCGTACCCTGAAGATCGGGTGTGTCCGCGCAGGCTACATGTTCCAGACCACCAAGGTGAAGGGCAGCGTGGACCCTGTGGTGGAGGTCGAGGTGAAGCTCACGCCGGTGGGAGCCGGTGAACGCGTGGTCCTGGACGACATCCGTTTCGTGGGCAACGAGGACAAGGTGATGCGCCAGTCGGAAGCATCGCTGCTCCTGCTGCTGCGCTTCATGCAAATGAATCCCAAGGTGAAGATCGAGATCGAAGGCCACGTGAATG
Source organism: Flavobacteriales bacterium (assembly GCA_016721005.1). GTDB lineage: Bacteria > Bacteroidota > Bacteroidia > Flavobacteriales_F > PHOS-HE28 > PHOS-HE28. The sequence continues at coordinate 766,538 of JADKJM010000019.1, forward strand.
GCCCGACCTTCAAGAACACGAAGGAGTTCATCGAACTCAGCACGGCCCGCGCCCGGACGATCTACGACTTCCTGCTCGTGAACGAGCTGGAACCGGCCCGCCTGTCGTACGTGGGCAAGGGCAACTCCCGGATGTTGTACCCCACGCCGAAGAACAAGGAGGAGAGTGAGGCCAATCGCCGCGTGGAGATCAATGTCGTCGGCAACTGATCGGGCCACCCGCACCCCCTCACCACCGTTCATCAAATCGCGCCGGACGCCCTGTGCGTCCCGGATACTTTTGGTTCCGCCCTTTTCCTTTCGGGCCTCGGACCATGCGCATCTCCATCTTACTAGCCCTGTGCTGCATCATCGGCACCACCGCCGCCCAAGAACCGTGGACCCTCGAACAATGCGTGAAGCGCGCCGAGGAGAAGAACCTCGCGATGATGAACGCCGGCCTTGATGCCGAATTGGCCGACGAGACGCACGAGCAGGCCTATTGGGACATGGCGCCCAACCTGAACGGTACGGCAACACACGGCTACAACTACGGCCGCGTGGTGGATCGCTTCACCAACACCTTCGCTACGGACCGCGTGCGCACGAACAACTTCTACCTCAGCAGCACCATCACCCTGTTCCAGGGCTTGCAGAAGCAGGGCACCATCAAGCGCACCGAGTTGGATGCGAAGGCCGCATTACTCGGGATCGAGGCGGCGAGGAACAATGTCCGCTTGGAGGTGGTGCAAGCGTTCCTGGATGTGCTTGGCTTGGCCGAGCGGGTATCCGCTGCCGAGTCGCAAGCGGCCAGCACGCGTGAGCAGGTCGCGCGCACCCAAGCCTTGGTGGATGCCGGTCGCGTGGCGCGTGCCGACCTGCTCTCGTTGGAGTCGCAGCTCGCGCAGGAGGAGTACACCATCACCGACCTCAGCAACCAACGCGACCAACGCTCGCTCGCCCTTGCACGCGCCATGCAGTTGGAACCGGAGCAGATGATGTCCTTCGAGATCCAAGGACCGGCGATCAGCGCGTTGCGGATCATGGAACCCACGGCCTCCTCCAATGAAGTGCTGGCCAATGTGTTGCGCAGCAATCCCTCCTTCGCGCAAGCGGAAACGCGCGTGGCCAGCGCCGAACGCTCCATCGGCGTGGCGCGTTCCGGAAGCCTCCCCTCCTTGCAGTTGAACGGATCCGTCGGTACCGGCTTCAGCGGCCGTGATATCCGTGTGGTCGGCGAACCAGTGGTCGGTGCTCCGATCTTCATCGGAGCGACACAAAGTGGCGAAGCGGTCTACACACCGAACGTGAGTTACAACACGGAGCTAACCCCCTTCAAGGACCAGCTGGACCAGAACCTGAACCAGAGCATCGGTTTCACCTTGAACGTTCCGCTCTTCAACAACATGCAGAACCGCTTGGCCATCGATCAGGCGCGCGTGCAACACGAGCGCATGCGCAACAACCTGGTGGGTGTGCGCAATGATCTGCAACGCAACGTCCTCGACGCTATGGTGGCACAGCGCTCCGGCTACCGCGCCTTCCTCGCGGCGGAGAAAGCGGTGGAAGCGGGTACGTTGAACAACTCCTTCGCGCAGGAACGGTATGAGCAGGGTGTGATCACCAGCATGGAACTCGCCACGGTGAAGGCCGCGCTCAACCGGACCACGGCGGACATGATCAACGCGAAGTACCAGTACCTCATGGCCACCAAGTACCTGGAGATCCTGCAAGGGTTGCCCGTTACCTTGTGAGCATGTCCATCGTCCTTGCCATCGAAACGGCCACGCACCAATGCAGCGTCGCGGTGGGGCGTGATGGCGTGTTGCTGGCCGAACGCACCACACTTCCCGGCAAGCAGGCCCACGCCGCAAGCGTGAGCGTCTTCGTGGCGGAAGTGATGGCCGAAGCGGGCTTGACCTTGAAGGATGTGCATGCCGTCGGTGTGGGGATCGGGCCGGGATCCTATACCGGTTTGCGCATCGGACTGAGTACCGCGAAGGGCCTCTGCCACGCGTTGGACATCCCTATCATCGGGGTGAACACGCTCACCACGCTGGCTCGTGCGGCAGGCGCTTCGGCCACCGTGCAATGGCCCATGATCGATGCACGACGCATGGAGGTCTTCACCCAAGAACACGACGCACAGGGGCAACCCATCGGCGACATGATGCCCGTGGTGATCACCGATGAATGGATCGCAGCGCAAGGCACGATCCGCGTGTTTGGCGATGGTGCCGACAAGGCGACCGCCTTCTGGAAGGACCGACCGAAGGTGGAATATCTGCCGGGCATCATGCCGGATGCGCGCTACCTGTTGCCGCTGGCTGCGGAACGTCTGCGCGCCGGTGCCGTGGATGACCTCGCCTACCTCGTGCCCACCTATGGCAAGGAGGCGAACGTGACGCAACCGAAGAAGCAGGGGGTGTGATCCCTACCCCTTCCTTTCCGCCAAGTAATTGATCGTCTGGAACTGCTCGTACGCTTCCTTGTAATAGGGGATGGGCCGGAGGCCGTTGCGCACGATGCGGTGGATGGTGAACTTCTCCTTCAGCAACGAATAGAAATCGCGGAAGTAGGTGCGCTCGTCAAACCACCTTGGTCCGGGCGCGTGTTGGTCGACCCGTGCGACCGGGGGGTGCTGTGATGGTCCGCAGTGTGCGTTCAATGGATTCCGCTTGGATGAACCCACGCAAGGAAAGGTCCTCATCCAGCTTGGGCCAAGTGATCCCGGTTCCACCGGCGATCAATTTCCAGCGCTGCAATTCCGCCGGGCTTGCGCTGCGCAGTCGTTCATGGTCGGATACGGAGGAGCGCACCACCTGTCCGTTGTTCAACACCAATAGTAGGAGGTCGATCGAACGATCGATATAGACATCCTTGATCCGCAAGCCGCCCTCGACGATCGACCGATCGATCGGGTCAAGAGGCCGCTTGTTCACCGGCTCAGTCTTCGAAGTGTTCCTTGGAGGCGTGGAAGTCATGGCCCTAACAAAGCTAGGCTGTCCGGTGCTGATCGGTCTATCCCTTCCTTTCCGCCAAATAGTTGATCGTCTGGAACTGCTCGTACGCTTCCTTGTAATAGGGGATGGGCCGGAGGCCGTTGCGCACGATGCGGTAGATGGTGAACTTCTCCTTCAGCAACGAATAGAAATCGCGGAAGTAGGTGCGTGAATCCACGTTGGCGCCACCGAACTCGAACTGGATGTGATCGATGCGGCCTTCGCGGATCATGCGTTCGGCACCTTTCAGTGCGCTCAGTTCGTGGCCTTCGATGTCGATCTTGAGGAAATGCAGGCGCTCGATGCGGTGGTCCGCGCAGAACTGGTCCACGGTGGTGAGTTGGATCTCCTCCACCTCGTCCATGGTGATGTTGAAGTGCTCCAGGTCGCGGTTATAGACGGAGGCGAGCGTGTGCCGTTCGGGGTTGCGGTAGAGGCGAAGCGTGCCCACCGCATCACTGAAGCCGGTGTTGTGGGCCACCACGGTGCCGGACGATGGGTTGTTGTGGCCGCCCAACGTCTTCATCAACTTGGCGTAGGTGTCCTTGCTGGGTTCGAAGGCGTGAACGGTGCTGCCTTTGCCGAAGAGATCGGCCAGCGCCACGCTGTATTCCCCGATGTTGGCGCCCACGTCGAAGACGATGGCCTTGTCGTTGGGGCCGAGCTTCTTCTTGATGTAGTGCAGCAGGTCCAGCTCGCCGTCCGTGCGGAAGTCGCCGCCACGGCCGTAGTTCATGCCATGAAGCGCGACGTCCAGGAGGAATTCATAGAGCCCTTGCATGGAGCGCCTGCCGGCGGTGAGCCCGAGGAGCCCCCAGATGATCTTCTTCATGTGTGTCCGGTCGCTGCGAAAATGGTGGACCGGCAGCCTTGTACGACAGGAGCGCTGTGGGGTTTTTGAACGACCGACCGTGGTCGATCACGATCCGGCGAGGATGGTGAGCACCGCCACGAGGGCGATACCCTCCGGAAGTATGAGGATCGCGTCGGCCCTGTTGGCGAAAACGCCTTCTGCCAGATAGACCACATTCTGTTCGATCACGAAGCCACCATTGGTGGCCGTGCAGAACGGCCCTTCGGCGCGGTGTACTTTCAAGCTCCCCGGTCGCGTCCTGTCCTTTTCCAGGAGGAACACGCAGGAGACTTTCGTGCAGAACGCGCCTTCGGTGCGCATGAAGTGATCGCCATCCAAGGTGAACGCGCAATTCCCCCGTGAAGCGGAGCGACCGACACTGCGGAAGACCTGGTCGTCCTGGTAGATCCACAAAGTGCGGCCGCGCTCACCGAACGGACCGGTGGCCAAGGAGATCCGGTCGAGGTCCACCACGAAGGCGGCATCCTCCGGCGTGGCGAAAGGCCCATACGCCCAATTCACCACATGGCGCTGCGCCATGCCTTCACCGGCGAAAAGCAGACAAGCGATGAGAAGCAGTCGCGTGCGCATGATCAGCGGTGGGTCGTGTACTTGGTCACTTGGATGTTGCCGGACGTAAGATCCCTGCGCAAGCGGGCTTTCAGCACCATGGTCCCTTCGTCGTACAGGAATTCCTCGCGGTGTACCTGGCGGTCACCGCGCCAGAGTTCGGCCGAGGTCACATTGCCCACGGCATCGTACTGCCACGTGTGGCGGATGATGTCGGGTTGCGACAGGTCGGGTTGTTCGGTGCGCGAAGCGAGCTGGCCGCGATCGTCGTAGGTGAAGGTGATGCGCGAGCGCCGTTCGGAGATCAAATAGCGATCCTCCACTTTTAGCAGATAGCCTCGGTGATCCCTCGTAAAAGTCTGTTCGCGGTAGGGCAGGCCGAGGTAGTTGTTGTAGTGCTTCCGCCACGTGGTGTCGTTCACGGTGGTGTAGGTGAATTGCTCGTCGCTCACCTCCGTGATGGTTCCGGGAGCTACGCCGGCTTCCGTATCCACCGCCCGTGCAATGCGGCGGTAGGTCTCGCGCACCACGCGATCATCGGCGTCGTACTCCCGGATGTAGGCGAACTGTCCGCCCGCACCATTGTGCAGCTTCTGGGTCTGGCGGCCTTGCATGTCGTAGCTGTACGACACGGAAACGGTATCGCGACCGGAACCGGGACGGCCGTAGCTGTGGTTGCCATAGATCGTGCGGCCTTGGGTATCGAAGCGGTACGCGTGGCGTTCGCTCTCCTCGCGCATCGGTTCACCGTCGCGCTTCAACATGCGTACGCCGGTGATGCTCGTGATGCCGTTGCGCGCGATGAAGACGGTGTTGAACTCCGGCAGGTCGGGCACTTCCAGTGAAGGCGACACCACCAGGGTCTGGGCGACCAACGGAGCGGATCCGAGGACAAGCAGAAGGAAAAGGATCGGGCGCATCATCGGAGTTCGTGCAAGGCTTCATTCACAGTGGGCACCGGAAGTCGGCAGGTCTTGTTCTCGCAGACAAAGATCGTACTGCCCGGCAGGGTCTTGTCCTTCAACAACGGCAAGCTGCTCGCTGTCGTACTTCCGAGGAACTGGCGACTCGGCAGGTAATGCGCGGCGAATTGCGCGCGCAAGGCCATCGCATCCGGACCCATGATCGCGATCTCCGGGAAGGGGAACACATGCATCAGCATCAGTTCGGCCCAGTTGGAATGACCAGCAGGATAGCTGCTCATGCGCGGCGCCATGGTGCGCAACATCGCGTTGCTCAGTTCGAGGTAGCGTTCGTTGTCGAAGAGTTGTCCAAGCAGATAGAGCGACTTCGCCAAACTGCTGTTCGATGCGGGGATCACGTTGTCGTTCAGTTCGATCGGCCGCGCGATGAGGGCAGGGTCCAGATCACTGGTGAAGTGGAACATGCCGTTGCCCGCGTCGTGGAAATGGCGGATCGCATGTTCGGCCAATCCTTGCGCTTCCGTGAGCCAACGCTCATCGAAGGTGATCCCATAGAGATCGATCAGCGCTTCGGTCATGAAGGCGTAGTCCTCCAGGTAGCCGTTGATGCTCGCCTTGCCGCCTTTGTACACATGCCACAATCCGCCGTTGCTGCGCTTGCACTTGATCAGCATCAGTTCCATAGAGGCAATGGCGCGATCACGCCACGGTTGGTGACCGAAGACCTCGTAGGCATCGCAGTAGCCGGAGATCATCATCGCGTTCCACGACGTGAGCGATTTGTCGTCGAGCCCCGGACGGATGCGCTTGCTCCGCGCCGCTAATAGGATGTTATCGATCGCGGTGATCCGCGTGGCCAAGTCCGCTTCGGAAATGCCGAAGTCCGCAGCGAATTGCGCGTCAGTCGTCGTGCGAAGCAGGATGTTCCGGCCGTGTTCCCACAGTCCCGCGCCGCCCACGTTGTAGTACGCCTTCGCCAGATCGTACTCCGCGCCGAGCAGGGTTTCCAGTTCATCCTTCGTCCACACGTAGAACAAGCCCTCCTCGCCTTCGCTGTCGGCATCCAACGCGCTGTAGAACGCACCTTCCGGCGACATCATCTCGCGTTCAATGAAGTCGAGCGTGCGTTCCACCGTCGCCTTGTACAACGGGTTGTTGAAGGCTTGGTACGCTTGGCTGTAGAGCGAAACGAGCTGCGCGTTGTCGTACAGCATCTTCTCGAAGTGCGGCGCCTTCCACAGCACATCCGTGCTGTAGCGCGCGAAGCCACCACCCACCTGGTCGAAGATCCCACCAAGGGCCATCTTGTCCAGCGTGAGCGCCACATGCTTCTTCAGTTTCGCGTCGTTGGTGAGGAAGGCATAGCGCAGTAGGAACTCGTAGTTGTTCGGCATCGGGAACTTCGGAGCCTTGTCCGCTCCGCCGTGTACCTGGTCGAAGGTGGGCGACCACGCATTCACCAGATCCTCCAGTTCGGTACGCTTGAATTCCACTTCCTCGGTCACCGGCTCCACGAGTCCTTGCGCGACCACGCCCGTGCGCAATTGTTCCGCGTAACCGATCACGCGTTGCGGATCGCGTTGCCAAGTGCTGTGCAGATCGTTGAGGACCTGGGTCCATTGCGGTGGTGGGAAATACGTGCCGCCAAAGACGGGTCGGCCATCGGCGAGTGCGAAACAGTTCAAGGGCCAGCCACCGCGACCGGTCATCAGCTGCACGGCGGCCATGTACACCTGGTCCACGTCGGGGCGTTCCTCGCGATCCACCTTGATGCACACGAACTGTTCGTTCATCTGCGCGGCGATGGCCTCGTTCTCGAAGCACTCGCGCTCCATCACATGGCACCAATGGCAACTGCTGTACCCGATGCTCACGAGCATCAGCTTGTTCTCGGCCTTGGCCTTCGCGAACGCCTCCTCGCCCCACGGATACCAATCCACGGGGTTGTGCGCGTGCTGCAGCAGGTAAGGGCTGCTTTCGTGGATGAGCCGATTGCTATGGGTTGCCATGGTGTCTGCTGTCGTCGCGCCCGGTACGGAGGTACCGTGTTGCGCACAGCCTGATGCGAGGATCAGTCCACCGAGGATGTGGACCTTTGCACAGGACGGAACGAACATGGCCGATCAAAGGAACAGGATCCTCGTACCCCGCCGAGCGGACTCGTACGCGCAGCATCAACGATCCGCCGTGAAGGGCGAGGAGAGCGATCACTACTGGCCGGGAACGGTCATGGGCCTCGGTGTCTTCTTCAGTTTGATCAGCGCCCTCACCGTGATGCCGTGGACCGTGATCCCGCCAGAGCTGTTGTTGCGCGTGCTGTTGGGCCTGTGCTTCATCGGCAACCTTGTTCCGTTGATCATCGTCGGCGCGCGACTCGGCATGGCGCGCTTGGAGTTCTTCCTCTTCAACTTGATCGCGGTTGGTCCGGTGGTCACCAGCGTTCTGCTCTGGTTGAACTTCCTCCTTCATGGTCCGAGAGAGGACACCGTCCATGCGGTTGCGCGTACGGAGCAAGGAGGGACGCTGATCACCTATGTATTCAGTGATGACCTCCTCGCGGAGTATCCGTTCGCACGCTCCACGTACAAGGATTGGAATGCAACGGTCGGCTCGCACGTGCGTGTCTCTTTGGCGGATGGGCTGTTCGGGTTCCCGGTGGTGTTGCGGAAGGAACCGCTGGCGGGAATGCCTTGAAGGCAACTGTTGAATGCACTCAACGCAGAGGCGCTAAGGCGCCGAGTACGCGGAGAGGAGCGTTGCACGTTGTAGCAAAGGCGCGGAGGATCCGCCAGGGCGGATCAGGAGCTCGGCGCTTAGTCGCGGAGGTCGATCACCTCTTCCATTTCGAAGGGGAAGCGCTTGCGGAAAGCGCCGGAGCGACCGGCCACCGTGCCCTTCACACCCACCTTCACTTGGCCGCTGAGCGCACTGGTGATCAGCATCCCGATCAACGGTCCGCCTTCGAGATCGGCATGCAGGTACACCGGATAGACCTTCGCCGTTTTGCGGTCCAGGACCAATACGGAATCCAGAAGCCCCTTGCCGATGTACTTGTCGTTGAGGAAGAGATCCACGTCGGGTTCTTCCACGGCGATGGTGAAGCCGTTCGGGTTATCGATCCGCGCATCCACGCGCAGTGCTACGGTACGCGCATCCATGGAGAGGAGTTCCACGTTGGTGATGTCCGTGAGTTCCACTTCCTTGTAAGGTGAACAGGAGACGAAGCATAGAACCGCAATGGTTCCGAAGATCAGGTTTCGCATGGCGCGTGCATGGCGAATGCTATGCCGAAGGATCAACCCTTGCCGCGCCATCATCGCTGCATAGTTCGCGAAAAAGTGCGGCATGGTGCGGGTATTTTCCCGAACGCATCCATGGACACATCCGGGATCAACGCCCAAGTTGCGCCGAGGGATCACAGCGCATGGTTCATTAACGGCCAGGGCTTCGGATCGGATGCATTTGCCCCGCACCAACCGCGCGCACCGCCGCCCCTACCTTCGCCCACCGCCAGCGATGCGCACGTTCTTCGGGATCCTCCGTTACGGAAGGCTGCACTGCGGCCATGCTTTCCTCACCATACAAGCGTGGTCCAGTATCTCCTCTACTGGAGCTTTCCCTGCGTTCCCACACCAACGACGCTAGGCCGGGCAATGCTCCCCATCATCGACAATCTGATGATGCGCACATTCGGTCACTCGTTGATCCGTATCGCACGTAAGCCGGACTGATGACAGGCATGGACCTCGTGAAGCGAACTCTCGTCATTCTGATCCTGGGCTTGATGGTGGTCCACTTCGGGTTCCGTTTACGCTTGATCACCGACCACAGAGTTGATCTTGGTGCACAGGAGATCAACGTGGTGTACGGCATCCAGAAGATCATGCTTGGCAGGCCGTTATATCAAGATCCGGAGGAGCCGCCCTTTGACGTGATGCAGTACACCCCGGCGTACTATTTCTTGTGTGCTGGTGTCGGGTCTGTCGTAGGTATCGATGTCCAGGACACGTACGCCCTTTTCCTTTTGAGCAGGATCACCTCGCTCTTGTTGAATCTTACGACTTGCTGGCTCATCTATCTCCTTGCTCGTGTGATCGGAGCGGGTACGTGGTTGGGGCTGGCCACAGGTGCGCTGGTGTTCGCCCTTCATTCCGAGCAATTCTATTCGCGCGTCGACTCCCTTTATGCGCTATTCTTCACTGCCTCACTGCTCGTCTTCATCCGATCCATTCATGCTGAAGGACGCAAGGGACTGCTCGTTTGTACACTGCTATGTGCGCTGGCTTTCATGACCAAGCAGAACGGTGTGTTGATGATCGGCATCGTGGGAGCCTATCTCCTCATCGAACGATCGTGGCGATCCTTTGGCCTGTTCGCGATCGCCTCCATGTTGTTCATTCTTGCCGGTCTGGGCCTCACGTTGATCGATTCAGCACCGATCGATCTCTGGAAGAACACTGTTCAAGGCTTGATGAATGGGTTGGTCGAGCGACCATTCCCTCACTTTCGTGATCCAGGGGTGTACAAATTCTACGCGGGCTGGCACATTGCTGCGGTTGCCTTGTTCGTCGTGTTCTTCCGCAAGGGGAACGGGGTCTTTCGCTTCTTTGCTGTAGCCATTCTCCTGTCGCTCTTGTTCGGGGCGGTCGCCAGCTTCAAGCAAGGCAGCGGTTCACATTACCTCTTCGAATTCCATCTTTTCGTCATGGTAGGATGTGTGGTCTGGATCGCTTCTGCTTCTGAGCGGGCATCGCGTGTTGCAGGTGTTCTATTCCTCTCGTATGCGCTTCTTTTCATGGTACACCGTACACGCCAACTCCAAGTTTGGTTGGGCAGTGATGCGGAACGGTCCACCTCGTTAGAGGAGTACCGTTCGGACCTCCGGGCTTTCCATGTTCTGGTCGGTGAGCTTGGTCTTCGGACGCAGGATCGCGTATTCATCACCTATCGCGGCCACTTGGAATTGTTGCTGAACGGATATGGACTATTGGCGCAAAAGGACATCCTAGAGTGGAGCAGGACCCCGCCCTTTGACCTGCATCTGTTCGATCAAGCGATGGGTGATGGGACGGTGCGATATATCATCTCCAACACGGCAACGGATCCGATGCGATCCATGGGGTACAACGATCCCCTTTTCAGGCCGGTCCGGGAATGGGAAGGCCGCATCATTTGGTCCAGAGCCCCTACTGTGTCCGGGACCCCGACGGGTCATTGATGGCTCAGTTGTCTGTGGACGTGATCCCCCAAGAGGGGACGTGATGAACCTGATATCGGCGCGCATCCCGGTAGGGCAACCGTGCATCGTGCTGTGCTGCGGCTACCTTCGCCCACCGCCAGCGATGCGCAACTTCTTCCGGATCCTCCGCTTCGGTGCGCCGTATCGGCACTACGCTTTCCTCAACGCGTTCTTCAACCTGCTGGCCACGGTCTTCCACCTGGCGTCCTTGCTGCTCTTCATCCCGTTCCTTCGGCTGCTGCTCGGACAGGTGAAACCCGTGGATGTCCGGCCCGGTGAACTGTGGACCCGCGAAGGCTTGGAAGGAACCTTCAACTGGGGCCTCACGCAATTGATCGGTGATCGCGGCCAGATGGGTGCGCTGTTGGTGATCAGCATCGGCGTGGTGGTCCTCTTCCTCTTCAAGAACATCTTCCGCTACCTCGCCATTGTTGCCATCTGCAACTTCCGCAATTTCATTGTGCGCGATATCCGCGCACGGATCTACGACAAGCTGTTGGAGCTACCGCTGCGCTACCATACCAACGAGCGCAAGGGCGACCTGCTCTCGCTCATCACCAACGACATGCAAGTGGTGGAGTACAGTGTGATGTACTACATCGAGATGATCTTCCGCGAGCCCATCGCCGTGCTGCTCTTCCTGGCCACGATGCTCACACTCTCACCGCAGCTCACGGTGATCTCGTTGCTCCTGCTTCCGGTCAGCGGATTGCTCATCGCACGCATCAGCAAGAGTTTGAAACGCAAGAGCGCGCGCGTGCAGGAGAAGAGCGCCGACCTGCTCGCGCGGGTGGAGGAAACGCTATCCGGTATCCGCGTGGTGAAGGCCTTCAACGGTGAAGCCGACATGCGCCGTCGCTTCGAACGCGAGAACGAATTGCTCACGCGTGGAAGCATTTCCATGTTGAACCGGCAGGACATCGCATCGCCGCTCAGTGAAACGATGGGTGCTGCGGTGATGGCCGCCATCGCGTACATCGGAGGCTCGTATGTCTTGGGCGCGGAACCTTCCCTCACGGGCGACAGCTTCCTCGGTTTCATCATCATCTTCTCGCAACTGCTCGCACCGATCAAAGGATTCTCCCAAGGGTGGAGCGGCATCACGCGCGGTGGCGCGAGCGGCCAACGCATCTTCGATCTGCTTGCCGTGGAGAACACCGTGAAGGAGAAGCCGGACGCGAAACCGATCACTGACTTCAGCGACCGCATTGAGTACCGATCGGTCGCGTTCGCGTATCAGGATCCCGCCAAGGGCCCGGTGCCGGAAGGAAGAACGGCTGTGCTTCGGGATATCGACCTCACCATCACCAAAGGGAAGAGCGTGGCCTTGGTCGGCACCAGCGGCGGTGGAAAAACCACCCTCGCCAACCTGTTGCCACGCTTCTTCGATGTGAGCGAAGGGGCCTTGCTGGTGGATGGCATCGACATCCGCGATCTGCGCATCACCGACCTGCGCGCACTCATGGGGATCGTCACGCAGGACAGCATCCTGTTCAACGATACCGTGGCGAACAACATCGCCTTCGGTGCGCCGGGCACGAGCCAAGCGGATGTCGAACGAGCAGCACGCATCGCCAACGCACACGACTTCATCGGGAAGCTGGAGAACGGATATCAGACCAACATCGGCGATGGCGGCAATCGCCTGAGCGGCGGACAGAAGCAGCGCATTGCCATTGCGCGTGCGGTGCTGAAGAACCCGCCGATCCTGATCATGGACGAGGCCACCAGCGCGCTGGACACCGAGAGTGAACGCCTTGTCCAGGATGCACTCATCAAGATGATGGAAGGGCGCACGAGCCTCGTCATCGCGCACCGCCTCAGCACCATCCAGCACTGCGACGAGATCTGTGTGATGCAACAAGGCCGCATCATCGAACGCGGCACGCACCAACAGCTCTATGAGGCCGGTGGGCAATACCGGAAGCTGTGTGATATGCAGGCGTTCGGGTAATCGGGATCACTCCCCCGAAAAGATGGCCTTGCTACTCGTTATCGGATGTCCATCCCGGCCATTGATCACGACGATATAGAGTCCGGCCCGTAGTACTTCTCGCTGCACAAGAATTGTTTCGCCGAACGGCCCGTTGATAGAACGCACCGCGCGTCCGGTGGCATCCCGGAGGGTGACAGAGCCAATATCTTGGAATCGCTTGTATCGAATGGTGAAACTCTCTGCGGCAGGCTGGGGCGAAAGGACAAACAATGCATCAGCGATCGGTTCGGGGACGCCTACAGTAGAACAGGCGACCCCACCACAACCATACACGGGCAAAAACACGGATCCATCATGGACATCCATAAATGGAGCAGTTGAGTTGGTCGGTGTCGTGTCACAAACCCTGATCGGCCCGCTCACCAAGCCATGGTTCTCGGAATGGCCCGAGATGCATAAGGTACCAGGACCATAGAGGTATCCGTTTTCACCGTTGATGACACCGTTGCATTGTAACAGGCCCCCAGTGTAAATGTGGGAAAATGCGGTCCCAACGGAATCACCATTGATGAACTGGTCGCATCCAATGTAGCCATAGTTGTCCATGTATTGAACTACAAGCAAGGTGTCCGAAATACTAAGTGTTGCATCGGCACCATTTTCCAAAAATGAACTTATCAGCAGTGACCCATTTACCGTTACGTTTCCGGTGTTGTATAGGTCTGTCATTCCTGCTTTGGTGCATACAATGGCAGAGTCATTGGCAAAAGCTGAGTACGAAACCAACAAATCGGTAACCACCTGCCCGTAGTTGAAAAAATAGTCACACCAAAATGACACCCCAAGAAGAGCGGGAACATCAATGAATCCCCTATTGGTAAAGGTGCAATTGTAGATTGAAAGAGTATCTGCAATGATACTTCCGTTGACTAGCACAGAATCCAAAGTTGCGAAAAGCACATGTTCCGCCGTTAGTTGGCCATCAACAAGTACAGTGCGGGAATCCGGCAATAGCCGAAAGACCGCATTCGAAGAAAGCACCCCCTCTGCAGTGATCCAGAGAACAGGTGAAGTAAAGTCTAGAGGGCCATCAATCCAAAGCTGATGAGAAATAACGACTGTATCGCACGCCGTCGGTACGCAACCACAATCCCACGATCCCGGATCTGAAAATGATCCGTTGGCAACGCTGTGGCAAGAAGAACCTGCAACCCATATCGGAGTGGCGAGGTAGGTTCCACACATCAAGAACACCGCAAAGGGGTTCATTCGTACAAGCATGCCTTATCCCCCGGTTAACGGAGTGACCAAGCGACCGACTTTGTAGTAGTACTCAAGGTGGTAGAAACCTTGAGGGTACAGCGGAATGCCAATCTGGCCCACATTATAGCCTAGCCATGAAACTTTCTCGCGGACAAACTCATACGGCGGTGCTAAGAATACATGTTCCATGATGATCTCTCGGGACTCCACGAATTTGTGCCATTGAGCGGGAAAACAAACTGCGTTCGTAAAGTTGTTGCCGTTGAACCACAACCCACCCCCACCCTGTCCCACAGTCGTTCCGAAGTAACCCTGGTAACCGAAACTATTTGGGACTACGGATTCGTTATCGGTGACTACCCCCCAATAATTCGTGTTTGGCGGCCAAAGGGTTACGTAAAATGACGGAGCCAGGGGTGCGATTTGGTGAAAGTTGTGGTGGAGCAGGCCGGTGAGAAGTACGCAAGCATCGTCAACATCATGACATCCACTTCCTTCAGGACCCCAACCAACTGGAATGCTCGACGTTGGGTCCTTGTCAGACCACTCGATTTGGATGGCGGCGATGCCATTTTCCACGGACAGCACTTCGTGGTCGATTGTGTAGATCTTGCCGGACCCAACCGAAGCGTTCACACGCACCATTGCGGCATCATAAGCAGAGTAGAAGTCGCTTTCGTAGAGCCAAACACTCCCGTCGTCCTTCAAATGGACAGGAAACGAATACTCCAATGTGCCGGTGATCCATTCATCGCCATACCGTCCAGCATCGCCCTTCTCGTAATTCATGAGCGCCTCTGCGAGCCAAACGGCCTCTTGCAGTCCCTTTTCACCAAGATCACTCTTCGCGCCGAATGCGTACGCTTCCTTCTTCGCCTTAAAACCCAAAATGAGCGGCATGACTTGGTCAGTGACAGGGTCGAATCGTTCCCCAGTCATTGGTTGAATTTGGCGGGACTCAGGTTCGGGTACCAAGGCTTCCTTAGTACACGAAATACCCAAGGTCATGGCGCTGAGTGCACAGAGTACGGTAGTGTGTTTCATGGCGGGGTGGGTCGATTAGGATTTAGTCTTCAACGGGTGAATGTAGGATGGGTCGAGCAAACAGTCGTTTCTTTTTGAACATTGTTGTCGCCGCATTTACCCGCTTAGAGCCTTCCCACCACGTTGCGAAATAGGCCGAACGCCGCACCCTACTTTCACCCCGATGACCGCCGCGCACCCCCGCATCTTCGGCTTGGACGTGATGCGCGCCACGGCCATCTTGTTGGTGTTGTTCTGGCACAGTTTGGATCTCATCCTCGATCTGGCACCCACATTCCCTGTGCCCTTCTATCTGGATGGGGTGGATGTCTTTTTCGTTCTCAGCGGTTACCTCATCGGTGGCATCCTCTTGAAGCTGTGGCAGCGCAACGACCTTTCGTGGCGTACGCGGGCGATCCTGTTCTGGAGCCGGCGCTTCATTCGCACCCTGCCCAACTATTACCTGTTCCTGTTGATCAATGTGGTGTTGGTCGCCAGGGGTTGGCGCAGCGGGATGCTCAATCACAACGTGCTTGCGTACACGGTGTTCTTGCAGAACGCGTGGAAACCGCTTGACCTGTTCTACTGGGAGTCGTGGTCACTGGTGATCGAGGAATGGTTCTACGTGTTATTCCCTGCGTTGCTGCTGGTGTTTGCACTCGCCTTGCGCAGCACTGGACGTCGGGTATTCCTCGTGACGGCTTGTGTGTTCGTGGTGGTGCCCTTGGTGGTTCGCTTCCAACTTCTTCCCGACATGAGTTCGCTCTACGACAGTGAAATGTTCGTTCGCAAATTGGCCATCACGCGTTTGGATACGATCGTGTTCGGGGTTCTTGCCGCCATGGCGCACGCCCGTTTTCCGGAGGTGTGGCAGCGGTTCCGCTGGTTGAGCTTCGTAGTTGGCGCGATCGGGGTGGTCCTTGTTCCGCTTGCGTATGGTCCCCAGCACTTCGCGTATTCCAGCACATGGTTCTATACGCTCAATGCGGTTGCGATGGCGCTGCTCCTCCCTTTGCTCGCTAGTTGGCGGCAGGGTCCATCTGGTGGAGGGGTGGTGACCTTCATCAGCCGGATCAGTTATTCGCTCTACTTGGTGCATCTCCCCTTGAGGAGCATCCTCGAACGCTGGTACGAGCCATCTCCATTATCAATGGCCTGGGTGCAGTTGGTCGTCTATTGGAGCCTCTGCATGATCGTGTCGTGGTCGGTGTACCGGTATTTCGAAAAGCCGGTCATGGACCTTCACGGCACGTTGTTGAGCAGGCTTGGTGTGCGCTTGACGAAGTCCGCCTCCTGAATTGACCGTAAGCATGGGATGTGCTGCGCATCCGCCGCACACCGATCACGACTTCTTCTTGAAGAGTCGTTGGAAGAAGTTGGGTTGCTCTTCCTGCTGCGCGGTATCCGCCCGCGATGGCCTGAAGAGTTTCTGTATGAAGCGATCCACTGCGTTCGTCGTAAGCCGTGGATCACAATCCATGGCCACATCTTCCGCTTCCATCCATGCGAAGCCAGTGACGTACTTCTTCCGCAACTCTGGTTTGTCTTCGATGCCTTTCAGCACGCGACCAACGATCGGAAGCGCGAGTTGTCCGCCGGTTCCGCTGGCACTGGTGAAATGGATGTCCGGATCGAACGCGCCGACCCACGTGCCGATGACGAGATCGCTGGTGTACGCCACGAACCACGCATCGCTGTAGCCTTGTGAGGTGCCGGTCTTCCCGGCGTATGGCCCGGTGACCCCGTAGCGTGAACGCAACGATGCACCGGTGCCTTCATTCACGGCCCGCTGCAACATGGCGGTGATATCCGCGGCGGTCTGCTCCTTGATCGCACGCGTGGTCTTCACCTTCTTCGCTTTGTAAAGCACCTTGCCTTGCGCATCGCTGATGGAGGTGATGAGCTGTGGAGCCACATGTTGACCACCATTCGCGAACGCACCGTACGCGGGGACGAGATCATGCAGTGCGATGTCCGTTGCGCCCAGCGCCATGGCCGGGTTGCTCACGTCGGTGGTCGGCAATCCCAGATCGGTCATCACCTTGCGCAAGGTGTCCGTGCCGGTATGGAAGTACAGGTCCACGGTGGGCCGGTTCATGCTGCGGGTCAGGGCATACCACATGGCTACCGATCCTTCGATGGTATCGCGATCGAAGTTGTCCGGTGTCCAGTCGTCGTAAGCCGCGTAGGTCTGTCGTGAGTTGTCGAGGTAGTCGCACGGACCCATGCCACCTTCGATCGCGGCCGCATAAACAATGGGTTTGATCGTGCTCGCCACCGGGCGCTTGGCGTTCACGAGGTCGTAGGGGAGGTAGCGGTGGTCGTTCCCGCCGATCCATGCGCGTACGGCTCCGCTCGTGGGGTCCATCATCAACACGGAAGCATTCAGCATGCGGTGGTAGTGCCAAAGGCTGTCGCGATAGCTCAATGTGTCCACGCGCTTGCCGTCGTGATCGTACAGTTCACCGGTGTAGATCGGGTTCGACTTCCAACGTCGTTCCTTCCGGTGCGTTGTTTTCTTCTCCCACGCCGCGCGCACTTTCCCGGAGCGCAGCTCGCGATCCAACTTCGGTTGCATCGCCGCGAGTTGCGCGTGCGCGGCATCGAAGGCGAGTTGTTGCAACGCGGGGTCTATCGTCGTGGTGATCCGCAGTCCGTCCTTTTCCAGGTCGTACTGCTTCCCGGTCGCCTTCGTGATGTCCTTCAGGATGAGCCGCGCTTCATCCGCTACGTGTTGGTTGAAGTAGCCATAGAGGTCGAGCACATCACCGCCCGTATAGTTCAGGTCGATCACCCGTTTGCGCAAACTGTCAGTCACTGCGCGGTCCAAGTGTCCGCGGTCGTGCATCAGCTCAAGTACCTGATCGCGCCGGTCCTTCGATCGTTCCGGATGCAAGCGTGGATTGTAGCTTGTGTTCGCCTTCAGCATGCCGACGAGCACGGCGCCTTCCTCCACGCGCAAGCGTTTGGTGGGTTTGCCGAAGAAGCGTTGTGCCGCTGATCCGATCCCGTACGTGTTCTCACCGAAGGGCACCGAGTTGAAGTAGAGCACGAGCACATCGTTCTTGCTCAGCACGCGTTCCAGTCGTTGGGCAACGAGCGCTTCCTTCATCTTGTTCACGGGAATGGTGAGCAAGCCGTGCTTTCCGCGACCGTAGAGGTTCTTGACGATCTGTTGCGAGATGGTGCTGCCGCCGCCGCCACGGCGATCACGGCCCAGCAGTGTGCGGAAGAAGACACGCACGTAGCTGCGGCCGTCCACCCCGGCGTGCTCGAAGAAGCGCGCGTCCTCGGTGGATACCAATGCGTCGATCAAGTGTTGAGGCAGGTCCTCGTACCGGATGTTCGTGCGGTCCTGCGCGAAGATCTTCCCGATCAAGGTGCCATCCGCAGCGAGCACCAATGTGGCTTGTTCGTGGCGGATGTTGCCCAACTCTGCTTCACCGGGAAGTTCGCCGAACACACCGCTGCTCACGAGTTGCATCAAGGTGAAGAAGGCGACCACAGCGAGTGCAAGGCCGAAGAGCACCACTTTCAGAACGATCCGCCCGCGTCCCTTTCCTTTCTTGCTGCGCTTCTTGGCCATAAGTCCTCAACGTTCCGAACGGATCGTTCGCACGCCGCGCATCAGGGCTCCAGGTAGTCGTCCTTGAAGAGCAGGTCGCTCTCGTACGGATAGCGCGCGATGTGCAACGCCTTCACCCGCGCATACAGCAGCTTGCGCAGTTGGTCGATGTTCTTCTTCTCCACCGCGCTGATGAAGATGCATTCCTCACCGGCCATACGCGCCATCCACGTGTCCTTCAATTCCTCCAACGAGTATTGCTCCACGCGCTTGGGTTCGAGGTCGTCCGGGTCGTGGTGCGCTGGGCGATACGCATCGATCTTGTTGAAGATCACGATCACCGGCTTGTCACCCGCGCCGATCTCGTTCAAGGTCTGCTTCACCGTTTCGTACTGCTCTTCGAAGTTGTGGTGGCTGATGTCCACGACGTGCAAGAGCAGATCGGCTTCGCGCGTTTCATCCAGTGTACTCTTGAAGCTTTCGATCAGTTGGTGTGGCAGCTTGCGGATGAAGCCTACCGTGTCACTGACAAGGAAGGGTAGATTGCCGAGCACCACTTTGCGCACCGTCGTGTCGAGCGTCGCGAAGAGCTTGTTCTCGGCAAAGACCTCGCTCTTGCTCAGCACGGTCATGAGCGTGCTCTTGCCCACATTCGTATAGCCTACCACGGCCACGCGCACCAATTTGCCACGGTTGCTGCGTTGTGTGGCCATCTGCCGGTCGATGTCCTTCAGTTGACCTTTGAGCAACGCGATGCGATCGCGCACCAAACGCCTGTCGGTCTCGATCTCCTTTTCACCGGCACCACCGCGTGTTCCGGTTCCGCCGCGCTGCCGCTCCAAGTGCGTCCACAACTTGGTGAGGCGCGGCAGCATGTACTCGTACTGTGCCAACTCCACCTGCTTCTTGGCGTGTGCGCTGCGTGCCCTACGGGCGAAGATGTCGAGGATCAAGCGCGGACGATCGAGCACCGGCTTCGCCAGCACCTTCTCCAGGTTGCGTTGCTGCGCGGCGGAGAGTTCATCATCGAAGATCACGCAATCCGCACCGTTCGCCGTCATCCACTCCTTGATCTCGGCGAGCTTGCCACTGCCCACATAAGTGCGGCCGTCGGGCTTTTGCAGGCCTTGGGTGAATCGCTTCAGCGTAGTGATGTTCGCCGTGGTCGCCAGGAACTCGAGCTCGTCCAGATATTCCTTCACCTGATCCGCGTCCTGATCATTGTTGATGAGGCCGATGAGCACCGCGCGCTCGGCCTTCCCGCTCAGTTCCAGTGGGTCGATCATCGCGAAAGAAGAACGGAACGATCCATCATTTCTTCTTCGCCAATGCGCGGACATGATCCACCACGGCATCGATCTCCTTGCCCGTGAGCATGTTCTTGAATGGCTGCATGGCGCCCTTGCCCTCGCTCACACGCGCGGTCATTTCAGCCTTGGTGAGTACGGACGCCGTGAGGTCCTTGGCGCCGTTGAAGCCCAACTTGCCATTGCCGCCGTGGCAGAGCACGCAGTTCATGCGGTAGAGTTGTTCGCCTTTGCTCATGCCGCCATCCACGCCCGACCCCATGGGAGCATCGCTGCTTCCGCAGGCAATGGCGAGCAACACAAGGGAGGTGATGCCGATGATCGGTCTGCTCATAGCCAACCCAATGCATGGCCGACCTCCGTGAACGGCCATGGAACGGCCCAGAGGATCAGCAGCAGGCCGATCCCATAGAAGATCACGATCGTGCGTTGTTTCAAGTATTCCGCATTGGCTTTCTTGGAAAGCATGCGCCCCACCGTGATCAGGGCGATGGCGATGATCATGGTGCCGATGTGCTCGTACTTGAAGAAACGCCTGTGAGGTTCCTCCATGTGGTCGATGGCCGTGTAGTGCATCGCGTACAGGATGCCGCCGAGGACCAATTGTACGTGGCAGAAGACCATGGCCAGAATGGTGACCATGCGATCACCGGTGAGGATGGGCCGACCGGTGAGCCAGCCGCGCAGGTTCACGACGAAGGCCCAGAGGAGGGCCAGCAGCACGGCATAGCGGAGCAGGCTATGCAGGAAGCCGAGAAAGCTGTTGTCCATGATCCTGTTCGGTGAGCGGAGGGCCGAAGGTAGTAGCGTGTGACAGGGACCGTTGATCTCGCAGTTCCGGGGCGTGCGGGCGAAGGCTACTTTCGCCGGGCCTCATGCGGAGCTTCCCCCTTTTCCTCGCGTTGCTTTTCTGCGCGATCTCCTTCGGCCAGAGCATCGCGCCTCCTGTGCATGTGGTGAACACCGCCCCGGTGATCACCGCGTTCACCAATGCGACCCTGCATATTGATGCGCGCACCACGCTCCAGAAGGCGACGTTGGTGGTGAAGGATGATCTGGTGATGGCTGCCGGGGTCGGCGTATCGATCCCTGCGGGCGCCGTGGTCCGTGATCTACAAGGACTGCACATCTGGCCAGCGCTGATCGAACCGTACAGCGATCTCGGGCTTCCGGTCAGCACCTCCGAGGAACGCAAAGCGGAGAACCGTGCCGCGCGGCATTGGAACGGCGCCTTGCGCAGCGATGCACACGCGCATGAGTTGTTCAAGAACGATGTGGAGCGGGCAGGGAAATTCCGTGAGCAAGGCTTCGCGCTGGTGATCGCACACCGGATGGACGGCATCGCGCGCGGGACATCCGCAGCGATCGTGCTGAATGATGAGTCCCCGGTGAAAGCGGTGGTGGAACCGGATCTCGCAGCTCACTTCAGTTTCCGGAAAGGGAGCAGCACGGATGGTTATCCTGGATCGCTCACCGGGGCCATCGCGTTGGTCCGACAGGCCTTCCTTGATGCGCAGTGGTATGCTTCGCTTCACTCCACCACGGAAACGGACGCGGTATTGCACGCCTTGGGTTGCCAGTTGACCGGCCGGCTGGTGTGCGAAGCCTCCGATCGGAATGATGTGCTGCGATGGTCGGCGGTATTGCGCGAGTTCCAGCTTCCGGCCATCATCAAGGGGGCGGGGGATGAGTATGCACGCCTGGAGGCGATCAAGGCCACCGGACTTCCGCTCATCGTTCCCTTCGACCTGCCTGAAGCATACGATGTGGATGATCCCTACGATGCGCAGGAGGTCAGCTTCGCACGGTTGAAGCATTGGGAGCTCGCACCCTTCAATGCGGCGATGTTGGACAGCGCCGCGATCCCCTTCGCACTTACCACACAAGGGCGTAAGGACCTGTCATCCGTGTGGAAGGATCTACGAAGGCTGGTGGAATGCGGCTTGGACAGTGCGCGTGCCATCGAACTTTTCACCACGGATCCAGCGCGCCTCTTCGGCTTGGATGATCGCTACGGCGCACTTCGCCCGGGCATGGCGGCGAACCTGTTGATCACCAGCCAGCATCTGTTGAATGCGAAGAACATCATCCATGAGACCTGGGCGAATGGCAAGCGCTTCGTGCTGGCGGATCCGGAGGCGCCGAAGCTGCAAGGGGCCTACGAACTCAATTTCGTGGATGCGATCTGGACCATGGACATCGGCGGAGAGCGTGATAAGCCGGAGGTCACGGTCCGTCGTTCCACAGAGAACGACAGTTTGAAATTGAAGGTCCGCTTCGATCGCCAAGGAAGCGTGGTGAGTTTCAGTTTCGCGCCGAAGGACAAGCCGGAGGAGATCGTTCGGTTGAACGGGACCATCCACGCCGGTGGTGGGATCTGGGATGGACAAGGACAGAAGCCCGGCGGTGCATGGTTCGTGTGGAGCGCGATCCGCCGATCGGACAAGGGCGGCGGCAAGCAGCTAGCGGACACCACCAAGGTGAAGCCGCGACCTGCGAAACCGTCGATCAATTATCCGCTTGTCGGCTATGGTTGGGTCAGCGCACCGAAGCAGGAGACCGTGCTGTTCCGGAACGCTACGGTGTGGACCAACACAGCCAAAGGGATCCTGCGCAATACGGACGTCCTCGTACATGAGGGGAAGGTGATGGCCGTGGGCGAGCGGTTGGATGTGAATGTGCTTTTCCCCGGCAAGAAGAAACCGGCCGTGACGGAAGTGGATGCCACGGGCAAGCACCTCACGTGCGGCATCGTGGACGAGCATTCGCACATCGCACTTTCACGCGGCGTGAATGAAGGATCCCACAATGTGACCAGTGAAGTGCGCATGGGCGATGTGGTGAATCCCGACGATGTGAACCTGTACCGCGATCTCGCTGGTGGCGTCACCACCGCGCAGTTGCTTCACGGAAGCGCGAACCCGGTCGGTGGCCAGAGCGCGCTGATCAAACTGCGCTGGGGTCATGTGGCGGACAGCCTCCTGATCCGCAACGCCCCGAAGCGGATCAAGTTCGCCTTGGGCGAGAACGTGAAGCAAAGCAACTGGGGACCGGGTTCGCGCTTCCCCGCCACACGCATGGGTGTGGAGCAGGTGTACTACGATGCCTTCCTCCGTGCGAAGCAATACGACCTCGACCGCACGAGCTGGTCGCTCTTGAAACCGAAGGAGCGCGAATTGCGCGATGCGCCGCGGAGGGACCTGCGCCTCGAAGCACTCGCCGAGATCCTGCGCGGGGAGCGCGACATCAGTTGCCACAGTTATGTGCAGAGCGAGATCGGCATGCTCATGCACGTGGCCGACAGCATGGGCTTCAAAGTGAACACCTTCACGCACGTCCTTGAGGGATACAAGATCGCCGATAGGATGAAGAAGCACGGCGCGAGTGCAAGCACCTTCAGTGATTGGTGGGCCTACAAGTTCGAGGTGAATGACGCGATCCCGTACAACGCAGCGCTGATGCAAGCGCGTGGGCTGAACGTCGGGATCAACAGCGACGATGCCGAGATGAGCCGACGCTTGAACCAGGAGGCCGCGAAGACGGTGAAGTACGGCGGCGTGAGCGCCGAGGAAGCGTGGAAGATGGTCACGCTGAACCCGGCGCGTATGCTGAAGCTCGATCACCGCATCGGATCGGTGGAACCGGGCAAGGATGCCGATCTGGTGTTGTGGAGCGCCGATCCGTTGAGCATCGATGCAAAGGCGCTGAAGACCTATGTGGATGGTGTGTGTTACTACGACGCGCAACGCGATCAAGCACAGCGCGCATGGATCGCATCGGAGCGCGATCGCATCGTGCGGGCCATGATGCAGGCGAAGACCGATGGCGCACCGACGCGCAAGGCTCGACGCGACCAACCACACTTGTGGCACTGCGATGATCTCGGGGATGAAGAAGAACTGGACCATGCGCACTGACCGTATCCTCTCCTTCGCATGGGCGATCGCGATCAGCGGTGTACTCCTCGCGCAGCGTCCTTCGCCAGCACCGGCCCAAACGAAGAGCGTGCTCGTTACCGGAGGAACCGTGCATGTGGGCGATGGCAAGGTGATCGATGACGGTGCGGTGGGCTTCCGCAACGGTCGCATCGACTATGTCGGTTACAACTACGGTGTCACTGTCGTGTACGACACGGTGATCGACGTGAAGGGACGGCATGTGTACCCGGGCATCATCGCGCCGGATAGCCCGCTGGGACTTCTGGAGGTTGAACAGATCCGCGCCACATCGGACATGCAGGACCTCGGTGGCATGGAGCCCGAGTTACGCGCGATCCCGGCATACAAGGCGGATTCACGCGTGATCCCCACGGTGCGTTCCAACGGTGTACTGATGGCGCAGATCGCTCCGCAAGGACTTACGATAGCAGGCACGAGCAGCATCGTGCAACTCGATGCATGGGATGGTGATGCGGCAGTGATCCGTTCCGGTGATGGCGTATTCATGACCTGGCCCGCAGCATACCAGCGAAGCGGATGGTGGGCTGAACCCGGTGAAACGGACAACGAGAAGAAGGACGAACGTGCGAAGAAGATCGAGGAGATCCGCACCTTCATCCGCAAGGCCAAGGCCTATGCACAAGCGCCACCGCCGGTGGTGAAGGATCCGCGGATGGAGTCGATGCGCCCACTCTTCACGGGAAGTGCTTCGCTCTTCGTGCGCGCGAATGCAGCACGCGAGATCATTGAAGCGGTGCAGTTGGCCAAGGCCGAAGGCATCAAGCGCACGGTGATCGTGGGCGGTTACGATGCGTGGCGTGTGGCGGATCTCCTGCGCGAGAACAAGGTGGATGTGATCCTGCGCCGGACACACAGCCTTCCGCTGCGTCCGGATGATGATGTGGATCTACCGTACCGGCTTCCCGCTTTGTTGAAGGAGCGCGGCGTCCGGTTCTGTCTGGACTACGCTGGCGATCACGAGCACGCCGGTGTGCGCAACCTTCCGTTCGTGGCGGGCACAGCGCGGGCGTATGGATTGGATAGCGAGGACGCACTACGTGCGATCACCCTCGATGCGGCCGCCGTGCTCGGCATCGATGATCGCTGCGGAAGCCTGACCATCGGGAAGGACGCCACGCTGTTCGTTTCCGCTGGTGATGCATTGGACATGCGTGGCAACGATGTCCAACTCGCCTTCATCCAAGGGCGTCGGATCGTACTGGACGATCACCAGAAGGAGTTGTACAGGCAGTACAAGCGCCGGGCGAAGCAAGGTCAGTAACCCAAGCGGGTTCGCACGCGCTTCAGCACATCGGTTGCGATCACCCTCGCCTTCGCTTGTCCTTCCTTCAGGTGCGCATACAGTTCACTGCGATCAGCCATCAACCGATCGAAGGCGACACGCTCGTTCCGGAATCCATCCAGCAATGCGGCCAGCAATTCCTTCTTCGCGTGGCCATATCCATAACCACCCGTGCGGAAGTTCGCGGCCATCGTGGATGCCGCTTCGGCAGGGGCCACCAGTTTGAAGAGCCGGTACACGGTGTTCTGCTCCGGGTCCTTGGGCTCCTCCATGGGTACACTGTCCGTGACAATGCCCATCACCTGCTTCTTCAATTCCTTCTCCGGCGCGAAGGGATCGATCAGGTTGTTGCGGCTCTTGCTCATCTTCTCGCCATCGGTGCCGGGCACGATCATCACCATCGGGTCGATGCGCGCATCCGGTAGCACGAAGGTTTCGCCCATCAGCCGGTTGAAGCGTTCGGCGACATCGCGCGTGAATTCCACGTGCTGTTTCTGGTCCTTGCCCACGGGTACGAACGCCGCATCGTAGAGCAGGATGTCCGCCGCCATCAGCATCGGGTAGGTGAAGAGCCCCGCGTTCACATCATCCAAGCGGTCGGCCTTGTCCTTGAAGCTGTGCGCAAGGGACAGGCGTGAGTACGGGAAGAAGCAGCTGAGGTACCACGCGAGTTCCGCGGTCTCCGGCACATCGCTCTGGCGATAGAAGGCCGTACGCTCGGTATTCAGCCCGCATGCCAACCACACCGCAGCAACGCGGTCCGTGTTCTCGCGCATCACTTCGGCGTCCTTCACCTGGGTGAGCGCGTGCAGGTCCGCGATGAAGAGGAAGGACTCGTTGCTGGCGTCGTTGGCCAGAGCGATCGCTGGGCGTATCGCGCCCAACACGTTGCCGAGGTGGGTGGTGCCCGTGCTCTGTATGCCGGTGAGGATGCGTGCCATGGGAAGCGCGGCGAAGATATCCGCGCAGAGCACGCATGGAAGGCGGCGGATCGGGCTGGAACGGCCGCCTACCTTCGCCGCCCTTCCGATCATGAGCGAGCCGCAGGAAACCGAACGATCGCGCGTGCTGGATGGCGAACTGCGTCGCCACCCGGTGACGAAATGGTTGTTCCTGCCGTTCCGCTGGCTCTACAAGGTGTGGTTCGTCCTGGTCTTCTTCGGTTCGTTGGTGATCCTGTACATCCCGTTCCGGATCCTGTTGAAACGGCCGCAGCGGTATTACAGGGCGTTCCGGCTCAAGCGGGTGTGGGCGAGCTTCCTTCGAAGGGCCTCCGGTGTTTCGTTGCGGATCGAACGCCACGGGCCGCTTCCCGATCCACCCTATATCATCTGTAGCAATCATAGCAGCTATCTGGACATCATCCAGATGTACAATGTGATCCCACGCTACTTCCTCTTCATCGGGAAGTACGAGTTGCTGAAGTGGCCGCTGTTCAACATCTTCTTCAAGGGGATGAACATCGCAGTGAACCGGGGGAACACCGTGGAGGCCGCACAAGCTTTTCGCAGAGCGGCCCAAGCGATCGATCGGGGGACGAGCATCGCCATCTTCCCGGAAGGGACCATTCCTGCGTTCACCCCGAGAATGAAGCCGTTCAAGGATGGCGCCTTCAAATTGGCCATCGAGAAACAGGTGCCGGTGGTACCCGTGACGTTCCTGGACCACTGGCGGCTCTTCGGTGAACCATTGGAGATCATGTCGCGTGCCCGTCCGGGGGTAGCGCGTGTGGTGATCCATGCACCCATCCCGACCAAGGGGCTGACAGAGGCCGATCAGATAGCTTTGCGCAAGCAGGTCTACGCGGTGATCGAAGGTCCCTTGCTTGAAGCCTGAACACGAGAACGGAACATGAAGATCGACGACGCAACCCTCGACCGCATTGCGGAACTGGCCCGGCTGGATTACAGCGACCCGGCTGCGCGCAAGGCGATCCTCACCGACATGGAACGGGTCCTCGGTTTCGTGGAGAAGCTGAATGAAGTGGATACCACCGGCGTGGAACCCTTGATCTTCATGACCGAGGGCGAGAATAACCTGCGTGAGGATGTGGCCGAGATCACGATCACCAAGCAGGACGCCTTGAAGAACGCGCCGGTGAAGGACAGCGACTACTTCAAGGTCCCCCGGGTGGTGGACAAGGGCTGAGGCGGGTTCCAGTTCAGCGGTTCGAAGGGATGGTCCGATCCGCCATGCATGGATCAGCGGTTTTCGCATCTTGCGCCGCGCCGGTCAGCATGTCCGCCGAATGATCCCACCATGAGGACCCTGATCACCCGGTACCCGGTCCTTATTCTTTCAGTCCTTGTTCTGGGGATCCAGTTCGGCATCGTCCTGGTCACCGCCCATCTCCTGCCCGAAGGTGTCCGATTGCGCGACGCACCGCTGGCGCATTCGATCTTCCGGCTGCGCGTCTTCTGGCCACTGGTCCTTGCCGTGGGGATCACCTTTTATTTGGAAGGTCGTTCCGGCGTTTCGCACTTGTTCAGTGCCTATCGGGTATGGCGCGTCCCGGTCCGGTTCTACGCGTTCGCGTTCTCATGGAAATTCCTCTTCTGTTATTTGGCGTGGGTGATCATGGATCTTGCGGGCATCCTGGAGTGGCCGGGAGCGCTGGTGGCCAATTTCTTCGATGGCGACCACCATCAATTCATAACCATGCTCTACACCATGCCATTCATTATCGGCATTGCGCTGGTGGAGGAGACCACGTGGATGAAGTTCTGTGTGACCCGCTTACAAGCACGCTACACCGCATTCACTGCCTGCGTTCTTACCGGGCTGGCTTGGGGGCTTTGGTACCTGCCCATGTTGTTGTTGGGGGAAGGCGTCCCGGAGGGCTATCCGTGGTATGCGTTCCTGGTGAGCATGATCGGACTTACCCTCTTGCTGGGTTGGACCTATAACAGGACCCACAGCGGCATCGTGCTGTTGATCATGCAGGTCGTCAGCAACATCGCCTTTTTCGTCCTGCCTGCCCTTCCGGCTTGGCACGATATGGATCCGAGCTATGTGATCGGTTTCATCGTGGTGGAGATAGGGGTGGTCATTTATCTGGTCCTGCGCTATGGACCAAGGGATCTTGGCACAGAGCCGCGCCCGGTATGGAAGGTCCCACAACCGGTCCTTCGGGATCCATCGTTCAATGTGAGCGGGACGACCGGTCGGTCCACGGACCCTGGGTTCTGATAACTTAGAAGGGCTCTGTATCCTTTCAAGGCTGTGGAGGGCACGGTTACCTTGCCGACCATTTCCAGCACCACATGTACGGCAAGATCAAGCAGCACCTGGCCCAGGAACTCCAGTCCATTGAAGAGGCCGGACTTTACAAGCGAGAACGCATCATCACCAGCGAACAAGCGGCGGAGATCACTGTGAATGGCCGTTCAGTCCTGAACTTCTGCGCCAACAACTACCTCGGCCTCAGTTCGCATCCGGATGTGGTAGCAGCGGCGCACGCTACGCTCGACAGCCATGGCTATGGGATGAGCAGCGTCCGCTTCATCTGCGGTACGCAGGATATCCACAAAGAGCTGGAGGAGAAATTGGCCGCGTTCCACGGAACGGAGGACACGATCCTCTATGCCGCATGCTTTGATGCGAACGGTGGCGTGTTCGAGCCTTTGCTGGGTGAAGAGGATGCGATCATCAGTGATTCGCTCAACCACGCCAGCATCATCGATGGGGTGCGCTTGTGCAAAGCCATGCGCTATCGCTACGCGAACAACGACATGGCCGATCTGGAGGTACAGTTGAACATGGCCCGGGCGGATGGTGCAAGGCACATCATCATCGTTACCGACGGCGTCTTCAGCATGGATGGCATCGTGGCCGACCTGAAGGGCGTTTGTGACCTCGCTGACAAGTACGAAGCGATGGTGATGGTGGACGAATGCCACGCCGCAGGCTTCATCGGCAAGACAGGACGTGGTAGCGTGGAACATTGTGATGTGGTGGGCCGCGTGGACATCATTACCGGAACCCTTGGCAAGGCGCTCGGCGGTGCCATGGGCGGTTACACCACTGGTCGCAAGGAGATCATCGATATGCTTCGACAGCGGAGTCGACCATACCTCTTCAGCAATTCGTTGGCGCCGTCCATTGTGGGTGCTTCCATCAAAGTGATCGAACTGTTGACGGCGAGCACCGAATTACGCGACCGACTGGAGAAGAACGTCGATCGCTTCCGCACCGGATCGAAGGACTGGGATTCAAGACCCGCGGCGCCGATTCCGCCATCGTACCGGTGATGCTCGGCGATGCCAAACTGAGCCAGACCATGGCGGATGAACTCCTGAAGGAGGGCATCTATGATCGGGTTCTTCTTCCCGGTGGTTCCCAAGGATACCGCCCGGATCCGTGTGCAACTGAGCGCGTCCCACACGGAAGCCCATATCGATCATGCGTTGGCCGCCTTCGGCAAGGTGGGCAAGGCCTTGGGAGTGATCTGAGCAGAAGGTCCGGCCCCACCGATCCCTTGCGGGAAAGAAAAAGAGGATGAACGTGCCTTTGTTCATTTCCACGGAAAGCCGCTATATTCGCAGCCCGTTTTCAGGGACCTATCCACTCATACACGCACGACCGTGGCATCCACTACCCACACCACCAGCATGGCCAACGCGGCCACCGTTCAGCCCGAATGGTTGCTGGTAGACGCTGAGAATGAAGTACTTGGACGCCTTGCTAGCAAGGTGGCCATGCTCGTTCGCGGAAAGCACAAGCCCACCTTCACACCGCATGTGAACTGTGGCGATCACGTCATCATCATCAATGCCGACAAGGTCCGCCTGACCGGCAACAAGATGAAGGACAAGGAGTACCAGCGGTACAGCCTCTATCCGGGTGGACAGACCCGCGAGCCCGCCCACAAGCTGATGGCGCGCAAGCCGGAAGCCATGGTGGAGATCGCGGTTCGTGGCATGCTCCCCAAGAACACCTTGGGCCGTCGCCTCTTCAACAACCTGCATGTGGTGGCCGGTGCCACGCACGAGCATGAAGCACAGAAGCCGCGTTCATTCGACCTGAATACGATCAAGTAAGATGGCAACCACCAACAGCCTGGGACGCCGCAAGACAGCCGTGGCGCGCGTGAACCTCACGGAAGGCAAAGGCATCATCACGGTCAACGGCCGTGACAGCAAGGAATACTTCCCCATTATGCTGCAACAATTCAAGTTGGAGCAGGCGTTCAAGCTTACCGACACCGTTGGCAAGTACGACGTGATGGCGACCGTGGATGGCGGCGGGATCACCGGCCAGGTGGACGCCGTGCGTCTGGGCATCGCCCGCGCATTGGTGAAGACGATGCCGAGCACAAACCGAAACTCAAGGCGGAGGAACTGATGACCCGTGACCCACGCGCCGTGGAACGGAAGAAGTTCGGACGCAAGAAGGCGCGTAAGCGCTTCCAGTTCAGCAAGCGTTAAGGTCCCTACGCTTGTTCAGGATCCAATCCTGGCGGACTGTACGTGTACTTCTCGGCTCCGCTCGAAGTGACACGTACGCTACCACCGGGATGCCTGTACCAACGGGAACAAGGAAAGTGAATTGAACATCATGGCACGTCTCGAATTCCAACAACTACTCGACGCGGGTGTACACTTCGGCCATTTGCGCCGGAAGTGGAATCCCAACATGGCCCCTTACATCTTCGGCGAGAAGAAGGGGATCCACATCATCGATCTGAACAAGACCAGCGCGAAGCTTGAGGAGGGCCGCCGCAGCGATGAAGAACATCGCGAAGAGCGGGAAGAAGGTCCTCTTCGTCGCCACGAAGAAGCAGGCCAAGGACATCGTGACCGAGAAGGTGAAGACCACGGGCATGCCTTACGTCACCGAGCGTTGGAGCGGTGGTATGCTCACCAACTTCGGCACCATCCGTCGCACCATCAAGAAGATGGCGACCATCGACCGGATGAAGATCGACGGCACGTTCAACAACATGAGCAAGCGGGAGCGTTTGCAAGTGAGCCGCCAGCGGGAGAAGATGGAGAAGAACCTCGGTTCCATCGCCGACCTCACCCGTCTGCCCAGCGCGTTGTTCATCGTGGATATCGTGAAGGAGCACATCGCCGTGGCCGAGGCCCGCAAGCTCAACATCCCCACGTTCGCCATGGTGGATACCAACAGCGATCCCACCTTGGTGGACTTCGCCATCCCCGCCAACGACGACGCGACCAAGAGCATCGAGTTGATCGTGGATACCATGATCGCTGCGATCAACGAAGGTCTGGAGGAGCGCAAGAACGACAAGACCGCTGTGGACGAGGGAAGCGAGGAGGAAGGTGCGGAGGCTGTTGTTGCCGAAGCCGCCACCACCGAGGCCGCTGCCGAGACCGGCTCCTCCGAGGAGAAGGCTGACCGAATTTGTAATTGACAGGCGGGATCCTGGGTCAAGCCCGGGATAACGCCCGCCCCGACCAAACCCAGAACCGCGACAACCATGGCCATTACCGCCACCGATGTGAACAAGCTGCGCCGATCACCGGCGCGGGTATGATGGATTGCAAGCAAGCCCTCACCGAGGCGAATGGCGACTTCGATGCCGCCATCGACATCCTGCGGAAAAAGGGACAGAAGGTCGCAGCCAAGCGCGCCGATCGTGACGCCTCCGAAGGACAGGTCATCGGCCTGACCAGCGCCGACGGCAAGCGCGGCGTGCTCTGCACTAACTGCGAGACCGACTTCGTGGCCAAGAACGCGGACTTCGCGGCCATACTACCCGCATCGCCACCATCGCACTCGAGAAAGGCGCTGATAGCGTGGATGCGCTGAAGGCACTCGCCTACGACAGCAACGGCCAGACGATCGCGGAGAAGCCGATCGAACAGACCGGCGATCGGCGAGAAGATCGAAGTGAGCGCCTGCAACCTCCTCGATGCGGAATACGTGTTCGCGTACAACCACGGCAACAAGGTGGGCAGCCTCGTAGGGCTGAGCAAGGCCGGTTTCGAGCACGGCGAAGGATGTCGCTATGCAAGTGGCCGCGATGGGTCCGATCGCGTTGAGCAAGGAGACCACGCCGCAGAACATCATCGACAAGGAGACGAGATCGGCAAGGAACTCGCGATCCAAGAGGGCAAGGCGCCAGACATGGCCGAGAAGACGCCATGGGCCGCCTGAACAAATTCTTCAAGGAGAGCACGTTGCTCGCCCAGGGAATTCATCAAGGACAACAAGCTGAACGTGGAGCAGTACGTGAAGAGCGCGGACAAGGACTCAGGTCACCGGCTTCAAGCGGCACTCGCTGACGGTCTGATACGCTACCGTGACCAAGACTGCGAACGGCTCCCGACTGGGAGCCGTTCTGCGTTCCGGCCGTGGGGTTGAGACCCTTTGCGGGAATGGTCGGACGCTTTGCCTGTTTGCTGAACCGCTCCGGGAGATCGTCCGGCCCCTTTGCGAAAATGGTGAGACGCGGCGCTTGTTCGTTGAACAGCTTTGGGAGAATGTTCAGCCCTCTGCGAGAATGCTGAGACCCTTTGGTTGTCTGCTTGACCGCGCTGCAGGTCTCATGATGATGGTTGTCGTCCCTCCTCGCAGCACGCATCGACACAAGCACAGGCGCCGAACATCCATCTGCGATGTCACGGAGTTCTGCTAGCTGTTACGATGGCCCTTGCAACCCGGCGAACCGATCCCGGGCAAGGGAGCTTCATCATATGCCTGATTCCGCGAACACATCCTCCATTTCGGTGGTGTTCCTTGCTCTGGAGGACGCCTACCGGTTTCGTCATCCGGTCGTTCAGCAGCATGGACGGTTACAGGTCCTCCCATCACCGGCTCTACGGGTAGTTTTCAGGATATCCATGGCGTAACGGGTGTTTCGGAGAACGCTTCGCTCTCACATCGAATCTGACCCGCCGGAACTCGCACTGAGCTGTACCGCCGGTGACTTCTACCCATTCGGTTCCTGGTCTTCCCGACCCTTGGGAGCGGACCCTGCCCGAACCAACGGAGTGCATCGGCAGCGGACCGACGTGCTTGACTACGTGGTGATCCCCGCGCTCGTGGAGATCACCACGCTCACGGCTGGCGCTGATGGCCGTATTATGTTGCCCGCATCCTTGTCCGCTTCGGCGCAGTTGGAACTGTTCGATGCGCAAGGTCGACCGGTGAAGGAGTTTCGTTCTTTCCATCAGCACAATGGCATCGACCTGGGTCAGCGCAATGCGGGCATCTACGTCCTGCGGTTGTTCGATGGCCGAACATCACGGACGTTCCGCGTGGGTGCCAGAGGGTGGCAGGCCATGATGTGCGAGCGATGCTTTGGGAATACGATGGTGGATCGAAGCTTGCGATATTCTCGGATCACGACCACGGGCCGCAGCATGGTTTCCGGAAGACGGAAGACCACTGCGAAGTGTTTTCGTGAGCGAACGCATCGGCGAAGACACTGCGCCGGTATAAAGAGCAAGCTGAGATTGACATGATTGGCATTGAAAGCGGAGTTTACCTACTCGAACTAACTTGGTTAGGTGCTTCCATTACTCGGGTTACTCATCGTTTGGTCGTGGCTCAACCATGAGATTGGACGTATTGGGTTACCACACTATCCGCATGACGTTGTTGATATGGTCGTGCTTGCGGATGCATCATTGCAACGGCACAGAACGCTGGTTAGGACATCAGGGGCGTTTATCAGCTATCAGGATGACCCGTCCTGAAAAAGGTTTACATAGGTTTTGCTGATGTCCGAAGATAGGTTTACAGTTGAGAGAACGTCCTGAACTGCGTTGACAGGTGTTCGCTTGAGGTAGTAGTTCTTCCAGCCGTTCGACTTTCATGGTACCGGTGTGCGCTTGGTCAGGTGTGAGATTGCTGATGCTGTTGTGCGGCCGATCGGAGGTTGTAGAGGAACACGGCACGTCTCCAGAGCGGCACGCGCGCTTGTGCAACCGTATCGATGCACCATGTATCGAGGTATTCCTGTTTGACGATCCCGTTGATGGTTCAATACCGGCGTTTCCATGGATCGCCCTTCTCGGTCATGTTTATGCTTTGATGCTACTGGCTTTTGCGGTGCGACATCCGCACGCCGCCGAACAAAGTACTGCACGCCACGCATCGCTGTGGACATCAAGCCTTTGGGAATTGCGACCGCCTGTGCGATGGCCATGCGCAAGGCTTCCAATGTGCTGGCTGCTTCAAGGTCCGTGGCCAAGTGGTGGCCCATGACGGTGCGACCAAGCGTCGCGATCGCTTGATGTAAGTGTAGCCTTCCTTCCCGGTCTTGAAGTAGGTGATATCGCTTTCACTCCAGAGCTGCCCAGGTCCGGTGAGCTTCCTG